>NZ_CAJGYT010000001.1 GCF_904846035.1 Psychrobacter aestuarii
AGATACCGTGACCACAGTGACCATCGACACCCCAATTGCTGCTGACGACATCATCAATGCCGATGAAGCGGATGCGGTCAGTATCAGTGGTACTGGCGAAGTCGGTGCAACGGTGGTGCTGAGCGCCAACGGGGTTACCTTAGGCAGTGCGGTGGTTGGCGCTGACGGTAACTGGAGCGCCGTGGTGGATGCCAGCGCTTTGGCAGAAGGCGATGTCACGGTAACCGCAACCGCCACCGATGTGGCAGGTAACGTGGCGGTGGATACGGCTTTAGTCACGGTAGATACCTTAGCACCTGATGTCATCACCCCAGTGGTTACCGACAACGTGGCGAATGATGGCGGTCTGTTAGACCCAGCCGAGCAAGTGTTTAATGGGGACAGCACCAACGATGCCACCCCAACCCTTACTGTCGCTGCTGCCGCTATCGAAGCGGGTGCCACCTTAACCTTACTGGTGGATGGCGCGCCTGTTGCGGCTGACATCATTACCAATGCCGATGGCAGTGTCAGCCTGACGCCAGTCACACCTTTGGCCGATGGGGACTACAGCTTGGGCTACCGCATCACTGACGCTGCAGGGAACAGCACTGACTCACCTGTGGTTGATGTGACGGTAGATACTTCAATTATGGCAAACGACGATTTAGCTTTTGTTGACTTGGGCGCATTACAGACCACAACCTATCCTACAGTCACAGACTCTGACTTCGATCTTGTCGGTCTGGCTGAAGGTACGGGCGGCGTGGAAAACCAGCTCTCTTTTACTATTAATGAAGGCACGACAGGTTCAGTGGATATCGTGGTGTCGCAATCAGCCTTAGTGACGGTCGCCGATGCCATTAACGTTGAGGTATATAATAGTAGTGGCGATCTGGTCTATGTCGGTACAACAGGCAACGACCCCTTGGTCGGTAACGCCCTTAACATTGAACTGCTTGGCTTGACAGGCACGGATACCTTGACTGCCACAGTCGATGGGCTTGCACCAGACACCTATACCATCGTGGTACGTAATGATGAAGGCGCGCTGGCAGCCTTGGTGAATGACTTGACCTTGACAGAGCTTGGCGAAGCGGGCGTCGTGTTGGGTGCGGACAATCAAGCAGCGGTGCTCAATGCCATTGAGACCGCACTGAATGCCGACTCAGGTTTATTACAGCTGGGCACTGCGGTGCGCTTATTACTAGAGCCTGTATTGGATGGCACCACAGACATCGGTGCAGGGGAGCTGACAGGTCTTGTGAGCGATGTCTTGTTAATTGGTGGTCTTGGCAGTCAGCTTGATGTCGTCCTCGATGTGATTGCCACAGAGCTGTTGTCTAACACCTTAACCTTGCTTGAGACGACAGAAGTCAGTGCAACTGTGAGTGAAACAGGCTACGCTGCGGACAGTGAGGCGACAGGCAATGTCATTGATCCAAATGATGCGGTCTATGATGAGCCAGGCGAGGATATCGTGACCTTGGATACAGCGCTGACCGCCATTACCAATGCAGACAACGCAGCTGTGACGGTAACGCAAGTCAATGGTGTACAAACCTATACCATCGAAGGTCAATACGGCGTATTGGTAATAGATGCCAATGGTAACTACACCTACACGCCAAATGGTGCGACCGCGACGCCAGGCGCGACAGACAGCTTTACCTATACCTTGTCCGATGGGGTCACCACCGACAGCGCGGTACTTACCATTACCTTGTCCGGTGAGCCAACGGCGCCGCAAGTGGATGATATTAACAACAACTATTCAGCAGAAGGTGTCTTACTCAGCACCACCATTATTGGTACGGCGCAAGCAGGCATTATTGTCAATGTTGATACCAATAATGACGGCGTGTTTGAAGCCACCACCACCGCAGATGCTGACGGACAGTTTAGTGTCACACTAACGCCCGCACTAGCAAACGCGGCGGACGCTGAGCTGACGGCGACCGATGGTCTGGGTAACACGTCTGTTGCCACACCTGTGGTCGGTGACACTGTCATTGATGTCGCACTAAATAGCGTCATTAATAATGCCGATACCAATGCCGATAATATCGCGGACAGCAGTAGCGTCAGTGGTACGACCGAAGCCAACGCTACCGTTGATGTACTGGTGGACGGCGTTGTGGTCGGTAGTGGGTTGGCGGACAACTTGGGCAACTTTAGCATTACCTTTGCCCCAAGCTTACTTGCTGGTCAAACACTGAGTGTCAGTGCGACCGACAGCTATAACAACAGCGCGACCACCGCACCCGTGGTCGGTACCGGTATTCTTGCCAATCTGGATACAGACCAGCTGGATTTGGGCGCATTGGTCACCACGACGAATGTGGTGGTGGATGCCAACGATGTTCAGCTGCTTGGACTGCTCGAAGGCAATGAGAGCCCAGTCAGTAACACCACCTTTACCGTACCAGAAGGTACAAATGGCGATGTGGTCATCACCGTAGAGCAAACCGCGCTATTGGCAGTCGCTGACGCCGTCAATGTCGAGGTGTATAACAGCAGCGGTGAGCTGGTCTATGTCGGTACGACAGGGGGCAACCCATTGGTCGGTGATGTGCTTGGCATCGACCTATTAGGCGTGACAGGCAATAATACCCTAGTGGCGACCGTCTCTGACCTTGCGCCAGATGATTACACCATTGTGGTACGTAATGATGAAAGCGCACTTGCCGACTTGGTCAATGGCTTGACGCTAGAGCAGCTCAATAACTTAGGCGTGGTTATTGATAGTAGTAATGTCGGTGTTGTGACTGATGCAATAACGGCGACTTTGGTAAGTACGCTTGGTAGCACCCTTGGTAATACGGTTGGTGGTACAGTCGATACTGTATTGACGAACGCTGTTTCAGGCGGCGGTATCCTTAGCGTGAATCAGGCAGTTGCGCTGATTGAAACTGCGATACTACTACCATCACAAGAAACGGCGGCGATCAATGCATTAACCAGTGCCTTGTTATCCAACACCTTAACGCTGCTGGAATCTACTGACATCACGGCGACCCTAACCGCGTCTCAGTACGATGACACCACCCAAATCACAGGCAATGTCATCGACCCTGATGCTGCCGCAACTGGTGAAGCGGGTGAAGACGTGGCGCCAGCAGGTACGGCGGTAACGGAGGTCACGCTCACCACAGCGGATGGCAGTGAGATTGCCGCGACCACCACTGATGTCGGCGGGGTAACGCAATTTACCCTCGTAGGGCGGTACGGTACTTTGGTACTCAATGCCGATGGGACGTATACCTACACGGCGAATGGCGACTTTGACTCACTCGGTCAGACCGATGTCTTTAACTACACCATTGATGATGGGGTCAATCAGTCACAAACTGAGCTGGTGATTAATCTGGGTACCACCACAGCGACGCTCACCACCGATGCCATCGTCCGTAATGACACCGACACCATCAATGTCATCGGTCGCGCAGTCGGCGTCGATGTCGGTACGACGATTGCCATCAGTATTGCCGATACCAATGGCACGACCATCAATGGCGAGGCTGTCGTGCAGTTTGGCGGCAGCTACAGCCTTGCGGTCAATGGCTCGGCGTTAACTGGCAGCATCACCACCACGGCGACTGCTGTCGATGACAATGGCACTCCGCTGCTCGATGTGAATGGCAATACCATCATTGCTCAAGATACGGACTTCAAACAACCAACGGATGCCCTTGGCATTACCATCAATGCAGACGTCGTACTGGGCACAGGTGATGATACCATTGATGTAGAGAGTATCTTGGGTGGTCAAATCAGCGGCGGCGATGGCTTTGATACGCTGGTGTTTACAGGTGCCGACGCCACCATCAGTCTGTCAGACATCATCGAAACCGAAGTCATCGATATCACGGGTAGTGGTGCCAACACCTTGACCATAACGTCAGAAGATGTGATTAATGCCAATGTGGGCGCGACAGGTCTCTATATCCGTGGTGGCTCTGATGATACCGTCGACCTTGGCAACACAGGCAACGACCTTACAGAAGGGGTTGGGGTCTGGACCACCATAGGCACAACGACCGACGGAGATGGCGTGACTTACAACGTCTACTCCTTTAACAATGACCCCGCCAATCAGGTATATATCGACACCAACATTGGCAATGTTATCTAAACAATACAGCAACAAAACGCCTCTGTCACAGAGGCGTTTTTATTTGTGTTTTTACAGCAGACACGGTAACTTATGATAAACAAATGCCAATAAAAAAATCATGGATTTATCGTAACGCGACCTATGAAAACACTGTTTTACCGCCCCCTGTACTTTTATTGCTTAGCGATAGGTCGTGCTATATTGCCATTGATACTCAGTATCACGTGCAGTATCACCGCACACGCTGAATACGAAGATTTACAAGTCAATCAGCTGATTAATGATGCCATTCAGAGCCATCCGCGCATTCAAGCGGCTATGGCGAGTCAGCAAGCGACCACCGAGGGCATTACTGCTGCAAAATTAAACTTACTTCCAGAGCCAAGCATCAGCTCAGGTTATGATAGGGACAATGATTTTGTCTCGCAGGTCAATATTCGTCAGCCACTATGGACAGGCGGACGCTTGAGCGCCAATGTCAATCAAGCCATTTATGATGACAAAGCGGCGGTCGAGACCATCTACGAGCAGCAAAACACTGTCGCCAAGACCACCATTGACGCTTGGCAAAGCTATATCCAAGCCATCGCCCAGCAGCGCATTCATTTGGACAACCTCAATGTACTGGCAGACTTTGAAGCCATGATGCAGCGCCGTGTGGGGCAGGGCGTCTCTGCACGTATTGAGCTGGATTTGGTGACCAACCGTATTTTACAAGAACAAACCGCCTATCAAGGTGCGCTTGAGCAACAGCGCATTGCCGCCGCGCGTTTGTCACAGCTGACAGGGCGCGCGATGCCCACCACAGGCAGCAGCGCCATGCCCAGCATCAAGGCACTGAGCGCCTACGCAAAGCAGCAAGCCGTCAGTCTTGAGCAGCAAGTGTTTGGACAAAACGGCTTAAACAATCCCTCAGTGGTCAAAGCCCAATTTGAGATTGAATCGGCAAAGCAGCAAGTGCTCGCCCAGCGTGCTGCCCGCTATCCAACCCTGTACGCGCAGTACGAGCATGCCTACTACCATGATGATGAAGATACTGACCGCGATAATGATGGCAAGTTTTCAGTAGGGCTAAGCTACAGCCCTGGTGCAGGTCTGTCCAATTTTGCCTTGTCGCGCGCCTCAGAAGCGCAGGTCAGCAGCTTGATTCAAAGTCAAGAGGCCGCGCGCCGTGATGTTATCGAAGACATCCAAGTGCGCTACCAAAAGTTCAGTAGTGCCAAAGACCGTGAGGTGTCCTTGGTCGCTGCCGTTGCGGGTGCGCAAATGGTGGTCAGCTCTTACCGCAGGCAGTTCATTGCAGGGCGCAAGTCGTGGCTCGAAGTCCTAAACGCCGTGCGGGAACACAACGACTACCAAGTGCAGCTGGTACAGACCCGCGCAGAGCTGCTCGGCTCCTTTTATCGGTTGCAAGTGGATTTGGGCTTGATGCCGTGGCAGAGCCAAGCGCGCAATCGCACGGCGACTGAGACTTTTAGCCCCGTCGATAGTGTCAGAACATGGCTACAGAACCAGACAGACACGCTCAAGCGGGTGGCATCATCGGCACGCCCGCGCCAAGATAGCAGCGTACGTGACCGCGTATCAAGCCCATCAGAGACAGTGGCAGAAGCCGCCGCACTTAACCTCGGCGATGGCGATACGATGCGCACCTATGCCTACCCTCAGCTCAGTACCCATGTGGCTGACGATGATGGCGCAGATGGCGAGCTTGCTTTGGGCAGCGCGTCATACGATGCTGACGGCTTGATGAGTGACGATGTCGAAATCATGGACGAGTCGGCGCAAAATAACGAAATAAAATAGCCTAAGCAAAAAATGTAATCAAATCCCCAGCCCATTAGACCGTTTTAACGATGAATAAATGAATAAGCGATGGTTATGAGTATACCGAAAGACGACAGCCCCGCAGTACGCGTTACGCCTGACATGGACGCGCCCGCCAGCCCTTCAGCCCAAACGCAGCTGGTGGAAGCATTGCGTCATCTGTTAAACGAGCAGGGCTATCCGATTGACAACATCCGCCTGCAAGACGTCATCGGTAAGCATCAACATATTGACAACAGCGCAGCACTGCGTCCAGAGCAGGTGTTTGAGATACTCCAAGAGATTGGCGTGTCCGATACGCCCGAAATCCTCAGCGCGCCCGATGCCGCTGTGCTGCCACTGCTTGCCTATCATCGCGATAAGGGCTGGGGCGTGATAGACAGCCAGACTCCGCAGCGCCTGTGGCACTTTCGCCAAGCGGACGCGCAGCATCACATTGCCACGGACAGCTGCACCTTATTATTGCGTATCCGCTTACAGCACACGCCGAGCAGCCAGCAGCGCCGCTCCTTCTCCGACTTGCTAAAAACCGATTTAAAGTCTTATAAAGGCATTTTGTTCGAAGCGGTCATTGCCACCTTTTTGATTAATCTGTTGGCGCTTGCGGTGTCGCTGTTTTCGATGCAGGTGTACGACCGCGTGATTCCAACGCGCAGCGAATATACGCTCATCATTCTTGCCAGTGGCGTGTTGCTGGTGATTGTGTTCGAAGCGTTTATGAAGTTTTCACGCGCCAAGATTATGGACAAGGTGGTCGTGGGTCTGGACCAATACCTGTCCCGCGAGGTATTTCAGCGCTTATTAAAGGTGCGTATGGACCAGATGCCCGCATCGGTCGGCTCGATGGCGGCGCAGCTGCGCGGTTATGAGCAAGTGCGCAGCTTTTTTACCGCAAGTACCTTGTTTGGCATGGTCGATTTACCGATGACCATTATTTTTGTGGCACTGATTGCGGTGATTGGCTCGCCGCTTGTGGCGCTGGTGCCCGTAGTGGCGGCGGTTATTGCACTGATTATGGGTCTTTTTGCGCGGCGACGCATTGACGCACTGGCGGAGGAAGGGGCGAGCGCGTCGTATTATAAGACAGGCTTGCTGGTCGAGGCGGTCGAAGGCGTGGAAACCATCAAAGCAGGGGCGGGCAGCTGGAAGTTTTTATCGCTCTGGCTGGATGTGATGAATGTCACGCTCAAGAATGATTTGGACATGCGCCATGCCAATGACAATTTGACTTTTTTTACCCAGATGCTTCAGCAGGTCAGCTATGTGGGCATTGTGATTGTCGGCTCGTTTGTGGTCATGCAAGGCGATATGACTATGGGCGGGCTGATTGCCTGCTCGATTTTGGGCGGGCGGATTTTAGCGCCCGTGATGGGCATTCCCAATTTGCTGGTACAGCACTCACACGCCCGCGCGGCACAAAAAAACATCGAGTCGTTATTTGAGCTGCCGCAAGACAATGATGGCGTCAGCTATCCATTATCACCAAGCCGCATTATCGGGGCATATGACTGCCGCAATGTTAGTTTTAACTATCAAGACAATGAGCGTCCTGCCGTCAGTGTGCCCTCATTGTCAATCAAAGCAGGCGAGCGCATTGCCATTCTAGGGGCGATTGGCTCAGGCAAATCGACCTTGCTCAAAATGCTGGCAGGGCTGTATGCACCAACCAAAGGACAAGTATTGCTCGATGGCTTGGACATTCAGCAGGTCAGCCGCGAAACGCTTGCCGAGCGCATCGGTTATCTGCAACAAGACCACCGCCTGTTTCAAGGGACACTGCGCGAAAACTTACTTATCGGTATGCCAGCACCTAGTGATGATGTGCTGCGCGACGTGCTGACCAAGACAGGGCTGATGCAACTGGTGTCAAGCCACTCAAGCGGGCTTGAGCTGCCCATCAGCGAGGGCGGGCGCGGGCTATCAGGCGGACAAAAACAGCTGGTGGCGTTCACCCGCTTGCTACTTACCAAGCCCAATGTGTTCTTGCTCGATGAGCCGACCGCCTCGATGGACAACCGTCAAGAACAGCGCTGCTTACAAGTCTTAGCCGAAGAGCTGGACGCGCAGCAGACCCTAATAATCTCCACCCATAAGACTGCATTACTCAACCTCGTGGACAGAATCATCATCATGGACAATCAGCGCATTGTCATGGATGGTGCCAAGGCGGAAGTGCTCAAAGCCTTAACCCAGAATGAGCGCCAAAAAACCAAAGCCAGCGCCGCCGCCAGCGCATAACGGTCGCGCCGCCGAACCCTGAGTACCGCTTTTATATTGTCAATAAGGTAACCCAAGCATGTCCGAGCACAGCTACACGCCCATAAATCCAAAAATCAACCGTGCCAGATGGAGCATTTGGACGGCGCTGATTGGTATTGTTTTGCTGCTGGTGTGGGCATCGTTTGCCAAGATTGACCAAGTCACCCGCGCCAGTGCCACTGTGATTGCCAGCGCGCGCACCCAAGAGATTCAAGCCTCAGAAGGTGGCGTGCTGACCGAAATTGCCGTCAAAGAAGGCGAAGAGGTCAAGCGCGGTCAGCTGCTCGTAGTACTCGAAGAAGAGCGCGCCAAAGCCGCCCTTGACAACAGCGCCAGCAAAATCGCCGCCCTACAAGCCAAACTTGCCCGCCTAGAGGCAGAGATTTTTCAGACGCCGCTAAAATTTTCTGAGTCGGTCAAGGGTTATCCTGAATATGTCCAAAACCAAACCGCGCTCTACAACCGCCGCCGCCAAGCGATTAACGAAGAAGTGTCGTCACTTGAAAACATGCTGGTATTGGCAAAACGTGAGCTTGGCATGAATGAGCCGCTGCTCGCCTATGGTGATGTGAGTCAAGCCGATGTGATTAAGCTGCGGCGACAAGTGGCAGATATCGAAGCGCAGATTAACAACAAGCGCAACGAATACTTCGAAGAAGCACAAGCGGAGATGACCAAGGCGCAAGAAGAGCTGGACACGCAAATCGAAGAGCTGCGCGACCGCGCCCAAGTGCTCGAAGAAAAGCGCTTGATGGCACCGACAGAAGGCAAAGTCAATAACATCAAGGTCACCACCATCGGCGGTGTGGTCAAGCCAGGCGAGGTCATCATGCAAATACTGCCGACCAGCAGTGACTTGGTGGTCGAAGCGGAGGTCAGCCCTGCCGATATCGCCTATGTCAAAGAAGGGCAGGACGCCACCGTCAAGCTCGATGCCTATGACTATTCGATATTCGGTGCGATGACAGGTACGGTCGAATACATCAGCCCCGATACATTGCTTGAGCAGACGCCTGAAGGGGAGCGCGCCTATTATCGCGTACTGATTGTCATCACGGGTGCAGAATTTGCAGGGCGCAGTGATGAGATAGTCATTCGCCCTGGTATGACCGCCTCGGTGGACATCAAAGCGATGGAGCGTACCGTATTGTCCTACTTGACCAAACCCATCACCAAGACACTCTCTGAGGGGCTTGGCGAGCGCTAAAGTCACGCATCAGCAAGACAAGGCACTTAAAAAGGGTTATAGTGTTTGATACCATAACCCTTTATTTTTTTTCATGTTTTTATGAAAACAACACCGATAAGGAGTGCGCTATGTCGCCACGTAAGATTCTCCTCTCGATGCTCTTGCCTGCAACCTTGCTGATGAGCGCTTGCGACCAAGCTGAAACACCAAAAACGGATGATAGCGCGAGTACCACTGAAGCCAGCAGCAACAGCGCTGAACCTGTACAAGCGGCTGATACCACGGCAGTCAGCACGCCTGCGCCCAGCAGCAGCGATGCGCCGCAAGACCTTGCAGGGCTAAACGCCACGGTATACAAAGATGCCAACTGCGGTTGCTGTGGTCAATGGGTGGACTACGCTGGCGCGCACGGAATGACCACGCAAGTGCAGCATCCTGTTGACTTGAGCGCTGCCAAAGACAAGTACGGCGTCCCGCAATCGGCGCGCTCGTGCCATACCACCGTCACTGATGATGGCTATGTGTTTGAAGGACACATTCCTGCCAAGTACGTGGCGCAGTTCTTAGCCAACCCACCAAAAGATGCCAAAGGTCTGGCGGTTGCAGGTATGCCAATGGGTAGCCCTGGTATGGAATATCAAAACAAATTTGACCCTTATGATGTCCTGCAAATCAATAACGACGGCAGCACCGAGGTTTATGCCCATGTTGAGAATACCAGCCAGCAAATGTAGCCTGCCAAATGCACTATAAACATGAATAAGAAAAAGCCCCAACCCTTGTCAGGTCGGGGCTTTTGTCTGTTGTACTGCGGTAGTTTTTAGGTTGCGGTTTTGCTGATATTGCCCGCGCGTCTTGCTCCTTTGTATTAGGATACAGTCAAGGCGATAGCGGTGAGGCTATGTCAATAACAATACCAGTAGCAATAATAATAAAAAACAATAGGAGCAGCATATGCAACACGACAATACCAGCAGCCACGGCATGAACCCTTACGTCAAGTTTACCTTGATGATTGTCACCTCAACGCTCGTCATGTATATCATGATGTATTTTAATACCTATGCATGGGATCACATTTATTTTAGCGAAACCCGTGCTTATATGGCGCTCTATATGGGCGCGGGCATGGCGGTGATTATGCTTGCCTTTATGGGCAATATGTATAAAAAAACCAAGCTCAACCTTGCTGTCTACGGCATCAGTGTCGTGCTTTTTGCCGTGGGTATTTGGGGCGTGCGCTCACAAGCAACGGTTGACCAAGTCGATTGGATGCAGGCGATGATACCGCATCATTCTATTGCGATTTTGACCAGCTCGCGTGCCGATATTGAAGACCCGCGCGTACGCAAACTTGCTGATGACATCATCAGCGCCCAAGAGCGCGAGATTAAAGAGATGCAAGCCTTAATAGAAGAATTGGATAAATAAGCGATATATCAAGGGTGCGTTGATGCGTGCAGGCAAGTGCCGTGCTTTATGCGTGCTGGCTTTACCTTTGACAGCTCATCTTATGCGTATTTGATAGAAATCAAGTTCGCTATTCTACGCCATAAATTTTGTCTGGTTAAAAAGAGTAATACAAACTGGACATACTCAGTATGAAGAATAGAAAAAAGCGCTTGGCGAGTCACATAAATATAGCAAACATTTGTCATCTATGTGCGTGACAGCATCGATAGCCATTGCTACAGTGGGGGCAAGTCAGACAACGTAAGTCAGACAAGGTAAGCCAGACAACTTGCAAATGATGCGCAGATGGTACGTTTATTAACATTATCAATGCGCTATTTGCTACCTATCGTCTGACGTGCCATGCCTCAACATAATCCCTATCGACAGACAGCAAGGATGAGCAATGACAATAGAACAGCATATTTTAGCCTGTATTGATGGCTCAAAAGCAACGGATTCGGTATGCGATTATGCCGCGTGGTACGCGCGCAAACTTGCCTTACCTATCAGCCTTTTACACGTCAGCGACCTCTCAGCATCAAAAATTAGCGAGCTGTCAGACGCGCTGGGCATCGATAACAGCAATGCTTTGTTACGGTTACTGATAGAGCGTGACGCGAACACGATAAGTCCTGCCGCTAACGATAGTGACGACTTAACCGCCAACGCAAAGCGTCATTTAGAGTCGCAGTCTTATGATGCTAAAGTATACATTCATCAGCACGATGGAAAGCTGCTGCCTGCTATCGAGTATCTAAGCGACCGTACCCGCGCTATCGTCATGGCACGACGCGAAGAAGGGCGTGATGCCAACGATGCTACGATTGGCGACCACATTGAGCGTGTGGTACGCAAAGCAGATGTCCCCGTGCTGATTTGCTCTGAGCCATTTGCTGAACCAAACGCTTATTTGATTGCGTTTGATGCCAGTGACATCGCTATCAAAACGACGGACATGATTGCCAACAGTCCACTGCTAAAATCGATGCAAGGGCATATTGTCATGGTGGGCGACCCTGGCAGCGCCGCCAATGCTCGATTGGCTGACGCGACAGACAAACTGCGCGCGGCAGGCTTTCAGATTGAGCCGCACAATGTGCCAGAAGCGCCCGCAGTCGATGGTTTGCTTGATTTTCAAGAAAAGCATGACATTGACATCATCGTGGTGGGCGCGTATAGCCGCCCAAAACTACAGCAGTGGCTGCTCGGCAGTACCACGACAGACATCATTGCCAATACCTCATGCCCTGTGCTATTGGTGCATTAATACCGATTAAAATGCCTCTAGCATCGATTGCTATCAGAATAGGAGTCATGGCGTTTTAATGACCATTACCGCGCCAGCCAATCTTTTGTCGTCACCAAGTCAATATTCAAAAAGTCAAACGCCGCCATGATGGTGGCGTGTGCTTGTGCCGCAGGAACGTCTGTACCATTAAAGCTCAAGTCCATCGTCGTGCAAGCATCGTGCACCACCGTCACCGCATAGCCATAATCAAAGCCCGCACGCACAGTCGCATCGATACACATATGACTCATCGCACCGATGATTGTAAGGGTTTTGATACCGTTGTCTTCTAAGAGTTGCTTTAATGGCGTATCACGAAAGGCGTTGGGGTAGTGCTTGGTAATGACCGTTTCGCCATCTTTTGGGGCGACGATGTCATTGATTTGCGCGCCCTTGCTGTCAGGGGTGAAGCGCTCGGCATCTTTTGATGCGCCCTCATGACGGATATGAATGATGGTATCGTCGGTGCCGCGTGTGGCATCAAGGATGGCAGCAGCATTGTTTGCGGTATCATGAATGTGTGATAACGGCAATTTGCCGTCGGGGAAGTATTCGTTTTGGATGTCTACGATGATGAGGGCGTGTGTGCTCATAGTGATGCCTTATAATTATAAAAAAATAAAAGTAGAAAAAGGACTTACCAGTCTATAAGTTTTATCGCCTCTGCACGTGGCGTTATCGAGTAGACTTCGTACGCCGTGAGTTACGATGACGCTCGCGCATCTTGCAAAACACGCAACCGCCTTGTTACGCTCATCTCAAGTGCATTACACAACCGATTTACTATGGACAACATATAATGATTATTAACGAGAGTATTCACTTGCCTGAACACGAGATTGAGCTGCATGCCACACGCTCGCAAGGGGCGGGCGGGCAAAATGTCAACAAGGTCGCGACTGCGATTCATTTGCGCTTTGATATTGCCGCCTCAAGTCTGAGCGATACAATTAAGGCGCGTTTACTGGCAAGTAAAGACAAGCGTATCACTAAAGAGGGCGTACTGATTATCAAGGCGCAGCAATACCGCACCCAAGAGCAAAACAAGGCGGATGCCTATGAGCGCCTACGTGCCTTTATTCTCGCGGCGACACGGGTCAATAAGACGCGTCGACCGACCAAACCCAGCCGCAACGCGCGCCGCCGCCGTACGGACGACAAGACCCAACGCGGCAAAATAAAAGCCCTGCGCGGTAAAGTAGAGGTGTAAGTTATTCTTATTATTCGCTTGATGAGCTAACGGCTACCCAAGTGGCAAAATCCCCCTACGGTGTACTTCTTTTGCCTGTTGTGATACTATGTTTTTGCTTTAAGCAGTCGCGGTATTGCGTTATTGACTTAAAGAAAACCACGGATGGGCGCAACGATGCCCGTTTGTCTTAGTGTTACTTTCCCCTTATTTTCCTATCAAAAAGGATGCCTATACAGATGACGATGCCAATCTAGCTGTCGATCACAAGTCCTAAGACTGTCTTTATAAGCAGTCGTTATTGTGCGTTTATGCCGTTTTTTATATAACGCACTGGTCTATGGTCGCAATGCGGCATATCATCTGCTACTTTGCCTGTATCCGAAAGATTCAATCAATCAAACTTGTGTGTGGCTGCGCTTATTAGGCGCTGTCTGTATATGCGCGATAGCGTGTGTCTGCAATTTATCGAAGCAACACATTTGCGTGTACTAACACTGGCGCGCCGCGTTTTTTGCCTTTGGTGGCGGTGTAAAAGCCGTTTATAAGGCGTTTGATTTTTGGAAGCAGTCAAGGTCATGGGCGTATCTTTCTTGCCGTTTTGACCATCACCAGTGCTTTGCTGACTGAGTGATTATGTTACTGACTTTAAAACAACAATGGTTTTCTAATATTAAAGGCGATGTCCTATCGGGCATGGTCGTGGCGCTGGCGCTCATTCCTGAGGCCATCGCGTTTTCAATCATCGCGGGTGTCGATCCGCAAGTGGGGCTGTACGCGTCTTTTTGTATCGCGGTGGTCATCAGTATTGTGGGCGGTCGACCAGCGATGATATCGGCTGCCACAGGCGCGATGGCGCTACTGATGGTGACCTTGGTCAAAGAGCATGGCTTGCAATACTTGCTGGCAGCGAGTGTGCTCACAGGCGCGTTGCAGCTCGTCTTTGGTCTGCTCAAATTGGGCAACCTGATGAAATACGTGTCGCAATCGGTGATACTGGGCTTTATCAATGCGCTGGCGATTTTGATATTCATGTCGCAGCTGCCTGAGCTGATGCCGCAGGCGGGCACGAGCTTATGGCACGTGTATGCGCTGGTGCTGCTTGGGTTGGTGGTGATTTATGGCTATCCGTATGTGCCCAAAATTGGTCGCTGGATACCGTCGCCTTTGGTGTCGATTGTCTTGGTGACGGCGGTAGCCATTGGCTTTGGTGCTGAGGTACGGACGATTGGTGACATGGGTCAGCTGCCCGATACCTTGCCGATATTTTTATTGCCCAGCATCCCGCTGACGTGGGCGACGCTGATGATTATTTTGCCTTATGCGCTCAGTATGGCAATCGTTGGTTTGCTTGAGTCGATGATGACGATGAGCATTGTCGATGAGCTGACCGATACCCAAGGCAACCGCACGCGCGAGTGTACAGGGCAGGGCATTGCCAATATGGTCAGTGGTCTGTTTGGGGGTATGGCGGGCTGTGCGATGATTGGTCAGTCGATTATCAATGTCAAATCAGGCGGCTATACGCGGCTGTCGTCACTGGTCGCAGGCGTGTTTTTGCTGATGATGGTGGTGTTTTTGAGCGATTGGTTAAAGATTATTCCGATGGCAGCACTGGTTGCGGTGATGATTATGGTGGCGGTTGGGACGTTTGACTGGCGCTCATTTCAGGGACTGCGCACCAAGCCGCTACAGAGCAATATCGTGATGCTCAGTACGGTCGCCGTGGTGGTTGCGACGCACAACTTGGCGTATGGGGTCTTGCTTGGGGTGCTGCTCTCAGCGCTGTTTTTTGCCAGCAAAATTGAGCGTGCGATGACGGTAGAGAGTACGCTGGATGCCGCCACGCAAACCCGTCATTACCGTGTATACGGGCAGGTGTTTTTTTCATCGTCCGAGCGTTTGATAGGGGCGTTTGATACCAAAGAGACCTTAACCTCGGTCATCATTGATGTCTCGGCAGCGCATTTTTGGGACGTCACGGCGGTGGCCGCGATAGACAAAGTGGTGCTGCGCTTTCGCCGCGAAGGGGTGCAAGTAGAGGTGGCGGGACTGAACGCCGCCAGCGCGACTATGGTAGAAAAGTTCGGCATCCATGACAAGGCAGATGCCGTGCAGCCAAGTTTGCATTAAGGGCTATACCGCCAGTCGCCACAGGCAATGGCGGGCACATCATATTGATGACGTTGGCACCTGCTGCCCAAGCTTTATCGCGGCGGCAAGGCTGGCGGCGGTTTTTTCAATATTGTCATAGCCCTGCGCTAAGACGTCCTCAATGGGCGCGAGCGTTTGAATGCTGGGCACAACGCAGGTAAACGGCTCAGGCAAGACAGAAACCGCCGTATCTACGCTGCCACAAATGGCAAGTACGGGCGTGCCATGCGCCTTTGCCAACTGGCTGATACCGCCTGCCACCTTACCCATTTGCGTTTGCGCGTCAAACTTGCCCTCACCTGTGATGACCACGTCAGCGGCGATAATATGCGCCTCCAAATCAAGCCTACCTGCAATGGTGTCAAAGCCTGATTGCAATCTTGCCCCGCAAAAGCTCATGAGCGCAAAGCCCAAACCACCCGCCGCACCAGCGCCCGCCACGTTTTGATAATCACCATAGCCTTGCTGCGTACAGATATTAGCGAAGTGTTGTAAGTTGGCGTCCAGCGTCTGCACCTGCTGCGCGTTTGCGCCTTTTTGCGGGGCAAAGACGGCGGACGCACCCGACTCGCCGCATAAAGGATTGGTCACATCACACGCCACTTCAAAGATTGCCTTAGCAACCAGCGGTGCAAACTGTGCCGCATCTATCTTCTGCAAATCTGCCAACTGTCCGCCGCCTTGCTCGAGAACCGTGCCCTTAGCATCCAAAAAACGCATACCCAGTGCCGTCAGCATGCCCATGCCCGCATCATTGGTCGCGCTGCCGCCCAGCCCCAATACAATACGCGTCGCCCCTTTATCCAGCGCATCGTTAATCAGCTCGCCTGCACCATAGCTGCTGGTTTTTAGCGGATTGCGCTCGTTGACAGCGAGCTGCTGCAGTCCGCAGGCTTCGGCGGTTTCAATCACCGCTGTACCATCGGGCAATAGTAGATACTTCGCCGCAATCGGTCGCATTAGGGCATCGTGTACCGTCAGGTGCTGCCAACTGCCACCCAAGGCGTAAGACAAAACCGCCGCTGTGCCTTCGCCGCCATCTGCCATCGGCAGCAAGGTATAGCGCGCCTCAGGAAAACTGCGCGCAAAGCCTGCACGAATGGCGCGGCACACCGCTTGCGCCTCTAAGCTTTCTTTAAACGAATCGGGAGCGATTAAGACATTCATGGTGGACTCGATAATAGGGGCAGCGGAGGAAAGTAGAAGAATAATATAACGCCATGATTCAATGTAGCGCATTTTGTCATGCAGTCAATATCTCTGTGATAAATAGTTAAACATAAGTTTGTATCATACAGGTGTGCTGCCTTGCTTTTTACGCGTGTCACTTTTATCCTAAAAATAAGCGGCTGCTGGCAGGTCAAAAAACCGCTAATATAAAAGTGAAGCCCACCGCATTATGCTAAGCAAAGACAATAATAATAGTTGATAACAAAGGAGCGACCATGACGATTCATACCCACAAACAGCACATCCTTGCCTGTATCGATGGCTCAGCCACCACCGAATCGGTCTGTGACCACGCCGCATGGTATGCCAATCAGCTGTCGCTACCTGTCGCGCTACTGCACACCAGCGAGTTGCCCAGCAGCACGCGCCATGACTGGTCGGGCGCGATTGGGGTCAATAGCCGCGAGTTTTTGTTAGAGGAATTGACCGAGATTGACGAACAGCGCGCCAAGGTCATCAACCGCTATAGCAATGCCCTTATCGATGATGCCAAGCAATACATCAAAACCAACCACCCTGAAACAGAGGTACTGGTCTATCAGCGGCACGGCAAATTGCTGCCCGCCATTGAGCACTTTGGCGATACCAATCGTGTTATTGTCATGGGCAGACGCGGCGAAGACCACAAAAACAGCCGCCTAAACATCGGCAGCCAAATCGAAACCGTCGCCCGAGCCGTGCATGTGCCTGTATTTATCTGCTCCGAAACCTTCCATATCCCGCAGTCATATATGATTGCCTTTGATGCTGGCGAGAATGCGCAAAAAATCATCAAAGTCATCCAAGACAGTCCGCTACTGCGCGAGCTGTCAGGGCATATCGTGATGATAGGGCGACACAATAAAGTGGCAGAAGAGCGTCTCGAAGAGGCGGGGCGGCTACTGAAAATGTCAGGCTTTACCGTACAGACGCACCATCTGCCCGATGGCGTGGTGGTCGATGGTTTGCTGTCGTTTCAAGTCGAGCACGGCATAGATATTCTCGTCATCGGCGCGTATGGGCACAGCAAGTGGCAACAGTTCTTTTTGGGCAGCAGTACCACCGAGATTATCGCCAGCACCTTTGCCTCGGTGATTTTGGTGCGTTAGTTTTCAATGGATACAAAGCCAAAAAACATACAAAGCCAAAAAACATACAAAGCCAAAAAACACACAAAGCCAAAAAAGCGAGATAGGTGACTGTCTCGCTTTTTTCATAAAATACGTTTTTTAGTCTGCTCAGATGCTTTTCTTCTAAAGACTACCTGCCGATGATTACTGCTGGGAAAACGCTTGAAGAAGCTCGGGGAACGTCTCTTGCGGTGGAAATTTAGGAAAGCTGTGCTGTGCGCCAGTAGTCGCCCATGCTAATTTCTCGTCTGTGTACGTCTCAATAAAAGGCTGGTAGGTCGCAAAATCCTCAAGCAGGGCTGAGCGCACATTGACAAAGTCATCCATGCCTTCAGGTCGGGTAAACAGCCAGCTTTTACAATGGGCACAAAAGTAGTGGCGAGTGTCTCCATGCAATCCGCCAAGCACAGGTTCTCCAGAGGTGACGGAGAATGCTGTGCTAGAAAATAATGAGCTTAAACTAAACGCGCTTGCTGTCATTTGCTGACAGCCAGTGCAGTGACATGCCATGGTCACCATTGGCTGCGAGTAAACCTCAAAGGTCACCTGCCCGCACCGACAATGACCTTTGGTTTTATCTGTTGTATTGTCCATAAAAACGCATCTCCGAATGAAAAACCAGTTAATTTACAGTACTTAATCACGCCAACGCATAGCGCCAGAGCATAAACAAGCCCATTGCCACCATCATGATGTTTTCGGTCAAGGACACAAAGCCCAAGGGTACGTTTGAGCCGCCACCCACGCAGGCGCATTTTAGCTCGCGCTTATCAATATACACTGCCTTGAACACCGATACACCATTGATGCTGCCAATAAATATCGCCACCAGCGCGCCGATGACCATCAGCCACGGCACCCGCGTCACCATCGCAATACCCGCGAATGCCTCAGCGAACGGGTAGACATAAGCGTAACGCACCACGCGCTGCGCCAGTAAATCATATCCCAAAAACTGATTGCTAAAGCTCTCGACATCGCGCAGCTTTTGAATGGCGAGCACCACCATAGAAAAGGCAATGAACCAAATCAGCGCCTGTAAATCAAACAATACACCATTCACGCCCCAATTCATCGCAAGACTTAACAGCGCCGTCGTCGCAAAAATCGCAATCACAGGCGTATAGGTCACGCCCTCAGGCTTTGCTTTTGGCATATCAAAGTAGGCGCGCAAATCATCATAGCCGCCGATACGCTTGCCATCAATGATGGTCTGCGGCGTGGTCTCCACATCAAACCTTTCTTTAATGGCATCGGTCTCTTCTCTGGTGGTCAGATGCTTGTCATCTACTTCGTAGCCGTGGCGTTTTAACAAATCTAAAGATTTCAGCCCAAAGGGACACAGGTGCTTTTCCATCACCATGCGATACAGTGTGGCATGTTTATTATTATGTGCTGACATAAGACCTCCCAAGTCGGTTGGCATTTTTTATTATGAATCGTTTTTTATGACTAATAGTAAGGGGTAAAGCGCTGTAGCTAGTAAGGGGTAAAGCGCTGTAGCGCGTTGTATTAGCATAAAAAAACAACCGTAAGCTGTCAGCTGACAAAATACTACGGTTGGTATGGGTGATGTAAAAAAGGTCGCTATCTTAGCCAAATTAGTCCTGATGCTCCCGCCAATCATCATACAGACATTCGATGTTAAACGCGCATAACAGCGGCTGGCGGCTTTGATATCGTCTAGTGAACAATGCCATCACGCTGTCTTAAGCAGCATCGCAATCTATGCGTCAGAAAAGCGTTGTTTAATCACCTTGGCAGAATTGCCACCAACAACGGTGTAGGGCGCGACGTCTTTGGTTGCCAAGGCACGGCTGCTGATAACTGCGCCACTGTCTTGATGACGATAGTCGCTTTCAATGGCTTGTTCATTCTCAGTAGCAAAGAGGCTAGGGCGCGTCTCAGACAAGAGACTGCCTGTATTGATTAAATGCTCACCATCACCAATCGACTGTATAAGGGTTTGGTCATTAGCACGGTGGGTGAAGTGTGTGCCATAGCTTGCACCCGCCTGTGCTTCTAAACGGTGGATGGGCTGGGTGCTGGTATCCACAACTACCATGCTAATTGGGATTTATGTGGTTACGGCTATCACTGTCATCTTGTGGCTTTATGAGTCCTGTCATTGCAGGGACGTACGGTCTGGTGTATAGCGCGCCAACCCACGGTGTGTCTGTGGTAATGAGACGTAGTTGGGTTAAGTGGCTACCCGCGTCAAGCATGGAAGCGCGACATCAGAAGTTAACAGCCTAAATTATTAAATACTTTGTGCTAACTTATAATTAGGATAAGTTCACCACCTTGTATGAAATTAAAATATAGTAAGTTAATACTAATCGGTTTATATTATTACTTGTAGCGGTACTTGAATAATTATTTATAGATCGCTTTCTGTTATATATTTATCAAAAGACTCTATAAATAATTTATATTTTTGACTATTATATAGTTCTAGACAAGAGTATGTTATATTGTTGCCATTAAACTCTTTGAAATTATTTTTTTCTATATTTTCTTTTATATATGATTGTGTTTTCTCATATACATCTGGATCGTTGTGGTTGCCATTCTCAAAGTAGATTCCTTGAGCCCTAGCGTAGTCCAAATGCGAAATATTATTCTCTTGAGCTATTATTTTCATACAGTAAGAAAAACCATAGTTTTGTAAGGATAGTCTTGATGAACTTATATAGTTGTTATCTTGAGAATAGCAAGATTGGCAGAGTAGAGATAGAATCATAATTATTGAGTAGCTAAATATTTTCATTATTTTATTTCCCAAAATAAGATTTTTTCTGTTTTAGCAGGTGCGTGAGGAGTAAAATAGCAACTATCACCACATGTATTTTCATTCCATAAAGTTTATTGCTTATATTAGCTATGGATGTGTTGGTATAATCAATGTCTAAATCGTCTGAAATTTAAACTGCGCCTTATATATCGCTTCTGCTAATATAGTCAAGTCTAAATAAAAGAGATACAGGACAAGAAATTCATTTGATTCAACACTATTTTCCTTGCTTGCTGTGATTACGTCTCCAGAGGCTAAGAAAAATAACGTTGAATCTCATTGTATCGATTTTATGGTGAACCGACTATAAGCTAGGCAACCCCGCCAACCCAAGCCCATCCATTCCGCCACCCGCTTTACTGTGCTTACCAGCCTTTTCCGTAAACTGATTGGCACTGATCGTAATATTCGCGCCCTCTAAGACGATGCTGGCACCGCCTACTGTCAGTGTGATCTTATCATTCGCTACCACCTCAATAGCTTGCGTTGATGAGGCAATATTGACATCCTGCTTTGCCGTTGCCTCAAGCTTACCCGTATGGGCGGAGAGTAAGATATTGTCTTTTGCATTGGTCATACTGACGCTGCCATCAGCGACTATAGTCATGGCTTGGTTACTGACTTGGCTATAGCTGTCACCGCTGGTGAGGATATAGTCACCTTGGGTTGTACTGAGCATCTCACCCATAGTACGGGTAATGAGGGTCTCTGTACTGCTGTAGCTGATATCGGCAGCACTGTCTATCAAGGTAAAAGGCGTCTCTTGACGCGTCTTGGTTCGCTGCGCCTCACTGATAGTCTCTAACTGGGTTTTGATGTCGTTATGGTCATTGACGGTTTTAACGAGACCTTTTGCCAGTTGCGTTAGACGCCCGGTCAGATGTTGACCACCGAGGGCGGTTTGAGTAAGGGTCGGGGTGTGGTGCTGATAGTCATGCTCCCCAGATTGCAGATGCGTTTGTGGATACGTTGATAGTGACAGCGCTTCGCCTGTCTTAACGCTGATTTGTGCGTCTGTCGATAGCTGTATGCCATCACGCTTGGCAGTGGTGTCTGTAGCGAGGTCAATGATGCCCATTTTTACCTGTGACGCGGTGCTGCTTTTGACTAGTAATTGATAACTACTACTATAAATTGGCTGAATAAAAATTTTTATATAATTTTCGAATACTATTTTTTATTAGGCTCTAATGTCACTGTATACCCTATAAACAAAGCAAATTAATCATTATAGTATTTTCGCTTTGGCAAAAATCTTGTATTGACAACGGTATCTTCTTTCCAAAAAATATAAGGTTTTTTTGCTCTAGTACATAAGTATCCTCGGTGTTATAATTGTATATAGAGAACTTTATTGCATCCATACCGTATTCTTTTTCATATATACTTGTAGGTATAGTAATGTTTATCTTATCTTGATATTCTCCATCATAAATAGTATGGCTCAAAGAATTGGAGTACAAACTTATATGAGAGTTTTTAGGAGGGTTGATTCCATGGAAGCCAATTTGTACGACTTATTTTTTTTATTTGATATAACTTTTACATACTCAAGATTATCAGAATTCTGGTGTTTTTCTGTTTTTAAAATTTCTTCATAACTTTCTTTACTGTGATTAAATACTTTCATATTAACTGTACTTTTGTATAAGATTACTGCAAAAATAATAAATAATACTGAGGCTAAAGATATTAAAATAGTCTTTTTTTCATAATTAGCTCTATTATAGAACCTTAATAGGTTGCTATTTTTTACGAAATATTGCCATATGTGAGGGTAGCTCTGTAGGCGTGTCAGCAGCTGTTGGTAAATATTGACCACCATCATTACGCCAAAGCGCATATCCGTTTGTCTCTTCACCTCGAGCCCCAGAAACGAAAGGAATACCATTTTCTGTTAATCCATCATGTTTTATTATGAGAGCTTGATCATTGGTGCGGTGGGCAAGGTGCGTACCGTAGCTTGCGTTTCTAACCGATGGATAGGCTGGACGCTGGCATCCATGACCGTCATTCGAGTTGAAGTCATGTGGTTACGTCTATCACTATTTTTAAATATGTCTTCTCTAACCTATATGCCATTAAATAAATATTAGCTAAGTCAATGATTAATTTTGATAAACTATGCTATCTATTGTATTTTCTCTTAAATCTTTTCTTGTAGTATCTATGTTGCGGACTCTTATTGGAGTGCTGAAAAAGAATTCTTTTCTAAATCCAAATATATTCTCATAATTTATTAAAATATAACATATTTCATATATATTTTTATTATCAGCTTCTATAGCTCCAATTTCGCACACTCTCGGAGAAGCTCCTTCTATAGATTCATAATCAGTGTTTATTATTTTTGAGTAAACCGCCTCATTTGTTTTTGCGTCAGCATATATATATAATGTTCTAATATTTGGATTTATTCTACATCGATAAAGAATATACTCTTTTTCAATACTATTCCCGTTTCTAAATTCTCTTGTCGATGACTTATTGCAATTTTCTGAATTTATAAAATTGCTCTCTATTTTTTTTGCCTTTAAGGTTGTAATAAAAAAAATAGAAATTGTAACAGATATTATAAATCCAAAAGTTATTAGTAATAGCTTCACTATAAATCCTTATTTACTTATAAAAAACTCTCTATATTTTCTTTCCATATTACGCATAGTTATTTCAGTTATTTCAGTCCAAACTACCATATCTTGACCTTTATTGTATAATTTTCTATATTCTTGATAATGTCTATTGAATACTGGATATAATATTTTCTCCGGAATAAATGTACTATAATATTCACCTGTTCTTGAATGTCTATGAGTGTTTATATTATTTTCTTTATCCTTTATTAAAACATTAAAGTCAAAATTTTCTTTGTTCCAATGACCTAGATAGTCGTCCGGATTACCACCCTTGATAATAAAATCGTAACTATCGATTGCATAGCATATAAAAGAATCAATAATAACTCTATAGCCATTGGTTTCTGGTATTATTGTGTAGTCTCCTATAGCAGCATAAATAGCAAAAGAGCCAAAAGTAGCCCAAAGATCATCAATTTCATAATTATTTGATATATAAGTATTGGTTTGTGAAATAATTCCTTTATCTATAGTATAAAATTGAAATTGATATTTCTTATGAAATTTTTTAAGAAGTCTTGAATTATTTTCAGAACTTTTTGTTATTTTTTTTAATTCATCGTAGTTGCTCCTATATGTATATTTTTTCCCAATAGACACTGATTGTATTATGTTTTTTTTGTCAATTGCTAGTTCAAATTGCTTGCTTGCAGCTGCACTTGTTAATGTTTTTCCTAGTGCATTTACACCATCTCTATATCTTTGAAATTTTTTAAGCCATTGATGATTAAATATCTTAGGTTCATACAAAATAAGACTAGATCTTACTTCTGACCATTGACCTTTTTCTTCAGGATTCATCGATAGATTTACACCATTTAACCATTTTTCATTAAGATATGCAGCTTTATTCCATTGCTTTTTACGCATTACTGAAGGTATATCTGTAAGCTTAAATAGATTTGAGTTAATAGTTTTTTTGTTGTTTTTATTGTTGGGCGTTAACGTAGTTTGGCAAAGCTGTTCGGCAGTGCATTTTAAAGTAAATTTTTTTTTGGTATTTTTTTCTATACCGGTTAAATATATGGTTCCATCTAGATTCTTCTTAAAAGATATTAATGATATTTCATGACTATTTGACATATGGTTATCCAATAAATACTTCTAACTGAGGGGGGGTTAATAAAATAATATCTTCTTGTTTATCTTCGATGATTTGTGGAGTTTTGCCTTCTCGATCGGTTCTAATGAATTCCATATCACCGTTGGCTCTTTTAATCCATAGGTCTTGATCTGCTATAGGTTGTTTGCTTTCTTCTTCTAACAGTTGAAAACCTTCGCCATATATAAGACTTAACAAGCTGTCGGTAGTTTTTAGTAGCTCTTTAGGCAACCCCGCCAACCCAAGCCCATCCATTCCGCCACCCGCTTTACTGTGCTTACCTGCCTTTTCCGTAAACTGATTGGCACTGATGGTAATATTTGCGCCCTCTAAGACGATGCTGGCACCGCCTGCGGTAAGCGTGATCTTATCATTCGCCACCACCTCGACCGCTTGGGTCGAGGAGGCAATATTGACATCCTGTTTTGCCGTTGCTTCAAGCTTACCTGTATGTGCGGAGAGTAGGATATTATCCTTAGCATTCGTCATACTGATGCTGCCATCAGCGACAGTGGTCATGGCTTCGTTACTCACTTGGCTGTAGCTGTCACCGCTGGTCAGTATATAGTCACCTTGGGTTGTACTGAGCATCTCACCCATAGTACGGGTAATGAGGGTCTCTGTACTGCTGTAGCTGATATCGGCAGCGCTGTCTATCAGGGTAAAGGGCGTCTCTTGATGCGTCTTGGTTTGCTGCTCCTCACTGATAGTCTCTAGCTGGGTTTTAATGTCGTTATGGTCATTGACGGCTTTACCCAGTCCCTTTGCCAGTTGTGTTAAGCGTTCAGCCAAGTGTTGTCCACCAAGGGCAGTTTGGGTAAGGGTCGGGGTGTGGTGCTGATAGTCATGCTCTCCAGATTGCAGATGCGTTTGTGGGTATGTTGAGAGTGACAGTGCTTTGCCTGTTTTGATGCTAATTTGTGCGTCTGTCGATAGCTGTATGCCGTCACGCTTGGCAGTGGTGTCTGTAGCGGGGTCAATGATGCCCATTTTTACCTGTGACGTGGTGCTGCCTTTGACTTGCCATTGAGAGTGCGCTTGCATGTCTCGATGGTCAGTGACCCATTCCGTGAGTGCGCCACTCTCTTGATGACGATAGCCGCTTTCAATGGCTTGCTCGTTCTCAGTAGCAAAGAGGCTAGGACGCATCTCAGACAGTAGGCTGCCTGCATTGATTAAATGCTCGCCATCACCAATCGACTGTATAAGGGTTTGATCCTCAGCGCGGTGGGTAAAGTGCGTGCCATAACTTGCGCCTGCCTGTGCTTCTAACCGATGGATAGGCTGGGCGCTGGTATCCATGACCGCCATGCGAGTTGGAGTCATGTGGTTGCGGCTATCACTGTCATCTTGCGACTCGGTGAGTCCTGTCATTGCAGGAACGTATGGTCTGGTGTATAGCGTTCCAACCCACGGTGTGTCGGCGGTAATAAGACGCAGCTGGGTTAAGTGGCTACCCGCGTCGAGCATGGAAGCATGGCGCTGTTGATGCCGCGTGCTTAGTGTCAATCCTGTAATGTGCGCTAGGCTATTGCGCGCTAGATGGGTGATATGGGTTACGCGATAATGCTGATTAAGACTGTCATGTCCTGTTAAGTGAAAGGTGTCTGCAACTCCCAAGTCATTCACCACAGATAAAGCATCATAGTGATGGTGCTGAGTATGAATGGCGTCGGTCAATATCTGCGCGTCATCCACGCTATGGGTATCAATCACGGGCGCAAATGCCGCAGGAGTATCGATGGTCAGTCCCGATGAGACGACTGAGGCATCGTAGACAGGCGCACTCATCGTTTGTTGTCTGCTGTGCGTCACGCCTGTCACATCAAAGCGATCGGCATACACATGCGCAGGTATCACATGAACGGATTGGTTTAGGCTCAAGACGGGTGCTTGTACGCGGTCATGCAACGCTTGATGATAGCGAATTGCACCGAGATTACGACTGATAGTATCGTCTTCAGTAGGTTGGGCATTGGTAATCACGAGGGTCGGCGGACTGTGCTCAGGCGTATTCTCATGCCGCAGATAAGCGCTTAGACCTTGACGCGATAAACGCTCGCAAATATGCGCCCAGTCGCTTTGTTGCCACTGCGTCATACGTGCAGGCGTCCAGGTTTGATTGGCGTCATCAATTATACTGACATCTACTACTGATAGGCGCTCTGCGGTCATGATGATAACATCGGTTTGTATATCCACATGTGCGCGCTGATGCGTGTGTAATTGATGAGTGATAGGCTGCGCCAGTAGACGGTAATAGCCATAGCTGCCTTCGTGATCAATCTGTCTGATGGCAATGAGATGCAAATGACGATATGCCATACCATTTGGCGTCTCGTAGCTGATGGTCAGTGGCGAGCCAATGAGTGGTGCTACCGAGGTAAACGGCGTATGGTGCTGCTCATGGATATAGGCATGGATAACATAGGTGTCTATGCCATGCTGCTCGGCGTTGTCTGCCTCGTTTGCATTAAGCAGTTGTAATATTTTCGCTTCATTGTGCGCTTCGATTAATGACTGCTGCCACTGCTGATGTGAAGTAACTTCTAACACACTACTGGCATAAGCTGCCTGTGTGCTGCGCTCACTGGTATACAGCCTATCACCATGCATGGGCAAAACAGTATTGATAAGACGAAACATAACAAGTGTCCCTGTAACTTGTTGGTATATCTTGAAAAAAGTGCGCTGCTAAGTAGAGATTATTTAATCGTTAACCGTAAATTCAATACGGCGATTGCGCGTGCGCCCAGCTTCGGTATCATTGGTAGCGATGGGATCGGTATCCCCTTTGCCTGCCGTGCTCAGCCTTGACGTATCGATATTTCGACCGATAAGATATTGTTTAACTGCTTCAGCGCGCTGATTGGACAGCAGCAAGTTGGCATTGGCGTTACCCGTATTGTCCGTATGACCTGTAATAGTAACCGACTTATCACCGACACGACCCAGCGCGTCTGCCATGTCATCTAAAATACCCAAACCAAGCGGTGTCAGATTGGCACTGCCTGACTCAAACTCTACAATGCGGTCGCCAAGCGTCTCATCAATCAAGCGTTGCTCGCCCTCAACCACCACTAAATTATTTTCAAGCTGGTACAAATCGGTCAAGCGCGTATGGATACGATTTTGAATGGCTTGTTTGTGTTCATGGCTATTGACTTTGCCATGTAGGCTGATGGTCGTACCGTTGATATCAATACGACCCTGACGGATGTTAGCAATATCGCTATCAATGATAGAAGTCGTCACTTGCTGCCAATTGGTCGGCAAGTTAATACTAGAGCGTACTTCCACCTCATCGGTGACGGTGCGGTTGGGATACTGTTTTTGTAGCTTGTCAATCAGTTGTTGCTTGTCTGACTGTGTGGCGACCACCCCTTTGATAACCACAGGAATACTGCTGTTGTCCACGGTTTCATGCTGGTCGGCGAGCACCAACATACTGACAGAGACACTGGTCGCTATCAGCGCACAGATGCCTTTTTTGTAGCATCTGGTTTTGCTGCTACGTGAAGGGATTAAATTAGAAATCAACATAACGACATCTCTTTTATCAGTAGTGACCAAAGGCATAATAAACAATGAAAGAGCAAAACTTATTGCGCCAAAAATACAGTTTTAAACAGCTGGCGTACGTCATACAAAAAGCTGTCTTCACGTAGTAGCATATGACTAAAGCGGGTCAGTCCAATATCTTCATCAATATATTCTTGTGTCCATTGACTGTCGTCTATCATGACCCAGTCTTCATGAAACACGGTGTCTGTATCGGTAATTTGTGCCAACAAATGACTGTCTGGCTGTCCAAAGCTGATAAACAGCTGATAAATACCCTGGCGTTTATAAAAATAGGTATTTAGATGCAGTTCGTGTGGCTGATAAAAGCCATGTATCAGGTCATGCCAAAACGTGGCTAAGCCAACAGCGGTGTCTTTGTCATGTCCCAATGTCCAGCACAAGGTCTTGTTCAGTCCATGAAAGCCTTTGGTATAAGTTGGTAAAAACAAGAGACCAGTTGCAATGATTTGCTGCGCAATAGCTTGCTTGTCACTATCTTTATAAGCAGCGATATCATTTAGTGTTGTGCTATTAATAAAGTCATAATAATGAGGGCTGCTACTGCTATGAATCAAAACGGTGTGTTTGCTCAGTAGGTCTGTCACATGCTCGCTTGGGCTGCTGACAACCTGATTAAGAGCGGTATCTATATCTGTCCAAATGGGCAGTGCTTTTGTGGGTAAGTAATTCATCCACTGTTTGGGTTTTTCCAAGTACAGTACGCAAAAGCCGATCAGTGGATACTTGCGCCCACTGCTGTCGTGGCTGGCAAGCATACTTCCTGTAATGACCTGCTGTGCTGTCGTATCGATGTGGCTAAAACTCAATGTATTCAAAGTTTCTGTGAGTGTGCCTGATAGTCGTATGGCATCACTGACCCAACGATCAATGTTTTCGATATCGGCCACATTGTGCCGCGCGCGCACAAAGTCGCCACGCGCAGGCAATTTGCCGAAGTAACTCAAGGGCAGCTGAGTGTCGGACATCATGGTGCGGTCTCCTCAGGCGTTGTCGACGCCGCTGCTGGACGGCTGGTAGTTTCTGTGGAGGTGGCATTTGTTGTGCTATTGGTTGCAGAGGTGTCACTCGTCTCTGTTACAGGCGCGGCGCTATTGCTGTTTGCTGCGCCTGCATTGGTGGTTGTCGTAGATGCATTTTTAGCATTGCTATTGTCACCAATAGGATTTGCTGTACGAGTAACACCCAGACCAATGACTTCTTCAGGCAGTTTAAGTCCAGTAAAAGGGTTGCCCGATTGACCTTGGCTTGAAGTGCTATCGCTGCCGCTAATAATTCTAAAACGTACAGGAATACTAATACCATCACCTGTCCACGTCATTTCAACCACATCATTTTCAAGCTTGGTGCGACGTGCTGTATTGATAAAGCGCTCTACGCCAAAGCTACCTGCTTCTTCTAATACGGTGTAGTCTTTGCCATCATAGTCTTTTGCACGGATGCTAGCACCAGGCTGACTGCTGGGATTTGGCCAGACAAAGGTTGTCCATGCTTGCGCACCCATACGATAGCGGAGCTGTTGACCGTCCAAGATGATGGTGTATTCTGTCAGACCACTGACAGGTAACGGCATGATTTGAAATGTGGTCTGTTTGGCAGCACTTGTGTTGCCTGCGCCGCTATCACTGCGACCACCACCTGTATAATTGATAAAATAACGACCAAAATCGGCAACAAATTTAGGATTCAGACCCAAACCAGCACCGTTCCAAATTTTGCTGGATATTTGGTCGCCGCGGCGGATAATAAACGGTGATAAAGTGCCTTCAACAAATTTCGACACATAGCCATCTTGACCAAAAAATTGACCAATCTCTGCAGGCGTGGCTTCTAAGTTAGCGTTTTTGGTAAAGGGATATTTTTTGGCAAGATTTTCCGTAAACGGCAACTGTACTTGTGCTTGCCATACCTTGTTGATTTCTGCTTTGGTTGGCGTCAATAGCATATTAAACGAGCGTGTGAGCGGCTCACTCAGTAGTGGTCTGACTCTCGGTTTTATCTCAGAATTGGCTTGGCTTAGAATTTGCTCATCTAATATTTGTAGTGACTTGGTCAGCTCAGAGCCCTCACTACTTAGTGTTTGTGAGGCAAATAAGAGCGCATCAGGTCCAATGTCATCACTACGCGCGATGTTGTTAAAGCGCGTACGAATATCTCCCAAGCTGGTCAAGTAGCGATGTAGTAAAGATGCATTTTGATTGTCTTCACGTTTGACCACGAGGGCATGGATAAACGAAAACTCCTGAGAGATAGCACCTGATGCCTGTGCTGGCGCTGAGCCTGCCGCTGAAGAACGGTTGGCAGACAATGCAGTTTCAGCCTGTTGCACCTCAGAGGGCGCTTGACGCAAAATGGTTTGTTTAAACCAGTCTAAAAAAGAGCGCTTTAAAGGCTGGTTACTTTCATCTACTGCACTCGCGACACCATCCCAATGGGTTTGTTCATCCAAGGTCTTAAAAAACACCATCAGGGGCGAATCTTTCGGGTCAGAGAGCTGGCTTAGTAATACCGCATGGTCTTGAAAATCTTTGCTATCACGGATGTATACTTGTGACAAAAAGCGTTGCCATTCGCTGATGTATTCTTGTTTGTAGCGTGTGACCAGATATTTTCTAATCTGCTCAGGACTGCCTGTAAGTGTCAAATCATCCTGTCCACTGGTCGCAAGCACCCAATCGTCTGCCACAACTTTTGTGGTTGCCGCTTTATCAATCTCATCACTAATAAAATCGGTCCATGCGCTTTTGGTAAATGTGCCCGATACGGCATAACTCCCAAGCAAAACGTTCGTGACTGAGTCTTTGGTGATTTGCGCAACTGTGACCGACGGAAAACGTGCTGAGGCACGCATTTTAATCTCAGCATACACGCGTTCACGCGCAGGCTGCCCTTTACTGACCTTGGTTAAGGTCGCCCGCGCACTGTCTACCAGTCCTAAATCATTGTCAATCAAGGGGAAGTTGTCATCATGAGTATGGGATAGGGTAAAGCTTAGGATGCGTTCTGCTTGACGAATCATCTTGTCTTCAGGCATATCTGCACGATTGGTTTCAAGCCAGCTGCGCCAAAAGCGGGTCATTTGATCACTTAAATGGCTGGTCTCTAAGTGCTCATGATTGGCAAGCATGAGATAAGCTTTTAAAGCGTTATAAGCGTCTTCAACATTGGTTGGATCAGACTCGGTATACCGTTTCCCCGTATTTTCAGTAGGCGCAGTTTCTGCTGCGGCTTGAGCCGTGCTTTTATTCTCCAGCTGGTCGGCATTGTTGTTTACTTGGGTTAAAAACTGCTCAATGCTTTGCTTGGTGGGCTTGAGCAAAATAATATTGATACCGTTGTAATACTCTTCAAGCAGTTTTTGCTTGAGTGTATCGCCTTGATAAAGACCAAAGCCCAGTGACAAAGGGGTGTCTTCATCATAGCGCTCTAACTGCTCAATACGGCTTTGCAAAATAATCAAAGATGCCAGTTGTTCTTGCAAGCTACCATTAGCAGTACTTTGGATATCTTCAACTTGCTGTAAATCTGCCAAGACACGCTCAGTCAGCTGCTTATTATTGGCATAAGACCACGTCCACAAGGATGAGGCAGCACATAGTACCACGACAGCGCCCAATGTGGCGCCAGCGCGATAACTGCGCTTACTGCGATTTTTGTGCTGCTTTACCAGATGTTTGTCTTTTAAAATCACTTTTGAGAATAAGTGATGTAAAAAGTAGGGTTGATTGTTCTTCGGTTGTGCACTGCTTAAAGGAACAGCAGGCGGCAATAAGTTGTAATTTTTAACCATTTGCGCGGTCATTTGGCTATTGACTTGACCTTTTTGCAAAGCACTGGTGAAATAAAATCCACGTAAAATAGGCTTAAATTGAAACGGATTGTCTTCAAACAAAGCATGAATGAGCGTGCGAATCATAGGTCGCAGCGACTGGAATTCCATGGGAAAGGTCATCAAACTTGGGGATACGGTACGCTGGTGACGTAAAGAAAGTTTGGTAGTGCTCAAATCTTTTAGACCGTCGACAAGCGTATTAAAATGCGTCTCGAAGATGTCGGTAATATTGATTTCATCGGGGTTTTCAGGGTAGGGAATGGTAGCTCCCCAAACTTGGTCGCGCTCTTCTTGTTCGTAGTCATTGAAAAAGTCGCGAAACCCAGAGATAAGATCCATCTTCGTAAACAAAACGTAAACAGGTGCATGTACCTCCAGATGCTCCGTGACATCTTGGACGCGGCTACGTAAATTTTTTGCCAGATCCAGCGCGTAGTTGGGATCATTTTGAGTAAGGTCAGCAATACTCACGGTAATAATGATGCCGTTAATAGGGGCTTTTGGACGATTTTTTCTTAATAATCCCAAAAAAGACAGCCACTCAGAACGGTCGTCTTCATAAACAGAATAACGCCCTGCTGTGTCTAACAAAATGCCCTCGGTAGAAAAAAACCAGTCGCAGTTACGCGTTCCGCCAATACCCTTGACAGATAAGGTGTCGGTTTTTTCCATAAAAGGAAATTTCAATCCTGAATGCAGTACCGCTGAGCTCTTGCCTGCCGCTGGATTGCCGATGACCATATACCATGGCAGCTCGTACAACGCAGCATTTCCAGTACGATCTCCCATTTTAGACTTACGAATGGTTTTAATCGCATCTTGCATTTGCTCGCGTAGTGATTGTATTTCTTGATTGTTAGCGTCTTTAGCAGCCGTATCTGGATTGTTGTCTGCCTCGCCACCTTCAATTAAATCAGCGAGTTGCTCACCAGCAGCCTGTTTTTTTTGCCACCAACGATAAGCAAAAAAAGCAATAGCCGCAGTTGCGACTACAGCGACTAAAATGACAATGAATGTCGTCAAGCCAACGTAGTCATACAATAAGACGAGAGCAACAATGGCAGCTAAAGCCATCAATACTTTAGGGTGATATATAAGATGAAAAAAGCCTGAAAACATATCAACTACCTAGTGAGTGTATGAAAAGTAAAGTCGTTATGGGATATGGATTAATGTGCATTGGCTTGCCAAAGGCTGCAGCAAGTTGGATGCCTTATAACAGCAAGCAAGGTTTCTTCAGTATTTGCGAAGTCATTGGCATATTGCGTCAATAAGCAGATGGGCATAAAGCAGGTGAGCCAAGGATTGGTTGGCATATGGTGTCCCAGATGATGAGCGTTAACCGTAAAGCTCTGCTGCGCTAAATCATCTGTAAATTTAAAAAAGGCGTCCATATCACCCGCCTGCTGTACTACGTTTAGATCAGAAATAAGTACGAGAGGCTGCTCTGTATCATCGCGCTCATGATGTTCAACGTCTGCTGTGGTTTGTGGCAGCATATTTTGCTGCAACAAAGTTTGCTTGGCTTTTGGCAATAGCTGCTTGTATCGCAATCTTTGATCATCCGCTGTATTCACCTGCATAGGCAATGCGGTGGTGGCGGTGAAGTGAATAGGCACAAACGCATCAAACGCCAGTAACTGCGCCGCTGATGGATTGCAAAACATCAGTGTACTGGCAGCCTCCGTGGGTATCATCCCCTCACTGAGGATCCTATCGCTCTCATTATCCAGCCAGTCTTGGTCAATCTGCGTATCTGCTATCAATAGCATCCCTACGCGTGGTTGGTTGCTATCTGCAACTGAGCACAGCACATCACTGATAAAAGCCAATGGAGTATTGTCAACAGGCTCAGCGCTCAGCAGCTGTAGCTTGAGTGCTTCTGCATGGATACCATATTCTGTCATTAATGACTGGATAGTAGTGCGTAAAAACTCTTTATCACTATCAGCAGGCAGACATAGGTATAACTCAAGAATAGCGATGGCAGGCTCTGTCGCTTCGGCTGATGACTCTTGCTGCATGTGCAAACTGTCTGTCTGTTGCCATTCGGGGTGGATACTGGTTGTGGTTTGGGTATCGATGTGCTGTTCTGTTTGTATCAGTAGATGCTCACCGATAACCTGTAGTGCTTCGTCATGCTGTGACAGCTGGGTATAAATCAGCGCCCACAGACGCTCAGTCAAAGTATCGCTAGGCACTACACCGTCAACGGTCTGCAAGGGCAAAGCCTCTTCAATCTCAGTAATAGGTTTCGTGAGTAACGGGAGCCCAAAAGTGTCTGTAATACTTCGATTCAGCTGTGTGACATCATCTGTATTGTCGATTATCTCAGACCAATGATTACCTTCTGGCAATAACACTTGACTAGACATCAGCAAATGGCGGTTGGGTTGGGCTTTTTGTTGGGGTAGTGGCGCTTTGGCAGGCGCGTCCGAGGTCATGTCATTGTTTGGGGCAGGTTTATTCTGATACCAATGAGTCAAACCTACGCTTATCAATATGAGCAATGGAAACAGCATAAACCATATAACAATACCTGCTAATGTCAGCTCAGATGCATTGTCTTTAAAGTACATCCAAGCAACAGCGAAATACAGAACCAGTACCGCTATCAAAGAATAGCGTACATAAGTTAGTGTTTTTTTTAAAAGCACCTACTATTCCTTTTGCTAAAATAAGCCATTTGTTCGTAAAAAAAGGGTATTCTATGGTATTTTAGTTACTTTTTCTACTAAAAATAATTAACTTATTTTATAAGAAATCCATGATAGTGAACTGGAGTTATATTTTTTGTAAAAAGAGATTTGCAGCTTTTTAGAGAAAATTGATGTAAAACAGGTATTTTTGTTGGAATTTGGTCTTTTTTTATCTATAATTGCCAACTTGTGTATGATGGCTTGTAGTTAAAAGCGTAATTTTGTCTATATCCATTAATGATATAAATGTTGATTGTTTATGTGTGTTGCCTAGGTCTTTTTACATAATATTTTAACTTTAATCGACTATGAACTGGGTAAAAGTGCTGTGAGATATGGTCTATTTGGTTATCTGTGGTTTGGTACTGGTTGCTATGGTGCTGACAGCATTACTGTATGATGGTCACTATATCAAGTCATCGCTCTATAGGTTTGGCGGTAAGCTGCAGCAGCAAATAGCAGTGGGTATGAGTCATGCATCGCCGAAGTCGTTTAAATGGACATCTGGCACTTTGTGGACACCACGAATACCCAAAGCACAGACCGCCTTGCCATTATTTTCATTCGGTTTGATTGTGGTGACACTTGGGCTGTGCTATCGCTTGGTTACCAGTCACTCGCTTGAGGTATATCACCATTATGGTGACGACACAGTCACCACGGATGCTCAGATAGGTCAGCTTTTGGCTGGTGAGCAATTACAGCCACCACCAGCACCACCAGAAGAAGCATTCGCTGAGCTTGATGCAGAAATTGCAAGCTATCAAGCAGCGATAATTCAAGAGGGAGACTGGTCACCATTTGGCACGCCAAGCGCGACTGATAACGTGCAGACGCCGCCAGACTTATCTGCTTTAAGCCATTCAGAAACCATGCCGACAAATACGGCACTAAGTACACATATCAGCACAGGTCAGATTAATATTAAAAACGCTGACCGTAACTGGAACAAAATGAATTCAGAGTTTGTGCAGCGTCTGCTGACGGTTTATAAAGTGATGCACGACCAGTATGGTTACGACATGGTCTTACTTGAGGGGTATCGCAGCCCAGAACGACAAGCTCGCTTGTTAAGCCAAGGCACGCACGTGACCAAAGCAGGCTCGTATAAGAGCTACCACCAGTTTGGGTTGGCCGCTGACAGTGCTTTTATCCGTAATGGTAAAATCGTCATCTCCGAAAAAGACCCTTGGGCGATGCAAGGCTATCGGCTCTATGGACAAGTGGCCAAATCAGCAGGGCTGGTTTGGGGCGGCGATTGGAAAATGATGGATCTAGGTCATGTTGAGCTGCGTAAAAAAGGTGTGCTGGGACGCCCAGAAATGGCAGAGATCTTAACGAAGCAGTGACAACCAAACAGGTAAAACAAAATATATATGAAAGCATTTATTAAGCACGCCACCACTATATCGATGCTGAGTAGCATGTGTGCCTTTGGGCTGGCTGGTTGTTCAACCATGGAAGCGGCCACGGAAAAACCTTCTAACGACTCTGTGACAACAATAGATAAAATCAAAGATTTAGTGGGCGCCAGAGGAGAGAACAGTGAGCTAGAAGCACTCAAAGCGCAGCTTGCTAAGCAGCAAGAACAGCTCGCTGAGATGAATGCTCAGCAGCAGGCCTTACAAGAGAAAATGAAACAGCAGCAAGTACTATTGAAACTCAATCCTACTGCGAGCGCCAATGCAGGACGTACTAAAGTAGGCACAGCAAGTACTGCATACATCGCTTTTCTAGAAGAAAAAGAGCAGTTTTCTGAGCTTGAGTCTTTAGCACAAAAAGAGATGGTGTTAATTCCAAAGCGACCAAGTGAACAAACGCTGGCTATACCCCGTGACGCCAAGTTCATAGCGGTAAAAGTTGGACTAAGATATACCAAAAAGCGCTCGCAATTTTTGATTCCGCTTGACAGTCTCGATTTCGATACGCCGCTAGAAATTAATGTTGGGGCATGTGATGTCAATATCGTATCGGGTATTCAACCGAATAAAAATACAACGTTTGAGCAAAAACTTAACGATTATCAACAGCCACTTGTACGGTGTTCATAGGAGAAGGACTTGATAAAGAATCAGGTATTGTGGGGTGAGGGTCTGTTTCTAAGACCACAGCATTTTCAAGTTCAAGACAACTACCATAATATGCAGCGTGCGCAAAGTATGCAGCTCACGCATCCCTATCTTTATGGCATTGTGGACGTAAAAATTGATGAGCAGCTATTAGACAGTGGAATGCTCAGTTTTGAGTACATTCATGCGGTGCTGCCTGATGGTGCGCTGTATCGAGCACCACATACCGACGTTTTACCAAAAGCGCTGACACTCGATATTAAAGACAACCGAGACGATATTTTTGTGTTTTTGCACTTAGATATGCTGCACCATAATGGTCATAATATTAAAGACGATACCAAAGACAGCGCTCGGTATTTAAGAGTGTCTACTGAGGCTCAAGATTTATACAGCCAAGCGGCTGATGCAATCATCGATACCATGAAACTTGCACCGCAAATACAGCTCAGTCATAGCAGCACACCTGCGCATGATGACAACGCTGTTGTGCTACTTGCGAAGTTGACTCGTACCACTCAAGGCGGTTATGCATTAGATAATGACTATACTGTGCCCAGCTTACAAGTACAGAGCAATCCAAGTTTGGTCAATCAATTGCATCGCTTGATTACCATGATTTCGACCAAATCAAGCTCACTGTATGATCATCACCGTCAATCCAACAGCGAGCTTTTGGAGTTCCGCTCCTCTGATATTGCCTCGTTTTGGCTGTTACATACATTGAATACGGCTTGTGCGCAGCTCAACCATATCTACCATCATCCTAAGCTGCATCCTGAACGCTTGTTTGAAGCATTTTTAAGCGTCGCCAGTCAGCTGGCAACATTTAGCACACTGTATAAAGTCTCTGACTTGCCCCATTACCGACATGACACTGTTAATGAGTGCTTTGGTAGTATTATTACCATCATACGAGAGCTTTTAAATACTGTGATTGCCAGCAACTTTATCTCTATTGCACTGCGTCAAATCAAACCGTCTTATTATTTGGGAGATTTGAATACTGATAAAATCACTCGCAGCTCTCAGTTGTATCTGTCTGTCAGCTCAAGTCTGCCAATGCATGAGTTGGTTGATTTGGTTCCACGTCGTTTCAAGATTGGCGCGCCAGATGCGGTAGAAAAACGTGTTTTAGCGGCGCTACCAGGGTGCTCTATTTCTCACGTTTCTCAGGTACCAAGTGCAATACCTGTTCGACCTGGGTTTGCTTATTTCATGATTGAGCAAATTGGAGAGATGTATGATGAGATGATGAAGCTAGAATCCATCTGTGTCTACGTACCAAGTGGCTTTGATGATCTTAAAATCGAGCTGATGGCTATTGCATAATCTGAGTAATTAAGACATTCATTATATAAGTAGCTGGAATCTTTATGTCGATCAACAGTACCAATACTGCAACGCCTTCTCTTTTAGATTCAGGGGAGGTGGCTTCTAGCATCTCTATGGATGGACTAGAAAAGCGCCTAGGCAGCCGTTCGCTTGTCGATATCATGTACGATGGGTTTTATCTCGTTTTTTTACTGCGTAATTACTACTTTAGTCAAAGCCCCAGTGACTTTCGACAAAAAATATATGACTTTTTATATAAATTCGAGGTTGATGCGCGTAAAAAAGGTTTCATGTCAGAAGATGTACATGAGGCTAAATACGCCTATTGTGCGTTGGTAGATGAGACCATCATGACGGCGCAAGAGGCAAATTTTCAGACATTAAAAGACACTTGGGAGTTAAATCCGCTACAGCTTGATTTGTTTGGGTCACAGATTGCGGGTAATGAGTTTTTTGAGCGCTTGGATACTTTGCGGGAGCAAGGTGAAAAGCGTTTGCCTGCACTTGAAGTGTATCATTATGCAATGCTCCTCGGTTTTCAAGGTAAATATCGACTGGAAGCGCCTGAAAAAATTCGCTACCTGATTGCGCGTCTTGGCGATGAAATTGAGCATCTGCGCGGCAATAAGCATGAGTTTGCACCGTTTTGGGCCATTCCTGATCAAATCAAACATACGCTGACACGGCAAACGCCATTATGGGTGATCATATTGGTAATCGCGCTGCTGTTGAGTACCATTTTTGGGGTTATGTATTATTTCACCAATCACAATACCGACTCTCAGCTGACCGCATATAACCAGATCATTCAAGAAAACAAAGAACAAGCACACATTTCTATATTTTTACCATAGCTGCGCATTCATAGCTTGTCTTAAAAAAGCGTTAGGCGTCATGTCTAATGCTTTTTTTATAACTATGATTTCTCCATTAACAATTTGTTACTTACCATTTTTTGCATATTATGCAGCGAGCTGCTAGCGGTGCGGCATTTCTCTATAGCTATAGTGCCATCTAGGCTACGCGGTAATCGACTAGGCGCTATAACAAAGTAAATACCTGATTCTTATCACAAATAAATGAACAAAATAGCGGGTCGTTGGGCGCGCTCATTTGCAATATCTGTCTACATGTGTAAAATACCGACCGTGTGGTATCTTTTATTTGGTAAGAATACATTCATGGTGATTAACCAAAACCACACAATCACGCAAAAAATCGTCCCAATCAGACGACGGTTTTTGTGCCATGTACCGACCGATTTAGGGTTTTGATGACTATGGAAAATGCTTACAAACGCAAAAAGCAACCCGAGCTGATTCGTCGAGCGCTCATTGAACAGGCGGCGCGCATCACTTTAGAAGAAGGGCTGTCTAAAGTGACGTTTCAGGCCGTTGCCGATGCTGTCGGTGTGACAAAAGGTGGCGTGATGCATCACTTCTCGACCAAAGACGCGCTGATTTTGGCGGTTTTTGATGATGCGGTGGCAAAGTTCGAAGCAGAGGTCGATGAGGCAATGCGTCAAGACCCTGTTGCCTATGGTGCATTTACCCGCGCTTATATCAACGCGACCATCAGCTTGAGCGAAAAAGGGCAGGTCGAGATGAATCATCAGGCGACCTTGTATGTGTTGATGCTGGGTGACAGTCATCTGCGCGAGCTGTGGTCAGAGTGGTTTTATGCCCGTCTTGCCCGCCATCAGGATACAGACGATGCCGAAGATTTGTGCTTGGCGCGTCTGGCGGCTGACGGCATTTGGTTATCAGATTTTTCAGGCATTCAAAACTTTAACAAAGCTGCCTTGTACCAGCGCCTCATTGCGCTGACGCAGCCACGCTAACGTTGAACGAGCCAGCACCGTAGAGCCAATGTAAAAGAGTGACCACAAATTTTAAGTCAATAAGCAAACCAATAAAGAGTGTATTTATGACAAATTTTAATGACATTAATGACGTAATCAACTTCGATAGCGTACAGACCGCCTTTATTAACGGTCAATACGTCGCTGAATCGGCAGACGCCGAGCGCTTTGACAGTATCAATCCTGCAACAGGCGACGTGCTTGCCGTGGTACAACAAAGTAGCCAAGCTGAGATTGACCATGCCGTAACATCAGCGCTGGCAGGTCAAAAGGTGTGGGCGGCGATGACGTCGATTGAGCGCGGACGTGTGCTGCTAAAAGCCGTGGCCAAATTGCGTGAGTACAATGACGTGTTGGCGGTACTTGAGACCAAAGATACGGGCAAGGCCTTGTCTGAGACCAAATATGTAGACATCGTGACGGGTGCAGATGTGATTGAGTACTATGCAGGGCTTGCACCTGCTATCGAAGGGCGTCAGATTCCGCTACGTGACACCAGCTTTGTCTATACCCGTGAAGAGCCGCTCGGTGTGGTCGCAGGCATCGCCGCGTGGAACTATCCAATTCAGATTGCCATGTGGAAAGCAGCACCCGCACTTGCGGCAGGCAACGCGATGATTCTTAAGCCATCAGAGATGACGCCATTATCTGCGCTTAAATTGGCTGAAATCCTCAGCGAAGCTGGCTTGCCTGACGGTGTGTTTAACGTGGTGCAAGGCGATTACCGCGTGGGTGAGGCGCTAAGCCAGCAACCAGACATTGCCAAAATCTCCTTTACCGGCAGTGTGCCCACGGGCAAAAAAGTGATGGCAGACGCCGCTTCGTCGTCACTAAAAGATGCCACCATGGAGCTGGGCGGCAAGTCACCACTGATTGTCTGTGACGATGCGGATATTAATAAAGCCGCTGACATCGCGATGATGGCGAACTTTTATAGCACAGGTCAGGTCTGCACCAATGGCACGCGTGTCTTCGTGCCTAAAACCATGCAGGCAGACTTTGAAGCAGCAATCGTCACCCGCGTACAGCGCATTAAGCTTGGCGACCCCATGGATGAGTCGGTCACGATGGGACCGCTCGTGAGCAGCACGCATCAGCACAAAGTCTTGGACTATATTGAGCAAGGCAAGGCGTCTGCCGCGCGTCTATTGATTGGTGGTGAGCCTATTACTGACAGTAATTTGGCAAACGGCGCGTTCGTTACGCCGACCGTATTTACCGATTGCACCGATGATATGAGCATTGTGAAAGATGAAATCTTTGGTCCTGTGATGTCGATTTTGACCTATGAGACCGAAGAAGAAGTGATTAATCGTGCCAATGATACCGAATACGGCTTGGCCGCAGGGGTTGTCACCAATGACATCAACCGCGCGCACCGCATCATCGGTCAGATTGAGGCGGGTATTTGCTGGATTAATACGTGGGGTGAGTCTGCCGCGCAAATGCCTGTTGGTGGCTATAAGCATTCAGGCATTGGTCGTGAAAATGGCGTACAGACGCTGGCGCATTATACCCAAACCAAGTCAGTACAAATCGAGATGGGCGACTTTGAATCGGTATTCTAAGCCGTAGCGTTTCTTGATTTTTCGTTTGCTGGGCAGGCGGGCAGTCATGTGCTGCCGCTTGCTGTTACGGCATATCGCTTACTGAATTGTTAGATAACTTGTGGAGTGTGTTATGTCATCAAGTATGACTGAGTTTGATTATATTATTGTCGGTGCAGGGTCAGCGGGCAACGTGCTTGCCACGCGCTTGACCGAAAATGCGGATGTCAAAGTCTTGCTACTTGAGGCGGGGCGTCCTGATTATCGCTTGGATTTTCGCACGCAGATGCCTGCGGCGCTGGCGATGCCACTACAAGGCAAAACCTACAACTGGGGCTACAAGACCGACCCCGAACCCTATATGAATAACCGCGTCATGGACTGTGGTCGCGGCAAGGGCTTGGGCGGCTCATCGCTGATTAATGGCATGTGCTATATCCGTGGTAATGCGCTCGATTATGACGGCTGGGCACAGCTTGACGGGCTGACCGACTGGACGTATCTCGACTGCTTGCCATATTTTAAAAAGTCAGAAAACCGTGACGTGGGCGAAAACGACTATCACGGCGCAGGCGGTCCTGTCGAGATGACCACCTCAAAACCTGGGGTCAATCCGCTGTTTCAGGCGATGATTGAAGCGGGCGTGCAGGCAGGCTATCCACGTACCGAGGACTTGAACGGGTATCAGCAAGAAGGCTTTGGTCCGATGGATCGCTTTGTCACGCCGAACGGTCGCCGCGCCTCTACGGCACGCGGTTATCTTGACCGTGCCAAGCCAAGAGACAACATCACCATCTTGACAGGCGCATTAACCGACGTGATTTTGTTTGATAACAAACGCGCGGTCGGCGTCAAAGTCCATCATGAAGGGCAAGCCAAAAACTTTTATGCCCAGCGCGAAGTCATCGTGTCATCAGGTGCGATTGCCTCACCGCAGCTGCTCCAGCGCTCAGGCATCGGTCCTGGTCAATGGCTCAAAGAAGTGGGCGTTAAAGAGGTGCTTGATTTACAAGGCGTGGGCAATAACTTACAAGACCATCTCGAGCTGTACATGCAGTATGAATGTAAGCTGCCTGTGTCTATTGCCCCTGCCAATAAATGGTGGAACAAGCCTGCCATTGGCGCTGAGTGGCTGTTCAACGGTACAGGCTTGGGCGCGTCCAACCAGTTTGAGGGTGGCGGCTTTATCCGTACGCATGAAGAGTTCACGCATCCCAATGTGCAGTATCACTTTTTGCCGCTCGCCGTGCGTTATGACGGACGCAGTGCCAGTGACGCGCACAGCTTTCAGGCGCACGTTGGCTCGTTGCGCTCGCCCAGCCGTGGTCGCGTCAAACTGACGTCAAAAGACCCAAGCGCGCACCCAAGCATCTTGTTTAACTACATGTCGCACGACCAAGATTGGCGCGAGTTCCGCGAGGCGATGCGCATCACCCGCGAGATTATGCACCAGCCAGCGCTCGACCCATATCGCGGCGCGGCCATCTCGCCGAGTGAAGATTTGGTCACCGACCAACAGCTTGATGACTACGTGCGCGAGCATGGCGAAACCGCTTATCACCCCTCATGCACCTGCGCGATGGGCGAGCATAACAATGCGGTGGTCAATGGTGAAGGCTTGGTGCATGGTATTGATGGTTTGCGCGTCGTTGATGCGTCGATTATGCCGAACATCATCAGCGGCAACCTAAATGCCACAACCATCATGATCGCCGAAAAAATCGCCGATAAGATGAAAGGCGTGCAGCTGCCACGTTCGACGGCGGATTATTATGTTGCCAATGGCGCGCTACTACGCAGTGAGCCGATGCGCCGCTATATGCCATAAGTGCTTTATCTTTGCTTGACGCGCCTTGTTTTACCGTTATTTTAATTTCGGCGCTCGCGCAATACGGGCACTGATAACGACAAGGCGCGTACGACACTGACGAGAGCGAGACAGCGTGGCGGTTTTTGCCTGCGCTGTACTCGGTTTTTTAATCGGTATGACCTACCTTAGCAGCGTTTGCCCACAGGCGTGATAATCCCTTTGGGCAGCCGCACCCTGCGAACGCGATTAAGCTAGGTGATATCAGACCGTAATTTATTTTACTTATTTGAGGTCTTTTATGCACAGTTCGCCATCAGCGAATGCAACAAAACCCTTGAGTCTAAATAGAACCGTCTTTTTAGGCTCAGCCATTATTTCTATTTTATTAATCATTTGGACGATTGCCTTTCCCACTTATAGTGAAGGGCTATTAAACGCAGGCATGGCGTGGGTATCAGAAAGTTTTGGCTGGTATTACATGCTGGTGGTCGCTGCGTACAGTATTTTTGCGCTGTTTGTCGGTTTTTCTAAATATGGCGATATCAAGCTCGGTCAAGATCACGAAAAGGCGCAGTTTCCCTTTTTAGCGTGGGCGGCGATGCTGTTCTCGGCAGGTATCGGTATTGACTTGCTGTTCTTTGGCGCTTCCGAGCCATTGACCCACTATCTGATGCCGCACGCAGGACTCACGCCTGCCAGCGCCGAGGCGATGCAACAAGCCGTGGCGCAGACCTTTTTACATTGGGGTCTACACGGCTGGGGCATTTATGCCTTGATTGGCATGGCGCTCGCGTACTTTGCCTACCGCAAAAACATGCCGTTGGCTTTGCGCTCGCCGCTCACGCCCATCTTTGGTGAGCGTTTGATTAAAGGCTGGGTCGGCGATGGGGTCGATACCTTTGGCGTGGTCTGTACCTTGATGGGCATTGCCACCAGTTTGGGTATTGGCGTCTTGCAAGCCAACGCAGGCTTGACGCACGTCTTTGGCATTGAATCGAGCAAGATGGTACAGTCCATCATCATTATCGTGGTGGTCGTGGCTGCGGGCATCTCGGCGATGACGGGCGTGGAAAAAGGCGTTCGCCGCTTGTCTGAATTTAACATGCTGGCGGCAATTTTACTGTTGGTTGCGATTTTGGTGATGGGCAACACGGTCTATCTACTGAACACCTTTACCCAAAATATCGGGCAGTATTTCCAGACCATCGTGGCAAAAACCTTTGACGTATATGCCTACGATGGCGCAGAAGGCGCGGCGTGGAAATCGTCATGGACGATATTTTTCTGGGCATGGTGGGTTGCGTGGGCACCCTTTGTCGGCTTGTTTATCGCACGTATCAGCCGTGGACGCACGCTACGTGAGTTCGTCTTTGGCGTGATGTTTATCCCGCTGGGCTTTATTTTTGCGTGGTTCTCTATCTTTGGTAACTCAGCGATTGATTTGGTCGCTAATGGTGCAACGGCACTGGGTGAGGTGGCGACCGCTGACCCTGCCATGGGACTGTTTGCGCTGTTTGAATACTACTCTTATAGCGATATCTTATCGTTTGCAGGCGTGCTGATTGGCTTGATTTTCTTTATCACTTCAGCGGATTCAGGCGCACTGGTACTGGCGAACCTTAGCTCAAAAGGCATGACCAATGACACCGATGCGCCCGTATGGCTGCGTCTGTTTTGGGCAGCAGCAACAGGCTTGATTACGCTGGGTCTACTGTTTGCAGGTGGTTTTTCCTCGCTACAGTCGGTCTCGGTCATCGCAGGCTTGCCATTTTCTATCGTGCTTGTGATGTATATGATGTCGATGTGGAAGTCGCTCAAAGAAGAGGGCAACAAGCGCAAAGCGACCACCATCGGTACCGCGAACGTCTTGGACAATGGTAAAGGCTGGCGCGCGCGCTTGCAGCGTATTGTCAGCTTCCCAAGCCATACGCAGGTTGAGCGCTTTTTACAAAACGTGGTCAAGCCTGCCATGATTGAGGTCGAGCGTGAGCTGGCCGCTGGTGGCTTAAAGACGGTGCTCGATATTCATAACCTTGAGCATATCGGTGATGATATCAATAACAGCAGCGCTGATGACAATGGGCAAATCAATGGTCTAAAACTGCGCGTCGGTCATGGGGATGAAGACGACTTTGTGTATGAAGTGCATTTGATTCGCGCCGAGCGTCCGAACTTTACGCTCAGCACCGCGACCAAAAATGCAGAATACTATTACCGCGCCGAAGTGTTCTTGAGTGAAGGCTCGCAAGAATACGACTTGGTCGGCTATACCAAAGAGCAGGTGCTCGTGGATATCTTGAACCAATACGAATACCACTTGCAGTACTTGCACTTAGAGCGTCAGCCAAACAGCTAAGTAGGACAACTATTCTTATGACACAAAAAAGCCACCTTAATGTAGGTGGCTTTTTTATGGTCTGTGGGTTTGTGTTTGATGGAATAGGTTTAATAAAATAGCCTAAGCAAAATATGCGATATTAAACAGCATAGCTAATGGCATGATTAACGGGATATTTGAAAACCACATTAAGAAACCACGCAGCTGTGTATCACTTGTCATCACTTGGCGTGTTTTGCTGATTTTTGTCTTTGGTGCCAATCACGCCCAAGTCTTCTGCAGAGAGTTTGTCGTACTCTTTTTTGCAAAAATCGGGATCCATTTTGCACATTGCCGCTTGCATTTGGTCAAGGCGTGTTTCTGATTGGCGAATGTGCTCAAGCATCTTGGCAAAGGCATCGGCGACAGGGTCGGTCGAGCTTGGGCTGATACCATAGGCTTGGAAGGTGCTTTCGCGAACGCTTTTTGGGCGCTCGTCACGGCTTTGGCTATCGAGGTTCAGCTCGGTGGCTTGGGCGGCTTTTTCTTGTTGCTTGGCATCATCGACTTGTTTGGTCAATGGGTTGCCTTTTTCATCGTGGTACGCTGATATCATGCGCGCCGCGCTGCCGACCATAGTGGCGTTTTCGGGGACGGCTTTGACCACCACGGCGTTAGAGCCGATTTTGGCATTTTTACCGACCGTGAAAGGTCCGAGCACTTTTGCGCCTGCGCCGACGATGACGCCGTCTTCAAGGGTAGGGTGGCGCTTGCCATTGTTCCAAGACACCCCGCCCAAGGTCACGCCGTGATACAAGGTTACGTCGTTACCAATCTCAGCGGTTTCGCCAATCACCACGCCAACGCCATGGTCAATAAAAAAGCGTCTGCCAATCTTGGCAGCAGGGTGAATCTCGATGCCCGTCATGATGCGCGCACCATAGGACACCGCACGCGCGGCAAACTTATGGTCATGCTGCCACAGACAGTGCGCCCCGCGATGCAAAATCAGCGCATGGATGCCAGGATAGGTCAGCAGCACTTCCATGCTGTTACGCGCGGCAGGGTCGCGATTGAATACCGCTTCGATGTCTTCTTGTAGGTGATTTTTAATAGTGGTCAGAGATTTGAACAAGGTCTTTGGCGATGGCATAAAGTGTCCTATCGGGTCTTATCCATACGGAAAGGGTAAAATAAAATAACTGGCACGGCATCGATGACGTGCAGTGACGCCTGAATGCATCAGTTATAGCAGTTTTGCACAAAAAAATACAGCCATCAGCAGCATCGTCGTCCCATCGCTTATCAGCAGTGTGAGACGCCATGCCGCTTTTGGCTGTAGTGGCACTGCTTTGGCGTTATTTTAATTTGGCGATTAATGCGCTGAGCAGTTGATATTCTTTTTTGTCCAGTTGCAGGCGCGCGCTTAAACGTGACAGGCGGGCGGGTAGGGATTTTAACTGTCCTGCATCGGCAAGGTTTTTATCAACCATAAGGTCAATCACTCGATTGACCAGCTGCGCTTGCTCGGCGTGCGTGATGGCAGGCTCGTCCCACTGCTGGCGGATATGCATCGTCAGACCAGATTCTGTGTCGTCTGCGTTATCAGGCGTGTCGGTATGGCTGACGTGCGCTTGCGTGCGTGCAAAGATAAAGCTGGCAATGACCTGAATCGCCGAGGCGACATTCAATACAGGGTACTCAGGATTGGCATCAATCTGAATATGATAGTCGGCGAGCGCCAACTCATCATTAGTCAGACCACGGTCTTCGCGCCCAAACAAAATGGCGATATTGGGCGTACTGCCCTGAGCATTTTGCGCGTCAATAAACGACAGCATAATGTCCGCCGCCTCGGTCGGATTGACCACAGGGCGCGGCATATGACGACTGCGACTGCTTGCTGCAAACACCAGCTGACAGTCGGCAACAGCCGCATCGAGCGTGGGCGTGATGCTCGCGGCTTCTAATACCGCGATACCACCCGCCGCGTGTGACACGCTGGTGTCATCAATCGGATGCTTGGGGTCAACCACTGTAAGCCGTGATAAGCCCATGGTATGCATGGCGCGCGCAGCAGAGCCAATATTGGCAGGCAAGGTGGTATTGACCATAATGACTTGCAAGTGCGCCAGATACTCGCCAATGCTGCGAGGATTCATAGGGTCTACACTTTGGCTCATGATTGTCCCAGATGCTTATGGATATCTGTCTCTAGACGCTGTATGGCGTGTTGCATCTCGGTGACGGTGTCTGCGTGCTGGCTGATGTGGTTGTCGCGGCAGGCTTCTTGTAGCGTACCACTCAGCGCCATCATTTGCGCTGCGCCAAGATTGGCACTGGCACCTTTGAGCGCGTGCGCAATCTCAAAGCCATTGGCATTGTCGTTGTCAGCGACGGCTGTGGCTAATGCATCGATACGGCGGCGACTGTCAACCAGATAGGTGCTGACCAAGTCTTGAAAATCGTCTTCGAGCAAGTCGCGCATCTCGTCAAACTGCTCATAATCAATAACGATGTCAGTTAAGGTGTTGTCGTGGGTTTGGCTCATGAGGGCATCCAATTCAATCAAATATAAGACAATGGGTCAACGGTCGATACACAGGCTCAGCGGTAGTGAAAGTGCAAATGTGTATCGCCAACCAAGGTTTTTAAATGCTGCAGGTTATCATCATTGGGGTAAACGCGCCAGTGCTGAGAGAGCGCAACGTTGGCTATCGCGTAATTGTTATAAATACTCAAACCGAGTGCAATACAATTATCGTTAATCGTCTGTGCGCCCGTTGTCGCAGCAGTTACGGGCATTTGTAACAAGTCATTACCCATCTCGTCATACAGGCTACCAAGCGCATCATCAGAAAAATAGTCCTGCTCGTCTTGCTCATCCCCGTCTTCCTGATAAGGAGCGATGGGCGGCGGAATTTGTGCCGACTGTGCCGACTTTAAAAGCGGCTGCAAGCGCTCAAGCAAAGTCACATCTTCAGCATACAGCTTAATGCTGATTTTGTTAAGCCAGCGCAGTCGCGCCTCAACCATGCTAAAAGCGTGGGTCAGACGCGCAAACAAGCGCCCATCGCGCTCGCGGATGCTGCCTTTAATCACCACCACTTCATCGATTTTAATCACGTCTTTGACGCGGTTAAAGCGCTCGGCGTAGCAGCTGACCTCAAGGCGTGCCGTGCCGTCATCAAGCGTAATCACGTGGCGGTTGCCAAAGTTGGCGACATCCATGACCAAGCCTGCAAAGTAGCAGCTGCCATTAAATCCGGTGTCATTTAGGCTATCAAGACGTGCGCCTGCCGTATAGCGTTTGAGCTCGGCGCGGTACTCATCAATCGGGTGCCCAGTTAAATACAGCCCAAGGGTGCTTTTTTCTGCCTTTAAGCGGTGCTTGTCACCCCAAATCAAATCACTTGAGACAGGCAGCGGTGGGGCGCTGACGATGCCGCTATCCACATCGCCAAACAAGTCCATCATACCGATTTCGCGGTTTTGGCGGTCTTGCTCAGCGGCTTGTACGGCGCTGGCAAGCTGGCTCATCAAGGCGCCGCGTATCTCAAAGGCACGCTCACTTGGCAAGTCAGGGCGCAAGGTCGCGGCAAAGTCATCAAAACAGCCTGCCTTTACCAAGGCTTCAAGCGTACGCTTATTGACTTTTTTGATGTCTACGCGGCGGCAAAAATCGTATAAGTCGCTAAACGCGCCGCCCTCACGTCTTGCCGTCACAATCGACTCGACCGCGCCTTCGCCCACGCCTTTAATTGCGCCTAGACCATAAATGATATTGCTCGGGGTGTCGGCGACAAAGTGCCACTCACTGCGGTTGACCGATGGATTGGCAACGGTTAAGCCGAAGTTTTCGCGGCAATCATTGATAAAGAACACCACGTTGTCCGTGTTGTTCATATCAGAGGTCAGTACCGCCGCCATAAATTCGGCAGGGTAGTAGTGCTTGAGATAGGCAGTTTGGTAGGCGAGTACGCCATACGCCGCCGAGTGCGACTTGTTAAAGCCGTAGCCTGCAAACTTTTCCATCAAGTCGAACACGCCGCCTGAGGTCGTCTCGTCAATACCTTGTGCGGTCGCCCCTGTGACAAAAATATCGCGCTGTTTTGCCATCTCTTCAGGTTTTTTCTTACCCATGGCACGGCGCAGCATGTCCGCCCCGCCAAGGCTGTAGCCTGCCATCACCTGCGAGATTTGCATCACCTGTTCTTGATAGACAATAACGCCGTTGGTGTTGTTCAATATCGGCTCAAGGTTGGGATGGTCATAGATGACCTCTTCGCGGCCGTGTTTGCGGTCGATATACATCTCGACCATGCCTGCATCGAGCGGACCTGGGCGATACAGCGCACACATCGCGATGACGTCTTCGATATTGGTCGGTTGCAGCTTAGCGAGGTATTTTTTCATACCCATGCTCTCAAGCTGAAACACCGCTGTGGTTTTAGCCTCTTGCAATAAGGTGTAAGCGTGGCCGTCATCGAGCGGCAAGTCTTCGAGTATCAGTGCTGGCTGCTGCTCCCGCGCGCGGCGGGCATTGATGTTTTGCACGGCAGCGTTAATGACCGTTAAGTTACGCAGGCCCAAAAAGTCAAACTTCACCAGCCCGACCGCCTCGACATCGTCTTTATCAAACTGCGAGACGCGGTGACCCTCGTCATCACAATAAATGGCGCTAAAGTCGGTGATTTTATTCGGTGCAATCAACACGCCGCCCGCGTGCTTACCGACGTTTCGGCACACGCCCTCAAGCTTAATCGCCATCTCCCAGATTTCAATGGCGTCTTCATAGTCCATATTGTCAGGGTTGCTGATTAAGTCTTTGAGCTGCGGCTCTTCGTTCAGCGCTTGGGTGAGGGTGATGCCAGGGGTTTTGGGAATCAGCTTGGACATTTTATTGGCAAGACCGTACGATTTGCCTTGTACCCGCGCCACATCGCGCACCACCGCTTTTGCCGCCATCGTACCAAAGGTGATAATCTGCGACACCGCCTCGCGTCCATAGGTGTTGGCGACGTATTCAATGACCCTATCGCGCCCCTCGATACAAAAGTCGATATCAAAGTCGGGCATTGAGACACGCTCAGGGTTCAAAAAGCGCTCGAATAGCAAGTCATAATGCAGCGGGTCAAGGTCGGTGATGTTCAGCGCATAGGCGACCAGCGAGCCTGCACCCGAGCCACGACCAGGCCCTACGGGTACGCCATTGTTTTTCGCCCAGCGGATAAAGTCCATCACAATCAAAAAGTAACCTGGGAAACCCATGGACAAGATGATGTTCAGCTCATATTCCAAGCGCTCATCATACGGCGCACGTATCGCGTCCCAATCCTCGCCGCGTGCGTCTACAGGATAGAGTTTATCCAGACGTCTATCGAGACCGCGCTTTGACTCGGCGCGGAAAAAGGACTCGATGGTCTCGCCCTCAGGCACGGGAAATTCGGGCAAAACGTTTTCGCCAAGGGTTAAGGTCACGTTACAGCGGGTCGCCAAGTGCATGGTGTTGTCAATGACCTGCGGAATATCGGCAAACAGCTGTTGCATCTCACTTTGCGTCTTTAGATACTGCTCATCTGAGTAGAGGCGCGGGCGGTTGGGGTCGGCAAGGACATAAGAGGTGGCGATACACACGCGCGCTTCGTGCGCATCAAAGTCGTCTTGCTGTAAAAAGCGCACGTCATTGTGCGCGACAATCGGAATCTGATGCCGCGCCCCTGCATAAATCGCCTGCTCAATAAAGGCATCTTCGCCCGCACGATTGGTGCGCTTAATCGCAAAATACAAGCGATCGCCAAACGCTGCCTGCCACGAGGTCAATAAATCATCGGCTTTTTCAGATACGGCACTGATAAGCGCTTGCCCGACATCAGACTTTTCGGTAAATAAGACAATGACGCCCTCAGCATGCGCCAGTATCTGCTCACGCGTCACCACAGGCGTACCGTGGTTGTCAGGATTGGCGCGCCCTTCGGTATAGCCCAAAGACACGATACGCGTGATGTTTTGATAACCCGTATTGTCCATGGCGAGCAAAATGAGGCGCGTGTCTTCATTGTCCATGATGACTTCACTACCGATAATCGGCTTGATACCCGCGCCAAGACACGCCCGATAAAACTTCACCGTGGCATACAGGTTAGACAAATCCGTCAGCGCAAGCGCCCGCTGACCATCCGCCGCCGCCGCCTTAATCAGCGGTTTGATGCGGACGATAGAGTCTGTAATTGAATATTCACTATGAATGCCAAGGTGTACAAATGCCATAAACGACTCTTCATTATGCTCAAAAAAACCAAACGCCAACGCCGGATATGGGTATAAACAATAACATTATCAATCATTTAATGAATGTTTATACCGCACAAAGCCGCGCTTGCACAGCGCATTATCATAGCATTTTTCTGTCTTTATCACCACTTGTCACGCACGCAAAAACGCCCAAACCTTAGGAGGCTTGGGCGTTAGAGTGGGGGTGCTTATATTGAGGAATGGCTTATTGGTTAATACCCAACCACCGCGCCATCAGGGGTGCGCGGGTCGGAGGCGCCGTACAGACCTTTTGGCGTGACCATAATCGACTGCGCCGAGCCCATGGTCGTGTTTGGGCTGACGGTGTGCCCCATCGATTCAAGCTTGTCAGTGGTGTCTTTATTCAGTGCCTTTTCGATGCGGATTTCATCAGGCAACCACTGGTCGTGGATACGCGGTGCGTGCGTCGCCTCAGCGATATTCATATCATAGTCGATGACATTGGTCAGTATTTGGGTCACGGTGGTGATGATGCGGCTGCCACCTGGTGTGCCTGTCACGATAAAGGGGCGCTTGTCTTTAAAGACGATGGTCGGACTCATGGAGGACAATGGGCGCTTATTTGCCTCGATGGCATTGGCATCGCCACCGAGCAGACCGTAGGCATTGGGTACGCCAACTTTGGCCGAAAAGTCGTCCATTTCATTGTTTAGTAAAATACCTGTGCCCGCCGCGACCAAGCCTGTGCCGTAAGAGAAGTTTAAGGTATAGGTGTTGGACACCACATTGCCCATCTTATCAACCACAGAAAAATGCGTCGTCTGGTCGCTCTCATACGGCATGGGCTTGCCTGCTTTAATCAAGTGCGCGGGCGTGGCTTTGTGTGGGTCGATTTTGTCTGCCAGTACCTTGGCGTATTTTTTACTGGTCAAGCCAGCAATCGGCACATCGACAAAATCGCTGTCGCCGAGATATTCTGAGCGGTCAGCGTAAGCGAGCTGCATGGCTTCGGACAATAAATGAATGCTTTGCGCGCTGTTATGTCCATAGTCGCGCATCGGATAGTTTTCAAGAATGTTCAAAATCTCGATAATGTGCGCGCCGCCTGAGGAAGGCGGGGGCATCGACACCACCTCATAACCGCGATACGTGCCTTTTACGGGCTGGCGTGCAATGGCTTGGTAATTGGCCAAGTCCTCAAGGCTCATCGCGCCGCCTGCGTCATTGACTGCCTTGACCAGTTTTTGCGCGGTCTCGCCTTTATAAAAGCCATCAGCGCCTTGCTTGGCAATCAAGCTTAACGACTGCGCCAGTTCAGGCTGTTTTAGGCGCTCGCCCGCCTGATAGCTGCTGCCATCGGGTTTAAAAAATATCGCCTGCGTACTCGGCCAGCGCGTCAAGCGAGAGCGCAGCGCTTCGAGTGAGTCGGACAGCTCAGGGGTGACGGTAAAGCCATCTTTTGCCAGTGCAATCGCGGGTGCCATGACATCCTCGCGGCTCATTGTGCCGTGGGCTTCTAGCGCATCGAGCAAGCCTGCGACCGTGCCAGGCACGCCGACCGCCAGACCATGATAGCGTGAGCGCTCGCTGACTGCATTGCCGTCTTTGTCTAGATACATATCACGAAAGGCGCTGCTGGGCGCTTTTTCGCGGTAATCGAGCGCAATGGTTTTGTCTTGCTTGGCATCATAAATCATCATAAAACCGCCGCCGCCAATATTGCCCGCACGCGGCAGGGTCACAGCGAGCGCAAAGCCAACCGCGACAGCGGCATCAACGGCATTACCGCCATTTTGTAGCATTTTTAAGCCCGCTTGTGAGGCGAGCATTTCTTGGCTTGCGACCATGCCATTTTTTGCCCATAGCGGGTGCTCAATGGCGTAACCAGAATAGATGGCAGGGGTACTGCTGTCACTGGTAGCGGTGGTGCTTTGCGGCAGGCGAGGGGTCGTCGATGCTGGGTTCACGGTGATACGCTGGGTCTCTGATAACTGTAGGGGCGCGTCTTTAATCGGCGTCTCGGCATGCGCGAGCGCGGCAAAAGACACCATAGCACCCCATAGTAAAGAGCGTGACAGATAATGACAAGCGTCCGTAGAAAAATATGCCATAAACCTTCCTTAGTCGTTGTAATCCTTGAATTTTTTAATGAATGATGCACTGATGATGTGCATTGATAACGAGTCTTTTGTCGAAATAAAAAGCCGTGTAATAACTGACTGCCAGCGCAGTAAGATTTTGTTTGGCATTATTACCATACAAGGCAAAAATCTACTGCCCGCCTCAAACAAGACTCAGCGGTAAATATAGCGAATAAAAGGACATTGATGCTAAAAAATTTATAATAGATACAAAAATACTTAATAATCATGGACAGATAAACGGTCTGTATTTAACAGCGACCATCGGCAAAGCCATCTGTTTGACTAAACAAAGCCTTTTGATTGATAAGCGTTCTTATTAAATCCAAACAAATGATAACTTTTTACTACTTATTTGTAACTTTTTGTGCTATAAGTAAGCCTATTATTACAATATATGTCTGTTTCTTTTATTGGTCTGTCTGTTTATCCGTTTGGAGGATTGTTCCTATGCCATTGCACCAGTCAAAGCGCGCCCTGATGGGGTCGGCGCATCGTTCACTTGTCCCGCATGACAGCGCCCCGCAGCGTATACGCCATCATCGGGCATGGCTGCTCGGTGGTATAGGGCTTGTGTTAAGTGGCTGTCAATCCTTGTCCGCACCTGTGACGCCAAGCCCGCAGCAGAACGGCGCGATACTGGACTTTAACCAAACCAGCCCGCAAGCCAAGCAACGACAAAGTGAGCAATTTGCCGCAGCAATGGCGAATCATGTCGCCGAGCAGCGCCTTATGTTTGATAAAGAGGGTCAGCTGGCAGCGGAGAGTGCGGCAAAAGCGCGTTTGGTCACGGCCATTCGTCAGCATATGCACACCCCAAGTACCGCTGTCAGTAATGCGCGTTATGTAGAAATGCCTGCTGTTGCCGATGGCAGTATCGATAAAGGCGCGGACAGCTTGCTTGAGAGTTTTATTAAAACCATTGGTTATCAAAATGAGCAGGCTACTGCCGATGACGACGATTATGATTACGACAGTGATTATGATGGATATGATTACGATGCAGCCATAGATGCTGAAGTCGCGGCGGCTGATGAAGACTATTATCACGACCACGACCATGACCATGACCATGGTGATGACGCATGTGGTTGTACGTCTGATAACGATGCTGAGTATGAATATGAGGATGAGCTGGCGCTTGCTCAAGCTGAAGTTGCCGAGGCTCAAGCTGAGCTTGACGCGTCAGGTGACTACGACGAAGACGACTATGATTATGACGACTACGATGACTATGACGATTACGACTATGATGACGAAGAAGACAGTTATGAGCGTCTAAAAACAGGCGTCACCACGGACTACATCGAGATGAAGCGCGCCGAAAAAGCGGCTGCGAGTACGGGTGATGAGGCGGGCATGATGACCATGATGCTCGATATGATAAAGCGCACTGATGAGCAAGTTGCTGCCGACAATGCCTATCAAAACCAATACTTGACCTTTAGCAGCGTCAGTGAGCACAACCCACAATCACGTACCCTGCGCAGTGTCTACAGCTACGACTATTTGGCACCAACGATTCAGTCCTCTATCCAGCTGCCATTGATGCTTGATTTTAATCGTCAGCGCATGACGGTTGATGCTTCTGCCATCAAGCCATTGTTTGTCAAGGCGAGCGCCTATATGGAGCAAAAAAGCGCCAACGTTGATAAAGCGCTGAGCAAAGAGGCCTTTGTTGTCAGCTTTGGCTTGCCCAAAACGCTGGCAGAAAGCCTGCCCACCGAGGTGCTGTATGATTCGTTTGTCAATGCGCTTGATGCCAGCTTTGCAGAGATTCCTGCAAGTGCGGTGAGTGATGTCAGCGCACAAAAAGATGCGTTTGCCAGCCAGCTTGGGGCAAGTCAAGTGCTCAAGGTCAATTTTGATGCCAAGCAAACAGGCGCGATGATGGGGCGTATCGTCAAGCACATGACACACGACTTGCAGCAGCATATCGACGCGCACCCTGAAAAATACGCGGACAAAACGGCGCTTAAAGAACGTCTGGAGCGCCTGTCTTTATACAATGAAGGCTATCACAGCACCGATATGGGCGCGCTCATGCAACTGGTCGAGGCGATTGCGCCCTTGTCACTCAACCAAGACAACTACTACTACCTAGACGCTAAGGGCGCGCTCCTTGGCAAGCAGCAGCGCATGCATTTGTACAGCCCGTTCTTAAACGTGCAGCAAACGGCAGTCAACCAAATCCGCTATAACGCCAAAGACTTTGGCAAACACCCATTGACCCCGCTGTTGGCATCCTCATTTGATACGACCAAAGGCGCACCCACGCCCATTGATGGCAATCAGTTGCTCGCTGATGTTAAAAAAGAGAAAAGCTATGCAGAGACCGCGCGTTATGCCCGCTATGACTATGATAGCTACGTAGAGGTGGAGGACGATGGCGAATATGGCGAGGCGTACCTTGAATACGATAATGATAATGAAGACGTGTATCGCGATGACGCCTATTTGGGTGAGTAATCTGTGCGTTTGACTGTGCCTTATTTTCTATATTTAGGATATTTTTTATGAACACTTCTTTTTTCGCTTTATGGTCCAGTGCGCCTTATCGTGTCGGGGCCATGCTGGTGGCAGGCTCGCTGGTCATCACAGGCTGCCAAACCACCCGTAGTATGCAGCCAAGCCAAACCACCGCAATACCTGCGCAGGCAAAAGACCGCGTGAATGCGGCGCTAAAAGCCCAATATCGCAAGTCAATGAGCTATCACAGCAACATTGAGTTTAACAACCGCGCCAAGTTCACCGCGATTGACCCCAAAACAATCAGCACCGTCAGCAGTGTCTACAGCTACTGCGAAGAGACGCACGACGCGGCGTATATCAAGCTGTTAAAACAAGCTGAAGCGGCAGGGCTTGAGATTGATGACGCCCGCTACGATACCCCGCGCCAAAGCCTTGAGCAGACCTATGTGGCGTGCGAGCGCAACTACAGCGCATGGCAACAAAATCAGTATGACGACTACGCCGCCGATGAAAAGCAAGCGGTCAGCCCGTACTATCAAGACCTGTTCGATCGCATGGAAGCGCGCGAGGATATGCTGTCCAAAGAAGAGATTGAGAGCGCAAAAGCCACCTATGAGCAGTGGTACAAGCCCTTGTCCGTCAATGTGCAAGGCGTATATCAGCCGCTGGCAGGCAAGCTGACCGTACTTCCAAGTGCGCAATATGACACGCGCAACCATCACACCAGTATCAGCCAGCCCCTATATCTCGATGCCAAATCAGGCAATCTGTACCTCTGGGCGGACAACGTTGCTATATTAAATTCTAAATTTATGGACAAAAAGCTGGGCACGCAGTGGCAAAACAAATGGCTCAAACTGTCATTGAATGATGGCAGCTTGCCCAAAGGCTTTGGTCGTACATTAATCAAAAGTCATCTGAGCGTATCAGAGCGCATGAATGCCCGCGCCGACAGTGCGAGCTTTAAAACCTTGCCCACCACAGCGCTCGCAGCCTTGACCCCAAAAATTCCTGCGCATCAGCTGAGCGTCATGCAGCACAGTGATTATGTGATAGCGCAGACCCAAAGCGTGGATGCCTATCGTCAAACAGGCAAGGAGATGTCGGCATTATTGTTTAACGAATTAAAAGCCGCGTATCCTGAGCTGGTCGCCGAAGCATTAGCAGAAGCGGACAGCTATGATTATGATGATGAGGGCGCGGTAGCGGAAGCCATCGCTTTCGATGATAGCGAATCAGCCATGGCGACACTAGAGGCGACCGCTGATGCGGAAGCAGAGGGCAGTGACAGCGACGATGAGGCGTACCGTGCGTACGATGCGGATGCTGAGCGCGACGCGTACAACGATGACGACAGCGACTATACAGAAAAGACAGCCGCAACTTATATTGCTGAAAAGCTCGATGGCGCCTATCTTGCCAAAGCGCTGATACGTATGCTGGACGGCTCGCGTAACGTCGAGCTGCCAACGGCGGACAGCAGCCTAAAGGTGCAAAAGCTGTATGGCTTTGATAAACAAGGCAACTTGCTGTGGATGCACATGCAGTCACCCGCTGGCGCGTTCGTGGACAAAGCGCTGGACAGCACCAGCACCATTGCCGATATATTAACCACCTATAGCCGCATTGACCGCAGTCAAAAGGACTTTCCAAACTTGCCTACAGGCGCACAAACGCCCAATGCGCAAAACAGCGTGGACATCAAAGCCTACCTTGAAGCATTGGATGAAGATAAGGACAACGCACAGACACTAGAGGGTATGCGCATGCGTCTGTTTTCGATGATGATGATGGCATCTGCGATGACCCGCTGATTTATCGTTCATTGTTATTAGCATGGAATATCAGCGTATCTGTTTTGGCAGGTGCGCTTTTTTATGTTTGCATAATCGCCATCTTTAAGAAAGGTAACATTCTGCCCATATCGCCTGCCATGCCTTGTATCGTGCCTATAAGCGCTCTATCATGCTAACAGCTTCGCGCACAAGTAAGCGGCGCTATAGATGATAATAAGGAGGGCAATATGCCGCAGATACTGCTTGGCGATGATGATGAAGAGCTGACCCAACTGCTCCAAGAGTATTTGCGCAATCATGGGGTAACTTGTGATTGTGTATACGATGGTGAGGCGGTCATCCAAACCCTAAAGACCAAACGCTACGACTTGCTGGTCTTAGACATCATGATGCCTAAGATTGACGGGCTTAGCGTGCTGCGTCAGTTGCCCGCCATCAGTCAGCTGCCTGTGATTATGCTTACCGCAAAGGGCGAGGAGATTGACCGTATTATTGGGCTTGAGCTGGGGGCAGATGACTATATCACCAAGCCATGCAACCCGCGCGAGCTGCTGGCGCGTATCAAAGCGGTGATTAAGCGCACGCAGGCGTCAGTGTCTGAGCACAGCCCCTTACCGAGTGATGGGCGCATCGTGTTGGACCAAGCGCATCGGGTGTGCTGTATTGATAACACCGAGGTACAAGTAACGGGTACAGAGTTTGATATCTTGGTCGAGCTGCTGCGACAAAAAGGGGAGGTGGTGAGTAAGGCATGGCTGTCTGAGCATGTACTGCAGCGTGAGCTACAGCCCTTTGACCGCAGTTTGGATGTGCATATCTCGCGCTTGCGTAAAAAACTGCAGCCCTTTCACCCCGACCCGATAAAAGCCATTCGCGGGAAGGGCTATCAGATGGTCGTGTGATGATGAATGACGCCCCTAAATCGCCACGTTTTGCCGTGCCATTATTTTGGCGACTGTTTTTAAGCCTACTTGTCACCATTGCTTTGACGGCGGTGCTGTCTATTTTGGTCGAAAGACACCTCAACGAGCAGGCGCTCGCGGCGGGCATGGACCGTCAAATTGAGCGCTTGATGATACGGCGCGCGCCTTTGATTGCTGCGCTTGAAGCGGGCAATTTGGATAGCGTGGCTCAGATGTATCGCCGTGAGCGTCGCATAATGAACCAGATACGTGTCTATGATGACGAAGGCAGTATCTGGTATCCGCGCTACCGCGAGCCTACTGAGCCGCGTGAGCGCAGCAGCGATACGCTGCCGCCCGCATCTGAGCCACGCGCCCCGCGTGGGCGTAGCGAGAATCCTCGCGAGCGTCCCTTATCTGTACTCGATCGGCTCTTGCATCCCACACCGCCGCACAAGGCGCTAGCCAATTTGGAGGCGCGTCCTGAGCTGGCAGAAGTGCCCGTACGTCTGCCCGATGGTCAGCGCGTGATTGTGCAGCTGCGTCCGCACTTGCTCTTTAAAGACGTGTTGGCGCTTCAGCACACCAACCTTGCGGTGCGCGTCAGCTTGATTATGCTCTTTAGCGTGTTGATGTGTTTTTGGCTCAGTCGCACCATGACGCGCCGTATCCGCCAAGTGCAGCATCGCGTACATCGGATGATTGCAGGCGATTACCACACGCCGCCATCGCAGTCACCAGCGGCGGATGATGAGCTTGGGCGCTTGGCACGCGATGTGTCCGAGCTGTCCAAGCGGCTGGCGGACAGCGAGCTTGCGCGTAAGCAGGTACTGAGCGACATCAGCCATGAGCTGCGCTCACCTTTGGCACGTCTTGAGGTGGCAACCGAGCTGGCACGCGACTGTGCGCCCGAGGCTCAGCGCTATCTTGCGCGTATTGATAAAGAAACCGCGCGTATGAATGAGCTGATAGAGCACATCATCCGTATCCAAGCGCTACAAATGCAAAAATACACACTCGAGGACAGCGCATACGAGACGGTCGTGATACCCGACTTAATCGATGAGATTGGGCAAGACGTGTGCTTTGAGTTTCAGCAAAAGGGCGTACAGTGGCACTGGCAGATGCCAGACAATACAGCCGCGTGGTGTGTCAAAGGCAATCCAGAACAGCTGCGTAGCGCCATCGAAAACATCATTCGCAATGCCTTTATGCACACCCCGCTGCAAGGTCGCGTCATCGCGCAGCTTGACCAACCGATGCGCGGACAGCTGCGTATTCGTATTAGCGATGAAGGCGGCGGCGTCGATGCGGCAGATACCGAGCGTATCTTTCAGCCGTTTGTGCGCTTGGATTCGGCGCGGCATCGGCAAACGGGCGGCTATGGGCTGGGCTTAGCGATTGCACAGGCCATCATCAGCGCGCACAAAGGCGAGGTCAGTGCAGAGAATCATTACAGCCGTACAGAGGCGGGCGCAGTACAAGGGCTGATGGTACAGATATACCTACCGCAATAGCTTGCGGGTACAGCGCCCTTATTATGGCGATGGCTCATATAAAGGCGCTAAAGGGCGATTGATGCCTGCACGCTATAAAGGCATGAATATGGCGCTCTATTTGCCGTATCGGGCTTTGATTTGTTTGTACGCTTCGTCGTAGTGCGCCATATCAATCATGTGCTTTTCGTCTTTTGGCTGAATGCACCAGTCATCATCGCTCTCTGCTCTTTGCCCCAGATTGTAGCGAATGTTTAGCATTTGCTTGTCGCAGCGCAGACAGCAGTATTCATTGCCTTTGACTTGCGTCGGCAGCGCCATCCCACCACAGCGGCAAGTAATCGCGCAATTTGTCAAAATAGCGATATTAATATCGGTCGGTGTCTGTGGGTCAGTGATTAAGAGGTCATTCTGTTTACCAAGACCCAATAGTGTGGTTATCTTGCCAAAAACAGCCATAAAACCATCCTTTAATATAAAGCTTGAAGAGTTTTTATTAACAAAAAGTTTGGTATTGTGCATAGCCTTCCAAAAAGTGAATATCCGTGTTTTATTACAAAAAATAATGCCCAGACGCTAGGCGCTTGTATATATCTATGATAGCCAATAAGCCAAATAGGCTCGCGTATTGTAAAAACAGTAGCTATGTTATTGTGCAAGAATCTTGCCATTATTGGGCTGTAGCGAAAATAACTTGTAACTGATACTCGTTTACGGTCTACTTACTATGAGCGCATATTGTAATTTAAACAATTACCTATTTACATAAGTTTCATAAAAATTACATAAAAAATATTTAAAAAAAATGCGAAGTCATAATTTAGAGAAGATAAATACATTTTTTAATATGATTTATATAACAAAAAGTTATTGATTGAATAAATGAAAGATATTGATAACTAACGGTTTTATACACCGTTGTCTTTGATGAATAGCGCCGAAAACGCCTTTGTAACAAAGCTCATGGCAATAAAGGCGGTGAAAATAGGAGCGGTGTGGCGTATCTAAGGACGGGCGACTGTCTGTGATGTTAACACACGCCATTAATGATAAGTAATCACAAAGGTGCTGCCACCTTGCGGGCTTGGCTGATAGGTGATTTGCCAGCCAAGATGTTGAATGATGCGCTGTACGATGCTCAGCCCCAGACCACTGCCATCGATGCCATTCATATCGCCACGTGCAAAACGCTCGAACAGCTGTGGCAATAGCGAATCATCAATGCCACTGCCTGTGTCGCTGATGGTGATACTCTGCGCATCGACGTGAATGCTGACCGTGCCTGTATCGGTGTATTGAAAGGCATTTTTAATCAGGTTGCCGAGCGCCATTTTTAGCAGCTCAGGGCGGGCGTGGGCGCTGTAAAGTGCTTCACAGTCTAGCTCGCAGCGCACGTCTTTATACTTAATTAAGTAGTTTAAGCGGCTGATTTCATGCTCGATGATAGGGCGTAGTGGCGTGATGGGCGCGTCAAGCTTTTCAGGGGCGCGTGAGAGCAGCAGTAGGGCGCTGATAATCTCTGAGGTTTCGGTGGCGGTGCTGTGGATGCGGTGGGTAAACTCGCGCTGACGGCTATCGGCGGGCAGCTGCGCCTCTAACACTTCGGCAGCGCCCATAATGATGGTCAAAGGCGTGCGCAGCTCGTGACTGACATCGCCTGTGAACAGCTGCTCGCGCTGCAAGTAGCCTGCAAGTTTGCGGTTTTTGGTATCTATAGCACGAGCCAAAACACCGACCTCGGATGGCAAGTGTAATAAGCCGCCAAGATGTTCATTGTCCGTCTCGACCGCGTGCTTAAGGCGTGATAAGGGCTTGGTAATCTGATGCGCGGAGACGTAGGCAAAGGCAATGGCAATCAAAAAACTCAGTGCCACCGCGCCGAGCAAGGTCTTTAAAAACAGCGCCTCAAAGTCTTCATAAATCGCCAATACAGGGTAATTGGTCAATGCGATTTGCTCACTGAGCAAGTAGGTGAGGATATAGCGCGTCTGTCCCTCGCTGTGGCTAAAAAAATGCAGCTCGCCGTCATAGGGCTGACCCGCGTGCATAAAGTTGGTCACTTGCATCTCTTGCACAGTATCGGTGGCGCGCGTTTGCAGCATCGGCGGCGCGTCGGCAAACTGATAAATATCAATACCTGGCTCGGCGCTGTAATGCGCCTGCACGCCCTTGGTTTGTAGGCTGCTGCTTAATTCTTCCAGCAAGCGCCCTTTAACCAGCGCCTGCTCCATGTGCATGCCTGCATACAGAAATATACTGACAAAGCTGATGCAAATAATGGCAGTAAAGATAAAGTAGGACAGGCGTACCTTTTGGGCGATAGCATTAAACAAAGTGGGGCTGCTCTTTTTGCTGGTGCTGATGGTTTATGGTTCGGTGACGGTGTCATTTACAACGTCATTTGAGGAGACTCGCGCAGCGTCAGGCGTATTATCTGCCGCGCCCAGCTGATAGCCAATCCCCGCAAGGGTGGTAATCATCGGCTGGGAAAACGGCTTATCTACCTGCGCGCGTAGGGTGTGCACATGGGTGCGCAGCGCGTCGCTGTCAGGGATATCGCGTCCCCAGACTTTGTCCTCAATCTCGGCTTTGGTCACCACATTGGGCGCGGCATTCATTAACAGCTGCAAGATTTTAAACCCCGTCGGCGTCAGGCGCAAGGCGTGTCCTGCCCGCGTGGCGGTGCGGCGCTCGGTATCAAGCTGCAATTCGCCCACTTGCAGTAAATGCGGAAAATGCTCGTTTTGGTCGCGGCGAATAAGCGCTTTGATACGCGCATCGAGCTCAACAAGGGAGAATGGCTTGACCACATAATCATCCGCGCCACTTTCAAAACCAATGACCTTGTCCGAGACGGTATCGCGGGCAGTCAGCATAATAATCGGCGTCTTGTTATGATGCTCGGCGCGTAGGGTTTGGCACAGCTTGGTGCCGTTCATACCAGGCAGCATCACGTCCAGCAGTATCACGTCATAGCGATTGGCGATTGCCAGCTCAAGACCGCTTACGCCATTGTGTGCATTGTCCAGCTCGTAGCCTTGCGCCTCAAAAAAGGCATAGACATTGGCGACGATATCGGGATTGTCTTCAATAATCAGTATTTTATACATCATGCCCATCACTTATAAGTAAACATCGTCTGTGCGCCTGCGGTTTCTTTGGTTTGTATGTCAAAGAACGTCAGCAAGGAAGGGGTAATTGCGTCATGTGATATCGGCTGCGTGGTCTGTGCTTGCAGGCGTGCGCTATCAATGCCGTTATTCTCAGGCGACCAGATAATCAGCGGGACGTGCTTTTGCGTGTCGGGGGCGATTTGGTACGGTAAGCCATGCAAATAAATGTTGTTTTCGCCCAAGCTCTCGCCGTGGTCACTCATATAAACCATCATAACATCATATTTATCGGCGTAGGGCTTTAGCGCATCGATGGTCTGAGCCAAAAAGTCATCAGTATAGCGCAGCGCATTGTCATAGCCGTTAATCACTGCCTGTTGGTCGCATTGTGACAGCTCATTGCTTTCACACACGGGGGTAAAGTGGGTAAAGTTTGACGGATAGCGCTTGTAGTATGCAGGTCCATGGTTGCCCATCTGATGCAGCACGATAAGCGTGTCTTTGGGCGCTTTGGTGTCCACCATTTTATCCATACCTGTCAGCATCCCCACATCACGGCACTCGACATCACAGACGGGGTTGGTCTTGGGTTCTTTAAAGTCGGTGTAACTGACCCTATCGGCGACACCTTTAGAGCTGGAATTGTTATCGCGCCAAATCACGGTAACCCCAAGACGCTGCAAGGTATCGAGCACGTTTTCGTTATAGTCGGCGGTGTCGATGTCGTAATCGGCTTGGTTTAAATAGCTGAACATACAGGGCACAGAATATGCCGTCGATGTGCCGCACGCGGTCGCTTGTTTAAAGCTATAGATATTGTCTTCTTTGGCAAGGCGCGGCATGGTGTCGCGCGGGTAGCCATTGAGGCTGATGTGGTCAGCACGTGCCGTCTCACCGACCACGAATACCATCAGCTTGGGCTTGCTTGCGCTACTTGCCGCCGCTTGCATGACTTTTTTGGCGTCCCCAGCATGCGCAATCATCGAGGTCGGGCGCGTGGCATCGTCATAGCTGTCTTTGCCGAGGCGAAATGCAGAATACACAGGCGTGATGGGCGTGGTGTAATAGCGAATAGGCTTATGCTGACGAAAAAAGCTCGCGTACTGGTCGCCAAAGGGCAGCAGACACAGCCCAACCACCGCGACCGCCGCCAGCATGGTGACGGCTTTGGCAATGGCGGCTTGCTTCCATGGGCGCAGCTCGACTTTGGTTTTAATAATCAAAAACGCGGGCACTATCCCAAGCAATAACACACGCACAAAAAACGCAGGCGCTAACAAGTCAGAGGCTTCGGCTTGGTCGGTCTGTAGCCCATTAATCAGCATATTTTTATCAAACACCGTGCCATATGTGTCAGTAAAATAGGCACACACCGCCGCGATAATGACCATCGCCACCAGTACAACACGGTAGCTAAAGCGATAGCATAAGAGCTGCAAAATCAGCCACATCAAGCCAAACAAAACGCCAGCGGTGGATAAGACAAAGCCAATATTGTCCCCAATATTATACACCGCCAAGATATGCGCAAAAAAACTGATATTGGCGCTCGCCACCAAAAACAGTGCCGTCAGCATAATCAGGGTATCCATACGCATCGGGTGTGCGGCGGGCGAGAGCTTGTGCAGCCAAGGGGATTGTGTGGTCATGTCATCACGCATCTGTCGGACTAAAGCCGCTAGATTAGCAATCCCCGCGTTAAGATGGCGTTAACATCGTTTTTTATTTGCTTTGTGCCTCCATGTTTATTTAAAGGTTATTCAACGGTTATTCAGCTTTTCTCTTATTTGGCTTGTCCTTTTATGTGATGGATTGCGCCTGATTTAACAATTAGTGAACGGCGAGCTTCACAACATCTTAACAAGTGCCTTGCTAGGCTAAGTGTCATTGATTGTCTGCTTGCTAATTTTATGACTGCCTAAGAGTATCGCTACTGATGACGCATTCCGCCCACAATACTCATGATACGCCTACCGCGCATGACCGCTTGCCCGCACCGCATCCCGTATTAACAAAAAGACGGCTAGGTGCTCAGCCGAGCGCCAGTGTGCATGACCGCTTAGCCATTCACGCCATAGGATTATTACTGCTCGCCATCCTTGCGACATGGGCGACCGAGCACAGCGCGCTGGACGTTGCCATCAGTCAGCTGTTTTATCAGCATGGCGCGTGGCTGATTACCAAAGGCAGCGAGCCGTATGCGTTGGTGTTTTATGATTTACCAAAAGCGGCGTTGATTCTCTTTGGTGTGTATTTGCTCGGTCTGCTTGTCTTACGCTACGCGCAACAGCGCTATATGCCTGCGCATGCTGTGTGTGCGGTGCGGGGCAGCTATATAAATCCGCCGCCCGCGCCATTTTTCGCCACGCGCGACATTGGCTATTTGCTGGCTAGCATCATCACCGTGCCGAGCGTCATTGGGCTGTTAAAGGCGGCGACGCACGTCAGCTGTCCCAATCAGCTGTCTGTCTTCGGTGGCGCTGCGCCGTATCTGAGCCTATGGCAAGACATCGCCATGCACAGCGATGCCAAGTGCTTTCCCGCCGCGCATGCCAGTGCGGGCTTTGGCTTGTTGGCGCTCGCGTATCTGCCGCGCCTGCGTGACTATCGCGCATGGATATTGAGCGCGGTACTGCTGCTTGGCTGGGTGATGGGCGTGTATAAAATGATGATTGGCGACCATTTTTTTAGTCATACGCTGGTGTCCATGCTGCTGTCGTGGGCGCTGGTCTGCGCGCTGGCGTGGGTGTTTTATCGCCGTGCGCCGCTGGCGGGTAACCGCTGTTAGTTTTGGCAAGGGCTTTGCGTATTTAAAATAAAAAAAAGCTGCGGTTTGTCACCACAGCCCTTTTGTTAATCACTTATGGTAGCCTTTATAAAAAACGCCCTAAGCGCTACCCAACATCGGCATATAATGAAAATACGCATACAGCGTGCTGGCAATGGCGGCGATGATAAGGCACGCGGCGACCAGAACACGGTCAAAGGTGCGCCATGTGTGCTGCCAGTGGATTTTGCCCGCGCTGGTCAGCCATTCGGTGACGCTAATCGCCACAATCAGCCACAGCGAGCCTGCCAAAAACCCACCCAAAACATCGCTCAGATAATGCTCGTTCAGCACAATACGGCTCAGCCCCACGAGCACACAAATCATAACCGCGAGCGAAAACAAGCGCACCTGCCACGCAAAGTTGCTGGTCAAACGTATGGCGATATAGGCAATAAAGCCATATAAAGCAATGCTGATGGTCGCGTGCCCGCTGGGAAACGAGTAGGTCTGCTCGGTCAGCAAAATCTCGGTCGGGCGCTCGCGTGCAAACAACATCTTGCTCAAAAACGAAAACAGCGTACTGCCGATGGTCGATATGAGCAGCCCAACAATGATATACGGCTTACGAAGCACGGCACAGACGATACTGGTCAAGGCGATAATCAGGCACGTCACCGCCGCCGCGCCGAGGCTTGTGATGACAATCACGCTACTGATAATCGGCGAGCTGCGCAACACGCTCATATGCGCCGATACATAATGGTCAAAGGCGACAATGGCTTCGGCTTCGACCACATCTTCGACCAAGCCTGCGTACAGCGCTAAGACATAGCCGCCCATCACCACAAACATCGTCAAGGTCAACCCAAAAAAATGCTCTCGCTGAAAGCGCGCCGCCAAAAACCCCGACAACGCAGGATGACGCTCTACTAAGTGCTGTATCAACGGCTGGCGCAGCAAATGAAAACGCGCGACCTCCATATAATGCCAAATGCGCCTCAGCACCCGCTCACCGTAGCGAATCGCCAGCACCTCTATCAATGACAATACGAGCAGCACGGCAACCATCGTTGCAATGAGGCTGGCGAGCTGGGCGTTTTCTTGTAATAGCGCAAACATGAACGGTATATCCTTACGTCCTTGTGGTGAGTGTGGGGCAGGCGTGATAAGGCGACATGATACCCCAGCACTTCAAGGATTGTCGTGGCGGTTGTGTTGCAAAAGTGCGTGGATAAATGCGTTGGTAGCGTCAATTTGCATCATAAAGCACTGATATAGGAATTTATTCTGCCGTACTGTGTGCGCAAGTTGAATGAATCTCTTTGAGAAAAATTGAAAAACAAATGTTTTTTAGTTTTCCGTTGTATGATATAAAGAGTTCGGTTACATGTTAGTAACGCTATGAAATAATCGACTGCCATAGGAATATTATGAAAAAACTTATTGCCGCATTGCTTGTTAGCACCGCCAGCCTATCAGGGTGTGCCGTGATGGATATGGCAAAAGCCTCGTATGAGCGCGAGAATAATAAGGCTTTGGATTTGATTTATCCGACACATGCAGAGCGTAGCGCGATACTCAAACGTGCTGCCACAGAAAGTGTTAGCGATCCGCATTTTGCACATTACAACTGGCTGTATATAAATACTGACGATAAAGGTAAAAAGTATTATGTGAATACGACAGTAGTAAGCTCCAAAAACACTGCAGCTGGGGCTGTCAAAACGTTGAATCCTGATCAAAGCTATAAAATCATTAATTATCGGTTTTTTTGTTATGAAGGGTATGGGCGTAAGTTATCTGGTCACAGCTACACCGCCGACCATAAAAAGAAATTTCAGCTGATTGGTTTTGGTCCTGGTGAAGAGTACGACAGACGCCCGATGGCAGAAGAATCTCATTATGCCAAAGCCATTTGCGCGCTTGGTGGTTTTTCAAGAGACGCTGCTTAATACAATAAAAGTCAATATTATCAGTTGCTTTCTGTTTTACAGGCATACGCGCCTATGACTCAATACTGCAATAGGTGCGGTACTTTTTATTGCCGCTCGGTGTGAAAATAATCTGCGATAACGGATAGAGGCTCTGTGATATGCAGCGCCTCACCAGCGACGCCAAAACCACGCAGTTCGCACGTATTGTATACGACTTGCTTAACGTATATCCTTAAGGCAGTAGGGCGTCACCATGGGCGCCCTTTTTCGTTGTCTGTTGTTCTACTGCTGTGATTGGATACCTATGACCACCGATACCACACCCGCGCTGTCTTTTCGGCGCTACCCGTCGACCACCGCGCTACAGTGTTTTGAGACAGCCGCGCGTCATTTAAGCTTTACCCACGCCGCGCAAGAGCTGCACATGACCCAAAGCGCGATTAGCAAGCAAGTCGCACAGCTAGAGGAAATGCTGAACATTGCGCTGTTTTATCGCACCTCGCACCGCATCTCGCTCACCCCTGCAGGCAAGACGTATTACCTTGAAGTCCTAAACATCCTCAAGCATATCGAAGTGGCGACCACCACCTTGATGTCGCACACGGACAATACTGAAGTGCTGAGCATCGTCTCACATCCGACCTTGTGCTCGCGCTGGTTGATTCCGATACTAAAAAACTTTAATGACCGTCATCCATTGATTCGTCTGGACATCCAGGAGCAAGCACAGCCGTTTTTTTATGAAGACCAAAAGGTGGATATCGCCTTTTTATACGGTGATGGCATCTGGAGTGGTATGGAGGCGCTCAAGCTGTTCGATGAGCATTGCATCGCGGTATGTTGTCCCGCCTATCTTGAGGATAATCTATTGAGCCATCAGGCATTGAGCGCAGGGCACGCGACTGATGTCACGCTACTGCACATCAGGTCGCGCCCCAGTGCGTGGTATGAGTATTTTAAGCAGCAAGACATCAGTATCGACGGCACGTTCGTCGGTCCTTGTTTTGACACCTTTCATACCTGCATTGCCGCGGCGCTCCACGGTCATGGTATCGCCTTAGTGCCTCAGCGTTTGGTCACGCCAGAGCTGGAGGCGGGCAGCTTGGTACAGGTATGGGACTATGCGTCCAAAGGGCGCGGCGCGTATTATATGGCGTATCCGTTATCGCACGGGCGCGCGCACAAAACCAAGGTCATGATTGATTGGGTAAAAAGCGTGCTTGAATAAAGAGCAATCACGCACGCCAGCGCCCGTGTTTTGTAAAAAGCCAATGAGCAAAAGGAATGCTTGCCCAACTTTAATTCGTTTGCGGCATGATGGGGTATTTGCTGAAATGAAAGTCTGATTCAAGGACGATGAGAGACTTTCATGGACACCCGCTATCAAGTGACCGATGCTTTTACGATGGTACACCCGATTACCCTCACGCATGGCAGCAATGCCCGCGTCTGGGACACTGATGAGCAAAGCTACATTGACTTTGTTGGCGGTATCGGCGTCTTAAACTTTGGGCATTGTCAGCCTAAGATTGTCGAGGCTATTACCCAGCAGGCGCAATCACTGATTCACTATGCGTACAATGCCGCAGGGCACTTGCCGTATCAGACCTTGATGCCGCGTCTGTGCCGATGGGTCGCCGCCAGTATGCACGCGGTGAATGCCGCGACCGACCCCGCCAGCCTAAGCGCGCAAGACATCGCCGCGTTTGACACCGCTCCTTACGTTACAGACATTGCCTTATCAGGGATGCTCACCAATTCAGGTGCAGAAGCCACCGAAAACGCTCTAAAAATCGCTCGCCTAAAAACCAAGCGCGTCGGTGTGATTGCCTTTGATGGGGGCTTTCATGGACGTACACTCGCCGCCGTTAATCTTAATGGCAAGGTTGCGCCGTACAAACGCGGTCTTGGTGCGCTGGCAGGTGCGGTGTATCACATTCCTTTTCCCAGCCCAGACAATGCGGTCAGCGACCAGCACGCCATTGACGCGCTGACCCGCCTGTTCGACGTCGAAACCGATGTGGACAATATCGGCGCATTCATCCTTGAGCCTGTGCAGGGCGAGGGCGGCTTTCAGCGTCTCTCTCCGAGCTTTGCGCAATACTTGCGCGCGTTTTGTGATGTGCACGGCATCGTTCTGATTATGGATGAGATTCAGTCGGGCTATGGACGCACAGGCGTGCCGTTTGCCTTTATGCATCTTGGCATTACGCCTGATTTGCTGCTGCTCGGTAAAAGCATCGCTGGCGGGCTACCACTTGGCGCGGTCATCGGTACTGATGCGTTGATGAATGACTTGCCCAAAGGCAGCCTCGGCGGTACGTATTCAGGCAACCCTGTCGCCTGTGCGGCGGCAAATGCCACTTTTGACCTTATGGCGGACGCTGCTACGTGGGAGAGTGTCGCGCATTATAGCGAGGTGATTGCAGAGACAGTGAGCGCATGGCAAGCAGACAATCTATCGCCTTGGCTACATGGCTTGACGGGTGTGGGCGCGATGCGCGGTATTGAGCTGCGTCACGACGTGGCGGGCAAAAATCCGCAGGTTATGGCGCATATCTTAAGTGAAGCGCGTGCGCGTGGCTTACTACTGATGCCCAGTGGTAAGTACCGCCACATCATTCGCCTATTGCCGCCTTTAACCATCGAGCCTGAGACCTTGCAACAAGGCTTGGCTATTTTAAAAGATGTATTAAAGACCATTCCTGCGCATTTTAGCCAGTCATCTGAGGTGAATAATACCAAAGCGACTGCGACCCATACCGCGCAAGCCCAAGCCAATGAAACGACTGCTACACCCAAAAAAGTATTGGCAGCTGGCTAAGCCTGACGTGTACGAATGACATTATTATTTTAATTATCGGAGACAACGCTAATGACAAGTGAAAGCACACATACCCCTCATGACGGCTTTGTCAGTCGCGACACCATTCGCCACGCTTTTTCTGTGGCAATGTCGGAGATGTACCAAGCCGAAGTACCGCTGTATCAAGACCTACTCACGCTGGTCGCGGATGTCAATGAAGCGACGCTGGCGCAGGATGCCGTGCTTGCTGAGCAGCTGGCGCATACAGGCGAACTGCCACGCCTCGATATGGAGCGTCATGGCGCGATTCGTCTGGGTACGGCGGACGAGCTGGCGATGATGCGTCGTCTGTTTGCGGTCATGGGAATGTATCCTGTGGGCTATTACGACTTAGCGCCCGCGTCTGTGCCTGTGCACTCGACCGCCTTTCGCGCGCTCGATAGTGAGTCATTAAACCACAGCCCGTTTCGGGTATTCACCTCATTATTGCGTCTGGATTTGATTGACGATACGGCGCTACGTGCTGCCGCAAAAGCAGCGCTGGACGCCCGCAACATCTTTACCGATGAGGCAGTGGCACTTATCGAGCAGTGTGAGCGCGATGGTGGGTTGACGGCGGCAGACAGTGCGCGCTTTGTCAAAGCCGCGCTTGAGACCTTCCGTTGGCACAAAGACACGCCGATTTCAAAGACCTTATATCAGCAGCTGTCTGACCAGCACCGCTTGATTGCCGATGTGGTGGGCTTTAAAGGGCCGCACATCAACCACTTAACCCCAAGAACGCTGGATATTGACGCGGTACAGCAAGGCATGGCGGCACGCGGTATCCCGCCTAAAGCCATCATCGAAGGACCACCACGCCGCCAGTGTCCGATTTTGCTGCGTCAGACGAGCTTTAAGGCGCTGCAAGAAGCCGTGAGCTTTCGCAGCGCCGATGGCACGTATGAGGCAGGCGAGCATACCGCACGCTTTGGTGAGATTGAGCAGCGCGGCGCAGCCCTAACCGCCAAAGGGCGCGCACTATACGACCGACTGCTGGCGCAGGCACGCACCGAGCTGGGCGCGATGCCAAACGAAGACAATGCCGAGCACTATATGCAGCTGCTCAGCGCTGCCTTTAGCGCGTTTCCTGATGACTATCGCACGCTGCATGATGAGGGGCTGGCGTATTTTTATTATCAGCCCGTGCCTGATGCGGCGGATAAGGACACGCTTGCCATCATCACAGAGATGAACAGCGACCCTCACGCGCTCAACTCCGCCGATATGGGCAGTTTGCTGGATGCAGGCGCGTTACGTATCGAGCCGATTGTCTATGAGGACTTTTTGCCTGTCAGTGCGGCAGGGATTTTTCAGTCCAATTTGCAAGAGGACAACACCAGCGCTTATACAGGCGCGTCCAATAAAGACGAGTTTGAGCAGGCACTCGGCGCGCCCGTCTATGATGAGATGGCGCTGTATACCGCCATGCAAGACCAGAGCCTCGCGCACAGTGTGCACGTGCTACAAGGCACTGCCGAGCGTACCACGATGGCGGCGCTGTCTTAGCCTAATGACTAAAACATAAGCACAAAAAACTCCGATAGAAAGTAGCAACACACACGCCATTCCATTTGGGAATGGCAGCAAGAATTTAATTATTTTGCAACGCTGTGAGCGGCGATGTACTTTGATAAGGGTATCAAGGAAGCCCGCTCAACCCACCAAGCATAACAAAAGGAATGACTATGATTCAGCAATACATGTCCGCCATGGGTGTTCAAGACGACCACTACCAAAACGGTGATTTTGCCGTGCATACGCCGATTGATGGCAGCGTGATTGGTCACGTCAGCCTACACAGCACCGATGATGTAAAGACTGCGGTAGACAACGCCAAAACTGCCTTTCACACATGGCGCACCGTGCCTGCACCCAAGCGCGGCGAGCTGATTCGCATCTTGGGCGAAGTGCTGCGTGAGTACAAAGACGAGCTGGGTGCACTGGTCTCCATCGAAGCAGGCAAAATCAAAGAAGAAGGTCTGGGCGAAGTCCAAGAGATGATTGATATCTGTGACTTTGCGGTCGGTCTGTCGCGCCAGCTGTACGGCTTGACCATCGCCTCAGAGCGCCTAGGACACCACATGCGCGAGACGTGGCACCCGCTTGGTGTGATTGGCGTCATCTCCGCCTTTAACTTCCCTGTCGCGGTTTGGTCGTGGAATACCGCCCTTGCTATCGTCTGCGGCAACCCTGTCATCTGGAAGCCCTCAGAAAAGACCCCACTTACCGCCATCGCGTGCCAAGCGCTGTTTGAAAAAGCGCTCGAAAAGTTCGGCGACGCGCCAGCGCATTTGTCACAAGTCATTCTTGGTAAAACCGAAGTCGGTAACGCCTTGGTCGAAAATAAAGACGTGGCGCTGATTAGTGCCACAGGCAGCACGCGCATGGGGCGCGCCGTTGGACCAAAAGTCGCTGAGCGCTTTGGCAAATGCCTGCTAGAGCTTGGCGGTAATAACGCCATGATTTTGACCCCAAGTGCGGATTTGGACTTGGCACTGCGCGGCATTCTGTTCTCCGCCGTCGGCACCGCAGGTCAGCGCTGCACCACCTTGCGCCGTCTGTTCGTGCATGAGTCGGTCAAAGACGACATCTTGCCACGCGTAAAGGCAGCGTATGAAACCGTGACCATCGGTCATCCGCTAGAGGGCAATTTGGTTGGGCCACTGATTGATAAAGACAGCTTTGATGCCATGCAAACGGCGCTGAGCAATGCCAAAGATTCAGGCGGTAGCGTCACTGGCGGCGCGCGTGTCTTAGTAGACAAGTACCCTGATGCTTACTACGTCAAGCCTGCCATCGTTGAGCTCGATGAGCAAAACGACGTGGCGCGCAACGAGACCTTTGCCCCGATTTTATATGTCATGACCTATACCGACTTTGATGACGCGCTTGCCATGCAAAACGACGTGCCACAAGGGCTGTCCTCGTGCATTTTTACCAATGACATCCGTGAAGCTGAAGTGTTCTTGAGCGACCGAGGCAGTGACTGCGGTATTGCCAATGTCAATATCGGCACCAGTGGCGCTGAGATTGGCGGCGCGTTCGGCGGCGAAAAAGAAACAGGCGGCGGGCGCGAGTCAGGCTCGGACGCTTGGAAAAACTACATGCGCCGTCAGACCAACACCATCAACTACTCAAAAGAGCTGCCACTGGCACAAGGCATTAACTTTGGTTAATCCTTTGAGGTTGTCAATCTTTTTATAGCACACAAGAGACGGCGCGTCTTATCCCAGCATGGGGCGCGCATTTGGTTACCAGCAGTGACGCAATTTGTAACCACCCATAATGATAAGGAATGCTAATACGGCTTACGAGCCACTACTAAGGAAGGTAGGTGTATATGATTCACGAAACCCCATCAAACCCCAATGATGACGACTACGACACATCATCCAATTTCTTACTTGATATTGCGCCCTTGGTACTGACTGCCATCATCTTAATGGTGCAATTTTTTGTGTTTAAAGACTTTACCCCGCACATTCCTTTGGCGTGCGGCATCTTGCTGACAGGTCTGTTTGTCAAGCTGCGCGGGCGCAACTGGCAGGGTATGGAAGATCGTTTTTTAAAGGTCATTAAAATCGGTCTGCCTGCGATTTTGATTTTGATGGGCGTGGGCATGCTCATTGGCTCATGGATTATCGCAGGCACGGTGCCGACCATTTTATATTATGGCTTTAGTATCTTTTCGCCATCCTCGTTCCTAGTCTCGGTGTGTATTATCTGCGCCATTATTTCTGTGGCGACAGGGACGTCATGGGGCACGGTCGGTACGGTCGGTCTTGCCATGATGGGTATTGGTATGGGCTTGGGTATTCCTGCCTATCTGACAGGCGGCGCGATTGTCTCAGGCGCGTTCTTTGGTGACAAGATGTCACCTTTGTCAGACACCACCAACTTGACGCCAGCGGCGGCGGGTGTGGACTTGTGGGAGCACATCCAAGGCATGCTGCCGACCACGGTCCCTGCGATGGTCACCGCGCTGGTACTCTATGCGTGGATTGGGATGAGCTATGGCAGTGACAACATCGACATGACCTCGGTACAAACGCTGCAAACCACCTTGATGGACAATTACACCATCAGTCTATGGACATTATTGCCAGCGGTCGTGGTCGTCGGTGCTGCGGTCATGAAAATGCCCGCCATCCCAACCGTATTAAGCGGTGTGGTGGTGGCGTCACTGGTTGCCTTTTTTATGCAAGGCGTTGGCGTCAGCGAAATCTTTACCGTATTACAAAATGGCTTTGTCAGTGAGACAGGCTCGGAGGTGGTGGACAAGCTACTGTCCAAAGGCGGCGTCATGTCGATGACGTGGGTCGTGACCTTGACCATCTTTGCGCTCGGCTTTGTCGGCTCGCTTGAGCATTACGGCACGCTAAAAGCCATCATGCACAAAATCAAGCACATGGTAAAAAGCCGCCTCGGTCTGGTGTTGACCAGCTATGCCAGCGTGATTGGTGTCGGCACCATCATCGGCGATGTGTACACCACCTTAGTGCTGCCCGCGCGTTTATTAAAAGACAAGTATCAAGAGATGGGCTACAAGCGCACCACCTTGACCCGCGCTATCGAGGACAGCGGGACATTGTTATCACCGCTCATTCCTTGGAATATGGGCGGTAGCTTTGTGGCGGCGACGCTCGGCATTGCCACCTTAGCCTATGCGCCGTTTGCCTTTGCGTGTTGGCTCTCGCCGCTGTTTGGCTTGCTGTGGGCGGTACTGGGCAAATTTATTCCAAAAGAAGACGACGCAGACATGCCAGCGCGCCATGACAACGTGCCCGCCGCGTCAGTATCTATCGAAAAGTTTTAACCACAAGCCGCCTGACTTGCTCGCATCACGCATCAGGCATCACCACTTGTGTGGGTCGCGCTTTTGCTGACCCAGCATCAACACCGTCGGCTGCACAAAGGAGGGCACGATATGTTGCAAGAGCATTGTTTATGGGACATCACCGCCCCCAAAGCGCCCCACTGTGAGACATTGACTAGAGACGCCAGCGCGCAAGTCTGCATCATCGGCGGCGGCTATACGGGACTGTCGGCGGCGATACATTTGGCTGAAAAAGGTGTGCGCGTTGTGGTCTTAGAGGGCAAGACCATCGGCAGCGGCGGCTCGGGCAAAAGCGTGGGCTTGGTCAATGCAGGCACGTGGGCACGCCCTGATGATTTAAACACCGCGCTTGGTGTTACAGACGGCGAGCGCCTGACCGAAGCGCTGGGCGCTGCGCCAAAACTGGTCTTTGACCTTATCAAACGCTACAACATCGACGCGCAAGCGACCAATGCAGGCAACCTGCACATGGCGCACAATACCAAAGGCGAACAAGATGTCGATATCCGCTATGAGCAGTTGAGCCGACGCGGCGCAAATGTCGAGGTGTTAACGGGCGCTCGCTGTCACGACTACTGCGGCACGACCAGCATTAATAAAGCGCTGCTCGACCATCGGGCAGGCACACTAAACCCGCAAGCCTACGTGAACGGTTTGGCAAAAGTCGCCCTCAGCCTTGGGGTCAGCATCTACGAGCAGTCCCCCGTACAGAGTTTGTATAAAGCCGATGGGCAGTGGTACGCCGCAACCGACCGCGCGCACGTGGGCGCTGAGCGCGTCATCATCGCCACCAACGCCTATACCGAGGGCGAGTGGACAGAGATTAAAAAAGCCTTTTATCTGGTCGCCTACTACCAAATTGCCTCCGAGCCATTAACTGGCGAGGCGGCAGCGCGCATCTTGCCTTACCGCACAGGCGCTTGGGACACACGGCTTGCGCTCTCAAGCTTTCGCCGTGACCATGATGACCGCTTATTGCTCGGCACGGTCGGCGCACGCGCTTATAAGCCCAAAGCCTTTTATCAGTCGTGGGCGAATCTTGTGCAAAAAAGCTATTATCCCGACTTGCCTGCATTTAAATGGCAGTACGAGTGGAGCGGGCAGTTTGGCTTTACCCAAGACCATATCTTTCGTGTGCTAGAGCCTGACGCAGGCTTATTGACCGCCACCGCGTACAATGGTCGCGGCATCACCACAGGTACGATGATGGGCAAGTGCTTTGCCGATTATATTATCACTGGCAATAAAGACAGCATCCCGCTGCCCTTTAAAACGCTTGAGGAATGCAAAGTCTCGATGCCAAGGCTTAAGTCCATCATGACCGAAGTCGGCTTGACGCTGTACCACTCAGGGCAGTGCTTGCAGATTATTAAATAGCGGATTATCAAATAACAGATGGCTAAATAACAGATGACTAAATAGCGGATTGTTAACTCAAAGACAGTCAGCCAAAAAAAAGCGCCGTCACGAAGACAGCGCTTTTTTGTAAGTAAAAAATAAAGCATCACAGCGGCTGCTGCAATCCTTGCTGGCGTGCTTGATAGCGACTATAAAAATAAATCGCCAAACCAGGCACATACAGCACCAAGGATAAGAGCAGATTGTCCAGTCCCGCTGCATAGACCAGCCACAGCCCGTACACGCTCGCGCCCAGACCAGTCGCCTTAATGTACCAGCGCTCGTTTTGTGCAAAAGACACTTTTACCAAATACGCGCCTACCAAAAAGTAAGGAATCAAAATCATCGAGGTCGAGATAATGACCAAGGTATTGTAGCCTTCACCCGTCAAGAAAATCATCAGCAAGCACAGCTGCACGGTCACACTGGTCAGCATGAGCGAGGCGGTCGGCGTGCCTTGCGCGTTTTGCTTGGTAAAGATACGCGGGAACGCATGGTACTTGGCTGCCGTGTAGGGCACTTCGGCAGAATACAAAATCCAGCTCAGATACGATGCCAATACCGAGATAATCAGACCGATGCTGATGCCCCATTTGCCGATAGTGCCTGTCATCTGCGTCATGATGCCTGCCATGGACGGGTTGCTAAGCGCCGCCACATCGCCACGGGTCATGACCCCAAGCGACAGCAATGTGATACCGACATACAGCACCAAGGCGAACAGCACGCCCAGATAGGTCGCGCGACCAATGTCGGCACGTTTTTTGGCACGTAGGGACAAGACAATCGCCCCTTCAACCCCAGTGAACACCCACAATGTGATGAGCATGGTGTTTTTGACCTGATCCATAAACGGCGCTTCTAAGGTCGTGCCCGCGCGGTCAGCGCTAAAGGTCTGTACATCAAAGCTATAATAAGCAAAAACAATAAACGCAATCAGCGGCAAGCTTTTTGCCAATGTGGCAAGCAGGTTAATAAACGCTGCCTGCTTAACCCCGCGCAGCACCAGATAATGCACCAGCCATAAAATCGCCGACTCACCCACCAATGCCCATAGGGTATTGCCTTCCCCAAAAATAACCTCGTTTGGGCTATCGACAAAGCTGCCGAGCGCCGAAAACGCCACCACCAAATACCCGACCACGCCAATGGTCGCACACAGCCAATAGCCCCATGCCGAAAAAAAGCCTGCCAAATCGCCAAAGCCATTTTTGGCATAAGTGTAGATACCGCCATCCATATCGGGCTTTAAGCGCGATAAGTGTAAAAAACAGCCCGCAAGGAACATAATCCCTACGCCTGTAATCAGCCATGCGGTGATGATGGCATCCACCCCAGCCACTTCCGCCATATTCTGCGGCAAGCTAAACACCCCAGCGCCCACCATCGAGCTGAACACGAGCGCGGTGAGCATGGTTAACCCAAGTTTTTGTCCATTTTGCATCATACTGTCTCTATATCGTTCATCTCTAGATTGCTTACGCTTGCGCGGCGTCGTCAAAATGCGCGCTCAGCACCTCGATATGCTCAGGACCAATACCGCAGCAGCCGCCAATCAATGACGCGCCTTGGCTTTGCCACTGCTCAGCCCAGCGCAAATACGCAGGTGGGGTCAGGTCAGCGCGCACCTCATCAAGACCGTCATTGGCGGTGGCGTCTTTAGGCTGCGGCGGGAACGCATTGGCATACGCACCAAGCTGTACCGACAGCGCGTCTTTGTCCGTAAGGGTGGCTTTCGCGACCGTCAGCGCCGCATCAATCACCTCAGGCTGACAGCAGTTAAACAAAATCGCTGCCACATTGGCATCAGAAAGGGCGGCAATGGCTTCGGCGACCGTCTCACCTGAGCGTAGGCGCGGCACATCGATATTTTCATTGTCCTCAAGGGTGAACGACACCCACACAGGCTTTTGCGCGGTATCCAACGTGCCAATCAGCTGACGCGCTGCTAGTGACTCTGCGATAAGGCTTTGGGTCTCAATCAACCACAAATCGACATAAGGCGACAACCCCTGAATCAATGGGGTGGCGATGTCCTCGACGTGTTCTGCATCAAACAAGTCAGCACGGTACGAGCCGAATAATGGCGGAATAGAGCCTGCCACGCGCGCGCTGTTGCCTTCTAGCGCCACCGCTTCACGCGCCATCTCGCCTGCTTTTACTGCCAGCGCTTCGGCTTCGGCATCAAAGCGCGACTGCCCAATATGAAACGGCACAAGGGCATAACTGTTGGTGGTGATGACCGCAGCGCCGCTTTGGATAAAGGCGCGATGCACATCACGCACCACCTCAGGCGCTTCAATCATTGCCAGCGCCGACCACTCAGGCTGACGAAAGGGTGCGCCACGTTTGGCCAATTCACGACCCATACCGCCATCAATGATGGTGACTGATTGTATTGTCATAACAAATCCTTCTTTGCGGTAGATAAAAAAAATAAGAAAAGGCTCGCGGGCATTTATAGCCGCTGAACCGATAAAGTGGGCAATACTAGGCGTAATGCTGGCATGATGCAACCGAAAGTTTGGCAACACCCCATGCAAAAGCGGCAATAAGACAAGCGTCATCGATCAAATGGCAAAAGCGCGATGAAGGCACAACATATCTGTAAAGCAAAGCATACACGGACCAACAAGGCGATACGTATGCCTCGTTGACACACCGTCTTGGATAGGGGCATCATGCTAGAGCATGATTATTTTTAATGTGCGATATAAAAACTTGATAACAACTTTAGTGAATAACGACAGCAAACCACCATGATCCAAGGAGCGCGACATGAAAGCGGCACGTTTTTACGATAAAAAAGACATCCGTATTGAAGACATTCCAGAGCCCACCGTAGAGCCAGGCACAGTCGGTATCGACGTGGCATGGTGCGGCATCTGCGGCACCGATTTGCACGAATTTATGGAAGGACCGATTTTTATTCCCCCTTGCGGTCACCCGCACCCCATCTCAGGCGAGTCCGCGCCCATCACCATGGGGCATGAATTTTCAGGCGTCGTTTATGAAGTCGGCGAAGGCGTTGATGATATCGAAGTCGGTCAGCACGTCGTGGTCGAGCCGTACATCATCGCGGATGACGTACCCACAGGTGAGGGCGACGACTATCATTTGTCTGAAAACATGAACTTTATTGGTCTGGGCGGTCGTGGCGGCGGTCTGTCAGAAAAAATCGCCGTCAAGCGCCGTTGGGTACACCCCATCTCAGAGGACATTCCCCTTGACCAAGCCGCCCTTATCGAGCCACTTGCGGTCGGCTATCATGCCTTTGTGCGTAGTGGTGCTAAAGAGGGCGATGTGGCCTTGGTCGGCGGCGGTGGTCCTATCGGACTGATGCTCTCGTCTGTGCTTAAAGCCAAAGGCTTGACCGTCATCCTGACGGAGCTGAGCGCCGCGCGTAAAGACAAAGCGCGGGAAAGCGGCGTGGCAGACCATGTGCTTGACCCCACCGAAGTGGACTTAAAAGAAGAGGTGATGAAAATCACCAACGATCGCGGCGTTGATGTCGCCTTTGAATGTAGCAGCGTCAATCAGGTGCTCGACTCACTCGTTGAGCTGACCAAACCTGCAGGCGTGGTGGTCATCGTCTCTATCTGGAGCCATCCTGCAAAAATCAGCGTCCACAGCGTGGTCATGAAAGAGCTGGACGTACGCGGCACGATTGGTTATGTCAACAATCACAAAGACACCATCGAGCTGGTCGAAAAAGGCTTGGTCAATCTTGAGCCGTTCATTACCCAGCGTATCAAGCTCGATGAGCTGATCTCAGAAGGCTTTGATACCTTGATTAACAACAATGAATCGGCGGTGAAAATCATCGTTAATCCGAATTTGTAAACAATCTTAGTCAGTCATAATCAGTAAAGCATAAACAAGTGGCGCGATTTTGCCCTCTTGTTTGTGCTTTTTTTTATGCCTTTAAAACACGAGCGGCTATCACTCATTACGCATGCTGGCATGCACAAACGCACTTTTCGCACAGATGCACAAGCAAAGCGTCCGTGATTATTTGCGACAACAATTTAGCAGATTAAACAGTCATGACCCGCAAAAATATGCCGATACTTTGTTTGTTATGGGTGAAGGCGTGATTGTCAGCGCGCAAACCCAACAAACCGCATTAACCATCGACTTTGGTTGCTTATGGCGGTAATATGCTAAATAGGCATATCTCTATGATAGGTATCCTGTTGACATAAAGGAATAAGGAAGTCTTTATGCGTACGGTTGGCATACTGCTGTTCGATGCGGTCGAAGTCTTGGATTTTGCAGGTCCTTTTGAAGTATTTTCGCTCGCAGAAAGCGAGCAGGGCGACGCACACTTTCAAGTCGTGACCATCGCTGAGCGACCAGCAGCCATCACTGCCAGACACGGGCTAAGCGTGATACCGACTTACGACATCCACTCGCATCCACCTTTGGATGTGCTCATCATTCCAGGCGGACACGGCGCCAAGAATATCGAAATAAACAACCCCATCATCATTGACTGGATTGCCGCGCAAGCACAAACCGCCGAGCTGGTGCTGTCGGTATGTACAGGCGCGTTTTTATTGGCCGAAGCGGGCGTGCTGGCAGGTCGCACCGTCACCACCCATTGGCGCGAGCTTGAGCGCTTGGCGCTGCGCTATCCAGAGGTGAACGTCGTGGCGGACAATCGCTTTATCGATGCCAGTGATGAACGTATGGCGCTTGTGACCTCAGCTGGGATTAGTGCGGGCATCCCCGCGAGCTTGTATTGTGTCGAAAAACTGACAGATACCGCGACCATGCAGCGCACGGCAAAGCGCATGACATTTACGATGGAATAATAAGGTCAAACATAAAGGAATCATAAAAAGAAGCACAACAAACAGGAGGTGTGGGTATGCAAGAAGCCGTTGCAAATATCCTCGATGAGGATTATGGACTACCAAAAAACATGAGTGAACAAAGGGCGTATAGTGTCTGCGTGCCGAATATGCCAAGGTGTACCTCGGTCGATGAGCACAACGTCATGATACTAAATGCGCTTGAGGCCATCTGTCTGCATATTGGCTGCGCGGATAAAAACGCCGCGCCCCATGATAAGCCCGCCGCCGTACAGGCATCAGAGGGCAGCGGACGAAGCGGTACCATCTGGATGCAGATATATTCAGACACCTGTAAAGGCAGTCAAAGCTGTGATGTGGAAGACACACCAACACCATAAGCTATTAATAAACGGCTCAGCACACTGCCCACCCGTCATGTCAAAGGCACGACGTTGGGTATTCAATGCCATTTATGGCGCAATAAGCGCCGTTATTTTTTGCATTTTTTAATATATGATTGACTTATTGGCAATCAATGTTACGCTAGAAACTTCTTTGGGGAGTAGCCTGTTTTTGTCAGCAAAATAAGCTCACAAAAGCGTTCGTATCAACATATTTGGCCACATGCCATGGTGCGGACACCTCTCGGTTGGCGAGACCATCGATATATACACACTGCAGGTCGAGGGTGTGCGTATGTCGTGGACTCTATACTCGACCCGAGACTGTGTGAATGAACCCGATAGCCCTTCTGTTACTTGCCTTTTCTATGTCCACCGATGCCTTTTCGGTCGCGATTGGTAAAGGGGCAAGCCTCAAAAATCCGCGTTTTACTCAAGCCCTACGCTTAGGACTTATCTTTGGTATTGTCGAAGCCATCACGCCGCTTATCGGCTGGGGGATTGGACGCTCTACCACCTATTTTATTGATGCCGCCTTTATCGAGCGCTGGGACCACTGGGTCGCTTTTGTCATTTTGGTCGGTCTTGGTATTTACATGTTCTTTGAAAGTCTGCAATCAGACGATGATGAGGACGACACCGACGAAAAGCCCGCAAAAATGTCTTTGGCAAAAACCATGCTCACCGCGCTGGGCACGAGTATCGATGCCATGGCGATTGGCGTCAGTCTTGCCTTTATTGAGGTCAATATCTTGGTTGCGGCGGCATTGATTGGTCTTGCGACCGCAATCATGGTGACGATTGGGGTGATGCTGGGTAAGGCGCTCGGCGCGTTAATCGGTCACCGCGCTGAGATGTTCGGCGGGGCGATGCTGGTGGCGATTGGCACATGGATTTTGCTCAGCCACATGATGGGCTAGTGCCATATTTTCTCTAATACCCTAAACCAATTTTCTGAGGCTATCTGGTTAATCAGTGCCTCAGAAAAGTTGCGCTGCTGCATACGCGCAAGCAGCTTATCCATATCACGCACATCGCTAAGTGACTCAGGCAACAGACAGCCGTCAAAATCTGAGCCAAAGCCCACGTGGTCGTCGCCCAAATGCTCCAGCAAATAAGCCAGATGGTCAATGATGACGTCAAGGGCGGTCTGTATATTGCGCTGCCCATCGGCGCGTAAAAATGCCACGTCAAAGTTCACCCCGACCATACCGCCGCGCTCTTTAATAGCGCTCAGCTGCGGGTCGGTCAGGTTTCGCGCCTGCGGACATAAGGCGTGCGCGTTGGAGTGGGTCGCGACAATCGGCTGATTTGTAATCTCTAGCGTGTCCCAAAAGGCGCGCTCATTCATGTGCGAGACATCAATCAGCATGCCTTTTTTGGCACAAGTGACCACAAGGTCTTTACCTGCATCGGTCAGTCCTGATCCTGTATCAGGCGAGTGCGGAAAAGCCGCGTTTAAGCCGTCCCCGAACAGGCTTTTTCGATTCCACAATGGACCGATGCTTCGCAGCCCTGCCGCATAGAATGTGTCTAACAGCTCAGGCTGAATCGCCAAAAACTCCGCGCCTTCTACATGCAGCACGATTGCCAGTTGGTTGTTTTTTTGACAGTGTATGATTTGCGCGACCGAGGTACAAATCTGAATTTGCCCATTTGACTCCGCTTGTAATGCGTGAGCAAGCTGCAACTGCGCGCAGTAAATATCGACGATTTCTTGTGGCGTAAAGTCTGTATTTTCAGGATTGGTCAATTTGTCAGGATGGTTGTTTTTCACATAACCATAAGGCGGCAAAAAGATAGAAAACAGTCCGCCCAACCAGCCCGCTTGCTGACAGCGCTGCAAGTCCAAATGCCCGGGCAGCGTGCCATGAATAAAATCATGCACAGGGTCAGCCGCTGAGCTGAGCCAAAGGCGGGTCAATAAATCATTGTGTCCATCAAAGATCATTGGCGGGGTCATGGTTGCTGTATTCATTCTGCCACCGTCTGCGTTGGGATGCGCGCCTCTTTGCTGAGTAGCTTCGAGTTTTTTGGATTCCTAAAGCGCAAGTCTTCAAAGGCGACGGGCGTTTCGCTATTGATGCGTGCCTCTTCAATCAGATAGTGATAAGGCGATTTGCCGCACACAGGGTCGGCGTTTTTGGCGTCGCCTGTCAGCATAAACGCTTGGCAACGACAGCCGCCGTAATCGCGCTCCTTATCAGGGCAGCTTTGGCACATCTCAGGCATCCATTCATCACCGCGATACTGATTAAAGCTCGCCGAGTCATACCAGATGTCTTTTAGCGGGGTTTGCTTGACGTTGGGGAATGCTATCGGCAGCTGTCTTGCCGCATGACAGGGCAACGCGGTGCCATCGGGCGCGACGGTCAAGAAAATCTTGCCCCAGCCATCCATACATGCTTTGGGGCGCTCTTCGTAATAATCAGGGACGACAAAAATCAATTTGCACTTAATGCCCAGCTCGGCAATTTTTTTGCGGTATTCATTGGTGATGCGTTCGGCGCGCACCACTTGCGCTTTGGTCGGCAGTAAACCTTCGATATTTTCAAACGCCCAACCATAAAACTGACAAATTGCCAGCTCAACGGTGTCGGCTTCTAGCTCGAGGCACAGCTCAATGATTTTATCGATTTGGTCGATGTTCTGCCGATGAATCACAAAGTTAAGCACCATCGGGTAGTCGTACTTTTTAACCAGTCGCGACATCTCATATTTTTGTTCAAAGGCATGCTTTGAACCTGCCAAGAGATTATTTACGACGGGGTCGCTGGCTTGAAAGCTGATTTGGATATGCTGTAAGCCTGCGTTTTTTAGGCTGGCAATGCGCGCTTCGGTCAGCCCCATACCTGAGGTGATGAGATTGGTATAAAAGCCCTTTTGGTGCGCGTAGGCGACCAGTGCTTCTAGGTCTTGGCGCACCAATGGCTCACCGCCAGAAAAGCCCAATTGCACCGCGCCAAGCTGCCGCGCCTCATCGAATACTGTGCACCATTCTTCGGTCGTCAGCTCGTCTTTATAGTGCGCATAGTCAATGGGGTTGGAGCAATACGGGCATTGTAGCGGGCAACGATAAGTCAGCTCCGCAAGTAACCATAAGGGCAGCCCAACAGGTGCAGTCATACCAAATCAATCCAATGTTCACGCTGGGCGACCAGCATGTATTCAATAATATCTTGCTCAATCTCAGGCACATCGCCGAACATCGCCTTTATCTTTTTAATGATATTGGCAATCGATGCGTGACCATCAATCTGTTGACCAATGATGCTGGCGCTATCGTTGAGCGTAATCATGCCCTCAGGGTAGAGGAGCACATAGGCATCTTGCGCAGGCTCAAACTGAAAGCGGTAGCCGTGACGCCATGTGGGAACCAGAGTTTGGTCCAGCTCAGGTATACTCATTTGAACAATCCTTTATGCCAGACATTATCATTGGTGACGCTTTGGTACGGCGCTTGGTCATGCACATAAGCAAGGCTCAAGGCGTCCAGTATCGTCCATAGAATATCGAGCTTAAACTGTAAAATCTCCAGCATGCGTGTTTGCTGCTCTACCGTCTTGAACGAATCCAAAGTAATGGTCAGCCCATGCTCGACATCGCGGCGCGCTTGGCTTAAGCGCGAGCGAAAATAGGTGTAGCCTTCTTCTTTAATCCACGGATAATGCTTGGGCCAAGACTCTAGGCGCGACTGATGAATCTGCGGGGCAAACAGCTCGGTCAATGAGCTGCTCGCCGCCTCACGCCATGTGGCACGGCGGGCAAAATTAACATAAGCATCGACAGCGAAACGCACCCCTGGCAAGACCAATTCTTCAGAAATGACTTGCTCACGTGTCAGACCGACCGCTTCTGCCAGACCGAGCCACGCCTCGCGCCCGCCGCCATCAGGATACACGCCGTCTTGGTCAATCATGCGCTGAATCCACTCTTGACGCACTCGCTGATCGGGGCAGTTCGCCATGATTGCCGCGTCTTTTAGCGGAATATTGATTTGATAATAAAAGCGGTTGGCGACCCACGCTTGGATTTGCTGCTGTGTGGCGCGCCCTTCGTGCATCATGATATGAAAAGGGTGATGAATGTGGTAATACTGACCTTTTGCCATAATCGCTTGTTCAAACGCTTCTGGACTTAAGGCGATATTGTCTTCTGTTATTGTTGTCATAGGATTGCCTTACCGTGTGTCTTACAGTTCTATCTGCATGCCATCGAACGCCACTTCAACGCCGTGTTGTTTTAGTGTCGCCGCTTGCTCTGATTGCTCATTTAATATCGGGTTGGTGTTGTTGATATGAATCAGCACTTTGCGCGTGTCACCCAGCTGGTCGAGATAATGCAGCGAGCCATCGTCACCGCTGATGTGCAGATGCCCCATGTCTTGCCCCGTCTTGGTACCGACGCCGCATTCTTGCATCTCATTGTCCGTCCACAGCGTGCCATCAATCATCACGCAGTCAGACGCCTTCATAATGTCCATGACTGTATCGTCAATCTTGCCAAGACCTGGCGCATAAAAGAGCTGCTTTTGCGTGGTAAGGTCTTTCACAATCAGTGCGATATTGTCGCCATCATGCGGGTCATTGCGGTGCGGTGAGTAGGGCGGCGCTGAGCTGCGGATGACAAGTGGCGTCAATTCTAAATTGTCAAAACCGTCGATGCTAAAGGGCTGCGCTGGGTCGATTTGATTGTACGCTAGACCGCCATTCCAGTGCTTGAGCATATTAAAAATAGGAAAGCCTGTGGTCAGGTCTTGATACACCATGTCGGTACACCATACCGAGATGGGGCAGCCTTCACGCAAAGTCAATAGTCCTGTGGTGTGGTCGAGCTGGCTGTCCATCAACACCACGGCGCTGATGCCCGTGTCTCTGAGCTGGCGGGCAGGCTGCGCGGCTTTAAAGTCAAACAGCTGCTGGCGAATATCGGGCGAGGCGTTAAACAAAATCCAATCGATGCCGTTTTCTGAGATGGCAATGGAGGATTGAGTGCGCGTTTGTGCGTCAATCGTACCTTGACGGACGCCGTGACAGTTGGCGCAGTTGCAGTTCCACTGCGGGAAACCGCCGCCCGCCGCTGAGCCTAAAACATGAATATACATAAATCGATATTTCCAAAGTACCAAAAAAATAAAAGCCCTAATCAACTAGGGCTTTTAATGCATTAACGGCAAGTCTGTGCTTAGCGCGCTTCGAAATACATGGTGATTTCAAAGCCGATGCGGATGTCTTTAAAAGCGGGTTTGGTCCACTGCATGATATAACTCCAAGGAAGGTAGAGCTCATTAATGAGCTGTAGGAATAATGTAAGTACCTAATGGTATTATAAGCGCGCCGCTTGTGTCAATTTGTTGTTCGGCACGGCGTATAGGGTTTTGGTAACGAAGACTAACACTAAGTATGCTATGCGCAACATTTTGATGACGGTATCGCTTATTGAAGGCAATGAATCTGCACACTTTCAAGCACTTGGTATTTTTTGCACTTATACGCAAAAATAAAAAAGCCCTATAGGAAGTATCGGGCTTTTGACTTATCCATATTACCAATAAATAGCAATGGGCGCTTTTATTACGCCTTTTTGCTATCATCTGTTGCCGATATTTTGATAATCGGTTTTAGCGTGATGCCTTTTTCGCTGTCTTCTGCCGCTTGGTTGATGTCGTCAAAGTCATAGAACTTAACCAACTTATCAAAAGGGAACTTGCCCGCCATATATAAGTCAATGAGCACAGGGATAAAGATACTGGGCACACTGTCGCCTTCGACCACGCCAATCAGCGTTTTGCAGTTTTGCATGATGTCGGTGACATCGAGCGCGGCGGTCGTACCTGGCGCAGACGCACCCACGATAGCCGCTGTGCCACGCGAGCGTAGGGACGCCATCATGTCGCAAATAAGCGCACTGATACCTGTTGAATCCATGGCAAACTGTGCGCCGCCATGGGTAATCTCTTTAACGCGGGCGACGGCATCTTCTTCTTTACTGTTAATGACATGGGTAGCACCAAGCGTGCGCGCCAGCGCCAGACGTGAGGGCACGATGTCGATGGCGATGATGGTGGTCGCGCCCAAAGCTGCTGCCGCCATGACCGCTGACAGCCCAACCGCGCCGCCGCCCCAAGCCACAAAGCTACTGCCTGCGCTGACCTTGAGCGCATTCATCACCGTGCCTGCGCCCGTTTGGATACCGCAGCCCAATGGACCGAGCAGCTCAAGGGGCGCGTCTTTACGCACTTTGATGACGTTACGCACATTGGCAATGGCATATTCGCTGAACGAGGACTGCCCAAAAAAGCGGTCATGCAGCTCGCTGTCGTCCTCTGCGCTCAAAGCATGCGAGCCATCGACGCGCTGCCCCGAAAAGTTATAGTCGTTAAAGTTTTCGCAGTAGGCGGGATGCCCCTCGTGACAGGCATTGCACGTATTGCAGTTTAAAAAGGTCAAGACCACATGGTCACCTGCCGCAAGCTCGGTCACCTTGCTGCCGACCGCCTGCACGATACCTGAGCCTTCATGCCCAAGGACAATAGGCTGCGGTACAGGAAAGACTTGGTCACGGGCGACCATATCGGTGTGGCACATGCCCGCAGCGACCACGCGTACCAGCACTTCATCGTCACGCATGTCGGTCGCCTTGACGGTTTCCATCTGAAACTTGCCGCCTTTTTCACGAATCACGGCGGCTTTATAGGTTTTTTGCGGGGTTTGTTGTTGAGTATTTTGAGTCATCATCATTCCTTTGAGCGCGAAGTAAGCGAAAAGCCTGTGCGGGTCTGTGCTGCGTCGACAGAGCCGCACCCTGTAGTTTTTTATGATTTACAGGCAGCGCTTGCTTCTTGTGCTTTTTTGTAGACGCTGTCCGCGTCCAGTCCTTGCGCTTTGACATCGCTTAGGTACTTTTGCGTGCCTGCCTCTAAGGGCGCTTTCCATTTGGGATCGCTGAGCGGGTTGGGGATATCAATCATGGTGTCGCCTTTGGCTTTGGCTTCTGCCATATATTTTGCGTCTTCAGCATCGAACACTTTGCCCGCCGCCGCTGCCATTGCCATGCCTGAATTGTCATCAATCACTTTTTTAAGGTCATCAGGTAGGCGCTCATAGGTGTTTTTGTTCATCGTCACCATGATGGCGGAGCTATAAAACGGGATATTGGTATGGGTGTTGGTCAGCTCAATCAGACGAAACGAGCCTGTCGCATCCCACGGTAGGCTCAGCCCATCGAGGACGCCGCGCTGCAATGAGGTATAGATGTCGGTGGCGGGCAAGCCAACGGGCGTGCCGCCAGCTGCTTCAATAATTTCACCTGCGATTGCCGATGGGCGGCGGATACGCAGACCTTTTAAGTCTTCAGGCGCGCGAATGGCCTTGTCGATGGTATGGATGCCGCCAGGTCCTGTACCCATCATAAACAGCAGATGCGTGTCTTCATATTCTTTGGCAATCACGCCATCGTCATACAAGGTCTGGAGCATGCAGTTCATTTGGGTGGCGGAGTTCGACAGTCCTGGCAGCTCGGCAACTTGGGTTAATGGAAAGCGACCATTGGTATAGCCTTGCAGCTGCGAGCCAATATCGACTGTGCCTTTGGCGGCAGCATCATAGGTGGCGTCAGGCTTGCTCAGGGTAGCAGAAGGGTAAATCTCCACTTTAAGTCTGCCGCCTGACTCTTCCTCGATTTTTTTGGCCCATGGCTCAAAAATCTCAGTATGTGTCGCGGCAGTGGCAGGCCAAAAGTGTGAAAACCGTAGGGTGGTGGTCTCGGTGCTGTCCGTAGCAGCGGTATCGCCTGATTGCGAGCAGCCAGTCATGCCAAGAAGAGCCGCCAATGCGAGGCTCATTGGAAGTCGCTTTTTCATCATAAAATCCCTTTTTGATGTTTACAAAGTAACGCTATTTTAAACAATCATGTTCTAAATATGAATTATTGTTCGTATTTAGAATTAAACTATCTTTTTTTGGCGGCACTGTCAATCAGATTGTTGCTTTATTTGCACTCATCTTTATGAACATCTAACGCATCAATGGCGTCCAAAACCGCTTGGCATTGCTGCTCGGCTGCTTGGCAATACCGCAGCGGGTCAGTCAAGGCAATTAGGGCATCCTGTTGCGTGTTGGAGAGTGTATTAGCGTGCGTATCAGATGGCGCCGCCAGCAGGTCTTGCAATGTCACCACAAAGCCTTGGTGCTGCTGATGGGCGTCCTCGCTTGCTTTATCAATCATGGCGAGCAAGGCGGGCGCGTCGCTGTCTTTGGCGTAGCGGGTGAGCGGCTTGGTCAAATAGGCGTCACTGTTTAAGTCAAGATTCGCCGCCATACGTGCGGGGTGGACTTGCAGACCTTGTAGCAGTGTTTTTAAATAAAAGACCGCGCCCGCGACGAGTGCCGCGCCTTCGGTCAACGGTACCCAACTGGCATGCCATTGTCCAAGCGCCCGCTCAAACGGCTGAGCGCTGGTATTGCTAATGACGCTTAGGTGTCCATGCATTCTTATGCTGGCGGCTGTAATCAGCGCGCACAATATGGGATTGCGCTTGTGCGGCATCGAGGATGAGCCGCCCATACCTTCAATCGCTGGCTCGGACACTTCGCCGATTTCGGACTGGCACATCAAAGCGATGTCCTCTACGATGTTTTCCATCGCCCCTGCGCAAGCGTCAAGGCTGCTGGCAATGGCGTGGATGGGCTGGCGATTGGTATGCCATGGCAGTAAGGGCACTGCCAAGCCCAAGTGGTCAGCAACTTGCTTGGGCAGCTGGTGCTGTTGGTTGTCCACATCACCGATACCCACAGGACCGCCCCATTGCAGGTAAAATCCTGTTTGCGTCAGCTGCTGTAGCTGAGGCACAACAGCGAGCAAACCCGCCGCCCACTGCGCAACCTTGACCCCAAAGGTAATGGGCAATGCCTGCTGTAGTAAGGTTCTGCCCGCCATCGGGGTGCGTCGATGCGCGTGGATAAGCTGGCGGCACGCGCCGAGCACGTCCATCACGTCCTGCTGAATGTGCGCCATGACAGGCTTGAGCATCAGCATCATCGCGGTATCGACCACATCTTGACTGGTGACGGTCTGGTGAAAGTAGGGGATAAGCTCGGTAGGAAGGATGGCTTTTGCTTGCTGGACAAAGGGAATCGCTGCATTACCGCCCAAATAGCTGTCATGGCTTAGGGCATCCATATCAAAATGCTCAAGCGCCAAGGCGTGCTTAGATTGTGCAAAAATACCCTCAGGAATCAGTCCATTGCGCTCGCGCACCAGCAGTATCGCCAGCTCAAAATCGAGCATCGCTTGGACAAAGTGTCGGTCTGATAAGTCCTCTGCCACCGCAGGGTGTACAAAAGGCTGATTGATTAATCGATTGATTTTCATTTAAAATCCCTGATTTGGTAAGTAAAAAACAGTATGCCCATGACACAAGATAAGAAAATATCCTCTGACAGTCCAGATTTTGTCGCGTCGCTTGCAGGCGGGCTGAGCGTCTTATTGGCGTTCGATGAGAACCACACCACAATGACCCTAAGCGAGGTCGCTGAGCGTGCAAGCATGGACAGAGCAAAGGCGCGGCGCTATCTGCTGACGCTACATGCGCTCGGTTATGTGCATAAAAACAAGCGGCAGTTCAAACTGTCGCCAAAAACCCTCAGCCTTGGTGCAAGCTATCTGAACAGCGTACACCATCATGATATTATTCAGTTTTATCTGGAGCGCGTCACCGAGCAGACAGGCGAGTCTTGCTCTTTTGCGGTGTTGGACGGCGACGATGTGACCTATATCGCTCGCTCCGCCGCGCAGCATCGCTTATTGTCTATCGCCATTGCCATCGGTACGCGCCTGCCTGCTGCCTACACCTCGATGGGTCGCGCGATTATCGCCAATTTGCCCGAAGAGGCGCTTACCGATTTTCTTGACAGCACTGAGATGGTCGCGCATACCCCGCACAGCATCACCGAGATGGCGGCGTTTAAAGACGAGCTGGCACGCATCAAAACGCAGCAATACGCGGTGGTTGACCAAGAGCTGGATTCTGGACTGCGCTCATTGGCATTGCCCGTTTATAAGTCCAATAAAGAGCTGATTGGCGCAATTAACATCAGTACCAACGCCATGCGCATCTCAGAAGAGGCACTGATTGAGCAGTTTTTACCGCTGCTCAAAGAATGCGCGGATAATATCCAAACTTACTATATTTAATACCGCTGTTTCGTCCGCTGTTTAGACCTCTCATGCAGACGTCTTATCAGAGTAGCACCGCCATGCGATGGTTTGACCGCGTTGGCGGTTTTTTTTGGCTTTGCTCGCGTGCCTCATTCTTTGCCGATGGTGTCTAGACTTTAGCAGTTCTGAGCTTGTTTTTATTTAAAACGGGCATATTCGCTCGACAAAGATAAACCATTGACAGCCCAATAAAAAAAGTATAGCTTAATTCACAATACGAACGTTAATTCTAATTAAGAACAAAAACAATGTCGTTACGGCATGTTTTGGGGTAAGGGCGCTGCTATACGTCGCCATTATCTCGCATATCACCAAGCCAAGGATGGTCGTGCAGCGGGTACGGGTGCGTCGTCATACTGATGATGGCACTGGGGACAATCAAGGAAGAGATGCTATGAAAAAAGCCATAAAGCGCACCAGCTTGTCTGTGGTCGCGGCACTGATGCTCGGGTTGGCAGGTTGCTCAGGGCAAGCTGACAATGCAGGCGGCGCACAAGCAGACACCACCGTATTGCGGTTTTCGCACTTTTGGCCTGCCACCTCTGCGATGCATGTTGAGGTCTTTGAGCCTTGGGCCAAAAAAGTCGAGACTGAATCAAACGGCAGACTCAAAGTGGAGATTTACCCGTCTGCCACCTTGAGCAAACCCGATGCCACCTATGACGCCGCTGCCAAAGGTACGGTCGATATTGGCGCGCAGGTACACGGCTACACCAATGGGCGTTTTCCATTGACGCAAATTGCCGAGCTGCCAGGACTGTCCAACTCCGCCACCCAAATGGGCTGTATTCTACAGACACTCTATGACAATGGCACCATCGCCAGCGAGTATGAGGACACGCATCTGCTGTTCTTAATGGGTGCAGGGCCTTCAGCACTGCACACTGTCGATAAGCCCATCCGCGTGCCTTCGGATATGAAAGGGCAACGCATTCGCCGTCCTTCTGCTATCGCAGGTGACATCATCGAAGCCACAGGCGGCACGCCCGTCGGCTTGCCCGCCACCGACATCTATACCTCATTACAGCGCGGCGTGATTGACGGGCTGAGCTTCCCTTGGCAGCCAACGGGAGATTTTCGTCTGATTGAACTGACCCGCGCACACACCAACATCCCGTTTTATAACTCTTCCTTGTTGGTGACGATGAACAAAAACAAATACGAAAGCCTGCCTGATGACCTAAAAAAGGTCTTGGATGACAACTCGGGCAGAGTCATGTCTGACTTGGTGGGCAAGGTGACGGATAAAGAAGATGCCAAGTTCCGCGAGGAAGCGCGCGCCGCAGGGCATACCATGGTCGATATCCCTGACCCACTGAACGACCCCAACTGGAAAGAACCCTTAATGGCAGGCAGTCAAAAGTACCTCAATGACGTCAAAGCCATGGGCTTGGATGCCGACAAGGTCTATGAGGAAGTCAAAAAAGTCAGCGCGGCGTGCAAAGGATGATTAACAACGGTTAAAGGATGAACATGATGAAAAGCATTACCCACCCAACAGGGCGCTTTGACAACAGCGCCAAAGACTATCAGCATATCAAGGCTGTGCCTCTAGCGGCGGCGATGGGCGCAGAAATACAGGGCGTGGACTTGAGCAATCTGAGCGATGAGGCGTTTCGCGAGATTGAGTCGGCGCTCTATCGGCACAAGCTGATTTTTTTTAGAGACCAAGACTTGTCGTTCACCGATCATGAAAACTTGACCTTGCGCTTTGGTGAGTTCGGCACCGATGCCTACACCAAAGGCGTCGAGGGACACGAAAACATCCAGCCTGTGATTAAAGAGGCGACCGTACAGACCAAGATGGTCTTTGGTAGTGGATGGCACACCGACTCTGCGTTTTTGGCGCGTCCGCCGTCTATCGCCATCAACTATGGCAAAGACATGCCTCCTTTTGGCGGCGATACCTTGTTTGCCAATACGGTCTTGGCTTATAACAACCTAAGCCCAGCCATGCAAGAGATGATAGCGCCGCTCAAGGTTTGGATGAGTGCCAAGCACGTGGTCGCCTCCATGCATGCCGAGCGTGCGGACAAAAAAGCCAGCGAGCTTGGCAGTCTGGAGCTCGATGTCGATACCCAAAAGATGATAGAGGGGTCGTATCACCCCTTGGTCAGAACGCATCCTGTGTCGGGAGAAAAGTCCTTGTATGTGGACAAGACTTACGCCTGCGGCATCGAGGGTATGACCGAGGCCGAATCGCGCCCGCTACTGGATTTTTTGGCGAGCTTTGCCACACAAGAGTCGTTCGTCTGCCGCCTAAAATGGTACAACAACACGGTAATTATGTGGGACAACCGCATCTGCCTGCACCAAGCGTTCAATGACTATGAAGGCTATAGACGCGAGATGTACCGCGCGGTGGTGATGGGCGAGCAACCCGCATAAGGAGCATATTATGGAAGATATTTTTAAGTCGCAGGTTACCCCCGCAGGCTATAGCGAGGTCGAGTGGCGCGCGCGTATCGAGCTTGCGCTGTGCTATCGGATGGTCGATTACTATGGCTGGACCACGCAGGTTTACAACCACATCTCGTACCGCATACCGGGCACCGAGCATGTACTTATCAATGCCTTTGGTCTGTTATATAGCGAAGTGACGCCCTCAAACTTGGTCAAAATAGACTTTGATGGTAATAAAGTCGATGACTCGCCATACCCCATCAACAAGGCGGGCAATGTGATACATACCGCCTTGCACAAAGGGCGCGATGATGTGCATTGCGTCATGCACACGCACAATGCCGACGTGCAAGCAGTGAGCGCCTTGTCCTGCGGGTTTATCCCCTTATTCCAAGAAGCCTATATCTTTTATGAACGGGTGGGCTACCATCCGTTTGAAGGTATCGTGCTCGATATGGCAGAGCAAGATCGCTTGGTCGCTTCCCTAGGCGAGACCAACCATACCTTGATGCTGAACAATCACGGGGTCATCACCACAGGTCACGATGTCGCCTCAGCATTTGTACGTATGTATCAGCTGATACAAGGCTGCGAGGTGCAGCTCAAGGCGATGGCAACAGGTGCAGAGCTACTGCAAGCGAGTCCAGAAGCAATGCGTCATACCCGAGCACAGTTTGAGGAAGGCGATGCACAAGCGGGCGCACAGGTGCGGCTGCCTGAATGGCCTGCCTACTATCGTCTAATTAATCGTATCGACCCTCATTGGATAAGATAAAGTATTCGTTAGTATGACGACGCTAAGTGCGCTTGGATGCGCCTTAAGTTCACAATGCAATCATCAAAACCTACGCACAGTCGTAGGTTTTTTATTCTAAAAAAAGCCTGACTTTCATGTTGACAGCCAGCGGCAAAAGGTATAGTTTAATTCATTATACGAACAATTATTCTTATATAGAACAAATAAGAAAAAGGTTCAACCCTCAAAGCGACAGGAACTACCGCATCACGAGCCTCGCTCGCATCATCTCTAGGGAGAGAGAAGCATGACCGCAGTCTATATTTGTCATCCAAAACGCTCAGCAGTCGGCCGTTACGGCGGCGCATTGGCCGCCATCCGTCCTGATGATTTGTTGGCGCAAGTTATCAAAGCCGTGTTGGATGATGCCCCTGACTTTGACCACAGCATGATTGATGATTGTTTTATGGGCTGTGCCAATCAAAGCGGCGAAGACAATCGCAACGTGGCACGTATGAGCGCCCTGCTATCAGGCTTGAGCGAACAAGTGCCCGCAACGACCATCAACCGCTTGTGCGGCTCAGGCTTGGATGCGGTCGGTACGGCATTTCGCGCCATTGCCAGTGGCGAGATGGACTTGGCATTGGCAGGCGGGGTGGAGTCCATGAGCCGCGCGCCCTTTGTGATGGGTAAACCAGAAAAAGCCTATGACCGCAGCCAAACCCTGCAAGACACCACCATGGGCTGGCGCTTTATCAATCCGCAGCTCGATGCCATGTACGGCACAGAAGCCATGCCGCGCACCGCTGAAAACCTTGCCGAGCATTACCACATCTCACGCCAAGACCAAGACGCCTTTGCCCTATGGTCACAGCAAAAGACCGCACAGGCGCAAAAGGACGGTCTGCTTGCCGCTGAAATCACCCCCATCAGCATTCCTCGCCGCAAACAAGACCCACTCATCGTCGATACCGACGAGCACCCACGCCCTGATACTGACATGGCGGCGCTCGAAAAGCTGCGCCCTATTTATCAAGACGGCACCATTACCGCAGGCAACGCCTCGGGCATCAATGATGGTGCGGCGGCGATGCTCATCGCCAGTGAAGCGGCGGTACAAAAATATAATCTGACGCCCATCGCCAAAATCGAAGGCATGGCGACCGCAGGCGTCGCTCCAACGCATATGGGTATCGGTCCTGTGCCTGCCACCAAAAAACTGCTGGCACGTCTGAATCTTAGCCTAGATGACATGGACATTATTGAGTTAAACGAAGCCTTTGCCGCGCAAGTACTGGCGTGCTCACGCGAGCTGGGATTGGACGACCGCGACCCACGTATCAACCCAAAAGGCGGCTCGATTGCACTCGGTCATCCACTTGGCGCGTCGGGCGCGCGCATTCTCATATCGGCGGTGCATGAGCTACAGCGCACCAACAAGACGCGCGCGCTGTGCACCATGTGTATCGGCGTCGGGCAGGGCATCGCCCTTGTTGTCTCAAGAGTAGGAGCATAATCATGGCATTTTTACATACGGGCACGCATCTGATTGCCTATCACGACAGTGGCGAGCGCTATTTGCCCGCCTTGGTCATGGCGCATCCACTGGGCATGGACCGCAGTGTGTGGGACAGCGTTTGCGACCAGCTGCACGGGCACTATCGCTGTATCCGCTGGGACTTGCCAGGGCATGGCAGTAGCGGCGCGGCAAGTAGTGAGGTGAGCATCGACGCGCTGGCAAAAGACGCACTGCATCTCGTTGATACTTTAGATATCGAGCGCTTTTATTTTATCGGCACGTCTATCGGCGGCATGATTGGTCAAAGTCTGTGCCAAATCGCCCCAGAGCGTTTAGAGCAAGTATGGCTGACCAACACAGGCGCGGTGATTGGCACGGCTGAAGCATGGGCGGAGCGCGCGGCAAAAGTGCGCGATATTGGCTTGGGACAGATGGCAGAAACCATCGTGCCGCGCTGGTTTTCACCAAGCTATGTCGAGCAGCATCCCGATGCCTTGTCAGGCTGGCAAGTACAGCTGTCACGCAATGATGACGAAAGCTACGCCAAGCTGTGTGAAGCGATTGCGCAAATGGACAATCGCGGCAAGCTCGCCAACTATAGCGATACGGTTACGCTGATTGCAGGCGCGGATGATGTCTCCACACCTGTAGCAGCGCTAGAGGGACTAAAAGAGCAGTTCGCTGAGGCAAGTTTAAGCGTCTTAGACGCGGTCGGGCATGTGCCCTCGCTAGAAGCGCCGAAGCGCCTAGTCGCGCATATCCAAGCGGACAGCGCGCGCGTGACCCTTGGTCAGACGGGCGTCCGTTACGAGCAAGGTCTGGTGCAGCGCAAACGCATTTTGGGCGACGCGCACGTGGCAAAAGCCTCCAGCAATGCCACAACCTTAGACAGCCCGTTTCAGCAGTTCATCACGCGCACGGCGTGGGGCGAGCTGTGGGGCGATACCAGTTTAACCGTACAGCAGCGCAGCATGATTACCACCGCAATCTTGGCGGCACTGGGGCGTGACGGCGAGCTTGAGCTGCATCTACGCACCGCACAGCGTCTGGGTATCCAAGAAAAACAGCTGCAACAAGTACTGATGCACGTGGCGATTTATGCAGGCGTACCTGCGGCAAATCATGCCTTTGCTTTGGCAAAAAACAACGGCTGGGGCAACCCTGTCAGTTAAACCGTGTGCAGACACAATGGATACCATCTGCCTGATACCTATGGAGAGTACGATAATGAGTCAACCCTATCCTTTTTTTCTACCGCGCGACCGCAACTGGCAGCCAGAAGCCTATACCCCAGGCTACAAGACCTCGATTGCGCGCTCGCCGCGCCAAGCCTTGGTCAGCCTGCACCGTGGCAGCGCCTCCGAGCGTAGCGGTCCTGTCTTTGACGGTTTAGAAATTGGCAAATACGACAATGACTTGCTCATGAACTTTCGCACCGAAGGCACGGTGGCAGGATTACCTATTGGTGAGCGCATCATCATGCACGGTCAAGTCATTGACCAATTTGGCAAGCCTGTGCCCAACACCTTAGTTGAGATGTGGCAAGCCAACGCAGGCGGACGCTATCGCCATAAAAAAGACAACTACCTTGCGCCATTAGACCCCAATTTTGGTGGCGTCGGTCGCTGCATCACAGACAGCGAGGGTCGCTACCGTTTTCGCACCGTGCGTCCAGGTCCGTACCCTTGGCCAAACGGCATCAACACATGGCGTCCTGCGCACATTCACGTGTCGGTTATGGGACCGTCCATCTCTACGCGCTTGATTACGCAAATGTACTTTGAGGGCGACCCGCTGATTCCGCAGTGCCCAATTGTACAGGTGCTCAAAGATGATGATGCGGTCGAGACCATGATTGCCCGCTTGGACATGACGCACAGCCGCCCGATGGACTGCTTGGCTTACCGCTTTGACATCGTGGTGCGCGGCGCCTTACAAACCTATTTTGAGGAGTAAATCATGTATAGCCAATACAAATTACAAGACGATAGTGGCTTGCTGCGTGAGACCGCCTCCCAAACCTCAGGTCCATTCGTACATATCGGTCTTGCGCTCGAGATTGCAGGCTTTGCCTCGCGTGATGATGAAATCTGGGAGGAGCTGGCAAAAGACGGCGCGGCAGGCGAGCGTATTGAGCTGGTCGGGCGGGTGTTCGATGGCAATGGCGATATGGTGCGTGATGCGCTCATCGAGCTGTGGCAAGCGGACAGCGAAGGCAACTACATCAGCCGCTTTGATAACAAGCAGCCCTTTAGCGGCTTTGGGCGCAGCGCGTGTGCCAACGACGGCGACTTTCATTTTTATACCGTAAAACCAGGACAAGTGGATTTTGATGGCGCGCCGATGGCACCACACGTGAACATCGCCATTTTTGCTCGCGGTATCAATCTGCACTTGCAAACCCGCGCTTATTTTGACGATGAAGCCGAAGCCAACGATGCGTGCCCCATCTTAAACAGCGTGCCCTCTCCAGAGCGCCGCAAAACCTTGATTGCAAAAAAAGAGCAAGGCGGTGACGTGACGCGCTATTGCTTTGATATTTATTTGCAAGGGGAGAATGAAACCGTATTTTTTGATTTTTAACCACTGTTTTTATTGTGCTGCGCGCTGAATAAATAGTCTACAAACCACGGGCAGCATACACAGACGTACTTAGTAATGAGAGGGATTTCATGAACCATAAAACCAAAATCGCCATCATTGGTGCAGGACCATCGGGTCTATTGCTTGGTCAACTTTTGACCAAAGCGGGCATTGACAACATTATCTTAGAGCGCCAGACAGGCGAGTACGTCTTGAGTCGCATCCGTGCAGGCGTCTTGGAGCAAGGCACGGTCAGCTTGATTCGTGAGTCTGGCGCAGGCGAGCGTATGGACAAAGAAGGTCTGGTACACACAGGCACGGATTTTAGTTTTCAAGGCGAGCACTTTCACATTGACCTTGAGCCGTATACCAATGGCAAGCATGTGGTGGTGTATGGACAAACCGAAGTCACCCGCGATTTGATGGAAGCGCGCGAAAAGACAGGCGGCGTGACCATTTATCAAGCGCAAAACGTCGAGCTGCATGATATTGAGTCAGACGCGCCGTATGTGACCTATCAGCATGAGGGTGAAGTACACCGCCTTGATTGCGACTATATCGCAGGCTGTGATGGCTTTCATGGCGTCTCGCGCAAATCGATTCCTGCTGACCAATTAGAAGAGTATGAAAAGGTCTATCCCTTTGGCTGGCTGGGACTGATGAGTGACACGCCGCCTGTCAATGATGAGCTGGTGTACTGCGCCCATGAGCGCGGCTTTGCCCTATGCTCCATGCGCTCGCCCACCCGCAGCCGCTACTATATCCAAGTGCCTGACACCGACAAAATCGAAGACTGGAACGAAGAGAAGTTCTGGGATGAGCTCAAGCGCCGCATTCCGCCAGAGATGGCCGAGCGCTTGGTCACAGGGCCTGCGATTGAGATGAGCATCGCGCCGCTACGCTCCTATGTCTGCGAGACCATGCAATATGGTCGTGTGTTCCTGCTCGGTGATGCCGCGCACATCGTACCACCGACTGGGGCAAAAGGCTTAAACCTTGCCGCCAGTGATGTCGATACCGCCTATCGCTTGTTCGTCAAAATCTACGAAGACGACCGTACCGATTTGATTCCCCGTTATCAAGAAATCTGTCTTGCCCGCACATGGAAGGCGGTGCGCTTTTCATGGTGGATGACCATGCTGTTGCACCGTTTTCACAGTGCAGGGCGTTTTGATTTTCGTGCGCAGCAGGCGGAGTTTGATTACTTTATTCATTCAGAAGCGGGCCGCGCGACCATCGCCGAAAACTATGTGGGCTTGCCCTTTGAAGCCCTAGAGTAGCGGGTTATTGGGTTTGATTATTTAACTTTTATAAAGGACGATTCCATGTTAAATAAAGTGACGGCAACGGCTTTAGAAGCGATGCGCCATGTCAAAGATGGCGACACCGTACTTATCGGCGGCTTTGGGCTGGCAGGACAGCCAGCCGAGCTGATCGATGCCTTGATTGAGCGTAATGCCAAGGAGCTGACCATCGTCAGCAACAATGCAGGCAATGGCGAGACGGGGCTGGCATTGCTATTAAAATCAGGCTGCGTGCGCAAGATTATTTGCTCGTTTCCGCGCCAGCATGACTCTTATATTTTTGATGCACTGTATCGGGCGGGCGAGATTGAGCTGGAAGTTGTACCGCAAGGGACACTGGCGGCGCGTATCCAAGCAGGCGGCAGCGGTCTGGGCGCAGTCTACACGCCGACAGGCTATGGCACGCTACTTACCGAGGGCAAAGAGACCCGCACCATCGATGGCGTCGATTATGTGCTCGAATATCCGATTAAAGCCGATGTGGCATTGATTAAAGCCTACAAAGGCGACCGCTGGGGCAATCTGACCTATCGCAAGGCGGCGCGTAACTTCGGTCCGATTATGGCAGCGGCATCTAAGCATACGATTGCGCAGGTGAGCGAGGTCGTCTCTTTGGGCGAGATTGACCCTGAGCATGTGGTGACGCCCGGTATCTTTGTCCACGAAGTGGTTTGTATTGAAGGAGAAGCAGCATGAGTGAGTATACGCCACGTTCTGTCGATGAGATTGCCAAGCGCGTCGCCCAAGACATTGATGAGGGCATGTATGTCAATCTGGGCATCGGGCAGCCGACCAAGGTGGCTGACTTTTTGCCAAAAGACAAAGACATCTTTTTGCACAGCGAAAACGGGGTGCTCGGCATGGGACCTGCACCCGATGAAGCCAACCAAGACGGCGATTTGATTAACGCAGGCAAGCAGTACATTACCTTGCTTGAGGGCGGCAGCTATTTTCATCACGGCGATTCGTTCGCCATGATTCGCGGCGGGCATATTGATTTGTGTGTCTTGGGTGCGTTTGAAGTGGCCGAAAATGGCGACATTGCCAACTGGTTTTTGGGACGTCCAAAGGACATTCCTGCGGTCGGTGGGGCGATGGACTTGGCAGTCGGTGCCAAAAAAGTGTACGTCATCATGGATCATGTCAGCAAAAACGGCGATCCAAAAATCGTTGAAACACTGAACCTGCCGATTACAGGTGAGCGCTGCGTCAACCGCATTTATACCGATTTGGCAGTGATTGATGTCACCGATGACGGCTTGGTGGTACGCGACATGGTGGATGGACTCAGCTTTGAGGCGCTGCAAGCAAAAACGGGCGCGACATTGCGCCCCGCTTAAAGCGAGCTGTTTGCGCGTGCGCCTGTTTTGGTGACGGCCAGCGGTATTTTAACCATCAAAAAAGGATTTTATGATGAAAGACAAGTTATCTTTTCCAGACCCTGCTGGCGCAGATTGCGCCGCAGCTGATGGTATCGGGGGTGTGCTATGACGCCTTTAACCAAACTCAGTCAAGGCATCTCCAAGTTTTGCCAATTCATTGGCGGTTTGAGCCTGATTATCATTGTGATGATGACCATGGTCGATGTGGTCACGCGCTATATCTTTAAGCTGACCGATGGCTCGTTTGGCTTTACGGTCAAAGGCACGGTCGAGATTGTGTCGTATTTTATGCTGTTTGCGCTTTTGGCGGCGTTTGCTGCCTTTGTTGAGCGCTCACAAATCATCGTGGATATCTTTACCCAAAAAATGCCACAAGCCATCAAAGGCTATCTGATGGCGATATTTATGTTTGGCTTTTTTGCCATCGGCATGGTGTTTGCGTGGGGACTGTATGAAAGCGGTATGGACGCGCTGGAGTACGGCAAGGTCACTCAAGATTTGAGCATCTCGATGATGCCTATTTATATGGTCAGTGCGGTGCTGAGCCTGCTTTTGGCAGTACGCGCATTGATTGAATCCATCACCATCTTTAAGACGGGTGAATTTTTTGACGCTGAGGAGACAGGCGCATGAGTCCAGAAATGATTGGTGCGACAGGCTTGGTCGTCATGATTTTGCTGGTCGCCTTACGGGTGCCCGTGGCGCTTGCCATGTTGGGTGTGGGGTTGATGGGGTTTGGTGCGGTCACCGACGCTGGTGGTGCGCTGCAAATGCTCAAAGACATTCCTGTCGATGTGCTGGCAAAGTATGACTTTAGCGCCATTCCCTTATTTATTTTAATGGGCGTGTTTGCCACGCATTCAGGTATGGCAGGCAAGCTGTTTGATGCCACGCGCACCATATTTGGGGGCGTGCGCGGCAGTTTGGGTATTGCAGGTATTGGCTCATCTGGCGTGTTTGCGTCTATCTCAGGCTCATCGCTTGCGACGGCATCAACGATGACCAAGGTTGCTTTGCCGCAGATGGAAAAATACGGCTATCAGCCAGGTTTTGCCTGCGGTATTTTGGCAGCGGGCGGCACGCTTGGGATTATGATTCCACCCAGTATCGCGCTGCTGGTCTACGCCATTTTGACCCAGCAGTCGGTCGGCGATATGTTTATCGCAGGCTTTTTGCCAGGTATCTTAGGCATGGTGATGTATTCCATCACGGTGATGATTATGGTGCGCTGGAAGCCGCATTTGGCAAAGCGCGGCGAACCCACGTCATGGAAGCATAAGTTTTTGTCCTTAACGGGGCTGATACCGTTTAGCTTTATTTTTATTGTCATTATCGCAGGTATTTTCTTTGGTTTGTTTACCCCAACCGAAGGGGCGGCGGTCGGTGCGTTTGCGGCGTGGGCGTATGCGTTTGTCAAAGGCATGCGTATGGAAGGGCTCAAGCAGTCGCTGATTGAGACTTTGGCGCTGTCGGCGGTGGTGTTTTTTATGCTGCTTGGCGCAGAGGCGCTCGGCTACTTTATCTCCGTCTCGCGCTTGTCTTATTCGTTGGCAGCATGGATTGGTGGGCTTGCGGTCAGTCCGATGGTGGTGCTGCTGTGCATCTTGGCCATGTATTTTTTACTGGGCTTGTTTATGGATGCGCTCGCGATGCTGGTGATTACCATTCCTGTGGTCTATCCCATCATTTTGGCACTCGGCTTTGACCCTGTATGGTTCGGGATTGTCGCGGTATTGACGGTCGAGCTGGGTCTGATTACGCCGCCGATGGGCATGAATATCTTTGTGATTAAGGCGATGGCACCGCACATTAAGCTCTCGGAGATGTTTCGCGGGGTAGCGCCGTTTATTGTGTCGGATGTGGTGCGCTTGGCGGTTTTGGTCGCGTTTCCTGCTATTTCGCTGGTGCTACTACGTTAAGCCAAACAACACCAACTGTGGTTATAAAAGCATCGCTTTGCTTGATATAAAGAACATTACAAATCCTGCCGCGTATAAATACGTTTCGCCCTGTGCGATATGCCACTATAGGCGGTCTCTATAAAAAAATAAGGAACAACCATGTCAAAATACGATAATCTGCATTACAACTATATTGATGGCGACTGGCGCGACGGTCAATCAAGCCATGAAATCGTCAGCAGCAATCCTTTTACAGGTGAGACGATTGCCACGTTCAAAGCCGCCAGCGTCGATGACATTAACAATGCCTATGCCGCGCTTGAGAAAAAACAGCAAGCATGGGGCGAGACCAACCCGTATGAAGTCAGCGGCATTATCGAAAAAGCCGCGCAAGTGATGATTGAGCGCCGTGATGAGCTGGTCGACGTGTTGGTGCGCGAGTCAGGCTCGACCGTCATCAAAGCCAATATCGAAGTCGATGCCTGTATCGGCGTCATCAAGCTGGCGGTTGAATATCCGTTTTTGCTCGAAACGGTGATTGCGCGCTCAGCCATCCCTAACAAGTCCAACCACATTATCCGTAAGCCTGTCGGCGTAGTGACCGTCATCGGTCCTTTTAACTTCCCGATGCTGCTCGCGATGCGTTCGGTGGTCACAGCGCTGGCAAGTGGCAATACGGTACTTCTGAAGCCTGCCTCTACCACGCCGATTAGCGGCGGTATTTTGCTGGCAAAAATCTTTGAAGAAGCGGGACTGCCCGCAGGCGTGCTTTCTGTGGTCGTACCAAAAACGTCTGAGATTGGCGATACGCTGTACACCAACCCCGTGCCGAGTGTGATTTCGTTCACAGGCTCAACCGAGGTCGGCAAGCGTATCGGCGAGCAGGCGGGCGGCGCGATTAAACGCTGTATTCTAGAGCTTGGCGGCAACAATGCCTTTGTCGTGCTTGAAGATGCCGATGTCGATTACGCGGCGCGTTCGGCAGTGTTTGGGCGCTTCTTACACAGCGGGCAGATTTGCATGTCGATTAACCGCATCATCGTGCATGAGTCTATCTTTGATGAATTTGCCGAAAAATTTGTCCAGTACACCAAAGGGCTCAACGTCGGCGACCCTGCGCAGCCTGATGTGCTCGTCGGTCCACTGATTGATGAGCGTGAAGCCAAGCGTGTCGAAGACGCCGTACAGCGCGCCCTTGACGAAGGGGCAGAGCTGCTGCTGGAAGGCAAACGCGATGGCGCACTTGTCCATCCGTATGTATTAAAAGGCAATAATGACGTGTATTCAGCACGTACTGAAATGTTCGGTCCTGTCGCAACCTTGATTGCCCATAAAGGCGATGACGATGCGCTCAGACTGGCGAACGATACCGACGCGGGACTCAGCGGCGCGGTACACTCAAAAGACATCAAGCGCGCGCAAAAGTTTGCCGCAGGCTGGCGCACAGGTATGGTGCATATCAATGACCAAAGCGTCAATGATGAGCCGCGCATTGCCTTTGGCGGCGAAAAAGCATCAGGCTTGGGGCGCTTCGGTCGTCATATCAGCTTTGATGAGTTCACTACGTATCAATGGGTGTCCATACAGACCGAGCAGCGCCAGTATCCGATTTAAACTTTTTATTGTTAGTAAAACCCACAAGGTTTCTGTGTTTGATAGCGCCTTGTGGTTTTTTTTGCTTATTGGTTTTGGCTGCGTGATTGCGAACAAGATCATAAAAATAATGAAAGGTTTTAAAAATAGCCTAAGTAAAAAAGCCAACCTCAATGCTGCTACATTCTCACCTATGGAAACAAGAAGTGAGCAACATGAGATCGGAAGTGGAGAAGAAAAGTCGGCGGATAAAAAGAAGTGCTTTAGCCAGCCGACATGAGCGTATTTAAACAAGGAATGAATAATGCCCTAAAATGCCTTGGTTAATGAACCTCTGATTAAGTTGCCTTCAAAGGTGTTTTCGTTTGAGTATTCTTTATAGATGCCCACATCCCCGCCGAGCAGCAACTCAGGGGAGAAGTAAGCGGTCGAGACACCAATAGCGTTACGTTTTTCATCGCCTGCGCCCGTCTCAAAGGTATTGTAACCGACCAAACCGACATCCAGCGTACCAAAGCTTTTGCTCAGTCCCCACTCAATCATCAGCTCTTCATCCAGCCCATGCTCTTGCGGAATCTCATAAGTGCCGAGCGCACTAAAATCAATATCGCCTGCTTTATTGAGCTTGACGTTGCCGCCTAAGGTAAACGACAGCGAATCATAATCTCTAGCAGGACTGGCAAAGCGGTCAACCGAAAAGTCGCCACTGTTACCAAAGTACCAGCCTGCACCTGCGACCGCATCCCAGCGCTCGCCATGCCAGCCGAGCAGTCCGCTGGCATACAGATTGGCAAGCCCAGTACGGTCGTCTTCGGCAATGCCGTTTAGTTTGATATCGGTGCTGACCAGCGGCACAAGCGTGTCTAAGATGACATCACCGCCCAAGAATTTTTGCGGGGTGACCCATACGGCGCGATTGACCAGCGCGGTGACATCAACCTTGCCACCATCGGGCAGGGCTTCGTTTTTATCGGCGCTGTAGTTGGCCAAGTAGCCCCGATAATACACACCGGGAGGCGGCAGTACGCTGCCTTTGATGCCCTCTAGACCAGGGACATATTGCGAGTCTGAAGCGTGCGCGGCAAACGGTAGGCTGACAGCAGCAAGTGCGGCGGCAAGAGAGCTGATAATGGTTTTCATGGAACTTCCTTGTTCATAAGTGATATAAAAAGAGATGTCATGGTGGGTAATGCTTTGCCATCAGCCATGCGGGTATGGCTGACACCTAGGCTTGATAGCGCACGCTAGGCAGTATCAAGGGCACAGTAAACAGTAATAGATGCTCAGGTTAAAGGCGCTTTTTTGGGGGAGTAATCCGCGCCTTTATTAAGGGTAGGGCTTTGATGAAAGTTAATAGACGTTAAACAATAACCGCGCGTTAGCCTTGTACGCGGCGGCGCTCGACATCGCTGCCTTGCACTTCAGGCTTGCTGTCTTTGATCAGATGAAAATCAAAATCAATTGAGGCATACGGTTTATCCAAGCCTTTTTCTGCCAATGTGTCCGCATCATCGACCATGGTCAGCTCTGGCACCAATCCTTCGCGACTGGCAAAGGCAAAGTCATCCCACAGATACTCATCACCATCAATATTGATTTGCGTGGTTAGCTTGCGCATGCCATCGGCACTCACAAAAAAGTGGACGTGCGCGGGGCGGTGACCATGACGACCGAGCGCGCCCAGCACCTTTTGTGTCATGCCATCAGGCGGCACAGAGTAGCCGAGCGGTACGATACTGCGAAAGGCGTAGTTGCCATTTTCATCGGTGAGAATCGTGCGGCGTAGGTTAAATTCAGACTGTGACTCATCAAAAAAGGAATAATTGCCTAAGCTGTTGGCGTGCCACACTTCTACTTTCGCGTTAGGCAGGGGCTGACCTTGCTCATCATAGACCGTGCCTTGCATAAATAAGACGGTGCTGTCTTTGTCATCCGTGCCATCATCCAAACGCGCAAAGCCACGACTCTCAGGCGCACCCGCCACGTACAAAGGTCCTTCAATTGTACGTACTGTGCCGCCCTCTAAGCCTGCCGCTTTCATGTCTTCTTCAATCATTAAGTCCATAAAATGATCAAAGCCCAAACCTGGTGATAGTAGACCCGCTTCTTTACCCAAATCGCCGATATAGGCGACACCGCTCCAATATTCATCAGCGGTAATGTGCAAGTCGTTGATGGCTTTCATCAAGTCGCCAACGATGCGCAACGTAATCTCTTGTACGCGTGGGTTAACTTGCTCTGGAAAGTCGATTTTGCCTTTGACGAATTTTTCTGCTAAGGCGTCTATGTCTTTGTGTTCCATGTCTCTCTCCTTGTTGAGGACTGTTCAAAAGTGCTGCATTTTTGGTGTTTATTGCTCAAACCCAACGGTGTCATTGTCGCGCTTTGCTCTAATAGCCTATGGCTGTTGCCAATGCCTTATCAGCTGTCGTCACTGCGTATCGAAGACGGGTGACGCAGCAAAGGCGTGACGTCTACTTGCATATACGGGTATAGGGGCAGCGACATCATGATGTCGTGTAGGGCTTCATGGCTCTCAACATCGAAAATGCTAAAGTTGGCATACTCGCCTGCCAAGCGCCAGATATGTCGCCATTTGCCTTCTGCTTGTAGTTGCTGCGATAAGGCTTTTTCGTCCGCCTTGAGTTTTGCTAGCGTTTCGGCGTCCATATCGCTCGGTATCACGACATCCATACGTACGTGGTATAGCATTGCAATCTCCTTATTACCTGCTCATGTGAAATCGTTGTCTGTCCGTTTTATCCGTTTAGCGACTGAGCTTGGTTGGCATACTTATTGGCGTAGTAGCTCACCTTGTCACGGTCTACCTCAATGCCCAGTCCAGCGCCAGTCGGCACGTCTAAGTTAAAATCATGGTAATCCAGTGGGCGTACCAAAATGTCATCGGTCAATAAAAGCGGACCGAACAGCTCGGTATCAAAATTTAGAGTCGGAAAGGTTGAGAACACGTGTGCAGAAGCTGCCGTACCGATAGGACCTTCAAGCATCGTGCCGCCATACAGCTCAATACCTGCCAAATGCGCCAGTTGCCCAATCAGGCAGCCTGCTTTGAGTCCACCTGCTTGGTTGATTTTGACCGCGAACACATCCGCACAATGTGCTGCTGCCAAATGAAAGGCGTTTTGTGGGTCTTGCACAATCTCATCTGCCATAATCGCCACGTCAAAGTGCTCTTTTAGACGCTTGAGACCGTCTTTATTGCGCATCGAGATGGGCTGCTCAATCAAGTCAATGTGACCGTCTTGCAAGCGCTTAATGCCCTTGATTGCCTCAAGCTCTGTCCATGCTTGGTTCACGTCCACCGTGATGCGGCAGTCGGGCAGGGCATCTTTAATCGCCAGCACATGAGTTAGGTCTTGTTCAAGGGGGTTGCTGCCGATTTTGAGCTTAAAGATACGGTGGCGTTGTTGGGCGACCATTGCTTTGGCTTCAGCAATGTCTTTTTCAGTGTTGCCGCTGGCGAGTGTCCACGCTACGCCGAGCGTATCACGTACGCGCCCGCCCAAAAGCTCGCTGACAGGCACGCCCAGACGTTTGCCCTCAATATCGAGCAATGCCGTTTCTATTGCACACTTGGCAAAGCGGTTGCCGCTGATGTGTTGACTGAGCAGTTGCATGGCTTTTGCGGTAGAGGTGGGCGCTTCTTTGATAAGTAGTGGCGCAAAATATGTGTCGATATTGGTTTTGATACTGTGCGGGCTTTCTTCTGCGTAGCTCAGCCCACCAATAGTGGTGGCTTCACCCCAGCCTTCAAGCCCATCTTCCGTTTGGATATGAACAAGAACTAAAGTTTGCTCTTTCATTACTGTGCAAGCGAGCTTGTGCGTTCGAATGGTCGGTATCGGCACCAGTAATGTGTGAATGGAACGAATCATGACTGTCCTTATCCTATGTGATAAATCCCTTAATCGTGCTATTTACTATATGTTTCGTGGGTCACTTTGTCTAAGACCTATTAGGGTGCTATTTGATACCTTTTAGGTATAATGTAAGTCTAAGGGCTGTCTTGTTAACAACCGTATTTGGTTCTTAGTCACCTATTAATCAAGAAATGCCAGTCATGAAGACAAACTGAAACGAAAACTGAAAAGGAAAAAGGTATGGAGCTTAGACATTTACGCTATTTCATCGCTGTTGCCGAAGAAAAGAGCTTTAATAAGGCAGCAGAGCGCCTGTATATCTCGCAGCCGCCGCTTAGTCGGCAAATCAAGCAATTGGAAGAAGAGCTGGGTGTGGTGCTGATTGACAGAGAGCAGCGTCCGCTAAAGCTCACCGAGGCGGGGACATTTTTTTATGACCATGCGCTACAAATCATTAAAAAATCAGACAACTTACGAGCGATGACCATGCGTAAAGCGCACTTCGACGGCGCTATCTCTATTGGTTTTGTCGCGTCGATGCTATACGGCACCTTGCCACGTGCGATTGCGCGTTTTCGCAAAGTCTATCCAAACATTAATATCAAGCTACACGAGCTGAACTCATGGCAGCAAACCCAAGCGCTCACCAGTGGCAAAATAGACGTGGGCTTTGGCAGGCTACTGTTCGATGATGCGTCAGTCAGACGCATTGTATTGCGTGAAGAGAGCTTGGTTGTCGCCTTACCTTTAGAGCATCCGATCATGCAAGAACAGCGCAGCAGCATTGATCTTGCCGATTTGGTCAATGAAAACTTGCAGTTATATCCCAAGCTGCCGCGCCCTGGGTTTATCGATTATGTTTTAGGACTGTTCGAGGCACGCAATCTCGAGCCGACCGCGTTTACTGAAGTCAGCGAGCTGCATGTGGCGCTTGGCTTGGTGGCGGCAGGTGAGGGCATCACCATCGTGCCCAAATCGCTTGAGCATTTACGCGACAAAGAAGTCGGTTATCTTCCTTTTGCAGATGGACAGCTCACCTCTCCTGTCATTATGAATGTGCGCCATTTTGATAAGTCTGCGCTGTTATCGACATTGCTCGACGTGCTGTATGAGATTTATGAAGAAGAAGGGGTGACGCATACCCGCGAAGCTATTTAAGCATGCGCTTAGAGCATGGCTTTGAAGTTATAGATGATAAGTAAAGAGTTGATAAGACAGATAAGGCTATACAGCTAAATATACCTTGAAAGCATAGGTTGAAAGTTCAATTATTATTAAAACGGTATATTCATATTTTCATAAATTCTAGAGATAGCAGCATGGAATACATAGAATATCTTTATGTTTTTATTATAATTTTTAGAAAATTTATAATTTTTTCAAATAGAGAGTCATATTTTTTGATTTTTTACGTTGACAATGGTTAAAGCGACTGCTAAATTTATTTGAAATGTAAAGTATTTTACGGAATAAACAGAGATACGAACGGATTTTCTTGTATATCAAGGATGATAACATAAGAACTTTAGTTTGTTTTTTGGTGTGTTTGCAGTTTACATTCTAAGAAAGGATTCTGATTATGAAACTCCCCTTTGCTTTAACCGCCATACTCGCTACCGCCATCAGTGTTAGCGCTTGCTCAACTGAAAACAACACTACCACCGCGACCGATGACGTGACGACCTTGCGATTCTCCCATTTGTGGCCCGCATCTGCTGTGATGCATACCGATGCGTTTGTGCCATGGGCTAAGAAAATCGAGGAAGAATCAGGCGGTCGCCTAAAAATCGAAATTTATCCCTCTGCCACACTCAGTAAGCCTGACGCAACCTATGATGCGGTAGCCAAAGGGACGGTCGATTTGGGTGTGCAGGTGCAAGGCTATATCAATGGTCGCTTTCCCCTGACGCAAATTGCCGAGCTGCCTGGTCTGTCAAATTCCGCCGCCCAAATGAGCTGTATGCTCCAAAAGCTCTACGATGACGGCGTGATTGCCAAAGAATATGACGACACGCATCTGCTGTTTATGATTGGCAGCGAGCCTGCGACCTTACACACTATCGATAAACCAATACGCACGCCCGCAGATTTAAAAGGGCTACGCATTCGCCGTCCGTCTGCCATCGGTGGTGAGATTATTGAAGCGGCAGGGGGCGCACCTGTTGGCTTGCCTGCGACCGACTTGTATACCTCATTACAGCGCGGCGTGGTCGATGGCATGGCATTTCCGTGGAGTCCGACAGGCTCTTTTAAACTGACCGACATCGTCAACACGCATACCAACATGCCTTTTTACAGCTCGGCATTGGTGGTGACGATGAATAAGGACAAATATGACAAGCTGCCTGCCGATCTGAAGAAAATCTTAGACGACAATACAGACAAAGCCATGTCTGATGTTGCCGCCCAAGTGTTTGATACGGAAGCCGAAAAATACAGCAGCGAAGCGCGCGCGCGTGGTGATGTGATGATTGATATCCCCAATCCGCTGAGCGACCCGCAATGGAAAGTGCCGCTAGAGGCGGGCACGAAAAAGTATCTGGCAGATGTCAGTGCCATGGGACTAGATGCCCAGTCGGTCTATGACCAAGCCAAAGCCGCCAGCGCCGCATGTCAATCGTAAGGCACACGCGGCGCGGGTTGGTTCTGTCTTGTCACGGTTACTGGCGTTTAATAAAAACCGATAGTAAGTTATGGATACGACAGTTATTTTAAACCAGCATTGTTTTAATGATACCATTCTATTTTTACGACTCTATTTTTATTGAGGCGGTATAAAAGCGAATGGCATATTAAAAATAAACGGCTGGTATTTTTTGTCGTCTGGTAATTTTTAGTTGATTTATGATAACGGTCATTAATCAATAGATTCGTTATTTTCTAACTTGTTTTCTAAATTATCAAAAAGCTTTTGACTGAGCCTCAAAAAAGTATCCAATTCTTCTTTAGAGAATTTAGAAAATAAGTTCTCAAGCATAGGCGCGGTCGTCTTGATAATCAAATTGACCTGATCTCGACCTTCCTTGGTCAGTTTAACGAGGCGCACGCGTCCATCACTGGCTTGCTTAAACACCTTGACCAAGCCCTCTTTCTCCATACGCTGCACGATTTTGGTGGTCGTTGGAATCTTCATTAATGCTTCGTTAGAAATCTCTGATATCGCTAGGGTCTCATGTTCTCTGAGTAGCAGCCCAACACGCCAGCGCGAGGTGTCCATACCTATTGGCTTTAGGGTTTTTTCCATTTCGATATTGTAAAGAGATTCAAGGCGTGCGACCCAGTAAAAAGGGTATTTACGGTGATCAAAGTCGTCGCTATCGGGGATATATTGTGATTTTTCTGTGTGCACTTTTATGCTTCCTAATGATTTAAATGTCTGTTTTTTATAAAAATAAAAATAATTATAGTCAAAGTATTTGACATTTCAACTAAATTTTAAGATACTTTCAATTAAGCCATGAATTGAAAGGATTCAACATGAATGATTTCACCACTGTATTCCCTGTATCGGACGTCGATTCGCTAACGGTGGCGATAAAGGACAGTATCGATATTGCAGGGACGCCCACGCAGCTCGGTAGCGATGCCTGCCTTAATGCGCCGCCTGCAAAAAAAGACGCCACTGTGGTGGAGCGTCTGAAACAACATCACTTTTCTATTGTGGGCAAAACGGTCATGCATGAGCTTGCCTTTGGCATGACGGGCGTCAATCGCAGTTATGGTACACCAGTCAATCCATTATATCCTAATTTGATTCCTGGCGGCTCATCGAGCGGCTCGGCAACCGCGGTGGCAAGTGGTCAAGTGGCGGTCGCGATTGGTACGGATACAGGTGGCTCGGTGCGTATGCCTGCGGCGTGCTGCGGTATTTATGGCTTTAAGCCGACCTTTGGGTTGGTCAGTCGAGCAGGGGTGTGGCCAAGCGCATCGTCTTTGGATTGTGTGGGGGTGTTTGCCGCCAAGCCTGAGTTGATTACCCGCACTATGCAAGCGATTGCACCTGAGTTTGCGCCATTATCGCCCGCAGATGTTGCCCTGTTAGAGCAAGACACATTGACGCTGGGCTGGCTGTCGGTGGATGCCGATACCCGCATTACAGCGACGATTAAAGCGGCGCTGACCCAGCATGACGCAACAACGACAACAGCAACAGCGCATCCGCGCATTACGTTAAAACCTGTCGAATGCGCGGGTTTAGACGCAGCGTTTCAGGCAGGTCTTAGTATCATTAACCGCGAAACGTGGCTGGCGTGCAAAGACTTTTATGCTACAGGCAAGCTTGGGGATGATGTCGCCACACGTCTAGAAAAAGCCAGTCGCACCACCGACAGCGAACTGCTAGAGGCCGAATACGTTCGCGCCATCTTTAGCGCCCAAATCGATGCGCTGCTGGCAGACACCCGCGTGCTGGCACTGCCCACGCTACCCAATGCGCCGATGACGCTTGCGGATGCTTTGGCAGGCAAGACCGATGTCACCGCCTCCAAGCTGGTACGCCCGTTTAATCTGTCAGGATATCCCGCCTACGCGCTGCCTTGTCATTCTGATTTTGATTTTCCCATCAGCCTGCAATTGGTCGGGCGCAAAGGTGACGATGCCTTTGTCTGTGCGCTTGCCGAGCGTTTGACGGCTTTACTTTCACCCAACTTGACGACCGCTGCGCGATAAGCTGCCGCATTATGGACATCCATACGAAAAAGGAATTTCTATGACCACGATTACTCCCCTTATTGAACATCCAGACCTTGACGCGCTGCTCGATGACATTCGTAAGCGCGCTGACGACTGTGAAAAACAGCGCCACATTGACCAAGACATTATTGAGCGTTTTAAAGCCATTGGCGTGTACCGCGCCTTTGTGCCCAAGCGTTTTGGCGGCGATGAGCGCAGCCCAACCGATTTTTTACGCCTGATTGAGACCATCGCGATGGCAGACGGCTCGGCAGGCTGGGTCGCAAGCTTTGGCATGAATCCGTTTTATTTGGGCGGTCTGCCGATGCCGACGATTGAAAAGGTCTGGGCAGATACGCCTGATGTGGTGTTTGCTGGGGCGATTTTTCCCGTGCGCCCTGCCGAAGTGCGTGACGACAGCTACGTGGTGTCGGGACGCTGGAAGTTTGCCAGCGGCTGTATGGGTGCGTCACTGATTGGTGTGGGCATCAAGCCTGAGACCGAAGGCGCACTACCGCGCATCGCGGTCATGCCTGCCGAGTCCTTACAGATTGATGAGACGTGGGACATGATTGGGATGCGTGCCACAGGCAGCCATGACGTGGTCGCGGAGAATGTCATCGTGCCCAAAGAATGGAGCTTTATCCGTGGCGGCGACATCACTTTAACCGAGCCGTTGTTTAAATACCCACCGCTATCGCTTGCCACGCAAGTACTGGCTGTGACCACGCTGGGTCTTGCCCGCGAAGCCTTGGACATCATCACCAGTGAGGCGGGCGCGCGCAAGTCCGTCACAGGCGCGCCCAATCTTGGCGAGCGCGAATATGTGCAGATTGCGATTGGTAAGGCTGAGGCAAAGATGCTGGCGAGTAAGGCGTTTTTTTACCAAGCGACTGAGGCCGTTTGGGACACCATCATGGCAGGCGAGACGCCAAGCGATGCCCAAATCAGCCTATTGCGCTTGTCCAGCTCGCACCTGACACACGAGTGTGTCGGCGTAGTCAACACGGTGTATAAGCTGATGGGCATGACCAGCGCGGACAACAGTCACGCCATGACACGCATTTACCGCGATGCGTCACTCGTCGGTCAACATGCCTTTATGGGCGAGATTACCTTTAGAAATGCAGGCGCGATGGCATTTAATCATGCGCCTTATCCAGGCTATTTATAAGCCCTTGTTAAACAAAGCACATTTACCCGATTCAACCAGCAACTCACCATTAACGAGCCACCAAATCACCACTAGATTAAAAAGGATACTCTCATGGAAAAATTAGACACCCACCGCGTACTGTTTTGTATTGGTATCAATCAAAACTTTATGGACGCGCCCGCCGCCGAAATGAAAGACGTCTGGCAGGCATTTAGCCAAATGATGCAAAACGTCGATGAACTGCCTGGCGTTACCATTTTGGGCATCATGGACGACGATCGCTTGCAGGTCGGTGCAGCAGCGGCAGCGCCTTGGATGGCATACATCATGGCGGATGTGCCTGATATCGAAACTGTCATTGCCGCGTGTAATTTCTTTAGAACCATTCCTGTCGGCGATGGCACGTACAAGCTGTGGAAATATTGCAAGGTCGAGGCGCGTATCGGTCGCAAGCTGGTCGTGCCTGAATAATCCGCCATTCACTTGATAACGCATTCGATAACTGTAGGTAACGACAATGACAAAACCAACTGTAGCCAGCCTCAGTCAACGCCTGTGGGCGCTAGAGCAAGAAAAAGCCGTACGCGAATGTATGCAGCGCTATATGTCGCTGTGCGATGTACTGGATGTGGGCTTTGACTTGTCATTACTGATGGATTTGTTCGCGACAGATGCGGTGTGGCAAGGGGTGGGCAAGCGTTATGCTAAGACCTTTGGCGCGTATGAAGGCAAAGACGCGATTGCCAATATGTTCGCCAAATATACCCAGCCGCCCGCGCATTTTGTGACGAACGCGCACTTTTTGACCAATGAGCAGATTCATGTGTCAAACGACACGGCAGTCGGCACATGGCTGCTATTGCAAACCGCAACGTTTCAAGACGGTCGCTCGCAGCTGAGCAGCGCCCGTTTGCGTGTCAATTTTACGCTCGATAACGAGCAATGGAAGATTCAACACTTTCAGACAGAAAGCCTGTTCAATCGTCCGATGGACACCCCGTGGGATGTAGACAAAGCACTGCCTACCCCAGAGTAATCATGACATAAGCACGACCGTCATCAACGTATCAACAGCATCAAACGTATTCACGTATCAAGGAGAGACAACGATGTTAAACCAAAAACGGATTCCAGTGAACCAAATGGTCACCCCTGAAGGGGACAAAGTACAGTCGGAGATGTACACCGACAGCGAACTGTTTGACAAAGAAATGGACGCCATCTTTGACAATACATGGGTATGGGTCGCGCATGAGAGCGAGATACCCAACAAAGGCGATTATAAGACCGCGCGTATCGGTCGTCATTCAGTCATCGTCTCACGCGATAGAAAAATGGACATCCATGTCCTGCTAAACCGCTGCCGCCATCGCGGCGCGACCATCTGCGAAAAGCACAAAGGCAACGCGCGCAGCTTCGTTTGCCCGTACCATGGCTGGGGCTATGGTCAAGACGGCACACTGCGCGCCATCCCGATTGCAGGACCGTACGAAGGGGTGGTTGATAAAGAAGAGCTGCCGCTAATCAGCCTGCGTATGGAATCGTATCAGGGTATGATTTTTGCCACCTTTAACAAGGACATTGAGCCGCTAGAGGACTTTTTAGGCGGCGCGAAAAAATGGATGGACTTGTTTATGAAACAAGGTGGCGGCTATCCCATCAAAACCTTGGGTGAGCACCGTTTCCGCTTCCCTGGCAACTGGAAGATTCAGCTCGAAAACACCACCGATGCTTATCACTTTCCCATCATTCACAAATCGTTTATCTCCTCACTCGATGGCGATACGGCAGAGATTTTTGACTTTTTAGAAGGCGATGGTTTTGTCGAAGACTTGGGCAACGGTCACAGCGTTATGGTGATGATTCCTGAGCTGGTTGATTTGGAAGAAAACCTAGACGACCCCATCCCTGCGCGTTTTGAAGCGCTCGCCGCCGAGCTGCGCGCCGAAGGTCATGACGATGACAAGGTACGCCGTTTGGTACGCGCTGCCGCAGGTTCAGGCTTTAACTTAAATCTATTCCCGAATGTCGCGTGCTCCATGGCGTTCTTCCGCGTGCTTGCGCCCATCTCCGTCAATGAAACCGAAATTCAGCACATTGCGATTGGTGGTGACGGTGCGCCTAGCGCCTTTAACAAAACCCGTATCCGCTTGCATGAGCACTTTCAAGGACCGATGGGCTTTGGTACGCCTGACGACTCTGAAGCGTGGGAGCGCGTGCAAAAAGGCGCTGGCAGCGGCATGAGCGAATGGATTTTGGTCAACCGTGGGCAAAATTTGGTACAACAAAACGATATGGGCAATGACTACAGCACCGTTTGTTCAGAAATCGGTATGAAAGCGGCGTACAAGCAGTGGGTCAAAATGATGAACGCAGCAGAGCAAGGAGCGTAACCATGAATAACGAATTATATGTCAGTGTCTCAGCATTTATTGACTACGAAAACAGCCTATTGGACGCCAAAAATTACGACGCATGGCTGCCGCTATGGCAAGACGATGGCATGTATGTCGTGCCTATCGACACCTCAGATGACGACTACGGCAGCCGCTTGAACTATGCCTATGATGATGCCGACATGCGCCGTATGCGTGTGGCGCGTCTGCTCAGCGGCGAGTCGGTCTCGGTCGAGAGTAACGGCGGTACGATTCGTCTGACGTCAAGACTGCGCGTCAATCAAGTGGAAGATGTCATCGAAGCGCGCTGTGCGTTATTGATTAACGAAAGCCGTCTGGGCGTCATGAAGCAATATGTCGCCAATGTGGAATATCAGCTGATACCCAGCGGCGACAGCTTTGCCATTGCCCAAAAAGTGGTCAAGCTGATTAACGCTGAAGATTACCTGCGTACCATCAGCTATATCCTGTAACCGCTATCTGTTAGGAGTACATCACTATGAAAGACGTCATTGTCATAACAGGAGCAGGGCAGGGCTTGGGCGCATGTATCGCCAAAGCCTTGTTAAACAGCGGTTTTCGCGTTGCCATCACCGATGTCAGCCAAGACAAAGCCGCTGCCGCTGCTCAGACGCTCAGCGAGGATACATCGCTGGTGGCAGGGTTTAAGCTGGACGTGACCCAAAAGGCAGATTTTAAGCAGGCGCTCTCTGATGTTGAGGCGTATTTTGGCGGCGTGCAGGGTTTAGTAAACAATGCCGCCATGACCCTAACCACGCCCGTCATGGACGTGACGGCTGAAGAGTTTGACAACGTATTGCGCGTCAACTTGCGCGGCACCTTGTTTGGTTGCCAAGTGTTTGGCGCTTATTTTGCCGACAAAAACTATGGGCGCATCGTCAATATGGCGTCGCTTGCGGGGCAAAACGGCGGGACAGCGTCAGGGGTGCATTATGCGTCAAGTAAAGGCGGCATCATCACCATGACCAAAGTGTTCGCCGGTCATTTGGCTGCCAAAGGCGTGACGGTAAACGCCGTCGCCCCAGGACCGATGGATTTGCCCATCGTACATGAGCTGGTATCGCCTGAGAAGCTTGCGCATTTATTAGACAACGTCATTCCCGTCAAGGCGCTGGGCAGCCCTGATTTTATCGGCGCGATGGTCACGCAGTTGGTGTCGCGAGATGCCTTTGGGGTGACTGGGGCGACGTGGGATGCCAACGGCGGTTTATCCATGCGTTAAGCGCATCGAACCAGTAAAAGTAAGGTCAAATCGGCGACATACAACCCACAAGTAGTGTTGCAAGTGCTGTGATTGGTGTCGGCAACGGACGCTGAGCGCTTCAATCTGATTGTTAACAGGACTTATCATTATGAATAATTTAATCAAAGCGATCATTACCGACAGACGGATGCTGTCTTCTGATGTGGTGTCATTAACCCTCGCACACCCAGACGGCGCGCCATTACCTGCCTTTAGCGCAGGCGCGCATATCAGCGTGCATGTCAATGATGATACCATCCGCCAATATTCGTTATGTAGCGCGCCGACGGAGACGGCATTTTACCGCTTGGGCATCTTAAAAGATCCCAAATCACGTGGCGGCTCTATTGCCATTCATGAGCAGCTAAACGTGGGGGACACCGTCACCATCAGCGCGCCGAACAACTTGTTTCCGCTAGATATGACTGCCGAGCACAGCGTTTTGGCGGGCGGCGGCATTGGTATCACGCCGATGATAGCCATGGCATACGCGCTCAAGGCGGCGGGCAAGTCGTTTACATTGCATTATTGTGTACGCACGCATAAAGAAGTCGCGTTCTTGGACGAGTTGCAGCGCGATTTTGGCGACGCTTTACGCTTGCATTGTGACGACTTAGGCGACGACCAGCGCTTGCGACCTGATATTGATTTCGGTGCGCCGAGCGCAGGCACGCATATTTATACTTGTGGTCCGACAGGCTTTATGGACTGGGTGATGAGCAGTGCTAAGGCAATGGGCTTTGCAGAGCGCAACATTCATTTTGAGTATTTTAATGTCGACGTGGACAGCTCAGGCGAGGCATTCACGGTAGTCGCGGAGCAAAGCGGCAAGACCATCTCGGTATCAGGCACACAAACCATTGTACAAGCGCTGTCTGAGGCGGGTATCAAGGTGCAGGTGTCGTGCGAGCAAGGCATTTGCGGTACATGCATCGTCGATGTGCTCGAGGGCGAGCCTGACCACAGAGATCAGTTTTTGACCGATGAAGAAAAAGCGGACAACGATCAGATTGCCGTATGCTGCTCCCGCGCCAAGTCTTCCGTGTTGGTGCTCGATATTTAAAACGCTGCCTAGTTAAAACTCTATCGGCTTGTCATACAGCCCCACACATTTGATTGCTACGGATAGCAACAGGGGCGGCATATCAATGCATTTATACCGCTATTGCCATGTTGCCCCTTTATTTTTAGTGAAACGACTTTCGTTAAATACAAGGAGTACACCATGTCCAATTTTGATAGCAAAGCGCTGCGCCAAGTGTTCAGCCAGTTTCCCACAGGGGTGACCGTCATCACCACACGCACTGCCGATGGCGAACCCATTGGCGTGACCGCCAGCAGCTTTAATACCGTCTCGATGAGCCCAGCCTTGGTGCTGTGGAGCATTGACAAAGACGCGCACAGCTTAGACGCCTTTAAAAACTGTGAATATTTCGCCATCAATATTTTAAGCGATCAGCAGATTGCCATCTCCAACCGCTTTGCAGGGCGCGGTCAAGACAAGTTCAGTGGTATTGATTACACCCATGGTCTTGGCGACAGTCCGTTATTGCCTGAGGCGTTGACCCAGCTACAATGCAAAAACTGGAATGTATACGAGGGCGGCGATCATCTGATTATGGTGGGCGAGGTGCTGGAGTATAGCGTCACGCAAAATGCGCGCCCGCTGGTGTTTTCTCAGGGCTCTTATTCTCAAGCCAGCCCGCACTACGATGTGCTGAACACTAAACAAGTCGACGTGTTAAGCCAGCATGAGTTTTTAGAAGACCATATCTTGTACTTATTGCGCGCCTCGTACAATCAGCTGAGCCAAGTGTTTTATAAGCGCTTAAACGAAGCAGAAGGCGTCAGTCCTGAGCTGTGGCGCATTTATGCTTGTCTTGCCGACGGCAATGCGCTGGATTTGGACAGCTTGGGCGTGTTCGTCATGCAGCCCAGACGCGACTTGCTCGACTCGCTCACCAGTATGGGCGCGCATGTGCAGTGTGATGAGCAAACGGCAGAGCTGACCGAAGCGGGCATTAACCGCGCGCAAAAGCTGTTGTCTATCGAAAAACAGTACAAACAAGAGCTGGCGAGTCGTGTCGGCGCTGATAACTATAATGATATGAAAGAGACGCTGCGCCATTTATACTGCCGCGAGCATCTGTAATTGGCACTATTAACCACTACCTTCATCTGATTTTCAGCCACTTTTTTCATTTACCTTTTGCTCACTGTACGATATCCCTGCGTACAGTGGGTTTTTTTTGGCTTAATCAAGTCACTTACAGCCAGTTAAGCCCTGTGATGACAGGGCAAGCAATAAGCCGCTGAGTCTCTGCTACGTGGTCTTTATAAATGTCACTGTTATCAATGCGAGCATTACCTTATTTATATTCAGGCACGGTAATCAGCGCACTTAACATCGATAGATGCCCCAGTACACCGTTAATACGTCGTCTGCCTTTTAAGTCATAGAGCCAAAATAAAAGCCTAGCCGTCAGCGGTATAAATGGTATCAATAAACAGTAAAAGTGATGGCAACCAAAAAAGAATCATAAAAAAACCACATCGCTGGGATGACAATGTGGTCTGATAGGGTATGTTAGGTGTTTCTTAAATGCTCTATTAAGTCGTGTCGATGCACAACCGAGCGTGCATATGAGCGATTAAAACCGCGAAAAACGATAGGGCGCCGGGTCAATCAGTGGCGTATCGCTACGCATGACCAAATCCGCTGCCAATTGACCTGCGGCAGGCGAGGTGCCAAAGCCATGTCCCGAAAACCCTGTGGCGATGGTTAAGCCTTGCAGGTTGTCAACGCGGTCGATAACGGGATTTGAGTCGGGTGTGATGTCAATCATACCGCTCCACTGCGATTCAATCTCGGCGCGTTCAAAGTCAGGCCATGCGGCGCGCAGATTATTCAAGGCGGCGCGGTTCAGTACCTCGCTGACCTTGGGGTCCATGGTACGGACTTTCTCAAATGGTGAGATGCTATTGGCTTCCCAGTGGCGCGCAAGCAATAAGTCACTTAAAAAGTATTTGCCCAGCCCAATTTTTAAAAAGTTGTGCTGACCTTTTAGCATGGGTAAAAACTTCATGCCAATTAATAAATGATCAAGGGTCAAAGGCGCGTCTAATTTGCCGCGTTGGGTGATGATATAGCCGCCATCGATATGTTTGCGAAACGAAAAGTCCGCCGCGCCAACAGCAGGCTGAAAGTCAATATCCATCGGCTTGGTTTTGAGTACCGAGCAGATGACAGGCAGGGTCGGCAGGCTGATATCCATATTGCCTAAAAAGCGCCGTGACCACATGCCCCCTGCCAGCAGTACCTCGTCGCAGTCAATCTCGCCGTGTTCTGTAAATACGCCCTCCACGCGGTCGTCGTTGATGCATAAGGAGCGCACGGCGCAATTTTCTATGATGATCGCGCCTTTGGCAATCGCCGCATTGGCAATCGCGCTCGCCGCCATCGTCGGTTCGGCGCGTCCATCAGTGGCGGTATAGATGCCGCCCGCCCATTGACCGCGCCCGTTCGGCACCATCTCATCAATCTCTTTTGCCGTGAGCATACGTGAGCCAAGATTAAGCGATTGTGTTTCGTCATGCCACTTTTTATAACTGGCAAGCTCTTCAGGCGTCCTACCGATGAACAAAATCCCCGATTGGCGATAGCCGACATCCGCTTGCGTACGCTCGGGCATCTCAGACCACAGTCTGTCTGCCGCCAGCGCTAGAGGGATGTCTTTTGGGTGACGATTGGTTTTACGCACCCAGCCAAGATTGCGCGAGGACTGCTCCCCTGCGATGCGTCCTTTTTCGAGCAGTACCACAGGCACGTTACGTTCGGCAAGGGTCAGCGCCGCGGTCAATCCGACAATTCCGCCACCGATGATGACCACGGTGGTCGATGGTGGTAGCTGGGTGTCAAGGTTGCGAATGGGGTTGATGATAGGTGCCATGAGTGCGCTACTCCTTGTCGCGGTTTGATTACAGATTACGCGTGACCGATGTTGATGGTGGTGCTTTTTGCCGCTGATGCACCCTTATAGGCGGTCACTTCGATTTCTACTTTATAAGAATTAGAGCTGAGCGGTGCGCAGCTGACGGTCGTGGCAGGGTCAACGCCTTTGAATATCTCACCAAAGATGGTCATTACGGTCATGGCATCTTTTGGGTCTGGGATAAACACACGGGTACTGACCACGTCAGCCAATGACGCATCAACGGCGTGTAACGCGCGCTCAATATTGGCAAAGACTTGGCGCGTTTGTGATTCTAAGTCTTTAGGGATTTCTTTGGTCTCAGGACAGCGCCCTGCGGTATTTGAGACAAAGATAAGGTTATCGACACAGACCAAGCGCGAATAGCTGGTCTTTTCTTCTAGTACTGAGCCTGTTGTTACTTTGGTTACGGTGGTCATAGGAATGCTCGTGTTATGAATAAAGAGAAAAAGGAATGCTTTATAAAGAGTAAATGTAAAGGTTGAATACCTGCCACCGACTATAAAACAGCGCTTATAAATGAGTGGCAGGTATCAATGTCAATGCAGATGGCAACAAGGTTAGCGCAGCGCTGGCGTGTCCCATAAGTTCAGCTTGGTGCCGATACCGCGCTCAAGCGCATTGCGATAGACCACCGTGCCCCACGCCACATCTTCGACAGGCATACCGCCAACCGACATGACGATGATTTCTTCGTCATTTTGACGAGCGGGGGTGACACCTGAGACGATTTCACCGAGGTCTTCTAGCTCATCCATGGTCATTGAGCCTTCTTCAATCATGTCCATAAAGCGCATGCCGACCAGTGGAATGTGATTGTGCGCAGGCTTAGGCACTTCTTCATACCACGCGGTGTACAGACCGATACTGTCCATGACTTTGCGCACATCTTTGCCACTCATGGCATCATCCAAGCGGCAAGACGCTGGCATGGCTAAGAATGCACCCGCCTTGACCCATTCGCGCTTGACGATGGGATAGGTGGAGGGGTCGCCAGTTGCGCCTGAGTTGCAATAGGTGACCAAATCAGAGTCGCGCACCACATCTTCAACGCTATCGACGATATGGACATTGGTGATTTGTGGATAGGTTTCAGCGAGCCACGCGGTAAAGCTGTCTAGGCTGGCTTGCCCGCGGGCTTTGATTTTGATGGTATCTACGTCTGGGCACGCTGCCATAAATGCGGCAACGGTCGTTTTACCCATCACCCCTGGTCCGAGTAGACCAATGACTTTAGAATCTTTACGCGCCAAATGACGTGCGCCAACGCCTGGAACGGCGCCAGTACGATAGGCGGATAATAGGTTTGCCGACATATAGGCCAGCGGCGCTGAGGTCACCACATCCGTCAAGGTAAACATCAAGATAGAGCGCGGCAAGCCAATCTCGCGGTTGGCGACATTTGAGCCGTACCATTTGACCCCGCAGGTTTGAAAGTCGCCGCCCAGATAGGCAGGCATCGCCATCAGACGACGATCGGCGGTGGGCTTGGGCATGGTTGGAAAGGGAGATTCTTCAGGGAAAGTAATCATCGCGCCGTGCGAGTCGCTGTTGGGTCCTGCCATGCGATAGTCGCCACTGTGTAGCAGCTTGAACATATCTTCCATGGTATCGACACACTGTGCCATATCGGTGACGCCAGCGGCGATCATGTCTGATTCTGACAGATAGATAAAATCAATATGCGTATTGGGGGTTTCCGTAGTCATGATGGCTTCACATCCTTATGAGTTGGTGGTACGGGTGACCATTTCATAGTTGCATATTCTAAAAATCAGAAATAGAACAAATCGGCAATGCCTAATAAGCGTGATAAATAAAAAATCAGTACAGCGCCCAACAGGACGGGATAATGACAAGGCAATAAAAAAGCCATTGGTAACAACGGGTTAATCGTCATTACCAATGGCTTGGCGCACTTGTGACACTGTGATGCGCGAGGCTACGCCTTGTAGTGGTATTGCTTAAGGATGTTTTGAAACTCTCTTGGCGCTTGACCATTGTAGCGTTTAAATTGGCGGCAAAAATGCGACTGGTCGGCATAGCCCATATCGGTCGCAAGGTCGGTCAAACGCTCACCGTTACTTTGCATCAGCTGGTCTAAGACTTGCTGATATTTTAAAATCAGACTAAAGGTCTTGGGCGACAAGCCGTAGTAGTTGTTAAAGACATTGTTGATGGTGCGTGCTGAGTAGCCGCTGTGTTTGCTCAGCTCTGCCACACTGATATTGCCGCGATGAGCAATCATCAGCGCGACCAGTATTTGCGACAGCTCCGAGCGCTCGACCACGCCTTTACGCGCGCCGCAAATACGCCAAAAGGTAGCGATATACGCTTCAAAATTGTCACACTGGGATAGGCTGGCAAGTAGCGGCTCGCTCAGTATCGACAGCTCGTGCAGCGGTATGCTTTGCTCCACGACATCCTTTGGCTGAATGGACAAAAAATCTGGCGCAACGCCAATCTGATAACGCACGCCAAAATACGAGCAGCCTTTTTCAATCAAGGTACTGCGCGGTGCTTTTGAGCTGCCGCACACCCACGCCTCGGGATGGGTGTCGTGCAGCTTGATGATGATATCAATGCTGCCATCGGGCACGACATTCACATCCATCGCCGTATGCTCTAAGGTAAAGCAGTAAAAATGCGAGATGCCCTCACGATTGATGTATTTTTTTTGATAGCTGCTTTGGGTATACAGCATAAAATAAGGCTGAAGTGGCTTAATGAGGTGTGCATTCATGAGACGTCCCTGTCTATAGTCATACCGCAATAAATATTAAAAAATCAGTAGTATCAAATAGTTAAAAATAAAAATCTCAAGCAGTCATCTTGTTCGCTACAGCCATTATGTGGGCTGCTCGCCTTAGCATTTACTATAATCAATTGCAGCACATACACCTAAGACAAAGCATGAACGCAGCATACATGCAGCGCCGTTCTGTCCCTATCTGCCTATATTCGCATCACTATCTCGCTGTTCGTATGCCAAAACAGACGGTCGAACGCGTGTCATTTTTGGCAAGTCATGCCCACATATCGGCACTGCTTTGCGCCACAAGACGCATGCTTTGAAAATACAAGCCATCAGAAAAACGTGCAAAATAATTGAAAAAAATAATTGTTGAAAGTTCAACTATCTAGTATATTCATTATACACATCGCTGATAAAAGATAAAGATATCTGCAAAAATCAAGTCTCAAACAGCGAAAATGTTTATAGATTTGTAAGACTATTGTCCATTATTTTGGTCAGCTATTTACCACGCTAAAGCGTTATCGACCTGCTAATTGCAGTAAAAATGGATTGTCAATGGCGTGGTGCGACTGAATGTCCTGTGATTAAAAAATAGGATTTTATAAGACAATAATCTGTTAAAAATCGCTTTGTTCTATCTTCAGACGACAAGGATGTTATCTATGAAACCCACCCGTTCCAGTGGCCATGGTGTAAAAATCCGCCTGAGCGCCCAGTACGCTATCCCAAATGTTCGCATAAGCGCCATTCCCAATTCGAACCAAAAAATATTGCCCATCCGCCAGAATATAAGGGATAGAATCGGCGTGCGCCGTGATTATTCTCAAGTCAAGGACAGGGCATAGAAACAGCGTTTCGCACGTTTCATCATAGCGCCTATAATGCCTGAGATGCCATATGACATTTCATTTGATATATCTGACTCAATCCTAGTATTGCTATTTTTTAAACAAAAGTTTTTTATTTTATCACCGTGACGTAGAGCCGTTACCTTTATCCTTCCCATCATTTTGCTTACAAGGACTCGTATCATGCAAGAATTTAGCCTCATCATCGATGGCGAAAAAGTCGCCGCCCATCAATATTTTGATGTCATCAACCCCGCTGACAAATCTGTCGTGGCGCGCTGCCCGCAAGCCAGTCTTGAGCAGCTTAATACCGCCATTGCCGCTGCCAAAGCTGCGTTTCCTGCGTGGTCAGCGCTGAGCTATGCCGAGCGCCGCGACCATTTGCTACAGCTCGCCGATGCGCTAGAAGCCAATCTTGAGCGCTTGACCACGCTACTGACCCAAGAGCAGGGCAAGCCAATACACGGCTTTGCCAATCTGGGTGCAGGGTTTGAGTTGAACATCGCCCTCGATTGGATACGCAAGACTGCCAGTATGACGCTGCCCCCTGAGGTCATCCAAGACAATGACGCCGCGCACATTGCCATTCATCGTAAGGCGCTGGGTGTGGTCGGCTCGATTACGCCGTGGAATTACCCGTTGCTCATTGGTATTTGGCACATGATTCCTGCGCTGATTACAGGCAACACGGTGGTGATTAAGCCTTCAGAGATGACGCCGTTGACGACGCTGTATTTTGGTGCGCTTGCCAATGATATTTTGCCAAAGGGCGTGTTAAACATCGTGCCGGGTGCGGCTGAGATTGGTGGTGCAATGTCGGCACACAAGGACATTGCCAAAATTATCTTTACAGGCTCGACACCCACAGGCAAAACCATCATGAAAAATGCAGCGGACAACCTCAAGCGCCTCACATTGGAGCTTGGCGGCAATGACGCAGGGATTGTGCTTGCGGATGCGGATATTGACGCGGTTGCGGGCAAGATTTTTGCGACAGCGTTTATTAATAACGGACAGACTTGCGCGGCGCTCAAAAGACTGTACGTCCATGAAGATGTGCATGACGCGCTGTGCGCTGCCATGACCAATATCGCAAACAGCATGAAAACAGGCAATGGGCTGGATGCCGATACCGACTTTGGTCCCTTACAAAACGAAAAGCAGCTCAATATTGTCAAGGAACTTGCGCAAGATGCGAAAGACAACGGCGCAAACTTTTTGTGCGGCGGCGAGGTGCTCGATGAGACGGGCTATTTTTATCCCATCACCTTGGTCAACAACATTCAAGACGGCGTGCGCTTGGTCGATGAAGAGCAGTTTGGACCGATTTTGCCGATTATTAAATTCACGGACGTGGAGACAGCGATTGCCAGTGCCAACCGTTCGTCTGTTGGTCTTGGCGGCTCGGTGTGGTCGAGCGATATTGAAAATGCGCAGCGTATCGGTGCGCGCTTGGAGTGCGGCACGGTATGGATTAACAATCATGCCATGTTGCAGCCCGATGCGCCATTTGGCGGGGTAAAAGGTTCAGGCTTTGGCGTTGCTTTCGGCGAAGCTGGGTTAAAGGAATTCACATCCATACAAACGATGCAGACAGCAAAGTCTTAGTAGACGCTAAGAGATGCGATAGATGTGCCTTGATTCATAAGTGGTTGATGTATGTGAAACGTAAGACACATCAGTAACGATATTTTCGTAATTAAAACAACCTGAATTTTACCCAAAGGCTTACATTATGACAGACATAACCAACACCCGTGACGTGATCAGTGGCAGTACAGCCACACCTTATCTCAGCGCCGCCAAAAAAATCGGTCTGCTGTCCATGATTTCGATATGCATTGGCTTGGTCGTGGCGCAAGGCGCTATGATTTCAGGTCTACAAGGTATCGGTATCGGCGGCAGTGCGTTTATTGCCGCTATGGTAGCTGGGCTGATTATCGCGCATTTTAATGCCATGAGTTTTTCTGAATTATCGCTGATGTTTCCAGAAGAGGGCACACTGGCAACCTACACCCAAAAAGCCATCGGTCATTTCCCAGCCATCATTTCTGTCTATGCAGGCTACATTTTGGTTGGCATATTGGGTATGACGGTCGAGCTGTTTTTGGTCGATGCCATACTCGAAGCGGTCTTTCCGGGGCTGATGCCGCCGAAGTTTCTTGCGCTTTTGATATTGCTGCTGCTGTGTATTACAAACCTATACGGCGCGAATATCTTTGCTAAGGTGCAAAACCTTATCGTCGTCGTGATGGTAGGCGCTATCTTATTTATCGGTATCGTCGCCATTTTTGATTTGGCGCCGATTCCTGAAATCACGGGTCCACAGGTCAGCTTTGGTATGGAAGGCGTGACCAATGGCAGCTTTATCAGCCTGATTGCGTTATCTATGTGGCTCTTCGTTGGTGCAGAGTTTATTTGTCCAATGATTAATGAGGTCAAAAACCCCACCAAAAACATTCCCGCCTCGATGCATATTGCCGTGACCTTTATCTTTGTGATGTACGTCATCTTTATCGTTGGTGCGACGCATTTCCTAAGCGCTGAGACGTTGGCGACTTCTGATGTACCGTATATCGACTATGCCATCGCTGTGTTTGGTCCAACGGGTATGATGGTTGCGGCGGTCATGGCGCTTGCCGCGACCTTTAGTAGTGCCAACACCATCTTGGCTGCCTTGCCACGTATGCTCTACGGTATGGCAGAACAAAATCAGTCGTTCCCTATTTTAAAGAAAGTCAACCGATTCGGTGCGCCATGGGTGGCGATATTATTAATGGCATTTTTAATCATGATTCCTTTCTTGGCGCTCAGCATTGATTATGTGATTGTACTCTTGATTGCTGCCACGCTCAGTTACCTGCTGGCTTACATCATTGCGCATATTGATGTGATCGTCTTGCGTCGCCGTGCACCGAACCGTGCGCGTCCTTATAAGACACCGTTTTATCCCATACCACAAATCCTAGGCATCATTGCGATGATCTATGTCATCATCAACAGCTCACCAACCCCTGAAATGGCGTCGCAAATTTTCACCTTCTTTGGTGGTATATTGGTGGTGATTGGTACGATAGCGGCTATTTGGGTCAAGCTATATATGAAAAAAGGCTTGTTTGAAGCAGATGAGATAGAAGCCAATTAAAACCTAAGAAATCCTGATATCGCTCTAGCCCTGCACCCGCAGGGTTTTTTTATTGTCAATCAATCATTGTTCATATCAATAAATAGTTGCTTGAAAAAGTTTGTTATTCATCTTACTGTAGGGACTGCAATCACTGTTACCACGGTAAATGTATCCCAAGGTAATTTTATTAAATATATATAAATCATATATTTAGTTAAATATGATTAATATTGCGTCTATACTGCGATTGCTGATGTTTTTTTATTATGGATGATAAAGAAATACTGAAGTCTCAAGAAAATATTGTCCACAGCAGTATTACAAGGCGATACACACCATTTATCGCAACCCACATAAGTACTGATGCAAGGAAGCAGTCATGTCACATGTCACACCGCGCTTAATACGCCGCACAAACTTGCCGCAGTCACCTTGTGTGAAGCACAGTGCGCCTAACGCCTACGCGCAAGCATCCTTTTGCAAAAACAATACTGATTTATTACCCATCAACCAGCATACCGAGTCTGGCGTATAGCGTGCTGCCTAAAAAAGGCGCGCCATACAATCGCTTTATGCTTGTTCTGCTTTAAACCGTTGATGTTAAGAGTTTTAGATTAAGCCGCCATAAAAGTAAAAACCGCAAAACTAATGGAATAGTAACGACTATGAATATTGATTTTAACCACCTCGAGCAGCTGATAAAGATAGCCGAAAATGCGGACATTCATGCCTTAGAAGTCACTGATGGTGCGATGCGCATCAACATCATCTGTCAGCCGAACCCCAACCTTGGCAACGCGTCAGTAGCGCCATCGAGCAGCGCAGCAGCGGCGAAAAGCGCAAGCACAGACACCACGAGCACACCCGATACGCTTGATGATAACGATAATGAAAATGCCGCACCAAGCGAGCCGAATGCGGCAGACGCGCCCGCGAATGAGGTGCCTGCGCCCATGCTAGGTACGTTCTATCGCCGCTCAAACCCTGATGCTGAGGCGTTTGTTGAGGTAGGCGCAGCGGTTGAGGCAGGGCAGACGCTGTGCATCATCGAGGCCATGAAAATGATGCACGAGGTCAAGGCAGACTATGCAGGCAAGGTCACAGATATCTTGGTCGATGATGGCGACATCGTAGAGTACGGGCAGCCGCTGCTCGTTATTGAGCCGAGCGCATAACGCGCTTGGTCTTGGTATAGCCGCTCGCCAATCACGCCACCCTACAAAAGGTGTTAGCAAACATGGATTGTTTAGGAAAGACACATATGTTCTCAAAAATACTCATCGCCAATCGCGGCGAAATCGCGCTGCGCATCATCCGCGCCTGCAAGCAGCTGGGCATCCAAACCGTCATCGTCTATTCAGAGGCGGACAAAGACTCCTTGCCTGTGCGCCTTGCCGATGAAAAGGTATGCATCGGTCCTGCCAACGCAAGCAAAAGCTACCTAAACCATCGCGCCATCGTCTCAGCGGCGCGCCTGACGCAGGCGGACGCCATCCATCCAGGCTATGGCTTTTTGTCCGAAAACGCAGACTTTGCTGAGCTGGTTACCGAGTCGGGCATCTGCTTTATTGGACCGACGGCGGACAACATCCGCACGATGGGCGATAAGGTCGCCGCAAAAGTGCAAATGATGACAGCTCGCGTGCCGTGTGTGCCAGGCTCAGACGGTGCGCTGCCCAGCGATGACGATGAAGTATTGGCAATCGCCCGTCAAGTCGGTTATCCCGTGATTATCAAGGCAGCAAGCGGCGGCGGCGGTCGCGGCATGCGCGTCGTTGATAAAGAAGCCGACCTATTGTCCGCCATTGCTTTAACACAGACAGAAGCAAAAGCGAACTTTGGCAGCGCGGTCGTGTATATGGAAAAGTATCTACAGCATCCGCGCCATATCGAGATACAAGTCTTGTCCGACACGCACGGCAATGCTATTTATTTGGGCGAGCGGGATTGCTCCATGCAGCGCCGCCATCAAAAAGTCATTGAAGAAGCGCCCGCGCCAGGCATCACCGAGCAGCAGCGTCAGCAGATTGGGCAGGCGTGTGTGACGGCGTGCCAAAAAATGCAGTATCGCGGGGCAGGGACGTTTGAGTTTTTGTTTGAAGATGGCGAGTTTTATTTTATTGAAATGAATACCCGCGTACAGGTCGAGCACACCATCACTGAGATGGTGACAGGCATTGATATCGTACGTGAGCAAATACGCATCGCCGCAGGCTTACCGCTCGCGCACAGCCAAGCAGACGTGACGCTACAAGGACACGCCTTTGAGTGCCGCATCAATGCGGAAAATTCGCGCACCTTTTTGCCCAATGCGGGGCGTATTGATTACTGCCACCTGCCTGCAGGTTGCGGCGTACGGGTCGATAGCCACATCGAGTCGGGTTATCTTGTGCCGCCTGCTTATGACAGCTTGATTGCCAAAATTTGTGTACACGACCAGTCGCGTGCCGCTGCCATCCAAAAGATGCAAGGGGTATTGGCAGAAGCGAGCATCACGGGCATCGATACCAATATTGAGCTGCATCAGCGCTTGTTTACGGACGCGGGCTTTTGTGACGGACAGATGAGCATTCATTATCTGTCTGAGTGGATACAAGACAACGTATAACGGCGAACGATAACGGAGCAACACAGCATGGCATTACAAACCTTACAGTGGCACATTGGCAGTGAACATAACTTGGTGTTGTTTTTTCCTGCGCCCATCACCTTGGACAAACAAAAAAAATGCTGGGCACTGGCGGACATCATCGAACCCTTTGACGATGTCAAAGAAGTCCTTATCGGTATGAATAGCCTAAGCGTATTTAGCAATGCACCGACATGGCGCGCGTTTCAAACGCTAAAAGAAACGCTCACCGCGCTGCTGGATGACATACCTGAAAAGCACATCGATGGCAAACATATCGAAATCCCCGTCCATTACGGCGGCAAATACGGTCCTGACTTGTCCGCGCTTGCGCAGTCGCTTGGCATGAGCGTAGAAGACGTCGTCAAGCGCCACACCAGCGCCACTTATACTGTGTACTTTATTGGCTTTCAGCCGGGGTTTCCGTATTTGGGCGGCTTGCCTGAAGACTTGTATTTCCCGCGCCACGCCACGCCCAGAACCCAAGTGCCCGCAGGCTCGGTCGGTATTGGCGGCGAGCAGACTGGGATTTATCCGTTTTCCTCACCAGGCGGCTGGCAGCTGCTCGGGCAGACCGATACCGCCTTGTTTGACTTGGCGGACAGCACGCCCACGCTGCTGAGTGCAGGCGATACCTTGTGTTTTCGGGCGATAGACATTTATGAAGCGTGATCAGCACAACAGCTTTATACCAATAAATAAGACTCACTAGGCGGTATCCATGAATATTTTAACCCTCAATGCACCGAGCAGTATTCAAGACTTAGGGCGCTTGGGCTATCGCAGTATGGGCGTAGGCAGTAGCGGCGCGATGGACGGCTGGGCGCTACAGGCGGGCAATGCCTTGATGAAAAACCCACCGAACACGCCAGCGCTGGAGCTGGCACTGGGCAGCATGACGATAGCGATCACTGAGGACGTGAGCTTTTGTATCACAGGCGCGCTGTACGAAGCCTATCTCGATGACGAGCGCCTTGCAGGCTATTGGCGCATTAACGCAAAAAAAGGGCAGACGCTCAAACTCCAGCGCCCGATAGACGGCATGTACAGCTATCTGTGCGTGCATGGCGGTTTTGCCGTCGCGCCGATATTGCAATCGACCAGTACCAATCTGTCCGCAGGCTTTGGCGGTATTTATGGTCGCGCCCTGCAAGCGGGCGATAGCTTAGCCCTCAACACCGCTACCCATTTGCCCAGTATTGGCGTGGCGCGTCTTACCAGACCTGAGACGATTCGCATCATCAAAAGCAGCGAATACGAAAACTTCACCTCAGCGGCGCACACAGCACTGCTTGAGACGGCGTGGCAATTACAAACCAGCAGCAACCGTATGGGCTATCGCTTGGCAGGGGCAGCGACGCTTGATTTGTCCGAGCCATTACAGATGCCCTCGCACGGCGTGGATAGAGGCATGATTCAAGTGCCGCCGCAAGGTCAGCCGATTGTCTTAATGGCAGACGCGCAGACCACAGGTGGCTATCCAAAGATTGCTGCCGTGATTGACGCCGATATTGGACTGATGGCGCAGATTGCCTTTGGTAAATCATGCCGCTTTGAACTTATTGATGCCGAACAGGCTTTTTTAGCACAACAACACCGACAACGCTATATCCATGAAATACAGGAGTATGCCAATGAACATTGATTTAAATGCCGATGTCGCCGAAAACTGCGGACAAGACGAGGCACTGATGCGTATCGTCAGCTCTGCCAATGTCTGCTGCGGACTGCACGCAGGCTCGTATGCCGAAATGCTGGCGACCTTGCAGCTTGCCAAAGAGCACGGCGTCCGCGTCGGCGCGCATCCAGGATTTTTTGATAGAGACAACTTTGGGCGCACCCAGCAAACGCTGGATGAAACAGGCTACCGCGCCTTACTTGCCTATCAGCTGGGTGCAACCAAAGCGCTGTGTGACTTGGTCGGCGTGTCTTTGGACTACGTCAAACCGCATGGCGCGCTGTATAACCAAGCGGCAGCGGATGAGACACTCTCCGACATTATCGTCAGCGAAATCAAGCGCTTTGACCCAAATCTAAAGGTCATGGGACTCTCAGGCGGACAGCTGGTCGCGGCAGCCAAGCGCCACGGTATGCACGCCATCTCCGAAGTCTTTGCCGACAGAAACTACGAAAAAGACGGCACCTTGGTGTCACGCACAAAAGACAATGCGCTTATCACCGATACCGATGCCGCCGTGCGCCATGTGCTACAGATGATTACCAAAGGCACGGTGACCAGTGTTTGCGGTAGCGAAGTGCCTGTCGAGGCGGACAGCATTTGCCTGCACGGCGACGGTGAGCACGCCATCGCCTTTGCGCAAGAGATTAAAAAACAACTGCAAGACAAAGGCATCACTATCGCAGCATCACACACTTAATGGGTTAATGGCATAGAACAAGGACGTTTGTTTATGAGTACTTTAAAAAAACACAATAGCGCCATCTTGGGTGCGGCATTCTTGATGGCGACTTCCGCCGTTGGACCAGGGTTTTTGACCCAAACGGCGACCTTTACCGAAAGCTTGCTGGCGAGCTTTGGCTTTGTCATCTTGGTGTCTATCATCATGGATATCGGTGTACAGCTGAATGTTTGGCGCATCGTGGCAGTTTCTAAAATGCGCGCGCAAGAGATTGCCAATAAGGTCTTTCCAGGCGTCGGCTATCTGCTTGCCTTTTTGATTATCGCAGGGGGGCTCGCGTTTAATATCGGTAATATCGGCGGCGCGGGTTTGGGCATGCAGTCAGTGTTTAATATCTCACCGATTACAGGCGCGCTCATCAGTGGTGTTATTGCGGTCGCCATCTTTTTGGGTCGTGAGACAGGACCGATTATGGACAAGTTTGCCCAGCTTATGGGCTTTGTGCTGATTGTCCTGATTATTTATGTGGTGTTCCAGTCTGATCCGCCACTTGCCGAGGCGGCAGTACGCACCATCGCCCCTGAAAAGATTGACGCGATGGCGATTGTGACCCTTGTTGGCGGTACGGTCGGCGGCTACATTACTTTCTCAGGCGCACACCGCTTGTTAGAGGCGGGCGTGACGGGTGAAGAAAATCTAGATTCAGTGACGCGCAGCTCCATCACAGGCATCTTGGTCGCCTCCGTGATTCGCGTCTTTTTATTCCTTGCCGTGCTTGGCGTGGTCTCACAAGGCTTAACCTTAGACCCTGCCAACCCTGCAATGTCACCGTTTCAACACATTTTAGGTAATGTGGGCAAGATTGTCTTTGGTATCGTGATTTGGGCAGCTTCGGTAACTTCAGTGATTGGCGCGGCATATACTTCCGTGTCTTTTATGACCAACTTTCACCCGTTCATTGAGCAACACAAGCGCTACTTTATCATTGGCTTTATCGTCATCTCGACTTTGGTCTTTGCCACCATCGGCAAACCTGCGCAGGTCTTGGTATTGGTCGGTACGCTCAACGGCTTGGTCTTGCCGATTGCGATGGTGATTGTTTTGATTGCGGCGTATCGCAAAAACATCATTGGTAACTATCGTCACCCGCTATGGATTGCCGCCTTTGGTTGGTTAATCGCCATCGCCATGAGTGTGCTCAGCGTCATGACCATCGCCAATTACTTGGGCATGAGCTAACTGCCAGCAGCCACACCATAGCGCAATCAATAATCAGGAGATGAATCATGGACATAGAACAAATAAAACGCGTGATTGAAATGGTCGAGCGCAGCCAACTGCATGAAGTGAGTGTCACCGATGGCGCGCAGTCTATCAAAGTGACCAATAAGACAGCGGCGGGCGCGACCGCACCTGCGGGCAAGCAAAAAGCAGCACAGCCGCAAGCATCAGACAGCGGCGATGATGCGGTAAAAACAGTATCCGCGACACACGTCGGTATGCTTTATCTGAGCAAAGACGGTGCGACTGACGCGCTGGTGACCGTCGGCGCTGCTATAGAAAAAGGACAGACGGTCTGCTATATCGAAGAGCTGACCCGCCTGCTGCCTGTGGTCAGTGAGCATGATGGCATTGTCAGTGCGATATTGGCTGAGCATGGTCAAGGTGTGGAATACGGGCAAGAGATTTTTGAGGTTGAGGGGGGTAGGTGTTCATAGCCGAGTAACCATTGATAGTTGACATCATACTACTTTGGCTAAATTTTGTTCATGTTTTTGCACTTCTCTATTCTAGCTATACCAATTTACGTGTTACTATATTGTTTCTTTAGGTTGCAAACTGCAAGTAGATATGCAGTTTGCAGCCTTTTTCCCGTTTATAAGCGCCAAAACGCCAAGCAAACAATCGTTAAATGCTTTTAGTATGAATGGGTTATATGAAACACTTAATGTTTACTTTACATATTAGGTAGCACTGATGAATGCTTTAGAGACGGCACAATTCCTCCAAGATTATTTTGTTTTGCCTATATCCATGGGCGTCATTCTGGTTATTGCGCTTTCCTTCTTCACAGCAAAATATATACTTCCTGCGGTCAGATTAAATAAGAAAATGTCAGATGTCACAAAATATCTGAGTGATAATACTGAGCAAGGAAAAGATGTATTAGATGAAAAGTTTTCGCATCAAAACACTTTAAAACAAGCATGGGTAAATTACAAAAAGACCTTGCATAATGAATATGAGGTAATAGATGGAGAAAGTGTTGTCAAAAATACGCTAGCCACGATGCCTAGTGACTATTTTTTCTCTGAGACTGTCATTGTTGACAATAACTTGAATGTAGAGTTTTTCAAACACTTGCCAGGAATAATTACTGGTATTGGTATTATTGCGACTTTTCTGGGTTTGTTGGTTGGTGTGTGGGCATTTGATCCTGCAGGTAACCCTGAAAACGTGAATGACAGCTTGGGATTGTTATTAGGAGGTGTTGCTGAAGCATTCATGGCTTCTGGTTTAGCAATTGCAGCCGCTATGGTTATAACATTCATTGAGAAATTCTTATTAAGAAGTTGTTATGCCTCCTTACATGAGTTAACTACAGCGATTGATAATACGTTTACGCCCGCAAAAAATGGCGAGTATTACTTGGATGAGCTATTAAAATCTTCCCAAGCCAATGAAGCCAACGCTCGACAGCTAAAAGACAGCTTGGTAAATGATCTAAAAGCCATGATGACTAATTTGGCGGCAGAAAACAGCAAGAGTCAGGCAGCGCTCGCCGCTAAGCTCAGCGAATCTTATGCCCAATCCAGCCAGTCTATGGCAGCACAGATCGGAGACTCTATCAAAGACAGCTTTCAAGAGCCGTTAGATAAAATTGCCTCTAGTGTACAGCAGGTGAGTGGTGACCAAGGCTCAGCCGTTCAAGATTTGATGACAGATGTGTTGACAGCATTTATGAGTAAGCTTGAGACCACATTCGGCAGTCAGATGACGGGCATGAGCGACATGATGACGCAGTCTGTAAGCGCCATGCGTGAGATGCAGGTGGGGTTTTCGCAACTGATTGCTGATATGCAAACTAACAGTGAAGCCTCAACCAAAACCTTAGAAACGCAGATGGCTGCGATGATTGAAGACATTCAGCAAAAGCAGCAAGCAATGGCAAGTCAAATGAATACCATGGTCGAGCAGTTATCGACAGGCGCGGCTAAGATGGGCGAGCAGAGCCTACATGCGACTGAGCAGCTCAATCAAAAAGTAAGCGAGCTGGTCGGCAGTCTAGACGGCGCGATGTCAGGACTGCTCTCAAATATTGCCAATCAGCGTCTAGAGCAAGACCGTCAAATTGCAGACAATCAGCAGAAACTACACGAGCAGTCTTCGACACTTATTGATGACTTGGGTAGCGAGATACAGGCACTGATTACGCAAAGTCAAGAAACTACGCAGGCTTACAAAGACAACATCCAAAAGCTGTCACAAGTGACCACAGACAGTATCAGTGGTATGAATGCTGGTGCAGAAAAAATGCGTCAGGCGTCCGAATCCTTTAGCACGGCGGGTAACGGCTTAAGCACAGTCACAGACAAAACCACAGCCTTGATTAAAGAAGTCAATACCGCATCGACCAACCTCACCAGCGCCAGTAGCAATCTTATTGAGCTGATTCGAGACTATAAAAACTCGCAAAATAGTGTCAATGTGGCAATCACGGCATTAGAGAATCTACTCAAGCAATCTCAATCTGAGGCAGGCATGAGTACTCAAATGCTCACTGATATGCAAAAAATGACCACGTCATTAAGCCAAGTTGGCTCAGAAATGCAGACATATCTCAATCAAGTCAGCGATGTCTTGGTCAACAGCTTTGACAGCTTTGGTGAGTCAGTGGAAAAGAGCTTAAATCATTCATTGATGTCTTTTGACAACACTTTAGATCAGGCGGTAAAACGTCTTGCCACAGGTGTGGAAGGGCTTGGCAATGTGGTTGAAGATCTTGAGGATCTTACACAAGCAACAAGACGCTAATTTTGGAGTAAATACCAATGCTTGGTAACCGATATGCCAAAAAAGTGCGCCAAAAAGACGAAGGTGAAAAGCCCTTTTGGATTTCATTTGCAGATTTAATGACCGCTCTCATGACCCTGTTTTTGGTGGTGATGGCGGTGTCGTTGATGGTAGTGACCAAAAAAATCAATGAAGCCACGCAGGCGGAAGAAGAACGTACATCAGAGATTTTGGACATTTGCACCAGTATGAAAACGGAGCTTGCCGCAAAAAATCCGCTGATTACTGTGGACTGTAAAGAAAACCGTATTAACTTTGGTGAAGCAGGGCGCTTTGGACATAATGATTATCGTCTGAACGAGGCAGGTATAGAGGCGCTCAGCACCCTAGTCCCTGTGGTTTTAAATGCTGCCAATAGTGACAATGGTAAAAAATGGTTTAAGCAAATTGTGATAGAAGGGTTTACGGATACCGATGGCTCGTATCTGTACAACTTAAACCTCAGCTTACGCCGTTCTGAATGGGTGATGTGCAGCTTATTAGACCCTAATTTCAACCCAAACTTAACACTAACAGAGGCACAAAAAAACCAAATCAAACAGCTGTTTTTGGCAGGCGGTGTGTCCTTTAATGCCGCAAAGGACAGCAAAGAAGCCTCTCGCCGTGTTGAGCTGCGTATGCAATTTTACGGACTAAAAGACAAAGACACTGCCGAAGAGCAGCCAAATTTTGTGTCTGCACCTATTGAGATTTGTCAATTGCCACGGTGATTATGATGAGTATTACTGCCCTACAAGACAGACTGAATCGAAGTGTACGCAAGTTTGCTGATGACGACCGAGTCTTTGATAAGTTTGTCAAACCGCATCGACTGACAAAAACACTGCATCTGATTGAACGCAGATTCGATGAGATTGAAAATGCGCAGCCTGTTGAAGAAAAGCTGCTTAAGTCACTTGCAAAACTGGAGCAAAAAGGCGCAACCAATCTGAGCAAGCGTGACTGGAAGAATCTGTCTTGGGCATTGAGTCAAAAACTGCTGAACTATGAGGAAAAAATACTATTTACCTTTGTAGGTACTCAGCTGGTCGAGCAGTTTAACCAAATGCATTTTGAGCGCATTAAGACAGTCTATTTTCCCTTACTCTATAGCTACTTTGCGGTAGAAAAAAGTGAGATAGACAAGCGTCCTAACAACTGGGTCGCGCTCAGAGCGATACTAAACACACACCGTTCTACGCTATTTCAAAATACGCCACGTCCAAAGCAGTGGCTGACGACACTTAGCGACTATCCTGAGGTGCTGTCCAATGAGCCATCTAAGCGATTTATTCAAGACTTCTTGCACAGTGGCAATAATAGCGTCAGCACGCAGCTGGCGAGTTTAAATATCGCACCCAACAGCTGGTTTTGGCAAAGTCTGATAGAAGCCTGTATAAAATCGATAAAAAATATGGCAGAAGATGATTTTATTGCCATGATTCCGCATTTTTTGCGACTACAACAACAAAATCAGCTGTATACCACAGACATTTTAAAGGCACTGCTTGAGCGTTACGCATCTACCTCACAGCGTGGCTTGGTACATGAAGATTTAAAACAAGTCTGTTTGACGCATTGGGGCAATCCGCAGTATGACGCTGCCGCAGGCTGGAAAAACGTCAGCGAGTCAACCAAAAACATGGTCATTCAGTGGTTCGTTAGAGCGGACTTAGAAGCCTTCTTTAAATTGTTCAGTCACACCGCTGATGTGCATCGTTTCGATTACTGGATTAAATTTATCGATAAAATATCCTTTTCACAGATATTTTTAGGCTCGGCTGCTTGGAGCTCTAAAAACCCTGAGCACAAAGCTTTTAGAGAAAAGAACCGTGGTCGCCTAAAGGAGCTGGTCGGCTCATCGCCCAGCAATAACGCTTTTTTATTAAAAATTGATAATGTCTATATTGTTGATTTTTCAGATACAGGCAACGCCTGTTATGGCTATAGCCAGTTGCCGTTTAATACAGAACGCAGGTCAACATCGATATCAGATTTAAAAAATAAACAGCGCTCTGTCTTCAAAAATGACTATAACGAAGGTATAGGCTTGAGCCACGCTGGTAATTGGGAAAAACGCTTTGATGAGCGACTTGCTGAGATTGGAATATTTGCCAATAAAGAAAGCAAGCCAACATCAAGATATGCGTATCAAAAAAGACGCTACTAAGAGACAATTATGAAATTGGCATTTTGGAAAAAAAACAAGCGTACAGAGCCTGAGACAAACCAACAGGCGGCTAACAGTCATGCGGCAGCCGTATTAAAGTACGACGATATCGGGTTACAGTATTCTGGCACTGCCGACACGTTTTCAGATACGCATAGCTACTGGGAGAGTCTGGTAGATGAAGACATCGCTTATAAGCTTGATGGTCATTATGTCCTCCCGTGGGAAACACTGTTTCAAATTCAGCAAGACCCTGAGCATCAAGGCGTTATTCATTTACTCGCGCTACCACCGACCAGTGATTTACGTCCACTGATTCGTAGTGAAAATGGGTTGAGCGACCCTGATTTTAAAATCATTCTAGATGGCTGGTTGGATAAGAACCATGTTAGATTAACAGATAACGTCAAGCGAACAGGTGCGATTGTCACTATTGCAGGTAAGGAATATTTGCTCTCACAGGCGACGTGGTCGCTGCTAGAAAAAATTAAAGATTTTTATCGTTTAGCGCCTAAAGACGAGCACACAAACAAAAAATACTGGGCGCAAATACGCACTTTGGCAACGAAAAGTGGCGCCAATATGGACGAATTTTTAAAAGATACCATCGTCCTTGCGCCAGAAGTGCTGCAACTTAACTTACGTAAAAATTTGATTGATACCGAGTCTGTCGTAGAGATACAGCCCAGCTTTAATGACGCCCCTGAAAACTGGTTGCAAGCATTTGACAGTTACAACGAGGTGCAAAACCAGTATACCATCAGCTTGCCTGAAGGTGGCTTGGCGCATGTCATTATTGAGCCAAAGGTCAAGCACGTCTTAAACGAAATCAAAAAAATGCCCAATCGCCGTGTATCTGGCGAACGTGCGCAAACCTTTTTGCACAATCCCTTTGCCCAGCTGGGTGAAGATGCCACACAGGTCATCTCTGAAGACAGCTTTACTGCATCTAAAGAAAAAGCAGAGATATTTACCTATAGTGCGCGTCTAGAAAAAAGCTATGACGACCTCGCGCATTTGGTTTCAGTGACCATAACATTGCATGAAAACTCTGAGCGTAACCAACCGACAAAAACTTTGGCACTTGTCAATCTTAGCCAAATCGGTCATTTTATTGACACCTACGAAAAGCCTGCGCCCACTCTTATGTGGGCAGGATATACGATAGATAAAAACCGATATTTGGATAATGAGGTTGACGCATTAAAACATAATTTGGCGCAGATTCAGCAGTATGACGACGACTTACAAGCCAAAACGGTACTCGACTTAACCAGATACAGTGATAGGGTTGTGGGTATTGGTGAGGCAGAGCCACTCAATACCAAAGCCATTCAAAAGGACAGTGGCGAGTCTGGATGGTTGCCTGAACATCTCGAGACAGAATCAGAAGGTGGTTTGGCAGCCACTACGGACATGAATGCTGATACGGCGACTGATGCGGCAATGGCACTTGAGCAAAGTATTTTGCAGGCAGAGGCAGATGGTAATAGCGAGGTACGGCATCCTGACACAGGTGCACCATTAAGCATCGCTGATGCGAAGCAGTTATTAGCTCGTTTACAGAATCCAGATACTGCAGAATCTGCTTCTACGACAGACGCGTCAAAGGACAGTGAGAAAAAAAAGAAATCGACACTGCTTATCGCCAACAATATAGACGAAGCCGATTTTACAAAACAGCGTGCTGAAATCTTATTGTTTGATGACAGCAATCGTCCTACAGCAAAAATACCCTCTAGCTTTAGAAATCAAGAATTTGCCTTAAAAAACCATCAAGAGTACGGGATTGCATGGCTACAGAATCTCTATCAATACGCACCCAACCAAGTCGGTGGATGCTTATTAGCAGATGATATGGGGCTGGGTAAAACGCTGCAATTACTGAGCTTTATCGGTGAATATCTAGAAACAGCAGAACACAAAAAGCCTGTATTGGTGGTCGCGCCTGTGTCGCTGCTCGAAAACTGGGAGGCTGAGGCGAAGCGCTTTTTTAGTGCCAAATTCGGTACTATCTTAAAGCTGTATGGTGATGGTCTAAAGCAACGAAAAATACCAAAACATGCCATTTCGGCTGAGCTAAAAAACAATTATGGCATCACAAACTTGCTAGAGGAAGACTGGCTAGGTAATGCTGATATCATATTGACGACCTACGAAACCATGCGCGACTTGGAGTTTTCTTTGGGTCGCGTTGATTGGAGCATTATGGTATGCGATGAGGCACAGAAGATTAAAGTGCCAACCGCCATGGTGACCAAGGCAGCAAAAGCACAAAAGGCAGACTTTAAAATCGCTTGTACAGGGACACCAGTAGAAAATTCACTCGTTGACTTGTGGTGTTTGTTTGATTTTATTCAAGAAAATCTGCTTGGCTCGCTAAGCGAGTTCAATAAAAACTACAGGCGTCCGATTGAGAAAAACGAAGACCAAGACAACCGTATCTTAGAGCATTTAAGAGCGCTTATTGCACCGCAAGTGCTTAGACGTATGAAGTATGACGTCGCTGACTTACCACCAAAGCACGAAGTCAATGATTGTAAAAATATTAACATATCGCCACTACAGCTTGAGCAGTACAACCATGCCTATGGCGATTTTAAACACTCTTCCGAGCAAGGTAACAGGGGAAGCATGCTTGCTGTACTGCATAAAATACGCATGATTTGCGCGCACCCGCTAAAGTACCAACAGCATGCCCCACTACAAAGCTCGCCTAAAGCTGAATGGCTACTGTCTACGCTTGAGACTATCAAACAAAAAGAAGAAAAGGTGATTGTTTTTACTGAGTTAAGAGAGGTTCAGGTTTTTCTAAAAAGCTTGCTCATGCAAAGGTTTGGTTTGAATGTTGCCACAGTAAATGGCAGCTCCAATACCAACAGCAAACAAGGGCTAACGCGCCAAGACACCATTGATAAATTTCAAAATACACGCGGTTTTAACGTTATTATTTTGTCCACTATTGCCGTAGGTTTTGGGGTCAATATTCAAAAGGCAAACCATGTCATCCACTACACACGTAGCTGGAACCCTGCCAAAGAAGACCAAGCCACGGATAGAGCGTACCGTATCGGTCAAGAGAAAGCCGTTTACGTCTATTATCCCTCTATCGCCGCGCCAAACTTTGAGACGTTCGAGATTAAGCTAGATAAGCTGCTATCGAGCAAACGTAAACTTGCCGATGATATGCTAAAACCCAGTATAGAGCTGGAAAAAGAGCTATTGCAGTCTTTTCAGTCATAAGGCATAGCAGTTGGTATAGATGACGATGCTCAGGACTAAGAATTAACCCTTGTCCTGCTAACAATATATTGGAAGGGCTGTCTTTGCTTATTCTAACCGCAGACTGACCGATCGTATCATGATAAATGGGATAGACTGCGGTTTAGACACAGCACTACTAAATATCCAAAACCCAAAGAAAGGCTCAGCATACTGCATTTGTCTTATATTCAAATAACTTGGATTCAAAGACAAACAACATCAGTATCAGACCACCACAAATGCCATCACAAAAGCAATAATGAACGCCAAAACAAAACCCATGATGACGCACAGTTGCGGTACAGGGGTGTCTTTTTTTGAGAAGCCATATTCTATAAGGGACAGCACGAAAAATATCGCTATGGCGGGCAGAGCCACTGCATCTCTAGTGATACCATGATCCATCACCAAGCTCAAGGCAATAAAAACAATGATATAAGCCAAGCTGACAGAGGTTGCAAACCCAATCGGCTTTAATACACCCCTGTTTTTTGCCGAGTTGTTATTCACTCTCATAAAAACGCTGTTTCATACTTTTAATGCTTTGGTAAATATTATTTGGAATTTGCCTCTACAGATTGCTGTCTCAAAAGTTTTGATGATTAAGTGTAGTTACTTTCCATCCTTTAACGCATCAGCCACATCGACGGTCGATTCTTTATTTTCTACTGTTGTAGGATTAAACAGCTCATCAATGCTCTTTTGATAGCCGTCGATATTGCCATAATCGTGACGGCTTAGCACATCTTGCCCTTCGCTTGAGAGGATATAATTGCGAAAGCTGATGGCAGCAGGGTTGTTGGTCAATATCATGCCCTCGACCGCTTGCTCACTGCTTGGGTGGATGGCGTAACTAAAGGCATTGAGCTGGCGTGATTCGCTGTTGTCGTGGGTCTTTGGCTCAGCCGTCGCGACAGCATCGTTATTGGTGTCCGTGTCGCTGTTTGTGTCGGTGTCAGAAGAGAGCATGTCCGCTGCGACCGATTCAGGCGTTTCTTCTGGGGCAGGGGTTTGCTCGGCGGCGGCATTGCGCTTTTCTTGAGCGCTATTAAGAATGTCTTGCAGACTTTTGATTTGCGCTTTTGCCAGCTTGGTATCGCTCATAATTACGTCGGTATCGACCATATATTTGCTACTGACATCTTTGTTGGCAGCGATATTGAACAGTGCGGCATTATCCACATAGTCCACAGCGATTTGGGTATTGGGATAGCGCGACTCAAAGCGTACAATCAGGTCGTCCAATACTTGCTGCAAGCGGGTATCGGCTTTGATGTTTACCGTAGCGGTATGAATCGACTCGCCGTCTGCCCCTTCTGTTTCGTTGGTGCGGGTGTCGGCGACGATAGGAACAGGATTGATATTCTTGCGGTTATGGCTCCACAGCCAAGCGAATATCAATACAAAGACAATAAGTGTCAGTAATAACGCGCCTGCCAGCAGTAACTTATAGTCTTTTATCATGGCGTATCTGTCATCTCATCAAAGTAAAAACTGCCCATTATATAAGGTTAGGGCGCAATAAGGATACAGACAGCACGCGAGAATAACCAAAACCATGGGCACAAAGCCATGAGCAATAGGCTTAGCAAGAATAAAGCTTAATGGAACAAGTCTTTTTTTAGCTCTTCTAACATATCCTCAAAGATATCGATGGCATTATCGCTGGTATCCGCTGCTGTCGTATTTTGAGATGTTGCCATACTCTGAGGGCGGTCGGGGTTGCTTTTTGTAAGGACATCGCTGTCTCTATCTTCATGTACCGCCAGTGGTGACGCCCCTGCCAGTACCGTCTGTTTGCTCCATTCAAAGCCATGCGTCTCCCACCACAGCTCAAATCGTGATAGGGTGATGCCGCGTACGGCGGTGGGCAGATTGAGGGTGCGCAAACGGCGAACCAGCTGGGGGTCATGAATGCGCTGACTGCGACTTAAGTACAAAGACTTGGTATTGCCTTTATAGGGTTTACGGCGTAGCCATGCGCTACTGTCGATTTTCATACGCGGTAATTGCCACAGTGCGCCGCGGTCATAGATGATATAGCAGCGCTGCTCAGGATGAACAAAAACGGCGTCAATGGGTCGGTAAGGCATCATATCAGCTCACTGTGTTAAAGGGTTCATAGGACACCAAAGCCGCCGCGTGACAGACAGGTCTTTGGTAGCGATGGTATACGACAACTGCTGTCGCGAATAGCGTCATACCGAACGGCTGCGCTAGCCAATTGAGGTAATCGGTGGCACACTAGCGGTGTGGGCATTCACGATATCGGCTCAATGATAAGACAGATGACGCATCCTCCATTAAGCAGGCTTACAATGACTGGTGTTTGATGGCTATCAAGGTCGATATCCCATTATAGCGCTACGGCTCATCAAAGGTGTATTTACCATGATGAGTGGTGCTGATTTATGGGATAGACTGCGGCTGTAAACACCAAACCAAGTATATTAACAGACTTTTGTTAATAAAAGAAAAATAAAATGAGATTTATTTACCTATTATTATGACAAAAACGGGTGCCAATTTCTCTAGAAATTTTAGGCACGGCAATAATTTTTTTTGTATAAATGGCAGCGGGTATTTTGTTGCGGCGGGCTACGGATTAAAGAGTTTTTATGTTTACAATTGTGCAGTCTCATCGCACGGAGCGTTTGGTGGATGAGCTATTGACGGCGTATCAGTCAAAAACGCAGTCCATCTTTGATAAATTTGTGGTGATTGTGCCCTCCATGGTGCTTGGGGACTGGCTGGATAAGTCGATTGCCAGTCAGGCGGGCATCAGCACGCTACTCACAACGCAGTTTTGGGGACAGTATCAGTGGTCGCTGATGCAGCAGGTGCTTGGGCGCTATAACACGTGGCTGAGCAATACAGGACGCGAGTCAGAGATAATGGCAGTGCCCGAAGTCCCTGTACTGACGGGCGCGGTGATGCAGTGGCGCTTGTTCGGGTACTTTTCTTATTATCAGCAGCAGATTTTAGCCGATGATCAGCACCCTTTGTATGTGCTGTTGGCAGGGCTTATTGGCAATGATACCGACCGCAGTCAGCAAGACGCCCGTCTTTGGTCATTGGCGACCGATTTTGCGCGCGTGTTTTCGCGCTATTTGACGCACAGACAAGCGTGGCTCGTGCGTTGGGGCGAGGATACGCCTGTCGATGTTGAGGCGATGATTGCCGAAAAAGACACGTTTAGCAAGCAGTTCGACCCCGAAGCGGGGGACACGCCTGACTGGCTCATCGCGCACTATACCAGTCTTGAGCGTGCGCAGCGGCATTTGTGGCGATTGCTGTTTGCGGCGGTATACGAGCACCGCGCAGCGATTGAGACGCGCTTTTGGTCGGTGCTTGAGACCTATTGGCAAGACGATACGGCAGGACTGTCTCTGGCAAGCGCGCTGCCTGAAAAGCTGCATATTTTTACCATTCAGCAGCTGCCACAAGCGGAGCTGGATTTTTTGCAACGGCTTTCGCTGTACATGGATATTACGCTGCTGCATTACAACCCAAGCCAGCTGTTTTGGGCGGATATTGTCGATAAGCAGTGGCTACAGCGCCAGCAGGTGATTAACCCAAACAGCGTGTTTTTGCGTGATTACGGGCATACTTTGCTGTCGCGCCTTGGCAAGCAGTCGCGCGAGACCTTTGCCATGCTGGCGAGTCTGTCGGGCAATGCGTTTCAAAAGTCGTTTCAGCTAGAGTGGCAAGACCATTTTGAAGAGGCAGAGGACACGAACTTTGACACGTCCGCAGCGCCGCAGACCTTGCTCGGGCATTTGCAACAAGACATTTTAATGCTCGATGAAGCCTCGACCCAGCAGACCACACGCGGTCGCTTGAGTGCGGCACTTGGCGAGCAGATGGCACTGGATTTGGCAACCGCAGACGATGCGTGGTACAGCAATTTAAGCAACAAACACTATGAGCAGGCGCGTCCGTGGCGGCTGTCGTATTATGACAATAGCCTAAGTATTCACTCTTGCCACAACCTTCAGCGCCAGCTAGAAGTACTGCGCGGCATGATTGGACATTGGCTAAACGATACCAACCCCGATGGCAGCACGCGCCATCTGTCCGATATTGTGGTATTGCTGCCTGATGTCGAGCGCCATCATGATTTGATTAATTCGGTGTTTGTCGCGGGTGTGGGGCAAGATGGTCTGCATCTGCCTGCCAAGATTACGGGGGTGGTGGACAAGTCCATTCGCCAGCTGTGGGAGGCGATTCGCGGTTTTTATACGCTGCTTGATGGCAATGCGGCGCGCTTTGAGGCGGCGGCAGTGCTGGATTGGCTGATGTTGCCGCCACTATACGAGAGCTTAGGGCTAACGCACGAGCAGATGAGCCGTGGCTGTGAGCTATTAATCGGTGCAGGCTTTGTACGCGGGTTTGATGAGGCGCATTTGCAGGCGAGTCTGAGCGCACAGGATTATGATTACCGCTTTAGCTTTAGTTATACCTTAGATAAGCTGGTGCTGGGGTTGGTGATGCCTGATGCGCCGATTAGTGATTGCTTGTACCCAAGCGACTGGCAAGCAAACGTCCTACCCGAAAAGACCGTGCCCGCGTCTGCCATCAGCCTTAGCGATGCACCGATTATCGAGGCGCTGTGCCGTATTCATAAAGGCTTAGAGACCTGCCGCCATAGCCACGAAGCGCGGCACAATGCCGAGACGTGGCTCAGAATGATTGAAGATGACATCATCCACCCGTATTTTGGTGAGCTGGATCAGACGCGCGCTATGCGGGCGATTTTTAATGCGATGAACAGCTTTAAAAGCAGCCTGCGTGCCAACCGCCATTATCAGCGTTACCACAGCCACGCGCCGCAGCAGGACAGTGCGGCAAGCGAAGTCGAAGCGCGTCTGTCACGGGTGAGCAATCTGCCGCTGAAGCTCAGCTTTATGCTCGACAGTATCGAGTCGGCGCTTGAGAGTCAGCAGGTCAGTGCCGAGCCGACAGGGGTGATTACCTTTGGGCGCTTTGGGGCGCTGAGAAACGTACCCTTTGGGCTGGTGGTGATGCTCAATATGGACTTGTCCGAGTTTCCCAATCGCGACCGTGACAACCGCTATGACTTGATGAAAGCGGGACTGGCGCAGCGTGGCGACCGCTTTAGCGAAGACGATGACAATGGCGCGTTTTTGGACGCGCTCTTGTGCGCGCGTAGTGCCTGCTGGATTTTTTATAATGGTCAACGCTTGACCGACACGCACGAGCACTTGCCTGCCAATCCTGTGAGCGAGCTGCTACAGTTTTTGCAAGGGGAGGTGCAGTGGCAATGGCAACCGCTTGCCGATGTCAAAGACCAACACGACACGGCGCTGCAAGTACAGCTCCAGCGGCACATGCCAAAACTGATTGAAGCGTGGCTGGTGACGGAGCATCCTGCCTTGCCCTTTGATGAGCGCATCTTTATCGAGCAAGATACAGATGAGGTCAGCGAGGACACATTGCCGATGCTAGAGCATGCCATGCGCCGTGAAAAGCACGCGCAGCAGCGTACCTATGCGCCTGCTCCTGTGTGGCGCGATGTGTTCGACCGCTTGCACGGGTCGTCAAAAGACGCTTGGCAAAAAATCGACTTATTGACGCGCGTAGAGTATCAGCAGCTGGCGCAAGCATTGACGACGCCCGATGATGCAGCGTTGACGCATGAGACAGCGCATAGCCACGCGCCGACAGACATGAGCCACCTGTATCGCCAAGTGCGCCATCCGATGAAGCACTTTTTAAAGACGCAAAATATCCATATCGTCGAGTCTATTGCTGAAGGCGCGACCCAAGAGCATCTGTCGCTCTCGGCATTACACGCTTATCAAGTCAATCAGCAGCTGATGCTCACGCCTGCGGACGATACGGCAGACACAGCGGTTCAGCCGTTATTGTACGATGCCATTATGCCTGCGGGCGTGGCGCGCTATTCGAGCCTTGACTACCAGCAGCAGCGCATCCAGCGCCAGTGTCAAAGCTTTTATCAGCAGTTATCAGCGGCAGGCATTACCATACCTGCACAACAAAATAGCCTAAGCAAATCAAAACTACCGACGTGGCTCACTCCTTGCGCTGAACAAATCATTACCCTAAAAGTTAAAGATACCCATACGCGAATCGCGCTAAAGGGGGAGGTTCCATTAGACGCCAGCGAAGATGACGCTTCTTATTCTCCCAAACTGTGGCTAAAAGTCTTGCCCAATACCGCACGCGCCCCGCATTTGCTGTGGTTTTGGCTGATGCACATCTATTGGCAAGTAGCGCGGCAAACCAGCACAGCAGAGGTGCAGGCAGGTGATGGAAAAAGCATCTGGTGCTTTCATAAAGGTACAGAAGAATTTGATAAGTTTAAAAAGGTCACCAGTTTTGTTCTGCCGCCCATCGCTTATGAAGAAGCCCGCGCGGAGCTGCTAAAATGGCTACACTTTGCGCAGCTGAGCGCCCACATGCCGATAGTCTTGATGCCGCGTGATGCGCTGACTTATTTGGATAAATGCCAAAAAGACCGTGACTATCAGCCAAAGTCGTCCGACTTTAAAAAATGGCTGGGCACAGACAGCTGGGGTAGTGACAGCAATCCTGCTGAGTATGAGGACTGTGCGCTGCATGCGCTATGGCAATATGTGCTGCAAGACGAGCCGCCATTTTATGCCTTAAAAGACGCGCTGACACCGTTGGCAGCGCCTTTATTTGCCCCCATGTATGCGACCTTACAGCCGTTGTCCTAACTTTTTAATTTTTTCTTAACCTGTTAAAACAAGCGATGTGTTATGCCCGATACTGTGACTGCCCAAGAGACGCCTGATGATGCGCTGCCACCTGCGCTGCGTGTGCCACTGCATGGGCGCTATCTGATTGAGGCATCGGCGGGGACGGGCAAGACATGGACGCTGACAGGCATTGTGCTGCGCCTGCTTATTGAAGCCAAGCGCGCGCCTGAGCACATTATCGCCACTACTTTTACCCGTGCTGCGGCTGCCGAGATGCGCGAGCGTATTCATGGGCGCTTGGTGGATTTTTACCAACTGCTGCAATGGGTGCAAAAGCTCGCCGCCCAGCCCGAGCAGCGCGTGCAGATTTATCCGCAGTATGCTTCCGATGCTGCGCCTGAGCAGGCAAAAACGGCTAAAGATAATATTGATAATAAGAAAAGCAGCCCTGATACCGCATTGACCGATGCCATGCGCCAGCAGCGCCGAGACTGGCTACATCAGCAGGCTCACGGTCTTGGCATTGCAGACTTAATCAACGACCCGATTAATGATTATCTGCTCGCGTACTTGCTTGACAGAACGGCAAGCTATCCACTGACCGAAGCCATTCGCCGCTGTGCGTTGGTATTGACCACACTGGACAAATTATTCGTGAATACCTTAGACAGCCTTGCACAAAAGTGGCTGTCAGAATACAGCGCCGAGACAGGGCACCAAATCGGCATGGCAATCAGTGAGCGCGAAGGGGCGGTGATTGAGAGCATCATTCACGATGAGATACGCGCCTTTCAAAGTCAGCTGTACCACGATAACCGCACGGTATACGACCTATTGCAGCACACGCGCCAGCTGACCACCGTCGCCGACCATCTGAATGTTGCCAATAAAGCACTACAGCATTTGACCCTGCCCATTACCTCTGTGATGGACTTGCCTGATATTGATTTTAAGGCGTATCAAGAGACGCTACAGGCATTTAAAACCTGCGACTTAACGGACGTTGAGCCTTACTTTGATAAGGATTACCGTAAGGCGCAAGGGCTCAATGCGGGTGCGACGCTTGGCAAAAAGATAGACACCATTTACGAGATTCAATCTGCCGTTGAAAAAGGCAATATCATCTTTTTTACGCTGCTAGAAGACGAAGCGCAAAAGTTTTTTGATGCGTTGCCGTTCGCGTTTTTGAGTAAAGAAGAGGGCGGTAAAGGTTTTAACAACAATAAAGAAACCGAGCGTCTGGCGTTTATTAGCATTGACGCCATTCGCCTGTTAAAAAAGCTGCACGACTATACCGAGCAGATTGACCAACACCTAAGAATCCTACTCGATACGCTTAACCGCAATATTGCGTTAAGCGTCCGCGCGCGCTTGCCAATGCTGCTTGAGGCGGCGGGCGAGACGACGTTTGGGTTACAGATGCTGCGTCTGAATCAAGCCTTAGCAGGCAATGAGGGCGCACGACTGGCGCGTTATATTCGCCATCATTACCCTGTGGCACTGATTGATGAGTCGCAGGACATCAATACCGAGCAGGCAAAGATGATTGAGCGTATCTATATGCCTGACAGCGAATTGCCCGAGCATTTGGACGTGCAAGGCAGACGCAATTTTTTATTATTAGTTGGTGACCCAAAGCAGGCAATTTATGGCTTTCGTGGCGGCGATGTTGCCAACTATAACCAAATCAAAAGCAAATTTGCGCCCGCGCACCGCATGAGCCTCGATATCAACCGCCGCTCAAACGCGCAGATGATTGAATCGTTAAACCATTGGTTTGGTAAGCCAGATGAGCAAGAAACAGGGCAGAAGACCAGTGCGCCCAATATGCTCGCCGCCTTGGGTCAAAACATCGAATACCAATACATCACCGCTGCCAATCCTGAGAGCAATGCCTCTTGGCATAAGCCCAATACGGTCGTGCCTGAGCCGCTGCGTGGTATGACCTCAACAGAGGCGGTGACTGTCTTACACTTGCCGCAAAATGATGATGACAGCGACAGCTACGATTATGCGAGCATGACTGCACATCATATCGCCGCGCTTTTGGCGAGCAATCAGCAGCTCAATGGGCGCGCTCTACGTCCCAGTGATATTGCCGTATTGGGACGCACCAAAAAGGATTTGCAAGCGGTCGAAAAGGTCTTGCATCAGCTCGGCGTGGCGGCGCTCGTCACCACCGAAGACAGTGTGTTTAGCACCGTCATTGCCGAAGACATTTTGGTGCTGCTCGAAGCCATCTTGCGCCCGCAGCGCCGCGACATTATCAATCGCTTGTTGACCAGCCAGTTTTATCAGCTGAGCCTACAGACTGCCCAGTCTTTGATTGACAGCAGTGACGAGACTACCGCGACTGAGGACAGCGATTTAAAGGCGTACTATCAGCATTTGCAAAGTGATTTAAAGCGCGCCGCCGTCTATTGGCAGCACAGCGGCGTGTTGTCCGCACTGCACTATATTTTAGGTCGCAATGCGCTAATGCCACTGCAAGCACCCGACAGCCAAGCCAAAACGCTGTGGACGGCGCTGGCGGGTACGGTTGAGGGCACACGCCACCTAATGGACTTGCGCCATATCATGGACATACTGGCGCAATATGCGATGCATCTGGGCGAGTACGAGCTGTTAAATTGGTATAAAAAACAAATGAGCCAAGGCAGCGTGCCTGAATGGGCAAAGCAGCAGCCGCTACCGACCGCCTCGGGCGTACAGCTGATGACCATGCACAAGTCTAAGGGCTTAGAGTTCCCTATCGTCTATGCGCTGGGACTGGACAGCAATATCTATCGCAATAATAAAAAAAATACGCACGCGCTGTATTTGTACGACCATGACATTAGCGTCAATCAGACGGACTATGAAGACCAGCCATACACTGAGCGCCGACTGTCGGCAAGCAAGCACAAGTACCAAGCCATCACAGGCAAGATGGGGCAAGAAAACTACTTTTCGGACTTTGAAGCAAAAGAGGCAATGGATGAGCTGCGCCGTCTGACCTATGTCGCCATGACCCGCGCCAGCGAGCAGCTGTTCGTGGTTATCACGGACGCGAAGAGCAAACGCGGGCTTGACGATAAGCCCTTACGCACATGGCTTGACTGCCCCGATACGCCTGAACATACGCTGCCTGAACGCTTAGCACCGTATATTGGCTGGCTCGGTCATGATGGGGTCAAGGACAATATCGAAGCCATTTTGCAAAGTAGCGATGCCATGAATGCAGCCGAGGGCACAGCGGACAGCACGCAGACTCAGCCATCAAGCTATATCGACTACCGCGCCGCCGAAGCCCAGCGCCAGCAGCACCGTTTTTACGGCTGGGCAAAGACCAGCTTTACCGCGCTTGCCCGCCAATTAACTGAGCAAAGCCATGACCTTGCGGTCTTTGATGATGCGATTGAAGACGACTTAGTCAGCAGTCCCATGCGCGTGAGTGAATCTGCGCAGGTAGGCGCGGCAGAAGATATCCGCTTTAGCTTTGTTAAGGGCGCGAATGCAGGGACATTTTTGCATCAAGTGCTCGAAAAAATCGACTTTGAGCAGCCGCATACATGGTCGACAGTGATTGATCAAGGCATCCGCCAATACCAGCTGCCCAACCACTATCTGTCCACCACCCAAACTGCCAATCAAGGGACGGAGGACACGCGCGCCGATGACGATATCGAGCTGCCGCCTCAGCACGTTGCGCTCAAGGACTGGCTGGCACGTATCCTTGCCACACCACTGCTGGCTTCCAACCAGCCGCTACATGCCATCGCCCCGCGTCAGCGTATGGCAGAGCTTGGGTTTAATATGGGCTTGGCGGCGCGCTTTAATCCCGAGACATTAAACGCGATTTTTCAGACACATTTGCCAATGGATACCGACAAGCACATTCATTTAAGCAGCGCACCGTTTGAGCATATTTACCGTTACTTGCGCGGCGAGATTGATTTGGTTTACCAGCATGCGGGCAAGTATTACGTGGTCGATTACAAGAGTAACTATTTGGGCAGTAGTGACGCCAGCTATCATCCCGAGCAGCTCCAGCACGCTATGAGCCATGCAGGCTACTGGCTACAGGCTGCCATTTACCAAGTGGCGCTGCACCGCTTATTAAAGCTGCGTATTACAGATTATCGTGGTAACGAAGCGCAGTATTTGGGCGCGGTGGAGTATGTGTTTTTGCGCGGTATCGGTGGGGATACCCAGCAAGGCTATGGACGCATCACGTGGGACATTCCGATTGCCTTGGTATTGGCGTTGGATGACTTTTTTGGCTTGCCCAGTCGATAATGGTAAATATAAAGACACGCCCAGTTTTGGCGTTATTTTTTAAGGACAGATTATGAGTACATCGCCCTTTGACATGGCAGTACGCACAGAGACCGCCGCCAGTAGCAACAAAAACGAAGGCAGCGGCTGGGCGATGACCGTCAGTGATTATCTGATGAGTCGCCGTATGCAAACGATGCATGCCTATCAGCGCCAGCGTACGGGAAGCGTTTCTACGACCGACACACTGTCCGATATCGCCAAAGCCGAGCAGGGCGTTTTTAGTGCGTTGTTTGCGCTACTCGTGCAGCGGTTAGAGGAAGGGCACACCGTATTGACCATAGCGGCGGGCAGTGCGTGGCAGCAGATGCTGCTAGAAGCCATGGTACGCCCGCTTATCGACTGTCTGCCGCCGATAGCGGATACGCCTGATAGTGACAATGTACCCTTGACGCTCGATGCGTTTTTGCGTGAAGACAAACACTGGCAAGCGGCATTGTGGCAACTCGCTATGCCAAGTTATCAAAAAGACACCTTAACTGCGCGCTATCACAGCAGTGCTGCGCTGTATCAAGTCTTTAAACAGATTAACCAGAACAATAGTCATCAAAATAGCCTAAGTAATTTTTTAACTATAATTAAGAACAGCTCATTTATCCAAACAGATGAAGAAAAAGACAGTAGTGAAAACAGCCCTATCATTTATCGCTGGCAGGATAACCCACAAACACTAACCCTATGGCTACACCGCGCATGGCAAGCAGAGCATGACTTGGTGCAGCATATCCTACGTATTAAGTCACAAAACGTACAACCCCTCGATATTCTGCCCAATACACTACTCAATACCGAGCAGCAAAGTGCCATTGATATGGCAAACCGCTCGGCGCTTAGCATCATCACAGGTGGACCAGGAACGGGGAAGACCTTTACCGTCGCACAGCTGGTGATGGCGTTACAAAGTGGGCAGTATGACGATAATACACTTAGCAATACGCCCAATCTGGCACTGTCCGCCCCGACAGGGAAGGCGGCGCAGCGTATGCAAGAGTCGCTACAAGCGGCGATTGAGCAGGCGGGTATCGATATGCAGCTGCCTGAGGCAAAGACCATTCATCGGCTGCTGGGTATCGGGCAGGGCGGTCGCGCGCGCTATAACCAAAGCAATCCACTGGGCGAAGACATCATCATCGTAGATGAAGCCTCAATGCTTGGGGTAGAGCTGGCAAAAGACTTGGTCAGTGCGGTTAAGGCGGGCGCGCGTTTGATACTGCTCGGTGATGCCAATCAGCTTGCAGCGGTTGATGCTGGGGCAGTACTTGCCGATTTGTGCCGCGTACCACAGCTACAAGATGTGCATCAGGCGCTCAGTATCAGTCGCCGCTTTGACGCGCAGTCAGGCGTTGGGCAGTTGGCGCGCTTTATTAATACGCCGCAAAAAGACAGTCAAGGCGTCTGGCAAATTATCGACCAGCATGACAGCCTTGAGTTTTATACCTTATATCAAGGTATTTATAATAAAAATAGCCTAAGCAAAATAAAATTCCTAAAGTTGATTTCGTCTAAGTATTCAAAATACTTTAAAAAAACGAAAAATATTAAACTAAAAAACTCAAGCACGAAATCCATACCAACATCAGAAGCATTTAACTTTGCCAGCCAGCTCATGAATGTCTTGAGTGAATATAAAGTACTGACCGCAGGGCATCACGGTGTTTGCGGTGATCACAATATTAATCAATATCTGACCCAGCAGCACAAAGAGGTACTACAGCTGCCCTTATCAAAGTCTGAGTGGTATCACGGCAGACCAGTAATGGTGCTACAAAACAATTATGAGCTGGGTTTATTCAACGGTGACATCGGCGTATGTCTAGAAACAGAGCGCGGGCGTTTGCAGGTATTTTTTGAGGGGCGAGCGCAGGGTATTGCGGTTAATATGATGAGCGAAGATATGGTCACGACCGCTTATGCGATGACCATTCATAAGTCGCAAGGCTCAGAGTTTGAGCATGTGGCGATTGCCTTTGATGACCAGCACACGCGTCTACTTAGCCAAGAGCTGATTTATACTGCTGTAACCCGCGCCAAAAAGCAGGTCTCGATATTCAGTACGCTATCGGCGTTTGAATACGCGCTTAGCACACCGACCATACGTCAAACAGGACTGTCTTTGCAGTTCCAAGGCGAAGGCTGATTTTACGGTATAAAAAAAGCATCCTAATTATCGGATGCTTTTTTATTTGAACCATCTTTTTTATACCAACAGGCAGCTATTACAATTTGTCTTCTTTAATCGCATAGATGCCAGGTAGGTGGCGCAAGTAACCGTGAAAATCCATACCACAGCCGTAGACATAGCGATCATCAACTTCGATACCAACAAAATCGACGTTAAAATCAGGCACTTTGCGGTCGTGGATTTTATTAAGCAGTACGCATGAGTTGATAGACAGCGGCTTTTCTTTGCTTAGCTCTTCAACGACGGCTTTTAGCGTGATGCCTTCATCAAAAATATCATCAATCAATAGCACATGCTCGCCTTCAATGCTGACATCAGGCTTGAACTTCCAATTCAGCTCATTTGTGCCTTGATTGTCGCGGTAGCGCGAGGCATGGATGTAGTGCATGCGATGATAGAATGTCAGCTGTGTCAGTAGCTGACCTGCGGGAATCAATCCGCCATTCATGACAACCATAACAATCGGGTTTAGACCAGCATAAGACAAGTTAAGCTGAGCAGCTAGGCGCTCGTAAGCGGCGGCAACTTCAATGCTGCTGATGAGGCATTCTGAGTTACGGAGAGTTTTTTCGATTTCTTGGTTGCTGATTTGGGTCATAGGGTGCGCCTTTTATAAAAAGTGCTGCGTATTTTAGCAAGTTTTTTATGATTTGCCCAACGCTCTACAGCAATTTTCTACACAATGGGTGGACGTATAAGTCAGCCCGCAGCAGCGTTGAGGCGGTGCGGGCAGCTCTTCTGGGGTATTGCGGTCAGTCTTTGTTTGGCAGTTCGATAAAGTAGGGGCGATAAAACTGCGCCAAGCGATTGACGCCATCATCAGGCAGTTGGGGCAATAGTCGATTCAGCGCAATGCCTGTGCCTTTGTCAATCGCCGCTTTGGTCACAGGAATGGCGCGGCGCTTAATCATGCCAAGCTTAAGCGTTTGCGTGAAGCGGGTCATAAAATGGTACATGGCAGCATCGCTCATGGTGATCAGTCCCTGCTTAAACAATGCCAAGTCCACATGGTCTTCAGTGACCGCATCAAAGCCTTGATAAATCGTCTCTGTCTGAGCGTCGGTAAGCTTAAAACCCACGCGGCGCTTGCCCTCATTATCAATAAACATGGTCTCGTTTTCTAAAAAATAAAAGCTGGGCAAGATATCTTCGTTGCTGTCTTTGCCGAGCAGTACCTTGAGCATGGATTCGGTCGAGCGCTCGATGGTGGTGGCGATTTTGCCCATTGCAGCCTTACGCTCAGGATTGGGCGTGGTCTGTACCAAGCGCACTAGAAAATTGTCGTTCAGCTCGCGGGCGATTTGTTGTACCAAGGCATTGCGGTAGGGGTAATAATCTACGTCTGCTTTCGTATAGATAAGATGCTCAGCCTCATCAATCATGTCGGAGAGTTTTTGAGAAGGAATAAATCCAAAGTAGTGCGCCATTGTTCCGCCTTTATCATTTTTTTACTTGAATGTGATTGGTGTCAGTGACGTATGCTGGCTATTGATAGACAATTTGCCGTTATTTTTATCGTCACTGTCAGGTATTACTGTATGGTTTGCTTTATTTTATAAGATGCGCTGTTTAATGTGTACTTGCCAGTAGAGAATTTTTGTCCACTTCTGGGCGTTACATTGTTAAGCAAATCAGATACACTGAAGCAGGCATATATCGATGTGCATCAGGTATGTGTTCGTAGCAGTTTTGATGCTGCTATGTTGACTGATTTTTTGCTTGTATTGTCGAGGGCGTCCACCTGTGTATGTGTCTTAAAAGGTGATACACCTCGTAGTTTTACCTCTATTTTTGCATCGCTATTCTAATGTAACACAATTGCTGTATTTTCATGGCTGGTATACGCACAATCACGACAATAGGACATAAATCCAGTAGGGAAGCTATAGGTAGGCGGTCATGACCACCCATCCTGCGCTGATATAAAAAAATATAAAATAATACGAGATAAGTCTTACATACTCGGCTTATCTAAGGAGAGATAAGATGAACAGTGCCATTGTATTATTATTTGGCGTCGCTGCAATGCTTTGCGGCTATATTTTTTATTCAAAATTTATCGCGACCAAGATTTTGGCGCTAGACAACAGCCGTCCCACGCCAGCCCATACGATGAAGGACGGCATCGATTATGTGCCGACCAATAAGTATGTGTTGTGGGGACATCACTTTACGTCAGTTGCGGGTGCTGCGCCGATTATTGGCCCTGCGATTGCGGTGATTTGGGGCTGGGTACCTGCCATTCTTTGGGTGGTATTCGGGACGATTTTTATGGCGGGCGTACATGATATGTCTGCCGTATGGGCGAGCATGCGTAACCGCGGGCAGTCGATTGGCTCTATCGCGGGGACGGTGATGGGCACGCGCGTGCGTAGCCTGATGATGGTGGTGATATTCTTGCTGCTACTCATGGTCAACGCAGTATTCGGCGTGGCGATTGCCAATATGATGATTAAGACGCCATCGGCGGTGCTGCCTGTATGGGGCGCGCTGATTGTGGCATTTATTATCGGTCAGTGTATCTATCGCTATAAGATGAGCCTGCCTATCGTGTCTATCGTGGGTGTGGTGGCGCTATATACGCTGATTTATTTGGGTCCCATGTTCCCAATCGTATTGCCTGAGACGGTGATGGGGCTGCCTGACAATGCGGTATGGATTATTATTTTGTTCGTCTATGCAGCGATTGCCTCATTACTGCCTGTATGGATGCTGCTCCAGCCACGTGACTATATCAACGGCTTGCAGCTGTTCGTGGGCTTGATTTTGTTATATGCGGCAATCTTTATTGCCACACCCGACATTGTCGCGCCAACCATCAATACCAACTTGCCAGCGGGCACGCCGCCCATCTTGCCGCTACTGTTCGTGACCATTGCCTGTGGTGCGATTTCAGGCTTTCATGGCTTGGTGGCGACGGGTACGACCTCAAAGCAGATTGATAAAGAAGAAGACGTGCGTTTTGTCGGTTACTTTGGTGCGCTTGGTGAAGGTCTGTTGGCACTCGGTGCTATCTTGGCCGCGACCGCAGGTTTTGCGACCTTTGGCGACTGGCAAGCGGTATATCAAAAGTTCGGTGACGGCTCTATCGGCGCGTTCATCGACGGCGGCGCAACCATCTTAAACCAAGGTGTGGGCATCGAGATGGTACTGTCGCAAACCATGCTGACCGTGATGGCAGCGCTGTTTGCGGGTACGACGATGGATACAGGCGTACGTTTGCAGCGTTATATTTTCCAAGAATTCGGTGAGTTTTATAACCTGCCTGCCTTGAAAAAAGGCGTGGTCGCAACCTTGCTTGCGGTGGGTACGTGTTTGCTACTTGCATTCGGTGCAGGCGGTATCGATGGCTCAGGCGGTATGATTATCTGGCCACTCTTTGGTACGACCAACCAGCTGATGGCAGCACTGACCTTGATGATTGTCACTGTGATTTTGCTGCGTAAAGGCAAACCTGTGTGGTACACCTTAGCACCGTTGACGTTCCTGCTTATCATGACTGTATTTGCGCTGCTGTTACAGCTCAAAACTTTCTATACCGATGGCAACTGGCTACTCATCATCATGGACATCATCATCTTGATTGCGACTGTGTTGGTCACTTTTGAGAGTCTGTCTGTACTGCGCCGCGAATGGTCGGAGCACAAAGGTAAAACCAACATCGAACCATAAGCAAGAGTATCGTTATCTATATAAAAACGCTGGCATCTGCTGGCGTTTTTTATGCGCTGCGTTATGATGGTTTGATAGTCCTATGATGTTAAGCTAAGAAAATTTTAGGTTAAGAAAAAATCAAATGATTAAAAAGGAATCCGCGATGAACGAGCCAGCCGAGACAGACACCAATATACCGCCTTTGTGGCGACGATTTTTAGCGGGGCTAAACGAGTTTTATCACGCGCCGTACCGTCAGACGATGGCACGCGCAGCGCGTGATGAAGAAGATTTTTTTATGCTGATGATGTTTGCTGAAAGCCTAGGTATTGATAATCCTGCGAGCTTTTATACCCTTGAGTTGCAGCCGTTATTTTTGGAAAACTTTCACGATTGGCACACGCGTATGGGTATGGAAAAATGCCCCTTTGACCATGTGGGCTGCTGCTAGCTGTTACTAAACTTGCTATACCTGAGTGAAGCCAATAACAACCCAATAACGATAAGAACGACATATAAGCAGAGACAAAAATTATGGCAATACAGCCTTTAAATGACCTTAAAAAAACCGTCAATCATAAACCCATCATCTTTGTCGGTGGTAAAGGCGGCGTAGGCAAGACCACGACCGCCGCCGCACTCGCCAGCCAATTTGCGGCAGCGGGAAAAAAAACGCTGATTATCTCCACCGACCCTGCGCACAGTTTGGGTGATGTGTTAGAAACGCAGTTAAGTAATGAAAAAACGGCGATTACACCGCGTTTGGACGCGATTGAGCTCAATCCCGATTTGATTGTTGAGCAGCATTTTGCACAAGTTGAGCGTACCATCACCGCTTATACCAACCCTGACATGCTGCCCAAAATCCGCGAGCATTTGCGCTTGTCCAAATCCGCACCAGGGGCGCAAGAAGCAGCGATGCTCGAATCCATGTGCCAGCACTTAGTGAGTGCCGCCGATGAAGGTTATGCACATATTATTTTTGACACCGCACCGACGGGGCACACGCTGCGGCTGCTGGTACTGCCTGAGATGATGGGCGCGTGGACGGATGGACTGCTCGCGCAGCAGCGCCGCCAAGCCAAACTGCGCTCGGTCAGTAATCATTTGCAAACCAGTAGTAGCAGGAAAGCAGAAAACTTTGGTAAAAATGCGCTGGACAATCCCTTTACCGCGCATAAGCCTGACCGCTGGGCGCAGGCGGTCGAGGTACTGGAAAAAAGAAAGCGGCTGTTTCGTCAGGCGGGGACGCTGCTGCATGATGACCAGCAAACCGCCATCGTGCTGGTCATGACTGCTGATGTGCTGCCACTTGCCGAGACCAAGCGCGCCGTAAAGCAGCTTGAGGACAGCAAGCTGACGCCAACCGCAATCGTCGTTAATCAGCTGATACGTGACCAGCAGCAAGATAGCTTTTGGCAAGAGCGCGCAAAACGGCAAGGCAAGCTATTAACAGAGATAGACCTCAGTTTTCAACAGTATCCTGTCTATCCCATCTATCTACAGCAAAGCGATGTGCGCGGAATAGAAGCGCTTGGGTCTTTGTTGACGTAGTTGTTTTTGTAGTTGTAATTATTAGCATAAATGTTTACTGATTTAACCCGCATTATTCCTGCATATAGACTGCATCATCATCACTTTTGCGCTCAAGGCGGCGCGACAGTGACCATGCGGCATCAAGACGCAGTTGCTTGGCTTGCTCGGACTTGCCACTATTAAACGATGACCATTGCGGCTTGCTGCGCGCTTTTTTTAGCTCGCTTGGTAGCTTTTGTGCTGACCATGGTGCACTGGTAGTAACATCATCAGCGTCTACCTTATTTTGGTACAGCATTTGCGTACTGTCCGCTGCCGCGTGCCCGCGATGGCGCAGCGCGTATAACAAATCAACCGCCCGCGTCGCCAGCAAAGTCAAAGTGGCAGGGTCAATATACAAGCGCTTGACGCCCGATATGCGGTCGCTGATACTGCTGGTATTCGACAGCAATCCACCCGCGATACCGCCGATAGCCGCGCCCAAGCCTAAAGTCGTACCAAGCGCCGCTGCGTCAATACCCAATCCCAATAACGCGCCAGCCGCCGCCCCTGAGGTGGTGCGTATGCCATAGCTTTTGAGCAGTTCGGGGTCAAAGGGGTCTTGCTGATAGGCGGTCAGCTCAAGCGGCGTGTCAGCAACGTCATTGTCATAAAAGCGGTATAAATTTAATAACTCGTGCTGCATACCGCGTTCACTTTGGCGCACTGCATCTTGCATTTGTGTGAGTACGGGTAGCGGGTCGTCGTCCTCGTGTATCTCACGCTCAAAGGCGGCGACATCCAATAAAAAGTCGGCGATGATGATGTTGGCTTCGTCATACATCTGTAGCCACTCTTGGCGGCGCTGCTGGGTCAGGCGCGTCAGCATATCGCTGTGCGTGAGCATGGTGGCAAGGTTCTGCCAGAGGCGCATCTCGTCATTAAACTCAAACGCCACCGAGTCAAAGCGGGTAGAGATGTGCAAGCCGCGACGTGCCAGCATGGTCTGCCATTCGCCGATATTGCTGTCTTGACTGTCAATAAAGTTAAACACAGGCATCACGGGGATTGCCGACCATGACAAAATAGTCAGCTCGTCTTTGTATTTGCCCAAAATCGGCTCACGCGCATCGACCACATACACTGCCATATCGCTGGCGAGCAGCTGGCGAATGACTTTGGCTTCTTGGCTAAAGTCTTCATCACTGCCGCTATTGGCATCGGCGGCGGCAGACTGCAAAAAGTGTTGCAAACGCTCGATACCATCGCGGCGGCTGGCGGTGTGCGCCTCAAGCCAATCCATCACGCCCGAGGCATCTTCTAGACCTGGGGTATCGTATAGGGTCACCAGCGTGTCACCGCTTTGGCTATCGGTTAACTTTGCGCGCTCGACATGGCGTGTGGTGGCAGCGGCGTTTTTGACCTCACCAAAATACACATCACGCAACAAGGTGCGCAAAATCGAAGTCTTGCCCGTATTGGTGTGCCCAACGACCGCGAGCTTTAACGGCTCGTCTTGGGCGGTGGTTTTGCGTGGTTGGCTGGCTGCTTGATGGGCATCAAAATCGCTGTTTGATTTTTCTAAATTGGGCGCGGTCGCCGTCATGTCCGTTTGCGCTGCGGGCACAGGCACGGCGTTAGCAGTTTGTGACTGGCTATTATGCGCGGTATTCGGCGTCTCGCTCGCAAAGGCCTTTTCTGCAAACAGGCTGCGGCTCGGCTTATTATGAGTGTCGTTATTATTTTCAGTCATGGCGTCTGTCTTTTGTCTTTGTAGTATTAAAGGGTATATTTCAAATTTAATTTAAAAGGTCTTTTTAGCATTTAGAAACCGCTTAGCTCACCGATTGCACCAGTCCAATACCGCGCTCTGCCAATGCCGCTTGCCATTGGTTAAGGCGCTCGGTATGACTCGGCGTCATCTCAACATCACCGAGCAGTTGCACGACCAGCCCATGTTTTGCCGCCGCTGCGATGTTATCAAGCTTGCGCAATGTGCCACGGTCAGGCAGCGCTTGGCTATAGATGCCGAGCAGCACTTGTACAGGGTGCGTCTCTAAGTATTTATGTAAGCGCGCCATATCATCGCGGTCATTGACCTGCCCAAAGTTGTGGATATCGGCATCATTGTCATTCATCGCATCCAGACCCGCCAGCCACCATGTGTCCTCGGTATGGTATTCAAACAATACCGCGAGCTTTTGCCCTTGGCTGGGCTGTGCCACAGGCGCGACAGGGGCGGGCGCTTCGGTAAAGTCATCAGCGTCCACGACGCGGCGCTGCCAAAACTTGAGGATTTTTTGATAATAGGGCTGATTGATATCCACGCGCATCTGTCTGCGGCGAAACATCAGCGCACAAAACGCCCATGCTATCGCGCGCGGCACGATGCCATACATGAGCAAACTGCCAATCAATAGGCTTGCCCACGCGCGAGCGGCGGATAACGGCAGCTCAGTAACAAGGCGGCTTTGGCGAATCGTCTCGGCATCAGGCACATCAAAGCCCACAAGGCTTGGGAGCGCGCCGAGCCACTGCGTCAACACAATCAGTGCGTTATCGGAGAGCAGCGTCGACTCCCAGCTAAAGCTATACTGACGCACAATCAGCAAAAAGATGATGGCAAACAGCATCCCCGTCAAGGTCGCGAGCCACAGCTGATGGCTAAAGCGTCCGATATACCAGCGCATGCCCTGATGCTCCAGCTGGCGCTCGTACAGCTCGGTCGCTGCCAGCGTCACATCATCGCGCCCACGCAACAGATAGCTTGGGTTAATCAGTGCAGTAATGCCGACCGACTTGGCATCGCGGCGCTTAATCAGCGTCAACACCAGCCAGCCCACCAGCATTAAAGTATGAAAGCCGAGCAGACACACCAGCACATAAAAAAAGTTGACCACATTGCTTTGCAGTAGCGCAAACAATCCCAAAAATCCAGACACGCACCACAGCGCACTCATGAGTAGCATCACGCCCTTGATGCGCGTATCAATCTTGGTCAGTATCCGCATCAGCGCGCCATCACTGTCGATGCGCGCCGCACGGCGTTGCAACTTATGCAGGGGCGTACCCGTCTCATCCTGCATCTGCTCGGTGACCAACAGCGGGTCGGTAGCAAACAGATGATTTTTGGCCTCGAGGCGGCGTACCAGTTCGGTCAGTTGGTCCTGAGCTGAGAGCATGCGGCGTGTGTGTCCATAACAGTAAAGGAAAATTTAAGGATACCGAAAAATACGGCAAAAGCATAACGCACTATTGTAGCCAAATAGGGACGGCACTCAGGCGGCACAAGGCGGGTAACAATAAACCTCTGTAAGCCATCGGCGCAAGCTTTTATGCTAATTCCATCACGATGGATAAATTAATAACAAGTTAAGCAATAAAAATAAAAGCAAACAACACTATAAGGGCGCAAAGCATGGAGCAACAGACAAATAAGACGTATCTCATCATCGGCGGGACAGGCGGTATCGGGCAAGCAATGCTGCGCCAACTGGCAAGTCATCAGCATGGCAATGAGAAAAGCACAAATAGCGCCACACTTATCGCCACCTATCACAAACGCCCGCCGCCTGATATGCCGCAGGTGACGTGGGTCAAGATGGATTTGACCGATGAAGACAGTATTAAAAATGCGGTAGAGACGATAAAAACAAAAACCACGCACATTGACTGGGTGATTAACTGTATTGGACTGCTGCACGATGGCAATCAGCAGCCTGAAAAGTCATTGCGCCAGCTCTCGCCTGAATTTTTTGTGCAAAACATGAAGGTCAACGCGCTCGCCAGCCTACTGCTCGCCAAACATATTAGACCACTATTACAAAAGGCGACGCGCACCGAGGACGCGCCCGCCATTTTTGCAGTGTTATCAGCGCGGGTCGGCAGCATCAGTGACAATCAGCTGGGCGGCTGGTACAGCTACCGTATGAGTAAGGCGGCGCTAAATATGGGCATGAAAAATGTCAGTATTGAATGGGCGCGCTCCTTGCCCAATACCTGCGTGGTGGTCATGCAGCCAGGTACGGTGGACACCACGCTGTCCGAGCCGTTTCAAGGCAATGTCGCGGAGGATAAGCTGTTTTCGCCAGACTATAGCGCTGAGCAGCTGCTCAATGTGCTCGCCACCATGCGGGCGGCGGACAGTGGCAGCTTTGTCGATTGGGCAGGGGAGAAGATTGCGTGGTGATGGGTAACACGCAAAAAGAAGAAAGATTAAGCTATTGCTGTCATTAAATACCGCTACCACACGAGATGCTGTGCTCTTGTCTGTCAAAAATTAGTTCTGTATAGCCAACATCTTGTGTTAAGTAGCCTTTAAAGTTGTTGTTTAACACCTCTAGTAAGACGCCATCAGCGGTATAGCCTTTTTTATCCGTAGCGGGCAGCTTAAACTGCGGGCGCAGCGTTAAAAATTTATTGTCCTTAAAAAATACCTTTTGATGTCCCCATTCATAGCCTTGAAAGTCTTCTATCTTAACAATCGGGTAGCCAAAAGCAGTCGCGTCTTTAAAATAGTACGTCGTGGTTGTTGAGTTGCCATCGCTGTCTGTATAAGGGTACATAAACACCACTTCTTTACGAAGAAGCGCATCGCCTATGTCTGTAAACGCATCGTCATCATCAAAGGATAAATGTCCAGCACATCCCGCCATCATTGGCTGTAGATAAGTGCTTAAATCGATACTTGCCTGCGCGCTCAAGGTGTACGTGATGAACAACACACCCGCGCCAATCTTATAAAAACGGTTCATAAATGCCCCTTAAAAACGAACTTAAGTCTAAATATTAAGCGTATTATAGTTATTTTTATCAAAAGGCGCAGTTTATAAACCTTACTTGGCGAACAGCTGACTCATATCTTTAAAGGCTTTAAATTCTAAGGCATTGCCACAAGGATCTAAAAAGAACATTGTCGCCTGTTCGCCAACCTCGCCTTTGAATCTAACATACGGCTCGATAACAAACGCTATGTCGTTGTCTTTTAATCTGTTTGCCAGATCTTCCCATTGTGCCCAAGGCAACACTACGCCAAAGTGCGGGGCAGGCACGTCATGTCCATCGACGACATTGGTATGCGCGCTCTCTTGAGACGGCGTTTTAGGGTGCTCGTGTATGACGACCTGATGACCATAAAAGTCAAAATCGACCCATTGTGTGCTGGCGCGCCCTTCTTCTAGATTAAGCACATCCCGATAAAACGAGCGCGCCGCATCGATATCATAGACAGGTATGGCGAGGTGAAAAGGTGATAAGCTCATAATGTCCTCTTAATTTTTTGGAATCCGTGAAATTATGATAACGAAAGACCATGCACAAGAAAAACGCAATAAATCTATTCTCAGCCCTAATTATTTATGGTCTCGAAAGTAGGTGTCACGCTACGGTAGTTTTTATCAATCGTTTTTAAGGCTACTAGGACTACAAGGCGAGTACTTCTTTTAAGGCGGCTATCTTTGGCTGCTCACGATCACTGTAACGATAAGCAAGTACGATATCCCTTTTTATATCCTCGCTGTTTAAATGCTGCACGGTGACTGAGGCCTCATGTTTAATCCAGAATCCAGCGTAAGGAATGATGGCGATGCCGAGGTTGGATTCAACCATCGTGGCAATCGCATCGAGATCATCGAGCTCCATGAGCGTGTTGACATGCATCCCTTGCTGCTTAAGAAATTTATTGATTTGCATACCTGCTGAGGACTTGAGGCTGTATTGTATAAACGGGTAGCTTTCGAGCATTTTTTGAAAGCTGTAGGACGCCCATTTTTTAGGACTGATGAGCACGTAAGGCTCACTCATAACAAGGTCGATGCAGATCGTTTTTGGCAGCTCGAACGCTGGGCGCACGATTATGGCGGCATCAATCTCTTCTGCCTCTAGCTGAGCAATCAGCTCTATGGAGCGTCCCGGTATGACTTCTGTTTGCATGGAGGGCGCTAAAACTTGAATGGATTTCAAAATCTTAGGAAGAATACCGACTTGTACAGAACCAATAGCGCCGATTTTAAGCTGACCATGATAGTTGGCAATATTGGTCTCCGACGGCAGTTGCATTGAGCTGTACAGCTTTAGAATTTCTTTAGCAATCGGCAATATGCGCTTGCCCTGTGCGTTTAGGCTGATGGTTCTGGCGTAGCGATTGAAAACGGGAAACCCTAAAGACTTCTCTAAGGTTTTAATCTGCGAGCTGATGGCTGATTGCGTCAGATTGGCTTTGCGCGCCGCAGCGGTGAAGCTGTCAAGCTCGCAGACCGCTACAAAGGTTTTGATTTCCTTAATCATTTGCTGTCCCTATTTGTTTAAAAGAGCATGATTTTATAGCAATGAATAACACTCCTTTTATGCGTTTATTGCTCCTTTTAGACAATAGCAAACATGGCTCAATTTATAGTGGCATCAATGACCGTCAGCGTTTAGCGCTCGGCTGTTAAGTGCATTTCATTTACACTATTAAATACACCACGCCCGCCAAAAACAAGACACTCATGACCAGCAGCAGTATCTGCAAGATGACAGCACTTTTGGTGGTTTCGCCTTTGACCTTGGGCGGTTTTGGTTTTTTGAGGTGCAATATCATGATGATATGCTCGATATTGTCTTCTAAAAAGCGCTCGCCGACCGCCTCAAAGCCCAATGAGGTATAAAAATCCATCAAATAGGTCTGCGCGGCGATGACAATCGGTTTTTTGCCGTACTTTTTGCGGCAGTGTTTGATGGCATGGTGCATAATCTGCTGGGCAATCGCCGCACCGCGATGCTGCGGCAGCACCAGCACGCGCCCGATGGCGGCTTTGGCAATGTCGTCATGGGTGTGCAGGGTATTGACCTTGGGCGGGATGATGCGGCAATAGCCGACCAGCGTGTCGTTTTGGTGCGCGACCAAATGCAGACAGTCAAAGTCCAGCTCGTCCATATCTTGGTACGGGCATTGCTGCTCGACCACGAACACTTGCGAGCGGGCTTTTAGGATATGGTATACGTCGACGCCTGTAAGGTCGTCAAAGGTCTTGATAGAAAAGGTGGTCATACGTCACTCAAAACTTTTGTCAATTAGGCAACAGCAAAGCCGATAAAACAAAGATAGCGGCTGTCAGCGGCGCATTATAACGCGTTTGCGGCGATTTATCCTTGTAGCGTGCGGCTGATTTTGTCTAAGTTTAGGCTGTCCGACATGGCAGAGAATATCTCAAAGTACTTGCCGCGCTTGGCATACAGCGCCTCGTGCGTGCCTGTCTCGACCACGCGCCCGTTTTCAATCACCACCAAGTCATCAGCATCAATAATCTGCGCGATATTGTGCGAGACAATGATGACAGTGCGGTCTTTTTTAATCAAATCAAGGCTCTTTTTGACTTGCTGGCTGGCGATGGCGTCAAGACTCGCGGTCGGCTCATCCAAAAACACGATGGGCGGGTCTTTTAAAAACATACGTGCCAGCGCAATCCGCTGCTGCTGTCCGCCCGATAGCGACTTGGCATCGCTGTCGTAACCATCGGGCAGGGCGATGATTTGCTCGTGTATCGAGGCTTTTTTGGCGGCGCTGACGATGGCGTCGGTGTCCGCGTCCATATTGCCGTAGCGGATGTTGTCATTAATCGTGCCTGAAAAGATATGATTGCTTTGCAGCACCAGCCCGATTTTTTGGCGCAGGGCTTGGGTGTCGTAATCCTCAAGCGCCAGACCATCTAAATAAATCGCGCCCGAATCTGGCTCATAAAACTTAACCAGCAAATTGATAATGGTACTTTTGCCCGCGCCGCTTAGACCGACAAGCGCGGTAATGCGGTTTGGTTTAATGCTAAAGCTGACGTCATTGAGCGCCTTGGTCCCGTTTGGATAAGTAAAGTTGACGTTTTTAAGCTCGATATCGCCATGTAAATGGTCGCTTTTGATGCCGTCGGTGCGCTCAATTTGCGCATCATCCTCTAAAATATCAAAAAAGCCCTCAGCGTAGGTCAAAGCATTGTTGATTTGGTCATAGATGCGGTGCATCTGGCGAATGGGGGCGGCGACGTTTTGAAACAGCATGACATGAAACAAAATCATGCCAATAGTCATCTCACCTTGTAGCACAAAATAGGCGGTGAGTAAGATAATCGCCACCACGCCAATTTGTTCAATAAAGGTTTTTACCGCGTCGTAAATAAAAGCAAGGCTGCGGATGCGTAGCTGATTGTCGGTCATCTCCTTTTGAATCTCAAAGTGCTTTTGCGCCTCAATCGGCTCACGCACAAAGGATTTGACCACGGTAATGGCGTTGATTAAAGAAATCACCAGCCCGCTTTTGGTCTCGCGAAAGCCGCGCATCTGCCTGCGGTAGCCTTGTAAGCGGTTGGCTTGTTTTTGGCTGATAAAAAAGTAAATCGGCACGATAATTAGCCCAACCATACCCACCCAAAAGTTGGCGCTAAACATGATGATAAGCGACACGATGGCACTGGCAAACAGCGGCAACATATCAATAAAGAAATTTTGTACCAAGCTGGTCAGACTGCTGACGCCCAAATCAATGCGCGTTTGCAATTTGCCACTGTCGTTTTCACTGCTGGTATAAAACGCCATGCGATACGTCAAAATGCGCTCGACCACGCGCTGTGATAAATCGCGAGACAGGTTAATACGGATACGCTCGCCAAAGTAACGCTGCCCAAACGACACAAAAATCGCCAGCACTTCTTTCACCAGCAAAATCGCACTGATAATACCAAGCATACGCACGCCTGCCTGCCACGGCTCGGCGAGGGTGGCAATCTCGGTCAAGGTATCGACGGTATAACGCAGCACAAAGGCATTGACCTGCGCGGTGAATGAGCCAAGCACCGTCAGTATTAAGGTTAAGACAATCAGCCCTTTATACGGCGCGGCAAAGATGGCAAGCTTTTTTAGGATGTCCCACAAGAGCGCCCGCCGCTCTTTTTTGGGGACGGGCGGTTTTTTGGGGGTATTGTTTTTATTGTCTTGTTGTTTTTCTTTTTTTAGGATAACGGGGTCGGATATGGGCATAAGCGTTCAGTGGTAACAGGCGTGAGCCATTATGATAGCGTGTTTTATTGGCGGCGTTGGTTGCTGGCGCGTATCTTAAAAGCTGTCCGCAGGCACAAACACGTGCCCCACCATAATACGCCGTGCGCTGCGGCTCATGCTGACTTTGGCGACTTGCCAGCGCCCATCGACTTGCTCGGTCTGACCGCCAACCAGCAGTGTGCCTGAGGGATGACCAAAGCGCACCTCAGACAAGCTGCCGCCGCCAGCAGCTTCGTTTACCAACGTGCCTGTGGTGGTCGCCGCCGCTGCGATGGCGACCGCTGCCGTGCCCATCATCGCGTGGTGTAGCTGCCCCATACTCATCGCCCGTACCAAGAGGTCGATGTCCTCGGTCGTGACCTGCTTGCCACTCGACGCGGTGTACGCCTTTGGCGCGGCGACCCAAGCCAGCTTAGGTGTATGCTGGCGCGTCTCGGCGTCACTTGGGTCGCTAAATAAGCCCATCGCCACCCCCGCATGGGCGCGGATGCGCTCAAGGCGTGTTAATAATGTGCTGTCGTTGTTCACGTCCGCCTGTAGCTCGGTGGCGGTTAAGCCCAAATCCTCGGCGCGCAAAAACACGGTCGGAATGCCCGCATTAATAAAGGTGACGGGAAAGCTGCCAATCTCAGGCACGCTCAAGGTATCGGTAAGATTGCCCGTCGGGAACATATCGCTGCCTTCAGGCGCGGGGCTGATAAAGTCCACTTGGATTCGGGCAGCGGGAAAGGGCGCGCCATCTAAGATAAAATCGCCTGTCTCTTGCACTTGTCCCGCCGCAATAGGCACGTGCGCAATCAAGGTCTTGCCGATGTTTTCTTGCCAGATACGCACCGTGCAGATACCGTCCGCTGGGATACGCTCGGGCGCGACCAGCCCCATGTGAATGGCGCACGCACCGACCGCCGCGCTTAGATTGCCACAATTACCACTCCAGTCAATCATGGGCTTGGTGATATTGACTTGCCCAAACAGATAATTGACATCGTGCGCACCGTCAGGGGCGGGGGATAGGATGACCGCCTTTGAGGTGCTGGAGCTGCCGTTGCCAAGACCGTCGATTTGCTTGCCATACGGATCAGGACTGCCGACCACACGCAGCAGCAGTTTGTCCCGCGCCGCGCCAGCGACTTGGCAACGCTTGGGCAGGTCAGCAAGGTTAAAAAACGTACCCTTTGACGTGCCGCCGCGCATATAAATGGCGGGGATAGATATTTGAGGGGCTGGCGTGGTTTGGGGCATGGTAAATTCCTTTTAATTGTTTTTATGATAAGACAATCGAGCGATTAGCGTTTCCGTTTCCATTTCTTTGGCAAAACATGAGCATCATGAATAAAGCACCGTCCAACGCTCAACTTTTTATACCAACCATCCACAATCAACACCCTACGCCGCATCCGCCGCCTCAATAAACTCCTTAGCAAAACGCTGGAGCATGCCGCCCGCTTGGTACATTTTTAGCTCATCGGCGGTATCTAAGCGGCAAATGACAGGCGTTTTATCGACACTGCCGTCAAGACGATGAATAATGAGCGTCATCTCGCCGCCTGCTGAGACGTCCCCTTTAACATCAAACACTTCACTACCATCAAGCGCTAAGGTATGGCGGTTAACGCCTTCAACGAACTGCAAGGGCAATGCACCCATGCCCACGAGGTTTTGGCGGTGGATGCGCTCAAAGTCTTCGGCGACCACGCATTCCACACCCGCCAGCCGTACGCCTTTGGCTGCCCAATCACGGCTCGAGCCTTGCCCGTAGCCATCACCTGCGATGATAATCAGCGGCTGTCCGCGCTCTATATAGGTTTCTATTGCTTCCCACATGCGCATAATTTGCCCTTCGGGTTCGACGCGCGTATATGCGCCTTGTATGACCGTGCCGCGTGGGTCGCACGCCATCTCATTAATCAGCTTAGGATTGGCAAAGGTCGCACGGATGGCGGTCAGGTGGTCGCCGCGATGGGTGGCGTACGAGTTGTAATCTTCCTCGGGCAGTCCCATGCTGCGCAGATACTCGCCAGCGGCAGAGTCGGGCATGATGGCGTTAGAGGGTGATAGGTGGTCGGTGGTGATGTTGTCGCCCAAGATGGCTAACGGACGCATGCCTGTCAGGCGGTTTTGCCGCGCCATTTTGCCTTCCCAATAAGGCGGACGGCGGATATAGGTGCTTTGACTGCGCCACGGATACAGCGGGCTGACGCTCTTGTCATGGCTGTTTTTTTCGGCATCAAACATCGGGATGTACACGGCGTTAAACTGCTCAGGCTTGACCGCCTCATTCACGATGGCATCGACTTCGGCATCATCGAACCAAATGTCTTTAAGATAAATCGGCGCGCCTGTATCGTCATAGCCAAGAGCATCTTTTTCAATATCAAAACGGATAGTGCCCGCAATGGCGTAAGCGATGACTAAGGGCGGCGACGCCAAAAAGGCTTGCTTAGCAAAGGGGTGAATGCGCCCATCAAAGTTACGGTTGCCTGAGAGTACAGCGGTGGTAAATAAGTCGCGGCGGATGATTTGCTGCTCGATATCAGGGTCGAGCGCACCACTCATGCCGTTACAGGTGGTACACGCAAAACCGACCACATCAAAGCCAAGCTTTTGTAACTCGGGCAATAGATTGGCATCTTCTAAGTACATTTTGACAGTTTTTGAGCCAGGGGCGAGCGAGGTTTTAACCCACGGCTGACGCAGCAAGCCTTTTTGGTTGGCATTACGCGCCACCAAGCCTGCGGCAATCATATTGCGCGGGTTGGAGGTGTTGGTACAGCTGGTAATGGCAGCAATGATGACCGCGCCATCAGGCATGCTGGCAGGGTGAGTGTCGTCTCTATGCCCCTCAGTGACGCTGTGCGCGATGCCTGTACTCACCAAATCGGTGGTCGAGACGCGAGCGTGAGGGCGCGAGGGTCCAGCGATGCTGCGCACCACTTGGGATAGGTCAAACTGTAGCGTGCTCGTGTAAACCGCCTCGGTCATGGCATCCGCCCACAGTCCCGCCGCCTTCGCGTACTGCTCGACCAGCTGCACTTGCTCGCTGCTGCGTCCTGTCAGGCGCAGATAATCGAGCGTCTGCTCGTCAATATAGAACATCGCCGCGCTCGCGCCATATTCGGGCGTCATATTCGACACCGAAGCACGGTCGCCCACGCTCAGACTGCGCGCCCCTGCACCAAAAAATTCTAGATAGCTGCCGACCACGCCTTGCTCGCGTAAAAAGGCGGTTAAAGATAAGACCAAATCCGTACCCGTCACGCCTTTTTGCAGCTTTCCTGTCAGCTCGACGCCGATAATATCAGGCACGCGCATATAGGACGGATTGCCCAGCATGACGCTTTCGGCTTCTAGCCCACCCACACCGAGCGAAATCACGCCGAGCGCATCGACCATCGGCGTGTGACTGTCCGTACCGACCAAGGTGTCAGGAAAGGCAACGACATCGCCCGCGCTGTCTTTTGCTTGCTGCACTACAGGCGACATTTTTTCAAGGTTAATCTGGTGCATGATGCCGTTACCGGGCGGCACGACATTGACATTATCAAAGGCGTCTTGGCACCAATTGATAAAGTCAAAACGGTCTTGGTTGCGCCGCGCTTCGATGGCGCGGTTTTTTTCTAAGGCATTGTCCTCAAAGCCCGCGTGCTCGACCGCTAATGAATGATCAACTATCAGTTGGGTGGGCACAATGGGATTGACCTTGGCAGGGTCGCCGCCTTTTTCGGCAATCGCTTCGCGCAGTCCCGCCAAATCGACAAACGCTGTCTGCCCCAAAATATCATGACAGACCACGCGCGCAGGATACCACGGCCAGTCCATATCTTGCTGGCGGTTGATGTGCTGGGATAGGGCAGCGCTCAAGTCCTCAGGCGGGCAGCGGCGCACCAGATTTTCGCAAAACACCTTGGAGCAAAAAGGCAGCTTGGCATACGCGCCCGCCTCGATAGCGTCCACCGCCGCACGGGTGTCAAAGTAATATAGGTCGGTGTCTGGCAGCTGGGTTTTGTATTGATGGTTCATCGGTTGTACTGGGGTCTTGTCCATAAGTCACCTGTAGCGGTTGGCGGGTTGGCATGGGGGTGTTTTTAATTTACTAAAGACGTTTTTATTATTTGATATTGCACTTAATTTTCGAATATATTTGCTCGGCTTCTTGATTAGAATTGAATCTACTAAGAATAAAGCTTGTGTTTATAGCAGCTTGGATTTGACTGACATTTACTATCCTATTATCTAAAACTAAAGCCATATATTCAGAAATATGGCGTTGTGTTATCCCACTTAGCTTTATGCCTGTTTCAAAATCAATAGTAAAATAAATACTAAGCTGGTTATCTTCATCGGGGTATAACTCGACGCTTTCGATGTCACCATATTTAACGAGTGGGTCACCCACAACAACGGCTGTATTCTCAGTTTGCTCATGTACGGTTGAGTCTATAAGATAAATACCATCATTCGCTATTTCGTCATACGGACTAACATTTCTGCAATCAGTGCTCGCTTGTAGACTGTTAGCGCCTGTGCATGCTGTTAAAGCTAAAAAACACACTATAGTTAATGATATGGTTCTTTTCATAAGCTGAAATTCGCGAGATAGAAGCTGGACTCACCTCAATCCACTTTTAGTTTTGGCAAATTGAAGTGAGTGTGAAGTAATCTTAACTTAACGCGCCCTAATCTCAGGCACGCTACGGGCGTCCTCGCCAATATAGTCCGCGCTTGGGCGAATGATGCGGTTGTCCGCACGCTGCTCAAACACATGCGCCGCCCAGCCTGTCACCCGCGAACACACAAAAATTGGCGTAAACAGTTGGGTGGGAATGCCCATAAAGTGATAGGCGGACGCATGGAAAAAGTCGGCATTGGCGAACATTTTTTTCTCGCGCCACATGACGTCCTCAACGCGTACCGAGATGGGATACAGACTGTCATCATTCACCTCTGCTGCCAGCTTTTCTGCCCATTGTTTAATGACCACATTGCGCGGGTCGCTGTCGCGGTAGATGGCGTGACCAAAGCCCATGATTTTTTCTTTATTATCCAGCATTGTGAGTAGTGAGTCTTCGGCATGCTCAGGACTGTCAAAGCGTTCAAGCATCGCCATTGCCGCCTCATTGGCGCCGCCGTGCAAGTGCCCGCGCAATGTGCCGATAGCGCCTGTGATGCACGAATGAATGTCCGATAAGGTCGAGGCGCACACCCGCGCGTTAAAGGTCGAGGCGTTAAACTCGTGCTCGGCATAGAGAATGAGTGAGACGTTCATCACTTTTTCGTGTAGGGCGCTGGGCGCTTTGCCATGTAATAAATGTAAGAAATGCCCACCAATGGTCGCCTCATCGGTCTGTGTATCAATACGCACGCCGTCTGTGCTGTAGCGATACCAATAGGTAATGATGGCGGGGAACAGCGCCAACATACGGTCGGTCTTGTCTTGCTGCTGGCTAAAGTCGGTCTCGGTCTCAAGGTTGCCCAGCATTGAGCAGCCTGTGCGCAGTACGTCCATGGGGTGCGCGTCCGCTGGTACGTTTTCGAGTACGGTTTTTAAGGCGTCGGGCAAGGCGCGCAGTCCGCGCAGCTTGTCTTGATAGGCAGCAAGCTCGCTTTGGGTGGGCAAATCGTCGTATAGCAGCAAATAAGCGACTTCTTCAAAGAGACACTTTTCAGCCAGCTCGCTGATGTCATAGCCGCGATAGGTCAGTCCTGAGCCTGATTTGCCCACGGTGGATAAGGCGGTCTTGCCAGCCACTTGCCCACGCAGTCCTGCGCCTGAGAGTTGTTTTGTCGTTGTCATGCATCACGTCCTTGTTCAATGCAAAAAAAGGGGTTTGATAAGAATTTTATTGGTCTTGGTTCGGTTTGTCTTTAAATAAGGTATCGAGCTTTTCTTCATACGCGTGATAACCCAAGAAGTCATACAGCGCCATCCGCGTCTGCATCGTATCGACCACCGCCGCTTGCGAGCCGTCGGCTAAGATATGCTGATAGACATTGAGCGCCGCTTGGCTCATCGCACGAAATGCTGAGAGCGGATAAAGCACCATCTCGACGCCGACATCAAACAGCGCCTCGGTGCTGTACAATTCGGTCTGCCCAAACTCGGTCATGTTGGCAAGCACGGGAATGTCCAAAACCTCGGTAAACTTGCGATACATCTCGATATCGGTCAGCGCTTCGGCAAATATCATATCCGCGCCCGCTTCAGCAAAGGCAACGGCACGCTCGACCGCCGCATCCAATCCTTCGACCGCGAGCGCATCGGTACGCGCCATCACCACAAAGTCGGCGTCCGTGCGCGCATCCAGCGCTGCTTTTAAACGATCTGTCATCTCTGCAATGCTGACAATGGACTTGTTGGGGCGATGTCCGCAGCGTTTTTGTGCCACTTGGTCTTCAATGTGCACCGCCGCCACGCCTGCTTTTTCCATTTTCTTGATAGTTTGCGCAATGTTGAACGCACCGCCAAATCCCGTGTCAATGTCTACAAGTAGCGGCGTGTCTACCGCGTCGGTAATACGGCGGGCGTCCTCTAACACATTGTCAAGGCTGGTCATACCCAAATCAGGCAAACCAAAGGACGCATTTGCCACGCCTGCACCCGACAGATACAGCGCCTGATGCCCGACTTGGCTCGCCAGCATGGCACTGTAGGCGTTAATCGCGCCGACAATCTGTAATGGCTTGCCAGCCTTGGTGTGCTCGGTGAGGGTATGATAAAAGCGTGCGCCTGCAGATGCGGTCATGACATGTCCTTATGCGATGTAATCAATAATCAATAACAATCAATAAATGTGCTGTTCGTCAAGCATACGCCCAAAATTCACGCAGTTCAAAGCCAGAAAACAGGCTAAAAATCCACATTTAGCCAATAACAAACGCTACTATTTGTTTTTTACATACTCTTATGTGCAGGCTAAGTATTTTTGCATTTACTATTCATATTTAAAAAATACCCAAAAAACTAGGCGGTACATCACTTACACTTTTTTACATTACTTTTGGCATTAATTTAAAAAAGGACAATTAACAAGGGCAGGGCATTTGCTGATTAGCGTTATTTTTGGCAATAAAAAACCCGCTGGCAGGACGCTGGCGGGTTTTTATTTATAGGATAAGTCGTTACCGCGATGCGCTTACGCAAGCAGTCCTGTCAAGTTGGCTAGGAACAGCAGCGCAAAACCTGCCAAGAAGATAAGACCTGCGATAGACAACGCGTTCATACCAAAGGACAGCTTTTGGCGGTTTTTGACCAAGGAGTAGTTTAACCAACCAAAAATCGGCGCAGAAACGAATGCCGAAATCATAGCGAATTTAAGCATGGAACCCAGCTGACCTGTGAAGAAAGTAATAATCACTAAGCCGCCACCGATAGCGTAGGTCGTCCAAAAGGCAATTTGTTTTTTATTAATCTCCTCTTGTCCGCGTATCAAGCGCCAGCATTCGGCATTGGCGCGACCGTAGCCGTCAGCACAAGTGATGGTCGTGCCGAACATACACATAAAGGCGATAAAGGCGACGAGCAGACGCGACCAATCGCCGATGGTATTGGTATACATACCAATCAGCTGCGCGATGTACGCCCCGCCAGCGGTCTCAATCGGCTGCCCCGAGCCGTACTGTACGAAGACGCCCAACGATAAGAAAAACAGCGCCAAAATGGCCGAAATCAAATAGCCAACATTAAAATCCAGCAAGCCTTGGCGGTGGTTGGTATGGTCGGCTTTCACCTTGGCTGACGTCCACATCGAGGTAATCGCGGCAAATTCTAGCGGCGCGGGCATCCAGCCCATCAGTGCTACGATAAAGCCTAGCGTCGCCAAGTTCCAAGGCGAAGCCGCCACAAAATCAGGCGTCATCACCGCAGGCTTGCCCGCCGCAATCATCACCGCAATCACGGTCGCGGCGGTGAGCGATATCATAATCCACTTGGTGACTTTATCCAGCAGGCGAAAGTGTCCGCCAATCAAAAACACCCAAGAGACCGCCGTCACGATAAAGGCGAGCGTCATCGTCGATAAGCCCAACGACTCAGGCAGCATAAAGCCGAGAATCACCGCCGCAATCAAGGACACTGCGCCCGTGCTGATGACCGCAGAGAGGATGGACAACACAAAATATACCCACAGATAAGCGGGTGAGCGCTTAGCGTAGCCTGCAATCAGACTTTCATTGGTGTCATAGACATAATCGGTGCCAAAGCGAAAAAACGGATACTTAAACAAATTGGCAAGGACAATCATAATCGCCAGCTGCCAGCCGTATAGCGCGCCCGCCTGCGTCGATGAAATCAGATGCGAGCCGCCAATCGCTGCTGTCGCCATTAGAATGCCTGGACCAAAGATACGCCAGCTAAAGCCCTGCGGCTGTGCGTTATCGGCTTGTGCCGTGTCGGGGTAGGATGTACTCATAGAACCTCATTAGACTCTCTATCGTGTCGCCATACCAAAGATAATAAACGCGCTGTCCGTGTTATCAATGACTGTCAGACGTGCCCCAGCTCAGTCACCATACCGCAAGCTATGATGACGTGAGACTCGGCGTCCATTATCTTTGGCGAAAGAAAAGAGAAGACTGTAGCATAAAGTGCATAGAAAGTGAGCAAAAGCAGATGGGCGCGTGGGTCATTGGGTCGCCTGACAGCACCATTCATCGGACCGCCCATCAGGCAGCTGGAGGCTAAACAGGCAGCACCGACTGCTTACGATAAGTGATGCCGCGCTGTTCATACACCTGATAGATGGCGGACAGCAAGTCAGGCACGCGCGGATGTGGGCGGTCTTTGAGCGTTTGTAAATAAATGGGCGAAGTCACATCCTCATGCCACAGCGGTCGATAGGCAATCTGCGCGCTGCGTACGCTCTGTAGGCTGGCGGGGACGAGCGTTATGCCTTCACCTGCGGCCACCAAACCGAGCGCCACCTGCAAATCGCTGACCTTGGTCGTGAGTAATGGCGTTATCCCATATTGGGCAAAGATATGCAGCAAGGGCTCGGTCACAGGCGGCTCACTCACCAGACGCTCAGCATCCGCCTGCTGCGCCTCCGTGACGATGGCCTGACGGGCAGGCAGGTGCGTATTGTGATACAAAATCAAGTGCTGCTGCGCCAAATCACTCAAGCGCTGATATGCCGCGTTTGCCGCAGGATGCGCCTTGGGTAGCGCCACCATATAGCGCTCATGCCGCAATAATACCTGCTGTGTCCATGCGTCTTGATAAAAAAAGCGCCCAAAGCCCACATCAATCTCGCCCGATTTGAGCGCCTTTAGCTGCTGATACGAGCTGATGTCACACAAGCGCACCTCAATATCGGCATGCGCTCGCTTGAGCGTGGCGATGACCTCGGGCAGCAGCCCATATAATACCGAGGGTACAAAACCAATACGCAGCTCAGGGCTGGGATTGGCAAGACGCTGGGTCATACTGGTGATGGTCTGCATCTCAATGAGCAGCGTGCGCATTTTTTTATAAAAAAACTCGCCCGCCTCGGTCAGTTGTAGCGGACGGTGCTGACGCTCAATGAGCAGCACCCCCATGGTCGTCTCAAGCTGTTTTAACAAGCGACTGAGGCTCGGCTGCGAGAGTTGTGTGCGCTCAGCGGCAAGGCTAAAGCTTTGCGCCTCAGCGATGGCCACAAACGCTTTGAGCTGTTTGATATCCATGATTGTCCATAGCGATAAGTTATCGAGCGATGCCGCAACAGTAGCAAAAAAGCAGCACTTGTTCGGTATCTTTTTGGCGTATTTTATGCAAGATTTATAAGGTAACCATAGGGGTTAAGATACCGTATATTGAAAGTCTATGACATACAGGTATCAAAGTATTTGCCCCATTTTTGCTAAAAGGGTGACGCCTTTTGCAACAGATTGCCCCTATATCACAGGCTAAACATAGCACAGCGCATACGGCTCGGTACATTATGAATAATAATAATGATGACGCTCAAAGACACCCTCCTGACTTGACGACTGACACAAATGGTCGACAAGGTGACATTTATGAGCGTTTTTTAGAAAGAATGCAACAAATTGAGGGGGGTAATGCCTCAAGCACACCGCAAGACAGCGTGCTGGATCACGACGCGTTTGAGCCGTTAAGTGATGAAGAATTACAAATGTTTGCTGAATTTAATGAGCAAACCGAAGTCATTGCCGCGCGTTATGATGCCGAGCATCCCGAAGAAGTCGCTGCCGAGCATCAGCCGCCGCCCACCTTTGATAGGGTAGAGGCTGGCGGGTTTGAGGACGAAAACGCCGCACTGTCTTGCCCGCTGATGACCGTAGAGCCGCCAGAGCCTGCGCCGCACACCTTGCAAAAGAAAAAACCTGTAACCAAAACGTCAAAGCATGTATTGCGTGGTCTGATGCTACTCATTATTGGTATTGTCAGCGGTGTCATTATCAGTGCTTTGGCTATCTTTGCGCTCGACCCTGATGTGCTGACTACGGTGATGGGCGATGACAACGCAAATACCGACACGCCAGCAGTCATGACCACCGATAGCGCATCGACGCCTGCACCAGCCACTACCGCCACTCAAGCAGTAGCGCCTGAGAACACGACCACTGCCTCGGATACGGATGCAAGCACTACTGCCGCCAGTGACAATGCAGCAGCGCCAACACCTGTGACGGCGGACAACGCGCCCATCACTTACGAAGACTTCCGCGAAGAAGCACAGACGACGTTGTATCGGGATACGTCGAAATAAACCTTGCCTGTCTTTTCTTTTCGATTCTTCAATTTAGTGGCTATTGGTTGTTCGCCAGATGCGTAACTATCTGCCAAAGATAAGCGGCTTGATGATAAACACGCCCGTCGCATAAGCCATTCTTTTTTACATTTGACCGTGCCGCGTCAGCACTTTATGCTAATACGTTTTTGGCACACAGCGGGCACATTATGACATTACGTATTCACGCATTACTACACGTCGACTTTGAAGATTTGGGCATCATTGCCGATTGGGCGGACACGCAAGGGCATACCGTCAGCTACACGCGCTTTTATCAGGGCGATAGCTTGCCCGAGCAAGCGGATTTTGATTGGCTGATTGTCATGGGTGGTCCAATGAGTATCCATGATGAGAGCGAATACCCATGGCTCGTGCAAGAAAAGCCCTTTATTCAGCAAAGTATTGACGCGGGCAAGACCGTGTTGGGGATTTGCCTCGGCTCACAGCTTATCGCGCACGTGCTGGGCGGGCAGGTCGCGCCATCAGGGGTGAAAGAAATCGGCTGGCTGCCAATTACCCTCACGCCAGCAGCTGCAGTACATCCGTTGTTAAACGGCTTACCCAGCGAGCCCTTTACCGTGTTTCACTGGCATGGTGATGGCTTTAGCGTACCAAAGGGCGCAATAGCGATTGCCGAATCAGATGCGTGGATGAATCAAGGCTTTATTTACCAAAGCAGCGCGCAGCAAGACGCGGGCGCATATACGCTGGCGTGGCAGTGTCATTTTGAAGTGACTACCGATAGTATGAATAACATGCTTGCGCACGGCGCAGCAGAAATCCAAAGCGAGCACGATAATTATCCTGATAGCGTACAGTCTGTGGACGTGATTAAAACTGCTGCGCCTGCGCATATTAATGACAACAACGCATGGCTGATGACGATATTGAACAGGCTTGCTGGCAAGTGGGGCGTCTAATGATATCGCTGCTTCCATGTTTAAGATGGCAAGCTGTCCAATAAGCCTTTAACGCGTGGTATCTATTTTTATCGCGATTCACTATGATGGTCGCCCGTTATCTTTATACACCAACACCTTTATACATAAACGCTTGCTTATTGCTGATGAGCAGCAGTAACGCAGGGGAGTCTGCCATGATTAATACCAAAATATATAAGTCCATCTATAGTTTGGCGGAAGAGCTATTGGATGCCGATAGACGCGGTGACCAAGCGGCTTTTGATGCCCATTACGCTGTATTGCAGACCATCTGCACCGCTAACGAAGATACGGACAAAGACCATCCAGAGCAGTGGGAGACATTAGCCGACTTTACAGAATCGCGTGAAGACGCCCTCGCGCTCTATGAAAAAGCGCTTAGCAAAGCGGTCGCTATCAATGCAAAAGACCATATGGCCTCTATTGCGTTTTCGATGGCGATGCTACAGCTTGAGCTGGGACAGAATGAGGCGGCGATTGTGAACCTACAAAATGCCAAAGCCAGCGCCAATAAGAGTGATGACAAAGTACTCAAAGCAGAAATAGAGGAACAGCTTGCTCAGCAGTTGGCTGCTCGTTAATGCTGGCTGCCTGTTGATGAACTGACAACCGACAGGCAGGTTGTTTGGGTATTGAGCGCGTTATAAGGGGGCAGGACTGGCGAGATTTACCTCAACTGTGCGGTTATCGCTTTTATCAGCCGCTTGATAACGATGATAATGTCTTTGAATATCGATATATTCCGCGATGCGTTTGGCATCGTGCCACACGCCCCAAATAAAGCTTGAGCCTTTACCCGACAAATACGGCAGACCGACAAAATAAATGCCTGGCTCACTGGTGACACCACGGTTGTGTATCGGTGCGCCATTGTCCGCAAAGATATCAAAATCCAGCCAATGATAATCGTAGCCAAAACCTGATGCCCAAATGACACTGGTGATGTTGTCTTTGTCAAAATCTAAAGACAAGGTCGGCGCGTTCAGACACTCAGGCATGTCCATAAAGACTTTGGCTTCAGGCTCTTCGGGCAAGTCCAAGCCATTGTCCTCGATATACTTATCCATCTCATCCAGACTGGTTAGATAGTTTTTCTCGGCACTCAGTACATTGTCCACCAAGTCGTCATTAAACGTCACCGCGCTGTCAGTAAAGGCTTTGGTCATGCCGACCAGCGTGATGCCATCATGTCCCAGTTTGCGAAAATCAACGCTTTGTCCGCCGTTCATACCGCTGACCGCAAAGCCTTTAATTGGGCGCTGTGGCGGTGTGCTTTCATGCCACGTTCCCAGCACCCCGAGCCACCAGACATTATCGCGACCGCGATAGCTGCGTGGTGGGCGCTCATGTGGACCGACGGAGAGATAAACTTTTTTGCCTGCGTTATTGAGCTCGGTGGCAATTTGTACGCCTGATGAGCCTGCACCCACCACCAGTACTGCGCCCTCTGGCAACTGCTCAGGGTTTTTGTATTGGTCAGAATGGATTTGATAAAAGCTTGGGTTTTGTGGCGCGATAGCAGGAATGATGGGCTGCTGAAATGGCCCTGTGGCGACAACGATATTATTCGCGGACAGCGTTCCTTGACTGGTGGTGACGCTAAAGCCTTTTTGGCGCTTATTTTTGACAATCTTTTGTACCTCAACACCTGTCTCAATAGGCGCAGCAATCATTTTGGCATAATCTTCAAAATACTGCGCCACCTCATTGTGCGGCACAAAGCTGTCTGGGTCATGCGGGAAGTCCATGCTCGGAAACTTGTCGTGCCAGCAAGGACCATTAGCGACCAATGAGTCCCAGCGGCGCGTGCGCCATGCTTCGGCGATTCTGTCTTTTTCTAAGACCAAATGCTCAATGCCCAACTGACTTAAATGCTCGCTCATCGCGATACCCGCTTGACCTGAACCCACCACCAGCGTATCCACGTTTTTGTTATCGATTGACATAGACTTATTCTCTCTACAGAAGTTAAGGTGTTCACTCACGACCATGACCTTCATCATAGTTTTTCTTTATTTTTAATGACAATCGTATGTCCTGAAGACCTGCCTCAAAAAAACCGAATCACTCTGATACGGATAAGCCTAATCACTGGAAAGGAATTCTTAATTTGCCTTGGTTTTGAATTCCGACATACTGAATGTAAGGCGCAAAACCACGCTTTGGGCATTAAGAATAAAGCACTCCTACTTTGTCTCGCGCCTACTACTTCACATTTATCATCCGTCTTTAGCAAGAGGCAGTCTATGAAACACACCCGTATCCGACCGTTTAACACCAAAGACACGTACCCTGAACAAAACATCGATAACGACTTGTGCCAAGCCGTCGTTGCCAAAGGCAGCACTGTGTTTTTGCGCGGACAGATTGGTCAAGATTTGGACACCAGCGAAAGCGTTTGTATCGGTAATGTCAAAGGTCAAGCCGAACAGGCAATGCACAATATCAATATGCTGCTGGCTGAGGCGGGCGGTGAGCTTGCCGATATCTGCAAAATTACCATCTACATCATCGACCCGCGCTACCGCGAAGAGGTGTACCGCGTGGTCGGGCGCTGGCTCAAAGGCGTACACCCTGTATCGACAGGTATTGTGGTATCAGCGCTGGCACGTCCTGAATGGTTGGTCGAAATCGACGCCATTGCGGTGATTTAGGCCGCAGGCTTAGCGTTATGTTTGCTTTAACGCCAACAACGCCAATCCAAACAAGTACACGGTATTGATACTTTTATAACTAAGAATAAGGACAAACGATGACATTTTCTATTATCGCGCGCTGTGAAAAGACAGGTCAGTTAGGGGCTGCCATCAGCTCGTCGTCACCCGCAGTCGCCTCGCGTTGTATCCGCGCTAAAGCAGGCGTTGGCGTAGTCGCCAGTCAAAACATCACCGACCCCAATTTATCGCAAGTGCTTATTGAGATGATGCAATACAATCTCACGCCGACCGATGCAGGTCATGAGCTGGTTAAGAGCACGGAGTTTATTGAATACCGTCAGCTGATGGCATTGAACGCGACCAATCAGCCCTTTGTGTTTAGTGGCGCGCATACCCTCGGCACCTTTGCGACCGCCGAAGGCAAGTATGCCGCCTGCGCAGGTAATTTGCTGGACAATCCTTCTGTACCTGCCGCGATGCTTGAAACCTTTGAAAAAAGCAAAGGCGCGCTTGCCAGCCGCTTGCTTGCAAGCTTAGTATCGGGCTACCACGCAGGCGGCGAAGCGGGTGACGTGCATTCTGCGGGGCTACTCGTGGTGGACAAAGCCGCATGGCCGATTGTGGATTTGCGAGTCGATTGGTCAGATACGCCCATCGAAGACTTGCAGCAGCTCTGGGGTATTTACGAACCACAGCTAGAAGACTATATCGTCAGGGCAATCAATCCCACCATCTCACCGAGTTACGGGGTGCCTGGGGACTTGTAATTACAGACAAACAAACAAAGGATCTATCGTGTTAAGTCGCATTACTTTACGTCAAATGGAATATTTTGTCACAACGGCAGAGAGCGGTAGCATCATTATTGCCGCTGAAAAAATCCATATCTCATCGCCGTCTATATCGGCCGCCATCGCGCATATGGAAGAAGAGCTGCATGTTCAGCTGTTCATTCGTCAACATGCCAAGGGATTGCTATTAACTGAGATTGGCGAGCAGGTAAAAGAGGCGTGTAAAGTGATTTTGGCGCAGTCTTCTGATTTGTATTCGATGTCAGCCGACTTTACAGGCGTCATGCGCGGCAAGCTAAAAGTAGGCTGTTTTTCAGCGTTTGCTCCGCATATCTATGCCGACATCATTCACGGGTTTTCAAGCCTGTATAAACAAGTCGATTTAGAAGCGGTGATAGACGACCATCACAACCTATTACAAGGGCTGATGAACAACACCTTGGATTTGGCACTTTTGTATGACCTGCATATTGATGAAAACTTAATTAACTTCACACCCCTTGCTGACTTACCGCCGTATGTATTGCTCGCTGAGACGCATCCACTCGCCAAAAGCAAGGCGATAACACTCGAGGAGCTGACCGAGTACCCGATGATATTGCTCGATATGCCATACAGCAATGAATACTTTTTGTCCTTATTTAGAAATAAAAACCTACAACCAAACATCATCGACACCTGCAAATATGTGGACGTCATCCGCTCGATGGTCGGCAACAATATCGGCTATACCATCCTAAACGTGCGCCCAAAGAGCAATTATTCCAATGATGGCAAAAAACTGGTCATGGTCAGAATCGCAGGCGACACGCGCCCGATGAAAATTGGCATCGCCGCGCCAAAAAATGCCCGCTTGACCAACGTACAGCAAGCCTTTTCTAGCCGCTGTCAGGCCTTTATCTCAAACCAATACATCCCAGGTATGAGTGTGTCTTACTTTGCAGAAGCCCACATGAAAAGTCCAAACGATAAGGAAAGCTGATGAACGCTGCGCGGGAATATATCGACGTATTAACCACACTCATCTCGTTTGATACCACCTCTTATAACAGCAACTTGCCGCTTATTGACTACGTCAAACGCTATTTAGAACACGACAATATCGACATTATCAGCAACTACAACGACGCGCAGAACAAAGCCAATTTGTTTATCAGTACAGGCCCCAAAGACACCGCTGGCGTGTTGCTGTCAGGGCATACCGATGTTGTGCCTGTTGAAGGGCAAGATTGGGATACCGACCCCTTTTGCGCGGTGATAAAAGAGGGCTGCGTGTATGGGCGCGGTGCGGCAGATATGAAAGGCTTTATTGCTTGCGCCTTGGTCGTTATCAAAGCCGCTGCTGATAAGCCGCTACGTTATCCGCTGCATCTGTGCTTGTCTTATGACGAAGAGATTGGCTGTGTGGGCGTCAGGCATATTTTGGATCAAATTAAAGAATTAATCGTCCCACCCAGAGTAGCCATTATCGGTGAGCCAACGTTGATGAACGTGGCGACCAGTCACAAAGGCAAAGCGGTGTTTCAAGTGTGTTTTCACGGCACAGAAGGGCATTCCGCCCTCGCGCCTAACTATACCAATGCCATTCATGGTGCCAGTCAATTTGTCCAAAGCTTAATCAGCGCACAGAAAACGGTGCAGGCGACAGGGTATATTGATACAGGCTATGACATTCCTTATTCCACCATCCATGTGGGCAAGATTCATGGCGGCACGGCGCTCAATGTCGTGCCCAATCTTTGCCAGCTCGATTACGAAATCCGTAACGTCGCCGAAGACAGCATCTCTTTTGTACAAGCTGAGATTTTAAAACAGTTTTCATGCAGCCATGCCGATACGCAGCTTCACTACGATATTCAAAGCATCAATCAATACCCTGGGCTGTCTACCGATGCGGTACATAGCGAGGTTGTCAATTTACAAAAGCTGCTACCCAATGCTAAAACGACCAAGCTGTCGTTCGGTACAGAGGCGGGCTTGTTTCAGCAGCATTTTGACACGCCTATTTTGGTGTGTGGCCCAGGCGCTATTGATGTGGCGCACAAACCCAACGAACACATTGCCATCCGTCAGCTCGACGCGTGCCATGACTTTTTAAACCGACTTGTAGAAACATTGGTGTAGCCACATGCCTTAACCACACATAGAGGACAGATTATGCAATTTGACTGGGTATATACGTTTAGTTTATTAAAAGACAAAAACTTTTGGCAAGCCACCTTAACCGTCATTGAGCTAAGTGTCTTGGTTTGGTTGTTGGGTATTGTCTTAGGATTCGTCCTCGCCCTTGGTAAAAAATCCAAAGTAAAGCCTGTCTCGCTAGTGAGCCGCGCTTATATTTGGCTGTTTCGCAGTATTCCGCTGTTGGTGCTGCTGATTTTTATTTATAGTATGCCGCAGGTCTTCCCATCAACGAGCGTTATTCTAGCGTCGTCATTCGCGTCAGGTTTGATTGCGCTGACCTTGTGTGAGTCGGCGTATATCGCGGAGATTCATCGCGGCGGTCTCAATGCGGTGAGTAAAGCGCAGTTTGAAGCGGGCAAAGCGCTGGGGCTCAAGCCTGTCGGCATTCAGCGATTGATTGTTGTCCCGCAGGCGCTACGCATTGCCTTACCAAGCCTCAGTAACGAGTTTATCGTGATTGTAAAGCTCACTTCTTTGGTGTCTGTCATCTCCTTGACTGAGATTTTATTGGTCGGTCAGAGATTGTATGCACAAAATTTCTTGGTACTTGAGACCATGCTGGCGGTTGCGTTTTACTACATCTTAATTGTCACCGTGTTTGGGTTTTTAATTCAGCGCTTTGAAAAGTTTATTGATATCACCCAAAAAAATCCTGCCATCTTAGCTGAGGGGGAGCTGGTCGATAATATGGTCAGCAACAAATCCTTGAATAACTATAAAGACATCAATCAGGTCAAAAAAGGCGAGTATGCGCTCGAAGCCATAGATATTCATAAATCCTACGGCGAGCACCACGTATTAAAAGGCATTGATTTGCACGTCAAATGGGGCGAGGTGGTTTCTATTATTGGTCCTTCAGGTTCAGGCAAAACCACCTTTATCCGCACTTTAAACAGTTTGGAGACGCTAAATAAAGGCACGGTGAATCTGATGGGCAATCCCTTCTTAAAAGACACCACATTGACGGACAAATCAAAAGCCTTTAAAGAACAAATTATCCATATCGGCATGGTGTTTCAGAACTTTAACTTGTTTCCGCACAAGACGGTACTTGAGAACATCATGCTCGCACCGCAGTACCACAAAATGTACGACAAAGGCATCAATCAGCTGACAGCGATTGCGATGCTCGATAAAGTGGGTATGAAAGCGCATGCAAAAAAATACCCGCACCAGCTCTCAGGCGGTCAGCAGCAGCGTGTGGCGATTGCACGTGCGCTCGCGATGGAGCCGTCTATCATCTTGTTTGATGAGCCGACCTCGGCGCTCGACCCTGAGCTGGTCAACGAAGTCTTAAAAGTGATGGAGCAGCTGGCAAAAGAGGGACTGACCATGATTATCGTCACTCACGAAATGAACTTTGCCTTTAACATCTCTGATCGCGTCATCTTTATGGAAGGCGGGCACATCGTCGAGCAAGGCTCGCCAGCAGAACTAAAAAACAGCACCAACGAGCGCTTTAATCAGTTTGTAAAAAAACATTGATACTGCATCAATGCCAAAAGGTTCATTACCAGTCATGAGCCACTAAGAAATAAGCCCTCATGGCATCTCACATGAGGGCTTATTTCTTAGTGGGTTTTTAACGATTAAAAATGATATATCGTCATAGATAGACTTGATTAAACGGTATTTTTCTTGCTTGCTGTGACTTCGTCTCCAGAGGCTACGAAAAATACAGTTTAATCTTGCCATACCAGTTTTGTAGAAGATTAATTATAGCTAAGGAAACTGTTTTACTTCTTATTCAGCAAAGTCAGGTTCTTCTATCAGGAGCACGCGCTTAGTCTCAGCAAAGTGGGCTTCGCTAAAATCTTCAATCGATTCCCAGTCCTGCGCGGTTTTTTCAGCCATTGCATCAGGGATGAGGTTTAAGTCCTGATTAGTGGCGTAGCCGGTCGCCAGCACTTGGCAGGCGCGTTCAATGGTATACATATCATCAAAGGCAACGCCAATGCTGTGCGAGCCAATAAGCACCCCGTGGTTGCCCATCATTAGGCGACTGTGCGCGCCCAACAGTTCTGCTAAGCGCTTGCCTTCCGCATCGCTGTCAGCCATACCTTGGTAGCAATCGTCATAACTGACGCGGTTAAAATAACGCGCCGTGTTTTGGTCAATTGGCTTAATCGTAGGGTCTTTGAGCGTCGATATCGCGGTGGTATAGATGGGATGCAGATGCAGCACGCATTTGACATCAGGGCGCAGTAAATGGATTTGACCATGTATCGCCCATGCGGTGGGGTCGATTTTGGCAAGTAGCGTTTCATCGGGATTGTTGGTGTCTAGCACAATAAGGTCGCTTGCCTTAATGGTCGAAAAGTGCTGCCACTTTGGATTGATTAAAAACTTGCTGCCATCATCCGATATAGACGCACTAAAATGATTGGCAACCGCCTCATGCATACCCAAACGCGCAAACCAGCGAAAACATGCCGCAAGATCAACACGGGCATCCGCTTCGGTCGCGCTCATTGTCTTTGTTAACTCACTCATCACTCACCTCTATCGCCATAAAATTATTACTATACCGAGCGTACGCAAGACTGTGCCTGTTTTTAAATAGGATTTGCATTAGTAGTGGGTCGGTTTTTCAAAATTGCTTTCAATGACGTGGGTTTAGTATAACTAAGTCAAGGGATACAAAGGTTGCCAGCTTACCAAATATGGCTATCCGATACGGTTGTCCACGCTCACCACTCATTTAGGAATCAAGACGATGAAGCAATTAAAACTGATACTCCTCTCTGCCACCGCAGGTTTCATGTTGAATGCTTGTTCAGGTGAAGCGCCTGTCAGTCAAGAAAGCAGCGTGACGACTGCGGATGCTGGCGGGGATAAAAAAGTGCTGGCGATTGGCTCGGATATGACCTTTCCGCCTTATGAATATTTGGATGAACAAGGCAAACCGCAAGGCGTCGATGTCGAGATTATGGCTAAGATGGCGGAGCTAAATGGCGACTTTACGCCAGAATGGGAAGACACCCGCTGGGCGAACCTGATTCCTGGATTAAAAGGCGGCAAGTTTGATGTGCTGTATTCCTCGATGTATATCACCAAAGACCGCCTTGAACAGATTGACATGATTCCATATTACAAAACAGACATTTCACTACTCGTGCGTGGTGACTCCGACCTTGCTCCTAGAGGCGCGAACGACTTGTGTGGTCATAACATCGGCGCGATGAAAGGCACTGAGTTTGCTAACCAGCTGCGCGAAATTTCCAAAAAATGCGAGTCAGAAAATAAAGGGGCGATTACGATTAAAGAATACGAAACCTCGCCACAAACCACCCAAGCTTTGATGTCAAAAGCGGTGGACATTCAATATGACGATGCGGCGGTAATGACTGCGGCTGAGAGCAAACTTGGTGACCGCGTGAAAATTACCTCAACCGAGGAATTTTATCCTATCGTTGGCGGTATTGGGGTCAGAAAAGGCGATACCGAAACTTATGACATCATTAATGGCGCTATCGAAAAAATGAAAGCCTCAGGCGATTTGGCAAAAATCTTGGGCACATATGGCCTGACCGTACCCAGCCAAGCCGATATCGATAATGTAATGAACTGATTTTTGATAAACAACGGATTTTTGACAGACACATAGGGAAGGGCGCAGCATGTTAACCAATGAACAAATTCAGCATTATCATGATCATGGCTATTTGGTTGTAGAAGATGCGATTGACACCCGTGAACTGACCGATTTACTCAGTCAAATCCAGTCTTGGGTGGATGAGAGCAAAACCCATACCGAGGCGTGGGGCACGACGGTCGATGGGCGCGCGCGCTTTGACATTGATCCAAAAGACCATAGCGCAGAAAACCCATCGCTCAGACGCATCACCTCACCGACAGAAATCTCGGACGCCTTTGCCAATGCGGCGCTACAGTCAACCATGTCTGAGATGGCGAGCCAGTTAATCGGCGGGAAGGGCACGCGTTTTCATCACAGCAAGGTCAATGCCAAGCTGCCGAATACCTCAACCTCAGTTAAGTGGCATCAGGACTTTCCATTTACGCCGCATACCAACGATGACATGCTGACCGCATTGCTGATGATTGGCGAGGTGACGATGGAAAACGGACCACTGCTGGTCGTGCCTGAGAGTCACAAAGGCGAGCTATTTTCCCATTGGGAAGATGGCAAGTTCGTGGGCAAAGTCAGTGGCGCTATTGAAGCCAAAAAGTGTCAAGAATTCGTGCCATGCATCGGTAAACCAGGCTCGATTTGTTTTATGCACAGTCGCTTGCTGCATTCCTCAGGGCCGAATACCAGCGATTTGCCACGTTACTTGTTTATCTCAGTGTATAACGCAGAAGACGCACAGCCGCTCTCGCCAAACCCACTGCCAAGTAAACACGAAGGCGTCTTGGTCAGCGGTGAGCTGACGGGCAATGTACGCCTCACACCCAACACCCTAAAACTGCCAGAAGTGCCTGACGGTGCGTCTTTCTTTACTCAGCAAGAGATGGCAGCGATGGCCTAACCCGCTTTATTGCCGTATATCAAGACAAATCCTAGGGCGATGATTTATTTTGGTATGCGGCGATAATCTTTATATTAAAAACGTACGGTTAATAGTTAATCAAATACGCTTTGAGTCTTTGTTAAATAATTATTGAGCGCGGCTGGCTTTTGACAATCAGGCGCAAAAAAAGCAGACATCATCGACATCTGCTTTTTTATTTTCAAATAGCATCTTAACTTATGGTTAGCTCTGAGGTGTAATCAAATACTTTTCACCCGTCGCTTGTTTGCCATACGCTTTGATGGACTCTAATTGTAGGGCTTCTTCTAGCGTGACTTCATGGGTATAGCTGCTAGCAAAGGTGGTGGTGATCTCTGCCGCCACACGCTGACGCATTGATTTCACGGTCTCACTGCCAAGCTTACCGAGCGCATTGAATAATAAGAAGCCATTGATACCCCACGCAAACCCAAAATTGCGATTGATGGTAATCGGGCCACGATCTAATGCGCCATAAATATAGGCTTGTTTAAAGGTGTTTGAGCCATAGACGCTGTATTCTTCCACATCACGGGGGATGGCTGCTTCCATACAGTTTAGAATGTCGCTGGTCAGTTTGCCGCCGCCCACAGGGTCAAACGAAATGGTCGCGCCCGTTTCAACGATGGCAGCGGTTAAATCCTTGGTGAACGTCTCACTGCTTGAGTTGACCACGTATTTTGCGCCCATATCGCGCAGTAGCTTTTCTTGCTCTTCTTTACGTACGATATTAATAAGATCAATGCCATCCGCCATACAGATGCGGTTAAGCATTTGCCCAAGGCTGGACGCCGCTGCCGCATGAATAATAGCTTTGTGGCCTTCAGCGCGCATGGTTTCGACCATGGCGAGTGAGGTTAGCGGGTTGACAAAAGAGGAGGCCGCCTCTTTTGCGGTGGTGCCTTTTGTCATCTCTATGCAGGCTTTGACATTGACGCAGTGATACTTACGATATGTGCCGCCGCCGATGATTGCGACCATTTTGCCCATGAGCGCTTGCGCGGCTTCTGACGAGCCTGCAGCAACGACCGTACCTGCGCCTTCATTGCCGACAGGCGTGTCTTTGTTGATGCGGGTTTTAAGGGCTGGCATGAACTTGGCAGGCACATCGGCGGTGATAAGGGGGCTGTCATCGGTGCCTGATTGTACTGCGGTTGACATATCAGCGGCGCTGAACATCACGCCAAAGTCAGAGGGGTTCAATGGCATGGCTTCCATGCGCACGACCACTTCATCAGCATTCGGCTTTGGCATGTCGATATCTTTTAGCGACAAGGTGAGTGTGTTGTCATCACTGATGGTGGATACCAGTTGACTATTTTTATCAGTCATTATTTTGCTCCTAATGGATTGTATTTTATTCTCAGAGTCATTTAGATTGCGCCGCCTGTACTAACGCTTTTATGTGCGTCTTAAATTCAGGCATATTGGCGCGGCGATCGGCTTCGATTTTTTGGGCAATGTCAGATTGACTCATGGTCTCATTCCATTGTTTCATGCCGGGTATCTCTGCCAGTATGTCCCAATCAAGCTGCGTGGAGGCGCAATTAATCACCACGACGTTGACATAGTGCATGTAGATGTCCGCCATGGTGAATGTCTCGCCTGCAATCCAAGGAGAGAACTGACACAGGCGGTTCAAAGCAGGGATGCCACGTTTAATGACTTGGCGCACCTCTTTTTTGATGGCATCAGGGGCGTCAACGCCTGAAAACACGTAAGGAATCAATCGGCGGCTGGGCAATTCAAAGTACAGCTCTGCTATTTTCATAATTTGGCGCACCATCGCGCGTTTGGTTGCTGACTCTGGATACAGCGGGGTATCAGGGTAGGCTTCTTCGAGAAAATCGCAAATGACACTCGATTCTGAAAGCGTCACACCGTCCTCGGTTGTGATTGCAGGTACTTTTCCTACTGGACTGACAGCGAGTAATTGATCATTACCAGTAAAGATAAGATGTTCTTCAAAAGGCACGTCTTTGTATAACAGCGCGTGCTTGACGATGTTGTAGTAGTTACTTGCGGGAAAACCATGCAGAGTAATCATAAATAAAGTGTCCATTGTGGCGGTGAGTGTTGTTTTTAGTTGTCGTATTCAAGCTTTTCCATTATTACTGTTTTTAATACGGTGATATATAGCATAAACCGTGAATCACTATTGCCTTTTTGACAAAAATAAACTCAAAATACATCGCCATTCATCATTGACTGAGGAGAGCGGGTTTGGATCAGCTACGGGCAATACGGTATTTTAGTAAAGTGGTCGAGACAGGAAGTTTTACCAAGGCGGCAAAAGCGTTTGGGATACCGCCATCGTCGTTATCAAGACGTGTGTCCGATTTAGAAAAGAGTTTGGGCGCTACACTGCTCAAGCGCTCAACGCGTTTGGTAAAACTGACGGAAGTCGGGCAAGTTTATTACAATGACATGCAGCTCGTATTAAACCAACTTGAGCAAAGCAAAGAGACGATTCGTAGTTATCAAACCACACCGATGGGGCGTTTACGTATCAGCTCGATGGTGGGTTTTGGTGAAAAAATACTGTTGCCGCTACTCGATGAGTTTGCGGCGCTGTATCCACAAATCGTACTCGATGTCAGTTTGAGCGATGAGCTATCGACCCTTGAGCGCGATGATGTCGATATTGCTATCAGAGGTGGTTATGCGCCAAATGAGCGCGTACTTGCCATACGTTTGATGGACAATAGCTTTATTCCTGTTGCCGCACCGCGCTATCTGGATACTCATGGAATACCAAGCCATCCATTCGAGCTAAGAGCGCATAAGGGGCTATATTTTAAGACGCCATTAGGACTGACGCCGTGGCTGTGTCATATCGATAATCAGTGGCACGATGTCTCAGGGCCCGCAGTCGCCATCTCAAACAATGGTGCGTGGCTGACCAAAAAAGTGTGCGCAGGTGATGGTATTTTGATGTCTACGCGCTGGGCGTTGGCGTCACATCTACAATCAGGCGCTTTACAAGAGCTTAAATTTGAGCACCCATTAACCATCACGCAACATGCGGATATGGCGGTGTATTTACTCTATCAAAAACAGCGCTACGCTGTGCCCAAAGTCAAAGCGGCCGTAGATTTTTTGGTAGAGCGATTAAAAGCCGCTGACGCGCGATACATTAAAAACGATTATTAGTAAATTCCAATTAACTGATACCTCTATATATACGGTGTGCGCAGGGCTTTGTATTTGACCACTATCTGAGTGATACGCCGTTGTTCGATTACTATTGCGACTATTACCAAGCAATCAAAACATAACCACACTATCTCATCAAAACAAGGATGGGTTGGAGAACGTAGTGACAGAAATTAATACAAAGCGGCTGGCTTATCTTTATGAAGCGGTGACGATGGGGACGATTCGCGCCGCCGCAGACAAGCTGAATATCGCGCCTTCAGCCATCAGTCGGCAGATATCTTTGTTAGAGGCAGAATTGGCCTGTACGCTTATTGAACGCCACCGAAAAGGCATCACGCCGACAGAGGCGGGAAGCGTGTTATTACAGTTTTATCGAGAGTCGCTTTCTGCCGAAGAGGCGTGCCTGTCCGAATTGCAGGCGCTGCTTGGATTACAGCGCGGTCATATCAAGCTTGCGGTCGGCGATGGCTTTATTGGTGGTTTGATGTCAGGCCCCTTATCTGAATTTGCCCGTCTTTACCCTGAATTAACCTTGTCCATCAGTACAGGCGGCTCTAACGAGGTCATTCGTCAGGTTGAGGAAGATGAGGCGCATATTGGGCTGGTCTTTCATGCCAGCAGCCATCCCCGTATTCGCTCGCAGGTGGTTAGTCGTCAACCGATGTACATTATCGTATCGCCCGAGCACTCATTGGCGCAGCAGACCCAACCCATGCCCTTAGAGGCGCTTTTAGAGTATCCTGTTGGGCTTGCTGAGAGTCGTTTTGGGGTACGTCAGCTACTCGCTATGGCTGAATTTCAACAAAAAATCCGCTTTAATCCTGTCCTGACCACCGATTCTTTTAATGTTCTCAAAAACTTTGCCCTCTCAAACATGGGCTTTACCTTTTTGCCTTATTTTGTGGTGTCCCAAGAAGTCAAAGACGGGCAGCTGATAGCGATACCGATAGACCATCCGCTGCTGGCAAGTGGCGAAGCGCATCTGATTACGAGGCTTGGGCGGCAGCTCTCTCAAGGCGCCAATGAATTATTACAGTATATGAAAGTGTGGATGAAAACCCTATAAAAAACCCGCCAGCAACACACGTTTGCTGGCGGGTTTTGTCTATTAATTGTCCAAAATTTAATCGCTTACCTTTTATCAATGACTATCAATTACAACAAAGCTTGCGCCACGATGGCAGACCCCAAAAACGTACCCGTAAAGGTGAGTAGGGCGACCACGGCAATTTTAAACCCAGATTTTTTGAACAAGTTGACTTCCATCTGAGAAATAGCAAAGCCTGCATAAGCCAGTACAGGGGTAATAAGCTGCAAGACGCCCAGTTTGTCCGTTTCTGCCAGCACATACGCGCTCATGGGGAACTGCGGCAGCGATATCACAATCGCCACGACCGATATCCAAGCAATCGCGGGTATATTTATTGGAATGATTTCTTTTATTAAGATGCCAACGACACAACACGCAAATAAAATCAGCATGGCAGGTAAGGCCGATAGGGGGTCAACGCCTTGTCCTACCCAGTTACTTAGCAATAGCACCACGCAAATGACCGCCAATAAAGACAAAGACTGCTTTACTGATAACACCGATTGCTCAGGTACTTTTAAATCAGGGTCAGCAAGTGCGGTGGCAGCGTTGCCGTTTTTCTTCTTAAATTTGCTGGTGACTTTATATAAAAACTCAGTAAACGGCAGCGCAATGAACAAGCTCACGAACAGACCTGTCGCATACGTCAGCAGGTTGGAAGTCGCGGCAAAAGCGGTGATGGTTTCTTCTTGCGCAGGTACGGTTTCTGCGAGCGCCGCAGAACATGCGCCCATCATACTGCCACTACCAATACCGCAGGCCATCGCTAGGGCGCGAATGTCCATAATATTCATCGAGGCAATAATACCTGCCATCAATGAAAAGTAAATCGCGCCAAACAAAGTGCCCATCACATAGACGCCCATGACGCCGATGCCCTCAGGGCTTTGCAGACCGTATTTATCCGCAATCAGCGCGATATTCGGCTCGCGCGCAATGGAGTGCGTCGCGCCGACCGCCTCTCTACCCATACCAAAGACCAACACCGCCACAGGTAGGGCAATCAACGCTGTGGTGATGTTGCCCAGCTCTTGTAGCAATAGGGCGGGGCCTGCGGCGATGATTTCCTCGACTTTTGGCCCAACGCCCACACCGAACTTGGCAATAAATGGCATGATGCTCAGCAGTACCGCATAGCTGGCAAATTTTGTCTTATCCTTAGAAATCACCGCCGCCATTGATGGGATGACGTTGGGGTTGAGCAGTAGGGTAAAGATAAATGCATAGAGTAACGGCAGCAAAACCAGCGTGCCGATACCGATGGGTATCTTGATGATGCCTATCCACTCTGCCAGCAGTGAGGCCAAAATCACTAATATATGCAGCTTCCAATCAAACAAGTGCTTTATCATGGTACTGGGCAGTACGTTGACGTTGGTGTTATTCATAGCAACTCCTTTTGCCTATCATGATGTTACGTAATGACTGCCGCCTATTTTCTTATTGGGTAGATACAGCGCTGACGGGCAGTTGCGACTCTACCAACGACACCCACACCTTAATCCCTGTCTCGATAGCATCGTCATTAAAGTCGTAAGCCGCATTGTGTAGCGGTTTAGACGGGCGGCTGCCATCAACGCCCAACCAAAAATAAGCGCCTTTGACGACTTGACTCATAAATGAAAAATCCTCGGACGCCATAGACGGTTCAACATCGGTATTCACCTTGTCCGCACCCAGCGCGTCAGTCGCCGCTGCTTTGATATTAAGATAAGCAGCGCTGTCGTTGGTGGTGACAGGATAGCGAATGTGATACTCCATCTCGCCAGTAACGCCGTATAAGGGCGGTAAGGTGTTGACCATGTCTGTGAGCATATCCTGCATGGACTGGCGCACGTCCATATTAAAACTGCGCACCGTACCTTTTAAGATGGCACAGTCAGGAATGACATTGGTCGTATCGCCGCTGTTCATTTGCGTGACGCTGATGACGCCTGACTGCAATGGTGATATGCGCCGAGAGACAATAGATTGAATATTGGTAATCAATGCCGCGCCCGCTGCTATGGGGTCAGCGCCCAAATGCGGCATGGCAGCATGTGTGCCTTTACCCGTTAAGGTAATCTCAAAGGTATCAAAAGAAGCCATCATTGGCCCGTCATTGACCGCAATCTCACCCACAGGCAAACCTGGCCAATTATGCAGACCGTAGACGGCGTCCATAGGAAAGATATCAAACAAGCCATCGTCAATCATGGTTTTTGCGCCGCCCAAAACCTCTTCAGCAGGCTGAAAAATAAAATGAATGGTGCCGTTAAAGTGTTTATGCGCGCTTAAATATTTTGCCGCTCCTAGCAGTACCGAGGTGTGACCGTCATGACCGCAGGCGTGCATACAGTTGTCATGCGTCGATTTGTGCGCAATGTCGTTTTGCTCTTTGATGGGCAGCGCGTCAATATCTGCGCGTATCCCGATGGTCGGGCCTTCGCCGTTTTTGAGCGTACCGACAATGCCTGTGCCGCCCAATCCTTGATGCACCTCGATGCCAAACGACTGCAATTTATCGACAATAAATGCTGAGGTTTTAAACTCTTTAAAGCCAAGCTCAGGCTGGCTGTGTATGTGCTGGCGCCATTGTTTGACGTCATCGAGTAAGGTGTCGTTAATTTGCATGTGTTTTTTCCTTATCGCTTATTGAATAGAATAACCAAATTGGATAGCGGCATCTTTTGCGGTCTCGACCCAAACGCTTTTGGTTTGTGTGTATTCAAGCAAGCCCTCATAGCCGCTTGAGCGACCGTAGCCGCTTTCGCCAAAGCCACCAAACGGCGACATGACGTTAATCGACTTGTAGCCATTGACCCAGAATGTGCCTGCATTGACCTCAGCCGCCATACGATGCCCGCGACCACTATCGGCCGTCCATACTGCACCCGCCAAACCAAAACGGCTGTCGTTTGCTAAGGCAATGGCTTCTTCTTCGTCATTAAATGAAATGACCGACACCACAGGTCCAAAGATTTCTTCTTGGGCAACACGCATGTTGTTCTTCACATTCGCCAGTACGGTTGGCTGATAAAAATAACCGTTTGCACCGCCAGCAATAGCGCCTGCCGTACCACCTGCGGCAACGGTTGCGCCGTCAGCGATACCGTCTGATACCAATGAGTGGACGTGATTGAACTGTTTTTGATTGTTAATGGGTCCGACCATCGTATCCTCATGCCATGGCAAGCCGACTGCCAATTTTCGGGTGGCTGAGGCTACGCGCTCAACAACTTCGTCATAAACGCTTTGGTGCACCAATAATCGCGAGCCTGAGACGCAGCTTTGCCCAGCGGCGGAGAATACGGCGGCTTGTGCGCCGACAACGGCACGGTCTAAATCCGCATCTGGAAAGACGATATTGGCAGATTTGCCGCCCAGCTCCAACACGCAAGGAATGACGCGCGCCGCCGCTGCTGAGGCAATCTGTGCGCCTGTTTTGGGCGAGCCGACAAAGACGACTTTTTTGGTCGCGGGGCTGTTAATCGCCGCAGTGCCTGTCGTCTGTCCCAAACCATTGATGACATTGACCAAGCCACGCGGAATGCCTGCTTGCTCAAGGAGTTTGGCGAGTACGGTTGTGCTGAGTGGCGTGAGTTCCGATGGCTTGAGCAGCACCGCATTGCCCGCGCAGATGGCTGGCGCGATTTGCCAGCCGCCTGTGAATATCGGCGCGTTCCAAGGGGTGATTTGCGTGACGACGCCATAAGGCTCATGGCGTGTGTAGTTTAAGTGACTGGTCGGCACAGGGATAACTTGCCCCATAATCTTGTCACACCAGCCCGCATAATAATCAAACATATCGGCGACTTTTGCGACCTCAACGCGGCAATCACGAATCGGCTTGCCCGCAGAAATGCACTCTAAGCGCGCCAAAGACTCTGCCGCCGCACGTATGTTTACGCCGCACTGCCACATGAGTTGACCGCGTGCGCTGGCAGTCATCGACCACCATACCTTTTGCGCGTTTATGGCGGCATCGGCGGCATCTGCCACGATGGCTTTACCCGCATCGCGATAGGTAAGAAAGGCTTGCCCTGTTGCTGGGTTAATCAGATTAATCTCGTCGCCGTGACCTGTTACTACCTCGCCATTCACAAAGCTGCCAAAGTCAGAAGTACCCAACAGCTCCTGCAATAAGGCGGCAACTTGCTGTTCCCCATTATTTTCTACCACAAAACTCATGATTCATTCTCCCAAGCCCGCATTTTTGACAATGCAGTTAAAGTCCTTTTCATCAGCGATAGTGGTTGCACTTTGCGCCCACATCTCGGCAATTTGCTCAGCCACAGGTAACGCCAATCCCATATCACGCATCATATCTTTGGCCAAACGCACGTCTTTACGCATCAGTCCCATGGTAAAGCCTGAGTCAAAACTGTCACTTAAAATCCAGTGCGGAAAGTTGACTTCGCTGACAGCGCTACGACCTGAGCCTGCATTTAAGCCCGCAATCAAGCTTTCAGGATTCAGTCCTGCTTTAGCGCCCAGTGCGATGGCTTCGGCAGTAGTGACTAGATGGGCAGCGCACAGTAAATTGTTAATCAATTTAGCGGCATGACCACTGCCAGACGCGCCCATATGAACCACTTTTGCGCTTAAAGCATCCAGATACACCTGAGCGCGCTCTAAAGCGTTGGGTTCACCGCCTACGAGCATGACCATCGTGCCCGCCTTAGCGCCCGCTGGACCACCGCTGACAGGGCAGTCGAGCAGCCCATGACCGAGCGGCGCTAATTCTGCAGACAGCGCACGCGTGACGTCAGGCTCTGAGGTGGAGGTGTCAATGATGAGGGTATTAGGCTGCGCATGGTCGATAAGACCATCTTTGCCTTCGATGACCGCTTGGACATGTTTTGCCATGGGCAGGGATAGGAGGATGACATTAGATTCAGCGCACAGTGCCTTGATGTCTGAGACGACATGAACGCCGATTTCTGTAGCGGCTTGGCGCTGGGTATCGCCGACATCCGTGCCAAACACCTTAAACCCTTCACGAAGCAAAGACTGCGCCATACCGTTACCCATACGGCCCAATCCGATGATACCTACGGTTTTTTGAGTCATAACTATTCCATTAGTCTTGTATTATCAGTCCGTTTTATTATGACCAATAAACCATGAAGAAGAATGACAACAAATCATCTTTTATGTTCTAAAAAAGGCAACATACCTATGATTAATAACGCTGATGGCGCGTATTGATTCTGATTTTATGCTGGCAAGTCTTATTATGGGGTAGGGCAGCACGCATTTGTGTAGCGTGCAACCGCAGAAAATAGGGCAGATAAATGAGGCGTAATCATATACACTGTCGCGCGTGTGTTGGCTGGATTCAGCGCTTATCGACTGAGTAGCGGCACCTGCAAATTTATACAAGACGATTGATATAAGGCATCCTATCATGGAACAAAAAAAGCACCCTATGGCGCACAGACAAAATGGGGTAGAGCATAAGCCTGTCTTTATGCCTAGAGTCAACAGCGACAATCTGGTAAAAACAGACATGGTTCGATTCGAGCGTCATGTGGGCTTTGCAACCAGACAAAAGAAAAAATCCATCAACGATATGCATCAAGTCATTCGTAAAAAATACGGTTTTAAGCATGTGTTGGAACTCTCCAGCAAATCAGGCGAGAAGTTGAGCTTTTTACTGAATCCATCAAGCTTACAGCTGGCTATTGATGATGAGCAGACATACAGCGTCGAAAATGCCTTTTACGCCAGCAAAGTGTTTAAGCACGGCGGTCCTTATACAGATTTGCTGACCTCAGCACCAAGACAGGCGAAGAAAGATGAGCGACTCAGCCATTCAGGCGCGCTGTTTGGTTATGATTATTTTGGTATGGAATGGAGCGTAGAGCCGCTGACCGCGTTTTATGACTGGTTATATATCACTGCGCTCAAACAAAATGAAGCGCTGCATGAACAGGTGATGCAATACCAAGCCTTTACGGATCTTACGTTCAATCCCAAAAAATCAATTCATAGTGCCGCGTATGCGCTCGCGATGTTTGTGGCGCTTAGCAAACGAGAATTGCTTGATGTGGTAGAAGATCCTGGTGCATTTTATGATCTCTATCATGACTTTAAAGTCAGTAACACCGCACAGCTTTTGGAAGATGGATGGGTTAATAGATGCGTGACGCTGGAGCAAAAAAGTAGGGGAGCTCAATAATGCTTAGCGTAATCGCATAAAATTTATGCGCATCCATGATGCTATGACATGGGTGTGCATAAGAGCAATTAATGCTATGAGAACAGCCTTGGAATATACCTTATTTAACATAATATACATTATGCGAAAACATACCAATGGCTTTAAAGGAAAGTATGGCATGGTTTATCACGCTTATTACTGATGGATTTATACCATTAGCCAATTAGCTTGGCACAAAAAATCCCACTGCAACTTATTCAAAAACGCAATCACAAAATCATCCAAAGCCCATAGTAATCTTGCTATGCTAAAGCCATAACTAAAATAAGGATGAGAACAATGACAAAATATCTTTACGGTATGATGCTCGCAATGAGCGCGGTGCTGGCGGGTTGCCAAGCTGCGCCAATAGATAATCAACCTACAACTGAAATACCAGCCACACAAAATATCACTCAACAAGCCACACAGATTATGACCGAGCTTGAGCGCTCAGATTTTTTAGCCATCAAGAATGACATTCATCCGACGCTGGGATTGCGCTTTTCGATGTACGGTCATGTGCAGCCAGCCGACAAAATCTTTTCGCGCGCGCAGTTTGTGCAGTATGTCCGCGATGAGCCGAGCATTCGCTTTACTTGGGGTGCGCTTGATGGTTCAGGCAATCCGTATATCGTGTCACTGCCTGCCTATCTGCGTGATTGGGTCGCTGCGGGTGATTTTAGTGCCTCTGCGCCGAGTCTCAACCGCATCACATCGCATGGCAACACACTGATTAATATTCAGGACACCTATTCTGATGCGGACATTGTGCAGTTTTACACCGCTGGCAGCGAACACTATGGCGGACTCGACTGGCACGATGTGTTTTTGGTATTTAAGACCTATCAAGGACAGCGCTATCTGGTCGCTATCGTCAACGACCGCTGGACGACCTAACCCTGTCGAATCTATAGCGGCGTCTGGCGGAAAAACTTGACCATGATGTCATAAATATCGGGATACGCATCGACAAGCTTTTGCGGGGTTTCAAAAAACACCTCGCTAAGCACGGCAAAGAATTCCGCTGGATTGGTCGCGCCATAACGGTCTAGCCCTGATTTGCGGTGCGTCTGAAAATCCTCAAAATCGCGGGCCATAATCTCTGTCCAGCGTGCCGCGTCCATATCAGGATGCATCGGCGGAAAGCCATTTGCCCGACCATTCATCATATCGAGCTTATGCACAAACTCATGTATCACCACATTGTGACCGTCGCGCTCACCTGAGTGCTGCGCGTCTTGCCATGACAGTATCACAGGACCGCGTAGCCACGCCTCGCCGCTGCGATGCTGGCTGCCCTCATGTACGATGCCATATTCGTCCATGCTGGTTTGCTGGCTTTTATATGACCCGCGATAAATAATGACCGATGACCAGCCCTCATACCATTCAAGACTTAGATTTAATATGGGCAGGCACGCTTGTAAGGCAATGGATTGCTTTACCGCGTCGGTAACTTCAAAGCCTTGCGCGCCTGTAATGGATTTTTCTGCCAAAAATAGCGTCGCTAAGTCAAACAAATGGCTTAATTCATCATCACCCAGCCTATCAAGAATAGCAATGCGCGCCGCTGCCTGCTGCCAGTCCTCATGCGTATAGTCGCTATTGTCCAATATGCGCTGCTCACGCCACTCTTTAATGATATCAAACACGATACGTTTTCCTTATTTTGTTGTTATTTAACTCATTACAGCACAATTTGCGCTGTGGTCTGCTGGATAATCGTATCGTGTATACATCCGCCCTACTCGATTTTTACCTATTTACCTGACACACGACCTGCCATGTTATTAGAATAAAAATTATATTAATCAACAAATTACGATATTTTAAAAAACAACAGCCCAAAAAAATCGGAGCCAACCTATATAAACAGGTCGACTCCGATTTGGTTTTTCTTGTGCCTACATGCTTGATATTAATACAAAAACGCCTCTACAAATATCAAGCATGGTGTTGTTCAATCTACCTCATAACTTGGTACATGGAAGACTCACTGGACTGCACCTAGATAGTGCCCCTAGTGCATTAGCTCAATCACGATTGCGTGATTGCGCCAGCGAGCTAATGACACTAGGGGCACTATCTAGGTATTAGCAGGACTGAAACAGTCTTCCTTGTGTTACGTGTAATGGCTTGTCTCGTGGATGACGCAACATCATCCCTCACCGAAATTCGGTGAAACGCTAAATCTCACAACAAGGCTATTGTGCCCTAGCCTTGTTTTTTTGGCAATACTTATACATAAAATTTAGTTGGTTTTATTGATGAAAACGACAACTGGTGTCGCCTAAATCTAACTATTAGATAGCACGACAATATATGTCGTATTCTTTGAATTTAATTGACAAAAGTTCTTGATAAGCGGTCAAAAATGCGCTTTTATAAGGACTTCTTTTATTGGCAGATACCGTGATAGCAAAGGCATAGCGTATGTATTTATCATTTTCTTATATCTATCAGGCGTGGCAAGCTGAAGACCCCAACCTTATTGAAAAGCTTGACCAGCTCGCCCGCCAGCCCGACGCGCCGCGTGATACGCCGCTACCTGATGATGTGCTGACCTTTGAGAGATTTTTGGCGACGATTTTTGCGCCTGAGTTTCGCGCTTTGCCGCCTGAGGTGCAGTTTGCCAAGCGTGTGGAGTTGATGGCGCAGCTGGAGTCTGCTGACGGGTCATACACCCTGCCACCGCGCTATCAGACGTATGTGATTTTATTGGCATTGTGGGGGGACAATCGCCCGTATGCTAGAGCGATGCTGATACAAGCGATTGATACCCTGCCCTTAACCTATGGCGTGTGGCGCGGTCTAAAATATATTTACAAGCAAGCTGAATACCGCCAAGACTATGAGATTTTTGCGCATATTGCCGCCAAGGTCGATTTGTACCGTTTTGACCAGCATCTAAAGAACGCCGTCAGTCTGCGTACCAAGACCTATATCAGTCTGCGGGCGTGGCGTTATTTGCGCCATTTGGGTACGCATCTTCCGATATGTTATACCGACGCGGCGGTGCGTGTACTTGCCAGCATTGACGCAGAGATGACGCTTGGCAGTAGCGCACGCGTCAATAGCTGGGTACTCAATCACATTTGCTTTCACCATGAGGTACATTACGGAGTCAATCGCTTTGTCCATAATGCCCCGCGTAAGCTGTTTTCTGCCGAAGGGCGTGCCTTTGCCAGTGCATGGCAGCGCGATGAGACGCCTTTATTTACCTTACTTGCCAATGCAAAAAACGAAGCTATCCGCCAATTTGCGACCGACAGCCTCAAGCACGATTTTAAAATAAAACTCAAAGACACCGATGCACCCACCATTCAATATCTGTCGGCAGGTACACGCAGCTGTGCCCGTGACGAGCTAGTGACATGGTTACTTGAGCGCTCATCATCGCTAGAAAAGTCGCAATTTATGACATTGGGGCTGCATGATGTGGTGCTGAGTCTATTGCACTCAGACTACAGTAAGGCATATCAATATGCCATCAGCTATGCCACAAGCTATGCCAAGGATATTGATCTAGACACGTTGTTATTGCTCGCGGTATCTCGGCATGCATCTATTCGTGATTTTGCCATGCAGATGATACTTAGTCGCCATCCTATCAAAGACATCGGCGTACAAGGTTGGGGTCAGCTATTAGAAACGCCCTATCATTTTAAGACGGCGAGCAATCAGTTAACCGCGCATTTTACCCGTAAAGAATTAACGCCCGAGTGGTTCCGCGCGCGTCTGTTGGGCAATAGTCCTGAAGCCGTTAGTTTTGCTATACAGCAACTGCCAAAGCTCTATAGCGCCAAGACTTTGGGCGCTGATTTTTTTATTGATATCGCTCGCACGCTACTGCCTACCTATAGCCAGAATCAAGCAGCTTGCATGGATTTTGTGCTCGAAGAATTGCGCAAAACAGACCTCAGCACCATCGACCCTTCGGTATGGCAATATCTATTATTGCACCCACTCGCCCAAGAGACGCTAAGCGATTGGATAGATACTGATGTCATTGCCGCCACCCGCCTGCCCATGGACTATTGGCACGCGCTTGCCTATGAACCTGACTGGCAAGCGGGCGTGCAGCCTAATGGTGTGATTTACAACGCTGTATTTGACCAAGTAGATACCGCGATTAAAACCACCGTCTATCAAGACTGGTTCAGCTATTTAAGTTTTGACGTGTATTTCGCCACAGAATGGGTGCATCATTGGTTGTCGGATGTGCGCCGCTTTGTCCCAACTGCACTTGGCTTTGATTGGCTGTTGATGCTTGCCCATAGCGACACGGCGATGTACCGCAAGTTTGCGATTGATTGTATGAATAAAGGCTTTTTGCCCGCAGACTTTGCTGAACCAGAGACCAACCCTGCTACAAATATCAATAGCAACCAAAGTGGGGATAAGAAAAGCAATATCGATTTTGAGCAGCAGCGCTTTTTATTTACAGGAAAAATGCAAAGCATGAGCCGCAGTGCTGCTGAAGCCGAGGTCAAGGCACATAACGGTCTCATCAGTAGCGGCGTGAATAACAGTTTGGATTATTTGGTCATTGGCGATGAAGGGTCGCCATTTTACGGTCATGGACGCAAAGGCAGCAAGCAGCTAAAGGCAGAAAAGCTGATTGAGGCAGGCGCGAGCATGCATATCATCTCAGAGACGGCATTTTTACAGATGCTTTCGGGGACGACGCGTGAGGCTTCGACAGATGCCACCTTAGCAGGAACAGAGCGTCTGTGGTCAATGGCAACCGATGACCCGACAGCCCCCATCAGTGAACTTGCCATCTATTACATGAGCCATCATCACGACAGCATTCACATGAGCTTGACCGACCGTCCTGTCGATAGTAATGCAGCCATTCCAAATGCCTTTTTTAGTGCCGAGCGCGTTGTACCGTTATTATCGAGCGGGCATAGCAATCTGCGTGAGTTTGGCTTACTGCTTGCCCGCCATGAGCTGGCACGTTGGCAGTTGACGCCCAAGCTTTGGCTGTCGTTGGCCGAGTCTACGCATCAAGAGGTGCAACACTTATTACAACAAGCCTTGTTCGACAAACCTAATATCAGCAATCGTCTTTACCACATCGATAGCAGCCGATACAGCACAGCGATGATCAATGCCTTAATTAGCAGTAAGCAGACCCATGCGCGGCGTATTGGCATTGCCTTATTAAAGCAACATCCGCAGTTCCAAGACGTGCGGTTACTTTACCTGTTAACCCAAAGCAGTCATCGCGATATCCGCTATGCCGCCGTGTCCATGCTATGGCAGCAGTATAAACACAAAGCCGTCATTCCCAGCCGTCACCAATACACCGAAGATGGTAAAAATAAGGGGGCTGAAAACAATACCAAAAACGCCCCTCAGTCTTTACCCGCTGATATAGAGCAGCTGTTGCTGCTATTACGACGTGGTTTGTTTGAGCTGCCACCAGGGCGCATGAGAAATCCTGAGCAAAAGACCGCCGCAAAAAAACACAACAAGTACCGCACTGATGATCCTAGTACGCCCTCCGAGCTTAGCCAGTCGTTATTGTCTGCCAGCCAAGCCAAACTGGCACTGATTGAGACGTTTCGTGATATTGCTTTAACGGATATGTCCTTTGCTGCGCTGATTATCGCAGACCTATACACCTTTACGCATTCGGCAGGAAAAATGGAGCGCCACGCCAGCCTGACTGCGGTAACACGGCTGCTGCATCGTTATCCAACGCTGCGTGAGCATTTACTGCCTGCGCCTGCGTAAAAAACATGAACGGTTAAAACGGAACAAACGACATAAAACCTATAACACCTTATCGATTGAGACAGCCTTATGAAAACCAGCACCTTACCTTATTGGGGCGAGATTATCAGTATCATCAGCCAAGATGCTTGCCTGAGCCAATATCACGATAAAACCAACACGCCAATAACAAAAACGGGGCGTAGCCTATTTATTACTCGCCTGCCTGCGCGTGATGACCATGACAATAATGATAAGGAAAAAGAAGCCGCATCCGCACCTGACAACCGCTTATATATTTTGGACACCTTGGGAGAGCGTCCTAGCTTAACGACACTTGTGCTTCCTGTCGCTATGCAGTGTATGACTGCCAATGGCGATGAGGTGTTTTTATTGGGTGTCGACAATCACTTATACCAGACCGACTGGCACGCCAAGAAACTACAAAAAATCAGCACCTTGCCCATAGCCTCGCCGAGTACAAAGGACGCAGCACAGCAAATGGTCTGCTTGACAAAATCAGTCGCGATCTTATACGAACATACGCTCATTATCTGTCCTTACATGAATACCGCAAAGCGCTTAGCGGGCACGCCCATCATTCAGCCTCTTGCGCCGCTATTTGCTAAAGCAGCGACCGACTCAGACACAGGTACTTCCGATACTCAGGCGGTGAGCGTTGCCAGCAGCAGTGATGGACAATGGCTTATCATTGGTGATGACAAAGGCAATGTCGCCAGCTGTCAGTGGCGCTATGAGGCAAATAACGTCAGTCAAAGTCACATCCAGCCAAGCAGCACCCACCCCATGCACCAAGGGCGCGTGACAGCATTAGCGTTTGCGCCGCAGTCGCCTTACTTTTTTTCGGCAGGCGCAGATGCCAAGCTCTACCGCACCCATGTACAAGGCGACTTGCAGCCGACCGACCGTGCCAAATCCAGCGGGCACGCCAGCCATATCAATGCCTTGTGTGCGTCGGATACGCGCTTATTTAGCATAGGTGATGATGGCAGTATCAAGTCTTGGGCGTTAGATAAAGGGCAGCCCAGTAGCAGCAAAGACAGTGTACGTCACGCGCGCCATTTGGTATGGACGACCTATGCCGAAGCGCCTGCGCTTTTAACCGTTACCAAAGACAACAGCCTGCACATCATACCGATAAATACGGACAAAAACGGCAGCCTACAGACCGTTACTGGCCTCATTCGGGATGGCTATGCGCGTATCGAAGACTACCTAAGCGACAACAGCGCTGAGCGTGAGGCGCTGTTTTATGAAGCGCTGGCAATGCTTGAGCAGCAAAATGACCACCGTGCGCTAACGATTATTAAGACGGCTTTGACCAGTCAGCGGGCTGACAGCAACCGTGCGCGCGCTCTTATAAAAGTGCTTTCTCAGCTGTCATTAAAGGCGCGTATTGGCGTACTAGAGCAGCTCTTAGACAGCCCCATCAGTAGCCGAGTACGGCGGGCAGCGTTTGACGCATTGCAGCAGCAGTATCGACAGCAGCCACTTGCCAGCCAAGATTACTTAACCCAAGCGTTAGCCGGTCGCCATGATGAGGTGGTCGCTGCTGCCATCCAGCAACATCACATACAAGCCACTCGCCAGCCCCATGAGCAAAGTAACCAGTCCTACAGCCAAGCCGTCTTGCCCGCGCTGTTGTCTCATAATAGCCTGACCATTCGCCGTGCAGCATTAATCGCGCTTGAGACCATCTTTCCTGAAACCAGCATACAGGCAGATATGTTGGCACTACAAAGCCGCTATACCGACACCGTACAGGCAGGTTTGATTCGCCTGTATCAGCGCGATTTTTTGGCAGCCCCTGCTGTCAGTCGCCAGCTGATGCTGTTACAACATAGCGCCGATGCAGAAATACGCCAGACGGCATTTTTTGTGTCACTCATGACCCAGCCTACACTGATAAGTGCCTTAAAAAATGCCGCACACGAACAAGACGACAGCTATCTGCTGCGTACACTCTCAGATTTTGATGCTTTTTGCTTGAGCGAAGGGACGATAACGCACAGCGGCGCAGCGTCAGACAGTGCGACAAACTCCAGCAGCGACGTACGTCTTGCCTTACAGGTTGAAGACTTTCAAACTCCAGACGAAAAAACAGGCAGCAACGGTAAAAAGCCCAAAGCCGCCAAACGCATACAACCTACCAGCCCAGATGTGCCTATGCTGGACGATGCTACGCTTGCGCCTCTACTGCAAGCGCTGAGCAACCATCAGCAAGACATCAGCTTTCGCGCCGCCTATGCCCTCGCCTGTTTACAAGACCCACGCGCATTTGGTGTGCTGATTGGTTTTGCGCATAGTGATGATGCCGTCGTCCGTGCTGGTGTGGCGCGTGCCCTTGGTAATCAGCGCCTAGCCGATGGGCAAGCCTTGCTCGCCGCTATGCTCAACGATGACCACACCCAAGTACGCAAAGTTACCATGCAAGCGCTTGGTAAAGTCTGTAGCGATACGCAGACGTGGGCAGCGTTTGGCTTTGCCTCAGCGCATGCGCACATTCACGAGAGCGCTTTGGCGTTATTGCTACAACAAAACCTTGCCAAAATGAGCGATACGCGGTTGGTTGAGCAGTTCCAAGCGCTATTGGACAACCGCTTTCCCAGCGTGCGTCTAGAAGTGCTCAAGATGCTGGTTGCGCGCCTGCTAGATGGCAGTAGCGATTCACTGTATCGACTCTTACAGCTGATAGCCACCAGCCAATTTGAGGACATCCACCGTGCTGGGCTTGAAGAGTGGCAGCGGTTTTTATTGCAAAAGACACGAAAAGCAAATGCCCATGAGGATAATGCCAACGATGGCGCATTATTGGCACTGTTATTGTCTGACCCATTTCGCGCAATTCGCAGTGAGGCGCTGGAAACGGCGGGCGATTATCCGCAGCGATTCAACATTGAACAGGTGATAACCGCCGCACTCGCCAGCCCTTTTGAGGACATCGTTACCGCAGGGCTACAACGCTGTGGGGCACTGACTGATGATAAGGCGATTGCCGTGATTATGCCGTTGTTATTGCCACTATTCGCTGCCGAAGGCTTATCCATACGTAAAACCGCTCTAGATGTGGCGTTACAGCTGGTCACGCATGGCGGGCACATCAGCAGTGACAAACACACCAGCGATAACTACTTAGCATTGTTAAACGCAGGGGTACAAAGCCCCTACGCGGATATTCAATTAAAAATAGCGACCTTGCTGGCGCGTTACGCACAGCATATTGACGCGAAAGACGACAAGAATGCAGAGCAGGCGACGAGCTATAGCGAGCAGGCGTATGCGGTATTTGAGCGCTATTTACAGCAGGTCATGCCTGATAAAAAACAAGATAAGTCAGCCTACGACACGTGGCACGCTCAAGTGATACAGGCATTAATTGGGCTGACAGCACTCGCAGCGCCGCAAGCGGTCAATGCCTTTGGCTGGTATCAGCACTATCTAAACCACCCTGATGCGGACTTTAGCACCACTGCGCCACATGTCATGTGGGTTGCAAATGCCAATGACAAGAAAGATATTGAAGCATTACAACATTGGCAACGAGATGAGCGCTCTCTAGTGCAGCAGTCGGCGAGTATTGCCCTTGCTGTTTTGGGGAATACGGCAGGTGCGAAGCTGTACCAACAAACCGATACCGACTTATCCGTACTGCACAAAGACCTCTCGCCCATCACATGGCTACAAGGGCGCGCGGGCTTGGGTATGGATACGGCATGGGCATTAGCACCATTATTTGGTACGCCTGCCTACTTGCCAGCCGCACGCTGGACGCTGCTCTTCGCCGCATTGTCTGCGGACAATCAGCACGCAGGCGCAGCATTGTTGGTTAATGCGCTAAGCTTTGTTGATGCCCAAAGTGCGATTTTATACGCGCACAGTTTAGCGCGCTTCAATGCTGACGATAGCACGCATCAGTCGACTTGGGCACATATCAGTAGCGCGATTGGCGCAGCGCTACAAGATACGCTGACCGCGCTATTGCCGCAAAATAACGACCCACAAGCGCGACAGCTGTGTCATGAGGTACTGGCGTCGGTCAATGCCGAACAACTGCAGCAGCTTGCCGCCCTCATCCACGCGCCCACCTCATCCTTATCTCCACAAATCAAGGCAAAAGCCATACAAGCGCTGGGGCAGCTGTCATTAATCCTCACCAAGCCAAACTTGACGCACGTACAAGCATGGCTGAGCAGTATTGCGCAGCTCAAGACACACCCCGCCTTTATCAATAAAATAACGGATACGGATAATACACACGCGGACGCTACTGACAGCTATCATTATCAAAGCTTGGCCTTTGGCACATGGCTTGGGGTGATTCGTAATGCAGCTGAGCATAGCCTGATTAACCAAGCCATTCGCGGGCTGTTGTGGCTGGCGCAACAGTCTGAAACCACAAACCATACCCCATGGTCAGCAAGTGTGACCCAAGCCCTGTTGCCCCTACTCAATCATAGCCGTGCGGAGACGCGCGCATTGGTATGGGATGCGCTGCATCAACTGCCGATTACCCGTGATGCGCTGGCACAAGAGGCAATGGCGACCGAGCATCGTGATATGGTTGCGGCGGGCGTCAAAGTATGGGTGGCTGAGCACATTACGGACAGTACGTTGACGACGACGCTCAGCCAGCGTTTACGCGATGCCCATCCTTTATTAGCAGAAGAGATTTATCATTATCTGATTACTGCTATCGGGCAACTCCCTGCCAGCTTGGTGGTGCTGGAGTACGCCGATACACCGCTAGTACGTCAGGTCATCAATGCATGGCAACAGACAGGACTGCAAGATAAAGATGCGCATCAGCAGTTTTTACAGCGCGCCATTTATGTACATGATTGGCAGGCACGTTATCACGCATGGCAACAATTATTGGTACAGCCCGCGCTGTTAGACGCTGACCCTCAGCTATTAGAAGCATTACTGACGTACTTTATGCTCAGTCATAGCGAGTATGCCCAGCAGCAAGTATTAAAGCTGATAACCAAGGCAAGTCAGCATTATGCCGAGCAGCAGTCGCCCACCGCCATCGCACAACAAACCCGCCTGAACGAGTGGCTGTTTGCGCTGCTCGATGACCCGCGCTGCCGTATCAGTCGCGTGCTTATTTATCGCGCTCTTGCCAGTACCCGTTCGTTATCTGTGGTGACAGGCTTACAAGCGCGTTTAGCTTTGTCTTATCAAGACAGCAAGCATCAAGTCGAGCGTGCCGATATCGTGCAAGCATTGATAAAGGTCAGCGGCTTTGATCAGCCAATACACGATTATTTTTATGAGTATAAAGACACGCGCTGGCTGGACACGCAGTATCCACGCCACCCTGTCGTCCTGATGGATGTCTTTAGCCAGCTATTGCGCGTTCAAGACAGCAACTATTTGCTTGAGCTGGTCTCGCCGCTGGCATGGATTGGGCGTGAAAGTGATGATAAGACCGCAACGCCTACCGATACGCACATTGCCGAGCGTATTGATGCGTTACTGGCGCAAGCCTACGCGCAGCTGCCTGAAAAACGGAGGCTCGCTGTGGTCAAGGCAATCGCGTACCGCGCGCAATATCGACACGGTGATACGACCGTATTAAAACAAGCCTTATCCAGCCGTCAAGACATGGTGTCATTCATCGCTGCAGAGGCGCTAGCGAAAGTCGGCCTTGCCGATGGTGCGAGCCTCTTAATGGCAACAATGGTGCACCATACCGATGGCGATGTACGCCGCCGTAGCGTACTGGCGATGGGCTCACTGTTTGACACGCCTGAACATCCAGACGCCGCCCCTGTCTCGACCGATATGTTGTATCAAGCGTACGAGCGCTTATTACAATATGCCGAGGATGAGACGCATTACTTGCAAGATGTGGCGTGCGAGGCGCTCGGGATGCTCGCTGATGGCGGACGCTTTGAATACAGCACCCAGATTTTTGAGTTGTTGAAAGCGCAGCTGAATCAGCCCAATCTGTCGCTGTACCATCCAGCCATTTTGCATTGGCTACACGGTCTGCGCCGTTTAGGTACGCCTGCGGCTTGGGCAGAGATTCGCCAGTATATTAGCAAGTTAGTCATCGAGGTGACCTACAGCACGGTCTTACAAGACGCTCTATATTTATTGTCATTTGCAGGCAATGAGGGTAATAAAGCCTTGCTGCTTAAGCTGTTAGCCAATACCGAGCAGGCATATATCTTTGCCGCGACTTATCAAGCAGCACAAAAGCTGTGGGGTACGGATAAGACTTGCCAGCCTTATGATTGGGCAGCGGTACAAAACCGCCAGCAAGCGCTGGATAATGAGGATATGGCGCTGAGCCTCAAGCGCATTACTGAATGCAGTAGCGTGACTGCCATCATTGACTTTATGCTCACTCATGGCGAAGCCTTACCAGAACATATACGCGACGCGCTTGCTCAGCGTATCTTACAAGATGCCGATATGACGCCTGAGACACTAGCGCAGCTACTGGCGCACCCGAACGACAGTATGTTGTCTATTGCGCTAAGCTACCTAGGTCAGCATCAAAGCGCCATTACCAACCAAACCCTGAGCATCGTGGCATATCAGCTTACTGAGGCGCAGCAAGCATGGCAAGCGCTGATGCAGCGTATTGGTAGCGCAATCAACGACTATCAGAGCTACGAGACCCTCATTCATACCTTGGCAAAACAAATCGCCCTCGCGCTGTGGCTATTGTACCGCTATAGCGCGGCAACAAACGCGAATGCCGATAACCATATCCTTGTCACGTCATTCACGTGGCTCACACGCATCAGTCAGCTGCCCATCATTGCCAGCCTGCCCGCGCTTAGCGAGCACGTCGAGGCGTGGTGGCAGCAAGTGTGGCTAGCGCTGCTGGCACGTCCTGAATCGGGCATGACAGAGTTATCCGAGCTATTACCCACCTTGCAAGCCTTGCCGCCGCTCCGTGTGTTTACTGCCAAAACCAATGCCTTACGCGCCCAAGTCATTGACCGCTTAACACCGCCCGCCGTTGCCACGACAGCTGCCAGTGCGCCAAGCATCAGCCAATCTGACTTGCTAAGCTGGATACAAACGCAAAATACCGAGGCGCTGTATCACTGCGCAAGTGACGAAGCACAAACCATCAGCACACGCCTGCAAGCCATAGAAGCGTTAGGGCAAATGTTTGATACGCGGGTCAGTGCGTGGCTGGATAGTCTAATGCAGCATACCCAGCCTGATATCCAAAAAACCGCCTATAACGTCAAACGCCGCTGGCAGCGTGGGCAAAATAAGGCGAAAAACAAGCGCCCCATGCCTTATTTTGATACGCCACTTGCTGGCAGTAATGCGTGGCAGACAACCCACAATCCACAGCATCTGAGCCTAGGAGGTAAATAATCATGAGCACTAATAATCCCCTACCCACAGAGCGCACCGACAGCCCCCAAGAGGACGAGCGCGGCACACCAATGGCGCTGGACTATGCCAATGTCAGCCACGTCACCCCAACTGAGGCGCATCAGCAGCACGTGGCGCTGTTTACTGACCTACGCCGCGATGCGGTGCGCTTTGACGGCGTGGTCACCCAGCCGCTACTGTTTCGCGACAGCTTACTTGCGCTGTTTGATGTGGTTAAGAGCGACTATCGCTATGTGCCCAAAGACCGCGCCGCTTACGCTGTCTTTAGCCAAATGCGGCGGCAAAACCGCAACAAAAACCTATTCACCACCCAGCGCGATTATTTTAATTGGCTGCTGCATAATGACCCGCTGGCGTACTGCATCCTAGACCCCATCATCGAGGTACATCCTGACGGCGTCAGCTTTGAAGTGTTTGGACGCGATGAAGGCTGCTACGCGCAATTAACCTTAGCGCACGGTCTTTTTGCTACCAACAGCGCCAGCACCTACGGCACAACCAGCATTGACTATAGCGATACCTTAGCCAGCGCCATTGCCCGTATTGACGACAGCCAAGTGCCCAAGCTGAGCATTGGAAAAGACGCGTTGCAATTTAGCCGCCATTCATGCACGCCAAACCAATCAGAAAATAAAACGGACAATACCGAAGCAGCAGCCCAAAGCGCAGACTCACCTGATGATACCGTCATCGAAAAACGCATCCATGTGCCAAGCCGCTGGATACGCGGACTGCTGCAAATCCAAGCCGCCGCCCATCTGCCAATGGACAGTATCGCCCTTGACCCCATCGCCTTATATAACGTGCTGTTTGAATTACGGATGCACGCGGACATCAAAGGCAAGCGGCGCGGACTGGTCATTGAATTAACACCCAACCAGCCGCCAATGATGCTGCTTGAGCCGTTTAACATCAGTGTCAACTGCCAGCTCGGACAGGCGAAACCCTATAGCGGCAGCGAAGCAAAAATGATACGTCTGTGGGGTCGTCGCCGTTTGAGCTTATTAAAGCGTCTATTGCCGTATGCTAAGGACGTGACGGTACATATCTTGGGTCAAGGAATGCCCAGCTATTGGGTGATTGCTGGTGACGGGTTTGCCTTTACCTTTGCCATGACAGGCTTTAATAAAGACAACTGGTCGCAAGCGCTGAATTTTGATTTGCTGTTGCCCAAGCGACCACTCGGCGCGCAAACGAGCAGCCAGCAAAATACGATTGCCCATATCATCCAAGCGCTACAAGACGCGCCAAAGACGTTAGAAGACTTGTGCGCCGCCAAAGATAACGCACTCAGTACCAGTGAATGCCATGCCGCATTAATCAGCGCCGCCCAGCAAGGACTCGTGCGCTATGACATGCCCAGCCAGCGCTACCACTATCGCCCATTGACGCAGACTCCGTTAGATATGGCGCAGTTCGCTTATCATAACGATGCCGAAAAGCAGGCTTTTGCCATTTTTGCCCATCCAAAATCGTTCCATCATGTCAGCGTCAAAAGCGTCCTACCTGATGATGTCATGATCAGCGCAGATATCGAGGTCGCCGCTGACAGACGCAGTTACCACAGCCAGCTGACGCTTGGGCACGATGGCTTGGTCAAAAAAGCCGAATGCAGCTGCCCACAATATTTACAGCATCGCCTGAGCCACGGACCGTGCGCGCATCTGATTGCCCTGCGCCTGTATCAGCATACCGCACACACAGGCAGCGCCCCGCGCACGCGTATTTTCAACAAGCGCTTAACGGTGCCGAATAATGAACCAGCGCAGCCGTCGAAAAAAATCGTAGCAAATACAACCAGCGCCAACATTTGGGATTTGACCGCGCCCAGCATGCCTATTCACGCAAATAATCATACGCAAACCCACAGCACCCAACTGTCGGTACATGAGCGCACCTTAATCATTGAGCGCGAGCAAAACGGCAATACCCGCCGCCAGAAAATCTGCTTTAACACCGCGCAGCAAGCGACGGATGCCATGATGCAGCACGCCCAGCGTTTACAAGCCAAAGGCTATATTGAAGACAAAGGAATCTAACCGATGAGCAGCACAAGCACACAAAACCTAAGAGAACATTGGCAAACCCTTTGGCAAGACATCGAGCAGGCAGGCGGGCGCTATCAGTACGTGCAGCAGCAGCTGGTGACGCAGGGCTTTGTGGTTGAGCGTCGCCCGATTGATAATATGAGCAAGGCGGAGCGCCAGCGCTACAAAACCATGCTTAAAAAAGAAGCGGCTGAAGAAAAAAATCTCAAAAAAGACGCATGGCAAGCGTACAAGTCACAGCACATGGTCTATCTGGGTCGCCATGTCTACTGGTCGGATGACCACAGCGCGGACAAATGGGACGTGACCGATGGCGAGCGCCGCCGCGTCAGCAATCAGCTGCCCACCCTTACCCAACCAAAAGAGCTGGCAGCAGCGCTGAATCTGAGCATTGCGCAGCTTAAAGGCTTGTGCTATCAGCGTGAGGTGGCGACCTGCGTGCCCTATACCCATTTTAGTATTCAAAAACGCCGTGGCGGGACGCGTGAGATTTGGTCGCCCATCCCGACGCTTAAGACCGCGCAGCGCTGGATACTGCACCATATCTTAGATCAGTTGCCAACGCATGGCGCGGCGCATGGCTTTGTCAGTGGGCGCTCTATCGTCACCAATGCCGAGGTGCATCGTGACAGCGCGGTATTGATTAAGCTTGATTTGAAAAACTTCTTTCCCACCATTCATTGGCGGCGTGCTAAAGGCGTGTTTCGGCAGGCGGGCTACCCTGAATCTATCGCCACATTGCTCGCATTATTATGCAGCGAATCGCCACGGCAGATGGTGCAACAAAACGGCGTCACCTATTATGTGGCACTGGCAGACAGAGCCTTGCCGCAAGGCGCGCCGACCAGCCCTGCGCTATCGAACATCGTCTGCGTCAATATGGACAGACGCCTGACGGGACTTGCGGATAAGCATGGTCTGCGTTACAGCCGCTATGCCGATGATTTGACCTTTAGCATCCCAAGTAGCAGTGCTGCCAACAGCGATGCGCAAAATGCCCTTATTGGGCTGTTGCTCGGCTCGGTCTATAAGATTGTCAAAGAAGAAGGGTTTGTCTTAAATACCGACAAGACCAGCATCGTACGCACAGGACAGCAGCAAAACGTCACAGGGATGGTTGTCAATGGCGAGAGCGCGCCGCGTGTACCTCGGCGCATTAAACGCATGCTGCGCGCTGCGATTCATAACTTGCAACAAGGGCGAGCGCTGCCTGAGGGTGAAAGTCTGGCTACCTTATCAGGGTATGCTGCGTGGATTACCTCGGCAGAGCCTGAGCTGGGACGGCACTATCTCGAGCAGATTGAGGCATTGGCAAAGGCGACGCCTGCTTAATGGTTGCTTAAAAATTAGTAGTTAAAGTAGTTAAAAGTCTAACGACAAGCACATCGCCCATCAGCGCGCGATGTGCTTGTCTTTTAAATAGTTATAAAGCCCTTCGGCGAACTGTCGGTAGCCTGCGGCATTGGCGTGGATTTTATCGGATTTTAAATTGTCATCCGCCAGTATCTCCGACCAGCCGCGCTCATAAAGCAGCACATCTTCACTCTCAGCAACTTCCTCATAAACAGGATTGTCACTGACCCGCCCAAACAGCGCGCTGACGCTAAAATGCGGCTCAGCGATGAGTATCACTTGACTGTCTGCCGCTTTTAAAGCGCGGATAATGGCGATAAGATTGCTGCGCGTGGTCTCAGGGTTGATGCGCTGGAGCACGTCATTACCGCCCACGCCGAGCAGCACCAAATCAGGCTGCTGCGCGATGATGGCATCAAGGCGCGCCAGCACATCGGCGGAGGTGTCGCCATTGACACCCGCATTGACCACCGTCCAACCGCTTAGGCTGGCAAGTACCGCCGGATACGCCGTCTCAGAGCTTGCGCCATAGCCATATGTGAGCGAATCGCCGAGCGCCACCACAGTGCTGCCTGCGGCAACGGGCGTATATGTCGGCGCATCGCTACAGCCTGTCACCACCGCCATCATTGCTATGCCGACCAGTGATGCTTGATAATTCGCTCGTATTCGTCTCATGTTTACCCCTTTATGCGCCGTTTTTTTGCCGCGCGCCAGCCACTTGCCCCATAGTTTGTCTATAGTGTACAAAACTGCTCGAAATACACCAAAGGGTTTTAAACCGCTATTATTTAACTCTTGTTGTATGTTGCTCGATATCCGTTGTATAGTCTATAACATATAAATATGGCTTTAAGGCTTGCTATGCGGCCGCTGTCGCCTGCCAGCTGGTGGATTATTTGTTAGATTTTATAGGATATATGAGGTATTTATGGAACAAAAACCGTCTCAATCCCCAAGCGGACGCCCTACGGATGTCAATAAAAAACAAGACAACCATCCCAAAGGAAGCGCCAAAAAAACAGTAAGTAACGCGGCAAGCTTTGATGAGCTGCAAGATAGTGAGGGTCATTATCGCCCTGTGGCAAAAGCTGTGGGCGCATGGCTTGATGACATCAACTTTGATGCGTTAAATCACCTCAACGAACAAGCGGCAGACATTTTTTATCGTAAAGGCGTCACCTTTACTGTGTATAGCGACGCCAAAAACATCGAGCGCATGATTCCTTTTGATATTATTCCGCGCATCATCGCCGCGAGCGAGTGGCGTCAGATTGAGGCGGGCTGCAAGCAGCGCATTACCGCACTCAATGCCTTTTTGCATGACATTTATCACGATCAAGCCATCATGAAAGCAGGCATTGTGCCTGATGAGTATGTGTATGCTAGCGGCTGTTATGAGCCGTGGATGATGGGCATTAGCCTAGACAAACCCATTTATTCGCACATCAGCGGTATTGACTTGATCCGCGATGAGTCTGGTCAGTTTTGTGTGCTCGAGGACAACTTGCGCACGCCCTCTGGCGTCTCCTATATGCTTGAGAGCCGCAATATCTCAGAGATGCTGCTCTCTGATGTGTTCAGTCAAACGCCTATTTTGGGCGTCAGTGATTACCCCAAGCGCTTACAAGCCTGTCTTGCCAGCGCAACGAGCAAGTATGATCCGCAGATTGTTATCTTAACCCCAGGGCGTTTTAACAGCGCCTATTATGAGCATGCGTTTTTGGCGCATGAGATGAACGTACCGCTGGTACACGGTTATGATTTGGTGGTTGAGGACAGTAAGGTCTACATGCAAGGCACGCGTGGCAAGGTGCAGGTAGATATCATTTATCGCCGTATTGATGACCCGTATATTGACCCCTTAGCGTTTCGCTCGGATTCTATTTTGGGCGTATCGGGTCTGATGAGTGCGTACCGTGCAGGCAACGTGGTGATTGTCAACGCGCCAGGCACAGGCGTTGCCGATGACAAAAGCTTATACCCCTTTGTACCTGATATGATTGAGTTTTATTTGGGCGAAAAACCCATTTTGCCCAACATCAAAACCTATCAGTGCCGCAAGCCTGAGGACTTGGATTATGTGCTCAATCATTTGGGCGAGCTGGTGGTCAAAGAAACCCAAGGCTCAGGGGGTTATGGCATGCTGATTGGACCGACCTCCACCACCGCAGAAATTGAAGCCTACCGTGCGCGCTTGCTTGAGAATCCAGCAGGCTTTATCGCTCAGCCAACCATCTCATTATCCACAAACCCCACTGCCGTCAGCGATGGCATCGCCCCGCGCCATATTGATTTGCGCCCCTTTATTTTAAGTCATGGTGATGGCTCGGTGGATATCGTACCAGGCGGGCTGACGCGTGTGGCGATGGTCGAAGGGTCACTGGTGGTCAACTCCTCACAAGGCGGCGGTATCAAAGACACGTGGGTGATTGACGACAGCACATTGTCCGAGCCTATGAGCGGCACGCGCCAGCCATCAGAATACCAGCTCGACAGACAAGGGAATGACGCCATCATCGCAAGTCATGCCCACTATCATGACCCCATACAGCCACTTGAGGCGGGTTACGAGAGCCCTGAAGGTGCGCCGATGATTTTGCTGCTGTCTACCGCCAATCACTTGGTCTGGCTCGGTCGCTACAGTGAGCGGCTGTACTATTACGACAGCATTATCAAGCGGTTGGTCAAAGGCAATATTGAAAAATCCGAGCTACAGCACCTAATTACCCATTTGGGCTTTAATGTGGACATTAACCAGTCGTTCACCTGTATGAAAGCAAACCTGCTGAGCGACCTAGAACAAGACAAGATACCCAACGTGGTGCACTACATTGAAACCAATGTACAAGAGGCCAAAGGCGTCATTGGTAAAGACACCTCTGAGCTGTACAACCTTATCAAACGCCTCTCTAGCGCAGGCACTTATCGTGCTGCCACCTTGCAGCTACACGCGTGTAATGCTGCCATGGCGCAAGAGCATCCCGCGGTGACCAGCTTTTGGCAGCTAGGACGCCATTTTGAGCAACTAGAGCGCACGGTGTTTTTAAAAGAAGACTCCGCCGCCATCAGCCTTGAATTCAAACACTGGGTCAATCAGTTGCCAGAAAACACCCGCTGGCGTGAGCTGATTCGCCTTACCAACCAGATGATTAAGTCTCAGCAGCTCAGTGATTTTCAGCTGTTAAGCAAAGAGTGCAATATGATATTACAGCAAGGGGTATAACCATGCTGCGCGCAGCCCCCATAACACAATAACAATAAAATCACAGGACAGACTATGAAACTTCAAATCAGTCACCAAACGAACTATTACTATGATGAGATGGCACACCGCAGTGTGCAATATATCCGCATGACGCCCATGCAGCTGCCGCATCAGATTATCCATCAGTGGAATGTGATGCTGCCCAAAGTCGCCTTGAGTCAAAAGGATGGGTTTGGCAATGACTGGCTGACGCTAAGTCGTAAAGAGGCGCACAATAACCTACAAATGCAAGCCTCAGGCATCGTCGAAATCAATACCGACACCGAGCGCCTTGAAGACATGCCCCATGTGCCCTACTTGCTGTTCACGGTACAAACGCCGTTGACCGAGTGCTCTGAGGGTATGCGCGATTTTGCCGCGCCGTATCTTAAAAACCCAAGCCATGAGCAGCTAAAAGCCATGGCGTCAGCCCTACTCACCAAGATGCCGTACACCCCCAACGCAACGCATGTCGGAACCACCGCTGCCGAAGCTTTTGATATTGGCGCTGGCGTGTGCCAAGACCATACGCATGTGTTTTTGGGCTGCCTGCGCGATCAGCACATTCCCGCGCGCTACGTCTCAGGCTACCTGTATGACGACAGCGCCAACCACATGTCCAGCCATGCGTGGGCAGAAGCGTGGCTGGATGGCTACTGGTACACCTTTGACATCTCAAACCAGCTGTTTCAACCCAGCTCGCATGTGTATGTGGCGATTGGTCGCGACTATCTGGATGCCGCCCCTGTGCGCGGCGTGCGTATGGGCGGTGGCTACGAAAATCTTTACAGTCAAGTGCTGGTTTCCAGACTATCATAAGCTGTTTTTAACTAACGAGCGTTAAGGATTGTCGATGACTTATTGTGCTGCCATTCGCCTCAAAGAAGGGATGATTTTTGCCAGTGACACCCGCACCAATGCAGGCGTGGATCATATCTCAACCTTTAGAAAGCTGTATCAATACGGCGTTGAGGGCGAGCGTTTTATGGTCTTGCAGACGGCAGGTAGCCTTGCGACCTCGCAAGCGGTGTTTAACAAGCTACAAAGCGACATCAATTTGCGCGCTGAGCATAGCCTAAACACAGTGGCGTCTTTGTTTGATGCCGCGCAAATGGTGGGCGAATGCATGCGCAATGTCATGGCAAACGCGCAAAGGGTCGCTAATGACAATAACAGTGGCACCTTTACCAGCTCTTTTTTATTGGGCGGACAAATCAAAGGTCAATCGCCTGAGCTGTATATGATTTACCCAGAAGGCAACTGTATTAGAGCGACCCAAGACACGACATTTTTTCAGCTCGGCGAAAGCAAATACGGCAAACCCATTCTCGATCGCTCGGTCAAATACGACACCAATATCGATCATGCTGCCCAAGCCTTAATGCTGTCATTTGACTCTACCTTGCACTCTAACCTGTCGGTCGGCATGCCTATTGATTTTGTGATTTATGAAAATGACAGCCTCACCTTACCAAAAGGTCGCCGTATCGAAGAAGACGATGAGTATTTTAAGACCATCAGCCGCCACTGGTCAGCCGCGCTACGCAACACGCTGATTGAGTTGCCTGAGTGTCCTAAGGATTATTGGAAGTAAGGTTTGAGCCGTCTCACCCTTAAAAAAAACTTTTTACACCTGCAAAAAAGGCGCCGTGCGGCTGTCTTTGGATTGAGCAACCTCACTTGGCGTGCCTTGAGCGACAATCAAACCGCCCTCATCACCTGCACCTGGACCGATATCAATTATCCAGTCACTATAGCTCGCCACCTGCATGTCATGCTCAACCATGATGACCGTATTGCCTGCATCGACAAGACCGTTTAATTGAGCCATTAACAGGGACACATCAGCAGGATGTAGCCCTGTGGTGGGCTCATCTAGTATGTACAAAGTATCGCCTCGCTGCGTGCGCTGTAGCTCAGTTGCCAGCTTGATGCGCTGCGCCTCGCCGCCTGACAGCTCAGTGGCGGGCTGACCCAAACGCAGATAGCCAAGCCCAACCTGTAGCAACGCCTCTAAGGCACGCAAAATAGGTGTTTCATCTACAAAAAACTCATGAGCCGCCTCAACCGTCAAGTTCAGCACCTCAGCAATGTTTTTGTCTCGATACGTGATGGCAAGCGTCTCCTCATCATAGCGATCGCCATGACAGACCTGACACGGCGCATAGACACTGGGCAAAAACAGCAACTCCACACTGACAAATCCCAAACCTTCGCAATTTGGACAGCGACCTTTTTTGGTGTTAAATGAGAAACGTCCAGCGTCATAACCGCACGCTTTTGCTTGCTTGGTTGCCGCAAATAGCTTACGCACATCATCGAACAATCCTGTATAAGTCGCGAGATTGGAGCGCGGCGTCCGTCCAATCGCCTTTTGATTGATATTAATCAGACGACGTATGTGCGCCATGCCAGCAACAATCTCCCCGTCTGTGACCGTTTCAAGCTCTTGCTCAAGCAAATCAGCCTCACCTACAGGCGCTTCAGTAGCCGTTTTTTGTCCCAGTGCTGTATTGACCAGCTCAACCAATGCTTGGCTGACAAGGCTTGATTTGCCTGACCCCGATACACCCGTGACACTGGTCATGACCCCAAGTGGAAAAGTAACATCCAAGCCTGTGATATTGTTGCGTACAATGTTGGCAAGCTTAAGCCATGCTGTCGGCTGCCTTGTGTTAGATTCTGACTGATGATTCGCCGTATCGTTGGCAAAGAGATATCGACCCGTATGTGACCATTTAACGTCACGTAATCCCGCTATAGGACCACTATAGACGATCTCACCACCATGCGTGCCAGCCTGTGGTCCAACATCGACCACCCAATCGGCATGCTTAATGACGCTCACATCATGCTCAACGACAAACACAGAATTGCCAGACGCAATCAGCTCATCTAGCGCACCAAGCAGCGCTTGCGTGTCAGCAGGGTGTAGACCTGCGGAGGGCTCATCAAGGACATAGACCACACCAAACAGCTGCGAGCGAATTTGGGTCGCTAATCGTAATCGTTGCAGCTCACCAGGCGATAACGTTGGCGTGGTACGCTCAAGTGACAGATAACCGAGCCCAAGCCTTGTCAATGCTTCGATACGCGAAAGAATATCACTGGCAATACGCTGAGCAACCATGGCTTTTTCGCGGTTTGGTGTGTCATCAGCTATCTTGGTACGCGCTGTTTTTTCAAGTTTTTGTGCCATATCCGTTAATGTAAGCTGTGACAGCTCACCGATATCGAGTCCTGCAAACTTGACCGATAGCGATGCTTTCTTGAGTTTTTTGCCGTGACATTCTGGACATTCAGAGATTTGCATAAACTGAGAGACGCGTTTTTTGGTGCGCGGGCTTTGGGTGGTAGCAAAAGCATGCAAAACAAAGTTTTTGGCACTAACAAACGTGCCCATATAATTTGGCCTCTCCCCTTTTTCAATCGCCTCGCGTGTTTGTTCTATATCGTACTCAGGGTAAACAGGCACCGTTGGCGTCTCATCGGTAAACAAAATCCAATCGCGGGTCTTCTTTGGTAGAGTGTGCCAAGGTTTATCGATATCATAGCCAAGCGTGGTCAATATACGGCTCAGGTTTTGACCTTGCCACGCTGGTGGCCAAGCGGCAATGGCGCGCTCGCGAATGCTCTTGGTATTGTCTGGAACCAGCGACGCTTCGGTGACCTCAAACACACGACCGATCCCCGAACATCTTGGGCACGCACCATCTGGCGTATTGGGAGAAAACGCATCGGCATACAGCATTTTTTGGTCGGCAGGATAGACGCCTGCTCGTGAGTACAGCATACGCAGACCATTGGAAATGGTCGTCACACTACCCACGGACGAGCGCACCGATGGCGTACCTCTCTGCTGCTGCAATGCCACGGCTGGTGGCAGCCCTTCGATGGCATCGACATCGGGCTCATCAACCTGATCAATCAGTCGTCTGGCATAAGGTGAGACTGAGTCAAGATAGCGCCGCTGTGACTCAGCAAACAAGGTTCCAAATGCCAGTGAGGATTTTCCTGATCCTGATATACCCGTAAATACCACCAGTGCATCACGGGGTAAGTCAACATCGACATTCTTTAGATTATGAACGCGTGCGCCTCTGACTTGGATATGGTCTCGGTCACAATAAGGATGATCCTGTGTCGCCGTGTCTGTCTGATTTGGGGTTTCTTGTGATGTGTTTGAGTTGACCATGACGCTACTATTCCTAACGAATTTTCGGTTATTTTTATAATGGGTGCAAATGCTAACACGTACTGATGTCAGGGCTTGGCAAGGCTTACGTATCCATAGCATAGATAGACAAAAAATAACGTCATTAAACATCAATATAAATGCCTCAGCGCTATTGCTAACCAATCATTTATAGGGTAAATTCTATCGCCTAAAGTCAACTAAATTTGGTTAATATACCCATGGTCTTGTTTAAAACCAGCCGCACCGCGTCAGAATCTAAACAACAAAAGTCTTTTACTAATAAGTTAAGCACATTGAGCTTGTCGGTCTCTATCGCGCTGAGTACTTTGTTTATCGCCTCAGTCAGCACCAGCCAAAGCGCGCATGCAGAAGGATGCAGCTGTCATTCAGACGCGCTGTATACGATTGATATTGACACACTCAATGACAGCCATCCGCAGCAATTGACGCTCAAAGCCAATGACGCCTATTATCAACTGGTCAATGACAAAGGTGTTGTGATTCAAGACAAGCTTTATGACATCCATGCTTATGAAGATGGTCGTATCATCGCCAAGCGCAATGGTTTTTTTGGGGCGATTAATGCTGATGGCGCTGTGGTGCTGGATTTTAAATACGATGGCATTAAGGCGTTGGATAAAGGCTTTTATCAATTAAGCAAAAATTTTGGCAGCAAAGTCGCCACCGCGATTGCCACTGACGCTGGCAAGTGGCTGTATCCTGCCAGCCAGCGTTTTGATAAAAACACCCAAGCGGACTATCTTTATACAGATACGCTTAATCAGATTACCTACTTTAGCATCACCAAAAATGACAAGCATGGTCTGATGACCAACAAGGCGCAAACGATGATTGCGCCTATCTATGATGAGCTAAGCTTATTAGACACCTGCCCAAATGAGCGCTTGTTTATGAAAGCCGTCATGGGCGACAAAACAGGCTTGATAGACCAGTATCAAAAAGTCGTCGTTCCCTTTGCCAAAAACACAGTTATCGAAAATTTCAATGAAGACAAGCAAATCTTCAGCGTGATGACTTATAAGAATAAACCCGATGATAATGATTATAACAATGAAGGTCTGATCTCTGAGAAGCTGGTGACTGGCAAAGGTGTTTTTGTAATTGCGTCTGAGAGTCGAATTATTCCTTTAGAAGGTAATTTGTATCAGTATGAGAAAGCAGGCAAATACGGCATCATCAATGATAAGGGCGACGCTGTGTTGCCCGCGAACTTTGACGCCATATCTAATGGCTATAACGAACCTATTGTAGTGATGCAAAACCAAAAAACAGGAGTGTTAACCAAACATAAGGATGGCAGCCTCAACGTAGACGCTTTTTATGACCACCTTGAGCCTTACTATGGCAGTACATACACGTTAAGCGAGATAGAAAACCAAGCGGTAGCGGAGGAAGCGCACGATTATGACAGTGCCGACTATGAGGAAGTCGCAGACGCTACTGAAGAGACAGACGATACTACTGAGGCAATCCACTATGATCCAGAGGTACAGCGCTATATTGCGCAGCGCAATCGTAAAGTAGGTATGGTCGATAGCAACCATGACGTGTTGGTGCCATTTATTTATGACGAACTTGTTAAGTTTGACCATTTTATTAGAGTAAAAAAAGACCAAAAATATGGCTTAATTACTGACAAAAATGACATAGTAAAACCGCCTATATATGACGATATCATATCGCTCGATGACGCATATGGTGACAGTTTTGGCATGGTCTTTACCAAAGGTGATCAGCAACAACTGGTCGATCAATTTGCGCATCCCATCACTGAATTTTCTGACTACCGATTTGTCAGCGACAAACTTAATAGTCTAAAGGATATGACTGTCATCGAAAAAGAAGGTAAGTATGGGCTGTTCAGCTATAAAGACAAAAAAGTTACCGTCCCGCCTATCTACGAGGATATGTCTGGACAGGTATACAACGACACCATCTTAGCGCAGTTAGCGGGGAAAACCGTATTAATTGATACCTCAGGCAAGCTGTTGATTAAAAACTTATCCCAATATGCCTACACTTATCGCTCAGATGACAGTGACAAAATAGCAGTGGTCACGAAAGATGATAAATACGGACTGATTGACTATACTGGTAAGATCGTCATTAACCCCATTTATGATGCCTTAGACCTATTAGAGCTTTATGATAACTACACTGATTTATGGTCTGGTGATACCACGGAGCAAGCACGCTATATTGTAGAAACAGATGGTAAGTATGGTATTTTTGATGGAAGTGGTAAGCGCATCGTACCTATAGAATACACGCACATATCTTCTCTTCCTTACCCAGCCGCCCTCATTGTGAGTAAAGACAACGTCGACGATGAAAATGACAGTGCGACGGACTCCATGCACTTTGGCGTGCTAGATCCAGCAGGTAAGTTAGTATTGGAGATGAAGTACGATAAGATATTCAGCAATTATAATTATCCCAACGATAGATTCTATGCCATCAACATACGTGAAAATAGTGTCGATGCCTATGATAAATCTTTTCATTTATTAGAAACTCAAAACCTGACGACGTTTAAAGCCAACAATGAGTGGTATGATGAATAATGCCCAAAAAAAAGCGGTCACTATTAATGACCGCTTTTTATTAACATAAGGCAGATGCTACCCCACCACCAAGCGCATCAGCTGGGTGCTGACATAGCCACCAATCGTGCCGACCGCATAGCCCAAAATGCCCAAAAACACCCCGACAGGGGCAAGCGCAGGGTGAAAGGCGGTGGCGACGATGGGTGCTGACGATGCCCCGCCCGTATTGGCGTTTGAGCCGACACACAAAAAGAAAAACGGCGCACGAATCAGCTTGGCCACGATAAAAATAATTACCACATGCAGACTCATCCACAACAGCCCCACGAGCAGCAAACGCCACTGCGACATCACGCCCGCCAAATTAATCTGCATACCAATCGCCGCAATCAAGACAAAGATAAACACCGTGCCCATTTTGGATGCGCCCACATGATTCAGGCGGCGCACGCGTGTGAATGAAAACAGCACGCCAATCAACGTAATGATGACCACCATCCAAAAAAACGCGCTGGCAAGGCTGTATTGTACCGCCCACGCATAAGGCGCAAACTGCGCGGCAATCGCATCGCCGAGCCAGTGCGCGACACCCACCACAAAAAAGCACAGCCCGAACATCACCATCAAGTCGTTCAGCTTGGCGGGTCGCTCGTGCGCCTGCTCATAGTTTTGTGCCGTCACAATCAGCTTATCAATACTGCTGGTATCGGCTTTGAGCCACTTATCAATTTTACGGGCGTGCTTGGCAAGCAGCAAAATCACAAACAACCATAAGGATGCATTGGTGGCATCCACCAAAATCATCACGCCAAACAAGTCATCACTGACGCCGAACAGCTCTTTCATCGCCGCTTGGTTCGCCGCCCCGCCAATCCAGCTGCCCGCCACCGCAGAAAACCCGCGCCACAGCGTGTCATCAGCGAACATCTCAGGCGCAACTTGTTTGGACAAATACAGACTGATCGGACCACTGACAATAATGGCAAGACTCGCCGCAAAGAACATCGCCAGCGCCCGCCAGCCAAGTCCCAAAAGCTTGGGTACATCCATCGATAAGGTCATCAGCAGCAAACTGGCTGGCAGTAAATACCCCGCGCTAAAGGCATAAATCTGCGCGCCAATACCATCCGCAAACAGTCCTATACTGTTTAAAAATGCAGGGATAAAGCAGCACAAGACAATACCAGGCAGCAGCGTATAAAAGCGCCGCCAAAATCGGTGTGGCAAACTTTGGGTATAAAACACCAAGCCAATAATGCCCATAATGATGCCAAAGGCTAAGGGCACGCTCTCGATAGCCCCCTTGGCTGCCCATGCGGTCACGCTCATACGCACTCCTTGATTCACCGCGATAAAATCATACTCATAAAAAAAGCCAAACCGCAGTGCGTTTGGCTTTTTTCTTATACTTATTTAGCGGTCCGTGTGTTCGGTACCTGCCACCTCATCGGTAAGCAGGCACGTTACGGACGACTACCTGTTATGGGTAGCCATAAGCAATGGCTTACTGTGCGCCGCCTTTGCCACGACCGCCAGCGTTACCGCCGCGACCACGACCTGCGCCTGCTTTATTGCCGCCAAAGCGATTGCTTGGACGTGAAGACGATGGACGCGCGTCATCACGACTTGGACGGCTTGACTTACCTTTGTATGGCTTGCCCGCAGGTTTGCCTGAACGTGGCTTGTCTTCGCCAAAGGTTTTGCCTGCGCGTTTGTTTTCAAACGGCTTGCTTTCGCTGCTGCGACCCGCGTCTTGACGACCTTCGCCGCGGTAGCCTGCACTGCGACCACGACCTGCGCCGCCCGCGTTTGAGCGACCACGTCCACGACCACGCCCTTTATTTTCTTTTGGCGTATAGGTTTTGGTTGGCTCTAGACCTTCGATTTCAGCGATAGGCATATGGCGCTTTAGGTAGCGGTTGATGGCCGCCAACTGTGGACGGTCATCCATACTGCATAGGTTGACGGCAACGCCGCTACGACCTGCGCGACCACAACGACCGATACGGTGAACGTAATCTTCGGTTTGACGTGGCAAGTCATAGTTAATCACGTGTGACAAAGCTGGCACGTCTAGACCACGGGCAGCAACGTCTGTCGCTACTAGGATTTTGCATTTGCCTTTACGCACGTCTTGCAAGATACGGTTACGCTTGCCTTGTGGCAAATCGCCGTGCAAGAAGCTGGCTTTATGACCATCATCTGCCAAAGCGTTGGCCAGTTTTTCAGTGCTGCGCTTGGTGGCAGCAAAGATGATGACTTGGTCTACGTCTGGTTGGCAAATTACTTTGTCCAAGATTTTGTTTTTGTGGTCAAAATCATCACAGTAGTACGCGGTTTCATCGATGTGCGCTGATTCTACTTTGATAGACACACGCTCAGGGTTTTTGGTAAAGCTGGCAGCGATGTTGCCAACAGGACCGTCCCACGTCGCAGAACACATGATGGTCTGACGCTCAGCAGGTGCTGCTTTTAGGATGTCGTTGATGTCATCGGCAAAGCCCATGTCCAGCATGCGGTCGGCTTCGTCAAGCACCAAAATCTCAAGGTGAGACAAATCAACGCGACCTGCATTGATGTGGTCAAGCAAACGACCAGGGGTCGCAACCACAACCTGTACGCCTTTACGTAGGGCATTGATCTGACCATTGTATGGCGCGCCGCCAACCAAAGGTACTGCGAACAAACCGCGCATCTCTTTTGAGTAGTTGCGTACGTTGTCATGTACTTGCTGAGCCAGCTCACGCGTTGGCGCTAGGATAAGGGCTTTGATGTGCTTATCAAACGTGGTTGAGCGGCTAAGCTTGTCCAGTAGTGGCAAGACGAATGATGCGGTTTTACCACTGCCCGTCTGAGCCGATAGCAATAGGTCACGACCTGCCAATGCAAAAGGAATGGCTTGGGCTTGAATAGGCGTCGGACGCTCGTAGCCACTGCGTGCTAGCGCGGCAAGAATTGGCTTGGCAAGGTTTAGGTCGGTAAAGGTGATGCCGTTTTCGTCGGCTTGGGTATCTTGATTTTGTACAGGGGCGTTGTCTTGCGTAGAAGTATTGGCGTCAGTGTGGATGCCGTTTTGTGCTGCGATGGTCGATAAAATATCTGTCATGAGTATCCTTGGGTAGTATGGACTATTGAACATTCAATAGCCGAGTGCCTACCACTGATAACCGCATGACACCAACACTACGCTATCTGCATCATGCTTGCGCGTAAGTTGGTGTGTCATCACGTATTTTGGTGGTAGTGCCGAGTGTCTTATCTTAGGCAGTGGCTTACGCCAATGCAGTCAATCATGCATATGCTAGATAAGATATGAGTCAAAAATAATAGAATTATTTAAGAACACAAAATCATCGGCAACAATTACTCACGGTCATCCTAGACCCAAAATCGCAGGCGATGTTATCAATCTCATAATTCCTGTCAAAGGGGGTATTTATACGTATCCCCTTGAGCATGGCGAGGGAGTATAACACAGCCTATCTAAGATAGGCATGTATTTTGTACAAGTTTTTCTTATTATTGACAAGTAGCGCTGTATATACCGTGTATTAGCCTTTAATATCAGTCACAAAGGTCGGCATTTGCCATGCACCGCCCGCTTCTATCAAGCGGCACATGCCTGTGGTCGCCTCACGACTCTTCTCAAAACGCGCGCCCGTCCATACCCATTCGTCAATAGAATAGCAATCGCCAATGCCGCGTCCTTTTTGTTCTGCGCGGATGACACCTGCATGATAGTCGGTGGCGTCTGTGGTGACCAAGGTGGGTTTGTAAGGTTTGCTGTCATTCATAACCCACATGCCCGTACCTGCATTGTAAGCGGCAAGCCAGCAGCTGTGCTGTACGAGCAGCTGTGAGTCATTGAGACGACTGATGCGCCACGCGCTGTCGTCATTTAAGGAAGGACAAGTATCCGCCGCGTTTTTGGTCGCGCCCTTTACGATACTCGCCAGCTGAGAGGCTCTGATACGAAACTTGCGCGCATCGTTTTTTTCATTGGGCAGTACTTTATTAAGAATCGGTGCAGCACGTGGGTCTAAGACGCCTTGATTGCCCGCCGCCGCATTGGGATTGACCAATGCGCCACTGGTACCAACGCGACCTTGAACGTCGTCCGCCTTTAGCATCACTGCGGTTGCGCCTTTATCCGACAGCTGCCAGCGCGAGTTACGAAAGACGAATTCAATGGTGCTCGATGTGCCGAGCGCCTCTACCAGCGCATCCACTTGCGCGCGGGTCAGCTCCGAGTCTCCTGACTCATTAGACACAGGGCGCGTCTCCCCCAAGTCCTTGCCATTGATGCGCATGGTGATGCGGTGACGGTTGCCAAGCTTCATTAGGGCTTTGGCGGAGCTGTCTTTGGTGCCGCCCAGTTTGAGCTTACCTGTGGTTAGTGCGCCCTTACCCGCCCGCCGCGTCAGCAGTACCGATACGGGCATGTCGCTGTTTTTCTCGCTTTGATAGCCAGCGATACGGCAGGTTAATGTATTGTCGCATGCCACTTGCCAGTCTTGATATGAAAATGATGTGCCTGCTTGGCTGGTCATCGGCAGCCATGCCAGCGCGCCAAGCACGCCAATAGGTAGCCAGCGTGCAGCGCGTGTCTTGGTCTGTGCAGGCTTGCAATCTGTAGTAGCGGCTTTTAGTAAACGACGTAATGACATACTTATCCTTAATGGCAATCATTGACACCAAACGGTCTAAGCCTATCATAGCCTATCTATGTTTCTTTTTATTATGTAAATGTATCATTATGTAAAATAAACTTGTGGCTTTCTAATTGTATAGGTATCAACTGTGTGATTGAGCTTACTATAGGATAAGGTAGCATAAAAGCTGACTTTTATCAGCTTTTATGCTCAAATAGGCGGGCAGTAAAAGGAAGGTTAGATAAGCGCTTATTTAATGGCTGTTAATGACAAATCAACGGCGCGTTGCACGGCAGGACGCTTAGCAATGGCTTTTGCCCAGCGCTGCACGTGGGTGTAGCTGTCTGCCTGCAAAAAGGTCGCCGCATCGTCATAGAGCTTACCAAGTACCAGCTGACCATACCATGACCAGATAATCATATCCGCAATGTTGTAACTGTCCTCGCCATTGCCGCACATATACTCATTATTTGCTAAATGCTTGTCCAGCACATCCAGTTGGCGTTTGGTTTCCATGGTATAGCGATTGATGGGGTACTCCATTGGCTCGGGAGCGTAGGCGTAAAAATGCCCAAAACCACCGCCCAAATACGGCGCTGCGCCCATTTGCCACATGACCCATGACAGACAATCAGCACGCGCCTGCCCTTGCCCTGTAGGCACGAACTTGCCGTACTTTTCTGCCAAATACAGCAAAATCGCACCTGACTCAAACAAGGTCACAGGCTCATCTGTAGAGTAATCGACCAAAGCTGGGATTTTAGAGTTTGGGTTGATATCGACAAAGTCCGAGCCAAACTGGTCGCCCTCAGTGATGTCAATTTTATAAGCATCATATGCGGCATCGGTCACGCCGCACTCAGCAAGCTCTTCGAGCAAGATATTGACCTTGACACCGTTTGGGGTATTTAGCGAGTACAGCTGTAGCGGCGCATCGCCTTTGGGCAGTGTTTGCTCATGGCGCGCGCCTGCGGTTGGCGCATTGGTGCTGGCAAATTTACCGCCGTTTTCCTTATCTGCTGTCCATATTTTGGGCGGAGTGTAATTGTCGTCTTGAGACATGAGTGTTCCTTATTATTTAAGTATATAAATTTATTTAAGTGTATAAACGGTCGTGTACCGCTATTAGAGGACATTATTTGTCCAATTACTATATCGGCGCGTATAGAAAATACAGCGTTCTCGTGTAATCGGTTGTTCTTTTATGTACAAACGCCCTATGATGAGCGATGCAAATTTGATTTGGATACCAAAATGGTCAGCTTAAGTAAAGCGCAAAAAAAATATTTGCCCTATGTGTTGGCAGTTGCGCTGTTTATGCAAATTCTAGATGCTACGATTTTAAACACGGCACTGCCGCAAATGGCAATCGCGCTTGATGAATCACCGTTAAAGATGCAGTGGACGATTATCAGCTATGCGCTGACTTTGGCGATATTTATTCCGATCAGCGGCTTTTTGGCGGACAAGTACGGGACGCGGCGCGTGTTTTTGACCGCCATCATCATCTTTTGTATCGGCTCGCTGTTGTGCGCGGCGGCCAGCAGTCTGTCCTTTTTAATCGGCTCACGCGTGGTACAAGGGATTGGCGGGGCGATGCTGACCCCTGTCGGGCGTTTAATTCTTGTGAAGTCCTATCCGCGCAATCAGCTATTGACGGTGATGAACTTTGCGGTCGTGCCAGCCCTCGTCGCGCCTTTGGTCGGTCCCTTACTGGGCGGTTATCTGGTGGAGTATGCCAGTTGGCACTGGATATTTTTAATCAATATTCCGATGGGGATTTTGGGCTTTGTGATTGGCAAGTCCTTGATTCCTGATTTGTTCGATGTCGGTCAGCGTTTTGACTGGTCGGGGTTTTTCTTGTTTGCCGCAGGTGCGAGTATTTTAACCTTGGCAGTAGAGTTTGCCTCCAAATCAGGTCACGGTAGCAGCGCTGTGGTTTTGGCGATGTTGGCTGTGGTGTCGCTGGCAGGCTATGTGTGGCACGCCAAACACCGCGACGCTCCCCTATTTCCCTTACAGCTCTTTGATGTACCGACCTTTCGCATTGGCATTGTCGGTAACCTCTCGACGCGTATCGGCATCAGCGCCGTGCCCTTTTTGCTGCCGCTGTTATTGCAGGTGGTGTTTGAGTACTCACCCTCAGAGGCAGGATGGATGCTCGTACCGATTGCGGCAGGCGCGTTTGGGGTAAAGCCATTCGTCAGCCGCATCATTCAACGCTTTAGTTACCGCAAAGTGCTGGTTTGGAACACGTCACTATTGGGGTTTTCCATTATTTGTCTGGGACAATTCGCCGCCAATATGAATATTTTGGCGATGATGCCGTTATTGGTGGTGATTGGTCTGTGTAACTCTATTCAGTTTAGCGCGATGAACACCTTAACCATTGGTGATTTAGAAGGTCCACAGACCAGCAGTGGCAACAGCTTGATGGCGGTCAATCAGCAAATGGCGGTAGGCTTGGGCATTGCGCTTGGCGCAGCGGTATTGAACGTTTTGCGCGAGCGCTTTGATGTGGACACGCAGCACGCGTTTCAGATGACCTACTGGCTGCTTGGTGTATGGACGATTGTTGCAGGATTGGGCTTTTTACGCTTAAAACCTGATGATGGTGAAGGCTTGTATTAAGGCATCTATAAACAATAATGAATAGTGACATAAAAAAAGCCCAGCGTAATCATGTGCGCTGGGCTTTTTATATAGGCTTGCTTGATACTTAGTCGTGGTCATCCATTTGCGATTGGATGTAGTTCTGTACGCCGACATCACGGATTAGGTCGTGCTGCGTCTCTAACCAGTCGTCATACTCTTCGTTACCGTCTTTCAGCTTAGTGAGCAGCTCACGTGACACGTAGTCGCGCTTTTCTTCACATAAAGCGATGGCATCGCTGATGATGTCGTACTTTTGCTTCTCTAAGCGCAAGTTACAATCAATGATTTCAGGCACATCTTCCCCGATGTACAGCTTGCCCAGCTCTTGCAGGTTCGGCAGACCGCCGAGCAACAAAATACGCGCAATCAAATCATCAGACCATTTCATCTCATAGATAGACTGCTTGTAAAAGCCATCATTTAAGGCTTCAAGTCCCCAATGACGGGCAACGCGGGCATGCAAAAAGTATTGGTTAATGGCAATTAATGACTGACCCAAGACCTTGTTTAGGGCGCGAATGACCTCTTTATCCCCTTTCATAGTCGATTTCCTTTTTTTTATAATGAGTACGTGCCTGAAAATATATCATCAGCGGCACGCAATATGGGTGATAAGCAACAGCGTTTGCCATTAAACCAAATCAGGCGACACTTCGGCGATTTGGCTTTGCAGATAGTTCGGCAAGCCGACCATGTCAATCAGACGCAGCTGCTGCTCTAGCCAATGCGCGTGGTCTTCTTCGGTGTCTTTGAGCTGCTCGACCAGCATGTCACGCGTCACATAGTCACGCACTTCTTCACAGATGGCGATGCCTTCTTTTAGGTGCGCTTGTACCGCGTATTCTAAGTCCAAGTCCAGCTGTAGCATTTCAGGTACGCTGCTGCCGACATGAATCTCGTCCACAGTCATTTTTGGCGTACCGCCCAGCATGAGGATACGGCGGATGATGGCTTGCGCGTGCATGGTCTCGTCATCCATCTCGTGATGGATGCGATCGTAAAGCTTGCCATAGTGCCACTCGGCATACATCTCAGAATGGATAAAATACTGATCGCGGGCAGCAAGCTCGCCGCCCAATAGGAAGTTTAAATATTCGATAACTTTTTGATTGCCTTTCATCGTCTGCGCTCCTGTATGGTGATAAATCACTTAAAAGACGCTGCGTATGCACGGCGGCATACGGTCACAGCTGTCTACAATATAAGAATTTTGTATACCGCATAGGATAGCACACGACAAAAAAACGTCATGTAATATTATGAACTAAGAATGAAATGCAACTTGAGAACTATAATTAGCTCGCTGCAAGATAGGTAGGCAAAAAAGAGGGCAATAAAGAAGAAGGCTGTCTAAAAAAGCTGATGCCTTTATCGACAGGTTACCTAGAGAAGGCAAAATACTATAGAGGACAGTTATATAATACTTATAGCGTCATGGCAAGTGTCATCTTGTAGACGCTATACTCTGTGCTGATATGGATAGCGGGCGCTGGTATTACACCGCGTAAGCCAGCTCGTCGAGCTTGGCGTGATGCTCTTCGAGATAATCATTAACCATTGGCTCACAGCAGCCGCAGCATGTCGCCACATCCAAAGTGTCCTTGAGTGCGTCCAAGGTATCGACCCCTGAGGCAATCGCGGCTTGGATTTGCTTTTCTTTCACACTGTTGCAGATACATACGTACATGGATGGCTCCTGCTATTTGGCTAACGACGACATCAATGGTTGCTATAATAACGATAATTATTACTATTTACAATAACTTTTACATAGTTATCCGTCACTTACGTATATTATCGGCGCGCCTGCCCTGCTTTTTTGCCACTTATGCGCCCGAATATCAAGGCATAGCGCGTCTTACCCGCCTCCTTTTTTTAGCTATCTTTAGCATAAAAAAACCCACCGTCTGGTGGGTTTAATAACCGCATTTGCGTTATTTTGCTGCTTATACGTCCAAAAATTCGCTGACAAAGGGGCTGGCAGGATTGGTCAGCAGCTCCTCAGACGTGCCCACTTGCTCGACGATACCGTGATTCATAATCACAATCTCATCAGACACCGCGTGCGCTTCTTCTTGGTCATGCGTCACCATGATGCTAGTAATGCCCAGCTCGTGGTGGATATTTTTTAGCCATGTGCGCAGCTCTTTACGCACTTTGGCATCGAGCGCGCCGAAGGGCTCATCCAGTAGCAATAGCTTTGGCTTGACCGCGAGCGCACGTGCCAGCGCGATACGCTGACGCTGACCGCCTGAGAGCTGATGCGGATAGGCATTGGCGACTTGCGGCAGCTGTACCAGCTCTAACAGCTCGCTGACGCGCTTTTGAATCTCCGCCTTGCTTGGGCGCTTGTCTTTGGGCAACAAATTAAGACCAAAGGCGACGTTGTCGGCGATGTTTTTATGACGGAACAAGGCATAGTGCTGAAACATAAAGCCGATATGGCGTTTTTGTACGGGCACGTGCGTGACATCAATGTCATCGAATAAGATGTGTCCAGAGTCGGCGTACTCAAGCCCTGCGATAATACGCAGCAAGGTGGTCTTGCCACAGCCTGATGGTCCAAGCAGCGTGGTCAGCTTGCCCGTCGGTACACTGACGCTCACATCATCAAGCGCCGTAAAGTCACCAAACTGCTTATTTACATTGCGAATCTCAATACTCATAAAAATGGCTCTTTATAGTTTGGTCAATTAAGACGATGAACGGGCGTTGTCGGCAGCTTGCACCGCCCCTGCTTCGGCAGCGGTGTCTTTACTGGCAAGACGCAGTGGCGCGGCTGCCAGACGCTCAGACTTGGCAAATTTGCGCGTTTGCAGTTTGGTCATGATTTGCTGCACCAGTAGCGTCACCAAGGCAAGCGCCGCCAAGATACTGGACAAGGCAAACGCGGCGGTAAAGTTGTACTCGTTATAAGCAATCTCTACCAGTAGCGGCATGGTGTTGGTCTCACCGCGGATGTGCCCTGACACCACGCTGACCGCACCAAACTCGCCCATCGCCCGCGCATTGGTCAAAATCAAGCCGTACAAGAGCGCCCATTTGATGTTGGGCAAGGTCACGTGCCAAAAGGTCTGCCAACCGCTCGCGCCTAAGGTCAATGCCGCCTGCTCCTCAGAGTCGCCTTGGGTCTGCATCAAAGGAATCAGCTCACGCGCCACAAAAGGGAACGTCACAAACAAGGTGGCGAGCACAATTCCTGGCACGGCAAAGATAATCTGAATGCCCATGTTTTCTAAAAAACCACCGATGGCGGAGTTCAGACCAAAGAGCAGCACAAACATCAGACCTGCCACCACAGGCGACACCGAAAACGGCAAATCCAGCAAGGTAGTGACCAGCTGCTTGCCTTTAAAGTTATAACGCGTCACCAGCCATGCAATGGCAATACCGATAATCATATTAATTGGCAATACAATCGCTGCGGTCAGCAAGGTCAGCTTAATGGCTTGTAGCGCTTCAGGCTCAACGAGCGAGGCAACATACAGCTCCCAGCCACTTTTAAACGCTTCATAAAACACGGCAAGCAATGGGATAACCAGCATGACCACCATGAACAGTACGGCAATGCCAATAAACAGCCCGCGCACCCATGAGGGGTCTTTGGTCGCGGCATTGCTTTGATAGTTATAACTGTTAGATATCTGCATCTTAGCGTGCTCCTACGCGGCGTGACAATCGCCACTGCATGATATTGATGCTGAGCAAAATCACAAACGAAATCATCAACATAAACAGCGCCACCGCAGACGCGCCCTGAATATCAAACTGCTCAAGCTTACTGATAATGATGAGTGGTAAAATCTCCGACTGCATCGGAATGTTGCCCGCGATAAAAATAACCGAGCCGTACTCGCCTGTCGCGCGCGCGAACATCATGCCTGCGCCCATCAATAGCGCTGGGAACAGCTCAGGCAAAATCACTTTATTAAAAGTGGTTAAGCGGTTTGCGCCCAGTACCGCTGCCGCTTCTTCAAACTCCACCGACAGCTCAGCAAGCACTGGCTGCACCGCACGCACGATAAAGGGGAAGCTCACCACCACAAGCGCGAGCCAAATCCCCAAAGGCGTAAAGGCAACCTTAATACCAAACTGCTCAAACCATTGACCAATCAAACCATTGGGCGCGTATAGGGTAGCAAGCGAAATGCCCGTTACCGCTGTCGGTAGCGCAAATGGCAAATCCACCAAGGCATTGATAATCGACTTGCCCCAAAACTCATAGCGCACCAATACCCACGCAACCAGCGTACCGAACACCATATTGGTCAGCATCGCCAAAAACGACATCCATAGACTCAGCTTAATCGCGGCGGTGACCTGCGGCTGGGTAATGGTCTCCCAAAACCCCGTCCAGCCCATTTGCGTCGTGGTATACGCCATCATGGCAAAGGGCAGCACCACAAGCAAAGACAAGCTAAACACGGTAATACCCATGCTCAGCCCAAAGCCTGGCAGCACGTTGCGCTGGCGCAAACGTGTCAGCCAAGTGCGTTTTTGGGCAGAAGAAGTGGTTGCACTCATAGTGATGTCCTATTACCGATGGGGTGGCACGACTTTTATTATTGTTAAAAAGGTGGTGGAAACAGATAAGGACACAGCAGCCAACCATGTCCTTATCCCGCAGTCGACCGTCAAGGTCAGACTTGGTTTACTGTGGCGCGTTCACCGCCAACTGATCAAAGACGCCACCATCGCTAAAATAAGTGCTCATAATCTCATCCCACGAGCCAAAGGTATCGTTCGGGCGGAAAGTCTCTACAGGCGGCAGTTTGTCGCTGTTTTTCTCAAGCACACTGGCCACGCTTGGGCGTAAGTACAAGTCAGCGGCCAACTGCTGGGCAGGCTCGCTCCATAGATAGTCAAGATAAGCGGTTGCCGCCTCAGTCGTGCCTTTGTTGTCCGTCACTGAGTTGACCACAGCCACTGGACTTTCAGACTTGATAGAGTATTTTGGATAAACGATGTCCACTTGCCCTGCGCCAAATTTTTTCGCAGCGAGGTTGGCTTCGTTTTCAAAAGTGACCAGCACATCACCAATACCGCGCTGAACAAAGGTGGTCGTCGCCGCACGTCCGCCGTTTTCATAGACTTTGACGTTCTTTAGTAGCGATTTGACGTAGTCTTTGGCGGGCGCTTCTTCGTTGTTAAACGCGTGTAGACCATAGCCATACGCGCCTAAGAACGCATAGCGACCGTTACCCGTAACTTTTGGGTTCGCCATGACAATCTCAGTACCTGCCTTGGTCAAGTCTTGCCAATCGTTGATTTGTTTGGGGTTGCCTTTACGTACCAAAAAGACGATGGTGCTGGTAAAAGGTACGGCATTGTCAGGGAATTTGGATTCCCAGTCGCTGGCGACCAAGCCTTTTTTCTCTAAAAGCTCAATGTCTGAGCCTTGGTTCATGGTCGCGACATCTGCTTGCAAGCCGTTGGCAATCGACAGCGCCTGCTTACTTGAGCCGCCATGAGATTGCTTGATGGTGACATTGGCACCTGGATGCTCAGCTTTGTAATGCTCAACGAACATGGGGTTGTAGTCTTTATAAAAGTCGCGCGCCACGTCATAGGAGACGTTAAGCAGTTCAATATCCTGCCCGTCACCCGTGGCGGCAGCGCCGTCCGCCTCGGTCTGCTCATTACTGCTGCACCCCATCAGACCCAACGTCATAGCGATGCCAGCTGCACCAAAGATATGCTTTGCTTTGATGGTATAAGACGCAGGAGATGTCGATAATGTCATAGGTGCCTCAAAAGGTAATGAACGAAGTATATGAAGATACGGATAAGCCAGTATGCTAACAGTGACGGCTTATTATGTTTAATGACGAATATGCGTATGTTACTGCCAAAATGGAATATTAAGGCGTAAGCGATATGCCATACGCCTGTATGCACTGCGCATTTTGGTCATGGCTGCCGCAGTTAAGAGGCAGGTGATTGCGCTAGGGTGTCAAAACGACCGCCATCCACAAAAAAGGTGTCCATGATGGTTTCCCATGAGCCAAAGACGCCTGTCGCCTCAAAGGTGGTGATGTCGGGCAAGGTGTCTTTGTGCTTTGCCAAAATCTTTGGATTGCTTGGGCGCAGATACATGCTCGCCATCAGCTCTTGTGCGTCATCCTGCCATAGGTTGTCTAGATAGGCTTTGGCGGCTTCGGTGCTGCCATTTTTTTCAGTGACGGCAGTGACGACGGCCACGGGGTTTTTGATTTGGATAGAGTAGCTGGGATAAATCAGCTCAACCTGCCCTTTGGCGTATTTGCCTGCGACCAGATGCGCTTCGTTTTCGGTGGTGATGAGCACGTCGCCCAATTCACGCTGCAAAAAGCTGGTGGTCGCCGCGCGCGAGCCGTTGTCATAGGTCACAACGTTGCTGAGCAGTTTTTGCATATAGTCGTCGGTCTTCGCGTGTTCGCTGTGCGGGTCTTCTTTAAAGGCGTGCAGACCAAAGCCATACGCGCCCAAAAACGCATAACGCGCTGTGCCACTGGTCTTTGGGTTCGGCATGACGACTTTTACCCCAGCACGCGCAAGGTCTGACCAATCGCTGATTTGCTTGGGATTGCCCTTACGCACCAACAGCACCATGGTGCTGGTATACGGTATGGCATTGTCTGGGAAAGCTTGTTGCCAGTCAGCGCTGACCAATCCTTTTTTAACCAATAGGTTCATATCGGTGTTTTGGTTTAAGGTGACCACGTCCGCTTGTAGACCGTTGGCGACCGACAGCGCTTGCTTACTGGAGCCGCCGTGTGATTGATTGATTTTTACTTTGCTGTCTGGGTGCGTAGCCTTGTAGTCTTTGGCAAACAAGACATTGTAGTCTTTATAAAAGTCGCGCGAGACGTCATAGGAGACGTTGAGTAAGCGCACATCGCTGCTGCTGCCCGCGCCCTGCTCCGAGGCCGCTTGGTTACAGGCGCTCACGCTCAACGCGCCTACAAGGCAGGTGGCGGCTTTGATGGACCAAGCAAAACGCTTGGCGGGATGCTTTTGGGTGTCTTCCGTTATTATTGTTGGTGTTGGCATGAGTCATCTCTATATTCTGGCTGTCGATGGGACGGGCAAACAAAGCATGCGTGCCTGTCGATGTTGGTCATACTAACAGCTGCTATTTAAGATGCTTAGTGACAAATTTGCTTATGGTGTCTTGAACTTGGCATAAGTGAGGACGCAGGCGACTTTTTACTTGCTACTTTTGGGTATCTGTGACAACAATATGACACGAGCAGCACGCCTGCCTAAGCGCACAGGCATACGTAGGCAACAGGGACGTGCCCTTTTTGATCGCTTTACATCTAAAGGTAGATATATGAAAACATCCGCATTGGGGTTATTTTTTGTGGCAGGTACGGCGCTGCTGACGGGCTGTCAATCGATGACGCCGCCGCACGCTCAGCCTGCTGTAACGACGGCAGCGACCAAGGCGAGTGCTGCTGAGACGGTCAGTGGCGATTATCAGTTGACCACCACGCTAGACAACGTGCCTGCCGCGAGCGCCACAGGCAGCGCGTGGGTACGTGTACGCGCGGACAATGCTGAGCAAATCCATATCCAAGTGCGCGCCCGCCATACCCCGCAGCAAAGCTGTTATTTTGATGCTAAGGCGACACTGCTTGGCCAAGATGACGCGCACGGGATTTTGTTTGAAACCTCAGCGAACAACACGCGCACCTTTTTGCAGTTTAAAGAAGGCAAGCTGATGATTGACGGTCAAGACCGCTACGCCCTCGCCCATCTGTGTACAGGCGGCGCAACGCTGGCGGGCAATTATCAAAAATCAACCACGGCGCAGCCAAGCAATTCGTTGAGTTAAGCATAAGACAAGACGCTGTCTGCACGCTTTACTTTGCCACGTCTATATATCGTCAATCACAAAAACACCACGCCACAAAAAAAGGCGCTACCAAGATAGGTAGCGCCTTTTTTTAATTAACAATGAAGTTTTACTAGCAACGAAGCGAAGCAGCCATTATACCGCAGATGCGCCCGTTAGCTTAACCTCAGCGCGCTCTTCACGAGCGATGCTGCCGTAATAGGCACGCAAAATCTCAAGCACTTCAGGACGGCTGAAGTTATCTGGCACGTCAAGGTCTTCTGACAGCGCTTTACGCAGCTTGGTGCCTGAGACTTTAACATGATGTTCAGCGTCATGCGGGCAGGTTTTGCTCGATGCCATCGCGCCGCAGGCATTACACCAGAATGTCCAGTCGATTTTTAGTGGCTGGGTGATAAGCGCGTCTTTGTCAATCTCATCAAAGATGGTCTGCGCATCAAACGCGCCGTAGTAATCGCCCACACCCGCGTGGTCACGACCCACAATAAGGTGGCTACAGCCATAGTTTTGACGGAACAGTGCGTGCAATAGGGCTTCGCGAGGACCTGCGTAACGCATGTCTAGCGGATAGCCTGCCTGAATGACGGTGTCCTGTTTAAAGTAATTGTCAATCAAGGTCTTAATCGCGTCTTGACGGACTTCGGCAGGGATGTCACCAGGTTTTAGTGCGCCGAGCAGTGAGTGTACCAAGACGCCGTCACAGATTTCGATGGCGATTTTGGCGAGGTACTCGTGTGAGCGGTGCATTGGGTTACGCGTTTGGAACGCGGCAACGGTTTTCCAGTTTTTATCGGCAAAGATTTCACGTGTTTGCGCAGGCGTTTTGTAAATCTCAGGATACAGCGTTGGGAACTCGCCTTCGCTCAAGACTTGTACGCTGCCTGCGATGTTGACATCGTCTTGGCTTAAGACTTGCTGCACGCCTGGGTGCTCAGGGTCGGTGGTGGTAAAGACTTGCTGGCACTCGTGCTCTTTGTCGATGGTGTAGGTTTCTTCAACGGTTAAGACGCCCATGATTTCGCCGTCTTGGGCAACGAGCGCCACTTTGTCATTGGCGTTTAGCGTATCGGCGATGTCTTTTGGTGCAGACAAGGTGATTGGAATCGGCCAAAACAAGCCTGCGTTGTCGCCTGTTTTTAGACGCATCTCATCAACGACCCCTTGCCAGTCGGCTTGGTTCATAAAGCCATCTAGCGGGGTAAAGCCACCGATACCCAGCATAATCAAATCGCCGCGCTCGCGTGAGCTTAGGGTGATTTGTGGCAAGCCTTTTGCTGCTGCTAGTGCCTCGTCGCGCTCAGCGCCTGTCAGCAATAGTGGCTTTAGCGTGTCGCTGCCATGTGGCGGTACCAATTGGTCTACTGATGATGTCATAAAAACCTCAAGTGTTTGATGTTAAGATAGCAAAGCGTGTGGCGGATGGTCATCCGTCGTGGCACTCGCTATAATGATGGGGACACCCACGCAAATAAAAAATATGGGCACACCGACAATCTGTATTCTGTATATGGCATAGGCTACCTAACTTTCTTTATGAAAATTTATGCTGTCTTTGTATATGGATATGACTTAAATGAATTTATGTTTCTTGGGGTGAGCTTATATGATGTGAAGCCATGGTACGTTAAAGTGCCTTCTATATAAGTATGCCGCGACATACGACGCCGTTTTATCGCGTTTGTAGGTACACGGCACCTATAACAACACACGCAAATCATTTTCACCGCTAAAGCGCTTATTGGCTTTAGTGCATTTTTTGCCATTTGAAATTGAGATTACGTCATGTATCAATACAGCTACGCTGACCAAGCTTTGGTGGACGAACGGGTCGCGCAATTTCGCGACCAAACACGGCGCTTTTTGGCGGGCGAGTTGCCAGAAGAGCAATTTTTGCCATTACGCCTACAAAACGGGCTGTACATTCAGCGTTATGCGCCCATGCTACGTATCGCAATCCCTTACGGTTTGCTTGCCAGCCGCCAGCTGCGCGCTTTGGCAGACATTACCCGCACCTATGATAAAGGCTATGGGCACTTTACCACCCGTACCAACATTCAGCTGAACTGGGTCAAGCTTGAAGATGTGCCCGATATTTTGGCAAAGCTTGCTTCTGTACAGATGCATGCCATTCAGACATCAGGCAACTGTATCCGCAACACCACGACTGACCCTTATGCAGGTATCCACAAAGAAGAGATTGATGACCCGCGTCCGTATTGCGAGATTATCCGTCAGTGGTCAACCTTTCACCCTGAGTTTGCCTTTTTGCCGCGTAAGTTTAAGATTGCCGTTATCGGTACCGAGACTGACCGCGCTTCAACGCAAGTACACGATGTGGGTCTGCATATCGTCAAAAATGACGCAGGCGAGATTGGCTTTGAAGTCTTGGTCGGCGGCGGTTTGGGTCGTACGCCCATTATTGGTAAGACCATCCGCGAGTTTTTACCGCGTGAGCATTTGCTCAGCTACCTAGATGCCGTACTTCGCGTGTACAACTTGCACGGTCGCCGTGACAACAAGTACAAAGCACGCATCAAAATCTTGGTTGAGAGCCTAGGCGCGCGTGAGTTTGCCAAGCTTGTTGACGCTGAATGGGAAAAGCACACCAAAGACGGCTCGCTGACTTTGACCGATGAGAACTTTGCCGCTGCAAGCAGCTATTTTAGCGCCCCTGATTACAAAGGCTTTGATGCGCTACAAGTGCAATCAGACTTGCAAAAGCAATTGGATGCGGACAAGGCGTTTGCCGATTGGTATGAGCACAACACCGTTGCGCATAAAGTGGACGGCTACCGCGCGGCAGTGATTTCACTAAAAGCAGGCTTGGTCGATGGTCGTTACGTGCCCGCAGGCGATGTGACCGATACCCAACTTGATGCCCTCGCCGACCTTGCTGAGCGTTACAGCTTTGGTGAGATTCGCAGCACCTATCAGCAAAACCTTGTCTTTACCGATGTTGAGGTCAATGACCTATACACGCTATGGCAGGCGCTCAGTGAGCTGAACCTCGCGCGCGCCAACATCAATACCTTAACCGACATGATTGTCTGCCCAGGTTGGGATTATTGCTCACTGGCGAACGCCACCACGCACAACATCGCTGAGCAAATCGAAAAACAGTTCGACGACCTTGACTACCTCTATGACTTGGGCGATATTCGCCTCAACATGTCAGGTTGCATGAATGCCTGCGCGCATCACCATACAGGCGACATTGGCATCCTCGGTGTGGACAAAAAAGGCGAGCACTGGTATCAAATCAGCCTTGGCGGTAATGCCAGCAATGATGCCCGCTTAGGTAAGATTTTGGGTAAAGCGGTTCCTGCAGACGATGTCGCTACCACCCTACAGAGCATTTTGGACGTCTATCTTGAGCTGCGCGAAACCACGGAACAAGATGTTGAAGATTTTAGCGCCGTTGTAGAGCGCGTGGGTATCGCCCCATTCAAGGAGAAAGTGTATGGCTAATCATCATGTATTGAACGCGCATGGCAAGGACATTAGCCATGACGATACGTGGCTGGCGCTTGAGACGCCTAACCTGCCTGATGGTGTTGCTTTATCAACTGTATCTTTGATTGAGCTGCTAAACCGTCAAGAAAAACAAAGCGTTTTGGTACCGCTTGCCGATATGCTAAATGCCAACGGTCAGCTGGGCAATGGTCTGTTAGAGCAAATCTACAGCCTGCTCAAAGAGCACACCAGCCGTCTTGGCGTATGGATTACTGCCAACACCGATGCCGATGCGCTTGCAGACATGACTGACTTTTTGCTAGCGCAAGATTTGATTGTGCTGCATGTCCCAAGCTTTGTAGACGGGCGCGGCTTTAGCTTTGCTGAGACCTTGCGTCAGCTCGGTTATACTGGCGAGATTCGCATTGCAGGGGCGTTTGGTCGCGACCAAATCCCTTACCTATTGCGCTGCGGTGTAGACACCTTTGTGCTGCGCGAGCATGACATGAAAGGCGATATTGAACAGGCCTTTACCGCGCTAAAGAGCGCTTATGACGGACGCAACGCGCAGGCATTGCCCCTCTTTAGCCGCTAATTTTTATATCATTTTAAACAAAATATGGATTCACATTGCGATGAATCCTTTATAGACAACCCCTACTAAGGAAGCACTATGAGCCAGCTACACCCAGAACTGAACATCGACCAAGCCAACGCCGAACTAAAAGGCAAGTCACCAGAAGAAATCGTAGCGTGGGCACTGACCCAAGCCAAAAACCCAATCATCACCACCAACTTCCGCCCTTATGAAGCAGCGATTTTGCATTTGGTCGCCAAGCAGCGCCCTGACATCACCGTACTTTGGGTAGATTCTGGTTACAACACCGATGCCACCTATCAGTTTGCCAACAAAGTGATTCGTGACCTTAACCTAAACGTGGTGACCTACATTCCAAAACAAACCAGCGCCCACCGTGACGCGACCATGAATGGCATCCCAAGCATTCATAACCCACTACATGACGAGTTCACTGAGCAAGTCAAACTTGAGCCATTCCGCCGCGCTTTGGCTGAGCTAAAGCCTGACGTCTGGTTCAACGCGATTCGTAAAGATCAGACCGAATTCCGTCAAAACCTTGACGTACTTAGCCTATCAAAAGACGGCGTGTTAAAAGTTGCGCCATTGTTTGAAAAAACAGATGCAGATCTAGACGTGTACCTAGAAGAAAACAACCTGCCAAACGAGTTTGATTACTTTGACCCAACCAAAGTTGAAGAAAACCGTGAGTGTGGTTTGCACACGCAGCTGTAATATGCCCTAGAGATTAGAGCACTTATCAGTATAAAAAGCGATGATTTTGGTCATCGCTTTTTTTGTGCCTGTGACTTGTCATTATTATCAATAAAATGCTGGCTGGTTTGGGATGAATAGTTGGTTTACAATTATTGACTAATCATCGTTTATTTAAGTTTTTACTAATGAAACTTCTATTGCCCTCTTTTATTGCTGTTTTAGCCACGCTGTCTGTCGCCTGTAGTACGAACACCGATGCTGCAAAAATAAACACTATGTCTTTAATTGATTATATCAATCCTCAAGACTTAGAGCGCTATGGTTTTTCTAAGACGCAGCTCAACCAGCTTTTTGATAATGATGGCAATGTAAAAGACACTGCACTTGAGCCAATCTTGGGCAAGCATTATGTGCCCTACCATACCAATGGTTTTACGATTTTATCCAGTGCCCAACATCCCGATCGTATTTTTGTGATTAAAGACGAAAAATTTATTGCACAGCTTGATGACACAGACACGGTATTGTATGCAGACAGCGTGAACATCCCCGCCATCAATGATGAGTTGATCCGTTACCGAGCCAAAGACAAACAGCTGACATATCGTGCGGGTAATTTGCTATACGAAGATTTTGGTGTCAATGGTATTGATATCATTTCACAAATCATCCCTGAGAAAGATAGTGCTTTTGATTACTTTGCAACTGAAGGCTTTGGTTTCACCAATACCAATATTATCGATGCTCCAGTGACAGATAAGCAATGTAAACCGCTGGCTGGGAATTTTGCTTGTTGCCTGTCATCAAACACAACCTATACGCCATACCGTTTTACCATAAAATCGGGCTGGCAGCCTTTGCCTGATAATCAACAGATTACGCGCATTTGTAACAGCGATAATTTTGAGACAGAAAGGCAGGTATTAATAGATACATTATTTAATACAGCGTTTTCTTAAAAAATAATCGCTTACTATATCTATTCCTAATACCTAAAAATAATAGACTTATAATTACATATAAGAATATATTAATGCCAATTCATTAAGTGAGTCTGCATGTGCTATCCGCCATAATGATGCCATATCAGGGCATGTGTCTTGAATAAAAATAGAAATACGAGGCTGCTATGAATACTTTTCCGCTATTTTTCAAATTAACCGCACAAAAGGTACTGATTGTGGGCGGCGGAGAAGTCGCATTGCGTAAGGCTGACTTATTACAGCGGGCGGGCGCGCACATCACGGTCGCCTCTCAAAATATTAGCGAGCCATTGCACGCGCTATTAAGTGCACCTGAACACACGCGCCTGACCCAAAACTATAGCGCCGACTTGCTGGTCGGCTCACGCCTCGTCATTGCCGCGACCGACGATATGCCGCTCAATCAGCAGGTGTATCATGATGCGCACGCGCTTGGTATCCCTGTCAATGTGGTCGATACCCCGCCGCTGTGTGATTTTATTTTTCCTGCCATCATTGACCGCAGTCCGATTGTGGTCGGTATTTCATCGAATGGACAAGCGCCCGTACTTGCCCGCCTACTGCGAGCGCGCCTTGAGACATTGATTCCGCAAGGTTATGGCAAGCTGGCAGGCTTGGCGGGTCGCTTTCGTGATGAGGTCAAAGCAAACTTGCCGACCTTGACTCGCCGCCGCCAGTTTTGGGAACAGGCGTTTGAAGGGCGCGTCAGTCAGCTGGTTTTTGCAGGCAAAGAGCGCGACGCCGAAGCGCAACTGCGCGCCGATTTGAATGCCGCCGCCCAGCCTCAAGACGAGCACGCTGCCAGCACCAGCCAAGGCGAGGTGTATATCGTGGGCGCAGGTCCTGGCGACCCTGAGCTACTCACCTTTAAAGCGCTGCGTCTGATGCAGCAAGCGGACGTGGTGTTTTATGATGCGCTGGTGTCGCCACAAGTGCTTGATTTGTGCCGCCGTGATGCGGACAAAATCTACGTCGGCAAAAAACGCAGCAATCACGCGGTCGCACAGCAAGACATCAATGCCCTGCTCGTCAGTCATGCCAAAAAAGGACAGCGCGTGGTACGTCTAAAAGGTGGCGACCCCTTTATCTTTGGGCGCGGCGGTGAGGAGATTGAGCAGCTGCGCGCTCAAGGTGTGCGTTATGAGGTCGTACCTGGCATTACCGCAGCGAACGCAGCAGCCAGCTATGCAGGTATTCCGCTCACGCACCGTGACCACGCGCAATCGGTACGCTACGTCACAGGATTTTTAAAGGCGGGCGAGCCAAACCAGCAGTTTGAATCGCTGTTAAATCCTAATGAAACCGTGGTGTTTTATATGGGGCTGCACGCATTGCCACGCTTGATTGATGGACTGATTGGCGCGGGGCGCGACGCCGAGACGCCGATTGCGATTGTGTCCAATGCCAGTATGCCCAATCAGCAAGTACTGACAGGCACGCTAAATACCATCGTCGAGCAGCAGCAGAGCGCGCAGTTGCCCACGCCTGCCCTATTAATCATGGGCGATGTGGTGGCACTGCACGATACACTGTCTTGGTATGAGGCGCATGATGACCATGACGCCAGCAGCAATTGGCTGCGCGGTGGGCAGGCAGGCAATGCGGTATTGTCAGATGCGCACATTGCCCATGCCCTGTCGATGATTAATAAAGACTAAGCGTTTATTTTATCGCTTATCATTTTGTCAGCACCTCATTATCTTGAATCGCCCCATGTCCTTATGCGTACATGGGGTTTTTTATTGCCTTACGCTTTGCACAGTACAAAGCGCATTACACAAGCTTGCCAAATCAGACGTCAGTTGCCCAAATTCTTGTTACAATAGGCTTTTGTTTCCTGACGATATTGTGACCTATGCCGAATGCTGCTCCAACGCTTAACAAACCATTGACCGTATTACACACCTCCGACTGGCATTTGGGGCGCAGGCTGTATGGACAGATGCGCTATGAGGAATTTGCCGCGTTTTTGGCGTGGTTACAGGACGCCATGCACGCGCAGCAGGTGGATATTTTAATCGTGGCGGGCGATGTCTTTGATACCATGACCCCGAGCAATCGCGCGCAGGCACTGTATTACGAATTTTTGGCGGCGGTTGCCAAGTCCACTTGCCAGCATATTGTGATTGTCGCGGGCAATCACGATTCGCCGAGCTTTTTGGATGCGCCCAGTCAGTTTTTGCGGGCGCTAAACGTGCATGTGATTGGTACGGCGTGCGACGATGTTAAAGATGAAGTCCTCGTGCTCGATAACGCCGATGGGCAGCCGAGCGCCATTGTCGCGGCCGTGCCTTATTTGCGTGACCGCGACGTGCGCGGCTCGAGCGCTGGCGAGTCCATGGACACCAAGGATGCCAATGTCGTTAAAGGTATTCAAGCGCATTATGACCGTGTTGCTACTATTGCTAAAGAAAAACAAGCCGCGCTGCTGGCGAGCGACTCGCGCCACATCCCCATCATTGCCACAGGGCATCTGTTCGCGGCAGGCGGCAAGACCACCGAGGATGACGGCGTGCGTGAGCTGTATGTGGGCAATCTTGGCAAAGTCACTGCCGATACCTTTGGCGACAGCTTTGATTATGTGGCGCTTGGGCATTTGCACGTGCCGCAGCGCGTGGGCGGCTGTGAGCACATCCGCTATTCAGGCTCGCCGATTGCTATGGGCTTTGGCGAAGCACGACAACAAAAACAAGTGTTGCTCGTGCAATTTGGCAATGACATCGCACCGATTGACATGAACGTACAGTCCGCACCAACTGAACCAGCACCCAAAGCACAAACACCCGCGCCTGCGCCTGCGCCACAAAATACGCAAGCAGGCTTTACAGATGACTTGTTTGGCTTTGATATGCTGGATGATGACGAAGAAACAACCGTTTTAGACCAAGAAAAGCTGCCCGCCGATCCTGTGGCAATACCACCACAAATAACGCGCAAAAACGGCATACATATGCGTATCACACCATTAGCCGTGCCCACCTTCCAGCCTTTAGCCCAAGTCACAGGGGATATCCGCCACATCACGCGCGCTATCCAAGCGCTACCTGCGAGCCAAGCACACTGGCTAGAGGTCATCTATGATGGCAGCGACATCATCACCGATTTGCGCGAGCAGGTACAGGCGCTGGTTGCCGAGCTGCCGCACGAGGTGCTTAAAATCAAAAACAATCAGCGCTATGATAAAGTGATGAATCAACAACAAAGTACCGAAACTTTGCAAGATTTGAATGAAATGGATGTCTTTGAGCGCTGTTTGGCACTGCATGCCATCGCTGATGGTCAAAAACCCACACTGCGCGATGCCTACGCCCAGATACTGCACCAGTTGCATCATGACGACAAACACGCTGAATAATTAACATACTCATCCAGCACTTATTTTTATTCACCACTGACCAATTATAAGACCAACACATGCGCCTTATCGAACTCCGACTCAAAAACCTCAACTCCTTAAAAGGCGAATGGCACATCGATTTTGCTGACCCCGCCTTTGTCAATGAAGGCATCTTTGCCATTACAGGGCAGACAGGGGCTGGCAAGACCACGATTTTGGACGCCATCTGCTTGGCGCTGTATGGCGAGACGCCACGCATTAACAGTATCAGCAAAAGCAGCAACGAGGTCATGACGCGGCAGACGGCAGAATGCTTTGCTGAGGTGGTTATTGATTTAAATGGCTCGCACTACCGCTGCCGCTGGGGGCAGCGCCGCGCATATAACAAAGCGGACGGCAATCTACAGGACGCCACGCACGAGATTGCCAAGCTCAAACATGACGACAGCAGCGCAGAAGGGGTACTGTTAGAGAGCAGCCTAAAACACACCAAAAATAAAATTATTGAACTGACGGGGATGGATTTTCAACAATTCACCCGCTCAATACTGCTCGCACAAGGCAGTTTTTCAGCATTTTTAAAGGCAAAAGCGGATGAACGCGCAGATATTTTAGAAAAAATCACAGGCACGGACATTTACGCGACCATCTCCAAGCACGTCCATGAAAAAAAACGTGCTGAGGAAGACAAGCTTAAGGCGCTTCAGTCTGTCTTAGAGGGCTTACAGCTGCTTGACGTCGATACCGAGCGCCAACTAAGCGCCGACTTGCAAGATTATCAGCACCGCCAACAAGGCGCGCAGCAGACCTTAAAAACCCTAAGCGAGCAGCTGGCGTGGCTCGATACGGTCGATGCGTTACAAGAAAAATTGCAAAGCGCGCAACATGACTTGCAGCAAGCCAAGCGAGCTGATCAAGATTTTGTTGCCGATGCCGCCCGCCTCGATGCGGCGACCAAAGCGCTAGAAATCGACAGCCAGTATAGCCAGCTTACCCACACGCGCACGCAGCTGGCGCAACTGTCCGCAGAGGCAGCGCAGATGGCGCACGACTTGCCTGAGCAGCAATCACGCACGCAACATGCCAAAGCGCAGCTATCAGCGCAGCAGAATAAACGAAATGCGGCAGAGAATGCCCTACAAAGCGCCCTACCTCAGATTGCTGCGGCACGTAAGCTTGATAACGAAATGACCCAGCAGCGATACACCTTAGCGGAGACAAACAGCAGGCATGACACGCTACAGACTGACGTAGAGACGCTACGCCAAACACTCACGACATACCAACAAACGCTCGATGATAAGCAAAACCAGCTGGGGGCTTTAACGAGCAAACTTGCCCATGCAGGCGAGCTGACCCAGTTAGACAGCGATATTACCAATTTTGATAATCAATGCAGCCGCTTAAAATCACTATTGCAGCAAAACGCCACACTGGCGGACGACAAGACACGCCACACGCAGCAGCTAGACGAACAGCAAAGCGCCTTTGACAAACAACAGCAGCAGCAAGCGCAGCTCACCGCTAGGCATAGCGATGCGCAAACCCATATCAACGAGCTGCAACAATCACAAGACGCGCTCACCGAAGTACACGCCGTGGCGCAAATGCGCGTGCTACTAGAGCACATCGACCAGACCAGCTATCAGTTAACGCAGCTGTATTTTCATACCGAGCAGCGTCAGACATTAACCGTGCAGCATGCTCAAAATGAGGAAGAAAGCGCGCAGCTTTCCGAAGCACTGGCGCAGGTGCAAGCGCGTATTGACGACATTAACCAAGAGATTGACGCCAGTAAAGACAAACGCCAAGACAAGCACAACCAGCTGCAACTGCAACAAAAAGTCGCCGCGCTCGAGCACTATATTGCCGAGTTAAAGGACGGTCACCCCTGCCCGCTGTGCGGCGCGCATGAGCATCCTTATAGAAATGCGCATCCAAATTTGGTCGCTGACAGTGAAAATATGCAGCTACAGCAGCGCATTGATACCTTAGATGCGCATATTGCCAAATGCACGGCGGATGTCACTGCCGCAACGATTGAGCAGGCGGGTAAACAAAGCACGCTTACGGGCATCCATACACAGCAAGAAAAAATCCAAGCGCAAATCGAGCAGCACGCCAGCGCGATTGCGGCGTTGATGGACACGCTCATGCCCAGTGCACGTGACCGTGCGCAGATAACGTCACAAACGGCGGATACATCGACAGACCCAATAGACCCCTTATTACAGACGCTCGTACAGACCCTGCGCCACACCGAACACGACCGCGATGCACTCACGCACATCGCTACGAGCAAAGACAAGCTGGGGGCAATCAAAACGCGCATAAAACAAGACTTGGTGCATTATGACGAGCTTGGTGCGCGCCTCACCAGCGCCCGCCAAACGTTGACGACGATTGAGGCGTCCCAGCACGCGCTGGCAAGTACGCTGTCACAGTATCAAGCGGATATTAGCATTACCAATAGCGCGCTAAGCGCCGTTAACCATCAGCTGGCGGCGAATTTTGTAGAATTAAAAACCCTGCAATCAGACATTGTGCAGCGTTTGCATGTTTATGAAGGCATAGACTATCAGGCATCCGCACGCGCGACATTACAGCGCGCTGAGCAAGACATGCAGCCTTTAGCGGACAGTATTGATAACGAGCGCGCCTTAAGCGAAGCAGATTATCACCCCCATCTTGAGATATTGCGCGAGCAGCGCCGTGCCTTAATTGCGCTCAAACAGCAGTTCGCCGAAGACCAAGCCGCACAGCACAGCTTGCAGTCTGAGCTTGAGCGATTGCGCACGCATATTGATAATAAGAATGCGCAGCTGGACAAAGACGCGGCTACCCTCGCACAGCTGGCGCAAACCATCACTGAGCGCAGCGACACGCTGGCACGTCTACACAAGGAGCGTACCCAAGCCTTTGCGCCGACCGACATTGACGCCGCTGAGCGCGAATTGCGGGACACGCTGACGCAGGCGCAAGAGGCGCAAAGCAGCGCACAGCGCCAGCTGGATACGGCCGAGCACAGCACGCAGCAGCTGATAACGCGGCAAAACGCCTTAACCGAACAAATAACAACCGTTACGCAGGCACAAAAGACCCAAGAAACTGTGTTTCAAAATGCGCTTTGCGATTCTGATTTTGCGGATGAAGCAGCATTTATTAAAGCGCGCCTGCCGATGGATGAGCGTAACCGCCTAAAGTCTGCGCAAGCCCATATCGACTATGCGTTAAAACAAGCGCAAGTACTCGTCGATGAGCTGACGCATACGCTGGCTGAGACAACCGCAAACCCAGCCACGACGGAAGATAGAGACACCCTTGCTCACAAGCACCGTGCGGCGCAAGCCGACGTTACCCAGTATGCAGAGCACATGGGCGCAATCAGTCAACAGCTCAAAGACAATGACGCCAAAAAGATAAGCCAGCAAACCCAGCTGTCTGCCATGGCCACCCAAAAGGCGGCGCTGGATATATGGCTACAGCTGTATAAGCTGATTGGCTCAGCCGATGGTAAAAAATACCGCACCTTTGCGCAAGGATTGACCTTTGACATTATGATTGGGCACGCCAACAAGCAGCTGTATAAAATGAGTAGCCGCTATCTACTCACCCGCGACGACGAAAAACCGCTGGAGCTGAACGTCATTGACAACCACCAAGGCGGCGAGATTCGCAGCACCAAAAACCTATCGGGCGGCGAAGGTTTTATCATCAGTTTGGCGCTCGCGCTCGGACTGTCGCAGATGGCAAGTCAAAATATCCGCGTGGATTCACTGTTTTTGGATGAAGGTTTTGGCACACTCGATGAAGAATCTTTAGACATTGCCCTAGACACACTGACCAGCTTGCAGCAAGAAGGCAAACTTATCGGCGTCATCTCGCACATACAGGCGCTCAAAGACCGCATTTTGACACAGATTAAAGTCGAAAAGCGCTCAGGCGGCTTTAGTCGTATTGAAGGCGCAGGCTGTGCGCAGGTGGCTGGCGGGTAGCTGGAGACATTTAGGTTTTTGAGAGTACACATCCACTGTTAACAATGGTTATGATTACCCGTTAAACATCGTCATAAAAAAAGCCCATGAATCGTCATGGGCTTTTTTGTACATCAATGGGGTCGGTTTACTTGGTAATCAGACCACTGATTTCACTCATCAATACCGACAAGGTCGATAGACTGATGACGTCCTCATCATTGCTGCTGAGCTTATACATGTCCGCAGTCATCTCTTCAATCTGTGCGGCATGACGCTCTTGCCATTCTGCAAAGGCAGCTTTGGCATCAGGTTGTGACAACACACCATCCATCAACAGACGCAGGCTGCGTGACAGCTCATTGACGAGCGCGTGACGCGCGCGGCGGTCCCAGTAGTCGTTTTGTGGCAACTGGGCGATGTTGTCAATCATCCAATCAAGCTGTAGCACTTGGTACGCTTTAAAGTACAGCGCTGCAATCTCATCGACAGGACGCTCGTACTGCTCGGCGAGTAGTGCTGCATCCAGCGCATCCACACGGTATGGCAATACCGCAAACAGCGCCGCATCATCTTCAGACAAGCCATCAGCACGCAAGGCATTTGTGTCTTCTTGCAAGTAGTCAGCGAACTGCTGCTCAACAAAACCGCCCGCTTGGGTCAAGCGCTCAACGCTTGCGCCAAAGCGCTCAATCATATCCGCTACTTGTAGTTTTTGTCCAAAGGTATTGATGAACCACACCACACCGCGCTCAAGCACATCACGCAGACGCAGCTCAAGCTCTAGTAGCAAGGTTGCATCGACTTGATTGTCTAGGGCTTCTAGCTGTACCCACGCTTCGGTGACATTGAACACATCACGGGTGATGGCGTATGCACGGATGATGGTGGCAAGCGATTGATCCGTTTCCTCATAGAGACGGAACAGCGCTTCGATGCCCAGACGGTTGACCACACTGTTGGTCAAGTAGGTGCTGATAATCTCACGATGCAAGCGGTGCTCAGTCATCTCATCAAAGAAGCGACCGACCAGCTCATCTGGGAAGTACTTACGCAGCTCGTTGATGAAGTATGGATCATCTGGCAAGTCAGAAGACAATAAGTTGTCATAGACCCACATCTTACCGTAAGCGAGTACCACCGCCAGTTCAGGGTTGGTCAAGCCAGTGCCTGCTTTTTGGCGCTTGGCAATCTCTTCATCCGATGGCAAGTATTCAATCGCACGATCAAGGCGCTGCTCAGACTCTAGGAGCTGAATAAAGCGCTGATGGTCGCTTAGGTTTGCCGAAGCACGGATATGACTCAGCTCAATCGCTTGTGGCTGCAAGTAGTTTTGGCGCAGTACCAATTCAGCAACGGTATCGGTCATGCTCTCAAGCAGCTCATTACGCTGTTTTAACGTCATGTCGCCTTGCTCAACCACTTTACCGAGCAAGATTTTGATATTGACTTCGTGGTCAGAGCAGTTGACGCCGCCTGAGTTGTCAATTGCATCGGTATACACGCGGCCGCCTTTTTGTGCGTATTCGATACGCCCTTGCTGCGTCAGACCAAGGTTACCACCCTCGCCGATGACCGCTGCGCGCAGCTCATTGCCGTTGACACGTACGGCATCGTTGGCACGGTCGCCTACGTCTGCGTGCGTCTCGTTCACGCTCTTCACATAAGTACCGATACCGCCGTTCCAGATCAAGTCAACAGGCGCTTTTAGCAAGGCACTGATCAGCTCATTTGGCGTTAGGCTGTCGGCAGTGATGTCAAATGCCGCTTTCATCTCTTCGGTGATGGCAATGCTCTTGTCTTTACGAGAGAAGATGCCGCCGCCTGCACTGATAAGTGCGCTGTCGTAGTCTTCCCAAGTCGAGCGTGGCAAGGCAAACAGACGCTCGCGCTCAGCGTATGAGCTTTGGGTATCTGGTGTTGGGTCAATAAAGATGTGCATGTGGTTAAATGCAGCAACCAGCTTGGTATGCGTTGATAGCAACAAGCCATTACCGAACACATCGCCGCTCATGTCACCAATACCGACAACGGTAAAGTCATCACGGGTTTGGATGTCCATGCCGCGCATACGGAAGTGACGCTTGACCGACTCCCACGCACCGCGTGCCGTGATACCCATCGCTTTGTGGTCATAACCGACCGAGCCACCAGAGGCGAACGCATCATCGAGCCAGAAATTGTATTCTGCAGCCAAGGCGTTTGCGATGTCTGAGAAGGTTGCAGTGCCTTTATCGGCAGCAACGACCAAGTACGGGTCATCTTCGTCATGACGCACGGTGTTGGCTGGCGGGACGATGGTACCGTCAACGATGTTGTCTGTCACATCGAGCATACCGCGTAGGAATGTCTGATAGCAGGCAATACCTTCGGCTTGGAATGCATCACGACCGTCTGCCATAGTCTTGGTCTTGACGATAAAGCCACCTTTAGAACCAACAGGAACGATAACCGCGTTTTTGACCATCTGTGCTTTGACCAGACCCAAAACTTCAGTACGGAAATCTTCCATACGATCTGACCAGCGCAGACCACCGCGAGCGACCTTGCCGCCACGTAGATGCACCGCTTCAACGCGTGGCGAGTAAACAAAGATTTCAAACATGGGCTTTGGTTTTGGCAAGTTTGGAATGTCTGCCGCGCAGAATTTGAACGACAAGCGGTCTTTACGCTCGCCTTCTTCAGTACGCTGATAGAAGTTGGTACGTACCATTGCATTGATAAGGTCTAAGTACCAACGCAAGATGCGGTCTTCATCAAGGCTGTCCACTTTAGCCAGTGCCGCGGTGATTTTTGCTTCGATATTTTTGGTTTTTTCTTGACGCTCATCATCACCGTGCGCAGGGTTCATGCGCGCATCGAACAAATCGCACAATGCCACACTGATGTCGCTGTTCTTAACGACCGTTTGCTGGATATAAGTGCCTGAGAATGGCGCGCGGGCTTGTTGCATATAGCGCGACAAGGCGCGTAACACGACCACGTCATACGTATCAAGCTTCGTTGTGAGTACCAATTCGTTAAAGCTGTCACTTTCAATCAAGCCTGTCCAAATGTTGCGCAAGCTTTCTTCAAATTGACCACGTACCACGCGCATATCGACGGTATCGACGTGTTGCAAGGTCAGCTCGTACTCTTGCATCCAAACAGGATGCTCTGGCAAATCAAACTCATACGTCTGCGCTGAAACGACCGAGACACCAAAGTTTTCAAGAATTGGCAGTACTTTTGACAAAATAACAGGCTGATTCAGACCATACAGCTTGAGGTGCAACTGATTGCTGGCATCGCCAGTGGACTGATACAGATGCCAAATCAGACCGTTGTTTTCGTCCAATTTTGCAAGGCGCTTGGTGTCTTCAATCGCAGTACGCGTATCAAAATGCTCTTTATACGCGGCAGGGATATAGTTCAAAAAGCGGCGATTTAAAATGTTCGCTTGCTGCTCGCCGACATTGTCCAGCAGCATTTTTTGATAATGGTCGGTCCACGACTGCATCAGTGCGGTCAGTTTTTGCTCAAGCAGCGCGGTGTCGACCTCTTTTACTTCACCTGGCACGGTGCGAACGTGTACGTGGACGCGCGCGTGATCAGATTCGTTAAATTCTGTGGTAAAGCCTGATGACGTACCGCCGTAAGCGTCTTTAAGTAGGTTTTGTACTTTGATACGCAGTTCAGTGTTGAACTTATCACGTGGGATATACACCAAGCACGATACAAAACGCTGATAGTGGTCAACACGGCTAAACAAGCGCAAGCTCTTCTTGTCTTGCAGCTGGGTGATACCAGATACCACAGGGTACAGCTCTTCGATGCTGGCTTGGAACAAGTCATCACGTGGCAAGGTGTTAATCACGTGCATCATTTTGTGATACGCATGACCGTCACGTGGCAATTCAGCCAATGTCATGATTTTGTTGGCTTTTTCGCGCAGTAGCGGGATTTGCTGGACGCTGAGCTGATAGGCTTGTGAGGTGAACAGACCGATAAAGCGGTATTCGCCGACCAGTTTGCCATTGTCATCAAACTTGTGAATGCCCAAAAAGTCCATGTAAACAGGACGGTGTACAGGAGACACACGGCTTGATTTTGACAGCATCAATACGCGAGGCTCGGTAAGCAGGCGCTTTAACACCGTTGGCAGTTTGCTAAAGCTCTCAGACAATACGTCTTCTTCAGAGCCGCGCAACAGACCCAAACCGCTGTTACCGATGGCGTATAGGTTCAAATCGGTGTTTGCGTCAAGGTTGCCACCGACTTCTATACGCTCGCCGCCTTCTAAGCGGTATTCGCGGTAGCCCAAAAAGATAAAGTGGTCATCTAAAATCCAGTCCAAGAACGCTTGGATTTCTTCTTTAGAATAAAATACTTCAGGCAATGGTTTATTGGCAAGCTCGCCTTTTAGGTCAATCAGACGGTTACGCATCTGCTTCCAATCGCCAACCACAGTATCTAGGGTGTCGATTTTATCGAGCAAAATCTGGCGCAGCGCTGGCAAGTCTGCATTGTCTTGATACGCGATTTCGCAATGGATAAGTGATAAGTGACTGGTGTTACTCTCTTCCACGCGGCTTAGCTTTTCGATACCGCCATTGTCGTCGCGCTGGACGTTGATGATGGTGTTGTAGGTACGATGGACATCAATACCTTGGGCTTCAAGGCTCATAAGTAACGTATCGACCAAGAACGGACGGTCATACGCCACCATCTGGATGACAGTGTGTGAACTGTGAAAGTGCTGCTCTTCGGCAATCGGATTTATGATTTTTAATTGTGGTTTGCTGCCGTCGTAGGCTTTTAGCATCGTAAAGTGATGCAGCGCCATACCAGCAAGGTCTGCATTATCGATTTTTTCAGCGATTTCTTCATGCAGAGGATGATAATAGTTATGGATAAAATGATCTAATAGCGACTTGTCTTCTTGTACATAGCTTGTGGCAATATCGCTAATCTGACCAATACGCTCTTTTGTGATACTAAGAGAGTTGGGCATAGGTTTGTCCCTTTTATAAACGTGTTTTTTGAATTTAAGCGTGTACGAAGTAATAAAATTATTGTGAGTATTATGAAATAGCAATGCCAAGAGCGCGTCCTAGCCGCCCCCTCGTCTACCATCATGAATCCTATCACCAGCGACTTTATTAACTAATCATTTATTAACCTAATAAATTGTAACGCAGCCATCTGACTAAAACATACAAAATCATTTCATCAATGGCGAATCGGTCGATAACCTTTACGAATATGTCTATACATACCGCGTGCATCAACCAGATGACGCCCATTATACGCTTACCCTCGCCTGATTTTCATCTCTAGATTGGCATATTTTTATGCCCATTCACAAAACATGTCACAAAAACACAAGATTTATGCAAGATTCTGCACAAAGCCATCGATTGCGCCAAATTCAGGACGCTGAGTGCGCCTAAAAACAAGTACAACTGGTTTTCTTATGCCGTCGATGCTACTCACGGTAATACGCATAGTAATTGACGCCCGTTTTTTGTTAGAATAGTCGCGCACACGCATGACCATCGGTCGTGCGCTTTACTTTATTATTCATTATGAATGCATCACGCTCGCCTTGTGCGAGGGATTTAATACTAAGGAATAACACACAGCATGAATATTTTGGTGATTGGTTCAGGTGGTCGTGAGCACGCTTTGGCTTGGCAATGTGCAAAAGATGCAGACGTCAAGCAAGTCTATGTAGCGCCAGGCAACGCAGGTACAGCGCTGGAAGCCAAGTGCCAAAACGTCACGCTTGACTCAGATGAGCACGCGGCAGTGATTGCGTTTTGTCAAAACAACGACATTGACTTGGTCATCGTTGGTCCAGAAGCACCACTGGTTGCAGGCATTATTGATGCTTGCCGTGACGCGGGTATCAAGGCTTGGGGACCGACCGCTTACTGCGCGCAGCTAGAAGGCTCAAAGACCTTTGCCAAAGAGTTCATGCAAAAAAACAACATCCCAACCGCAGCTTATCAAGGCTTTACTGATGCCAGCCAAGCCAAAGACTACGTAAGCGAGCAAGGCGCGCCTATCGTGATTAAAGCGGATGGTCTTGCCGCAGGTAAAGGCGTGATTGTCGCAGAAACCATTGAAGACGCGCACGCTGCGATTGATGATATGCTGGCGGGTAATAAATTCGGCGATGCAGGCAGCCGCGTCGTGGTTGAGCAGTTTTTGACAGGCGAAGAAGCCAGCTTTATTTGCATGATTGATGGCGATAATGTCTTGCCAATGGCAACCAGCCAAGACCACAAGCGCGCCTATGAAGGCGACACCGGTCCCAATACTGGCGGCATGGGTGCGTACTCACCTGCGCCAGTTGTCACCCAAGATGTGTATGACAAAGTCATGAGCCAAGTCATCCATCCTGTCGTTGACGCCATGAAAGCCGAAGGTCATCCGTACACAGGCTTCTTGTACGCAGGGTTGATGATTGATGACAGCGGCAATCCTTTTGTGATTGAGTTTAACTGCCGCTTTGGCGATCCAGAAACGCAGCCTGTCCTTATGCGATTGCAATCGTCAATGGCAAAACTGGTCGCCCAAGGCGTAGACGGCAACTTGCCAAGCCAAGCACAATGGGACAGCCGTACCGCCCTTGGTATCGTTATGGCATCAAAAGGCTATCCTGAAACCTCGTCAAAAGGCGATGTCATCACAGGCTTGCCAGAGGCAGACGCGGACAGCAATGTCAAAGTATTCCACGCAGGCACAGCACGCAATGACGATGATGCTATCGTTACCAGTGGCGGGCGCGTCTTGTGTGTGACTGCCCTTGCCGACACCATCTCAGGCGCGCAGCAAGCCGCCTTAGTCACCACGGGCGCCATCTCGTTTGACGGCGCGCAGTATCGCCGCGATATTGGGCATCATGCTATCGCTCGTGAAAACGGTAGCAAGTAGCGCTTCTTTTAAATTGACCTTGATGCGCTATTGACTGTGATTACAGCGATAGTGCGTCCATCGCGCTTCTAAGATATATACAAATTCCTAAGGTCTGGCACGTCAGTGCTGGGCCCTTTTGTTCTTTTATACTTTGCAATCTACCGTATATCAAACCGTTACCATGTCTCTTAAGACTGTCACGCTTTCTATGGTACAATTTTATACCGAATACGCTTATTTCTTGGTATTGTCGGTCTTAGACCTGCAAGTCATTACTCACTTAATAAATGATTATATCTATGACATACGATACGTCTAAATCCCTTAACAAGAAAAAATCAATCGACAACTTAAAGACCTCAGGCTTTGAGCGCCGTCTATCGATTGCCAAAACCTCGTTAAATATTGGTCGTCGTTGGGCTGGTAATAGCGTCTCTGGTATGTTCATGGACAAGCAAGCCCGCGCTGCCCGTAACCAAGCATTTATGGAAACCCAAGCCAACTATATGGCAGAAGAGCTGGGCAAATTAAAAGGCTCTGTCGTTAAAATTGGGCAAATGCTGGCGATGTATGGTGAGCATATTTTGCCGCCTGAGATTACCCGCGCCCTACACACCCTAAATGACGATACCGCCACCCTCAATTGGTCAAAAATCGAAGAAACCCTTGCACACACTTTGGGTGATAAGCTGCACGAGCTGGACATCAACCCTGAGCCAATTGGTACCGCTTCACTGGCGCAAGTACACCGCGCTACCGTCAAAAGCACGGGTGAAGAGGTCGTTCTAAAGATTCAATACCCTGGTGTGGCTGATGCCATCGACTCTGACTTGGCGCTATTCAAGCACATGCTGAGAGTGAGCAACATCGTACCGCAAACGCGCGCCCTTGAAGCGTGGTTTGAAGAGATTCGTGACTTGCTGCATCACGAGGTCGATTACGAGGCTGAGGCAGCAACGACTGAGCGTTTTTATGAGCGCCTAAAAGAGGATGCGCGCTATGTCGTACCGAAAATCAATCGCCATTATTCCAGTAGCCGCCTTTTATGCATGAGCTACGAAGCAGGCGTCAGCGTCACCAACCCTACCCTACAAAACTTGTCTGACGAGCGCCTGAACCGTATTGGACAAGCAGCTATTGAAATCATCATGCAAGAGATTTTTGTATGGGGTGAGATGCAGACTGACCCAAATTTTGGCAATTATTTGGTACGCGTCGCCGATGATGAAGACGGCACAGACAAGTTGGTATTGCTTGATTTTGGCGCTATTCGCCAATTCGATGATGCGCTATTAACCATTGCACGCAATCTTCTGCTCGCAGGCTATAATCATGATCATGACGCCATGGCACGTGCCATGACAGGTTATGACTTTTTTGACACCATGAGCCCCAAAGTAAAAAGTGATGTGGCAAACTTGTTTTTGCTTGCTACCGAACCCTTTAGTGCCCCTGAGTGTAACCCTGATATTCCAGCGGACTGCTTAGATGATCAGGAGCGTTATATCTGGGCAAACAGCGTATTACATTCGCGCCTTGCTGAGACAGCACGACAAGCCATGCAGTCATTTGAATTCAATCTGCCGCCAAAAGAATTTATGTTTATTAGCCGAAAATTCATTGGCGCGTACACCTTTTTAACGGTAATCAACGCACATACGGATTCTAAACGCCTTGTGAAGCCGTTCCTACCTGCTATTTAATCTATAATTGTAAGCTTAATTTTTTGACCGCTCTTTAGGAGCGGTTTTTTGGTGTTTATTTCTACTTGCTTAGGCTATTTTTATTTAGTGTCAAGTGTTGCGAACACTGAGATTATTTTTCGCCTTATTTTTGCTTAGGCTATTTTATTGCTTTGCCAAGTATCAAAGCGCGTCTGATAACCTTCGGGTTTTTGCATCACCAACTCCCAGCAGGTTTCGCCGCGTGCTAAATACTTGATTTCAAAATGAGTGCGAGCGCTGTTTTGAGGCACTTTGTAGCGCATGGATGGCAAACACCAAAGAATGGTGGCTTGCTGCTCGGCATTGTCCATATAGCTCTCAATATTGGTCGCAAGGGTAATCTTGCCGCCAGACTGCAAACGCGACAATAAAAACTCAAAAAACGGCATGTTCAGCCACTGCTGATTGGGATTGTGCGCTTCAGGGTTTGGGTATAGCAGATAGATGTGCTGTAAGCTGGCTGGTGGCAGGGCGTGAACACTCCACGCGATGGCATCGGCATGGATGGGGGTTAGGTTCGGCAGTGCCTCTTTACTGGCAAGCTTATCAAAAGCTTCAAATTTGGTGCGTGTGCGCTCGATAGCAATCAGGTGGGTGTCTGGGTGCGCGGGCGCAAAGCCTAAAGCGTGTTTGCCCTTCCCCGCCCCAATCTCTAACGCAAGATTAGACGCGTTCTGCTGATGTACAATCTCAGGCACAAAAAAATCACGCGGCGCTTTGAGCATTTCTGGACGAAAAGCGCGGGTGTTTCGGTGGGATAATGCAGAGGATGACATCACAGGATTCCTTATTTGTCTTTTATAGGTCGCGTGCTATTATAACGATTCTAATTTGTGAATACACTGAGGATGCGCTCATTTCTACCATGACTTCAACGCCCGATACCACCTCGCCCAAACGCTACCCTTGCCCGCAGTGTGGTACCTTAACCGCGTGGCAAGACAATCCGTATAAGCCCTTTTGTAGCAAACGCTGCAAGCTACTGGACTTGGGCGCGTGGGCAGATGAGCAGTACAGTCTGCCTACGGAGTCTGACCCCTTCTCCGATGAGCTATAACCCAGCCCCCGCACATTATTCACCCGATTGTTTACTTATGATATGAACGGCATCTGACGTCGTTCATTATTTTTTTACAAGGATATGCTTATGTCAGCCAGTTATCTGATGCCCACTTATGCCCGTCAACCGATCAGTTTCACCCGTGGTGCTGGCAGCTGGCTATACACCGAAGACGATACCCCTTATCTTGACGCGCTAACTGGTATTGCGGTCTGCGGCTTGGGGCATTGCCATCCTACCATCACACAAGCGATTCAAGAGCAAGCAGCAACCTTAATACATACCAGTAATCTATTCGGTGTCGATTGGCAAGAGCGTGCAGGCGAAGCCTTGTGTCAAGCTGCGGGTATGGACAGCGTGTTTTTTGCTAATAGTGGCGCAGAAGCCAACGAAGCGGCGCTAAAAATGGCACGCCTGTATGCGAACAATAAAGGCTTTGCCCGCCCAAAAGTCATTGTGATGGAAAACTCGTTTCACGGTCGTACGCTATTGTCGGTATCAGCAACTGCCAATCCAAAGGCGCGCGAAGGCTTTTTTACCTTAGATGATGACTTTATCCGTGTGCCATTCGGCGATGTGGACGCTGTCAAACAAGCCGCCGAGCAGCATCAAGACATCTGTGCGATTTTGGTTGAGCCGATTCAAGGGGAAGGTGGTCTGAACACGCCTAAAAATGGCTTTACTTATTTAGAAGAGCTAGAAGCGGTCTGTGATGCCAACGATTGGCTGTTTATGCTGGATGAAGTCCAAACAGGCAATGGTCGTACGGGCAAATACTTTGCCTATCAGCACAGCAATGCGCGCCCTGATGTATTGACGACTGCAAAAGGCTTGGGCAATGGTTTCCCTGTCGGCGCATGCATGGTGCGTGGTCGTGCCAATGGTCTGTTTAGTGCAGGCAGCCACGGCTCAACCTATGGCGGCACACCGCTTGCAAGCCGCGTGGTGTACAGTGTGTATCAAGAACTCAGCAATACCGATGTCATGAGTAACGCTGTGACCGAAGGCGACTTTATCCGCAGCCAAGTGACCGACGCTTTAAAAGATTACGGCGTTAGCAGCCGCGGCGCGGGTATGATGATTGGTATCGTGCTGCCTGAGCACATCGATTGCAGCCAGCTGGTCAACCGTGCGCGTGATGAACAAAAACTGATTATCAATGTCACAGGCGGTCACGTCATTCGCTTATTGCCACCGCTAAATATGACCCGTGATGAGAGCACACAAGTGGTCGAGCGCTTGGTCGCCTTGCTTAAGCCCACCTTAGCACAATAGGTTATATGCGCTGCCCTTATGCTGAGCGATAAAAAAGCCCACTAACGCTGGTTGGTGGGCTTTTTATATACAGTGCTTAACTACCAAAGACTTGGTTAGAAGTAAGCTTAGTTGGTTTGAAAATACTTTTTGAGCACTTCAAGGCAGCGTACAATTTTTGCTGGCTGCTGCTCACGACTCAATGTGACGGCATACAGTACAAAACTTGGCAATTTATAACCCGTCAATACTTCGACCAATGCGCCGCTTTCTAGCTCTTTACGCACGTCCATTTCCATGACACGAATCAAACCATGCCCTTCTTTTGCCAGTGTGGTCGCCATAAATACGTTGTTGGTATGCATGCGCGATTGCATCTTAATGCGGGTTTTTTTACCCGTTTCTGTTTGCGTCAGCTCCAAAATGGCAGGGTCTTTTGTGAGTTCGATACAAATAAGATTGTGCTCACTTAAATCTTTTGGTGATTCAATCTTAGGGTGCTGGCGCAAATACTGCGGTGAGGCGACCAGCAGCTGACGCACGTCTGTCAAAGGATAACTGCTCAGCGCATGGTCATCAATGCTGGGGCTCATACGAACGGCAATATCGATGCGCTCATCAATCATATCGACATAGTGATTGTCCGCCAGATAGTTGATGCTCAAGTCATCGTGCGCCGCCATCCACGTCGATAATGCGGGCAAAATATGATGTACGCCAAGTTCAGGGGTGGTCGCAATGCGCAAACTGCCTGCCAATTCGTCACGCAGCTGATTGACCCTGATGCGACCTTGTTCAGCCGCACTGACCACATCTTTTGCCGCCTCGTAAAAACTCTCCCCTGCTTCTGTTAAGCTGAGCTTACGAGTCGAGCGGTGCAGCAACACCACGCCAAGCTCATTTTCTAACGAGCGAATCTGTTGGCTGACCGCACTTGTGGTAATGCCCAATTCTCTTGCTGAGCCACTAAATGAGCCGTGTCCAACAACACTGGCAAACACCGCCATACCGCGTAAATTATCTAACATACTCTCACCCAAGCTGTTGCACAATTTTTAATATTGCTTAAACATTATAACCCAATATCTACAATTTTAAAGGTTTTCATGTGTAGCTGAGCAAGATTCATGCCAAGAGTGTCAATAATGTGCTAGGGGGTTTCTATCAGCTGTGCTTTGCCCATTTTGCCTTCACCGCGCTGCTGTAGATACTGCATCACAGGCGACTGCTGCAGCTGCTGCTCAGCCTTTGCGACCGCTTGCACCTTTCTTGTGGCTTGGCGTAGGTGCGGCAATAAGTCGTCACTGTCTGCCAAAGTACGGTCAATCTGTAAGCTGATACTGGCATTCGTGAACTGACGGGTCAGCTTTTCTACCAGCTGCTCAAAGATGGAGTGCATGTGCGCGGTATCGACGGTGGTGACAAATACCGACTCGCCATCGCACAGCCCTGTCATCACCCCTTGTCTGGCAAGCGCGCGCTCATCCTCTGCCAACAGTGACTGCTCACGGGCGTTTTGTAGCCAGTAGTCCCATTTTTCAGGTGTCCACTGCCCTGTTAACGCTTGTGGCGGACAGCGCAGCAGTTGGCGTGGGTCGTCCGCATCAGCATTAGGCGTGACTGAGTGTGAGGGTAACTGAGAATCATTTTCGCTGGGTTCGGCAATTGGTTCGGCAATTGGTTCGGCAATTGGTTCGGCAATTGGTTCGGCAATTGGTTCGGCAATTGGTTCGGCAATTGGTTCGGCAATTGGTTCGGCAATTGGTTCGGCAATTGGTTCGGCAATTGGTTCGGCAATTGGTTCGGCAATTGGTTTCGGCAATTGGTTCGGCAATTGTTCGGCAATTGGTTCGGCAATTGGTTCGGCAATTGGTTCGGCAATTGGTTCGGCAATTGGTTCGGCAATTGGTTCGGCAATTGGTTCGGCAATTGGTTCGGCAATTGGTTCGGCAATTGGTTCGGCAATTGGTTCGGCAATTGGTTCGGCAATGTTTTGCGGCTCAGGAATCGGCGGCGCTTCTAGTGGTGATAACTCTTGGTTTTGCAGCGTATTTTCATCATAAGCATCAGCAAAACTGTCGTCATCCATTTCGCCGTCTTGACTATACTGCTCTGCATCATTTTCATGATAAGAATTGCTGTCATCATAAGGTGCATTGTCAGGCGGTGTTTGCGCGCCACCGAGCATCTTATCGGCAGGCAGTGGACGAAAGGCAAGCAGGCGCAGTAAGCACATCTCTAAAGCCTGCATCGGCGTATTGGCAAGTTTGATACCCTCGCGCGCTTGTACCACGATTTCATAATACAGCTGCAACACATCGGCGCTGATATGCTGCGCAAGCGTCTGAATATGCTGGGCTTGCTGCTCATTGACATTGAGCGATACTTGCGGCAACACCTGCATCAAAGCCAGCTGATGCAGCAGCTCTGCCAGCCCATCAAACATACTCGCGGCATCGACCATTTGCATACGCATCTGCTCGATATGCGCGGCAACCGCAGGTTTATCATCGTTATAAATATCGGTCAGCAAACTGACCAAATCGGCAGCGTCAATCAAGCCGAGCATGGCATTGACCGTGGCATCATCGAGCGCGCCCTGCCCAAAGGCAATGGCTTGGTCGGTTAAGGACAAGGCATCGCGCACCGAGCCTTTGGCGGCGTTTGCCAGTTGCCATAACGCAGGCTGCGTGTAATTCACCTGCTCTTTGGTCAAGATATCCGCCAAATGCTCGCTCAGCAGCGCTTGCGGCAAAGGACGCAGCACAAACTGCAAACAGCGTGAAATGATGGTAATCGGCAGCTTTTGTGGGTCGGTGGTCGCCAGCAAAAACTTGACGTGCTCAGGTGGCTCTTCGAGCGTTTTTAACAGCGCGTTAAAGCTGTGCGTCGAGAGCATGTGCACTTCATCAATCAAATACACCTTGTAGCGTCCTTGGGTCGGCGCATAGGGTACGTTGTCCAGCAGCTCACGGGTGTCTTCAACCTTAGTGCGCGAGGCAGCATCAATCTCAATGAGGTCAATAAAACGCCCTTGGTCAATCGCCACGCAATGCTCACACACCCCACATGGCGTACTGGTCACGCCCGTGTCACAGTTTAGGCACTTTGCCAAAATGCGCGCGATGGTGGTCTTACCCACACCGCGCGTCCCTGTAAACAAATACGCATGGTGCAAGCGCTCATAATCAATGGCATTAATCAGCGCCTGTGAGACGTGCGTTTGCCCAATCAGCTCGTGAAAGTTTTTGGGGCGATATTTGCGGGCTAAGACTTGATATTGCTGCGTCATATCCATCCAGTATGCCAAGTGATTTTAGGGGATTTATTATAGCAAAAAGCCAGCGCGAACGTCTGGCTTCTTGTGATAAGCGAATAAGGAGCGAATAAGGGTAAGCTCAACAGCATGCTGTATTTATAAGGCAATACAGCGTGCATCAATCCTTACTTACGGCGCATGTGCGGGAACAAAATCACATCGCGGATGCTTGCCGAATCGGTCAATAGCATGACCAGACGGTCGATACCGATGCCTTCACCAGCGGTCGGTGGTAAGCCGTAAGACAAGGCTTCGATATACTCTTCATCAAAGTGCATGGCTTCGTCATCGCCTGCGTCTTTTTCGGCGACCTGACCACGGAAGCGCTCGGCTTGGTCGGCAGGGTCGTTCAGCTCGCTAAAGCCGTTTGCCAGCTCGCGTCCACCCACGAACAGCTCAAAGCGGTCGGTAATCTCAGGATTCTCATCGTTACGACGCGCGAGCGGTGACGTCTCGGCAGGATACTGAGTGATAAAGGTCGGCTGACGCAGTTGATGCTCGGCGGTCTCTTCAAAGATAATGGTCTGCAATTTACCAATACCAAAGCCTTCTTTGACCTGCTGCTTGAGCGTGTTTGCTACGTAATCTGCTAAGTATTCGCGCTCATTGACACGCGCCATGTCAAAGCCTTCGGCGTATTGGGCAATGGCATCAGTCATAGACAGACGCGCAAAGGGCGCTTTTAGACTGATGTCTTCACCTTGATAGGTAATCTCAGTCGTGCCCAAAATATCGGTTGATAATTGGCTAAACAGACGCTCGGTCAAGTCCATCAAGTCATGATAATCCGCGTACGCCTGATAAAACTCAATCATGGTAAATTCAGGATTGTGACGGGTAGAGACGCCTTCGTTACGGAAGCTGCGGTTAATCTCAAAAACGCGCTCAAAACCGCCGACCACCAAGCGCTTGAGGTACAGCTCTGGCGCGATACGCAGATATAGTGGCATATCCAGCGCGTTGTGATGGGTCTCAAACGGACGCGCCACCGCACCACCTGGAATCGGATGCATCATCGGCGTTTCGACTTCCATAAAGCGCTCATTCAACATAAACTGACGAATACCGCTGATCACCTGACTGCGCACCATAAAGGTATCACGCGTAGTCTCATTGGTCATCAAATCAAGATGACGGTTACGATAGCGCGCTTCAACATCTGCTAAACCATGGAATTTGTTTGGCATCGGGCGCAGTGATTTGGTCAACAGACTAATCTCTTCGATATGTACGTACAAGTCACCTTTGCCTGAGCGACCAATATAGCCTGATACGCCAACGATATCACCCAAGTCCAGCCCTTTAATCAAGGCGCGGGTCTCATCGTCCAGCTCTTTACGCGCAACGTAAAGCTGAATGCGACCTGTCATGTCTTGAATGACCAAGAATGAGCCACGGTTCAGCATCACGCGACCTGCGATACTGACCTGTGTCTTTTCGCCATTGGCGACTTTTTCTTCGATTTCTTGTTTTGATACGCCATCAAACGCCTCTTGCAAATCTTTTGCATAATGGGTGCGTTTAAAGGTGTTTGGGTACGGCTGTTTACCTGAGGCAGTGATATCATCTAGCTTGGCTTGGAGTTGCGCGATCAGCTCATTGGTGTCTTCTGGCGCTTGGGTTTGGTCTTGGTTGCTTTGCTTTGACATAATACTCTCAATATTATTAGGTAAAAAGGTGAATAAAAAACAGAAAAATCGAATCAATAGTACGCTTATCAGCGGTCGTGATGAACAGCAAACACGGATAAAACAGTAAGAAACCATAAAAAATAATAAGTAGGCAGCACCCAAAGTGCCGCCCGTCATTATCTTATCATTTATTTATCGACACTGACCATCAGAGTGGCTTACATCTCGCCGCCAATACTTGCCATCAAGTCGGCTTGGTGCTCACGCAGTAGCGCGTCCAGCATCTCATCCAAGTCGCCTTCCATAATGCTGTCAAGCTTGTACAAGGTCAAGTTAATACGGTGGTCGGTCATGCGCCCTTGCGGGAAGTTGTAGGTACGGATACGCTCACTGCGATCGCCACTACCGACGAGGTCACGGCGGATAGAGTCTGCCGCGTCGACCTGCGCCTGTACTTTGGCTTGCTGGATTTTAGAAATCAGCATCTTCATCGCTTTGTCACGGTTTTTATGCTGACTGCGCTCTTGCTGACATTCCACCACGGTACCTGTCGGAATGTGCGTCAGACGTACCGCAGAGTCGGTGGTGTTGACGTGCTGACCACCCGCGCCGCTTGAGCGGAAAGTATCCATACGGATATCGGCAGGATTGATGGTCACGGTGTCGTCAATCTCAACTTCAGGCATGACCGCAACAGTACAGGCTGAGGTGTGTACGCGCCCTTGGCTCTCGGTTTCAGGCACGCGCTGGACGCGGTGTGCGCCTGATTCGAACTTTAGGCGACCATAGACGCTGTTACCTGACACGCGGCTGATGATTTCTTTATAGCCGCCGTGCTCGCCTTCGCTTGCTGATAGGATTTCGACTTGCCAGCCTTGATTTTGTGCGTACTTTTGGTACATGCGGAATAAGTCGCCTGAGAAAATCGCTGCCTCGTCCCCGCCCGTACCTGCGCGAATCTCTAAGAACGCAGGCACTTTGTCATTCGGGTCTTTGGGCAGCATCATGACGTTCAGCTCTTCTTCCATCTCGGCGATGGCGGCGCGTGCGGAGTCAATTTCGTCCTGCATCATCTCACGCATGTCAGCGTCGTCACTGTCCGCGAGCATGGCTTCGGCGTCCGCTTGATCGGTCTCGGCGCGCACGTAGTTTTGCCACAAGGTGGTGATGTCCATCAGGTCGCTGTGCTCAACCGACAGCTCGCGAAACTTATTGCTATCGCTGATGACCTCTGGGTCAGATAATAAGGCGGTGACCTCTTCATAGCGGTCTACCATCTGGTCTAAACGCAAGCGTAAGGATTCTTTCATAACAAGGCTTTCATCAGGTAATAGGAATAAGGGGGCGATTATAACAAATTTTTGCGGTGAAATTAAAACCGCTGCAGAAACTTCATAGATTTGTGGTATTTGTTGTTTCTTAGCAGTGCGTGTTAGGTGATTTGGCTGGGAGTTTTTATTTGCTTAGGCTATTTTTAGTTTTATCAGGCAAGACATAAGCCGTTTATTACGCAAGTTTTTATCATCAGTATTGAGTAAAAAAACCTGTCACACAACAGTGCGCTCAATTGAATCCTATTTTTCTTGCTTGCTGTGACTGCGTCACCAGAGGCTGCGAAAAATACCATTCAATCTTGCTATAGCTGATGTATAAACCCTCGGCTTTATAAACATAGAGCCAAAACCCGCACCGCAAAAACAACAATAGCCAAGACGACGCTCAGCTATTGTGTTGCTTATTAGGCGGTTGCGGTGGGTCTTAGACTTTGCGTACCAAGACTGAGCCGATTGAGTAACCTGCGCCGAATGAGCAAATCACGCCCAAATCGCCTGATTGCAAGCTGTCTTTGTAGCGGTGGAAGACCACCATCGGGCTTGATGAGCTGGTGTTGGCGAACTCGTCCAAGACACTTGGGACAATCGCTTTGTCCGCATCACGACCGACCACGGTGCGCAAGATGAGATCGAGCATATTGGCATTGGCTTGGTGTAGCCACATCATCTTAACATCGCTTGGCTGGATGTTGTTTTCAGTTAAGTGTTCAGTGATAATCTCTGACACCTTTGGACAGACTTCACGGAAGACTTTACGACCATTTTGTAAGAACAGCTTTGGCGTGACAGGCTGCTCGATATCATAATGAATGTCTTTTTGCGCCGCGAGATATTCTGAGCGGTCCATAAAACCATATTCATTGGTGATGTTGGTTGAGAACTGGGTGAACAGCTTTGAATTTAGGATTTCGTAGCCTTTTGGCGTGTCCAAATCTTCAACGATACAGGCGGTCGCGACATCACCAAAGATAAAGTGGCTGTCACGGTTGCGCCAGTTCAGATGCGCTGAGGTAATCTCGACGTTGACCACGGCGATGCGTTTTGCCATGCCCGAGGCGATTGAACCGACCGCTTGCGCCAAACCAAAAGTCGCGGCACTACAGGCGACGTTCATGTCATAGGCAAAGCCGCCAATCATACCAATCTCTTTTTGCACTTCGATGGCAATGGCAGGATAGGTGCGCTGGAAGTTTGAACACGCAAGGATGATGCCGTCCAAGTCATTTGCTTCAAGACCTGCGTCTTTGAGCGCGTCTTTAAGCGCTGCCGTACCCATCTCCGCCATAATAGATGGCTCTTCGTCCATGTTGCGATAAGCAATCACAGGCGCCATGATTTCTGGGTCTAGAATGCCATCTTTTTCCATCACATAGCGCGACTTGATGCCTGAGACTTTTTCGATAAATTCGGCAGAAGAATGCTGCAACGCCGTCACCGTGCCCGCTTCAATCTCGTCCGCATGTTGTTCATTGTAGTTGTCTACATAGGTGTTAAATGACGTTACCAGCTCTTCATTACTGATGCTATAAGGAGGAATATACAGGCCAGTGCCGGTGATACAAGTCGTCATAATACATATCCTTAATTGCTATAGCGCCTATGCACGCGCTATAGGCTAAAACTTGAAAAACAGCGAACCGCCATTTTCGGTGAATGAGTGTAAACTTAAAAAAGCGATGCCTCTATTATGCCTGAATCTGATTATTTTTCTAATGGTTTGTTACAAATAATCCGTTTCGGGTGTGCCTACTGCAAAAGAGTAAAAGGCACAGGCGTATCTGCTATATAATAGCAAGCATTTTATTTTCAAGTTTTTGCAGCGACATAAAGGAGCGCGTGTGGCGGAATTGATAGGGTGGCTGTTTGGGCAATATGCCGAGTATCCGACGTTATTTATTGTTCTTGAGCTGATTGGTGTAGTCTTTGGCGTTGCCAGCGTGCTGCTTGCCAAGCGCACGAGCGTGCTTGCCTTTCCGATTGGGCTGGTCAGTACGGCGATTTTTGTGTATCTGCTGTGGGAGTGGCAGCTGTTCGGCGACATGCTGATTAATGCCTATTATAGCGTGATGAGTATCTACGGCTGGATTAATTGGTCACAGCACAAGAACACACGCGAGGCAGATGCGGTCACTATCGAGCACGTCAGCCGCAAAGACATTCCGCTGATGGCGCTACTCTCTACGGTGACGGTGGCGTTTGTCGCGCTGATTTATTACTTTAGACCTGTGATTAATAATGACTTTAACTTTGCAGGTGCGGTGCTGGGTCTAGATTTATTTACGTGGGTGGACTACACCGACATGCTGACCACGGCGCTGTTTTTGATGGCGATGGTGTTGATGGCGCAGCGCAAAATCGAGCATTGGCTGTTGTGGATTGTCGCGGATGCCATCTCTGTGCCGCTGTACTTTTATAAGGGACTCAGCTTTACTGCGCTCCAGTATGTGGCATTTACCTTAATTGCAATGTGGGCTTATTATGAATGGCAACGACGCTACCAGCGCCAGCTTAGCGCAGCATACGCCTGACGGCGTGTTTAACGTCGCGGTATTGGGCGCAGAAAGCACAGGCAAAACGACCTTGTGCCAAGATTTGGCGGCGCATTTTGGCTGCCCGTGGGTGCCTGAATATATGCGTACCTATTTGCAAAAAAAATGGGACGAGCGCGGCGAGGTCTGCACGTGGGAGGATTTGCTACCCATCGCGGCGGGGCAAATCGACAGCGAAAATAAGGCGGCAGCAGCGGCGGTCACGCAGGGTCAGCACGTGTTTTGTGACACCAGCCTGACCGAGCTGTTTATCTATTCGCATTGGTATTATGGTGACTGCCCCGAGCCGATAAAGCGCGCAGTACAGGCGCATCATTATGATTTAATCGTCGTCACCGAAGTAGACATTCCGTGGGTGGCGGACGATTTGCGCGACAGTCCGCACTTGCGCGCTGAGATGTATGACTACTTTCTCGATTGGCTTGGGCGTTTGGGACTGCCCTACATCACCGTGGGCGGCAGCCGTGAAGCGCGGGTGGCACGTGTCGCGGCGTACATTGCTGAACAAAAAAGCTGAACGCGTAACTTTTAAGTTTTAAGCAAAAGCAAAAGCAAAAGCAAAAGCAAAAGCAAAAGCAAAAGCAAAAGCAAAAGCAAAAGCAAAAGCAACCTGAACCGATGCATCAAAAGGCGCAACAGCACTCGGCAAATTTGTTACCATAACGCATTGACCGACTGCCACACGCACGATGCACCACCAACAAGGTATTTTCATTATGAGTAAAAATGCTCTGCAAGCGCAGCTGCTAAAAGCTGGGCTAATCGACGATAAAAAAGCCAAAAAAATCAACAAGCAAGCCAAGCACGCCCAGCGTACAGGCGATAGCGATGCGGCTGAGCGCAAAAAAGCCCTTGCCAAAGCGCAAGCGGAAAAGCTGGAAAAAGACCAACAGCTGAACCAAGAGCGCCAACGCCAGCTCGAAGAAAAAACGCTAAAAGCCAACATCATCCAGATGATTAAGCAGCACCAAATCCCTGATACCGCAGGCGAGGTCAGCTATCAGTTTGTTGATAACAGCAAAATCAAAAAGCTGCACACCACGCAAAAACTGTATGACCAAATCGTCGCAGGTCACGTGGTCATCGCCCGCCTTGAGGACGGCTATGCGCTACTGCCCTACCCACTGGCGGAGCGTATCAACAGCAAGCAAGAAGGCTTTATCGTCGTGTCCAATGACAAAGACGCCAATGAGCTGGACGAGGACGACCCATACGCCGCGTACGTGATTCCTGATGATTTGATGTGGTAACTGTCGCCTGAGCGTTACCGTTAAAAATAAAAAACCGCCGTGGCAAATGCTGGGGCGGTTTTTTTGTTAATGCGATGCGTTATTGGCAGTGTTTATATGCTTGACAGACATATTGGCAATCGTCTGTTGTTTACCGTACGTCTTATTTTACGTTTTTCTCCCCAAATATCACCAACTCATCACCTGCTTGCCACGGCTGGTATTTTTTCATAGCGACAATAAATAGCGGGTGCTCAAGCCACGCCGTTAGCCAGCGCTGCACATTCGGATAAGGTAAACCATAAAACACCTCGCGGTCAACGTGGGCGAACTGGCGCACAAACGGCATGACGCCAATATCCGCCGCGCTGATGTCCGCGCCGAGCAAGTAGTTATTATCAGCAAGCAGCGCTTCTAGTTTTTGAATAAATATCTCCCCGCGCTCGCGATAGTCGCTTTGGCTCATCTCAGGATGACGGTCGGCGTATTTGTAGCGGTCGAGCCAGTGTTTAAATTCCTTATCATTTTGCGCTATCAGTGCCGCCGCCTCTTCAGGCGCATGGGTCAAGAGTCCGTGCGGGTCGTTTTGCTCAAGCGCCCACATCATTATCTCAACACTTTCTTCAATTATGGTTCCATCCGCCAACTGTAAAACGGGCACTGTACCTTTTGGGCTGATCGCTAGCATTTGCTCAGGTTTATTTTTCAACGTAATCTCGCGCAGCGCTACAGACAGCTCGGCAAATAGGATGCCAAGACGAGCACGCATGGCATAAGGACAACGACGAAAAGAATACAAGCGATGAAGCGGTGAAGTCATAGTGATTTTCCACAATTGAATAGGCATTAAATAGTAAGTCAAAAAAACCAGTAGGCTCAAATCTCTGGGTATCGATGCTTACAAAGGCGTTTTTGAATATTTTATCGATTGATAATTGGCTATAGCTTCTACCAGTGACTGCGATAGATAAGTATCTTTAAGATGGGCGTGCGGGTAATGCTGCTCAAGCCACGATTGGTAGTTATAGAGGGTTAGCGTACCACAATAGAGCGAATATAAAACCTGCACGCCGATGCTACGTGACAACCCCATAACGCAATGGAAATTGATAAGCGTGATAAAGCCATCTTCTATTTTATCTTTATGATTGATGATAAGTACCTCTGTCTCAGCAGATTGTATCAAGACGTCAATTCGCTCAAATAAGTCAATGTAGTCCTTGAGCACTACATCACTTAATGGTTGCAAGTCCAATAAGGGCAAATATAGATAATGAACAGGCGTAGACACGGTGTCTTTAGGGGTCATTGCAACTTTATTAACATGGCTAGATATTTCAGCAGCCAAATCAACAACGATAATTTGATAGCAAACTGAAGGCTTATTATTTTCAGGCGAGCGCAACCAATCTGTTAAATGAGTATTGATACCTGTCTGTGTCAATCGAGGTGAAGCCACAACGCTAACACTGTCACTAATAGCATATGGTGTCAGTGGATACTTTTGACCTTTTGAAAAAGCTTTAAAATACCACTGCCCCAACAATGACATAGCGTTGTACATAATAATGATGGGAGCAAACTTCATCCAAGTATATGCGGTAAGTCGTCCGCTACTGGACTTTTGAAACCAGCGTGTACCTTGCATTGATCTGGTTTGCTGATAAGCACAAGCCAACATCGCAAAACTAATCAGCCAGTATAGAGCGATGATAATAGCAAAGGTTTCTATCATTTCATTCGTTATCATACTCATATTAGCAAGGTAAAACCCTGCAATTGCTATCAACAGAAACCCGATACCGCCTATTGTCAGATGTTTAACCACCAATGCATACGGACTCGATTTGAAAGTATGAGCACCAATACGGCCAACACTACCCCGCCGAATATATCTAACACATGATGCTGATACGTCAGCACTGTTGAGAGACCAATCGATGTACATATACCCACCAGCAATAATCGATAAAGTATCAAAACCCATCGTTTTTTGGACTCTGCGACATCCCATAAAGATACACCAAGCAAGATGGCATAACTGACATGCAAAGAGGGTAGCTGATTAAATGGCTTGTCCACCAACTGCAAAAACTGATAGCCGAATTGTGTCCAATCATCAGATATCAGACGATGAAATGAGAACCGAGCAGGATAAACGTAAAAGATTAAGCAGGCGAAAACGGTCGCCAAAATTAGACGGTAGGACAGTAAAGATAATTGCGTAAACGTCCGTACTAAAAAAAAGCTCCCTACAAATAAAACCAGTGACCAGCTGTAAGGAACAATCATAGCGGGAATAAAAGGAACAACGCTATCGAACGGCGTAGCTAGGTTATGAACTTTCGATGGATAAAGCTCATATAAGGACACACTATAAAAAGTCGTCAAGTTGTAGAGCAGATAAAATATCGCTAACGCAAGACCTAGGTGTCTAAAACGTGTTGATGGATTTAGCAGCACCTAATACCTCGTTTATATTAAATAAAAATCACTTTCTACGTTTCAACGCTTTCAAACCACCGACCCATCTTATACCCAAACTTAATAGAGGCGATCGGCTTTAGGGCGAATCATATCCGTGATTATTGCATATTAATTTTAGAGGTTACATGTTGGGCTAAATACCTGTTTCTGATTAAACTAATTATTAGAGACAATACTATCTTAAGGTTCGGTCAAAGTTACTCCTTTATGATGCTTTCATGATGTTAATCGTGCTAGAAGCTTTTAACCCTTTGGAGACAGCTGATGTCATTACCTATTAATATAGTCAATACTTAATAAAAAAGATGCAACATGACAAACATGCTCGATTAAACGGTATTTTTCTCGCTTGCTGTGACTTCGTCTTTTGATGCTACGAAAAATATCATTCAACCTTTCTGTAACTTATTTATAACTAACCCACTAAATTGTGGTTTCGATTTTACGTATTATTTTTGCTTATGCTAAGTGGTTGCCGCTTCCATCACCGTGACAGGCTCGGCGGCGCGGATGACTGTCTTTTGTGTTGCCCACAGTAGCAGCAAACCTGTTAATAAAAACCCGCCAAAGACCACAAACGCCAGCGTCATGCCCAAACTATCGACCAGCAAGCCCATCATAATGACAGGTACACTCAAGCCGATATACGCCAGTAAAAAATAACCAGCACTGGCGCGGGCGGGTGCGTGCGGCGCAGATGCCATCACCCCTGATAAGCCGCCCAAATACACCAAGCCATAGCCGCAACTGCTGGTCAATAATGCCGCGACCATCACCGCAACAAACTGCCCTGATAGCGCGCCCCACGCGAGCAGCGCATAAGCGGGCAATAAAATGCTTAAGCCCAATGTGCTCGCCGCCATCGGTGATAAACGGCGCGCCAAAGGCTGAAACAACAAACCGCAGCTAATCGCCAGCATCGATGCAAAGCCTGCGTACTCTGCCAGTCCATGCGTGTTGAGGACCGACGGTATTACCGACAATACCAAGCCCGTCGTTGACCAGCACAGCAAAATCCCGCAGCCGTACCATACGGTGGTTTTATTAAAATAGGGCAAACGCAGCATGGGCGTGGCAGCGTTACCTTTCGTTGAGTTCGCCGTATTTAGTTTTGCTGTTTCGGGCAAACGCAGCACCAAAACAATAGACAATAGCAATCCGCCCAGCAGCGCGAAAAAGCTGGCGGGCGCATCTGTCGGATAAACGAGCAAGCACAGCGTGGTGAGCATCGGACCCAAACCAAAGCCCACACTGGTGCTCGCCGTCACCCACGCGGTCGCCTGCGTTTGCGCCCGCTGCCCAAACAGCTCAATCATATACACCGTGGCGGTACACGACATCAACGCTGTGCCAATACCGAGCAGCAGCCGCGCCACCGCCAGCGCGCGGATATACGGATAAAACAACATAATCACCGTGGCGATGGTAGACAATATCAGCGCTACCAGCATCACGGTGCGCCGCCCCAGTCTATCGGACAGCCCGCCCAGCGCCAGCAGAACAGGAATCACCCCAAGCACATAGCACGAAAAGGCAATCGTCGTCGCCAGCACGCCATAGCCATCATTGCTCGCATAGAGGGCGTATAGCGGGTTATGCACATTGACACTGATGGTAATCATACCGAGCGCGAGTGCTAAAGAAGCAGGCGCGGCGCTGGTGCTTTTAGAGGTTTTGGCAAATGAAGTCGATAACATAACAGCGCCTTAGCAATCAAAATGAGGTTAAGTATTAGGTTAAGAAAAGAAAGAACTGTCCGTCATTACAGCAAATACGCTGACCACCCGCTATATACAGTCCCATACAATTCAGGCAAACTGTTTACTAGGCACAACCCATACAATTTTGCTTAATTGTTTTGTATTATTTGCCATTTTTAAATTTTTCCTTTTATTGCGCTGATTTTTTCTCCTTTTCTTTTTACGAGATTTTCTTTTATCATTTTTGGAGCTACCCTTGACCCGCATTGACGCCATTATCCAAGACATCAAAGCCAAAATCGCCACCGTGACCTATACCGCAGGCACTCGCCTGCCCTCGGTACGTAAGGCAGCGGCGCTGTATGACTGTTCGCCCTCAACGGTGGTCGAGGCGTATGAGCGGCTGGTCAGTGCGGGTATTCTCTATGCGCGGGCGGGCGCAGGATTTTATGTGGCGGAGCGTACCGTGCCGTTGTCGCTCGCGGAGATTGCGCCTGATATTGAGCGCGAGATTGACCCCTTGTGGGTGGCGCGGCAGTCGCTGGAGACGCAGCAGCATACCTTGCGCCCTGGCTGCGGCTGGCTGCCTGCCGATTGGTTGTATCTTGAGGGCGTGCGCCGAGGAATGCGCACGATAGCCAAGGCAGAAGACGATGTTTTAAGCGATTACGCCACGCCGCTTGGCTTACCTGCCTTACGCCAGTTGCTGGCAAGACGGATGCACGGTCTAGGCATTGAGGCAAATCCTGCACAAATCATGCTCACTGAATCAGGCACGCAGGCGCTAGATTTATTGTGCCGTTTTATCTTACGCGCTGGCGACACGGTATTGGTCGATGACCCCTGTTATTTTAATTTTTATGCCTTATTGCGCGCGCATCGCGTCAAGGTGATTGGCGTGCCGTATACTCCGCAGGGCGTGGACACCGCTGCCTTTGCCGCGATGATAGATACGCACCAGCCGCGCCTATACATCACCAATGCCGCGATTCATAATCCGACGGGCGCGATTTTAACCCCAAGCACCGCCTATCAAGTGCTGCAACTGGCGCAGCAAGCGAACATGTATATTATCGAAGACGATATCTTTGCAGATTTTGAGGTCACGCCCGCCCCGCGTTTGGCAGCGCTCGATGGTCTATCGCGGGTGCTTTATATGGGCAGCTTTTCTAAGACCATTTCTGCGTCCTTGCGCTGTGGCTATATTGCTGCGCCCAATGAATTATTAGAAGACTTGCTGGATTTAAAGATGGCGACAGGCTTTGGCGGCGCGCATTTGGCAGCGCATGTGGTCATGCACGCGCTGATGGACACAGGCTACCGCAAGCACATGAGTATGCTGCACACACGGCTAGCACGCGCGCGGACATATGCCCTTGCCCAACTGGCAAAACTCGGTATTACGCCGTGGCTTGTACCCAATACAGGGCTGTTTTTGTGGTGTCAACTGCCAGATGGCGTGGACGCAGCAAAGCTGGCAAGGGACTGTATGGCAGAAGGCATGGTACTCGCACCAGGCAATGTGTTTAGTCAATCGACGGACGCGCACCGTTTTATGCGCTTTAATGTGGCGCAGTGCGTGGATGCGCGGGTGTTTGCGGTGTTAGAGGCGGTGATGGAAAAATGTAAATAGGTAAAATATGACTTCAAAAAACCCCGCCTAACATCAACGTTACGCGGGGTTTTCTTATGCTGGGTATGCTTTATTTTAAATAAAAGCGATTACATAAAAACGATTAGTAATCCACGGTGTAGCTCAAGCCATACGTCGTGCCTGTCGCGGGCAAACGGTTTAAATCGCCAAAGGTCGTTTGGTGATAGACGCTCTGATAGTCTTTGTTTAAGATGTTGTACACGCCATAGCCCATGCGTCCGACAGGCAGTTTGACTTGCCCAAGCACATCAAAGGTCGCATAGCCTGTCAATGGCTGCGCGCTCGCCTCTGGGTCGTTTTGTTGGTCTTCAAAGGCTTTGTCACTGCCGCCCACTGCCAGCGCTTGCAAGCGGATGTTGCTGTCTTCGCTAAAGTTGTACTGCGCGTATGCCGTGCCTTTAAGTGGCGTTAGGCGCACTGCGTCCAGCTCCAGCCAGTCGCCGTCTTTTTTGTATTGACCACGAGTATAGGCAAGGCTGCCACCAAACTGCCAGTCTTTATTCAGGTCATGCGTGACCGAGGCTTCAGCGCCGTAGATGCGCTCGTCCGTATCGACGACCTCAACGGTATAGTCTTTGGTAAAGCGTACCGTCTTGTCCGAATCGTTATAAAAACCGCTGACTTTTGCGCTGGTATCACCGCGCGTGCCCGCCCAGCCCAGCTCATAGTTATTGATAGAAATCGGCTGCACATTGTCCGAGTTGACCACATAGCCTGCGCGCACGTCACGTAAGGCGCGCTGCACGTCTGCGGTGGTAAAGCCTTGCGAAAAATTGGCAAAGACTTGGTCGTTATCGGTCAGCTGATAGCTGCTGCCAAGGTTGAAGAGCACCTTGTCATGCTCAGTACTGCCTGCCTCGACATTGCCCGCCTGATAGTCGATACCATAGGCATCCGCTGTGCCTTTGATGCGCGGGTCGGCAAAGTACTCTTCTAACAGCTGCTCATAAATCGGCACAAAGCGGTCAGTATCGGCTTTAAGGTTTTGATAGCGCACGCCCGCACTGGTGTGCCACTTGTCGCTCATGTCCACATCAGCATTGACGAACGCGCCCCATTTATCAATCGTGGTTTTTGGTCCACCGTTGTAGCTCAAGCCATTGTTTTTTGAAATCAGACCATTGCTACCGATAAAGGTATTAAGGTCTTGTCCATAATAGGTCTGTTCGCTTTCTTCGCGCTCAAAGTCCGCGCCGTAGCTGAACAAGGTATTTTTGCCCAGCATATCGGTTTCGGTTTGCATCGCGGCGCGCAGTCCCATCACGTCGATGTCGGCTTCTGATTGGGTGACGATGACCGATGCGCCGAGCAATTTTTTTAGCGCATTGGGGTCGGTCAAGCCATTGGCAATCCATGCGTCTTTGGCTTGACTGGTGAATGACTTGCCTGAGGGATAAAAGCGCGCCTTTTCGTTACGATAGTAGCTTGTCAGGCTTAAATTTGAACCAAAAAAGTCGCTGTCATTGTAGTTTAAATTGACCGAGCTTTTGGTGTTGTACGGCTGGTCTTCCACGTCCGCACCATCGATGGCACGTAGTGACGGCTTTGCGCCCGCCAGCAATACCGATAAGTTATCGCCATAATCGACGCCATAATCGGTGTCTTGCTGACTGTCATAATAGGTCGCCGCAAGGTTCACGGTCTTGGTGTCGCTGACATCAAAGCCGAGGTTGGCGTTGACGCTGATAGAGTCGGTGTCTTGGTTGTCGGTTTGGTTGGCATCGGGGCTGATGCGGTCGCCATGACTGTCGAACTTGCCGCCTGTGGTCTCGTAGTCTACATCAAGATTACCGTACACGCGCTCGCCGCCGTAGCCGAGGCTTTGTCCCACGTGGTAGCCAAGCGAGTCGGATTCAAAATCACGGCTGCTGTTGATGCCAAGGCGCGTTTGTCTTGTCAAACCATAGCCTGCCGTTGATTTGGTCACGATATTAATCAGACCACCCGCCGCGCCCGCGCCATAGATGCTGGTCGCGCCTGAGAGCACTTCGACGCGCTCGATTTGTTCAGGGTCGATGCTGTTTAGCTCGCGTGACAGACTGCGCGAGCCAGACAATGGCACACCGTTTAGCAAATACTGTACAGGACGCCCGTGCATCGTCGTGCCGTAGTTACTGACCGAGCCGCTACTTACGCCAAGGCTGGGCACGAGCTGGGCTAAGATGTCCCCGACCGTGCGATTGCCTGTCGCCTGCGCCTGAATGTCCGCCTCACGAATCACTTGCGTGACGGCGGGCATTTCGCTGATTTTTTGTGCCAGCGCCGTGCCTGTCTTGGCATTGGCTTTTACCGTGATGGCGTCAAAGGTGGCGGTTGGGGCATCACTGCTGACAGTGGTCGCGGTATCGTCCGCTGCGATGTCAGTATCGTTTGGGGCAGCGTATAGCTGCTGGCTGATGCACAAGGTCAATAAGGATAAGGCAAGGGGGTGACGACTTTTCATTATAGATTCACTTTGGTTGTGGCGTATTTAGGCACAAATACGTAAGAAAAAAATAACAAAGCGCCGCTGATGTGTGGCGCGTCCTACAAAATGTCTCTCATTTGTGAAAGGTATTGTAAATGATAATAATTAGCATTTCCATATTTGTTTACAAAACTTTGGCGGTGATGCGGTCGTTTTCACTCATTTTTAAAGGGATACTGCGCCGCTTTTCTTAACCTTATTAACATAAAAACGTATGCTGCCTGTCTTAAGCGATTGATTTGCCATAAAAAAGCCTTGCCCGTACTCATCACGGACAAGGCATTGATGCAACAATAAGAATCTTAAAATAAAAAATGACGCCGCAGTTTTAGGTCATTTCAGGCGGCAGTTTTGCCAATAACTGCGTCAGCGTATTGTTTTTATACGCCTCCATAAACAGCTGCAACTTGGCATCGTCTTGTTGGTGCTTGTCTTGGCACTCGGATAGCAGCTGGGCGGCAGCATCGGGCGCTAAGACAAACACGCCATCGGCATCCATCACCGCGATGTCGCCCGTCTGAATGCGCACGCTGTCCATATCAGGCGCAGGCTGATAGTCAATCGCGGCACCGAGCATGCCCGCTGGCGCGTCATTGCCTTTAGTGTTACTTGTGGTAATGGCACTGATGCCTTTTGCAAACACGGGCAAGCCCAGCTGCCTCATCTGCACTGAGTCGGTGACCTGCCCCAGTACAATCACCGCCGAGAGCTGCTCATAAATCGCGGCACAACTGCGCAGCGCACCCCAGCAGGCAGTATGCTCCAGCACCCGCGCATCAATGCACAACACGTCACGCGGGGCGGCATCCATCAGCGCTTGGCGTATCACATGGGTATTAGTTGATGTCAAGGTCACGGTCAATACGCGCCCTGCGACGGTATTGTCGCACGGGACCATCGGCTGAATGTCGGGCAGATAGCCTGCGTGCGTGAGGTGCCCAATGCTGGAAGTCGCCAGCTGCGCGTAAGCGTCAATCAGCGCGGCTGTATCGGTCGAGCAAGTGTCGATAGTCATAGCTGTCCTTGTTGTCGTTATCATCATTATTGTCGTTGTTTGGATTGGTCATCGCGGCGATGCTATTGATAGTAAGGGCTTGCACAAATGGATTGACGGTCGTGCTCTCGCCTGCGGGCATACTGCCGTGCGCATCCGAGCCGCGCTCAATCACAGGCAGCAGCATAGTTTTGTACGGATACGTCGGCGCGGTCAATAATAGCTCATGCAGCAAATTGGCTTGATCCGTATCAAAATCAATCACACTGATAGAGTGCTGAATACTTGCCGCCGCCGTCTGCCACAGAGAACTTTCAGGCAGCTGATAATGACTCGCCAGCGACTCGATAACGGCGCGCAGATTGACCAAAATCCCAAGTGACTGCATATAAAAAACCAGCGCCTCGGGCGTCTCGCGGTACAGACGGTTTTTAAAATCGGGCGGGCTTAAATACTCAGGGTCAGCCAAATCATGACGCACCAGCCACGGCAGATGGATACGCACCGAGTCATGGTCGCGCAGCAGCACCCCTGAAAACTGATGCTCAGTGACTGCCAGCACGATGTTTTGCCCATGCATTTCAGGCGCCAGTCCTAAGCGCAAGCAGCGCAGCATCGTGCCTAAAAACATATCGCAAAGATTATAAAAATACCCGAGCGCCACTTGTTGCATGCGGTCAAGGCGAGCAAACACGTATGCCGACTTATCGAGCTGCTTTGTTACTTTATCAATCATCAAATCGCGGGTATCCAAGCTGGCTGCCGCTATCAGCTCATCAAAGAGATGATAAGACGCGCCCGCCTGCTGCACGCACATCCCCAGACTTGCCATCGGTAACAGGCGCACATTTTCCGCGCTCAATGCTTTGGGCAAGGTACGCAGCATCGCGCCCAGATGCGTGGACTTTTCTTGATAAAAATAGGGGTTAATATTGCTTTTGTCTGCCGTGTGTTCAGGCGGCATATAGCCCCACCAGCGGCGCTCGTCCCACAAGTGCAGATGGGCATCTAAGGCGCGGTCTTTGGTTTTGGCTTGCGTGAGGAGCGCTTGGTTTTTTTCACCATTAATCAGCTTAAGCGCGGGCAGATAGCGCTTGGAGTTGAGCGCGTAGACGCCGAGCGGCAGCTTGATGCTGTGCGGGGTGACATCGCTCAGCAGCATACTGCGCAATGATGCACTGGCGTAGGTGGGCAGCGCGGCGAAATTCAGCACCACCACCGTGCCCGCCGCCATGTCATCGGCGTAGTGCGCGGGCAGCTCATGTTTTAGCTGCCACGGATGCACAGGCAGTGCGATGTGCGTCTCATCAAGTCCTCTATCCTGCATCTCCGCGGTGAGTAGCGCTTGCATGTCCTCATTCAGCACATAATGGGCGGGCGTGTCCGACATATCCTGCACCGCATCCGCGCACATGATATGGCTACGCGCCACCGCGACCCAATTTAAAAATATCGGCTGGTGAAACTCCGCCATATAGCGCGCATAGTCAGCGGCATTAAGCCCCAGCTTGCCCTTTGCCAAGGGGTGAAACGGTCTGTCCATCAACGACGCCCACGCCTCAGCGGCAATCAAGGTCTGATACGCGTGTGGGCGCGCATATACAGCAGTATGTAGCGGCGCTTGCGCGGATTGTTTGGCGGCTTCGATGGATGCGGCGAGGCTCTCTTGTAGCTTACTCACGCCCGCCCTACTCAGCTGCTCAGCATCCATAGCGCTTAAGCTATCATTTAATAAGTCATGCACGTTATCAATGATGTCGAGCCTGATGTTTTGGGTTTCTTCTGCACACAAATACAGTGGCAAACACGGTACGGCAAGTCGCCATGGCGCGCTATAGCCGTGCGTGACGGGCAATAGCAGCTGCGCGTTATCAGGTAAATTGACGACCAATAAAGTATTTTTGACCGCAAAAAAATCTTGAGAGTTGTCTCGATAACTGGCTGGCAAATTGGCTAATGGTTCCGCTATTTTTGGCGCATAAACTTCGGTGCTGCTGGTCTGTAGCTGTTCGGGCGTAAACCACCCCTCAAGCAGTAGACACTCGACCAGCTGCGCGAGCAGCGCGCCTTGACTCTGCTGCTCGGTGGCAGCGCTCGATAACACACTTAGCATGGCTCAGGTACTCGGCAGTTGGCTAATGGGTTGTTGATGTATTTAATCGGAAACACGCTGTCGCCAAACAAACGGCGCTTGGCAAGCGACTCAATACGCGTCTGCGGCGCAAAGACATCAAAGCGGGCAAACTGCTCGGCAAACTCAGGATGGCGCGCCTGATAATCACAGATACAGTCCGCCACCTGCTGCCAAAAATCCGTCTCCGCATACTGATACTCGCGCTGTAAAAAGATGGCAATATCAGCAAAGGCAACAAAGAACAGGCACGCCACGGTCATATCACGAATGCCGTCGGTGTCGTCGGTTTCGATAAAAGAACCACGGTTTAATGCCGCGTGTGCTGCGGGCAGTTGATGAAATTTAGGTATTAAGTCTTGGCGCGTTAAATGCTTGGGCGAATAGCGCACGCCGTCGTGTAAGTCTTTGAGCAGCACTTTGACAGGATAGCCGTCCTCATGCACCAAGACGATGTTTTGTGCGTGGCATTCGAGCGCTAGTCCATGCCCAAATAACAGATGTATAATCGGCGGCACGGTGACGGCAATCAATGCCTCAGTCCATGCCGCTACACCATGCGCCGCAAGCCACGGCGCAATCAGCGTTTGCCCATCGCTATGGACATAGCTGACGCCATTTAACGGTATCGCTTGCTGCCCTTTTGCTAAATAGTCGTCCGCATTGTCGCGCCAAATCGCCGCTAAGCCACCATAGAGGGCGGGATGCTGATAGCCGCGTGCGCGCAAGACTTCATGGTCGAGGCTAATGCCGACATTTTCGCCCAAAAAGGCAATTTGCGCTGCGTCACGGCTGTCATCTTCTGCCGCCAAACGCTTAAGCCACGCGGTCATAATCGCGGCGTTGAGCACCGTGTGCTTGGCTAAAATGCGCGTGCTTGAAGTGTTGACCAGATGCATGCTGAGCTTAAGATACGGCTTGCCATCCGTGTCAGCAGTCAGCGAGCGTATCGACTGCTGAGCGCGGTAAGTCTCGCCTGTGCCGCCCAAATAAATGATGTCCTGAGTCATCAATAACGGCTGCAATGCTTCAATCAAAGTCTGTTGCCATTGCCACGGATGCACAGGCACTAGCGTGTAATCGGCAGCGGTTTTGTTACTGTTCTCTAAGCGGTGACTTAATGTACTTTGCAACTTCTGATGCGCGCTTTCGCCCACATAATCCGCAACCCACTCGGACACATTAATCCCCGCCAGCGTGTTACTGGCAATCAGCGCTTTGTCTACTGCGAGCCACAATACTTCAATAGGATTGGCAAATTCAGGCGCGTAAGCGTAATTGTCTTCAATATCAAAGCCCAAGCGCGACTTAAAACACGGATGATACGGATGCCCATGCATCAGCACCCCTTCAAGCGCGCTGTAGCTTAACTCATCGACTGTCGGTAGCGACGTTGGCGCGAGGGTTTGCGCTTGGATTTCATTGGTTAAGGTATGGCGCAGCTCGTTGATAAAGCTGTCTTTGAGCGCTGCATCATCGAGCGGCAAGACAATATCGGCAATCACTTGCTCTAGCGTCGCGGTGTTCATGCTGCCATCTGACGCATGGCGCTGCACCGCCTGATGATTAAAACGAATGATACCAAAGCTGTGCTGTACTTGACCCTGTGCGTGGTACTCGACACCTGAAAGAGCAGGTATCACAAAATCAAGCACATCCTTATTGTCAAAATCAGCATCCGCCGCTTGAGTCGTAAACGCGATGATGTCTTCGAACAGTAAGGCTTGTAGTAGCTGTTTTATCACCCGCTGCTCGGCGCGCTGCACGATGTCTTTATTTACTGGCGCTTGCCACGGCTGCATTGCCTGCGCTGCTGTTGGTTGTGGGTTGGTTGATGATGCGGACATAAAAGCTCCTTATGGGTATTAAAAAAATAGACATTAAGAAAAACAGTTAAAAAATTAAAAGATAATGAGAATTAATTACGTTAATAAATTAAAAAAATATGGCGACAAAGGTAAACAGCGCGCCATTAATAATGACTTTTACGGCTTGTCTTTTACTTAAACTTATTGCGCCGCATGCTTGGGCAAACGGTACGCACAAAATAAGGTCGATAACAGCACCACTGCCAAGACGACAAAGACGTCTTGTATGGCAGCAGCGGTGGTCAGCGCGCCCAACGTCTGATGGGTAACCGACACCGCATCGCGCCCCGCCACATAGACAGTAACCAATGTAATCACGATGGTCGAGACGATGCGCCGACTGATGTTGTTCAGCGCTGCGCCCTCGGTCACCACCGATTTATCCAAGCTGCTCAGTCCCACCGAGGTGGTCGGTAGATACGCCAGCCCCACGCCGACGCCTTGCACGCTCATCACGATGAACAACAGCCACAAGGTCGGCTGATATAAACTTGCTGCGAGCAGCAACATGGAAAGCGCGCCAAGCGCAATGCCGACCAGCCCAATCGTGCGCGCCCCATGCTTATCTACCTGCCTGCCTGCAAAATGCGTGGTCACGCTCGATACTACGGTCGCCGCCATCAAAATCGCGCCCGTCCATAAAGCGCTACTGCCCATCACGTCTTGTACGATAATCGGTAGCAATAAAAGCCCAATCATCAGCCCGATGGTCTGGGTAATGCTAATCAGCGTGGTGTGTAAATAGGTGCGCTGGACAAATAGACGTACGTTGATGAGTGGCGTAGACTGCTTGGCTTCATAGCGCCACCAGAGCACAAAGGCAAATACAAACGCCAACGCAATCGCGCCTGTTTGCAAGGCATTTGCTGCATCCGTCTTTAGGCTTGATAACCATGCCATGAGTGCCAAGAGCCACAGCAGCAGCCCCACAAAGCCAAGCGTATCAAAGCGCGCTGGCTGATTTTTCTTAGCATTATCTTTGTCATTGACTAGCGCAGGCAGACGCCATGACAAGAGCAGCACCGCCACGCTTAACGGCAACGTCACCGCAAACAGCGTCCACCATGCAAAATGCTCGACCAAATACGCGCCCAGCAAAGGACCAAAGGCAAGCGCCATCATCACCACGATGCCCCACAGCGCCATCACCCGCCCATGCTTGGACTTGGGATACACTTGGTACAGCATGCCGATAGATAGCGGAATAATCAGCCCGCCGCTCAGCCCCTGCATGGCGCGGGCGGCAATGACCATCGTCATCGACTCGGCGAGCATCCCAAGCACAGACCCCAGCATAAAGCCGAACATGGCAAGGATATACACCCGCTTAAACACAAAACGCTTGCTGATATAGCCGCTGACCATCAGCCCAATACTCATCGCCAGCACATAAGCGTTCAGCACCCAACCGCCCGTGACAATATCGACCGAAAACACCGACATAAACACAGGAATGGCAGGGTTTAAGGCACTGTTGCTGATACTGACCACCGAGCCGCCAAGCAGCAACGTCCACAACAGCGGACGCAATGGCGCATCACTGATTTGGCTTATGGCATGGTCTTTGGACGACTCACAAACAGCGACCATAAAAAGTACCTTGTAGCGGGATTGATAAATGGTGAAGAAAAACAGACGGTTAAGCTGCCACGCCGTAATAATTTAAATAGCCACGCGACTCAAAAAACGCCTCACGATGGCAAAAGTACAGGGACGCTTTTTTTTCAGGCATCTCAATCAAGCGCTGCTCAAAATAAGCAAAGCTGTCCGCCACCCAGCGATAAATCTCAATCTCACTGTCAGGCTCGACCACGATTTTTTGTGCGGGGGTATTGTCAAAGATAAATTTGCTGACCATCATGCCGATGGGTTTGAGATAGCCGCGCCCGACTGCGGATGGCTCGCCAATCAGCATGTGCCAGCCCATGTCCTCAGGCTTGGCTTTGTAATATAGCGCCAAGCGGTCACGCGCCGCCTCATAGATTTCGGTGTAGCCAATCGCCTCATCATTGCAGGTGATGATGTAGAGACGCTGGTGGTCGTCCGCGAGCATCTTTTCAAAATGGGCGCGCAGCATCGGCATGGGCAAATGCAGCTGCCACTGGTCAACGACGTGCTCGGCATGCATCCATTTGTACAGCAGGCGCATGTCCTCAGGATAGCGCATGGCGCGAATGCCAAAGGTGCGGTTAATCGCCTCGACCTCAAAGTGGTCGGGCAGCTGACGGCTGATGGTTGTCATGGTGTGTCCTTAGTTTTGCGATTAATTTTTTAATTGGGTTGAAACTATTGATAAAAATATATGCGACGTTATAAAACGCTCGTTTCGCCACTATTTTTCTTGCTTGCTGTGACTTCGTCTCCAGAGGCTAAGAAAAATAGCAGCTCACATCGCTGTACCTTTTATATTGCAATTTATTCAGTAATTGGAGCCAGCGTATTGTTTTAAATATACTTAGGCTATTTTATTTACTTTTTGCTTATTACGCCGCGCCAAAGTCCTGGAACACTTCTAGCGCGTCGGTGTCGTATTTATTGACGCCGAGCAGCTCATTAATAATATAGCCCGCACGGTACGCACCCAGCCCCAAATCAGGCGCGCCTACGCCATGGCTGTGTACTTCTTGGTTTTGTACAAAGATTTTGCCCGCATGCGTGCGCGTGTCACGGTAGCTAAGCGTATAATCGCGCCCAATCTCAGGCTGCTGATAGGCATCATACGCCACGTCACCAAGCACGCCCGTCAAGCAATCAGGCAGCTGGTAGCGGTAGCCTGTGCCCGCGATGACGCAATCGTAATCCGCCATAAAGTGCTGCTGCTGCTCGCTGTGAGTAAACGCGAGCGTCACGGGCGCATCTGTGTCCGCCTGCTCTGCCGATATCAGCGCGCAGTTGGTACGAAGGTTTGACTGTAGCGGCTGATTGCGGATGCTGCGCTCATAGAGGCGGTGATAAATGTCGCGGATGGTGTCAAAGCCCATGCCTTTATACAGCAAGTCTTGCTTGGCGCTCACCGCTGCCTTTGTATCGCGGGGCAAGTGGTAAAAATAATCGGTATACGCGGGGCTAAAGTGCTCCAGTCCCAATGGCGAGTATTCCATCGGGAAAAACCCTGCTGAGCGCGTGAACCAATCGAGCATAAACTTGGGCGCGCCAGTATTATCCAGCTGCTGATCAAACAAGGCGCGGTAGACTTCGGCTGACGACTGCCCCGAACCCAGTACCAAAACTTTAACAGGCGTCTCCGCGTCCTGATGCGCAGCGGTCAGGGCGTCCAAATCAAAACGCTCGGCAAACTGCGCGGTGTGCATACAGCGGGCGGGCGCGTCTTTTGCCAAGGCTTGCAATGGCGCAGGCAAGGTCGGGCGTGTGCCTGTACCAATGACCAGATGGCGGGCGTGATAGGTGCGCGTCTCACCGCATTCATTCACCGTGACCGCAAAGCCCTCCTCACCCGCCTCGGTATAAAACTGCACATCCACAACGGTGGTTGCAAAGCGCAAACTGTCCAGCTGCCCTGCCACCCACTGGCAATAGTGGTTATACTCTTCGCGGTAGATTTTAAATTCTTCCAAAAAGTAAAACTTCAGCAGGCGCTTTTGCGTGTGCAAGTAGTTTAAAAACGAGTAGCGGCTGGTGGGGTCAATCATGGTCACCAAGTCCGCCATAAATGGCACTTGTAAAGTAGTCGCGGGCAATATCATGCCTTTATGCCAGTTAAACTCTGGTTTTTGCTCAAAAAATTTGGCGCGCACGTTGGTATTGTCGAGCAGCGCGGCAAGGCTTAGATTAAAAGGTCCTAAGCCGATACCGATGACATCAAGCATGGGGGTGTCCTTTCTATTGATAATAGTGATTTGAGTTTTGAATCAGCCTTAGCGAAATTTTAAATATAAAGCCGTTGATACTCGCTTTATGCTGCGTGTGCGCTTATAGCCAGTCACGTTACACAGCATAATTTACTTAGGCTATTTTTATTCTTATGCGCATAATGGATTGGGAATGTCCACGTAAATAGATTGCGTCTCCACAGGCGCGGTCAGCTCATCAAGCGCGTGCAGGCGGGTCAGCAGGTTGCCCTTAAACGGCAAGGTCGGGCTACGCAGCAGCAAGTCAAACAGCGGACGGTGCGGATAGCGGGTCTCAAGCGTCATCAAGCAGTCGCGGAACATATCAATCAGCGCCGCTTCGCTTACATATTGCGTGCGCGCAATCGCGGTAATCAGTCCAAAAATGCTGTTACCGACCAAATAATACGCCACTCGCGAATCGGCAAAGTCTTCAGGAATCACGCATTCACTCTCGCTAACCAGCTCAGGATAGGTGTCAATGAGCGGCGCGGCATACTCGGCAATGTAGCCAAAGCCTTGATTGTCACGCGCCCAAAACTTGCTCGGATAGCCGTCCGTCAGCTCAATCAGGCTGTTTTGCTGATGCACTTCAAAGCCAATGCCGTGCTGATAATACATGTGCATCAAAGGGATAAAGCCGACCTGTAAATAAGTGGCAAACCAGTCTTTGGCAATCTCCTCGAGCGGCGCGTGGGTGCGCGCATGGATGCCTTGGAATAAGGTGTTAAAGCGGTTGGTCACGCGGGTTGGGTGGTCTTGGCTCAGGCTCGCCAGATTGGTCACTTCCGTGTCTTGGTCAAAAGGATTGTCGCGCAAGATACAGATGCTCTCATCAATGATGCTGCCGTCTACTGTCAGCGCAATCCACGCAGGGTCGTTAAGCACCGCGATGGTGTCAAAGTCTTTGCCAAGCTGCTTGCCGTAGTCGCTGCGCCAGATGCGGCAAGCATGAATGCCGCGCTTGCATTCTTTGGGCAGGTTGATACGCACCGAATTGGTGATGGCGACCGACAGCGATAGCTTAAACATCCACGGCGCATCAAATGCCGCCAGCGTGCGCACCGAGGTCGTTGGATGCAGCGCCCAGCCCAGCTCGCCCATGTCAAACAGCTTACCCGCCGCTTGCAAACGCGCATACCACGCCTGCTGCTGTAAAAACTTGGCTTGCCATGGGTGCAGTGGCAGCAGTTTATAGTCAGCATTGTTGTTCATTAATTGCTGCTGATAGGCGTTCATCATGGGCGCAAGTTTGTCTTGCAATTCGGCAGTGATGCTCTCGCCGTCAACGAACTCTTCGACAATGTGCTTGGGATGCACCAGCCAGTAATGTAGCTTGGTTTTGCTGCTGGTCTCGGGCGCGTATTTTGCCCATTCTGCGCCATAAAAGCCTTGGCGACCTTTTGGTGTCGGGTGCATGGCGTGCCCGTAGATAAGGCTTTGCTCGGTTTGGATAAAGTTTTGTACCGCATCGACGATGTCGTCCACCTCATCGCTGCGATGCTGCAAGATAATCTGTAGTCCCTCATAGCTCTCAATCCAGCGTTTCAGCACGCCATTGGCATCAAGGGTTTCTGCGCCCTTATGCTGATGCACAATATCCTCAATCACGAGGCTGGCGATACTGACCGCCGAGGGCTGCAACCATGTCGGCGCGCCATCGGCTTGCCCTAAGACCGCAGGGGTGGCGGCAAAGCGATGTTGCCCCAGCTGACTGACGCGCTCAAGCGGCACGGCAACTTGGGTGTTGTGCGGCGCAAGGTGTAATACCAGTAGCGGCTTGTTTTGCGCGAGGGATTTTTGCAGCGCGTCTTGCGCGTCAATAGGCACGATGCTGCCACGGCGCGTCTCGAAGCAGTAGGCGTTAATCAGATTTTGCAAGGATAAGCGGTTGAGCGTATTGTCTTGTATCATTGCGATGTCCTTAAATGGGTGTTCTTAAAAATGAGTATTCTTAAAATGGTTATCGGTATGTTTAATGGATTAATTTTTTGCTAACTATTTATTCAACATCATTTGCCAAATACGCGTGCCCCAGCGCCGCTATCTGCTCGATGACTGGCGTCATGGCGGCTAGCGTGCTGTCGGGATTTAACAAGGTAAACTTTAAGCACAACTGCCCGTCATACTGCGTGGTGGCAATATTCGCCTCATTGTTAATCAGTAAATTTTGGGCAATATGGCGGTTGATTTTTGCCAAGCTCTCTGCGCTTAACTCGCTATCCTGCGGAGCAAAATAAAACAGGACGCTGCTCAGTATCGGCGGGCGCACCAAAACAAAATCAGGGTCGCTGTCCAACCGCTGCGCAATCTCCTTAGCATTATCGAGACCCGCATCAATCAGCGCGCCGTAAGCGTCTGTGCCCAGCACATCGAGCGCCATCGCCAGCTTGAGCGCGTCAAAGCGGCGCGTGGTCTGGAGCGAATAGGTCACAAGGTTGGGAATGTCGTCCGTCTCATCGTCTGAGGGGTTCAGATAGTCGCTGTGCAAACGGATACTGGCAAAGGTATCGGCGTCTTTGACCAAAAACGCGCCACAGCTGATGGGTAAGAAAAAATGCTTGTGAAAATCAAGGGTAATAGAATCGGCACGCGCGATGCCTGCCAGCATGTCGCGGTAGCGCTCGGAGAGCAGCAGCGCCCCGCCCCATGCGGCATCGACATGGAGCCAAATGCCCGCCGCTTGGCACACCTCGGCTATCGATTCCAGCGGGTCAACCGCGCCCAAATCGGTCGTGCCTGCCGTCGCCACCACCGCCATAATATTTTGCGCCCCAAGGCGGTCAATGGTGTCCTCTAAGTGCGCCATATCCATCGCGCCTGTGCGGTCGGTCGCGATTTTGACCACTGAGCGCTGTCCTAAGCCTAGCAGTGCGGCGTTTTTTTCAACTGAAAAATGCGCTTGCTCAGAGCATAAAATCCTGCCAAGCGGCTGCCCTGCCAAGCCGTCTTTTTGCACATCAACGCCCAAGGCACCATAAAAGCGATTGCGCGCCAGCAGCAGCCCCATCAAATTGCTTTGCGTGCCACCACTGGTAAACACCCCGCCCGCGTTTGCTTCAGCGTTGGCATTGCTAGAGACAAAACCACACTGCGCGCACAGCCATTGAATCAGCTCTTTTTCAATATAAGTGGCGGCGGGGCTTTGATTCCACGAGTCCATACTTTGATTGGTCGCGGCAATAATCATCTCCGCCACCTGTCCGACCCATAATGTTGGCGGATGTAAATGCGCGGCGCAGTGCGGGTGCGCGGTCGAGACGCAGTTGGGCAAAAACTGCTGTGCGATATCACCAAGTACCGCGTTAATATCGCGCCCTGTTTTACTGATATTTAGCGTCAGCTTGTCTTGTAATGCCGCAGGCGCACCGCCTTGATACAGCGATTCGGCGTCCAGCCACTGCTGAATCATGGCGCTGGTCTGCGCGCTGGCAGCCACATAGTCACGGCTGGTCTGTTGATTAAGAATGTACAAAATATACTACCTTACTGGGTAAGGTGCTGGTGTTTTGATACTCACGCCAGCACACTGCCTGTGATGAATACAACGAAAAGTTAAGATTAAAAGGTTAAGCCGCAAGCGCATTATCCAGCGCTAATGTCAGCCGAGTGAGCACCTCGTCCAGCTCCTCGCGGATGATGTTCAGCGGCGGCAATAGGCGCAAGACCGTGCCCGCGCGCCCGCCCTTTTCAATCACCAAACCCGCCTTAAAGCACGCCTGCTGAATACGCGCTGCCAAGTCGCTATCGGCAGGATAACTGCCATCGACATCCGCGCTCGCCTTTGGGTTAACAATCTCTAGCCCCAGCATCAGCCCGCGTCCGCGCACATCGCCAATTTGCGGATAGCGGGTTTGCAGCGCTTGCAGCTGTCCTTTAAACCACGTGCCGACCTCATCGACATACTGCGCCATGTCATTGGCGTCGAGATAATCAATGGTCGCCAATCCCGTCGCCATCGCCAGCTGATTGCCACGGAATGTGCCTGAATGGTTGCCCGCCTGCCAGACGTCGTACTGTTTTTTGATGCCCAGCACCGCCATTGGCAGCCCGCCGCCAATGGCTTTGGACATCACCACCATGTCAGGGTCAATCCCCGCATGCTGATAAGCAAACCAGCGCCCTGTACGGCAAAAGCCCGTCTGCACCTCATCGACAATCATCAAGATGCCCAGCGCTTTGGTCACGCGGCGCACCTGCTGTAGCCATTCGATGGGCGCGGCATTGACCCCGCCTTCGCCTTGTACCATTTCCAAAATCACCGCCGCAGGTTTGGTCACGCCGCTTTCGATATCGGTTAAAAAACGCTCAAAATAGGTGCTGTGTGCTTGAATGCTTTGTGTTTTTGGCAGACCAAAGGCGCAGCGGTAGCCGTTGGGATACGGTAAGAACTGCACCGACCCCATCAGCCCCTCAATGCCTTGCTTAGGCGACAGATTGCCCGTGACCGCAAGCGCGCCATGCGTCATACCGTGATAGCCACCACTAAAGCTGATGACGCCTGTACGCCCTGTAACTTGTTTGGCAAGTTTTAGTGCCGCCTCGACCGCATCTGCGCCCGTTGGTCCACAAAACTGCAAGCAATATTCATCATCTTTTGTTGATAATAGATTATAAATGCGCTCACTAAAGGCGTCTTTTAATGGCGTGGTGATGTCCAACGTGTGCATGGGCAGATTACTGTCGAGCACCTGCTGGATGCTGTCTTTGACCACCGCATGATTGTGTCCCAGTGCCAGCGTGCCCGCCCCTGACAAACAGTCGATATATTCATTGCCCTCGACATCGGTAATCCATGCGCCTTTCGCCGAAGCGATAGCAAACGGCAGCTTACGCGGGTAGCTGCGCACTTTGGATTCGAACTGGTCTTGGCGGTCAAGATAGCGCGTATTGGTGGCGCGCTCGGCAGTTGGTGTGTACATAAGACGTCCTTTATTGCTTATCGCGCGGGTGTTTATTAGCGCTTTAAGCATAAAAATAATGATAAATGGGGTTAATAAATTTAATTGATTTTTAATAAAAATGATAATCGTTATCATTTATAAAGCGTATTATTAACCAGCAAGTAATCTCTGTCAACCAAGCAAAACCGATTTATTGCGCCTTACTATAACTCGTCAACGCGCTCGCTTTTCTTCATATAAAACAGATGTTGACCTGAATAAAAACCTATACGCACAGGAATCCAAAGCCCGTAAAATGACCCTTTAAAATCAACAAAAGTTTATATTTTATATCGTGATTAATTTATTTTTCGTTACATCATATTTAATATTTTTTGGTTAAAAGTTGCGTTTGTCTTAGCAAAATTACTCTTTATCGTGCCGTCATCGGTACTTTACGAATCAGCCATAAGAAGTACGCGCCGCCAATCAAGGCAGCAATCGTGCCCGCTGGCAACTCATAGGGAAACATCACATAGCGCCCGAGCCAATCGGCAATGACCATCACGCCTGCGCCCAAGAGCGCTGCAAGGGGCAACTGACGCTCCAACTTGACCGCGCCTAAAGAGGTCGCCAAATGCGGCACCATTAAGCCCACAAAGCTGAGCGGTCCGACCGCGAGCGTACTTGCGGTACTGAGTAATGCCACCAAGATGAGCAGCGCCATGGTCACAGGACTCACCGCCACGCCCAGATTGCGCGCCACGCCAGCGCCCAATCCTAAAACACGTAGCGGTTTTATAATCAGTAAGCTCAGCACAAAGAGCAGCAGTGCAATGCCCATCAGATACCAGACGGTACTGGGCATGGCGCTATAGGTCGTGCCCGACAGCCAACTGAGCATCGCCTCCAAGCGCGGGTCGCCTGAGAGCTTGACCATATGCATCACGCCATCCATCATCGCCGCGATGCCCACGCCAACGAGCAGCAAATAGCCTGAACTGACCTTGCGCGCCAGCCAAATGACCAGCAACAATACGGCAAATGCGCCTGTCAAACCCGTCGCAAGTAACGCACCCGCACCAGCAGACAGCCCAAACATCGGCAAGAATAAAAAGCCGCCAATCACCCCAAGCGCCGCGCCCGAGCTGACCCCGAGCACTTCGGGGCTTGCCATCGGGTTACGCGTCAAGGTCTGTAGCAGCACGCCCGCCACTGCCAGCATCAGCCCTGTCGCCGCTGCACTTAGGCTACGCGGCAAGCGGTACTGCTCTGTGATTGTCCACTCCGTGCTCAGCGTCCAGCCGTGAATGTCTTGGACGATTAAGGACGCGGCGAGCAATAAACCAATAACGGCAAGCCCCCAGCGCCACAGATGTACAGGCGCGCGCGTACCGCTGATGGTCGGCGTCACCACCGTCTCGATACGCTCATGACGCTGGCGCAAAATCAGCCAAATAATCAGCGGCGCACCCAGCACGCCCGTCATCGCCCCCGCAGGAATGGGCATCCCCACGATAGGCTCAAGCAGCAGCGCGGCATTGCTGGTTAATAATAATAACAACGCGCCAAAACCAAAGGCGGCAGCAAGGCGCTTGCCAATTGCTGAGATACCGAGCGCATTGACGATACTCGCCGCGCCCAAGCCCACAAAGCCAATCAAGCCGACTTCACTGACCACCAGTGCGGTGACTGTCGCCACCAACAGCACGACCACCGCGCGGATGCCTTGGACTGGGACGCCCAAGCGCTTGGCTTGCCAATCGTCCAAGCTCATCATGCCAAGTGGCTTTAATAACGGCAAACAAGCGACCGTGAGCAGCACAGCGGTGAGTGCCAGCAGCACACTGGTGTGCCAACTGTTTTGAGTCAAAAAGCCCGCCGCCCATGACATCATGCCGTTACTTTGCTCAGCAAAAAACAGCACCAAGGTATTGGCGAGCGCGGCGAGTAAAATATTGACCACCAAACCTGCCAGCACCAAAATTAGCGCATTAAAGCGACTGGCAGCGGCTAAGGCAAACACCAGTCCCATACTGGCAACCGCACCAACAAAGGCAACCGCCATACCACCATGAATCGCAATGCTGGGCAAAAACAAGCTGACAATCAGTATCGCCAGCTGCGCGCCCACGCCGACACCCAGCGTGGTGTCTGACGCCAGCGGATTTTTAACCAGCTGTTGTAATAAAATACTGACCGCGCCCAACAGCCCACCTGCCAAGAGCGCCACCGCACTGGTCGCGACCAAGGTCAGCTGCGTCACCATACTGCCCATATCGAGCTGCATACTGGGCAACCATAAATCCATCAGCGGTCTTTGCCAATCACGCGCGAGCAGCGCCCAACTGCTGGCAATGACTAACAGTAATAGCCCGCCGAACAGTACCCACAGCCGCCATTGTCCTGCTCTAGCGCTCGATACTTGCGGCGCGTCAGGCTTAGGCGACTGTGGTGGCTTAGACAAATGGGACGGTTTTGTTAAAGAAGAAACGTCGGACGGCTTTTCATAGCTGCCGCCCGTGTGTGTGCTGCTGGTGCTCATGATGCTGCCCCGCCTTGTAGTTCTACTGCTGATACTTTATTTGCCAAACTGACGAGCGACGACATGCCGCCATAAATCCATACAGGCGACAGCTCGCCCACACAGCGCGTCTGCCCATAGCCCAAGCGCTGCCAAATCAAACTGTCCTCAACCTCAGCGCGGGTAATGGGGCTTAAGGGGTCAACGATGAGCAAACACACCTCGTCATCGAGCTGCGCCAAATCACCGACGCGCTTTGGCACAAAGCCATAACCATTGCCCGCGCCAAGTACCGCAAGTTCTTTGCCCATCGCGTCAAAGGCGGGTTTAAACAGGCTGTTATTGACATACATGCGTATGTTATTGGCGTCAGAAAATTGCACCACGGCGAATTTTTTGACCTTAGGATAGCGCGCTTGTAGCTGTACGCCCGCCTGTGCAATCGCGTGTTTGCTTTGCTTAATATAATCTTCTGCTGCCTGAGGCTGCCCAATCAGCGCACCCAATTTTCGGGTGGGCTCGCTATAGTCCGCCCATGTCGCAACCTCCCCCTTTGCGGCAAACATCACCGACTCGGCAGGTACATCGCCGTACAGATTACGCGCATGCTCATAAAACGGATTGTCAATCACCATATCTATCGGCAGCTGGGCAATCAGCTCGGCATTCGGCTGATAACGAATGCCCAAATCGGTGATATCGGCTGGCAAGTTCGGCGTATCGACCCATCTATGCCACATACGCACATCGCCCGTCGCCACAGGCGCGTAGCCCATCGCCGTCAAGGTCGCGGCGTTGCCCCAGTCGGGACTGACCACCCGCTTGGGCGTATTGGTATTAGACTGGGCGTGATGACCTTGGTCGGTTGCGCGCTCAGATGCAGCATGGGACGCAGGCTCGGACGCGCTTTTTGCTTGACCACAGCCGCTGATAGTGGCGCTCGTTATTAGTACGGTGGTCATCAGGGCAAGCGGCGCAGACGGTCTAGACGCAGGCGCACACAAAGAAACGCACGCGGTATCGAGTGACAAGCGTGCGCGTAAAGAAGCAAATATAGAATCGGCAAACATAGCGGATTGTCTTTTTTTGAAAGAAAAGAGAGGAGAAAGCGAGAAAAAACAGCGGCGCTAAACCCTAAAAACGGTCGTCAATGACCTAGCGTCTTAGCAGCGTGCTGAGCACGTACACCAGCTACGCCACTGCCACAGGTTGCCCTGTCACAGGGTGGGTCAACAGCTGCATGGTGACATTAAAAATATCGTGCAAAATGCTCGGCTGCATGGTGCTGGCAATGTCACCGTTATGGCAGATGCGCCCGCCTTTGAGCGCGATGATGCGATCCGCGTATTGCGCCGCCAGATTGATATCATGGATGATAATCACCACGCTCAAACCCTGCTCATCGACCAGACGGCGTATCAGCTCAATCACCTCAATTTGATAATGCATATCGAGCGCGGCAAGCGGCTCATCGAGTAGCAGATAATCGGTGTCTTGCGCCAAGCACATCGCCAGCCAAGCCCGCGCCCGCTCACCACCTGACAAGGTGCTGGTTAAGCGATCAGCAAAGCGCTCAACCTGCGTCACACGCATCGCCTCAACTACTTTTTCATGATCAAGGGCGCTGGGTTTTTGTAGCCATTTTTGGTGCGGATAGCGCCCGAGCATCACCAGCTCACGCACCGTAAAGCCCGCCGCCTCAGGCAATTGCTGCGGCAGATACGCCAGCTTACGCGCCAGTGCCTTACTGCCATAATCACTAATGGCACGCTCATCGAGACTGACCTCGCCTTTTGAGCTGCCCATCTCACCCGCCAAGGCTTTAATCAAGGTCGACTTGCCTGAGCCATTGTGCCCAATGAGCGCCACCAGCTGCCGCGCCGCGACATCAAAGCTGACATTATCAAGCAATGTGTTGCCTTGGCGATGAATGGTCATTTGATTGACACGTAACATAGCGACCCTTTTTTATACCCAAATATTTCAGCGCTTTATCGGTGTTAATAGCCTTTTAGACCCGTTTTGCGCCATGACTGTGACCGATTCTACTCGCAAATGATAACAAAAACAATTATCATTAACTAAAAAATTTGCTATTGTTCTTTCACACTTTTGATAATAAACGGCTACTTTTATGCGCCAATACCCCACCACGCCCGCATCCAGCAGCGCGCCGAGCACTTGCGACATGAGTCCTGCGCGCAGCCTACTGACCGACCCTGAGATTGCCCATATCGTCAATCATTTGAATGAAGAGCACGTCGATGAGCTGTGCGGATTTTTAACTGCATTTAGCCCATTAACGCTCGATAGCAGCGATGATATTGATGTCAAAATCCGTGAGATTTACCCCGAAGGCGTGGTGATTAAAGCCGCGCCGCTGTTAGAAAAGTCTACCGAAAGCGCCAGCAATCCTGCGCTATCGGACACTGAGGCGCACTTTATCGCCTTTGATGCGCCTGTCACGCAATTAAGCGATTTGCAGCATCAATACATCGTGCTTAAACAGCGCGCCGACAAAAAACGCGGCAAAAAAACCATTCAGCTGACCGAGCAGCATTTTACCGTTGAGGACAGCGCCTTTATCAGCGCCCATATGCTGCGCCTGACGCTGAGCAATACGCCCAACCCTACACTGCCCGTGCCACTTGAAGACGCGGGCTATGCGTATTTGTTTGATTTGGCGCACACGCAAGCGGCGCATCCCGAACGCTTTGTCGCCATTCACGAGCCGCGTGCGCATTGCTATTACACCTTGCGTAAGGCATGGCAGGAAAATGGCATAAACCAAGCATGGGTCGATGTGTTTGTACATGGCGACACGTCAGGGGGCACGTGGGCGGCAAGCTTGCAGGCGGGCGAATCCATCTACACCAAACGCGAGCTGCCTGAAAAAATAAGTCATTTACAAACAGGACAAGCGCTGTTGATTGCCGATGAAACGTCCATTCCGACGGTCGCCCGCCTCTTGGAGCTTTGGGACAATCCGCTTGCACCCATCGTGCTGTATGTCACAGGTGACGCCCGCGACCAAGAGTATTTGGAGAGTATCGAGATAACGCCTGAGTTTCGCGCGCGCTGCGCCTTTGTGCCACTGGTGACAGGAAAAATGAACGCGGGGAAAGACGTGGCGGCACAGATAGATGACGTGCTGGCGGCACATTTAGCAAACACGCCGACACCTATTGATAAGGTGTGGGGCGCACTAGAAGCGCAAACCGCCAAAGTCCTACGCGGCAAACTCAAAACCCGCCTGAATCTCGGTCGTAGTGACGTGGTGGTGAAGGTGTATTGGCGTTATGATGGTTAACAACACGCATTCTATTCAGCATTTGCCTTAACTTTTTGCTCCTTCAAATACTGCCCCAGCCAATCTAAAAATGCCGCACTGGTGGTGGCGACATTTAAGCGCAGATGCGTAGACATACGGGTATCGGGATAAAACAGCTGCCCTGGCGCAACCAGCCAGCTTGCCTCATACGCCGCCATGGCTAGTGGGGCGGTGTCGGTCTTGGTATCGACCCAGACGAACAGTCCCGCTTGCGTGTGCTCAGGATAGGTAAGCCCCATTGCGGGCAGAGCGATGCGCAATTGTTGATGCGCGGCGTACAGCTTTTCTTGTACCTTTTTGATTTGGCGGCGGTATTCACCATGCGTCCACAGCCGATGTATCACCCGCTCGCCAAACTCAGGCGTCTGCATACTGTTGAGCATTTTTACCCTGAGCATGCCCTCGACTAACGGCTCAGGACAAACGAGCAGCCCCACACGCCAGCCTGACGCCATAGATTTGGCAAACCCTGTGGCGTACAGCACCCGTTCAAACTGGTCTAAATTGGCATAGCGTAAGACGTTGTTCTGCGGCTCAAACGGTGCATAGAGGTCATCTTCAAAGATATAGACATCGTGTTGGTGCATGAGCTTGAGCACCTGATGAGCACGGGCGGGGTGCAGATGATACGAGGTCGGATTGTGCAGTACGCTGTTGGTCAGATACATTTTGGGTCGATGCTGCTGGCACAGGGCTGCCATTTGCTCAATATTTGGCCCTTCATGGTTGCGCTCAACCCCAATCACGCGCAAGCCCTGCTGCTGCAAACAGCTCGACAACCAAAACCAGCTCGGACTGTCCACCAACACCACATCGCCCGCTTGCGTCAACAGCTGCGCCGCCATCGTTACCGCTTGCGACACGCCCGCTGTGGTCACGATATGCGCTGCGTCCGTGTGCATGCCCATGCTGCTTAGCTGCTGCGTCAACTGCTCGCGCAGCGGCAAATAGCCCTGAATATCGCCATAGCCATAGATAAAATCGTCCGCCTGCTGGGTGATTTGGCGTATCGCCCACGCCATCTTGTCATTGCGTATCCACGCATCGGGCAGCATCCCAATCCCCGACGCACGCTCGTGCGGTATCTCGCCGAACATTCTCGGCACCAGCCAGCGACTGTCAATCACCGTCGGCGTGCTGCGCATCGCGTTTGCGCTTGGCATGGCGGACGCAGCTTGCGCGCTGACGTAATAGCCTGAGCTGGGCTTGGCGGTCAGCACATTGGTCGCGACCAGCTGCTCATACGCTTGCACCACCGTAAAGCTCGACACCCCAAGCGACTTTGCCAATTTGCGCACCGAGGGCACGCGCTGATTGGGCTGATACGTCTGCCAGTCGATGCGTTGCTGTATCCACTCGGCAACCGCTTCGGTCTTGGTCAGTTTTGGGTTTAATTGATACGTTTCAATCATTACGCGTGCGCCTATCTATACCGTTATAAAAACAATCGCTCATCACTAAAATACAAACAACTGTCCTGCCATCAGCAACTATACACTTTGTTCAGCGTTCTGCAAACTGTATCGGGAGTGTTATGGTCGCCTGCTCTATAGTGAATCACTCCTACCCTTAATAATAATAAAGGAAATACACCTTATGGGCGCAAACATCTCCCTCACAGGCAGTCTTGCCGCGTTGGCAGTCTTTATGACCATCAACTCCATCACCCCAGGACCGAACAACCTCATGCTGTTGCATGGCAGCATCAAGCGCGGATTTTGGCACTGTCGCTGGCATATTCTCGGCATCACCGCAGGCTTGGTCGTCATGCTGGCGCTCAGCTATTGGGGCATGGCAGCACTTATCGTGCGCGTGCCCGCACTCATGCTGGTGGTCAAAGTCTTGGGCACGCTGTACTTGCTGTGGCTCACCTACCAAATGGCAAAAAGCGACTTTGTGGCGATTGTCAGCACTGCACTTGCGCAAGAGCGTCAAGGACATACGCCAGTGCAAAAAGGCTTTGGCGAGCTGCCGCTTAACTTATGGCAAGCGGCGGCGTTTCAATGGCTAAACCCAAAGGCATGGACGATGACCATGGTCGCGCCCAGTATCGCGATGGTGCAAGTCAACCAAGCGGGCGGCTTGCCTCTCGCCACCGTCCTGCTATTGCTGCTTTGCGCCCTGATTAATATCGCCTGTATTAGCTGTTGGGCAGCGGGCGGGCATTGGCTGCGGCGGCTGATTCACTTTCCGCGCCTGATCCAAAGCATTCACGCGCTGATTGTGCTGATGACGCTGTATTGCGCGCTGGCGCTGTGGCTTTAATGGCTATGCGAATACTAATAAAAATAAGAAAAACACTATCGTAAGGAAAAACCATGACCCGCACCGCGCACGCACTCGCCTTTTTGGTGGTCTTTATATGGGGTTTTAACTTTATTGTCATTCGCTGGGGCATGGAGGCAATGCATCCGATGACCATGACCGCGCTGCGCTTTTTATTGACCGCTGTGCCGCTTGTCTTTTTTATTAAAAAACCTGATGTCCCCATGCGCTATGTCGTCATATATGGCGTGCTGTTCGGTAGCGGGGTGTGGTGCTTGACCAACTTGGCGATAGCGCTAGGCACGCCTGCGGGCATGGCGTCTTTATTGCTACAGCTCAGTCCGTTTTTGACCGTACTTGTCGCGGTGTTTGGCTTTGGCGAGCGTTTATCACGCGTGCAAATTTTGGGCATTATCATTGCTTTTATTGGCTTTATCACGATATGTCTGCCGCAGATTCAGCAGCCAAGCGCGCTTGGCATGGGCTTGGTATTGTTGGCGGCGGTATGCTGGACGGTGTGTAACGTCATTATTAAACACAGTAAACCCAAAAACGTCATCAGCTTTACCGTGTGGTCAAGTGTGTTTGTGCCTGTGCCCATCGTGGTATTGTCGGCGGTTTATGCGCTGTTTTATCCGCTAGATTGGCACACGTTTATCACTATCGACAATTATCAAGGCATCGTCTCGGTGCTCTTTCAAGCAGGTATCGTTACGCTGTTTGGCTATGGCGTGTGGACGCATCTTATCAGCCGTTATGGCTTGTCGGTTGTTGCACCGTATACTCTGCTTGTACCGATATTTGGGGTGTTTTTTGGTGGGCTGTTTTATGATGAGACGCTAAGTACGATAGAAATAGTAGGCGCAGGACTGGTGCTGGCAGGTTTGGTTTTATTAATGCGTAAATCGGCTTAGTCTTTTCTTAAATTTAATAATAAAAAACCAAGGCATCACACCTTGGTTTTTTTAATATAATCGGGCAAAGGCTTAGCCGATAACACGCTTTATAGATATACAGAACTATATTATAAAACATTTATTTACACTTTAGTTTGCTTACCTATGACATGAGATGTCGTATGTGGTATCTACCTACTTGTCATAATCCAATTACTCATCTATTGTTATCTTAGAATCCAACATTTGCCATCAATTTTCACCACGAGTTTTTTATGACTTTATTAAGGGACGATGCGCATTTATATTGCACGTTTATTGCTCATGTACGTCAGTCTGACGGCGCAGAGCAACCACTCTATGACCACTTAACAGGTACAGCAGCTATTGCTAAAGCATTAGCTGCTAAGATTGGCCTGCCATTATCAGGTGAGCTGATTGGGCTGGTACATGACCTTGGCAAATACAGTACAGCATTTCAAGAGTACCTTAAAAAAAGTGTCGCATATGATAAGTATCAGCATTTGGACGAAGATGAAGAAGCAGGACTGTTACTAGACAGCAAACCCAAACGCGGCTCAGTGGACCACTCCACAGCAGGTGCTATTTATCTTAATGAGCAGTTTAAGAAATTGAGCTCAAGCTATATACAAGCACATAGTCAACAAAAAATCCGCCGTTATGAAGGACAGCTTTTAGCGGATATGCTGTTCATTTGCGTGGCATCGCATCATAGCGGTCTAATTAATATCGTCGGACAAAATACCCAACCTTATTTATCTGAACGCAAAAACAAACCTGAAGAAAAAACGCACTATACCCAAGCACTAGAGCATGCACAACAAGAGCAGCTGTTTGCGCAATTGGGCGGCAGCTTTAAAAAAGACACGCTTAAAGAGTTTCAAAGCATTGTTAAAAAAATCATGACGGATAGTCGCGCCACGGACAAGCAAAAAGACTTTTATTTGGGGTTTTTGACCCGCTTGCTGTTTAGCTGTTTGATTGATGCTGACCGTAGCAATAGCATCGCCTTCGAACACCCAAACCAAGCTCATCTTTTAGATTGCAAACGCGCAGACTGGCAAATCGCGATAGATAAAGTCGAAACCCTCTATCAAGGCTTCGCTGATAAAGCAGAGCAAAGCCCGCCAAACCCAATCAATGAACAGCGCAACCATATCGCCCAAACTTGCCTACACGCTGCACAGTCTGACCAAGGTATTTTTACCCTAACCGTACCGACAGGGGGCGGCAAGACACTCGCCAGCCTGCGCTTTGCTGTGCAACATGCCAAGCGCCATAACCTTGAGCGCATTGTCTATATTATTCCTTTCACCAGTATTATTGAACAAAACGCTACTGAAGTGCGCAAAATTTTGGAAGAAGAAGGCTCTGACGGTATCTTTGATGGTCAGTGGGTGTTAGAACAACACTCAAACCTCGAGCCCGAGGTACAAACGTGGCAAAGCAAGCTGATTATGGATAATTGGAATGCACCCATTGTATTTACCACCATGGTACAGTTTTTGGAAAGCTGCTTTGGCGGCGGCACTAAGGGCGTCAGACGCTTGCATCAGTTAAGCCGTGCGGTGCTCATTTTTGATGAGATACAGACTTTACCAATGAATTGCTACTATCTATTTTGTAGCGCGCTCAACTTTTTGACCACCCACGCCAGCGCTACTGCTGTGCTATGTACCGCCACCCAACCCGTACTGGACAACTTACCGATAGCACATAATGGCAGCTTGAACCCTGCTACCGAAATTATTGGCGAGCGCGCTCAGCTACATAACCTGTTCGATACCTTGCAGCGCGTTGATATTCATGACCATACTGAAAAACCTCAAGATTTAGATGGTTTGACAAATTATGCTAGCGACAATTTTGCTAAATTTAGCAGCACTTTAGTCATCGTTAATACTAAGGTGTGGGCCAGTCAGCTTTATCAGAAACTATCAGAAACCGTACCCGAAGACGAGCTATATCATTTGAGTACGTCCCAATGCGCTCGCCATCGTAAAGATTTATTAGACCAAATTAGACACCGTTTAAAACAAGGCTTACCGACTTTAGTGATTTCAACCCAACTGATTGAAGCTGGTGTGGATGTGTCGTTTCGTTCCGTAGTACGCTTTTTGGCAGGGCTTGACAGTATCGCGCAGGCGGCGGGACGCTGTAACCGTCATGGCGAGATGCGTGACGACCAAGGGGCCTCTGTCAAAGGGCAAGTATTTATCATATGTCCAGAGAGCGAAAACCTGAATAAACTGCCCACCATCGCTCAAGGCAAGGCCATTATGAGCAATATTCTGTCCCAATGGGCGCATAACACGTATGGCGATGTACATTTGCTACACCCCGACATCATGCAGCAGTTTTTCCATCACTACTATCAGACCGAGCACGGCATCAAAGAAATGGCATACCCCATTAAAGACAGTAGAGGCAAGTCTACAGGCACAGAAACCTTATATAACTGGCTGAGCAGTAACAGCACCAATCCATTGACTAACAATAACAATACGCAGCGGCATCAAGCTGAGCAATTTCCGCAGCTTTGGCAGTCCTTTATGGACGCAGGGCGCACATTCAAAGCCATTGACGCACCAACCAAAGCCATTATTGTGCCGTATCTTGAGAAAGGACGGCACTTGATTAGTGCCCTTTGCAATACAAGCGTGAATGACAGCCACTTCTATCAGTTGGTGAGAGACGCGCAGCAATACAGTATCAATGTCTTCGCGCATACTTTTGACGCTCTGTTTACCGTAGGCGCGTTACATACCGTCAGAGATACAGGTATTTTCATCTTATCTGAGGCATTTTATGACGCACAAATGGGACTTAATCTTGAAGGAACGAGTGAATTGGATTTATTGGCGTTTTAGGACAGTCATGCAAACACGCATCGCACCATATCAGAATACAAAGCAAAAGGAGAAACCGTGAAAAACCAAATTGACTTTTTACTCACAGGGCGTCATGCCCTGTTTACCGACCCCATCACCCGTATTGGTGGTGAAAAAACCAGCTATCACCTGCCAACTTATGAGGCGTTAAAAGGAGTTTGTAAGTCTATCTACTGGAAGCCCTCCATCATCTGGTATATCGACAGAGTGCGCGTTATCAATCCTATTCGTACACAGACCAAAGGCGTCAAGCCGATTAAGTTTAATGAAAGCGGTAACGATTTGGCGTATTACACTTATTTGCATGATGTCGCCTATCAAGTACAGGCACATTTTGAATGGAACATGCACCGTCCAGAGCTTGAAGCGGATCGTATCGATGGCAAACATTACAGTATTGCTCAGCGCATGCTGGATAAAGGCGGACGCCAAGATATATTTTTGGGTACACGCGAGTGCCAAGGCTATGTCGAGCCTTGCGAGTTTGGTAGCGGTAAAGGTGCTTATGATGACGTTGATGAGCTGGGTTATGGCTTGATGTTTCATAGTTTTGCTTATCCTGATGAGACAGGTTTGGATGCACTGCACAGCCGATTTTGGCAAGCTGTTATGCGCTTTGGCATTATTGATTTTCCAAAGCCTACAGACAACTTAACACTAGATGCCCAAAACGGGATGCCAAGCCGCTTTGTTCGCAATATGAGTGCCAAAGACTTTGCGCTTGATAACAATATACAGTCAGTAAGTCAGACGGAGGCCTCTTTATGAGCTGGTTACAACGACTTTACCAAACCTATGAAGCCGCCAGTCAAAACGCCGACATCCAAGCGCAAGACCAGAAGCTGATGCCTTATTATCATGTCAATCAAAACGTGCAAATTATCGTCACCATTAATGACAAAGGTGACTTTGTCCGTGCTGAGGTGTGCCGCGATGGCAATGGCAAAGTTAAATCAAAATACCTTGCCATTCCTGCGACCAATGACTCTGCCACACGTTCAGGACAAATACCTCCACCTCATCCATTATCTGATAAAGTCCAGTATGTAGCTGGTGATTATTTTGAAGGGTATGCTGTTAACCCCAAACGAGACTTTCATCAACCCTATTTGGAGTTATTAAGTAGTTGGTGCGAATCACAATACGTTCACTCCAAAGCACAAGCCGTCTTAACTTACGTCAAAAAAGGTACGCTGGTCAAAGATTTAATCGACGCTCATGTTTTGATTGTTGACCCTGATGACAAAAGCAAGCTTGCCTACCCTGAACAAGCCAGTGATTATCCCGATAGTATTTTATCAGCACTCAATAAAAACAAAGGCGTCTTCGATCAAGGGGCAGCCTTTATCGCGTGGAATGTCATTGCCAGTAGTTTAGACACCCCTACTCAGCACGTCACCGAGACATGGCGTGATGACAGCTTGTTTGCCGCATGGCAGCAGTTCTACGCCACTTTAGACAGTACCGATGGCTTTTGTTACATCACTGGCGGCACCAGTCCGCTCGCCAGCAAGCACCCCAACCGCATTTTGCGCAGCGCAACCAATGCCAAACTCATCTCTGCTAATGATGCGACAGGCTACACGTTTCGCGGACGCTTTACCGATACAACAGGTATGCAGGCAGCGGGTATTAGCGCCGTGGTCACCGAAAAGGCGCACGCCGCGCTATCGTGGCTGCTGTCGCGGCAAGGACGCGAAGAAGCGGGACAAGCCATCGTCGCATGGTCAATATCAGGTATCGAAGTGCCGCAACCAACCAGCGTCGCCGCACCGCTGAACGTACTAGACGCAGCTAAGACATCTGGCAACGACGATGACGATGACGATGATAACTTTGAAGAATATGAAGATGAGGCAGCAGGCACAGAACCTACGTTTCAGCATAGCAACGACTTGGGTTATCGCTTTGCCACGCATTTACGCAATACCTTACAAGGCTACCGCCAACAACTGCCCGAGCATCAGCAAATCTCTATTATCACCTTAGAGGCCGCTACCCCTGGACGTATGGCGATGACGTACTACCATGAAAGTATGCCCAGTCAGTATATAGATGCCTTACAGACATGGTATACGCAGTTTGCGTGGTATCACACTTATAGAGATGATGACAGCAACCAACAACGACTGGGTATTCAATCGCCTACCCCAAAGCAGATTGCACAGGTCGCCTATGGCGCACGGCTGTCCGATGCGCTAAAAAAACAAGTGGTCGCTCAAGTATTGCCCTGTATCGTTGAGGGAGAAGCACGCTGCCTTCCTAGACAGCTGGTCGAGCTGTGCATCAAACGCGCTTGTAACCCGCTGGCACTTGAGCGTTGGGAGTGGGAACAAGCGCTAAGTACGGCATGTGCCTTATACCGTGGCTATTATTTAAGACAATCAGACAATAAAAAAAGGAGCTATACCGTGGCACTACAACCTGAGCTTACCAGCAGAGACTATTTATATGGACGTTTATTGGCAGTTGCTGAAGATATCGAAAGCCTCGCGCTATATGTCGCTGGAGAAAAGCGCAACACCACCGCCCAGCGCTATATGCAACAGTTCGCCAATCGACCTTTTACCACATGGCGCAACATTGAGCTGGCACTAAAGCCTTATGAAAACCGCCTAAAGTCCAATCGTGGCGGCTACTTGGCTAAAAAACAGCAGCTGATTGATGAAATCATGAGTGCGTTTACCAGCGACCGTTTTACCGATGATTCAGCATTATCGGGAGAATTTCTATTAGGGTATCACAGCCAAAAAATGCAATTTAAATTAGACAAAGAGCACGCGAAAGCCGAAGTAGAAAATGATAGCGATGCTGCATAACCCAATCAGTGTCCAACAACACCCTATTTTTTTTAATGACAAATAAGAGGAAACCTCATGAGCGCCAACGAAAATACCTTAAACCATAAAATTGATTTTGCCATCATTATTGAAGTGAATAATGCCAATCCAAACGGCGACCCCCTAAACGGCAACCGTCCTCGTACTGACTTTGCAGGGAATGGCGAAATCACAGACGTGTGTCTAAAACGCAAAATCCGTGACCGGCTACAAGAAGCGGGTGAAACTATTTTTGTACAGTCGGATGAGAAAAAAACGGATGGCATGACTAGCTTAAAAAATCGCGCTTATGACGAAAACGTTGGTTTAGGCAAAAACGCCTTTGAAGCCAACAAAAAAGAAAATATTGAAGCCAAACGTGATGAAACAGCGCAAAAAGCTTGTGAAAAATGGTTCGATGTACGCGCCTTTGGTCAAGTGTTTGCCTTTAAAGCGGATGCTAAGAATGCCGATGGTGTCTCTATTCCTATCCGTGGTCCCGTCAGCATTCAATCGGCCTTTAGCTTACAGCCTGTCGATATCACCAGTACCCAAATTACCAAAAGCGTCAGTGGTGAAGGTGATGGTACGAAAAAAGGCAGCGATACGATGGGTATGAAACACCGCGTAGATAAAGGCATCTACGTGACTTATGGTGCGATTACGCCACAACTGGCTGAACGTACAGGCTTTAGTGATGCTGATGCCGACAAGATCAAAGATATACTCCCTAAGCTGTTCGAAGGTGACGCTTCCTCTGCTCGTCCTGAAGGCAGTATGCAGGTCAAAAAGGTCATTTGGTGGGAGCATAGCAGCAAATCAGGGCAACACTCATCTGCTAAGGTGCATCGCAGTTTAAAAGAATTGCTCGACGATAATGGGGCGTTTGATGAAGCCACATTGAAATCAGCTTTAGCAGGATTAGAGCCTGAGATTATCGAAGGGTTTTAATCCTTGATTTTCTGTATCGTCATAGATATTGAGCAGGCGTAAACTATAAGCGCTTGCTCACCTTTTTAATTAAAAAGGCGGACCCAAATGCAAACCCTCTACCTATCCCGCTTGCAGCATTACTTATTTTGTCCGCGTCAGTTTGCGCTGATTGAGCTTGAATGCGCGTGGGCGGAGAATGTCTTTACTGCCGAAGGGCAAGTCATGCACGAAAAGGTCAACAGTGGCGGACACGATACGCGTGGCAACATAAAGACCGTACGCACGCTACCGCTTGGGCATCGCGCACTTGGCCTAGAGGGGGTTGCTGATGTGGTTGAATATCACACCGATGATACAGGCGCACAGATACCGTTTCCTATCGAGTATAAACGCGGCAAACCCAAATCGCACCGTGCCGATGAGGTGCAGCTTTGCGCGCAAGCGTTATGTTTAGAAGACATGCACGGCTGCACGGTGCCTCGCGGCGCCCTGTTTTATGGCAAAACGCGGCGGCGGCATTTGGTTGACTTTGACGACACCTTAAGACAGTTGACGTTAACTGCCATTCAAGAGTGTCGCCACATCATTGACAGCAAACAAACCCCGCCGCCCACCTACAGTACCAGCAAATGCCGCAACTGCTCCTTAAAAGACATTTGTCATCCTACAATCTTTAATAAAAATGCAGCAACTTGGCTCGCCAAAAAAATTAAAAACAGTATATGTGATGATGACTGAACTGATTAATAATCATTGACCAAATTAAAACTTTTTCTATTTGTCTTATTTATCAACAAGGAAAATTATGCGTCCCTTAAAAAACACCCTATTCATTCAAACACAAGGCGCATGGCTAAATAAGCAGGGCGAAAATATCGTCATGAACATTGATTATGAGGTCAAAGGACGCGTGCCCATTCACAAACTTGAGGCGCTCGTTTGTTTTGGCCAAGTGTCCATCTCCCCTGCCCTCATGGCACACTGTACAGATAATGGCATTACCATCACGCATTTAAACCAATATGGCAAATTTCAAGCCCGTATCGAAGGTGCTGTTAGCGGTAACGTGCTATTGCGCCGTGAGCAATACCGTATTAGCGATAATCCTGAACGGGTTCAGCCAATTTGTCACAGCATCATCTTAGGAAAAGTCCATAACCAGCGCCAAGTCATTCGTCGTTATTTGCGTGATTATAAAGCACAATTGGATGCAACCATCATCAATAGTTTGGACGCAGCGCAACAGCGCTTAGGCTATGGCCTCAATAAAATTCTTGCGGCGCAAAACCTACCTGATTTGTTAGGCCGTGAAGGTGAGATGGCCAGTATTTATTTTGGTGTATTTCCGCATTTTATTCGTAATACCGACTTTGAGTTTAAGAAGCGCACGCGCAATCCGCCGACGGATATGGTGAATGCCTTATTGTCCTTTTCTTATACCTTGATGACTCATGAGTGCCGAAGCGCATTAGAAACCATTGGACTTGATCCTGCTTGTGGTATGTTTCATCAGTTGCGCCCAGGGCGCGCTTCTTTAGCACTGGATTTGGTTGAAGAGTTTCGCCCGATGATTGACCGCTTTGTTTTATCTTTGATTAACAAACGCCAGCTCGGTACAAGCGACTTTAAACAAGAAGTCAATGGTGCAGTACATCTAAAAGAACAGTCGCGGCAGATATTTTTTAAAGCATGGCATGAGCGTAAGCAGCAAAGCATTTATCATGAATGGTTTGAAGAAACGGTACCATTCGGGCTGCTGCCTCATCTGCAAGCGACTATTATGGCGCGGCATATTCGTGGGGATATCGATGCCTATGTACCTTTTTTATGGAAATAGAGCTTTGAATCAGTATTAGGGAGTACGTGTGATGATGGTATTGGTTACCTATGATATTGCCACGAAAGATAAACTCAGTGCCAAGCGGCTACGTCATATCGCCAAGCACTGTCTAAATTATGGACAGCGCGTGCAATATTCTGTATTTGAAATCGAAGTCAATCCTGCTGAATGGACAAGGCTAAGAGCAATTCTTGAAGACATTATTAATCATAGTACAGACAGCTTACGTTACTACTATTTGGGTAAAAACTGGCAGCACAAAGTCGAGCATATTGGCGCAAAACCTGTGTTAGACTTAAATGATGTTTTATTGTTTTAACAGTAATCATATAGTTTGTGTGATGAGGCGTGGCTCAGTCGTCATGTGTCCAATGCGAGCCTATAGCGTACATAAAAATCCCAGTAGATTCGCATTATGCAATAACGCTATTTAACAACTTGATTTTAATGACTTTATTTTTTATAAGAAAATTTTGGTAAGTGCTATATTTGCCAAATTTGCCTATTATTCAGCTGTTCGCGGATTTATGGTTTTAACCATTGATTTATCAAACAGTTAAACAATGGGCTTTCGCACCCATCGCGGGTGCGTGGATTGAAACACAAAATCATCTATTAAGCATGAGTATTTTAAATTCGCACCCATCGCGGGTGCGTGGATTGAAACTTTTTCGGCGTCAGCTTTCGCTTGGGCTTCTTTTCGCACCCATCGCGGGTGCGTGGATTGAAACGATACGCGCCTTGGCCAGCTCTTTATCCGCGGTTTCGCACCCATCGCGGGTGCGTGGATTGAAACCATGTATAGAAACGCACTCTCGCCAAAACACAACTTCGCACCCATCGCGGGTGCGTGGATTGAAACATAACATCAATGGCAAACAATGCGCCTGCCTGCTTCGCACCCATCGCGGGTGCGTGGATTGAAACTGCTGTGCTGTTGTCTGCCATTATGTTCATAACTTCGCACCCATCGCGGGTGCGTGGATTGAAACCGCGATGCTCGCAGGCAGGTCGGTGAGTTGCTGTTTCGCACCCATCGCGGGTGCGTGGATTGAAACATCGTGTTGTTGTTGCCGCCCATGAATTTGCCTTCGCACCCATCGCGGGTGCGTGGATTGAAACGTTCTTGTTGCAGGTGTTTGGTTATCACGTCCAGTTCGCACCCATCGCGGGTGCGTGGATTGAAACACCTAATGGTTTTAATGATGGATCTCGCGCAGCTTCGCACCCATCGCGGGTGCGTGGATTGAAACTGAAAAGTCACCAAAGATATCAGGGTTCACGCCATTCGCACCCATCGCGGGTGCGTGGATTGAAACCTCTCCTATCTGACCTGCATGGGCTAGCTCGAATTCGCACCCATCGCGGGTGCGTGGATTGAAACATAAGCAAGGCGAGGGTGGACGGTCGATGTGGCTTCGCACCCATCGCGGGTGCGTGGATTGAAACGGTCATAGCTTGCTTGGCTTGCTGCCCTAATGACTTTCGCACCCATCGCGGGTGCGTGGATTGAAACGGATATGTTCGTGTTGCGGGTAGTCATAATCACCTTCGCACCCATCGCGGGTGCGTGGATTGAAACGCTGCTCTACCATTGAGCTACAAGTCCCAAAGAGTTCGCACCCATCGCGGGTGCGTGGATTGAAACCCTATCGTGGCATTGTCTTTAATCTCGATATGTTTTCGCACCCATCGCGGGTGCGTGGATTGAAACTACCAAGCTGCAAAAGATGCGGACCATGATTAATTCGCACCCATCGCGGGTGCGTGGATTGAAACCGTGAAAGCCAAGTTGCATCGCGACTGTATGACATTCGCACCCATCGCGGGTGCGTGGATTGAAACCCATGCTCGACAAGCTATACCCATCGAGCAAATTCGCACCCATCGCGGGTGCGTGGATTGAAACGTGCGGACTAAATTTTGCTAGCAGTGCGTCTATGCTTCGCACCCATCGCGGGTGCGTGGATTGAAACTCCAGTTTGGCGGTTAGTAAAAATAATGCGAGCTTCGCACCCATCGCGGGTGCGTGGATTGAAACACATGACGCACAAGTGATATCACTTGACCCGCCGTTCGCACCCATCGCGGGTGCGTGGATTGAAACTAATCTAGCGCCTGTTTCTGCGCTTTTAAAGTGTCTTCGCACCCATCGCGGGTGCGTGGATTGAAACCAACTGTGTGGGGTCGGACAAATAAGCGACCGTATTCGCACCCATCGCGGGTGCGTGGATTGAAACGCTGATGTAGCACTAAATACCTCGGCGGGTGCGATTCGCACCCATCGCGGGTGCGTGGATTGAAACTTGTGGGTCGTATGTCACCACATCAAGACCAGGTATTCGCACCCATCGCGGGTGCGTGGATTGAAACCCAGATGGAAGTAAATACGTCCTGCTTATTCCATTCGCACCCATCGCGGGTGCGTGGATTGAAACATTAGAACGCCGTTTTAACCCATTTGAACACTTTTCGCACCCATCGCGGGTGCGTGGATTGAAACAGTGCATGACAGTCTTTATCGAGCTGGTCTTGACGTTCGCACCCATCGCGGGTGCGTGGATTGAAACAGAATATAAATTAGATATAAATAGCGTAAGAGTTCGCACCCATCGCGGGTGCGTGGATTGAAACTATAACGTCTCCTTCATTGGCTGTAGGTGCATCTTTTCGCACCCATCGCGGGTGCGTGGATTGAAACTTAGATAGCTCTAAAGCAGGTCAAGGTAATGTAATTCGCACCCATCGCGGGTGCGTGGATTGAAACTCTGACCAAACGCCAACCAGCATAGTGCTGTCTTCGCACCCATCGCGGGTGCGTGGATTGAAACAGGCGGTTGGCTGTATGGATGTTGACCAGCTTTTTCGCACCCATCGCGGGTGCGTGGATTGAAACATGGCGGGCAACCGTGTCGGTAAAACGATTGCGGTTCGCACCCATCGCGGGTGCGTGGATTGAAACACGGCTTTGGTGATGCCGCTAAGAGTGTGGCTAATTCGCACCCATCGCGGGTGCGTGGATTGAAACATGGGCTTTAACCCTTACCTAATCAGTATGGGTTCGCACCCATCGCGGGTGCGTGGATTGAAACAGCATTAACAAGCTCTATAAACAATCTAACCACAGTTCGCACCCATCGCGGGTGCGTGGATTGAAACTGTACAGGACTTCTTATCTAAACACTTAAACATATTCGCACCCATCGCGGGTGCGTGGATTGAAACTCGCAATGCTTGGGTTTGTCTTGGAGAATTATCTTCGCACCCATCGCGGGTGCGTGGATTGAAACGTATACAGAGCGTGATGCTGTTGCGATGGCTCGTTTCGCACCCATCGCGGGTGCGTGGATTGAAACCTTATACTCGCCGCCTCACTATCACTGATTATTTTCGCACCCATCGCGGGTGCGTGGATTGAAACGAGCTACTCACAGGTAACGGCACATACGACATGGTTTCGCACCCATCGCGGGTGCGTGGATTGAAACCCTATTTTGGGACGGGACCGCGCAGCCAAGAACTTCGCACCCATCGCGGGTGCGTGGATTGAAACTTATCGCTGATTGGACGGTTGGCGATGGAAATGGTTCGCACCCATCGCGGGTGCGTGGATTGAAACATCAGCATTCATGATGCCGACATCAGCCACCATGCCTTCGCACCCATCGCGGGTGCGTGGATTGAAACGTGTAGAGCGTTATATCTCATGGACTAAGCGTAGTTCGCACCCATCGCGGGTGCGTGGATTGAAACTATCGGCTCTATAACTCTTTTATAATCACCTGTTCGCACCCATCGCGGGTGCGTGGATTGAAACTTTTAAGCCACTGATATAAGCCTGTATAAGTTCTTCGCACCCATCGCGGGTGCGTGGATTGAAACTGTCTTCGACAGTGTACTATACAGTGTACTTATATTCGCACCCATCGCGGGTGCGTGGATTGAAACCGAAGCTATCATGTAGTAAAGGATAAAGAGTCTAAATTCGCACCCATCGCGGGTGCGTGGATTGAAACGATTTCAGCGTGATATTTTTCAGTCGGCGTTTTACTTCGCACCCATCGCGGGTGCGTGGATTGAAACTTGCTTAACAGTTTAGACCTAATGATATAATGGATTCGCACCCATCGCGGGTGCGTGGATTGAAACATGAAAAGTGACCCATACCATTTTAAAATCGTGTTTCGCACCCATCGCGGGTGCGTGGATTGAAACCCTAACACGTCTTAACTCATTATTATAGTTAGCTTCGCACCCATCGCGGGTGCGTGGATTGAAACTTTTTATTAATCGCTAAGAAAAACAGTAAATCTTTCGCACCCATCGCGGGTGCGTGGATTGAAACAGGGTATAAAGAACCTATAACTGTAAAATGTAAATTCGCACCCATCGCGGGTGCGTGGATTGAAACACGTACACCTACAAAACTTCTATAACACCTGTAATTCGCACCCATCGCGGGTGCGTGGATTGAAACGTTACAGCACCTACTATGGGCACTCTTTTAATAACTTCGCACCCATCGCGGGTGCGTGGATTGAAACTGCATTATCTACTATCTTTTGTGCTTCAGCTACCTTCGCACCCATCGCGGGTGCGTGGATTGAAACCAGTTATTGAAGCCCAAGCGCTAGATATAGCTGTTCGCACCCATCGCGGGTGCGTGGATTGAAACAGAACTATACCCCTTAGCGCCTCTCTAACAGCCCTTCGCACCCATCGCGGGTGCGTGGATTGAAACTACCTAAGGAAAGTAGATAAACAAGATTTAAGACTTCGCACCCATCGCGGGTGCGTGGATTGAAACTAGGCTCTTAGGTGCTTCTAAAGCTTTAGATTCTGTTCGCACCCATCGCGGGTGCGTGGATTGAAACAGAACTATACCCCTTAGCGCCTCTCTAACAGCCCTTCGCACCCATCGCGGGTGCGTGGATTGAAACGGCTTATCATCGAATACATATGACATACGCGATGATATTCGCACCCATCGCGGGTGCGTGGATTGAAACAGCGCAGCAACGACAAGTGGTCAGAGTCTATGCTTCGCACCCATCGCGGGTGCGTGGATTGAAACTGCGCGGTCGAGTTTATGCTGTCTGTGCTTAAATTCGCACCCATCGCGGGTGCGTGGATTGAAACGAGCATTACAGTATCACGCTTGAGATTGAATGCTTCGCACCCATCGCGGGTGCGTGGATTGAAACAATACGAACAAAACCTGCGCCAAAACCGCCAGCCTTCGCACCCATCGCGGGTGCGTGGATTGAAACACCCCAAAGACTATATCAGCAAGACGAATTTTCTTTTCGCACCCATCGCGGGTGCGTGGATTGAAACGAGTAAACAAAAGTAGTTAAGTTTATATTGATATTTTCGCACCCATCGCGGGTGCGTGGATTGAAACTGCCAAAGATTCTAAGCTCGTGACCTCCGTCATTCGCACCCATCGCGGGTGCGTGGATTGAAACTTTTTAGATTGTCTCTTTAGAGCCTCCCTAAATTCGCACCCATCGCGGGTGCGTGGATTGAAACTAGGATATTCATTTGTATTTTAGTTTATATTAATTTTCGCACCCATCGCGGGTGCGTGGATTGAAACAGCTTGGCAAAAAGATTGCTGAGATACAAAGCGCTTCGCACCCATCGCGGGTGCGTGGATTGAAACTTGCCATCTACAAGCACGATCAACAAAAAAAGCTTCGCACCCATCGCGGGTGCGTGGATTGAAACATGTTCGCGGAATTCTTTAACGAACTGTTTTGATTCGCACCCATCGCGGGTGCGTGGATTGAAACTAAATCATTAGTCAAAAGCGTAGTAACATCAATTTCGCACCCATCGCGGGTGCGTGGATTGAAACGTACAATTTTGGTCGTTTACATCGTCCATATTGATTCGCACCCATCGCGGGTGCGTGGATTGAAACATCGTTGTTAAAGGCTGGACGGGCGACATTGCTGTTCGCACCCATCGCGGGTGCGTAGATTGAAACAGATTCATTATTAGGTAAAAGTTCAGTTAATGCTTCGCACCCATCGCGGGTGCGTGGATTGAAACCTTGCATAATCTAAGATATTCTTAAAGATTCCTTGTTCGCACCCATCGCGGGTGCGTGGATTGAAACGGCGGACAGATACGCTTTTACTTTGAGTCTGCTTCGCACCCATCGCGGGTGCGTGGATTGAAACTGCGTTGCAGATAACACAGGTACTTACAATATGGTTCGCACCCATCGCGGGTGCGTGGATTGAAACATGCTTTAAAAGTTGCAGTTGTAGTCGCAACAGTTTCGCACCCATCGCGGGTGCGTGGATTGAAACAATAATAGCGCTACGCTCTGACCATACCCCAACAATTCGCACCCATCGCGGGTGCGTGGATTGAAACTCGTCATAGGCTTGGATTAAGTGCGCGACTTATTCGCACCCATCGCGGGTGCGTGGATTGAAACAAAACAACCGACAGGCTTACAGATTGGTTCTCATTTCGCACCCATCGCGGGTGCGTGGATTGAAACTTCAATGGTAGGGTAGAAGATATCGCGTATCTGTTTCGCACCCATCGCGGGTGCGTGGATTGAAACCAAGCATACAAGATGACCGAGCGCGATATTTTGGCTTCGCACCCATCGCGGGTGCGTGGATTGAAACTAAGGTGATGGATAACTGCGCCAGAGGGTATAAGTTCGCACCCATCGCGGGTGCGTGGATTGAAACGACAGTCATTGTGCCTAACAGTGGATAGTAAACATTCGCACCCATCGCGGGTGCGTGGATTGAAACTCAGCAAAGCGCGAAGAAAATATGATACGCGTTGATTCGCACCCATCGCGGGTGCGTGGATTGAAACAAAACAACCGACAGGCTTACAGATTGGTTCTCATTTCGCACCCATCGCGGGTGCGTGGATTGAAACTACATATTGTCCAGTACAATTTTCTACTTCACATTTCGCACCCATCGCGGGTGCGTGGATTGAAACTGGGCGCTCAACGCGAAGTAATACGCTCGAACAACTTCGCACCCATCGCGGGTGCGTGGATTGAAACCGACATAACCTACACTGTAGAAATCCTTTGGAAGCTTCGCACCCATCGCGGGTGCGTGGATTGAAACACCTTTACCGTATACAACGGCGTTACCATATCGCTTCGCACCCATCGCGGGTGCGTGGATTGAAACTTGCTAATATCGAGGCTCTAATCGGGGTTTATCATTCGCACCCATCGCGGGTGCGTGGATTGAAACTGCCACGTATGAGCCAGTCAACACGACAAGCGATTTCGCACCCATCGCGGGTGCGTGGATTGAAACGTACCGAGCAGTCACGCGCGGGCGCTGAGAAGCTTCGCACCCATCGCGGGTGCGTGGATTGAAACAAGGGCTTTATCGCATCTTGCAAGGTGCCCTCTTTCGCACCCATCGCGGGTGCGTGGATTGAAACGTTGCCATCAAGCGTGTCATCACCGTAAGTACCTTCGCACCCATCGCGGGTGCGTGGATTGAAACCAACAAACAATCCATGACCGCGTGCGTGTCGTGTTCGCACCCATCGCGGGTGCGTGGATTGAAACAGGCGCTCGAATCGCAAGACGTGCTGACGGCTGTTCGCACCCATCGCGGGTGCGTGGATTGAAACACAGATGCGCCGTGACAGGCGTTTACCAGTATATTTCGCACCCATCGCGGGTGCGTGGATTGAAACAGCCCTGAGTGCAAGCCCAACGAGTGGGCAGGTCTTTCGCACCCATCGCGGGTGCGTGGATTGAAACCCCGGGCAAGTCGATTTGTATGTGGAAGCCACTTCGCACCCATCGCGGGTGCGTGGATTGAAACCACAGCGTTGGCGTTGGGTTTATAACTGTTATGTTTTCGCACCCATCGCGGGTGCGTGGATTGAAACAAGTCGTCAATGGTAAACACCGAACAACGATGATTTCGCACCCATCGCGGGTGCGTGGATTGAAACGCTGCCATTAGTGCCCGAGCCAATAGCCATTCGGCTTCGCACCCATCGCGGGTGCGTGGATTGAAACTGCTGCATTGGAGACAGGCAATCAAGACTTGCATTCGCACCCATCGCGGGTGCGTGGATTGAAACCCTTTATGGGGATAAATTGAATATATCCCATAGTTCGCACCCATCGCGGGTGCGTGGATTGAAACATCAATCACAGCTATTTCTATGATTTCATCATTTTCGCACCCATCGCGGGTGCGTGGATTGAAACTCGGTGGGGTTTACGCTCGATGAACTAGATTCGGTTCGCACCCATCGCGGGTGCGTGGATTGAAACTGATAGCTTGTTAAACATGGTTTTAACTCATTTGTTCGCACCCATCGCGGGTGCGTGGATTGAAACCATTTCTGCGCTACTTCCTTGACGTAGGCTTCTTTTTCGCACCCATCGCGGGTGCGTGGATTGAAACCGCCCAGCCAAACAGATGGTCGACCGTACGCCAGTTCGCACCCATCGCGGGTGCGTGGATTGAAACAACGCGGTCATGGGCGGCTATGTGTTTCAGCTCGTTCGCACCCATCGCGGGTGCGTGGATTGAAACTTGGATAAGCTTTGTTTAAATAATCACGAAGCCTTCGCACCCATCGCGGGTGCGTGGATTGAAACGTGATTGCTTTGCGCAAAGACAGGAAGGAGACCTTCGCACCCATCGCGGGTGCGTGGATTGAAACCAGTGCAGGACGATGTGGTCGGTGATGTGTCGTTTCGCACCCATCGCGGGTGCGTGGATTGAAACATAGTTTGCGCATTATTGGTTAGCGTGCTTTGATTCGCACCCATCGCCGGTGCGTGGATTGAAACGCATAATGTAGTCGTGATTATGACAAAAATACCCTTCGCACCCATCACAAGTGACTGGATTGAAAAGGTCTGAACTGTCGCAACTTTTGCGACAGTTGCTTCTTATCCATTATGGATGCGAAACTAAAATCCACTCTTACAAAACAAAAAAACCAAGGCATTGCACCTTGGTTTTTATTCATACAAATTGGCAAAGACTTAGTCAATAAAGCTGAGCCAGTCCATGTATTTTTCATTACGACCATGTACCACATCAAAGTATAGGGTCTGTAGTTTCTCAGTCAGCTCACCACGTCCACCATTACCGATGGTGCGGTCATCATATTCGCGGATAGGCGTGACTTCTGCCGCTGTGCCTGTCATAAAGATTTCGTCAGCAAGATAAAACTCATCACGGGTGATACGACGCTCAACGACTTTGATGCCCAAATCTTCAGCGAACTGAATGATGGTGCGGCGTGTGATGCCGTCCAGCGCGCCACCTGCCAAATCAGGGGTGTGCAATTCGCCGTTTTTCACGAGGAATAAGTTTTCGCCTGAGCCTTGGCAAACGTAGCCTTGTGGGTCCATCAAGATGGCTTCGTCATAGCCATGACGGGTGACTTCTTGGTTTGCCATGATTGACACAGGATAGTTGCTTGAGGCTTTTGCCTTACACATGGTCACGTTTGGCAAATGGTGCGTGTACGATGAGGTTTTGACGCGGATACCGTTTTGGATACCTTCTTCGCCGAGATACGCGCCCCAGTGCCACGCGGCAACCATCGCATTGATACTGTTGTCACGCGATGACAGACCGAGCTTTTCTGCGCCGACCCAGATGAGTGGACGGATATAGGCTTCTGCCAGACCGTTTTGCTTGACGACATCTTTTTGGGCTTGCTCCAGCTCTGCGGCATTAAACGGTACGTCCATTTGGAAGATACGCGCTGAGCCAAGCAAACGCTCGGTGTGCTCTTTTAGGCGAAAGATGGCAGTACGGTTGTCGGCAGTTTGGTACGCACGCACGCCCTCAAATACCGCCATACCATAGTGTAGGCTGTGGGTCAGTACGTGGATGTTGGCATCTGGCTGCTCAATAATAGTGCCATTCATCCAAAGTTTGCCGTCTTGTGTTGCCATGTTCATTGAATAATCCTTATGCTAGCGCGGGTCTAACTCTCTTGTGAAAATAAAAATAGGAATACGTCTTGGGTTTTAGCATGATAAATCAATCGCCGTTTGTATGCCATTCATCCTTGTTATGGTTCATGCCCAAAACCGCGTTTTCGATTATATCACTGGCAGCGCGGCAAAATACAATCTTTTGGTTTTGCCATGGCGTCGGTTTTGGTTATTGTCTGGCGCAGTCCTCCACGCCCATCAGATGTTGCCACTGCGCTTGTACCAAGGTGCGGGTGTTGTGCCATGGCATCTCATCGACCAGCAGCGGCTGCTTTGAGAGCGCCAGTTGATGGGTGGCGGCGCGGATATGCAAGTAGGCTTCGGTCAAGTCTTGGCACACCGCTTTGTCCCAAATGCCAAGCGCTGCCGCTTCAGCAAAGATACGCACATTGTCTGTCCACTTGGTCAGGCTTGGGTGGTCGTGCGAGTACGCTAAGACCACAAACTGCGCCAAAAACTCAATATCAATGACCCCGCCTGCGTCTTGTTTTAAGTCGAACTTGCCTGCCTGCTGCTGGCGCTCGCTGCTACCCAAATGCTTGCGCATCTTTTGGCGCATCTTAGTAACATCGGTACAGACCGCCTCAAAGGTACGCGCCTGGGTAAGCACGGTACGGCGAATCTCCTCAAAGCGTCTCATCACATACTCATCGCCGCAGATGGGTCGCGCGCGCACCAGCGCTTGATGCTCCCACGCCCACGCTTTTTCGAGCTGATAGGTTTCAAAGGCATGGCAGGAGACCACCATCATGCCTGCATTGCCAGAGGGGCGCAGACGCATGTCAATCTCATAGGCGCGGCCGTCGCGGGTCTGGGTGTTTAGATAGGTCATCAGCTTTTGTGCCAGACGCGCCGCGAACTTCATGCCGCTGACTGATTTTTCGCCTGTGGTCATGCCTTGCTCTTGGATTTGATGCAAAAACACCAGGTCAAGATCGGACGCATACGACATCTCAAGACCACCGAGCTTGCCATAACCGATGATGGCAAAACCGCAATGCGCCTCGGTCACAGGGTCGCCATCGCTGCCGATGGGATAGCCATAGCGTCTGACCATCTCATTAAAGGCACGCTCCAGCGCCGCCTCCAGCACCACGGCGGCGATATAGGTTAAGGAGTCCGAGACTTTCATAATCGGGCGCTCGGCAAGCACGTCACTTGCCGCCACGGCGAGTACTTGGTTCTTTTTAAACAGGCGCAGTGCGCTGAGCATCTCTTCTTCATCATCAGGCTCGACGCGCAGCAGCTGCTGGCGCAAAATGTCGCGCAGCTCGGCTTGGTCAGGCAAATGGCGGTAGCGCTGCTGCAAAAAGGTGTCGAGCAGAACAGGATACTGCGCAAGCTCGCTGGCAATCCACGGACTGGCGGCGAGCATCGGTATCAATTGCGTGGTGGCATTCGGGTTTTCGACAATCATCACAAGGTAAATAGAGCGGCGGCAAATCGCCTCAAGCAGCGCAATCAGGCGCGGCAACGCGGCGTTGATCAGTGGGCGCTTGTCCTCATAGGTCAATAGTGCATGGACAATCACAGGATAAGCGGCATCCAAGCGCTCCTTGGCCTCTTCGCTCAGATTGGTAACCATCTTTGATTGCCAAAACTGGTTAAGCTTTTCGCGGCTGTCATCGCTTAACACCGCATCGAGCTGACTGACTTGGGCATCAAAATCGCTCTCAGCACGGTTGTCCTCTTTGGTCGGCACTTGGCGCTCGGTGACCATACGCTCAAAGGGCACGCTGACATTGCTGCGGTGCTGATTGAGCGTTTTAATCAGCGCTGACCAATCGCTAAAGCTCAGTGTTTTTGCCAAATTATTCTGCCAATGCGTATCTTGCGGCAGACGTTGGGTCTGCTGGTCATTAATCCCTTGGATACCATGCTCAAGACGGCGCAAAAAGCGATAAGCGGCGCTGAGCTTTTGATAGGTATCTTCTTCGATATACTCAAGCTCAGCCAACACTTTCATCGCACCCAAGCAAGACTTCACCTGCAATTCAGGATGTCTGCCGCCATAAATCAGCTGAAATGCTTGGACAATAAATTCAATATCACGGATACCGCCCGCGCCAAGCTTAATGTTGTCCAAGTCCTCACGCTGCGCCACTTGGTTTTGAATCAAGGATTTCATCTCACGCAGTGCCGAAAAGGCGCTGTAATCGACGTAATAACGGAACACGAACGGCTTGATTAGCGCTTGCAGGCGCTCATAAAAGGTGTCATCGACATGACCGACCACACGCGCTTTTAACCACGCAAAGCGCTCCCACGCGCGCCCGTGCTTGGCAAAATATTTTTCTAAAGCGGATAAGTGAATGGCAAGGTCGCTGCCATCGCCCCACGGACGCAGGCGCATGTCCACACGAAACACAAAGCCATCCGCCGTGCCGTGGTCGAGCAGGCGGATGATGCCTTGTCCCAAGCGCGTCATAAATCGTTTGTTATCAATGCTGCGGGTGCCTTTCGCCTTATCCCCATCAGTCTCGCCTTGCGACTGATGCACAAAAATAAGGTCAATATCACTCGATAAATTCAGCTCCTGCGCGCCCAATTTGCCCATCGCCATCACCGCCATTTCATCGACGTGGCGCGCGCCCTCACTGTCAGTGAACATCGGGCGACCGTACTGCTTGACCAGCTGCGCGTAGCTGTAGTCTTTGGCAAATACAATACAGCCATCTGCAAACTCAGACAGCTCATCGGTCAGCTGCTCAAGGCGAATCAGCCCAAGCGCATCTTGCCATATCCAGCGCATCATTAAGAGCATACGCAGATGGCGCAGCCCTTTCATGACCAACGGCTCATCGCCCAGTTGGTAGTTGTCATCCAAGGTGTAGTCTTGAATCAAGTCGTCAATCTGCTGGCGGGTCAAGGTGGTCTCTAGCGGATAGCTGCGTAAAAACGTTTGGCACGAGGCGCTACGGTTTTCCCAAATTTGCGCAGCGAACTCGCTTGCCGTATACAGCACCTCGATTTGGGCGGCGGTCGGCTGATGGTTGGAGGCACTTGGCGTCGCAGATGACATAGTGGTATAGACTCCTTACAAAACGGCAAGACACCGTTATAGTGGCTCGCTATGGTGGTCTGAGGCAGCCTCAGCACAGCGATACATGAATATTATTAAAATTATAGATAACACCGTAAAATTACAAACAAAGCAGGCAGATATCGTAGCACAAAAACTCTAGCACAAACCTAGCGCATCAGGCAGTATCACGGGCACATATTCTTAGCCATTTTGTAATAACCTTTTTGTATGCGCGCTATCAAAGGTTGCGTCACGGCGATTTTTTGCCATAATACCTCATCGGCTGGACGACGCCGTCCTTGTTTTTTTGATGGGATACCACAGATATGACGCACCCCACTTTGTTGCTGCTGACCAAAGACCCAAGCCACCCGATGGCGATGCTGGCGCTGCGCTATGCTGAGGCATTTTTACAAGCCCATGACGCCAAACTGCTCTCCGTCTTTTTTTATGCCGATGCGGCAAGTATTGCCAATCGCTTACGCTGGCAAAGTGCAGAGCAGTTTAATATCACCGAAGCGTGGCAGAGTCTGGCGAGCGCGCACGGTCTGGATTTGCCCGTATGCGTCAGTACGGCGCTCAGTCGCGGTATCACCGACACCGATAATGGCACGCGCCATCAGTTAACGGGCGACAATCTGGCGGCAGGGTTTGATTTGGTGGGTTTGGGCGAGCTTGCCAGCCTTATGCAGGCAGAGGCGCGCATGCTGTCTTTTTAAAACCAAACAGGTAACGCATAAAGCTGCATTCAATTGACCTTACCGCTATTTAAGACCACCGCCATCTTCTGGGGAACTCATGAAACTACTCATTCAATTACAAGGCGCATCTGAGCTGCTCAGCTACGAGGGCTGCGCATTGGCATTGACGCTTGCGACCTTTGGGCACGAGGTGCAACTGTACTTAACACCCAATGTCTTTAATCAGCTGATGACGCCAACCTCACGCCTGCATGGTATGATACAGGCGCTCGACTTGTATGACTTGCCGCCCGCATGGTTACCTGATGACACCTTGAGCGGTTGGCTGGTGGGCGTCTTGCCTGCCGACGTCGCCAGCCAGTTGGTGCTCGCGCCTGAGCATATCGACACGCAGGCGTTTGACCAAGTCTTAAGCCTTTAAAACATATCAGCTTTGATAGCGATTGTACAATCGCTGCCATCGACCCACAGACACCGCCGCAAGCGACAGACAAATAACGAGGCATTATGGCGACACTCTATCAACTCCACACCACAGGCGCTGCGCTCAATGACAGCGTCGCGCACATGGCCTCGACATGGCAGGCGGGCGACAGCATCTTATTGTTGGATGCCAGCGCCGCTTATATCGACTGGTTACAGATGAGCATGAACGAGCACGACCTCGCCGACTGTCACGCCTTCTACGCCCTAGAGCAAGATATCAACGCGCTAGATGCGCAAACGCTCGAGCGTCTTAAACTTCATGATAAACTCACACAGACACTCAGTGACAGCGCGTGGGTAGACTTGACCCAAGATGCGCAGTTTCAACAAATTATCAGTATCGCCCTATGACTATGAATACAGATGCAGACGCCCTCGGCACGATTGCCCTCGATAGTGATGGACATCTTTGTGACCACACGCTATGGACGCCCGTGGTCGCGCAGCAGCTCGCCGATACCTTAGAGGTACAGCTGACTGATGCACACTTGGCGATTTTGACCCAAGTGCGGCAATTTTTTGATACCTTTAATCACCCGCCCGCCACGCGCCCGCTGATTAAATGGCTACAAAAGACCTTACCCGAGCACGACATCAGCAACCAAAAATTGCAGCAGCTGTTTAATACAGGCTTGGTCGCGCGCCACGTCAACCGCGTGGCAGGCTTGCCCAAGCCGCCCAATTGCTTATAAGTTTTTCGCTTTATTGATAAAAAAAGCCGTCTTGATACAGACGGCTTTTTACAGGATATTATTTTGGGTCGTAGACCGTCAGTGTTTCATAGCCCACACTGCGCCCTGTATCACCGCCAAAACCTTGCTGACGCCACACTTCATACAGACATATCGCCACGCTGTTTGACAGATTCAGACTGCGCGAGTCAGGCAGCATCGGCAGACGCAGCCAATTGCCCTCACCGATAGCAGCGCGTACCTCATCGCTCAGCCCTGCGGTTTCTGAGCCAAACACCAACGCCACCGATGGTGCCTCTGTTGCACCCGCCTCTGCTGCGCCAAAATTATACTCATAAAACGGCTGACTCAGCTTGGTGGTTAATGCCACGATGCGCGTGCAATTTGCCGCTTGTAGTGCGCTTTGGGCGGCTTGCCAATCTTGATGCACTTGCAGGTGCGCGTATTCGTGATAGTCGAGTCCTGCGCGGCGCAATTTTTTATCATCAAGCGCAAACCCCAGTGGCTCGACCAAATGCAGCTCTGCGCCTGTATTGGCACACAGACGGATGATGTTGCCCGTATTGCTGGGCATCTTGGGGGATACCAAGACAATATGAATGGTCATAACATTTCCAAAGACGAGAAATAATAAAAATTAAAAATAAATGCGTGCTCACGGCAGTCCGCGAACCCTACAGAATACCGTATATAAGCGGCGTTACATTACGTGATTGTACTTTAAAGTTACAGTTTCTTATCAATACTTACACTTTACTACTGGGCACAGATTTTATCTTTCACTATGATGAATCCAATAAAGGAGACACAAACGGCTCAGAATACGGACAAGATGTCCAAAACTGCTGCTTATTGTGCAATGTTATCCTATATGCGGTCAACGGTAGTAAAGTGCTTTGCTTTATATTGTGGCTACAAAGACGTTGTCGCTTTTATTATACGGTTATTTTTAACCATAAAGGCACAGCCTTACCATCATTTGAGGACGTTATTATGAAAAAACTTATCATCGCATCTATGGCAGCTATGTTTGTACTAACGGGTTGCAACACCTTTAAAGGTCTAGGCCAAGACGTGTCAAGCGCAGGCAACGCCGTTACTGGTAGCGCACAAGAAGTACAAAACAAAATCTAAGCTGTTTTCTAGCGAAAATCGCTTATATGCAATAAAAAAGGCTTACTTCATCGTAAGCCTTTTTTATTTCTGACAGTTAATCATCTTCGATGAACGGTCAATCAAAAAGGCTATAAAAAAGCATGCAGCACTTGGTTTAAGTAACGCAAACCAAGCGGACTTGGGATAATGCCCGCATCGCCCTGCGCTAACAGTCCTTGCCCTACCAGCTCAGTCACTGTCCCCTCAATCGTACTGCGCGGCAAACCTGTACGCGCCTCAAACAAGTCCCAAGATGCCCCGCGATGCAAACGCAAGGCGTTGAGCATAAACTCGCTGACCAGCTCCTCTTTATCTATCGCTTGCCAATTGACCATTTTTGGCGCGGCGCTTGTGGTGTGGGTCGTGTTTATAGAGGGGCTGTAGTCCTTTGGCAGTCGTGACTTGCTAAAGCGATATATTTGCCCTGCTGTGACCGATTCGGTCGTTAATAAGCGCGCCGCATTTTGGTCATTGCTATCAATACTCACTTTGCCATGCGCGCCCGCACCAATCGCCAAATAATCCCCAAATTGCCAATAATTGATATTGTGACGGCACGGCTGATCATCCGTGCCCGCCCACGCGGAGACTTCATAATTGTGATAGCCCAAGCGCGTGAGGAGCGCCTGTCCTGCATCCTCAATCGCTTCTAAATGCGTCTCGTCAGGCAAAACAGGCTGATTGCGATAAAAGACGGTGTTTGGCTCAATGGTTAGCTGATACCATGAAATGTGCGTCGCGCCTGCCGCGTGTGCGGTGTTGATGTCGTACAATGCCTCGTCCGCGCTTTGCTCAGGCAAGCCGTGCATCAAGTCCACATTGACCCGCGTAAAGCCTGCCGCGCGCGCTTGCTTAATCGCACTCATCGCCTGTTCAGGATTGTGAATGCGCCCAAGTTTGCTGAGCTTATCGGCATCAAAGCTTTGTACGCCGATAGACAGCCGATTGATACCCACCGCCAGATATTCGGCAAAGGGCGCGTGCTCGAGCGTACCTGGGTTCGCCTCCATCGTCACTTCAATGTCTGCCGCCCACGCAAAGCAAGCACGCAAGCCATCAAACAAGCGCTGGTACTCATTAATGGGCAATAATGAGGGCGTCCCGCCACCAATAAATATCGAGCTGATAACCCGCCCTTGCGCCAACGCCTGCTGCATCTTGGCATCTGCCAGCAGCGTGTCCACATATTCACGATACATGGCAGCATCGGCGTCAGGCTTTAGCTCATGCGAGTTAAAATCGCAATACGGGCACTTTTTGACGCACCACGGAATATGAATATAAAGCGCCAATGGAATCTGCGTCACATCTAGGCGGAGTGTACTGGGTAACGCATCGTATACAGGCATAACAATCACTTAGGCTAAAATAATAAAAACAATCAATACCCTAGCGCCTGACTATCAAAGCAACAGGGTGGCTGTAGGATAACGGCTTACATTGAAAAAGAAAACAACAAATACATGAAAAGCATAAGGAGTCATTAATGGCATATTGGCTGATGAAGTCCAATCCTGCATTTTTTGGGATTGAGGATTTGGCGCGTTTGGGCAGCGATACATGGGACGGCGTGCGCAACTATCGGGCGCGTAATTTTATGCGTGATGAGATGAAAGTTGGTGACGAAGTACTGTTTTATCATTCCAGTGCCCGACCCTCAGGCGTGGCAGGCATTATGCATGTAAGTAAAGCAGGATATCCAGACCCCTCGCAGTTTCATCCTGAGCACCGCCATTATGATCCGATAGCGACTGAAGACGACCCGCGCTGGTATATGGTCGAGGTCAGCTTTGAGCGCGCATTCGATGACGTACTCCCCTTAACGGCGTTAAAAACCTTACCTGCCCTTGAAGACTCCCTACTGCTTAAAAAAGGCTGCGAACAGCTGACCGTATTGCCCTTAGCGCCCAAGCATTGGCACGCGATTATGGGACTTGCCGAAGACAAGGGGCTGATTACGGCAGAGTGACCGTATGGCGACAGAGTCCTATGACTCATACTGGTAATGTGACTGAGGGGTAAGCGTTCGCCTTGTGCGGGCGGTTGACTTCATTTATACACTTGTTTACCATCTTAGCCAAAGCCCGTGCATTTTGTGATGTGCGGGTTATTTTTATGGTCACATTGTCAAACGATTGACGTGTTTTGCTGCGTGGGTGCATCGCTATTGTGTTCCCGCGCTTTTTTTATTTTTAGCAGCCACTGTTTTTACGTCACACGGACAAAAGCTTGCTTTAAAAACCACAACTGAGCGGTTTTTAAAGCAAGCGGTGTCATCGTTGTGTGCATATAGATCGGCGCTGCGCCTGTTTAGTTGTCTGTTATGATTTTTCCATTGTCTTTTCCCGAGTTTAAGTGTTATAGCGCCCGACTCGGTGTGTTGGTGTTGCCGATTTTGATTACCCAGTTTTGCCAAGCGGCGCTGGGTGTCGTTGATGCGATTATGGCAGGACGGGTATCCGCGCTGGATTTGGCGGCGGTGTCTATTGGCTCGGGCATCTGGTTGCCGCTGTTTTTATTGGCGACGGGTATTTTGATTGCCACCACACCCTTGATTGGCGAAGCAGTCGGGCAAAACCGCCACGACCACGTACCGCACATCACGCAGCAGTCGCTGTGGGCAGCGGGCTTGATTGGTATTATTGGCTTTATTGTGGTCAATCTGATGCCGCAAGTCTTGCCATTGATGGGCGTGCCTGAGAATATCCAGCCCAAAGCCGCACAGTACCTGCATGGGGTGTCGTTTGGCTTTCCTGCACTGGCAATCTATGCCGTGCTACGCAGTTATTGCGAGGCGCTCGGTCGCCCTGAGCCTGTTACTATTATCAGTATTGCAGGTTTGCTCGCGGACATTCCCTTAAACTATATTTTTATTCATGGACATTTTGGCATGCCCGCTTTGGGCGGCGCAGGCTGCGGGGTGGCAACGGCGATAGTCTTATGGATTAATGTGCTTTTACTTGCGGCATATACGGCGTTTTCTAAGCGCCAGCAATTCGCCAGTACGCGCTTTTTTTATGGCTTTGCCAAACCGAGCCGCCCGCAAATCAACAAGCTGTTAAAACTTGGTATTCCGATTGGTATCGCCATCTTTTTTGAGGCAAGCCTCTTTAGCCTAGCCTCCTTGGTCATCAGTCCTTTGGGTGAGCTGGCGGTCGCATCGCATCAAGTGGCACTGTCAATCACCTCGCAGCTGTTTATGATACCCATCTCAGTGGCGATGGCGCTGACGATTATGGTGTCGAACCGCTTTGGTGAGCAAAACCTTGAGGCGTTGCAAGGCGTGCAGCGCACAGGGCTGATTTGGACACTGATTATCGCCTGCTTGTGCATGATTGGCATTTGGCTGTTTCGCCCGCAGCTTGCGGCGGCATTTAGCGACGATGTGGCGGTGCAGCAGCAGGCCATTCACTTATTGATATTTGCGCTTGGTTATCAGCTGTTTGATGGCTGGCAGGTCAATATTGCAGGTATTTTGCGCGGTATGCAGGACACGACTGTGCCTATGTGGCTGACACTGTTTTGTTATTGGCTGGTAGCACTGCCGCTTGGCACCTACCTTGTGCGTTATACCGATGTGGGCGCGCAAGGATTTTGGATGGCGCTGGTGACAGGATTGTTTTTGGCTGCGGTACTGCTCACATGGCGTCTGCGTTATCAGCAAGCGCGCCTCGAAAAAGCGTGGCGCTCGGAGCCTGATTACCAATCGGCACTGACGTCGGGCGCATAAAGTCGCTAGACTGTGCGATAGACAAGATGGCGCGTCTTTTGGCTGTCAAATCCTTGCACAACTTTGCAACCTAAGTCAGTAATATGTAAAAATATTGAGTTCACAAGTGTACATTGATTGCTCATTTTGTTGAATGTAGGTATCATTAGCACCAACGAAACCATATTTTGTTACATTATTTGTCACGCAGACTGTTTCTCAATTTTACTATAAGGCATCATTACTATTATGGATATTGAAAAAATACGCACCCTCATCGACTTGATGGAAGAAAAAGAGCTGGTTAACCTTGAAGTCAGCTCAGGTGATGACTACGTAAGCCTAACCCGTCATTACGATCAGCCAGCGCCTGCTATGATGGCAGCACCAACAGCAGCGCCTGCACCAAGTGCTCCTGCTGCTGACAGCAAACCTGCGGCAAAAGCGGGTAGCGTTGAAACCTCACCGATGGTCGGTGTGTTCTACGCAGCGCCAACGCCAAATGACCCACCGTTCGTTAAAGTTGGTCAAAAAGTACAGGCAGGCGATACGCTTGGCATCATCGAAGCGATGAAAATCATGAACCCGCTAGAAGCAACACAAAGCGGCATCATCGCTGAGATTTTGGTAGACAACTCTGAAGTGGTACAGTTCGGTCAGCCCGTTATCCGCTATAAAGCCTAACGCTCACTGCCCAACTATTAGACATCAAAGGCGTGCGCCGTTATTGCAACTGGCAGACGCGCCTTTGATACCCCTGCCGCTTTGATGAGGATGACCCCATGATAAAAAAACTGCTTATCGCCAACCGAGGTGAGATTGCGCTACGTATCGTCCGTGCCTGTAAACAGCTGGGCATCGAGACCGTTGGCGTGTATTCCACCGCTGATGAGAACCTGATGCATCTGCGTTTTGTAGACGAAGCCATTTGTATCGGTAAGCCCAATGCTAACCAAAGCTATTTGGACATTAATACCATCTTGACTGCGGCAGAAATCACGGGTGCCGACGCCATTCACCCAGGGTATGGCTTTTTGTCAGAAAATGCTGAATTTGCAGAACAAGTCGAAGAAGCAGGGTTGACCTTCGTTGGTCCAAATGCCGACCACATTCGCTTGATGGGTAACAAAGTCTCTGCCATTAATGCCATGAAAAAAGCAGGCGTACCGACCGTACCAGGTTCTGTCGGCGCAGTAACCTTGCACAATGCCGAAGAGCAAGCGCGTAACATTGGTTTCCCGCTACTCATCAAAGCCGCTGCTGGCGGTGGTGGTCGCGGTATGCGTGTGGTTGAGCGTTTTGATGAGCTGATCGGTCAAGTCCAAGCCGCCAAGCAAGAAGCAGAGCTGTGGTTCGGTGATGACACCATCTATATGGAGCGCTACCTACAAAACCCACGCCACGTCGAAGTACAGGTCTTGGGCGACGGTAATGGTAACGCCATCCACCTATACGACCGCGACTGCTCATTGCAGCGCCGTCACCAAAAGGTACTAGAAGAAGCCCCTGCCCCAGACATCCCAGACGATGTGCGCGAGCCTATTTTGCAAGCGTGCGTACGCGCCTGTGAACTGGTCAAGTATCGCGGCGCGGGTACGTTTGAGTTCTTGTTTGAAAACAATGAGTTCTTCTTTATTGAGATGAACACTCGCGTACAGGTTGAACATCCCGTCACCGAAATGATTACTGGTGTTGACGTGGTGGTTGAGCAATTAAAAATTGCCGCAGGCTATGGTCTGTCCTACCGCCAAAGCGAGATTCAAATCCAAGGTCATGCGATTGAGTGCCGTATTAACGCCGAAGATCCAGCGACCTTTATGCCATCACCAGGTAAAGTGACTCAGCTGTTCACACCAGGTGGCGCAGGCGTGCGTTTTGACTCGCATCTCTACCCTGATTATGACATCCCAACCTACTATGACTCACTGATTGGTAAGCTGATTTGTCATGGACAGACGCGTCGTCAAGCAATTGCAAAAACCCTGCAGGCTTTGGATGAGCTTATCATTGAAGGTATCAAAACCAACATCCCATTGCACCGCGATGTAATTTTGTCAGACGATAAATTCTACAATGAAGCGCAAAACATCCATTACTTAGAAAAAGTATTGCTGGCACCAAAAGAAGACAAAAAAGCGTAAGGTTTGATGCGCGAGCGCATATTAGCCGAACACAAAAAAGCCGCTATAGGGATAGCGGCTTTTTTTATAGCGCATCATTTATACTAAACAGACGCTTACTGATAAACATTATTGAAACACAGTCTTTATCTGTGTGTCGATAACCAGCGCTGTTATGGCAATATCCGCTCAAAATGCATAAAGCAATCTGTGCCTTCGGCATCGGCACACCACTGCATTTGATTGTCGGTATGCTTGAGATACGCGATGACCGCCTCGCCTTTTTGATCCACCTGATTGCCTGAGCAGTCCATTTCGTTATTGTCATAGACGGTCTGGATAGCGATAAGCGGCAATCCTTCGTCAGGATGGGTAACCAGATATCGACCGTAGGTCCATTCTTTACCACTCACCGACCACATCTCGTTATCGGCAGCAAAGTTATACAGCTCGCGGCACTGGTCTTTGACCGTGACGGGCAGTACGGTGGCTTTGGTATCACCAATCGTAGCATAGCTGCGGCGCTCAGACAGCTGTGCGCCAGACTCGCTTTCGGTTTCAGTCTCGGCGGATGAAAGCTTTTCTTGTACCGCATCGCCCATCTTGGCGGTACGCGGCAAATCAAGCTCCCATTGACCAGCAATCGCAGGGCTGATGTGGGTGGTGATGACTGACTGACTGACCTGCTCATTGTCCGCCGGCAGTGACGCCAAGATGGACGCTAGGGTCACAGAAGCAATAGAAAGGGGTTCCATAATTAACCTTATATTATTATTGTCTACATTCGGGGCGATATACCGCCTGATTCCTCAAAACATGTGCCACACAGCACACAAGTGATACGCAATATTTATCGTATTAAAAAGTTTGGTATGATTTAGCCTAAATCGTCACTGTGAAAAACACAAGTAACAATATGCTATTACTGCGCTTATAAAGACAGCGGCAGCATGCTAGCAGCGCTTATTTCACCTGCCTTAAACGATAAAAAACCATGCCTTAGCATCACTAAAGCATGGTCGGCTACTTTATGTCAGTGCTTTTTTATGCAGCTTCGGCATCCTTTTGCGTGGCTTGAGCCAACGCTGACAATGCGCCTTTTAGCATCGCTGATACCGTACTGCTGCACGTGCCGATACCTGAGTAAACCTCGCCATCGACATTGAGCTGAATATAGGCGGCAGCATTGGCGTTGGTCTTATTGTCTTTGCTGCTGTCGTCATCAATACCATCAATGGTGCGGTGCTGCGGGTTAATCGCATGTTCTGCATAGTTGATGATATGTAGCGCCTTGCCTGTATGCGCGCTCAAGCCATCAATGAATGACGATAGCGGACCATTACCTGTGCCTGCGATACTGATGGTCTCTTCATCCACTTGCACTTGACCTTCAAAATACACCTCGCCGCCTTTATTGTTAACCGTGTAATCTAACAATTCAAAGCGATCTTGCTGTAAGTAGGTGGATTCAAAGGCGTCTAAAATCTCATCGTTCTGTAGCTCACGGGCGGCCGCTTCAGCACGGTTTTGCACTACGCGGCTAAAGTCAATTTGCATCCAGCGCGGCAAGTTAAAGCCGTAGTTGCGCTGCAAGATATACGCCACGCCGCCTTTGCCTGACTGGCTGTTGATACGCACCACGTCCTGATAGCTGCGTCCGATGTGCGCAGGGTCGATTGGCAAGTACGCCACGTCCCAGACATTGTCGGTCTCGTCGCGGTGCTTTTCGTTGTAGTCCAATGATTTTTTAATCGCATCTTGGTGCGAGCCACTAAAGGCAGTGAATACTAATTCGCCCACGTATGGATGGCGCGGATGCAATGGCAAGTTGTTGCACTCGCTGACCACCTGCACAATCTCGCTCATGTTGCTAAAATCAAGCTCAGGGTCGATACCTTGGCTAAATAGGTTCATCGCCATGACCATGATGTCCATGTTGCCTGTGCGCTCGCCGTTACCAAGTAGCGTGCCCTCGATACGATCTGCACCCGCCAATACGCCAAGCTCAGCGGCGGCAATCGCGCAGCCACGGTCGTTGTGGGTGTGCAAGCTGACAATGATGTGCTCACGATTGGCAATATTGCGACAAAAGTATTCGACTTGGTCAGCAAAGACATTGGGCATCGAGGCTTCGACGGTCGCAGGCAAGTTGATGATGACCTCTTGCCCATGTTGCGGCTGCCACACGTCACAAACGGCGTTGCACACCTCAATCGCATAGTCGGTTTCAGTCTGGCTAAAGCTCTCAGGCGAGTACTGGAACACCCACTCGGTCTCTGGATATTTAGCGGCATAAGTTTTTAATAGCGTTGCACCTGTCACCGCGATGTCTTTGATGTCGTCCAAGCTTTTGCCATAAACCTTATCGCGCTGGACACGGCTGGTTGAGTTATAGACGTGGACAACCGCGCGCTTTGCGCCTTTTAGTGATTCAAAGGTACGGGCGATTAAGTGCTCACGCGCTTGTACCAAGACTTGCAGGGTCACGTCTTCAGGCACATGATTTTCTTCAATCAATTTGCGGGTGAAATCAAACTCAACCTGCGCCGCTGACGGAAAACCGATTTCAATCTCTTTAAAGCCCACTTCGACCAAGGTTTTAAAGAAACGCATTTTTTGTTCGATGGTCATTGGATCAATCAGTGCCTGATTGCCATCACGCAGATCCACACTCGCCCAAATCGGGGCTTTGGTGATGGTCTTGCTCGGCCACGTGCGGTCGGTAAGCTTTGGCGCAAATGCGAACGGACGGTATTTGCGGTAGTCGAAAGCGACGTGCTTTGGCGTGATTTTGGCAGCATTCTGAGACATGACAGATCCTTACTCAATCGATAACGCTAAAAAAGCGCGTGTTTTTAGGTTGTTGTTGTATGAGTGATTATCATAGCAAATATTGTCCAGTGAAAATCGGCTTTATGTAAGATAAATTTGCTAAAAATGAGTGAATATTTCTACTTATTGACTTATTATGAGCGAAAATCACTTCAATTCTGCTTTTCTTATGCCAACATCTATTAAAAACAACCAGCTCCTACCCGATATTGACGCGACCGACAAAGCGCTACTGCGTCTGTTACAAAACGATGCGCGCATCAGTATCACTGAGCTTGCCGAGCGCGTGCATCTGTCCGCGACGCCTTGCGCCCGCCGCGTCAAGCGCCTAGAAGAGCTGGGCATCATTAAAGGCTATCACACCCAGACCGATGCTGAAAAACTGGGCTATCCCTTAGCGATTTTTATTGCCATCAGTATGGACAGGCACACCGCCGAGCGCTTTGCGCAGTTTGAGGCGCGTATTCAGAGCTTTGATGAGGTCATCAGCTGTAGCATCGTCACAGGACGTAGCGAGGATTATTTGATAAAGGTACGCGTGCGCGATATGGCGCATTATGAGGAGTTTTTATTGCACCGCTTAAACCGTATTGAAGGCGTGGCGCAAGTGCATACCAGCTTTGAGCTGCGCGAGGTGTTTAACCGCAGCGTGGTGTAAGCATTGCGCTTAGGCGGTGCGGATAGATACCCGCCAAAACCCAATGACCAGCAATAAACTCACAATAAGGGCAAATCCTGCTGCAAGCAGCCCTGCGTCAAAGTTGTCAGCCGCGCCCGCCAAGGCAACGGTGACCAAGGGACCGACAAACTGCCCAAACGCATAGGATACAGTCGCCAAGCCCATCAGCAGATTGGAATACTCAGGGTTGATATTTTTGATAATAATCAAGGTCATCGACACGATACCTGCGAAAGTCAGCCCCAAAATTACCGCATTGGTATACAGACCTACCGCATCAGGCAACCATAAGGGCAAAAACATGCCGAGCGCCTGAATGGCGGTCAGCCCCATCAAGGTTTTGGTCTCGCCAATGCGCTTTGCCAACGCGCCCCACACAGGGTTGGACAGCATGGCAAAAATACCAACCACCAGCCAAATCATCAGCCCTGCGCTCTGTGCGTTCTCCAGCCTTTGCGCTGCCATCACAGGCAAAAAGGTCGCCGACGTGATGTAGCCAAAGCCCGCCAAAGTATAGCTGAGCGCGAGTAGCGCAATCGCACGCCCATGCCCGACGCTCGCCTGATACAGCGCGCGTTTAAAATTATAATAGGTTTGCATGACAGAAAAACGCGGGCGCGGTGATGTCGCATCATCTGTAAGTGGACGGATGGCATAAATGAGTAGCAGCAAAGGCAAGCTCAGCACACCAGCGCTCAGCCAAATCACATCGAAATGCTGACCGATATGCAGCAGCTGCCACGTCAATAGCGCAGACGCGCTGATACCGACACCGATACCCGCATAATGCAGGGTCGAGAGCACCGAGCGCCGCGCCGCACTAAAGCTTTGAATCACCAGCGTCGAGCTGAAAATCATCGCAAGACCGCTCGCCACACCTGCCAGCAAACGGATGACGTACCATGCCTCAAGCGGCATATTGGGCACAAACAGGAGCATAGTAGTCAGTACGCTGACCACCGCCCACGCCATTAGCATTGACCACGTCAGGCGCTGCGGCACGAACATCGCCACAAACGCGCCAATAAAATAGCCAATATAATTCATGGATGCCAAAAATCCCGCCGTCGCGGTAGACATCGACAGCTGCTGCATCACATCAGGCAAGGTTGCGGTGAATAAAAAGCGCCCAAAACCAATCACCACCGTCAAAGCGTACAGCCCAACCCACGCGGTGGCAAGCTCATTGGTAATGCGAAAGTGACGAATAAAGCGCATAGTATGACCTAGGGACAGTGGCACAGCAGACAATGCTGCGCTAAAGATGTCCCATCATACGCCAATAATGCGCGCGGTTATAGCGCTTGGCTGCCTGCATCCTGCCCCAGCATCTGGACGCGCCCATCACTAAACATATCCATATCTGGCGCTAGGGTGCGCATAAAGCGATCAAAGTACAGCAGCTGCTTGGTCAAGAGCGCAAAGTCACGCGGGAAATGAATGCCGTGCGCTTTACCGATAAAGACAATCTCCAGCATCATCTTGTTCAGCTCGTCCGCTTGCTCTTTACTGTTAAAGGGCACACCGCTGGTAAAGGCGCGGTCTTCTGCCATAATCGACTGCATCATGCGCTCTAAATCGGCAGTCAATGCCTTAATATTGACCTCATGACGGGCATGGGTCATTTCCATATCGACCATCGCTTGCGCCATCACAGGATAGTTGTTGTCTTGCAGCGCTTGCACCATGGTCAAGCACGCGCGCCAGCTTTCGGCTTTCAGCTGTCCGACAATGCCAAAATCCAAAAAGCCAATGCGCCCATCGGTAAGCAGCATCAGATTGCCCGCGTGCAAATCGGCGTGAAAGCTGTTGCACAGCATCAGGCTGGCAAACCACGTGTTCAGCGTGTCGGTCATCACCTGCGCAGGGTCGTCACAATACTGGCGCATGGCATGGGTATCCACCATCGACACACCATACAGACGGCTCATGGTCAGTACGCGCTTGGTGGTCAAGGCATCATACACCTTTGGCGCGACCACTTTGTTATTGCCCGACATTGCCAAAAACTGCTGAAAGTCGGCAATGTTTTTGGATTCACTAATAAAGTCCGTCTCCGCAAGCATACGCAAGCGAATCTCATCAATGATGGGCGCGATACTGGCAAACTTCATCGACGGCATCATGACTTCGAGCAGCTTGGTCACCGCGTGCAGCACGCCAAGGTCGGTTTGCATGATGGTTTCGACATTGGGCTTTTGCACCTTGAGCACCACGTCATCACCATTGTGCAAACGGGCAGCATGCACCTGCGCGATGGAGGCAGACGCGAGCGGCGTGGGGTCAATATCCGCAAACAAGTCATCCAAACGCTGACCATCGACTTCCAGCTCTTCTTTGAGCACCCGCTCGATATAGCTGTATGACAACGGCGTCGTCTGGTCAAGGCAGTCCTGAAACGCCTCGACGTAAGCACGCGGGAACAAAGACGGCGTACTGGCAATAAACTGCCCGATTTTGATATACGTCGTGCCAAGCTGTTCAAAGGTCTCTTTTAACAAATACGCATCAGGCTTTTCGCCCTTAGCGACGCGCAGCGCCGACAGACCCGCCACACTGGCAGTCTGGCGCACGCGGTTAACCACATTAAAGGTATGACGCAACAAATGAGGACGCTGCATAACTGTTCACCATAATAAAAAATAAATAAAAAAGGAAATAAGCGCTAAAATTAAATGATAAAAAAAGACACCATAGCACAAAGCCACCCTCGCGATTGCTGGTGGCGTATTGTCGATATGTAGTTTATTGCTGCTACGAAGAATGATGACAGACAGGGCACGCGGGGTCAGGCTTATAGTTCATCATACGCTGCTGCATGCTGCGCCCATCCCATAGCAGCAGTTTGCCGCTTAATGGATTGTGTCCCAGCCCAAGATATTGCAGCGCGGTATTGGCTTGCAAATTGCCCATCACCGTGGTGGTACTCGCCAGCACGCCCGAATTGGCACAAGTGCGCGTGTCCTCATCATCGCTCGGCGCGCCGAACAAACAATGATAGCAGCCTGTTTGCTTGGCAGGCTCAAACAGACTCAGCTGCCCTGTCATGCCAATGGCGGAGGCGGAGAGCAGCGGAATCTTCAGCGCTAAGCTAATGCGGTTGATACTGTCACGCGTGGCAAAATTATCGGTGCAATCAAGCAGCAAATCAGGCAAGCCCGCACCGCTATCCAGCAAGTCTGCGGCATTGTCATCGCTTAAACGGTCTTTGATACCGACTGCCGCAATATAAGGGTTAATCTCCGTTAGGCGCTCGGCAGCACGCATTGCCTTAGACTGACCAATATCTGCCGCCACAAACAACGTCTGCCGCTGCAAATTACTCGCCTCAATCATATCATCATCAATCAAGGTGATGCGCCCAACCCCTGCCCGCGCCAGCGTCTCAGAGGCAGGACAGCCCAAACCGCCCGCACCGACGATGACGATATGCGCCGCTTTTAGGCGCAGCTGCGCGTCCATATCCCAGCCGTTTAATAAAATTTGCCGCGCATAGCGTAGCAGCTCATCGTCCGCCAGTTCTGTCATAGTCGTGCCTTGCATTGATATCTTGTTATGTATTCTGCGTGCGGCTGCGCGTCTGTCTTATGTATATTTTATACCGTTACATACTGACCCATGGTGACGCGGTCGCGCCCGCCATAGTCTTGCACGGTATGCACGTCGTTAAACCCCCACGCACGCATCAAGTCAGCGACCGCTACCCCTTGGTCATAGCCGTGCTCAATCGCCAGCAGACCGCCTGTTTGCAGATGCTGTGGCGCATGAGCAACGATATGCTCAATATCTGCCAAACCATGATTGGGCGCACTCAGCGCGCTGATAGGTTCAGCAATCAACTGCGCCAAGTGCGCGTCCGCCTCGTCGATATACGGCGGATTGGACACAATCACCTCAAAGCGCGCATCAGTGTCATCGAGCGCGTCGTACCAGCTGCCTTGTGCAAAAGTCACATTAGTGACTTTATTTAATGCGGCATTTTGCTTAGCGACCGCGAGCGCCCCTGTTGACATATCGACTGCTGTGACTTGCCAGCGGTTGCCCTGCGCTTGTTGTAGCTCATAGGCAAGGCTGATAGCGATACAGCCTGAGCCTGTGCCCAAATCCAACAGACGTGGCGCAGCATTTGCCGTTGGGTTTGCCGCCATCCACGCCAATACTTGCTCGACCAGCACTTCGGTATCTGGACGCGGAATCAGCGTGTGTTCATTGACCTGAAAATCAAGCGACCAAAACGCTTGCGTGCCTGTTAAATACGCAAGCGGCGTACCTGCCTGTATCTGCACCACGCCCTTATCAAAGCGCGCCTGCTCGTCATGATTTAGCACATAATTATCATTGGTAATCAAAAACAGCGGCGCTTGTCCTAAGACGTAGAGCAGCCAATCGGTCATCCAAAAGCTTGGGACATGATACGTCTCTGCCCATGTTACGCTTTGGCGTTTGATGTCTCTGACGCTGCTCATGTCTGGTTCGTATCCTTATCAAAACATTTAGCGCGCTGGTCTTTGTTACGCAGCGCTACTTTATTACCCATCTTCACTTACTCGCCAGCGCGGGGCGGCTCGTCGGTGCGGCTCATATTGGGATTGCTCGCAATCTCCGCCACGTCGTCATTTTCACCAATCACGATGTGTTTATCGACCAAATAAATCAATAACAGCACAGGAATACCAATCGCAAAGGTAAAGATAAAGAAGAACGGATAGCCCATATTGTCCACGATTGAGCCTGAGTAGCCGCCAAATACTTTGGGGAATAAAGTCATCAAGGATGAAAAAATCGCATACTGTACGGCAGTAAAGCGGATGGAGGTCAATGCCGATAAAAACGCGATAAAGACCGCGCTCGCAAGCCCTGCTGCAAGGTTATCAAACACCACCGCAAGGTACATATAAGACAGGCTACCAGGATGATACGTCAGCAGCACGAACAATAAGTTGGTCACACAAGCAAGGATAGCACCGACCATCATCGCCTGCATGATACGCAACCGCTGCGCCAGCAAGCCGCCCAAAAAGCCGCCTGCAATCACCATGATCACGCCGAACAGCTTCACCGCATTGGCGATATCGACTTTGCTAAAGCCCATGTCTTGATAAAAGACGTTCGAAATCACGCCCGCCACGATGTCTGAAACACGATACAGACCAATCAGCGCCAGAAGCAACAGGGCTTTTTTGCCATAGCGGCGGAAAAAGTCCGCAATCGGCGCGACCCACGTCGCCACCGCCACTTCTCGTTGTACCACACCAATCATGACCGACGCATAGCCCACCGCGATACCTACCGCGAGGCTGACGAACAGATGCACCGTCTCAAGCCCAAAGGCGAGCAAGACGCCGTCGGTTTCAGGCAACAGCTTGCCAAAGTTAATAAAGGTAAACACAAAAGCAGTCACCGCCAGCACAAACACCGCGACCAAACGCCCATAGTCGCTGGGTTTGCGCTCGATACGCACTTGCGTACTGATCGGCTCACGGATGCACAGGGTCGTGACCACGCCCGCGCCCATAATCGCCGCCATAATATAATAGGTATTGCGCCATGCCGCGTAGCTGTAGCTGGCTTCGGTCGAGCCAAAGCCCGCCGCCAAATACAGCGCGCCCGCCCCCGCGACAATCATACCGATACGGTAGCCTGCGCTATAGACCGCTGAGAGCACCGTTTGCAGCTCTACAGGCGCAAGCTCAATACGGTAGGCATCAATCACGATATCTTGGGTGGCAGACGAAAACCCAAGCAGCACCGCACCTGCCGCCATATAGGTCAGCGCATCAGCATTGATGGGATCAATACTCGCCATAATGACAATCGCTGCCATAATCAGCAGCTGCGCGACCAAGAGCCAAGCGCGGCGACGCCCAAGCAGACGCGTCAAAATAGGCACAGGCACGGCGTCAATCAAAGGTGCCCAAATAAATTTAAACGAATAGCCGAGCGCTGCCCAACTGAACAAGGTGACGACGCTACGCTCAATCCCCGCCTCACGCAGCCACAATGACAAGCTGGAAAAAATCAGCAAAATCGGAATGCCCGCAAAAAAGCCCAACAGCAGCATAATAATCGAACGGCGATCGGCATACGCCGCGAACGCTTCGCCCCATGATTTTTTTGGGGTGTCTTTAGACAAAGTGGGTGGTGTGGCAGACATAGCAACTCACTCATTTTTAAATAGCAGACAGCAGCGCACCCTTGGCGTGGCAATCGCTCATCATTGCCAAGTGGCAATCAGCGACACCCCATACAGATAGGCTGCAAAATGCAATTATGGTACTTGAGAACCCCTGCCGTGACCAGTCATTATCCGATTATTTTTATTCGCTTAGGCTAAATATTACTGCCAGCTCACCTTATCTTTTTTTATCGTAACTTTAGGTATCCAAACCTTACAGTACAGCGTAATTATCTGTTATAACTGACAATTATCGATAATAAATACAACCTGTTTTTCTTATATCTATTAATTATTTAAAACTTATCGTTCTTATAAATTGATTATTTAAATAATAAGAACTGCGCTATGCTCGTTTTATACCGCTTGATGGGCAGTGGATGCCCATATTAAGCATATGCCTCACAGCGTTTTATAGCACCGCCGTTTATTACAACAATCAAGGAGCAAACGATGTCACAAGACGATACCAACCAAAAACCAGCAACCTGCCCGCACTCAGGCGCAACCAGCGACCAGCCAGAGAGCAACACCGCCTATGATAAAGGCGATGGGCATGGTCCAACCATTCACAGCGAAAACGAAGACCAAGCACACACCCCTGAGCGCCCAAGCATGGGACGCTGCCCTGTTATCCATCAAGCGCACACCACGCACGCCTCAAGCAGCACCGACTGGTGGGAAAACGCCCTGAACCTCGATATTTTGCATCAGCAAGACAAAAAGACCAATCCGATGGGGGCAGACTTTAACTATGCTGAGGCGTTTAAATCGCTCGATTTAGAAGCCGTAAAAGCCGACCTAAAAGCCTTGATGAAAGATTCGCAATCGTGGTGGCCTGCCGACTGGGGACATTACGGCGGCTTGATGATTCGTATGGCGTGGCACTCAGCGGGTACCTATCGCCGTGCCGATGGACGCGGCGGCTCAAACACGGGCAACCAGCGCTTTGCACCCCTGAACAGCTGGCCTGATAACGTCAACCTTGATAAAGCGCGCCGTCTGCTATGGCCGATTAAGAAGAAATACGGCAACAAACTGTCATGGGCAGATTTGATGATTCTTGCGGGTAACATGGCGTATGAGTCGATGGGCTTTAAAACCTTAGGTTTTGCGGGTGGTCGTGAGGACATTTGGCATCCAGAAAAAGACATCTATTGGGGCTCTGAGCGTGAATGGCTGGCGGCCACCAAAAACCGCTATGAGGACGACAGTGAGCGCACGTCGCTTGAAAACCCACTCGCTGCGGTGCAGATGGGCTTGATTTACGTCAACCCTGAAGGCGTGGACGGCAACCCTGACCCACTAAAAACCGCGCAAGATATGCGTACCACCTTTGGACGCATGTCCATGGACGATGAAGAAACGGTCGCATTGACTGCTGGCGGACACACTGTGGGTAAATGTCACGGCAATGGCGACTCGTCACTCATCGAAGACGAGCCAGAAGCCGCCGATATCGCGCAGCAAGGCTTTGGCTGGCACAATCCTAAAGGCGCAGGGCGCGCAGGCGATACGGTATCAAGTGGCATCGAGGGCGCATGGACGACCAACCCTGCGCAGTGGGATCACGATTACTTCAAACTACTGTTCACCTATGATTGGGAATTGAGCAAAAGCCCAGCGGGCGCGTGGCAGTGGGAGCCTGTGGACATCAGTGAGGAAGACCGTCCTGTGGACGCGCACGACCCAAATGTGCGCCGCAACCCCATCATGACCGATGCGGACATGGCACTCAAAAAAGACCCAATTTATCGTGAAATCGCCGAGAATTTCCATGCCAATCCTGAATACTTTGAAGAGGTCTTTGCGCGTGCATGGTTTAAGCTCACGCACCGTGATTTGGGACCCAAGTCACGTTATCTGGGCGCGGACGTGCCAAATGAAGACTTTATTTGGCAAGACCCGATTCCGAGCAATGACACAACATTGAGTGATGACGACATCAACGCGCTCAAAACTGCCATCAACGACAGCGGCATCCCTGCGCGTGAGCTAATTATCACTGCATGGGACAGCGCACGTACGTACCGCGGCTCGGATTATCGCGGCGGCGCAAACGGCGCACGTATCCGCCTTGCCCCGCAAAAAGACTGGGCAGGCAATGAGCCTGAGCAATTACAGCGCGTATTGGATGCTTTGACACAGGTTCAAAGTGATTTTAAGAGCAGCCATAATAAAGACGTGAGCCTAGCGGATTTGATTGTGCTGGCGGGCAATACCGCGATTGAGGCGGCGGCAGAAGCGGCTGGCGTGTCGGTGAGCGTACCCTTTACCAGCGGGCGCGGCGATGCGACAGAAGACATGACCGATGCCGATGCCTTTAGCGACCTTGAGCCTGTACACGATGGCTACCGCAACTGGCTCAAACACGACTATGCGGTCGCGCCCGAAGAGCTGCTGCTCGACCGTACGCAGCTCATGGGCTTGACCGCGCCTGAAATGGTGGTGCTCATCGGCGGTATGCGCGTGCTCGACACCAACTATGCTAAGCGCCCACACGGCGTCTTGACCGAGCGTAAAGGCGTGCTCAGCAATGACTTTTTTGTCAATATCACCGACATGCGCTATACATGGCAGCCTGTGGGCAAAGATGGCAATAGCGATGTGTACGAGATACGTGAGCGCGGCAGTGATGCAGCAGCATGGCAAGCCACGCGTGTGGACTTGGTGTTTGGCTCAAACTCCATCTTGCGCGCCTATGCCGAGCTGTATGCGCAAGATGACAACCAAGAAAAATTCGTGCACGACTTCGTTGCCGCATGGAGCAAGGTCATGAACGCCGACCGCTTTGATGTGGCACAATAGGCGTATGTAGCTTCATTTTCTTTTGCTTTGCATCTTTATTTCATTGTTAAAGCAGTAGCGCCATTATCGTTGATACGGTAATGGCGTTTTTGTGCGTCTTTTTTTTAAAAAATCTCACGATCAGCCCTTGTTAAAAGCCACATATATGCTATCGTCATATACTTATTCTAAATAAATATAAATAAATCAGTATTTAGTATATGCAAGAATAAGAGCGCTATTTTACACTGTGCGCTTATAACGCTTGTTAGCAGACCTGTTAGAAACATGCGCGTCATTGATAAGATACCAACGCAGCAAAGGGTTTGTTAAAGAGGTACACACAGCGCCATGGCACGCTACTGGCATGGCGACTTTATTATATTAGGACAGCATTATGGCAATCGATGTGGTCGTCAATCAAAGACACCTACAAATCCAGCTTAAACAGTTAGAAACCGTCTGGCACACGGTGGTTAATGGCTACAACCTTAGCCAAGCTGCGACCGTCCTGCATACCAGTCAGTCGAGCCTATCCAAGCACATTGCTGCCTTAGAAAACCAGCTCAAAACCGAAGTCTTTGTCCGTCAAGGCAAGCGCCTCACGGGGCTAACGCCGATGGGTACGGCATTGATGCCGCATATTGAGTCTATCTTTGCTGAAATTCGTACCATTGAAAATCTCAGCCTTGATTTTAATAATCCCAACACGGGCACGCTGACTATCGCCACCACGCACACCCAAGCGCGCTATGTGCTGCCGCAAGTGGTCAAGGCGTTTAAGGCGCGCTTTCCTAAAGTGAATCTGATTTTGCAACAAGCCGACCCTGAGACCATCGCCCAAATGGTGATTCGCGGGCAGGCAGATATTGGCATCGCCACCGAGTCGCTGCTGCACAACAGCTATTTGCGCTGCTATCGTTATTATGACTGGTCACATCGCATTATTGTACCGAACGACCATGAGCTGGCTGGTATGGAAAGCATTGACTTGCCGACGCTCGCCAGCTACCCCATCGTCACCTATCATGGCGGCTACACAGGGCGCGGCGCGATTGACAAGACCTTTACCGCCGCTGGTCTTGAGCCTGATATCGTCCTTGCCGCACTCGATGCGGACGTGATTAGCACTTATGTGGGTTTGGGTCTTGGTATTGGCATCATCGCCGAGATGGCGTTTGAGCCCAGCCATTATCAGAACCTCACCGCCATTCCTGTGGATCACTTTGGACGCTTTACCAGCTGGATGGCAGTGCGCGATGATGCGGAGATTCGTCAGTACGGACGCGCATTTATGGAATTATGCCAGCAACAATTCGCAAATTAATTTCATATCAAAATACGCTTCTTATATTACTGATTTATCGCATAAAAATGCCAATACGTACCGTATATCCTGCGGTGCGTTTGTTTGCATTCGGTTTACTTAGCTTTACCCCTTTCCTGCATAAATGATAATATTACGCATTAGCCTTAGCTAAATCTTACTTTGTTTATTGTTTATGTGTGCTGATTGTAGGATGGTCTCATGCTAAGCTGTGTTGATGGCTGATTGATGTTGTCTGTTGTTTAGTAGTGATCGTCTGTTTAGTACCCACCCAATAGTGTTATCTGAATAGGTGGTACCATTCATGGAAAAAATAGTTGCCGTTGTTATGGCAATTTTCGCAGCGCCGTTATTGATCGGCGGCGCTTATCTGCTCTCCCTCGGGGGCAGTCCCTATTATGTCGTGGCAGGCATCATGATGCTTGGCGCGGCTTTTTTATTGTTCAAACGCCATTGGAGCGCTTACGGGCTGTATGCGCTGTTCTTGGTCGTTACTGTCGCTTGGGCACTTTGGGAATCGGGCTTTTATTGGTGGGCGCTGGCAACACGCGTTGGCTTCCCATTAATTTTTGGTCTGGTCATGCTGTTGCCTTGGGTGTTTCGCAAGATGCACGGCGGCAAACTCTCTGAAAGCACCACAACGACGGCAACGCAGCCGCGTGGCAAAAACCCTTTGTATTACTGGGGTCTGTTGGCCACCGTCGTGGTCGGTGGACTGCTGTCCTTTGGCAGTATCGCTAACAATGCCACGGACAAACTGGGTCAGTTAGATTTAGGCGCGACCGATGCCGCCAATGATGACGGCTTAAATCTAGGTGACCCCCTATCGACTGGACAAGACACGCCTGATGGAGAATGGAGCGCCTACGGACGCACCGACTACGGTCAGCGTTATTCACCTCTTGACCAAATCAATACCGACAACGTCAAAGACCTAGAGCTTGCTTGGCAAATCCAAACAGGCGACGTCAAAGGTCCAAACGATGTGGGCGAAACCACGTATCAGGCAACGCCACTTAAAGTGGGTAACGCCTTATTCATGTGTACGCCGCACAACTGGGCATTGGCACTCGATGCCGATACTGGCGAGCAGCTGTGGAAGTTTGACCCCAAGGTCGGCGAAAACTTGCAGCGCCAGCACCAGACCTGCCGAGGTGTGTCATATTATGCAGGTCAAGGCAATGCGCCAACGACGGACATTACCCGTGTCAGTGCTACAGCTGACAATACTGCCACCGCTACTGCTGCAACCAGCACCACAGCTGCAAACCGCAATGCAGCGGGTACAAACTTGGTGGTAGAAAAAATCGAAGGCAATACCTTTGAAAGCGACAGCATGCAGTGTGATGCCAAGATATTCATTCCATCATCAGATGCCAAGCTCTACGCGCTCGACCCAAAAACGGGCAAGCGCTGCGCAGAGTTTGGTGAAGATGGTGCGCTTGACCTTATGCACAACATGCCGTTTAAACAAGAGGGTTACTACTACTCTACGTCGCCACCAATCGTTGCAGGCGGCGTGATTATTGTCGCGGGCGCGGTCAATGACAACTATGATATCAACTCACCCTCTGGTGTCATCCGTGCGTATGATGTCAACACAGGCGAGCTAAAATGGAACTGGGATTCAGGTGCGCCTGAAGATACCGCGCCACTCGATGTCAATGACCCAACGCAAACCTATCGCACCAGCTCGCCCAACTCATGGTCGATTGCCAGTGCCGATGAAGAATTGGGACTTGCGTACTTCCCAATGGGCAACCGCGTACCTGACCAGCTTGGTAGCTACCGCACGCCCGCAGAAGAGAAGTACTCAACCTCTGTGGTCGCACTGGACTTAAAAACAGGGCAAGCGCGCTGGGTACAGCAGTTCGTACACCATGATTTGTGGGATATGGACACGCCAGCACAGCCAACACTGCTGGATCTAGATACCAAAGATGGCAAGCAGCCTGCATTGGTTGTACCAACCAAGCAGGGCGATGTGTACGTGCTTAACCGCGCAACAGGCGAGCCGATTGTACCGATTAAAGAGCGTCCAGCGCCACAAGGTCACTTGGTCGCAGGCGAACATGCAGCACCAATGCAGCCGTATTCTGGACTCAGCTTTACCCCTGATGATTTGACTGAAAAAGACATGTGGGGCGCAAGCTTGATTGACCAAATGATGTGCCGTATTGAGTTCAATAAGCTCAACTACGATGGTCGCTACACGCCACCATCAACCAATGGCACACTGGTCTATCCTGGTAACTTTGGTACCTTTAACTGGGGTAGCCTTGCGGTCGACCCTGAGCATGGCGTGATGTTCGGTATGCCCACCTACTTGGCGTTTACCTCTAAGCTGATTCCTAAAGACAGCCTAGGCGATACCGAAACCAACAAAGGCGAGCATGGCGTGAATGCCAATGAAGGCGCGGAATATGCGGTCGAGATGGGTCCATTCTTATCGCCACTTGGCGTACCTTGCCAGCAGCCACCATGGGGCACAGTTGCAGGTGCTGACCTTGCTACAGGTGATATCGCCTACCAACGCAAAAACGGTACCGTACAAGACTTGTCACCGCTTCCGCTCAAGTTTGAGCTGGGTGTGCCAGGTATTGGCGGTCCAATCATCACCAAAGGTGGCGTAGCGTTCTTATCGGCAGCGACCGAAAACAACTTCCGCGCTTATGACCTAAAAAATGGTGATGTGCTGTGGAATGTACGTATCCCTGCAGGCGGACAAGCCACGCCAATGACCTACCTCAACTCAAAAGGTGAGCAGATGGTCGTATTGGTTGCCGGCGGTCACGGCTCAGTCGGCACGAAGATTGGTGATTACGTGGTTGCATACAAGCTTAAAAACCAGCAGTAACCAGCTGCCAAGCGCTGTGCATCACTAACAGCGTTTGGCAACCTACTCATAGACGTGATACTAAAAAAGCAGATGACCGAGCGCATCTGCTTTTTTTTATGCGCGGAATCTTCTTAATATTCATCAATGTGGCGGCGATACATGGTGATTGATAATAAAGTTACTGAGTAGTCACTGGCACGTGGCTTGAAACTGCCGGCATGCAGGGTCATATCTATAGCCAATAATCATACAAACGATTGGATAATTTATGACAAACACCATTCCTTTATCATTTTTGGACCTCGCGCCCGTTCCTGAAGGCAGCAGCACCGCTGAAGGCATCGCACAGACCGTTGCCGCTGCCAAACAAGCCGAAGCTGTGGGTTTAAACCGCTATTGGCTCGCGGAGCATCACAACATGCCTGGGATTGCCAGTGCAGCAACGGCGGTGCTGCTCTCACACATTGGCGCACAGACTGAGCGCATCCGTATTGGCTCAGGTGGCGTGATGCTGCCAAACCATGCGCCACTGGTGGTCGCTGAACAGTTCGGCACTTTGCAAGCGCTGTATGGCGACCGTATTGATTTGGGTTTAGGGCGCGCGCCAGGTACTGATAGCGCGACGTTTCAGGCACTGCGCCGTCAGCATAAAGACGCTGAGCGCTTCCCGCAGGACGTGCAGGAGCTGTTACACTATCTCAACGACGATGGCACGCGTGGGCACGTGCACGCCTATCCAGGTACCGATTCTAAAATCCCTGTCTGGATACTTGGCTCGTCTTTATTTGGCGCAACCCTAGCCGCGCATCTTGGCTTGCCGTACGCCTTTGCCTCGCACTTTGCCCCTGATATGCTGACGCACGCCATTCAGACCTATCGCGAGCAGTTTCAGCCATCTGCCTACTTAGACAAGCCCTATGTGATGATTGCCGCCAACCTGCTCTTAGCAGATGATGACGATAGCGCGCACTATCACTTTACCTCCGCACAGCAGAGCTTTGTACGTTTGCGCCGTGGCGAGACAGGGCAAATTCCGCGCCCGACCAACGACATGAGCGCTATTTGGAGCGATGCTGAGCGTATGATGGTGGAACGTGCGCTGTCTGTGTCATTTATCGGCAGTCCTGAGACAGTACGTCCCAAATTAGAAGCGTTCATCAATACCCATCAGCCTGATGAGCTAATTGTGACGGCAAACGTACATGACCAAGCCGCTCGTCTGCGCTCCTTGGCACTCGTACCTCAGTTAAATTTGTTTACTTTACAATAGCGGGGTCGGCTTGCATAATAATAAAAAAACAACGATAGGATAATAATTATGGAAGCCTCCCCTTTTATTGGTTCGACCATCTTCTTTTATATTTTAGCTGTTCTTGTGGTCATGATTATCGGTGGCTATTTGACTTATAAAAGTGGTCAACGTAAAAAAATACAGCAAGACAAAGAAGACGGCTTATAAAATTAAGAAGCCTAGTACATAAAAAGCCCATGCTTTATTAAAAGCGTGGGCTTTTTTATTAATGAAAAAAGTAAATTTAGATTAAACCATAACAATCAGACTCTATTTATATTAAGCCCATTGAGCGCAATATCGCCGCACCAATCGCCATACCAAATAACGAAAAGATAGTCGTAAACGCCAAGATATTGGCTGCCAACACCTCATTGCCGCCCATTGCTTTTGCCATCACATAACTGGCAGCCGCAGCAGGTGATGCCACCATCAAGAACAACACGCCCAGATGCACCCCACTTAACCCAAACAATAAGCCGATAGCAATCGCCACCAAAGGCGCAATGACAATGCGACCGATGCTCGACTGCATGGACACGCCTGATAAATGCAGCATGGATTTGACATTGATGCTCGCACCCGCACAAATCAGGGCAAGCGGTAACGCCACGCCCGCCAGCAAGTCGCCTGTGGTATGAATCACGCCGCTAATCGGCGGTAATGGCAATGCCTTATACACAAACGCGGATACCAATGCGATAATCAATGGGTTGGTAAAGATTTTTTTGATGACCATAGTGCTGCGGCTGACCCATGTGTCCTCAGCACTTTTAGAGACGCGGCTTAGCGTAATCACCGCCAAGATATTAAACAGTATCGTCACCACACCCATATACACCGCGCCGATACTGAGTCCTGTCGAACCATAGGCATTGTCAATGGTTGCCAGCCCAATAATCGCCATGTTGCTACGGAACACGCCTTGGACGAATACCCCTTGATCCGCAGGGTCACGTATAAAGCGCTTGGCATACAGCTCGCCACCAAAAAACAGCAGCATGGTTACCAGCACCCCTGCAGCAATCAAGGTCAGCTGTTTGCCATAATCCACCTCGCTGTCCACCACGCTAAAGAACAGCAAACACGGCAAGCAGTAAGTGAAGACAAAGTTGGACGCTTGGTCAATAAAGGTGGGACCGACCTCGCCTTTTTTTTGCATAAACACCCCAAGCGCCATCAAAAACAGGTTGGGAAAAACAATGGTTATGGCAAAAATAATGGCTTCAGTCATAAGATACTCAAACGTAGCAGGCGGTCATCAAAAACGATACGGCAAGATATCGCGCGAAACTGCATCACCCACCCATTAAGAACGCATACAAGTATTCATAACGACCAAAAATAAAAAATACCCTGAAAAATTTTTAAAATAAAAAAGGCACAATAATTATTTATAAATTTAAATAACAGCAGCACAATATATTTTTATTAAAACAATAAAAAAAGGCATTCAAAGTAGCAGAAAAACAGCCTATCCTTGGTGTATATTTTCTTGAGGAGCAAGAAGATTGCAGTAAAAAATCAAAAAATAATGACCTGATACATGGAAATATCAGGTCATCACGATTGGATTCTTTTTAGTATAAGGCATATGACGCGCTCATGGGCGCGCATAAGTTTAGGAAGTTTGTAGCGCAGCCTTAGCTTTTTTGTGTTTTTTGAGGGTCATGGCGAGCAGCTGTACCGCCGCTGGCGTCACACCACTCACGCGCCCTGCTTGCGCCAAAGTAGCTGGGCGCACGTGGCTGAGCTTTTGTACGATTTCATTAGACAGACCAGATACGGCACTGTAGTCAAAATCAACAGGCAGCGCGGTATTCTCTAGACGCTTCATTTGCTCGATGTCTTCTTGCTGACGGTCGATGTAGCCTGCGTATTTGACAGAGATTTCAATCTGCTCGCCCACGTCATTTGCCACATCCGAATCGGTGATGCTGGCGATGTCGCTAAAGTTGATCTGCGGACGTTTGAGCAAATCATAGGCGGTCGATTCTTTTGACAACACTTCACCTGTGGTGTCGGTCAGCTTTGCCCCCAAGTCATTGCTTGGCGTCGCCCAGAGTGCTTTTAGACGCGCGGACTCATTGTCAATCGCGGTCATTTTGTCTTGATAGGCTTGCCAGCGCGCATCGTCCACCAAGCCAAGCTTGCGCCCAATCTCGGTCAGACGCTGATCGGCGTTGTCTTCACGCAGTAGCAAACGGTATTCAGCGCGGCTCGTGAACATACGGTACGGCTCATTGGTGCCGTGGGTGATAAGGTCATCAACGAGTACGCCCAAGTACGCTTGATCGCGGCGCGGCGTCCATGTGTCGTAGTCAGGATTGTTGGTGGTCACCAGCGCGGCATTGGTACCCGCCAGCAAGCCTTGAACGCCCGCTTCTTCATAGCCTGTCGTGCCATTAATCTGTCCTGCAAAATACAAGCGCTCAATCGACTTGGTTTCAAGCGTGGGCTTGAGGCTTTGCGGGTCAAAATAATCGTACTCAATCGCGTAGCCTGGGCGGGTGATGTGTGCGTTCTCAAGCCCTTTCATGCTATGAATAAAGTCAAGCTGCACATCAAACGGCAGGCTGGTCGAGATACCATTAGGGTACAGCTCGTGCGTGGTCAAGCCTTCAGGCTCGATAAAGATTTGGTGGCTGTCTTTATCAGCAAAGCGGTGAATTTTGTCTTCAATCGATGGGCAGTAACGCGGACCCACGCCTTCGATTTTGCCTGAGAACATCGGCGAGCGGTCGAGATTGTCACGGATGATGTCGTGCGTACGCGCATTGGTATGCGTAATGTAGCAGTTGACCTGCTGCGGGTGCATCTCGGTGCTGCCCATATAGCTCATGACAGGCAGCGGCGTGTCGCCAGGCTGGACGGTCATAACGCTAAAGTCCACGCTACGCGCATCGATACGCGCGGGCGTGCCTGTCTTTAGGCGACCGACGGGCAGTTTTAGCTCGCGCAAACGATCTGCCAGTTTAATCGCGGGCTGGTCACCTGCGCGACCGCCGTGCGAATTTTCTAGACCGATATGAATCACACCGCCCAAGAATGTGCCTGAGGTCAAGACGACGGTTTCGGTTCTAAAGACAATACCTGTCGAGGTCACTACCGCCACGGCTCGACCATTTTCAACCAAAATATCATCGGCGGCTTGCTGGAACAAATCAAGGTTCGGCTGGTTTTCTAGCGTATGGCGAATCGCCGCTTTATAGAGAATACGATCTGCCTGCGCGCGAGTGGCACGTACCGCCGCACCTTTACGGCTGTTCAATACCCGAAACTGAATGCCCGCCTTGTCCGTCGCCAGCGCCATTGCGCCGCCAAGCGCGTCAATCTCACGCACCAGATGCGACTTACCAATACCGCCAATCGCAGGGTTGCAGCTCATCTGCCCCAGCGTCTCGATATTGTGTGTCAAAAGCAGGGTCTGTGCGCCCATACGTGCCGCCGCCAGTGCTGCCTCTGTGCCAGCATGACCGCCGCCGATGACCACCACGTCATAATGTTTTGGGTATTGCATATCTGCCTCGCTTGTTTAAATGAGGTACGCGGCTATGCGCCCTTATTTAAGCTGATAAAAACCAATCGCCGCGCGTCACCACGCCAGCTTATTCCAAGTAACCGATTATTATAACAATTTTTATGACTGATAAACATAGCTTTGGCAAATATTGCGCTACGTGCTTTGCTTGTATCGCCACTTTATTTGGTTATCCAAAATATTACGCAGACGGCGTGTTTTGGGCATTGGGATCGCTTAGCGGCACAATCTGCTCTTCTTTAGCATTCATATAGGCGCTGCCCAATCCTTCTGGATTGTCTTTTAAGTAATCTTCGAGCACACGTGCGGCATCGGTATCACCGCTATCGACAATCGCCTTTTGAATCTCAGCGACAGGCGGTACAGGCAGATTTTTTAAGAGCGATAAGCGCTGATGGTTGTCGCCCTCAGCAATCACAATATCCACGAGCTGACGAATATCAATCGGCAAATCGAGCGCACTTTGGGCAATCAAGGTCAAGTGATACGCGCCCGCCGCATCTTGGTCGGTGACGATGCGCGAATGAATGGCGCTATACGTCTTTTCCGTTGCCCCGCCCGCCACGCTCAGTTTATGAATACATTTTAATGAGGAATGCGGCTCGTTTTCAGCAAGCTCAATAATGGCAGCAGAAGCATCTTGCATCCGCGCACGGCGCGCCGCCAAGAGTGCGTCTGCTTGATTGTCGTGGTCGGTGGCGTCTGGCTGGGTATTGGCAGTATCTTGTCTCATAAATCTCTCTTTTTATTCGTATGATCGGCTAACAAGAAGCGCGCGTGCCAAAAAATTGCTGTAAAAACAATCAGTAAGCATCGACGCTTGGCTTATTTGCTTTATATAAGGGCAGAGGTCACGAAAGGCAAGGCAATAAAAAAACCCAAGACGCACATTATGGCGACTTGGGCTTTTTATTAGGCTCGCGAATATTACGCTGCTGGGCTGTTTGCCTCAATCAATGGCTTTAGCTCGCCTGACTGATACATCTGCAAGATGATGTCCGAGCCGCCCATCAATTCGCCGTCAATCCATAGCTGCGGGAATGTTGGCCAGTTGCCGATTTGTGGCAAGGTGGCGCGGATTTCTGGGTTTTCTAAGATATTTACAAAGGCAAAAGGACGACCCACTTGAGTCAATACTTCAATCGCTTTGGCAGAAAAACCACACTGCGGGAACTGCGGCGTGCCTTTCATGTACAGCAATACTTTGTTTTCTTTGATTTGGTTACGAATCATTTGTTCGACGTCGGTGTTTGGCGTGTTATCGCTCATAAAAGCTCCTTAATGATGGCTTTTGGGTAAAACGTATCAAAAAATTGATAGTAAAAATGGGCAGTCTTACTGGCGCTGGCTATGCGTTACATGGGGCAGACGCCAAAAGATTACAAGGATACGCCGTTATAAAAATACAGAGACGGCGCAGCACGGGTACAAACCTGCCCGATTATACGGGTTTTGGCGTCAATAGTACCACGGCGCTCGCCATAATGCCTTCTTGGCGACCTGTAAAGCCCAGCTTTTCGCTGGTGGTGGCTTTGACGCTGATGTTACTGACATCGACTTGCAGGTCGGCGGCGATGTTGTCGCGCATCGCTTGATTGTACGGCGCGATTTTCGGACGCTCACACATGATGGTCATGTCAGCATTGCCAAGCACATAGCCTGCTTCTAATATTTTGCCATACACGTAGCGCAAAAGAATGCGCGAATCCAGCCCCGCGTTATTGGCATCGGTATCGGGAAAATGCTGCCCAATGTCGCCCATTGCCAACGCGCCGAGCAGTGCATCTGCCAAGGCGTGTAGCACCACATCGCCATCTGAATGCGCAAGCAAACTGTGGCTGTGCTCGATATGCACGCCCGCCAGCACCACGTATTGTTGCTGCTCGCCACTGTTATGAAAGGCGTGTACATCGATACCCTGACCGATTTTTATCATGGCAATTCCTCTTTTTGTTATTCCGTAACGGATGTTTGGCGTTAATGTACAAGCGTATGGCAGCAAAAACAGTATTGATAAATACATAGGACCGATACTGCGCCATAACAAAGTAAGCAGAAGCAAACGCGCACTCGCCGTAGCACGCTCGTCTGTTCAACACGCCTGCATTAACTGGTATAATAGGACGCTTATTTTATCATAAGTTGTTGAGCCAGTTTATGTCAGCTATCATCGCCGCGCAATCTGTAAGCCCCATCTCTGCCCGCCCCGCCCTCAATCTGTCTGATATCGCAAATCCGCAGCAAACACGCGTCATCGTCGGTATGTCAGGCGGCGTCGACTCTTCGGTCTCTGCTGTGCTATTAAAAGAAGCAGGCTTCGTGGTCGAAGGGCTGTTTATGAAAAACTGGGAAGAAGACGACGGCACCGAATACTGTACCGCGATGGAAGACTTGGCAGACGCACAAGCGGTGTGCGACAAAATTGGCATTCCGCTACATACCGCCAACTTTGCAATGGAGTATTGGGATCGCGTCTTTGAGCATTTTTTAGCCGAATACCAAGCGGGACGCACGCCGAATCCTGATATCTTGTGTAATAAAGAAATCAAATTCAAGGCGTTTTTGGATTATGCACTGACGCTAGGCGCGGATTATATCGCCACAGGTCATTATACCCGCCGCAGTACCAACGAGACAAATGATGACGTGACCACCGCGCAGCTGCTACGCGGACTTGATACCAATAAAGACCAAAGTTACTTTTTGCATGCGGTCGGCGGCGACAAAATCGCCAAAACTTTATTTCCCGTTGGCGAATTAGAAAAACCTGAAGTACGCAAGATTGCTGAGGCGCACGACTTAATCACCGCCAAGAAAAAAGACTCCACGGGCATTTGCTTTATTGGTGAGCGCCGCTTTAAAGACTTTTTACAGCAGTATTTGCCCGCACAAAATGGCGACATCGTCACTGATGATGGTCACGTGATTGGGCAGCATGACGGGCTGATGTATTACACACTCGGTCAGCGCGGCGGCATTGGCATTGGCGGGGTCAAAAATCGCCCTGAAGAGCCGTGGTTTGTGCTTGCCAAAGACTTGGAAAACAACCGCTTAATCGTCGGTCAAGGTCATGACCACCCAATGCTCCAAAGCACCGAGCTGACCGCCTATAAGATGGATTGGGTCGCGTGCCAGCCGCCAGCGGCTATCTTTAGCGAAGACGGGCTGTACTGCATGGCAAAAACCCGCTATCGCCAGCCTGACCAAGCGTGCCGCGTCTTTGCCCTTGATGACACAGGCAGCAATGTGCGGGTGGTCTTTGATGAGCCGCAACGTGCGGTCACCCCTGGACAGTCGGCAGTATTTTATAGGGGCGCAGTGTGCTTAGGCGGCGGCGTGATTTCTGATATTAATGCCCCGCGAACGTTATAAATACTGTTTCACGCTTTTTTGCCTATTTTTGGGCACAATAATAGGCAGACAATCCCATGATTGCTGCCTTTTTTGCGTCTTTTTTTGCTATAATTGCGCCGAAAAATCGTACCGTATTCGGCTTTCATTCATTTTTTTGATAATTCAAAGGCAATACCATGACCCCACTTACCGCACTCTCTCCCATTGATGGGCGCTATGCGTCTAAAGCTGACAGCTTGCGTCCTTACTTGTCTGAGTTTGGTCTGATTAAAGCGCGTGTGACTGTTGAAATTCGTTGGTTACAAGCCCTAGCGGACAATGACGCTATCGGCGAGTTGGCTGCATTTGATGACGAGACCAATACCTTTTTGAACCGTATTGTTGATGAGTTTAGCGAAGCGGACGCGCAGCAAATCAAAGACATCGAAGCGACCACCAATCACGATGTGAAAGCGGTCGAGTACTTTATTAAAGATCAGTTCCGTGGTCAGCCAGCATTGGTAGACTCACTAGAGTTCATCCATTTTGCCTGCACCAGTGAAGACATCAACAACCTATCATATGCATTGATGCTCAAAGACAGCCGCACTGTGGTACTACAAAAAATGCAGCAAATCACCGATGCCATCGCTGATCTTGCGACCACGCACGCAGCGCAGCCTATGCTGTCACGCACCCACGGTCAAACCGCCAGCCCAACCACGCTGGGTAAAGAGATGGCAAACGTCGCTTACCGCCTTGCCCGTCAAGTTAAGCAAAGCGCGGAAGTCGAATTGCTGGGCAAAATCAATGGCGCGGTCGGTAACTACAACGCGCACCTATCTGCCTATCCTGATGTGGATTGGCAAGCGCACGCCGAAGCCTTTATTACTGAGCGCTTGGGCTTGAGCTTTAACCCATACACCACGCAGATTGAGCCGCACGACTATATCGCGGAGCTGTTTGATGCGGTCAAGCGCTTTAACACCATCTTGATTGACTTTAACCGTGACGTTTGGCAATACATCAGCTTGGGCTATTTCAAGCAGCGCCTAAAAGAAGGCGAAGTCGGTTCATCAACCATGCCGCACAAAGTCAACCCAATTGATTTTGAAAACTCAGAAGGCAACCTTGGTGTCGCCAATGCGATGCTGGCGCACCTTGGCGAAAAACTGCCTATTTCACGTATGCAGCGCGACCTATCGGACTCAACCGTACTGCGTAACATCGGTGTGGGCTTGGCGCAAAGCATGATTGCCTATGACGCGTGTCTAAAAGGTATCGGCAAACTCGAAGTCAACCCAGCGCGCCTAAACGCAGATCTCAACGACGCGCAGGAAGTCTTGGCAGAGCCTATCCAGACTGTGATGCGCCGCTACCGCGTTGAAAACCCGTATGAGAAACTCAAAGCGCTGACCCGTGGTAACGCGATGACGCGTGAAGCGATGCTCGCATTCGTAGAAAGCGATGAGCTGTCAGCAGTCAGCGATGCGGACAAAATCCGTCTACGCGATATGATGCCTGCGACTTACACAGGTAACGCCGAAGCGCAAGCCAACGCTATCCATGAGTGGCTGGCTAAACTGAACGGCTAATCGCCAAAGGGTTTGTCATTGATGCTCGGGCGTGAATGTGCCGAGCATCAATGAGACTAAATAAGTAAAAGACAAAACGGGCATACCTGATTGGGTATGCCCGTTGTGATAAGATGGCTTAAAAATGTAGCGTATAAATAAAGATAAGGCGTTAGTCTTTGTCGTCGTCCTTATCATCACCGCCTGGGGTGACGGCTTTGGCGACCGCGACGGTGCCTTTGACCAGTCCTTTGCCTGTTTTGTAGGCGATTTTTACAGGGACGGTGACCACTTTATGGACACAGGCTTGTAAGAACAATGTGCTGACCAGCAGCATGACGACGGATACTTTTTTCATAACGATCCTATAAATAATGAAGTAACGCAGTGCGGGCATGACGCCGGCTATCAATCATAAACCATTGATACGCTTTTCTAAAGTGGCAAATTGCCCCGACTGCCCCTCTTTTTTATGCCCTATCTTTATTATCCCTTTGCCAGCTGATTTTTTATTTTGACCATTCATGGATATGACTATGACGACCTTTCCGCTATGTTTGCCCGATGGCATCACACCTGAGATTTTTTTACGTGACTATTGGCAAAAAAAGCCATTACTCATTAAACAAGGCTTGCCCCAACTGGCAAATATGTTTGAGCCTGAAGATGTCTTAGGCTTGGCAATAGATGAAGAAGCCAACGCACGTTTGCTTACCGAGCGTCAAGGTGCGGCAGATGGCGTTTGGCAAATGAAAAAAAGCCCGCTTGACGAGAGCGACTTTGATAACTTGCCAGCCACATGGACGGTCTTGGTACAAAATATGGAGCAGTGGTCGCCTGAGCTTGGCGCGTTGTGGCAAGCCTTTGACTACATTCCGCAGTGGCAGCGCGATGACATCATGGTGTCCTACGCACCAAAAGGCGGCTCGGTTGGCAAGCATTATGACGACTACGATGTGTTTTTGGCGCAAGGCTACGGGCAGCGCCGCTGGCAGCTGGGCAAATTTTGTGATGAAACGACCGAGTTTGTCGCAGGCGAGCCCATCCGCGTATTCGATGACATGGGCGAGATTATTTTTGATGAGGTGTTAGACGCAGGCGACGTGCTGTATGTGCCGCCCAAACTGTCACATTATGGCGTGGCAGCAGACGACTGCCTGACCTTTTCATTTGGCTGCCGCCGTCCGAACCTCATGCAGATTATCGACAGCTTTGCCGATATGGCGACCAACGACCCCAGCCTATTTGTGCCTATGCTATTACCGCAAAGTACGCAGCCCTCAGGCGTACTCAGTCAAAACAGCATTGACGCGATGCAAACGCAGCTCCTAGCCATGATGCAATCAGAGGCAGGACAAACGCTACTGCGCCAAGCCATTTGCGAAGTGGTGAGTAAGCGTGGCTATGATGTGCTCATTCCTGAGGAGATGCTGAGCAGCGATGAAGTCAAAGATACCCTTGCCGAGGGCGCTGTCTTACGTCCTGACTACAGCAGCCGCTTGCTGTACACACAGACAGACACGGGCGTGCAGCTGTATGCCAATGGTCAGCGCCTCGATGGGCTGGATGATACCGCCGCCGCGCTACTTCAGCGCTTAGCCGATGGTGACAGCCTCAACGCCAATGACGTTGCCACGCTCGACAATGACGCGCTCGATGAATGGCTCGAGAACGGCTGGATTTGGCTAGACGCGGGCGAATAACGCTCTCTGTCTGATTTAAGCCTTGCCCATAAAAAAACCGATAGCCATTTTGACTATCGGTTTTTTATTGCGTTATCGCGTTATGACTCAGCGGTTTAGAGCAAGAAGAAATATGCCCACATCCCGACGATAACTGTCGAGATGATATTCAATACCATACCGACACGCATCATCTCGCTTTGCTTGATGAGACCTGTACCAAACACAATCGCGTTTGGCGGCGTTGCTACAGGTAGCATGAAAGCACACGATGCACCGATACCAATAATCAATACCAACACTTCGCTTGGCAGACCCATATATTCTGCAATCGCGACGAATACAGGTACCAGTAGCGCCGCTGATGCGGTGTTCGACGCAAACTCGGTCAAGAAGATAATGAATGCTGAAATCGCGAGCATCACCACTAGTAGCGGCGCAGTTGACAGACCACTGGCAACCGTCTCGCCAAGTGCTAAAGACGCACCTGAGGTTTTCAAAATGTCTGAGAGCGCGATACCACCCCCGAACAGCATGAGCACGCCCCAGTCGGTATTGTCAGACACTTGCTTCCACGATACCAAGCCAAAGCTGACCACAGCAACGGCGGCAAGTAGCGCAATGATGGCATCGGTATCCGCGATATCAAACGCTTCGCCAATTTGCTTTGACAATATCCAGCTTGCGGCAGTGGCGACAAAGACAATAATCGTCACGACACGCGGCTTGTTCCATGGAATATGGTCATCCTCGACCATCTCCATCTTACGATTTAGATTGGGTTTTAAGACCACATACATCGCACCGAGCAATACAGGCAACAGCACCAGCATCATTGGGATACCAAACTTCATCCAATCGACAAAGGCGATATCCAGTGCCTTCGCCGCAATCGCGTTCGGTGGTGAGCCGACAATCGTACCCAAACCGCCCAAACTCGCCGAATACGCAATACCGAGCAGTACGAATACGAACGTGCCACGGTCTTTTTCACGGTCGACTTGTGTCAAAATACCGAGCGCCAAAGGCAACATCATCGCTGTGGTCGCCGTGTTCGATATCCACATGGATAAGAACGCCGTCACCCCAAAGATAAGCAGTACCGCTGTACTGAGCTTACCGCCTGCCATCGATAAGATTTTTAGAGCAATTTTTCTGTCCAACTGCTGTACGTGTAGGGCTGCAGCAAGTGCAAAGCCACCAAAAAACAGATAAATAATAGGGTTAGCAAAGCTTTGTAATCCTGTTTTGGCATCAAAATCAGGAATACCGATGAGTGCGCCGACCACGACCACGAGCAGTGCTGTGATGGTCACGTGCAATGCTTCTGTTAACCACAACGTACCAATAAATACCAATAGCGCCAGTCCCTTGTTGGCACTGTCTTCAAACGGCAAGACTTGGTATAAAACAACACTGACAATCGCCGCAATAATAGCGATGACCAGACCTTTAACGGTACCTTTTGGAAAGGTATCGGTAAACAAATACTCATTGCCATCGTCTGGCAAATGACTGTCTAATTTTTTTTCTGACATAGCATATCCTTATAGACTCAGAGTTTTCCCACTCTGCAAGAGTATCAACCCCTTTTTTATCAGTGGTTTAAAATGGCGTACAGTATGAGCAAGACGCATACAGCGCAATCAGCACGCAGTGTGGGTGCATCATCATATCAGAATTATGTTGACTGACGCACTACTTACATGTGTATGAATCTGCCCTATAGCCATATTTCATCCAAATGATAAAGGGTGATGTATTTTGTGACTGAATATCAGCCAAAAGTCGTACAGTTTATCGTTACATAAAGCTATAAAACAGCGCTTTTTTACCACTGTACAAGCAATTTAAGATAGCACATACTTAAATGGCTGATATATAAGCTGAAATTTTATGGCTTATATACTTCGATGCGCTTTGTACCACAAAGATACTGGCGCACTGACAATAATAATTAGGAGCCTCTCATGGACAACAAGACAGACCAAACCACCAAAATGGCACGCAAAGACATCAATCAAGACGGTTTGGCAAAAGAAGACCAGCAGCATACCCAAGACTCTGCCCTTGATATGATGCAAGGCATGCATGAGCATGAAGACCACAGCGACAGCGAAGATGAGGAATAATATTCCATCTTCATCTACTGAGGGTCAATAGCGTTTATTAAAAACAGCAACAGATTCAAAAGAAGTAGCGAGAAACGCTGTAAAGCTGTCCTTTCTCGCTATTTTTTATTGTCTATAATCATCAAAAAAGTAAAATTAACTTTATTATTTGACATTATAAATATTCGCTGTGGTCAAGCTAACTTGTACCATTAAGAAGATTTATTACGTGTGCGCGTTTCGGGTAAATGTTCAGACGCCGCGCTATATAATAGAGCCGCTATCAGAACAATGCTGCTGGGCACTAAAAGCGCAGCATAACCGATATGCGCGTACAAAAATGCGCCCAGCACCGCCCCTGCACAAAAGCAGTACCAAATGATGGTTTGAAATGCCAATGTCGGCTTGCTGATATCGCGCCCTGCCAGCCAGTTGCCAATCGCGGCGCCCATATCTGAGGTTAAGCCCGTCAGATGCGTGGTACGAATCACCGCACCGCTATAAGTGGCAATCATCGCGTTCTGTAGCCCGCACGCCATTGCCGCCGTCAATTGCCCCAAATAATCATGCTCTTGATACAGCCAATAGCTGATAAACAAAAGCAGCGCCTCGATATACAGTGCGCGCCCATAGCGGCGACCCAGCTTTAATGAAGTCTGCCCGATGACAAAGCCGCTGACAATTGCCCCTGTTAAAAATGCCAGTAGCGATGCGCCGATATACAATACGCTGTACACATCAAAGTGCGCGATAGCCGCTGCGAACAGACTGACGTTGCCCGTGACGTGTGACACTGAGAGTTTGGTAAAGCCCATCAGTGCGGCGGTATTCACGCAGCCTGCACTAAAGGCAAGTATCGCGCCGCCCCACAATATCCATCTTGGTAACTTTGTAATCATCGTGACCACCCTCAGGCATTGGTATACGCTGGACTAAACCGACACAGTATACCTTATTCTCACTAAGGGTTTTTGGTCTGATGGGTCGTGGCTGTACCTCAGTAGGCTTTGGTACTCAATAAATTGACAGGCAATAAAAAAGGCAAGCACAATGGCTGCCTTTTTTACATCACCAAACCTGCGCGCTTACTCTGCTGCTGGCTGTGCGTCTTCCATCATCATCAGCTGCTCGCTGATAGCAACGGTGTTAAAGCCTGCATCTACGAACAAAATCTCACCTGTGATGCCTGATGCCCATGGTGACAATAGGAACAAGGCAGCGTTGCCCACTTCCATTTGGCTCACATTGCGCTGTAGCGGTGCGATTTTTTCGCTGATGTCGAGCATTTTGCGGAAAGACTTGATGCCACTTGCCGCAAGCGTACGGATAGGACCTGCTGAGATGGCGTTGACGCGGATGCCTTCGCCGCCCATTGAGGCTGCAAGGTAGCGCACGCTGGCCTCTAAACTGGCTTTTGCCATGCCCATGACGTTGTAGTTTGGCAATACAGAGATGCTGCCTTCATAGGTCAAGGTCAGCATAGAGCCATTGCGTTTGGCAAGCAGCTCACGTCCTGCTTTTGCGAGTGCGACAAAGCTATAGCTTGAGATGTCGTGCGCAATTTGGCTGCCTTCACGCGTGGTGGCATTGGTAAAGTCGCCGTCCAGCTGATCCATCGGGGCAAAACCAATCGCGTGCACGACGCCATCGATCCCGTCACCCCAGTGACCCGCCACTTGCTCAAAGCACGCCGCGATAGAGTCGTCTGATGCCACGTCACATTCAAGCACCATTTCCGCTTCGAAGTGCTCTGCTGCCATATCGACCCGTTTTTTGATTTTTTCATTGGGATAGGTCAAGATTAAAGACGCCCCTTCACGGTGCAATGCTTCTGCAATCGCCCATGCGATAGAGAGTTTGCTGGCGATGCCTGTTACGACAAAACGTTGTCCTTGTAGTAGCATAATAGCTCCTGATTGACCGATAGCACAGCTTCGGTAAGCGGGTTAAAAATGAAAATCACGATAAAAAAACAAGTAAAAAGTACAACAATCTATCTATCGTTTCATGTGTAAGTCAACGCGCCCTATTATACACAAATTCAGTTAGGTAAACACTCGTAAACTGTACCTGCCAAGTTGCGCGCCGTTTTGTAGGCGTTACACACTCGCCTATCCAGCGCGCAGCGGTCTTCTGCCAAAGGCTGCACAGACAAGGGGGCGCACAGTGGTATGAAGTTGAGCAAATTTCAAGTATAATCGCCCTGTTCCGAAGCTTGCACAATTTTTACAAAAATCCTTTACAAAATAGGATTTACCGCTAAGCTGTACCCACATTTTGGATGGCTGCCAAACTTATGAGTAATACCCCAACAATCGCTTCAGATTATCAACAAAGTATTGAGTCTTATCGTCAGCTGATTGAGTCGACTGGCGAAGACTTAGAGCGCCCTGGTCTGCTAGATACCCCTGAGCGCGCGGCAAAGGCCTTTGGCTATCTGACTCAAGGCTATCATCAAAACCTAAGCGACGTGGTGAATGATGCGGTGTTCCCATCGAGTAACCGCGAGCTGGTTTTGGTACAAAATATTGAGTTTTATTCACTGTGTGAACATCATATGCTGCCCTTTCACGGTGTGGCGCATATCGGCTATTTGCCAAATGGTCAGGTTTTGGGTTTATCAAAGTTTGCGCGTATCGTCGATATGTACGCGCGCCGCTTGCAGATTCAAGAAAATCTTAGCGAACAAATCGCGCAGACTATCATGGATATCACGGGCTGTCGCGGCGTGGCGGTGGTCATGGATGCCGCGCACATGTGTATGATGATGCGTGGGGTCAACAAGCAGCACTCGACCACCCGTAGCACCGCGATGCTGGGCGAGTTCGTCCATGATGTGCAAGCGCGTAATGAGTTCTTAGGCGCGGTGCCTAAGCGTCAACCGTCACTGTAAGCGTTCCCTATTACGGTTAAATAAAAGCACAAAGAAAAAGGACACCACAATGCGTGTCCTTTTTTTATGGCAGTTTGTCTCATTTATGCGTTTTCAGGCGTGCTGCTTGCCTGTAGCAAGGCTTTGGTATAGGCGGCTTTGGGCGCATTAAACAGCGCTTCGGTCGTTCCTGCTTCTACAAGTGCCCCGTCTTTTAGCACCATGATATGCTGGCACAAAGCGCGCACCACGCTAAGGTCATGACTGATAAACACATAGCTGATGTTTTGCTCGGCTTGAATTTTGCGCAGCAGGTTGACGACAGTGACTTGCGTGCTGCTATCAAGCGCCGAGGTGGGCTCATCGAGTATCAGTAGTTTGGGCTTCATTACCAGCGCGCGTGCGAGCGCCACCCGCTGCCGCTGTCCGCCTGACAACTCATGCGGATAGCGGTGCCGAAACGCTTCTGGCAGCTGTACGGTTTGCAGCGCATCAATGACCGCTGTCTGGCGCATGGGTTTACTCACCCCGTGTACCAACAAACCCTCCTCGACAATCTGCGCCACCGTCATACGCGGATTGATACTGGCAAAGGGGTCTTGAAACACCATCTGCACGGTCGCGCGAAAGCGGCGCAAAGCCGGTTTGCTAAGCGCGGTCACGTCCTGCTGGTCAATAGCGACCTCGCCTGTGATGCGCGCTTGATTGCTGAGCAGGCGGCACAATGCCAGCGCGGTGGTGGTTTTGCCTGAGCCAGACTCGCCCACGATGCCCAGCGCACGCCCTGTGTATAGAGTCATATCCAGCCCGTTGACAGCCGAAAACCAATTGGAGACCGTACCAAACAGGGTCTTTTTGGCGGGGAATTTTACTTGTAAGTCTTTGGTTAATAACAGCGGCGCGCTGTGCGCTTCGGGTACGTCACTAAGCGCTAGCGCCTGCCCAAAATCTTGATGAATCAAGGCGCGCGTGTAGTCCGCCTGCGGATTGGCAAAGATACTTTTTGTAAGACCCGCCTCAACCACCGCCCCATCGCGTAATACCATCAGCGTATCGCTGTAATGACGCACGAGGTTTAAGTCATGACTGATAAGCAGTAGCGACATCTGATAGCGCGCTTTCAGGGTTGCAAGCAAGCGCAATATCTCGTGCTGCAAGGTCACATCGAGCGCGGTGGTCGGCTCATCCGCAATTAGGATATCGGGGCGTCCTGCCAGCGCCATCGCAATCATCACCCGCTGCCGCTGTCCGCCTGACAGCTCATGCGGATAGCGGCTTAGCTTGTCTGCGGCGTCACTGATATTGACGTCTTTTAAAAGCGCCAAAGTCTCAGCGCGCCACTCTTTTTTGGGCACGCCGCGCAGTCTTAGCGCCTCGGCGATTTGCTTTGCCACCGTATGCAGCGGATTTAGCGCCGTCATGGGTTCTTGAAACACCATCCCGATGCGCTGACCGCGTACCGACTTGGCAAACACATCTGCCCCTTGATTGCTGATGTCCACTGCGCCCACATTCGCAAGCGCAACGTGCCCACGCACTTGCAAGTCTTTGGACAACAGCCCAAGTAGCGCAAGGCTTGAGAGCGACTTTCCCGAGCCTGACTCGCCGACCAGCGCCAGCGTCTGCCCTGCCGATAGTGTGTAAGACAGCCCCGTCACCAATGGCTGCTGACTTGGTGTATGGATGCTCAGATTATCGACCGTCAGTACGACGGGGGATTTTGAAGTTGCCGCTTGCCTATTCATATCACATCCGCCTTGGGTCAAACGCATCACGCAATGCTTCACCAATAAAAATCAATAACGACAATACCAAGGTTAAACTAAAAAATCCTGACAGTGCCAGCCACGGCGCTTCAAGGTTGTCTTTACCCTGCACCATCAGCTCACCAAGCGATGGCGAACCAGGCGGCAAGCCATATCCCAAAAAGTCCAACGACGTCAGCGCGATGATATTGGCGGTCAAAATAAACGGCAGCTGCGATAAGCTTGATGCCAGCGCATTGGGCAAAATATGGCGGCGCATAATCTGAAAATCTGACACGCCCAAATTGCGTGCGGCGCGTACATAATCAAAATTGCGCGCGCGCAAGAACTCTGCGCGCACCAGACCGACCAGCCCCATCCAGCCAAACAGCAGCATCATGGCAAACAGCACACCGATACTGGGGCTAAACAAGCTGACCAAAATAATAATCATAAACAGCTGCGGCATCCCGCCCCAGACTTCCATAAAGCGCTGACCAATCAAATCTACCAGACCGCCATAATAGCCTTGTATCGCACCGATAATGATACCAATCACCGAGCCTGCCAGCGTCAGCGCGATGCCGAACAACAGCGAGACACGCATGCCATACAAGATGCGCGCCAGCACATCGCGCCCCATATCATCCGTACCCAGCCAGTTTTGTGCATTGGGCGGCGCAGGATACGTCTGCCCCAATGCCAGATTGGGCGTCTGGTCGCCAAAGGCAATCGGCGGCATCACATAGTAGCCATCGCTATTGATCAGGCTTTGCACCGCAGGGTCTTTGTAGTTGGCTTCGGTCTCAAATACCCCGCCAAACGTGGTCTCAGGATACGCCGTCATTACGGGGAAATAATACGCCCCTTGATACTGCACCCATAACGGCTTGTCATTGGCAATCACATTCACCGCCATACACAGCACAAATATCAGCATAAACAGCCCAAGGGAAACCATACCCAAACGGTTACGATAAAAGCGCTGACGGCGCGCCTGCCAGATTGGATTGGCCATCAGCGCTCCTCAAAGTCAATGCGAGGGTCAATCAAGTGATAGCTGACATCACTAATCAGCTGCAATACCAGCCCAACCAAAGTAAAAATAAACAGCGTGCCAAATATCACTGGATAATCGCGCTGTTGAATCGCCTCAAAGCCCAGCAGCCCTAAGCCATCGAGCTTAAAGATAATCTCAATCAAAAAATTGCCTGTAAAAAAGATACCCACAATCGCCGCAGGTACGCCTGCGATAATAATCAGCATCGCATTGCGAAACACATGCCCATACAGCACTTGCCGCTCGCCCAGTCCCTTTGCGCGCGCCGTCAGTACATACTGCTTGCCCAGCTCTTCTAAAAAGCTGAACTTGGTCAGATACGTCAGCCCCGCAAAACCGCCCACCGTACTGGCAAGTAAAGGCAGTGCCAAATGCCAAAAATAATCTTTGATTTTGCCAAGCACTGAGAGCTGATCGAAGTTCTCTGAGGTCAAGCCTTGTAGCGGAAACCAATTAAAATAGCTGCCGCCAGCAAAAAACACCAGCAAAATCACCGCAAACACAAACACAGGTATCGCATGACCGATAGCCAATATCAGCGCGCTCAGCTTGTCCATACTTGAGCCATGATGACAGGCTTTATAAATACCTAAGGGAATCGCAATCAAATAAATGAGCAGCGTACTCCACAGCCCCAAGGATATCGATACAGGCATTTTTTCTAAGATTAAGTCCGTGACGCTTTGCCCTTTAAAAAACGATGTGCCAAAGTCCAGCTGCGCATAGCTCTTGAGCATCAGCCAAAAGCGCTCAGGGGCAGGCTTATCAAAACCATATTGCGCTTTAATGCTCTCGACCATCTCTTCAGAGAGCCCGCGCGTGCCTTGATACGTCTGCTGCGCTGTGCCGCCGCCTGCACTTTTCATGCTCGCTTGCTGCTTTTGTCCCTGCTCAATCATCGCAATCTGCTGCTCGACAGGACCGCCAGGTGCGGCTTGTACAATGACAAAGTTTGCCAGCAATATCAAAAACAGCGTCGGCAGTATCAACAGCAGTCTTTTTATGACATAACGCCCCATCGCCTCTCACCTTATGTATGGTCTTTATTGTCTTATGGCCACGCGCGTAGCACTCGCCTTGTTTGCCTAAAAGTTGTCTTTGAGCGCCCGCAGTGCGGCAAATACCGTCACAGGACGGGTGTCGGGCAGCTGTGTTTTTGCCTCAACGCCCGCAATCACGCTGTCCTCGTCGGTGCGTAAAAACACATTAATCGCTTGCTCGTGCGCCACTGTCACAGGCAGCGTGGGGATATGCTGCTCGGTCTTTTCGGTCGCGTCGATGAGCGCTTGCTGTATGGCGGCGTTCTCAGGCTCAATCGTGCGACCAAAGCGCAGATTGGCAGCGGTGTATTCGTGTGCAGGATACAACAGCGCATCGTCAGGCAGCTCACTTAAGCGGCTCAGGCTGTTATAGAGCATCTCCGCCGTACCGCTTAATATACGACCACAGCCGCCACTAAACAGCGTGTCACCACAAAAGCAATGTGCGCGCCCATCCACATCTAGGATATAGCTGACGTGATGCTCTGTGTGCCCTTCTGTACCCCAGACCTGCGCTGTACGTCCCCACGCATTGACCGTGCTGCCATCTTTGATGGTCTGGTCGGCGGTGACTGGGTGCTCGCTGTGCGCGACCACATGAATCATGGGATAGGTCTCTTGCAGCTCAGCCACGCCGTCCACATGGTCGTAGTGACGGTGGGTAATCCAAATGGCGATAGGCTCCAAGCTCTGCTCGGTCAAATAGTTGATGACTGGCGCTGCCTCACCAGGGTCAATGATGATGGCTTGCCCATTGCTGTCATTAATAATAATCCAGATATAGTTGTCTTTTAAGGCGTTTACTGGCTGTATACGAATACTCATTTTAAAAAATCCTTACCCTTTTGATGTTTGCTGCCTACCCTAGCAAACTTTGGCGCACAGTACATTAGTAAATGGTATCTGGGCAGGCTGGTTTGCCGCTACTACTGGCATAGCAATAAGGCGGTATACGACAGGCTCAAGCTTAGCGTGTCAGATAATTATTCACGCGCTGCTCAGCTGCTTTATCTACCCACCAATAATCGATACCAATCGCGTTGGTCGGCAGCGTGTCGGGGTGACGGTACTCATCCCAATACGCTACCCGCGTGACAGGCGTGCCGTATAAAGGTACTAAGTAATACCCCGCGCGCAGCAAGCGATCTAACACGTGCGTGTATAAGACAATCTCTTCTCGCGTTTGCGCATGGACCAACTTGTCGATGACCGTGTCAATAGCAGGATTTTTAATCCCTATCGTGTTTTGGCTACCGACTTCATCTGCCGCTGGACTGCCCCATGTAGCAAATTGCTCCGCACCAGGCGAAAGACTTTGGGCAAAGACATCCACCGCCATATCATAATCAAAGCGGCGCATACGCTCGATATATTGCGGCTCATCGACTTGGCGCACCTTTGCATCAAAACCCAAACGTTGCAAATTGCGCACATAAAATAAAGCAACACGCGTTAATGTATCGCCAGCTAACAAGATTTCAATACTTGCCCGCGTACCATCAGGCTGATACAGCTTCATGTCTTGATAATAAAAGCCTGCATCAAGCAGCAACTGACGCGCCTCTAACAGCTGCTTGCGATTAAAGCCATCGCCCTCACTTTTGGGCAGCTGCCATTCTTTTAACACCGCCTGACGCTGAATCGGCTCAAGACTTGGCAACAGCGGCTGTAATACCACCATCTCTGCTGCTGAGGGTGTGCCTTTCGCTTCTAGTTCTGAGCCATAAAAAAAGCTCTGCAAGCGCTCATATTGATTGTGAAACAGTGCTTTGTTCATCCATTCAAAGTCGTATACCTTGGTCAGTGCTTGCCTAACGCGGATATCTTGGAACAAAGGGCGACGCTGGTTCATGATGATGCCCTGCATTGGCACAGGGTTATGGTCGGCTATCGGCTCTTTGACCACCATATTGGCGCGCATGGCAGGAAAGTTGTAGCCCGATGTCCAATTAGCCGCACTATTTTCGACACGAAAGCGGTATTGCCCTGATTTAAAACCTTCAAAGGCAACCTCATCGCTTTGGTAATAAACAAATTTAATCCTAGCAAAGTTATAGCGACCACGGTTGACCATCAAGTCTTTGCCCCAGTAGTTGGGGTCGCGCTCATAGCTGACCGAGCGCCCAACGTCTACCTTGCCCAAACGGTACGGACCACTGCCGAGTAACGGTGTCAACGTTATTTTTTCAAAGTCGGTATCAATCGAGCTTTTGGCAAAAACGGGAAACTGACCTACCGTTAGCGCAATCTCTGTATTGTCCGCCCCATTAAACACAAACTTTACTCGCTGCTTATCCAGCACTTGCACTTCTTTTACCGCGCTCAAATAGCTGCGCACGGACATCTGCCCTTGGGTGAGTAGCGCATCAAACGTGGCTTTCACATCCTGTGCAGTCACCGCACTGCCATCCCAAAACCGCGCTTTTGGGTCAATATGATAAATAATCCAACTGGCATCATCAGGGTCATAGGTGACTTTGTTGGCAAGCTGCGGGTACATCGTAAAGGCTTCATTGAGCGAGCCTGTCATTAAGGTGTCGTACAGATAATCCGTGCCAATCATTGCCACGCCGGTGGTCATCCACTTGTTGGCGCTATTAAACGTACCGCGCGCTTGCAACGACAATGTGCCGCCTTTTGGCGCATTGGGATTGGCATAAGGTAAATGCGGCGCGTTGGCGTATTCGGTGGTGCTGTTCAATGCCAAAACCGTGGTGGTGATGGGCGCAGCATGGACTGCCCCGCCAAACAATGCCCAGCCAAGTCCCATTGCCCACAAAAAACGTCGCCCATAATCTGTGAGCGACGTTTGTTTGGTTTTATTGGCTTGAACGTACACAGGGCGGGCAAGGCGCTTGCCAATAGCTTGGCGGGGGTTTGATGAGTAACGACTGCCGACAGCTGGGTGACGCTGCCTTGTCGCAAAAAAAAGCGTGGGGGTCATCATTGGCGTGCTTACCGTCCCTTAATCCATACAATCATTGATGAGACGTTTATCATAACAAACTTCGCTTTTATCGCCTACTGGCTTTATTGCTTTATCTGTCTGCTTAGGCTAATTATATTTAAACCTTAAAGCTATTTATCGTATAAAAAAAGCCAGCCTACCGAGTAGACTGACTATAAATCGTATCACATTGTCTTATCGCATCGCTATGTACAAGCCATCAAGCAGGGGGCTACTTATCGCATGTTTGCTTCTTTATTACTTATGGCAATACCAGCTGCTGTCCGACGTGCAAGGTGCCATTGACCGCGATGTTGTTGGCACTCGCCAAATCTGCGTATGCCATGCCATAACTGCGGGCGATGCTGCGCAAGGTATCGCTTGAGCGTACCGTATACGTCTTGAGTGCTTTTGCGCCATTGTTTAGCTGATTGACTGCAGCGCGGGCATTGGCGCGGCTGCTTTGTACCTGACCTTGTAGGCTGGCGCTGTCTGCAGCGACTGCGGTACGTGTATTGACGCTAGCACTTGGAATGTTTAAGTTGCTGCCCACCTGAATGCTGGCGGTCGGCAATAAGTTGTTGGCGGCAGCAAGAACGCCGACACTTAAGTCATTGTCCTGTGCGATGCGGCTTAGGCTGTCGCCTGAGACCACATGGTGCGTGCTAAGCTGCTGATGGCTGTCTATCTGCGGCGCAGCTTGTGCAGCACCGATACCGAATGCGGTCATTAAACCAAAAGCGCCGAGCGTTTTACATAGGGTGTTTGATAGGATGGTCATCGTTATGTCCTCTAATCTATACGTGTCTTATTATGCTGTGAGACAAAGGCTGCTTTATTAAAGCATGCAGCCGTCATACCATAAGGTTCACCGCGCTATCTCTGCGGATAACGCTATTGGTGACTATACACTTGAGACATTGCGTGTTGGTATACGGGATGTAGCCGAGCCTGCGAGGAATGTAGCGAGCGTTGCACGTTACTTGCGTAGTATTGCGCAACGACAAAGACGCGTGAGCACCTATCAAGGTATTGTTGCTGATACGGGCTTTATTGAACCAACTTTGAGTAAAAGGTCATAAAAACCATCTTTATCAGCATCACTTACTAGTAATGTATCTTAATAAATATCATCATCGACCATTGCCATAGCCGTGGTTTGTACCGCTGGCGCCAGTTTGAGACGCAACGTCTGCCCGATTTGCAAAGTAGCGTTCGCGTCAATGCCGCTCGCAGTGGCAATGTCTTGGTAGCTGATGCCATAGCGATTGGCAATACCCATCAAGGTGTCCCCTGCCTGCACGGTATAGGTGTCTGGCATCTCACGTGAGGTGGCAACAGCGGTCGCAACTGGTGTGCTGTTCGCGCTAGGCTGTGGTTTTGGGACAAGGGTTACCGCAGGGGTAACAGGTGCAGCTTTGGCGTTTTTTGGTAAGACAAGCGTGTCGCCTGCACGAATGATGGTGGTCGCGGTCATGTCATTTGCTGCGGTCAATGCCTCAACACTGACGTTGTAACGCTTGGCGATTGCCAATAGCGTATCGCCCGATTTGATTTGATATTTCGTGGTATTGGCAGTACTGGCTGCTGGCTGTGTTGGTATTTTTTTAGCAGCAGTAGTGTTAGCAGCGGGCATTGGTATGTTGAGCGTATCACCAATGACGATGGTGGTTTTTGGTGTGATGTTGTTGGCCTTTGCCAGCATATCTACACTCACATTGTAGCGTTTGGACAGCACGCTTAGGTTATCACCTGCCACTATTTGATGGGCGCGCGTTTGCGGCGCTGCGTGTGCCATACTTATACCGAATGCGAGGGCGCACCCAAGTAGGCTACCAATAGCGCCATCTCTATAACGGTTACTCATAATTACCTCCTGTAGTTATGTCTTCTATTTTTATTATTACCACCGCGCTTGACTCGCAGCTTATATATACAACGTAGGTACAATACGCGGCGGTACTTATCAGCATACAGATATGGCATCAGGTATCAATGTGCTTGTTGTAGCCGACCGATAACACACCTCTTGGCAATATGGTGGGTATTTTATGGATATAAAAAGTATTCGAATAAAAACAACGTCTTTATCGCTTTTTTACCCTTCTTTGCCATTAGCGGGTCGTGCTTTGCGCTACCAATGCAGCAGAGGGTGGCAGCGTTAACACCTGCCCGATTGCCAATGGGTCATAGGCTGAAATGCGGCTGAGCTTGGCAATATCCATGAACTTGACCCCATATCGGTTTGCGATACCCATCAAGGTATCACCAGATTGCACCGTATAGGTCTGCACAGCCGGCGCAGCAGCGGTTTTTATTGATGACTGTTGCGGCTTAGGGGCTGTCTGCGTAGGAATACTGAGCATCCGTCCAAAATACAAAGGGTCATCGATTGCCATTTGATTGGCGCTGGCTAACGTATTGATGCTTAAGTTGTATTTTTTGGCAATGCTGGAGAGGGTTTCACCGTATTCGATGCGGTGAGTAGTTACGGTTTGCGCGCTAGCAGATAGGCTGCGGGTGCGCGCGGTCTTACTTGGCGCATTATTGACAGCCACAGTATGGCTGGGTGCTGTTGTGTTTGCCGAGGTTTTTTTGGTGGTTGTGCTGGCAGCGATTGGCGGCGCGCTGGGCGTTTCTGCGGTTTTGGTCGCTACAGGAATGATAAGGGTGCTGCCAATCATCAATCCTGATTGCGGGCTGATACGGTTGATATGTGCCAGTTGCTCGATATCGATATTGTACTGCGCGGACAAGCTGCTTAGGCTATCGCCTGACACGACACGGTACATATTGTGCTGGGTATTGGGCTCGGGAATGTGTAGGACTTTTCCTGCACGCAGGGTGCTGGCTTCGAGTCCATTGGCATCAATCAGCGCGGTCTTGGTCAGTTGATATCGATTGGCAATGTCTGCCAATGTCTCACCGTCCTCTACGATATGATGGGTTGAAGCGTGCGCCAAGTGACCACTTAACGCCGCAATGCTGCATATCACCCACAATATCTGTTTACACGGTACCCATACGCGTGATGTCATTCCTAGCTCCTGTGTCTGTCATTATTGTCCAAGCGCAGTGGCAAAAAATATCAAATCACAAGAGCGTCACGGTCTATAAGCAAACTTAGCCACTCTTTTTAGTCACTAAGTCTGCGCGCCGTAACCTTTTTTAGGCATGCTTTTTTTCAAAGTCTTGCATAAAGTCCACCAGCTGCTGTACCCAATCAAGAGGTACGGCATTGTAAATACTGGCACGCATACCGCCCACGTCACGATGCCCTTTTAGGTTTAACAAACCTGCCTTTTCAGATTCTGTCAAGAACAGCTTGTCCAAGCTGCTGTCTGCTAAGGTAAAAGGAATGTTCATGATAGAGCGGTGCGCCTTGGCGACGGGGTTTGCATAAAAGCTGCTGTTGTCAATCGTAGCGTATAATAATTCAGCTTTTTGGCGATTGATTTTGCCAATAGCATCGACACCCCCTTGCTCTTCTAACCAATCAAATACCAACCCAGATAAGTACCACGCATAAGTGGCTGGGGTGTTTGACATCGATTCTTTTTCTGCCTGATGCGCATAATTCATCAGCATCGGGCACCATTCGCTAGCATTGTCTAACAAGTCCTCACGTATGATAACGATGACCAAACCTGCAGGCCCGATGTTCTTCTGCGCACCTGCATATATCATGCCAAAGTCAGAGACATTGATACGCTCTGATAATATAGACGAAGACATATCAGCAATCAGTGGCGCATCAACCTTTGGTGCATCAAAGATTTGTAGCCCGTGAATAGTCTCATTGGCGCAATAATGAAAATAGGCAGCATTATCACTGAGTTGCCACTCACTTTGCGCAGGCACGTCAGTGAAGTTACTGCCCTTGCCTGTCGCCACTTCAGCAATACGACCCAGACCCAGCTTTTCATAACGCTTGGCTTCTTTAACAGCCTTACCAGACCATGCCCCTGTGGTTAAATAGTCGCCTGCTTGATTGTTCAAAAGATTCAGCGGAATCGCTGAAAACTGCAAGCTTGCGCCACCTTGCAAAAACAACACCTTGTAATTATCAGGGATGTCCATCAGCCCGCGCAGCTTGGTTTCCGCCTTGGCAGTAATCGCCATATAATCGGCACTGCGGTGGCTCATCTCCATCACCGACATACCGCGACCTTGCCAGTCCAAAAGCTCCGACTGGGCGAGCGTCAGCACTTCAGTTGGCATGGTGGCAGGACCTGCACAAAAATTGGGGAGACGATGAAAATCCTGATGCTGCGTCATGGTAAAAATCCTAAATAGGGAAAAAAACATAGAACCCCCCTGATGCATTGCCCAAAGCTCTAAGACTGGGCGCATCACGCGGGACGAATCGGCTGAGACAAACAGAGACAGCCACACAACATTGGGTGGCGGCAATGCTGACAGACCAACATAAAAATAGACCTAAAAAAGGCCGATGGACGTTGACAGTATACGTAAATGCGCCGCTTACGAGAAGTACTGGACAATGATAATGACAAATTTTGTCTGACAGCTTACAAAATTTTGGCAAAATAATCATGCCTCAGTCATCACTTATAACCGCAACAGCACTATTGAAAGGCATTAATGCCTATAGCGAGGCGGCAGCGTCACTCAGCTGCTGCCAAAATACGCGCTTTTGTTCAGGCGCAGTCAGCATAGTCTCTAGTGTGGGTAGCGAATGTAGGTTTGGATGACTGACGCCCTCAGGCAGCGCGGTCAGTGCTGCCACCTTGATATGCTCTTGCCTGCCCAATCGAAACACGTAGCCTGCAACACTGGCATTGGCAAGCTCCGCCGTATCCATATTTGGACACAGCGGGAAGGCATTGTTTTCGCAAGATATACGCAGCGCTTGGGTGATGTTTTGCCACAATGCCTGCGTGTCGGGCGTCAGTTGACGCATATCTACCAGCAGCACCCAGCTTTGATAGCGCCCGCCTTGTAAATCAAAGGCAGCGACTTTTTGTTGGCTGGCCGCCGTGGGCACGGATGCTATCGGACGCGGAAAGCGGCTATCGGTTGCTGCCGTCTCTGATATTTGGTCGCTACTGTCCGTGATTAAACTGTCAAAATGATAAATCGTGTCGGCGGTTTCGCTATTGCTGATAGCGTCAGACTGAGGAAAGTCATCATAAAACGCATCCCCACTGTCAAAGTCATCATTATCAAAACTATCACGGTCAAAGTCGTCATCAGCGTAATCGGCATAATCGCTATTGGCACTATCAATTATTTCTTGCCCATCGGATACTTCATGAGTCTCGTTAATATCGGTATTTTTGCTTAGGCTATTTTGTTGATGTCGGTCTTTGGTGGTATGGATGTGTGCGGGCGTGTCTGTGTTGACTGGTGCGGTCGGTAAGATATTAGTAGGCTCGGTATCGCTCTGCTCGGCAATATCCGCCAAAGCCACTACAGGCGCATGCGGGCACACCCACTGGGTAATACCCATCATCTGTAGAATCTGCCGCTGCTGCTTACGCTGCTCAAGCGACGGCGAGGCTGTTGTATCGCATTGACTCATAGACCCACATTATCCCAATAAAAATAATCACAAACGCGTAATTATAAGGCGCTGTTTGATTCATCAACCTGTTGACACGCTTGCCGCCAGCAGTGTGCCAGCCCAATCAAACCGTCGTGCTTGTCTTGACCAATCATCGTATCGTGCCGCATTTCAGTATGCAAGGTACTGATGTCATGTACTGAGCCAGCATTGATAGGTATTATAATCTATCGGCGTGTTTTTTGCTGGCTTCGCTGCGGCGTATACCGCCTCTCTGTACAAGGCGCTGTGGTATTATTCGCGCTATATACTTTGATGATAGAGTTAAAGTAGATGCCTCAAAAAGACAGTTTGGCACTTGCTTGATACTTGATGGACAAATCTTATGCACAAAAAAGCCCAGCAAAACAGCTGAGCACATACGGCAAACAAAATACAAGCACAAAAAAAAGCGACTCCACCAGCACATCCTCGGCACACATCAAATCTACTACCGTTGCTACCTTCCGGTCCTGGCGGGATTCGTAGAGAAATGTTGCGAGGCTACCAGTGGAGCCACCAGTCACAAAGTATACGGATAACGTACCCAGATTGCAACCCCCTGCGCAAGATTCTTCCTATAAGTGGCTATCAAGACGGCAATATCGACGATGGTTTTTAGCCCATACCATTCGTCAGAAAGTCGTTAACAGTGCGTATGCAGCAATCTATTAAAAAACAAAAGCATAGCCCTTAGCTGGGAATTGTAGTAAGTATTGCTACACAAACCCGTAACCTATTGACAAAAGTCTTATAGATTCTTTCTGGGTATTTGCTATTTTGAATAAATAATAAATGTCTTAATGCTTTTTTGGTAAAAGCAAATTAAGCACAAGCAACACACTTTTTTTATATGTTTACCATCTCGAGGAAATCCCATGAACGCATTAACCACTCTACAAACTGCTGTCCGCAAACCTTTATTGACTGTATCAGGTGCGGCATTGTTGGCCGCCATGACGATGGGCAGCGCGCAAGCAGAAACCACAGGTTACAACCAAATCAGCTTTCAAAGTGAAGTCAAGTCTGAAGTCGCCAATGACGAAATACGCGCCAGCCTATATAAGCAAGCGCAAGCCACCAACGCCAAAAGTCTTGCGACCACACTGACCAACAGCATCAATAAGGCAATGATGATTGCCAAGCGCTACCCTACCGTCACGGTGACGACAGGTCAGCAGCAAACCTACCCACGCTATGACAAGAACAACAAAATCACTGGCTGGACAGGTCAAGCCAATGTCGAGCTAAAAAGCAGTGATTTTGAAGCCACCAGCCAGCTGATTGCCGAATTGCAATCAGACATGATGATGAATAATCTTAGCTTTGGCGTCTCTGACAGCAAAAAAGCAGAAGTCGAAAAGAAACTAATGGTCGAGGCGTCAAAAGATTTTCAGAATCAAGCGCGTGAGATGACCACCGCTTGGGGCGCACGCGGCTACCGCATCGTGTCGGTTAACCTAAACAAAGGCACCAATTACCCCGTACCTATGTATCGCTCAATGGCAAAAGCAGAAATGATGGACGCCTCTGTACCAAGCCAAAACTTTGAATCAGGCAACAGCACCGTATCGGTCACTGCCAATGGTACAATCGAGCTGAGCAAATAAACTGCCCTCTAAACGCAAAGCAAATAAAAAAGCAGCCTCTATAAAAGGGGCTGCTTTTTTTTGGTGCTGTCTTTGTTCCGTAGATACTGGCGCGATATCAGCGCGTTACCTGTCTTACTGATTAACGGCGTCGCTGCCCTGCATACGGACCAGCAATTTTTGGTGCCATGGCAAACGCTCATACGCCAAAAGCTGCGCGGCAAGCTTTTCTGCTGCTTGCTTTTTTTGTCGTAAGATTAAGGTGTTTTGAATCACATGTACCGTACGCTGTACGCTGGCACGGACATCCCCTTTTTCAGTGACCACTTCTGCCTTGATACGGTGCGCGCCTGGCGTTAAATCAACGGTCGGGATACTCATACTCAGCCCTTGTGCGCGGGCATTGCCATCGACATAGATGGTGACTTGATCGCCATTTTGTAGCTGAGGACTGACCTGTAGCACAATGTCCACGCTCTGCGCTGGGCGTTGATAAGCGCGCTCTGTGCTCGGCTCTAGAATCGATAATTGATAGTTGGTCTGTACAGGGGCGTCCGTTTTAATCGCAGCACTTGGCAGATCGGTCTGTCCACGCGCTGCTGTGTTGGTTTGCGTTGTCGCAGCGCGGGCTTGGCGGTCGCTCACGGTATTGATACTGGTAACACTCACCGACTGCCCTGCATGCTGGTAGCTGCTTGGGTTATCGGTATAGGTGACGCGTCCTGAATCATCGACCACCTTATAGACAGGCGCGGCGACCAATGCTGCACTGCTGAGCAAACACACTGCACCCACAGTCATCATCAGTGGCTTGGTCACGTGTCCGAACGCGTTTACAATCGTTTTTTTCAAGTTGGTCACCTGTGTCAAATCAGAAAAAAGGAGGTTGCCGCGCGCGGGTTATCCACTAATAAACACCTTTTCGCGCAAGCTATAGTTTTGATTATTTTTTGATAAAAATCAATAGGCTATCTGTGTGAACGGTTATAATCTTCCGATAATAATGACTTTGATTTTAATAACTTAAGACAAATCAAGCGCCTATGTGACAAAGTGACAAACGCAAAAAAACCCCAGCCAAGCGAGCCTGACTGGGTTTTGCGTGCTGTCAGTGGGTCAAGTAGCGTGGCTGGCTTGACCCGACGTCAGATTAGCAGCTGTAGTATAGGTCGAACTCTACAGGATGCACAGTGACGTTGACGCGCTGTACTTCTTCTTCTTTTAGCGCGATGTAGGCATCTAGCATGTCTTTGGTGAACACGTCGCCTTTTAGTAAGAACTCGTGGTCATCTTTTAGCGCTTGTAGTGCCACATCTAGGCTCTCAGCAACGGTTGGGATTTGTGCTTCTTCTTCTGGTGGTAGGTCGTATAGGTTCTTATCCGCCGCATCGCCAGGGTGCATTTTGTTTTGGATACCGTCAAGACCTGCCATCAATAGCGCAGCAAATGCCAAGTATGGGTTTGCCGTTGGGTCAGGGAAACGCGCTTCAACACGAATCGCTTTCGGGCTTGATACGTGTGGAATACGGATAGACGCTGAACGGTTACGCGCAGAGTATGCCAACTTAATCGGCGCTTCGTAGTGTGGTACTAGACGCTTGTAGCTGTTGGTCGATGGGTTGGTAATCGCGTTTAGGGCGCGTGCGTGATGGATGATACCACCGATGAAGAATAGTGCGGTTTCTGACAGACCCGCGTACTCATCGCCTGCAAAGGTGTTTTGACCGTCTTTTGAGATTGAGATGTGTACGTGCATGCCTGAGCCGTTGTCACCAACAATTGGCTTTGGCATAAAGGTTGCGGTTTTGCCGAACTGATGCGCGACGTTGTGAATCACGTATTTTAGCTGCTGTACTTCATCTGCTTTACGTACCATGGTGTTGAACGATACGCCGATTTCTGATTGGCAAGACGCCACTTCGTGGTGATGTACTTCAACGCGGTCTTCGCCCATGATTTCTTCTAGGCGCTCGCACATCACAGAACGCATGTCTTGTGAGCTGTCGATTGGTGGTACTGGGAAGTAGCCGCCTTTGACGCGTGGACGGTGCGCTTTGTTGCCCCAGTCGTAGCTTTCGTTGGTTGACCATGCCGCTTCTTCAGCAGTGATTTTGTGGCTGACGCCTGACATGTCGATTGACCATTTGACATCGTCAAAGATGAAAAATTCTGGCTCAGGACCAAAGAATGCGGTGTCGCCGATGCCCGTTGATTTTAAGTATTCTTCTGCGCGGCGAGCGATAGAGCGTGGGTCACGATCATAGCCTTGTAGCGTTGATGGCTCGATGATATCACAGGTCACGACAACAGTGGTCGCTTCAAAGAATGGGTCGATGAATGCGGTCTCTGGATCAGGACGCAAAATCATATCTGAGGCTTCGATGCCTTTCCAGCCCGCAATTGACGAGCCGTCAAACATTTTGCCTTCTTCTAGTACTTCTTCATCAATACTTGATGCAGGATAGCTGATGTGTTGCTCTTTACCACGTGTGTCTGTAAAACGAAAGTCCACCCATTTGGCATCAGAAGATTCGATAAGCTCTAGTAGTTTGTTCGACATGAATGTCTCCCTCATGGTTGTTATGTTCATTAAAGTGATGCAATCAGTAAATTACTGCGTTTGTCATCATAGCAGCTATCTTTTACTGCGGGTAGCTTATTTGCGCGCTCGCTACTCGGTATCTATTGTCTTTAAAACAATAGACATAAATCTGCAATCTACAGCATAAAGTGAGTTGCTGATGTTGGCTACTATGATGCAACGCCTGTGCCAATTTATAAAAACCGTCTGTTTTTCTGCTATTTTTGATAAAAACCTATAGATTCGTGCTTTTTTGATACGGTTTTACGGTATTTGTTTACCCAATGCATTTTATATCATGCGCTTCTTTGGTGCTTTTGATTCATGTTGGTGCAAAATATTTATTTTTGCGTTATATCGGGGCATCTCTTGCGTGCCAAGTTCTATATATTGTCTGTACTGGCTGCTTGCTCATGGGGTAAATAATGGTAAGATAACTTGTCTACCGCATGGGCGCAGCGCTATTGCAGCGTCATGGGCGGTGGCTTTTTTATTTATCCTATTAGGCTTAGCAGACCATGATTTTGATGATTGATAATTACGACAGCTTTACGTACAACATCGTACAGTACTTCGGCGAGCTACAGCAGGAAGTGACCGTCTGGCGTAATGATCAAGTGAGCATTAGTGATATTAAAGCGCTCGCGCCTGATGTGATTGTCATCGGACCTGGACCGTGCGACCCTGACCGTGCGGGGATTTCGCTTGAGGTGATTGAAACCTTTCAAGGCGTTATTCCGATTTTGGGCATTTGCTTGGGTCATCAGGCGATTGGGCAAGCGTTCGGTGGCGAGGTGGTCAAGGCAGGTCAAGTAATGCACGGGCGCTTATCAAAGGTGTATCACAACAATCAAGGCGTATTTGCCAACTTGCCCAACCCATCGACCTTTACCCGCTATCACTCGCTGGTGGTAGACAAGGACACGCTGCCTGAATGCCTTGAGATGACGGCATGGACGCAATATGAAAACGGCAGCATCGAGGAGATTATGGGCTTTCGCCATCGTACGCTCGCGATTGAAGGGGTGCAATTCCACCCTGAATCGATTTTAAGCGAAGCGGGCTATCATTTGCTGAATAACTTCTTGGCGGCGCATGGACTGGCGCGCTTGAATGACAATGAGTTGCCGCAAGTCGGCTAACGCTGAATTCCTGATAACAAACACAACTATTTTGCAAACAAAACTATTTTATAAGAAGAGATACTAATGACAGCAACCAATAAACGCCCCGAAGACATCACTGCCATGAGCGATGAGGACATTCATAAGCACTTAACCACGGCATTGTCGCGGATGTTTGACCATATTGATTTGACCTTTGATGAGATGCGCACGGTCATGCTGATTATCATGCAAGGGCGCTGTGACAGTGCCTTGATGGGCGCGATACTGACCGCGCTACGCATGAAGGGCGAATCGATTGAGGAGATTAGCGCAGCGGCAAGTGCTATGCGTGAGTTGGCGGACAAGATTGAACCGCAAGACTGCGCGCATTTGGTCGATATCGTGGGGACAGGCGGCGATGGCGCTAATATTTTTAACGTGTCTACCGCCTCAGCATTCGTTACCGCGGCGGCTGGCGCGCAGGTCGCTAAGCACGGCAACCGCGGCGTATCGACCAAGTCGGGCAGCTCAGACTTGTTAGAGCAAGTGGGCATCAGCTTGCAGCTCACCCCTGAACAAGCCAAGCTGTGTATTGAGAACGAAGGCATTGGCTTTTTGTTCGCGCCCAATCACCACAGCGCCATGCGTCATGCCAATCCGATTCGCCGTGCACTCAAATCACGTACCATTTTTAATATTTTAGGTCCTTTGACCAACCCTGCCAGCGTGCCCAACTTGGTAATTGGTGTCTTTACCGATGAGCTGTGCGAGCCACTGGCAAAAGTCATGCGTAATCTGGGCGCGCAGCATGTGATGGTGGTCGGCTCAAAAGATGGCTTGGATGAGATTAGCCTTGCCACCTCGACCACGGTTGCCGAGCTAAAAGACGGTGAAGTGTCGGTCTATCAAGTCACCCCTGAAGATGTGGGCATCGAATCGCAAACCCTGATTGGCTTGGATGTGGCCTCGCCCAGTGACAGCTTGGCACTAATACGCGCCGCACTCAGTGGCGACGACACCGACACCCGCTCGGTACTCAAAGCGCGTGATATGATTGCGTTAAATGCAGGCGCGGCAATCTACACCTCAGGCGTGGCGAGCAGCTACCGTGAGGGCGTAGACAAAGCCAAAGCCGCCATTCATGACGGCAGCGCGCTTGCCAAAATGGAATCGCTGGCGACCTATTCACAGTCACTTGCCAGCGCGCCGTAAACTTACTTGTTAGCTATTTTTTTAGCCGTCATTATTGAGCGGTTGTTTTTACATATTATTATTTGGATACCTGATGACCACTTCTTCTCACACTGCTGATATCCCCTCTGTATTGCAGCGCATCGTGCGCACCAAGCAAGACGAAGTTGCCAAAGCGCGCAGCGATCTGCCGCTGGACGCACTAGCCGAGCAAGCAAAAAACGATGACACACCAAGACGCGGCTTTGCCAACGCACTACGCAGCGCTGATATCGGCATCATCGCTGAGGTCAAAAAAGCCTCACCATCAAAAGGCATCATTAATCACAACTTTGAGCCTGCGCTGTTTGCTGAGCAGTATCAAGCGGCGGGCGCAAGCTGCCTGTCAGTATTGACTGACCGCGATTATTTTCAAGGTGATGATGCCTATTTACAGGCGGCGCGCGCGGCGACCACCCTGCCCGTCCTGCGCAAAGACTTTATGATTGATGCGTATCAAATTTATCAGTCTTACGTGCTGGGTGCGGATTGTATCTTGCTGATTATGGCGTGTCTCGATGATGCCACCGTGCATGAGCTGCACGCGCTTAGCATTCAGCTGGGCATGGATGTACTGATTGAAATTCATACCGAAGAAGAGCTACAGCGCGCCCTAACCCTGCCGCGCTCAACGCACAATATCTACGGCATCAATAACCGTAATTTGAATACCTTTGAGGTCGATTTGCAAAACACCTTGGCATTAAAGGCACAGCTGATTGCCGCATTATCTGCTGATGACAGCGCTGACAAACCGCTTATCGTGACCGAAAGTGGCATTCATAGCGCTGCTGACATTGAGCTGATGCTTGGGCAAGACATTCGCCACTTTTTGATTGGCGAGCAGTTTATGAAAACTGAGCATCCTGGTCAGGCGTTACAATCACTACTTGCGAGCGTGAACACAAGCGCGTAAAGTGTAGCTCATTATCCCAAGCATGAAGCCCCGAGGTGTTTTGGGGCTTTTCTTTTTTCATTTATCAATACAGTAATACACATATTGTTATGGCAAATTCTCTGTTTTCAAAAGAAATGCAAGACCAGCTCAAAGAGCTAAAAGGACAACTAAGCAAAGGGCGTGACACCACCGACGCCAATGGCGATGGGCAAAAACCGACCGAGCCTGTGTCACTACCGACGCAAAAACAAGTCAAAAAAACCGTCAAGCAGCTTGATAGCGAGCATATTGATGACGACAAAGTCTTGTTTATGCAAGCCATGCACGGCGTCAACCAGCTCAAAGACAAAAACACGCGCACGCCAACAGCAGCGGATAAGAGCACAACCGTAGACGCGGCGACCTTGTCAAAGCGTGCCGCAGCGCAAGGCGCGGACACAGGCGGTCTGGACGTGGGTCTGTCTGACATGAAAGCACTGCTCAGCCCTGTGGCGAGCGAAGCGTATCTGTCATTTAAGCAGCCAACGCTACAAAACAAAGTCTTTACTCAGTTAAAGCAAGGTAAACTGCGCTGGTATGATGCGGTCGATATCCATGGCTGCACCATTGAAGAGGCACGCGAAGCCTTGACCACTTTGCTTGTACAAGCCAAAAACAACAATGAAACCGTGGTTAAAGTCGTACACGGCAAAGGCAGCGAAGCCATTTTAAAAACTTGCGTCAACGGCTGGCTACGTCAGCTGCCTGAAGTACTGGCATTTTGCTCAGCGCCACCAAAAGATGGCGGCAATGGCGCGGTCTTGGTACTGCTTAAAAAAGCCAAAGACGACGACAAGCGTTAATACTGTCAGCTGGTTACCGCTTTGGTAAACCATACGACATAAAAAAGGCTGCACAACGCAGCCTTTTTTATGGGCTAAATTTTGCTAGCAGAAACCTAGTAGCCCAGCTTTCTTTTTAGCCCCCGAAAGTGATGCTTTGCCACGCGCTCTAGATTTGAGTTGCTGGCGGGGCTTTTCTTATCGGTAGGCGCAGCAGGCGTCTCGTCTGTTTCAGTCTCGGCGTCCGTCTCGTCTGGCGCATCGGCATCGTCTTTATTGAGTACCACAGCGTTGTCAGCGGGCGTAGCGGGTTCAGTCGCTGCTGGCATATTGGGGGTGTCGCTTACGTCTGGAGTGTCATTTACCTCTTGCATCAACGCGTCTTGGTCAACAATCAGCTGCTGCGTCGGCAAGGCATGCTCGACTTTATACTTTTCAATTTCGTTTAAAATATCGACGAACAGCACGTTTTGTTTGTCATAAAACTCAATGATACTGCCTGCATTTACGTAGGCTTGTAGCTGAATAACATAGCAGTCTTGGCGCAGCTCATTGATATTGGCCTGATTCCATTCTTGGTTGGTCAGCTCATGCTTTTCTATAAAGGTATTTAAGTCCTTGACCAGACGGAATATTTCATCAATCTCCGCATTGCGCTTTAGATAAATATTGTGCAAAAAGCGGAACATATCGCGCGCGGCGTAGTTTTCAATTTGCATGGACGAAAAATCGCCGTTCGGAATGGTGACGATGGTACGGCTAAGTGTACGCACGCGCGAGGAGCGAATGCCGATATCCACGACCGTGCCTTCATAAGTGCCAAATTTGCAATAATCGCCCACGCGCACAGGTGAGTCGGCGACCACCACCACACTACCGACCAAGTTTTCGATGGTCTTTTGCGCACCCAGTGCCAATGCCAAACCACCGACACCCAGCGCCGCAATCCCTGTGGTTAAGTCAAAGCCTAGGTTGCCAAAGATAACGATGACCGCAAAAATCAGCAGCAGCGCTTTAACGATTTTGCGCAGCAGTCCCAAAATCGATACGCGCTCAATATGATTACGCTTATAGCTCATGGCTTCGGCACGACCAAACAGCGCATCAATCACGCGCAGTAGCAACCACGTCATGGCAAGCCACGAGGCAATCTCGGTAAAGCGATTGACAGGCTCACGCAGCGTCACGGACACGCCCGCGTACACCATGACCTCGGAGAGCATTAACGCCATAATGACCACCGCCAATGGCAAAATCACCCTGTTCGGTAGTGGCAGCTGATGACCGCGCACACGCGGATAAATCAGCTTGAGCAAGTGATAGCACAGCCATACCAGCACATAGGTGAGTATGAAGCTGCCCACCGTCAACACCACGGCGGCGACGACATCGACGAGCTGATAGCCCATCAGTTTTTTGTCTTTTAACGCCTCAGAGGTATAGCGGGCGACCAGTGTTGGCTCGGTATTTTCCACCACTTCTGCTAATGGCTTAAGCGTTTCGCTTGAGAACTGCCAATACTGCGCGCCTGTCTTTGACACCACGCGCTCTAAGAGCAGCGGAATGTTTTTGTCCGCAATACGAATGTCCCCGACGCGCTCTTGGCTCGGTGGCAGCTGGTCGGTCAAGTTGCCTTCAGGTACATTGCTCAGCTGAAGGTCGGTCTGAAAGCGTCCGCCTGCATCGAGGGCTTGTTTGAACTGACGGATGACGGTCGCAGGGTTGTCGGCTTTGGAGAGGTTCAGATAATTACTTGCCAGCAAATAGTCGTTGTCACTGAGCGCGCTAATAAAGCCTTGTACTGCTTGGCGCGGGGTGTCGCGTCCGAAAGGATCAGGCATACTGACCTCAGCACTCGCCTCACCACTGCTGTCCCCAATACCAAGCACACTGCTCTCCGCCGACCATGCCAGCATCGGTAATGCGGTGCATAACAACAGCATCAGCCAGCGTATGCTACGCCCTATCGCCAGCCAGCGCCCATTGGCACGACCTTTACCTGTGTTCTTCAAACCTTACCCCTCACTCGTGTCTTTACCTTATGCGCATCTTAAGCCAATCACAGCCAAAGCAAAACCCTAGCCGCCGTTACTTTGTCGGCACTTTGTTGGTGCTTTGTCACCAAAGCTTGTCGCGTCATCTTTGATGACCGCTGGCTTTGGCGGCAGTCATGCGGTTGCTTGGTGCTCTATTGTACTTATAACGCCGAATGGTTCTATGAATTACTCATGTTTATTGCGTTTGTTATTTGTCGCCTATTGCTTAGTCAATACACCGCGTATGGCTTTGCTTATCGATTGCACTTAGGCTGCATCTGCCCCCTTTATTTACCATATTGAAAGATACTCACGACAGCGTGAATAAACATTGTGAAAAAAATGGTTTATAAATCTGTAATATTTCTAGATAATGTCCCCTGTTTGGTGTGTGCCAATTTTGTAACACATCCTTTCACTTATTTTTGATTTGATTCTTTGAGAATAGATTATGATGCTATCGCCTTCATCTTCAACCGCTTATCTTCGCCTATGTGTGCTGAGCGCCCTTAGTGTAGTGGCCCTGCAAGCCAACGCAGCGACCACCGACACGGCTGAAACCGACCAGCCTACCGCTGAGTTTGACGCCATTGTGGTCACCGCCAACCGCACACCAACCAAAGTCGAAAACACCATCGCCCAAACGCGCGTGATTGATGAAGAAGAACTCAAGCGCTATCAAGGTCAAAGTGCCCTTGATATCATCAAGCGTCAGCCAGGCGTGACCTTTAAGCAAAACGGTGGCTTGGGTACCGCATCTAACTTTTATGTGCGCGGTTATGATAACCGACAAATTCTGGTTTTGATTGACGGCATACGCTACAGCTCTGTCAGTCTTGGTGGTGCTGCCCTTAACCTACTGCCCGCCGACCAAATCGAGCGTATCGAAGTGCTGTATGGCGCATCAGGCTCAAGTATTTATGGCTCAGATGCGATGGGCGGCGTCATTCAAATCTTTACCAAAGGCAATAGCGTCTATAACAACAGCTTTGCTGTGACTGCTGGCGCGGGCTCGCACGACCACTACACCTATGGCGCGAACGCACAAGTGACCAATGGTGAAGGTACGAGCTTTAGCCTTGCGGCAAGCCATAACGAGACCAAAGGCATCAATGCCACATTGCCTAGTGCCGATGGCATTTATGGTTATCCTATATACAACAAAGACAATGATGGCTTCGAATCTGACAACTTTAGCTTTGCACTGAACCATCGTTTTAACAATGCGCTGATGATGGGTACCAGTGGTCTGTACAGCAAATCAACCACCGAATACGACGACGGCGCGCTTGATGACGTTTATGCTGACCAAGAAAATGGCGCGTTACAAGCCTATGTCGATTGGCAGTATATGCCTGATGCGTCAGTCAAGCTGCAATACGGCCGCTCTGTTGATAAGAGTACCTCTTTTGACAGCTTTCCTAGTGTCTTTGACAGCACCCAAGACCAAGTAACCTTGATTGGTAAAAACAAACTGGGCATGGGTCAAGGCGTTTACGGTGTAGAGTACTTAACGCAAGGGCTAGACAGCACAGGCTACAGTATTGACGACCGTGATGTTAAAAGCGCCTTTGCAGGCTACGTGCTTGCCAATGACCGCTTTGATGGTCAAGCCAACGTGCGTTACGATGACGACTCACGCTACGGGGACGAAACCACCTACAATCTAGGCGGCGCAGTACATCTCAGCCCCGATTTTCGTGTTGGCGCAAATTATGCCAAAGGTTTTCGCGCACCGTCTTTTAATGAGCTTAGCCCTGCATACGGTGGTGACTTAAACCTCAGACCTGAAACCAGCGACAACTACGAAGTATTCGCTCAATATGACGGTCAGTATGATCGCATGAGCCACAACACACGCCTGACAGGCTATCGTAATGATGTTGACGACCTGATTGCCTATTCTAACTTCCAAGCAAAAAACATCAATCAAGCCAAAATCGAAGGCGTGTCATTGACCTCTGATTGGGAAATGAACAATTACTTATTCGGTGGCAGCTACGACTACCAAAAGGCCAAAGACAACAGTGGCGGCAGCAACGATGGTAAGTTTTTGCCTATCCGCCCTGAACATCAAGGCTTGGTGTATGTCGGCTACCGTCTGCCAAGCTTAGATGTGCGCGCCGAATATCAGTACGTTGGCGATTACTACAGCGATGCTGCCAACACGGCTGCCAAAGAAGTTGAGCATTATGGCTTGCTAAACCTCAGCGGCAACTACGAGCTGTCAGACAATCTGTCAATGAGTGCGCGCTTAAACAACGTCACCAATAAAAAATACGTCACAGTTCCAGGTTACAACACCGACGGCACCAACTTCTTTACCTCACTCACGTACACGTGGTATTAAGTGCGGTTTATGAGCGCCCATTAAAGCGTATCCGTTATTAGTCGTTATAAAAAAGGTCGCCTACAGGTGACCTTTTTTTGTGCCTCTGTACTGCTGATTTGCCGCGCCCAACTTTATTGTGCTGGCTTTTTACATAGGTGACAAAGACCGCGCTATCCATTACAATAACCGCGCCGAGGGGTGTTGCGTCATAAAGCATGTTTTTATGTTAGGCTCGGTAGCACAAGTGACGTCATGTCACGTACTGCAAAACAACGGCACCTGCGTTTTTATTCTTTTTATCATACCAAGCGATAGGAGCATATCATGGACGCAGTGTCGACTACCTCATCTGCCCATACCATCGACCCTTCTTTTACCGATTATAAAGTTGCGGACATCAGCCTTGCCGACTACGGTCGCCGCGAGATTAGCCTTGCCGAAGCCGAAATGCCTGCCCTAATGGGTCTGCGTCGTCGCTATCAAGACGAGCAGCCATTACAAGGCGCCAAAATTCTTGGCTGTATCCACATGACCATCCAGACAGCGGTACTGATTGAGACCCTAGTCGCCCTCGGCGCTGACGTACGCTGGACCTCATGCAACATCTTTTCAACCCAAGACCACGCGGCGGCAGCGATTGCAGCAGCGGGTATTCCTGTATTTGCTTGGAAAGGCGAAACCGAAGAAGAGTACGAGTGGTGCTTGCGTCAGCAGCTGCATGTGGGCGGCGAAGACCCAGGCAAGCTATGGGATGCCAACCTTATCCTAGATGACGGCGGCGATTTGACCGCACTGATTCATAACGACTACGCACAGATGCTAGACACCATCCACGGCATCTCAGAAGAGACCACCACGGGCGTGCATCGTCTGATTGACATGTACAAAAAAGGCACGCTAAAAGTCCCTGCCATCAATGTCAATGACGCGGTCACCAAGTCAAAAAATGACAACAAATACGGCTGCCGCCACAGTCTAAATGACGCCATCAAGCGCGCAACCGACATGTTCCTAGCAGGTCGCCGCGCATTGGTCATCGGTTATGGCGATGTGGGCAAAGGCTCTGCGCAAAGCCTACGTCAGGAAGGCATGATTGTACGCGTCTCAGAAGTCGATCCTATCTGTGCCATGCAGGCATGTATGGACGGCTACGAAGTCCTGTCTCCTTACGTTGACGGCGACAGCACAAAAGGCGCTGACAGCATCAACACCCGCTTGCTAGAAGACACTGACCTTATCGTCACCACTACAGGCAACTACCACGTGTGTGACAAACACATGCTGGCTGCACTAAAACCAGGTGCCGTCGTGTGTAACATCGGTCACTTTGACACCGAGATTGACACTCAGTTTATGCGTGACAACTGGCGCTGGGTTGAGATTAAGCCGCAAGTACACCAAGTGTTCCGCTCAGATGACGACAACGATTACCTCATCTTGCTGGCCGAAGGTCGCCTTGTGAACCTCGGTAACGCCACAGGTCACCCATCACGCGTGATGGACGGCTCATTTGCCAACCAAGTCTTGGCACAAATGTACTTGTACGAGCAAAAATTCGCCGAATTGCCTGTTGATGAGCGTTTTGACAGCTTGTATGTTAAAGTCTTACCTAAGAAACTGGACGAAGAAGTGGCCGCCGCTATGGTTGCAGGCTTCAACGGTACCTTGACCAAGCTGACGCAGAAGCAGGCGGATTACATCGGCGTGCCTGTCGAAGGCCCATTCAAGCCTGATGAGTATAAATACTAAGACTAAGGAGCGCGACGGTGAGCAAGCCCGCTTTTTCTTTTGAGTTTTTCCCTGCAAAGACCGACCAAGGACACGACAAGCTCCTCAGTACGTATGATGAGCTCAATCAGCTGGCGCCTGCCTACTTTTCAGTGACCTATGGTGCTGGTGGTTCTACACGCAGCCGCACCATCAACATTGTTGAGGCCTTGTGCGCGCGCGGGGAGACCGAGATTGCCCCGCACCTATCGTGTATTGGTGATGATAAAGCACAAATCGCTGAGCTGCTTGAGCATTACAAAAGCTTGGGCATCAAACGCTTGGTCGCGCTGCGCGGTGACTTGCCATCGGGTCAGGTCGGCATGGGGCAACTGCCCTTTGCCCTTGACTTGGTCAAGTTTATTCGCGAAGAGACAGGCGACTATTTTCATATCGAAGTGGCGGCATATCCTGAGATGCACCCACAGGCACGCAACTTTGCCTTTGATATTGATAATTTGGTCAATAAGTATCAAGCGGGCGCAAATGCCGCCATTACGCAATTTTTTTATAATGCTGACAGCTATCTGTACTTACGTGATGCCTTAGAGCAGCGCGGGATAGATACCAATGCCCAGCCGCTGATTGCAGGCATCATGCCGATTACCAACTCAAGCAATATCTTGCGCTTTGCCGACAGCTGCGGCGCGGATATTCCGCGCTATGTGCGCAAACAGCTTGCCGACTTTGGCGATGACCGTAAGGCGATTCGCGAGTTTGGCTTTGATGTGGTGTATCGTCTGTGCGAGCGTCTGGTGAGCGAGGGCGTACCTGCGCTGCATTTTTATACCATGAACAAGGTTGAGCCAAACAAGCGCTTAGTACAAGCGCTTGGTCTGACGGACTAAAGCACATGCTGTTGTGATGGCATCGAAAAGCTGGCATTTTTAGCAATGCCAGTTTTTTTTGGTTTGGGGCAAAAGATACCACCTGTCCGCTTTACGCCTTATTGCGCGATAGTAATTCGCCGCACTGGTTGACGTATAAAAATGACTGCGGCGTATTTTTTTGTAGTAGGCTGTCTGCCAAAGCGGTGGCAATATAGTGCGCTTATTTTGCAGCGGTATTCGTAGCACGCATACTATTTCGTAAAAATCGCTAATTTTACTAACAAATGCTTGGTTATTTTGCTATTCTTTTTTTATTGTGACTCTTGGAGAAATTGTGCGACGTTTTTTTTATGCGCCTGACACTGAGGCATCGTTGACCACTACCGCGCTTGGTGAGGTCGTCACCTTACCTGAAAGCGTACAGCACCACTGGTGCCGTGTGCTGCGGGCCGCAGTCGGTGACCAAGGTATGTTATTCGATGGTTTTGGCGGCGAGTATCTGGTCGAGCTTGAGCAGATCAGTAAAAAAAGTGCCACCGTGCGCTTGCTTGAGGCGCACGATATTGAACGTACTGCGCCAATGCTCAGTAAAATTGCGCTGGTCATGAGTCGCGGCGACCGTATGGACTATGCGATTCAAAAGGCGACCGAGCTTGGGGTCAGCGCGATTCAGCTGTTAAGCAGCCATCATGGTGAAGTGACGCTAAAACCTGCGCAAGTCGAAAAAAAGCTGCTCCACTGGCAACAAGTGGCGCTCTCTGCCTGTGAGCAATGTGGTCTGAACCGCCCGCCGCTGATTATCGCCCCGCAGCCGATTGACAGCTGGCTGGCAGCTGACACGAGTGGGACGGGTTTTGCGGTCAGTGAGGTTGTCGCACCTTTGGCACCCTCGCCTTATTATCAGCAGCTGCTGCGACCAGCGGATATGCGGGTGCTACTGAGCGTGCCCGCCGCGGGCGCACCTGCCACGCCGCCGTCATTAAAAAGCCTTATGCAACAAGATACCCCTTATATTGAGCTGCTCATTGGCCCTGAAGGCGGTTTGAGCGAGGCTGAACATGAGCAAGCGTATGGCGCAGGCTTTGAGCCGTGGCAAATCGGCGCACGCGTGATGCGTACTGAGACAGCGCCTGTGGTGGCATTGGCCAGTTTGCAGGCATTATTGATATAAGTGATTGGTATACAATACAGATATAAAGTAAAACCACCTTGATGTTGCCTGATAGCCATCCGTTGTCTTATGACACACAGGCACAAAGTGGACTCCTGATTGATTTTTTTGTGACATTTTCGGTATTTTTATGAATTGTCAGCAATCGTTTGCGGCGGCATAAAAATACCCTAACCGTGCTGTTTTTACCTTGGTAAGGATGCAAAGGCAAAACCGCGCACGACAGATAAGCGTGTCTATTATCTTGTATGGGTTTATATTATGAAGGAATTCATCCCCCTCGCTGCCTCAACCAAAGAACAACTGCTCACTGCCTTATGCAGTCGTTTTGAAGATGCCATATTTATCTTAGATGCCAACTTGCGCTATATGTGGGTCAATGCCGCCTATGAGGTGATGATTGGTCATACTGAAACGTTTTTGGCAGGTCGCCCACTGGGTATTTACGCTCAAGAATTTTTGGGCGAAAAAGAGAGACGTATTTTGAAAGACATTGCCTACCGTTTGGATGAGCATGGTTATTATCAAAATAACTTGTCCATGACCACCCGCTACGGGCAGACTTTAGACTGTCATCTGACCTTTCGCCGTATCGAGCTTGAGGACAGCTATTATCATATCGGTATGGTCAAAGACACGTGCCCAAAAATCGAAACCACCGAGCGCGTCTCGCACTTGAGTAACTACGATGAATTAACGCAGCTGCCCAATCGTAGGGTGTTTTTGAGTCAAACCAGCGAGCTGCTTTTGGACAGTTACCGCGAGGTGGTGGTGGTACGATTGAACATCGACCACTACCGTATGCTCGCCAATACTTTGGGGCAAGACCACGCTGACGAATTGGTACAAGCGTTTGCCGCGCGCGTGAATGCTTTAAAATTGAACAATTTGTACTGTTTTTCACACTTTGGCGGCGATGATTTTGCTCTGCTCTTTGAGTTCACCGATGCCAACTTGGTGCGCAATGAGTTGGACGGTCTGATGCAGATGTGTGAGCGACCGTTCGTGACCAACAAGCATCCCATTTACCTCAAAGTCTCAGTCGGCATCAGCTACGCCCCCAATGACAGCAAGCAGATGCTGCAACTGCTACAGCACGCTGAGAAGGCAATGCAGTACGTCAAGCAGCAAGGCGGCGATGATATCTTTTGGTACAACCCGCAGCTGGATGTGGACAATGACCAGCGCTTGCAGCTGGAGGCGGAGCTGCGCGGCGCGATTCAAGGGGCGGAGTTTGAGCCGTATTATCAGCCCAAAGTGGACTTGATGACAGGTAATATTGTCGGTTTTGAGGCGTTGGTGCGCTGGCGGCATCCCACACGCGGTCTGCTAAAGCCGAACCACTTTATCGAAGCCATCATCAAGCACAAGCTGTCTTTTGATTTGTTTTCGCAGATGGCGATTCAGATTGCCAAGCAGCTCAATACCTGGCTTGGCATGGGATTTTGTCAGCATGTGTGTATCAATGCCGAGGCGGCTGAATTTAGCCAGCCGAACTTTTTTGATTTTATCAGTAAACTGCTGGCAGAATATCGCATCTACCCTGAGCAGCTGCACATTGAGATGACCGAATCATCCCTTATGCATCGACACAGCAGCGTACAGCATCAGCTGTCAAAAATTAAGAACTTGGGCGTCAAACTGGCGCTTGATGATTTTGGTACAGGTTATGCGTCGCTCAGCTACTTGCAAGAGTATGATTTTGACTTTATTAAAATAGACAAAAGTTTTATTTCAAAAATCATTTCTGATCCGACTCAGCATGCCATTGTAAAGGCGATTTTGGACTTAGCAAAAGCACTTGATATGGGTGTGGTTGCAGAAGGCATTGAGACCGAGGCGCAATACGCCCTGTTAAAAGACGTTGGCTGCCAATACGGGCAAGGCTACTGGTTTGGCAGACCTGTATCAGCGGCGACCGCCACACAGCTGCTCGAAGCACAGCACGCCGTGCCTAATCCAAAAGACACGTAAACGCGCACAGTCGCTATTTTGCTTGCGCGCTATAAAGCACTTTTTAAGCCGTATATCATTGCCATAATCGCTAGTAATCCTATGCAAGCGCAGTATCGCTCATTCGATACTGCGTTTTTTATAGAACTTTAGTTTGTTTTAAATAGCTTACCGCAAGACCAATGGTCACTTACGACAAAAAAATGCAATACGGTCGTGTGACTTATCAGTTTGGCGGCTCATCTTGCACCCGTCCTGCACAATGCCTATCGTTAATACAGATTTTTATGGCAGGTATGCCGCTTAGCGCGTGACTACGGTGCGCTTTTTTTGTCCTTACCTGCCCCACCCTCCACAATGCGCCACCTTATCATGACAACAATCACGTGGCGCTTTGGTACTTTAAGGATATGAGCATGCAGTACACCGCCCCTTTACGTGATATGAAATTTGTCATGCATGAGCTGCTTGAGAGCGAGCGCCATTACAGCAGCATACCTGATTTTCAAGACACCGACCGTGAGCTGATGGACAGCCTGTTTGAGGCGGGAGCGAGCTTTGCGCAAAAAGTGATTTCGCCATTGAACCAAAGCGGTGATGCTGAGGGCTGCACGTTTAATGATGGGCAAGTGACCACACCATCAGGGTTTAAGGACGCTTATCAGCAGTATTGCGAGCTCGGTTTTCCTGCCCTATCTGCCGAAGAGGATTTTGGCGGGCAAAACTTGCCTATCTCAGTATCTACGGTGATTAACGAGATGATGGGCACGGCGAACTGGTCGTTTTCGATGTATCCTGGGCTGTCGCACGGCGCGATACAGACCATCGAGCACCACGGCACCGATGCTCAAAAAGCCACGTATTTAGAAAAAATGGTCACGGGCGAATGGTCGGGCACCATGTGTCTGACTGAGGCGCAAGCGGGGTCGGATTTGGGCATCATCACCACCAAAGCCGTGCCCAATGACGATGGTACATACCAAATCACAGGGCAAAAAATCTTTATCTCCGCAGGTGAGCATGACCTAACGGACAACATCATCCATATCGTACTTGCCCGCCTGCCCGACGCCCCAAAAGGTACCAAAGGCATCTCGCTGTTTATCGTGCCTAAAGTCTTGGTCAATGAGGATGGCACGCTGGGCGCGCGCAATCAGCTGAGCTGCGGCGCGATTGAACACAAAATGGGCATCAAGGCATCGGCGACGTGCGTGATGAACTTTGATGGCGCGACAGGGTACCTTATCGGTGCAAAAAACCGTGGTCTGGCGTGCATGTTTACCTTTATGAACGTCGCGCGTCTGGGTACAGCACTTCAAGGCGTGGCAGCCGCAGAATATGCCTTCCAAGGGGCGCTGGCGTATGCTAAAGACCGCCAAGCCATGCGCGCGCTATCAGGGGCAAAAGCGCCCAAGCAGCCTGCCGACCCCATCATCGTCCATCCTGCAGTACGCGGTATGCTTTTGACTGCCAAAGCCTTTGCCGAAGGCGGACGCGCGTTGGTGTATTACTTGGCGCAGTTTGCCGATACGGTAGCCAAAGGCGATGACAAGGCGCGCCGTGAGGCAGATACCATGCTGTCCTTATTAACCCCGATTGCCAAGGCGTTCTTGACCGAGACGGGCTATGAAGCCGCCAACCATGGGGTACAGGTGTTTGGTGGGCACGGCTATATCAGCGAATGGGGTATGGAGCAAAACGTCCGCGATACGCGCATTGCTTGTCTGTATGAAGGCACAACTGAGATTCAAGCGCTTGATTTGCTAGGACGTAAAGTTATCGGCTCACAAGGCAAAATGCTGACCCCTTTTACCCGTATGATTGCTGAGTTTTGCGAGGCGCACGCGGACAATGATGAGATGGGACAGTTTATCCGTCCGCTGGCGCGTCTTAATGCCGAATGGTCAAACGTCACCTCACGCATCGCCATGCAAACGACCGAAACCCCTGATGCCATCGGCGGCGCGGCGGTCGATTATCTGTACTTTAGTGGCTATGTGACCTTGGCGTATTTGTGGGCAAAAATGGCGCTCATCGCACAAACGGCACTGGCTGAGGGCACGAGCGAAACAGGCTTTTATGATGCCAAAATTAAGACCGCGCAGTTTTATTTTGCCAAGCTGTTACCGCGCGCGCGTACCCACGTGCAGCGTATCGATTCAGGCGTCGAGCCGTATATGAGTATGCGCGTTGAGCAGTTCGCGTTTTAGTAGCGCCTATTTTTAGTACGCTTGGTATTTATCACAATAGCGGCACTCTAAATGGGTTGCCGCTTTTTTTCAATCAGCAAATGCGCGCGCCTCATTTATGCAAGCGATGATGTTTAATTATTAATGCACGCACGATTCACGAAGAGATACACAGGGTCTATTATGAATTTGCTAGACTAAATTTTGTGTCCCATCAAACAATAATACCATGACCCATCAAAGGATTGACTATGAGTACATACACTGCCCCACTTGCTGATATGCGTTTTATTTTAAATGACGTCTTTGATGCCCCACGCTTTTGGCAGTCGCAAGAGGCCTTGGCACACGTAGACATGGACACGGTAGACATGATTTTAGAAGAGATGGCGAAGCTGTCTAAAAACGTGCTGCTGCCCATCAACCAAAGCGGTGATGAGGAAGGTGCGGTCTATCAGGGCGATGGGGTGGTCAGCACACCAAAAGGCTTTAAAGAAGCCTATCAAGCGTATGCCGAAGCGGGCTGGATTGGTCTGGGCGGCAACCCTGAATACGGCGGTCAAGGTATGCCCAAGATGGTGACCATGCTGACCGAAGAGATGCTGTTCACCACCAACCAATCGTTTGCACTCTACCCCAATCTCACGGTCGGCGCGGCGTTGTGTCTGAACTCCGCCGCAAGTGAAGCACAAAAACAAAAATACCTTGAAAACATGTACGCGGGCATCTGGTCGGGGACGATGTGCTTGACCGAGCCGCACGCGGGTACTGACCTTGGTATTATCAAAACCAAAGCCGTGCCGAATGACGATGGCAGCTATCAGATTACGGGTACTAAGATTTTTATCACAGGCGGCGAGCATGACTTGAGCGAAAACATCATTCATTTGGTGCTTGCCAAAACACCTAATGCCCCTGAAGGCTCAAAAGGCATCTCATTATTTATTGTGCCAAAGTTTTTGGTCAATGACGACGGCTCACTGGGCGCGCGCAACCAGCTTGCCGCAGGTGCCATCGAGCACAAAATGGGCATCAAGGCCTCAGCAACGTGTGTCATGAACTTTGATGGCGCGACAGGCTGGATGATTGGGGAAGAGAATACAGGGCTTGCCTCGATGTTTATTATGATGAACTACGAGCGCGTGACCATGGGCTTGCAAGGGTTGGGCGGTACAGAGCTGGCTTACCAAAACGCAGCACGATATGCAGTGGAACGCGCACAAGGACGCAGTGACACCCAAATCCAAAGTCCCGAAGCGCCTGCTGACGCCATCATTCATCATGCCGATGTGCGCCGTATGCTGCTAAACGCCAAAGCGAACGCCGAGGCCTCACGCTGCTTTGCTATGTATGTGGCCAAGCAACTGGACACCGAAAAATTCAGCGCTGATGCCGAGGCGGCGCAAACGGCGGCAACACGGGTTGCCCTGCTCACCCCCATTGCCAAAGCCTTTTTGACCGATAAGGCGCTTGAGGCCACGGTCGACTGTCAGCAGGTCTTTGGCGGGCATGGCTATATCCGCGAATGGGGCATGGAGCAAATCGTTCGTGACACCCGCATTGCGCAGATTTACGAGGGCGCAAACGGTATTCAGGCGCTCGATTTGCTCGGTCGTAAGGTGGTGCGCAATGAGGGCAAATACATGCTTGCCTTTGTTGAAGAGATACGTGACTATGTCGCCTCGATGCAAAGCACGCATGCGATTAAAGAGGCGACGTTACGCGCCGCAACGCGTATCGCTGAGCTGACACACACCGTGGTCGATAACAGCAAAGCCCAACCAAGCGATGTCAATGGCTGCGCGGTCGACTACATGCATGCGGCAGGCTATCTGTGCTATGCCTATATGTTTGCCATGATGGTCGAGGCCGCGCATGACAAAACAGGGGACTTTTATACCCACAAAGCCAAACTCGCAGATTACTTTGTCGCCCGTATCTTGCCACGTTTGGAGGCGCACGCAGCGATGGTCGAGGCAGGCAGCGCGGTGATTATGGACTTTGCTGTGCCTTATTTTGACGAGAGCGCTTTGTAGTCCTTACCTTATGCAGCACCCCAAACAGTTACTTAATCAGGGCAGTATAGCAACTGCCCTTTTTTTATGGCACAGTAGCAGTCGCCCATCGGTGGTCCATGCCGCTAACAAAACGATGCAATATCTGAAGGCGGTTATGATTACAATACGCCAATAACATGACCGTTATACGCCACATCGATGCGTCATGTTATGATTTTCGCTTTTGTCTTACTAGAATAATAAAGGGTACGCTGTGTCAGATATAAAACGCATTTTGCAGCAGATTACTGCGTTGAGTGAGGTGCCCGAGGCCTCGGTACTGAAGCTTTTGATTGATGCGCTACGCGCAACCGAAAAAGAGCCTGCACTTGCCAACCAGAACATTCAACAGCTGATTGATGTACTGCGCCAGCACCCTGAATATGCGCGCGGGCTGTCGAGTTTTGTCTTAACCTTAATCATCCAATACCGCCAGATTAACCTGTATACCGATACAGGCATCATGTCTGACCAAGGCTTTTTTAGCAGTCTGCGCCGCTTGGTGGGACATCGGTTTTTGCCGTTATTGCCACAAGATGACTCGGTGGTTGAGCTGATTGGTTATCTGTTTCCTGACCGTCAAGACGAGCGCTGGCTCGCGAATATCGACAGTCAAAAGTGGGATGCACTGGTGGAGCTGTTACAGGTCGATGAGGCGCACTTGCATTTGGTCGCCACGGTCAAAAACAGCATTCTAAACGCCATTGTGATTTTGTCTTATCGTATCAGCGGTGTGGGACTGCATCCTGATTTGATGGAAGCCTACCCGCAGATTCTCAACTACTCCGCTGCCTTTGTCGCGCAAAACCAAGAAGCGGTCTTGTTCGTCAATCAGTATCGCCAAGCGCACGAGCTGGACACCTTGACCGACATTACCCCCGCGCAAGCGGTCGACCCTGCGCCCTTGTTTGTCATGCTTGAGCAGTGCGAGGACATCGTCGCCACAGTACGCAAACGCATTTATAAGACGGGCATTTCGATTCGCTTGACCAATATGATGCTGCGCCTTGACCAGAGTTTGCGCCGTATGCGCGTGCTGACCGAGCTGGTCGCCGATACAGGCGATAGGCGCGACAAAGCCTTGATTGAGCTGATTCAGACGCTGATTTTGACCGCCAACAGGCGCTATAGTATTGGCTATTTGATTGATAACAACACCAAGCTACTCTCACGCAAAGTCACCGAAAACGCCAGCCGCGTGGGCGAGCACTACATCAGTACCGACAGACGCGGCTACCAAAAGATGTTTAAAAAGGCATCGATTGGTGGCTTTTTCATTGCCTTTATGGCGACCACCAAGATTTTGTCTTACGAGCTGGCACTCGCGCCGATGGGTCGGGCGTTTATTAACAGTATGATTTATGGCTGCGGCTTTGTGTTTATTCACATCGTTCATGGCACGGTCGCGACCAAGCAGCCTGCGATGACTGCCGCTGCGATTGCCTCGACCATCTCAGAAGGCTCAGGCAAAAAGTCGCATCAGCTGACCAAACTCTCTGAGCTGGTGGTGGATATTTTGCGCACGCAGTTCGTCGCGATTATGGGTAATATCATGCTGGCGATGCCTGTGGCGCTGCTGATTTCGCTTGCGTGGTTTCAATATACGGGCGCACCGATGATTGATGCTGATAAAGCAACGCATCTGTTGCACGACCTTGACCCGTTCCACTCGCTCGCCTTGCCGCACGCGGCAATCGCTGGGGTGTATCTGTTCTTATCTGGTCTGATTGCAGGCTACTACGACAACCTTGCGGTGTATAACAAGATTGGCGAGCGTATCCGCCGACACAGATTTTTGCAGCGCATCATGCCTGCCTCTTGGCTGTCGCGCTTCGGCGGCTTTATCGAGGCGAACCTCGGCGCGATTATGGGTAACTTCTTATTCGGTGTGTTCCTTGGCAGTACCGCGACCATCGGTTATTTGTTCGGCTTACCGATTGATATCCGTCACATTGCCTTTGCTTCAGCCAACTTTGCCCACGGTTTATTCAACCTGCCCGCCGATGAAATCAGCTGGTCATTGATTTTGCTGTCTTTATTGGGGGTACTGCTGATTGGTGCGGTCAACTTGATGGTCAGCTTTAGCCTAGCGCTGTTTGTCGCACTGCGCTCTAAAGAAGTGCGCTTCTTTGAATGGGGGCGTTTGACGCGCTTGATTTTGGGTCACCTTGCCAGCCACCCCTCTGACTTTTTTTGGCCGCGTCCAAAACCGATGACGTACGCGCGTATTGACAGTCAAGGTCATATGATTTTTGATGACAACAGCGCACAAAAAGGCAATCAGCCTTTGCCCAACAAATACGTGGTCAGACGCTTGTCTGACGTGAAAGTGCTGCCAAAATCCATGCAAGCGGGCGAGCGCGTCAAAAACCCCGATACGCCCGTACACCATACCGCCAATAAGGCAGCAGAAAACGCGGACAAAGTGGTGGAGCTGGACGACGGCTTGTCCAATGATGTGATTGACGATATGCCGCCAGGCGATGACATTCGCTACGATAAAGCGACCAAAACGTTGGGCGCGCACGAGACCGAATCGACGGACAAAGCAGAAACAGAAGACAAAAATCATCTGCCAAAACCGAAAAAGCCACCCAACCTGCCGCATTAATCTGATGCTACACAAAAGCGGTCATTAAAAAAGCCGATTTGCCCTACTGTTTATAGGACAAATCGGCTTTTTGTATTCATAATGCTGTTAACAACTAAAACAACTAAGCTACGAATAAATTACGCTTCAGCCGCCTCACAGCTTGTCGATGAGGTAAACACCTGACTGTCGCCCAAACGATAGGCGAGTAAGTGATTGCCCCACACACAGCCACCATCGAGCGCACGCGCGTGCGGCAGGTCAATCTTGGCTTCGAGCGCTGCCCAATGACCAAACAGGATTTTGCGCGCGCGGGGCACTTGCCAAGAGAACCACGGGGCAAAGTCGGTCGGCATCTCATCGGTTAAGCTGGCACTAAAGCTGAACTCCAACAGCCCGTCGGCACGGCACAAGCGCATACGCGTAAAATAATTGGCAATCGCACGAATGCGGGCAAAGCCGTGCATGTCTTTGTGCCAGACGTCTGCCTGCTTGCGGTATAGATGCGGCAACATACGGTCAAGCTGCGGCAGACTGCTTTGTAATTGACGCTCAAGCTCGCGCGCGTAGCCTTCTGCCTCATCAATCTGCCAATGCGGCGGAATCCCTGCATGCACAAGCACACTGCGCGTGTCAGGATAGCTCAAAATCGGCTGATGACGCAGCCACTCGAGCAGCTCATCGCAATCAGGCGCGGCAAAAATGGGCGCGGTTTTGTCTTTCTTTTTGAGTTTCGCCGCACCGCGCCACACCGCAATCAGGTTTAAATCATGATTGCCCAGCACAGTCGCCGCAGCGCCTTGCTCGCACAACGACTTGACCATACGTAACGTGCTTAGCGAATCCTCGCCACGCGCGACCAAATCCCCTGCAAACCACAATTTGTCTTGACTGGCATCAAAATCAATCACCTCTAACAATGCTTGAAAGGCCGCATAACAGCCTTGCAGGTCGCCAATCACATACTGGTGCCGAAAACTCATAATCCCTCAATCATCACAATAGCTTGTCTTACTCGTATCTGGCATTACGCCTCATCATCGCCTGCAACCATTGGCTTGCTGTGGTTGCTCAGCGCCACAAAATCGGCGACGCTTAAGGTCTCAGGACGCGCCTGCGGATTGATACCACAGGCGTCAAAGTCGCTCTCAGCCAAAGTTGGTAGCAGGGTCGACTGTTTAAAAATCGCGCGCAAGGTCTTGCGGCGATGGTTAAAGGTCTCACGTACCACGATAGCAAAATAATCTTCATCTTCTGCCACAATGGGCTTGGTGGTGTGCGGGGTCAAGCGAAAGACCGCGCTCGTCACTTTGGGCGGCGGATTGAACGCGCCTTTAGGGACAGTCAACAGATAATCGGTGTCGCAGTAATACTGCATAATGACCGAGAGGCGACCATAAGTCTTGCTGCCCACATTGGCGGTGATGCGCTCAACCACTTCTTTTTGTAGCATAAAGTGCATGTCTTGAATGACATCGGCAAAGCTGAGCAAGTGAAACAAAATCGGCGTTGAGATGTTGTAAGGCAGATTGCCGACCACGCGCAGCTTGCCACGCGCTTCGCTATACAGCTCACGGTAATCGACATGCATGGCATTGTCTTTAATAATGGTAAAGCTGTCGTGACTGTTCGCGCCGATGCGGATACGCAAGCTGTCGGCAAGGTCACGGTCAAGCTCGACCACCGTCATCGCGTCCACTTCTGCAAGTAGCGGCTCGGTCAATGCGCCCATACCGGGACCAATCTCGACCAAATTGTCATCGCGGTTGAGATGAATGCTGTCCACAATCTGACGAATGATGCTGCTGTCGTGCAAGAAGTTTTGCCCAAAGCGCTTTCGGGGTTGGTGTTTGGCAGCGCGTAGGCTGGCACTGATGGACTTGGCGTCAAACGAGTTTGTGGACATAAACGAATCTTCATCAATAAAAATAACAATCAAGGGCTGCCAATATCGTATCTGGCATGGCTGGTGCGCGATTATAACACAGCTGGACGATGACGGATAAATCCTAAACGTCCATAGCCGCTGTGCTTATCTTATCTCACGCTGTGCTCAGCTATGCCACAGGACGCGCCTGCATCGCCATGTCGTGCGCCATCAGCACCGCTTGGTACAGACTGCTGGCGCTGGCAGCACCATGACCTGCCAAGTCCAGCGCCGTGCCGTGGTCGACTGAGGTGCGGATATAGGGCAGCCCTAGCGTTAAATTGACCGTATCACCAAAGCCGTGTGACTTGAGCACAGGCAAGCCTTGGTCGTGATACATGGCAATCACCGCATCACAATGCGCCAGATGGCGTTTGGTAAATAAAGTATCGGCTGGCATGGCAAGCGAGATATCAACGCCCATATCAATAAAGCGCTGCAACACAGGATTAATCACGCGAATCTCTTCGTCTCCCAAGTGCCCGCCCTCGCCTGCGTGCGGGTTGAGTCCGCACACCAAAATGCGCGGATTGGCGACACCGAATTTTTGCTGCAAGTCTTGTAGCACAATCTCAACCGTACGCTCGACATTCTCCGTGGTGATGGCGGCAGGCACGTCTTTTAATGGCAAATGCGTGGTCACTAGTGCCACTTTCATGGCAGGATTGGCAAGCATCATCACCACCTTGTCACAGCCACTTTGCTGCATAAAAAATTCGGTATGCCCGCTGAACATCGAGCCGTCGAGCAAGCGCAGCCCTGCGTCAATCAGCGCTGATTTTTGTAGTGGACCCGTCACTATCGCCGCTACCCGCTTGGTCATCGCCAACTGATGCGCCAGCTCAAGCTGGGTGAGCACCATGGCGGCATTATTGACATCAATCTGTCCTGGCACCACAGGCGCCGCGCACGGTACGTTAATCACCACAAACTCGTCATCCGCCTCGTGGTTTAATGTCCCTGCGTCGATGTCTTCTAGGTTAATGGTCGGGCGTAAAGTAGGCGTCATGACCTGCCATTTGAGCCCATGCGCAAGCGACCCATTTGCCAGTAGCTCGTCGGCACGCTGTTTTATCATCTGCGCATCTGCCAACACCCAAATCGGACGACCCAGCGCCCGCAGCTCGCCAGTCTGCGCCAGCATGAGGACGATATCCATACCGATACCCGCAGGCTCGCCTGTGGTGATGACCAGTGGTTGTTTTTGCATACGTATTCCTCCAATCGTGTTTTTTTATTATTATGATGATTCTACACATAAAAAAACGCACGGTTAGTCCTTGCCAATCGCGGTAGGTGTCTATGGTTGATGTGGTATTCCTGCATGGGCAGTATCAGTACACCCAAAAACCCGATGGCAAAAAACGGCGCATCAAGGGCATAATGTGATAGAATCTCGCTCTTGATTGTAGCATCAAAACATCCATATTCTGCGCGTATTTTGGTACGCGCATTGTTGTCCATGCTCAGGCGTCACAAACGCGCGCCTGAGCATGACAGCACTCATCTACCGCGTATTTTATTCACTGACACTGACTTTTTAGGCACTCATGGCAGATACCAGCAAAACTGACGACCTACTCAACCAGCAGCCCCCGCACAATATCGAGATTGAAAAGGCGCTCTTGGCATCCTTGATGAGTATTGAAGAGGCGTACGACAAGATTGCCGATATCGTCACCAAAGACGACTTTTATGCAGGACGACATCAGCATATTTTTGATGCCATCGCACATTTGGCAGCGGTCAACGAGCCTTATGATACGGTAATGGTACACGACTGGCTGGAGGCGCAAAAGCTGCTCAAAAGCGCAGGCGGTGACGGCTATCTGGCGGACGTGCTGAGCCAAAGCCCCGCAACTTTGTTTAACTTGACCGCCTACGCCCAGCGTGTGCGTGAGCTGTCCACTTTGCGCCAGCTGATTACGGCGGGCAACGACATGCTGAGCTTGGCATACAATCCCAAAGACCAAAGCGTCAGTGATATCTTAGACCGCGTGGAAGCCACCGTATTTAGCATCAATGAGCAGCACAACAAGCGCGCCGAGCAGCGCGGTCCTGTAGGCATTACCTCAGTGCTGACCAATGTCGTTGACCAGATTCAGGCGCTAAAATCCAACCCCGATGGCATGATTGGCTTGCAAACGCCGTTTACGGAGCTCAATAATAAAACCCAAGGCTTGCAGTCGGGCGATTTGATTATCGTTGCGGCGCGTCCATCGATGGGTAAAACCACCTTTGCCATGAACTTAGCAGAGGGCGTCTTGTTCAATGCTGACTTGCCTGTCGTGGTGTTTTCGATGGAGATGCCCGCTGAGTCTATCGTGATGCGTCTGCTGTCCTCTTGGGGCGCGATTAATCAGACGCACCTGCGCTCAGGGCAGATGAATGAAGACGAATGGGCAAAAATGATGAACGCCATTCAGCACTTGCAGTCCAAGCACTTATACATTGATGACAGCACCGCGCTGCCGCCCTCAGAGCTGCGCTCACGCTGTCGCCGTATCGCCAAAAACCATGATGGACGCCTCGGCGCTATCGTCGTCGATTACTTGCAGCTGATGAAAGTGCCCAGCCTCGATGGCAACCGTGTGGGCGAAATCTCAGAAATCTCGCGCAGTCTAAAAGCGCTGGCGCGTGAGCTAAACTGTCCTGTAATTGCGCTCTCGCAGCTGAACCGCAGTCTTGAAAACCGCCCCAACAAGCGTCCCATCATGTCGGATTTGCGTGAATCGGGCGCGATTGAGCAGGATGCTGACTTAATCATGTTTATTTATCGTGATGAGGTCTATAATGAAAATTCTGATGTCAAAGGGGTTGCTGAGATTATCATCGGCAAACAGCGTAACGGCCCTATCGGTACAGTACGTCTCGCCTTTGAAGGTCAGTTCACCCGCTTTTCTAACTTAACGCCTGAGTATTACCAAAACGCCAACTTTGATGACGACGAATAAGCCCTAGCGGCTCACGTATCGTATTCTGGCACGCTTTGGCGATATCAGCCAGATGACAGGACATCATATATGCGTACCGTAACCATCCACCCCGCCGCCATTACCCACAACCTACATGAGGTCAAGCGCCGCGCCCCACAGTCCAAAGTGCTGGCGATGGTTAAGGCAAATGCCTACGGGCACGGGGTGTCGGCGGTGTTGCCTGCATTGGCAGAGGCGGATGGTATCGGGGTGGCGATTTTGTCCGAAGCGCTAGAAGCACGGTCGCTTGGTTGGGACAAGACCATCGGTCTGATTGAGGGCGTGTTTAGCGAGGACGACTGGCACACTGCCATCAAACACGATATCGGCTGCGTGATTCATCATCAGCCGCAGCTCGACTGGGCACTTGCCAGCGCACCACCAGCAGACAGCGCCACGCGCACGGTATGGCTAAAATACAATACAGGCATGAACCGTTTGGGCTTTGATGATACGGCATTAATCAGTGCCGCGACCGCCTTGCACGCGGCAGGCTATCAGCTGATTTTAACCACCCACTTTGCCAATGCCGACGTCAAAGCGCACCCGCTAAACGCCAAACAAATCCAGCGCTTCACAGACATGCTCGCTTATTTACAAACGCACATCAGCGCAGACATTCAAGGCTCGCTGTGCAACTCCGCCGCCATCGTTAGCCAACCTGAGCACCATTTTGACTGGGTGCGCCCTGGCATCATGCTGTACGGCGGCAGCCCCATCACTGAGGCGAGCGCTGCCGAGCTGTCCCTACGTCCCGCCATGACCTTTGCCTCGCAAGTTATCGCTATCCATACCGTCAAGGCAGGCGATGCAATCGGCTATAGCAGCCTATGGACAGCATCCGTCGATACCCGCGTGGCGCTCATCAGCGCGGGCTATGGCGATGGCTATCCGCGCGTGATTGATAGCGAAGCTGACGTCGTGATTCATGGGCAAACCAAAGCGCACTGCTGCCCGATTCGTGGACGCGTGGCGATGGATATGATGGTCATTGATATCGAGGCGGCGGGCGATGACATTCGCCTTGGCGATACCGTAACGCTGTGGGGTGATGCGCCGCATGTCGATACGGTCGCAAGCTACGCGCACACCATCAGCTATGAGCTGCTCTGCCGTCTCAGTCCACGTGCCACGCGCCAAATCCATTAAGCGCATTTTTTCTTTACCAAAATTGGGCGTTTACATTAAAAGTAATTGCGATATACTAAAAGTTTGCTGTCGTCACAGTGCGCCTTGGGTGGGCGCGCTTATTCGTTGTGGCAGCTCCCTTTACTGACTGAGTTCGACTGCTAGGATTGCTATGAGTTTGCGCCATTTTTTGACATTATCTGATTTCACCAGACAAGAATTACAAGCGCTCATCCAGCGCGCCAGTGAGCTACGCCGCATGCAGCATGCAGGCGAGGTTTATCAGCCATTTGTGGGACGCACGCTTGGCATGATTTTTGAAAAATCATCGACCCGTACGCGCATCTCTTTTGAGACAGGCATGGGACAATTTGGCGGCAATGCCATTTTCTTGTCACCAAAAGACACCCAGCTTGGTCGCGGTGAGCCGATTCAAGACTCTGCTCGCGTCATCTCTAGCATGGTCGATATCATCATGATTCGCACCTTTGAGCACAAAAACGTCGAGACCTTTGCCGAATACTCAAGCGTACCGATTATCAATGCGCTGACCGATGAGTTTCACCCCTGCCAGCTGCTTGCCGACATGCAGACCTATTATGAGCATCGCGGCAGCATCGAAAATAAAATCGTGACGTGGGTCGGCGATGGCAACAATATGTGCTCGTCCTTCATGCAGGCGGCGAACCAGTTTGGCTTTGAATTGCGCGTCGCTGCGCCGTATGGCTTTGAGCCTGACCCTGTCTTGATGGAGCGCTTTTCGCATTGCGTGAGCCTCGTCGAAAACGTCCAAGACGCGGCAAAAGATGCGCACCTGATAGTCACTGACGTCTGGGCAAGTATGGGTCAAGAGTCTGAGCAGAACACCCGCGCCCGCCGTTTTGCGCCGTATCAAGTCACGCCGTCCCTACTCGATAAAGCCGACCCTGAAGTGGTGTTTATGCACTGCTTGCCTGCGCACCGCGGCGAAGAGATTTCGCACGACATGCTCGACGACCCACGCTCGGTCGTTTGGGACGAAGCAGAAAACCGCTTGCACGCACAAAAGGCACTGATGGAATTTTTGTTAAAAGACAAGATTAAACTGGCATAAGTGAATCATCTTTTAAGCATCATAAAAAAGGCAACGTACCAAACGCTGCCTTTTTTTATGCCAAGTCGTGTTTAGCGCAATCGCTTACACCTCACGGGTGATGGTTTCTACGCCCGCGCTGCTTGCTTTTAGCACAACGTCTGCACGATTGGCGGCAAAGATACCGTTACACACCACGCCGACGATGTTATTTAGCGTCTGCTCCATCGCTGCCGCATCACTTACGTCCAAATCATAGGTATCCAAGATAACGTTGCCATAATCGGTGACAAAGCCTTCGCGGTACACAGGCTCACCGCCGAGCGCGGCAAGCTGGCGGGCGACATACGAGCGCGCTTGCGGCAAGACTTCGATAGGAATCGGGAAGCCGCGTCCGAGCACATCAACGGTTTTGCTCTCATCAATCATGCACACAAACTGCTTTGACGCCGCCGCAACGATTTTTTCGCGGGTCAATGCACCGCCGCCGCCTTTGGTTAAGGCAAGCTCAGGATTGACTTCATCAGCGCCATCAATGTACACATCGAGCGTGCCTGCGACATTGAGATCCACAATCTCGATACCAAGCGCACGCAGCTTGTCTTCAGTGACTTGAGAGCTGGCAACCGCGCCTGCCAGATTGACACTGGGCAACAGCTCAATCAGACAGTTGACCGTGCTGCCTGTCCCCACCCCAAGAATCATATCGTCTTCGATGTACTGTAAGGCGGCTTTGGCGGCGGCTTGCTTTTGTGCTTGCTGATCACTCATCATAAATCCTTAGCAACATAAAATGAAAAATGCGTGACCATTATAACCAATGACGCGCGCATTCCTAGCCCATATTTTTATTCCCCTGCCATCTGATGCACTAACCATCGCCAAGTGCGGCAAAATCCACGCCTAACTTGCAATTGCTCCTTGCAAGATGGGCAAAATCAGCATAGGCTAATCTACTTTGTATACGAATCTTGACACACCCATTCAATCGCCTTAGGAGTTATTATGCTGTCACGCTGGGTCCGCGCTGTTTTGCAAGCCACTGTTTATGATGTCGCCATTCAAACCCCACTTGAGCCTGCACCCAAACTGACCCAACGCTTTGACAACGACATTCGCCTAAAGCGTGAAGACTTGCAGCCTGTGTTTTCATTCAAGTTGCGCGGCGCGTACAACCGAATCAGTCAGTTAGATGATGAACAAAAGGCACGCGGGGTCATTTGTGCCTCCGCAGGCAACCACGCGCAAGGCGTCGCTTTTTCTGCGCGCAAACTTAAACTGAACAACATCATTGTGATGCCGACCACCACCCCTGATATCAAAGTCAGCGCGGTCACGACCTTGGGCGGCAATGTGGTATTGCACGGCGACAGCTTTGATGAAGCCAACCGCTACGCCATCGAGCGCGCCGAGCGTGAAGGCTTGACCTTTATCCCGCCGTACGATGATGAGCTGGTCATCGCAGGTCAAGGCACGATTGGACTAGAATTGACCCAGCAATGGCGTGATGTCGATTATGTGTTTGTCGCGGTTGGTGGCGGCGGTCTCATCTCAGGGGTCGCGGCGTTTTTGGGCGAAGTTGCCCCACATGTCAAGGTCATCGCAGTCGAACCAGAAGGCGCTGCTTGCCTAAAAGCCGCACTAGAATCGGGCGAACGCGTCCGTCTGCCCCAAGTTGGCTTATTCGTCGATGGCGTGGCAGTGGCGCAGATTGGCAAGCTGCCGTTTGACGTGGTGCGCCTGCCCAAAAGCGATGGCTCAGGTGCGGTGGTCGAGCCCAATGTCGTCACTTGTAGCAATGACGAGGTGTGCGCAGCGGTCAAAGACGTGTTTGAAGAAAACCGCAGCATCGTTGAGCCCGCAGGCGCACTTGCCGTCGCAGGCATGAAAAAATACATCAGTGAGCACAACTTACAAGGCAAAAACTGCGCGGCCATCATCTGCGGCGCGAACATGAACTTTGACCGCTTGCGCTATATCGCTGAGCGCACCGAAATTGGCGAGAAAAAAGAAGCCATCTTTGCAGTCAGCATCCCTGAACAGACGGGCGCGTTCTTGAACTTTTGCCGCAGCCTGCGCGGACGCAACATTACTGAATTTAACTACCGCGCTAGCCATCCTCAGTCGCCAGACTCTATGGAGCCTGCCGCCATATTTGTCGGTATCGCGCTCAAAGAGGGCGACAAAGAGCGCAAAGTCATCAGCGAGCAGCTCGGTGACAATGGCTATGACGCCTACGACTTGACCGAAGACGACATTGCCAAGTCGCATATCCGTCACTTGATTGGTGGTCACGCCAGCATTGATAACGAACAGCTGTTAAAAATCAGCTTCCCTGAACGTCCAGGCGCGCTATTGACGTTTTTGGAAAAATTGGGCGATGACTTTAACATCACCCTTTTTCATTACCGCAACCACGGTGCCGCAGAAGGGCGCGTCTTGGTCGGCCTGCAGGCGACCGAAAGCAACTCACGCCAGCTCCAAGATGCCTTGCAAGACATCGGCTATGACTGCATGATGGTCACGGACAACATTGGTTATCAGTTGTTTTTAAAGTAGTCGTTTTGTCCCCTGCTTTGAGCGCTGATGACTTGAAAGCGGCTGTTTGCGGCGCTATATAACGTTTTAGACAATGGTTTAAAACGTTATGCAAACAGCGTTGCCAAATAAAAGAGGACAGCATGGGAAAACATACCGACACCGCAGCATTAGAGCGTATGCGCATTGACAAATGGCTATGGGCAGCGCGTTTTTTTCGTACCCGCTCACTTGCCAAACAAGCGATTGAGGGCGGGCGCGTCCATCATGCGGGCAGCCGCGTTAAGACCAGTAAAGAAATCAGCATTGGTGATGAGCTGACCATTCGTCAAGGCTCAGCGACCGCCATGACCGAAAAAACGGTCGTGGTCACTGCCCTATCAGCGCAGCGCGGCGGCGCAACTGAAGCGCAATTGCTGTATACCGAGACGGATGAGAGCGTATCACGCCGTGAGTACTATGCCGAGCAGCGTAAGCTCGCGAACCTTGCGCGTCCCGACCACAAGCCCAATAAAAAAGAGCGCCGCGACATTCAGCGTCTAAAACAGCGCCAAAGCTAAATGCCATAGCAAGGTCAACTGCTTAGCAAATGGTCACTGACAGCACGCTCATGCAGCCTATTACTGGTCGCGTCACATTCGCTTACCACTTCCTTTAAAAAAACACCTCAAAAGCGGCTCAGATGACGTGACTGTCTAAGTATGCCGCTTGTCATCGCGCAGCGAAAGCGTTACCCTACGCGCTCGATGCGGACACCCTGTACCTATGCCTGTGCTCATGCTGTGACACTCGGTGCTTGGTATGTTTTTTGCAAATCACAAAGGTCATATTATGCTGACAAAAGCGTCTACTCCCTCCTCTGTCTTATTGGTTTGTCTTGGCAATATCTGTCGCTCGCCGACCGCTGAAGAAGTGTTTCGTCAGCAGGTGGCGATTGCAGGTCTAAAAATCAAAGTCGACTCGGCGGGCACAAGTGGCTGGCACGCAGGTGACCGTCCTGATATCCGCGCGCAAAAGCACGCCAAAGCGCATGGCTATAACATCAGCAAGCTGACCTCCCGCCAAGTCAAGCCGCAAGATTTTTATGACTTTGATTTGATTTTAGCAATGGACAGCAACAATCTTGATGACTTGCATCAGCTAAAAGACAAGCTGGCTGACGATGATGATACGGTCGCGCGCCTTGCCTTGTTTAGTGAAGAAGACCCCATCTATAGCGGCGATGATGTGCCAGACCCCTACCAAGGCGGCAGCGATGATTTTGAAGAAGTCATCACCCGCATCGAGTCCAGCGCACAGGCGTGGATTGAAAGCTGGCGCATGCGCTAAGCAGTGCGCTGCCTTTATTATCTTGCGATGGTTTTGGTAATATGCGGACTACATTATTTGGGGACAGGCGTTTTATAATACCCTACCCGTATTTTTGATTTGATAGGTTGTTTTATGACCACAGCGCCCAGCCCAACCCTACATACCGATTATGACTTGTCACACACCAACACCATGGCGCTCGCTTGCACTGCCCAGCAGGTCGTTACGCTCAGCCAAGAGTCCGAGCTTGACGCTTTTATGGCAAGCAATGATGCCGATAAGCTGCCTTTGTTTGTGTTGTCAGGGGGCAGCAATGTTTTGTTGCCCAGTCATTTGGCAGCGACGGTCTTACGCCCACAGATGCGCGGCATTCATGTCATCGCACGCGGCGCTGATTATGTTGATATCGAAGTCATGGCGGGTGAAAACTGGCACGAGCTGGTGGTGTATACCGTCAACCAAGGCTGGTATGGTCTGGAGAATCTTGCGCTTATTCCAGGCTTGGTGGGCGCGTCCCCTGTGCAAAACATTGGCGCCTATGGCGTACAGCTTGAGGACACCGTGCAGTACGTACGTGCGTATCACTTAGAGACGCGCACTTGGCATACTTTTTCAAAGGCAGAATGTGAATTTTCTTATCGTGACAGCCGCTTTAAGCAAGCGCCCAATACGTGGCTGATTAGCCGTGTGGGCTTTCGCTTACACACCGACCCCACCCGCGTTTGTGCCAATTACGGTGATGTGCAGCAGACCGCGCACACCTACGCCAAGCAATCAGGACGCGATAGCGTGCATGCTATTGATGTGATGCACGCGGTCATCGATATCCGTCAGCAAAAGCTGCCCGACCCCAAAGTCCTTGCCAACTGCGGCAGCTTTTTTCAAAACCCCATCATTACCAAGGCGCAGTTTACCGAGCTGCAAGCCGACTATCCGAGCATCGTGGGTTATCCGATGCCCAATGATACGGTAAAAGTTGCCGCAGGGTGGCTGATTGAGCATGCAGGACTAAAAGGCAGCGGCGTTGCGCCCATTTTGACCCATACCAAACAAGCGCTTGTTTTAACAAATCACGCGCCTTATCAAGCAACACAGCACGATGTAGCAATAGCCCAGCAATACATCGCCGATACGATATACGATAAGTTTGCCATTACGTTGGCTCGCGAACCTGTTTGGGTTTGTGCCGACGCCAGTATTGGACATACTGAGCATGCACTCTAAACGGCTCTGGCGTTATTATTTGCGCGCCGCTGAGCGAACGCTTAAGGTTTTTCGTATTATCAATATGACATTTATAATCGGTTCGACGATGATCGTCATCGTGTTGGTCAGTCTGTTTACGCCACTGTTTTCAAAAACTGTGGTGTATCTGCTCATGCACTTGCCCCTACCTGATACCGATGGCGCAAACAACGACGCGCCGCCGACCGCTTATGTGGTCTTGGGCGGCGGTCTAACCAATGATAAGAACAACCGCACCATATTAAATGCCTATAGCCTAAACCGTGCGCGCGCGGCGGCAACCGCCTATCATGATGAGCCGCTACCGATGGTGTTAAGCGGTGCAGAAGCGCCATGGCTCAAAGCATGGCTGACCGAACACGGTGTCAAAGACATCATTAGCGAAAACGCCAGTATGAATACCTGCGAAAACGCACGCTTTACAGCAAAACGCGCTGACTTACAGCACGTCTATCTGGTGACAGATGGCTACCACATGACCCGCGCGCGCCGTCAATTTGCACTGAACAATATTCGCACCACACCCATCGTCGCACCTTTGCCTGTCTCGCGCAGCTGGTCAGCACCTGCGCACAATCTTAGCCATTCGCGTCGCTCCGTATATGAGGTGGTCGCCTATCTGCGCGATATTCTCCGTCCGCAGCCCAACTGCCGTGACGCGACCGATGTCAGTACGCGTGAGCTGCTCACCCCGCGTGGTCATGCGCACCAGCAAGACCCGAGCGACACGCCGTAATCCGCCTTTGCTGTCTTATCAGTGTGTCTATCGTTGAGTGATGATATCAATTTATTATCATCTTCTTCTTATCCTTTCGCGGCGTCGTCTGCGCTGGCAATACACTGCTCGTTTTACATCACAGCGACTTGCGGGCAGCAACGACCCATCCGTTCGATAATTGGCGTATAATAATGTGAAATTGACCGCCAAGAGGTTTATAATGCTCAGCATCTTTTTACTTATCCCACTGAGTCTCATGCTGTTCGTGGTCGCAATATGGGCGGTACGCTATGCTGTCAAGTCCAATCAGTTTGAAGACTTGGACAATGCCTCACAGCGCATCATCTTAGATGACCGTCAAGAGCGCCGCGCCACCGCACAGGCGCATGAGAAGCAGCCGCCGCACCATGCAGATGATGACGACACATCAGTATAAGGTCAGTTGGGCATAGTGCGTGGTACGGATGGACGATAGAGGGCGAGCATGACAGCAGCATTATTATTGGCAGCATTATCTATGGGCTTTTTGGGCTCACCGCACTGCTTGGGCATGTGTGGCGGCCTAGTGACCGCATTCGGTCTGTCTATGAAAGACGCAAGCCCCAATAAACGCCGCGCTTTGGTCGCCACGTATCATCTAGGGCGCTTGTCCAGCTATGCGTTTTTGGGTCTGATTGCAGGCTTTATCGGCACGACCGCCCTTGCCCCTTTTATGACAGACAATCACTTACCGCGTATCTTGCTCGGTTTGGTGCTGTTGTTTGTGGGCATGACCATGCTCGGCGCACCCTTTTTGTCCAAACTTGAAAAATTAGGCATGCGCTTTTGGCAGGCACTTGCACCACTGCGCCAAAAGGTCTTTCCATTAACCACCTTTCCGCGCGCACTTGCCGCAGGGCTACTGTGGGGGTTTTTGCCGTGTGGCTTGGTGTATGGCGCGTTACTGATGGCGGTCGTTGGGCATAGCGCACCGACGGGTGCGGCGCTGATGTTCGTCTTTGGCTTGGGCACATTGCCGATGCTGGTCGCTACGCACAGTACCGTCAGCTGGCTGCGTCATCATATCGGACGTCTGCGCTTGCGTCAGATGAATGGCGCGCTGATGATGCTCTCAGGCGTTGCGGTGATTGCCGTACCATTAGCCATGAGTGGTATGCACGGCGGTCATGGACATGGTGGACACGCGGCAATGATGGCGGATGAGGGTGCCGCGATGCACATGACGCATGACCAGCACAATATGTCTGAGATGAGCCATTCGGACATGACGCACGCAGAGATGAATCACGACGCTATGGATGCAGATGCCATGCACGACATGCACAGCACCCATGATATGGCTATGATGGATGATACGGACACGCAGCACGCGCACTAAAATAGGAATTATCCTGTCCTATTTCTTAATCATAAAAAAAGCCGACGTCATCTGACCTCGGCTTTTTTATTGTTTACGGTTTTAAAAATAAAAACCGATCGGATTAAGACGCGCTATCATCCGCTTCATTTTCTTGCCACTGCGACAGCTTAAATCGAGTGTCCAAATGCTTCTCTAGAGCAGGCAAGTTAAAGGCGTCATCTTCGCTCACAAAGCTGATACTGATGCCTGTACGTCCCGCGCGGCCTGTACGTCCGATACGGTGTACGTAATCGTCTGGCTGATCGGGCAGCGTGTAGTTCACCACATGGCTGACTTCATCGACATGAATCCCGCGCCCCGCCACATCGGTCGCCACCAGTACCGACACATGACCTTCTTTAAAGCGCTGTAGGTACTTTTCGCGCTTTTGCTGTATCACATCGCCTGAGAGCATGGCGACTTTGTGCTGCCCACGCAGCTTGTGATACAGGCGTTTGACTTGGTCTTTACGATTGGCAAAGACAATCACTTTTTCGACCGCCTCATCTGTCAAAATCTGATTGAGCGCGGGCAGTTTTTGTTCTTCGGTCAACAGATAAAACTGCTGCTCAACCAAGTCGCTGGTCTTATGCTCAGGCTCAATCTCTACAAACTGCGGCTCATGCAACCAGCGATATGCCAAGTTCATCACGTCTTGGTTAAAGGTGGCAGAAAATAGCAAGCTTTGGCGGTCGGTATTCGGCGGCATGCGTCTGACCAAGCGCTTGATATCAGGGATAAAGCCCATGTCGAGCATACGGTCAGCTTCATCGAGTACCAACACCTCAACGCGGTCCAGATACAGCATGTTTTTGTACATCAAATCAATCAAGCGCCCAGGGGTAGCAACCAAGATATCCACGTATTGACGCTCCAGCTCATGCTGCTGCGTCTCGTAGTTGGTGCCGCCCATGATGCATACGCTGTGCAGATTGGTATATTTGCTCAATGCTTGGCAGTCATCGAAGATTTGCTGCGCAAGCTCGCGCGTTGGCGCCATAATCACCGCACGCGGCTCGCCCAAATAGCGTGTCTCATCTTTGGTAAAAGGACGCTTTAACAACGCCTCAATAATGGTGATTAAAAACGTTGCCGTCTTGCCTGTCCCCGTCTGCGCCTGTCCAATGGCATCTTGGTTCGCAAGTGTGTACGGCAAAATCTGAGATTGAATGGCAGTCAGCTCGGTAAAGCCCAAATCCTGCACCGCGCGCAGCACGGGTCTTGATAATGGCAAATCGGTAAATGTCTTAAAGGGACTCAAAAAAATATCCTTCTATAGCAACGACGCAACAAGCCTTTGACCATCCCAGCTTATCGCCTTGTTAGCACGTTAAACGTCTAAAAACAAAAAAAGCCAAGCCTATTATCTGAACGTTAGGCACAATATGCCAATAGTATCAGATAGGCTTGGCTTACAATATAGCAGCAGTTTATCACAAGTGGTGACCTGCTGCGGTCATGTAACTGATTATGCGTCGAGCTTGGTTACTTCTTCAGCTTGTAGACCTTTTTGTCCTTCAACGACAGTAAACTCTACTTTTTCGCCGTCTTTTAGTGAGCGGTAGCCATCACCTTGGATAGCGCGGAAATGTACAAAGATATCTTCACCGCTTTCACGCTGAATGAAACCAAAACCTTTTGAGTCATTAAACCACTTTACAGTGCCTTGTTCACGAGCTGACATAATATTGCTTCCTAAAAATTACGTTTAGACCCAAGTCATGTTGCTACACGAGCAATAACAGGATACTAAGATTACGGGATTAGAATGTAAAAATAATGGACCAAATGCCGTTATTTGAAATACCCGCATCAACACATACAAATATTTCAGATATAAATCATTCAAGTCGACCATGACATTTGCTATCGCTCGTCTGCATACATCGCAAATGTAGCACGTGCATTCTAGCTTCTCGTAAGCGAGACGACCATGTCCTGCCGCATTCGTCACTGCAGTCTTTTGCGCGCTTGCGTGCGTTTTGACGTCTCAGTAACAAACTTGCAATATTTATTGCTTAAAAAATATCATAGCACGGGTTTTTAGCAACATAAAGCCTTTTAATACAATTTTGACGACTCTTAGGTTTTTTTCTATAATTTTTATTATACGGGCGGCAAGCTGCTATGATAAAGGGCTTGCGGCAAAAACTTAGGGCTTCTTCTATCGTTTTTTGCCGCCGCCTGCCCAAAGTTACCAAAAAACATCAATAAAGAGACGCCTATGCCCGCTTCTACCTCCGCATCTTCTGCCGCTCATCACGATACAAATGCACCTATGCCCCCACAGCGCACGCGCAAAGTGTTGGTGGTCAATGGCCCAAACCTTAACTTATTGGGCAAGCGCGAGCCTGAGATTTATGGACATACGACGCTCGCTGATATCGAAAAAACACTGGGCACGCAGGCGAGAGCACGTGACGTAGGTCTGATTTTTGTCCAGTCCAATCACGAGGGCGAGCTGGTTGAGCACATTCAGCATTATGGTCTGCTCGCAGACAGCGCCGAGCAAGTTGATGCCATCATCATCAATCCTGCCGCATTTACGCACACCTCTGTTGCGCTGCGTGATGCGCTAGCCGCAACAAAAAAGCCCTTTATCGAAGTGCACCTGTCTAATGTACACAGCCGCGAGCCGTTTCGCGCGCACTCGTACTTTAGTGATATCGCCACTGCGGTGATTTGCGGCTGCGGGCATTTGGGGTACGAGATGGCGCTCAATTATTGGCTGACGCATTTGTATACGGATTGATAATACCAAAGTCCCCATAAGCACAGTATAGTAAGGGCAGTTGGCTTTTTATGGCTTTTAACAGATAACAATACGGTGATATCTATGGCAAAAACTTCCGGAAAACGCTTTATGCGCCTCGCTGGCATGACCGCGAGCATTGCCGGTAAGGCTGCCAAAAACTCCCTGCGCCACCTCTCAAGCGATGAGGAAAAACGCATTCAAGCGCGCTCTGAGCTGATGCAAGATGTGGGCATTCAGATTGCCGAGACGCTCGGTGAGATGAAAGGGGCAGTGATGAAAGTGGGACAAATCGCCTCGCAATATAAAGACGTCTTTCCCCCTGAGGTTGCCGCCGCACTCGAAAAGCTGCAAAAAGACGCGCCGCCCATGCCCTTTGGACAAATCAAAGCTCAGATTGAGCGTGAGCTTGACGCACCGCTTGAGACCTTATTTATAGATTTTGACAAGACCCCATTTGCCGCCGCCTCTATCGGACAGGTGCATAAGGCTACGTTGCCCTCAGGACAAAAAGTGGTGGTCAAGGTGCAGTACCCTGACGTCGATGACAACTGCGAGAGCGATTTAAAACAAGTGCGGATGGCACTCAAAATCGCAGGCGTGCTCAACATGAACCGCAAGCTACAAGAACAGCTGTTCGATGAAATACGCCAAAGCCTACATGACGAGCTGGACTATACCAAAGAGGCGCACAACCTACGGGTGTTTGGCGCTTTTCATGCCGATGATGCAGGGCTAATCATTCCCAAAGTCATCAGCAGTCATTCGTGTCGGCGTATCTTAACGTTAACCGAAGAGATGGGCGAGACGTTGACGACCGCCGCGACGTGGGACAACGATATCAAACAAAAAATTGCGGAGCGCTTGTTTCACTTTAGCGCAGGGCAGCTGTTTGGCTTGTATCGTATGCACTGCGACCCGCACCCTGGCAACTTTGCCTTTCGCCCTGACGGTAGCGTGATTGCTTATGATTTTGGCAGTATTCGCAGCTATAGCGATGCCGAAGTGCAGCTGTTTCGCCGCTTTGCCCGTCACGCCATCAAAGGTGATGTGACCGCGCTTGAGCAAGATCTTGTGACGCTTGGGGTACGCCGTGAGGACGATACCAACATTCCTGGCGCGTTCTATACCACGTGGCTGTCTATTGGTCTAAAACCCTTGTCTATTGAGCCGTATCACAACGGCGCATTTGACTTTGCGCACAGTCAGATACATCATGAAGCCATCGCGCAGATGCGCAGCTCACTTAAATACTTTAATCAGTTTCAGCCGTCCGCAGTCACCATGATGCTTGACCGTACGGTATCAGGACAGTATTGGAACTTGGTCAATTTGGGCGTAAGTATTGACTTGTCACCGTTGGTCGCGCGTTATATTTAACATTGCCAGAGCGTGATTGGACACATTCTGCCCCATAAAAAACCGAGCAATTAAGGCTCGGTTTTTTGATATCACTTTTATTTTTAATCGTTAGACGTGCAAGGAATGACCACAGCGGTCGCAAAAGGTCGCGTTCACCGCATGACCGAACTTGCCGCAATTTGGACAAGTGATGGGCTGCAACTGCGGGCGCATGTTACGCGCCAGCTCAGAGGTGAAAATCCCTGTCGGCACAGCAATGATGGAGTAACCCGTTATCATCACCATCGATGCAATCGCCTGCCCGATGGGCGTTTTGGGCGACATATCGCCATAGCCGACCGTGGTCATGGTCACAATCGCCCAATAAATCGACAGCGGAATACTGGTAAAGCCGTTTTCAGGTCCCTCGACCACATAAATGACCGAGCCGAAAATCGTGACCAGCAGCACCAAAGATAAGAAAAACACGGTGATTTTTTGCTGACTGGTACGCAGCGCTGAAGCCAAAAAACCTGCCTGCTGCATATAGGCTTTAAGCTTGAGCACGCGAAACACACGCAAAATGCGCAGAATACGCACCACGAGCAGATATTGTACCCCAACGAACACGAGGCTCAAATAGCTCGGCAATACCGACAACAAATCGACAATGCCAAAAAAGCTAAAGATATAGCGCAAGCGATTGGGCGCAGAAAACAGTCTCAGCAAATACTCAATGGTAAATAAAATGGTAAAGAACCATTCGGCATAAAAAAACAGCGTGCCGTACTGCAAGCGCATGTATAGCACACTGTCCAGCATCACCACAGCCACACTCGCCAAAATGGCAATCAGCAATACAATATCAAACAGCTTACCCAAACGCGTGTCTGTGCCTTCAATAATGATATGAATGCGCTTACGCAGGTGAGTGATGGCTTCAGCAGTCGGTTGCTTCATAGCGGCAATAACATCATAAAATCAGCGACGATAGGACACATACACCGCAGTCAGATAGCGGTATACAGATGGGCTTGGGTTGGTATAACGGCTCAGAAGTGGTTTATAATACCTGCCACTGCTGATACCAAGTATGCATGCACAGACACAGTGTAGCAAAAAACCGCTGTCAGCAACATACCCAAGCGTAAACAGCGCCTGCTTATAATAACAGATACCGTGTATCGCATCAGTGGCGCTGAATATCCTATGAGCGTAAGGCGGCATTGCACGCCTTTCTTATTTTTTAGACAGCAGCTTACCGCGCTATAGGGCACAGTAGCTGCGAGCATTGAGGACAAGTTATGGCAGGTCATTCTAAATGGGCAAACATCAAGCACCGCAAAGCCCGTCAAGATGCGGTGCGCGGCAAGATTTTTACCAAAATCATCCGTGAAATCGTCTCAGCAGCCAAGCAAGGCGAGCCTGACCCCGAAAAAAACCCTCGTCTGCGTGCGGCCGTTGAAAAAGCGCTGTCCGCCAATATGACCAAAGACACCATCAAGCGTGCCGTCGAGCGTGGCGCAGGTGGCGGCGACAATGAAAACGTCGAAGAAATCACCTATGAAGGCTACGGTATCGGCGGTGTTGCCGTCTTGGTCGAGACCATGACTGATAACGTCAACCGTACCGTCAGCGAAGTGCGCCACGCCTTTACCAAATACGACGGCAATCTTGGCACTTCAGGCTCGGTGGCGTATCTGTTCAATAAGCGCGGCGAGATTAGCTTTAGCGATGTGAGCTTAGAAGACGACATCATGATGGCAGCGCTCGACGCGGGCGCAACCGACATCGAAAACGATGGCGAGAGCATTTTGGTCATCACCGAGATTGAAAACTTCGGTCACGTAAAAGACGCACTAAACGCCGCAGGACTGGTGTCTGATAATGCGGAGGTGACCATGTCGCCATCGACCAGCGCTGAGATTACTGATATTGACGATGCACAAAAAGTGATGAAAATGATTGATATGTTAGAGGACTTGGACGATGTGCAAGAAGTGTACAGCAACGTGCGCTTCTCTGATGAGGTCATGGCGCAGCTTGAGCAGTAAGTTAAAGCGGTACTAAGATGCGTTAATAACGCCAATCTATTGCTATAAAAAAAGCCAAACCATACGGTTTGGCTTTTTTGTGCAAAAAAAAATCATTTCTAACCCACGCTGATTTATATGCGCTGCCCTTCAAGCTGTAGCAAATATCTCTTTTTATCCAGTCCGCCCGTATAGCCGCCCAGCTGACCGCCACTATTAATGACGCGATGACACGGCACAATAATGCTAAAAGGATTTTTGCCATTGGCTTGCGCCACCGCGCGGTAGGCTTTGGGATTGCCGATTTTCGCCGCGATTTGCGCGTAGCTTTGCGTCTCACCATAACCAATCTTAGACAAGGCTTGCCACACGCGGCGCTGAAACGGCGTACCAAAGCTATCATCCATCAGCACAGTAAATGACGCGCGCTTGTCTGTAAAGTACGCTTGCAGCTCGGCCACCGCAGTGCTCAGCAGCGTTGCTTCAGGCACATCCGTTGTCAGTGCGTCTATCGGTACGATGTGCACATCGGCAGGCACACACTGGTAATGACGCATCAAGGCGCGCAGTTTGTTGTCTTCGCTATAGATATCTTCTAGTGCAACCGTTTGCCAATAGCAGCCGACGAGTTTCGCCTGACCTGCCAGCGTATGACTGACCAAAAGCAGCGCGCTGTCTTTGTCTAAAACAGCCTTGTTTGTATCGGCTACGGGCAAACGGGTTATAAGCATAAAGGGTCTCTATTTGTACTGTTATCCATCACTTACTTGTCATCGGTCTCAAACAATGCGGCAACGAACTGCTTGGGACTAAAGGCGCGTAAGTCATCAATCGACTCACCCACCCCAATATAGCGAATCGGCACATTGGTGGTCTCAGCGATGTTAAATACCACGCCACCTTTTGCCGTGCCGTCCAGTTTGGTGACTGTGATGCCCGTTAAGGGCACAGCTTGGTTAAAGATTTCGACTTGGTTAATCGCGTTTTGTCCCGTACCAGCGTCCAGCACAATCATGGCCTCATGCGGGGCGCTTGGGTCGGCTTTACGCATGACGCGCACCACTTTTTCCAGCTCCGCCATCAAGTGCCCTTTATTTTGCAAGCGTCCTGCGGTATCGGCAATCAGTACGTCAACATTTTTCGCTTTTGCCGATTGCATGGCGTCAAAAATGACCGAAGCACTGTCCGAGCCATGCCCTTGAGCAATCACGGGAATATTGTTGCGCTCGCCCCAGATTTGTAGCTGCTCGGTTGCGGCGGCACGGAAGGTATCGCCTGCGGCAAGCATTACCGATTTGCCCTCGCCTTGTAGACGTTTGGCAAGCTTACCGATGGTGGTGGTTTTGCCCACGCCGTTGACCCCGACCATCAAAATCACAAAGGGTTTTTTGCTGGTATCGATGAGCAAGGGCGCAACTTTAGGGCTTAAAATATCAACCAGCTCGCTTTGTAGCGCTTTATAGAGTGAGTTGGCATAAATCAAATCGCCACGGGCGGTCTGCTCGGTGAGGCTTTTGATGATGCGGTTGGTGGCGTTGACCCCGATATCAGCCACGAGCAGTTGGTCTTCGACTTCTTCTAACAGCTCATCATCAATCTCTTTGCCACCGATTAAGATATTGACCATGCCTTCTGCAAGGTTTTTACGCGACTTGGTCAGCCCTGATTTCATGCGGTTAAACCAGCTGCCTTTTTGCTCTTTTTCTCTTTCTCTGTCGTTTTGCTCGGCAGTGACGTGATTGGCAAGGACGGCTTCGTCATCATCGCTTGGGGCGCTAGGCGCGATGCTGTCACCGAGCTGGGCTTGTAGCGGCATGGCAGGCGCTTGCGGCGTATCCATGGCTGATGCAGCTTCAGGCGTCAGCGCATCTCCCGCCAGCGGCGTGCCTAGAGCGACGCTGTCTTGGGTGGTCTCAGTCGTGGTCTGCGCGTCAGGGGTCGCTGTACTGCGCTCGCTGTGCGGCGGCTCGTCAATAATAGCAACTTTTTCGACAGGCAGGCTGGGTAAGGTAATGTCGTCGTCTAAATCATCAAGGTCGCCATCTAGATTAATGACCACGCGGTTGGCATTGTTTGGATTATTCATATGTTCGCCCTAAAATAAATGCAAGAAGAACTGCAGGAAAATACGTGCGACAGTCGCATACCCACACGCATCCTCGTGTGCGGCGACCGTCATTATTGTCTTTTGCAATAGTTTAGCACAGTTCCAGACAAGCTCAGAGATTTGCGCAGCTCACGCATATTTTACCTTTATCTTGTTTTCATCATAAGCGCGCGTTCAGTCAGCATGTTGCCAAAGCGCTTGCGGCTGTGGTCAAAGTTATTGTTTAAGAATAAATACCACGTTTATGTAAGAAAGTTTGTCTTAAGATTTTGAAACAAATATAAGACGTTTATCTGCGCACAGTATCTATAGGCTTGCGTATGCTAAAGGGCGCAATTTGTCTGGCTTTGCTGACCATATACGCGTTCTACACGCTGCTTTTTATTGCGGGCGGCTGACTTGTTACGCGACGGGTCGCTTGGTTTTTCTTATTGTATATTCAGCTTTTCTTTTATGGTTATCGGAGAGATATGATGTCTTATTTGTCATCCCTACGCAGCAAGCATGGTTTTGCGGCTGCTTTTGTAATCGGTACGCTGCTGCTAACAGGTTGTAGCACCACGCATGAGGTACGCCCAACTGCGAGCGTCATGGTCGGCACGCAGCACCGTTTATAAAGATTGCGGCGTATGTCTTGATTAGGGACTTTTGTTCTGCCTATACTGTCGGCAGTATTTATTATTGAGAGTGTTATGTCATCGCTATCTGCTCGTTTATCTGCCCGTACCTTGGGTGTGCTGCTTGTGACAGGGGCACTATCTGCCTGCCAAAGCACCCCACTGGCGTCCGCCACACCTACCGCGCAAACTGGCGCATCTGCACCCAACAGTACAGCGGCTAAGCCTGCGTCTGCTGCACAGGATCTTACTATGGACTTATCCGGTCGCCACGAATACCAGCTGGAAAATGGGCTAAAACTGATCATAAAAGAAGACCACCGTGCGCCTGTCGTCATGACGCAGATTTGGTACAAAGTCGGCTCAACCGATGAGCCTATTGATAAAGGCGGCATGTCGCATCTGTTAGAGCATATGATGTTCAAGGGCACAGAGCGGGTCTCAAGCGATGACTTTGAGCGCTTGATTGCCAAGTTTGGCGGCACGAACAATGCCTTTACCAGTTATGATTACACTGGATACTACGAGCTGTTCCCTGCCAACTATATGCCGCTGGCATTAGAGCTTGAAGCCGATCGCATGATGAATCTGCATTTTGATGCCGCCTCTTTTGCCAAAGAGCATCAGGTGGTGATGGAAGAGCGCCGCCAGCGTACCGATGACAGCCCTTTGGCTAAGGCTTATGAGTCCTTTCGTTTGCATGCTCTGCCCGACAGCCCAAAAGGCGAGTCGGTCATTGGTCCTATGAGCGAGCTTGAGTCCATCACCCTTGCTGATTTGCAATCTTGGTATGACACGTGGTACGCGCCTAATAATGCAACTTTGGTCATCGTTGGTGATGTCGACCCTACAGCGACGCTCGCTGAGGTCAAACGCTACTTTGGGTCATTACCAAAACGTGCGCTGCCGACACGCCCATCAGTACGCCAAGACGGCTTTCGCGGTTATAAGCGTTTAAGTGAGCGTCAAGCGGTGCAAGTGCCTGTATTGATGATGGGCTACAATGTGCCGAGTCTGGTGACCGCAGGCACTGATGGCAAAAAACAAGCCTATGCCTTGTCGCTCGCACAAGACGTGCTGGATGGCGGGCTGTCGGCGCGTCTTGAGCAGCGCTTGGTGCGTGAGCAAGGGCTGTTGACCACGGTCGGCACATCTTATGATTTGTTAGACCGCGGCGATGGGCTGTTTTTTATTCAAGCAACGCCTCGTGAAGGCGTCAGCGTGCAAGAGGCAGAAACCGCCATTCAAGCGCAGATTGACAAGCTGAGCACAGACCCTATTGGTGATGATGAAATCACACGTGCCAAGACCAATACCATCACAGGACTTGTCTACGCGCAAGACAGCATGGAAGGACAAGCGCGCATGATTGGCTCATTGCAGTCGATAGGCTTAGACGACCGCATCCTTGCGCGCCTGCCTGCTGAGCTGGACACGGTGACCACCAAAGACATCCAAGCGGCGGCTCGCCAGTATTTGGTCAAAGACAACCTCACAGTCATGTATGTCTTGCCTGAGGCGGACGCAGAAGACCAAGACGACAACACGCCAGCTCCTGCCGCGCGCTAATGGCGTACGCCGCGATTTTTGGCAGTACCGCTTTGGGCGGTAGTGTTGATGTTTTGATACCGATATTGATATAGGCAACCCATACCATGATTGACCCCCGCTTGCGCTCATCCGCCCTATCCCGCTTACGCCTGCACTCTGTGGCGGCTGTAGGTTTTGCAATAAGTCTTGTCGCCGCCGCTGCCCCTGCATCAGCGCGTGATATATCGCCCACCACCAATGGTCACAGTACTATGCCCATAAAAGCCATGAGCGAGCTGCAAAGCTTGCAACAAGTAGCGCCGCTGTCGGTCACAGTGCCAAAGATTGAACGCTTTGTCAGCCGCTCGGGGGTGCCCGTTGCTTTTGTACGCGCCACCACCTTACCCATTGTCGATATTGATTTGCGCTTTAACGCAGGCAGCGCGCGTGATGAGAGCGTCCGCGAGCAGGGTTTTGGTATTGCCAATATGGCCGCCACCATGCTGACCCAAGGCACCAAGACACTCGATGAAGAAGCCTTTACCAAAGAGATGGAAATGCTCGGCATTGCGCTCGATAGCCGCGCTTATAAGGATATGTTTATCGTCTCTATGCGTAGCTTGTCAGATGATACCCACCTCGTCCCAGCGACGACCTTGATGACCCAAATGCTGACAGAGCCACGCTTTGATGACGCGGTGCTGGCACGCAATAAGGCGCGGTTACAGGTAGCGCTACAGCAGCAAAAACAAGACCCGACCAGCTTGGCAGGCAATGCGTTTGACAAGGCTTTGTATGGCAATCACCCTTATGCGCACCCAAGTGAAGGTACATTAGATAGCGTACCGAGCTTGAGCCAAAGCGATTTGCAACGCTTTCGCCAGCGCTATTTGGTGGCGAGTAATGCGTCATTGGCCATCACAGGCAATCTGACACTATCAGAAGCCCGTCAGCTTGCAGATGACCTGACCGCAAAACTGCCCAAAGGTACAGCCGCCCCCGCTCTGCCTGAGCCAAAACCGCCAACACAAGCGCAGCGCATTCACATCCCTTTTCCAAGCACACAGACGACGGTCGTCATGGGGCAACTCGGTGACAAACGCGCCACCACCCCAAGCGCGCAGCAACAGCAAACCAACTTTGCCGTTGGTAACGAGGTCATGGCTGGCAGTGATTTTAATGCCCGCTTGATGACTGAGATTCGCCAAAAGCGTGGCTACACGTACGGCATTTCAGGGGCGATGACGCCCATGCTCACGCGCGGACCGTATATGATTGGCTTTTCGACCCGCAATGACAAGGCGCGCGAGGCGATTGATGCCAGCTTGGCGGTGATTGAAGACACTGTGACCAAGGGCATCACTCAAGATGAGATGCAGCTGACCAAAGACAATCTAAAAAACAGCTTTCCGATGGGCTTTGCCAGTAATGCAGGGATAAATAACTTACTCGGTATGATGAATTTTTATCGTCTGCCAGACGACTATCTTGCCGACTATACCAAGCGCATTGAAAACGTGAATCTCAGCGGCGTCAACGATACCTTAAAACAGACGCTCACGCCTGAGCAGTTTATCATCGTCACTGTCGGTCAAGACGACCCATGGAAGCACAGCAAACAGCCCTAAATAGGCGCTGTATGTCACAAGCGGCCTTCGGGCTGCTTTTTTTTGGTGTGTCATGTGTGCGGTATGTGAGGACGACTTAATCTTTGACGGTAATGTCAACATCATAGGTGAGGTTTTCGGGACGGTAGGTAAAGCCATTATAAGACAGGCGAATCACGTGTTTGTCGTAGGATTTGACTTTATAATCACCATTGGCAAAGTCATGCATGGTTGGTACGACCAGCAAAATTTTTAAATCGCTGTTGTCCGTTGTGACGCTGATGGACTGACCCGCATTGGGATACAAAAAGTAATCGCAGTAGTCGCCGCTCATCACCTCTTGCGAGCGCTCAATGACATCGCTATCGACTTCGCGCTGGATGAGCTTGGGGCAGACATTGCTACGCTCGGCGGCCAGCTGGGCATGATAATTTTCGACATTTTCTTTGACCGCCTCGGCGTTTTTTTGCCGCTCCAGACGCTCTTTTGCACTGTCCATACCCTCAGGTGAGCTACAAGCCGTCAGCAGCAATGCCCCTATACTGACACCAATAGCGGTAATGGACGGTATGCTGGACAAGGTTATGGCGCGAAAACCCTTTATCATGACCACAGAATATGCTACCTATCGTTGCCTTTGACTTATATTGACAATGAATATACTCAATCAGATTTAACAATACAAATGGCATGTATAAATATCAGGCATTTTTTGCTTTACGGTCATATATGCAGATAACTGTCGCAAAACTCAGGCAAAATTATTCTGCCATTTTTAAAAAAAATAGCTTTATTGCTTCTATCAATGAATAGAGTTAATTTTGATAAATACGGTTATCGCTATCAGTAGCGACAAGTATTGTTATTGACCGCAAAGTTAAAGCCCCACTTGCGATAGCCTTGGGTGTCCAAATGAATCGCGCCTGTCGAATACAGCCCCAAACCAAAATTGTGCCCTGAGCCTTGGTATTGCCAAAACTCACACAAGCCATCTTGTACCCGACCGAGCTGCCAGCGGTTGTGCTCATACTCTGGTACCCAAATATCAATCGCGCCTGCACTCATGTGCTTGCTGCTGTCCGCGCCCCCTGCACAGGCGTTCAGCTCAGGGCTGCGGTAGACGGAGCGTATCTCGGTTGAGGCTGGCAAGATGCCTTGTTGTTTTAGCGTGCTGTATAGACGCAAGGTGGGTACGACGTTCGCCCACAGGTATTCAGGTGGCAGCTGATACGGCTCAAAGCCGCACTTCTCCCAGCTGCGTGCGGTGGTCAACAGCTGCTCAAGTGGCGGCACATTGTTTGCGCCCACACGCGCGTTCAGATATTGCTGATATTTCGCCACTTGCTGCGCGCGGTAGCTGCTGCTATTTAGCCATGATTGAAAGCTCGGCGCTGACTCGGTTTGCTCATGCGCACTGCCCGTGGCATAGGTGGTCTTATAGCGACTGGCAGGATTGACGCGCGTGTTCTCCTCGATAGACAGCTGTGAGTCATAAGGAAAGCTGCGCTGCTTTTCTTCAATCAGCGATTGCATGCGGTCGGTCGATGCGGACGCAGGTGCAGGCTGGATATAAGGGGTGTCACGGCGGATTTGAATACGGCGCTCGCTGCTGTTTTGCAAGATGGCAGCTTGTGCACTGATGCCAGTGATGACAAGACCCAATGAAAGCGTGGAGAGCTGTGCGGCGCGATGGCGCGCGAGAATAACCTTTGATGTCATGAGAAAAACGACCAATAAAAACACTGCTGCGATACTATCAAATTTTATATGGGCGGGCTAAACTATTGGCACCGACCACGTAGGACAAATGGCGTTATTAACATTTTTACTGAACATTGTTGATAATAAAGACAGGTTATTACGCCTCTGTTGCTGCTTTTTGTCTGTGGCTCTCTCTTTTGATTCAATAATACGATAATGCCTTGTTATACATGCTTTGGCGTTACTGCCGCTTTATTCACATAAGGCTTATCGGACTGTTTGTTTATGCGCTACCGCGACTTTTTTATTCCTGATAATGCACTGTTACCGCAGCAAACGCCTTGGCAGCGCTGGCACCTTGACCCGTGGTTGATTCTGCTTTTGTTGGCACTGTGTGTGCTGGGACTGACGGTGCTGTATAGCGCTTCTGCGCAAAACAGCGCGCTGGTACTGCGCCAAATGGTCAGTTACGGCATTGCCTTTATAGTGATGCTGATGATGGCGTGGATACCGCCCAGTGTTTATCGCGCATTAACGCCGCTGTTTTATGTGATGGGACTGGTGCTACTGGTCGCCGTTGCCGTCATCGGCGAGGTACGGATGGGCGCACAGCGCTGGATTCGTCTGCCAGGGTTTGGCAGCGTACAGCCATCGGAGTTTATGAAGCTGGGTATGCCCATGATGTGTGCGTGGTGGCTGTCCAAGCGTCCACAGCCTTTGTCTTGGGCGGCCATTATCGGCAGTCTTATGCTGATTGTGCTGCCAGCCGCATTAATCGCTAAGCAGCCCGATTTGGGCACGGCGCTCCTTGTGGCAGCAAGTGGGATGTTTGTGCTGTTCTTAGCAGGACTGTCGTGGTCGCTGATAGCGGGCGCGTTATTGCTGTCGATACCACTGGCCACGTTTGCGTGGTATTTTTTATTACACGAGTATCAGCATCAGCGCGTTTTGACGTTACTAAATCCTGATGCCGATGTGCAAGGCGCAGGCTGGAACATCATTCAGTCCAAAACGGCGATTGGCGCGGGTGGCGTTTTTGGCAAGGGCTATTTGGACGGTACCCAGTCGCATTTGGCATTTTTACCTGAAAGTCATACCGACTTTGTGATTGCGGCTTTTTCAGAAGAGTTTGGGTTGTTAGGCGTGCTGACGTTACTGCTGCTCTATGCAGGACTGTTGGCGCGGGCATTGTATATCGCCGCGCAGCATCCTGACAGCTATTGCCGATTGCTGGCAGGCGCGATTGCCATGTCTTTTTTCATTTATGTGTTTGTAAATATGGGCATGGTCAGTGGCATTTTGCCTGTCGTAGGTGTGCCCCTGCCTTTTATCAGTTATGGCGGTACGGCGGTCGTGACCTTGATGGCAGGGTTTGGCTTATTAATGTCCATCCATACCCACCCCAATTATCAAGAATAATCGCCCCTCTCCACCTATTTTTAACCTATTGATTTTATTACTATTATTCTTATGTAGTGTAGGTGTATGCAACGTACCTATTATTTTTAGCGCAAATATACGCGTTGGTATTAATCCTTGTTTTTTACAAAAATTTGCGGTACTCTCTTTTTACTGTGATTTAGATACACAACCAATACACAGCACCTAACAAAGTTAGCACACGCTTATATTTAAGTCGCAGCGTATCCGTATAGTGATTTTCAGAGTTGCAAAGGCACTACTTAATTAACGGATTTTAACAAAGCACACCTGAGCCCACTGTCGTTGTTGTACGCGGTGATTACTCAAAGTGACAATATGCGATGTTATTAAGCATATCCTCATACGTATGTGGTCTGCCTACTACATACCTATGACGAAACACTCATTTACCCATGCTGTATTGCACGGTGTCGGTCTGGCCAAAAACATAATGTATAGCGCCCCCGACAAGTCACTAAGTATTGATATCAGTGGCTGTGGTAATAAAGCATCTATAATAGAGGTATTTATGAATAAGCGTTTGTCTGGTTTACTGGCAATGTCAGTCTGTTTGTTCACAAGCACTGCGATGATCTCAAATGCTCAAGCAGTCGAAACAAAATCCATCTCGAGCTTATCTCAAGACAATTCTGCACATATTGATCGCGTTCTTAGCGAACTTACTCGTCAGCACGATGGCGCTTCAAGCCTCGTAAAATCAGCCCGCCAGCCCACTTCATTGGCACTTAACAGCTCACTGTTGGCACAAGACACCAGCACAGCGACCAATGATGAAGATGTGCTTGAGCGCTTAACTGCCGTTGCCTCAAACAGCGTCAGCAAATTTAAGCAAACAGGTCTTGCCTCTTGGTATGGTCGCAAATTCCACGGCCGCAAAACTGCCAGTGGCGATATCTTTGATATGAATGCCTTGACTGCGGCGCACCGCTCATTGCCACTGAACTGTTATGTAAAAGTGACCAATAAGAGCAATGGTAAGAGCGTGGTTGTTAAAGTCAATGACCGTGGTCCCTTCCATGGCAACCGAGTCCTTGACCTATCTTATGGCGCTGCCAAGCAACTGGGCATTACCAGTAAAGGTGTCGGCAACGTCTCTATTGAGCGTGTCTCTGGACCATAATTATAGCGTTCACCCTGTCATGTATAAAAAAGCCTGCTTCAATTGCAGGCTTTTTTATGTCTGTTGTTTATGTTCAGGCTATTGTGGCAACAGTGCCATCAAAAGCTTTAGCCGTGCATAACATCATAATAACCATCAAGCCTGTCTTTACAATTCAAACGCGCGGTGAATGGCGTCGTCCAAACGCTCGACCGCAATCACATTAATGCCCTTGAATGCCTTGCTATTGGCTGCAGGCGCATTGGCTTTGGGAATGATGGCATGTGTAAAGCCATGTTTCATTGCCTCTTTGAGACGCTCTTGTCCATTCGGCACAGGGCGAATCTCCCCCGATAGCCCCACTTCGCCAAATACCGCCAATGATGAGGGCAAGGGCTTTTCTTTAATACTGGACGCACAAGCGAGCAACACCGCCAAGTCTGAGCCTGTCTCCATGACTTTGACCCCGCCCACGACGTTGACATAGACATCTTGCCCACTGGTATGGATACCACCGTGCCGATGCATGACCGCAAGCAGCATCGATAAGCGCTGAAAATCCAAACCCAGCGCCATACGCCGTGGCTGCCCTTGTGAGTCGTCGACCAGCGCTTGCACCTCGACCAATAGCGGACGCGTGCCCTCGCGGCTGACCATGACGATTGAACCTGCCACAGGCTTGTCATAGCGACTCAAAAATATTGCTGATGGGTTGGCGACTTCTTTGAGTCCCAAATCAGTCATGCCAAAGATGCCCAGCTCATTGACCGCGCCAAAACGGTTTTTGACCGCGCGTATCATACGAAAACGTGAATCGGACTGTCCTTCAAAATATAAGACCGTATCTACCATGTGCTCAAGTACCCGTGGTCCTGCCAATGTGCCCTCTTTGGTCACGTGTCCCACCAAAAACAGCGCTGTCCCTGTTTGCTTGGCATAACGGGTCAAAATAGCAGCCGACTCACGGATTTGACTGACGCCGCCTGGTGCTGAGTTGATGGCATCGGTGTAGATGGTCTGGATAGAGTCGATGATAGCGATGGCAGGCTGCTCTTGGGTGAGTGCCGCGCAGATGGTCTCGACATTGGTCTCAGCAAGCACGCGTAAGCGGTCAGTCGGTAAGTCTAAGCGCTGGGCACGCATGGCGACCTGTGATAACGACTCTTCGCCTGTGACATATAAGGCGCTGCCTGCCAGTGAATCGGCACGCGCCATATTGGTAGCAGTTTGTAGCAAAATGGTCGATTTACCGATACCTGGGTCACCACCGATAAGTACCACCGAGCCTGCCACCAGTCCGCCACCCAATACCCGATCGAACTCGCCAATACCTGTGGGCAAACGCGCATCCAAGGTAACGCTCACTGCATTGAGTGGCATGACGGCACTTTGCGCGCCTGAATAGTTGGACGCGCCGCCTTTACTTGGTGCAGGACTGCGCGGACTGGCTGATTTGTTGGTTTTGTTATGATGCGGCATACTGACATTGGGCGCTTCGGTCAGGCTGTTCCATTCGCCACAGTCTGAGCATTGCCCAGACCATTTACCAAAGTGCGCGCCGCAGTTTTGACAGACGTAGCTGCTTTTACTTTTTGCCATAGATAAATGACCTGTGAATAGCGCATAAAGAAAATAGTATCAGTGTCGCAGATGACCGATGCCAAGACAACGCAAAAAAGCAAAGACACGTCATATACTGTCGTCTACAGTCATGACCCATCTTTGCCATATACAATATACTGATGTGATAAGTGGCTAAATTAGCCGAGCGATAATGCTTTATTAAACCTGAAAATCTTTACCCAGATAAACGTTTTTGACCAGCTCGTTTTCTAGAATGTCCTGCGGTGAGCCATCGGCGATAATCGCACCCTCAGACACGATGTAGGCTTTTTCGCAAATGGCAAGTGTTTCGCGTACATTGTGATCGGTAATCAATACGCCAATGCCGCGATTTTTTAAGGTTAAAATAACCTCTTTGATGTCACCTACGGAGATGGGATCCACACCTGCAAACGGCTCATCGAGCAAAATGAATTTAGGATTCGCCGCCAATGCGCGCGCAATCTCACAGCGACGGCGCTCACCGCCAGAGACGCTCATACCCAGCGAATGACGGACATGCTCCAGATGAAACTCGCCAATCAGCTTTTCTAGCTCAGCGCGCTGCTCGGCACGACTCAGCTCGCTGCGCGTCTCCAAAATCGCCAAGATATTGTCTTCGATAGACAGCTTGCGAAAGATAGAGGCCTCCTGCGGCAAGTAGCCGATACCTGCGCGCGCGCGTTCGTGCATGGCGTATTTGGATAGGTCCATGTCGCCGAGGCTGACCCGTCCTTTGTCCATATTCACCAAGCCGACCACCATATAAAAACTGGTGGTTTTGCCTGCGCCATTGGGACCCAGCAGACCGACCACTTGCCCTTGTGCGACAGAAAACGAGACGTCTTTGACCACCCAGCGTTTGCCATAGCGCTTGCCAAGGTGCTGCATCACCAGCTGTGTATCAGGGTTCGGGGTTACTGGATTCATAGCACTCTTATCTCATCTCGTATGTTGTACATCAATGTTTTACTTGCCGTGGGCAGCGTAGGCCGCGCATCACGCCTGCCTATGGTGGTCGGCGGCGCTTGCGATTAACGAACGCCTTGCTGATTGGCATTGCCACTTGGTGGGAACAACAGCTCAACGCGCTGACTGTTGCCTGCGGTTGCTTCCACATCGCCCGCTTTTAGGCTATAACGAATCACATTACCTGCAAAGCTTGCCCCATTTTGCGTCAGTTTGGCATTGCCTGTTAAGGTGATGATGCCTGTGACTGCATTGTATTCGATTTTATTGGCTTGCCCTTTCGCCAGCCCTTTTTCTTGGGTAATTACCTGCTGCATGGTGGCAGGTCGACCCGTAGCAACGGCAGAGTTGATACTGCGATTGGGCGATAGGTTCATCGTGATGTTATCTGCGGTCATCTTTAGCGTGCCTTGGGTAATGATGACATTGCCCGAGTAGCTGGTGACCCCTGTGCGCTCACTATAGGTGGCCTTGTCCGCCAACAGTTTGATGGGCTGATTGCCATCAGACGGCAAGGCATGGCTATAAAGTGGTAACGCCAACAGCATAACGGTAGAGGCTGTACGCAAATAACGTGCTAGCGAACGGGAGGATACAGACAAATCATCTTTCATAAACAAATACTCGCATCATAATAAAAATAGACCAGCTTATTAAAACAGCGCCTCATCTTTGCGCGCTGAGGGGTCAAAGCTGACGGCCACTTGCCCAAACTCATAATCACCCGTTGCCAAATCTGCCTGCATTGCTGCTGCTTCAAAACGGTTCATACCTTGCTCGACCTTGACAGGACGGTCGCTAATGACTTTTTTGGATTTGGTGTTGCCTGTCAAACGCTCCCCTGTCACTTTAATAGGGTTTTCGCTATCACTCTCACTCACTAAAGTAAAACCACCTGTCAGCTGTAGGTCACCAGTTTGCTGATTAATCGCCGCGCGTCCTGCTTCGATGCGGTAGCGCTGCGTCTCTGACGGCTCCCAATTCATGGTGATGCCTGACATCTCGTCTTGATTGGTCTCAGGGTTGTGCTTGAGCGCATCGGCGTTTAGCTCGTACTCAAGCTCCCCTTCCTCATTGGTCTGTACCGCTTTGATGTCCGCCGCTTCGTAATCCACTTCGGAGGTTTGGATTTTTACAGGGGGTGAGACCTCCCCTTGCTGATTAAAAAACCAAACGGCGATACCAGCGATGATTAAGGCGATAACAATTAAAATGCGGGTATTCACGACGGCGTGTCCTCAGTCGTATCTAAGGTATATTGAGCAATAAAGTCCTGATAGTGTCCATGACCTTTGAGTATCAAATCACAAATCTCACGCACCGCGCCGCAGCCACCTGCGCGCGTGGTCACCATGTGACTGCGATTGATGACCTCAGGATGCGCGTTCGGTACGGTTGGCGCAAAACCAACACTTTGCATGGCCTTAATGTCTGGCAAATCATCACCCATATAGGCGCATTCAGCAAGCGCGATATCTAGCTTGGCAAGCAGTTCAGTTAAGGCGACCAGTTTATCATCACGACCTTGTACCACATAGTCCACGCTTAGCTCTTGGGCGCGTTTTTCGACCATGGCGCTCTTGCGTCCTGTGATGATGGCGGTCTTGATGCCGTAACGTGCCAGCGACTTAACGCCCACGCCATCTTGTACCGAAAAGGCTTTGGTCTCAACGCCGTTTGCATCATAGATGATTTTGCCGTCAGACAAGATGCCGTCGACATCCATCACGAGCAGCTTGACCTGTCCTGCTTTTTTAATCAAATCTTGCATGGCGTACCTCTTATTATCGTTGTCGTGGTTGTTGTCATTCGTGTGGGCATGAATATAGGCATTGTCATGAGTCAGGTCGCGGTGCTGCCTGTTACCCCGCCCATTATCACACTGCCAATCGTTTTGCTTGCACTTATTTTACACCAGCTTGTAACAAGTCGTGCAGCGTAATCACCGCTTGCAAATGCCCATCATCGTCCATCACCAACAGCTGACTGATGCTGTTGGCATTCATAAGGCTGAGCGCATCGGATGCGCGCATGGTCTTATTCACATGGCGTGGCTGACGGCTCATCACATCGCGCATCGGGGTTTTTAAATCAATACCCTTTTCTAATACGCGGCGCAAATCTCCATCGGTAAAGATACCGACCACACGGTCTGAGTCGTCTTCGACCACCGTCATCCCCAGCCTGCCATTTGACATCACAAACAGCGCATCGTGCAACGGCGCATCCTCACGTACCCGCGGCAGCTGCTCTTGGCGCGAGTGCATCAAGTCCTCCACGCGTGTCAACAGCTGACGACCGAGTGCCCCAGCAGGGTGCGAGAGCGCAAAGTCCTCTGAGGTAAAGTTGCGCGCATGCACCAACGCTACGGCTAAGGCATCACCCAATGCTAAGGTGGCGGTGGTGCTTGAGGTCGGCGCAAGCTTGAGCGGGCACGCTTCTTCTGAATGTCCCAGCGTCAACGCAATGTCTGCCGCCGTTGGTAGCATACCGCGCTGATCGCGGCTGATGCTGATTAATGGAATGCCCAAGCGCTTAATCACAGGCAGCAGCATCTTAATCTCATCAGACTCGCCTGAATTGGAGATGGCAAGCAGCACATCGCCCGGTACGAGCATGCCAAGGTCACCATGACCCGCCTCTCCAGGATGCATAAAGAACGATGGCGTGCCCGTTGAGGCAAACGTCGCGGCAATCTTGCGTCCGACCAGTCCTGACTTGCCCATACCTGTCACCACAACCCGTCCTGCACAAGCCAATATGGCATCGCAGGCAGCGGCAAAACGCGCGTCTATTTGCTCGGTCAATAGCGTGAGTGCTGCTTTTTCGGTATTGATGGCGTCGATGGCGGTACGGATAAACTGCTCGTGACTGAGCGTTTGCTCGGATTGCTTCATGATAAAACCTGATCTATAAATAGGTAGAAGGTGTCTTTGGTTATATTACTATATTCCCTCGCATATTGATAATGGCGTACACATAAGATATCAAGCACGCCATCTGACAGCAGCATCAGAAAACTGAGGGTAACCGTAAATGTTCTGCCCCATCAGCACAGACTGACGCATACAAAAAAGACCCGCTAAATAGCAGGTCTGATTGTCTGTTACGGTATCAATAAATACGAGGTCAACAGCCGTACAATCAGTTGTCGTTGTTGTCGCTATCAGGGGCATTGTTGTCAAAATCGGTCGCGTCTGAATTGTCAAAACCGCGCTCTTGACCAAAGCCGCCACGCTCAAAACCGCGCTCTTGATTTTGACCAAAGCCGCCGCGCTCAAAGCCGCGCTCTTGGTTTTGACCAAAGCCGCCACGGTTAAAACCGCCACGATTTGACATAAAGTTGCGGTCATCAAAGCCGCCACCCATGTTGCCACCACGTTCAAAGCCGCCACCCATACCGCCGCCTTGATAGCCGCCAGCGCTGCCTTGTGACTGCATGCCGCCCGTCATTGAGCCTGTGCTGCCGCGTGGGTTGCGTGCAGGTACGACCGTTGAGATGGCATGCTTGTATACCATTTGGCTGACCGTGTTTTTGAGGAGTACCACGTACTGGTCAAACGACTCAATCTGCCCTTGCAGCTTGATGCCATTCACCAAAAAAATAGAAACAGGAATGCGGTCTTTACGTAGCGAGTTCAAAAACGGATCTTGTAAGGTTTGTCCTTTTGACATGAATTCTCTCCTAAGTATATATTTATATTATAAAAGTATGTGCAGTTATGATGACAGGCGGACATAGAATGTCGATATTATGTCTAAATAAGCGCCCTGTCTTATTACTTTATTGTACTTTGTGATCATTATTATCGACAGATAATACCGTCAGTTCGCGTACTTTCCACACCATAATAACAACATTATGGTAATAAACATCAGATAATTCGTGTCAACGGTCGCATCTTTGTATTATAACAGCGGCTATCATGACAATTTGCAACTTCTTGTCAGTGATTGTTTACCCGATAGTATCGATATGATGACCTTGTTTGCAGCGCCTATGCCGTTATCGGCGACGCAAATAATCAGCAGCTTCGGACATTTGGGTGACTGTCATAACAGCAGTGTTACTGTGCACAAAACCTTCTTGCCCGCCACTTGGCAGTTGACCGATTTTACGCAGCCAAGTGTATTGCCGCTTTGCAAGCTGTCTTGTGGCATATAATGCCTTATTTTGCATCTGATAACAAGCAAGCGCCTGCGCCTCAGTGCTTAGCGTATCAACGCTTTCGCTGTTTTTTTGGAACAAAGTCGACTCTTTATCTGTAATGATATTTGCCTCATCTGTTTGCAAAAACGCCTCATAAAACTGCGCTTTATCCAAGTGCGCAGCATCAAATATAGGGTGTCTGATAGCGACCAAATACTCAAGCACCTGTCGATAGCCAACGCAGCGCATGGCCGCCATATTCGGGGTCAATGAATAATTGTTCAATAACGTAAGCACCTCATCAACCAAGCCTTCTTGCCACATGATGTCCAATCGCTGTGCAATACGCTGATGCAGCCATGCTCTATCAGGCATGACCGCAATGTTGTGCCATACCTGCTCAGGATTGTCTGCTATGCGCTGCTTGGGCGTGCGCTGCCATTCGCTCAGCGGCACTTGTGTCTGTAAATGCACTTCGACAGCGCGGGTGATGCGCTGGGTATCGCTGTCGTTAAGACGCTGATGCGTCGTAGGGTCAACGCGCTCTAGATAAGCGTACAGTGCGCCGATGCCTTCAGCCTGTCGCCACGCATCAACGCGCGCGCGTACCTCAGCATCACTGTCAGGCACGGCGGACAGCCCATCGAGCAGCGCCATGTAATACATCATCGTACCGCCGACCAGTAGCGGAATTTTTTGAGCAGCATGCGCTTGGTCAATCAAAGCTCGAACATCGCTGACGAACTGCGCGACGCTATAGGTCTCGGTGGGGTCAATAATGTCTACCAAGTGATGTGGGTAGCGCTGTAGCTCAGCGGTCGTTGGCTTGGCAGTACCGATATTCATATCGCGATAGATTAAGGCAGAATCTACCGATATCAGCTCAAAGCGCCCTGTATCATACAGCTCGTAGGCCAGTGCTGTCTTGCCGCTGGCGGTCGGTGCCATCAAACACACCACACTGTTGTCAGATAAGGTATCGGCTGGGTGCATAGGTCTGCCTTGTCTATTATAAGATGAAAATAAACGCGCCGAAGGGCACGCTTTTGAGTCATGGATTTGCCATTTCGCTGACGCAGCGCTATTGCGCCGCATCACACGCCGCTGTTTGCTGCAGCATCACGCCTGCCAGCTCAGCGAGACTGAGTACAGCGTTACTGTGCGCCTTAATGTGCTGCCACAATGTCGCGTAGGCTGCCTCTTGCGCGGGCAGCTGGGCAATGGCAGCTTGTATCTGCTGCTCTATGGTATCGACCTGCCATGCATTATGCGCCGTATGGGCATTACCGCCGTCGCCCAGCGCTTCAATATCGGTCGATACGTCACTCATAGACTGCCAGACATCAAGCGATAGCAAACAGCATTCATCCTTTGACACCAATAGCAATAACGGTGTGTCGCACTCAGCAGATGCTGGCATCTCAGGCAACGCATCAATGACGCTAAGACAACGAATGGGAGGCACTGCGCCGTGATGCTGATTTAGATAAGTGGATGCGCGCGTTGGTAGGTTTTGCTGTACAGTCGTTTGCGCGGTTGGTGTGGTCTTATCAAGATATGCGCCTGCCTTATCCGTCTGCGTGCCCGTTTGATACGCGGCTTTCGGCGCTTGCACATTGCTGTGCGACTGCAGATACATCGGCGTGCGCACTGCATGGTCAGTCGATGCGTTGGCAGCGCATGCTTTCTTATCTATATTATCTGTAATATCCATATTGTGCAATTGTGCCGATTTTGGCTGCCCAGATGTTGACGTCGATACGGTCGCTATGGGCAAGGCACTGCGAACTGCATGGCTTAAATGCGCCAAAATATTGCTGATAGAGCCTATTTTGATACGTTGTTTGCTCGGATGCACGTTCAGGTTTAGCCAATGTACGGGCAACTGAAAATACAGCGCGTAGCCTGTCGCTTGCGGTGTCAACTGGCGCAACTGATTGCTGATAATCGGCTCTTTGACCAAACGACCATTGATATAAATCAGCTTTGGTGCAGGCATATTGCTGTCAGCATCCAAAAACAGCCAACCGTCGATACGGGCGCTCGCATCCCCCACCTGCCCTTGGGTAGATGTGGGCGCAGCTGCAACCAACAGGCTGGACAAATCCACATGCAAAGGCAGGGCGCTGGCACTCAATGACAGACCAAGCGCTTGCTCAAGGCGCGATAGCGGCGGATGATTCGTATCACTCGCGCTATCTTGTTGCGCTGCCAGTGACAGACGTTTTTTGTGGTCGTGAGTCAGCTGAATGCGGATGTCTGCACGCGCAAGCGCAACCTCACGCACCATGGCTTCGATATGGGCAAATTCAGTAGCCACTGATTTTAGATTGCCGCGCCGTGCAGGCACATTAAAATACAAGTCTTTGATGGTGACGGTCGTACCGCGCTCGTGTACCACAGGCGTCAGCGCTGGCGTATCTGCCAACACACCCGCCACTTGTATCTGTCGACCCACCCCATCATCGGTATGACTACTGATCAGCTGTAAGCGTGACACCGCAGCAATCGCCGCCAACGCCTCACCCCGAAAGCCCAACGTACGAATGCCTTGAAGCGTACCAATGTCTGCCACCTTACTGGTCGCATGCCGAGTAATCGCCATCACCATATCATCAGGATGGATGCCATGACCATTGTCACTGATTTGAATCATACCCATACCACCTTGGGTAATATGGATGTTGATATCTGTCGCTTCGGCATCAATCGCATTTTCTAGCAGCTCTTTGACCACGGCAGCAGGTCGCGTGACCACCTCGCCCGCTGCCAGCTGATTGATCAGTAGCGGCGAGAGTTTTTTGATGCGGGTGGTGGCGGACTCATCAGTCATGACATAAGGCTCGGTAACGGCTATAAAAAAATAATGATAAAAGAACAGCGATAAGACAAATCAAAAACGGCACAATGTTAAGACAAGCGCATACCCTCTGCTACCGCCTCTTTAGAGAGCACTAAAGTCACACTGCGGCTGCCGTCGTCCTGTTGCACCATACGAACGGTGAGTATAGGCGGCGGCAGATAACCCTCGGCACGGCTCGCCCATTCAATCAATATCAATGCCCCAGCCTCATCAAGATAATCATCAAAGCCAATAAATGACAGCTCCTCTGGGTCTTGTAAGCGGTATAAGTCGGCATGATAGACCGCGCGGCGCTGACCAGCATGCGTTATGTCATACGGCTCAACCAACGTATACGTGGGGCTTTTGACCGCGCCAGTATGCCCAAGCGCCCGTAACCAATAGCGGGTCAAGGTGGTCTTGCCTGCCCCCAAATCGCCCGATAGCCAGACACTGCCTGTCAGCGGCAACGCCGCCAACTGCTGCGCAAGCAAGGCGGTGTCGGCTTCTGAGTGCAAAACGTATTGCCAAGAGACAGTGCCCGCTTCATCTTCGGTGTGACGGATTGCTTTAAGCATTAGGGGTCACCTGCAAGGTTACCTCAGGGTTGATAAAGCGCTCGCCGCGGGTCAGCTTGTCATACATTTCAGAGTCGTGCCATTCTGCACGCACTTGCGGGCTAAACTCAAAGTCTGATAAAGCCAACGCGCCCATTTGTGCATTGTGTACATCTTCAGAAAAACACTGCGCGTAGCCTGTGGCCGTTTCATGCGCAATCACGGAGTACACGCTGACATCGGCTTCGCCATTTTGCATCTGTGTTTGCGCCAATATTTGCTCCGCCCAGAAAAAAATCACACGTGAAAACTGCTCGGCAGAGGGCGATACTGGCAGCGCAATCCAGCGGGCGCTGAATTTTTTGCACGCGTCAATATATTCTGGGTCGTCATCTTGCCAAAAACAGATGGCATGATCAAAGCTGTCAATCATGTCTTTAATCGACGATTTAAGCAGACCAAAATCATACACCATCTGACCATGGTCAAGACGCTGGGCTTCTAAAATCAGCTCAATCTGGTAGCTGTGCCCGTGAATAGAGCGCTTGCAGCGATCTGAGCTACAGTTACGCACGATGTGGGCATTTTCAAATTTAAACAGTTTACGAATACGCATATCAATCAACCAAAACCGTGACTACCACGGTATCCTTATTATCTTATCGTACGTGACCCTGACTGCCATCGTCAGTGGCGCATCAGCACTATAGTATAGCAAACCTGTCTCTATCCGTAAGCCTGTATCCATCAACTGCCCTGACACGTCATCTCGCGTGCGCGCGATGCGCCCGTTTTAATTATAAAAAATTGAGCACAAAAAACAAAAAGGACGCGACCTGTTGGTCTGTCCTTTTTGCGGATACCTCGGGCTTGTGCATGAGGAAGTTTAGCCGCCCATCACATGCTTGGTGCGATTAGCGCCCAAGTACGGTACGTGGGTCAATGGGGCTGCCACCCAGGCGCACTTGGAACTCAAGGGCGACTTGATTGGTCTGTCCTGTGCTGCCCATGCTGGCGATACGTTGCCCGCGTTGCACCGCATCCCCTTCTTTAACCAACAATTCGCTGTTGTGCGCGTAGGCGGTGATGTAGTCATTGCTGTGGCGAATCATGATAAGGTTGCCATACTCTTGTAGACCATTGCCTGCATACATAACTGTACCTGACTGGCTGGCATATACAGGGTCGCCACTTTGTCCTGCAAACCACATGCCCAAGTTGTTGCTTTGGGCATCAAAGTTACGAATGACTTGATTGCGCGAGGGATAGTCGTAGCCTGTCGCGGTGTTGCTGGGCGCATTATAGTCAGGGGTACTGCTGGCAGGTGGCGTGCTGGTCGCAGGTGCTGGCGTATAGCGCGGTGTGTTTTGTGCTTGCTGCGCACCACGGTCGTTGCCTTGCCACAGCTTGAGCATCTGCCCGCTATAGATGGTGTATTTGCTGTCTAGATTGTTCAATGCGCCGATTTGACGGTAGCTAAGATTGTAGCGTGACGCGATTTGGCTTACGGTATCGCCGCGCTTGACCTGATAGTAATTTGGCACCCCTTGCGCATTGGTAATGATGGTCGGGCCTGACATGTTCTGAGTCTGGTACGTCGGTTTGGTGGCACAGCCTGCCAGCGCAAGTAGCGCCGCACAAGTGGCACTGACAGCAGCAATTTTGGCAGCAGAGTTGAGTCGATTCATACTAGCATTCCTATCTTTAATGCAATTAACAAATATCAAAGCGGGCGGGTCGGCAATTATTATGCCACACACGCCTGCAACGCGCTTATGTGACCCGCTATAGGCTCAATGCGGCAAAAGCGCGGGTGGCTTCGGTTGAGGTGTGGTGCAATCTGACGGTAGAGAGGCTGATGTAACCTGCCGCAACGGCGTCATAGTCGCTCATTATCGCTGTATCCGCATCAGCGTCCGCCATCGCTTGCGGAGCGTCTGCCGTTGATTTGCGTAGAGACAACCAATAAGCATCACGGCCACGAGGGTCGGTGATGGTGTGTACAGGACGCAAAATCTCACGATGACCAAGGCGCGTCATACGAACGCCTTGTATCTGCGCTTGTGTCGCCACATTGGGCACATTGATATTGAGCACATGATACGGCAATCCTTTGAGCGTCGCCAACAGTTCTTGATTGCTGACCAAGCGGGCGATGTTCTCGGCAGCGAGCGCGTAGTTGCCATTTGGGTCTTGACCCGTACTATCAATCGCCGTACCGACCAACGAGGTGGCGATGGCAGGCACGCCAAACAGCTGCGCGGTCAGCGCCGCACCAAAGGTGCCTGAATACATGACATCTTGACCCATATTAGCGCCAGAGTTGATGCCCGTTATCACGCAATCAAACGTCGTGTCTTTATACAGTTCATGCAATGCCAAATACACACAGTCGGCGGGGGTACCATTGACCGCGACAAATCCTGATGCCAAGCGGTGCGTGTATAACGGCGCTGAGATGTGCAGCGCACTGGCACTACCACTTTGCTCGGTATCGGGAGCGACCACCACCACCTCGCCCAAGCGGGAGAGCGCCTCATACAGCGCCAGCAGTCCAGGCGCTTGCACCCCATCATCATTACTGATTAAAAATCTCATCATCGCGCAATCATCACTATAAAACGGGTATGGATACAGAGGTTATCTGTGTTGGCTGTCATCATTTTGGTTTTGATTATAGACCAATACGCCCATACCTTAAACCAAGCGCCGCGATGGCGCAACTGCCGACACACAGATACAAATCCTGCACAAGCTGCCAGCTTCGTATGAGGTGCGCGTAACCTTAGTACATTTATGCGCTTTATGTTGCTGGCGTGCAAAATTCAATCACAAGACCTCTACACAGAGGCCGATATTTTGTGTGACATTTAATTTCATTCCCATTACCATAACCGTATTAAATCATGTAAAGCGAGTGTGATACCGAATGACCAATCAATCGATATTATCTGTTGTTTCTGTTACCAAAAAAGCCTTAGCCAAAGTCGGTGTGGCAGGCGCAGTTTCTGCGCTGGCGATGCTGTCGCAAACCTCTAATGCTGCCAGCAACAACGCCACGACCATCCCACTAGACATGTCAGGGATGAACATTACCAAGCACGAAATTGCAGTGATGCAAGTGTTGTCTGAAATTTGTCCGTCTATGTTAAGCGGCAATCAAAAGCAGCGCTTTTATAAATCTTATAACACCCAACTGCACGAGCTGATGCCGACGCTTGAAGACCCCAAAGCCGCCATTCAGTATTTGTCAACGCAGCAAGACTATCGTCAGATTTTGCAAAGCATTCGCAGCTGGACGATGAGTTTTTCTAAGCAAGACAACAAAGCCTTGTGTGTTGACTTGGCGAACGCAGAGGTTTGATCGGTACGACTTCCCTATCAGACCCATCACACGCGCTTAATGGACTGATATGTTATTTGCTCTCATGATTTTTATATTGTATTAAGCGGTGTGTTTTTCTTAGCCATTTCGGTTTGTGCGTCTTTGATTTATTAACACCAACGTATAATGACAGACCCCACTCTTATCTTTTTGTTTGCGCCCATTGCCCTATCAGGCTGTGGGCGTTTTCTTGTGCCGATTCATTTGTATTTTGTGTAACGCTGGGCTAAGCTGATAGTCAAGCACAGCTCAGTACTTGTTGTAGAAACTGGGCAATTTGGCTGTGTGATGATTTTTATCGATGACTCTTTTGTTTTGACAATAAGCGCGGCGCTATGACCTTACTTGCTTGGATGGCTTCTTTTCGTTCTGCGTGCCTGCCGCGTTGGGCACTGCTTGTGGCGGTTGGCGTCAGCAGCACTTTGTCAGCACAAGCAGTGATAACGCCCCCTGATATCGATGCCAGCGCTTATGTGCTGATGGATTACAACACTGGTGAAATATTGGCACAAAAAAATGCCAATACGCCGCTGCCACCTGCTTCACTAACCAAAATGATGACCAGCTATCTGATTGAGCAACGTCTGAATGACAACACCTTGCGTGAGAATGACGCGGTGCTGATGAGTGAGCGCGCGTGGTGCCGTGGCAGCAGCAGCCAGTCCTGTATGTATGTGCCTGTCAATGAGACAGCGAGCGTCATCGATATGCTGCGCGGTATCATCATCCAATCAGGCAATGATGCCTCAAAAGCCATGGCCGAGCATCTTGCAGGTGATGAAGCCTCGTTTGCTGATTTGATGAATGAAGAAGCCAACAAGCTTGGCATGACCCAAAGCCATTTTGTCAATGCCACAGGCATGCCAGAGACAGGACATGTCGCCTCGGCACGTGACTTGGCCATCCTTGCCCGCGCTATCATAAAAAACAGCGGCGACTACTACCCGCTCTATGCTGAGCCGAGCTTTACCTATAACGGCATCACCCAAGGCAATCGCAATGCGCTCTTGCTGACTGATAGCAGTGTCGATGGTCTTAAAACAGGGCACACCAGTGCCGCAGGCTATTGCTTGGCGGCCTCCAGCAAACGCGAGCAGATGCGCCTGATTTCTGTGATTTTGGGCAGTAAAAGCGCGCAAAGCCGAGCAGATGACTCACGTGCTTTATTGAATTGGGGCTTTGGGCATTTTGTGACGGAAATAAAAGCCAGCAAAGGGCAAGCGGTGACCGAAATACCCGTCCGTTATGGGACAGCCGAACAAGTCGCTATCGTGACCAACGATACCTTGCAGGTCTTGACCACCAAAGCCGCCGCAGAGCGCATCACCACAGTACTTGAAGTGCCTGAGCATATCGAGGCGCCTATTGCATTGGGGCAACCTATCGGGCGACTGGTCGCGGTTATGGACGGTCAAGCTGTAGCGGCTGTGCCTGTGGTCGCAAGTGCGGCAGTGACCAAGACAGGCTGGTTCAGTACCTTGTGGCAACGCTTAGGCTATTGGCTAAAAGCCAAGCTACAAAGCAATGATGCTTAGCAATCGCTTAAGTTCATATTTTCGTTCTACGCTACTAAGCAATCTACAGCATCAAAACTCTAGCGCCAAAAACGCAGCGCTATAACCAGCCCAGCCATTTTTGTAGTAAAGTATAGAGCATCTCGCTACTCTCTGTTGACGCGTGGCAATAGTCGATGCCTTCTGACTTTAGCTCATGCTCGATATCGTTAAACGTCTGAAACTTGTATTCAGGATACCAATAAATCAGTAGCGGACGGTGATGCCGCTCTTGGTCGCGGATATGATGGGTAATATGAATGGCTCTGTCGGGCAGCACGTCCTCTGCAATCATCACCACATCGGCGTCCGTGGTTATCGACAGCGCCTGTTGCTGCTGAATCATGTCCACCTGCGCGCCCAAACGCTGTAGCACCTCGACCATAGCCACACTGTCCGTGCTTTCGTAGTAGTAGTGAATACTCAGCCCTGCAAAGCACTGCTGCATATGCACTGGCTGATAGGTGTTGCGTAGCGGCATCACGACCTTAAACTTACTACCCGCGCCAAGCTGACTTTTTACGTCAATTGATGCGCCCAGCAAGTGCAGGATTTGCTTAATCACAGGCAAGCCCACTCCCGCGCCTTCATGTTCACGTGTGTGCGTGGGGTCTACCTGAAAAAAGGGCGTAAAAATATCGTCCAGATACTTCTCTTCAATACCTATCCCCGTATCGGCAACCGTGACCTGCCAGCGAATGGTCTGGTCAAAATGCTTTAATTCTGATTCAACAACAATCTCGCCTGCATGGGTAAATTTCAGCGCATTCTCAAGTAAAGTACCCAAAACTTGCTTGATTTTTTCGACATCGCCTTCTAAGGCATAATCCACATGATGCACTTTGCTGATCAGCTCAAGCTGTTTTTGCTTCGCCTGCGGCTCAAACTCAGCAAAAATATCAGCAAGCAGCTGTAGCGGATTAAAAGTCGTCAAACGCACACTCACCTGCCCGCGCTCGATTTTATTGAGCTGAATAATCTGCTCAAGCGTACTGTCAAGATGCTGACTGCCTTTACGAACCATATTCAAAATGTCTTTTTGCTCGGTATTGAGATACTGCGGATTGAGCAGTTGCAGGCCGCCTGAGATGGCGTTGAGTGAGGTTTTTAGCTCGTGGGTAATCATGCTTTGAAAATTGTGCCGCTGCACATCAAGGGACAAGTCTTTATTACGCAGCTTTTCTTCCAAATCGGCAAAGTCTTCAATCTTTTTTTCTGCCGTTTGTAAGCGGTTAAACAGGTTAATAAACGCGCGGCGAATCTGCCGCAAGTCATCAAACTCCATGTTTTGCTGAATCACGGGCAGCTGCTTTAGTTCAGGGTTGTCGTTGACCACCTCACAGACACTTGCCAGCTCCGCGATGTTTCTTGTTGGCCAATTTAACTGCCGTATTACCAGCCAAATGAGCGCAACGCCAATCGCCATCAAGCCAAGCCACAGCAGCAAGTCATAACGTATCCAGTTGTAGCGCATCTGCTCTACATCTAAGGTGACATTGATATAGCCCTTAAGACGGGTTTCGCTCTCATCCGACAGCGCATTTTGTGTCTCTGCCAGCGCGTTATTGGTACTTAAGTCGCCTGCCGTCACCGCACGGTTAAAGCTGACATTGTGCGCGAACAAGGCCGTCGACCAATCGTTTCGACGCGGCATGCTTTCGCTGTCTTCAAAGGTGGTAACGGGGTAATCGGTAGAATAAAAAACAATGCTTTGGATATTGCTGTCATCTTCTAACAAGCGGCTGACCTGCTGAGCGACAATCTCAGCGCCATTCTCAGCCGCCGCACTGACCGCCAGCATTTCCGCCAATTCTTCAACATAAATACGTTTTTGTTGATAGTGATACACGCAGCCATAGACGATAGAAAACAAGGTGACTACGAGTGATGTCACCACCATAATACGGATGATTGTTTGCTGAATAAACGTGGATACGGTCTTATGTGTACGCATGCTGATTAATCATGTTAGAACGCCTGCATACTATAGTACATGATAAATACCGTGGCGGGTATCACCACATAATCTAATGATGCAGGTATTTTTGCTGAGATAAAACGACATAAGGCGTGATAAACACGCCTTATATTTGAATAGATACTGCTTTACTTGCGCTTTTTGGTCGGCTTTTTGCCGTCCTTTTTGTCTTGTACCCATTTGCGTTGACGCAGTTGTTGGTTTTTTGCCTTTACAGGCGTGTCATTGCGATTGGCATACGGGTTTTCATTCAATTTAAAGACCACGTTTAGCGGCGTGCCTTCAAGTTTAAATACCCCTCGGAACTGGTTTTCCAGATAGCGCTGATAGCTCTTTGGTAGTGAGCCTGTCTGGTTGCCATGAATCACAATCACGGGTGGATTGTGCCCGCCGATGTGCGCGTAACGCAGCTTGATACGGCGCCCTGCAACCGCAGGTGGCGGATTGGCGGTGACCGCGTCTTGCAAAATTTGCGTCAGACGACTGGTTGAGACGTTAAACATCGATGAGTCGTACGCGCGGCGAATCGATGGATATAGGTTGCCCACGCCTGTGCCATGCAAGGCTGAAATCAGATGTATTTTTACAAATGGAATAAAGCTAAAGCGGCGATCCATCTCAATCTTAATAAAATCTTTTTGGTCTTGGGTGAGACCATCCCATTTATTAATGGCAACAACCAGCGCGCGTCCTTTATTGAGCGCATAACCAATCATGTGCAAATCTTGATCAACGATGCCTTCTTGCGCGTCAATCACGATGACAGTGACGTTTGAGTCTTCGATGGCTTGCAAGGTCTTGATGACTGAGAATTTTTCAACTTTTTCATTAATACGTCCACGGCGGCGCACGCCTGCGGTATCAATCAATACATAATGCTTGCCATCGCGCTCATAAGGGATGTAAATACTGTCGCGAGTCGTGCCTGGCATGTCATAGACCACGACACGCTCTTCGCCGAGCAGACGGTTTACTAGGGTCGATTTACCCACGTTCGGACGACCAATAATCGCAAGTTTTAGACCATCTGGCTCTTCGATTGGGCTTTGGTCTGGCATATCTGCGGTGATGTCTTCAAGCAGATTGCCCAAACCGCGACCGTGGCTTGCCGCCATCGGGTACGGCTCACCCAAACCCAGCGCATAAAACTCTGCGGGCGCAGCATCATGCACGCCATCTATTTTGTTGGCAACCAGATAAACGGGTTTACCCAAGGTATGCAAAAATTTGCCAATCTCTTCATCTGCACCAATCAAACCTGAGCGCGCATCGGTCACAAACACAATGATGTCCGCTTCATGAATGGCGGTGTGCGACTGCTCGGACATATAGTCATCAATATTGCCACTGCCATCGTCCGCTTCACCGATGCCGCCTGTATCCACAACGATAAACGACTTGCCTTCATACTCGGCATCACCGTATTGACGGTCGCGCGTCAGACCCGACATGTCTGCCACCAAGGCCTGACGGCTTTTGGTGAACTGGTTAAATAAAGTGGATTTACCAACATTTGGACGACCAATTAAGGCAACCACGGGTTTGATACTCATGTGATACTCTCAGTGACAAACGATAATGACAGCAGGTACGCTGCTTTGAATGGATAAATAAAAATAAACCTGCGCCTATAATAACAGACCAGAAGTGGCTACAGTATCATTATGGCTAGGTGCGCATCATGGGCGCATAGATTACGTCAAATAAGCGCTTTCTACAAGGCATGAAACGCTGACTGAGCAGCGTTTTATGTGTCTTACCGATACGTTGTTTGAGATGACTGCAAATATTGCCGACTAGCGCAGCGACTGCCAGACACTCACTTGTCCTGAGCTGCTTTGTGTCAGCAAGCGATTGCCTACGACTTGCAAGCTGCTGAGCGCACCTTTGGTGCTGGTGCGGCTGATGATTTGTCCATTTGCTGGGTTAAACAGATGTACCACGCCGTCTAAGTCACCAACCGCGATATGACCATCGATCATCACAGGGTTGGTCAATTGACGATACATGAGCGAGTCATTCTCCCACAGCGTCTGACCTGTCTTGCGGTCATAAGCGACCACTTTGCCATCAAGGCTGGTAGCAATAACTTGTCTTGGGTTAACGGCCAATGATTTTAGGCTGGCAAGTTTGTTTACGAACATCACTTGGCTTGAAGCCATGTCGATGGCCAACAGCTGACCGCTGTAACTGACCGCAAACATCTGATTGTTATCGACAATCGGTGTGCCATCAACATCACTCATACGCTCAATTTCGCTGCTGCCTGTACCCACACCGACGCGGCGTGACCATAAAGGCAGACCGTTATCTATAGTGATGGCGTGCAGACGACCATCAGCAGTCGCGAGCAAAGCAGTTTTGTCATCTAGCAAGGTAGGTGCTGCGCCCCCACGGATACTGATAGCAGGCACTTGGGTGGCAAACTTCCAAATAGATTTGCCAGTCTGTAGCGACAAGCCATGCAAAAAGCCGTCATTGGCAGACAGGACCACGCGGTTGTTATGAATCAATGCAGGCGTCAAAACCGTGCCTGATAACTGCTGCGCCCAGCGCTGCTCGCCTGTGCCGCTATCGAATGCCACCACGCGACCTGAGCGGGTGCTGACCACAGCGGTTTGACTCAAGGCATCAAGCGCCACGCCGCCTGTGATGGGTGCGCCGACATCGACAGACCATAAGCGCTGACCTTGCGCATTATAACCTGTCACCTCACCACTGCGCGAAGCGGTGACCATCTGACCGTTTTCATAGCCGACCTGCAAGTCTAGCGGGTCTTTTTTAGCGCCTTTGTTACCCACATCGGTACTAAAGACAGGCTGTAACATCTGCATAGATTCAGACAAACCGACAAGCTTGGTCGGCTCATGAGTTTCAGGCTTAATGCCACGGTTACAGCCGACCAGTGTGGTGGCGGCCAGTGCCAAAACCGCTATCGGCATTAGGGTCGCTTTAAAGCGATTATTGGCGCGAATAGATTGGGTCATTGTATGTTCTCACTACGAATAAAGGGACAATCAACGAAGAAAAACGCTAAAGTCTGCAACTATAGGATGACTTTGTTGTTGAAAAACTACGCCTTTGTTGTTTTTATTATGCGCTTGGCGCACTATCAACCGCGATGTCCTGCGGCGCGGCAGGCGCACTTGCGGCTGGTGCTTGCTGAATCAGCGCTGGGGCGGATTCAATGGGCGCAACCGTCATACCAAGGCTTTCCATTTTTAATGCCAATACGGCACGGCTCTCTTGGCGCTTACGCAACAGCTCCCAAGCATTGTTATAAGATTTTTTGGCAGCGTCTTCATTTTTTTGTGCCATATAGATGTCACCAAGCAGCTCTTGCTGGCTTGCTTCAAAGGGGCTTGGCATGTCGCTTTTCGCTTCTGACAAGGCAGCGTCGGCATCACCTGCGGCAAGCAGTGTCTCTGCGTAACGAAGACGCGTGATGGCACTCAAGCCTGCATCGCCTAAGTCAATGGCGGCGGCTGTTTTTAGCGTTTCGCTCGCGCCTTCAAAGTCATCAGCATCCGCTTGCTCGCGCGCTTTAATCATTAGTGCCTGCCACGCATAGACCGAGTCGCCATGACTGCTGACAAGGGCATCGATATTTTGCGTCAGCTCGCCACGGCTTTTATCAAGGGCGGCGGTGGCTTCGGCATTCAAGTCAGGGTTTTGTGATGCCAAATTGATCTCTTGGTTGAGATTTTGGATATCGGCATAGTGATCAGCGGCCACAGTATCGACGCGGGCATGGTTGTTTTGCCAGTACGTCCAGCCAAAATAACCTGCAAGTACCAATAAAATGACAGTAATGATATAGCTGCCGTATTGTTTTAACGCATCCATGTTGCTGTCTGCTGATGGCGAGTTTGGGGTCTGAACCATATCTGTATCCTGATAAAACCAATCAATAGAAACCAATCAAAAATCACACGGTATGCTGTTGGTTATACGCTATAGACCATAAGTCTGATAAACCCACGCATACCGCAAGTGTTGTCAATATATCTGTATAGGCGGCGTCCGCCCACGTAGCGTCTGTTACGGGCGTAGGTTGCCTGCCTGCAACAGCCAGTCACGTCCAGCGCTGCTTTGCTCACCGCTTTGCATGTCTTTTAGGCTCACTGTGCCGTCCTCGATTTCTTGCTGAGCAAGGATAGCGGTCACTGCGGCACCTGACTTGTCCGCTTTTTTCATCTGTGCTTTTAGGCTCGTGGCGCTCGCCATTTTTACGCGCAGCTCTGGACGCTGTGCACGCAAATCTTGCGCGTAACGCATGCCAGCATCGTACACGTCAGGATGGGCAACGACGAACACATCACACGCCTGCTGCGCGTCAAAGGGCGCAACTGCTTCAATTAATAGCAACAAACGCTCAAGCCCCATGGCAAAGCCGACTGCAGGCTCAGACTTGGCAGGCTTATCGCCTTTTGCGCCAGCCGATTTGAGCTGACCGATCAGCCCATCGTAGCGCCCACCTGCACAGACTGTCGCTTGGCTGCCAAGCTTGTCTGTGACCCATTCAAAGACCGTTTTATTGTAATAATCCAAACCACGTACCAGATGCGGATTGATACGAAACGCGATGCCCAGTGCGGTAAGGTAGGCTTGGACTTGGACAAAGTGCTCGCGGCTCTCTTCACCCAAAAAGTCGGCAAGCTTTGGCGCGTCTTGTAGCAGCGCTTGCGTGCTCGCTTCTTTACTGTCGAGGATACGTAGCGGATTGGTATCTAAGCGGCGCTGACTGTCCGCATCCAGCTCAGATTTTTTATCCGTTAGATAAGTGACCAAGGCATCACGATAAGCGCGGCGCTCGTCAATCTCGCCCAAGCTGTTCAGCTCCAGTGTCAGCTCTTCTTTGATGCCAAGCTTGTCCCACATCATCGCCGTCATGGCAATCAGTTCGGCATCAGCATCAGGCAACGCGCTGCCAAAGCTCTCAACACCCAACTGGTGGAACTGACGGTAGCGTCCTTTTTGCGGGCGCTCGTAACGAAACATCGGACCCATGTACCACAGCTTTGGGGTGTCACCGCGCAGCAGGTTGTGCTCAATAACGGCACGCACCGCCCCTGCGGTACCTTCAGGGCGCAAAGTTAATGGCGTTGGCGGCTCAGATTTATCGGCAAAGCTGTACATTTCTTTTTCGACAATATCGGTGGCGCCGCCGATGGCACGTGCAAACAAATCGGTCTGCTCAACGATGGGCAAGCGAATATGTTCAAAGCCGTATCTGCCCAGCACATCAGCGAGTATCGACTCAAGCTTTAGCCACTGTGCCGATTGGTTGGGTAAAATGTCATTAAATCCTTTGATTGCTTTAATCATGATGCGCTTTCATCCTCAATGCTTACGTTGACGCTATACTCTTTGTTATGTTATTCATGTGCTTTATGCCAATAGCCGCTGATTGACGCAGCTATTGGCATACAGGTTTAGCCTTTGACGCGCAAAATCTCATTTTCACGGGCTTTTTCTAGCTCTTCGGCACGGGCGCGTACCATGCTCTCGATTTCATCCACCAAATCTTTGGTATCAATCAGATGGCTTTTTTGTCCCATACGGTACACAAGCGACTTTGGCGCCGCACCCACGATACCAATGTCGGCTTCTTTGGCTTCCCCTGGTCCATTGACTTTACAGCCAATGACCGATAAATCCATCGGCTCACGGATGTCCTCAAGACGCGCCTCTAGTGCGGTCATCACTTTAATCACATCAAACTCTTGACGCGAGCAGCTGGGGCACGCGATAAAGTTGACACCGTTTGAGCGGATGTTTAATGACTTTAGAATATCAAAGCCAATCTTAATCTCTTCTTCAGGCTCAGCGGCGAGCGAAATACGCATGGTATCGCCAATCCCTTCTAATAACAAGCCACCAAGGGCAATCGCTGACTTGACCGTACCCGTACGGTACACGCCCGCTTCAGTCACGCCCAAATGCAGTGGATTGTCAATCTGCGCTGACAACAAACGATAAGCATCCATGGTCAAAAACACGTTAGATGCCTTCACTGAGACTTTATATTGATCAAAGTTTAAGCGCTCTAAGATGTCAATGTGACGCATGGCGGACTCCAGCATCGCCTCACCCGTCGGCTCGCTGTATTTGCGCTGAATGTCTTTTTCGAGCGAGCCTGCGTTAACCCCGATACGAATTGGGATGTTATGATGGCGCGCGCACGCAACCACTTCACGCACCTTGGCATCACTACCGATATTGCCTGGGTTGATACGCAAGCAATCTGCGCCTGCCTCAGCGACCGCCAAAGCGATTTTATGATCAAAATGCACATCCGCAATTAAAGGAATATTGACGCGTTTACGAATCTCGGCAAAAGCGGCAACCGACTCCATCGTCGGGGTTGAGACGCGCATCAAGTCTGCGCCTGCGTCCACACAGCGCTCAATCTGAGCCACGGTCGCTGCCACATCGCACGTGTCGGTATTGGTCATACTCTGTACACTGATCGGCGCGTCGCCACCGATTGCGACATCACCAACATGAATTTTTTTGGTTAATCGGCGATTGATTGGCGATGATGTTGACATATAAAATCCTTATCGACAAAGTAAGCATGCAAAAAATGGGGCGTAGCGCGCAATATAGCACTATAGCGCCCTTATTATTCAGGCATTAATGTAAAATCAGCGCGGTTGTCTTGGCTATAGGCGCTCATATCTACAGGTGCGCCGTTCATCTGTAATGCAACCTTGTCGACCGCGTCAATTTGTATGTTAAAAGGGGGTGTGCCTTCAAAGCGGTACGTGCCTGCCGTCAAGCGCTTGGATACCAAAGCGGTATCGTCAGCATCGGTAATCGCTACTGTCGCGCCATCGGTCACCTCGACACTGAGCGCGGCAGATGAAGCCATACCGACACCCAGTGCTGAGCCGCTGGCACCAATAGCGCTGCCCGTGCTGTTAAGCGCCGCGCCTGCCTGCTGATCGGCGCTGTCCATCTCTATCACGGTCGGCGTCGCTGTCGGTGCAGGCGCGGTGTCGCTACTGCCACTGACCAGTGACCATAACGCCACTGCCCCAACCACTAACGCAATCAGTGCCAATAGCAGCCATGGGTTGATACGCACACGCCGCGTACTGCCCGACATGGCAGGAGATGCCACAGGCAAAGCGTTGATATTCTCTGGTGGCGTGCGATAGTGACTTGGGCAAGCGCGGTCAAAACGGGTGGCAAGCGGCTCGGCATCGAGTCCTAAAAACCGCGCATAGTTGATCAAAAAGCCGCGCGCAAACACCGCAGGCGGCATAGCATCAAAGTCCTCTGCCTCAAGCGCTGCCAAATATGGCGTCAAGATATACAGCTCATCGGACACCGCTTGTAAGCTCAGTCCCTTTTCCTCGCGCGCCTGACGTAACGGCGCGCCAAATGCTAGCGCAGGCGTATCGTCTGTACTGTCAGGGGCGCTGTCTGCGGTGGTTACGGATGGGGTCATTGCCATGGGGCCTCGGGGTGTTTGAGCCATTCTTTCACTTGTTTTGCCTCAGCACTGAGCGGATAGGCGGACAACAGCTGCTGTGCGAGCTGCTGACGGGTACGCGTGTCATTTTGCGCGTTGGCAAGACGAATCCCTTGCATCAATAAGCGCGGGGTCGTGCCCTGACCGCGAATCAATAGTAAGGTTTCATCATATAGATTTTGCGCTTGTACCACGCGTTTGGCATCCAGCAACAAATCGACAAGCTCAATATGGGCAATCAAGCTGTTGCGATTGCCCTCAAGCGCACGTAAAAAAGCTTTGGTCGCGGCAGGACGATCATTCAATTGCAAATACGTGCGCCCTAAGTTTTCCAGCGCACCGATACGACCATCGTAACCGAGCGCTGCGCCCGCAATCTCAAACTGATCCGCCGCCTCACGATAGCGCTGCATTTGCGACAGATACACGCCATAATTGTTGCGTGCCTGCTCAAACTCAGGATCAAAGCTGATGGCCTGCTTAAAGTAGCTTTCTGCTTTTTTTAAGTTACTCGCGCTGCCTTCTTTTTGCAGCAAAACGCCCATCATATCATAGGCAGGCGCGTATCGGCTATTGGCAGCAAACGCTTTTTCAAGCTGCTGCTGCGCGGCGTCAAGACTGTTTTCACGGATGTATTGCGCCGCCAGCGCGGTACGTACCCGCGCCACCTCCTCTTTATCCACACTGCGCTTGCCACTCGCTTGGGTCATGGTTTGCGAATAAACAGGCTCAATGACTAAGGCGTCTTTGTCGCTGGTCTGACAGCCTGAGAGCAACAGTGTGCCCAATGCTGCACCAAGCAGCACCTTTGCCTGCAAAGCGTGAGAAAAATTGGAAGTGACCTCTGTATCGTACTGTGCATGTTTAGAAATAAAAGTCATTATAGCCGCCATCATAAAACTGTGATTCAACAAATATCTGATTCAATGAGCCTTCAGTTTAATGGATTTTTTGCTTATAAGTACATTTTCGTGAGCATCGCTACACTTTTGTTACCATTCTGACGTAAAAACGACAACTTTTGCAGGTTGCCGTTTTTAACCATAATTCCTACTCTGCGACTGACTCACCTGCCGCGCTTTGCTGGCGCTCGGCAATGCTCTTTTGCCATGTCGCTTGGCGACGGGTACGGTCAGCGACTTGTCCCACGAGCTGCCCACACGCCGCATCGATGTCATCACCGCGCGTCTGACGTACCGTACATACAAAGCCCGCTTGGCTTAAAATATTGCTAAACGCATGGATGCGGTTATTGCTTGAGCGACCATATGGCGCATGCGGGAACGGGTTAAACGGAATCAAATTGATTTTACTGGGCAAGCCTTCTAACAGCGCGACCAATTCATGCGCGTGTTGGTCACTGTCATTGACGCCCTCTAACATGACATATTCAATGGTCACGTGTTTTTTGTGGCGCGGATTGATGTCGTTGACATAGTGCTTTGCCGCTGCCATCAGCTCGCTTAGCGGGTATTTTTTATTAATTGGTACCAGTTCGTTACGCAGCGCATCATTCGGCGCATGCAACGAGATTGCCAGTGCCACGTCAATATCTTTTGCCAAATCGTACATCTTTGGCACGACGCCTGAGGTCGATAAGGTCACGCGGCGCTTGGACAGTCCATAAGCGTGGTCACTGAGCATCAACTCCATGGCACTAACGACAGGCTTGTAGTTGAGTAGCGGTTCACCCATACCCATCATCACCACGTTGGTGACGTTGTTTTGCCATTCGCTGTGGTCGACGCGCTCAAGGCTTTCGTTTTCATCAGTCATATAAGAGGCATTCGCTACCCACAGCTGCCCAATAATCTCAGCGGCGCTCAAATCGCGCTCAAAACCTTGCTTGCCTGTACTGCAAAAGCTGCAATCGAGCGCACAGCCCACTTGCGAGGAGATGCACAGCGTCTTTCGACCGTTGGCTTTGCTGTCATCGGCAGGAATCAGTACCGTCTCGACCAATGAGCCGCCCGTTACTTCAAAAATCCACTTACGCGTGCCGTCATCGCTGTATTTGCGGTGCAAGACTTTAGGCGGGGTGACGCACGCATGCGCGCTTAGCTTTTCGCGCAATGATTTGCTTAAGTTGGTCATTTGCGCAAAATCGGTCACGCCGTATTGATAAATCCACTTAATGACTTGCGTCGCACGAAATGGCTTTTCGCCAATTTCTTTAAAGTACGCGGCGAGCTGCTCGGGTGTCATACCCAGTAAATTGGTTTTGGCTTGTGCTTCATCAACGATACGGATGCTCTCGCCCTTAGCAGTACGGGCAGGCTGTGATGAGACGGGCGTGGGTGCAGTTGACATAAGCAAAAACCTATCGACATAAACTATAAAGAGGGGTTATCGCATTTGGGCAATCGATTGCCAAACGACAATAACGAAGAAAATACAGCGCATCTGTGAAATGATGATGAACCAGACGCGCTTATTGATAATAAGTCTATGATAACAAAAACAACGACTTATCCGCATAAAAATAGCAATCAATCATAACTCAAACGGCCTATATCCTTGGGATATAAGCCGCTTGATGATGGCATTTGTCCAAATATCAACCCTTGTGACAGGATATATCACGCAATCAGCGAATACACCGCACGGTTATCGGGTCAATACGACAGCAATTAGCGTGTACGTGGGCAAACTTCGTCTTCATTGAAGAAGTAGCTGATTTCACGGGCAGCTGACTGTGCTGAGTCTGAGCCGTGTACCGCGTTTTCGTCGATGCTGTTGGCAAAATCAGCACGGATAGTGCCTTCTGCCGCTTCTTTTGGATTGGTCGCGCCCATGATGTCACGGTGCTTAGCAATCGCGTCTTCGCCTTCTAGTACCGATACCAATACTGGGCCTGAAGTCATGAAAGATTTTAGGTCGTTGTAAAATGGACGCTCAGCGTGTTCAGCGTAAAAGCCGCCAGCCTTTTCATCATCCAATTGCAACATTTTTGCGCCAACGATGCGCAGACCCGCTTGTTCAAAACGGTCATAGATTGCGCCGATGTGGTTGCCGCCAACAGCGTCAGGCTTGATGATAGATAGCGTGCGTTCGATAGCCATGAAAGACTCCTAATCCAAATAAAATAAACCAATTATAAAATCATTATCGCGCAAAATTATGATCGTTATATGTCATTGCTCACGGTAAAGCCGTTCGTGTGGCTGTCCCGCCATGACCCATAAGCTTGGCAAAATGTTGCCGAAGTGCGCTTGCTGCCTATTATAACCATTACGCCTATAAATGATAGGGGCAATTTACGCATAATCGACATGCCCGAAAGGTTGTAAAAAGCCCCAATGTTTCCATCGGGGCTTCATTATTCTCTGTGTGTTATCACAGACAATCTAAGAACAATTACGCGTCGTACGGGTCGCGCAGTACGATGGTCTCAGCGCGGTCAGGACCCGTTGAGATGATATCGATTGGGCAATCAATCAGCGCTTCGATACGCTTGATGTAGGTCTTCGCGTTTTCTGGTAGGTCGTCATAGTTGGTGATGCCAACAGTTGACTCGCTCCAGCCAGCCAAAGTTTCGTATTTTGGCGTGACCGTCTCATAAAACTCAGCGTCGTGCGCGCCTTCGCATTCGGTTTCTGGCAGCTCGTAGCCGACACCAATACGAATCTCGTCCAAGCCGTCCAATACGTCAAGCTTGGTTAAGCAAATGCCTGACAGTGAGTTTAACACCACCGCGCGGCGTAGTGCTTCGGCGTCGAACCAACCGCAGCGGCGCGCACGACCTGTGGTTGCACCAAACTCGTGACCGACTTTGGCAAGGTGTGCGCCCACGTCATCAAACAGTTCAGTTGGGAATGGACCACTGCCCACACGCGTGGTGTAAGCTTTAGTGATGCCCAGCACGTAGTCTAAGTATAATGGACCGATACCTGTACCTGTAGATACGCCGCCAGCGGTGGTGCTTGAGCTGGTCACAAACGGATAGGTACCGTGGTCGATGTCGAGCAATGTGCCTTGCGCGCCTTCAAACATCAGGTTTTTGCCCGCGCGGCGCAATTGGTCCAGCTCTTCGGTCACATCCGTCACCAAACCTTGCAGCTCCGCTTTCCACTCTTGGCACAGTGCCAAGGTGTCATCAAAATCGATGCCGTCTACTTTGTAGTATTCGGTCAACTGGAAGTTGTGGTATTCAATCAGGTTGCGCAGTTTTTCTTCTAAATCAGGGCGGAATAAGTCAGCAAGCTTAATCGCACGGCGTGCTACTTTGTCTTCATAGGCAGGGCCAATGCCGCGACCTGTGGTACCAATTTTGCCAGTACCGCGCTTGGCTTCACGCGCTTGGTCAAGTGCCACGTGGTACGGCATGATCAGTGGGCAGTTCGGTGACACGCGCAGACGCTCACGCACAGGCACTTGAGTGTCTTCGAGCTCTTTCATTTCTTTGAGCAGTGCGTCAGGGGCTAACACCACACCGTTACCGATGAAGCAAGTCACATCACCGCGTAAGATACCTGAGGGAATCAAATGCAAGACGGTGGTTTTGCCATCCACAACCAGCGTGTGACCAGCATTGTGACCGCCTTGAAAGCGCGCGACCGCCGATGCTTTTTCTGTCAGCAAGTCAACGATTTTGCCTTTGCCTTCATCGCCCCATTGGCTACCTAAAACTACGACATTCTTACCCATGTTAAGTCCTTACGATTGTGTATTAAGGTGTGTGCTCAAAAAAAATGATGCCAAAAACATGCATCAAAATCAGTATTGTCTTAAATAAAGATGGGCAGCGCCCAGCAGACTGCCGAGCGCGCCCGTATCGGTTATAGCGCAGCGAGCTGCCATGTGTCATTGTCCCACACGATGCGGTGCGTGGCATTGGCGGGCGTATCGTCAGCGCTCAGCGGTACAGTCACGCGCACGCCTGCATCGCGCAGCGTCTTGGTATACGCGGTCAATGCTTGCTTTGCGTTACTGTCAGCGCGGCTAAGCGCAGCATAGTCCACCACGGCAATACGCGCGGTCACAAGACTGATGTGCGCGAGCAAACGACTGATATCCATACTAAAACCTGTCGCCTCGCGCGTGCCTTCGCTATGGCGCTGCATGCCATCAAAACGTCCACCCCGAACGAGTGGCTGCGTCTCATTATGAATATAGCCATTAAACACAATGCCCGTATGGTAGTGATAGCCTGACAGCTCGGTGATATCGATGCTGACAGGGCACTGCCACTGGTCTTCTAAATGGGCTTTGATACGCTCAAGCGCTACGATGGCCTCAGTAATCTGGGCATCTTGCTGGGCGGCGGCTGAGAGTCTGGCGGGCAGCTGCGTCACATCATGACCATGACGCGCGAGCGCATAAAAATCGCTGCCCATTGGGATACTTTGGCAGGCGCGTTTAAGCTCAGGCAAGTTTTTATTGGCATATAGGTGCATCAGCTGCTCGGTATCTGCCTGTGATAAGTCCGCAAGCTCGGATAAGCGCTTAAAGATGGCCACGTGACCTAAGTCAATATGCAGCGCATCATTTAACTCTAAACGCCCAAGCATGCCAAACAGCACATCAATCAGCTCAATGTCGGCGCTCATCGACGCACAACCAAAAATCTCGGCACCCAGCTGTAGCGGCGTGCGTGAGCCAAACAGCCCTGATGGTAAGGTGTGAATCACGTGCCCTGCGTAGCAATAACGGGCGATGGCATCGCCGCCATGATGAGCATCAATGCGCAAAATCTGTGGGGTAATGTCCGCGCGCACGCCCATCAAACGACCCGTCAGCTGGTCGATGATTTTAAAGGTTTGGCGCTTTAGATCTTCTGAGGCGTCGCTTAAGAGCGACTCGGTATATTCAATCATCGGCGGGCTGACCAAGCGATAACCATGCAAAATCAAATGCTGGGTCAATTGGTAGCGTAGCAGCTCTTGTTTTTGCGCGTCTTCGAACAAGACATCCACCACCCCATCAGGCAGCAGCCAGCTGTTCGCGACCTCAGCCGCAAAGTTGCTCATCAAAGGCAAACCCTGATGCGAGGCTTGGGCAGGATTGGTGATAGTTAACGAATCAGAAGCAGCAAAATCAGAACTGGCAGACACAATAAATCCTTGTTTGGCGTATCGTTTGCCAAAAAATGTGGCGTGATAAGATGGTCGTCGCTCTTGGGCTGATACTGCGCTTTGCTTAGCAATACATTTTTAGCACGCAGCATCATTGACCCAATTATCACAAAACCAGGTAACCCAACGGGGTGTATAATAATTAAGTATGCGATTAGGATGCTAAAACGACGATATGAATATGACTACGGTCTAAGACACTTTATGACGCAGTTTAGCATAGCCGTCAGATTTCTCCTAGTCACAATTGGGCACAATTTTCGCGCAGTTTGCCCCGCCATTGCCGCGTCATTTGCCGCACAGGGTTTTCTTTTGTCTTTTCTTGCCCAAGCGTCTTATCGAGTACAATCGCCTGTCAGACTCATGTTACACTAGCGACTATCATGACAGCGCTGTGTACTTTAGCTTATCGCTGTCTTTTTATTTGATTACTTATTCAGTTTGTCTGAATCACCCAGCCCATTTGCCTTTCGTTGCCAATAGGGCGGTTATCCTTGGAGTCGCTATGTCGTTTGACCACCATCCCAGCCCTGAACTCAATCAAGCCAATGTCTTGGGTACAGCGCTTGCCAGCTGCTGCTTTGACCCGATTACTGGTTACTACCGCAATGGCTTTTGTCACACAGGTATGAACGATGGGGGACAGCATACGGTGTGCGCGAAAATGACCAGCGAGTTTTTAAATTTTTCATCCAGTCGTGGCAATGATTTGATTACGCCGCTGCCTGAGTATCACTTTCCAGGATTGCAGCCTGGGGATTATTGGTGCATCTGTGCGCTACGCTGGCTTGAGGCGCTTGATTTTGATGTTGCCCCGCCACTCAAGCTTGAGGCATGTCACGAGAGCCTGTTGGCGTTGGTAGACATTGAGACGCTCAAACAATACGCCTTATAACAGGCTGTAGCGCGTTAGACAGCGCATATCTGCCATAATCATTTTGAGTATTGGCGTGGTCAGACACTTTACGATTGAGGTATCAGCGTGAGTACACAGCACGATGACAAACAGCCCCTTGGCAGCGCCACGCGTATCGCCCCAGACTCGAATATCGAGCAGTTGAGCGACAGCCACATCAGCGACCAGCCCTACAGCCAAGACAGTTATATCTATGGCGATGCCAAAGCCTCACACGCCGACACGCTAGAGACCATGACCATCTATGACCCTGACGCTGAGCGTTACGAGGACATCGATGACTCAAGTCCCAATGAGGTGGTCAACTGCTACGCTTACTCGCGTAAAACAGGGCAACAGATTGGCGCGGTGGCACTCGATGATGTGAGTAAGGCGCTGAGTAACAACAATCAGTTCATCTGGCTTGGGTTGTATGACCCAAGCTTTCAGACCATCTCTGAGGTGCAAAATGCCTTTGACTTGCACGAGCTGGCGATTGAAGATGCCTTTGGCGACCATCAGCGCGCCAAGGTCGAAAACTATAACAACGACACCATATTCTTGGTCGTGCGTACCGCAAAGCTTGAAGACAATCTGATTCGCTATGGTACGACCGCTATTTTTATGGGCAAAAATTACATCATTACCATCCGTACAGGTCCCTCAAATTCCTATGCGCCTGTGCGTGAGCATTGCCATCGCCGCCCCGAAAAGCTGCGCATGGGGCCGATTTTTATTTTGCACGCCATTCTTGATTTTATTGTCGATAACTACATTCCGATTACCGACCGCTTGGGCAGCTATTTGCGTGAGCAAGAGCGCAATATTTTCACCTACGAGTTTAGCAAAAGCACACTTAAAAACTTATACGAGCTTAAATCACAGCTGGTACACATGCGCGCGGTGATTTTGCCTGTACAAGACATCTGTAACTTTTTTATCAATCATAAGAAAAACGATTTGCTCTCCTCTTTTCCCTATGCCGCAAAACCTTACTTTCGCGACGTCAATGACCACTTATTGCGCGCGCTGGACGCGGTCAACGGCATCAACGAGATGCTGAGCGTGGCGATGGACACCTATATGGCGATGGTCAATATGGGACAGAACGAGGTGGTACGTAAACTGGCGGCATGGGCGGGTATCCTCGCTGTGCCGACGGCGGTCGCAGGTATCTATGGCATGAACTTTGACTTTATGCCTGAGCTGCATTGGCAGTATGCGTATTTTGTGATTTTATTGTTGATTGCGCTCTTGTGTAGCTACTTGTATTACAAGTTTAAAAAAGCGCACTGGCTATAAGTGCATAAACGACAAATCATAAAAAAGGCGCTCATTGGGCGCCTTTTTTATCATTATATTTTATTGCGTAACATGCGCGCCCTACTCGCGGCGGCGCTTGGTATTGTCGTCCATCGAGTAAGTGCCTGCCTTGTGACTGGCGTGATGGTCGTCTAAGTAATCCTCAGGACGACCGAACATTCTTGCTGTCCACGTCAGTATCACGATAGAGGCACTGAGCGCCATAATGGCGATGGCAATCGTCGCCAGCAACCACAAGTGAAAATAGTCCGATACCGCCTGGACATCGACCACCAAATGGCGCGACAAGGCAGTAATGGCAATGAATATCAAAAACTGTACAGGCAAACGATGGGTCTTAAAATAAATCCCAATCATTGCCAAAAGCTCAAGATAAATAAACAACATCAGAATGTCTTTTAATTCTGCCGAGCCTTTGTAAATGATGATCAAAAACTCTTTGCCTGCCGTCCAAATGACCACCAGACCGATCAAAAACAAAATGATGTAATGAAAAACATCGACAATCTCTCTGCCAATGTACTGCAATCGCTCGTGGATATCGGTATATCTATTAGACATTTGAGAACCTATCAATACGTTGTGGTAGTTGGTAGATTGACACTGATGCCTAATGCAATCAGCACCTGCTTATGCAATCAAGCGACAACATACAAGACATTACGCCTCGATGCCTGCTGCTTTTTCTGCTGCTTCAACGGTCTGGCGAATCAAGGTGTTGATGGTCATCGGACCCACGCCGCCTGGTACTGGCGTGTAGGCGCTCGCAATGTTTTCTACGCCGCTCAGCTCAATGTCGCCCACACCGCCGTTGTCGGTTGGGTGAAAGCCTGCATCGACCACAATCGCGCCGTCTTTAATCCAAGCTGCTTTAATCAGCTCAGGCACACCTACCGCCCCAACCACAATATCCGCGCGCTTGACGTGGTCGGCAAGGTTTTTGGTTTTTGAATGACAGATGGTCACAGTACAGTTGGCGTTTAGTAACATTTGCGCCATTGGTTTGCCCAAAATCGCACTACGACCAACGACCACCGCTTCTTTGCCTGCAAGCTCGATGTCATAATGGTTTAGCAAATGCATGATGCCTTGCGGGGTGCAAGAACCATAAGCAGGCTCGCCCATGCTCATACGCCCAAAGCCAAGGCAGGTCACGCCATCCACGTCTTTATTCAGTGCGATACGGTCAAAGCACGCGCGCTCGTCAATCTGAGCAGGTACAGGATGCTGGAGCAAAATGCCGTGTACGTCTGGGTTGTTATTGAGCTCATCTATTTTTGCGAGCAGCTCTTCTGTGGTGGTCGCCTCTGGCATCTCTACGCGGATAGAATCCATACCCACGCGGCGGCAGGCATTGCCTTTCATACGCACATAGGTTGCCGATGCAGGGTCATCACCGACCAAAATGGTTGCAAGGCTTGGCGTGCGGTCTGTCTTGGTTTTGATGGCGTCTACACGCGCACTTAATGACTGCTCGATTTGTTTTGCGAGCGCTTTGCCGTCAAGAATGGTCGCCTGAGCAGGGTTAGACGTCATAATAACTCCATAGATTATGCAGATGAGAGAAAGTCCCTATTGTACCGTGCAGCGCATAAAAAGCCCAGTATTACTGGATGTCAGCTGCGTAGCAAAAATAAAGACTAAAAATCCTTAGCAAAATCAATGACCAATAAAAAATACGCGTCTTTTTGGCAAAAAGCACTTGTAATTTAAAATATCTTTGTTAATATAGGCGTCCTTGATTGGCTGGGTGGCAGAGTGGTCATGCAGCGGACTGCAACTCCGTGTACGCCGGTTCGATTCCGACCTCAGCCTCCAATTATTTAGTGCGAAAGTACATGTTAAAATCTAGCTTGCTTTATAAACACAATTGCTTATAATAGCGCCACTTATTTAACAGACAGTCACCACTGTCATTGAGTAAAAAAGTTTTGCCCGGGTGGTGAAATTGGTAGACACAAGGGATTTAAAATCCCTCGCTAGCAATAGCGTGCCGGTTCAAGTCCGGCTCCGGGTACCATTATATTAAAAGGCTTCCAAGCAATTGGAAGCCTTTTTCTTATGCCTGTATTTTTTAATCCGTTAATTATCCTGCTTTATTCACGTAGAAAAAAGCGGCTATTACCCAGCCGCTTTTATTGTCTAAACTTTTTTAAAACAAAACCTATTCTACCGCCACCTGCGCACGCTTGGTTGCCGCCTTATTACTGGCGTAAATAAAGTACAGCGCGATGGCCAAACACGCGATAGCAATCAGGCGGCTGCTCGATAGCGGTATCATCTCATTGCCAAACCAACCAAAATTGTCAATCAGCACACTCATCGTCAGCTGACCAAAGATGACCGCGACGGTCGCCACCGCCGTACCAATACGCTGCACCGCCACCACCATGATGACGATATAGGGCACGCCGCAAAATGCGCCCAGCAGCTGCCATTTGGGCACATCGAGCAAGGTGACGCTATGACGCGGCTCAAAGAACAATATCAATAGCGCAGTGACCAGCGCCCCGACCGAAAAGGTCAAAAACGCACTTTTAAACACCCCGACATTGTCGCCCAAGCGTCCGTTGAGCGCTGCTTGAATGCTCAATGCCGCGCCGCCAATCAGCGCCAGTACAATCATAAAAATCAATGTCATACTCATCACCCCTGTGCCATAAAAATTAATGCAACAATCATAAACACCAAGGCAATCACGCGCCTGCCATCAATTTTTCGTTGCTGGGTGGCAAACCAGCCATAGTGGTCGATGAGCAAGCTTTGTAGCACCTGCCCTGCCAAAATCCCTATCATCGTCAGCGCAATACCGATAACGGGCGTGACCACCGTCAAGGTCACCACATAGATAGGACCTAAAATACCGCCAACCAGTAGTAAAGGCGGCTGCGAGAAAAAAGAGGGACTGTTACGCGGACTAAAAAACAGCATTAATAAAAAGGTCAAAGCCGCGCCGACCCCAAAAATACTGAGCGTCGCCCACAGCTCTCCAACTTGTGCACCAAGGGGTCCGAGCAATCCCGCTTCAACGGAGAGCCCCATACCGCCGATGATGACGATAAGTATCAATAAAATCTGCATAGTGTTGCCTGCGTTTGGTTATGTATTGCAAGAGGCGCAGTCTATCGCAGTGCATTGCGTTAAAAAACGCTATAATGCACAAATCAGTTTTGCAAAAGTGGCACAAATGAAACATGCATCTAATATTAGTATCCGCACGCTGTCGTTGTTTATTGACGTTTTTGAAGCGCAGAGCTTTTCTGTGGTTGCTCGTAAAGAAGGCGTCTCTGCTTCTAAGATATCGCGGGTCATTAAACAATTAGAGGACGTGCTGGGTCAGCAGCTGTTTTATCGCAATACGCGCGCGGTGATACCCACTGAGGCTGGGCGGGTACTTATGGCGTACGCCGAACGTATCACTGAGCAGATGGATGCCGCGCAAAAGGCGCTACAAGCGCGCACGCAGACCCCGACAGGACTGCTCAGAATCAATGCGCCAGTGTTTTTTGGGCAGCGGCATATTGCGCCGTGGCTACCTGAGCTGAGCGCCCGCCACCCTAAGCTTGAGATAGATTTGACACTGACCGATGACTTTGTTGACCCGCATCACCATGCCACGGACATTATTTTTCGTATTGCCGCGTTGCACGATTCGGGACTGCATGCGCGTGTCTTTGGCACGCAGACCTACCATCTTGCCGCCGCGCCTGACTATCTGGCGCGTCACGGGGCTATCACGACCCCTGACGCGCTGCATCAGCATCACTGCCTGATGTATAAAGGCGCATCAGGCCCTAACCGCTGGCTGTTTAAAATCGGTGAGCAGCCGTGGACGCCCTGCGCTGTGCATGCACACATGATGTCCAACAATGCTGAGGCACTGCTTGCCGCGGCGCTCAAAGGCATGGGCGTGGTCTTGTTCCCTGATTGGTTGATCGGCGACCATCTCAAAAGCGGCGCGCTGGTCAAGCTGTTGCCCGGCTATCAGACGACCGTCAATGCCGACGCGCTATGCATCGCCGCCATCTATCCCAACACCCGCCACCCCTCCTTAAATGTGCGTGTATTGATTGATTATTTCTCCGAGGTGTATGGCAGCCCGCCTTACTGGCAATACAGCTGATAGCTCGCTGCCATATTTTTTATATCAAACAACAGCACGTTAACCCGTTTATAAGCTCGATAAGTTTTTCGGCTTTTAACCACACTTCATCGCCTTTATCTGCCCCTCATATCATCTGCTTTTTTAACAATTTGCTTAACAATAGCGGTTGCAATATAAAAAGATTGATTTCTATAATGTTTAGTAGGCAGAATTCTTGTTCATTATAGTGAACATTATTTTGATAAGGTGCGTGTCAGCATGCTTTGCCATTTGCAACAGACTGCTGCTTTATATCGCCATCGGACCATAAACCCCATTTACCCTATAAGCCGCAATCATCCACCTGCCACAGCCTCTCCCACCCATTGCACATAAGGGCACATGATGAAAATACTCCTCAATCAAATCGACATTACTGACTACGACGTCGCAACAAACGCGGCGGTCGTCCTAAGCGCCCTGCCCACGCATAAAGATGGCAATGATTTTATGATGTTCCCAGAGCTGACACTGACGGGCTTCCCCACCGCAGACAATATCGAGCAGCTGCACCAAGATGCCCTACCGCATTTTCAAGCCATCATAGACGCAAGCAAAGACACCGACGCCACCATCATCATCGGTCATATCGAAAAGGCGGACGACACGTTTTATAACGCCTGTTTTTTTATAAAAAACGGCGAGATTATCCATAAGCACAGAAAGTCCAAGCTGTGGCTCGATGACGTTGGTGTGTTTACACAAGGCAGCGACTTTGAGGTTATTGAGATTGATGAGGTGGTCTGCGGCGCGCAGATTTGTTTTGAGCTGGAGTTCCCAGAGGGCGCAAGAACGCTTGCTAAAAAAGGCGCGGACGTGATTTTTATGCCGAACGGCAACATGCACCCATATGCCAATGTGCATGCTGTGCTGACACAGGCGCGCGCGATTGAAAACCAATGCTTTGTCATTACCTGCAACAGTGTCGGCGTGGGACATGGCGGCGAATTCGTTGGCGAGAGTCTCGTCGTCTCCCCGACAGGCGAGATTATTAAAAAGCTCGGCGCTGGCGTAGAGACGGTCGCCGTTGATATTGACTTAAACGACATTCACAACGCAAAAAAGGATTATCAGTATTTAAACCTATTATAAAGACCATGAATTTAAGGAAAAAATCATGCAAAACAAGGACGTTGCACTCGAAAAAAACTTAGGCTTATTCGGTCTGATATTGTTCGGTTTGGCTTATATGACGCCGATGATTGTCTTTGGGACATATGGCGTGCTGTACGAAGCCTCGACGGGCAATGTGGCGACCGCTTATTTATTCGCCCTGATCGCCATGCTCTTTACCGCAGGCAGTTATGCCTTGATGGCGTACAAATACCCCTCTTCTGGCTCTTCTTATACCTTTGTCTCTAGGGTCTTTGGCGACAAAATCGGCTTTTTAACAGGCTGGACGATTTTACTCGATTATCTGTTTTTGCCGATGGTCATCTGGCTTATCGGTGGCATTTATTTAGAGGCGATGGCGCCGAGTATCCCTCTATGGTTCTGGATTGTGGCGTTTATCGTCTTGACCTCTGCGCTTAATTTTATTGGCTTTGGGGTCGCTAAAAAGGTCAACTTGGTACTGATGCTGATTCAGATTGGTGTGGTGATTGCCTTTTGCGCCTTAGCTCTGATGTACATCCAAGGCTCAAGCAACACGATTGCCACGCCGTCCTTGGACATTCTTGCCAGCGACAACCTTGCGCCCATTTTCTCAGGCGCAGCGATTGCCTGTTACTCTTTTTTGGGCTTTGATGCGGTATCGACCATGGCAGAAGAGACGGAAAACCCCAAGCATAATGTGCCAAAGGCGATTTTATTGGTCACGCTGCTCGGCGGTGTTATTTTTATCATTTCTTCATGGATATTGGGCAGTGCGTTTCCTGATATCAGCGTCTTTGCTGCCGAGTCAGCATCTGCAGACATTGCCAAGCAAGTCGGCGGCGTGATTTTTTCATCCGTTTTTATTGCTACGTTAGTCATCGCGCAGTTTACCTCAGGGGTGAGCGCGCAGGCGAGTGCGTCACGCTTGATGTTCGCAATGGGGCGCGATGGGGTGTTGCCGAGTGGCTTTTTTGGCAAGCTGCATGAGAAGTTTCGTACCCCTTATCTCAACATCTTTATCGTTGGCATCATCGGTCTGTTGGCGCTGCGTATGGACATTGCGACCTCGACCTCGTTTATTAACTTTGGCGCTTTTTCGGCGTTCGTCTTGGTCAATATGAGTGCTTTTAAAGAGTATTTTAGGCTGGATAACAGTGAGCGTACGCTAAAACAAAAAATACTGCATTTGGTGATACCCACCATCGGTGCGCTGTCTGTGTTTAAACTGCTGACCAGCTTGGATGCAAACGCGCTGATGCTTGGTGCGTTATGGCTTGCCATCGGCGTGTGTTATCTGATTTATCTTATTGTCAAAGGTAAAACCCTGACGTTGGATATGGAATAAAAACAGCGAAGCTGACCTGATATGCCGTCTTTGTCATTCGCGTGATAAAGGCGGTTTTTTTGTGGCTACTGCTTGCCTATAGCGTTATTGCTCCGCACAAAACACACCTACCCTATGCGTATTATCCCAATCAAAGTCTGTAGAAATATCAGAAAAATATTCAATAACCAAAATCCATCATTGTAAAGACAAACTATCGTTGACACTGCATCTTGCGCCTCGATATAGTCGTGAGAGGTTATCGGCTCTTTTGACCGTTAATCTTATTTTTATGGTTGCCTAGGGATTATCGCAACCACACCAACAACTAAGGAGAGGTGTGTCATGACGGCTCAAACATCAGAAAATCAATCGTCCGCCCAAGCGCAGGCATCCGAGTGGCTACAGCGCTTTGAACAGGCGCTCACAGACAAAGACATCGACAAAGCGGCAGACTGTTTTGAACAAGACGGCTACTGGCGCGACTTGATTGCCTTTACGTGGAATATCAAAACGCTGGAGGGGCAAGCACAAATCAAAGACATGCTCGCGCACACGCTAGACACTGCCGAGCCGCACAACTGGCAACTCGATGATGCGGCAGACAATGAGGGCGTGATTGAGGCGTGGATTCGCTTTGAAACCAAAGTAGCGACAGGCTATGGGCATCTGCGCCTGCGTGATGGCAAGGCGTGGACGCTATTGACCACGATGACTGAGCTCAAAGACTATCCTGAAAAGCGCAACAAAAAACGCCCGAAAGGTGCGGAGCATGGCGCAAACCCCGACCGCGTCACATGGCAAGAAAAACGCGCTGATGAGGAAGAAAATCTCGGCTACAGCGAGCAGCCCTACTGCCTCGTCATCGGCGGTGGTCAAGGTGGTATCGGTCTTGGGGCGCGCCTGCGGCAGCTCGAAGTGCCAACCATCGTCATTGACAAGCAGCCAAGAGCGGGCGACACGTGGCGCAACCGCTACAAGTCCTTATGCCTGCATGACCCCGTCTGGTATGACCACATGCCCTACCTGCCCTTTCCTGAGAACTGGCCTGTCTTTACCCCCAAAGACAAAATCGGTGATTGGCTTGAGATGTATACCAAGATTATGGAGGTCAACTATTGGGGCTCGACCGAATGCTTGAGCGCCAAATACGATAATGACGTACAGCAGTGGGATGTCGAGCTCGACCGCGACGGCGAGCGCCTAACTCTGCACCCCAAACAGCTCGTCTTAGCCACAGGCATGTCAGGACTGCCAAACGTTCCTGATATCGACGGTATGGAGGACTTTGAGGGCGAGCAGCACCATTCAAGTCAACACCCTGGTGGCGAGGCGTATCGCGGTAAAAAATGTATCGTGCTCGGCGCAAACAACTCAGCCCACGATATCTGCGCGGCGCTGTGGGAAAACGGCGCGGATGTGACCATGATACAGCGCTCATCGACGCATATTATTAAGTCCGATACCCTAATGAAAGAAGTCTTGGGCGGGCTGTATTCAGAAGAGGCGGTCGAGAATGGCATGACCACTTATAAGGCGGATTTAACCTTTGCCTCGATTCCCTTTAAAATCATGCCGCAGTTTCATGAGCCTGTGTACCGCAAGGTTGCCGAATTGGATGCCGATTTTTATCAGCGGTTAGAAGACGCAGGCTTTATGCTCGACTTCGGTGATGATTATACGGGGCTGTTTATGAAGTATTTGCGCCGCGGCTCGGGCTACTATATCGATGTGGGCGCATCTGAGCTGGTCGCTGATGGCAAAATCAAATTAAAATCTGGCGTCAGCATCGACCACATCAAACCGCATTCGGTGGTCTTGACTGACGGCACGGAGCTGGACGCTGACCTGATTGTCTATGCCACAGGCTATGGCTCAATGAATGGCTGGGCGGCAGAAATCATCTCGCAAGACGTGGCGGACAAGGTGGGCAAATGCTGGGGGATGGGCTCAGACACCACCAAAGACCCAGGTCCGTGGGAGGGTGAGCTGAGAAATATGTGGAAGCCCACGCAGCAAGAAGCGCTCTGGTTTCATGGAGGCAATTTGCATCAGTCGCGGCACTACTCACAGTACTTGTCCTTGCAACTAAAAGCGCGTATGGAAGGTTTGGACACGCCCGTCTATGGCATGCAAGAAGTGCATCATTTGGCGTAGTTTGTGCTGCATGATAACGGCTTATGATTTATCTATGTTATGGCGGTACTGACAACCTCAGTACCGCTGTTTTTCATGCGTAAAAACAGCCGCAATCAATACTCTGAGCAAAATCAATCATATACATATATATACCTCTTATCGCCTGCACCGCCCACGCTATATGGCGTTAATAATTACGATACATATACAGATTAATCATTGTCCGCTTGTTTTACTGGTAATGAAACGGTCTATAGGGCGGCGACTTTTGCCCTTGCATGACCATTTTATCCTTATACAACGAGTCACCACCGCTTTATGGCATAACGCGCTATTTTGCTATTGACTCGCTAGCAATAATGAGCGCCCATGCCCCGCAAATATGTATGTGAGAGACCTATGTTCGGACACCCTATCCCTAAGCTGCCACAGCACGACTGGGACGGCTTAGACGCCACGCATATTGTTCATGCTGATGAGCCATTACAGATTATTCCAACCAGCGACAAGTTAAAATCCTTTCCCTTTTATTTTGCCCACGACGTCAAGCATGCGCTCAATTTGTGCGTGGCGCGGCAGACGGTCGTACAAAAGCTGCAACAAGCCGCCGCCTTATTGCCTGCGCATATCGGCATCGTGGTGCTGGACGCGTGGCGACCCCGTGCCGTGCAGCAAGCGCTACAAGACGATATCGGTCATGTGGTCAAACAGACCTACCCCGAGCTGAACGAGCAAGAGCAACAAGCCCTGCTCGCGCAATTCGTCGCGCCAGCGGACAGCGACTTTATCAGTCCGCACCTCACTGGCGGCTCGGTAGATATCACCCTGTTTGATATCAATAGTGGCGAGTGGCTGGACATGGGCGCAGGATTTGATGAGCCAACCGAGCGCTCTTACACCCACTTTTATGAAGACCAACCTGAGAGCGCTGCGTGTGGCAATCGGCGCTTGTTGTACTGGGCGATGGCGAGCGTCGGTTTTAGCAATCTGCCGACAGAATGGTGGCATTTTGATTATGGCAATGCCTTATGGGCGCACTACGCAAACGAGCAGCACGCACTGTATGGCGCGATACAGTGGGAGGGCGCGGCATCGTAACCCTTTGTTAATAAAAAAATAATGGTTCTGTTCATGGAGGAACACTATGGAAACCTTGATTCAAGCTGATGACCACTTGGCGCTATGGACGTTTGTGCTTATTGCCGCCACATCCGCCATTTTTATTGAGCAGCGCTTTACGTGGGCGAGCAAAATACCAGGCGCGGTCATTGCACTTCTTATCGCCATCACGGCATCCAATCTAAAAATCATTCCCACCGATGCGCCCACTTACGATATTGTCTGGGGCTATATTGTGCCGCTTGCCATCCCGCTGCTGCTCTTCAAAACCAATATCCAATCGCTGGTTAAAGAAAGCTGGAAGCTGTTGCTGCTGTTTTTGGCCTCCTCGATGGCGACGATGGTCGGTACGGTCATTGCGTTTTTGGCGCTGCGCCATTACATTCCAGATTTGGACAAAGTCAGTGGCATGATTTCCGCCTCTTATAGCGGCGGCGGGGTCAACTATGCCGCCATGTCGGCCAAGCTGGAGCCCAGCGAGAGCATCAACGCTGCGACCATCGTTGCTGATAACATGATGATGGCGTTTTATTTTTTAATCCTTATCGGTCTGGCAGGGATTCCTATCATTCGCCGTATTTGGGGCTCGCCGCATACCGATGCGATTGAAAAAGACCCCGATATGCAAAACAGCCGTACGCTCTCAGAAGCGTACTGGAAGCCTGAGCTGATATCGCTCAGAGATATCGCTATTTGCTTGGCAAGCTCAATGCTGATTGTGCTGATTGCCTTTAAGCTGTCGGCATTTTTAAAGGCCTTGCTGGGTACCAGTGACAACATCATTGGTGACTTAATCATTAATTTGATTACCGATAAGTATCTGCTGCTCACCACCTTGACCTTTGTCGCGGCGTCTTTGTTTAAGGATTCGCTTGAAAAGCTGGGTGGCAGCCAAGAGCTGGGCACATATTGTATTTATCTGTTCTTTGTGGTCATTGGTATTCCCGCCTCTATTAGTCTGATTGTGACCAAAGCGCCCTTGTTGTTCTTATTCGTGTTTATCATTGCCATGGTCAATCTTGCCATCACCATGGGTATTGGCAAAGTATTTAAAGCGAATATTGAAGAGGTGGTACTCGCCTGTAATGCCAATATCGGCGGACCCACGACGGCGGCGGCACTCGCCATCAGTCGCGGCTGGACCAAGCTCGTCGGTCCTATCCTTGTTATCGGTACGGTCGGCTACGTGGTCGGCAACTACATCGGCACGATTATTTATTTTATCGTGACCCAAATTGGCGTCTGATACAGCAAGCGTTTTGCAAAAAAGTCGATACGCTCAGGTATCGGCTTTTTTATGCAATAACGGACACTGCCCGTCATGAATCAGGTAAGCGGCGGTATGGTTTATCGTCGTGACAGCCTTTATCTATAAAAACAACCACTTAATAACAACCATTAGCGGACGCCCCCTGCTTGTGCTTTAATAGCCACATTTTTTGGGCTGTGGAGCACAGACAATGTCGACATCAAGCAAACAAAACGCCAAGTATTTTCAGGTTTGGCGCTGGCATTTTTATGCAGGGATGTTCGTTGCGCCGTTTTTGATTGTCTTAAGCCTGACAGGGCTGGGCATGCTGCTGACTGCCAATACCACGGGGCGCGATTTGGACAGAATGGCAGTTGACGCGCCAGCGAATGTATCCCAGACCACGCCCGTCGCAAGCCAAGCCAAAGCCGCCCTGCAAGCGGTCGCTGATGGGCAACTGATTCAATACATCGCGCCGCGAGATGATAAGACGGTGGCGCTGTTTCGTGTGCAAAACTTAGATGATGTCTATATGGTGGCGGTGAACCCCTATGACGCGCACGTGGTCAAAACCTTTGCTGCCGACAGCAATCTGTACCATACCTTTGATGACATTCACAGCGATTTGCTGCTCGGGACGGTCGGTGATTATTTGCAAGAGACCGCCGCCGCGTTGACGATATTGCTGATATTAAGTGGAGGGTATTTGTGGTGGCAAAAGCGCCGTTCGGTGACGCGAATGCTCGTGCCTACTGCCACGCAGCCAACCAGCAAACGGCAGACTCTGCGCCTGATACACGCGACGCTCGGCAGTTGGGTATCTGTGGTGCTGCTGTTTTTTTGCATCTCTGGCATGGCGTGGGCAGGCATTTGGGGCGGTAAAGTGGTGCAGTCGTGGAGTCAGTTTCCCGCAGGGAAATGGGGCGTTGCGCCAATGCCGATGTCCATCGACCCAAACGCGCACGACATGCACGATATGGACATGAGTAGCGCTGCCCCGCACGTTCATGGCGCGGGCGCGGCACCGATGCCAATGCCAGCGCCAACGCACGGCGAAGCGCTCAATCACGGCAGCTCAAAGGACGTGCCGTGGGTGCTGGAGCTGACGCCGATGCCGCAATCAGGCACGACAATGGGCACAGACGGTATCAAAACAGGTTTGCCAATTGTGCTGGATACGGTCGATAAGTTCGCGCGCGAAAGTGGCTTTGTCGGGCGCTATCAGCTCAGCCTCCCGCAAGGGTCGATGGGCGTTTGGAGTATCAGCCAAGACTCGATGAGCCACGATATTAAGAACCCTTTTGCCGACCGCACCATGCATATTGACCGCTATTCAGGTAAGGTGCTCGCGGACATTCGCTTTGCCGATTACAATGCTTTTGGCAAATTTATGGCGGCAGGTATCGCGCTACATATGGGAACACTCGGCTGGTGGAGCGTGCTCGCGAACGTACTGTTTTGCTTGGCAGTCATTGCCATGTCGGTGCTCGGCTATGTGATGTGGTGGCAGCGCCGTCCACGCGATGCAGCAGGCACACTGGCGGCGCCCGCGCGCAATCAGCCCTTAGCCATCAGCAAGCCATTACTTGCGGTATTGCTCATCGTGGCGTGTCTGTTTCCGACCGCCATCATCGCGATTGTGGTGATGACACTGCTCGATGTTATCCTGATATCGCGTGTGCCCGCGCTCAAGCGTTTATTAAAATAAGCGCTTGAAAATACGGTAAATCTAAATGCGGTAAATCTGAATGATAAAAAAACGCGGATAGAGACCTGTCCGCGTTTTTTAATGCTACGTTATGCTTTAGTTTAGCCCTTTTGCCACAGTGCTGGTGGATATATCTGCTCGGCATCAAGCGTGGGATAGCCGCTAAAGCTGAGCTGATAGCCGCCTGCCGTATCGGGCTGAATGCGGCACAGCGCACCCAAAGGGAAGCTGCGTTTTTTGCCCACGTGACCGAACGGCATCCCTGTATAAATGGGCAAGCCTGTTAAATCGCGTAGCTGCTCGATGACCGCACGCGCGTCATAGCGCTTGTCATAGCTGTCCTCGCCCGTGCCTGACAGTGCACCGAAGACAATCGCTTGCTGCCCTTTGAACGCGCCTGCCAAATACAAGTCATACAGCATGCGCTCAACGCGGTACGACTGCTCGCCCACGTCTTCCAAAAATACAATGCCGCCATCAATACGCGGCAGATACGCACTGCCTGCCAACGCAGACACCACGCTCAGATTGCCGCCCCACAATGTGCCTGTGATGGACTGGCTGCTGTCTTTCGCCATGATGCGCGGTAAGGTGTCAAGCGCGCTATCCGCAGCAAGCGCAGGCACATCAATCGTTAACGCTTTGTCCGTCAATACGCTGACAAACTCTTGACTGCTCACGATATCAGGCTGCGTCTTGCCAAACTCGCTATAGAGCATGGGCGCAGCAAGCGAGCTCATGCCGCCTTTTGCCAGTAGCGCACACTGAATGGCGGTCACATCGCTAAAGCCCGCCAATATAGTGCCGCGCTCACGCATCAGCTGCCCAAGCGTCTGCCAATCGACGTTGGGCAAAATCCGCATCGCGCCATAGCCGCCACGCACCCCAAGCAGCACCTTGGGCGCAGCGATGGCCCCTGTGGCGATGTTTTGCAAATCAGCAGCGCGCTGGGCATCGGTACCTGCAAAGCGCAAATACTGCCGACTGACAATCTCAGGATTTTTGACATCAAAGCCTGCGCAGCGTATCCGTGCCAGTGCCAACGCATTGCGCGCTGTCTGCTCGCTGGCATTGGAGCTGGCAAACAGCCGCGTCTCAATCGTCGGATGATGACAAGTCGCCGCCAGCATATCGGCATTCGCATAGCTGCGGCGCACCCCTACCCCTGCACTGCCCAGCGCACCGACGCCAAGACACGCACCGAGCGCCCCCAAGAACTGACGGCGATTGGTCGGATTGGCGGGCGTATTGGCATTTGACTGCGACATAAGAGTCCTTGATACGGATGACTTAATGATTGAACACTGAGCGCGTTTAATTTGAGTGCTTTGCACTTTAGCCTTTTAAACATCGCTACTATAGCGAGGCGCTAAGTCATATTTTTATACAACAGCTTTGTTTAAAGCTAACAGCTTTGTAGGCAAAATATGACTGACTAATCGGGCAAGTCGTATTTTTTTTGGTCAGGATTGAGCCCAAAAGAATAGACGAAGGTCGCCGCGGCGCTATTGACCACCACAAACAACACGTCCAAACCCTCATGACCGAGCGCGTAGCGGCTAATCAAGGCTGAAATCGGCAGCATCAGCACAAAAAACGCCAGCATACACATCACAATCTTAGGATGGGTAAAGCTGTATGGCGCGTCCACATCTGCTGGCGGCAAGACATGCTTGCGCGTCGCCCAACCTGCGGCATAAGACAGACCACCTAAAACAAGATAGCTAAAAAAATTCATAACAACGGCTCAATCAGTAAAGGGTGCGGCACAGGTTGCAGCACCGCTATCATATGAAATAAAAAGATCTGCCGCGATGGGCAATGCGTGCAGCACGGCGAGGCTACTGCGGTTGTGTCTGCGCAGCGCTGTCCGTATCAGACGGCGCATTTTGGGCATCATTGCTCACTGGGTCAGCAGCAGATTTTGTTGGCATGGCCGCTGTGGCATCTGCCGCGTTGATATTGTCGATGACAATGTTTGATGTGCCATGCGGACTTGCCGTCATATCGACATTGACCGTGTCACAATCGACCTTATAAATGGTATTGGCACCGCGGTAGATATACGCCAGATATTGGCTATCGAGCAGCGGGTCGATATTGGCATAAGCGGAGGTGACATGCGCCATGACCATCACTTTATCAGGGCGTGCCAACAGTGCATCGACGTGCTTGGGGTCGATGGAAAAATACTTGGGTATCTCGCCGCGACCGATTTCTTCAAGCGCTGATGGCTCATCCCACACGGTTTTGGCGCCTACAGGCTCTTTCATTTGCATGACCCACTTACCAGCCTGTTCGCTGATGCGTATCTGCGCAGGCTCATCGTGGCTGACGGTATAGCAGCCTTCAAACACAGACAAATCTGTGGCATCTTTTGTTTTGCTGGTGGTGGTCGGTTCGCTACAGCCTGCAATCAATAGACTGCTAAGCAAAGTCCCCATCAGCAAGCCTTTTAGGCTTTTATCAACAGCATGTCTGGTCGTGCGCGTCATCGGATTGTCCTATCGCTATCGAAAACGCGCTTATTTTAGCAGAAAAAACCGACCAGCACGGCGCTGATATGACACGGTTTTTTGTTGCTGCCCCCTATCGGCAAACAGATTTGTTATAATCGATGACCGACAGACAGCCGCGATGAGATGCGGCGGTCTTTATGTCTTTGTCTTGCTACTTTGGGTATGGTGTCTTATGTCTGTTCTCTCCTCTGCCACATCGCTTACTGACCCCTTAGCCGCCAAAGCGGCGACCACCATTGCCTACACCGATGGCGCGTGTAAAGGCAATCCAGGTGCAGGCGGCTGGGGTGCGCACTTAATCTTTAGCGATGGCAGCACCCAAGATGTCTATGGCGGTGAAGCCAAAACCACCAACAACCGCATGGAGCTGATGGGCGCGATTCAGGCGATTGAGCACAGCCCTGCAGCGCACACCTTAGAGATTTGGACCGACTCCAGCTATGTACAAAAAGGCATCACCGAATGGGTGGCAGGCTGGAAGGCACGCGGCTGGAAAACTGCCAGTAAAAAACCTGTCGCCAACCAAGACCTGTGGCAGCAGCTTGACAATTTGTGCAGCAAACGCGATGTCAGCTGGCATTGGGTCAAAGGACACGCAGGGCACGCGGGCAACGAAAAGGCCGATGCCCTTGCCAATCTTGGTGTGCATGGCTCAAGCGCGGATGCTACAGATGCTAAAAAAAAACCACACACTGATGCCGTAGACGCGCCCGCAGCCGATGACTGGTTGACCAATGACCCCTTAGGATTCAATATGATGTCTGATAGCTTTATCGATGATATGCCCATGGACGATGCCAAAAGCAGCGCCGCGATGCACACAAGCCAACCTGCCAGCACAGAGGTATCTATGATGGACACGCCAGTAACTGCCAAGACCGTGACAGCAGATATGGACAATGAGACCGACAGCGTGCCCTTTGATGGCGACACCAGCCGTGCCAACCCGCACTTTAAGCCCTTACTGCCGCATCCTAAGCATCGCCACGAGAGCAACCGTCAGCTGATTATGGATACCGAGACCACAGGATTGGACGCACAAAAAGGCGACCGCGTGATTGAGGTGGGTATCGTGGAGCTGGTCGGACGCCGCTTTACGGGCGAAAAGCTGCACGTCTATATCAATCCTGAGCGCGGCATGGACGAAGAAGTCATTCGCATTCACGGTATCAGTGAGGCGTTTTTGGCGGACAAGCCTGTGTTTGCCGATGTTGCGCAGTCGCTATACGACTTTATGTATGGCGCCGAGGTCATCGCGCACAATGCGCCCTTTGATATGAGCTTTTTATTGATGGAATTTGATAGGGTCGGTTTGCATGACTTTGCTGCAAGTGTGCAAGTCACCGACTCTCTATGGCTTGCCAAGCAGCAATACCCTGGACAAAAGAACACGCTAGATGCGCTGGTGCGCCGCCTAAATGTGGGCAAGCAAGACCGTACTTTCCACGGCGCTTTGCTTGATTCTGAGATTTTGGCCGAGGTTTACCTTGCCATGACGGGCGGACAGGTGGCGCTCGCAATCGAAGAGGACACACAGAGCGAGCAAGGACAAAGCAGTCACCATCACTTTGCCGCGCTCGCGGACAAACTGGTACGCTCCTCACGAGATACCCACGCCCATCAAGACTGGTTTGCCAAACTTTCTGATGATTATCCAGAAATAAAAGCCGCAATGTCTCAGTGGTCGGTAGCGTTTGAATAGCAGATGTTGTATGTTATCTAAAAATCCGAATAAATCTTGACCTCGCTATTGTAAACTTACTTTATGATTGGCATTTTATGGAAGAATCGCTATGAGTCAACTTGAACCCATCACTCTACATACCCCAAGTTTGAGTATCACCAACTTTGGTCTGCCGTCATTGCACGTATTGCGTGATGAGATTGTGGTGACCCTAAAAGATACAGAGACCCACCTCAGTGAGTTTAATGACGACAGCGAACAAGCGCCCTTGCTGCTTGACTCGGCGAGTGTGTTAAAGCAGCTTGCGCGCATCTTTCAGCTGATTTCCTTGGCAGGTGCGCAGGTACTCAGCACCGCGATTGCCAACGGCTTACAAAAGCTGTATGACAGTGGTGACAATACCGATACCGCGCTGATTATGGACTTATCCGAAGCCATCATGACCCTTGACCGTTATATCGAGTTTGTCTTATTGACCGAGACGGTTGAGCCTTCTTTATTGCTGCCTATCATCAATACCTTGCAAAAAGCCACCGATCAGCCGCCAATGGATGCGGATTTTTTTGCAGAATTTGGCAGCAGCAGTGTGGTGATTGCCAACCCTGAGCAGAACTTCCAAGATTTGGGCGAGCTGAATGTCGACCGCGAGCTGTTAAGCCACGCTTATCGCAGTGGTCTGTTTGTGGCACTGACATCAGACGGTAAGGACTTGAGCGATACCGACCAGCAGCGCCTCAAGGCAATGAGCGCCGCCTGTATGGCGATTGCCGCGCAGACCAGCAGCCTTTTTTGGCAAGCCGCCGCCGCTGCCGTGATGAATATCGAAGAAATCATGCCGCTAAGCAGCATGCAAAAGCACACCCTGATTTATCTTGAGCAGCAGTTCCGCAGCTACTTGCCTGTGATGGACGCACGCTTTGCTGACTTGGTGACGCTGGCGTGTCAACGTCAAAACCCATTGGCAGGCGCGATTCGTGAGCAGTACTCGCACAACCAGCTAGAAACTGAGCAGCGCGATAAGATGCGCAGCTTTTTATTTGGTCCCAATCGCCAAATCACCGATACGCTCAACGATTTGATTCAAAACCAAATCAGCGACATCAAAGACAAAGTGGACGAGTACGCGCGCGGCGAGTCTATCCACGCGCCTGAAACCCAAGCCCAGCAGATATCTGATGAGCTGACTTTGCTAAAATCAACGCTACAGCTGCTGGGACTTGGCTCTACCGCCAGCGCCTTGCAAGCGGCTGCCGATGCGGTGATGACGTGGCAGACGCCGACGCCTGAAGACTTTGACATGCTGCTGCTTGCGCTGATGAGCGCTGAAAACGCGACCATCGCGATGGCGCGCTTACACACGCCAGGAACAGCGAACCTACCACTGAATAACCAAAACATCTCACTGCATCAGCTAAACACCGCGCATGAGACCTTGATTCAAGAGAGCCGCACCGCCATCGCCAGTGCCGAGCAAGCCATCTGTGATTACTTGGCCGATAGCAACCGCGAAGTGTTTAATATCGCCAACATTCCTGAAATGCTGCGTCAAGTGTCAGGGGCGGTGCGCTTTTTGAACTTGCCTGTTTCAGCGACTATGTTCAGCCAATTGGCAACGTATTTGGACACGCGCCTGGCAAGCGAGCAAGCGCTGGATGATGCGAGCTTAAGCCACATCGCCGATATCATCATGTCGGTGGACTACCGCTTAGACAGCTTTGAGCACAACCGTCCTGTGGGCAATCAGTCATTAAATATTGCCCAAAACAGCTTAAGCCGTTTGCTGGCTGCATAAGTATCATACTGCTATTGGCATAAAGCTGCTTTGGACACCATGCATTGACATTGCCGATAGCCGCACGCATATCTATAGCGATGGGTGACTGAGTCAAGTTGCCTGTCGCTTCTTTTTTTGTCTGTCTTAGCGCACGATATTAAGCACAGATACCGATTTTGGAAAATGTATTATGATGTCAGCTGCCCTGATTTTTGATGCCGATACCTTATTGTGCCGCCAGACCGAGACAGGCTGGCAACCTGTAACTGCCACCCTACCCGCATCGATGCAGGCGTGTGGCTATGAGCAGTTGGGCTGCGTGCTGCTATCGGCGGATAACCTTGTCAATCCCCCTGATGATACGACGCATCAAGCACAAACCCTCACTGCCGATGCGGCCATCAGTCATGCCTTTGCGACAGCGCACGCGCTATTACCCGCAGCGATAATGCCCGCGGACGACGCGCAGAACATTGGCGATTGTGCCTTTATTGCTTATCGTCAGCTTATCAGTCAGTTGTCCGCGGTGGATGTGGGACGCTTGAACCAAGCCTTGCAACTGCTACGCTGGCAAGCCGAGACGCAGTTTTGCAGCCGCTGCGGGCATGGCGTACACGCGCACCCAGCAGGCGAGCGCGCCATGGTCTGTGACCGCTGCAACCTGCATCAGTATCCGCGTATTCAGCCGTGTGTCATTACCGCCATCACGCGCCCAAACCCAGATACAGGCGCGATGCAAATCTTGCTCGCGCACCATCGCCGCTACGGGCAAAGCACCCAGCCCAAGCGTTATGGCTTGATTGCAGGTTTTGTCGAGGTTGGTGAGAGCTTAGAGCAGGCAGTGGTGCGTGAAGTGGGCGAAGAAGTGGCGATTGAAGTAACCAATATTCGCTACGTCAGCAGCCAGCCGTGGCCGTTTCCGTCTAATCTCATGCTTGGCTTTCGCGCCACGTATGCTCGCGGTGATATTGTGATTGAGGAAGAAGAGCTGACCGAGGCGAAGTTTTTTGATGTTGCCGATATGCCGCTGATACCGCCAATTGGCAGTATCGCGCGCGATTTGATTGAACAAGTCGCCGCTGAGCAGGGTATCGACTTGCGCCATCACCCTTAAATGCGGCTGATGGCGTCTGCTTTTATTTTTGGTCTATATTGCTTGTTTTTCACTTAGATTTTGCACGGTTCTGCAGCAGCAGCTTGCCGACGCGCCGAGAGCTGCGGCAACAGCAAGCCTGCAATCACCACCGCCATGCCCATCAGTTGTAGGGCGCTGGTGTGCTGCCCATAGGCGAGCGAGACGATAGCGGCAAAGACAGGCACAAAGTTAAAAAACAGCGCCGCTTTGGGTGCGCCCAGCTGATTGACCCCTGATATCCATAAAAAATACCCCGCGACCGTCCCCAAAATACCGATAAACAATAAGTCCGCCAGTACGCTTGGGCTGATGGCGAGGCTTTCTTGTATTGGCTGCGCGCTGTGGGTAACGTTTAAGACCACAAGCGTCATGATGACCGCCGACACCATGCCAATAAAGATGTACATCACCATCGGCATAAAGCGGCTGATATACTGAGTAAAATGGGTATATAAGCTCCAAAACAACATACCGAGCACAATCAACTTGTCCCCACGGTTAAACTCAAAAGCCAATAAGCGCGCAAAGTCGCCTTGGGTCAAGACCAATAGCACCCCAAACAAGCTGACCGCAAGGCTGACACACATGGCGCGTGTGGGCAGTTTTTTATCATCAACACAGCCAATCAGCGAGGTCATCAATGGACTGAGCGCCATCACCAGTGCGCCATTGTTGGGATTGGTCAGCTCAAGTCCTGTAAACAGGCAGATATTTAGCCCGCCGATACCCACCATCGATACGGTGATTGCCGCCAGCCACTGCCGAGCGCTCAGCTTTGGTATGGGTGTACGCCGCCACAGAAAATACAACCCGATAGAGACTGCCGCCAAACCAAAGCGCCATAAAATCAAGGTCAAGGCATGTACTTCTGTCAGCGCGTGCTTGCCTATTGGAAAGGTCGCGCCCCAAAACGCCGTGCAGATAAGCAGTAGGACGATGGCTTTGATAGTCTCTGAGAAGTACATCGTACCCTCCTTTCTTAACGTAGATGCCACCTAGTCTATAGGTTTTATTTATGATATAAATATGCAAAAATAAAATCATACCTTTTATATATGAAACTTAATTGCTCATTAGATGATTTATACAGCTTTTGCATGGTCGCTAAGTATGCAAGCTTTACCCAAGCGGCGCACGCTTTGGATATGCCGCTATCAACGCTCAGTCGGCGTATCGCACATCTTGAAAATCAGCTGAACGTCACCCTGCTGCACCGAGACGCGCACCGTGTGCAGCTGACTTATGAGGGTCAGCTGTATTATCAAAAGAGCACAGGCTGGTTTGAGCAGCTCTCAAGTACCGTCGGCTGCCTGCAACAAAACACGCAGCAAGCCTCGGGCTTGATTCGCGTTACCGCCCCGATTAACTTGACGCAAAGCAGTCTTGCGCCTCTGTTTAATGATTTTTTGCACACCTATCCTGACATTCAGCTCGATTTGCGCCTGTCCAATCGGCATTTAGACATCGAAGAGGACGCTATTGACGTGGCGTTTCGTGTCGGCGAGCATAGCCATGCTGACTGGGTCGGGCGCGCACTATACCCCATTCAGATGATTATTTGTAGTGCGCCGACGCTTATCAATGACCATCTGCGCGCCCCTGAAGACTTGGCAGCGCTGCCCAAAGTGGTGATGTATCCGATACTGCCGCGCCCGCTTGAGCATATCGTCTCAGGCGAGCGCTGCGCCTTTGCCAATACGGACAATGTACGGATGTGGGTCAATGACCTAGACGTCCTAACGCAAGCGGTCATTGCTGGCGTGGGCATCGGTCTGGTGCCCGACTACATTGCCAAGCCCTTGATAGCGGCAGGCAAGATGGTGCATGTGTTGCCTGAGTGGCGCAATCAGCCGCGCGTCTGTCATATGCTCTACCGTCATCGAGACCATATCCCGCACCGCGTGCGCCTGTTTATTGACTTTATACTTGAGCGTTTTGATGCCTGATGTGTTACCCTTTGCCGTAATCACGCAGGCCTTTGGCGTACAGCCGTGATGCTCTGACGCATCAGCATCCGTTACCCAAAACCGCCGCAACATCTGATATCCGCCCCTTGCACGAACGATAGGACAAAGACACTTATGGTAGCCGCTGCCAACCCTAATGGTCAGACCACAGACACCGAGACTGCGCCCGTACGCTTTATTGACATGCCCATTTTGTTTGATGCGCTTGCATTACAGACATTGCCAATCGCCATTCAGCAGCAGATTGCGGCGGTCGATGATTGCCTGCCGCAGACCCAATGCGGTCTGTGCGAGCATCCTGACGGCTGCTTGCCTTATGCTGCCGCCATCGTGACCGAGGGCGAAGTGCACAATAAATGCGTGCCGGGCGGTCAGCCTGTTACCGATGCCATCGCCCGCGTTCTAGACCGTGCGCCCACACTGGACGCCGCGCCCTCCAAGTGGTCTGTCGATACGGACACGGGTCGTCCGCACGAGGTGCGTGCCATCATTCGTGAAGATGAGTGCATCGGCTGCACCAAGTGCATCCCCGCCTGCCCAGTCGATGCCATCATCGGCACGGGCAAGCACATGCACAGCATCATGACCGACCTCTGTACAGGCTGCGAGCTGTGCCTTGCGCCTTGTCCTGTGGACTGTATCGACTTGGTGCCCATCAGCCGTGACCTCTCTTTTGAGGCGCGCCAAGCCGAAGAAGACGCGCTGCGCACCCGCTATCATACCCATCTGCGCCGCGTCACCGAGCAGCTCAGCGACCGCAGCAACACCAAGCCTGTGGTCAGTATGGTAGAAGCAAAGCTCAATAACGCCACCAATCAAAGCATTGATATCAGCGAAGAGGATGCGCGCAGCACTATTAAAGCGGCCAAACTGCGCAGCCAAATTAAAAAGCTAGAAAAGCAGCTGGCCGTGCGCGCCAACCCACAAAAGGCGCAGCAGCTTGCCGCCTTACAAGACGAGCTGGCACAAGTGACTTAAGCCGCTGACAACTTTAAAAGCCTTCTTGCATAAAAAAACGCTGATTTATCACGCCGTTTTTTATGCTATTTTTGACATACCTTATGATGAATAATAACCAAACAGCCCAATGCCATGAGTAAAACTGTCCGTCACAAAACCGCCGAGACCCCGCCATCACGCCGCATGCCCAATCGCGCAGTGACGCCGTTTTTTGAAAAGCTGGCCGCGACCATTGATGCGCCTGTCACCGAGCTTAATTACCACAGCAATTTTGAGCTGCTCATCGCCGTGATTTTATCCGCGCAAGCGACCGACGTCAGCGTCAATATCGCCACCGACCAGCTGTATCCTATTGCCAACACGCCTGAGGCGATACTGGCGCTTGGTGAAGACGGCTTAAAAAATTATATTAAAAACATTGGCTTATACAACACCAAAGCCAAAAACGTCATCAAAACCTGCCGCGACTTGATTGATAAGTTTGACGGCATCGTTCCTGATAACCGCAAAGACCTAGAGTCCTTGGCGGGCGTGGGACGCAAGACGGCAAACGTGGTGCTAAATACCGCCTTTGGGCAGCCCACCATGGCGGTCGATACGCATATCTTTCGCGTGGGCAATCGTACAGGACTTGCCACAGGCAAAACCGTACGCATCGTAGAAGACAAGCTGGTTGAGCGCATTCCTGAGGCGTACATGCTAGACGCGCATCATTACCTCATACTGCACGGGCGCTATACTTGCCAAGCGCGAACGCCCAAGTGCGGCGCGTGTCCTGTGTATATGGAGTGTATGTTCAAGGACAAAGCCGACTTTGCCACCCAATAAACCACGTGAGCTGAATCCTACTTAGCGTAAGCTAAAGGTTGCTCACTAGAGTTTTGCCCCGTTTCAAGGTAGAATAAGCCTATTTTTCTATTACAGTAGGTCGTCTGGGTCACCGCGCCACACCGACTCTGGCGCGCTCATATTGCCCCCAGTCACCTACGCTTGCAGTATCCACGAACACAACGTACCAAAGTCCCGACCTGCCGCGTCGCCCATCGGCGCTGCGTTTTTGTATCGTGTGTTTTTTCTCATTATTGATTCAACTAAGCGACTCCACTATGCGTGACTACAATCTATTTACTTCTGAATCCGTAAGCGAAGGTCATCCTGACAAAATGGCTGACCAAATCTCTGACGCCTTGCTTGATGCCATCTTGCGCGAAGATTTACACGCGCGCGTGGCCTGTGAGACGTTGGTCAAAACTGGGGCGGTGATCTTGGCAGGTGAGATTACCACCTCTGCCAACATCGACATCGAGCGTATCGTCCGTGACACGGTCAATGGCATCGGTTATCACCACTCAGACCTAGGTTTTGACGGCGAGACCTGCGCGGTGATTAATATGATTGGCAAGCAGTCGCCTGAGATTGCCCAAGGTGTGGATCGCAGCAAGCCTGAAGAACAAGGCGCAGGCGACCAAGGCTTGATGTTCGGCTATGCCAGTAATGAAACTGACGTCCTGATGCCTGCACCGATTGAGTTTGCGCATCGCTTGATGGAGCGTCAATCTGAGCTGCGCCGTTCAGGCGAGCTGCCATGGTTACGTCCTGATGCCAAAGCACAGGTCACCCTAAAATACGACGGCAACGCACCCGCCGCGATTGATGCTGTGGTACTCTCAACCCAGCACGACCCAAGCATCTCGCAAAAAGACTTGCAAGAAGCGGTCATGGAATCCATCATCAAACACGTGATTCCTGCCAACCTATTACACGCCGATACCCGCTATCACATCAACCCAACGGGCAAATTCGTCATCGGCGGTCCTGTTGGCGATGCAGGTTTGACAGGTCGTAAAATCATCGTTGATACCTACGGCGGTATGGCACGTCACGGTGGTGGGGCATTTAGTGGTAAAGACCCTTCAAAGGTTGACCGCAGTGCCGCCTACGCCGTGCGTTATGTCGCCAAAAACATCGTCGCCGCAGGTCTTGCTGAGCGCTGTGAAGTGCAAGTCAGCTACGCTATCGGCGTTGCTGAACCCACCTCAATCTCGGTCAATACCTTTGGTACGAGCAAAGTCAGCAATGACGAGATTATTCGCCTGATTCGTACGCACTTTGACTTGCGTCCTTACGGCATCACGCGTATGCTCAATCTCCTTCAGCCCATGTATCAAAAGACCGCCACGTTCGGGCATTTCGGACGTGTCGGCTCTGAAACTGAATTCACATGGGAAAAAACCGACAAAGCCGATCTCTTAAGAGCAGACGCTGGACTATAATCATCGCTTAGGAGCATGTTATGTCTCAAGACAACAACAGCAACATTGAAATCACCCCTGAAATGCAAGCTTTTTATCAGCGTGCTGATGCCATCATTGCTTTGGCGAACAATCAGCTTGGTCCTGATGCGCACTCAGGTCAAGTGGGCGCATCATTACTGTATGCCGCGGCACGCTACAGCGCTTCGGTTGCGTCTATCGGCTTTGTTAAAGGCGATGACTTTGCTAAAGAAAAAGAAGACATCATCGAGTTTTATGTCAAGCAGTATCGTCAAATGCTGAGCGACAACCTTACCGATTATGCGCAAAACTTTGAAAAGTACATCCAGCTGAATAAAGCGGATGGCGAGGCAGAATAAATAACGCTATTTGAGCAGCATTTGCCAAATACGTTATGCCCAACAAAAAAAGCCCCAGTTCTCGGACTGGGGCTTTTTTTATTTGAATGAATACAGATTATCAATCACCTTTCACAATCTTTGGTGGACCTTTAAGCAGATGCTCATCCACAAACTCATTGGCTGAGTTGTGCTCAGCAGACTCATCGGTAATATAGCGCTGCTGATTGCGATACAGTATCAATCGGTCACGACCTAAGCCGCGCAGCAAGGCATACATAATCACAAAGATAACCAAAGCGAACGGCAAGCCTGCGATAATCGCGGCGGACTGTAGTGCTGCCAAGCCCCCTGCCGCAAGTAAAATAGCAGCAATTGCGCCTTCGGTCAGTGCCCAAAATAGGCGCTGAATTTTTGGTGGATTGGTATCGCCGCCCGCAGTCAGCATATCAATGACAAAACTTGCCGAATCTGACGAGGTCACAAACCACAGAACAATCATGACCACAATCATCATCGTAATCGGCTGCGCTAGCGGATAGTATTCGACCAGCTTAAATATCGCGCTGCCTGTATCTTCTTGCACCGCCGCTATCAGACCAGGGTCACCGAGCAGTTCCATGTGGATGCCCACACCGCCGAACGTCGTGAACCAAAAGAACAAAATGGTCATTGGGATTAATAGCACACCCCAAATAAACTCACGGATGGTACGACCACGGCTGATACGGGCGATGAACACACCAACGAATGGCGACCAGCTGACCCACCATGCCCAGTAAAATATCGTCCATGCGCTGCGCCAATCGCTGTCGCCATACGCCTCACCCCATGTGCCGAGCGGGATAATCGAGGTCACATAGTTGCCGATATTCTCTAAAAAGCTGTCAAAAATAAACAGCGTCGGACCAAGCACCAGCATAAACAGCAATAAAATTACGGTCAGACCGATGTTGATATCACTTAAGCGCTTGATACCTTTGTCCAAGCCCATCATCACAGACATGGAGGCGAGTGCGGTAATAAAGGCAATCAGCGCAAACTGGATATTGAGGCTATCAGGAACGCCAAATAAATTGGTCAAGCCTGAGTTAATCTGCATCACACCCAGACCCAGCGAGGTCACAACGCCGAACATCGTACCGAACACGGCCAAGATATCGACCGTATGCCCCCAGCCGCCGTAAATCTTTTTACCAAGCAGGGGATATAAAGTTGAGCGAATTGATAACGGCAAACCACGACGAAAGTGAAAATACGCCAGTGCCAATGCCACGATGGTGTATAAACCCCAAGCGTGTAGCCCCCAGTGCATGAAGGAGATGCTCATGGCCTGCTTAGCAGATTCAATGCTTTCAGCCTCGCCCATGGGCGGTGCCATAAAATGATACAACGGCTCGGCTGTGCCCCAGTAAACGAGACCAATACCGATACCTGCTGAAAACAGCATCCCAATCCAAGATATCAAACTGTACTGCGGGGTTTCTGTCTGCGCCCCTAAGCGGATATCACCATAGCGACTCATCGCCAGGTAAATACATAAACCGAGCGCCACGTTGACTAAGATGACGAACAACCAGCCAAACTTGTGGGTAATAAAATTCTGTAACGCGTCAAATAAAGTCCCTGCCTGCTCTGTAAATAGCGCACCGAAAATGATAAAACCAACGATGACGATGCTTGAGACAATAAAGACAGGCTTGCTAACTCTTGGAAATGGTCCTAAGCGACCAACTTTGACATGATCCATAGCTTCTCTCTATTATGCGGGGGGACACCATAACAAGATAACCCAGAACTATCAAATTTGCTTAGGACTTGTAAAGCTTTAACAACGTTAGTTACAGTGCGTTTACTCAGGCAATAAACGAAGTAACCGACCATCAGAGCCGTCTTCTAGCACCCAGACCATGCCATCGACACTCAGTACACTGCGAATGCGCTCGCCCATATCGTAGCGATAGCGCTCTTTTGCTTGTGCATCTCGTGCATTCTCATCGGTTGGAATACTGACCACCACCAGTGATTTGGACGACAGTCCACTGATGAGCATGTTGTTTTGCCATGCGGGGAAGTCTTTTTGCGCACCTGCTTGATAAAAACTCATAGAAGCGGGCGAGATGACAGGCGTCCATGAAGTCTGCGGCGCGGTAAAATCAGGACGCGTACTGTGGTCAGGAATATCAATACCTGAATAATTGCGCCCATTGGACACCACAGGCCAGCCGTAGTTGTTGCCTTTTTCAATGAGGTTAAACTCATCACCACCACGCGGTCCCATCTCATGCGCCCACAATCGCCCTGCGTCATCAAACTGCATGCCCAAGACGTTGCGGTGCCCAAGCGTCCAGATTTGGGCACTTATTGATTGCGGCGTTGTACTCTTGTTTTTGTTTGCACTGTCAGCGTTTGCTTGCGCGTTACTTGCTGCTTTCACAAAGGGATTGTCCGCAGGAATACTGCCATCAGGGTTGAGACGGACAATTTTACCCAAGTTCGCGTTCATATCTTGTGCGGGGGTCTTTTTTTGGCGCTCGCCTGAGCTGATGTATAGGTATTGTCCATCAGGAGAAAACAGGAGGCGATGACTGTAATGCCCTTGTCCTGAGATTTTCGGCACTTGCTGCCAGATGCGGCGGATTTTGGTCAGCTTTGGAGAGGTGGTGTCCAAGTCGCTGAGCGTCGTTTTAATCACTACTGCGCCATATTTGTCATCATTAGCATCTTTTTCCACGTAGCTTAAATAGATGGCATTGGTGGTGGCGAAGTCTGGCGCGAGCGTGACATCGCCGAGTCCCCCTTGTCCACCATAGGCGACTTTAGGCACGCCTGCCACCCGATGCTTGACCCCTGTCGCGGTATCCACAACGAACAGGTTGCCACTTTTTTCAGTGACCAATAGCCTTGGCGCAGGGTCAGTGTCAGTAGGCAGGGCGGTCATTGCCCACGGCTCATCAAAGGTAGCAATGGCTTTGGTGGTAAAGGCGGGTTTTTGTGCCGTATCTTGCGCGCTACTCGTTTGCGCGTTGGCTTTGGTGCTGTTGTCGCTATTGCTGTCTGTGGCTGTCGCGGTGTTGGTATTCGTCATTGCTGCATCGGTGGTTGCGCGGCTTTGCGCATCTGTACTGCTCGCCACGCTACTGGCGGTACTCGCTTCACTGGGCGTATTGTTGGAGCAGGATAGAACGCCGAACAGCATTACCCCTACTGTCATACTTGCCAAAGGAAATTTTTGCGTTGCCATATCCTGCCCCTTATCCATAAAGTATTTTTCTTTTACGTATCATAGCCTTATTGCCTGCACCCTTTCATGCACGATGTCGTAGCCTACGTATATAAACGGTAACGAAAAAGCCCCTTATTCATGACGAATAAGGGGCTGCTTTGACAACAAGTGATAAGTTTAAAATAAGCGATCAAGGACGATTAGCTCATTCTGAGCTTGTTAAAGCTCAGTCTATCTTCGTTATCGACATCGACTTGGATGATGTCGCCTGCCACAAAGTCGCCTGCCAACAGCTTGAGCGACAGCGGGTTCTCAATCTCCTGCTGGATGGCGCGTTTGAGCGGGCGCGCACCATAGACGGGGTCGTAGCCGACCGACACCAGCTGATGCATCGCCGCATCGCTCAAGGTGATGTCCAGCTCACGGTCTTGCAGACGGCGGCGCAAGCGGTCGATTTGGATATCCGCAATGCCTGCCATTTGCGCTTGACCGAGCGCGTGGAAGACCACAATCTCGTCGATACGGTTGATAAACTCAGGTCTAAAGTGGCTGTTTACCGACTCCATCACCGCGCCTTTGATGTCCTCATACGCCTCGCCTGCCATCTCTTGGATGCGGTGCGAGCCTAAATTACTGGTCATGATGATGACGGTATTTTTAAAGTCCACCACACGCCCTTGTGAGTCAGTCAAGCGCCCATCGTCCAGCACTTGCAGCAAGATGTTAAACACATCAGGATGCGCTTTTTCGACCTCATCAAACAGCACCACGCTGTATGGCTTGCGGCGTACTGCTTCGGTCAAAGTGCCGCCCTCTTCATAGCCGACGTAGCCTGGAGGCGCACCAACCAAACGGCTGACGCTGTGTTTTTCCATATATTCGCTCATGTCGATACGAATCAGCGCATCTTCTGAATCGAATAAGAAGTTCGCCAGCGACTTGGTCAGCTCGGTTTTACCCACACCTGTTGGCCCTAAAAATAGGAACGAGCCTGACGGACGGTTCGGGTCAGACAGTCCTGCACGGCTACGGCGCACGGCGTTCGCCACCGCATTGACCGCTTCGTCTTGCCCAATCACGCGCTCATGCAATACCGACTCCATCGCCAGCATCTTATCGCGCTCGCCTTGCAGCATCTTGGTGACAGGAATGCCCGTTGCCGCGCTGACGACTTCGGCAATTTCATTGTCCGTCACTTTGTTACGCAGCAGCTTGACACCCGCGCTGCTGGTTTGCTCTTTTTGTTCTGCCAAATCCGACTCGTGAATACGGCGCTCCAGCTGCGGAATGGTCTCGTATTGCAACTTCGACATGGCTTCATAGTCGCCTTCACGGCTTGCCTTGTCATAGGCGATACGCGCTTTGTCCAGCTCGTCTTTGAGCTGCTGACTGCCTTTGACCAGTGCCTTTTCTGACTGCCAGATCTCATTCAGGTCAGCGTATTCTTTTTCCAGCTCGTCAATCTGCATGTTCAGCGCTTTGAGTTCCGCTTTTGCACCCGCGTCTTCTTCGTTCTTTAGCACTTCGCGCTGCATTTTTAGCTGAATCAAGCGGCTGTCCAATTTGCCAAGGGATTCAGGCTTGCTGTCCATCTCCATACGCAAACGGCTCGCCGCCTCATCGACCAAGTCAATCGCCTTATCGGGCAATTTGCGGTCAGTGATATAGCGATGGCTCATACGCGCTGCGGCAATGATGGCGCTGTCTTGAATGTCAACGCCATGGTGCAGCTCGTAGCGCTCTTTTAGCCCGCGCAAAATCGCGATGGTGTCTTCAACAGTCGGCTCATCGACCAATACCTTTTGAAAACGGCGCTCAAGGGCGGCGTCTTTTTCAATATATTGACGGTACTCATCCAGCGTGGTCGCGCCAACACAGTGCAGCTCGCCGCGTGCCAAGGCGGGTTTTAGCATATTGCCCGCGTCCATTGCGCCATCGCTCTTGCCCGCGCCGACCATGGTGTGCAGCTCGTCGATGAACAAGATGACGTTACCTTCTTGTTTGGCAAGGTCGCTCAGCACGCCTTTTAGACGCTCTTCAAACTCGCCGCGATATTTTGCGCCCGCAATCAGTGCGCCCAAATCAAGCGACAAGACTTCTTTGCGGCGCAAGCCTTCAGGCACATCACCATTGATGATTTTTTGTGCCAAGCCTTCGACAATCGCGGTCTTACCGACACCCGGCTCACCAATCAGCACCGGGTTGTTTTTGGTGCGGCGTGACAGCACTTGGATGGTGCGGCGAATCTCTTCGTCACGCCCAATCACAGGGTCGAGCTTGCCCATCTCCGCGCGCTCGGTGAGGTTGATGGTGTATTTGTTCAGCGCATCGCGTTGGTCTTCGGCATTTTGGTTGTTCACCGTATCGTTACCTCGTAGCTGTTCAATGACATTTTTGAGCTGGTCGGCTTTCACCCCTGCCGTTTCAAACAGTTTTTTGGTATCGCCCTGCTCGGCTAGGGTCAGCAGTACCCACTCAGTGGCGATAAAGTCATCGCCCGCCTTTTGTGCCTGACGGTCGGCGAGGTTTAAGATTTTCGCTGACGCGGGTGACAGATTGACCTCACCTGTCGGCTCGCCAATCACCGCCAGATTGTCCAGCGCTTTTGCCACGCCATTTTTGAGTGCGGCAATCGAGCCGCCCGCCTGTTGGCAAATGGACAGATTGGCTTCGTCTTGTAGCAAGACCGCCAAGATATGTACAGGCTCAATGCCCGTATGGTCACGACCCAGCGCTAGACTTTGCGCTTCTTGCAGTGCGGCTTGCAGCTTTTGCGTAAATTTATCAAATCTCATCATCGTATCCTTAGTTGCGTAAAGAAAAGCGGCAGATTGTTTTAGGTATGTCGCCGCTTGCTATCATGCTGGTTATATAAGGTAGGAGCAGATATGTTTCAAGTCGATTGACTTAAATTTATTAAGCTATAAAACATCGACTGTTAATATCTACTTATACCCCTTTTAAAACCATTGATATGCTTCTGTTCTTCTATATCGGCGCTTATTTATTCTTTTTCAAGTCTTTTTTGTGATTATTTATGCCATTTTTTCATGACAAGTTCGTGACCGATTGGCATGAGGAACACATTCGATGAAACGCTATTTTTTTAGTCGTTTAACTGTCATGGTGATTATTGTGCTGCCATATCTTCTAAAAAGCTGAGCAGCGCCTTTTCTTCGCATTGTTGATGGTTGCGCGTGCGTCCACGGCGGGCATTTTTGTAGGGCTCAAAAAATGTGCCCGCCAAGAATGATTCGATAATCACAGGGTGAATGTAGGAGGCGCGGCAGACCGCGGGCGTGTTGCCTAGCGCAGTGGAGACGGACTTGACCATATCGACCACCACTTGCTGGCGCAACTTGCTGTCAGGTTCGCTTGCCAGAATGTCACTGCCTGCGGGCGGGACGACTTTTTCGTCTATCGCATTTTGCTCAGTAGGCAGGTTGCCTTGGCAAGCGCGGTACAGATAATCGGCTGCCAGTACACTTGCCATCCATGTGCGAAAGTCTTTGGCGCTGTACAATACGCCCGTTTCGCAATCCAAATGCTCGCGCAGGTAGTCATTAATGTCGCCACTATCGACGACTTGCTTGTCGCCATCGTCATCAAGGTATTTAAAAATCTGATAGCCTGGCAGCTCTGAGCAGGCATGAACAATCTCAATCAAGCGCTCATCTTGCAGCTCAATGTGGTGCTGCTTGGCGCTTTTACCGACAAAATCAAACGCCAATCCGTCTTCGGTATCGCTTAAATGCTTGCTGCGCAGGGTGCTCAGCCCATAGCTTTTGTTTTGCTCGGCATAGCGACTGTTACCGACGCGGATTAAGGTGGTTTCTAACAGCTTAACCACTGCCGCTAAGACATTGGCGCGTGATAGTGCCTCTGCTTCCAAATCACGCTCGACCTGTGCGCGCAGGCTGGGCAGCCCATGCCCAAAGCCAATCATGGCATTGAACTTGGCTTTGTCGCGGGCGCTTTCCCAATTGGGATGATACAGGTATTGCTTACGCGCTTTGTCATCGCGTCCTGTGGACTGTAAGTGCCCGTCTTCATGCTGACAAATCCACACCTGCGACCACATCGGCGGGATGCCCAAACTATCAAAACGCGCCTTTAATGCCTTATCCTTGACCGTTTTGCCATTAACATCGCGGTAGCTAAACCCGCGCCCCCAACGGCGGCGGCTGTAGCCTGGCTCTTCGTCGCTGACGTAGCGTAGGTTGGCACAGCGTGCTAAATATTCGTAATCGTGTCGCGGGTCGGTGCTGTCAGGGGTAGTATGACTCATTGTGGCCTCATGGGGTCAGTGCAGTTATTATTTATATTGCTGTTTTTTTGCTCTGTTTGAGAGCATAAATAATGCGCGCAGGTTTTGCTGTGGGTTTGCCTGCGACAATGTGTAATACTGTGTAAGCTCGCTATAAATTTATGATATTAAATATGTTGTAAGTGCTCTTCAAAACAAAAACCGACCGCTAAATCGCCAACCAAGAGAAACGCCATGACTACCGCCACGCCTGAAATACACCCATTGACCGCTGATGATTTTGGGCTATGGCAGACACTGTGGCATGACTATTTGCGCTTTTATGATACCGACTTGCCAACGGATACGACGGTCGCGACATGGCGCAAAATATTGGATACGAACAGCGCTATTTTTGGTTTTGGCGCGTGGCAAGACGGTCATCTCGTAGGTATCGTGCATACGGTACTGCACCCGAACACATGGAATACGACGGACTGCTGTTATTTGGAAGATTTGTTTGTCACAGATGCGCTGCGCGGTCAAGGCGTCGGACAGGCGCTTATCCATCATGTGTACGACTTTGCCGCGCAGCAAGGCTGCAATCGCGTATATTGGGTGACGCAAGCAGACAACCTGCCAGCACACCAGCTGTACGAACGCGTGGCAAACCAAACCGAGATGGTGCAGTACCGCAAGGATTTATAATTAAGGCTTTGCGTTTATTAATCGGCATAAAAAAACGCCAAACCCATTGAGGTCTGGCGTTTTTTATTCACACTTTTGGCAACAAACGCGCTGCCTATATGTTGATTTAGGCTGATTCACCATAGGTACATAAGTAGGCGGCATCGGCATCCACTTTGACATCAAAGGTTTTGTTGGCTTCAATGCTGAACTGCTCACCGACTTCAAAGGTCTGCCAGTCGTCTGCATCAGGCAGCTTGACGGTCAACGCGCCGCTAATGACTTGAATGGTTTCAAATTCTTTGGTACCAAATTCGTACTCGCCCACGCTCATCACGCCGACAGTCGCTGGTTGGCTGATGGTTTTAAAAGCAATAGAGGTCACACGGTTGTTAAAATATTGGTTTACACTGGGCATAATCTTTCCTTAGATTGTCGGTGGTGGGGTGTGGCGCGCCGCACTCAGCGCACGCAATAGAGGCGCTGAGTGGCAACTGCCGTGCGTGGTTCTGTATATCAGAACCACGTGCGTTATTTACAGCCCTGCCTTGAGGCTGGCTTCAATAAAGGGGTCAAGCGCCCCGTCAAGTACGGCCGTGGTGTTTGACGTTTCAACACCCGTACGCAAATCTTTAATGCGCGAATCATCAAGGACATAAGAGCGAATCTGGCTGCCCCAGCCGATGTCTGACTTGCTGTCTTCTAATGCTTGCTGCTTTTCCATACGCTTTTGCATCTCAAGCTCATACAGCTTTGCGCGCAGCATTTTCATCGCGGTGTCTTTGTTGGCGTGTTGGCTACGCTCATTCTGACAGGCAACGACCACACCCGATGGCATGTGCGTGATACGTACCGCAGAATCTGTGGTGTTCACGTGCTGACCACCCGCGCCAGATGAGCGATAGGTATCGATACGCAAATCGGCAGGATTGATATCAATCTCAACATTGTCATCAATCTCAGGCGACACAAACACCGCCGCAAATGAGGTGTGACGACCGTTGTTGCTGTCAAACGGTGACTTACGCACGAGGCGATGCACGCCAATCTCGGTACGCAGCCAGCCAAAGGCATAATCGCCTTTAATCGCAAGCGTCGCCGACTTAATGCCCGCCACGCCCCCTGCAGAGACTTCAATCACATCGACCTTAAAGCCGTGCGCTTCCGCCCAGCGGGTGTACATACGCAGCAGCATCTCTGCCCAATCTTGCGCCTCAGTACCGCCACTGCCCGACTGAATGTCGAGGTAGCAGTTATTGGGGTCCATCTCGCCGCTAAACATACGGCGGAACTCCAGCTCCGCCAGCTGCGACTCTGCGCCATCCAGCTCGCTGTCCACATCGGTCAGTAGCGACTCGTCTTCGGCTTCGACCGCCAGCTCCAGCATGGCACTGGCATCGTTTAGGCTGTCTTCGAGCGAGGTCACCACACCGATGACGCCATCCAAATGACTTTTTTCTTTGCTGATTTTTGCGGCGCGCTCAGGGTCGTTCCACAGCTCAGGGTTTTCTAGCTCTAAATTGACTTCTTCTAGGCGCTCTTGCTTGCCATCTAAGTCAAAGATACCCCCGAAGATCCTGCCCACGGGCGCTCAAATCTTTAATACGTTCTTGATACTGATTGATTTCCATACTCTGTCCTACGCTCAGTCATACGACTGGTTAAAATAAAAATACACCGAAAAGGCTAAAAAAAGCAAACGCTATATGCAGGCAACCAAAAGGCAAGTGCATTCAGACGCTATATCGACCAGTCCTCGACCGCCCAGCGATGCGCTAAGGCGTGCGCGTGTAGCACCGCATCGGGTGACACACACACAGGCACATCCGCCCATTCTAGGAGTGCCATGTCATTTTTGGAGTCCGAATAGGCATAGGTTTTGGCGTATTGCACACCCGATGCGCGCTTATTGTCCAGCCATTTTTCTAAATGGTAAATCTTACCTGCCTGAAAATTGGGCTTATCGGTGAGCTTGCCTGTATAGCGGTCGTCTTTGATTTCAAGCGGCGTCGCCAATACATTGGCTGCCATAATATCAAAACGCGCCGCGATTGCCGATACCACAAAGTCATTGGTGGCAGAAATAATCACCACATCATGCCCGCGCGCTAAGTGACTTTGGATTGCGTCTAGCGCTTGCGGGCGGATATGCGGCTCAATATCCTGCTTGATATAGTCCTCACGCAGCTCGTGCAAGCGCGCCATCGGCAAGGTGGTCAAAAACTGCGCCACAAACTCATTGTACTCGGTCGCATCGAGCGTGCCCTCGATATACTGCTCATAAAAAGCTTGGTTGGCAGTGCGGTACTCGGCTTCGTCAACCAAGCCATTTTTAACAATATATTCGCCCCACAGATAGTCGCTATCGACATCTAATAAAGTATGGTCAAGGTCAAACAAAGCCAGCTCACGTTGGCGGTCTTGGTCGGTCGTCTGCGTCATAACAGTCCTATATAAACAGTGCAAAAATAAAAATCAGAATAAAATAAGAAAAAGATTAAAGGTAAAAAGGTATCGAATTAAGAAAAACGCCGCGCTATTCGTTAGGCAGCGCCACTTCACTCAAATGCACGCTAAAATCCTGCCCGCGCTTGGCATAGTGCGCAGCGGACAGCTTGAGCTGCTCGGCTTGCTCATCAGTCAAGGTTTTGACCACTTTGGCTGGCGCGCCCATCACCAATGAATTGTCAGGAATCGCTTTGCCTTCGGTCACGAGTGCCTTAGCGCCAATGATACAGTTTTTGCCAATCTTGGCGTTATTTAATATCACCGCCCCGATACCAATCAGGCTGTTATCACCCACCTCACAGCCATGCAGCATCGCCATGTGCCCAACCGTCACCCCTTTGCCAATCTGCATATCAATGCCAGCATCGGTATGGATGACGCTGTTTTCTTGGATATTGGTATTATCGCCGATATGAATGCGTGCATTATCACCGCGTATCACCGCCCCAAACCAAATGCTGACTTGGTGCCCGAGATACACATCACCAATCACGCGCGCGCTGTCTGCGACAAAGCCTTGAAACGGTGTGGCAAACTGCGGGGTCTTGTCCTTATATTGATATATCATAACCTGTCCTTATGTTTGAGTCGCGAAAGTCTACTTGCGTGTTTTGTGCATGACTGTGCTGCCTTTTCAGTGCAATGCTATCCCCGCAGGGTATGCGCGCTGACAGACAAGGCTTGCCATACTGCCTCACCTTTTTTTGTGCATTGTAGTACAATCGCGCCTGCTTTTATTATGCATGCGATTTAGTATAGCGCCATGCTATCACAGATGATAGAGACACCTTGACGAGCCTATAACGATGAGTACACGTCCCTTTTTATTGACGCTCTGCCCCCTTGCGCTGAGCGCCGCCCTACTTGCGCCAAGCGCACACGCCGCCTCAAATCTTGAGCGCGCAGGTGATGTGCTGGCGGTGGGCATTCCTGCCCTTGCCTATGGCAGCACCTACTATATGGATGATAAAACAGGACGCCATCAGTTTTATCAAGCACTCGCCACCAATGTGGCGACCACCTATACCCTAAAAACCTTGGTGGACAAAGAGCGCCCTGATGGCAGTGATAACGACTCGTTTCCTTCAGGACACACCGCGCTTGCCTTTGGCGGTGCCAGCTTCATTCATAGACGCTATGGGCTTGAGTACAGTATTCCTGCCTACGTGGGCGCGACCTTTGTCGGTTATAGCCGCATCCATGCGGACAGACACGACGCCACCGATGTACTGGCAGGCGCGGCGATTGGCGGTTTGACGAGCTTTTATGTCACGCCGTATGAGCATGGCGGGCTGAGCGTTGCGCCCAATATCGCACCCGATTACTATGGATTGATAGCCCATTATGAATTTTAGGGCGAATTTAACCTGTTAGCGCACCTTCAAAGCTAGCCCTAAACCCAAAAGTTTAGTATAATGCGCAAAATCTGTGCCTAAGCGAGCGGACATGATGCGATTTACTTCTTCACTATCTGGTGATTTTTGTAGTTCTCATTCAGATGTCTTCTCGCTTTTTTGTGGCAAATTTTTGCCTTTTGCGGGCATTTGACCCCTCAGCAGGTACGACATTTTGCGACAAATGGTGGGCACTCACCAATCATAACGGAGGCAAACCTTGAATTCATCGGCAGATATACAAGCAATTTTGGCACTAGCAGATGGTACAATTTTTCGTGGTGTGAGTATCGGTAGCCGTGGTCATCGTGTCGGTGAGGTCGTATTTAATACAGCCATGACAGGGTACCAAGAAATACTGACCGACCCAAGTTATGCCCGCCAGTTGGTCACCTTGACCTATCCGCACATTGGTAACACTGGCACCAACAGTGAAGACAGCGAATCTGGTAATACCCACAAAATCTGGGCAGAAGGTCTGATTATCCGTGATGCCACTATGGCAACCTCAAGTTTTCGTAACACCGAATCATTAACCGATTACCTCACGCGCAATGACACGGTCGCGATTGCCGACATCGACACCCGTAAGCTGACGCGTATCTTGCGTGATAAAGGCGCACAGCATGGCTGCATCATGACTGCCTCAGAAGGCAGCGCCATCACCCCTGATGACGAGCAAAAAGCGATTGAACTGGCAAAAGGCTTTGCGGGTCTATCAGGTATGGACTTGGCAAAAGAATGCTGCAACCCTGATGGCTTTGAGTGGACAGAAGGCACGTGGGAGCTGTCAGACACCCTACTTAACCGCGACGTCGAAGGCAGCTTTGATACTGGTACTGGCGGCTTCTTTAAACAGCTTGGCAAACACATCGACGAAAAATACAACGTCGTTGCCTATGACTTTGGTACCAAAACCAACATCCTACGTATGCTCGTTGACCGCGGCTGCCGCGTGACGGTCGTCCCTGCCGAGACGCCAATCGCTGACGTACTGGCGATGAATCCAGACGGCATCTTCTTATCAAACGGTCCTGGTGACCCAGCAGCATGTACCTATGCCATTGACAACGTGCGTCACATCATCGAAAACACCGATGTCCCGACCTTTGGTATCTGCCTAGGTCATCAGCTCGTTGGTCTTGCCAGCGGCGCGAACACCATGAAGATGAAAACGGGTCACCACGGCGCCAACCACCCTGTACAAGATGTGGAAGCAGGCACGGTGATGATTACCAGTCAGAACCACGGCTTTGCGGTCGATGAAGCGACTTTGCCAGACAATGTCAAATCAACGCACCGTTCATTGTTCGATGGCACCAACCAAGGCATCGAGCTGACCAACAAGCCTGTCTTTAGCTTCCAAGGTCACCCAGAAGCCAGCCCAGGTCCACACGACTGCGCGCCATTATTTGACCGCTTTATCACCTTGATGGAAGCAGCGAAAACAGCACAAGCATAAGCGTATGCGGTCATTATCTGCCTAGCGGATAAGACGACAGACAGGCGCGGTACACCCTATCGCGCCTGTTATGCCGCACCTAGCAGATAACCAAGTACCGTGACTTCTTTTTTCATACTTATTTTTTTAATATTTAACGAAGGTTGCCACAACTATGCCAAAACGTACCGACATAAAAAGCATTCTTATCATTGGCGCAGGCCCTATCGTCATCGGTCAGGCGTGTGAGTTTGACTATTCAGGCGCACAGGCGTGTAAAGCACTGCGTGAAGAAGGTTACCGCGTTATTTTGGTCAACTCAAACCCTGCGACCATCATGACCGATCCTGTCATGGCAGACGCCACCTACATCGAGCCAATCACTTGGCAGACGGTTGAGCAAATCATCGCCAAAGAGCGTCCAGACGCCATTTTGCCAACGATGGGCGGTCAGACCGCACTAAACTGCGCGCTTGAACTGGACAAGCACGGCGTATTGACCAAATACAACTGCGAGTTGATTGGCGCGACCAAAGACGCCATCGAAATGGCAGAAGACCGCGACCTATTTGATAAAGCAATGAAACGTATCGGTCTTGAGTGCCCACGCGCTGAAGTCGCTGAAACCATGGAAGAAGCCTTTGCTACCCAAGAAAAAATGGGCTATCCGTGTATCATTCGTCCCTCATTCACTATGGGCGGCTCAGGCGGTGGTATCGCGTACAACCGTGACGAGTTCATCGAGATTTGTGAGCGCGGCTTTGACTTGTCACCGACCCATCAGCTTTTGATTGATGAATCACTCATCGGTTGGAAAGAGTACGAGATGGAAGTGGTTCGTGACAAAAACGACAACTGCATCATCATCTGTGCCATCGAAAACTTTGACCCAATGGGCGTGCATACAGGCGACTCAATCACCGTTGCCCCAGCGCAAACCTTGACCGACAAAGAATATCAAATCATGCGTAACGCCTCACTCGCGGTACTGCGTGAGATTGGTGTCGAGACTGGCGGCTCAAACGTACAGTTCGGTCTGAACCCAAAAACAGGTCGTATGGTCGTTATCGAGATGAACCCACGTGTATCACGTTCATCCGCACTGGCTTCAAAAGCGACGGGCTTCCCTATCGCCAAAATCGCTGCAAAATTGGCAGTCGGCTACACGCTTGATGAGCTACAAAACGACATCACTGGCGGCAAAACCCCAGCGAGCTTCGAGCCTGCGCTTGACTACGTTGTGACCAAGATTCCACGCTTTAACTTTGAAAAGTTCTCAAAAGCGGACAACGTGCTATCAACGCAGATGAAATCTGTGGGCGAAGTCATGGCGATTGGTCGTAACTTCCAAGAGTCGATGCAAAAAGCCCTACGCGGCATGGAAACGGGCGCAAACGGTTTTGATGAGCAAATCGACTTTGCCAAAGTCAGCGTCGATGCAGCACGTACTGAAATCACCAACCGCCTAACCCTGCCAACGCCTGAGCGTATCTTTTACGTTGCAGACGCGTTCCGCGTGGGCATGAGCGTCGATGACGTGTTTAATTACACCAAAATCGACCCATGGTTCTTGGTACAAATCGAAGACATCGTAAAAAGTGAAGCGACTGTAAAAGCGCTTGGCTTTGGTGGTCTAAACGCAGACAACCTACGCAGCTTTAAGCGTAAAGGTCTGTCTGACTTGCGTCTTGCTGAACTGCTTGGCGTCTCGCAAAAGCAATTGCGTCAAAAGCGTTGGGACTTGGGCGTCTATCCTGTGTACAAGCGTGTCGATACCTGCGCCGCAGAATTTGCGACCAGCACCGCGTATATGTACTCAACCTATGACGAAGAGTGCGAAGCGAACCCAACCGACAAGAAAAAAATCATGGTCATCGGCGGCGGTCCAAACCGTATCGGTCAAGGTATCGAGTTTGACTACTGCTGTGTACACGCGGCACTTGCCATGCGTGAAGACGGCTTTGAAACCATCATGGTCAACTGTAACCCTGAAACGGTATCAACCGACTATGACACCTCTGACCGTCTGTACTTTGAGCCAATCACGCTAGAAGACGTGCTAGAGATTGTCCGTGTTGAAAACCCAGACGGCGTTATCGTCCAGTTCGGTGGTCAGACGCCGCTAAAACTGGCACGCGCACTGGAATCTGCGGGCGTAAAAATCATCGGTACCAGCCCAGACGCCATCGACCGCGCTGAAGACCGTGAGCGCTTCCAGCACATGATTCAGCAGCTGAACCTAACCCAGCCATCAAACGCGCTAGCCACCAGCTTTGAAGACGGCTTAGTAAAAGCCAAAGATGTGGGCTACCCACTCGTTGTCCGTCCTTCTTACGTCTTGGGCGGTCGTGCGATGGAAATCGTCTATAACGAAGATGAGCTAAAGCACTACTTACGCACTGCCGTACAAGCGTCAAACGAAGCACCTGTACTGCTTGACCGCTTCTTAGATGACGCTATCGAAGTTGACGTTGATTGCGTGAGCGACGGCAAAAACGTCGTTATCGGCGGCATTATGCAGCATATCGAACAGGCGGGCGTCCACTCAGGCGACTCAGCATGTTCATTGCCACCATACTCGCTATCAGACGAGCTGTGTGACGTGATGCGCGCGCAAACCGTTGCCATGGCAAAAGAGCTTGGCGTGGTTGGTCTAATGAACGTACAGTTCGCGGTAAAAGGCGAAACCGTGTACATCCTTGAAGTGAACCCACGCGCCGCGCGTACCGTACCGTATGTATCAAAATGCATCGGCACGTCACTGGCGCAGGTTGCTGCCCGCTGTATGGCTGGCTCAAGCCTAGAAGAACAAGGCTTTACTGCAGAAATCAAACCGTCGTTCTACGCGGTCAAAGAAGCGGTATTCCCGTTTGCCAAGTTCCCTGGCGTTGACCCTATCCTAAGCCCAGAGATGAAATCAACCGGCGAAGTGATGGGCGTGGGCAAAACCTTTGGCGAAGCCTTTTACAAAGCCATCATCGGCAGTAACGAGCGTCTGCCAGGCTTGCCTGTTGAGGGCGAGACCAAAACCGTCTTTATCTCTGTACGTGACAGCGACAAAGCGCAAATCCCAGCCGTTGCGAAGCAATTGGCGGATTATGGCTTTAAACTGGTCGCGACCGAAGGCACGCAAAAAGCCATCGAAGCCGAAGGCATCGAGTGTGCGCGTATCAACAAGGTCACCGAAGGTCGTCCACACATCGTTGACGCGCTGAAAAATGGTCAGATTGATTTAATCATCAACACTACCGAAGGCAAGCAAGCGCAAGAGGACTCGTTCTCTATTCGCCGCAGCGCGCTACAAGGTAAAGTGTTCTATGTGACCACGCTCGGCGCGGCTGACGCGGTATGTAAGTCATACGCCATTGACTTGCCATTTGAAGTGTACAAGCTTCAAGACCTACATCAGCAAGCACAAACGGCTGAATAAACCTGACTGGCTCATGTGCGCTTTGCATGAGCACACGGTTATTTAGCCATCTATGTTTTGTGTTGATACAAGCATAAACGCCATTTTTTAAGACAACAACGCGCCCTGATACCCAATTTGTATCGGGGCGTTTTTTATGCAAGGTATTACAATCTTTTACCCATATTCGCCTGCACCCCCTTGCCTATCGGCACTGCATACAGGTAGAATGAGATTATTGTTTCAAACGTTATTATGCAAGGCAAACCTGTATGCCGCGATAATCGAAGACCAAAACGCTTGTGTTTTTGCCGACAAAGACACGGACATAACGATTTTTTGACAACAAAAACGCCCAGTTTCTCGGGCGTTTTTGTTATCGTGCGTTTATAATTTTGGCTGCGGTTGTGCTGTTTGCTTATTGCCTGTTTGGTGCGCTGCCATGCCGCCAAACATTTTTATTCGTATCATAGAACCGACACATTAAAGGACATCATATGCAACGCTATCCCATGACTCCGCAAGGACACGCGACTCTAGAAGCTGAGCTAAAGCAGCTCAAAAGCGTCGATCGCCCACGCATCACCGCCGCTATCGCTGAAGCCCGCGAACATGGCGACTTAAAAGAAAACGCCGAATACCATGCCGCCCGTGAGCAGCAAGGCTTTTGTGAAGCGCGTATCCGCGATATCGAAGCCAAGCTTGGCGGCGCGCAAATCATCGATCCTGCCACTCTGCCAAGAGAGGGTCGCGTGGTGTTTGGCGTGACGGTAGTCATCGAAAACATGGACACCGAAGAAGAAAAGCGCTACAAAATCGTCGGCGATGACGAAGCGGACTTTAAAGCGGGCAAAATCTCAGTAAACTCGCCCATCGCGCGCGGCTTGATTGGTAAAGTGGAAGGCGATGAAGTACGCATCCAGACCCCAAGCGGCACGGTCGAATACGAAGTGATGGAAGTCGTTTACGAGTAGCCTTCCTCGTCTTGTCGGTTACATAATACTGCTTTTTTATCACGTTGAAATTGCTGCATAATTTGCGATACATACCGTGTTAAACGTCTTGTGACCACTGATGCTGTTCATCATCATCAGCTTTTACGCCCTCGTGTTTTGACATCGATATTGTCAAAACACGGGGGTTTTTCTGTGTCAATGTATGCAGATTTTTATCTTATTTACGTTGTTTTTCCATGATTGGTTATTCGTTATTTAGGAGTTTGTTATGATGATGTCTTCTGTTTTATCACGTTCTGCGAGTATCGCAGCCCCCTTAAGCGCCTTATTTGCCGCTATGCTCAGTATCAGCGCACACGCTGCACCTGAAGTTTATGTAACCCCTAATGTCGGCGGCACGACCACAGTGGTCGAGCAGCACTCAGACGGTTCGATCTCGACAATCAGCGCCTCACCCAGTGGTATCACGATGCGCGATGGCATGCCCTATTCGGTCACCACCGTCAACACCACACCGCGATATAGCATTCGTCAAGGGACAACAACGGTCACCACCTTGCCTGCGCCTGTCACCGTTGCGCCGACCGTGATTGCCGCTCCTGCAGTGACCGTCACGCCAGCCACTACCGTGGTGACACCCGCGCCGACGGTACTGACGCCTGTGACCACCGTTGCGCCGCCTGTCATGACCACGACACCTGCAGTGACCACCGTGTCTATTGACACTTTGCAGTTGCAGCCGACCTTTAGCGCGCCGAATGTCGTCAATGCCAATACCAAGATTATGAAAATCTTAAAAAACAGTGACGGACGTGATGTCGCTGTACCTGCCAATCACATCGCCCCTGGTGACGTGATTGAATACCGCACCACCTATACTAACACCAGCGCGCAGCCGATCAGCAATGTCAATGCGACCGTTGCGCTACCGAGCAATGTTCAGCTGGTCTCTTTAAACAGCCCGCTGCCGACCCTTGCCACCACGGGCAATGGCTATCAGACCATCCAGCAGATGGGCAACACCACTGTGATTCAAGAAAACTATTCTGGACTGCGCTGGGACTTGGCAAACGTGACCACGGACGCGCCGCAAACGGTTGTGATTCGTGCGAAAGTGCAGTAGGTTTTGCTGATTTAGCTTTGTCATTAAATCAATCATAGTGTACTAGAAGAAGGCTTTGTACGTTTTAAAATAACGGACAAAGCCTTTTTTGTTTGCTAGAAATACAGTTTTATCATCAGAATTTTGCTATAGTGCTGCTAATTAAAAACAAATATCTGGTTATCATTTGCATGTATAGAGTGACTTCTTTTTGTTCATTGATCTTCATAATTTACGGTTGTATTTTGAGTTCCACTTCTTGGGCGAAGTCCACTGAACCAGAATTTGACAATAGCTTTTATATATCAAAAATTTGCACTGCTTATATAACTCAAAATGATGCTGAATATTGCGACGATGGATATATTCTTAAAAGCGAAACATTAGCAAATGGTCAAACTAAAGAGACCGTCTTAATGGATGAAATTGGTGCTTACGGTTGGAATCATATTTCTATTAATAAAATTGACACTGAGACTTATCACGTCTATGTTGGCTGCGGTACTTCGTGCGGTGCAAATATGCTATTTGGTCGTGACAGTAAGGAGCAAGACTTTGGTCTATACTTTGATCGTCATGCAAACAGTCAATGTACTATTGAATACGATAATGAAAAAAAACAATGGGTTGCGCGTCGTTTCTTCTCTAATAAAGAAAGTTTATTGCCTTCGACCTATGACCCTGATGCATTTGCGTTTGCCGCTTATCCCAAATATCGTGTTGAGTTTGACCAAAAAGGACGTCTTATTGTCAAAGAAAATTTCTCAGATGAAGTGATTCAAACGTTGCCCAATCCCTGCGACCATTGACGCGATAGGATACGATGATTTGTAAATAGGAAACATATGAATTATTACTTATCCCAGTTAAAATGGATTATTAATGCTTTAGCTTTAGATCCAAAGCAGTTATATAAATTGTTACCAGTAGGGGATTTTGTCCCTCTTGAACTAGTACAACAATATGAAGGGGTGGTAGATGAAGACTTATCTAACATCCAATGTATTTTATCTGCTGATCAACTTAAGGGAATTGAACCTTTAAATACCTATCTATATACGATCATACAGAAAGAAGATTTAGCCGACGCTTGGTATGATAATGACTTTGTCTATAGTCCAGAATGGCAAGTCCTACATACGATGGCAAAAGATTTTGAACAGTATATGGGCTGGCAAATATCAGAGCCACTACCCCCATTGTACAGCCAAGTTATTGATATTAATAATGAATCATAAATCTAAAACTTAAAGCAAGTTACATCAAACCGTTCACCACTCTTATGAAGAAATTTTTTATTGTTCTTGCATTAGTGCTCACAGGCGCGACCATCACTTACTATTGGTATCCCATACAACTACTTGGTGATTTAAAAGCGCGCAATGCGTTTGGTGGTGGTCTATTTGGTGGACATACGCTGTATTTTCGAGGCGACAAAATCGGCTATCTGAACGGTTTAGACTCATGGTATATACAAGGCTCGGTAGCCTATGGCACGATGACGTATAACCAATGGCGAACCAATGAAGGGGTGGTTTACTTTTACATTGATGTCTGTACCGATGATGTGCTGCTAATAAAAAACCATTCTTTATTTGAAGACTTCTTAGACGCCCAAGGCATTGATAAAGACAAACGCAATTATATGAGTGGGTATAACTTTATTAGTATGAAAACGCGTGAATATTCTTCTTCTTACCGCTGTGTGTAATAATTTCTAGCTATTAATTTTATGCTAAATTGAGCGTCAAACACATTCGCTGCACCAAACCAATACGACACCAGATGTCGTTTTATTTTTGCCAATTTTTCTTATTTTACAATCACTTATCCTAAGTTTGTTAAAATAGAGGTCACAAAAACGCGAACAATCATGACCACTGACGCGATAGGATACGATTATGGCAGCCATCAATTACGAACGATTGCAAGGCAAGCTCAATATTTTGGCAGATGCGGCAAAATACGACGTGTCTTGCTCCTCTTCTGGCAGCACGCGCAAAAACCAAGGGGGCAGCTTGGGCAATGCCGCACAGTCGGGCATTTGTCACAGCTACACCGAAGATGGGCGCTGCGTCAGCTTGCTCAAGATTTTATTGACCAATCACTGTATCTACGACTGCGCTTATTGCACGTCACGGCGCAGCCATGACACGCCGCGTGCTGCCTTTACGGTCGAAGAAGTGGTCGAGCTGACCATGCAGTTTTATCGCCGTAATTATATCGAGGGGCTGTTTTTAAGCTCAGGGATTTTTAAAAATGGCGACTACACCATGGAGCGCTTGGTTGAGGTGGCGCGCCTGTTGCGTGAGCGCGAGCGCTTTAATGGCTATATCCACCTCAAGACCATTCCTGGTTGCTCGCCTGAACTGCTCAAACAAGCGGGACAATACGCCGACCGCTTGAGCGCCAATATCGAGATACCCACCAAGTCAGGGCTGGCACTGCTCGCGCCCGAAAAGTCACACGAGCAGCTCAAGCAGCCGATGGAAACCATCACTGAAGAAATCATCACCATCCGCGACAGCCAAAAAAAGCACAAAAAAGCGCCCGCCTTTGCGCCCGCAGGTCAGACCAGTCAGATGATTGTCGGCGCGGGCAAGGAGACGGATTTGCAGATTATCCAGCTCTCCAGCCACTTTTATCAGCGCTATGATTTAAAGCGCGTGTACTATTCAGGCTATGTGCCAATGCTGAGTGACAAGCGCTTGCCCGCCATTGGTACGCCTGTGCCGATGGTGCGTGAAAACCGCCTGTATCAAGCCGATTGGTTAATGCGCTTTTATGGTTTTGGCGCGCATGAGATTGTCGAGAGCGATGCGCCCTTTTTGGATTTGGACTGCGACCCCAAATTGGCGTGGGCGATACGTCACCGCGCGCATTTTCCTGTCCCTATTCAGACCGCGCCGTATGAGATGATTGTGCGTATTCCTGGGATTGGCGTAAAAACGGCGAAGAAAATCTTAAAGGCACGGAAGTTTAATCAATTGACGCTTGAGCATCTTAAAAAAATGGGCGCAGCGGTCAATCGTGCCAAGTACTTTATTGCGTTAACTGGCAAAAACGAGCATTTAAAGCACTTAACCCGTGAGAACTTTCGCCAATACGTGCTCGCGCAAACGCAGACCAAATTTGCCGACCAGCGAAACGGTCAGCTGGCACTGTTTTGATACAGTTATATTTTTACAAAATTGGCATAGCAAGATTAAGCGGTATTTTGCGCAGCCTCTGGAGACGTAGTCACAGCAAGCAAGAAAAATATCGCTTAATCGAGGATGTTTACTTAAGTGTTAGAAGGACGCGCGTATGACTGAACTGACCCACATCCAGCCGACCATCGTGACGTATGAGCCGTGCCTTGAAGGCTGGCTCAGCGCAGTATTTGCGGTATACGCCAATCACTGGCAAGACAATGAAGCGCTGCGTCTGATGACGCCTGATGACTGCGTACCATCCCTGCTCGATACCGTAACGCATATCCCTATCCATGAAGCGCACGCGGAGCGGGTATTTAAGCGCTTGGAGCAACAGCTCAAGCGCTCAGGCATGCGCCAGCTGCTGTGGGGACTGCTGTCCGAGCAGCCCAATATCGGAACGTGCTTGTTTCGTATTGTCAGCTATGCACTCGCCTACCCCAAGCGCGACATCATGCAGGACTTGGGCAATATGGACGTTTTGACCTTGGCGCAAACGGTCAAGTCGGTGGGACGCGAAAAGCACCGTATGGAAGCCTTTGTGCGCTTTGAGCACACCACCGAGGACATTTATTTTGCCCGTATTGATCCTGATTTTAATGTGTTGCCGCTGATTGGCAGTCATTTTCAAAAGCGTTATCAAGACCAAAACTGGGCTATTTATGACATCAGGCGCGGCTATGGTATTTATTATGACATGACGCTCGGCACGCCCACGCATCCCGCGCCACTACAAACCATCAGTGATATTGACGCGCAGGTATTACGCGTGCCGAGCAGCATTCATAGTGCAGATGAGGCGCGTTATCAGCGCTTTTGGCAAGGTTACTTTGCCAATGTGAATATCAAGGAGCGCAAAAACCCCACGTTGCACCGCCAATACTTGCCGCAACGCTACTGGCGCTACTTAAGTGAAAAGCAAGTTGCCCCTGATGCGGCGCACTTACAAAAGCGGCGTAACCTTTAAGGTTGAGTTTTTGCCACTTTTATTTGACAATAGCGGTTTGATATTCGTTATCTGAGATTTTGCCCTTATGAAAGTGATGCGCCTGTTATCGTCGCTAAAGCATGATGAGTCCGAACGCGGCATTTTTCATCTGGGGCGTGCCTTGGTAAAAAATGGTCATACCTCCATTATCGTGGCGAGCGCGGATGAGAATAACAATCTGGTCAAGCGCCTAGAGCGCGATGGCAATCTGTATCACCAGTTGCATATTGGCAAAAAGTCGTGGCTGGCGCTGATGCAAGTTGCGCCGCTGCGGCATCTGATTGAGCAGTACAGCCCCGACATCATTCACGTGCATTCGCGCACGCCTGCTTGGGTGCTGCATTTGGCACTGCGCCGCGCCCGCGTCAAACGCATGCCAAAGCTGGTCTCGACCATGTACGGCTTTTATCCGATTAATAAATACTCGCAAGCGCTGCTCGACGTCGATACGTTAATTACGGTATCCGACAGCGTGACACAGTATCTGTCCAAGCGCCTGCACCGTGAAGACGCGCCACCCAAACGCCTCAAGCACGTGCGGCGCATCTATCGCGGGGTGGACACGCGCCGCTATCCGTATCGGCACAATCCCTCGGTGTATTGGCTACGGCGTACCTTTGCCGAATATCCTGAGCTTGAGCATAAAAAATGGCTGGTCTTTCCCACCATCATCGGCGCAGAATATGGACAAGAGTGGCTGATTGATATTTTGGGCAATTTGCAAGAGCAGTTCCCCAACTTGCATGTGGTCATAATGGACGACGACCACCGTGAGGGCGATGTGGCGTATGAGGATTTTTATCAGCGTACTGCCGCGCTGGATTTGGACAAACGCATCACCTATGTCGGCTGCAAGCGTAATGACATGCGCGAATGGCTGGCAGCGGCGAACGTGGTGATGGCGCTCGCCAATCAGCCTGAGTCTATTGGCATCAATGCCTTGCAAGCGTTGCACTTAGGCACACCTGTCATTGGCTGGGATCAGGCGGCGTTTCATGAGATTTTGCAGCCGCTCTACCCGCAAGGACTGGTCAAGCAGTACAACGCGCAAGCGCTATGTAAAGCGGTCAAGCATCAGCTCGATGGCGTCACCCGCCCGCAGATGACCAACGAATTCACCATGCGTCAGATGATTGATGAGACGTTAGAGGTGTATCAAGACCTCTATCACGAGCTGCAAGACGAGGCGCAAGCGATCAAAGAGCAATACGCACTGCGGCGGCATAAGAAATAAAAAAAGCGGCTATTTTAAAAAATAACCGCACTTTATTGATAAGACATGCTGTGGCTACGCTTTACTATCGCAAGACCAATTGCGTTAATAGGTCGCAGGCGTGTGCGCACTGACAATGCGCGTGCGCTGATTGCTCGGATTGATAAAGGTGTGCGGGTGTGAGGTATTAATGACGTAGCTGTCGCCTTCGTTCAGCACATAGGTCGTATCATCGATACGAATCATAATCTGCCCTTCAATCACCGTGCCGATTTCTTCGCCTTCGTGAGTGATTTTTTCTTCTGTCGAGCTGTTTGGCTCATACATTTCAATCAAAAAGCCCAAATTGCGGCTGGGGCTGCAGTTATACACCTGCTTGAGCGACACGCGGCTGTTTGGCTCGCTAAGCTCAATCAAATCCTTTTGCGTCACCACCACTCTTGGTTTGCGCTCTTTCCACTCATCACTAAAAAACGTCGCCAAGTCAGAGCCCAGCACCGTTAAGATGGCTTTTAGCGTGTTGATGGCGGGGCTGACTTTGTTACGCTCAATCGCACTGATAGAGGTGTTGGTCAGTCCTGCCATACGTGCCAGCTTGCGCTGGGAAAATCCCTTAGCAAGGCGCAGCTGGTTGATTTTTTTACCCACGTCTTCTTCTTCAAACGCGGCGCGCTCTGCAGTCGCTTCAGGTTTGAGAGGCTTGGGCTTGGTAAGGGGTGTGGTGTCTTTTTCTGGCATGATTAATAAATTCTCTAAACAAAAATTTGGACAACTCATCATTATCATAACTGACTTCTGGATGCCATTGTACACCAATCATAAAAGGATGTTGTGACAAACTGATGGCCTCGACCAATCCATCAGGCGCGCGCGCCTCTATTTGTAAGCTGTCGCCGAGTCGGTCAATCGCTTGCTTATGCAAAGAGTTGACGTGCCACTTTTGTCCAAAGCTCGCCAAATAGCCGCCCTCTTCGATAAGCACATCGTGTATCGTCTGATACTGCTCCTCAATCGGTCTACTGCTGTCCTCTAAATGCTGCTCATAAAACAGACCCGTTGGACGCCAGTCAGGATGCAGCGTGCCGCCAAAATACACATTCATCTCTTGTAGACCGCGACATACCGCAAACAAAGGCACATCGTGCATTTTGGCATAGTCCAGCAGCTGGAAGCTCAGGGTATCACGGTTTAAGTCCGGCTTGTCTTCGATATGCGTCGCCCCATAACGTGCGGGCGCGACATTACTGTAGCTGCCTGTCAGTAGCACGCCATCCACCAGCGACATCAGCGCGCTAAAATTGCTGTCATCAGCGGCAGTATACGGCAGCAGTATCGCGTTGCCGCCATGGTATTGCACCGCATCGATGTATTTTTGGTACACCGCTTGGGTGGGCTGTCCATCGACAAGTTTGTGACAACATACGATAGCGATGATGGGTCTGGTGGGCTTCATAGTACATATCCTTTTGATTTATAAGCATTAACCGCTGATAAGGTGATGGCAAATCCTTTTGGCTGCGCTCGATATGCGCCGACCACCCTTAAAATCTACCACAGCCGCGCGTACGTTGTAAAATATAAGTAACGTTATTTTCTTAAATATGTGTTTATGACTGATATAAATTACTAATATGGGTTTTAAAATAAAAATTGACATATATAAATTTCACCCATATATTGGATATAAGCTTATGAGAGATGGCTATAACCGCAAGAGACCATGCGTTACGGCTCAAGGACAGACCGTCTCTATATACGGATTACCATAATAAGGATAATGGATATGCTAGCAGCCCATGGAATGGTCGATACGATTCGCAGTAGTGAGTACGTCTACGTTGCGGTGAGTGATATTAATGGCATTTTGCGCGGTAAGCGCATCCCCGCCAAACAATTTGAAAAAGTGACCGATGACGGCATCCGCTTGCCCTTGTCGGTACTGGGTGTCGATATCTGGGGCGCTGATGTGATTGAGTCCTCACAGTGCAATGGCGATATCGATGCCATCGCCAAGCCCACAGGTCGCGATGCTTTTCCCCTGATTAATACCAACAGCCCCTCTTCATTGCTACCCGTCTGGCTGTTTCATGAAAGCGGCGAGCCGTATTATGGTGATGCCCGCCACGTTTTACGCCACATTGCTGAGAAGTTCAAAGCGCTGGAGCTGACGCCTGTCATGGCGACCGAGCTCGAGTTTTATCTGCTGGACTACACCGAAGGCGAAACGCCAAAACCGCCCATTCGCCCAAAAAGCGGGCTGCGCCTGAACAAAACCTCTGTGTTAAGCATCAATGACTTGTTGCAATTCGATGACTTTTTGGACGATGTGTATACCGAATGCCGCAAACTTGATATTCCTGTTGATGCCGCCCTTGCCGAAAATGGCTGCGGTCAATTTGAAATTAATTTATTACACGTCAATGACCCCTTAAAAGCTGCTGATGACGCGATTTTGTTCAAACAAGTGGTCAAAGCTGTCGCCGCCAAGCGTGGACTGACCGCGACCTTTATGGCAAAACCTTTTGGCAAACAATCTGGTAATGGCTTTCATGTGCATTGCAGCTTGCTTGACAAAAACGGCAACAATATCTTTGATGACGGCTCAGACGAAGGCTCAGAGATTTTGCGTCAAGCAGTGGCGGGACTGGTGGCGACCATGTCGGCATGTACCCTGCTCTTTGCCCCGCACGTCAACTCCTATCGCCGCTTTATCCCTGGTACACTGGCGCCCAATAATATCTCGTGGGGGTATGAAAACCGCACGGCGGCGGTGCGTATCCCTGGCGGCGATACCAAAGCGCGGCGCATCGAGCATCGCGTCTCGGGTGCGGATGCCAACCCTTATCTGGTGTGCAGCGCGGTATTGGCAGGCATCTTATATGGTATTGAGAACCAACTGACGCCCCCATCGCCCATCAATGACATCACTTACGATGCGGACAACTTAGACACCTTACCCCTCGATTGGCTGTCGGCGATTCGCGAGTTTGAAGACAGCGATGTCATCCACGCGCTGTTCCCTGTTGAGATGATTGAGCTACTGATTGCGGTCAAAAAACAAGAAGCCAAACGTTTTGCGCAGCAAGTCACCAATCTTGAATACCTCACCTATTTACAGGATGCTTAATATGTCACATTCAGCCAATAGCGCCGCCCAAGAAAGCAACCATCAGCCCCGCGTCAATAACAACACGCGTCAGATTCCGCATTACTCTGACCATGGCACGTACCCTGACAGCTACTACGCGGCGAGCCGCAACCCAAAGCCTGACAGACTGACCTTGACCGATGACATCACCACTGAAATCTGTGTGGTCGGCGGTGGCTACAGTGGTCTGTCTACAGCGCTGCACTTATTAGAAACCGACCATGAAGTCGTGCTGTTAGAAGGCGCGCAGATTGGCTGGGGCGCATCAGGACGCAACGGCGGGCAAATCGTCAACGGACTTAACGCCAGCCTTGAAAAAATCAAAAAATCCTATGGTCAACACAATGCCGATTTTGTCGGTAAACTTGTGAGCCGTGGTGGCAAAATCATTCGCCGTTTTATCAGTGATTACGACATTGCGTGTGACTTAAAAGAAAAGAACGTCTTTGCTGCCTTTAACCAAGGGCAAATGAAAGACTTGCAATCGACCCACGCCTTGTGGGAGTCGCACGGCATGCACGAGCGCGAGATACTGGACAAGGCAGGCATTCAGCAGTACGTCAATACCGACGCTTATGTCGGCGGGATGATTGACCATTCAGGCGGGCACATTCATCCCTTGAACTTGGCGCTCGGTGAAGCGGCGGCGATTGAGCAAAAAGGCGGCACCATCTATGAAAATACCTTGATGGTGGATATTGAATATGGCGATGCGCATATCAAAATCATCACAGAGTTTGGCACAGTGACCTGCAAAAAGGCGGTCATCTGCGGCAATGCTTACTTAAATAAAGTCATTCCCAAGCTGACCGACCGCGTCATGCCGGTCTCAACGCAAATTATTGCCACCGAACCGCTTGGCAGTTTGGCCGATGAGCTGATACCATCGGACGTTTGCGTCGAAGACGTGCGCTATATCTTAGACTACTATCGCCTCTCGGCAGACAAGCGCATGCTCTTTGGCGGCGGTACGGTGTATGGCGGTCAAGACCCTGCGGACATCACGGCAAAAATCCGTCCGAACATGACCAAGATTTTTCCGCAGCTTGCCGATGTAAAGATTGATTATGCGTGGAGTGGCAACTTTGCCTTGTCGTTCTCGCGCGTGCCGCAAATGGGACAGCTGCATAAAAACGTCTATTTTGCGCACGGCTATAGCGGGCACGGCGTGACAGGCTCGCACCTGTTTGGGCAAATCCTTGCCAACGCCATCAATGGCGACACCAAAGAGTTTGACACCTTTGCCCAGATTCCTTGGATTCCCTTTCCAGGCGGGCGCGCGCTACGGGTGCCCTACTCGGTCATGGGCTCGTGGTGGTATGCACTCAAAGACCGTACAGGTTTGTAATTATTGATATCAAGGCTATGCTGCACCCTGTGGCATTGTTTTCCACAATCATAGCTGAGTCGTTGTGATGCCGCCTCTGTGCTGTCCATAGACTCCCTGTTTACAAGGAATGTAACTATGAAAATGAATCTCAACGATGCAGTTGAGCAGCAGTATGAGCCCAAGCGTTTTTTCTTGATGCTGCTGATAGGTATTTCCATTTATGTGGCATTCATTGCCTTATCTTATTTAAAAGGCGATAGCGGCTCTTGGGGCATCATGTCCTTATTGCCGACGCTATTGGTCTTGGTCGTGGCGGTGGTCTCACGGCGTCCCTTTGAGTCGATGATAGCGGGCTGTATCGCAGGGCTTGTCATGCTCAATCCCTTTGATTTGGTGGGTCCGTTTGCCGACAACATCTCCACCGTACTCGGTAATGAAACCATCATCTGGATTGTGCTGGTTTGTGGTTTGATGGGTGGTCTGATTCAGCTGCTTGAGATTAGTGGCTGTCTCAATGGCTTTAGCGAATGGCTACAGCGCGTCATCAAGTCGCGCCGTCAAGCGCTCGCCGCCACCGCAGGACTCGGTATCGTCATCTTTATCGATGACTATCTCAATTGTCTTGCCGTCTCGACTTCTGTCAAAAAACTCACCGATTTTTATAACATCTCTCGCGAAAAACTCGCCTATATCGTCGATTCGACCGCCGCGCCGATGTGTGTGATTGTGCCTATCTCGACGTGGGCAGTCTACTTTGCAGGGTTGCTCGAAGAAAATGGCGTCGCTGCCGAAAACGAAGGCATGAGCGTCTATATCAGTGCCATTCCTTATATGGCGTATGCGTGGCTCGCGCTTATCATCGTTTTCCTAGTGGTCTTTGGCATCATCGGCAACTGGGGTCCTATGAAACAAGCCGAAGAGCGCGCCGCAAAAGGCAATCCTGTGCCTGAGGCGTTCGAAGAGTCGGAGCTGATTTCAAACGTACAAGCCAAACGCACCGTGTCTTTTCGTGCCAACATCATCAACTTTTTATTGCCCATGATACTACTGATTGGCTCGACCATTTACTTCGATGTCGACTTGCTCAAAGGGGCGCTATTCACTTGTTTTGCCACCGTACTGCTGTATTGGGTGCAAGGGATTTTGAACTTTGACACTCAAGTTGAGGCGATTTTTAAAGGCTTTAAAGTGATGCTGTATCCGCTCTCAACGGTCATCGGCGGCTTTTTCTTAAAAGCCATCAATGATGAGCTGGGTATGACCAGTTTTGTGATTGAGAGCATCACCCCTTATATGACGACCGTGACCTTTCCAGCTGTTATTTTTGCGGTCATGGCGTTCTTAACCTTTGCCACTGCATCGAGCTGGGGGCTATATATCTTGGCAATGCCGATTGTATTCCCTGTCGCTGAAGCGCTGGGCGTCAGCACGCCATTGATGATTGGTGCCCTGTTGTCCGCCTCATCATTCGGTAGCCATGCGTGTTTCTTTAGTGACTCATCGCTCCTCGCTGCCCAAGGTGCTGGCTGCTCGCCCATGCAGCATGCGTTTAGTCAGTTTCCATACGCCATGCTCGGCGCGGTACTGTCTATCTTTACCTTTTTGGGCTTAGGATTTTTATTGGCGTAATGTCGTGCGCGTCATCATGACGATGGCGCTGCGTTGTTTGCTTACTCTTATTTATTATGGTTGTTTACCAAGGAATCTATTATGAGAAACGTCACTGTCGCTGCTACCCAAATCGCCTGCGGGTGGGACCGTCCAGAAAATATTGATAAAGCTACTCAACTGGTCACCGATGCGGCGAACGCGGGTGCCAATATTATTTTAATCCAAGAGCTGTTTGAGACGCCGTATTTTTGCCAAGTGCATGATTTTGATTATTTAGAATTGGCGACCTCGGTTGAGGACAATCCTGCCATCGCGCATTTTCAAGAAGTCGCCAAATCCCTAAACGTGGTGATTCCTGTCAGTTTTTATGAAAAGTCAGGCAATACCTTGTTCAATAGCGTCAGCGTCATCGATGCCGATGGCACGCTGCTCGGTACCTACCGTAAAACGCACATCCCTGATGGCATTCCCTATGCTGAAAAGTTTTATTTCACGCCAGGGGACACGGGCTTTAAGGTATGGGACACCCAGTTTGCCAAGATTGGGGTCGGCATCTGCTGGGATCAGTGGTTTCCTGAATGCGCGCGCAGTATGGCATTGATGGGCGCAGAGCTATTGTTTTACCCGACCGCGATTGGCAATGAGCCGACGCTCGATATCGACTCGCGCCGTCACTGGCAGCGCTGTATGCAAGGGCATTCGGCGGCGAATATGATACCTGTGATTGCCGCAAACCGCATCGGTACAGAGACCATCACGCACAAAGGCGCGGACAATACCATGAGCTTTTATGGCACGTCGTTCATCACCGATGGTCGCGGTGAGGTGATTGAAGAGGCATCGACGGACAAGAGCGAGTTTATTAGTGCGACCTTTGACTTAGAGCAGCTCGCTCGTGAGCGTATTCAGTGGGGCGTGTTCCGTGACCGTCGTCCATCCATGTATGCGGCTTTGCTGACGCACAGCTAACCCCGTATCACTGGTTTGTATATGTTGCCGTGCCCTCGTGGCACTGCACCCACTTTTTAGATGAGGCCGCGCTTATGTCATTATTGATTACCAAGACCACCCCAAAAGACGATGGCTTTTTTATGCCAGCCGAGTTTGCCCCGCAAGAGCGGGTGTGGATGATATGGCCATACCGTCTGGACAACTGGCGCGATGGGGCGCGTCCTGCGCAGGCCGCCTACGCAGCGGTCGCAACCGCCATCAGTCAGTTTTGTGACGTGACGATGCTCGCCACCGACGCCCAGTTTGATGATTGCCGCGCGCAGCTGCCCGAGGATATTGAAGTCATCAATATACCCAGCAACGATGCGTGGGCGCGGGATATCGTACCGACCTTTGTGATTAACCACAGCGGCGAGCTGCGCGCCTGTGATTGGCATTTTAATGCGTGGGGCGGCGACTATGATGGTCTGTATAGCCCGTGGGACGATGATGACAAGCTCGCTGAGCGCCTGTGTGCCCAGCGTGACATCGCCCGCTATCGTCCCGATAACTTTGTGCTAGAAGGCGGCGCGTTTCATGTCGATGGCGAAGGCACAGTACTGACCACGCGCATGTGCCTGCTGAGTGAAGGGCGCAACCCGCACCTAAATGAAGCAGAGATTGAAACTTATCTTAAAAACTATCTGAACGCGGAAAAGGTCTTGTGGCTCGATGACGGTATCGACCCTGACGAGACCACAGGGCACGTTGATGATTTGGCGTGTTTTGTGCGCCCAGGCGAGGTGGTGTGTCTGTATACCGACGACCCCGAGCATCCGTTTTATGACGCGGCGCAAAAGGCGTATCAACAGCTGAGCGCTATGACTGATGCCAAAGGACGCGCGCTCACCGTGCATAAGCTGTGCTGTACCAAAGACAATGTGACCTTGCCACAACATCATGACGTCACCAGCTCCGAGCAAGCCAAAGACCGTAACAGCGAAGAACTGTGTATCGCCTCGTATGCCAACTTTTTGATTTGTAATGAAGGCATTATCGTGCCACAGTATGATGATGCCAATGACGCGCTCGCCTTACAGCAGCTGGCGGCGATTTTTCCCAAGCATCGCGTGGTCGGCGTGCGTACCCGCGAGATTGTCTATGGCGGCGGCAATATCCACTGCATCACCCAGCAGCAGCCGCGCACCCAGCCAACATAACTGCTACAATACAAAGACACGAACACCATAAACCCAAGAACGTATAAGCGCTTTGCCCCAAAGCGCTTATCACCCATAAAAGTCGACCGACCGACTACACCCAACATGACTGATAATAAATAAAGGAATAGAACATGACACAGTATCAAGTAAACAACCCCGCCACTGGCGAAACCGAAGCCACATTTGAGACCGCAACCGACGCTGCCGTCACGCAGACGATTGCAGATGCGCACAGTGCCTATGCCGCGTGGCAAACCGTCTCGCTCGATGAGCGCAGCGCCCTACTGCATAAAATCGCCGACTTGTACATCGAGCGTCAAGACGAGCTTGCCAGCATCGTCACGCGTGAAATGGGCAAACCCATCGCGCAGGCAAAAGGTGAAGTCGCTTTTGTTGCTGATATTTACCGCTACTATGCTGACAATGCCAAGCAATTCTTAGCGCCCAACACCATCGAGGTGGACAGTGGCAGCGCCCGCGTTGAGAAGCGCCCTGTTGGTGTGCTGTTTGGCATCATGCCATGGAACTATCCGCACTATCAGGTCGCACGCTTTGTGGCGCCTAACCTGATGGCAGGCAACACCATTATCCTAAAACACGCGCCGCAGTGCCCAAGCACCGCTAATGCCATCGCCGAGATTATGGCAGCGGCTGACGCGCCCAAAGGCATTTATAACAATGTCTTTGTGAGCAATGACCAAGCCGCCGACATCATCCATGATACGCGCGTGCAAGGTGTATCACTCACAGGCTCGGAGCGCGCAGGACAAGCGGTCGCGAAAGAAGCGGGACAAGCGCTGAAAAAAGTGGTGCTTGAGCTTGGCGGCTCGGACCCGTTTATCGTCGCTGCGGATGCCGATATTGAGCTTGCGGTAGACAACGCCATCTCTGGGCGCTTTGGTAATGCAGGACAGGCGTGTAATGCGGCGAAGCGTTTGATTGTGGTTGATGACATTTATGATGACTTTATCGAGCGCTTTACTGCAAAGGTCAAAACCATGCATCCTGCCGACCCAATGGATGAAAGCACCAAAATGGGTCCACTGTCCTCAATCGCCGCTGCGGACAATCTGCAAAAGCAGCTTGAGTCTGCGATTGCCTCAGGTGCGACCGTCTTGGTCGAAGGTGGTCGTCAGACCGATAAAGCGGGCGCTTGGTTCGCTCCTGCGGTCATCACAGATGTCGATAGCAGTATGGAGGCGTATCGTGAGGAGCTGTTCGGTCCTGTCGCTATCGTCTATAAAGCGCGTGACATCGACCACGCGATTAGCATCGCCAACGATGTGCCCTTTGGTTTGGGGGCGTCAATTCAGACCCAAGACAGCGCCCTTGCTGAAGACATCGCCGAGCGTCTGGATGTGGGTATGGTCACCATCAACTCAGACTCAGGCAGCGAAGCAAACACGCCCTTTGGCGGCGTCAAGCGCTCAGGCTTTGGGCGTGAGCTTGGCAACCTTGGTATCACCGAGTTTTTGAACCATAAGCTTATCCGTGATAAGTCACCCAAAAGTGCGTAATCGCTAGCTTTCTTTGTATCAGATGCCGTCAGGTTTTTATAAGGTCGGTATAGCGAGATTAAATGGTGTTTTTCGTAGCCTCTGGTGACGCAGTCACAGCAAGCAAGAAAAACACCGTTTAATAGAGCGGGTTTATTAAGCCACATTTTAAGACTTAAAATACAAAAAAATAGAGCCACAACGCTTAAGTTGTGACTCTATCTGATGAGCAATTGGGGTCTAAATCAGTCGTACTTATTTATACCCTTGCTCTTTTAGCCATTCTTGGTTCATGGCTTTTAGCTCTACCAGCTCATGGTCCATGATTTCTTTACTCTTACCTGGATTTTTCATTGAGGCATACGCGTAAAGCGCGATACCCAATACTGTCCAGCCAAGGAAAATCCACCATTCAATCGGAACCAGCGCTGATGGCATACCTGGCAAGTACAAGACCACCATACCAAGGCTGAGTAAAATGGTGATAACACCAACCAATTTACCTGCAGGGATTCTAAATGGACGTACCATGTTCGGCTCACGATAGCGCAGTACTAGGAACGAGAGCGCCACACAGGTGTAAGCGATAACGATACCAAAACCGCCTGCATCGACAATCCAAACGAGCATCTTGCGACCAAACAGCGGTGCTAGCGTTGCCAAACCACCAATCAATAAAATAGCGTTGACCGGGGTGTTGTACTTTGGATGCAGTTTGCACAAAAACTGTGGCAGCATGTGTGTTTTGCCCATAGCGTATAGCAAGCGGCTACCACCGATAAGAAACGCATTCCAGCTAGACAAAATACCCAAAACACCACCGATAACCAGCAAGATACCTGCCCATTTGCCATTCCACGCATTGGTCATTGCATCTGCGGTAGCAAGTGTTGAATCTTGTGCTTGTAGTAGTGGCAAGGTTTTGCCCACACTCCACGCCACACCGATGTACCAAAGTACCGCGATGATGATAGAGACAATCAAAAACTTACCAATATTGGGACGGGTGAGGTTAATCTCTTCTGCTGCCTGTGGAATCACGTCAAAACCAACAAACAAGAACGGTACCATCACCATGACTGTCATGATGCCGCCAACACCGCCGATAAAGGCAGGGGCTTGGACAGAATCAGAATTCTCAGGGCTAAACATAACCGCCCCTACGAACAGCAAGATACCCACACAGAAGATACCGACAACGGCCAGCTTTTGGAACCACGCACTGACTTCCATACCACGGATGTTCAGCCACGTAATAACAATGGAGCCAAGCATCCCCACGGCGACCCATGTGGCGTAAACGTCCCAACCTGCGACATTCCACAGATAGCCTTGGCTATAATTGGGGACGATATACTCAACCACCGTCGGTAGTGCCACAGCCTCAAAGGCCACGACGGAGAAATAACCAAACAAAATGCTCCATGAGCAAATAAAGGAGGCATTCACACCCAGTGCTCGGTGTGTATACGTGTGCTCGCCCCCCGTGATGGGCATAGAGGCTGCCAGTTCAGCATATGTCACACCAATCAAGATAACAACGAGGCCGCCGATAATAAAGGCACTGACCGCGCCCCATATCCCCGCTGAGATGATCCAGCCACCTGCCAGTACCACCCAGCCCCAGCCCACCATCGCACCAAACGCCAGCGCAATGATATCGAATATACCTAATGATTTCTTTAATCCAGACATCGTCCTACTCCTTGTCCGTTAATCGTCCTATCTATCCGTCCTTGACCAATTCCCTTAACCCCCTTGGTCAAGACAATCTTTGCTACCTGCTTATCAAGTATAGCTTGATAATTTTGTTTAGGTACAATAAAAGCGCCTTTGGTAAAAGGCGCTTTGTTAAGGTGCTAAATCTCCCTCTAGCACCTGACAACTGACCTTACCTAAACAGCAGATATCCGTTGTTTATTGACACTATTAAGCCGTTAATATCTCTTTGATGATATCAAGGCCTTCTTGTAGCACGTCGTCTTCTACCGTTAGCGGTACCATCACGCGAATCGCGTTGCCATACATGCCGCAAGAGGCAAGTAGCAGACCTTTTTCAAAGGCTTTTTGCTTAAGATTCGCCGTCGCTGCCGCATCAGGTTTGCCTTCGCTATCGACCAAATCAAAGGCCAGCATCGCGCCTTTATGACGGATGTTACCGATGCTATCGAGGTTCAAGTCTTTTAAGAAGCCAGCAATCTTGTCGCCAATCTCAATGCTGCGCTCAAGCAGGTTTTCTTCTTCGATGACTTCCATCACCGCCAATGCCGCTACAGTGGCAATTGGGCTGCCTGAGTACGTACCACCAAGACCACCAACTTGTGGGGCGTTCATAATATCGGCACGACCGATAACCGCAGAGATAGGATAACCGCCTGCCAAGCTTTTTGCGGTGGTCATCAAATCAGGCTCGACGCCAAGCTGCTCGCCTGCAAACAGGGTACCTGTACGTGCAAAGCCGCACTGTACTTCATCAAAAATAAGTACGATGCCGTGCTCGTCACAAATCTCGCGCAGTGCTTTGGCAAATGATGGCGTGACTTGGTGGAAACCGCCCTCGCCTTGTACTGGCTCGATAATCATCGCCGCCACTTCGCTTGGGTCGATGTCCGCTTGGAAAATCATCTCAAGGCTGTGTAGCGCTTGCGCTTCGGTGACGTTCAGCTCTTCTGCTGGGAACAGCGCGTGGAATACAGGACCTGGCATTGGGCCAAAGTTCTTTTTGTAAGGCAGTACTTTACCTGTCAAGCTCATGCACATTAATGTGCGACCATGCCAGCCACCAACGAATGAAATCACACCAGGACGACCTGTTTTTGCGCGTGCAATCTTGATGGTGTTTTCGACCGCTTCTGCACCTGTGGTTAAGAACAAGGCGCGCTTGTCACCGCTGATGGGTGCTTTTTCGCACAGCTTTTCAGCCAGCTCAACGTAGCTCTCGTAGTTGATCATCTGCGCTGCGGTGTGCGTGAACTTGTCGATTTGCTCATGTACGCGCTGGGTGATTTTTGGATGGCTATGGCCTGTATTCAATACAGAGATACCACCAACAAAATCGATGTAGCGCTTGCCGTCAGCGTCCCAGATTTCTGAGTTCTTGGCTTTTTCAGCAAAGATTGGAAAAGCCACGCCCAGTCCTGTTGGTAGGACGGCTTTGCGGCGCTCAAGTAATGATTGATTGGTAGTCATAAAAATATCCTTGTCTTTATCGTTAACCCGTCTTTATCGTTGATACCAGAGGTGTGACTGGCAGCGCACGAAGGCTGCCAGCACGCCCGATTCTAGCGGACGTCAGAGCACCAGTACTTGATGGCGACGTAGTCCTCTATACCATACTTTGAGCCTTCACGGCCAAAGCCTGATTGTTTTACGCCACCAAAGGGCGCAACTTCGGTTGAAATCATACCTGTATTGTGGCCGACCATGCCGTATTCTAAGGCTTCGGTCACGCGCCACGCTTGGGCAAAATCGGTACTGTAAAAATAAGCCGCTAAGCCATAGATGGTATCGTTGGCTTCTTTGATGGCTTCTGCTTCATCATCAAAGAAGAAAATCGGTGCCACTGGGCCAAAGATTTCTTCTGTAGCGATGTCCATCTCATCGGTCACGCCGCTGATGACGGTCGGTTGATACGTCAGCGCTGAGGCGTCATGACGTGAGCCACCTGCCAATACGGTCGCGCCTTTGTCGGTGGCGTCTTTGAGCAGTTTTTCGACTTTATCGAGTGCGTCTTCGTTGATAAGTGGTCCGATATCGGTGTCTTTGTCCATACCGTTACCGACTTTGAGCGCTTCGACTTTTTTGGTAAAGATGTCTAAGAACTTGTCTTTGATGCTGGCTTGTACATAAACGCGGTTGGCGCAAACGCACGTCTGACCTGCGTTACGGAATTTTGAAGCGATTAAGCCATCCGCCGCTTTTTCAAGATCAGCACTTTCAAAGACGATGAACGGTGCATTGCCGCCCAGCTCTAGTGACAGCTTTTTGATGGTAGGCGCACACTGTGCCATCAGCTTGCGACCAATGTTGGTTGAGCCTGTGAATGACAGCTTTTTGATGCGCTCATCTGAGGTCAAAATATTACCAATCATCGCTGCATCGCCTGTGACCACTTGAATCACGCCAGCAGGGATGCCTGCTTTTTCGGCCAAGGCGACCAGTGCTAAGGCAGAATAAGGGGTCTGCACCGCAGGCTTGATAATCATGGTACAGCCAGCAGCCAAAGCGGGTGCGGCTTTACGCGTAATCATTGCCGCAGGAAAGTTCCATGGGGTGATGGCGGCGCACACACCGATGGGCTGTTTTAGGATGACATGACGCAGCTCAGATTTGGTCGCGGGTATCACGTCACCGTAGACGCGCTTGCCTTCTTCAGCAAACCAGCGGATAAAGCTGTTACCATAGCCAATCTCACCACGCGACTCGGCAAGAGCTTTACCCTGCTCTTTGGTCATGATGATGGCAAGGTCTTCTTTGTTTTCGTCAATAAGATCCGCCCATTTTTGCATCAACGCACCGCGCTCTGCGGCGGTCTTTGCCGCCCAGCTGATTTGCGCTTCAGCAGAATGGGCAACGGCGGCATTGACGTCGTCTTCAGTTAAATCGGGCACATGACCGATGACGCTGTCATCAAAAGGATTGGTCACTTCAATACGTGCGCCATTACTGGCATCTTGCCAACGGTCATTGATAAGGCACTGTTCTTTAAACAGCTCAGGGTTGGTTAACGATTGCATAAAACACTCCTTGTGATGTCGTTAGGCCGTGATAGGGCATCCACGCTATCCGTCGGGATAACTTTTCTGTCTTTATTTGTTCTGTGATGATTGATGCGATGTTTCTTGTTCAGTATAATGAACATTGATTCAACATATGAGACACTATTATAGAAACAACAGATTCTATTTTGCAACCTTTATTACGCGTTAAAATGACGCTAAAACGCCTTTTATGTGCTTTTTTGTACTAATTTTTGATGATTCGTCTCTGTAATACCTGTTTTTCTGCTTCTTTTTCATTTTTTTAAGAGTCCCTTATGAGTACCACGACTGTTCCTGCCCTAGATAAGACGTTTGAAATCTTAGACTTAATCACTGCGCACCCGCAGCCCATGAGCGCGGCGCAAATTGCCAAAGCGCTCGGCTTTGCCCGCAGCTCAACGCACAATATCTTGCAAAGCCTGCTCGATAAGCACGTCATCTATAAAGATACGGACAATCGCTTTCATCTTGGCTCGTACCTGCTGTATTGGGCGGGTAAATATGAGCAGCAGCATGGGGTGATTGAGCTGTTTAAGGATTTAATTGTGCATTACCCTGCCCTGCGTCAGCATACCGTGACGCTCTCTAAGCTCGATGTCGGTGAGGTGGTGTTTTTGACCTGTCATGAGACGCCAGCGCCGCTGGGCTTTACGTTTCGCGCAGGCGTGCGTATCCCTGCGGTGTTTTCAGCGACGGGCAAGGCGATGCTCTCGACCATGTCGATGCCCGCGATTAAGGCGTTGTACGGCGGCGTGTTCCCAACCCCACTTAATCACAATGGGGTTGCCAGTTTTGAGGCGTTAGAGGCGGAGCTGGCTGATGTGCAAAAAACGCGCATCTCGCTCGATGATGGGCAGCTGCGCGATGGCATGTATTGCATGGGCACGTATGTGCGTAATGCCTCAGGGCACGCGGTGGCGGCGATGGCGGTGAGCTTTTTGCAAGCAGAATATGAGATGAAACGCGAGGAAGTAAGCGCAATGCTGATTGATTTGGCAAAACAAATGGAGCAGCGTTTGGGCTTTGGTCACAGTAGCTAATAGGTGTGTTGAAACATGGCGGAGCGGTTTCCGCCATGGTTTTAAATAAAAAATAACCAGTAAAAACAGTATTGATTTTCTTTAACATTTATCCGTGACTTATTCGTCAATAATAAGCCCTGACAAAAACGCTTGTAGATTGTCATTCAGCTTGGGCAAATAGTAACCGCCTTCGACCAAGATGATAATGGGTTTACCTAGCGCGACCATCTTTTGTGCCAAAGTTTTAAAGCCTTCGGTACTGACGCTGCACAGCGCCTCAGGGTCAGACTCATAGACATCAAAACCCAAAACGTGAACAATCACATCGGCATCAAACAGGGCAACCGTATCCAATGCCTTATCCACGTAGGTAAAAAATCCTGCCTCGTCCGTGCCATGCGGCATGGGATAATTGACATTGTAGCCCTCGCCTGCACCTTTGCCTTGTTCAAACTCGTGCCCTGTGACCGCAGGATAAAAGTTAACGGGGCTGCCGTGTACCGAGGTGTAGAGCACATCGCTGCGCTCATAAAAAATCTCTTGAATACCCTGCCCATGGTGCATGTCGGTATCAATGATGGCGATTTTGGCGTATTTTTGCCGTAGATGCTCGGCGATGATGGCAGCATTATTCAGATAACAAAACCCGCCCGCCGCGCTTTTGCGCGCATGATGACCAGGCGGACGCGAAAAGCACAGCTGAATGTGCGTGTCTTTATCATCGCTATGGTTTAATAAGGCTTCAGCGGCGCCCAATGCCGTTTGTGCCGACCAATAAATCGACGTCCACGAATGCTCGCTGATAGGCGCGCTGTCATCGGCTTGGTACTTGGCGGCTTTTGCCATAATGCCGATGGCTGGATTGTCGTAAGGCACAAAAATGCCTGTCTGCACCTGTGCGCCCAAGTCTTCTTCCAGCGCCATCCATTCGTGATAGCCGTTTTTTAAAAAGTCCACATAACCAAAATCATGCACTGCCAATATCGGCGCCATGCCAATGTCTATGGCGGTGGTCACGTCTATGCCAAGCGCGGCGGGCGCTTTTAACAGCTCGGTCATGCGCTCGGGTATCTCTAATGGCTCAAACATTTTGCCATAAGAATAATACGGCAGCGGACGGTGCAAGCTTAAATTGTCATGGCTATAGATTTTCATGTGGGGCATTCCTTTGCGTGGGTTTTTTATGAATCAATTATACAATACCATCCGCTTTAAGCTTAGCAATGGTAGCAGCGTCATAGCCGAGCGCTTGTAATGTACTGTCGGTATGCTCGCTTAGGCGTGGCGGTGGGCTACGGTAGGTGACGGGCGAGGCTGAGAGTTTAATCGGATTGCCAAGTGCGCGCACGGGGCTGCCGCTGTTGGCAAAGTCCACAATCATCTCCCGCGCTTGTAATTGCGGCATGGCTAAGGCCTCGGCGACGTTATGAATCGCGCCGCATGGCACGCCCGCGGCATTGAGTTTGTCTAGCCAATAGTCCCGCGGCTGCTGGATAAAATGCTCGGCAAGCAGCTTGGTCAATGGTTCGCGCTGTGCCACGCGCGCAGGATTGGTGGCGTAGCGCTCATCGTGATACAGATCAATGTTAAGCAGCTGGCAGAGCTTGGCAAACTGAGCATCGTTACCACAGGCTAAAATAAAATACCCCCCATTCGCCGCAGCAAACACTTGATAAGGCACGATGTTCGGATGGTCGTTACCAAGGCGCGGCGGCACATCGCCTGTCGCCAGATGGTTCATACCGACATTGGCAAGCATGGCAATAGCGCTATCAAGCAGCGCCACATCGACGTGCTGCCCCTCACCTGTGCGCGTGCGCGCAATCAGCGCCGCCTCGATGCCAATGGTCAGCTGCAAACCTGCAAACAAGTCCACCACCGCGACGCCGACCTTGTGCGGTGCGCCATCGCTCGGACCTGTGATGCTCATCAGCCCTGAAAGTCCTTGAATAATATAGTCGTACCCTGCACGGCTGGCATCGGGTCCTGACTGCCCAAAGCCTGTGAGTGAGGCGTAAATCAGACGCGGATTGATGGCTTGCAAGCTGGCGTAATCCAAACCGTATTTTTTTAGACCGCCGACTTTGAAATTTTCGACCAGCACGTCACTGTCTGCGGCGAGCTGCTTGATGATGGCTTGTCCCTCAAGGGTGGTGATGTCTACGGTAAGGGACTGTTTGTTGCGGTTGATGGTGGCGTAATAGGCGGAGGTGTCGTCACTAAAGGTCGGTGGCGCCCAATGCCGCGTTTCGTCACCGATATTGGGGCGCTCGATTTTTATCACTTCGGCGCCTAGGTCTGCCAATACTTGCGTGCAGCTTGGTCCTGCAAGGACGCGGGATAAATCCAGCACTTTAATGCCATGCAGTGTACCTTTGGCAGGGTTATTCGGTTGTTCGCTGTACTCGCCTGCCTGCGCCGCGTGGGTTGTCTGCTTGTTGTGCGCCATGCTCATGATTGTCCCTTATCGCTGATGGTTTGCCATTTTCCTTGTGCCGCTTTTTTGCTGCTGTGCTTTGTTGTCCATGACTGCCCGTTGCGTCCTGCTTGGGGCGGTCTGATAGTGTGGCTAAAAAGGGTTAATAAAACGCCTGAATACCCGTCTGCGCACGACCCAAAATCAGTGCGTGGATGTCGTGCGTGCCTTCATAGGTGTTGACGGCTTCTAGGTTCATAACGTGGCGGATGATGTGGTACTCGTCCGAGATGCCGTTGCCGCCGTGCATGTCTCGCGCCAATCGTGCGATATCGAGCGCCTTGCCGCAGTTGTTGCGCTTAATCATCGAAATCATCTCAGGCGCGGCTTTGCCCTCATCCATCAAGCGACCGACGCGCAGCGCGGCTTGTAGACCAAGCGTGACCTCGGTTTGCATATTGGCAAGCTTTAATTGCACCAGCTGGGTGGCAGCCAGCTGGCGACCAAACTGGGTGCGCTCAAGGGTGTACTGGCGCGCCGCTTTCCAGCAAAATTCTGCCGCGCCCATACTGCCCCACGCGATGCCGTAACGCGCTTTGTTTAGGCAGCCGAACGGTCCTTTGAGACCGCGAATGTCAGGAAAGGCATTGGCTTCGGGCACAAAGACTTTGTCCATGACAATCTCGCCTGTGACTGAGGCGCGTAATGAAAACTTGCCCTCAATCTTGGGCGCGGACAGCCCCTTCATACCTTTGTCTAAGATAAACCCGCGAATATCGCCCGCATCGTCCTTTGCCCAGACCACAAACACATCGGCAATCGGACTGTTGGTAATCCACATTTTCGAGCCTGAAAGCTGATAGCCGCCATCCACCGTGCGCGCACGCGTTTTCATCGACGCAGGGTCAGAGCCAGAGTCAGGCTCGGTCAAGCCAAAGCAGCCGACATACTCGCCACTTGCCAGCTTGGGCAGGTATTTTTCTTTTTGCTCCTCAGTGCCATACGCCCAAATCGGATGCATCACAAGGCTCGATTGCACACTCATCGCCGAGCGATAGCCTGAGTCCACCGCCTCGACTTCTTTGGCAATCAAGCCATAAGCGACGCTGGATAGCCCCGCACAGCCGTAGCCGTCAATGGTCACGCCGAGCAGTCCCATCTCGCCCATTTCGCGCATGATATTGCGGTCAAAGTGCTCGTTGCGGTTTGCCTCAATGATATTGGGCATCAATGATTTTTGAAAAAACTGATGCGCGCTGTCGGTGACCATGCGTTCTTCTTCAGTCAGCTGCTCGCGTAATAAGAATGGGTCTTGCCAATCAAACTGTGCTTTGTCGTGCTGTGCCATGTCGTGCCCCTTGTCCTTGGTGTGCGTGTCATAGATAAATACGATTGATATAGCATAAGACACACGCTCGATTAAAGGCTATTTTCCTTGCTTGCTGTGACTTCGTCTTTTGATGCTACGAAAAACAGCCTTCAATCTCGCTGTAACATTTTTGAGTTAACTGTCTTTAGCTTACTGCTTTTGCTTGATAAACTTCTTATTGCCAATTCAGTTCCATTATGCGAAACTAAGTTTCACATTACAAAACCATTTAAGCAGAATCCCTGTATCTTGTAAACCCATATCCACTATTTGGCGATAAAATGAGCGTATCTAATCAGCACCCGACCCCCTTACTTGAGACCTTAAACATCCGCCTTGCGGACAGTAAAGACAATGGCGACCGCCAGTTTGTGACCGCACTTGGACGCGGGCTTGCCTTACTTGCCGCCTTTGAACATCAAGATCAGCTGAGCCATCAGGCATTGTGCCAAGCCGCTGCTTTGCCCAAAGCCACGGTAACGCGCCTGATTCATACCTTGACGACGTTGGGATTTTTAACGACCACTGCAGACGGGCAATACCGTTTGGGCAGCAGTGCGCTGCGCCTGAGCATGGCGGCGTGGGGGCGGCATGATATGGTGGCGCTCGCTGAGCCGCTGCTGCGTGAGTTTGCGCGCACGCATGAAGTGTCGGTCAATCTGGCGACCGAAGTGGATGGCGAGATGCGTTATTTGGCGTGTTGCCGTAGTCCTGCTCGCCTGTCGGTCAATCTGCAAGTTGGCTCGGCAGTGCCCGTTGCCGATACGGCGATTGGACGTGCGTTTTATGCCATCAGTACGCCAAGCAAGCGCACAGACATCGAAGCAAGATTACAAGAGCACTTGCCCGCCCCTGCCTTTACCAAGGCGCAGCAGCAATTATCAGACGCCGCCGTGCATTATCAAACGCACGGCTATACCTTGTCCGATGGCGAGTTTTCGCCCGATATTCTTGCGGTGGCGGTGGGGGTATATGATGTGGTGACAGGCGCGTACGCTTATTCGCTGAACGCCAGCGTGCCGCGTGCCAGCCGAGACAGCGATGACTATGCGGCGCTGATTGTGCCCAAGTTGCAAGCGTTGGCTGAACGCATTGGGCGCGGTGAAGCGTAAAAAATGATCTTTAAAAGGTTATAAACAACACGAGCAATTGCGCTTGGTTTTTGGCATTAGGCCAATACCTGGATTAAAGCTATTGGTCGGGTCAAGGCGCTCATAAAACTGCTGCAAGTCAGGCTCAGCTTCGTACAGATGCCCGACATTATGCTCGGCGGGGTATTTTGCGCCGCGCTCGTTTAATCGTTTAAGCATCATTTTTTTGACCATTTTGGCATCGCTGCCTTTTTTTAGGATATAGTCTTGGTGAAAGACATAACAAAAAAAGTGTCCGTAATACAATCGTTTTTCTAAATGCTGAGTAATGGACTCGGGTAAGGTTTCCAGCCAGTCGAGTTCGTTACGCGGGATGGCAATGTCGAGTGCCAGCATCTCCCCGACCTCTTCCTCGTGCATGACTTCATAGCGTATCGCCGCGCCTGCAGCAGCAAAACGATGCAAAAAGGCGCTTTCGGACTCTTTGGGCGTACAGACAAAATAACTGCCCGTATCTGATGCGGCAAAAAACTGCTGTAAAAAGTGCGCCGCCTCATCAATCCCCGCATCGCTCATTTTAATCATCAAATGATGCTCATATTGGTTGCGGTACTCGAGCATGCGCTTTGGCAAATGCTGCGGCAAGACTTGTGCTGCCATCTGCATCAGCTTATCGGTCAGATGGTTGGGCAGCCACGACCACTTATGCAGCTTGGCATCGATGCTGCCTTTGATGGCAAACAGTTTGGGCAGCGCATCCGTGCCCAGATGCTTGATGCTCAAAAAGGTGTCTTTGCCATACTTTGCTGACACATCAAAAATATCGCGGTGCAGGTATTCGCCCACTTCGGGCATATTTTTAAACGTTGACAATACTTGCCGTCTTAATTCGGCAAGCTCGCGCACGCTGTGACTACCGACATAAAAGGTCTGCTCCGCCTGCGCTGTGGGATACGTGTCCAGACGCACGGCAAATACCGCAATCTTACCCGCACAGCCGCTTGCTTCATACAGTCTGCGCTTATCGGCATTAAAGCGGCTCGGCGTGCTGGCATCAATGTCGCGGATGCGCTCGATATATGCTTTGTCCGACGCCAGCTTGTCGCTGCTTGGTACGCCATGCATATCAAAATGCCCGTGCTGCAAGTTGGTCAATATCTCTTCAGGCGAGCGTCCGAGCCGCATGCCCAAATGATTAACCAGCACCAGCTGCCCGTGCCGATTGATTTGCGCAAATAAAGACAGCTCAGTATAAGCAGGTCCGCGTTTGACCAGCGCACCGCCTGAATTGTTAGACACGCCGCCGACGATAGACGCGCCCAGCGTGGAGGAGCCGATGACCGAATGCGGTGCACGATTGACCGCTTTGAGTTCATTTTGCAACTGATGTAGCGTCGCGCCAGGTAGGCTGATGATTTGCTCATTGTTATTAATCAAATACAGCTGATTGACCGCGAGCGTATTGATGACCACCACAGGACGGTCATAGTCATTGCCACTGGGCGTCGAGCCTTCGGTCAGACCTGTCTTTGCTGCCTGCATGATGATAATGCAATCGCCTGCAACGCAAACCTCAAGACAACGCCAAATCTCAAATAAGGTTTGCGGAAATAGTACCGCAAGCGCACTGCCGCCACCTGAGCGCCAGCCTGTGCGATAGTGCTCGTTTTTCTCAGGGTCGGCTTGCACATGGTCTGCGCCCAATATCTCGGTAAAGCGCGCCAATACCGCAGCCGCACTGAGCTGACTGCTGGGCGTAGCGCTGGACATATAGTGCTGCTCGCCTTGTCTTACCCGTTGCTGAGTCATTACGTTCGTCATGCCAAAGGCCCTTGAAAACCAAAAATATAAATCGCTGCCATCACAATGATGCCACTAAAGGTCACATAATAGATGGTCGGCAAAATGGTCTTGCGTAGTGTCGCGCCCTCCATACCGAGCAAGCCCACTGTCGCCGATGCCGCCACCACGTTATGAATCGCAATCATATTGCCCGCCGCCGCACCGACCGCCTGCGCCGCGATGATGATAGAGGGCGAGATATTGAGGCTCATCGCCGCCTCGTATTGGAATTGGCTAAACATCATGTTCGACACCGTGTTTGAGCCTGCGATAAATGCCCCAAGCGCGCCAATGGTCGAGCTGACCAGCGGGAACGCATTGCCAAAGGTGCTGGTAAACAGCTCGGCACTGGCGACAGGCATACTCGCCATGTCGGACATATTCACGCCCGAATTGATAAAAATACGCACCATCGGAATGGTAAAAATCAGCACAAATCCCGCGCTTAATACGGTCTTGGCAGACTCGCCAAAAGCATCGCCAAGCGCCTTGGTGGGCTTATTGGTCTGTGCAAAGGCAGCGACCAACGCACTGATAAGCAATAAACCACCAGGCAAGTATAACGGACTAAAGCTTGCGCTAATATCCGCCTCACCCAGAATGGACATAAAATCAAGAGTCGCACTGTTTAATAGCGCCTTAAAACCTGCAAACATACGCGAGCACACAAGCAGTGCTGCCACCAGCAAATACGGGAACCACGCCATCACCGCCGACATAGGCTTGCTGTTGTCATCGATGACCACGTCTTCTTTTTTCACCACCAAGTTGCCCATCCAGTCGCTTGGCCAAAACTTTTGTGGCTCAAAGTCCCATGTGGTCTTGGGCAACAAAAAGCCCTTTTTGGCGGCCTGAATCACAACGGCAATACTGACCAAACCACCGATTAATGACGGAAATTCAGGACCGAGCAGCACGCCTGTCAACACATAAGGGATGGTAAAGGTTAAACCTGCAAAGATGGCAAACGGCAAAATCTCAAGCCCCTCTTTCCAGCTCTTATTTTTACCAAAAAAGCGCGTCAGCATCATCACCATAAACAGCGGCATAAACGTACCAATAATGCCATGAATAATGGCGACTTGACTGGTAATCAGCTGCAAAAACATCGCCCAGTCCATACCTTGCTGCGCCAGCTGCGCGCTAATGGCGGTCGTGTCCAAGCCCTTTTCGACACCAATCACAATGGGCGTCCCCACCGCACCGAACGACACAGGCGTGCTCTGTATCATCATGCCCATCAGTACTGCCGCCAGCGCAGGAAAACCAATCGCCACCATAAGCGGTGCGGCAATCGCGGCAGGCGTACCAAACCCTGATGCGCCCTCTAAAAACGTACCAAAGCACCACGCAATAATAATCGCCTGTACGCGGCGGTCAGGCGACACATGAATAAAACCTGCGCGAATCACCCCGATTGCGCCTGTGTACTTGAGCGTGTTTAACAAAAACAGCGCACCGAACACAATCCACAGTACCGAGACGGTAATCACCACCCCTTCTAAAATAGAAGACGACACGCGATTGAACGTCATATTCCATATCAATAGCGCAATCGCCGCCGTGACTGCCAGCACAATTGGCATGGTCTTTTTTGCCGACCACTGCAAACCAATCAAAAAAATACCACTAAGTACAATCGGCAATAGAGCAAGCAGCCCATAGATTGTCTGATTCACATCCCTTCTCCCTGTTATCGTGTGTGCTTCCTTGACCTTGCCACCCAATCCTTTACCTTGATGCCTTCATGGTAATCTGGGCAGAACCATCACACTCTACGCCTTGTCGATAACAAGATAAATGCCAACAAAAGACAATGTTTTTTTCTTTTTTTGCTATAATCAAAAACTCATTACACCGATTAAGGAACGGATATGGCGAAGGCGGACGACATGGTTTTATTCGTTTTGGTGGTGGATGAAGGCTCATTTTCTCGGGTCGCCGAAAAACTGGCGCTCACCAATTCGGTCGTCAGTAAGCGCATTGCCCGCTTGGAGTCCAGCCTAAATGCCCAGCTGTTTTATCGAACCACCCGCAAACTGAGCCTCACCGACGCTGGTAGGACGCTATACAACAAAGCCAAAATTGCCAAATTGGCATTCCAAGATGCGGAGAACGCAGTCACTGGCTACGGCGAAAACATGACAGGTCATATCCGCATCACCACCCCTGTGGTCTCGGCAGATTTATTATTAAGCCCAGCGATTGCCGAGTTTTGTAAAAAATATCCTGAAATCACCGTTGAGCTGAACATCACCAATCGCATCGTGGACTTGGTCGAAGAAGGCTTTGATTTGGCAATCAGAACCGCCGAGCTTGAGGACTCCTCCTTAATTGCCAAACGCCTGATTGACAGTCAATGGGTCATTTGCGCCACGCAAAACTACCTCAATCAGCACGGCACGCCAAAGACCCCAAAAGCCCTGCACAACCACGAATGCTTGATTTATAAGTTTGATAACACCAGCAGCGATTTATGGCCACTTTATGAAGATGGTGCAGAATTGCTGCTGCCTGTGCATGGGCGCTTTTATAGCAATCATTTGAGCGCCATCAAACACGCGGCATTGGCAGATTTGGGCATTGCCTTTTTGCCGCAAGCCTTGGTCTATAATGCCTTGCAAGAACAGCGCCTTGTTCAGATTTTGCAGCCCTTCACGCGCAAGCGCATGGGCATGTATGCGGTGTACCCAAAAGCGCGCCAGCCCGACCAAAAGCTCAAACAACTGGTCACGCATTTGCAAACGTCACTCGAAGCCAAAAAAGACTATTATTATTAAGCAATTCATCTGCGTCCTGTTTTAACAGCGCAAAAAAAGCCACCCGCTTGGATGGCTTTTTTGGTGTTTCTTTTTGGATGTTTGTGACGTTATGACGCGGCGTTTTGCGCAATGATTTGCTGCGCCAGTGTGCGTAAGTCGTCCGCCATATAATCGGGCGTTGGTACATGGTTGGCGGGCAATAACGCATTGTGCGGACGCAATAAAAACGCGCCCTGACAGCCTGCTGCCTGCGCGCCTATCGTGTCCCACAGATGGCAGGCGACCAAACACAGCTCGGATACAGGCACAGACAGTGCCTCGGCGACCAAATGATAAGTCGCGGGTGCGGGTTTAAACTGACGCACCGCCTCAACGTGAAATGAGCGCTCAAAAAAATCGCTCAGTCCCGCCTTTTCTAGCGGTGTCGGCGACTCGCTGGACTCTGAATTGGTCAAGGTCACCAGTCGAAAGCCTGCCTCTTTAAGCAGCGTCAGCGCGGGCACGACATCGGCATACGCGGGCATCTTGCCCATGCGCGTCTTTAGCTCGTCAATATCGGTATCGGCAATCTCAACGCCATGAATATCAGCAACCATCCGCAGCGCGCCGACCCCAATCTCACCAAACGGCGTATACAGTCCTGATAAGGTCAGAGTTTGCGAGTACAGCACCAGCTGGGCGAACCATTCGCGCAGTATGCTGCCATCATTAAAAAGGCGGCTGAATAAAGGCGTTAAGGTGCTAATATCGAGCAAGGTTTCATTGACATCAAAAACGAGAATCGGGCGGATGTCGGTGGGCATGCGCTTTCCTTATTGTTGTTGTAGTTTGGGTTAGGTTAGCATGGATACACATCAACCCGCTGTCACTTGATAGTAACGCGGTCTTACTCAGGCGGTATTATTAATTTGATTGGTTACTTTAACTGGCATCATGTACCCATAGTCCTGCTTGATCAATAAAACAAGTATGATTGTCTGCCACCTCAAAGTTATAGACGGTTGTGTTATAAGGGATAGGCGCGCCTTGATCATTCGTTAAATGATTTAGTATTCGTGGATTACCTTCTTTATCTAGGATACCAATATCAAAGTAACCATGTCGCTGATAATAGCTAATATCATTAACATAGCCTATACCTTTATATTCTGCCTTACTATAGTCGAGCATGTGCGCTTCGGCATCTTGTACGTAATCATCGTAGTAGTCTTCATGATAATGCTTTTGATACCAAAAATAGTTTGGGTTACTCTCCAAATCTTCATGAGCGATTTGATAGGTAGGTTGCACACGCTCAACGGTATACATTACGCCATCGGCATTCACAGCAATCTCATACTGTTGTAGTTCGTCCACACGTTTAAAGTGAGGCTGGTCATAGAACTCAATATCTTCTTGCGGGTTTTCCATGGCTCCGACCACCCAAACAGGGTGATTGGGCGTCGCTAGAAAATCACTGAAGCGACTAGCTGACTTGTATGTTTGATAATCAATCATCTCGCGATCTTTATTAAACTTCTCAATATTTTTCTCTAAACGCACGATCCACATCTCTTTGTCTTCATACACAAAGGTCTTAACCACAGGCTTATACTCTATGTCACCGCTACCGTCTTCTGGTCTCGTTAAAATCAAGTCGCCCACTTTAATGTCCTGAATCGGTACTAACCCTTTATCCGTATGAACCAATGTTCCTGCGACAAATCCTTTGTTGTTCATATCCTCTCCTTTTTAATCTTATTGTTTTAACTCATCAAACCTCAGCCCAAACTTTATTAAATACTTACGCAGTCGGTCGCTGTCATTGTTACTTTTTAGCTGAGTTCTGGAGTTGGCGTACAGATAGCGCCCTGCCGCCGCTTGGCTGCTGTGCTGATAGCAAACCTCAATCACATACGCCAGCTGCACCGCGTCAAAGGGATCGAGCGCGTCTTTGTCGTCGCTTGATAGATGACGGCTCAGCACCGTATGCGCGTGCGCTTGCTGCTCGGTTAGGTTAGGCGCATACGCCTTATCCGCCTGATGCTGCGCGCTATTGGGTAATGCCCACAGATGCTTAAGGCGGGTGATTTCTGCCTTAACATCGGGCATACGAATCACTTTGCCTTCGCACAATGTCGTTAAGCGCGTCATGCTGGCGCTTAAATCACGAAAGTTGCCCTGCCACGTCGCCTCAGAACTTGTGGCAAAGGCTTCAAAGTACGCCCGCGCCGCTGGCTCAAAACGGTATTGGTACTGCTGTTCACTGCCCAGACGCGCCAGCTCGTAATCAATATTGGCGGGCAAGTCCTCGATACGGTCTTTTAGCGACGGTAAAAAAAACGTCCACGTGTTCAGGCGCGCAAACAAATCGGCGCGAAACTCCCCATCCGCGACCGCTTGGCGCAAGTCCTTGTTTGTCCCCGCCATCAGCTGAAACGACACATCAATCGGCGTATCGCTACCGAGTGGATAAAAGCGCTGCGCCTCAAGCGCGGTCAAGAGCATCGCTTGCTCGTCCAGTCCCAGCTCGCCGATTTCATCCAAAAACAGCAAGCCACCGTCCGCCGATTTGAGCAGACCCTCACGGCTCGATGCCGCGCCTGTAAACGCGCCTTTGACATGACCGAACAGCACGCTCATTGCCGTATCGCCGCGCAAGGTGGCGCAGTTGACCTCGACGAACGCGCCGATCGCCTGTTTGTTTTTGGCTTTGTTTTTCTTGAGCGCGTAGATTTGCGTTGCCAGTTGCGACTTACCCGCCCCTGTCGCGCCCATCAGCAAAATCGGCGCGTTGGAGCGCGTGGCGACCTTTTCAATATCAGCTATCAGCTGTTGATACGCGGCATTTTGGGTGACGAGATTGGCTTGGAGAGTTTGCCAATGCTGGGCTTTTTCTGCCTCAAAACGCGCGCGCAAACTGTCATAACGCGACACGTCCAAGTCAATGATTTGGTAGCGCCCTTGTGGGTCGGTTTGGTCAGGCTTGGGACAAGGTGAGGTTTGAATCAAATCGGCAGGCAAAAACCCCGCCTCGACCAGCAAAAACCAGCAAATCTGCGCCACATGCGTGCCTGTGGTCAGATGCAGCAAATAGTCGGTGTCCTCACGAAAAGCAAACCCTGTGACAAAGTCATACAGCTCGGCATAGACATCGGCAAAATCCCACGGACTCGCCAGCGTCACCCGATGCCCAATGACTTTGGTATCGGCGCTGACCTGCGCCACATCATCAACGATGACGTTAAAGAGTCGCTTATCGCGCTTGCTATAGAGGATATGCAGCTCATCGACCAGCAGGTCATCATGCAGGCACAGGCTAACGCTCGGACGCCAGCGCTGCCAACGCTTGTCATTAAAGCCGTTGTCCAAGGTCGTTCCGAGAAAGCCGATGACGGCGGTTTTATGACGTTTAATCATGTTGTTTTTACTCATAATGATGCGCTATATTTTTTATTATTTTACTTTTTGATTGTCCACGACTTGGTACTGTCAATAGACAGCGGCTCGTCTGCCATAATTTGCTGCGCAAGGTGACGATTCAGCGGATACAGCACGCTAAAGTGGTCGTGCCGCGCGATAAACGCACAGTGCAGCATGGGGTTTTTATTGTTATCACACATCGGCTTTAGGTCGCGATAGTTACCGTCACGCTTGCCCTCAATAATCCACGTTGGCATGCGAATATCATTCGTCCAGTTTGCAGGCGCACGCAAAGCCATTTCGCGTTGCTCATCACGAGCAAAGTCAACGTCTTGCAAAAACATCGTCTCTTGCGTAGCGCCAAAGCTAATCACTCCTTTAAATAACTTAGGCTGCGTGCTGCTCGCCACCTCACTGACCAGTAGCGCCAGCGTACCGCCCGTACTGTGCCCGCCCAAATAGATGCGGCTGCTATCGACATACGGCAGGGTCGCCAAATATTCTGCCGCTGCGATGACATCATCGACCTCACCATAGTTCACCTCGATATTGCCTGCATTGTCATTGCCGCCGCGCAAGGTGGGAAACATCATCATCACACCAGCATCACGATATGGGCTGGCGGTTTGGTCGTTTTGCCTTGAGCCTTTGCGCCAAAAGTCCGCCAATGTGTTGGACTCACCGCCCGTTATCCAAACAATAGCAGGATGCTTGTCGCCGTCGTTTGGGTCGGGCGTGACAAAGGCGGCGAGCGACATGCCGTCACTGTCATAGCGCACACTATCAAATAGGGCTGCGGGCGGCTTGGGCAATGGCATTTGCATGGTGGGCGCGACTTGTACCGAGGTCTGATAATTGCCGCTTAGCGATGCCAAAGATGGCGCTGCAAAACAACTGCTGATGCTCACGCCTAGTAAAATCGCCGTGCTTAATAAGCGTTTGTTAGAGACAACTTTATACCTTGTTTTACATTGAACCTTCGCCATCACACACAATCCTTTTATAGAATAAAACTATATTTATAGAATAAATTATATCTTTATTTACTTGATTAAAGTTCATTATTTTATAAAAAAGAATTTAAAATATTTTTTATCCTTCAATATCAATCACTTATAAAAATAAAATTTATCTTTACCAAAAACTGGCACACCTTTAGCAACCTATAAAGTACAGACAAAAAGACATTCGCTAAGGAGACACTATGCAGCCTATCAATCACAACATCATTCAAGACGGTGGTACCCCTATCCGCCTATGGACCAAAGGCGTGCCTGTCGACCCAAAAGCCCACGACCAGCTGATTAAAGCCTCAAAAATGCCCTTTATTTATAAGTGGCTCGCGGTGATGCCTGATGTGCATGTCGGTATTGGCGCGACCATCGGCACGGTGCTGCCGACCAAAGAAGCAATCATCCCTGCGGCGGTCGGCGTAGATATCGGCTGCGGCATGATGGCGGTGCAAACCACCCTAACCGCCAATGATTTGCCCGACAACCTGCACGGACTGCGCACAGAGCTGGAAAAAGCCATTCCACATGGACGCAGCAAGACACGCGGTCGCGGCTCACGCCGTGATGTCGGCGCGTGGGCAAACCCTGATGATACCGTGATGAATGGCTGGGGTACGCTGGTCGATGATTTTAATTATCTGACCCAAAAGCATCCCAAACTAAAAAACACCAACAATCTAAAACACTTGGGAACGCTGGGTACAGGCAATCACTTTGTTGAGGTGTGCCTTGATGGGACCAATCAGGTGTGGATTATGCTGCATTCAGGCTCACGTGGCGTCGGCAATGCCATCGGGCGCTACTTTATCGAGCTGGCGCGCGAGGACATGCGCAAATGGTTTATTAACCTGCCTGATAAAGACTTAGCGTACTTTGCTGAGGGGACTGAGCATTTTGACGACTATTGGTTTGCGGTTGGCTGGGCGCAGCGCTTTGCCTTTAAAAACCGCGAAATCATGATGGAAAAAGCCATCCAAGCGCTACGCACCATTGTGCCAAAACCGTTCGATGCCGCAGTCAAAGCGGTCAACTGTCACCACAACTATGTGGCAAAAGAAGAACACTATGGCGAGGAAGTCTTTGTCACGCGTAAAGGCGCGGTACGCGCACGCGTCGGCGAATACGGCATCATCCCAGGCTCCATGGGCGCAAAATCCTTTATTGTCAAAGGTAAAGGCAACGAGGAGTCGTTTTGCTCTTGCTCGCATGGCGCAGGTCGCGTGATGTCACGCACTGAGGCGAAAAAAGTCTTTACTATTGATGACCAAATCGCCCAAACCAAAGGCGTAGAATGTCGTAAAGATGCCGACGTGATTGACGAAATCCCAGCGGCGTACAAAAACATTGAAGACGTGATGAGCGCCCAAAACGATTTGGTGGAAGTGGTACATACCTTGCGGCAAGTGGTTTGTGTGAAGGGGTGAGCATCATTGCTTTGTAATATGTATAGCCACTTAAGGACAGTATTGGTAGCCTACTATGTCTAAGCTACAACTAAAGACAATAAAATAAGGACAAAACAATGAAACTCGCAGAAGCTCTACTTATCCGTAGCGATATGCAAAAAAAATTGGCGCAAATCAAAGGACGCATTCGCAACAATGTCAAAGTCCAAGACGGCGATACGCCAAGCGAAGACCCCAATCAGCTGTTAGTGGACGCGAGCCAGCTGATTACTGAGCTGTCCGCGCTTATCGCCCGCATTCAGCGCACCAACGCGGTGGCGATGACAGACAACAATCAATCAATGCTGGCGCTGCTCGTTGAGCGCGACACCCTTGAGATGCGCCACAAGCTGTTGACCGAGTCGATAGCGGCGACCGAAACCGAGGTCGATCGCTATAGCCCGCGTGAGATTAAGTGGCAAGTGATGGTCTCGGTCGGCGCATTGCAAAAGCAAGCGGACGATATCGCCATGAAGCTGCGTCAGCTTAACATTGTCATTCAAGCCAACAACTGGCAAATTGACCTTGTGGACTAGCTTGTTACACCCTTTTTTAGCTTTGTCTGTCTGATAATAGACAGACCACCCTTTTGAAATCGACTGGGCGAGTGTCAGACCCCGCGACCCACAGCAGGGGGTTGAAAACATACTGTCGTGGCTGCCGCGCGTTGTGGGCAGGCGCATTTTTTACCACTTATGCCCCGCACATGGCACTTGGCACAATGTACCATTTAGACCTTAGCACCAGACACTGACAGTCGGTTTCAATCTTATTTTCTGGCGGTATGGCTTGGATGCTTTGCCGCCCCTTTATTGATAATAATTTTAATATTTTCAGGACGCTTTTATTGTTATGAAACTGATGCAATCGCGATTTTATAAGCCGCGCAAGATTTTGAGTATTGAGGGCGACGGCGCAGAAGTCAAAGTCATTGATGACGAATATTATTATCGCAGCAGATCCAACCCTTTTGAGTCTGTGCTGGACAATATTTTGTCAGGCATTTATCTGTCCAATAGTGAGCTGGTGATTAGCGAGCATCACTTACAGGACTTTGAGCGCTGCACGGATTTTTATTCTGTAAAATACAACAAGAACACCAACCAAAGCTACGCCTCTGAGCTGTGCTACTTTCACCCGACGCTAGAGATTTTTGTGCTCGCAGACACCAATCTGTCGGACGAATATGACAAGCATATTATGGAAGATGGCTTGCTGCGCGTGAGCAATGTCTATTACGAGTCAAGCAATCCCGACGCGCCAGCCAATATCGAAACGCTGCTGGCAACCTACTTGCAAAAGTACCAATCCAATGACGCCAAAGTGTCTATTTTGCTCAAAGACACCGACGGGCTGGTGTTTAAAACGCAACGTATCAAGCCGCGTCCGATAGACCTTGAGCTGATGTATAACGACGACTTTTTGCCCGTGCATAAGCATATCAAAGACAGGCTGACCCATCACAGCAAAGGCGTATTGTTGCTACACGGCGTGGCAGGCTCAGGCAAGACCAACTATATCAAATGGCTGACCGCACAAGTGCCAAACAAGCAGTTCGTCTTTGTGCCGACCAATATGATTAACTCCTTGACCGACCCTGGGTTTATGTCGCTACTGATTGACAATAAAAACGCCATTTTGGTGCTCGAAGATTGCGAAAACTATATTGCTGAGCGTACCGTCGATGACGTCAATACCGATGTGGTGGCGTCGATTTTGAATATCGCCGACGGCATGCTGTCAGATATTTTGGAGTGTCAGTTTATCTGCACCTTTAACTCCGACCTCTCCAAAGTCGATAGCGCGCTGCTGCGTAAAGGGCGCTTGATTGCCGAATATCAATTTGCGCCACTGACGACCGACAAAGCCAATGCTTACTTGCGCTCTATCGGGCATGAGCAGCGCGTCTCTGTCCCCGCGACACTCGCCGAGCTAACCAATATGGACGAAAACAGCTATAAAGCGGTGGTCAAAGAAACCAAAATCGGCTTTGTTTAAGCTCATAAAAATTTAAGTCATTAAAAACATATAAAAAGGCGCAGTATCATGCCCAAAATAAAACCCTTAACCATTGACGGCAGCACAGGCGAAGGCGGCGGACAAATCGTGCGCAGCGCCCTCACCTTGTCCATGCTGACAGGCACGCCGATTCAGGTGCGTCGTATCCGCGCAGGTCGCGCCAAGTCAGGACTGATGCGCCAGCATCTGATGTGTGTGCAGGCGGCACAGGCGATTTGTAATGCCGAGGTTTCAGGCGCGGCGCTTGGCAGCGATGCCTTTAGCTTTACGCCGCAAGCGGTGCGCGCAGGCGATTATCATTTTGATATTGGCTCGGCGGGCAGCACCAGTCTGGTACTGCAAACGATTTTGCCCGCGCTACTGTTTGCAGAAAGCCAAAATGCAAACAATCAGGATGCTGACAATAAGCACAGCGACGCCTCATCGACCGTAACCATCATCGGCGGCACACACAATCCCTTAGCACCGACCACCGACTTTTTGCAGCACGCCTTTGTACCGCTACTTGCCAAGCTCGGCATGCAGGTGGAGATTGAATGCTTGCAAGCGGGCTTTGCCCCTATCGGCGGCGGTGCGATTACCGCCCGCATCACGCCCTTTTTGCGTCGGGCAGGGATGCCGCAATTTAACTTAACCGAGCGCGGTGCATTACAAAGTATTGTACTGTGCGCGAGCGTTTTAAACTTAGACTACAGCATTTGTACCCGTGAGCTTACCAGTGCCAAGGCGTCATTACTCGAGGCTAATATTGATGAAGTGCTGATGAATACGCAAAGCAAACGGCTGAATGGCATTGGTGAAGGCAATACCTGCTTTGCCATCGTCACGCACCAGCTTGGCGATAAAAATGAGTCTAAAACGACTGCTAAGACAAGCAACAGAACAGACACTCACCAAGAAGTCTTTAGCCTGCTTGGAGAAAAGCGCAGCTTGGCAGAAAATATCGGCAAGCGCTTGGCGGGACACATCAGGCGCTATCTGTATGATACGGATGCGCTGCTTGATGAGTATCTGACCGACCAGCTGTTATTGCCTTTGGCGCTGGCGGGTGGCGGCGCGTTTACGGCGCGTGTGATGAGCGAGCACAGCAAAACCCAAGCGTGGCTGATTGCGCAGTTTTTACCTGTTGAGATTCGTTTTGATAGCAGTGGCGATCACGGTATTTTGGTACAGGTGATTTGCTAAGTTTTGGCACATCGCCAATTATCGACAAGATATAAACGTATAATCGCTAACAGCGCATCGCTACTGAGCGATAGCTGCCCGACTATAATTACCCAACCATCGTTAGCAAGCCGTTACGTAATTTGTTCATGGCCCATGCTATGATAATCGCTTTACAGACGCGCTGCGCTGATGATATTGCCAATTTAAGTGATTGGCAATGTCATTATTTTCATCTGCTTTCGGGCAGGATTGCCGCGTTATCACCTTTATTTTTTTATCGTTGAGCGCTGCTATGCCCCAAACGCAACCCCATCATCACAACAGCTCCAAACCAAAACCCAAAAAACCTTTGCCCTACGCGGTCGGCTTATTGCTGCGTTATAGTACCTTTGCCGCCTCCATCTGTCTGCTGGGCGCGGGTATCTTACTCATGCATTGGTCGCTGATTATTATCGGCGGACTTGCCACAGCGCTCGGCATTTATGATTTGTTTCAAACCAAGCACTCCATCCTGAGCAATTATCCTGTTGCAGGGCATTTGCGCTTTTTGTTTGAAGATTTTCGCCCTGAGATTCGCCAATATTTTTTAGAAGATGAAAAAGAAAAAGTCCCGTTTTCGCGCCAGCAGCGCACTTTGGTGTACCAACGCGCCAAAAACATCAGTGATACCAACGCCTTTGGCACGCTCGATGACTTGTACAAGCAAGGTACCGAGTGGTTTTTGCAATCGGCGGTCAGTGCGCCTTTAAAAAACAAAGACTTTCGTATTGATGTCGGCGGCAAGCGCTGCAAACAGCCGTACAATATGTCGGTATTTAACATCTCAGCGATGAGCTTTGGCAGTTTGTCTGCCAATGCCATTATGGCGCTCAACCACGGCGCAAAAATCGGCAACTTTACCCACGATACAGGAGAGGGCGCGATTAGCCCCTATCATCGCAAGTTTGGTGGCGATTTGATTTGGGAGATTGGCACTGGCTATTTTGGCTGCCGCGATGACGATGGCAACTTTGATGCCGACAGCTTTGCCGAAAAAGCGGTCGATGACCAAGTCAAAATGATTGAAATCAAGCTGTCGCAAGGGGCAAAACCCGGCAAAGGCGGCGTGCTGCCCTCCAGCAAAATCACCGATGAAATCTCTGAAACCCGCCAAGTGCCGAGAGGTCAAGACTGTGTGTCGCCCGCCTCGCACAGCGCTTTTAGCACGCCTTTAGAGCTGGTCGAGTTTTGGCAAAAACTGCGCGATTTATCAGGCGGCAAGCCTGTGGGCTTTAAGCTGTGTATCGGTCAGCCATGGCAGTTTATGGCGATTGTTAAAGCCATGATTGAGACCGACAATTATCCTGATTTTATTGTTGTCGATGGCGCGGAAGGCGGTACGGGCGCAGCGCCTGTGGAGTTTATGGACAGTGTCGGCATGCCGCTGATTGATGGCTTTTTATTGGTGCACAATACCTTGGTCGGCGCGGGTATCCGCGACAAAATCAAAGTCGGCGTCAGTGGCAAGATTGTCTCAGGCTTTGATGTGGCGCGTATGCTGGCGCTCGGCGCAGACTGGTGCAACTCGGCACGCGGCTTTATGTTCGCGGTCGGCTGTATTCAATCGCGCTCATGCCATACCAATACGTGCCCAACGGGGGTTGCGACCCAAGACCCCTACCGCCAGCAAGCGCTCGATGTGCCCACAAAGTCTGAACGCGTAGCGAACTTTCACAAAAACACCCTCAAATCGCTCGGCAGTATCGTCGGTGCGGTCGGTCTAAGCCACCCTGATGATTTGATGCCCTATCATATCGCGCGGCGTATGCATGATGGGCAAATCAAGCTGCTGTCAAAGTTTTATTACTTTGCCGACAAAGGGGCGCTCCTCGAACAAAGCGCGCGCTCTGATGTGTACAATCAGATGTGGGTCATGGCCACGGCTGAGAGTTTCTTAGCAGACAATGATGCCTTGATTGCTTATAATGTGGACTCACGCGACAAAGGTAAAAGCACCAAAATCCCCGCTTTTGAGCTGCCCTAATCTCCGCTTTGTTTACAGCACACCCGATGGCGTCTTTGGCGTCATCAACCGATAGAAGATGCACCCGTCATGTACCGCTTTATTTGTTTTTCTCTGCTAAGTGCCCTTGGCGTCTCTTTGAGCGCCTGTAACGCCAGCAGCTCAGATCCCGTTGCCACAGATGCCGAATACTGGTCTTGCCAAAAAAGTGAGCAGCCCTTTGCTTATAGTGCCTGCCATATTGACCAGCGCGCCTTGGCTGATGGGCGCAGCGCCCTCAAGCTGTTTTGGCAACAAGACAGCGCCTCAACGCCTTTATTGACCTTTGATGCGTTATCAGAGCAGCTGCCCGAGGACAAAACCCTCGCCTTTGCCATGAATGCAGGCATGTATAACAAGGACTACGCGCCGATTGGCTATACCGTCATTGAAGGTAGAGAAATCAAATCCTTAAACCTAAAAGACGGCGGCGGCAATTTTCATTTGTTGCCAAATGGCGTGCTGTGGTCGGACAAGGCAGGCACGGTACATATTGATGAAAGCCACGTGTTAAAAGACAAGCTCGATGACGGCAGTGCCAAGCCGTGGTACGCCACGCAATCAGGGCCGATGCTGGTCATTGATGGCAAGATTCACCCCAAATTTGACCCGAACAGCAGCTCGCGCAAGATACGTAACGGTGTCGGTATCTGCGCGGACAATCGCCTACAGTGGGTGGTCAGTGACACGCCTGTGACTTTTTATCAATTTGCTGAGCTGTTTAAAGACAGTTTGCAGTGTGAAGATGCGCTGTTTTTGGATGGCGGTATCGCTTCCGCCTTTTATGCTCCAAGCATTGAGCGCCACGATAAAAAACAGATGGGCGTGATGGTCGGTGTGGTGCAGCCTGAATAAGTGCCTATAGCATCAGTACGCCGTCAGCCTACGCCGCGCGCTTGAGAAGCAGCGTACAAACTTTGCAGAATAAGCCGCAGCGTCATGGGTGAAATTTTGCTACAATACGCGCGATTTTATTTTATACCCTTCACCAAATTGAGAGATGATTATGGGCTTTAATTGCGGCATCGTCGGTTTGCCTAACGTGGGCAAATCCACCTTATTCAATGCATTGACCAAGGCAGGTATTGCCGCGGAAAACTTCCCATTTTGTACCAAAGACCCCAACACGGGCATCGTGCCTGTGCCTGACCCACGCCTAAAGGCACTGGCAGACATCGTGAATCCTGAGCGCGTCATGCCAACCACCATGGAATTTGTGGACATCGCAGGCTTGGTCGCAGGCGCGTCACAAGGCGAAGGCATGGGCAACCAGTTCTTAGCCAACATCCGTGAGACGGACGCGATTGCGCACGTGGTACGCTGCTTTGATGATGACAACGTCGTCCACGTTGACGGTCGCGTCAGCCCGATTGATGACATCGAAACCATCAATACCGAGTTGGCATTGGCTGACCTTGACGCGGTGACCCGCGCCATCACCAACCTGAACAAAAAAGCCAAAGGCGGCGACAAAGACGCGCAAGCCATGCTTGCCGTATTTAACAAAATTGAGCCCTTCTTAGCAGACGGCAAGCCTGCACGCGCGGCAAATCTCGACGCTGAAGAAAAGCATCTGATTAAAAGCTACGGTCTTATTACCCTAAAGCCGACCATGTATATCGCTAACGTCGCCGAAGACGGCTTTAGTGACAACCCTTACCTAGACGCGGTACGCGACTATGCCAAAGGGGATGATGCTATCGTCATCGCACTGTGCAACCAAATCGAAGCCGAAATCGCGCAATTGGACGACGCTGACAAGCAGGACTTCCTAGACGAGATGGGCATGGAAGAGGCAGGTCTTGACCAAGTGATTCGCGGCGGCTATGACCTGCTTGATATGCAAACGTACTTTACCGCTGGCGTCAAAGAAGTACGCGCATGGACGGTCAAAGTGGGCGCGACTGCACCAGAAGCGGCAGGCGTGATTCACACCGATTTTGAGCGCGGCTTTATCCGTGCCGAAGTCATCGCCTATGATGACTTTATTGCATACAATGGCGAAAAAGGCGCTGCCGCTGCGGGTAAATCTCGTCTAGAAGGCAAAACCTATATCGTCCAAGACGGCGATGTGATGCACTTTAGATTTAACGTGTAAGGCGCTATTGCTGATACTTAATAAAGAAGATACGCCATAACACACGCGCTCGATTGAACGGTATTTTTCTTGCTTACTGTGGCTACGCTGCCAGAGGCTACGAAAAATACCATTCACTCTCGCTGTATCGTATTTATAAAAAATCGACCATCAGCCAAAGATAAAACCGTCAAATAACGGCTGGTTTTGTCTTTTATGAATAAAAAACCAAGGTAACGCGCTTACTTTGGTTTTTTTTCGTTGATAATTGTTATATTATAACATTCCTGTTATCAGCCAAGGCGCGGTACTTAATCTCCAATGCCACGCACTGGCTGATACTTTAATATTTGTTGATTTTAAAAAGGGCTTTTCATGACCGCGTTGACTTCTTTAAAAACCGCGACCGCTATCGGCATTTTAACTTTAGGCTTGGTCGGCTGTAGCCAGCCGAGCGATGAGGCGAGCGCTGCGCCAGATGCCGCAGCACAGACCGACACCGCCGACACGCATGCAGATGAACACGGCGCACATGAGGGTGAAGCAGAACATGGCGCACATGAAGCGCATGGCGAGCACGAAGGTCATGATGAGCACGGCGCACATGAGGGGCACGAAGGTCACGACCACGGTCATGCCGATATGACCAACTATGCGTGCCAGCCTGAGCAACGCATCGGCGCGCATTACGACGAACACGATGGCAAAATGAGCGCGCATCTATTGATTGACGGTGTCGAATACGATTTGCTGGCGACCAGTGGCGAAAACACCGACCCTGCTATCGGCGGCATTTATGACACGGATATTGGCTTGAGTGATGATGCGGGTATGCGCTGGGAAGTGACGGCGGACAAGTCGCAAGCCACGCTGGTGAGCTTGCCTACAGACGCCCAAGGCAGCGATGAGAAGGTCTTGTTTGAGTGTGACGTCACAAAAGGCTAGGTTTTTTTAACCACTCCCCGCCTCGCGTTACGCTGATACGTGCCGATGGCAATTACTGATAATGAGAAAGCGATAAACAGATAAGACGGTTGCGCCGCGCTTGACTTACAACCGTCATCTGTTGTTTGCTATGCTAAAGACGCAAGCGTGTTGATACACGTTTGCCTTTTATTTCATTATCATAATAAGCATGGACACAATGACAATAACAACATCAATACAGCAACCAAACTCCAGCACCGAACATTGGCAGCGCCTGCTCAGCCCGCAGCGCTTGGGCGCAAAAAAACCACCGAGCAGCAACCCTGCCAACCGCTCGCAGTTTCATAAAGACTATGACCGCTTGGTCTTTTCGCATTCCTTTCGCCAGCTCAATCAAAAAACCCAAGTCCACCCGCTGAGCAATCAGATGGGCATCCATACGCGCTTGACGCATTCGCTTGAGGTGTCCTGTATCGGACGCTCGCTTGGCACGATGGCAGCCGAAAAGCTACATGATACGCTATCAGGCGGTCTGCCTGCGGGTATCGGCGCGGCAGATGTCGGCGTTATTATTCAGGCGGCGTGTCTCGCGCACGATATTGGCAATCCGCCGTTTGGGCACGCGGGCGAATACGCCATTCGCGATTGGTTTATGCACCCTGCGCGCCAAGTTCACCTGCAGCAGCTGAGCGCCAACCAGCGTCTTGACGTCCTCGCTTATGAAGGCAATGCCCAAGGCTTTCGCGTTTTGACGGCCAACGAGCACCATCCTGACAAGGGCGGCATGCGCCTGACCTGCGCGACCCTCGGCGCGTTTATGAAATATCCATGGCTCGCAAGCCATGCCAACCCCAGTGCCTACCAAGCGCTCAGCGCCGATGAGGCAGGCTTAGCAGGCAGACCGCCGCTTGGCGCACAGAGCGCACTGCGTAAGTTTGGCTGTTTTGATAGCGAGGCTGCGCAATTAGAAGAGCTGGCGCACGTCTTGGCATTGCCGCGCGCCCGCACGCACGATGGCTTTGCCCGCCACCCACTTGCCTACCTACTTGAGGCTGCCGACGACATCTGTTACGCGCTGATTGATTTAGAAGACGGCATCAATCTAAACATGCTGAGCTACCCTGAGGTCGCTGAGATTTTATACACGCTTATCGGTGATGTGCCCGAGACACTGGTGCCGCCGCATTATGCCTCAGTGCGTCAGCATCTGGCGGGACTGCGCGCCCGCGCCATGATGCGCTTGGTCAATACCGTTACCGATGCCTTTGCCGATAATGCCAAGGCGCTACTGGCGGGCGAGCTGGACGGCAGCCTATTCACGCACTGTGCGCCCGATATCCAAGCGGGCATCTACGCGGCAAAAAAACTGGCGCAAGACAAAATCTTTAACCACCCAAGCAAGGTGCGTATGGAGCTGATGGCGAATCAGTGTTTGCATCGTCTGCTTGATGCCTTGATGCCGCTTGCCTGGCATGGCAGTGAGACACACAATCTGTTTGAGCAGCAGCGGCTTTTGACTTTATTACAGCCACACCTTGATGAACATCGGCGCACACTCGGCAGCGATATTTATGCCAATATTTTGACCATTTTGGACTTTATCACAGGCATGAACGACCACGAGGCCTACCGCCTTGCTCAAGAGTTGCAAGGGCACTGGAATACGATGGTATAAGGCAATCAGCCGATAAATGCGAGATAAAGGATGAGAAATCGTGCGTTTTTATTCGTAATTTGCCGATGAAATGCGTATGATAAAAATTTTATGACTGATATAAACATCCCTATGAGCAGCCGCGAACAAAAAAAACTCCAAACCCGACATGCGTTTTTTAATGCCGTTTTAGACTTGGGCATGGCAGGACAGTCCTTTAGTGCCATCAGCCTGCGCCAAATCACCCGTGAAGTGGGCGTGGTACCGACTGCGTTTTATCGCCATTTTGATGATATGGAAGCGTTAGGGCGCGCCTTGGTGGTCGAAGAGCTGGGCAGCACCATGGCGATTTTGCAAGAGCGCTTACAAATCGGGCGCAAGCGCAGCTTTGATAGACAGATTGCCAAGAGCATTCAGCTGTTTTTGCACACGGTCAGCGCCCAGCCACGCTATTGGCAGTTTTTGGTCAGTGAGCGTTTTGGCGGCTCAGAAGCGGTGCGCCGCGCTATCAGCAACCTTATCAAAAGTTCAGGCAAAGTCTTGGGCGATGACTTGGGCTTGCAGCCTGCCTTTTCACACATCAGTAATTACGACCGCGTGCTGCTGGCTGAGGCGGGGATTAATCTGTTCTTTTCTTGGATTATCGATTGGCTGGAGCTGACCTATTCAGAAGATCACGATGACGAAGTCGATCTCGATGAGATTGAACAAAAAAAGCAGGTCATGCTGCACAACTGTACCCGTCAGGCGCAGATGCTGTTTTATGGCGCGTACAATTGGAAATCGAGTGAAGAGACGCGCTTGTCAGATGACGCGCCGCAATAACTGTATATTGCATAGCGCTTAAAACAGCGGTCGAAACGCCCACAAGCGCTGGGATACCACACTGACCACCCGTGCGCGCTCATCGCTCGCATTTGTCCCCGCTCCATTGATGCCCGCCCCTTGTTGCGCGGGTTTTTGTTTGGCAAGCAGTACGGTGGCAAAGCGTTGGCGCGTATTGGCATCGCGGCTGCCTGCTTCTCTGACGTTAATGAGTACCATAAAGGCACTGCTCTCTACTGACAATAAAGACGCGAGCGCTTTTTTGTTCTCATCATTGACCCCCACAAACAGCGGCTGTGACCACAGCATATCGACCGACTCAAAGACGGGACGTGTGGCTGGCTGCATCAGTGTCATGAGCGCGGACGGCTCACCACCTGCTACCAGCGCAGCGAGCAGTTCAGGACTGGCGGTATTGATATTAATGGGCACATAGTACGGCACCGCACTGATAAACGGCTGCAAGCGGGCAAAGCTGGCATCGTCCATCATCGGCAGCGATTGCAGCTCAGTGATATGGGCAAAGGACTGATTGGTAATCATGCTGTTGACGCTGCCCGTACTGCTGGCGGCTTGATATATTGCCTGTTCGTCGGCGCTATCGTTATGCACTTGGCTGTCGGGATCTTGGTAATCAAGGATGACAGTGGCAAGCTCAGGGTCGATGTCCAGCTGCTGCAATAACCGCTCAAGTACCGCCAGCGCGGCTGTGTCTGCCTGTCCATCATGGTACAGATTATTGATATTAAAGCGGCTGCTCTCATCACGAATCTGAACCCCAATACGATGCTCGCCCAGCGGATAGTCATTGATTGGCTGTGCCCATGCGTCGGTGGCGCTGTCGGTCTGGTTCAGCTCGCTATCAGCACGTATCAGCGTTTGCGCGAGCACCGTACCTGTCTGAATGTCCGCCTGCATCTGGTCTTGGGTGAACACTAAGGCACTGCGGCGAATGACGATTTTTTGACTGGCGAGCATCGCGCCTGCCACCACAGTGATGCTGACCACCAGTAACAATACCGTCAGTAGCGCCATGCCGCGCTGATGACTGGGTGCGTTCACAAGCCTGCTCCTTGCGCGTTTTGCTCACGCACGATGCCGCCTGTATTATCCGTACTGTTTGTGGCTGGCGGCGCTGGGTTTGTGCCGCTAGTTCCATTTGTGCCACTGTTTGGCGCGCCGCTAGGATTGTTATTGCCAGCGTTATTTTTACCATTACCGCTATTGCCATTACTGCCGTTAGCATTCGGCGTATTGCTGACGATTTTAGGCACTTGTACAGGCTGCGGTGCTAGTGCCCAGCGCCATGTCAGCGGTAAGTTTTGATAGGTAAAAGACACGCCAATCCCTTGGGGCAATAGGATACGTTCGTTATTATTATCATCTTGCGCAGTATTGGCAGTGCTTTCGTCAGGAAAACGCTCGCTCGCCTCAGGCACGTAGGCTTGCCAGCGTCCCTCACTGACGGCGGACAGCAGCACGCTATCAATGCTAACGTTATTATTCGTATCTAGACTGACGTACTGATGCCGTACCAACCGATTGTCCTCAAACGCATACGCCACGCGCTGCAGTGTCGGGCTGCTGCGATAGCGCGGGTCAGGGTCGGCAAAGCGTATGAACTCAACGCGGGTCGTATTCAGGGTTAAAAAAGGCATGGGCGCTATTTGCTTCGCGGGGTCAGGCGTACTGCTGGTCAGGGTATCCTCAGCCGTTAAAGCAGGATACGGCACCAGCTGCGCCATGTCTTGTTGCATCTGTAGATGACTGTATTGCACTGCTGCCAAGATATCGGCCTGTACTTGCGCCCGCTCGCGTGCTTTACTGACGCCATCAAATACCTGCCAGCCTGCCACCGCCAGCATGGAAAATATCACCATGGCGACCAGCAGCTCCAGTAAAGTAAACCCGCGCTGCTGCCTCATGGCGCTGCCTGCTGCGGCAGAGTCACCGTGCCGATGGCTTGTTGGTCATTAATAAGAAGGATATTCAGCTCACTTGCCACGCTGCCCACTTGCCCATTGTCAATCGGCGCGACCGCTATCGTAACGGTTTTGACCGCAGGCGAGATGCTGTCTGCCGCACGAATGGTGGTTTGCCAGTTGCGCCCTTGCTCAGTGACTTGTTTGCTTTGGTTGCCTGTGATGGGTGTTTTTTGCATGCGCAGGTCAGCTGCGGTATTTTGTGCCACAAAATGTGCCAAGGTCTGCGTGCGCAAGCGGTCAACCGAGAGCAAATAGGCACTGCTGGCACGCGATGCTGCCACAGCGACCACCGCCAAAATAGCCAGTGCTACCATCACTTCAATCAAGGTAAAGCCGCGTTCGCGATTGCGTGTCTGCATCATACCGCCCCCAAGCTATTCTGCGCCCACATGCACGCGCCCATCGGGCAAGATGCGTATAACCTCGCCGACCAGTCGCGCATTGTAGCGTATCTCAATCGTCACAGGCGCCGCCTGCCCAGTACCGAACCACAAGACCTCAGGCACGCCGCTGGTAAACCAAGGCTGCAGCGTTTGCCCTTGTGCTGCGTTGGCGGCTGTCTCAAGAGATTGAACGCTGAGCGTCACGCCTTCAGGCAGCGGTGGCAAGTGAACATCAGGCGTCACCTGCCACGTGGGTTTGATGTCCTCTAGACCGCGCCCGCTGATATCCGCCGACAGCTCCATATTGTTTTTCGGCGGCTGTACTTGCGGCGTATGTTGATAGGCAGCATACGCATTGTCCAGCTGCACGATGACGGGTACGGTCTGCCCTTGTTGGTTTTGCAGCTGCATGCCCATCGGCTGCATGCGCTCGGCGGAGAGCAAGCGCACATAGTCCAGCGTGTCGGTCACGTGCTCATAAAACGCCAAGTTTTTGCGCGCTTCACTGCTGCCCACCGACAGCCCCACCACCGATGCAAAGACCGCCAAAATCACCACCACGACCACGACCTCCACCAACGTAAAGCCCGCCTGTGTGGCGAGCGGGCTTTGGCGGGCGATAGAGGGACGGCGTGCTGCATACATGGGCGGATACATCGCAGTTAGAGGGGGCTCAATCCTTAGGTATCGCTTAATAGGTGGTATTGCGGTGCGCTTCAGACTCGGTCTCGATTTGCTCGACCAGCTCTTGTATGTCGCTGTCCTCAACCGCCTCATCATGCGCGTAGGTGGGATAATGGCTTGGCAACTCAAGGATTTGCATAATAAAGGCATAGCGCAGTGTGTCGCGGCGTCCCAGATAGCGCTGATAAAAGCTGGAATTGAGCAGACCTGCGCCACCTTGCCCCAGCGCCCAAATGGAAGACAAGTAGTCGCGCGTACTCATGCTGCTGCGCTCGTCTTGCAAATAAGCGCTTGCGATATCAATGAGGCGCTTCATACGCTGGCGGCGAATGTCATACAGCTCGCCGAACAAGCGGTTCAGCCCCGTCACAGAGGCGGCAAGGCGCTCTTCGATTTGGTTTAGCAGCATCGCCTTTTGCGGGTTTAGCAGCTGCTGAAAAATCATCCGTGCCACCCCTGCTGAGGGCGAGTCGTCAATATTGTTAATGGCGAACAGCTGCTCTTCGTAGCGAATGATGATGCGCAAATACAGCTCATCTTTGCTCGAAAAATGCTTATACAGTGTGCCTTTTGCCAAGTCGAGTTGCTCTGCCAAATGGTCCAAAGTAATGTCGCCATCGCCTGAGTCTAATAACAGCTGCTCAGCGGTCGCTAAAATGGTTTCTTCACGGATTTTAAATTGTTGTTGACGACTCATAGGTTCTCCTAACGCCCCTCAATACCAAGTGGGCAGATGCAGCTTTTATTGTCCATAATGGCCGCTTTTGTTATCGGCTCTATAAAATGACTGGCTAGTCATAGCATAGCGATTCTAGGCATATTGCGCCAGTAGATTCTCAAAGTTTTTTGTGGTCAATTGTCCAATCTCTTCTTTGCTACAACCGAACAAGTCGCCAAGGCACGCCGCCACATATGGCACATACGCAGGCTCATTGGGCTTGCCGCGTTTGGGCACTGGCGCAAGATAAGGGCTGTCGGTCTCAATCAGTAGGCGGTCTTTGGGCACTTGTCGTGCCACATCGCGCAGGCTTTGTGCTTTTTTAAAGCTGACAATGCCCGAAAACGAGATATAAAAACCCAAATCCAGCGCCGCTTTTGCCGTTTCCCAATCTTCGGTGAAGCAATGAATGATGCCGTGCTCCGCTTTTTCGGCGCGCAAGATATCAATGGTATCGTGCTTGGCTTCACGGGTATGCACGATAAGCGGTTTTTTAAGGGTTTGGCTGGCATGAATGTGACGCGCCAGACTTGCTTGCTGCTCGCGCTTGTTGTCCTCCGACCAATAATAATCTAGCCCCGTCTCGCCGATGGCCCAGACGGTATCGCTTGCCGCCATGTCGGTTAAGCGCTCATGGGTCGCCGATTGCAACACACTGACATCCTCGCACGGATGAATGCCCACGCTCATACCCAGATTCAGCGTCTCATCGCCATAGGTATCGACGATGTTTTTGATGGTGTCGTGCTCGGCAAAGTCGCACATAATCGCCATCGCACGGCTGACATTGGCGGCTTTCATCGCATCGATAACGCGTGATAGCTCGCCATCATGCGCGGTCAAATCCAAATGGTTTAAATGACAATGACTGTCTGTAAACATAACTGCTCTCGTTGCTTATTTAAAAATGAAATCAAAAGGCTAAAAAAACATGCTTAACGCCTCATAGCCAAGATATATACTCAAAAAGATGACTGGTCTAATACATCAGCTGCCGATACTAAGCGAATACTGAGCGAAAACGTGCGGGCAAACCGTACTGTCTGCCCGATTCTCTACCACGCACATCAGCGACTGTTATGTGCCAATCTTATGATAATCGCCGCTTCGCTGCCCTGCCGTATGTTACCACTTTGGCAAGTTTCATTGTGCCCACTCAGCAAATTTCAAGCGCGTCGCCAGTATTTACATAGCTTGCTCGATGAATCCATATCTGCCAGCCAATGACCTTGCCTGCTGACAGCATACCTATCGTGGGTGTCCCTATTATGTCAGCGGTACGACACGCAGCACCTCTTCGATGGTGGTGACGCCCTCGCTGATGCGTTTTGCGCCCGACAAACGCAGCGGCTGCACCCCTTCTTTGTATGCCTGCTGCTTGAGCGTATCGACACTGGCGTCTTCGGCCACCAGTTTTTTGAGCGTATTGGACAGCGGCATCATCTCATAAATACCCACCCGCCCTTGATAGCCTGTATTGCGGCACTGCTCACAGCCGACCGCCTGATAGATTTGCGCAGGCAGCGGCGCGCGCCATGGCTGGGTCAGCTCTTGCCACTGAGTCGCAAGCTCACTGTCAGCGCTCAGCGTCACCGCCGTTTTGCAATGCGGGCACAATGTGCGCAGCAAGCGCTGCGCCATCACCCCAAGAATGGTGGCAGAGGTCAAAAATGGCTGCACGCCCAAATCATGCAGGCGCGTCAAGGAGCTGGGCGCATCGTTGGTGTGTAGTGTGGACAGCACCAGATGCCCTGTCAGCGAGGCTTGTACCGCCATGTTCGCCGTCTCGCTGTCGCGAATCTCACCAACCATAATGATATCAGGGTCTTGACGCATTAAGGAGCGAATACCATCGACAAAATGCAAACCAATGCTGGGGTTGACCTGCATTTGGTTAAATGACGGCTCAATCATCTCAATCGGGTCTTCAATCGTGCAGACATTCACCTGCTCGGTCGCCAGCTGCTTGAGCGTGCTGTACAAAGTGGTCGTCTTGCCCGAGCCCGTCGGTCCTGTCACCAGAATAATGCCGTTTGGGTGCGCGGTCAGCGTGTGCCAAGTCGTCAGCTGCTTGCCTGACAGCCCCAGCTGCGCAAACGAGCGCACCAATACTTCAGGGTCAAACACACGCATCACCAGTTTTTCACCAAAGGCGGTGGGCATGGTCGACAGACGCAGCTCGGTTTCCATGCCGTTTGGCATGCGTGTTTTTAGGCGTCCATCTTGCGGTTTGCGCTTTTCAGCGACGTTTAGCCTGCCTAAGATTTTAATACGCGCGGTCACCGCAACGATAATGGCTACGGGCATTTCATACACCGTATGCAGCACGCCATCAATCCGAAAACGCACCTTGCCCGTATCGCGGCGCGGCTCTAAGTGAATGTCACTTGCCCGCTGCTCAAAGGCATATTGCAAGAGCCAATCCACCACACGCACGATGTGCTGATCATTGGCATCGGGGTTGGTGTTGTCACCGAGCTGCAACAGCGCCTCGACGTTGGTCACATCGGCGGCGGCCTTTTTGTGCACGTTGGTCGCATTGGCGATGGCTTGGGTGACTTGATAAAACTCTTGGCGATAGCGATTGATTTGTAGCGGGCTGATATACACCGTACGGTACGCACGCGCGCCGATGATTTTTTCGATATTGGCATGCCAGTCGGTATAAAACGGCTGGTCAGTACCGATTAACACCTCTTGCGCGTTGATGGCGATGGGTAAGATATATTGCGAGCGCGCGTATTCAAAGGACATCACCTGCGTGATGGCAGGCACATCGACCTTGAGCGGGTCAATCCGTACCACGGGCAGATTTGCTTTTTTTGCCAGCCACTGGTTGAGCCACACCAGCGTCAGCTTTTGCTCAGGCTCATACGGATTTGGCAGTCCAAAATCACTGATGGTAATCAGCGGATGCTGCCCTTTTTCGCGCCGACTGGTCATCACCAGATTGTAGCTGCGGTGGTCAATCACACGCTCTGCCAACAGCTCATCCAAGCACCAACGCAAATCAATCAGCAATGAAAACTCAGGCGCTGCCATAGCGGTCCTTAATCATGATAATAAAGCCCTATGATGACGCGCAGGCGCTTGAATTGCAATCACTCGCACGCCATCTGAACGCGTTGAAATGCACTTTTGTGCAATATACCGACAGTTGGTTAATAAGAATACATAAGCATCAATACAAGCCGATGGCATCAATGACAAGCGCGCCATCGTCCGCTTGGCAAAACTGCACATCCACGCATTTATAACGCATCACAAACAGGCTGCCGACCTCATCGCGGCGATACGCGGGGCGCGGGTCTTGCGCAATCAGCGCGGTAATGTGCGCCAAATCTGCGGCGACTAACGGCACCTGCGTGGGCATCGTCTCGGCAGGTGTCTTGTGCAGACAGGCTGCAAACTGCTCTTTTGCCTCAAAAGAGACCCGTACCGCGTGCTGCGTGGGCGGCTCTGGCGCAAAGCCGCTTACGGCATCGCCAATAGCATCGCTATAGCGAATGTATGGCTTGATATCCACAATCGGCGTGCCCTCAATCATATCTGCGCCCTGAAGATGCAGCTGCACGCGCCCATCGACCACTTGCACGGATGCAAGCGCCACCACCGACAGCCCAAGCCCTGAGGGGCGATACATACTGCGACTGGCGAACACGCCGATTTTTTGATTGCCGCCCAGTCTTGGCGGACGTACCTGACTGCGAAACGGCGCATCCGCCGCTTGCGGGCGGTTTTTATGAAACTGCCAACTGACCCAAATGTGCGAAAATGCCTCTAACCCCACGAATGCCGCTGGGTCTGCATACGGCGGCAGCATCTCAATGATACTGGGCACAGCCACCAGATTGGGCTGTCTTGGCGCGCCGAACTTTTGTGACAATGGTGAGCGATGATAACCGATAATCGGCAGCGCATGGCTTGGCATGACGTATCCTTGTGTGACTCTGTTGTATAATCGCGTCAATGCACCATAATGACACATATCTCGCTAACGATATTCCATTTTATCATGCCGCTTGCGTCTCGCTTGGCGGATTTTTATTTTAAAGTTTGTTATGATGAGCGGGAATATCTATTGAGAACGACTCACATCTGCCAAACGGTATGTCCTATTGATATGCCGCGCAGGTGTGTCGGCTGTGTAAGGTCAACCCCCTATTGGCGTACTGGGCAGCGTCCCTATGCAAATCCTTTGCCCGACGCATCTTCTTGACCTTAATCATACGCAGATACCTTTTTATTTTATACCATAACAGGTCATTAACGAGGACTTTATGTCAAAACTTCGCACCGAAACGGTTACAGAGGTTCACCACTGGAACGACTCTTTATTTAGCATCAAAACCACCCGTGATGACGGTTTGCGCTTCCGTAATGGCGAGTTTGCCATGATTGGTATCGTGGTTGACGGTCGTCCGCTATTACGCGCGTACTCTATCGCGAGCGCCAACTACGAAGAGCATTTAGAGTTTTTCTCAATCAAAGTACCTGATGGCCCGCTCACCTCACGCTTGCAACATATCAAAGTCGGCGATGAGCTGTTGGTCAGCAAAAAACCAACGGGCACCTTGGTACTTGACGACCTATTGCCAGGCAAACACCTATATATGCTCTCAACGGGTACTGGTCTTGCGCCGTTCTTAGCCCTTGCCCGCGACCCTGAGGTCTATGAGCGCTTTGAAAAAATCATCCTCGTCCACGGCGTGCGCCACACCAAAGACTTGGCATATCGTGACATGTTCGAAAATGAGCTGCCAAATGACGAAATCTTTGGCGAATGGTACCGCGAAAAGTTCATCTACTACCCAACCGTAACCCGTGAAGAATTCCGCAACCAAGGTCGTATCACTGACCTTATGAAATCAGGCAAATTCTTTGAAGACATCGGTCTGCCACCAATCAATAAAGAAGACGACCGCGTGATGCTGTGCGGCAGCATGCCGTTCAACGCTGAAGTCTCAGAGCTGCTTGACGGCTATGGCTTGACCGTATCACCACGTATGGGCGTGCAGGCAGACTACGTGGTTGAGCGTGCGTTCGTTGGTTAATCAGGAAATATCAGGGCTGGATGCGCCGCCAAGTAAAAAATATAAATTTTTTATAAAAAATGCTTGACGGTCCAAAATATTCTGCTAGAATACGCAACCTATACAGCGAACACTGTAGCCCAATTAAGTAATCAAAACGTCTTTTGACAATAATGATTACGCCTTACATGCCAGTGTGATGGAATTGGTAGACATGACGGATTCAAAATCCGTTGCCTTTAAAAGCGTGTCGGTTCGAGTCCGACCACTGGTACCATTTGAGAAAGCCCCGAGCGATGATGCTTGGGGCTTTTTTTTGGCTTATCGTAGCGCTAACGAACACTTATTCTTATCGCGCTTGGCAATACCCTACCACCAAACGCTATTTCTTAGCATCTTGTCCTACTTTCTTATATCACTTACAGCGTGCAAGCCACGCACAGCTTATTACCTGTCAAATCACGCACGTGCGCTACATAAATATCCGCCATGCCATTGTTGCGCTGATTCGGCACCGTCTCACTGACTGCACCGAGTCTCATGGCGGTATGATAAAAGTCATCTACTGCGGCAGCACTTTGCGCTCTAAAGCCAATGGTCATGCCATTACCAAATGTCGCAGCCTCACCGTCAATCGGACGCGTCACCACAAAGAACTGTCCGTCCTGCATATAAATCACGCGACCGTCTGAATTATCCTTGACCACTCCCGCTTTAATGCCCAGTGTGCCTAAGACGGCATCATAAAACAGCTTGGCGGCAGTAATATCATTGGTACCAACGACGACATGGGTAAACATAATGACTCCTTATAATAAGTTAAAAAAGTAATCAATCCTACGCCGTCTTTGGCTGATGATGTTTTAGCCCAATACTGCGCAGCATACCGCCACTATCGACTTCTTTAATGACCAGTGACCATTCTTCATTAATCACCACGGTGTCGCCTGATACAGGGTTGGCATCCAGATTGCTCAGCACAAATTCCGCGACCGTCTGCTGCCAAACCACCGAAGACTGGACGTCTTTAAAAAAGGGCAAATCGGCAATTTTGACATTGGGCGATAGCAGCCAATCGCCATAAAAATCGTTCATTTTTTGACGGTTAAATTTGGTATTGTTAAAGATTTTGGCAATCTCTGTGGCGTGATCGCCGCGCATGGCGTACCACACGATATCATCGTACTCAAGCTGCGTGTCTGGCTCAACCACAATCAGCTGCTCATCACGCACTAAGGCAAAGACGTGGATTTCATTGACATTGACGCTGTTGGAGATGTCTTTTGGGTGTCGCCCGATGGCAAACGCGCCCTCTTTGACCTCAAACTCATAGAGGGTGATGCTCGCGGCATCCGACACCCACACCTCATGCTCTTCTTTGGGCACATCATGGCTGGGGATACGCACGCGAAACCAGTCCGCCATCATCGGGATGGTCATACCTTGCAAAATCAGCGACACCACCACCACACCAAAGGCGATATCAAACAACAAAAATGCGCCTTGTACCGAGGACATGACGGGCAAAATGGCAAGCGTAATCGGCACAGCCCCGCGTAAGCCGACCCACGAGATAAAGCCTGCTTCGCGGTTTTTAAATTTAAAGGGTTTGACGCTACTAAAGACGGCAATAGGACGCGCCACAAAAATCATAAAGGCGGCGATGGCGACGGAATAATGCCAGACGTTTAGCACATTAGAGGGCGTGACCAGCAGACCGAGCACCACGAACAATACCGCTTGCGACAGCCATGCAAAGCTGTCCATCACACGCAGCACATGTTCAGTCGCACGCACTTTGGTATTACCAATAATGACGCCTGCAAGATAGATGGCCAAAAAGCCGCTACCGCCTATCAAATTGGTCGCCGCAAATACCGCCAAACCTGCTGATAAGATTAAAATCGCGTACATACCTTCTGCCAAATGCAGTTTGGGCATCAGACGCGCCAGTAAGTAGCCAGCAAGCAGCCCAAATACCAAGCCAAAGCCAATCTGCTGTGCCAACAACCAAACAAAACCAAACACTGTCTGCCCATCAGGGTCGACATTCAAGGCAATCAGTCCTGTGACGAGCAAAATCGCCAAGGGGTCGTTCGCGCCTGATTCTAACTCTAAGGTCGCCTGTACCCGTGCATTCAGCTTGACCCCGCCATGACGCAACAAGGAGAACACCGCCGCCGCATCGGTCGAGCCGACAATCGCTGCCATCAGCATACCGATGCGCCAATCGACGTTTAGCAGCCATGTCACAAACGCGCCGAGCACCAGCACGGTAGCCAACACGCCCCACGTCGCCAGCACCACCGCAGGCTTAAGCCCCACGCGAAACGAGCGAAAGGAGGTGCGCAGGCCACCATCCAACAAAATACACGCCAGCGCCGCCTGCCCAATAAAGTTGGCCAGCCCATATTGTGAAAAATGGATACCCAAAATGCCCTGCTCGCCTGCCAACATACCCACAGCCAAAAACAGCAGCAACAAAGGTATACCTAAACGTGCAGAGACGGTACTGGCTAAAATACTTGCAAATATCAACAATGCCCCTACCAAGTAGAGAACATTTAAGGTATCCATGGTTTGTTATCCTTGTATCACATCGGCCGTGGTGCGCCTTGCGCGTCCTTGACGAATAAACGAGCGGTTATAAAGCGGCGATAAAAAAAGACACGATGGATTTTATCTACAAAATCCATCGTGTCTGCCCTTTTAATATAACTGCCAGCGCGCGCCAGCACAACCGCAAAAACATCATAAATGTCATTTAAATGTGCCACTTATGCCATAAGTTGCTGCGTTTGTCTTTGGTTTGTATAGTTGACACTATCAACCAATATTTATATAGTAAGCACGACTGTTTTTATCAGGTGCGCCCGCTTTATGTCGTTTTTATCGTTAAGTGATACCTTGCATCAACTGATGCACCGTTATACCCATTTGCTGCGCACAGGCATTCATCAGCAAGGGATAGCGCTACCCATCACCCAAATCCGCACGCTCAAAAGCATTCGCCATCGACCGCACAGCACCGCGCAGTCCATCGCCCAGCACATCCAGCGGGACAAAGCGCAAATCACCCGCGCGCTAAATGCGTTACTCAGCGAAAAGCTGATTTATAAAACGACCAACCCACACGACCAGCGCAGTACCTTATTGTCACTCACCACTCAAGGTGATGAGGTCATCGCCAAGCTGGAGATTGCTGAAGCGTGGGCGGCAGAGGCCATCACCGAGCAGCTTGATGATGAGCAACTGGCGCTTTTTTTACAGCTTTCACAGCGTATGCTGCTGCCCCACGCAGGCACGTTGGCTCATGACCGCACGCCTTTAGCCGCACCGACCCATCAGGAATGACCCTTATGCCAAAACCTGCCCCAAGAACGCTCCAAGTCCTACATGCCGAGCAAATCACCCCGCACATGCGCCGCATCACACTGGGAGGCGCAGAGATGCACGACTTTCCAAAAGACCAAGAAAGCGCTTATATCAAGCTGTTATTTGATCAAGCAGGCAGCGAGCGCCCATTGATGCGTACCTATACCATCCGCACCCAGCGTGATACCGAGATTGATGTGGATTTTGTGGTACATGAGCAGACGGGCATTGCCTCACAGTGGGCATTGGATGCGCAAATCGGCGATACCATTCGCATCGGTGGTCCAGGTCCTGCCAAGCTGATGACGCTTGATGCTGACTGGTTTTTGCTCGCAGGCGATATGACCGCGCTGCCTGCGATAAGCGTTAATTTAGAAAAACTGCCAGCGGATGCCACAGGCTATGCAGTGATTGAAATTGCCTCTGAAATGGATAAACAAGATTTAGTCAAGCCCGCAGGCGTAGAGGTGATTTGGGTCATTAATGCTACTACCAGCGCCACGCACAGCCCACTGCTTGAGCAAATACGAGCGCTGACATGGCAAGACGGGCAGCCAAGTGTATGGGTAGCGTGTGAATTTCATAGCATGCGCCAGCTGCGCGATTATTTTAAACACACACGCAGCGTGTCAAAGTCTCATCTGTATGTCTCAAGCTACTGGAAAATTGACCGTACCGAAGATGAACACAAGGTGGACAAGCGCCAAGACAGCGATGCCCATGACGCGTCATCATGACTGAAAATAGTGCGCCCCTACTACGTAAAATCATCCATATCGACATGGATGCTTTTTATGCCAGTGTCGAGCAGCGGGACAACCCCAGCTATCGCGGACAGCCGCTCGTGGTCGGTGGCGATCCTGATGGGCGCGGCGTGGTGGCGGCTGCCAGCTACGAAGTACGCGCCTTTGGTGTGCGCTCGGCAATGTCTTGTTTTGAGGCACGCAAGCGTTGTCCGAATGCTATTTTTGTGCGTCCGCGCTTTGAAATTTATCGCGCCATCAGTGCTCAGATTCGCGCATTAATGCATGAATTAACATCGCTGGTCGAACCGCTGTCCTTGGACGAAGCCTATCTGGACGTCACGGGACTGGAGAGGTACCAAGGCTCGGCAACACTTATGGCAAATCATCTGCGCGCACAGATTAAAGACGTGACAGGACTTAATGCCTCGGCAGGTGTATCGTTTAATAAAATGCTCGCCAAAATCGCCTCAGACATTAACAAGCCCAACGGCATTGCCGTCATCACGCCTGCGGATGCACACGCCTTTATCAGCAGCCTACCCATTGAGCGCTTTCACGGTATTGGCAAGGCGACCGCCAAGCGTCTGCATGAGATGGGCGTACATACAGGGGCGGACCTACGCGCGATAGAGGCGGCGACGCTGGTGCAGACCTTTGGTAAGCGCGGACAGTTTTATCACGATATCGCGCATGGTATGGACAATCGCCCTGTCAAAGCCACCCGCCAGCACAAGTCGGTCGGTGCGGAGACCACCTTTCATCACAACTTAAATGACAACGCGCAGCTGATGCAGCATATCTACGCGCAAAACGCCGATGCCTTTCATCAATTACAAAAAAAGCAACTGACCGCTTTTACCGTCACCTTAAAAGTTAAATACGCAGACTTTAGCCAAGTCACCCGCGCGCATACGGCGTCGTCTGCTTTTTTGCAACTGACCGACGCCCATCATTGGCTCGATAAGCTGTTTACCAGCATTCCCCGTGAACTACCGATTCGTTTGGTCGGCGTGACTTATTCTTCACTACAACCGATGCAAGAGGTTTACAGTCAGCCAAGTTTGTTTGAGTAGCGAGCTTTGTTTGGTGTTAGAGTTTAATTTTACTTAGGCTATTTTATGCCCTTAGCTCCTTTCCTTTTAGTAAAGCAAAACATCACTTTTTTGCCGCTTTCTGCTACACTAGCGCCAAAATATTAACACCCTTTAATAAGTTATGACTGCTATGACCGATGCTGCCCACACGCCTACAGACACCACCAGCGATTACCTAAGCGTAAACGACTATGATTACGAGCTGCCCGATGCGCTGATTGCACGCTATCCATTGGCTCAGCGCTCTGCGTCAAGGTTGCTACACTTGCCCGCTGGCGGTACGGCTCAGGATTATCAGTTTACCGACTTGCCTGACCTGCTCGGCGAAAATGACTTGATCGTTTTTAATGATACTAAGGTCATGAAAGCGCGTCTGTTTGGACAAAAGGACACAGGCGGTCGTGTGGAAGTGCTGGTCGAGCGCTTATTGACCGAGCTGCCTGACACTATTGCCGCAGACGATAGCCACTCAGCAACCGAGCATTTGGCACTGTGCCACATCAAAGCCAGCAAAGCGCCCAAAGTCGGTCAGCGCATCCTATTGGCAGACAATCAGATGGGCGCGGTCGTATTGGGTCGTCAAGAAAACTTATTCGTGGTGAGTTTTGACGCGCCTGTCCTGCCTGATTTGGAGCGTTTTGGCGAGCTGCCGATACCGCCTTATTTTGAGCGCCGCGCCGATGAGACAGACAATCAGCGCTATCAGACCGTCTTTCATGACCCAAGCAAACTTGCCAGCGTCGCCGCACCGACCGCGAGCCTACACTTTGATGATAATGTGCTCCAAAAACTTGCCGATAAAGGCATACAGACCGCCTTTGTGACCTTGCATGTCGGCGCAGGCACGTTTGCCCCTGTGAAAACAGACAACTTATTAAACCACACCATGCACAGCGAATACGCGCACCTACCGCAAGATACGGCAGATATGATTAATGCCACGCATGCCAAAGGCGGTAAGGTATTGGCGGTTGGCACGACGGTCACGCGCGTGCTCGAGACGGCATATCAAAAGACCGCACGAGATGGCGCGATGCTGAGCGCATGGTCGGGCGATACCGATATCTTTATTTACCCTGGGTTTAAATTTGGGGTGATTGACCGCTTATTGACCAATTTTCATTTGCCAAAATCGACCCTTTTGATGCTGGTTGCGGCATTTTCAGGCAAGGCAGAGATTGAAGCTGCCTACGCACACGCGATTGCCAATGAGTACCGCTTTTTTAGTTACGGTGATGCGATGCTGCTGGAAAAAAAGACAAACTAACGGTTAAAATTACATGCCAATCTCTAGCCAACAAAATTTGGTTATAAATAAGCTGGCAAAAGATGGTGTATTTTGTTATAAAAGTGTCAATGCCTTGCGTATTTGTACATAATCTGTGAAGTAAGATTGTCTTATCTGTCACTTATGTATGGACGTGATGATTATTTTTTTGACCCTATCTTTTGATGGTCGTTGGTATTTTATCAGCTCTTATAAGGGACAACCCATGTCTTGGTCGGTAGCGCATCCTTATCGTTTGAACAGCGTGTCTTATGCGGTATTTATTGCCCTGTGTACTTATGGGGCAACGGCATCCCTCTCATCACAAGCCGCCAATTTTGGTAGCTTGCAAATACACTCTACGCAAAACGAGCCACTGTCGGCCAGTATTGGGGTGAGTGACGTTGATGTAGCACATTTTTCTGCCTATTTGGCGAGCGATGTGCTGTATCAAGAGATGGGACTGACGCACAACCCGACCATATCAGCGCGATTCGTCGCTGATTCAGTGGACTATGGTCGCATCGTACTGACCAGCACTCAGCCGATTACCATGCCTTTTGCGGATGTGGTGCTGACGGTTAATAATAATGGCGATCGTGACATCATTCCTAAAACCCTGCTGATGCCTTTGGTGCGTCCAGCTTTGATGCACACGCCACTGATGGTACAAAATAGTGCGCCGCCACCGCTGAGCGCTGCGCCGATAACATCGCATACGCCCGTACATACGCCATTGATGGCGCAGCAAGTTACAGCGATTCAGCCGTTAGCCGTTATCGCAACCGATGTGATGCCGCCGCTACCAAGTGCAGCAAAGACCCGCATGCCTGACGCGCCACTCCTTGCACAGCAAGCGCTGACGCAAACGCCGCTATTGGTCAAGACCATCACCCATATGCCGCCGCTGCCCAGTGCGCAACCAAGCGCCCCGATAAGCACCAATGCTAATGCACCATTACTCGCGCAGCAAAACGTACATCAAGCGCAAACCGAGCGCAGCGCCATCACGGTGCAGCAGCCCGTTGACTTAGCGCAAGCACTGGATACTGTACTGGTTCGTCAAACGACAGCACAGCCCTTAGCCGCACAGCAAGTGACCGAGCTGCCTGCACTACCGCGTAGCCAGCCGACAGCCACAGTGATAGAAGCGCCTTTGCAGGCAGCTACAGCGTTGCCATCTGCTGCCACGACGAACATCCAAACGACGCGCCGCATGTTACGACGCGCACAGCCCGACACGCCAGCTGAGCAGCTACAAACCGCCGCCAAGCCAAAACTGACGCCTGTACACATACAGACCACCCGCCGCATTCAACGCACCGTCCTCCCTGAGCGTCCGCAGTTTTTGGATGACACCCGTGCGAATAATAATATCGCGCTTAACAGTAGCCATGATATGCTAGATGATGCTATGTTATCTGACCTAACGGGCAGCAGCCACACCGTGGTACGGACACAGACCATTGCGTCCTTGCCTACTGCCGCTTATCAGCGCGCAGAGCTACCAATAAAAAATCAAAAAGCTATTGAGCTAGCGGCTCATTTGCAAGAATTAAGTAATTGATAATCGCATCAAATGACTGAACGATTATAAACAGGACACGCAGGCGCGGGAGTTTTTATGGACAATATGCTATACATCATTGTGGGATTGGTCATCATTGCAGGCATCGCTTTTGTCGTGATGCGTGGCAAAAACAAGCCATCACAAGCACCAAGTATCAATAAACCAAGCACACGCAGTGCAGATACCAGCAGCGCCGCACCTCAGCGTACCAATGCCACACCTGAGCCTATCACTAAGTTTGACAACCTCACCGTCGCTCAGCGCTTTATGGATCAGCAGCGCTATGACAAAGCCATCGAAGCGATTGACCGTGGTCTGGCTGCCAACCCGACCGACAGCGCCTTATTGCTAAAGCTGCTCCAAGTCCATAATGCAACGCAGCAGCCAGAGGCTTTTTATCAGACTTACGCCAAGCTTGAGACGCATGCCGACCCTGTCACGATGGTGCAAGCGCAGCAGCTCAAAGCACAGTTTGATGAGACACGTGCACCAGCGCCAGTAGCTGCGCCCATATCTACGCCAGCACAAAGCGACAATAGCAGTGACTTTGGTGGATTGGCTTTTGAGATTGAAGAAGACAAGCCTGTCGCCGCTGCTGCGCCCGCTAAGGCAGCTGCACCAACGCAGCAAACAAGTGCCCCTACCGCAGCGCCTGTGGCTGATACCAAGGATGACAATGACGCGTCATTTGATTTAATTTTAGATGATTTAAACCCAGCAACCCGCACTACCGACGCACCGACGCAACCTGCATCACCAGCACCGATACAAAGCTTTGAGCAGCGCTCAGACGATACGCTTGATAATGACAATGATTTTGTACTGGACTTACCCCCGTCAACAGATGCGCAAACACCAAGCAATCAAGCATTAGATGAGGCAGCCACACCCGCAGAAGCTGTAACACTGACCCCTATTACGCAAGATGATGCCATCGATAACGACACAACGGACGCGCTGAGTCTGGACTTTGATGCCCCTGAGCACACGTCTACAGCGCCAGTAACGCGCGATGCTGATACAGCAAACACTGAGCAAGCGGACACCCCTGCGCCGAGCACGCTAGATGATGACTTTACCCTCGACTTTGATTCATTGCTGCAAGATGCGAATGCCGATGACATCCATCGCACATCAAGTGCAGACAGCGATGTCACTGCGCACATCGATGATGACTTTACGCTAAGCACAGATGACAGCCGTACTGATGACAATGCTATCAAAAACGATGACGCCATTGACTTTGGTTTTGAGGATGTGAGCGCGGCGCAAGACAATACCGATGCCCTCATATTGGACACAAAGACAGTCAGCGAAGCAGATAAAGCAGCGCCAACTGCGGCACCACAAGCAGACGCACAAGACGACTTTGCGGACTTTACGCTGTTTGACAGCAATGAAGCAGCTGACGTGACAGAACCCACTACAGACAGTACTGATGAACCTGCACAAACACCTGTGTTTAATCTTGAAGAAGAATTTGGCATTGTAGACAACAGCAGTACACCCGTAGCGGCTGAAACAGAAACTGCACAGCCCGCAGCTGAAGAGCCTATGCTCTTTGATGATGATTTTGACATCGATGCGCTCATTTCCGATGAGTCTCCTGTCGTAGAGGACGCCACTGAGGATGCCTCTGCCATCATGCCGACCTCTGATGCGCCAACAGATGACAGCTTGCTACCACCAACAGATAATGCCTTTGATTTTGTCAAAACCTTGGACAGCAATCAGACCACATTGGCACTTGCTGAGCAATATTTCAGCATCGGTGAATACGATGGTGCCAAGCGACTGTTAAAAGAAGTAGTGTCACAGGGCAATAGCGAGCAGCAGCAGCAAGCAAATACGCTGCTAGCCCGTATTGCTTAGTTAATAGTAATAGGCACTGCCCCTTTTTTATTATTCACTGTTGATAGCAATTTTTTCTCTTTCTTATGGTTTAACATGCGTCTTGTAAGCAGCAATGCTTATAGGACGTATGTGTTTTTGTTATAGGCATTTTTATGCAGCGATCTACCTCTGATTCTAAGCACGGTACAGATGTAAAACTCATTTACGCAGGCGGCACGTTTGGCAGCTATGGACAACCCTTGGCACCACTGGATGTCGATGTGTTTTTACCGGTATTGCAGTCGTTTTTGACCGATGAGCTGCCTTATTTTTCATGGCTTGAGAACAGCTTGATTAAAGACAGCAGTCAGCTCCATGCCTGCGACTTTATGCATTTTTATACCTTAATACTAAAAGCGTATGAACAAGGGCAACGTCAGTTCGTATTGATTACAGGTACCGATACCTTAAGTTACTTGGGCGCTTTTTTGGCGGAAGCCTTTGCAGGCAGTGACATTTGTATCGTCTTAACTGGCAGCATGCGTCCCCTACTCGACAGCAACATCGTCAGCCACTACCAGCGCGACACTGACAGTGATGCGTGGGACAACTTTTCTGCCGCGCTGCGCTTAGCGGCCTATGGCAACAGCGGCGTACAGATATGCTTTGGCGGCGAGTCTTGGCCTGCGCAAACCGTACAAAAAATTCACAGCCACGACTTAATGGCGTTTACAGGGCATGGGCGCGCTGCCTACCCTGCCAGCAGCTATGCAAAAGATCTACCCGTCGCACGCCGCCAGCACTGGCTTGATGACAGAACTGCTGCCCTCAACGCGACTCAAGCGCGTGCAGAAAAGGCAGTCGTACACGCACTATACTGCCTGCCTAACGATGCTGATGTGTTGTGTCAACAACTAAACGCCTTATCCAAAAAAGCGCCATGCGGCATCATCCTTTTAGGCTTTGGTGCTGGCAACCTGCCACATTCGCAAGCCTTAGCTGACGCCTTGGACCAAGCGTATGCCCAAGGTCATATGGTGGTTTGCGCCAGTCAATGCGCCTTTGGCGGCGTGAGTGCCAGTTATGCTGCAGGCAGCTGGCAATACGAGCATCATGTCATTGCAGGTGAGCGCCTGACCATCTCAGCAATTTACGCGCGCTTGCTGTGGCTGTTGCTACACTACGACACACCGACCCGTCGCCGTCAGCGCTGGAGCTATACCATCAGTCAAAATACCAGCACGCGGCACTGATCATTGTTTTACTTGTTTTTGTTTTTATGGTGACCCCTTATGTCGATGACCCCTACCACATCCGCCCTAACTGCAGCGCCCACTTACACCTTGGCGATTGCGGTTGAGTTTTTAGGGACGCATTATCGTGGCTGGCAGCGGCAAAAAGAGGTCACAGGCGTACAGGCAGTGTTGGAGTCAGCCATCAGCAAAGTGGCGAACGAGACTATCGAGGTGGTCGCGGCAGGACGGACGGACGCAGGCGTGCACGCCAGCAATATGATTGCCCATTTTGTTACCACCGCCTACCGCCCTACCAACAATTGGCTGCGCGGGGTCAATAGCCTACTGCCCGATGATATTGCGCTGCGCTGGATTCAGCCGATGCCTGAGGACTTTCATGCGCGCTTTAAAGCCATTGCCCGCCGGTATCGTTACATCACGCTCAATCAGCCGCAGCGCCCTGCCATATTAAAAAATCAAGTCACCCATATCTATGAACCGCTTGATTTGCCTGCGATGCAGCAAGCGGCAGCATATATCACAGGTACGCACGACTTTAGCAGTTACCGCGCCGCCGCCTGCCAGTCCAATCAGCCTGTACGCACCGTCAGTCATGCGCGTCTTTTTCAACACGGCGCGTTCATTGTCTTCGACATTCAAGCCGATGGTTTTTTACATCATATGGTGCGTAACCTGATGGGCACGCTGCACGCCATTGGCAAGCATGAGCTACAGCCTCATGATTTTTTAGAGATTTTGGCAAAAAAAGACCGCACCATAGCCCCGCCGACCGCATCAGGTGATGGCTTGTACTTTATCAACGCCTATTATCCACACATCTATCAAGATCTGTTGCCAGAAGCGCCTTTAACCCCCGTTTGGATCAACTTGCCTGAGTGATATACATAACCATTACACGCTGTCAAGTAAAAATCAGGTTTTTGTTGCATGAATGGCAAAACTTGCGTATAATGTCGGCTTATTTTTCTATTGATTGAAACAGGTTATGGCAAAAAAAGACGATATTATTGAATTCGAAGGTGAAGTTATCGATACTTTACCGAACACGCTGTTTAAAGTCCGTCTAGAAAACGGTCACGAAATCATCGCTCACATTTCAGGCAAGATGCGTAAGCACTATATCCGCATTCTGACAGGCGATAAGGTTAAAGTTGAAATGACCCCTTACGATTTATCGAAAGGTCGTATCACTTACCGCGGTAAAAACTAATTTTTATTGCGATAAGTGGGTTGGTCGTTGTTTTTATCAATACGCATAACAATACTGACAATCCATTTTGACATGTATTGCCAAAAACGCAGTGATTCATGATGGGCGTTTTTGATAAGATTGCCAATCAGCTCAAACAAAAATACCGCTTATCACAAGCGGTATTTTTTTGTCTTCACTTTTTTGTTCTTCTTCTAAATAAAGCGCGAATAAGCATCTTTTAACGATGCGTCGAGCTTAACGAAACTCAACCGTAGCGCCATCTTCGATCGTACCCAGTAGCGCGAGTGCATCCCAGTTGGTCAAACGCACACAGCCTGCTGAGGCTTGACGACTGATACGCTCAGGGTCAGGCGAGCCATGGATGCCGTATGAAGGCTTGCTCAGACCAATCCAGACGATACCGACAGGGTTGTTCGGACCTGGAGGTAGAATGGATTTTTTGCCCTCATCACTGGTATACGTATAGTTGGGTTTGTGAATTTTTACCTTGACGTCATGCGTGCCTGTCGGCGACGGTGTCGAGGTACTGCCGACCGTGGTCGGATAGCTGGCAACCATCTTGTCATTGCTGTCATAAGCATAGAGCGTCTGCGCAGCTTTGTCCGCAACCACACGGCTGACAGGGGTAGTATTGGGGTTGCCAGGGTTATAAACGACAATGCTGTCACCTGCAGCAAAGTTGCTATCAGGATTCAGTGCTTTTAGGTAGTCGGTATCGATATGGAACTTTTCACCGAGCGCTTCGATGACGCTCTCATAATACATGGCTTCTAGCTTGGCTTTTTCTTCTGCACCACTTGGTATTTTGGTGGTTTTGACATTGATATCATCATCGGTCAATTGATAATCGACCAGTACTGGCTGCTGCATCAATGCGCTGTCTTGGGTTAATGCCTGCCACGTATCCGTATTCATGCTGTCAGTCACAGGCAAATTGTTCGCTTCTTGGAACGCTTTCATCGCTTTGATGGTATTTTTGCCCCAGCGACCGTCGACCGCGCCGACGCCATGATGATTCCAGTTTAATAAGGCTTGAATCTTGGTGCCCAAGTTTTGGTCAATCTTAGCGCCCTCAGTCCATGTTGCTTCGTTGGCTTTGGTGGCACGCTCTGAGAGATTGTCCGTATTGTACTCAATCTCTGGTAGCAGCTTGCTCAATGCCGTTTCGGTCTTACTGTTGCCATCGAGCTTTTGGCTGATACCGCGAGTCACTGGGCTGATGTCGTCGCCACTTTCAATCAGACTCTTATCAATATCGCTTGGCATGTCATTTGCACTGTCGTCCATGCCAGCGTTAGCGTTCATCGCGGCGTCATCTGTTGCCATCTCGCTGTTTGCGTTCATATCGTTCTGATTGGCAGATGTTTCAGCCGTAGTGCTTTGCTCGGTTGTATTGTCTGTCGTTTGCTGCGCATTGGCATCGTCGTTGCTGCCGCCGCAGCCTGTTAGTAATACTGCGCTGGTACCCATCGCCATCATAATTTGGCTTAATTTATTCAATTTATACATAATGCTTCCTCAAATGTTCAATGGTGCAGCGCCTAGCTTATCCCTGACTGTTATAGTTTTACCGCTAATGAAGGCACAAACGTCAGCACTGCGTTTGCTTTGTCGTTATGTGCTCATCATGCCACACTGATGCCATGGGCGCTGACGGCTTTGTGTTACCAAGCATAGGCAGTTGCCGTTAGTTTGTTAATGATTGGTAGCCAAGAGCAGATTTTTTTACAAAACTGCGCTGCAAATAAAAAACCCACCTGCCAGTACGGACAGATGGGTTTTTTATGTGATAAATGTGGTGCGTATTTTTGCGGCTTATAGTTTTGCCAGTACCGCCTCACCCATTTGCTGACAGCCGACTTGGGTCAAGCCCGCTTCGGTTTTATCCAAGATATCAGGCGTACGCAGACCATCGTCCAGCACATCACTGACCGCTTGCTCAATGGCTTGCGCCGCGGCTTCTTGCTTAAAGGTATAGCGCAGCATCATGGCTACTGACAAGATGGTCGCTAGGGGGTTGGCCTTGTCTTGACCAGCGATATCAGGCGCTGAGCCGTGGCATGGCTCATACATGCCCTTGCCTGCCTCATCAAGGCTGGCTGATGGCAGCATGCCGATAGAGCCTGTGAGCATGGCGGCTTCGTCAGACAAGATATCGCCGAACATGTTGCCTGTGACCATCACGTCAAACTGCTTGGGATCACGAATCAGCTGCATGCAGGCATTGTCCGCGTACATGTGCGACAGCGCCACATCGCTATAATCCGCTTGCTGCATTTTTGTGATGGTCTGTTTCCACAGCTCGGTCACTTCTAATACGTTGGCTTTGTCCACTGAGCAAACGCGCGCTGGATTGCCTGAGGCGGCAGTACGGGTTTGCGCCAGCTCAAAGGCAACCTTGCCAATACGCTCAATCTCACTGGTGCTATAGACCATTGTGTTATAGCCTTGCTGCTCGCCATTTTCTAGCGTGCGGATACCGCGTGGCTCGCCAAAGTAGATACCGCCTGTCAGCTCACGTACGATAAGTAAATCCAAGCCTTTGATAATCTCAGGCTTGATGCTTGACGCATTGGCGAGCTGCGGGTAGAGCTTTGCCACGCGCAAGTTGGCAAACAAGCCTAATGCACTACGGATTTTTAGCAGTCCACGCTCAGGGCGCTTGCTGCGCTCAATGGCATCCCACTTAGGTCCACCGACTGCGCCTAACAGTACCGCGTCTGCTGCACGGGCGCGCGTGAGTGTCTCTTCGGGCAATGGCTCACCTGTGGCGTCAATGGCCACACCGCCAATCAAACCCTCTTCTAAGGTCAGTCCCAAATCAAACGTCTCATTAACCCGTTTTAGCACATTGATGGCCTGCGCCATAATCTCAGGGCCAATACCATCGCCTGCTAATGTCAATACGGTTGCCATAAAAATCCTTGTTGTTGTCAATCAGCGGTGTGCATCAATCATGCACGGTTATTATGAATGGGTGTGTTCGTGAAGCTGGTCGAGGGCATGTACGCGGGTTTCGATAAATTCGCCTTGATGCTCAGGATGCATGTCTTGGCAAAAGTGGCGCAGTACTTGGTTTTGATGCACAAGGTCAATACACAATGGCTCAGGTGACGCGCTGTCAAGCAGACTGCCACTTGAGGCTTTTGTCGCTTGACGATAGGCCTTTAATTGATACACGCCAGGCTGCGTAAACTCATGAATCATCGCAAAGCGCTCAGTGTAGTTTAAATTGGGCTCTGGATAAAAATTGACATGCACTTCACGTTTTTTGGGCAGCATGCGTACGTAGTAGTTATTTAGCGGCGGCAATCCTGAAGCGCTTGCCAGCGTCGCCTTGACCGCGTATGGACTACTTAATGTGCTCATATTGCTGCCAGCATCACTACGCGGCGCTTCAATCGTTGCCATAGGCACATGCGTGTCGGTGCTGACCACCAGTGTTTTGTCAATCTGCGTAAACTCACAGTGGTAAGTACCTGCACAGGTCAGGCTCACCTCACCTGCGGTCGAAGGGACGTCAACCGCCCATGTTTTTGTCGGTTTTTGCTCAATGGTTTGGTAGCCACTGAGTAACTGACATCCTGACAATCCAATACTGGTACCCATAACGACACCAGCAACAACAAAACCACGCGGTATATTTATCATGATGATGACTACTATAAAGTGAAAAGAAGGCGAAAACGTGACAAAAAATCGGGCAATGGCAGGCGCTGACCACGCTGGGCGGTCAAGCGCTCATATACGCGCCACCTGCCGTCATAACTGCCAAAACGCCATTTATTTTAGCCACTTCATCACCATAACTCAACGCTTGCGCCCTACCCAAATAGACCAGAAGGTCAATATTTGGGTATAAACCGCGTCACCATGCCAGATTACGCATGCACAGGATTAAAAATCCATGGCGTCTTTTGTTGCATGGTCTCTTCGTAAGCCTTGATGGCATCGCTTTGCTGCAAGGTCAAACCAATATCATCCAGACCGTTTAACAAGCAATGCTTGCGAAAGGCATCAATCTCAAAAGGATAGCGCTCGCCCGTTGGGGTAATGACCACTTGCGCTTCTAAATCTGCCGTTAAGGTATAGCCTTCTTCAGCCACGACCGCTTTCATCAATGTATCGACGATGGCTTCATCAAGCACGATGGGCAGCATGCCGTTTTTAAAGCAGTTGTTATAAAAGATATCGGCAAAGCTTGGCGCGATGACCGTGCGAAAGCCATACTCTGATAAAGCCCATGGCGCGTGCTCACGGCTTGAGCCGCAGCCAAAGTTCTTGCGCGTCAATAAAATGGTCGCGTCTTGATAACGTGGCTGGTTCAGCACAAAATCAGGGTTGATGGGGCGTTTGCTGGCATCTTGACCTGGAAAGCCTTCGTCCAAGTAGCGCCACTCGTCAAACAGATTGACACCAAAGCCTGTGCGTTTGATAGATTTTAAGAACTGCTTGGGAATGATTTGGTCGGTATCGACATTTGAGCGATCAAGGGGGCACACGATACCCGTTTGAATGTTATAAGCCTGCATAAGATATCCTAGTGTTAATGAGTAAAGACAAACAAAATCCTATCGACCTAAAGCGTGAACGCATCACGCTTTAGATGCTCGATTAAAACGTGCGCACATCCACAAAGTGACCTGCAATGGCAGCAGCAGCGGCCATGGCTGGGCTGACCAAGTGCGTGCGTCCGCCATTACCTTGACGTCCCTCAAAGTTGCGATTCGAAGTCGAGGCGCAGTGCTCTTGTGGCAACAGCTTGTCAGCGTTCATCGCAAGGCACATTGAGCAGCCAGGCTCACGCCACTCAAAGCCCGCTTCAGTAAAGACTTGATCCAGTCCTTCTTTTTCCGCCTGTAGCTTCACCTGTCCTGACCCTGCCACGACGATGGCTTCTTTAACGCTCTCGGCCACTTTGCGCCCTTTGATGACTGCTGCAGCATCGCGTAAGTCTTCAATACGTGAGTTGGTGCATGAGCCGATAAAGATTCTGTCCAACTGAATGTCGGTGATTTTTTGACCCGCTTCTAGACCCATATAAGTGTAGGCACGCATCCAGCCTTCTTTTTGTGTGTCGTCTGCCGCTTGGTCTGGCGTCGGTACACTCTCAGTGATGTCAACGACCATCTCAGGTGAGGTGCCCCAAGACACTTGCGGCGCAATCTCATTTCCATCGAGCTCAATGACGGTATCGAACACCGCATCAGCGTCTGAATACAGCGTACTCCAATAAGCTTCAGCAGCGTCCCACTGCTCAGGCGTCGGTGCGTATCTGCGACCTTTAACATAGTCAATAGTGATGTCATCGACAGCGACCATACCGACGCGAGCACCCGCTTCAATCGCCATGTTACAGACGGTCATACGACCTTCCATGCTCATCTCTTCAAACACTTGCCCTGCAAACTCAATGGCGTAGCCTGTACCGCCTGCTGTACCAATACGCGCGATGATGGCAAGTACCACATCTTTTGCGGTCACGCCAGCGCCGAGCTTACCGTTTACACGGATTTGCATGTTTTTCATTTTCTTTTGAATGAGGCACTGCGTCGCTAACACGTGCTCCACCTCAGACGTACCGATACCGTGCGCCAAGCAGCCCAATGCGCCGTGCGTTGCGGTATGCGAGTCACCACAGACCACAGTCATGCCTGGCAATACCAAGCCTTGCTCAGGACCGACGACGTGCAAGATACCTTGACGCGCATCATTAATCGTAAATTCTGCGATGTTAAATTTGGCGCAGTTGTCATCTAAGGTGACGACCTGCAAGCGCGATACTTCATCCTTGATGCCTGACACGCCTTGCGAGCGCTCTGTGGTCACCGTCGGTACGTTGTGGTCGGGGCTGGCGATGTTTGCTGACAGACGCCACGGCGCGCGATTGGCAAGCTCTAGACCTTCAAAGGCCTGCGGGCTTGTCACCTCGTGCAGTAAATGACGGTCAATGTAGATTAAGCTTGAACCGTCGTCACGTTTGGTGACTTCATGCGCGTTCCAAAGTTTGTCATATAAAGTTTGACCGGCCATAGTGTTGTCCTTTTTGGTTGCTAGTAATGTGCTGCCCCTCATGCGCTATCGGCGCTGGCGTCACATGTTGGCGATGAATGGCGATACCGTTTTTCTTCTTAACGTATTGTGTATCAGCGTATCACTGCTTAGCGCTTCTTGGGTGATGGTGTGTATCGCCGTGATAGTCAATCCACCCCCGTATGCGCTGAAAAAGTGCGTTCATGTCTTGTGATTATAACAGGCTAATTCTATAATAATAATTGATGATTTTTATCTGTTCACAAACTTTTTTTTCTCATTCCTAATAAAGAAGACGGTTTTTCTTTAATTAATGATGGGTTGTGATTGGATGCTTTGATAACAACTGCCAAGCTATGCTAAGGATATCGGTGTGAATACAACCAATTTGACAACCTTTGTGACCGTCATGCAAACCGGCAGCATCTCAGGTGCTGCCGAAAAGCTGTTCATCACCCAGCCTGCTGTCAGTAAACGCATTAAAAATCTAGAAGATGAGTTTAACATCACCTTATTTGATACGGTCGGGCGCGGTATCGTACCCACCCAAGCCGCCAATGAAATGCTGCCGCATGCCAAGCGCTGGCTTGAAGATTACAAGAACTTTAAGATTAATCTGCAAAACAATCAGCAAACCGTCTCAGGCAAGCTGGTCATCGGCACCAGTCATCATATCGGTCTGCACCATCTCGCCCCCGTGCTCAAGCACTTTATTCAGCAGCACCCTGCCGTACAGCTTGAGGTGCACTTTGTAGACTCTGAAGAGGCGCACAAGGCGGTCATCGATGGCGATTTGTCTTTGGCGTTCTTAACGCTACCGCCTATTTATGACAAGCGCTTGACCTACCACACGTTATGGTCTGACCCTTTGTACTTTATGACCGGCGCATTGTCACCACTTGCCAAAAAAACCAATGTCACCTTAGAGCAGCTTGCGCATTATCCAGCGATTCTGCCCTCTGCCAACACCTTTACCAGTCAAATCACCTTGTCAGAATTTGCCAAGCACAATCTAAAACCCTACGCCACCATGAGCACCAACCCGCTAGAATCCATACGCATGCTGGTGTCTATCGGTCTTGGGTGGTCGGTATTGCCACAGACGCTTATCAGTCAAGATTTGGAGCGTATTGATATGGCGGATAACATTGAGCTGCAGCGGTATTTGGGGGTGGTCATCAATCCAAAACTGACCCCCTCTAGCAGTGTTGAAGCTTTATTGAAAATGCTTGCTCCGATTGATTATGTGACGAAATGAGACACTTGGTAACTGTATGGTTGCTTTGTTCGCAATCGGTTCACCTATACGTTATAATGCCGTCTAATTTGTATTTATAACATACAGTTACTATAAACACACTAATCAACATATAGCGCATTAATATAGTAAGATAGATTGGTTATATGACTGTGACTACAATTTTTTCTTGTTTTGGATTGGTTTGATAAACTTGTTCTTGCCAGATTGTGTTGTTGTCATATATATTGTGCGTTGACAGTATTACGTTTGTTGATGTTATTAGAGTCAATGGTTAATTGTGTTTGATTGGTGCTTTGTTACTTACACAAGTGCAAAAGCACGCTTAACAGTTTTACATGATTGATTTTATTTGTGGTGTCCCGCGTTGCGGTGGTCTCTATCTAGTATTAATCATCTAAAACTAAACACAACAGCTTACCTGTAGCGTGGCTAGGGTAAGCGCCTTGATTTCCTTCTCAATGTATCACCTTTTTTTATCTGTGGGTGGTCGTATTGATACTTTTATAATAACCAGTAATTTGGTTAAGGACAGGTTTTATGAATGGAATTTCAAGTGGTGTGCTTATATCGCTAGCCGCCTATTTTCTAGTGATGATTGGTATTGGCGTTTATGCCTATTTCCAACAAGCTAATGATTCAGAAGGGTACATGCTCGGTGGACGTAACCTAGGTCCAGCCGTTACTGCACTGTCTGCAGGGGCATCTGATATGTCAGGCTGGCTATTGCTTGGTCTACCTGGCTATATGTACAGTGATGGTGTGGTCAGTGTGTGGATTGCCATTGGTCTGACCGCTGGTGCGTTTTTGAACTATCTTATTGTTGCACCGCGTCTTCGTGTTTACACTGAAGTTGCAAACAACTCAATCACCCTACCCGATTATTTTGCCAACCGCTTTGAAGATAAGTCGCACATGCTGCGCGTTATCTCAGCGATTGTTATTATTTTATTCTTTACCGTATACACCGCAGCGAGCTTGGTCGGCGGCGGTAAATTGTTCGAAAGCTCACTCAACATGTCATACTCAACAGGCCTGTGGGTCACTGCGGGTGTGGTTGTTTGCTATACCTTGTTCGGTGGTTTCTTAGCGGTATCGATGACCGACTTTGTACAGGGCGTCATCATGTTGTTTGCGATGGTTATCGTACCTATCGTTGCCTTCACTGACTTGGGCGGTATCTCTGCGACCACCACTGCGGTCAGCAACATCGACCCAACCTTGTTGAACATCACACAAGGCATGAGTGTTATCGGCATCATCTCGTTGATGGCGTGGGGCTTGGGCTACTTTGGTCAGCCGCACATTATCGTACGTTTCATGGCGATTCGTTCACCAAAAGACGTACCAACAGCACGTAACATCGGTATGAGCTGGATGATTATCAGCCTTATCGGTGCGTTGATGACTGGTTTTGCTGGTCGTGCGTATGTACAAAAAACTGCCATGACACTAGATGACCCTGAGACCATCTTCCTTGTATTTACTCAGTTCTTGTTCCATCCGCTGGTATCTGGTTTCCTACTTGCTGCTATCTTGGCTGCGATTATGAGTACCATTTCATCACAGCTACTGGTGGTATCAAGTTCATTGACAAAAGACGTCTATCAGTTGTTCTTCGACAGAGAAGCACCAGAAGCGCGTCAGGTATTGGTTGGTCGTATCTCAGTTATCGTCGTTGCCGTTGTTTCTATCCTACTGGCTTCTGATCCAAACAGCTCAGTACTTGACCTAGTATCGAACGCTTGGGCAGGTTTCGGTGCAGCATTCGGTCCACTCGTTATCTTCAGCTTGACTTGGAGACGTATGAACCGTAACGGTGCAGTTGCAGGTATGGTTGTCGGTGCGTTGACCGTTATCATCTGGATCTATGGCGGCTTCACGCTAGCTGACGGTACTGCACTAAACAGCTGGTTGTTCGCTATCGTTCCTGGCTTCATCCTAAGTACCATTGCCATCTTTGCTGTAAGTATCATGACTGGTGGCCCGCGCGCTGAAGTTGAGCAGCAGTTCACCGAAATGGAAACGTTGCTAAAGAAATAAGCTAAGCAAATACCCTACTTCGTTATTAAAAATCCCGCCACACTGGCGGGATTTTTTTGGTGTCATATATAGTCAGTCGTCAAAACCGTAGCTGTAGCAACTATGGTTTGATGATACATATCGATACTAGCAATGGTAAAGACAATAGATACAGAGCATATGACACAGCTGTATAATGCGTGTCACCGTGGTTGATTCACTGCCGTTCGTCTCATTGTTTCTCGTTTTACCATGCAGGCGTGTATAAAAATCAGCTTGTGTTCTATGGCTAGGGCTGGTCATGGTTTGATACGTGAGCGGCAATGCATAAAACTCAGTGGTGCAAGGGTATATCACGCATACCGTTATCTGAATACCAAGGATGCGCGTTTGTATTTGCACTGTTATTGTATAACTTGCACATGATTAAGCACACCTTATTGACTCGCTATCTAACAGACAAGACAAACCCTATTTGTCAGGCATAAAAAAAGCGACCCATCATCGGTCGCTTTTTTATCATCTAAGCATTATTTGTCTTGATAAGAGACTTTCACCCCTAAGATATAGCCGTCATTATCTGAAAAATCGCTCACGATTTTGTCTGTTGGGATTTGACCTTGTGCATCACCGAACCACAAATATTTACCACCTGCGGAGACTGCCCAGTTTTCGGTCAGATTGTATTTGGCACCAAGTCCTGCACTATAGTAGCCTTCGACAGGACCGAGTGAGGTGGTTGGGTTGCCCGCACCACTGTCCCAACCGATATTGCCCGATATGGCAAGTGCTGGGGTCACGCGTTTGGCTAAGCCCAGCTCAACCAGCCACTGGTCTTTATCATAATCGACCAACGCCAGTCCTTTATCGTCTTCGGTGACGCGTTTACTGACCTGGTTATACAGTGGCGGTACGATTTCAAAGTCGCCCCATGGCACGTAACGCACGCGAGCGGTGGCCAATGTCGTTGGGTTGATACCTGTCTGGAAGTCTAGGTTGACCGACTCAGGCGTGGTGATATCAATCGTACCACTTTGAGCTGGGTTACCGCCCAAAGCGGCTACCAATGGGTACATTTCAGCAATATCAGCCTCATGGTCAATCTCTGAGCGATAGGTTAATGCCGCTTTTAGACCAATCTCAGGCTTGCTATACGCCATACCAGCCAGCCAGCCATAATCTTGGTCAGGGCTGATGTGTGCGGTATAGCCTGTTGCGCCGCCGTATGCGCTACCACGCAGTTTTACATCTGCTTTTAGACGCTGCGCGACAGGGCCACCATAGACTTGGAAGTTTTTATTTTGACCAAACTTCATACCGAGGATGCCCGTGATGCTCTCGGTACGCACTTCAACTTGTGTGCCTTCGCCTGCAGTACTGGCTTCAGCTTGAGCGCTAGCAACCGCAAGACCCAAACGCTCTGCGCGTGCTTTAAGTGCGGCAGCAGTGGTGGCGTCTCCCGCCTGTACTGCTTGACCAGCTAAAAATTTTAAAGTGTCAATACTTGCGTTTGCCTGCGCCAGACTGGTCACTTGCCCGCCTGTCAATCCGCTGATACTGGCATCCACATCCCCTTGCGCAACAAAGTTATTGTCACCGACATAGTCTGCTGCTGCACCGAACGGCTCATCGTACAGTACACCAACGCTAAAAGTATCATCGATATCGGCTTTGACGCCATAGCGGAAAAAGTCATAAGACTCGGCAATATCATCAATCTTATCGCCTCTTACGTACTCGTTACTGTCCGAAACACCATTGGCGCTGTCATAGCCTGTAACGTCGGCATCAATATAAGTATAAGACGCTTCAGCGTAGAGACCATCTTGTAAAAAGGCAGTGATGTCTTGACCTGAGCGGTCGAGTGCCGCTGCGTGTGTAAGACTGGCTGCAGATAGGCTGGCGACGGCAATGGCGAGGGTTTTTAGGTGAAAGATAGGGCGCATGATATATCTCCAAACATCCTTGTTATTGTTATCTCATATCCTGATAAACCCGTTCTTATAAGCAACTTTTTTATCTAAAAATGAGCATCCTGTTAATAGGATATTAAAGTCTTTTGCACCCCAAAACAACACTAGGAACATAATATTGTTCATTTGTGACTGTTTGGTCACATAACGCTACCCAAATTTATCTTGATACGCACAAAAAAATAAACGCCACTTGTAAGACGGCATCTGCCCTCTCATCAAGTGACGTAAATACACTGTTAATAAGAACTAACTGACCTATTTTAAAGAAAAAACCGCCCACCCTACTCTTTATTGCCGACCCGTTTGTTTGCCGTCCTAATAATGTGGCGGCTTGTCTGCCAGCACGTCAAAAGGCGCAATGCCATCATCAGGCTGCTGATTTTCAATGTGCTTATACATCAGCTGTAATTGACGCTGCATGGTCTGAATATGCTTGTCTTGCTTAGCAACCACGCTATCGAGCTGCTCTAAGCTCAGCTCAAGATGCGCAACCGTCATCTGCAAATCAATGACTTGGGCGGCGATATCGGCCTGCGTCACGCTGTTACTGTCTAGCAGCGTGCTGATACTGGCGACTTGCTCGCTTAGCTTAATCGGACAAATGGGCTCGCCTGAACGAATCTCTGGTACTTTTTCATTTAGGCCATTTTTGGGTGTCATAGTCATAGCTTTCTCGGATATAGGTTATAGGTGGGGGCTTCCCATTATAGGCATCAAGGATTTATCAAAGCGAGAATATACAGGATGTAGTGCTGATTTATGGGTGTCAGTGGTCTGATAAGCACAACTTTAAGAAAGTCATGGATGTCTTGTCGCATGGCAATCGCTGCGTGCTATACTGCCAAACAAAATAGGCAAGCGCCACGGCAATTGACCGTGCGCCTGTAGCCGACCGCATATTTTTATTTACTTTTTTATAAGCTGACGACACATTATGGCACTGATACACCTTAAGAATATTCATCTCGCATTTGGCGTCGCTCCCATCTTAGACGGTATTGATTTTAGCATCAATGAAGGTGAGCGCGTCTGTCTCATCGGTCGTAACGGTGAAGGCAAATCCACGCTGTTCAAGCTCATCAACGGCGCGCTGCACCCTGACAGTGGCGATGTCATCATCAACAAAAGTGTCCGCGTGGCCATGCTTGAGCAGGATGTGCCTGAGACTTCGGGCAACATTTTAGAGATTGTGATGGGTGGCAGCCGACAGACGGCAAATTTGTTGCAAGAATATCACAAGCAGGCTGATTTGTGTGCGACAGGTGATATGGATGCTTGCGAGCGTATGGCGACCTTGCAGCACGACATCGATGCCGTGCATGGCTGGGATTTGGAGCGCGAAGCCACGCGTTTAATCACCACCATGGGTCTCAATCCTGATGACGACTTATCCGCCTTATCAGGCGGGCGTAAGCGCCGTGTGCTGCTCGCGCGGGCGCTGGTGACCAAACCTGATATCCTGCTCCTTGATGAGCCGACCAACCATTTGGACGTCGACAGTATTGAGTGGCTAGAGCGCTTCTTATTGGATTGGCAGGGTCTGACTCTACTGTTCGTAACCCACGATAGAGCGTTCGTGGATAAGCTGGCGACGCGCATTGTTGAGCTGGACCGCGGTCAGCTCTCAAGCTATGACGTGACCCAAGGCGCGACAGGCTACGCCCGCTATCAAGAATTAAAAGAGCAACAACTGCTCGCTGAAGAAAAGAACAACGCCAACTTTGACAAAAAACTGGCGCAAGAAGAAGTTTGGATTCGTCAAGGCATCAAAGCGCGCCGCACCCGTAACGAAGGTCGCGTTCGTGAATTAAAAGCCCTGCGTGAAGAGCGCAAGCGCCGCCGTGAGCAAGTGGGCAATGTCAACATCACCATGGGTGAAGGCGAAAAAAGCGGCAAGCTGGTCTGTAAGGTTAAAAACCTGCATCTGGAATATGAGGGCAACGTACTGGTACACGGCTTTAATACCACAGTAATTCGTGGCGACAAAATCGGCATCATCGGCCCCAACGGCGTGGGCAAAACCACACTTATCAAGGCGCTTTTGGGCATGTCTGACGATGAGGTGACCCAATCAGGCAGCGTCACCTTGGGCACCAACTTGCAAATTGCCTTTTTTGACCAGTTGCGTGACCAGCTCGACCTTGAAGCCAGCGTGGCACAAAACGTCTCTGAAGGCTCCGATTACATCGAAGTTGCGGGCAAAAAGACGCACATCATGAGCTATCTACAAGACTTCTTGTTCGCCCCTGAGCGTGCGCGCACCCCTGTCAAAGCCCTATCAGGTGGTGAGCGTAACCGTGTGCTGCTCGCCAAGCAGCTGCTCAAACCTGCCAACATCTTGGTACTCGATGAGCCGACCAACGACTTGGATATGGCGACCCTTGAGCTGTTAGAAGAGTCGGTCAGCAGCTTTAATGGCACGATTTTGCTCATCAGTCACGACCGTTCATTTATGGACAACGTGGTCACCTCGACGTGGGTCTTTGAAAAAGATGACGAAGGGCGCGGCGTGGTACATGAATACGTCGGCGGCTACCAAGAATACTTGGTACAAAAAGCGCGTATCGATGCCAACAATGCAGACAAAGCTGCGCCAAAGCCAAGCGCCAACAAGGCTGCGCCCAAAAAGCCTGCCAAACCTAGCAAAAAGCTCAACTACAACGAGCAGCGGGAGCTTGAGCGCCTGCCAAAAGAGATTGCCGAGCTGGAGGCTGAGCATGCCGATTTGACCGCAAAACTGGCGGATGGCTCATGGTTTAATGACGACATGGAAGCGGCCACCAAAGGCAGTGAGCGTATTGCTGAGATTGACGAGCTGCTCCTTGAAAAGCTGGAGCGCTGGGAGTCTTTAGAAAACTAAACAACAATGAAGCGCAGTAGCGGCGCAAGCGCATGAGGCATCTTTTTGGGATGTCTCATTTTTTTGTCTGTATGTTACTTTATGATGCGTGTACAATACGCACGCAAAGTGAGCAACAATGCTGAAAGTTAGTGAACATTGTCTAAATTTCAAGTATCATGCTTTATTGCTCAATACCCTTATTATTTTTAAGGTTATAATACAGTACGCTCATTCGAGCACGCTCTAATGTCGCTTTTTAGTAAGCGCTAAGGCCTATAACAGAGCACTGTTGCCCCCTGCAGCACCACTGTCCAGACGGCCTTATTTTTAACACAATAATTTATTTTATGACCAAAATAGCTTAGAATAGCAACAATTAGCAAAATTAGGCACAGCTAAAGTGGCTTACCTATTGGTATTGTAACCGTTCTAAGCCACAAACCCAGTGTGGGATAATCCCATTTCATTCACCTGGAGGAAGTATTAATGAGCCATGCCGAAGGCGTTAATGTACAACGCCGTAGAGTTCTGATTGCCTCGACTGCCGCAATTGGTGCAGCTGGGGTAGCTGCGGTGGCTACACCTTTTGTTCGTTCTTGGTACCCAAGTGCCAAGGCAGAAGCTGCGGGCGCAGCGGTTACCCAAGACATCAGTAGTATCGAAGCAGGACAAATGATTGTCGTAAAATATCGCGGCAAACCCATCTATGTGGTTAAGCGTACCGACGATATGGTTGCAGGATTAGAGTCTGTAACCCCACTACTATCAGACCCTGAGTCTGCAGCATCCGTGCAACCTGAGTACTGCAAAAACGCCACTCGCTCTCGCGACCCCTCTGTGTTGGTGGTAGAAGGCGTGTGTACGCATTTGGGCTGTGCGCCAAACTACCGTCCTGAAGTCGGTGCTGCCGATTTGGGTGGTAACGACTGGTACGGTGGGTTTTTCTGCCCATGCCACGGGTCAAAGTATGATTTAGCAGGTCGCGTCTATAGTGGCGTTCCAGCACCGCTTAACCTACCTGTCCCAGAATATAGTATGGATGGTACTATCCTAACGGTTGGGGAGGCTTAATATGAGTATGGGCAAAAAATTAATGGGTTGGGTGGATGCGCGTTTTCCTGCCACCGAAACCTACGAATACCATATGTCAAAATATTACGCACCAAAGAATTTCAACTTTTGGTATTTTTTTGGCGTATTATCGATGGTCGTATTGGTCAACCAATTGGTGACTGGTATTTGGCTAACCATGATGTACAATCCCAGCGCAGAAGGGGCATTCGCTTCTGTTGAATACATCATGCGTGATGTAAAAGGCGGTTGGCTCATTCGTTACATGCACTCTACAGGCGCATCAGCGTTCTTCGTGGTCGTGTACTTGCATATGTTCCGCGCGCTACTGTACGGATCGTACCAAAAGCCACGTGAGCTGATTTGGCTCATCGGTATGGGTATTTATCTGGCATTGATGGCGGAAGGCTTCTTCGGTTACTTGCTTCCTTGGGGCAACATGTCATTCTGGGGTGCGCAGGTTATCTTGAACTTGCCAGCAGCACTGCCTGTGATTGGCGATGGTCTTGCTGAATGGGTACGTGGTGACTATATCATCTCAGGCATTACCCTAAACCGCTTCTTTGCGCTACACGTGGTTGCGATTCCACTGGTGCTCGTTGGTTTGGTATTTATGCACTTGGTTGCACTACACCATGTGGGCTCAAACAACCCTGATGGTATCGACATCAAGAAGCTAAAAGACAAAAATGGCGTGCCTTTAGATGGCGTTGAATTCCACCCCTACTACACTGTGCATGACATGGTTGGTATCGTGGTGTTCTTCATCTTCTTCTTTGCCGTGGTGTTTTTCTTCCCAGAAGGTGGCGGTTTCTTCCTTGAGCCACCAAACTTTGAGGTTGCCAACTCACTAAAAACCCCAGCACACATTGCGCCTGTATGGTACTACACACCGTTCTACGCCATCTTGCGTGCCGTTCCAAGTAAGCTTGGCGGGGTCATTGCGATGGGTGCAGCGATTGCGGTATTGTTTATCATTCCATGGTTAGACCGCTCGCCAGTACGCTCGATTCGCTACAAAGGTATTTTGTCTAAGATTGCGCTTACGATTTTCGTGATCAGCTTTATCGTTCTAGGCTACCTAGGTGCGACACCTGCGACACCGACCGCTACGATTATGGCGCGTGTCTTTACTGTCCTGTATTTCTTGTTTTTCTTACTGATGCCTATTTACACTGCGATTGAGAAGTGTAAGCAGCCACCAGAACGCGTTACCGGAGGTCACTGATGAACATGCTCACAAAATCCTTAGCTGGTTTGGGCTTAGGCGCGGCATTGACCTTGTTTTCAAGTAGCGCAATGGCAGCAGGCGGTCACGGCTGTGGCACATTCACCAATGCTGAAGGTGAAGACGTCCATTTGGCGTGTAGCGAAGCGCCTGTTGATTTTACCAATAAAGGCTCGCTACAAAACGGTGCTAAGCTGTTTATGAACTACTGTGCTGGCTGTCACTCAGCCAAGTACGTACGTCATTCACGCATCGCCAAAGATTTGGAGATTCCACCTGAGCTGGTCGAAAAGTACCTGATGGTCACTACCGACCAAATCGGTGACCACATCGACTCTGAGATTGATCCTGAGATTCAGGCGTCATGGTTCGGTGCTGCACCGCCTGACTTGTCACTTGAGACGCGTCTGCGTGGTGATGACTGGGTATACACTTACCTGTTGTCATTCTACGAAGACCCAAGCCGTCCTTGGGGCGCGAACAACTTGGTACTTAAAAATGCTGCTATGCCGCACGTGTTGAACAACTTGCAGCAAGACTTGAGTGAAGAAGAATTCCGTAGCGAAGTCGGCGATTTGGTCAACTTTATGGCGTGGATGGGCGAGCCTTCTCGTCATGACCGTCAAGTGATTGGCTTCTTTGTCATCTTGTTCTTATTGGTGCTACTCATCCCTGTATATCTGCTTAACAAAGAGTACTGGAAAGACATCAAATAAGACCCGATACGGTATGTATCGTAAGATTAAGGGCGCTACTTCGGTAGCGTCTTTTTTTATAGGCAAAATAAGCGCTGTACAAGGGCTGGTTACGCTTGCTCCCTTGATAATGCGGGGCACATTGTTTACGATGGCACTCTTTAACAACAATAATAGGCTTTCATGATTGACGCCAATGACATCCCCAGCAGTCAACTGATTTTGTATGCCGATGACGGTTACGACAGTCATGTGGTGCGCTTATTATTAGAAGAAAAACAGCTGGAATACTATCTGTCGCGCCTGCATTCTGAGCGCCCCGAAGATTTGACCGAATTGAACCCCTATCACACCTTGCCTGTATTACAGCAGCGCGAAGTCTCGTTATACGAGATTAATGTGATTTTTGAGTATTTAGAAGAGCGCTACCACAGCCACAAGCTATTGCCCGACACGCCAAAAGCGCGTGCCCAATTTCGCCAGCTCGCTTGGCGTATTCAGCACGATTGGCTCGCGCTGGGACGGCAGCTGCTTACCCACCCTGACAGCTTTGATAAAAAAAGCGCCGCACAGGCACGCAAACAGCTCGCCGACTCGTTGATTACTCTATCGCCACTGTTTGCGCACAAATCGTATTTTATGGCCGATACTTTTGGCTGGTGCGATGTGCTTTTAGCGCCGCTATTGTACCGCTTGGAGTCTATGGACATCGTGCTGCCGCGTGCCATCAGTCGCCCACTTTATGAGTATATGACGCGGCTGTTTGAGCGCGATAGCTTCAAGCAAAGCATTCGCTAATGTTAAACTTGTAACCATCATAATGATAACGAAGGACACCGATTATGAGTGAGAATATCACTGTCACCCCAACCCGCCCTTATATGGTGCGCGCCTTGTATCAATGGATTGAAGACAATCAGCTGACGCCGTACCTGATGGTCGATGCGACCTTACCGAATGTCAGTGTGCCCGTCGAGCACATACAAGAAGGGCGCATTGTGCTCAACATCGCCAGCCGTGCAACAGGCAACATGACCATTGAAAACGACTTTATTCATTTTAATGCGCGTTTTGGTGGGGTGTCGCGGGAGATTTGGGTACCGATGCCAGCCGTTATGGGTATCTATGCCAAAGAAAATCAGCAAGGCATGTTTTTTGACCCAAGTGAATACGCCAACTATACGCCAGAAGCAGACGAAAGCAGCACCCCTGCCAATAAACCAAAGCGTGACAACAAAGCAGGTTTGAAGGTATTGAAGTAATATCGGGCGTGTCATCAATTAGCCCATGAAATCATTTAGCGGTCTTAAACTGGCTAAATCTTGCCAAACAGCGTCAAAAATCTTGTGAATATACCTATATTCTCTGCAATTTTTTCCTTGTTTGACTACGATTTATCTCATTTTAAGCCTCGCTATCTAAATGATGACACGCCCTAGCCACTGTATAAAAATAAGACCAATAAAAAAGCTGGGCGTACGATACGTCCAGCTTTTTTGTTTTTAAAATATCATTGGCATATTACGTACGCGGCAAGGTCACACCGCGTTGTCCTTGGTATTTGCCGCCACGGTCTTTGTAGCTGGTCTCGCAGACGTCGTCTTTGTCACTTTGGAAGAACAGCATCTGTGCCACGCCTTCGCCCGCATAGATACGCGCAGGCAGATTGGTGGTATTACTGAACTCTAGCGTGACGTGCCCTTCCCACTCAGGCTCTAGCGGTGTGACGTTGACGATGATGCCGCAGCGCGCATAGGTCGATTTGCCAAGGCAGATGGTCAATACATCACGCGGGATGCGGAAGTACTCCATGGTGCGTGCCAGTGCAAACGAGTTCGGCGGAATGATGCACTCATCACCAACGATGTCGATAAAGCTTTTGTCATCAAAGTTCTTTGGATCCACGATGGCAGAATGTACGTTGGTAAAGACTTTAAATTCACGGGCGCAGCGCACGTCATAGCCGTAGCTTGAGGTGCCGTAGCTGACCAGTCTTTCTCCTGCTTCATTAAATCGCACTTGTCCCGCTTCAAACGGTTCAATCATGCCATGCTCGGTGGCCATTTGACGAATCCAGCGGTCAGATTTGATAGACATGGGTATTCCTTTGTAAATATAAAGTGGCAGTGATTATACGAAATTGTCCGAAAAATTGACAGCTTAGCAAACGCGCTTAAAAAATACGCGTCTCATCGCTTGGCTTGGCAAATTTATCAATATTGCTTTCGATGTTTTTTGCGATATTGACATAATACTCAGCAAATTCATCGTTGGCTAACACGCTCGGCGTACCGCTATCGACCTGAGCGCGGATACCACTGGCTAACGGCAGCTGCCCAAGTAACGGCACGTGGTACTGCTCAGCGATGCGCTCGCCGCCGCCTGTGCCAAAGATGGCTTCGGTATGGTTGCAGTTGCTGCAAGTGTGTAGCGCCATGTTTTCGACCACGCCCAATACAGGGATATTCGTTTTATTAAACATCTCGATGCCTTTTTGCGCATCCAACAAAGCGATGTGCTGCGGTGTGGTGACAATGACTGCGCCTGTGACGGGGATGCGCTGCGCTAGGGTCAACTGAATGTCCCCTGTACCAGGCGGCATATCAATGACCAAATAATCAAGCTGTGGCCAGTTGGTTTGGTTAAACAGCTGCATCAGTGCGCCCGTGGCTTTTGGTCCACGCCACGCCACAGGGGTGTTGTCTTGCCCAAGCAGACTGCCGATAGACAGCATCGCCATGCCATGCGCATCAATCGGTACGAATTGTTCGTTCTCAAGTTCAGGGCGCTTATCCGCCACGCCCAGCATGCTCGGCACACTTGGACCATAAATATCGGCATCCAAGACACCGACGCGATGCCCCAACTGCTTTAATGCTAAGGCAATATTCACGGTGGTGGTCGATTTTCCCACGCCGCCTTTGCCTGAGGCAACGACGATGATATGACGAATACGCGGATGCGCGGCGATGTCGCTTTGCTTGGGCGCGCCTTTGGTGATGGGTGCTTTTTCGTCTTGCGGATCGCTTGATTGCGGCATGGCGTTGGTGGTCTTTGGTAGGCTATGACCTGCGCCTTTTTTGGCAGCTTGCAAGCGCACATTCATGTGAATCACTTGGATGCCATACGGCTTTAACAATTGACCCAGCTCTGATTGGATACGCTCAGGCTCGCTGTCCTCAGGCAAACGCAGCTCCAGCGTCAGCTCGTTCCCGTTGCGCTCAAGTCCCGTAAGCATTTGCGCGATGCTCGTACCCGCGACTTGGTAGTCTAATAAAACAGTGTCAATATGCTGGTCAATCTCAGCATCGTGCGGCATGTCGGTCTTGTTGCCGCGTTTTTTCATAAAATCAAACATGATGGGCTATCGCTATGTGGTTCGTATTATAAGTGCGTGACGCGCCAGAATCGTGCGGCGCGCAAGAATGTGCCTAGTGTAGCCCAATTGAGGGTATAAAAAAACCACAATGCCTGTCTGTACTTACCGTCTCGTTGGTGCGGACAGCGCAGACTTTTTATCGAGCACGCGGCGCTATCTTTTTTACCGTGGCATAAGCCTTTGCATCAATCACGGTTGGTTTGGTGCCTGTCAGCTGCATCACGACAGCGCGCGTCAGTAGAATTTGTTAGTCAGTAACCAAAATCCGTCTGATTTACGGTATCATAGAGCCAATTTTTAGCCTTTTGGGACGTACGCGGTCTTTTAGCCATCAGCATAAATTTGTTATGGACAGCCAAGAGCACGGCGGCGCAAACCATTTTTTATTCTTTTATTCTTATTATAGGTGATGAAAGTGCGTGAGATTCTAGTAACCAGTGCCTTACCTTATGCCAATGGCGATATCCATTTGGGGCATCTTGTCGAATACATCCAAACGGACATTTGGGTACGCGCAATGAAGGCGCAAGGGCATCAGGTGACCTACGTCTGCGCCGATGATGCGCACGGTACGGCAATCATGCTCAAAGCCGAAGACAACGGTGTCACCCCAGAAGCACAAATTGCCAATGTCAAAGCGGCACACGAAGCCGACTTTGCCAAATTTTTGATTGATTTTGACAATTATCATTCCACCCATTCAGAAGAAAACAAGCACTTTTCAGAATTGATTTACCGCCGTTTGAACAGCGCAGGTCATATCAGCACCAAAGACGTCGAGCAATTATTCGACCCTGAAAAAAAGCTGTTTTTAGCCGACCGTTTTGTTAAAGGCACCTGCCCTGAATGTGGCGCTGAAGACCAATACGGCGACAACTGCGAAGTCTGCGGCACAACTTACAACGCGACTGAGCTAAAAGACCCGCGCTCAACCCTTTCAGGCGCGACACCTGTTCTCAAAACGTCAAAGCATTATTTCTTTGATTTGCCTGAGTTTGAGCAATTTTTGCAAGACTGGACTCGCAGCACCGACCGTTTGCAGCCGTCTATTGCCAATAAACTGCAAGAGTGGTTCGACTCTGGTCTTGCCAGCTGGGACATCTCGCGTGACGCGCCGTATTTTGGTTTCCAAATCCCTGACACCCCAAGCGATGAGCCAGACAAGTATTTTTATGTGTGGCTGGATGCGCCTGTCGGCTATATGGCGAGCTTTAAAAATCTGTGCGACAAGCGTGCGGGCACGGACAAGGCGCTCGATTTTGACCGCTACTGGGCGCAAGAGAATGAGAATAAAACCGAGGTTTATCATTTTATCGGTAAAGACATCGTGTATTTCCACGCGCTGTTTTGGCCTGCCATGCTCGCAGGTAGCGAACTGCGCACGCCAACAGGCGTTTTTGCTCATGGCTTTTTGATGGTCAATGGCGAAAAAATGAGCAAATCACGCGGTACGTTTATCAAAGCGGACACCTATGCCCAGCACTTACAGCCTGAATACTTGCGCTATTACTTTGCCAGCAAGCTGTCGGACAAGGTCGAAGACATTAACCTTGATTTAGAAGACTTTATGCAAAAGGTGAACTCTGACCTTGTGGGTAAAGTGGTCAACATCGCCAGCCGTAGCGCGGGCTTTTTGGTCAAAAAATACGACGGCAAATTGTCAGAAACGTGCGCTGAACCTGCGCTATTAGAAGACATCACCAAAACAGGTGACGACATCGCCGCCGCGTACGAAAACCGTGAGTTCTCACGCGCTATGCGTTTGATTATGCAGTGTGCGGACAAGGCAAACGAATACATCGACACCAAAAAACCGTGGTCACTGGCAAAAGAAGAAGGCACGGAGCAAGAAGTCCAAGACGTCTGCTCGGTCGCTATCAATATCTTCCGTCAGTTGATGGTCTATCTTGCGCCTGTGTTGCCTGAGCTGACCGAAAATTCCAAAGGCTTCCTAAACCTAGACGATTTGAGCTTTGCCAGCCGTAGCGAGTGGCTGCTGGGTCATCAAATCAATAAGTTTAAGCCATTGATGCAGCGTATCGAAAAAACATCTATCGACGCGATGGTTGACGACTCTAAAGCCTCACTTGCCGCTGCTGAGACCACAAAAGACGACAGCAAAAAAGGCGATGATAAAGCGAAAGATAAAAAGGCGGACGCAAAGTCTGCTGATAATGCAGACGCGGGCGACTATATCGGTATCGAAGACTTTGCCAAAGTCGAAATGAAAGTGGCTAAAGTGCTTGCGTGTAATCACGTTGAGGGCGCGGACAAGCTGCTACAGTTCACCCTTGATGTTGGTGAAGACAAGACGCGCAACGTGTTTAGCGGTATTCGCAAGTTTTATGAGCCTGAGCAATTGCAAGGCAAAAAGGTCATCTGCGTGACCAACCTTGCGCCGCGCAAAATGAAATTTGGCATCTCTGAGGGCATGATTTTATCCTCAGGCGACCCAAAAACAGGATTGACCGTAATTACGCTGCCTGATGCGGCAGCTGTGGGCGATACGCTCGCTTAGTTAGCGAGTTATCTAGCGCTTAACATATTGTTTATAGTGACTTTAAAAAGACGTCCTCGTGGCGTCTTTTTTGGTATAACCAAAAGTTTGCGTGACGCATCGAGTTTATTTTTTTATTGCGATATATGACAGTGCTGTCATAATATAGCTGGTTTATTTATCGACTGATAACCTTTGTATCTCGGTGATGGCGCGCGCCGCTGTCCGACTTTGTACTTTTTAACCTATGAGCCCATTATCATGATCATTGCCACCACGCTACGTCTGAGTCTTTATAGTGTTGCCCTTAGCGCCATCAGTACCTTAGGACTGGTCGGCTGTTCAGACACCACCTCTGAGACCAGCAGCACTGAGCAACCTGCTACTGACAGTGGCAAGCCCGCAAAGACCCTTGCCATTACCCAAATCGTTGAGCACCCCTCGCTCGATGATATTCGCCGTGGTATCGTGGACGAGCTGGCAGACAGTGGCTATGCTGAGGGCGAAAACCTCACGGTAAATTTCCAAAGCGCGCAAGGCAACACCGCGACCGCAGGGCAGATTGCCAAGCAGTTTGCAGGGGATAAGCCTGATGCCATCGTGGCTATCTCGACCCCGTCGGCACAGTCGGTAGTCGCAGCCACCAAGCAGGTTCCTGTGGTATATACTGCTGTCTCTGACCCAACCGCGGCCAAACTGCTCAATGCAGACGGCACGCCGTTTCAGGACAATCTAACGGGTTTATCCAGCCAGCTGCCACTAGAGCCGCAACTTGATTTGTTGCAACAAATCAAGCCTGACGCTAAGACCGTTGGCTATGTATACAGCCCAGGCGAGGCCAACTCTGTCGCCCTACGCGACCGCCTAAAAGAAGCCCTACCCAAGCGCGGTCTGTCACTGCTTGACGTGCCAGCCAACCGCCCAACCGATATCGGTATGGCAACGCGCAGCCTACAAGGGCGCGCGGATATCATCTACACCTCGATGGACAACAACGTCGCCTCGGCATTCGAAGCGATGACACAAGCCGCCAACGAGCTAAAAATCCCTATCGTCAGCTCCGATGAATTCAGTGTGCGCCGCGGCGCAACCGCTGCTCTTGGGGTCAATGACTATAACTTTGGTCGCACCACAGGCAAGATGGTTTATCGCATCTTAAATGGCGAAGCGGTCAATACCATCAAGCCAAGCGTGATGAACACCCTCACCTTGTACGTCAGTCCTGAACACGCGCGCGCCCAAAACGTCAGCTTGTCAAAAGATATTTTGGACCGCGCCATCAATGTTGATGACACCCCAAGCAGCACTGACAAAAAATAATTCGCTATAGGGTGCGCTAGGATAGCCCCCGCTTACCATTACTCTTTAGGAGTCAGACTCATGTTATACCAAAAACGTTTTGCTAAAGCATTATTATGGGGCGGCATCTGTACGGCCGTACTTACTGGCTGTAGCCAGCCTGCTAAAGACGATGGCAGCGCGGAGACAACCGCCGCCGCAGAAGGCAGCGCTACCGATACCAAAACGGTTGCTATCACCGCTATCGTTGAGCACCCTGCCTTAGACAGCGTACGCAAAGGCGTGATTGATGAGCTAAAAGACGAAGGCTTTACCGAAGGGCAAAACCTCACCATCAACTTCCAAAGCGCGCAGGGCAATACCGCAACCGCAGGACAGATTTCGAAGCAGTTCGTCGCCGACAACCCTGACGTTATCGTTGCGATTGCCACCCCATCAGCGCAGTCTATGGCAGCGGCGACCAACAGTATTCCTATCGTATTCTCAGCGGTCACCGACCCTGTAGAAGCCAAGCTGGTACCGAAACTTGACGGCTCAGGCACCAACGTGACAGGCGCATCAGACGCGCTACCGTACGAGCCACAAATCGAGCTGATGCGTCAGATTATCCCCAATCTAAAGAACGTCGGTTACGTGTATAGCCCAGGTGAAGTGAACTCCACCATCACGCTAAAAAATCTAAAAGAAAAACTGACGCCGATGGGCATTCAAGTCCACGAAGCGCCCGCCCAGCGTAGTAATGATATTGCTATGGCGGCGCGTAGCTTGCAGGGTAAAGTCGATATGATTTACACCTCAACCGACAACAACGTGGTATCTGCCTATGAGTCACTGTTCCAAGCGGCAAAAGAAGGCAAAATCCCATTAATCGCCTCAGACACCAGCTCAGTTGAGCGTGGCGCGGTGGCAGCACTCGGCGTAAACTACTACGACCTAGGACGCGAAACAGGTAAAATCGTGGGTAAAATCCTAAAAGGTGAAAAAGCAGGCAACATCCCTGTTTACACCCCGCAAAAGCTTGATTTGTACGTCAGTCCAAAAAATGCACAGTCACAAGGGGTGACCTTACCACAAGCGGTTATTGATAAAGCCAAAGAAGTGGTAGAATAACCCCTACTGCACGGCAGCAGCACCCTTTTGCTGCCGTACTGAACAGCCAACAGCCTCTGTGCTGATGCCTTTTGTACTCGATAGCAGTCACACACCAGCGCTCACCCAGCGCTGGTCTTACTTTAACTGCAGATGCTTGTATCTGTTAAATTTACCACCCAGTAGTCTGTCAGCCTGCGCCTTGTAGTAGTGAGCCGCCCGCTGACCATGCTAGGTTATGATGTATTGATGTCCTATGTCTTTAATCTCTTTTTTTGCGGCGCTTGAGAGTGGTCTGATCTACGGTTTGGTTGCGCTTGGGGTACTTATCTCCTTTCGCACCCTCGACTTTCCTGATTTGACCGCCGATGGTAGCTTTCCTTTAGGTGGCGCAGTGACCGCTGTGTCTATCGTTGCTGGGGTTAACCCATGGCTTGCGTGTTTGTTTGGCATGCTGGCAGGCTCAGTGGCGGGCATCGTGACCGCATGGCTACACGTCAAGCTGGGTATCTTGCAGCTGCTCGCCAGTATCTTGGTCATGGTCGCGCTGTACTCGGTCAACCTGCGTATCATGAATGCGCCCAACCTCTCCTTACTTGGGGAGACGACCGTCTTTAGCAGTCTTGTGACCGACAGCAATGGGGCGTGGATGCGCTGTATCGTCATCGGTGCGGTGGTGCTGGTCGCAAAATTGATGCTCGATTGGTTTTATAACACCGAGTCGGGGCTGTCGATGCGTGCAACAGGCTCAAACCTACGTATGGCACAGGCGCAAGGCATCAATACCTCACGCATGACTGTGGTTGGTATGGCCATCTCTAACGGTCTGATTGCGCTCGCAGGTGGTCTGTTCGTACAGACACAGGGCGGCGCGGACATCTCGATTGGTATCGGTACCATCGTTATCGGTCTGGCGGCGGTGATTATTGGTGAAACCATCATTCCTGCCAAACGCATTTGGCTCATCACGCTTGCCGTTATTATCGGTGCTATTTTGTACAAACTCTTTATTCAGGTGGCGCTATCGAGCAACGTACTGCGCAGTATTGGTTTTGGTCCACAAGACTTGAACTTGGTGACGGCGCTACTGGTTGTCTTTGCCTTGGTATTGCCCAAAGCAAAATCCAAAGTTTTGAGCCGAAAGATGCGCGTCTAACGCAGGCTTTGTCACCAATTTAAAGAGAATAAGGAACCGTAACCATGATGCAAGCCAAAGACTTACGTCTCACCTTTAACCCTGGTACGCCCATCGAAAACCCTGCCCTACGCGGCATTGACTTAAATATCGCTGATGGCGAGTTTGTGACCGTCATCGGTACCAATGGCGCGGGCAAATCGACGTTTTTGAATGCCGTCAGTGGTACGACGCGTGTCGATAGTGGCTCAATCTTATTAAACGGTATTGATGTCACCAAAAAAACCGCGCATCAGCGTGCGCACTGGGTAGCGCGAGTCTTCCAAGACCCGATGGCGGGCACGTGCGAGGCGCTGACCATTGAAGAAAACATGGCGCTCGCGTACAAGCGCGGTGGCAAACGCGGCTTGAGCTTTGCTCTAAATGGCAACAACCGTGAGCTGTTCCGCGAAAAGCTCTCGGTGCTCAAATTAGGACTAGAAAACCGTTTGACCGACCGTATGGGTCTGCTCTCAGGTGGTCAGCGCCAAGCGGTGAGCCTGTTGATGGCGTCCTTGCAGCCGTCCAAAATCTTGCTGCTCGATGAGCACACCGCCGCCCTTGACCCAAAAACCGCCGCCTTCGTGCTTGAATTGACAGACAAGATTGTCCATGACAATCAGCTGACCACCATGATGGTCACCCACTCTATGCATCAAGCCCTAACCCACGGCACGCGTACAGTGATGCTGCATCAGGGACAAGTGGTGCTCGATGTCGCTGGTGAAGAGCGCAAAGGCATGACGGTCAATGACTTGCTCAATATGTTTGAGCGCACGCGCGGCGAAAAGGTCGAAGACGACAGCTTGATTTTAAGCTAAGCCTGCGGGTATCTGTCTGTATACATAGCGCCTGTCACTTGTGTGATAGGCGTTTTTTTACGCCCTTAGGCTATCCTCTCCTCTGAAATTAAGATTGCGGCGCTGTGAACGTGTCCCAATACGGCGCATCGCCAAAACGCTCGGCAAGAAAGTCAATCAGCAATCGACAGCGCTGCGATAAGAATCGATTTTTTGGGTATACCGCATAGGCGTTTAGTGTTGGCAGATGATACTCAGGCAGCACAGACACCAGCGCACCGCGTGCCAGCGTCTCATACACGATAAAGGTCGGTGCGGCAATGATACCGTGCCCCTTAACCGCCATATCTCTTAAAAACTCACCGTTATTGGCTTTCATTTTGGAATCTAGGCTGACCTTGTGCGTGCGGTTTTGTGCATCTATCAAGGTTAGGTCAGTGGCTTTACTGAGCCCATATTGCAAAAAGCTGTGCGTGGATAGGTCACTTGGGCGCTTTGGTGCACCCATCTTGCGCACGTAGTCGGGACTGGCACACAGCGCAAAGCGTATGGGCGTCAAGCGCTTGGCTTGGGCGCTGGAGTCGGACAGCTCACCGATACGAATCGCCAGCTCATAGCCTTCTTCGATTAAATCCACGCGCCGATCTGAAAAGTCCAGCTCAATCTTCAGCTGCGGGTGCGCGCTGGCATACGTGTCTATCAAGCCGCTAAGATGCATCAGCCCAAACGATAGCGGCGCGGTCATCTTGAGCGTGCCTTCGATGCTGGTTTTGATGCCGCTGGTTTGCTCATTGAGCGCATCGACCGCGCCCAGAATATTGCTGGCGCGTTGATAGTAGCGCATGCCCGCTTCGGTCAAGCTCGATTGCCGCGTGGTACGGCTCATAAGCTGAATGCCAAGGCGCGTCTCCAAATCTTTTAAACGGCGACTGACCGCCGATTTGGCGATGTTCAGCTGATCTGCCGCTTTGGTGATGCTGCCCGCTTCAACCACACGCACGAACATCGCCATGTCCTCGAGTTGCCCCATGATTGTTCTCCATATCAGAACTTACATTTGCAATTATTCATGTTTATCTATTTTTTATCAACAATTAAAATGGTGACATTAAATAAGCATTGACCCCGATACGGTCTTTATGGAGACACCGATGACACCACTACAAGCACTGAGCGCCCCTGTTGGGCGATTGTTACTGGCATTGATTTTCATTGTCTCAGGCCTCAATAAGGTGACAGGCTACGCAGGGACTCAAGGCTATATGGAAGCGATGGGTATCCCAGGCGCGCTACTACCACTTGTGATTGCCCTTGAAGTGCTGGGCGGTCTTGCCATCGTTGTTGGCTTTCAAGCACGTTTGGTTGCGCTGGCGCTTGCTGTCTTTAGCGTCGTGTCTGCCGCGATTTTTCATGCAGACTTTGCCGATCAGACGCAAATGCTGATGTTTATGAAAAACATTGCCATCGCTGGGGGCTTTTTGATGATTGTCGCTCATGGCGCTGGGGCTTACGCGCTAGACAACCGTCGTCACGTTTAATCATTGAATCAAGGAGTACCGTTATGAGTACCGAATACACAGCGACCAACAACAACACACAACGCGTCGTGCTAAAACAAGTGCCTGGCGTGGCGACCTCTGATGGCGATGGCGTAAAATTAACACGCATTATCGGCTCGCCTTACTTGGACATGCTCGACCCATTTTTGATGCTCGATTGCTTTGAGAGTGATGACGCGAGCGACTATATGGGCGGCTTTCCGACCCACCCGCATCGCGGCTTTGAGACCGTGACCTATTTGCTAAACGGTCGCATGCGTCACAAAGACAGCGCAGGCAACGAAGGTGTGATTGAGTCAGGCGGCGTACAGTGGATGACGGCGGCGCGTGGTATTTTGCACTCAGAAATGCCTGAGCAAGAAGAAGGCTTGATGAAAGGCTTTCAGCTGTGGGTCAATTTGCCTGCGACAGAAAAAATGAAAGACCCCACCTATCAAGAGTATTCGCCAGAAGCCACGCCGTTTGAGACACGTGACAATGGCACACGTATCCGCGTGATTTCGGGCGAGACGGACGAAGGCACTAAGGGTCCTGTCATCAATCCGCATACCACGCCGACCTATATGGACGTGACGCTGCCTGCCGATACCGAGTTTACACAAAGCCTGCCTGCTGAGCACAACGCCTTTGTTTACGTGGTAGAAGGCACTTTGCAGCTGACCAATGTGGATGGCAAAACCATGAGCGTCAGCGCCAAAAACTTAGCGATATTGAGCCAAGGCGAGCAGCTGTCTGTCAAAAGCGGCGATGGCGAGACGCAATTTTTATTAATCGCGGGCAAACCCTTAAAAGAGCCTGTGGTACGCGGCGGACCATTCGTGATGAATACCCGCGCTGAGCTGATGCAAGCGTTCGATGATTATCGTAACGGTAAATTTTAAGACTTATAAGCGTTAAGACTGAACCGTCTTACGGATACCGCATTTTTTTATAATAAGGAGAAAGATATGGGCTTACTGGTTGATGGTAACTGGCAAGACAAGTGGTACGACACCGACTCAAATGGCGGACGTTTTAAACGTCACGAATCCAGCTTTCGTAATTGGGTGACCAAAGACGGCAGCGCAGGACCGACGGGCAAAGCAGGCTTTAAGGCAGAGGCAGGTCGTTACCATCTGTACGTCTCGCTTGCTTGCCCGTGGGCGCACCGCGCTATCATCTATCGCAAGCTCAAAGGGCTTGAAGATATGATTAGCATGTCGGTGGTCAATCCCTTTATGGGCGATCATGGCTGGACGTTCGCCCCTGATGATGGCGTGGTTGCCGACCCGATTTTTGATGCCGATTATATGTATCAGATTTATACCGCTGCCAATAGCGAATACACAGGTCGCGTGACCGTGCCTGTATTGTGGGACAAGCAAACCAATACCATCGTCAACAACGAATCTGCGGAGATTATCCGTATGTTTAATGAGGCGTTTGATGACATCGGTGCAACGCCACTCGACTTTGTGCCTGATGATGTGCTCGATGAGATTGATTCGTTAAACGAATTTGTCTATCCCAACATCAATAATGGCGTGTACCGTGCAGGCTTTGCCACCACGCAAGAAGCCTATGAAGAAGCGGTGACCGATTTATTCGATGCGCTCGATAAGCTTGAAGCGCGCCTTGCTGACAAGCGCTATTTGACAGGCGAGCGCATCACCGAAGCCGACTGGCGCTTGTTCACCACGCTGGTGCGTTTTGATGCCGTGTACTTTGGGCATTTTAAATGCAATATCCGCCGTATTAGCGACTACCCGAATCTATGGGGCTATCTGCGCGACTTGTATCAAGTCGATGGCGTCGCCGAGACGGTCGACCTATCGCACATTAAGACGCATTATTACGCCAGCCACGATATGATTAACCCCACGCGTATCGTTCCTGTCGGTCCTGATATTGACTTTGACGCCCCGCACGAGCGCGCAAAACTGTCAGAAGCATAATCAATAAACTACCAAATAATAAATTTATCCTACCCCGAATCGCAGCAGCTGCGGTTCGGGGCTTTTTTATGCTGGTCATTATTGGTTACTTACTTCAAGCCTGCGCTTTTATAAATCGCTTGGTTGACTGCTCCTCGGTCATGATTTATGTTGAATAAAAAACAATACATAGGCAAAACCATAATGACTCCTGATTTTTGGCAAAATGCTTGGCAAACTCAGCAAACAGGCTTTAATCAAAGCAAACCCAACGCCATGCTAAGGCAGCACTTTGATAAATTAAACGTGCCTAAGCAAGGGCGCGTATTTGTGCCCTTATGCGGCAAAAGTGTCGATATGCTGTGGCTTTTGTCCCAAGGCTATCACGTGGTCGGTGTCGAGCTGCATGAGCAGGCGGTCAAAGAATTGTTTAATGAGCATGGACTCTCCGCAACCGTCACCGCGCACCCGACCCAGCCGAATTTAAAACAGTATCGTGCCGACTACCAAGGGCAAACGCTAACGATTTGGGCGGGCAATCTGTTTGATGTGCAGCCTGACGATATTGGGCAGATTGATGGGATTTATGACCGCGCCGCACTGGTCGCCCTGCCCGATGACGCGCCCGAGCGCATGCGCTGGCAGTATACGCAGCATTTGGGCACGCTCACTGGTTATGCCCCTCAGTTGTTGCTCGCGTTTTCTTATGATGATGACAGTGGCATCACTGACAAAGCGCTGCCGCCGTTTTTGGTGACAAGAGAGGCGCTGGATGATTACTACGCCGCGCATTACGACATACAACTGGTTGCCAAAGAAAAAGCGGAGTATGTGTCCACGCGAGCCGATTCGGGCTATAGGCTGGCGTATGTCTTGACGGCATAAACGCTTATGGGAATGTTGAGGCTCATCTCTTCATTACAAACACGCTCAGCCCGTCGCAGTATTCAACACTAATAGGTACATTATGTTGTTAGAAGGGATTGAAACCTTATTGGTATTGTCCGAAGCAAAGACCATGAGCAAGACAGGCAGCCTGCTATTTATCAGTCAATCAGCGGTCAGCAAACGCATCCATAAGTTAGAAAAAAAGCTCGGTAAGAAGCTCATCGAGCCGCAAGGGCGCTATGTGCGCTTGACTCATGACGCTATGGCATTGATTGAAAGCGTCGGTCCGACTTTTAACGAATTGCGCGGGCAAATCCATGACCAAAGCATGATGGATAATCATAAGACACCCATCCATATCGACTGCTCGGAGACGCTGATTTTTGGTTATTTTAGTGACTTGCTTGCCGCTGCCATTCAGCAAGACAAACACCTTATCCTCTCCACCAACCACACCCCAATAATCCTCGAAAATGTCAAATCTGGCAAAGCAACCATCGGACTGAGCGCAGGTCATTTGCCCAATCATACAGGGCTGCTCACCTTTCATTTATTCGACGAGCCGTTTTATATCATCAGCCAGCAGCCCCTTACAGACTTGCCTGCCACTTTAATAACCACCGATTTGAGCAACCCCGCCAATGCGTACCAGTCGGCGGTGCTCGATACGCTTGGTATCACGCCGCTCATGCAGCTCGACTCTTATCATGCCGCCGCGCGGCTGGCACTAAGCGGGGCTGCCGCCGCATTGATGCCGTTATCCATCATTCGCGGTCTTGGCATTCACAGCGCGCATACTCATAGCTTTTCAGCCTTAGATGCGCTGGTGCGCCCCGTGAGCGTGTGTGTGCGGCAAAAAAACTACAGCATTAACCGTGTACAGCAATTGGTAAAAACGCTGTGTGATTATAAGCCCCCGCTCCTATAGCCAACCCAATAACCAGCCACCAAAGTCATTGCTTTTATTCATCGCATACTGCCATACAATCAATCTCAATCCCAAAGCCAAAATGCAGCGCGCTGACAGGCACTATCGTGCGTACGGGCTTGTGATGGATAAAGTACTCAGCACAAATGGCATTCACCTGTGCCCAAAGCCCCACATCCGCAATATAAATTACCAGCTTAATGACTTTATCCAGTGACGTCCCCGCTGCTTGCAAAATCAGCGCGATATTGTCAAACACGCGCCTTGTTTGCGTCTCAAAGTCCTCTATGACGTGCGCCCCTGAGTCAGGGTCAATCGGCAGCTGACCTGAGATATACAGCACGCCCGCATGGTTGATGGCTTGGCTGTAATGCCCAGCGGGCTTTAACGCATTGTCCGTTTGTATGTATTGCATATATGCCCCTTACTCCCCGTCCACACCATCAGCCATCAGCGCTTGTAACGTTTGGGTCGCCTTTAGCCCATTACCCGTGATAATGCCAACTGTGACTTGTCCTGCAAGGATTTGCTGCATTTCTAACAAGCGCTTGATACCCGCAAAAGCAACTGCGGATGTCGGTTCGATAAAGAAGCCTTGCTTGCCCATCATATGTAGCGCTGCTTTGATTTCTGGCTCGCTCACAGTAATAAAGCCGCCTTTGGACTCACGCACGAACTCAATGATTTCAGACATTCTTGATGAGCGCTGGATTTTGATGCCTTCGGCAAGGGTATCGGTCGCGTCAATGGTAATTTTTTCATTATTAAACTGCTGCACAAAAGGCTGAATGCCTGTCATTTGTACACCAAATAGCCGCGGTAATTTGTCTATAGCGCCGCCGCGCAGCAATTCTATAAAACCCAAATAAGCACCCGCTAATAAACTGCCATTACCTGCAGGTACAATGAAATTATCTGGCGCTCGGTAGCCGCACTGCTCCCAAATCTCATAAGCAATGGACTTGACGCCCTCAATAAATAGCGGATGCCAATTATGACCCACATAGTGGCTGTCATGGGTTACGCTACTGTTCATCGCCGCCTGCGCCACGTCCTCTCGCGTGCCTGCGACCTCAAAACAGCGCGCGCCATACATGCGCGTTTGCACCGTTTTTCCCAATGACGTTCCTGCGGGCACAAAAATATTGCAAATCAAGCCGCCTTTTGCCGCGTAGCCTGCATACGCTGAGCCGCCATTGCCGCTTGAGTCCTCGGAGATGTTGCGAATGCCTTGTGCGTATAAATGGTTGATGACCATTGCCGCGCCACGGTCTTTAAAAGAGCCTGTCGGCATGAGCGAATCCATCTTGACCAAAATATCCACCTGCCCAATTTTGGCAGTGGCTAGAGGCGTGATGGTCTCATTAAAGGCAATGTTGATTTCTGCTTTATCAATCGGATAGGCTTTGGCATAGCGCCACATGGTGAAATCATGGGCAATAATATCGGCTTTAGAAAAGCGTGGTTTTGCATCGATCCACAGCGCCCCACCGCAATCACAGCGGATACGCTGCGGTGTCGGGGTGTACTCTTGCGTGCATTGCTTGCATATATATTTCATGGTTATCCCTCTATATTGTGATTACAGATAGGATATAAGCGATAGTGGGAATGGATAAGCGAAAGGTAAAAATACGTTGTATGCCTGATTGGCATGGGTTGGAATCATAGCTGGATTTGAATGCCGTAAGCTGCAAGCGCTTGTAAAAATAGAATTAGAAAATTCAGGCACAAAAAAACCCCAAACAATTTAATGCTTGGGGCGAAACTTGTATAAACTTTGAAGTCTAAATTCGTTTTAAATATGGCGCAGCGGACGGGACTCGAACCCGCGACCCCCGGCGTGACAGGCCGGTATTCTAACCAACTGAACTACCGCTGCTTAGGTCGTCTAGCTTTTTTACCACAAGCTAATAAGTGGTGGGTGATGACGGATTCGAACCGCCGACATTCTGCGTGTAAGGCAGACGCTCTACCAACTGAGCTAATCACCCTGAGCGAGGATATAGCGAAGCACTGCTTCGTCCGAGCGCAAGAGAATTTACATTTTCGTAAATTCTAAAAACTCGATAACTATATGTATCGCGAAAACCCTTAAAAGATTTTCTTAGTAAGCTATCATCAGCTGTCACACTCGATGTTAACTTAATCAGCTGGGCTTGTTTTGTTTAGCCCCTTGCTGTGGGTGTGTATTATATAGATTTACATACCCCTGTCAAACACTTTTTGCAGTTATTTTGCCCTTTTTTTAAAGTTTTTTATAAGATATTGTTTTCGCTGTGATTATTTAGCACTACTTTACACACTTTTTTGTGCAAGCTGTGCTTCGATGTCGTCAGCCAAGGCTTTTGGCTCGGTCGTTGGGGCGTAACGCTCGACCACTTGACCCTCACGATTGATTAAAAATTTGCTAAAGTTCCATTTAATCGCATCCAGCAGGACGCCACCTTTTTGTTCTTTCATCCATTTGTAGATGGGATGTGCGTCACTGCCGTTAACGTCAACCTTTGCCATCATAGGAAAGCTGACACCATAGTTCTTTTGGCAAAACTGCCCAATCTCTGAGGCATCGCCCGGTTCTTGATGCCCAAACTGGTTGCAAGGAAAGCCGATGATGACCAACCCTTGGTCTTTATACGTCTGATACAGCTGCTCTAGCCCTTCGTATTGCGGCGTCAGTCCACATTTGCTGGCGGTATTGACGATGAGCAGTACTTTGCCTTTGTAGTCTGCGAATGACTGCATGCTGCCATCCAGGCGCTCGGCTTCAAACTGATAGATGTTGTCCATGATTCTGTCCTTATTTGTTTTGGCTGTTATGGTTTTTATATTGCTGCGAATATTAATGGGCAAAGCGCGCTTTTATCACGCGCTCTGCTTTTATAGATTTAATGTCGCTTATTATTTCGCGTCTTTGTCCAGCTCTAGCGCCACTGAGTTGATGCAGTAGCGCATGCCTGTGGTCTCGCGTGGACCGTCTGGGAAGACGTGACCCAAGTGCGCGCCGCAGTTGCTACAAGTGACTTCGGTACGGCGCATGCCGAGTGAGGTGTCTAGGTGTTCGTCAATGGCGCTGTTGTCGATGGTTTGGTCAAAGCTTGGCCAGCCGCAACCTGCATTAAACTTGTTGTCCGCGTCAAACAGCTTTGCGCCGCAGCCTTTACAACGATAGACGCCGTCGTCAGTGGTGTCGTTGTATACGCCAGTGAATGGACGCTCTGTGCCTTTCTCGCGCATGATTTGGTATTCTTCTGCACTTAGGCGCTCTTTCCAATCGGCGTCGGTCAGTTGGGCGATTTCTTCTTTGGTCAGTTGATTGTCTTGCATAAGGTGTCCTTAATCTTGTGATGTATTCGTTATCAATGGTTATCAGATAAAGCGCAATCGTTGCTCTAGTCTGCGCTTTTAATATGGCGATAACCAGTGGCTTTTGCTAGTGTTCCTGCTACGAAATGTTGATGTCTGGTCACAATATGCTAATGGTGCGTAAAATCAACCCTATTTTGCAAGATATACTTGCAAAATATCTGTGTTTACTAAAAAGTCAAAAACTCCGTTTGCCATCCACCTTTTTTTGCAATAATATCTTGCATTACCCTATGTGGATACAGATTATGCCTTTGACCTTATAAAGGCTCTATCAAGGATGCAGTGTCACTATGACAGATCAGACAAGTAAAGACCGACTGGCGCAGGCGGCACGGTTGGTGCGCCTACGCCGCAACCAAGGTCTGACCGCCGAACAGCTGGCGCAAGCGATGACTGAGGCAGGCGCAAAAGTTAGTCGCGGCGCTATCTCTAACTGGGAGCGCGGTACCAATGGTATCGTTTCCTCAAAGCTGCCCACGCTTGCGCGTATTTTGGGCTGCACAGAAGGTTATCTGCTGCGTGGTGAAGATGCCAACGAGGCATCGAACGCACCCGCCAAGCGCGCGCCCGCGTCCTCTATAGCCGCCACTACCACAACGCCCCCTTTATCCTCCCAATCGACTGCAACGGGTCATGCTATGAAACCATTAACCAAATCGACCAAACTTAAAAACGTCTGCTACGACATCCGTGGCCCTTTATTGCAAACGGCCAATCAAATGGAAGCCGATGGTCACCGTATTATTAAGCTCAATGTTGGCAACCCTGCCCCATTTGGTTTAGAAGCGCCGCATGAGATTTTGCGTGATGTGTCGATGAACTTGACCGAAGCGACAGGCTATTCAGACTCGCAAGGGATTTTTTCGGCGCGTAAGGCAGTATTGCAGTATTATCAGTCTAAAGGCTTGCTCTCAGCGGTCGATGTGCGCGATGTGTATTTGGGCAATGGCGTGTCTGAGCTGATTGTGATGACCATGCAAGCGCTGATGAATGATGGTGATGAGGTGTTGATTCCGATGCCTGACTATCCTCTTTGGACAGCTGCCGCCAACCTATCAGGCGGTACAGCGGTACATTATCGCTGTAATGAAGAGGACAACTGGCAACCTGATATTGAAGACATCAAGTCAAAAATTACCGACAAAACCAAAGGTATTGTGGTTATTAACCCCAACAATCCGACAGGCGCGCTGTATTCGACTGAGGTGTTAAAACAAATCGTAGATTTGGCGGTGGAGCACGATTTGGTGATTATGGCGGACGAGATTTACGACCGCGTGCTTTATGATGATGTGGTACATACGCCGATGTGTACGCTGACCGATGACGCGCTGGTCTTGTCTTACAATGGCTTGTCCAAGTCGCACCGCATCGCAGGTTTTCGCGCAGGCTGGATGCTGGTCTCAGGCAAAAAACAACACGCCAGCGACTTTATCGAAGGGCTAGACATGCTTGCCTCAATGCGCTTGTGTGCCAACGCGCCAGCGCAGCACGCCATTCAAACGGCAATGGGCGGCTATCAAAGCATGCAGGAGCTGACGGCGGAGACAGGACGCTTGTACAAGCAGCGTGAGATGGCGATTTCGCGTTTGAACGCCATCAAGGGTATTTCTTGCACCAAGCCGCAAGGGGCGTTTTATTGCTTTCCAAAAATGGACCCTGAGGTCTACCCCGTCAAAGACGACATGCAGTTTATGATGGACTTACTTGTCGAAGAAAAAGTGCTCATCGTCCAAGGTACAGGCTTTAACTGGGACAAACCCGACCATTTTCGCGTGGTGTTCTTACCCAATCTGTTAAATCTTGAAGATGCGATGGACCGTTTGGACCGCTTTTTTGCCAAAAAACGCCAACAGTTCGGCACCGATTGATTGTATTAAAACATAAGCGCCATATAAAAAAAGCGTACTGCCAATCGGGAGTACGCTTTTTTAGTGCTTGTGTTTGGTAATTGTCTGTTACGACTTAACCAAAAATGTTGTTTAAAACCACAAAGCTGATGGCAGACATTGCCGCAGCAGCAGGCAGGGTAATGACCCATGCCAAGCCGATTGGCTTCATCAGTGCCCAGTTGGTGTTTTTATTGACCATACCGATACCCAGTACCGCACCAACCAAGGTATGCGTACTTGAGACAGGCAGACCCATGGTTGACGCGCCCATGACGACCGCAGCGGCAGCAAGCTCGGCTGAAAAGCCTGAGGCTGGGTGCATTTTGGCAAGGTTGGTACCGACGGTCTGAATGACTTCTTTACCAATAAACCAAAGACCGACAATCAGCGCCACACCAAAGGTGAGCATCACCGCTGAGGGTACAGCAGCTTGCGCAGCGATGCTGTTGTTACGAATCACGTCCATAATCGCAGCGAACGGACCGACCGCGTTGGCGATATCGTTTGAGCCGTGACTAAAGGCAAAGGCTGAGGCGGTAAATACCTGCATCCAGCTGAACATAATAAAGGTGGCTTTGCTCAAGTCTTCTTTGTGCTTACCACGGATACTCTTGGTATAGATAAAGGTCGCAAGCCACACCAGCGCACCAATCATACCCATGATTAAGAAGGCATTGAGGTTGCTCAATGAGCTGTTGACGTTCTTTAAACCTTTAAACACGACCAAAGAGGTCATGACCACACCACCGCCCGCAGCGATAAGCGGTACCCATTTTTTGAGGGCTTTTAGCGTGTCTAGGTCGTTACGCTCACGCTCGATGTCATATAGGTTTTGATAATAGTCGGTTTCTAGGTCTTCACGCGAGCAGTCGTCGTCTTTATAGATTTCTTGGTCGCGTAGCATCGCTGAGGTGTATGACAGCTGTAGTGACTCTGAGAGCTTGTCAAAAAATTCTTTGTGGTTTTGCTTGAGCGCTTTTTTGGCTTGCTTCAAATCATGGATACGCGCTTCGGTCATGTCATTGTAGTCAATGATGTTCTTTTTAATCTGACCGTAAAGAATGTACGATAAAATACCACCCAAGACAGGCGACAGTACCCATGAAATAGCGATTTGACCAATGGTGCCCCAATCTACGGTAGACAGTGCCATGTCGGTACCGCCGACATAAATACCAAGGACAATCGAGCTACCAATCACACCGCCAATAATCGAGTGCGTGGTCGAGACAGGCAGACCTTTGCGCGTGGCGTATAGCAGCCATAATGCGGCTGCAATCAAGGCTGAGAGCATCACATAGATGAACTGGTTGGGCGTCACCGACAGACCGTCCAAATCCACAATACCCTTACGAATGGTGTCGGTCACCTCACCACCTGCCAGCACCGCACCAGACACTTCAAAAATCGCCGCCACGCCTAAGGCTTGGGGAATGGTCAGTGTTCCGGCACCAACGGACGTACCAAACGAGTTGGCGACGTCATTACCGCCGATATTAAACGCCATGAAAATACCAAAGGCGGTGGCAACGACAAACAGTAACGTCTGCTGATGCAATGTGTAGCCAATACCCCACCATAGGAAGTAAATGGTCATTACAATCAGAAGAATGGCAAAGAAGAGATTCACTCTCATCGAACCGACTTTTTTGGTCGGTTGCGTAGAACTGCTGCTAATACCCATAGGTTGATATGCCCTGCGTCAGCTTATGAAAAAATAGTGCGAATAAACACCTGAGCCAATGCGCCACGCTTGATGTCAGCATGGGGTGTCAGCACAAGTGGGGATGTTGGGCATCATACTGCGGCTAAGACGCGTCTGTCTGAATTGACCAAAAAGGTGCTAGACGCGAAATGCTAAAGCTGTCAAGAGGATGATGCGCCGCCTATTATATTAGATATGTATCTAGAATGCATGGTTCTGTGTCGATATTTACCGCCATGTTGATACATTCCAAGATAAGATTGAATAACTGCCGCGCTGGTTGTACATCGCGGCAGCCCTATTATGGTGACTCTTGCGCAATTGTCAAAGACAATCGTGAGTATGACAAGTCATTTTACATTTTATATTTTTATGACGATTCAAGCAGTTAGCGCAAACCCTTAGCGCTCTCCAGCTGATTGATCGCATGCTCGAGCACTTGTAGGCGCGCGCGGCGCTTATCATTGGTGGCAATGATATGCCACGGTGCGGCATCGGTATTGGTGCGCGCCAGCATGTCCGCCGCCGCTTGTACGTAGTCGTCCCACTTATCACGGTTGCGCCAGTCGTCATCGGTCAGCTTGTATTCTTTATGCGGTGTCTCCTCGCGCGCTTCAAACCGCTCAAGCTGTGTCTTTTTATCAATCGCCAGCCAGTATTTTAAGACCGTCGTCCCTGACGCTACCAGCTGCGCTTCAAAACGGTTAATCTCACCATACGCGCGCTGCCATTCATGGTCTTTGGCAAATCCCTCGACCCGCTCTACCAGTACCCTGCCGTACCATGTGCGGTCAAAAATAGCGACGCGGCTGATGCGGTCGGTACGGGTGTTGGGCAAACGCGTCCAAAAACGCCACAGATACGGATGCTCAAGCTCGTAATTCATGGGCGCGCCGATGTTATACACTTGATATTCACGCGGGTCGAGCGGCGCAACCAAGCGCTTGATTGCGCCGCCCTTGCCCGCCGCGTCCATGCCCTCAAAGGCAAACACCACATGCCTATCCCCACGCGCGCGCAGTAGCGCTGCCAGACGGCTTTGCTTGTCCGCCAATGCTTTATGGTAGTCATCCTTGTCCATATCGGGGGCGCCAATATCGGTCAGCACTTCAGGAATGGGCGCACACACGAACTCGCTGGCGTCTTTGCTATTTATTTCTTCGTCCTCGGCAGCTTTGTCCTCTGCCTTTTTATTATCTGTATCGTCTTGGTTTACTGGCAATGCTTTGCTGTCAACGAGCGTGTGCTGTATGGCGTGCAAGACTTCATGACAAAAGCGGTTGGTCGCGCGCGGCTTGTCGGTGCCATCGATGATGACCCAATCGCCTTGCTGCTCAATCAATAGCGTGGCAACTTTATTAAAGGCTTTGATTACGGCTTGGTCATCCCAGTCAATTTGATACAAAAATTCAGGGTCGGCATCATCATCGTGCAGTCGGTCTTTTAAGGTGTCGGCATCAATATGAAACCAGCATTTTAACAGTTTGGTTTGGTTGGCTGCCAAGTCGCGCTCGAAGTCACTAAGCTGCGTTAAAGCACGCTGTAAATAGTCGCGCCATGCTTTTTTGGCGTGTTTTTTAGCAGATTTGTTCTTACCCTTATCTCCTTTGGCGTCTTTGTCTTTACTGTCGCTGATAAGGCGCATCACCTGATAAATCAAATCGGCATACCAGTTACCAAAATACACCATCACCTCGCCTGTACGCGGCAGGGTGTGGGTGTGCGTCTGCCAAATCGGCTGCGCAGGTTGCGGCGCGGTACCGATGGTCGCCTCGACCTTGAGCAATCTTGGGTCGACCCATTCGCGCAGCTGTTTGACCGCTGCGCCTTTGCCCGCCTGCTCCATCCCATTGACCAGCACCAACAGACCGTGCGGCGTGGTGTTATATTCTGCTTGTTGTTGGCGGGTCGCACGCAGCGCATATTGGGCGGTAATCAGTGCCAAGCGCAGCGCATCATCATCAAATGAAAACTGGCTGAGCGGATTGGGCGTCAATAGCGCACGGTGACTGTCGTCCTCACTTGGGAGGGTACGTGTGGTTGTCTTTTGCGGTTTTTTGGCGGGTTTATCGCGGTCTTTTTCATCTTTTTTTGCTTTACTTTTTGCCATGAGGAATGTCCTTATTGCTGTTGTTATTTTTGCCTTAAAAGCATAGCATTTGCGCTTGCGGCATCATGTAACCGTTTGCATTTGTATTTTGTTTGCTTTTCTTTTAAGGTGGCGGTCGCTGAATAATGGTATGCTTGACCAGCATGCTTGTCTGATGGGCGGCTTGGGACAATCGGTATCGGATAGGGTCGCCTTATTAAGCATATGGGCGGCGCACCTATTTTATGATGACCCGCGCAAAGACACCAAAAAGCAGCAACCGCTTTTGTATTTTTTTATAAGCTCGAACGGATGGTTTTACCGTGTTCGACATTGGATATTTGATAGAGGATAGCTTGTCATGGCTGCGCTGACTGAACTACAACGACACATCACCCACTACTGGTCTTTGCCTTATCATCAAGATGAGGCGTTAAACTATAAGCTAAACGAGGTGCAGGCGTGGCAACGTGAGCGCATTCGCCACACGCATCGCCAGATGTTTGAGCAGCCAAAAAACAAACCAATGGCGAACTATTTTTTAAACAAGCTCTATGGCGGCGCAGAATTTGGTTTGCTTGCCAAACAGCTTGAGCGCATCTTGCCAAAGACCAAAAAAATCGAAAAACTGGCTAAAGAGTCGGCATTAGAAGCAGGCAGCCTTGCCATTCAAGCGTCCATCCTCGCCATTGAGCTGGACATGCACTTGGCAGAATGGCTGTTAAAAGAAGACTTGCCTGTCAATGATGACAACATGCTCGCCGCCTATCGCGCCGTCGATGAAGCGGACAAGCGCCGTACACAAATTCGCAACCTAAAAGAAGTCTGCTACCGCACCGATAAAGATTTAAACTCGTTTATGCTAAGAAAGGCATTTGCCTTAGCCAAAAGCACCGCCTATCGCCGCAACTATCAGCCTTTATACGACTTTATCGAAGCAGGTTTTGAGGCGATGAAGCCGCTAAAGAGCGTGGGCACGTTTATCGACCCATTTTGTGAGCGTGAACTGGCGTTGATTGAGCGTGTACATCAGCCGCAAGCGACCGACAGCAAAAGCGCGTTTGGCTTATAACAATCAGCACGACAAAAGACCACCGTCAGCGCGGGCGCGAACGACCGTATGATTCAGCAGTTAAACCCTGTCAGTACGCGCACCGCCCTACTGACCCACTAAAAAAACGGATAAGACAATGAGCAACTCAACAAAAACAACGACCGACACCACCGACAACGTACAAGACAAGCTGGTGCAAGACAGCCTAGACGCGCAAAAAGCCTTAAATGAGAAAACCAAAGGCGCACCAAAAGCGGACGCGCCTGTTGCGCCAGCAGACAAGGCAGCAAACCCGTCAACAAAAGAAGACGAGACTTTTACTGATGTGACCGACTTGCCAGCGGGCGCGCCACAAGGTCAGCAGCAACCCCTTGCCGCACCGAGCGAAAGCCCAACCATCAATAGCCAAACTACCTTTCACCCACGCGACGACATCAACAACCCACACACGCCAGACACCGACGGTTTAGAAGACACGCATTTTGGCTATCAAACGGTTAAAAAGTCTGAAAAACAAGCGCGTGTGGCAGACGTCTTTACCTCAGTCGCCAAAAAATACGACATCATGAATGACTTGATGTCATTCGGTATCCATCGTCTGTGGAAGCGCTACGCCATCAGCCTATCTGGCGTGCGTAAAGGTCAACACGTGCTTGATATCGCAGGCGGCACGGGCGATTTGGCAAAAGTATTCAGCCGTGAAGTCGGTCGTACAGGTCACGTCGTGCTCTCTGACATCAACGCAGCAATGCTTGAAGTTGGTCGTGAGCGCCTGATTAACGCGGGCTGCAACAATGTGGACTTCGTCCTTGCCAATGCCGAAACGCTTGCGCCGTTTGAAGACAACAGCTTTGACTTGGTGACCATCAGCTTTGGTCTGCGTAACGTGACCGACAAAGACGCGGCACTGCGCGCTATGTACCGCGTATTGAAGCCAGGCGGACGCTTGCTGATTTTGGAATTCTCAAAGCCTATCTTTGAGCCATTATCAAAAGCCTATGACTTATACTCATTCACTGCGCTGCCATTGATGGGCAAAATCGTTGCCAATGATTCTGAGAGCTATCAGTACTTGGCGGAGTCGATTCGTATGCACCCTGACCAACAAACGCTGAAACAAATGATGCAGCAAGCAGGCTTTGAAAACTGTAGCTTTAACAACCTAACCGCAGGCATCGTTGCTGTACACCGCGGCTTTAAAGCGTAACGGATGTAGGGTGCGTCATCAATTAGCACATGAAGTCATTTAGCGGTCTTAAACTGGCTAAATCTTGTCAAACAGCGTCAAAAATCTTGTGAATATATCTATATTCTCTGCCATTTTTTCCTTGTTTGACTGCGATTTATCTCACTTTAAGCCTCGCTATCTAAATGATGACACACCCTAGGTTTGGTTGACAGCGTCTATATTGCTTAGGCTATTTTAAAAGGCGTGTTAAATCACTATACATCTTTCAATGCTCTTAAGCTTTAAAGATATTAATGCCCAGCGATGGTAATGTCTGTCGCTGGGTTTTTTATGCGTTAAAAACGCTTGCCCGCAGTAGCGGTCATTTTGGCTGGGTTCATGCTATGATAATGCGTGTTTTTTGGCAATATGACGACCGACCATGCTCCTATCCCATCAAAAGCGCCTGCGCGAGCTGTGGCGCATTGCCGCGACCTACCGCATCGACACCCATTTACCGCTCGAAGACATGCCGCAGCTTGCGCCTATTGCGCGGCTGATTCGCTTGCACCCTGCTGCGTGGGGCAAAAAGCATCAGCAGGATGCCATCAAGTACGCGCTTGAGGACATGGGTACGCTGTTTTTAAAATTGGGTCAGCTGCTCTCCACGCGCCGTGATCTTGTGCCGCCCGAGATTATCGAGCAGCTCATTAAGCTACAAGACAAGGTCAAGCCCTTTAGCCCTGATATTGCTATCGCACAAATCGTCAAGCCGCGTACAGGCTTGGGGCAGCCGCTGGATACCTTGTTTGCCCGCTTTGATAGCAAGCCCCTTGCCGCAGCTTCTATCGCGCAGGTGCATACTGCGGCGCTGCCAGACGGACATGAAGTGGTGGTCAAGGTAGTGCGCCCTGAGATTCGCGCGACCATCGTGCGCGACTTTGAGCTGCTGCGCGGCGTTGCTGATTGGGCATCGGCGCGTATTGAAGCGGCGCGGGCGGTACACATCATCACTATTGTCGAAGACTACCGCCAAGTGATGCTCAATGAGCTGGACTTGACCATCGAGGCGGACAACACCACGCAGATGCGCAATAACTTTTTAGGCTCTCCGCTGATGTACGTGCCTGAGGTGTATCTGAGTGCCAAGAACGTCATGGTCATGGAGCGCATCCAAGGCGTGCCCATCTCGCAGACGCACGTTTTTGACCAGCTTGGTTACGACCGCGCCACGCTGGCGGAAAAAGGACTGACCATCTTTTTTACCCAAGTGTTCCGTGACAACTTTTTTCATGCCGACATGCATCCTGGCAATGTGTTTGTTGAGACACCGCCGCTTGCTGAGCTGAGCGCAGGTACTGCTGCACCCCTGCCGCACCCGCCGCGCTATATTGGGCTGGACTGCGCGATTATGGGCTCACTGTCGCCTGATGACCAAATGCTGGTGGCGCGTTTGCTGCTCTCAGTGATGAATAATAACTTCGAAGCGCTGGTGACCATCGTCAGTCGCGCAGGCTGGATACCGCCCAGCGCGGACAAGCACGCCTTGCAGCGCGATATGCAGCGCAGTATCGGACCGATGCTCAACAAGCCGATTAATGAGATTGATTTTGCGGGTGTGCTCGTGCAGATACTCGACATTGCGCGCAAACATCACATGACCATACCGCCGCAGCTGATGCTACTGCTCAAGACGTTGGTACACGTCGAGGGACTCGGGCGCGACCTCTACCCCGCGCTTGATATTTGGTCACTTGCCAAGCCCATTATTAACGATTGGGTACAAACCCAACTCGACCCCAAACGCAAGCTCAAACAACTGCGTGCCCAACTGCCTGAGCTGCTACTCTCTGGCGCCGAGCTGCCCAAATTGCTCGATAAAAGCGTGCAAAGCCTCGCGGCTCAAGGCGCTCGCCAAGACCAACAGATAAGGGAAATCCAGCAAATACGCGCCGATATGCTCAACACGCGCCGTAATGATTGGCTGGCGCTCGCTGTCTTTGCCATCGCCATCGCTGCCGCCATACAGATTGACGGCTGGGTATCACTCATCTTTTACATGCTTGCCGTCATCGTGGTGGTCATTCGCCTGCTGCCATAAATAAAATTAAAAAACTGCAATGCTTAGACAAAAAAAGGCTTACCCCAAATGGTAAGCCTTTTTTTCATTTCATAACTGTTTTTAAAAAATTATCTTATTTAAAAACCATCAGATTTGGTCAATCGCCATTTGCGTCAACACCCGACCACGTGCGGTACGCAGCACATAACCTTGTTGAATCAAATACGGCTCAATGACGTCCTCTAGCGTGCCTCTGTCCTCTGCCATCGCAGCGGCAACCGCTTCCACACCCGCAGGACCGCCATCAAAGCGCTCATGCAAAATCTCAATATAGCGTCTGTCTAAATGATCGAGTCCGCGTCTATCGACCGCGAGCATATCGAGCGCACTGCTGGCAATCTCACCCGTCACGTGACCATCACTTTTGACCTCAGCATAGTCACGCACACGGCGCAACAGGCGGTTGGCGATACGTGGTGTCCCGCGCGCACGGCGGGCAATCTCCACCGCGCCCTCTTCACTCATGGACACTCCCATCAGACGCGCGGCACGGCGGACAATCGTGGTCAAATCCGCCACGCTATAAAACTCAAGGCGCTGTACGATACCAAAACGATCACGTAGTGGTGAGGTCAACAGTCCCGCACGCGTGGTCGCCGCCACCAAGGTAAAAGGTGGCAAGTCGAGCTTAATCGAGCGCGCCGCAGGACCTTCACCTATCATAATATCAAGCTGAAAATCCTCCATCGCAGGATACAGAATTTCCTCAATCACAGGGCTTAAGCGGTGAATCTCATCGATAAACAACACATCACCTGCTTCAAGATTGGTCAGCATCGCCGCCAAATCGCCCGCACGCTCCAGCACAGGACCTGAGGTTGAGCGCAGATTGCCGCCCATCTCGCGCGCAATGATATTGGCAAGCGTGGTCTTACCCAGCCCAGGCGGTCCAAATATCAGCGTATGGTCAAGCGCTTCATCACGAGCGCGCGCCGCACCAACAAAGACCTCCATCTGCTCACGCACCACGGGCTGACCGATATATTCAGCCAGTAACGCAGGACGAATATTGCTGTCAGGGGCATCGGTGGCGGTTTCGTTGGGATTGATCAGGCGGTCTTGCATCATAGTATCTACATCATCTTGGGTTATCATCAGCGCTGCTATCAGCAATAGACAGCATACCCAATGCCGCGTACAAAGTCATGCAAAAAGGCACAGCATTGCAACAGGTATTAAAAATAAGCGACAATGAATGTCGTGTTATATGGTGTACTGGAATTTGAAGGGCGTGGAGGTAATACTGAGTGTACAGTGAAAAGAAATCTATCTGTACAATATAGTTATTCAATATTATAAGAAACTAACTGAGCTAATAAATCATCAATAATTTTTAAGCACGTTTCTTGTGACAATACAAACTCAGCACCAATATCCATCGCAATCAAGCTGTGTAGATCGCTCTGCATACAGTAGGGTATCTCAGCGGAATATTGTAATAAAAAACGCATGGACAATTCTGCTACCTTAATGGGCTGGTAGTCGACTGCTATTTTCTCCCGCAAGCTTAAAAGCTCTTTTTGCTTCATTGACTTCATATTTTTTCAACATTAACATTTAATTATCATTCAGTTCTATATAGCCTTTAAGCTGCTTTATTAGTCATAACATATAAAACATTATAGCGAACAATAAAAAAAGCTGGCTACTTTACAGTAACCAGCTTTGATAAAGCACCTGATTAAAAGCTCGACAGCTGCCGTAGGGTCGCTTTGAGCAAGCTTTGCGTGTCATCAAAGTCATCTGACTGACCACGCGCCGCTTTAATCGCTTGCTGCGCTTCTTTTTCCTTATAACCAAGGCTAATCAGCGCGCCTTCAACCTCTGCATTGATGCTGCTATCACTGCTGATGGCGTGCTCGGTATACTCAGGCATACCTGCATTGCCCGCCACTTCAATATTCTTAAGCTTGTCTTTGAGCTCAATGAGTAAGCGCTGTGCCGTCTTTTTACCAATACCTGGAATACGCGTCAGCGCAGCTTCCGAGCCTTGCTCGACCTGCGCTTTTAGCTCTGCCGCCGACATCGCTGAGAGCATCGCGAGTGCCATTTTTGCGCCCACGCCGTTGATTTTAATCAGCTGGCGGAACACATCACGCTCACTGCGACTCATAAAGCCATAGAGCAGCTGGGCATCTTCGCGCACATGGTGGTGTGTCCAGATACGCGCATCGTGCTCTAATTGCAGCTGACAAAATGATGGCAGCGGCAGTTCGATATCATAGCCGACCCCTGAGCTGGTCAAGACACAGGCGCTGGGGGCACTTAGGTGTACCACTTGCCCACAAATCAGTCCAATCATCGCCTGCTCCTCTATTCTCTATTGGTGGCTGTTCTTTGACTGCCGCCATGAATACATGACGGCGATTTGCGCTATATCGCCAAGCTTACTCGTAAAATGCGACCATGCCTTCTAGGCTGATTGGACGGATTTTGCTGGCTTGACCTGCTGAACCAAAGGCTTCAAAGCGGTTGGTGCAGATATCTGCCATCGCTTGCATTGAGGCTTTGAAGTATTTGCGTGGGTCAAATTCGCTTGGGTTGTGCGCCAAGTACTGACGAATCGCGCCCGTCGATGCCAAACGCAGATCAGTGTCGATATTGACTTTACGCACGCCGTGCTTGATGGCCTCAACGATTTGCTCAACCGGTACGCCGTACGTTTCGCCAATCTCACCGCCAAACTCGTTAATCACTTTTAGCCATTCTTGCGGCACGGATGATGAGCCGTGCATGACCAAATGCGTGTTCGGGATACGTGCATGGATTTCTTTGACGCGCTCGATAGATAGGATGTCCCCTGTCGGTGGACGGGTGAACTTGTACGCGCCGTGGCTGGTACCGATGGCGATAGCAAGGGCATCGACGTTGGTGTCATTTACGAACTGCTCCGCTTCATCCGCGCTGGTCAATAGCTGGGTGTGGTCGAGTACGCCTTCTGCACCGATGCCGTCTTCTTCGCCCGCCATGCCCGTCTCTAAGCTGCCTAGGCAACCGATTTCGCCTTCAACAGACACGCCACACGCATGCGCCATTTTGACCACTTCTCGGGTCACGTCAGCATTGTAGTCGTAGTCCATTGGCGTTTTGCCGTCGGTACCGAGTGAGCCGTCCATCATCACTGATGAAAAGCCCAGCTGGATTGAACGCTGACAAACGGCAGGCGATGTGCCGTGGTCTTGGTGCATTACCACAGGAATATGTGGCCATTCTTCAATCGCGGCAATAATCAGATGACGCAAAAACGCTGAGCCTGCATAGTTACGCGCGCCCGCACTCGCCTGTACTATAACAGGTGAGTCACAAGCATCCGCCGCCATCATGATGGCACGCATTTGCTCTAGGTTGTTGACGTTAAAAGCAGGAACGCCATAGTTGTGTTCAGCCGCGTGGTCTAACAATTGACGCAAGGAGATTAAAGCCATAAATCGCTCTCTGGTTGGGTATAAAAAAGTCATGATGACAGCAGATAACCGCACGCATCACCATCAGGCGCAGATTATAACAAAAATCATCGCGCTCTCGCAGCTTTACGCCATTATTTATGCCAATCTGTATGCAAAATCCTCAGACACAAAAAAAGCCTTAGCAATAACTAAGGCTTTCGTCACAATGAGGACTAATAAGAAGCAAATGCGCTATACATTGACCATCAAATAAACAGCAATGTACTTATATGGCATGTCGCTAAGCGTTTATAAAAACGATTAGTAGTTTTGCTCTTCAGAAACTTTGTCTTTCGCTTCAGCGTCAGCAGCGACATCGTTCGCGCCTTCAGCAACGTTGTTTGCGCCATCAGCAACGGCTTCAGCAGTGTTTTCTACTGCATTGTTAGCGCCTTCTGCGATTGCGTCACCAGCGTTTTCAGCAGCACCCGCAGCAACTGCGCCTGCAGTCTCTGCACTGTCAGCAACTTCTGCGCCAGCGTTTTGAGCTGCAGCTTCTGCATCAGCAGCAGCAGCTTGGGTGTTTGCAGCAGCGTCATCAGCTGCAGATTCTGCAGCTGCTTCAGTGTTGCCTGCATCCGCTTGCTCTTCAGTTTGTTGGCTACAAGCCGTAACTGCAAAAGTACCAGCAAGTACGCTAGCAAGTAACAAATGACGTTTTAACATAGTCAACCTCGTGTAAATAATGCATGCCCTCTGCATGCTGGCGCTATTTTATAGCCAGTAAATCAGACATGCAATAATAATTTTTAGTATAAAATTTCATACCTGCGTAAAAATCATTGCTATTGTCAGTATGGCTATTCATCTTATTAGTATGGCTTCATAATGTTGATACTATGACGCATACTGATATGGGCTAAATAGCGCTGCGCTCCTATAAATGGCGCAAAGCGACTGACAACGTGCTTATAGCCTATCGCAGTTAATTGTCACTTGCTGTACGTATCGTGTTACCGAGTTTATACTTGTAGTGCAGCAACGGCGGGTAATACCTTGCCTTCGACAAACTCTAAGAACGCGCCGCCACCCGTTGACATGTAGCTGACGTCATCGGCGACATTGTACTTGTCAATCGCCGCGAGCGTATCACCGCCACCTGCGATGGAAAAGCCTGCGCTTTCTTTGACCGCTTGTGCCAAAATCTCAGTACCTGCACCAAAGGCATCCACCTCAAACACACCGACAGGACCGTTCCAAAGAATGGTTTTGGCGTGGCAGATGGCATCGGCCAATACCGCGGCGCTCTTTGGTGCGATATCCAAAATCATATCATTGTCACCGATGGCATCGACCGCTTTGATGGTCGCCGTCGCGTCTTGCAAGGAGTGCGTAAAGTCTGAAAAATCAATCTCACTCTTATCCGCGACCACCACATATTCAGGCAATAAGATGTCGGTTTTGGTCATAATCTCGCGCGCGCTGTCAATCAAGTCAGGCTCATACAAAGACGCGCCCACGCTGTGCCCTTTGGCCGCCAAGAAAGTATTGGCAATGCCGCCGCCGACGATGATTTGCTTGCACACTTCAGCCAGACTGTGCAGCACTTCAAGCTTGGTTGACACTTTTGAGCCGCCCACGATGGCGAGCATGGGCTGGGCTGGCGTTTCAAGCGCACGGCTTAGCGCGTCCAGCTCGGCGGCAAGCAGCAAGCCTGCACAAGCGCTCTTGCCTTCTTCACGCATGATGCGGGTCACGCCTTCTGTCGAGGCTTGCGCGCGATGCGCCGTACCAAAGGCATCCATCACGAACACATCGCATAGGTCAGCGTATTTTTTGGCAAGGGTCGCGTCGTTTTTCTTCTCGCCTGCATTAAAGCGCACGTTTTCGAGCAATACCAGCTCGCCTGCGGCAATCTGTACGCCTTCGGTCAGATAGTCGCGGCTTAAGGTAACTGGGCTCTTTAGCTCTGTCGCCAGTGCGTCATTCAGATAATCAGCGACAGGGGCGAGCGAATACTTTTCTTCAAACTCGCCTTCGGTGGGGCGACCCAAATGCGAGCAGACAATGACCGCCGCGCCTTTTTCGAGCGCCAAGCGAATGGTGGGCAAACTTGCCTGCAAGCGTGCAGCACTGGTCACCTGCCCGTTTTTGATAGGCACATTCAAATCTTCACGAATCAGTACCACTTTGTTGTTTAGCGAAAGCTCACTCATACGCAAAAAATTCATGACTCACTCCTATTATAGACATCGATAGAATAAAAAATTGGCGGCACAGGCGATAGTGATGCCCGATACACAGTCGCGCGTGAGTGTAGCACAGCCATAGATTTTGCGGTAAAAATATCGCCATTTACCGCCCAGACGGTGTCACTTGCGCGTTGTAACATTTCGTGGTGGCAACCGCTGCCCTATACTTTTACTATAGACAGTCACAACAACGATTGATAAAAAATTGCTTAATATTAAAGGATAAGACAATGACCGATAACAATAATGATGCCCGCCAGCGCCTATTGGCACTCAAAGAAGAATACCGCACGCGTATCGACGCCATCGAAGACCATATTCAAAACCCGCAAGACGACTTAAACGAACATTGGGAAGACCAAGCCATCTCCTATCGCCAAAACGACATGCGTAAAAACCTGCAAGCAGAAGCGCAGCAAAATCTGGTGTATGTGGACAATGCCTTGAGCCGTATCGAAAATGGCACCTATGGCGAATGCGAAGTGTGCGGTGAAGCCATTGAGCCGCAGCGCCTAGAAGCCGTCCCTTATGCAACCCTGTGCATGCAGCACGCTGAATAAACGCCTATCCATATATTTAATAATAAGCGCCTATCCATGAGGCGCTTTTTTTGTGCTGGGCACTATGCTACTACGACTTGGCACCCAGCTTTGCTAAAGCGCTTTGCCATTCTGCGCAGCGCGCAGCAATCTTGTCAGCGGGCAAATCCATGACATCGCCGACCACCGCCACATAACGTATCGGCAGACCTGTAAGCGACGATACGTTATGCGGGGTCAAGCCACCAATCACACAAATCGGCATGCCTGTTGCGCAGCCATCCGCGAGCGCTTCTCTACTGATGGTCGCCGCATTCGGCTTGGTCGTTGAGGCAAAAATCGCACCCATCGCCGCATAATCTGCGCCCGCCGCTTGCGCGTCTTTTACCAAGTCCGCGTCGCCATGACAGGTGCGACCAATGATTTGCCCTTTTGCCAGCTGGGCTTTTGCCTCACGGACACTGCCGTCTTGCTGTCCAAGATGCACACCGACGCCCAGCTGTTTTGCCAAGTCCATATCATCGTTCATGACCACAGGGACATTATACTGCTTAGCAAGGGCAACCATTGCTTTGGCTTCAGCGTACAGCTGTGCTTGCCCATCAGCCTGCGCCAAGACTTGTTTGCGGCGTATTTGTAACAGACCGACCACCTGCGTAGCAAAGGCGGCTTTAAGCTTTTGCAGCAACACATCAAGCGGGTCATCGTTGGTCAATAGATACAGCATTGGGGCTGCTGGTGGATGCGGCTGGGTCATAGCAAGATTCTTTTATGGTTAATGGCAATAAAGCGCGGCAATAAAAAAGACCGTTATGGCAATAACAGTCTTTTTTTAAAGCTTACACTGACTTATACCGTACGGCGCGTCGCCAAACTGGTTAGGATATTTTTGGCATCGCCCCAGCGGGTGGCTGAGCTGTTCGCACCTAGGATAACAATGATGGCAGGGCGGTTGTTGACGCGGGTTTCCATCACCACGCAGCGACCTGCTTCGTTAATAAAGCCTGTTTTTGACAAGCCAATTGGGTAATCGCCTGAGCGTACTAGGCTGCTGGTGTTGTTGGCTTTGTACACGCGGTTGCCGCTTGAGTAGTTTGACACATAAAAGTCATAGCTTTTGGTGGTCGAAAAACGGCGAATCACGTCATAGTTGCCCGCAGCGCGTACCATTTTGACAAGGTCATTTGGTGAGGCGACATTGCGCTTATCTAAGCCTGTTGGGTCACCAAAGAAAGCGCTGGTCATGCCAAGCGATTGCGCTTTGCGGTTCATATCACGGATAAAGGCATTGTAACCGCCTGGATAATTGCGCGATAGGCTCTTAGCGGCTGGGTTTTCTGATTTCATAAGTGCCATCAGCAAAAGCTCAGCACGGTTCATGCGGTCGCCTGATTTGAGATTTGAGCTGGCACGTTTTGGACCTACAAAGTCTTCGGGGTCAAGCGTAATCTCTTCACGCATATCAAGGTTGGCGTCTAGGACGACCATCGCGGTCATCAGCTTACTGATACTGGCGATAGGACGCGCCACATCAGCACTTTTTTCGTAAAGCGCTTCGCCTGTTTCGGCATCAATCACCGCTACGCTACGCGAATCGGCACTGATAGGAATCATATTGCTGCTGCCAAAACTGCCACGGTAAGTGGTTTTGTATGTATTGGCGCTGTTGGTATTGGTGATGTTGGTGGTGCCATAACCAGAATCTACTGAGCGAATGCTTGAGCTGCCACTGCTGCTGTACATAATGTTACGTGCTTCTGACAGACCGTTCGCGCCGCCCCAACCGATACGTGCGCTGCTGTCTGCGCCATTAATAGTAAGTCCCGCCTGTGCAAGGCTGCCTAGGCTCAAGGACATCATAGCAGCAAACAGTTGCTGCTTCGTTAATGGTAGATATTTCATGCTTCCCCCGCTCATATTTCCGCGGCAACAAGGTACATATTGTCGCGATGAGGTGATTACGTTGCGATTTTAAGTGCTTTGTAGGTAGTCGTACAAGGTTTTTGTACTTTTAGTGTATCATGGTTTGTATTTAAGTTTAGTGTACGAAGCGGTTATCATAGAGTTTTTTCATCCTTGTTCAAACTTTATTACATTCCCTTATGTTTTGGACAATCTTGCTTAACACTATAGCAATATATAATATTCAAACACCTTTTGCAGCATATTGACGCAAAATAAGCGGCTTTTTTTCAATGATTTATCCAAATATGGTCATAAAAGCGTGTATCAATAAGTCCCCATCTTCCCCGTAACTGCGTTACACTAATGATATGGTCGGTGGCGGATGCTGCTGTCATTGAACAGTGATGAAGAGTGAGATTATGATTCGAGTGTTGGTGGTTGATGACCACGATTTGGTACGTATGGGTATCAGCCGAATGCTGGCAGACAGTGATGATATCGAGGTGGTCGGTGAGGCAGACAGTGGCGATATGGCCATCAAACTTGCCAAGCAGTTGAGCCCCGATGTGGTACTGCTGGATGTCAATATGCCCAATATTGGCGGGCTTGAGGCGACCAAGCGCTTGGTGCAATTGGATATGGGTATTAAAATTTTAGCGGTCAGCAGTATGGCAAGCCAGCCCTACCCATCGATGCTGCTAAAGGCAGGGGCAAACGGCTATATCACTAAGGGCACGCCACTTGATGAGATGATACGTGCGATTAAAAAGCTGTATCAAGGCGGGCGTTATTTTAGTCAAGATGTCGCCGAACAGCTCGCTGAGGTACTGCTCTCAGACAATGCAGGCTCGCCTTTTGATCTGTTAAGCGACCGCGAAAAACAGGTGGCGATGATGGTGGTCAACTGCCAAAGTCCGCAGCAAATCGCAGACCAACTGTTTGTCAGTGTAAAAACCATCAATACCTATCGCTACCGTATTTATGAAAAAGTGGGCGTCGATAGCGATGTAAAACTCACGCATATGGCCATTCGTCACGGACTCATTCAGCCATAATCACAATGCCTTATGAGCACTCACCCCAATAGGATGACGCTTTGATGAAATCGGCCACCTCCCCCATCAACGATGCCATCTTAGGCTACTTACAGCGCGCCGACACCCTGCCTCGACCCCAGCTCAGAAAGCTGGGACTGATTTATAGCAGCTATCGCGTGGCGGTCAGCCTGTTTTTTGTGATGATGGGCTACGTCTCTGTCAAAGCGGACAGTAACTTTTTGCTGGTCACGCTATTGCAGCAGGCTGCATTGCTGTTTTATGTATTGCTCAGTGTCATTTTATTTGCGCTGTTTTTGGTGGTCACCAAGCGGCCATGGCACCAGTTGGCATTTGGGCTTGGGCTGGATGTGATTATTCTAAGCCTACTGCTGTATACCAATGGCGCGCCCGATTTGCAGCTGACCATGCTGTATATGGTGGTGGTGGCGGCAAGTTTTATGCTGCTGCACGGCACGCAAGCGCTGATTATCACGCTGCTCGCCATTATTTTGGTCATTTATCAGCAGTTTTTTTATGCGATTGCCAACAGTATGAGCCTGACCAATTTGGGCGATGCGCTACTCATGTCGGCAAGTTTTTTGGCGGTCGGGTTTTTAAGCTGGTCGGTCTCTCAGCGCTTGGTACACGTCGAGCGTATGGCGCTACAGCACGCAGAAGAGGTGGAGCGCCTAAATACAATCAACCAAGAAGTCATCAGCCAGATGCTAAACGGGGTGATGGTGCTAGAGTGTGGCCGCGTGGTGATGGCCAATACCGCCGCCTATCAGCTCTTGGGCATCAGCGACCATCACGAAGATATGCCACAGGATGCGCCCACAAATGAGCGCCGCTGGTATCAAAAAAAAGTCATTACAGACAATCTTGACCCCTTAGCGGCGTTTCAAGCGCAATTGCAAGAGCAGCACGACACGTTATATCAAGGGTTTTCAGCGGTGCCGTACGGGCAGTCGCGCGCCTTTGTGTACGAGCCTCCTTATAGCATTCAAGAGACGGCTGCCAGCAAGATACGGGTGCAAGTCATCCCGCTCAAAGACCGCAGCCAGCTGATACTGCTTGAGGACTTGCGCCGCGAGCAGGCCCAAGCGCAGCAGCTCAAGCTTGCCGCCCTTGGGCAGCTGACCGCCAGTATCGCGCATGAGATTCGTAACCCACTCGCCGCCATTTCACAAGCCAGCCAGCTATTGATGGAAGATGTGACTGAGCTTGAGGAGACCGAGACGCCTATGGGCATGGCGATGGCGGCTAACTTTGAGCTGTATGAGATGATTTTTGGTCAAACCAAGCGCGTCAACCGCATCATCGAGGATGTGTTAAAGCTCTCCAAACAGCAGCCGCCCAAGCAGCAGCGTATTGATTTGTCCTTGTGGCTGCCTGAATTTTTAAAAAATTATTTTACAGGGCATGATGTGTTTTTGCGCTGCAAACTGTGCCCCAGCATACAGTTTGATACCCATCAGCTTGAGCAAGTATTGATTAATTTGATTAACAATGGGCTGCGCTACAGCAGCTATGCCCACCCTCATGCGTGTGTGGAAATCGAAACCTATTGCCAGCAGAACGATGTTATAATCGACATCCTAGATGACGGCGCGGGCATACGCCCTCAAGACGTTGAGCAGCTTTTTCATCCTTTTTTTACCACCGATAAAGCAGGCACAGGACTGGGACTGTATTTGTCGCAAGCCTTTTGTGAAGCCAATCACGCGCGCCTGCTGTACGTGACAGAGCATGAAAAAACCTGCTTTCGCCTGTTGATACCGACGGCAGGCTATCAAGTAGACATTCACACCTAGCACATACTGCCTATCACAGCGCAGTTGCAGCCGCCGCTACGTCTGCTATGCTAAAGGTGACAACAACAATAAACGACAAACCGCAATACACATGACATCTGCACGCAGGCGGGTGTCATCGTGATGGGCACTATGGGGTGATTATGACAGCAACAGCATTGGTGGTTGATGATGAGGTGGATTTGTGCCGTTTGATGCAAATCACACTGACCAAAATGGGCATCAAAAGTGATGTCGCCTATACCCTAACCCAAGCGCGCGAGTATTTAGAAGACAAAAGCTATGACTTTTGCTTGACCGATTTAAAGCTGCCTGATGGCTCGGGACTGGAGCTGGTGCAACAAATCAGCGGCAGCCGTACCCCTGTTGCGGTGATTACCGCGCATGGAAGCATGGACTTGGCGATTGAGGCGCTTAAGCTTGGCGCTTTTGATTTTGTCAATAAACCCCTTGAGCTGCCTCGCTTGCGACAATTGGTCGAAAATGCGCTGAAGGTGGCGGCGCAAGCAACCGCTGAAACTGCCCCCAATACCCGCACCCCCGAACAGGTGCTGCTCGATGAGCGCTTAATCGGACAGTCTGCGGTTATGGTGCAGCTAAAAACAACCATCTTAAAGCTGGCGCGCTCGCAAGCGCCCGTGTTTTTATCTGGAGCATCCGGCACGGGTAAAGAGGTGGTGGCGCGTTTGATACACGATTTAAGCCCTCGCCGCGAGCACAGTTTTGTGCCTGTCAACTGCGGCGCGATTCCCTCCGAGCTCATGGAGTCGGAGTTTTTTGGGCATAAAAAAGGCAGCTTTACTGGTGCGGTGACGGACAAGCAAGGACTGTTTCAGCAGGCGAACGGTGGCACGCTGTTTTTGGATGAGGTGGCGGATTTGCCGCTTGCCATGCAAGTCAAGCTCCTGCGCGCCATTCAAGAAAAAAGCGTACGCGCTATCGGGGACACCAAAGAAGTCGCGGTCGATATTCGCATCTTGTCGGCCACGCACAAAGACTTAGCGCAGCTGGTACAGGTGGGCGCGTTTCGACAAGATTTGTATTATCGCATCAACGTTATTGAGCTGTCTTTGCCCGCCCTACATGCAAGGCAAGAGGACATTCCCGCCCTTGCGCAACATTTTTTGGCGCTGATTGCCAAAGAATGGCAATTAGAGAGTCTCTTTACCCTCACGCCCGCCGCCTACCAACGTTTGCGCCAGCATGAGTTTGCAGGCAATGTGCGTGAGCTGCGCAATATCTTGGAGCGCGCCATCACACTGGCAGAAGATTCAGAGATTGACGTTTCGCATTTGGGTCTGTCAACGCCTGTAGCGCCTGAACGCAATAATACAGCGGATATGACAGAAGCCACCGAAGCGACCGAGACTGCCCGCAGCGTACCATTTGAAGAGCCTGTCCTTGCAGTCACAGGCAAACATGCGGTGTCCGCTGCCGTAAATTTGCACCCCTATCGTACCAACAGCCAGCCATACCCGTCAGCCATCTCGTCTTTGGCCCACCCGCCTTTGCACGCGCCTGCGAGCGAGGCGTCATATAACGATGATGATGCAGCGTCTGAATCCGCATCGTCCACTACTGAGCTGCCACAAAAAGGGTTGGAAGCCTATCTGCAAGAACAAGAAAAGCGCTTGATTATCACAGCGCTAAAACAAACCGACTGGAACAAAACACAAGCGGCAGAGCTCTTGGGCACGACCTTTCGCTCATTACGCTATCGTATGAAAAAGCTCAATATCGATGACGGTCGCTACGATGATTGATAGCGACCGCGCTTGTTTGACCGCCGCTATTTTTTACTTGCCGCTTTATTTTTAGAGACAAAGCGAATCCCTGGCGTATAGGCTTTGTCTTGCAGTACAGCCAAAGCCTTGTCCTCCCACGTACGCTCATCATCAATTAAAGCAATGTCTGGCGTCACGCCCACCTCATCAATGCTCTTGCCTTTGGCAGTCAGATAATGCGCGACGGTTAGCTTGACCGCATGCTCATCATCAAGGGGAATCACCGACTGTACCGACCCTTTACCATAGCTGACCTCACCAACGATGGTCGCGCGCTTTTGCGTTTGTAGGCTGCTGGCCAAGACTTCTGCTGCCGAGGCTGAATATCGGTTTTGTAATACCACGACGGGCAGGCGTTTTAGGAGCGCACTGCCTTTGGTGCTGAGTGTCTGTAGCGGCTCTTTGCGGCTTTTGACTTTGACCACGTCTGTATTTTCCATAAAGAGGCTGGCGACTTGTACCGCCGCATCCAGCACGCCGCCTGGATTGTCACGCACGTCAATGACCACGCCAGATATGGGCGCATCAAGCTGAGTAAGTCCCTGCAATATCTTTTCGCGGCTGTTGTTTTGAAAGGCAGGCAGCTTTATCACTGCCATACCGTCTACCAGCTTGGTTTCGATGGTTTGCGGGTGGCTGTTGTTGCGCTGTAGCGTGCTGGTGTGCTTGCGCCGTCCTGCGCGCGAGGTGACCACGTCCACTTGCGTCCCTGCAATGCCTGTGAGCATCTGCGCCACGTCGTTGTCTTGTTGCTCGGTATCGAGTCTTAGCTCATCAATCTGATGCAGGTAGTCGCCTGTCTTGATGCCTTGCTTGGCGGCAGAAGAATTGCTGAGCACTTTGGTAATCACCCAGTAGCCCGCGTTTTCATCATAAGCGGCGCTGATGCCCACATCGCCGACATCGCCTTGGGTAAAGGCGCGTAGGTTTTCATAAGCCTCGGCATCCAAAAATTCTGCATGCGCATCAAGTTTGCTGAGCATACCGCTCATGGCATTGTTAAACAGCACTTCATCATTGACAGGGTCAACATACTCGCGGCGTACCAAATCGATGACGGAAACAAAGGTCTTTAAGGTTTCAGGAGAAATCGCGTTTAAAGACACGTGCGCCACAGGGTTGTTGCTCGCCTCTTCTATGGGCAAATCCTCGATATCAAAGGTGTCCTCTGACAAGTCATCGTCCACCGCGCTCATATCGCGCTCGCCATCAATCCAGTCGTCCTCGTTGATGCCCTCGCCATCATCAAAACCATTGCCTGCAGGCACCGCATCCCCTTGCAGGCTGATAAGCTCAATGCCTTTGGTCGCGTCTGGCGCGGCAAACGCGGTCACGGGCAGCAGCAGTGCACCGACCAAGCCCACGCTACAGGCTTGCGTTAAGCGGCTGGGCACAAGGACACGCCCGACAGACGCATGTAACAACTTATAAATGGCTTTATGCATATCTGAACTCAAAAAATAAGTAAATAAAAAAAAGCATAACATCAACCCGCCACACCAATCTAGAGCTGTATTGCAAGCGATGTGTGAATATACGCTAACAGATAAAGCGCACGCGTAGCCACCCGCATCGGCGCACAAAAAAGGGAAAGACAAAGATGCCTCTCCCTTTTTTAGCTGGCAGATTGTTCGCCAATAATCTTTCGCTAACCATTTCTTAGCCAACCATTTATTAAATAGCCGCGACTGCCAATAGTGGCGCAGTCATGACGCGTTTTGCCAGCAAAAATGGCATTACGCGCTTTGAAGCAAGCTCTCGCCCGTCATCTCTTCAGGAATCGGTAGCCCCATCAATGACAAAATAGTGGGCGCAACGTCGCTAAGCTTGCCGCCTTCACGCACATTGACCGCACGCTCGCCGACATAAATCAAAGGCACAAGCTCGGTGGTATGCTGGGTGTGTACCTGCCCGCTGTCGTGGTCGTGCATCTGCTCGCAGTTGCCGTGGTCAGCGGTAATCAGCATCTCGCCGCCCGCCGCACGCACCGCCTCTTCAATACGCGCCACGCAGACATCTAGCGCTTCGACTGCCTTAACCGCCGCATCAAAGACACCGGTATGCCCAACCATATCGCCGTTGGCATAGTTGACCACCAACACATCATATTTGCCCGACTCAATCGCCGCTACCAGCTTATCAGTGACTTCAGGCGCGCTCATCTCAGGCTGCAAGTCATAGGTCGCCACATCAGGAGACGACACCAGTATACGCGACTCGCCGTCGTATTCTGCTTCGCGGCCACCACTAAAGAAAAAGGTCACATGCGCGTATTTTTCGGTTTCGGCAATACGCAGCTGGGTTTTGCCTTGGTTTTGCAGATATTCACCCAACGTGTTGGTCAGTGAGGTGGGTAAATAAGCAATACTGGTGTGCGCGTTTTGCGCCAGCTCGTCTGAGTATTTGGTCATCATGACAAAGGCGGCAAGCTTTGGCTGCTTATGACGGGCAAAGCCTGAAAACTCGTGGTCAGGCAGGACAAAGGCTTGCGACAACTCACGCGCGCGGTCGGCACGAAAATTCATAAAAATCAGCGCGTCATTGTCATTGATAGTAATGGGCGTCTCACCGTGCTCAATGACCGTGGTTGGGGCAACGAACTCGTCCGTCTCACGCGCCTTGTATGCTGCTTGTACCGCGCCATCTGCACGCGTCGCTACACGGGCGCTTTTACCTTCGGTCATCAGCTCATACGCTTGCTGTACGCGGTCCCAGCGGTTGTCACGATCCATCGCATAATAGCGACCGATGATGCTGGCAATCTGCGTGTGCCCATCGTAGTGCGCGTTTAATTGGTTAAGATGCTCGCGCAAACGGTTGATGTACTTGTCTGCTGATTTTGGCGGGGTGTCGCGACCATCCAAAAAGCAATGCACAAAGACATTTTTGGCGCCATGCACCAGCGCCATGTGGCACATGCTTTCAATATGGTCTTGATGCGCATGCACGCCGCCATCTGAGAGCAGACCCATGATGTGTACGTCACCGCCTTTGTCATTGGCGGCATTGATGGCATTGACCAGTGCTTCATTTTTATAAAACTCACGGCTGGCGATTTGGCTTGAAATCAAGGTTGAGTCTTGATACAACACGCGACCTGCGCCAAGGTTCATGTGCCCGACCTCTGAGTTACCAAACTGCCCATCAGGCAAGCCCACATCTTCACCCGAACCTGAGATTAAACCATGCGGATACTGCGCATAGATACGGTCCATATTGGGCGTATCAGCCGCGGCAATCGCGTTGTCTTCAGTGTCTTCACGATGCCCAAAACCGTCCAATATCATAAGGACGTGTGGGGTCTTTTTCGTTGTGTTCGTAGCTTGCGCTGCTTGGGTGGTGTCTGTACTCGTCATAGATTACCGCTCCTTGAGTAAATAAGCGTCTATAGTGCCATAGTGAGGTGTTGTCAGCCTGCTATCTTAACACACATCTGAAAATTGCCGAAAACAACCCGCTCACAGCACCAAAAATGGGCTCTACAAATCTGACTTGCAATCTGACAAACCATTGGTTAAGATGGGTCTATTCTGAAGTGTTGGCTAGTAGATGTTTATTCCCTGAGCCGATAATCTTTTAAATGGATGCGCTACCTATTGTGTCAATGTGTATGCCTGCACCCTTGCGGTGTATCAGGAAACCTACCGATACAATGACGCATCCGCCCTGAACTTCACGGTTCATGGGTCACCATCTTACGGCGGCACTTCGGTTGTTATATTCCGCGACATACAGGCACAGATACCCGATTGGTTGATGCCTGTTAGCGATTTAAGCCCCCACTGTCTTTGACAATGGGGGCTTTTTTACGGTTATTTTTTATGAATAATTTACAAAAGAACAATCAGCAGTATTGCCACCACAGCGACAATGCCCAATAACATCTGATAGCGCTGGATGCTCGATTGCTCTTGTTTGCTACTCATCATCAGCGCTTCTGCTTGCTGCCACTCGGCAATCAAGGCACTTGCCTCAGGATGTCCATTGCTGGCGGCTTTCTCTAGCCAATATTTGCCTTGCAAGGCATTCATCGGCACGCCAATGCCTTGGTAATACAGATGACTGAGCAAGCGCTCGGCGCGGACATCGCCTTTTTCTGCCGCTTGTTTGACTAAGCTGACGCCCACTTCCTTATCATCATTTATTCCCTCGCCCAATAGCGTATACATGGCAAGACGCAGCTGTGCGCCTGTATGTCCTGCGTTGGCGGCTTGCTGCAATGTCAATAAAGCCTGCTTGCGCGCGCTGATGTGCTTGTCCGAAAAATGCACCTCAGCACGCGGTTTGTTTTGCTTGGCGATATGCTGCTCAAACTGGTCAAGGACTTTGCTGGCGTTTTGGTAGTCTTCTATCCCTGCGGTTTGTGCCACGTCGATACTTACAAGCTCATCTAACAGCTGCATAAAAGGCTGCGGGGTGGGCTTGATAGGCTGTGGTTTTGGTGGCGTTTCAACAACAGTCGCAACAGACTCAGGTTCAGGCTGAGGCGCTGGCATGGGCGGTTCTGGTAACACTTTTGGAGCTGGAGCTGGAGCTGGAGCTGGAGCTGGAGCTGGAGCTGGAGCTGGAGCTGGAGCTGGAGCTGGAGCTGGAGCTGGAGCTGGAGCTGGAGCTGGAGCTGGAGCTGGAGCTGGAGCTGGAGCTGGAGACAGGCTATCGCCTGCCGTATGGGCTTGCAAATAGCCACTGACCGCTTGATACAGCCCGCCTGCCACCGTGCCGCCTGCCGCAGCGACAAATGGTCGGTCAATCGAGCCAAACAAGCGCTGACCTATCGGCTCTAATAAAAACAATACCTGAGCCGACGGCGACTCATCATGCACCAGCGCCATCTGCTGATAAAAATCTGTCGGCGTCAATGTGAGCGTGGGCGCATACTGCTGCAAAGCAGCCTGACCATACCAGTGCCACGGCTGTCGGCTGGTCATCGCCAATACCCGCCCCGCATAAAATGCCAAGAACAACACCAAATGACGACTCGGCGCATGTTGCAACCGCATTACCTCATTACTGTCAGTCGCGCGCAACCAGTCACGGCGCACTTGCGAAAGCAAGCGATCCAAGCGCTGCAAACTGGCAAGCGACAAGTCCAGCTGACACGCACGCACCTCGTCTTCATAGGCCATGCCCCCAGCAATCGGACGTGCGGCAATCACATCTTGCCAGTAGTCTGCCGCCACTTCATCCAACGGCGTCTTGGTCTGTACTGCATGGTTCATAACTGCCCATCACCTCGTATTTGTGGCCCGTTTGACTGCCAGTAGTCTTTGATTTAATAAAAGCTTGTCAGCGTGTTATCCAATTAATCATTACAGCAGCGGGCTAAACAAGCGAATCACATCATCCAATAAGCGCTCAGTTCGTGGACGATAGCGCCACGTCTCAAGGCGCAAATACTCACAACTTTGTAAATAAGATGCCTGACACGCGGCAATCTGCGCCACCATATCTGGCGTATAAATGGCCAAACTGACTTCCATATTCAAATAAAAGCTGCGCATATCAATATTAACCGTGCCAAACAGCGCGTAATCATCATCCACCACCACTGTCTTGGTGTGCAGCAGCCCACCTTTAAAGCGTGCAATGTGAACGCCCGCCTCCAGCAGCTCTTGATAATAGGCTTGGGACGCGTGCTGTACCAAGAACGAATCCACCTTTTCTGGGATAATCAGCGTCACCGTGACTCCGCGCTTTGCCGCCGTACACAGCGCGCCTGACAACGCCTCATCAGGCACAAAATATGGCGTGGTGATGCGGATGCGGTGATTGGCACGGTGGATAATCGTCACCAGCGTGTTGTATATCACATGCGCAGTCACTTGCGGGGCAGAGGGAATCAGCTGCGCCACCACATCAGGTACGGCAGGCATCTGCGGCATACAGCGCGGATGCCGTGCGGCGTCATCGACCGTCTGTGCCGTCTCGACCAGCTGTACGCGGCTACTGATATCATTGATGGTCGGGCGCGACACATAAAGCTTACGCGTGTAGCTGTTCATGCGGTGATTCAGCGCGCTTAGGTTTTCATTGCTCTCCGCGCCGATGTCGGTCACCACCACTTTCGCCATCGCTGTTGCGATACTGACAGGCGCATCGCTCACGCTACGTATCATCACATCAATCCACTGACCGACGTTTTTTTCTTGTTTAAAAAACTTGGGATCAACCAAGTTAAAGCTGCCTGTATAGCCGATAGACTCATCAATCACCACCATCTTACGATGATTGCGCAAATCTGAACGCTTAAATAAAGTCTTAAACAGACCCACGGGCAGGGATTGGTGCACAAATACCCCTGCTTGCTCTAATGCCTGATGATGCACACTGCTTAAAAAGCTAAAACTGCCCACACTATCGACCAAGATATGGCACTCGACCCCGCGCTTTGCCGCCGCCGTCAGTGCAGCAAACACATCGAGCACCCGACCTTTGGGATAAATGATATAAAACTCCATCAAAATCCGACTGTGCGCCGCATTGATGTCCTTAATCAACCATTCAAACACCGCCTCTGTTGACGCGAGCAAGCGCATCTCTTGATTGCCAAGCACGCCAAACCCTGTCCAGCGTGTGCCGATACGGCTGACCCCGCGATATTCTGCGTCCAGCAGCTCCTCACCTTGGTCAAACACCAAGCGCTCGCGCGTCGCCATATCATTCATCAATAGCCGCGCCTGCGTCATACGCTGACGATAGCGCCGTCCGATGGTCGGCTCACCCACCAACATATAAGCAATCAGCCCCACCAGCGGCAAGGTATACAGTACCGCAATCCATGCGATAGCGACACCAATATTGCGCTGGATGCTGACGATACGCAGCGTCAGTACCACCATCACCAAGATATGGAGCAGCAGACCCAGACCCGCAAAGTCGCCCCACGTCCATGACGCCAGATACTGCTCATTCTCTAAAGCCGCTATAACCCTCTCCTAGCCCAATACTGCCCCAAACCTCCTTAGTATAGAGGCTTTTACCGCGCAGACAACAGCGATAACCTGTAACGCTGAGTGACCGCTTGCACCCTTGGTATCCATACCTATTTATTTATAAAAATATTATCTACAAAAACAATACCTTATAAAATATTTTAAAAAAAAGGCAAAATAACTGCAAAAAGTGTTTGACAGGGGTATGTAAATCTATATAATACACACCCACAGCAAGGGGCTAAACAAAACAAGCCCAGCTGGTTAAGTTAACATCGAGTGTGACAGCTGATGATAACGAAGCAATACAGAATTTTCGAATAAGAAAATTCTCTTGCGAACCTAAAATTGCAGTGCAATTTTTCAACGGTTCTCAGGGTGATTAGCTCAGTTGGTAGAGCGTCTGCCTTACACGCAGAATGTCGGCGGTTCGAATCCGTCATCACCCACCACTTATTAGCTTGTGGTAAAAAAGCTAGACGACCTAAGCAGCGGTAGTTCAGTTGGTTAGAATACCGGCCTGTCACGCCGGGGGTCGCGGGTTCGAGTCCCGTCCGCTGCGCCATATTTTAAAACGAATTTAAACTTTACGTTTATACAAGTTTCGCCCCAAGCATTAGATTGTTTGGGGTTTTTTTGTGCTTGTTGATTTGAACAGCTTCTATCTCTAATGACTTATTGTTAGGTATTGCCTATCGCAAATCTATTAGGTCATACCGCATGTAAACATCTGCAAGTACGACCGTATCTGTCGTCTACGACTTTGCCCCCACGGCATTGACCAAGGTCGCAAACACAATCAGCACCACGCCAAAGGTTTGTAACGGTTTTAAAGATTGATTAAGCAGCACGACTGCCAGCGTGATGGCGGTGAGTGGTTCAATGATGGTAAATACAGAGGCTTTGGTAGCGGAGAGTTTGTTTAGCGCACTGGTATACAAAAAAAACGGCGCAATCGTTCCGACCACACTCAAGCCGAGCGCCAGCGCCCATGCCGACATCGGCAGCTGAATTAACGCTCCGTAAGTCTGGTACGTTTGCGGGAGGAACAATAATACTGCCGCACTAAAGGTGACGGAGCTAAACAGTACCAGATTCGGCGGGTGCTGGTAGGAGAGCGCTTTTTTGCCCAAAATGCCGAATAACGAATAGCACACCCCAGAGAGTAGCCCGACCAGCATACCAAGGTTAACACTGATTTTGTCGCCGAGCATCAGGCACGCCACGCCCATAACCGCAACTATTGCCAATAATGCCGACTTAATAGACACCGCCTCGCCCAAAATAACTCTGGCAAAAATCAGACTAAAAATAGGCGCGGTGTATAAGAGCGCGACCGCCATACTGACGCCAACATGCGCGACGGCAAAAAAATAACACAGCGTCATACCAAGCACGCCGACGAGCGACTGCAGTATCAGATTCATCCATTCGGGGAGCTGCATGGTTTTGAGGGTTGACCAAACCTGCGGCAGCAAGGTCAATAGCAACACGCCTGCCGTCAGTATGCGCAGTATCGTGATTTGAAAGCTGCTAAAACCCATAGCGCCAAGCTGTGTTGAGAATATGCCAAGCGTGCCCCAACACACGCCCGCCATAATCACCTGTAGCGAGCCTATCAGTGCACCATGATTGACACTTGGTCTCGCCCCTATCGCTCTATTCATCCCGCCTTCCTTGATTTTTTATAACTTGATTTTTGTTCAATGAATATGCCTGAGTATACACGGCAAAATCTCGCTGCCCTATAGTCAATGCTGACTATACTGGGCACTCATACGATATTTAAACAATGACACATTGTATCTGAGGATTGCTTGCCTTCACTGCTCAATTTTTGCCGTATTTTTGAGCAATTTATCAGTAATTCTGCAAAAAATCCCTAATAACAGCATTGATTTTGTGCGATGGCTTGTATCGTCATACAGCTGTGGTATAAAAGAGCATACGGCGAGTGCAAACTCTTGCCGCTAAAATGTGTCATAACGTGTTAAAAATAAAGGGCGTAAATCACAACACAGGCGATAGGCTAAAAGTTTAAGCTTTACGCCGTGTTTTTTTATCCATCAATGTTAGGGAAGTTAGGGATGACTTTAGATAATGATGTATTGCGTAGACGTACCAGTGTGTTGGGCTCGTTATTGGGGGATGCCATCTCGCGCCAGTCTGGCAACGAGACGCTGGCGATTATTGAAAAACTGCGTAAAGGCTTTGTACAACAGCGCCGCACGCCCGATGAAGCGCACAAACAGCAGCTGCTTGATTTTATCGCCTCACTTGACAATCAGACGTTAAAAAACGTTATTCGCGGCTTTTCTATTTATTTTTTCTTAGCCAATCTGAGCGAAGAAAACTACCTGCGTGAAGTGCGCCGCGCCCAACGCACCCAGTTGGAGCAAAGTTGGGAAGGCTCGTTTCGCCGCACGCTACTTGAATGCCGCGAGCGCAATATCGAGCCTGCGCAAATGCAAGAATTGCTCGAGCATCTCAAATACATGCCTGTCTTTACCGCGCATCCCACCGAAGCACGTCGGCGTACCACCATGAATGTGCTGCAAGGGCTGTTTGCGCATAGCGATGCGCTGAACAACTATGAAGAAGGCAGCTACGCCTACGAAGAAGCCAAAGCGCAGACCGCACAGGCGATTGATTTGTTATGGCTGTCAGATGAGGTGCGGACCCGCAAACCCTTGGTGTATGACGAGATTAATAACGGGCTGCATTATTTTAATGCCAGCTTATTTAGCGCCATTCCCAAAGTCTATCGCAATTTAAAAAATGCCATCGTTGATATTTATCCTGAGCTGACAGACAACCCAGTACCTGCCTTTTTGCGCTTTGGTTCGTGGATTGGCGGCGATAGAGATGGCAATCCCTTTGTGACCCATGAGACCACTGAGCTTGCGGTATTAAAGCATGCCGATACGGTGCTGCGTCACTATCAAGTCTTAATCCGCCAGCTGCGCCGCCAGCTGATTCATAGCGATACCATCGTCACGGTATCACAAGCGGTTTATGCCAAAATCGACAGCTATGACGACTTAGCGCAGCGGGTGTTTGAATACAATCTTGATGACTACAGCAATGAGCCGTACCGCCGCTTGCTGTCGCTTATCTTTGCCAAGATCAATGCCACCAACCGCTTGATTCAAAGTAAAGGCGCGGACACGGATGCCAAACGCGATGCCTACAGCGATCCTGAAGCGCTGCTCGATGACTTGCGCTTGATTCGCCAGAGCGTCAGTACGCACGACAAGGCACACGCGGACGGTCTGCTGCTCGATACCATTCGCTTGATTAAAACCTGCGGCTTTCATTTGGCGGCGCTCGATATTCGCCAAGAGTCGTCTTATCATGGCGAGGTCATTGCCGATATTTTTGCCAGCGCCTCGAACCTGCCCGACTACCACAGTTTGAGCGAAGAGGAACGGCAAACATGGCTGACGCGCCTGCTGTCGCATCAAGGCACGCCGCTGATGTATACCGACAATCTTAGCGATAAGACCCGCGAGCAGCTGTCCTTAATGAACTCAATTGCTAAGCTGCGTAAACTTGTGGGTAAAGACACCTTTGGCAGCTATGTCATCTCGATGACCAACAATGCCAGCCAGCTGCTCGAAGTCTTGCTGCTTATGCGCTTTGCGGGTTTATGCACCATTGATGATGACGGCGTACTGTCAGCGGATTTGCCCGTTGCGCCTTTGTTTGAGACCATTGAAGATTTAAAAAATATCGACACCATCTTGCCTGCCGTACTTGATAATCCGCTATACCGCGGGCTACTGCAACACGGGGATAATACGCAAGAGATTATGCTCGGCTATTCGGACTCGTCCAAAGATGGCGGCATCATCACCTCGGCATGGCAGCTGTACAGCGCGCAGCAAACCATCAACGGCATTGCCGAAAAATACGGCATCAAAACCCGCCTGTTCCACGGTCGCGGCGGCTCAGTCAGTCGTGGCGGCGGCTCGACGCATAAGGCGATTGCCGCGCAGCCAGCAGGCACACTACACGGTCAGATTAAAATCACCGAGCAAGGCGAAGTGCTGTACGCCAAATATGCCAATACCGACACCGCTGTGTTTGAGCTGACGATGGGCATCACAGGTGCGCTCAAAGCCTGCTCTAGCCGCTTTGTCATGCAGCCTGAGGCGCTGCCCAATTACGAAGCCTTATTTGCGCGCCTTGCCGAAGCGGGCGAACAGCGCTACCGCCAACTGACCGACCATACCGATGGCTTTTATCAGTTTTATTCGCAAGTCACGCCAGTGCAAGAAATATCCTTGCTCAATATCGGCTCACGCCCCGCGCACCGCAAAAAAGGCGTGCCCAGCAAAACCACCTTACGCGCCATTCCGTGGGTGTTTGGCTGGTCACTCGCGCGCTTTACCTTGCCCGCGTGGTATGGCGTTGGCAGCGCGCTGCATAGCGTCGCTGAGGATGGCGAACTGATGAAAGAGATGAATGACAACTGGCCGTTCTTTAGTGTGTTTATCAGCAATATTGAAATGGCATTTACCAAATCGGAGATGAACATTGCCAAGGCCTATAGTCAGCTGTGCGATGATGACACGCTGCGTGATGCGATTATGAATGAGGTGCTAGAGGAGCACGCGCTGACTGAGTCGGGGCTGAACACCTTGCTTGACCAAGATACCTTGTTATCCAGTCAGCAAAGCCTCGCCAGCTCATTGCAATGGCGCGATGCGCACCTTGACCCGATTAATTACATTCAAATCGAGCTGCTCAAACGCGCCCGCCAGCAAGACGCCGACAGCCTTAACGATGGCGAGCTGAATGTGGAAGACCCCTTGATTCGTAGCATCAATGCGCTCGCCGCAGGTCTACGCAACACAGGCTAAAGGTATAATGAGGCGAATGAACGGTATCTGTCGAGCGATATGTTGCTGGACAGATACCGTTTTTAGCATACCGTTACGGTAGTAAACCAAACCTTTGTATATACTTAAGTCATATTTTTATGACTTAGCGTGTGTATGATTATGAAAACTTCTGACTCAATCCAGCAAAAACCAAGCCTATTTACCCCAAAAAAACTGAGCCTTGCCGTACTGGTCATCAGCGGTATTGTTGGGCTGAGTGCCTGTACCACCATGCCGACGACGGGTCAACCGAACGACGACCGTGACAGCGCCGAAGAGCGCATTGCCACCCCTGAGGGCATCGCGCAAGTGGTCAATGCCAACAACCAATTCGCTATCGATATGTATAAAGAAATCAATAGCAGCAATACGACAGACAATGTGTTTTTCTCGCCTTATAGCTTATCGACCGCCGTTGCCATGCTCTATGCAGGCGCGCAAGGCGACACGCAAGCGCAAATCCAAAACACCTTTCACTACCCTGCGCCACTGATATTAAATGCCAACAGTGCCGCGCTATACAACCGCTTTAACCAAGCGAACGCCGCCTACGACATTACCACCGCCAATGATTTGTGGCTCGATAATACACTCAAACCCAAGCAGCGCTATATCGACACCATCACCCGCTACTATGGCGGTAAAGTCACCAATTTAGACTTTGCCAACCGTCCTGAACCTGCGCGCCAAACCATCAACAGCACCATTGCTCAGCACACTCAGCAGATGATTCCTGAACTGCTACCCTCGGGCAGCATCAAGCGCGATACCGCCTCAGTATTGACCAATGCCATTTATTTTAAGGGCGATTGGGACGAAGCATTTGACATGAGCAGAACCGCTGACAACTTTTATAATCTTGATGGCACGGCGACACAAACCAAAATGATGATAAAAGACAAGCAATTTGACTATATGGAAAATGCGCAAATACAGATGGTCTCATTGCCTTATAAAGGCGATGACTTGTCGATGCTCGTTGTCGTGCCCAAATCAAAGAACGCCAGCGCCATACGCCAGCTAAACGCCAATCTCAGTATGGACAAAATCAACAGCTGGACAGCACAGTTAAAGTCTCGATACGCACGCGTGACCATGCCGAAGTTTAAACTGAGCGAAGACTATCAAATGAAACCGCTACTCAGCAAAATGGGCATGCCGATTGCCTTTAGTAGTCGTGCGGACTTTAGCGGCTTTAGTGACACCGTGCCATTGACGGTGGACGCTATCGTGCATAAGGCGGTGGTCGAAGTGGATGAAAAAGGCACCAAAGCTGCCGCAGGTACAGGCGTGACGATAAGACCTGTTTCTACTGAGTTCGCAAGCGTACCCGTCAAAGCCGATCACCCCTTTATGTTTATGATTAAAGACAACAAAACCAATGCTATCTTGTTCTTAGGACAAGTGAATGAGATTTGATTGAGACTGTTTTTTTTAAGCAGTATTTCAAGTAAAAACGCGCATTTTAAAAAAATTAACCTCAAGCATTTAGGTGCTTGAGGTTTTTTATTACTCATTGATGAACACAATATCAGCCATCAGCATTCTTAGCATAGCTTTTATACACCCGTCCCACATGAATCAGACCAATCAATTTAATCAATGGCTTGATAAGCAGCTGGGCGCTACCGACAATAAACAGCCACGTACCATCGGTGGTCAATGATTCTTTTAAAAAGAAAACACTGCCAATCAAAAACCAAATCGCAATCAGCGCGTCATTCACTGCCCCAAGCGCGTCATAGCGCCGCTGTATCACGATGTGTCGCTGCCCGATATCCACGTCTAGCTTATTATGTTGACTCAAAATCATTCCTTTCTTTCTATTATTTGCTTAGGGCGTGTCTTTATTTTAAAAATGACGATAAAAATGAGATAAATCGCAGGCAAACAAGGAAAATAGCGCAGCTAATATTGAGATATTAACCATCTATTTGACACCGTTTGCCAAAGATTTAGCCATTTTTAGCCCATTTAGTCTTAATCGTTTAAAGTGAAGACACGCCCTATACATTGCGCCATTAGGTATAGCAGCTGGGCATTTACGCTGTCAATGTCGTCCCTGTTGTCATTAGGCAGGCTCGATGCTGTTTGCCAGCCATGCCCGCTCTGCCACGCATTTAGTTTTTGGGGGCTGCTGCCATGGGGTGTCAAATGTCAGTATGTTTTGATAGGTCGTAGATGAGCCACCGACGACGACGCGCTCACCGAGGCGCACTGCTACTCTGTCGCCATCCGTGATGGTAAAGGGCGCATCTGTCCAGCGAATATAGGGACTGGCGATAATGACCAACATATCATCGACGTACAAACAACCGTGCTGGATGTTTAATACGCCTTCGCTCGCGGCGGCATTGCCTTCGTTACTTGAGACGTCGAGCGCAGTGACATAAACGGGCGGATGGTTATTGTCCTGGGTGGTGGTACTGACAATTGTTTTGGTATTAGCTGCTGTGTCGGTATTAGAAGGCTGGCTCTGTGTTTGCGCGTCGTTGATGGGTTGGCAGGCACTGATGGTGAGTGTGCTGATGAGTAGGCTGATGCTAATATCTTTTTTTGTCTTCATAACCTTTTCCAAAAGCTAAAATTATTTTGGGTATTTTACGTTATACTCATTATGGTGTGATATGCGGTTTATCTTGATTTAAGTTTACTGCTTTATTGTTTATAAATATATTTGAGTCCATCATCATGCGCCACACCCTACGCATTGCTGTTATTTTTATAGTAACAGCGAGTGCCTTAACAGGCTGCCAGAGTCAGCACTTAAGCCACTCTACGGCACCTCTTGACCAAAAAGTGAATACAAAAGCCGCCGAACCCTTTGCATCCTTAGTGCATGAGGATATTGAGATACTGCCCTGTCAGCCATGGTCAATGGGTATGTATGGTGATCCTAACGGTGTTGAGCTGGTCGATGTTGACCCAGACTATCAGCCGCCTGAGTTTGCACCTCTTGGCGCGGCTCAGATATTGGCTATCGACTCAAAATACTACGCGCTCGCTTACGGTGTGAGCCATACCGAGGCTATGCGTCAGATGCTCATACAACATGATAATAGTGCGGCTACAGAGGAGATACGGGCTGAGTTTGGTGACAAAATCACGGCAATCGGTCTGACTACTGAACCAGAATACGGCATGGTCGTAATATTAAAGGACGTAGAGACTGCGCCACCGATGCGCAGGATGTATCGTGATGCCAAACCATTGGCAGAACGCAAAATCGTTGCCGCTAGTTTTGCAACACCCAATGATCGGGGCGTCACGCTAACGCAAGCAGAAGTAGACACCGCAACGGCATTGATAACGTCGCCAACGGCGTTTATTGTCAGATTTGAGCTAGAAAAAGACTTGCTACCTCTTCCTGAGCCAGAATATAGATTGTGTACAAATCCATGATTACGCCCGCCACCTCACACGATACCGATGCCATTTTGTCTGTTTGGCTACAGACGTCCAAACAGGCGCATGATTTTATTACCCCCGATTTTTGGGACAGTCAGTTGCCTGCGATGAGGGAGGTTTACTTGCCTGCCGCAGATACTTATGTGTATCGCTTAGAGGATGCGGTATGCGGATTTTATTCGATGGTGGGTGATACGCTGGCGGCTATCTTTGTATTGCCAAGCCATCAAGGTCAAGGCATTGGCAAGCAGCTGATCAACCATGCAAAAGCGCGGCATCAAACGATAACGCTGAGGGTCTATAAAGACAATCAGGCGGGCGTTGGTTTTTATAAGGCGCAAGGGTTTGTGGTCACGCAGGAGCAAATGGACGCGCATAAGGGGCAACTTGAATGTGTGATGGTCTTTAATACATAGAAATAAGGCAGCGCATAACAATATGCCCTGCCCTTTTATCGTCTAATTATGGCGTTTGATTGTCGCTTTTGATTACCGTCACAGCATGCCGTGCTTGGTCAAAACAGGACGAGCAATACGGAAGCACTCGACCCCTTGTGGTACGCCGCAATAAATAGCGATGGCATGGATGGCGGCGCGGATTTCTTCGACTGTGCAGCCGTTGGTAATCGCGCCGTTCAAATGCAATTCCCACTCGTGCATTTTGCCGAGCGCCGCAATCATAGTGAGGTTCATTAGCGAGCGCGTTTTGGCATCAATCGCATCATCGCCCCAACCAAAGCCCCAGCACCATTCGGTCATGGCTTCTTGAAACGGCTCATTAAATGCATCGGCGGCTTGTAGGTTGCTCTCCACATAGTCAGCGCCTAGCGTGGCTTTGCGTTTGCTTAGTCCCAGTTCAAATCGCTGCTTATCCATCGTACGACTCCTTGTTTATTATTGATTCAATCGCAGACCTGTGCGGCATGCTTCATTGATGTGTTTGCGGCACGCATCCACCGCAGCGGCACTATCGCCTTTGGCAATATTACTGACGATATCTTCTAGATTTTTGGGACCTTGAATCACCCGTTCTTTGGTTGATAGGGTCAAAAACCGCAGGCGTCCGATACGTCCATTTAGTCTGTCAGTCAGCTCCCATGCTACCGTCATGCCTGCCGTCAAAAACAAGCATTCATAAAACAAATAGCTGTATTCCAAGGCTTTGACCACATTACCTGCCAGTAGCTCTTTACGTATTTCAGTCACTGCGGTTTCAAGCGTGGCGATGATTTCTGGGGTTGCTTGCTCTGCGCAGTGGCGCACCGCCTCACTCTCGAGCATAGCGCGCAGCTCGTAGACTTGACGAATCTCATCATTACCGAGCACGGCGACAGAAGGCCCGCCAGAGGACACCGTGACCAAGTGTTCACTTTCCAAGTGACGAATACATTCCCGTACGACCGTACGACTGACACCCATCTGCTCGCACAATGTGCGCTCTACCAAACGCTCCCCAGGCGGCAGCTGTCCTGTCATGATTGCCAGACGCAGCTGCTCGAGCGTGGTTTCTTTTAAGGTCTTTGGCTTTTCAACTCTACCCAACATCAGCACGGTACCTTTTTATGATAAAGCACAATTATAGACACAATCGGTGGAAAATACAGTACTGTTTCATATAATGATATGGTATACCATATTATCGTAATAAAGTTCTAGCAATTTAATTTTAGTTGTATTATGGTATACCAATAAATCAGATATTATTATAGGCATACAAGGAAGTCATCATGTCACACCCTCAAATCCGAAAAATCGTCACCTTCGAAGAAGAAACCCTCATCGAAGGCTATAAAACGGCAGCAACGCCTTTGCGTATGTTTGCGGTCGCTGCCGTGGTCACCAATCCATGGGCGGGACGCTATGTCGATGATTTACAGCCTGAGATTCAAAGTTTTGCGCCTGTACTCGGTCAGCTCTTGACCGATAAAATCATCGAAGTCGCTGGCGGCGCAGACAAGATTGAAGCCTACGGTAAGGCGGCAGTCGTCGGTCTAAATGGTGAAATCGAGCACGCCTCAGGTCTGATTCATACCCTGCATTTTGGTAATTTTTATCGTAAAGCCCTCTCTGCCAGCAGCTATCTGTCCTTTACCAATACTCGCGGCACAGCAAACACACCCATCATGGTGCCGCTCATGGACAAAGACGATGTCGGTCGTCGCTCTCACTATCTGACATTACAGTTTGCCATTGCTGATGCGCCACGCGATGATGAAGTGGTGATTGTGTTAGGCGGCGCAACCTCAGGACGTCCGCATCACCGTATCGGTGACCGCTATCAAGACTTAAAAAATTTGGGGCACGATGTGAATAACCCCGCCGCCGTTTAATACCTTACCGCTTGCTGACAAGGAGCAGTCACCATGGAATGGTCCCGTAAATCTTCAAATGGCATCGCCTACTACGCCGATACGCATGCCGATGACCGCGCCACCCCTGTGGTATTCATCCACGGTGTTGGGCTGCGTGCAGAGAGCTGGCAGCATCAGATGGAGGCTTTTATTGCTCAGCGTCATTGTTATGCCATTGATATGCCTGGACATGGTGAAAGTGCCTTATTGCCTATCACAGAAATCAACTTAAAACACTTTGCCGCTGCGGTATCGGACTTCATTCATACCGTGGTTGGCAAACCTGCCATCATCGTTGGGCACTCTTTGGGGGCGATGGTCGCGCTGCAACTGGCGGTCAGTTATCATGCGCTCGTGCAAGGTGTGGCGGCACTTAATGCCATTTATGAGCGCTCAGACAGTGCCATCGCAGACGTCCAAAAACGGGCAACATCGCTGCTACAAAACATGGAGCAAGATGTCAGCGCGCGCCCTGTTGAGCGCTGGTTTGTGAACAATCCGCAATATCAGACCGCTGCCGATTTGTGCCGTACTTGGCTAGAGAATGGCAATCGTTTGGGCTATGCCCGCGCCTATCAGATGTTCGCTCAGCTGCGCGGTATCGAGCCTGCCCAACTACAGCAGATTGGCTGTCCTGCACTGTTACTCACAGGTGAGCTGGATGCCAATTCCAGCCCTGAAATGTCTGAAGCGATGGCAGACATCATTCCTCATGCAACCGCTATTATCGTCCCTGACGCGCGCCACATGACTCAGATGACGCATGTTGATGCGGTAAATCAAGCGCTCGCTGATTTTTTTAAGCAGTGCGACGCGTATCACGTGTGTCAGGCATGATGATTTTTTAATTAAAAAATGAAAAATAAGACGAGGTTATTATGAAACAACTCGACCCCAAACTGCTCCGCAAAGCCTTTGGCAGTTATATGACGGGCGTCACCGTAATAACGGCGATAAATGATGACGGTCAACCTGTGGGCTTTACCGCCAATTCGTTCACATCCGTCTCTCTTGAGCCGCCGCTACTATTGGTCTGCCCGTCTAAGTTTTTATCAAGCTTTGATGTGTTTGCCAATTGCCAAAACTTTGCGGTCAATATTTTAAGCGAAGATCAGCAAAGCATCTCCAACATCTTTGCAGGCTCAAAAGACGACCGCTTTGCACAAGTGGACTGGCACATTGACGACTATGGCAATCCCATTCTTGCAGGCACCCTCACCCATTTTTCGTGCAAGACGCACCAGACTATTGAGGCGGGTGATCATCACTTACTCATCGGTGAAGTGCTGGACTTTGCATCGCGTGAAGGGCATGGATTGGGCTACGCATCAGGTGGCTATTTTAGCTTAGGTCTAGAGCGTGAGGCGGCCGAAATCAGCGTGCAGCAAACACACGTTCATGTCGGTGTCATCGTCGAACATGAAGGCAAAGTACTGCTCTGTACGCAAGACGGCAAAGCGAGCTTACCGAGCGTGGTGTGTGATGACAATGACAATACCAACGCCGTCAGCGCGATTGAGCAGTTTTTGATACAACAAGGTATTCAGGCACAGCTCGGTGCGGTGTTCTCTATTTATGAAAACAGCAAAACCCACAACAACTACATCTTTTATCGTGCCAGCGCAAGCGCACCTGATACGCAAGGTATAGGCGAGTATGTGCCGCTCAGTGAGCTGCCCACCCTTGACTTTGCGACACCAGCGATGCAGTCGATGATGAGCCGCTACGTCACCGAAAGCAAAAATGGTCTGTACGGGGTGTACGTGGGACAAGAAACCACAGGAAAAGTACATTAAATAAGCGTGTACCCGCACAAACCCATATAAAAAATAGGATATTACTACTCGAACCACGCAAAGGAAGGACCTTATGAAATTCTCATTATTTGTACACATGGAACGTACTGACGAATCACAAACCTACGAGCAGCTTTACCATGACTTTATAGAGCTGGCAAAAATTGCTGATGATGGCGGCATGCATGCCGTTTGGACAGGCGAGCATCATGGCATGAACTTTACCATCGCGCCAAACCCATTTTTAAACCTTATTGATTTGGCACATCAGACCAAAAATGTCCGCTTGGGTACAGGCACGGTCATTGCGCCGTTTTGGCACCCTATCCGCTTGGCAGGTGAAGCGGCGATGACCGACATCATCACCAATGGTCGCTTAGAGCTTGGCATTGCGCGCGGTGCCTATAACTTTGAATACGAGCGTTTGATGCCCGGTATGGATGCGATGGAGGCAGGCGGGCGTATGCGCGAGCTGGTGCCTGCGGTGCAAGCCTTATGGAAAGGCAACTATGTCCACAATGGCACATATACGCAGTTTCCAAAAACCACCTCTGCCCCAAAACCCATTCAAAAAGGCGGCGTACCGATGTGGATTGCCGCGCGCGACCCAAACAGCCACAACTTTGCCATTGAGCAGGGCTGCAACGTGCAAGTCACGCCGCTGTGGCAAGGGATTGAAGAGATTGAAACCTTAATGCAGCGCTTTAATGACGCCAAAGCAGCACATGGCGAAGGTAAAAATCCAAAAATTATGCTATTGCAGCACGCGTATGTGGGCAGCGATGCCGATGACGTGGCGGAAGCGGCCAAGTCTATCAGCCGCTTTTATTGTCACTTTGGCGCGTGGTTCAAAAACGAGCGCCCGATCAATCAAGGCATTATCGAGCCATTAAGCGAAGAAGAAATGGCAAAGATTGAGATGTATGCGCCTAAAAAAATGCTTGAGAACATGCCTATTGGCACCGCTGATACCGTCATTGAAAAACTCAAACATTACGAAGCATTGGGCTACGATGAATTTTCATTTTGGATTGATTCGAGCATGAGCCACAAAGACAAATGCGCCTCACTGCGCCGTTTTATTACTGAGGTGATGCCTGCCTTTGCCTAGCAGCGCATGCTTTGATTTTATTTGATGATTCACCTGTATTTTTGACGCACAGCGTGCGTAGATTCGCCCGATACCCCTAGGAGAACCCCATGACAAAGCCACACTATCAGCTCTATATCAACGGCGCATGGTGCGAAGGCAGCGACAACCAGCGCCTCGACAGCATCAACCCTGCCACTGGTCAGGCATGGGCGAGCTTTGCTTGCGCCAATGCTGACGATGTCGAGCGCGCAGTACAAGGCGCACGTGCAGCGCTCAACAATCCTGAATGGTCTAAGATGAGCGCCACGAATCGCGGCAAATTGCTCTATCGCTTGGCGGAACTTATTGAACAAAACGCCGAGCGCCTTGGACAAGTCGAAACCACCGACAGTGGCAAACTGGCGCATGAGACCGTCGCACAAACCCGCTATGTTGGCGATTATTATCGCTACTATGCAGGGCTTGCGGACAAAATCCAAGGCGCGACCCTACCCATTGATAAGTCTGACATGCACGTGTTTACGCGCCGAGAACCCATCGGCGTGGTCGCCGCAGTCGTCCCTTGGAACGCGCAGATGTTTTTGACAGCGACCAAGCTCGGCCCTGCCCTTGCAGCAGGTTGCACCATCATTTTAAAAGCCTCAGAAATTGCCCCATGCCCGATGTTTGTCTTTGCTGAGCTGATTGAACAAGCAGGCTTTCCTAAAGGTGTCGTGTCCGTCATCACAGGTGATGCCGAAAATTGCGCCATACCCCTAACCAGTCATCCTGATATCGACAAAATCGCCTTTACTGGCGGACCTGAAGCAGCGCGGCACGTGGTCAAAAACTCCGCCAACAACTTTGCGGTCACCAGCCTTGAGCTGGGTGGCAAATCACCGATTATCGTCTTTGACGACTCCGATTTAGAAAGCGCCGCCAATGGTCTGATTGCAGGTAATTTTGGCGCGGCAGGTCAGTCCTGCGTGGCAGGCTCACGCGGCTTTGTACAGCGCAGTATCTTGCCCAAGTTGATTGAGCGTATCGAAGAAAAAGCCAAAGACATTATCATTGGCAATCCCCTTGACCCGGCAACGCATGTCGGCCCGTTGTGTACCAAGGCGCAAGTCATGCGTATTAAAGACACGCTAGCAAAGGCCACCGAACAAGGCGCGACCATTCGTTTTGGCGGTACTGCGCCTGAGGATGCGGCATTACAAGGCGGCAACTACTTTTGTCCCACGCTTGTTGAATGTCCCAATACCGATATCGAAACACAAACCATCGAGATGTTCGGACCTGTGATGTCGCTGGTCGCCTTTGATACTGAGGAAGAAGCCATCGCGATGGCGAACAACAGCGTTTACGGTCTAGGCTCAGGCGTATTCACCCAAAACTTGGCGCGCGCGCACCGCGTCTCCCAGCAAATTCATGCAGGTATCTGCTGGATCAATACCTACCGCGCGATATCGCCCATCGCACCTTTTGGTGGCTATAACCAATCGGGCTATGGACGTGAGGCAGGCAGTGATTCGGTTTTAGAGTATACCCGTACCAAAACGACGTGGATTAACATCTCAGCAGAACCAATGGCCAATCCATTTATCATGCGGTAGTTAATCGACACAAATGCAATAAGGAACATTGTATTTTGAGGAAACCACTATGTCTATCCGACCCCCACTCAAAGAGCTGAACATCAAAACCCATAACAAGGGATTTTATAAGGGTTTTAACCGTTCAGTCACCGTCACCTCCAAAATTTTGGTCACGCTGGTCGTCATCTGGATTCTAAGCGACATTGAAAATTCAGGTGCGATTTTAGAGGCGATGAAAAACTGGTCATTCACCAATTTAAACAGCTACTACACCTATGCGGTCGCTTTTTATGTTCTGGTATGTTTGGCCGTCATTCTCATCCCTTCATTTGGACGCACCAAGCTGGGTTCAGACCCCAATGGCAAGCCTGAATTTTCTAATTTTTCATGGTTTTCGATGATATTTGGCGCAGGTATTGGTATCGGCGTGCTGACATATAGCGCTGCCGAGCCGCTATGGCACTTGGCAAACAACCCTGATACCATCATGGCCAAAGATATGATTATTGCCTCGTTGAACAGCAATAACATTCCGATTCCCCAAGATGCAGATGTCTTTGCGCTCTATCAATCAGAAGTGGCCGCCAATGCCATCCCTGCGCTTGATGGTATCGTCGTGCCAAAAACCGAAGCCGCGCTTGACGCTGCTTATCGCTACTCCTTTTTTCACTGGGGTATCAGCGCGTGGGCGACCTACAGTCTGGTTGGTATTTGCCTCGCGTTTTTTTGCTACGCGCGCAATCTGCCTTTGACCATGCGCTCCGCTTTAGCGCCTTTATTTGGACGCAGTTTGGAAGGTCCCTTGGGCAATATCATCGATATCTCGGCAGTGATTGCCACCATTTTCGGTATCGCGCAGACCATCGGTATTGGTCTCAGCTCCTTTGCCTCAGGGCTGTATAGCTTGACAGGCATGACGTGGCTGGTGACCGATGCTGCCAATCCTGAACCTACCGTTGGCGCGCTATTGATGTCTTTACTCGTGGTGATGTGTTTATCAATGGCATCAGCGCTGTCCGGCGTCGGTCGCGGGGTAAAATGGCTCAGTAACATCAATATGGTGCTGTCGTTCTTATTACTCGCGTTTTTCTTAATCTTTGGCGCGTCTATGTTTGCGCTAGAGATGCTGGGCAAGGGTATCTTGTCTTATGTGATACATCTGCCTGCGATGCTCGTTACCGTATGGGACCCCAATACCGAGCTTGGGGTATGGCAGACCAGCTGGTCAGTGTTTTATTGGGCGTGGTGGATTGCGTTTGCGCCTTTTGTCGGCATGTTTTTGGCGCGTATTTCCAAAAACCGTACCATCCGTGAGTTTGGCTTGATTGGTATTGTCGCGCCGAGCTTAACCTTATTTATCTGGTTTTCATTCATCGGCGGTACAGGCATTAACCTTGAAATGAGCGGCATTGCCAATGGTCAGATTTACAACTCAGGTTTGACCGCGCAGCTGTTTGATATCATTGGCTTGATGCTAAGCCCTGCGATGGCAAACGCTTTATCCGCGATGGTGGTAGTACTGCTTTTGACTTATCTGGTGACGTCTGCGGACTCTGCCTTGCTGGTCATCAATATGGTTAATGCCGCAGGCAAAGTGCAGGTGGAAAACGGCCAAAAGCACATCATCGTTTGGACCATAGCGCTAACGGCAGTGATTGCCGCGCTTATCTTGGCGGGTGGGCTGGACGCCATTACTTCAGCGATGATGGTCGCGGCAATCCCCTTCTCCTTTATTATCATCCTTATGGCAATCAGTCTATTAAAGGCGCTGATATTGGATAACCGACGAGCGAAAGAAGAGATACTAGAAATAAACACCGAACAATAAATAAAAAAAGCCCTCGATAATAGAGGGCTTTTTTGTGATTATCACGTCATTATTTTTTGAGTCAAAGGTTGGATAGATGACATACTCCAACAATCAAAACACATCGCTTCAAAACCAAGACTTTATATAGTCAATCAAGCTGCCGATACTGCCGCACAGCTTATTGTCATCACTTCACCATGAGGTCAATGACGCCGCACTGCTTTGGCTGATAAAGCCATCAGGCGTCTGTCCGTTGTCTTGCTGCCAGCGCTGAAAGGCTTTTTTGGTGTTGGTGCCGATGACGCCATCCGCGCCTTTGGTATCATAGCCTGCGCGGGTTAAGCGCTCTTGTAGGTTACGTACTTGGCTGGTCGATAGCGGGCGCTCGTAGCGTGGCCATGACTGACGCAGACCAATCTGACCATCTATCGCACGACCAAGCAGGCTCACACCGAGCGCGTAGTTCGATGAGTTATTGTACACTTTGATGGCGTCAAAGTTTTTGCTGAGCAGCAGTGCTGGACCATCTTTACCAGCAGGCAGCCACAGCTCGAGCAAGGTATTGGCATCAAGGGTCACATCCGCCATGGTATCAATACCTGTCGATGCCCAATAAGCGGCAGTTTGCTTGCTGCCGACTTTTGAATAGTCGAAGCCTGCAGGAATCGTGACTTCATAAAAAGGTGACAAGCCGCGTACCCAGCCTGCATTGTTCAGATAGCTGGCGGTTGACGCGAGTGCATCGGCGGTTGACCATGGGTTTTTGTGTCCATTATAGTCGCCATCGACGCCTTCATTCAGCCACGTTGTGGGGATAAACTGCGTCTGTCCCATACCGCCTGCCCACGAGCCTTCAAGCTGCGACCACGACACATCACCGCGCTCAAGCAAAGTCATGAGTGATAACAGCTGCGACTCAGCAAACTCCTGACGGCGACCATCATAGGCCAGACTCGCCAGCGCGCTTGGCAGATAGGTACTGCCTGTCACCGCCCCATAGGACGATTCCATACCCCAAATAGCCGCGACAATCTCAGCATTGACGCCGTAGCGCGACTCAAGCCCTGACAAATAGCTGCGCTGGTCGGCAAATTTGCTTTTACCACGGCTTACGCGACCGTCAGATACGGCAGAATCAGCATATTCCCATGGCATTTTTGAAAATTCTGGCTGCCCTGAATCAAGTGAGATGACGCTGCTTTTTAGCGATGCCGAAGCCAATAGGCGCTGTACATCATTGCCATTGTGACCTTGCGCGATGGCGCGCTGGGCAAAGTCCATCTTCCAGTCATCAAAGCTATTGTAGTTGGCTTTAGGCGTAGGTATGGGCTTTGGCGCAGGCGGCGTGGGCTTTGGCGTGACACGCACAGTCTGCTGCTCTTCAATCTGCACATTGCCTTGGCGCACAGGCTTTTGTACTTGCGGCTGCATGGTGGGCTGGGTGGCACAGCCCGCTAGGGTCAATACTGACAGCACCGCGATATAAGGCTTTTTTAACATCATAATCATCTCAGGTAGGAATAAGAACAAAAATAAATCAAATATAGAGCAAGGCAGAACACCTGCATGACTTTGAAAGATAAGGAAGTTTACCCTTAAAAGGTCAAATTACTGTAGCAACAAATGCCCATAATGTCGATACGAAAATAGCGATATCTTAGCGCTCCCCTGACGCACACCATGCCAAAATAGAGCCTCAAAACACCGCCATAAAATACAGGCACAAAAAAAAGACACGCTTGGGTGTCTTTTTAATCATCAAAGTTATCAGCTGCTTACTTGTCCGCGCCCTTTGCCTTGGCTTTTACTTTGTCTTTGGCGCTGCTGTCTTTGATAAGATTAACCTCAGATTTTGGCGTTTTTTCTAGCACCGCTGGCACATCGTCTGGTTTTTCTGCGATATAGTTGCCGCCTGCAAACTGCATATTGGCGACCGTGTCATCTTCGGTGCGGCGGCGCGCAGCGTCCATACTGACGGCGAACACACCGCGTATCAGCTGCCAGATAAAGCCCATAAACAGCCCGACCACGAACACCACGAGCACAGGCACCGCATTGCTAATAGCAGCAGGGATGTCTTTCATCAGTACGGCGTAGACCACGCTGATGCTGGCAGGCGCCATGCTGCTTGGGTCTTCTAGGGCGTAGCCTGGGGTAAATAAAATCGCAAAAATCCCCACCCATGTGATGCCGCCCAATGGACGCGGCAATACGCGCGCGACCAATATCCACAGCACCAGTACCACAATCGAGCCACCAATGTAAGCGTACATTGGCAAGTCGGCAGGCGGTACGTCTTTGACCATCTGACTCCACCAAATCACAATCTCGCCGAGAATGTCACTGAAGGTATCGAGTGGCAAACTTTGTATAATACTTTTTAACCAATCCATGCGGGGTAAGCTACCTGAATATGTAAGTCGCGTGCGCTAGAAAAATATGGTCATCGGTCATCCAAGCTAAAAAACCACGCCACCAACACGCGCCCTACCTTACCAGTAGGTCACCTATTGCGGCAGTGCTCAGATATACCGACAGCTACTCATATACGATAAACCGCTAGTTTATCACGACTTTAGCGCAAAAAGCATACGCACTATGTAATACACCGCGCGACTTGCCCACCAAAACTTGGCGGCGCGTGGTCTGGCGCGTTAGTGATATTTGCTGTCTTGCATCTCAAGGGCGCGCAATTTGGCTTGTTTGAGCATCACATCGGCAGGCGGCATCTGTACGTAATAGCCTTGTGATTCGAGCTTTTCGAGCACTTCGGCTTTGTCCACGCGTGCCAGCCTTTCGGTGGCATCAAGGTCAAGGTGCATGACAAATTTGCTGGTGCCGAGGCTTGCACGAAAGTCCTTGGGCAAGACCGACAGCCAATCACGCACCGTCTCGGTATCGTCTGGATAATCAGGTCGCGCAATGTAGACGTACATGTCGTCGTGTTTGGAAAATTTATAAATATCGCAGTGCATACATCACCCTTATGTCATCAAAAAAGTCTATTGGTTATGGCGCTAAGCCTAGCACAGTTTGGCTATCAACCTAAAAGCCGTCAGACAAAAAAGTACCAAAAACCGCGCCTAAGCCCTCAAGCCCGCCAGCAGCGCACGACCCCGCACCTGTAGCACGCATGATGCTGCCCTAAAATTAATCGCGCGTATGCCTTGTAAAAGCGTTAGTAACCTTTCATAATAAAGTCCTTATTCAGGAGAGCGCACGCCCATGTTGCGTGCCACCGAAGGCGCATCCACCCTGCCAATCGCTCAGGTACAAGGACTGAATAACACATGCCTTAATGGTCATACGACCACGGCATAACAAATCTGGAGAGCGGTAAGTACGGACGACGGCTTACCCACCGAAGGGGAGAAAACGCCAGCGCTGCACCATGCTGGACGTTGAAAATCTCAGGTCACAGGACAGATAGGGCTATACGACCAGTATTGATGACTGGTTTGGCTTTATTGACGTTCTTCTCCACTATTTATGACGCTTTTGCCGTCTTTAGGATTTGTTATGACCGACACCACCCAAGCCGCAGACGCCCCACAAAAAACCCCACTGTATCAAGCGCATATCGATAGCGACGGCAAAATCGTTGACTTCTCAGGCTGGCTATTGCCCATCCATTATGGCTCGCAAATTGACGAGCACGAAGCGGTACGCACGGACGCTGGGATGTTTGACGTCTCACACATGGTTGTCGTCGACGTGACAGGCAACGACAGCAAAGCATGGCTACAAAAGCTGCTCGCCAATGATGTCAATAAACTCAAAAAAGTCGGTAAGGCGCTGTATTCTGCCATGCTAAATGAGCAAGGCGGCGTGATTGATGACCTTATTGTTTACTTAATGAACGAAGAAGAAACCGCTTACCGCATCGTCTCAAACGCCGCGACCCGCGCAAAAGATTTGGCGCAGTTTGGGCGCGTTGCCGAAGGCTTTGACGTCACCATTACCGAGCGTCCTGAGCTGGCGATGCTTGCGATTCAAGGACCAAACGCGATTGCTAAATTATCTGATGCCAAGCCTGCTTGGGCGGACACCTTAGCGGGTCTAAAGCCATTCGTTGGTGCAGACTTGACCGAGATTGAAGGCGATGATTGGTTCGTCGCCCGTACAGGCTACACAGGTGAAGACGGCGTTGAAGTAATTTTGCACGCTGATGACGCGCCCGCCTTTTTTAACCTATTAAAAGAGCATGGCATCCAGCCAGCGGGACTTGGCGCACGCGATACCTTGCGCATGGAAGCGGGTATGAACCTTTACGGTCATGACATGGATGAGACCATCAATCCGTATGCTTGCGGTATGAGCTGGACATTGGCACTCAAAGACGAGCGCGACTTTGTCGGTCGTCCTGCCCTACTTGCCAGCAAACAAGCCGATGATAATACGTTGATGAAGCAAGTCGGTCTGCTGCTAGAGACGCGCGGTGTACTGCGTGAAGGCATGAGCGTTACTATCAATCAAGGTACGGACAAGGAAGCGACAGGCATCATCACCAGTGGCACCTTCTCACCCACCCTAAAACAATCTATCGCTATTGCGCGCGTGCCCGCCAGCCTCACCGATGGCGACAGCGTCCAAGTCGATTTGCGCGGTAAAGGCAAATATGTGGACGTGCGCGTGCTTAATTTGCCGTTTGTGCGTCATGGCAAGGCACAATTTGACTGATTGCGGCATTGTCGTCTTGACGTCATCGAATGAATAGTATGAGATAAGCCCTGTGCAATGTCTGCTAACATTGCCCACGCTCATCCATATATGATGCGTATTTTTTATTGTTAACTATCCTTAGAGGAGCTTTTTATGAGCAACATTCCTGCCGAATTAAAATACGTTGCCAGCCACGAGTGGCTACGCCTAGAAGACGACGGTACCATCACTGTGGGCATCACTGACCACGCTCAAGACTTGCTGGGCGATGTGGTGTTCGTTGAGCTGCCAGAAGTCGGCGACACGGTCGCGGTCGATGACGAAATCGCCGTTGTTGAGTCGGTCAAGGCTGCATCAGACGTTTACGCGCCACTATCAGGCGAAATCGTTGCTATCAATGACAACCTAGAAGACGAGCCAGAAATCATCAACTCTGACCCGTACGGCGATGGCTGGTTCTTTAAAATCAAGCCGCTAAACGCTGATGACTATGATGAGCTGTTAAGCGCTGAAGACTACCAAAACGAGCTATAAGCGATGGCGTTTCCGTTTTAAAAACAGCTAAATACTCATTGATTTACAGGTACTAAGGCACGCTTGGTATCTGTCCTCATTTTTACCTTTTGGCACTTTTATACGTGCGTACCCTTTTATTTTTATATGTGTTTCAGACGCTTCGGCTTAGGAGTCATTGATGGGCAATCAAGAGCAAACCAGCACCATAGATACCCCGCATTTAGACAGCTTTCGTGCGGTGGTCGAGTCGCGCCGTTCGGTACGCCGTTTTACCGACACGCCCATTCCTGATGATGTGTTGCGTGAGTGTTTGCGCCTTGCCATGCTCGCGCCCAACTCCAGCAACTTGCAGCCGTGGGAATTTTTTGTCATCGACAGCCCCAACATTCGCGCCAAAGCGGTAGACAACTGCATGCGCCAAAATGCGGCAAAGACCGCAGCGCGCCTAATCGCTATTGTTGCGCGTACTGACAACTGGCACGAGCACGCCAAACAAGTGCTGCGCGAATATCCGCTGTCGCCTGTCCCCAAAAAAGTCAAAGACTATTACGGTCGCTTGATTCCGCTGGAGTTCGTACGCGGTCCTGTCAATGTGCTGTCCCTTGCCAAATGGGGCGTGACGCAAACGCACCGCCAGCTCAAAGGTCCGATTAAGTCGCCGTATTATACCCTTGAAGACATTAAGCAATGGGCGACCAACAATACCGCGCTGGCTGCCGAAAACCTAATCTTGGCACTACGCGCGCACGGTTTTGACAGCTGCGCGATGGGCGGCTTTGATGAGCCTGCTATGAAAGATCTCTTAAGTCTTGGCGAGCACCAGCATATTGTGATGATGCTCGCGGCAGGAGAGCGCGCCGATAAAGGCATCTATCACCCGCAGTTTCGCTTTGCCCAAGAGCAATTTGTCCATTATGTTTAGCCCCGCATGATATTAAGCCAAGCGAAGCACTAAGCTTGGCGCAATGATTTATTTTTTGTGTCACCCCTCGTAAAGACTTTTAGTTAAGGATTGTCATGACTCTATCCCAACGCCCGACCTTTGCTACGTTCCAAGGCTTGTTTAACGATGCCGAATTTGTCTACCGCCATCTTGGTTCAAACGATGAGATGCAGCAAGAAATGCTGTCTGCGATTGGCTACGATGATATGGACAGCTTTATCAATGACACTGTGCCTGAGCCTGTTCGTTTGCATAAAGATTTAAACTTGCCAAAAGCCATCAGTGAACACGCCGCCCTTGCCAAACTGCGCGGCATGGCGGACAACATCACGGTCAATAAAAGCTATATCGGTCAAGGCTACTCGCCCGTGCGTATGCCTGCGGTCATTCAGCGCAATGTGCTCGAAAATCCAGGCTGGTACACCGCGTACACGCCGTATCAAGCAGAGATTTCACAAGGTCGTCTAGAGGCGCTATTAAACTTCCAGCAGGTGTGTATTGACCTCACAGGATTGGAACTGGCTGGTGCGTCATTACTTGACGAAGCTACCGCCGCTGCCGAAGCGATGGCGATGTCAAAGCGCGTAAGCAAAAGCAAATCGAACGCCTTTTTTGTCGATGAGCGCGTGTACCCACAGACGCTCGACGTCATCAAGACACGTGCCAAATACTTTGGCTGGGATGTGGTGGTCGGTGATTTTGACACCGCAACATCAGGCGATTACTTTGGCGCGCTGTTCCAATACGTGGGTAAAGAAGGTGATGTTAAAGACTTGACCGACGTTATCAGCGCGGTAAAAGCCAATAAGACCTATACCACCGTCGTAAGCGACATCATGAGCCTTGTGTTGCTCAAGTCACCTGCCGAGATGGGCGCGGACATTGCGCTTGGCAGCACCCAGCGCTTTGGTATCCCCATGGGCTTTGGTGGTCCACACGCCGCCTACTTTGCCTTTAGCGATAAGGCAAAACGCTCGGCCCCTGGTCGTATCATCGGCGTATCAAAAGACGCCGAGGGCAACACCGCCCTACGCATGGCGCTACAGACCCGCGAGCAGCACATCCGCCGCGAAAAAGCCAACTCCAACATCTGTACCTCACAAGTACTGCTCGCCAACCTTGCAGGTATGTACGCTGTGTATCACGGTCCCAGCGGGCTACAGCGCATCGCCACACGTATCCATGCGCTCGCCAGCGCCTTTGCTAAGGCTATCGACAACACAGCGGGCGACAGCACTGAACTAAAAGTCGTGCATCAGCAGTTCTTTGATACCGTCTTGGTCGATTGCGGCTCAGAAAAGCTCGCTACCCAAATCTTTGATAATGCGGACAACTTAGGCTACAACCTCTGGCGCATTAGCGACAGCAAAATCGCGGTATCCTTTAGCGAAACCAGCGACAGCGAAGACTTTGCAGTCTTAACCCAGCTGTTTACCAATAAAGCGCAAGACTTGCCCACTGACGCTACTTTGTCACTGGACAGCGCGCATTTGCGTACCGATGACATCTTGACCCATCCTGTGTTTAACTCGCACCACACCGAGCACGAGATGCTGCGCTACTTAAAATCGCTTGAGGACAAAGACCTTGCGATGAACCGCAGTATGATTTCACTTGGCAGCTGCACCATGAAGCTCAACGCCACCAGCGAGATGCTGCCGATTACGTGGGATGAGTTTGCCAATGTGCATCCGTTTGCCCCGCGTGACCAAGTCAAAGGCTATATCGAGATGATTGATAGCCTACAAGACCAGCTCAAAGCCATCACAGGCTTCGACGCCGTGTCGATGCAGCCGAACTCTGGTGCGTCAGGTGAATACGCTGGTCTGCTCGCGATTCGCCGCTATCATGAGTCACTGGGCGAGACCGAGCGCGATGTGTGCTTGATTCCAAAATCAGCACACGGCACCAACCCCGCCACCGCGATGATGATGGGCATGCAAGTGGTCGTGGTCAATACCGATGACAATGGTAACGTCGATGTTGATGACCTGACCGCCAAATGTGAAGAGCACAGCGCACGCTTGGGCGCGTTAATGATTACCTATCCATCAACGCACGGCGTGTTTGAAGAAGGCATCCGCCATATTTGTGACCTCATCCACAGTCACGGCGGTCAAGTGTATATGGACGGCGCAAATATGAACGCGCAGGTCGCCATCATGCAGCCAGCGGACGTGGGCGCAGACGTATTGCACATGAACCTACACAAAACCTTCTGCATCCCACACGGCGGCGGCGGCCCTGGCATGGGTCCAATCGGTATGCAAGCGCACCTTGCGCCATTCATGGCGAACCACGTGGTCAGCCCTGTACACAACGCAGAAAAAGACGGCATGGCGGTATCGGCTGCCCCGTATGGCTCGGCGAGCATCTTGCCCATCTCATGGATGTATATCACCATGATGGGTCGCGATGGACTGCTCAAAGCCACCAACCTTGCGCTGCTTAACGCCAACTACGTGGCCAATGCGCTCAAAGACGATTACCCCGTCTTGTATACAGGCAAAAGCGGTCGCGTGGCGCACGAGTGCATCATTGATATCCGTCCGCTGAAAGAGAAAACAGGCTTTAGCGAAACCGACATCGCCAAGCGCTTGATGGATTATGGCTTCCACTCGCCCACTATGAGTTTCCCTGTCGCGGGCACGCTGATGATTGAGCCGACCGAATCTGAGCCAAAAGCTGAGCTTGACCGCTTTATCTCTGCGCTCAAAGCCATCAAAGCCGAAGCGTTAAAAGCGCATAGCGAAACCGATGGCTGGAGCTTGACGGACAATCCGCTGGTCAATGCGCCGCACACTGCATCCATGATTACCAAAGACACGTGGGAACACGCCTACAGCCGCGACGAAGCCGCCTTCCCGCTGCCGTATGTACGCGCGCATAAGTTCTGGCCAAGCGTCGCCCGCATTGATGATGTGTATGGGGATAAGAATCTGATGTGCTCATGCCCAAGTATTGAAAACTATATGTAAGCTTTTGCACATGTAATCATTAAAAGACCATACAAAAGCCCCCAAGTCAGCGCTTGACTTGGGGGCTTTGTTTTTCTTACGCTTAGGCTATCGACTGTTTTTTATTAATACTTTATTCCTTTACCGCTGCCATAAGGACGACAGACGTCATGAGCCTACCCCCTGCCCCAGAAGCCAACCGCGTCATTTTAATTCACGGTCTGCACCAGACCGCGTGGGTCATGCGCCCAATGGCAAAGCGCTTACAAGCGCAAGGCTTTCGTACCCACCAATACGCGTACCGCAGTATGCGCGATGACATCCAGACCAACAGCCGCCGCCTAAACGACTGGCTTACGCAGTATCACGACCCTGAGCAGCCGATTGACCTTGTCGGGCACAGCTTGGGCGGGCTGATTATCCGTGATTTTGTTTATCGGTATCCCAAATGGACAATTGGACGCTGTGTGACGCTCGGTACGCCGCATGTGGGCAGCACCTGCGCCGCTTACGTCAAGCGCCTGACGCCTGTGATGATGGGACGCGCTTATCAAGGGGCACTCGATGGCTGCGTGCCTGAATTGCCCGCGCACATCACGCTTGGGGTGATTGCAGGGGACAAGCCTTACGGCATCGGTCAGCTGTTTTTGGAGTACCACAATCGCAAGCTGCGCCGTAGTGGCAAACCCTTACCGCTCGGCGAGCGTGCACATGATGGCACGGTGTATGTGAGTGAAACCAAAATTGAAGGCGCGTGCGACCATTTGGTATTGCCTGTGACGCACACAGGAATGCTGGTCAATCCTGAGGTGGCGCGGCAGACGCTGCACTTTTTGCAGCATGGGGAATTTAATCACGCCAAACGGGCGCAGCCTTTATAAAAGGTCGGACAATCAGCGAAATATAGCTGATTGCTTATAGAAGTAGCATAACGAGATTGACCCCTAGTTTTTGCAGCCTCTGGAGATGAAGTCACAGCAAGCAAAAAAACAGGGGTCAATCGGAATATATTGCGCAAATATAATGTTACTAAGCCAAGCCCATGCCTTGCTTTAGCTCTGCTTGGTGGGTTTTGATTAACGGAATCAGCGTGTCTGTGACCCACGATTGACGCCAGCCTTGCAAGCCCTCAGGCAGCGCCTTGGTATCGTCCTCTTTATCTAATGCCACGACTTCATATAAATCGTTTAGCCATTTTTTACGCATAAGGACATTTTTGGGCACGCCAATTTCTGCGGCATGCTGATTGACCGCCTTTTGTACCGCATTGCTCAAAGTTTTGTTTTTTGAACGATATGGCGGCAGCGGACTTGCTGGCTGCTCGGCGGGGTGGCTGTCTTTTGCTGCTTTGATGACCGCGAGTAGCTCGTCACCGTACAGACGTATCACGTGCCGATGTATGGTGGTCTTGTGCATCAGCTCACGAATGGTCTTGGGCTGCATCTCCACGATTTCGCGCATGGCTTGTTTTTTGATGATAAAAGTGCGCGGCTGATTGGTGGCACGTGCCAAGGCTTCGCGCCACGCCGCCACATCACGCAAGATGGTCATCTGAATGGGATTGTAGCGAAAGTCCGCCATGCTGTGATACATCTGGTCATCGTCCAGATGCTGCGCGCCATGCAGCTCACGCGCATACAGCTGACAGTCTTCCCACACCGCGTCCGTCAGCCCTTGCGCTGCCAAACAGGTCTGTAAACGCTCGTATAAAGGTATTAAGTAGCGCACATCAGCAATCGCGTAGCGCTCTTGCTCATCAGACAGTGGGCGCTGTAGCCAATCGGACTGGCTCTGCTCTTTGTCGATATGGATGTCTAGCACATCACTGATGGCCTTCTGATAGCCAATTTGCAAATCACCTGTCAAATACGACAGCGCAATTTGGGTATCAAAGATATTGTCCAGCGCAGGACAACCTGATAAGAGATAAAAAATCCCCAAATCCTCGCCGCACGCGTGCCACACCGCAACCGACACCTTACCGAGTATTTGCCACAGCGCATCTAGGCGCAATGTGGGCGCATCGAGCAAGTAGATGTGCGTGCCTGTATTCACCTGCACGAGTGCCAAGCGCGGATAATAGGTATCGCGCTTGATAAACTCGGTGTCAAGTGCCACCACCTGCGCGTTTTCAACGGCGCTCAGCACAGCGTCCAAATCGGTCTGCGCAGACACCCACGTGACAGGCAGCGTATCGGCAGCCGCCACGACGGATGACGTATCGGGCGCGCGCAGCGCCTCATAAACAGAAGGTAGCGGGGTAGAAGACGACTCAGACACGGGCAGATACCTGCAGTAATGATAAAGATAATAAAAAAGGCGCTCAGTATAACAGCATCGCTAGTCGCGATGACAGCAAGATGACACAGATAAGCCGCTACGCGCTATAAAAAAGCGCGGTTTTGTAGCGCTTGCCCAAGCGTCATACTGTCCAAATACTCAAGCTCACCGCCCATCGGTACGCCCTGCGCCAGACGCGAGATTTTTTGTACATGACGGCTGACTGCTTCACTGATAAAGTGCGCGGTGGTTTGCCCCTCAACCGTCGTGCCTGTTGCGAGTATCAGCTCGGCAATCGGCTCTTGCTGTACGCGGCGCACCAGCTGCTCAATGTGCAAGTCATCGGCGCTGATGCCATCGATGGGTGACAGATGCCCACCCAGCACAAAATAGCGCCCCTGATAGCCTGCGGTCTGCTCAATCGCCATCACATCCGCCGCCGTCTCGACCACGCACAACACGCTATCATCACGGCGCGGGTCTTGGCACAGTGGACACACTGCCTCATCACTAAAGCTGTGGCAGCGCTGACACTCAACGATACCGCGCATCGCCTCATCAAGCGCGGCGGCGAGCGCCATACCTTGCGGGCGTTTTTTGCTCAGTAAATGCAGCGCCATACGTTGGGCGCTCTTTTGTCCCACCCCTGGCAGGATACGCAGCTGTTGTACCAGTGCGTCAAACTTGGCTGTAAGCAAAGCGACTTCCTTTATCTGTTGATCGTATCGGTAACGTGCGGTCGGTTATGTGCCTGATGGTTAACCAGACGATTGCCCTAAATGATGGACCATTATCAAAGTATTATTCAGGCATCAATAACAAAACCTACCCATAAAAATGGGGTCGCATCCTATGGATAACAACCCCAAATCCGCGCAGCCAACCCCTTTATTACACGGGAAATATTAGTCTGCGTCTTACTACTTATAGCGCCAAACCTAAATAAAAACGACAGCTTGTGAGCAACCTGCTCGACCAAACGGTATCGCTTTATACCACATGCTTATAGGCGTCGCCGAATTGCTTAGAACAAGCCTTGCATGCCTGGTGGCAAGCCCATGCCAGAGGTCGCGCCCGCCATGGTCTCTTCATACAGCTCGTCCGCTTGACGTACCGCATCGTTAATTGCTGCGGCAATCAAGTCTTCAATCATGTCAGGCTCGTCTTCAAGTAGGCTTGGGTCGATGCTTAAGCGCTTGACCACATGGCGACCTGTCATGGTGACTTTGACCAGACCGCTGCCCGCTTCTGCGTGGACTTCTTTATTTGCCAATTCTTTTTTTGCCGATTCGACATTGGCTTCGACTTTCTTTTGCATGTTTTGTGCTTGTTGCATCAATGCTTGAATGTTCATAACTGCCTCGAGTGCTGGTGAATAAGGGAATACCTAAAAACTAAATTTGTTGTAATCGTGAGCATCATAACGATGCGCTGGCGCTGATTATACCGCCATCTTTATAAACTGTCTAAACCACGCGCCAAATCTTTGATGATGTCATCGGCGTCCTCTAGCCCGACCGATAGGCGAATTAAGCCGTCTTTGACGCCCGCTTCTGCACGCGCTTCTGGCGTTAAGCGAAAATGCGTGGTGGTCGCAGGATGGGTGATGGTGGTTTTGGCATCGCCAAGATTGTTGGTGATAGATATCATGCGCGTGTTGTCAATCACGTGCCACGCAGCGGCTTTTTCGTCTTTATCTGCCGAGGCTTTGACCTCAAAGCCCATAATCGCGCCGTAGCTGTCTTTTAGGTGGTGCTGCGCTTGCGCCAATGCGTGCGCGGGATGGTCTGTAAGCCCTGAAAAATGCACTTTGCTGACCTGCGGATGCGCGTCCAAAAATGCCGCCACTTGGTTGGCATTGTGGCAATGCGCCTGCATACGCAATTTGAGCGTCTCAAGTCCTTTGGTAAACACCCATGCGTTAAACGGACTCATGCTGATACCGCCGGTGCGCACCACGGCAAAGGCTTCTTGCATCAAGGCATCACTACCGACCAATGCGCCGCCAAGCACACGTCCTTGACCATCCAGATACTTGGTCGCTGAGTGAATGACCACATCGGCGCCCAGCTCTAGCGGACGCTGCAAGGCTGGCGTGGCAAAGCAGTTGTCCACGACCAATAAAATCTCATTGTCGCGGGCGATTTTGCTGAGCGCTTTGATGTCGCAAATTTGCGCTAACGGATTGCTTGGGCTTTCGCAATACATGACCTTGGTGTTTGGCTGTACGGCATTCGCCCACGCGTCATTGTCAAAGCAATCGACATAGCTGACTTCGATGCCAAGCTTTGCCATGTAGTTGTTAAACAGACCAATTGATGAGCCAAACAACTGATTGGCGGCGAGCAGATGGTCGCCTGCTTTTAGATACGCGAGACACATGGTCAAAATCGCGCCCATGCCTGAGGCGGTCGCTACCGCACGCTCACCGTTTTCGAGCGCAGCAAGACGACGCTCAAAGGTGCGTACGCTTGGGTTGGTGTGGCGTGAGTAGACGTTGCCCGTCTTACCGCCGTCAAAATGTGCGGCGGCATCGGCGGCAGACTCGTACACATAAGAGCTGGTGGTAAAAATCGGCTCGGCGTGCTCGCCCTCATCGGTGCGGTGCTGACCTGCACGCACAGCGATGGTTTGCATGCCGTAATCTAGGCTCAAATCTAGGGCATCATCACGCCAGTTGGCATCGAGGTTTGCAGTGTTTTGACTCATAAGGTATCCATTATTGTTGTGGGTCGGTGTCTTATCGCAGTGGCAGCGCTGAGGCGATGGCGTAGCGTTACGCCTTTTGTCTTTTACTTTTTTGCTGCGTCTTATACACTGCCGCGCATGGCTCACTATCATAGCACGCCCGCCACCGAGGCGCAGCTGTCGGTTTTACCGCGCTTGAGGGAGCGTTTTTTATAGGTATATGCTTGATTTTTTGGTTCTTTTTAGTATATTTACGCCTGTAAAAAATTCGCTCACAGACGTTGCGCGCTTTGATAATGCAGCAAAACAAACGACGCGATGCACCCGCATTGCCCATGCTACGTCGTGTTTTTACAATTCTCGCTGCCAAGTGGTGGGTTTGATAACAGTCTGATACATACCAAAAATAGATAACCCATTATCATAAAACTTAATATTTTTGTTATCGTCATCGTGATGCCGCATAATACACGCCTATATTGCCAATCATCAGGTAATCGGCGGCATCATTCGTGCAGTGATATCAGCGCTATTTATCAGACTTGTTTTGGCTCAGCATACTTAAGGTACACCCGTTATGTCGATGTTTCAGATAGACCCAAGCCATTTATTGCTGATACTCGTTTTGGTATTGCTGGTGCCGCTTAGCGCATGCCAGAGCTTGCCTAAAGAGCCACATTTGACAAAGAGTCAGAATTTATCGACGCGTATTAACGCTTTGTACCAAAAATCAGACGATTCATCAGCCAATACTGACAGCAGCCAAAGTGTTTCTACGGAGGCGACCGATTTGGTCGCCGCCATCAGTGAGCAAAACGAAGTCCACCCTGAGCTGTCAGGCTATCACCCAATCGTCACTGGGGCGAATGCCTTTGCCGCGCGCAGTATTTTGACGGGCATGGCGACCCGCACCATTGATGTACAGTACTATATTTGGCACGACGACCAAGCTGGACAGCTACTCTTAAAAGACTTGTGGGAAGCCGCGGAGCGCGGGGTGATTGTGCGCTTGTTGGTCGATGACTTTAACAGTAGCCCTGAATTGGACCAGCAGCTGCTGCGCTTTTCGAGTCATCCTAACATTGCCGTTCGTATCATCAACCCGCTCATGCACCGCAAGTTTCAGGCATTGAACTTTGTCACAGGCTTGCCGCGCATCAATCGGCGCATGCACAACAAAAGCATGATTTTTGATAAGCAAATCACCATCATCGGTGGGCGCAATATCGGCAACGAATACATGAGCAATGACCAAAAAAGTCAGTTCGCTGACCTTGATGTCTTGCTGATTGGTAAAGTGGTCGGCGATATTGACAACAGCTTTGTCGATTACTGGTCATCAAACTTATCTTTTGATGTCGAAACACTGGTCAAGCCAAAAGACGAGCAGCCGACCGACTTTATCGCAGGCTTGGACAAGCTCAACAATGACAATCTAGAGCAGCGCCAAAGCAGCCTATCGGTGTACAAGTCGGCGATTGAAGACTCGACCATCGACACCGACCTTATCACCAAACGCATTCCTTTTCGCTGGACGGACATGCAGTTTTTAAGTGACGACGTCAATAAGCTGAGCAAAACCGCGCCGACCGAGAGCAATCTGGTGCATCAGCTGCGCACCCTACTCGGTCGCCCCTCCGACAAGCTGACCATCATCTCTTCTTACTTTGTGCCCACCAAAAACGGCGTTGAAACTTTGGTACAGCTCGCCGAATCAGGCATTGATATTAAGATTTTGACCAATTCATTCGACGCCACCGATGTGACCGCCGTGCATTCAGGCTATAGCCAGTGGCGACCCAAGTTGCTCAAGGCTGGTATCAAAATCTATGAGCTAAAATCTACCGCCAGTGATGACAAGCGCGACAACAAGCTGTGGAAAGCGCGTAGCCAATCCTCAACCAGCCTGCACGCCAAGACCTTTGCCGTCGATGACCATCAGGTCTTTATCGGCTCATACAACGTAGACCCCCGCTCCGCCAATATCAATACCGAGATGGGCGTGATTATCAATGACGATGAGCTGGCGCGTCAGCTGCACAAGGCATTGAGCGATGACTTATTAAACCAAGCCTATGAAGTCAAGATGACCGATACAGGGGCGCTTGAGTGGCACACCCTAGAGGACGATCAGCCTGTGGTCTACGACAGCGAGCCACGCGTGGACTTTACCGACCATGTTTGGCTGACCATCATGTCGTGGTTGCCTATTGATTGGCTGTTATAGGTAGCAGCAAGCGGGCTGTGGTGGTAGTAGGTGCGCCAGCACAGCCCTCACAATGAGAACGTCTGCATACTGCATGAGGTTCATTTGTTTTTTTTCTTGTGGTAGCGGTTGTCTGCCACGTGATTCATAAGTGTGTTATTTATGCCCAATCGTTCTCCGTACGCCATGATGTCGGTGCAAGATAAGAATATGGTCGCTTTCACCTGCGCCTGTAGTGCCATATTGTTTTTTGATTTTTTGATTTACCTGTATTTGGCGGACGTCATCTCGACCACGGTATTTTCAGCCGATGTGGATAAGCACTTTTCACAGATACAAAGCTTGGGACTGTTTGCGGCGGGTTATTTGGCGCGTCCTTTGGGCGGTATTTTCTTTGGGCGCTTTGGCGATACGCTCGGTCGGCGACCGATTTTTATTGCCACGCTGATGGTCACCGCAGGCACGATGTTTGCGATGGCGCTGATGCCAACGTACGCTGAATGGGGCATTGCAGCACCGATTTTGTTCATTACTTTACGCTTGATACAAGGTATGGCCTTTGGGGTGTTTGTGCCTTTGTCGTGGATATTCGTCTCTGAGCATCTGCCGCGCCAGTATCTGACAGTGGGCTGTAGCTATGTGACGGCAAGCTTTTTGCTCGGCGTGCTGTTTTCAAACGCCTTTTTTAGTTGGTTGACCGATACCATGAGTCCTGAGCAGCTGGTGTCTTACGGCTGGCGACTGCCGTTTATGATTGCGGCGTTGTTCAGCTGTTTGCCACTCTTAGGCTGGCGCTATATCAAAGAGTCGCCTTATTTTTTGAACATGCAAAAAACCATGCCCAACAATTATGAGCCGCGCCCCATCAGGATGCTGTTCACGCAGTGCAGACAAGCGATATTCGTGACGATGATGCTCACTTTGGTGACTTCCAGCGTCACCTTAGTGGTGGTCTTAATCATGCCTGAGCTGGCGATTGTCAACTTTCCCGTTGATGGCGACTTGTTTAACTTTTCGCACAGCTTGGGGCTGGTATTTATGATGATTGGCTGTGTGTTTTATGGCGTTATCTCCAGTAACAGCAACTTTGGCAAGATATTGATGATTGGCTGCTTGGTACTGATTTTGCAGATTTTTGCATTTTTCTATCAGATGCAGGCAGGCGGTGATTACTTGCTGATTATGTATGCGCTGCTTGGCTTTTCTGCGGGCATTATCGGTATGGTGCCTGCCGTCTTTGTTAAGCTGTTTTCGACCAACGTCCGCCTAACGGGTCTGTCGATTGCTTACAATGTGATGTACGCCTTTGTCGGCGGGGTGATGCCCTTTGTCATCAGTCATTTTACAGACACGGTCAGCTTTTCAGCAGCGCTGTATACCGCCTTTATTTGTGTGATTGGTATCATCATGGGATTGTATTTTTATCATTTGCCTGAGTTTAAGCGTATTGACCACGTCATGCGCTAGGGACTGACCAACGATTTCATGGACTTGGCTGCATTTATCAGCAAAACCTTTTACAATAAGCGCCCTGATTGGCAGCAAACAAGGCAACACAGCAATGATGGATATGACCCAAAAACGCCTATCGGTCGCACCGATGATCGACTGGACGACGACCGATTATCGTTATTTTGCGCGGCTCTTTAACCCGCATGTCTATCTGTACACCGAGATGATCAGCACAGGGGCGCTGCTGTTTGGCAATCGTGAGCGTCATTTGCGCTTTGATGCCCTTGAGCACCCGCTGGTGTTGCAGCTTGGCGGCGCTGATGCAGACGAGATGATGAAATGCACCGTCATTGCGCAAGAATACGGCTATGATGAGGTCAATATCAATGTCGGCTGCCCCTCAGACCGCGTGCAGCACAATAAGATTGGTGCGTGCCTGATGGCAGAGCCTGAGACAGTAGCAAAGGCGTTTGCCGCGATGCAAGCAGCTGTTGATATTCCCGTGACGGTCAAGCACCGTATCGGTATTGATGATTTTGACAGTTACGAGTTTATGCATCAGTTCGTGGAGACGGTCGCCGCCGCAGGCTGTGAGCGCTTTATTGTCCATGCGCGCACTGCGTGGCTACAAGGGCTGAGTCCCAAACAAAACCGCGAAATCCCGCCGCTGCGCTACGAGGATGTGTACCGTCTTAAGCAAGACTTCCCCAGCCTTCATATTGAGATTAATGGCGGGGTGGCGACGGTTGAGGATATCGAGCAGCATTTAGCGCATGTCGATGGGGTGATGATTGGGCGCGCGTTTTATCACAACCCGTATTTGCTCGCTGAAGCCAATCGCCTATGGGGCACGCCTGCCCCGACCCGCGCGCAGGTACTTGAGGCGCTGTATCCGTATCTAGAGCAACAAGTAGCAAAAGGCGAAGCGCTACCGACCATGACGCGTCACTACTTGGGACTGTTTCAAGGGCTGACTGGCGCGCGCAAATGGCGACAGGCATTAAGTGGCAAACCGCAGCTGACCTTGGACGACATTCAACGCGCCGCCGATGAGGTATTGGCATTGAACCCTGAGGCTTAACTTTAAAGTTTGATAGTTAATCAAAGAAAAGCGCGCTCGGTGGTGACTGAGCGCGCTTTTTTTAGCTAGCAAACAACAGTACGCGTTAAGGCATTTGACTGACAAACTGCCACATCGCCACCCCATTATTGACCATATGCAAAATGATGGGCAGTAGCAAAGAGCCTGAGCGAAAGCGCGCATAGGCGAATAACAACGCCAAAACCACAAGCGAGCCAAGCTCATACCAGCCATATTGCAAATGAATCCCCGCAAACAGCACACTGGTCAACACGCTAGCGACGAGTGCGCCGCGATTGGGGTGCGTGCTTGACGCAAACTGTTCGGCAATCGCTGACCACAGCAGACCGCGAAACACCAGCTCTTCGTATATCGGCGCGACAATGACCACCACCACGACCAGCAGCCAGACATTGCTGACCGACTGATAAAGGACATCCATAAACAGCATGGGGTCTTGATCAAGCACATACGTCAGCGCCTGACTGACCAAAGAATACGCCAGCCACAATCCAAGCATGCCAAGCGTCATCCGCCACGTTATCGGTCGTAGTGCCAGATAGTCCTTTGCCGATGCCCCATGCCAGCGTATCAAGGCGATGCTGAGCGCGCTTAACACCACCGCGCTAAACAGCACCGACCAGCTCACAATCGTGCCGTCACTACCCCCGCGCGCTAAAATATCCAGCGCGCTTAGCGTCTGAGCCTCTGGCAGCAAAGCAAAACCTGCAATATACACCCCCAACAGCTGGGTAAATAAAAACAGCAGTAACATACCGATGACGATGACCACCACAGCCAGACGTGAGAATACAGGGGGTTGGGCTACTGCCGTGCTAGAGACACGCATAAGACACTCGATACATCAGTTATGATTCATATAAGCCAGCCGTGGGGGCTGACGGGCTTTATCACCAGCCATCACGGCTAAGCGTTGTCTTTATTCAGCTGCGCGGCGATGATGGACAACACCTTGTCCGCCACTGCGTCAGGGTGCTCAAGCGGGAACATGTGCCCGCCGACATGCACCTCATAATCAATGCCCAAACGCTCATGCACTTGCTGCGGAAAGCGGCGCTTTAAAAATAGGCTCTCTTCGCCGATAACGAGGGTTAAAGGCGGCTTTGGGGCGCGATTGGGCTTGAGCCAATACCATGAGGGGTTGGTACGAAACACAGCAACCTCGACCTCTTTGGGAATTGCCAACGTCACCTTGCCATCGGCGCGCGCGTCAAGACCATGCTCGATATAGCCCTGAAAACTGCGCTCGTCAAAGTCTTTAAAAAATCTTTTGTTGCGCAGCTTGTCATACGCCTCTTCGCGGCTGTCCCACACATCGCGGCGATGCTTAGACGTGCCTGCAGGGGACAGCTTGTCCATAAAGCGATGGTTCATCAGCGGCAGCTTGTCCGTCACTTTTGCCACATGCCACAGCAGGCTGGTCTTGCCATATATCCACGGCGGGTCGAGCAGCACCGCTTGCGCCACTTGCTCAGGCGCTTTATACAGTGCTTGCAGGGTACAGAGCGCCCCAAGCGAATGCCCAAGCGCCACCACCTGCGTCACGCCATGCTTTTCACGCGCGCGCGCGATGCTGTCCACGACCTGCTGGGTCAAGCGCTGCCAGTGATTGTCTACAGGATAGTTTGGGTGCGTGCCCAAGCGCTCGATATATTCAATGGTAAAAAAAGGCTCAAGCTTGGCAAACAGCGGCGCATAAACGGCGCTTGGCATGCCATTGGCGTGAGCAAAGTGCAACACAGGCTTGCCCGTCAAAATAGAGACAGGCAACTGCTCAAGACTGAGCGCGGATAAGGTATTCATAATAGACTCGTTGTTGGTATCCATAATTGTTATTGTCGTACTTTTCGTTCATGGCGGTAGAAAAACAGCTGTGCTTTATAGCTTAGGCTATTGTGACCTGCCAGCCCCCGTCCATGCAAGGCGCAATCAGATGCCATGTGTGCATGATTGCTATAAAAAACGCCACAAAGTAACCGATACTTTGTGACGCTGCGTGGTACACACAATACTTTTGCCTTTTTATCCGTCGGTTTTATCCGTCACTTAACGCATTTCGGTATTGTTTTCTTCTTTTGGCAACACATCAAGGTTGATGCTTGAGCCAATGCCCGCGCCCATTTTGACAGCAAAGCGATCCATAAATAATGAGAACGGATCGACAGGCGTATAGTTGACTGCCGTGTCTACGCCCAGCTCTTTTTCTAGACTGGCGATGCTGCCTTTTTTATCGGCAAGACCAAGGGCGATGGACTGCTCACCTGTCCAGAATAAGCCTGAGAACAGTTTGTTTTGTTCAGGGTTTTTGAGTCGGTCGCCGCGCCCTTCTTTTACCGCATTAATAAAGTGCTGATGCGTGTTTGCCAATACGTTTTCGACATGCTGCTCTTCGTAATCGGTCAAGGGACGCGACATGCTTAAAATGTCTTTGTACTCGCCTGCGGTGATGGTGCGGTCTTCAACGCCGACTTTGTCCATCAAGCCTTCGATGTTGTAATTGGGCATAATCACGCCGATTGAGCCGACAAGGCTTGACGGATTGACATAAATTTCATCTGCCGCCGAGGCGATATAGTACGCGCCAGAAGCGCCGATATCCCCAATGACTGCGTACAGTTTTTTGTTAGGGTACTCTTGGCGCAAGTCCATCATGGTTTGCCAGATTTCATCCGACTGTACGGGCGAGCCACCAGGCGAGTTGATGTCGAGTGCCACTGCTTTTGAGTTGCTGTTTTCAAAGGCAGCGGTCAGCGCTTTACTGACGTCGTAGGCATTGGCAGGGTCGTCATTGCTAATCGTACCTTGCAGCTCCACGACCGCCAGATGCGGCGCGCTGGTATTAATCTCAATACCTGAGCCGCTGTCTTCACTACAGCCGCGCCCCAGCATTAAGAATAAAAACAAGATATAGCCAAAGGTTAAAAGCTTAAAAAAGATGCTCCAGCGGCGCGCACGGCGTTGTTCTTCCACACTGGCGAGCAGCGTTTTTTCAATCAATCGCCATTCTTGCCCACTTGGCTGCTGTTGGTTGTGCTGAGGTGAAGGTTGAATGGGATTGTTTGGACGCTTGTTGGGGTCTGGTGGCCAGTTGGACATATAATTTCCTACAATAAAAACACGCTAAAGATAAAACAAAAATAAGGTCAATTGGCAAGAGTGCAATCATGCAACAGTATGGTGACGTTTGCCTTGCGGTTCAATAGCAATCACGTGAACGGTGCGGTTTTTGTGCCCCTCAAGGGGTATCCACCGCTTGCTCAAGCCCCCATGCTGTCGCCAAAGGTGCGTCATTATACGTTGCCAGCGCGGTCACTTGTTGTTTTTTGAGTGTCTCTTCATTAATAACCGCGTCACTGTGCCCGAGCCACAATGTGGGCAAAGGGGCAGGCAGTGGCGCGACCTCACACAGCAATGACCACAGCTGCCAGTGCCGCTGATGCGTACTGGCATCGATGAGCAGCTGCGTTTGCGGCGGCGTCTCGGTCAGCTCTGTTGTCTCTGAGTGGGCGGCAGTGATGGCATTGACTGCGACGGGGTGTGCGGTATCCATGGCATTGTAGCGCTTTATGGCAATAGGCGCTTGACTGCTGATACGTAGGCTACAATCCCATACCGCCGCATCATCAATCTCTGACCAGCCTGTAACCGCCTCGATACGTAGTGCGGCATCAGGCAGCTGCCACGCTTGACCTGCGGTACATGGCGTTTTGGGCAGAGGCTGTTGGCTACTGCTGGCCGCATCTACAGACTGCTGCCCTGCTTGCCAGTAATATTTGGTGGGCATCAGCGCTGCTATTTGCGTTGCGACCGCATCCAGCCGCTGTGCGCCTTGGTCAGCGGCTTCAATAGGCGTCTGAACCACCATCCCTTCTAAGCTGTCGATACCGAGCGTGTGTATTTGCGTGACGAGCTGTGTTGACCACGCCTCAGCCGTTGATATGCTCGGCGGTGTGCGTGCTTCCTGTAAACGGTGGTCTGCCAAAAACAACCACGATGCACGATAAGACTTGCTCGGATAATGCAGCAGCACGGCACTCAGATGCGTATCCGCCACGGGCAGCACGTAGAGGACAGGTGCGCCCGTCAGCCGCGCTTGCTGTTGCCACAGCAACAAGCCCAGCAGTAATAAAGGCGGCGCGCTCCAGCCTCGATGCAGCAGACTGCGCGGCAACAGCCACGGCAATAGTGCAAGCATCGCCACACAAAGACCTGCGACCGTCATCGGTGTATAAAGCCAGCCCTTCGCCGCAGATACCGCACTCAGCGCTGCCATCATGCCATGTATGCCCAGCAGCGCCGTATCCACCGTATACCATAGGCTGTCTGCCAGCGCAGGTAAGATAGGATAAACAACGCCCGCCAGCAGATTCAGCGGCACCAGTACCCAGCCAAAGACTCCTATCATCACTACATTGACCAGCAGTCCCCACAGCGATATTTTGCCAAACAACAGCAGCGTCAATGGCAACAGCGCCACAAACAGCCAGCACTGCAAGCGTAACAGTGGCCACAATCCCCACCACAGCCGCTCAAACCAGCGCATATCGCTGTGCTGATCATGCTTATTATTTGCTTTGGTTTCGTATTGCAGCAGCAGCGCCACGGCAACGAACGACAGCCAATAACCTCCCTGCCACAACACATAAGGGTCAGCCCATGCCATAACTACGGCAAGCGCGAGCAGCACGCGCAGGGTCGAGACAGGCAGCAGCAGCACACGCACCAATCCAATCACCAGCAGCAGCCATGCCGTCCGCGCCGCAGGCACGTCAAACCCTGTGAATAACGCATACAAAAATGCTGCGGCCACCATCACCAGCCAACGTATTTGCCAGCGCGCAAGCACACGATAGAGTTGCGGACAACGGCGCTCAATCACCATACAAACCAACGCTGCCAGCACAATCGCTAAGAACAGCACGTGCGTGCCAGAAATGGCGAGCAAATGCGAGATGCCCGCCGCTTGATAGTGCGTTTTGGTCTGCTGGCTGATAAGGCTACGGTCGCCTGTCAGCAGGCTAAGTGCAACTGCCGATGCTTGCTGCGCGGTTTCAGTTTGCATCTGCCACGCCGCTTGTCTGTGCTGCCGCAGCATCCAGCGCCCTGTCTCAATCGCTTGTTGCCCTCGCGCCAGCACCGACGCTTCATTATCCGCGCGCATCGCCAGCACCTCACTGGCATCGAGTATGCTCGCGCTGCCATCAAGGTGACGGCTTTTAAGCCAGCGATAGCTGTCAAAGCCTGTGGCGCTGACTTTATTGTTATCAAGTGGCTGTATCCTTAGGCGCATGATGAGCACATCATTTGGGCGTAGGGCATTGAGTGCTTGCATACGTGGGTCTTGCGCTGCTTTGTTATTTGGCTTGGGATAGTAGCTCAGCAAGAGGCGCTGAGCGGGCACAGCACTGTCTGTCACAGGCGCGCTCAGCTGTGCTTGTAACGCACGAAAGGCAGGCAATGTACTACGCAGCGTGCTGGGCTGCTGCGTCACTGGTAATAGCTTGTGGATGCGTGCCACCTGCCGATAGCCCTGCGCAGGTGTGCTGCCGCCGACGCTGTCACTGATGCCCTCAATACGCACTAAGGCATAGACTTGCATCGGCGCCGCTACAGCGCGGCGGGCGGCTTGCTGCTGCTGACTGAGCGCTTGTATTACGCTGGCGACCAGCAGCAGTACGGATAATACAGCAAGGCTCAAGGTCAGCTGTATTCTTTGCTTTTGCGCCGTATGGAGGCGTCTTTGATTAAGCTTGTGACACCACAGCAGCGCGGTCGCACCAAGTATACAGAGCCGCACACCATCAGCGGCGGGCGTCAGTAACCAGCTGGGCAGGACGGGAACGGGCAGCGTCTCAGCAACACCGAGCGCCGCCAGCATCAGCGATAGCAACAGACCGCCTGTCAGCCAATACATGCGCGCTCCTTGCACTCTTTCACGACAATGTTACCTCACCGTATATCTTATGGGTGTGATGATGGCATTTGCCGAAATATTATCCTATACTAGCGACACTGTGGACAGTAGATACTGCCGCAGTCTTCCTTCCTGACCAGCCAACGTCTGCAACACCCATAACGACGCAGCCTTGTGTGGCTGCTGCTATTTATTTGTGACTAAAAAGGCAATCGTGTGCCCAAAAAACGCTTACAAAGTCTATTGCCCACACCTGAGAAAATCTTGGAGAGCCGCTCTTTAAGATGGTTTGCTCCGCATCTGGTCGACGCGCGTCTGTGGCATTTTAACCGCCACAGCTTAAATAAAGCGGTCTATATCGGCGTGCTGAGTGCCTTTTTCCCATTGCCAGGGCAGATGCTTTTGGCATTGATTGGGGCGCTGATATTTCGTGCCAATGTCCCGATGTCTGTGGGGCTGACGTGGATTACCAACCCTTTGACCACCTTGCCGATTTTTTATGCAGGCTACTACGTCGGCGCCAAGATTTTGGGCGAGCCAATGATTAGCCTGCGCTTGATTGGGCGGATGATTGCTGATTTTAGCTTGTGGTTGTTGTCCAATGGTGCCAACCCTTTTGAGACTTATCAAGGCAGTGTGTCATTGGGTGCGTTTTGCTTGGGCTTAACCCTGCTTGCGATTGCCACAAGTCTGGTGTGCGGATTGGCATTTAAGGTGATCTGGCGTTACAAAACGGTCAGCTCATGGCAGCAGCGCCAAAAGTCTGACCGTGCTTCTGAGCGCTCATCTAAGCGCTAACCGACTGCCCTACGCTACGTAATGTCTTACGCGCTACAGCTTTTGCTTATTCATCAAATTCTGCCCAATGACCGTTACGCAGCAGTAGCTGTCTGTCCGCGAGAGCTGCTAAGTTACGGTCATGGGTGACCATCAGCAGCGCGGTTTTTAGCGTGGTTTGCAGCTCTGAGAGCAGACCAAAGACACTTTGCGCATTGTCATAGTCAAGGTTACCTGTCGGCTCATCGGCTAGGATGACTGACGGCTCTGTGACCAGCGCGCGCGCAATCGCGACCCGCTGACGCTCACCACCTGATAGCTCCCCAGGACGGTGCGTATGTCGATGCTCTAATCCTACTTTGTTAAGTAATGATATTGCCTTATCACGCGCTTCGCTCGGCGTGACTTTTGGGCGCATCAGTAGCGGCATGGCGACATTCTCGACCGCTGTAAACTCCGACAACAGATGGTGAAACTGATAAATAAAGCCCAAATACTGATTGCGCATATCACCGCGCTGCGTCTCGTTCATCGTATTTAGGCATTTGCCATGCAGCCACACCTCGCCACTGCTTGGGGTATCCAAGCCGCCCAATAAATGTAGCAAGGTACTTTTGCCTGAGCCACTGGTACCAACGATGGCAATACGCTCGCCGGCATGTACGCTCAAATCCAGACCCGTCAATACCTGCGTGCGCACCGACCCTTCGTCATAGATTTTATTGATATTTTTTGCCTCTAAAATGGCGCTCATAATCTGTCCTTTATTGATGCTGTGAAATGCTCAGCACGCGACTGCCGAAGCGGTATCGGTAGCAGCGCGATTACTCATAACGCAAGGTCTGTGCAGGCTGAATACGTGCCGCACGTCGCGCAGGATAAATGGTTGCCAAAAAGCTCAAGGTAAATGACGCGCCCGTAATCAACACCACATCTAAGAAGCGCAGCTGCGATGGCAAATAATTGATAAAGTAGGCATCAAACAGATGCAAGCCAAAGGTTTGATTAATAAAGCCTAAAATATCACTAATGGTCAGCGCAAATATCACCCCAAGTATCGTTCCTGCGACCGTACCGATGACACCAATCACCAAGCCTTGAACCATAAAGACTTGGGTAATGAGGCGTGGTGACGCGCCAAAGGTTTTTAAAATCGCGATGTCCGCTTTTTTATCAGTCACCAGCATCACAAGACTTGAGACGATGTTAAAAGCGGCGACCAAAATGATTAAGAACAGCAGCAAGCCGACCATCGCCTTTTCCATCTGAATTGCGCCGAACAAGTTGCCATGCGTTTGCGTCCAGTCGTTCGGGTACAGCTGATCAGGTGCGATAGCCGCCGCCTTTTGTGCCGCCATCGGCGCGTTAAAAATGTCATCAAGCTTCATACGTACGCCCTGCGCGCCATCAGGGAGGCGCAGCAATTTTGCCGCATCATGCATCGGGATAAACGCCATGAGGCTGTCGACTTCAGGGCTGATATTAAATACCCCGCTTAGCGTAAAGCGTTTAAAGCGCGGAATGACCCCAGCGGGTGATGGTGAGGCTTCAGGCAGCACCAGCGTCACTTTATCACCGATTTGTAGTCCCAAAGACTGCACCATGTCTTGACCCAAGACGATATTAAAATCACCGCCTTGCAAGGTGTCGATGCTGCCTTCAACCATATGCTGATTGATGATGGACACCTTTTTTTCGTAATCAGGCTCAATACCCGTCACCATCACCCCAGACACCTGACTGTTGGCTGTCAGCATGCCTTGGAGCTGAATAAAAGGCGCGACCGCATCGACCTCAGGGTCTTCTTTAATGCGCGTGGCAAGGTCTTGCCAATCACTGATAATCTCAGGCGATACCACCGTTGCTTGCGGCACCATACCTAAGATGCGTGTTTTTAGTTCGCGGTCAAAGCCATTCATCACCGACAGTACCGTGATTAGTACCGCAACCCCAAGCGTCAAGCCAAGCATGGAGATTAAGGAGATAAAAGAGATAAAGCGATTACTACGCTCTGCACGCGTGTATCGCAAGCCGATAAATAACGCTAAAGGACGAAACATATTCAAACTCTTTGTTTTATCTGCACGGTATCTTTGCTGCCGACATCAACGCATACCTAGGCGTGTCGACGACGATACGGTATCAGATAGGGTTTTAGACCGCTCATCAAAGGCGCTCAAAAAAGGGGTTAGTTTGACACAATTTATGGGATATGTGCCAATCATTCAAAAAAACTGCGGATATTTTTCCATCAAAAGCGCGTGTTTTGTGATTATTTTTTTATTCAGCACTTGCTATTGGTTACGTCCATACCTATATATTGTATGCTAGGGGGCAATACATTCACCTATCATGGTGCGGCACGATTGACAGCACACACCATAGCATACTGCCCGCTACTCAAATATTGCGCTGCGATGTGCTTATGTTATTTGCCTGATGGCAACCAAGCCGCGCTTTATATCTGCTGCATCCATGACTTAGAGTTTGAGTATATTCATGACTATCCAATACCAATATAAAAACGTACAAGCGCCAACCAAAGTAACCCTGACAGACGAGCAAACCGCAGGTCATGGCGACCATTGGCGCATTCTCACCGATGACGTCAGTCATGACGTACCCACATGGCTACAAGCCATGATAGACAAAGCCACCGTCCCCAAAGGCTTAGGCACAGGCACCAGCCCGCAAGACAACCGCTTGTTGCTCTCGGAAAACGAAACCTGCCATATCAATCAGATACTCGCCATGAAAGATGGCAAGCCTGAATGCTTTATCAACGCTTACCCTTGCGTCAATGGTCCTTATGGATTGAACTGCACGATTGAGCGCGTGATTGTCAATGAAGACGCGCACGATGCGGTACTGCGCTTGCGTAGCAGTGATGGCAGCGTGATTTATGCCTTTGACCAGCTCTACACCACCAATCGCCATTTGTATCAGCAAAACACCCCTTATTTTGTCAATTTTAGCGCGTGGGCATATGAGATTCAGCCAAGCGATCACAGCGAAGTGATTGCCATCGAAGACCAAGACGCCATCCGTTATCATCGCGCTTTTAACGATATCGTGGCGAACAATAACGGCGACGTGCCTGATGACTTGCAGGCGCAAATTGACGCTTGGCAGCCCGATACCGATGGTGAGCTTGCCCCTGTTGAGATTAACTTAGGTCACATGTGTGCCTATCTGTTCGGCGATACTTTGGGTCAAGAAGACGAAGCATGGTGCCAAGGACAAGTGCTTGGCAAGCAGGAAGTGACGTTCAATGACAAACCGATGTATCTGTTCGACGTGGTGATATTGCGTGAGCCTGACGCTGCGCCTTTTGTGGTGCGTATCGGCGCGTGCAAAGGTGAGGTCACTGACGCGATTGCGGTCAATGATTACGTACAAGCCAATATCTGGCTACAAGCAGCGATTTATAAAGAAAACCAAGACACGGCGCGTGCCGCCAGCTGATGCTTGATGGATAACGATTAAAGTACTTTATAAGAAAAGCTGTCCCATAAAAAAAGCCTCTATCACTAGAGGCTTTTTTGCGTCTGTACGCTTGGCATTACGCCATTTGCGTCACGTCACGAATGCGCTTGAACAGCTGCTTTTGCTCATCGCTTGGGCGTGCTGTTTGTAGTGCCATCAGCTGAGACATATCGCCTTCAACGCGGATTTTGCCGCTCATAAACGCGCCCATGATTTCATTGGTGTCAAAGTCGGTCACGATAGACTGCAACACATCACGGTCAAGCAATAGCGTGGTGGTGGCGTTTGGGTTCAACCCTTTGTGCAACAAGCCGTTGGCAAAATGCGCTTCTACGTCGCCATTGCCGTCAGAGACTTTCACGTTAATGACCATATTGGCAAGTGCTGGTGGCAAGTTCAGCTCGCCTGCGTCACGTGCCAAGGTGTCCACTTCTTCAAACCAAGCATCCGTCAAAAAAACCGCCATAATCTTATCCTTTGGTTAATAATTGATAATTTTCATTGAAAACGAAAGCGACTGTGCCGTATTATGGCGCGGTTTTTAAATAAGTAAAACCTAAAATCATTATGATTTGTTAAATAGTCACAAATTCCTCGCAGCAAAGCGACAATGCATGTCGCTAGCAAGCTTATTGCTCAGCGGTTACCCGCATATCGATTAATTCCTTACTAATGGTATTGATATGTGTCGGTTTTTTGCTATGATAGCTCATCACACACTGTGACGTGTCCGCCGTTGTCGAGGTTAAGTCGCCTTTTTTCCTATAGGTGCACATGCTGTATGGTCTGTTTTTTTTGCAGCATTGGGGCAGCAGATGGTGCGACTGGGTTCAGGCTTTTGAAAACCTTAAGTGGCGGTCAACGGGGTCGCCATTTACCAAAGAGTTTGTATTTTAGCGCAGAGTTCTGGTGATATTTGATTAAGATTGCGTTACAATACCTTAAACAGAGTCGGGAGTTTTAACTAAACGTTACGTAAACATGTTTGTTGTCAGCCGCCGCTAGCATATTTCTGTCGTTAATAGGTCATATTGCTTTGTAGATGAACGTCTGTATTCATCCTTTTACCACCTATCAGCAGTAGATGTCCAAAGACGGTGCTTTTTCCTATTCACCTTAACGATGTATTAATTGTCTAATCATCGCCATTCTTGTGCCGTATGATTTTTTTGCGGTGTGGATGTGTCTGCGCGCTCCCCCAATTGGTGAGCCAAAAGACATGATGAGCCAATGAGTTAATAAACCGTTACGGTAGCGAAAAGACATACATCAATGTGTACCACAGATAGGCTGTGGCTAGTTTATGAGGCATCGACGATGCTTGTCATCTTGCCCTCATTTATAGCATAAATATCGTGGTGCGTTAGTTAATTCTGTTGATAATTCGGGCTGTAAAGGAATCATCCAATGAGTTTACAAAACACAGCATTCGCCCCTATTGACCGTGAGTATGAAATCACCATCGTGCGATTTTTTACTGTCATGGCTGTGGTGTGGGGCATCGTCGGCATGGGTCTTGGTGTCTTCATTGCTTCACAGTTGGCGTGGCCAGCACTGAACTTTGACATTCCATGGCTGACATTTAGTCATTTAAGACCACTGCATACCAATGCGGTGATTTTTGCGTTTGGTGGCTGTGCCCTATTCGCGACCTCTTATTATATTGTTCAGCGCACTTGTAAGACGCGTCTTTTCGCGCCTTACTTGGCATGGTTCACCTTTTGGGGCTGGCAGGCGGTTATTGTGTCCGCTGTCATCACGCTACCACTTGGTTTGACCTCGACCAAAGAATATGCAGAACTTGAGTGGCCGATCGATATTCTAATCGCTTTGGTGTGGATTTCTTATGCCATCGTTTTCTTTGGCACGCTCATCAAGCGTAAAACGTCACACATCTATGTGGCCAACTGGTTCTTTGCTGCCTTTATCATTACCATTGCGTTATTGCACATTGTGAACAGCTTAGCCATCCCTGTGAGTGCCTTTAAGTCGTACTCGTTATTCAGTGGCGCAACCGATGCCATGATTCAGTGGTGGTATGGTCATAACGCGGTTGGTTTTTATCTGACAGCAGCGTTCCTTGGTATGATGTATTACTTTGTGCCTGTACAGATTGGTCGTCCTGTCTATTCTTACCGTTTGTCTATCGTTCACTTTTGGGCATTGATTGCTGCCTATATGTGGGCAGGTGGTCACCATTTGCATTATTCAGCACTGCCAGATTGGACGCAGTCGTTGGCGATGGTGTTCTCAATCATCCTATTCGCGCCATCATGGGGCGGTATGATCAACGGTGTCTTGACGCTATCAGGCAGCTGGGACAAGCTGCGTACTGACCCTATCATTCGCTTTATGATTGTTGCCTTGTCATTTTATGCCATGTCAACGTTTGAAGGCCCAATGATGTCAATTAAGACGGTCAACGCCTTGTCACACAACACCGACTGGACAATCGGTCACGTACACTCAGGCGCACTTGGCTGGGTAGGTATGATTACCATCGGTTCACTGTATGTGCTATTGCCACGTGTGTATAACAAACCAAAAATGTACTCTATCAGCCTAATCACCACGCACTTTTGGTTGGCGACGGCAGGTACGGTCTTTTATATTGTCTCAATGTGGATCTCAGGTATCGGTCAAGGCATGATGTGGCAAGCCACCAACCCAGACGGTACATTGGTTTATAGCTTTGTGGATACGGTTGCATTCTCTCATGGTCCTTATATGGGTCGTGCGTTTGGTGGCTTCTTGTATGTATCAGGTATGCTTGTGATGGCCTACAACTGCTATCGCACCATCAAAATGCCTGAAGGCAAACCAGTTGATAGCGCTGATCCTACTGATCATAACCCTGTTGATGCACCACAGACAGCGAACGTATAAGGAGCGATCATGGCTGGTACACCGCATGAAATTATTGAAAAAAATACAGGCTTGTTGGTCATCTTTATCGTTATCGCCATCAGCTTTGCAACGCTGGTTGAGATTGTACCGTTAATATATGACTACAAAGCCCCTGAGGACGGTGGTGTCAACAAACCCCTACCCTCTATGGAGCCTTGGACAGCGCTTGAGTTTGAAGGTCGTGATATCTATATCCGCGAAGGCTGTCACGTTTGTCACACCCAGATGGTACGCCCACTACGTGCTGAGGTTGAGCGCTATGGACCGTACTCACGTGCCGCAGAATCTGCTTGGGATCACCCATTCTTGTGGGGTTCAAAGCGTACAGGTCCTGACCTGGCACGTGTCGGTGGCCGCTATTCAGACGATTGGCAAAAGCAGCATTTGATTGCACCGCGCTCATTGGTACCTGAGTCGGTCATGCCTGCTTTCCCATGGCTTGCGACCAATGAAGTGGATGGCGAAAAAATCCAAGCAAAAATGCGTCTATTCCGCGATCGTTTTGGCGTGCCTTACACTGAAGAGCAAATCGAAGGTGCTCCTGATGAAGTTTTGGGTGCCACCGAGCTTGATGCCTTGGTTGCTTATCTACAGCAGCTGGGTACCGCAATGGAAGGGCAGCGCTAATGGGCATTGGTGAATTACAAACTATTGCAACCGTCTCTGCCTTTGTGGCCTTTATTGGGGTGGCATGGTGGGCATATTCGCCAAAAAATAAAAAACGCTTCGAAGAAGATGCAAAACTTGCGCTTGACGACGAGGTTGACCCCTCGTCTGATGAGCAGCGCAATAAGGATGAACGATGACATTGTTTTGGAGTTCTTGGCTCTCGTTATTTAGTTTTGCGTGCTGGTTGTTTATTGCAGGGGTTTTATTTTTTGTTATCAAATATAAGCCAACCCTAAAAGATGACGGCACGACTGGACACACATACGACGGCATTCAAGAATACGACAAACCACTACCTAAATGGTGGGTAGTAATCTTTGTAGGCTCACTTATTTGGGGGGTTGCGTACTGCATCTTTTTCCCAAGTATGTTCCCAAAGAGCTGGGGTGGTCTGGCAACGGTAAAAGTTGATGGCGAAACAGTGCCATGGACCTCAAAAAACGAGCTGAACAGTGACCTTGAAAGCAACAATCAAGTATTCACTGAAAGCTTTGAAAAAGACATTTTGGTCAATGCTGATGCTGCAGGCGCAGTAGGTACGCTTGATGAGCTGGATAAGTTACAAACGACCTTACGTCGTAGCGACAATCCACCTGCTGATTTGCAAGCGCAAATCGATGCAAAGGTGGCGGAGCTTGATCCATACGTTGCCAAACTGTCACAAAACCCAAATGCACTAAAAGTGGGTAGCCGTCTGTTTTTGCAAAACTGTGCGGTCTGTCACGGCTCAAACGCGAAGGGTGCACCAGGCTACCCGAACCTAACCGATAACGATTGGTTGTATGGCGGCGAGCCAAAGAACATCTTGACCACCCTGCATAACGGTCGCGTAGGCGGCATGGCAGCATGGCGTGATCAACTTGGCGAAGACGGTGTGCGCGCTGTTGCCGAATATGTATTGTCACTGTCTGGTAATCAGAACGATTATCAGCTTGATAAGACGAAAGTTGCCCAAGGTGAGCGTATTTTCCATGAGCCAACCAACTGTGTGCTGTGTCATGGCCCAGAAGGTAAAGGTATGATTACTGCAGGTGCGCCAAACCTAACCGATAACATCTGGTTGTATGGTGGCGATCGCGAGACGATTCGTGAGACCTTGCGTTATGGTCGCGCAGGTGTGATGCCTGAGTGGCAAACCAAGTTGGGTAATGAGCGTATCATGCTGCTAGCAGCTTATGTGTACTCATTGTCAGACAAAAAAGCCGTCAGCACGCCAGCACCAGCGGCCAAAGCGCCTGCAGCAACACCCGCTGCTAATGCCGCAACCGCTGACAGCGCAGCGCCTACAGAGGCAGCTGCCAGCACTGACACAGCCGCTACCGAAGCAACCGCTGAGGCTGCTGCTAACTGATTATTTACGCATCAGTAGCCCATATTGTTTCATAGTATGACCGTAATATCGTATAATAAAGGTCGGCAAAAGGAGGGCTGTTCATCAGCTCTCCTTTTTTTATTGTTTTTGTTTTGACTGCTTTGAGTACATTTATTATTGATCTTCTTCCCTGACATTGATAACACACCCTATTCATACATCTTATTGTCACAAAGATGTCGGTTAACTATGCCAGCAAACTGATTCTTTTTTTAAAGAGGCACGTTATGTCAGCACCATCCAGCAAAATTCCTGTTAAAGAAGTTGAACTCGACGCCAACAAACAGCGCATTCACCCGCGATTTGTCACCGGCTTTTATCAAAACATTCGCGTGGTCAGTATGTATTTTTTTCTGGCACTGTTTTTGGTCTTGCCGTGGATTACCTATAACGGTAGGCAGGCGATTTGGTTTGATGTTCCTTCGCAGCACTATTACATTTTTGGTCTGACGTTCTTGACACAAGATTTTTACTTTATCGCTATTTTTGCGATGATTGCCGCGTTTGGGCTGTTTATGGTGACCGTCTATGCAGGGCGGGTCTGGTGCGGCTACGCCTGTCCGCAAACCATCTGGACGCATATGTATCAGTATGTCGAAAAGCTGGTGATTGGCGATAGAAACAAGCGCATCAAGTTTGATAAAGCACCGCTGAGCGCAAGCAAAGTGGGCAAGCGTACGCTGGTATACAGCATCTGGCTGCTGCTCTCTATCCTGACGGCAACGACGTTCGTCAGCTATGTGGCGGGTACCGATTTGATGTACCAAAGCTGGCAAAGTATGAATGGCATTCCCCTACCCGATTGGCCAACGTGGGTGTGGGTCGCGATGTTTATTTTTACCTTTGCCACTTATGCCAACGCAGGCTATATGCGTGAGCAGATGTGTGTACAGATTTGTCCTTATGGTCGTTTTCAAAGTGTGATGTTTGACAAAGACACCTTGATTGTCTCATATGACTATGAGCGCGGTGAGCCACGCGGCGCACGCAAAAAAGGCACGCATCCTGAGGATTTGGGCGACTGTGTTGAGTGTACGATGTGTGTGCAGGTCTGCCCAACGGGGATTGATATCCGTGATGGCTTGCAGGTTGGCTGTATTCAGTGTGCCGCGTGTATTGATGCTTGTAATGATGTGATGGACAAGGTCGGCTACCCACGCGGACTGATTCGCTATACCACCGAGCATCAGCTGGTTGAAAAGAAGAAAAGCAAAATCCTGCGTCCGCGCTTGTTCGGCTATTTGGCGATATTGACCGTGCTGTGTGGCGGCTTGGTGTATGCCTTGACCGACCGCGTGCCGCTTGAGATTGACATTCGCCGCGACCGCAATCAGCTGTCCTCGACCAATGCTCAAGGCATGATTGAAAACAGCTATGTGGTAAAACTGACCAACAAAACCCAAGCAGAGCACAACTACCGCATCACGCTGACGCCTGTCGAAGGTTTGAGTCTACAGACCCGTTTTGATACCGTGCCACTGACTGCAGGCGAAAGCTTTGATATGCCTGTCAGTATCTATGGTGACCCTGCGGTGGTAAGTGAGGGTCAGACGCCTATTACGCTCACGGTTACCAGTGAAGATGGACAATATAGCGCAAGCCATCAGAACGTGTTTACCACACAAGGTCAGTGACGTCATACTACTTATACCGCGCAAGCAACCGCGCGGTAAAATGTGCTGACAAAGCAAGCACTTAGCATGACGTATCCGAGCAATCGGCGTATAATGGTTGCTCGGTGCTTTTTTATCCTTGATCTGAGAGGCCACTCAGGTCGCAATCTTATATAGGTGCGTTATGTCCTCAGCGGATTCATCAGCCGACTTTAAGCAACAAGACTCTCAGCCATGGTACAAAAACTACATGGTGATTATCTTTGTCATTGGTATGCCGACGTTCGTCGTGGTGGCGTGCTTGTGGTTCGTGTACTACTCGTACCAGATTCGCGACAGCGTGGTGCGTGATGACTGGTATATGGATGGCAAGACCCTGTACCAAGACGTGTCGCGCGACAAGCTGACTTATGACTTGGATTTGCATGGCAAAATGACGTTTGCGCCAAATGGTGAGGTGACCTTTTATTTGGACTATCCTCAAGAGAGTCTGGCATCTGGCAAACTGCTGAACGGTGACCCGCTCACTTATCCTGCAGAGCTTGCGCTGTCTATCTCGCATGCGACCGATGTGCACAAAGACCGTGACGTGATGCTCAAGCATGTCGCGGGCAACAAATACACGGCTAATGTGACCCTTGATGGCGTTCCTGCAAAATACTATCTGCAAGTAAGCCACGATGGCGTCGATGATTGGCGCATGCAGGATGTGGCGAAATTGCCACGGCAGTCGGTCAGTTTTGAGCCGCTGGCGTCCTTTACCAAAGAAGCAGCGCACGCACAGACGTCTTAATACGTATCTGATAAGCCTTTCTTATCCAGAAAAAACCAGCGCCACGTGATATCGTGACGCTGGTTTTTTTTGGGTTTGTATCATTCACAAACCGTAAGCGGAATACGCCGATTAAATGACAGGATTAATCACAGGGATTTTTTGGCTATCATTGTTTGCGGCTTTATCGGTAGTGCTGCGCTCAGCAAATTTAGGCGTGTAGTCCTGAGTTTGCGGCGCGGTCGGCAGACCAATTTGTGCCAGACGCTCGCTTTGTCCCACTTGGATATTGTCGCCTTCAAATAAGCGCTCGTCTTCATCGCGGTCAAGGCTGAGGTTTTCAAAGTCGAACAGTTCGCGGTCAGCCAGCTGTGAAGGCGCGACGTTTTGAATGGCTTTAAAAATCGACGCCAAGCGCTGCGGGTGCGCCCCATCCCATTCGCGCAGCATGTCATTAATGATGGCGCGCTGTAGATTGGTTTGGCTGCCGCACAAGTTGCACGGAATAATCGGAAACTCACGCAGACGCGCGTATTCGATGATATCTTTTTCTTCAACATAGGCAAGCGGACGAATCAAGACGTTTTGCTTGTCATCGCTCAATAGCTTTGGCGGCATGGCTTTGAGCGCGCCGCCGTGAAATAGGTTTAAGAAAAAAGTCGCCAAAATATCATCGCGATGATGCCCAAGCGCAATCTTGGTCGCGCCAATCTGCTTGGCAAAGCCGTATAGTGAGCCTCGGCGCAAACGCGAGCAGGCGGAGCAGTAGGTTTTGCCTTCTGGCACGACACTTTTGACAATACTATAGGTGTCTTTTTCTAAGATATAGTGCGCGATGCCTTGCTCGTTAAGATAGTTTGGCAAGATATCTTCAGGGTAGCCTGGTTGCTTTTGGTCAAGGTTGACGGCGACCACATCAAAGTTAATCGGCGCAATGCGTTTGAGCAATAGCAAAATGTCGAGCAAGGTGTAGCTGTCTTTGCCGCCTGAGACGCAGACCATCACCACATCGCCATCTTCAATCATATTAAAGTCACGTATCGCCCACGAGACCTGTTTGCGCAGCTTTTTTTGCAGCTTTTTGAGTTCGGTCGCGGCGGCAGCGCTATCGCTCGTGGTGTCGGTGGCGGCTGGGCGGCTATCGGCGGGCATGTCGGTGGTGTCGGTCTGAGGAACAAAAAGACTGGCTGAGGTCATAAACTACTCAATATAACGATAAGGGTAATAAATAAAGGTGCAGGTGCTAAGCGCTTGAGATTATAACAAAAATAACGCCCATTTTGAAAAATAGTGCCGCACGCACACGCTATAGAACGCATGGTTTGTCGCATGCAAGCAAACGCAGGCGCATGGGTACAGCGCCGATGGTTTGTTGCGGGCGCTAATTTTGGTAAAATAGCGGTTTTTCTGAGTGAAGATAGAGCCGATAATGACGCACGCCAGCCACAGCACCCAAAACCTTTCTGACATCAACACCACCACAGACAGCACCGCAAACGACAATGCGGTGGTACTGCTCTCAGGCGGTCTGGACTCTGTCACCTGTCTGTATTGGGCAAAGGCACGCTATCAATCGGTCACCGCCGTCAGCTTTAACTACGGTCAGCGCCACAACAGTGAGCTGGTCGCAGCCAAAGCCATCGCTGAGCGTGCAGGTGTCAGTCACCGTGTCATTGATATCGACATTGCGCAGCTCGGCGGCTCATCGCTGACCGACCACAGCATGATTGTCCCTGATGGCGATGCCGACAAGTTCCCGACCGATGGCGATAGTACCCCTGACAACAGCGCGATTCCGAACACCTATGTGCCTGCGCGCAATACCATCTTTTTGTCTTATGCGCTCGCCGTCGCCGAAGTCACTGAAGCCAAGCACATCGTCATTGGCGTAAGCTCAGTCGATTATTCAGGCTATCCCGATTGCCGCCCTGAATATATTGAAGCCTTTGAAACCATGGCGAACCTTGCGACCAAAGCAGGCGTAACGGGGCACAAATTGCACATTCAGACCCCGCTACAGACCTTGTCAAAAGCGCAAACCATCGCGCTTGGCGTCTCGCTCGGTGTTGATTATGGACAGACCATCTCTTGCTACAAAGCCGATACCGATGGACGCGCTTGCGGCGTTTGTGACAGCTGCACCCTACGTCGTCAAGGCTTTGCACAAGCGGGTACAGCCGACCCCACCCGCTATCAAGCGGCATAATGCCCAAGCACACGGTTTATGGACAATCCAAAGCGATAAACCAGTGTGCTAAACAGCGTATCAAGCCATATTACACAAACGCGTAACATTTGCTTGCACAGGCACAGCATGTTATTGGTTGGCTTTAATATTTAGAATTGCTATCGTAATGACGATTTTCATCTCTGCCACTGGCCGCTTATTCAGCGATGAGATGTCTGACCCTGATTGTTTATCGTAGAGGATAGTTATGAAGTTGTTGAAGTTAATCCCATTCGCTGTCGTCGGTTTGATGGGCGTCACCCAAGCGAATGCTGTCGATATCAAACAAGACAATATCAATAAGTGTGTGACTGGCGCGGTCAAATACAAAGTGGCGGACAAAAATACCGCAAGCAAGCTGTGTACCTGCACCATTGGCGTGCGCAGCAAAATGACCATCGGTCAAATGTGGGAAATCGAAAGCTACGCACAGAGCAAAAAAGACCCATCGACCCTACCGTATGTCAAAACCATGCAAAAAGACTTGCAGCAGTGCACCGAAGGCTTGGATCTAAAACAACCACAAAAGCCTGCGTAAATCGCTTTTCATCCGCGCAGCAAACGCGCCGATGCTACAAAACGATACACGGTTTTTACAAAAAGACTGACCTAGGTTGGTCTTTTTTTGTTGCTTGGTATCCCAACTGGCACGCCCATACAGAACCTGCTACTCTAGCTAAAAAAGCGAAAACGTCAGTATCCTGACCCCTCGCACCATAATTAGCATAATGAATAAAGGACTGTATCATGGCCAAGCCCACCGATGAAAACATCGCACTTCCTACCTTTCCTGTCTCGATGGTACGCAAACTGGACGGCAACTTTGTCACCGATGAGGTGGTCCTTGCCGATATGATTAAAAACACCCAGCGCGGACTCATCTTATATTTTTATCCCAAAGACAATACCTCAGGCTGCACCACGCAAGCCACAGAGTTCACCGAACACTTGCAGCATTTTGACACCCTCGGCTATCGCGTCGTCGGTGTCTCACGCGACAGCATTGAATCGCACAAAAAGTTTATGGACAACCATGACTTACAAATCGCCCTCATCAGCGATGAAGACGAGCAGCTGTGTCAGCATTTTGACGTCATCCGTGAAAAAAACATGTACGGCAAGACCACGTTGGGTCTGGTGCGCTCTACCTTTGTTTTTGATGCCGATGGCACATTGACTCATGCGCAGCGCAACCTACGCGCCAAAGGTTATGTCGAGCGCTTGTTAGAAACGCTCGCTCGCTAATCAAACGCCGATACGCCGTCTTAAGCATTATACTTATCCTCATGTATTTTTAAAATCTGGCTTGGTTACTTTGGTATACACCTAATGTGTGCCCGCTATAAGACGATAATGCCAGCTTTTTTGCCCTTCTTTTAACTTGGACAGTTTATGACAATCAATAATAATACCAATCGTTCAGATACCAGCCGCACAGTCACTCGCAGCGTGGCGGTCGCCATTATCGGTGCAGGTACGGCAGGGCAAAATGCCTTTCGTCAAGCCAGCAAACAGACCGATGATATCGTGATTATCAATGACGGCTTTTGGACGACGACTTGTGCCACCGTTGGCTGTATGCCAAGCAAGCTGTTGATTGCCGCTGCCGACCGCGCGCATGAGGCAAAAACCGCAGACATCTTTGGCGTGCATGCCGAGGTTGAGATAGATGGCAAAGCGGTGATGGCACGGGTACAAGCAGAGCGCGACCATTTTGTCAGTTTTTCACAAAAACAGGTCAACGACTGGGACGATGATAAAAAAATCGCAGGACAGGCGTGTATCAATGCTGATGGCAATATTGAAGTGAATGATGAGTGTATCGAGGCGCAGCACATCATCATTGCGACAGGCAGCTCGCCGTTCATTCCTGAGGGCTGGGCAGAGACGCTGGGTGACAGCCTGCTGACTTCGGACACGGTATTTGAGCTGCAAGATTTGCCTGCGTCTTTGGCAGTGGTCGGCGCAGGTGCAATCGGACTGGAGTTGGCGCAAGCCTTTGCCCGCCTTGGGGTTGAGGTCACCCTCTTTAACCGTGTAGGGCGTGTGGGCGGTCTCAAAGACAAAGACGTCAATCAACAAGCCATCACTTGCTTGTCTAATGAGCTGACCCTTGAGCTTGACAGTAAAATCAATGAGGTCGCCTGCGACAGTCAGGACGGTACACTGCGTGCCACCATTGATTACTGCGACCATCATGGCGAGCAAAAACAGTGGCAAGGCGAGCGCGTGTTGGTCGCTACAGGTCGCCGCAACAACATAGAGCGCCTTGGCGTCACCCATCTGGGTGTGAGCTTGGATGACAAAAACCGCCCGCAAGACTTGGATAAAAACACGGGGCGCATCGGTGATTTGAACGTCTATATCATCGGTGATGCCAACGCGCACCTGCCCATCTTGCACGTGGCAAGTGATGAAGGCTTTAGCGCGGGACATTCGGTATGCCTTAACGATGAGCAAAGCCATTTGCGCCCGCCGTCCATCCCGCTGTCTATCGTATTTTGTGAACCACAAATCGCCACCGTCGGCATGTCGTTGCCCGAGATCGAAGCGCAGAATCTTGAATATGTGATTGGCAAGGTCAACTTTAGCAATCAAGGGCGCAGCCGTATCATGGCGGTCAACTGCGGTAAGCTGCACATTTATGCATGTGCTAAGACGGATAAAATCTTGGGCGCGTGCATGGCAGCACCCGATGGCGAGTACATTGCCCATATCTTAGCCATCGCCATCACCAATGAGATGAGCATTAAGACCTTGCTGGAGTCGCCTTTTTATCATCCGACCATTTTGGAGGGCTTACGCAGCGCCCTGCGCCACGCGCAAGAGCAGATGTCTATCCCGCACCAAAGCTGATGGCATCGTGGGCAGATAGGTATATACTAGGGACGTTGTATATACGTTGAATCACATACGCTAGGCAAAAGACAAACAGGGAAGCAAATGGCTGGTATTACCGATTTTTTTCAAGAAATCATACAAGATTTGCATACCAGCTTGTATCTTGCGATTGGTGGCTCATTAGAAGAGGACTCGCGTGATTGGCAAACCCATGCGGTTGAGCTGACCAGCACAGGCATCAAAATCGTCATATTGCTGGCGGTGCTTGGCTTTGTCTATTGGCTTGCCAATTATGTGTTAAAGCACAACCACCGCCGCCTACATTTTAATGAGCGCCGCGCCAAGATTGCACGCTCCTTTTTGCGCTATGTTTGGATTGTCGCCAGCCTGATTGCGGTCATGAGCCAGATCAATATTGAGCCTACCACCATCAAGGCGACCGCCAAAGCGAGCATTTGGGCGGGTATTTATTATGTGCTGTGGACGTCCTCAGGGCACATCATCCACCGCGTACTGCAGCATTATGGGCTGAGCGCCTCCATCGAGCAGCTGCTCAAAAACATCCTATCGGTTCTGATTTTAGTCCTAGGACTCGCCAGCGTGATGGCGCAGTTTGGCTTTGATATCGTCTCACTGGTAGCGGGTCTGGGGATTGTCGGTTTGGCGGTGGGTTTTGCCGCACAGTCCACGCTTGCCAATTTTATCGCGGGCATTACCATTTTGCTTGAGCAGTCATTTCAGGTGGGCGATTGGATCAGTATCAGCGACCGTGAAGGACGTGTGGTGCTGATATCTTTGCGCACCACGCACATTCTGACCCGCGACAACATCACGGTGATTATCCCGAACTCCAACGTTGCCTCCTCCGAGGTGATTAACCTGACTGCCAAAAACTTTGTGCGCTTTGACATTCGCGTGCGTATCGCCTTTGAAGCCGATGTCGATGCCGCACGTGAGGTGATACTAAACACGCTAAAAGATACCGAAGCGGTACTGAGCCGTCCTGAATCCTCCGCGACGATTGCGGAGATTGGTGAGTATGGCGTGTATTTTATCGTGCGCTTTTGGGTCAAGCCCGCCTCTGTCGCCAGAATGCCGATTATCAAAGAAGGACTGTACGAAAATATCAAGTCAGGCTTTGATACGGCGGGCATCTCTATCCCCTATCCGCACATGCGCTTATTGATGCCAAAAGACGTGGACTACCCCATCCACACCAAGCCCTTTGCCACCACCATGGAAGTGGTCAAAAAAGACGCCCCGCAGTAACCCTACCCACATCGCGCCCAAACCACGCCCAAATCCAGACCAAAGACGCGAGGCAGTATTACCTCGGTCAAGCGGTCTTGTGTCCCCCTATCGGTAAACAATTTGTGTTAAAATCACGGGTTAATTGAGTTTATTTTACCACCCCATTTATGCCGCCATTGGCACAGGTATTTGTATGACAGACCCCCGCACGCCCCTATCTTCACTTGAGCTTATCATCACTTGTGCCGATGGCTTGGAGCTGCCGCTACAGACCGAGCTTGCCAGCTTTGGTATTAGCAGCGAGATTAAAAGCACTGGTCGCCTTGCGATTACCGCAAGTCTGCGCGATTTGTACACCATTTGCTTGTGGTCGCGGGTGGCGTCACGGGTATTGATGCCGATTAAACGTCGCAATATCAATAAAGAATACGATGTCGCCGAGCAGCTGTATGGTCTAGCCAAGTCGGTCAACTGGCTAGAGCAATTTTCGGTAGACGATACCTTTGCCATCCGTCTGTCGGTCGATAAGCGTGTGGCGGTCAATCAGCAGTTCGCTATGCTGCGTATCAAAGACGCCATTGCCGATACCTTTAATGAAGCCAGCGGCAGCCGCCCCAATGTCGATAGCCGCAATCCTGACTTTGCGATTTTTGCGACGGTGAATGACAAGCAAGCCGAGCTGTATTTGGACTTGTCAGGCACCAGTTTGCACCGCCGTGGCTACCGCGTGGCGATGACCGAAGCACCCTTAAAAGAAAACCTTGCCGCCGCCCTACTCTATAGCGCAGGCTGGCACAAAAAGAACGAAGACGGCAGCCGATACTATGACACGCTGGTTGACCCGATGTGTGGCTCGGGCACGTTTTTGATTGAAGCTTTGCTTATGCACTGTGACTACGCGGTCGGTATCGATAAAGCGGCGCGTCAGTTTGGCTTTTATGCGTGGCAGCACCATGATGCCGAGTTGTGGAACAGCTTGGTTGGAGATGCGCAAAGCCGCTTTGCCGCCGCCCTTGCCAAAGTACAAGAAAACCCTGAGTCCCTGCCAAACGTGCTGGGCTTTGATGCCGATATCGGCGCGATTATCGCCACGCAAAAAAACCTCCTTGCCGCAGGTCTGCACGATGTCGTCCCGCACATCACGCTAGAAAACCGCGCCCTTGTGCATTTAAGCCGTCAGTTGCGCCCCTTGGTGACAGCGGGCAGCATTAAGCGTCCGCTGATTATGACCAACCCGCCATACGGTGAGCGTCTGGGCGATGAGGCAATGATTAAGCCTTTGTATCAAGCCTTAGCATTACAGCTGCAAGACAGCTTTGCAGGCAGCGGTATCGCACCAAAGCTTGGGGTACTTGCCGCGCATGTTGAGCAGGCGGATATTCTGCCGATTACTGAGCCTGAAACCCTGCGCTGCCACAACGGCGCGATTGTGGTCTATTTCCGCCACGGCACGCTACAGATGCGCCAAAATATTCCGCTGATTGAGCGTTTTGAAAAACGTGAGATTGACAGCGAAGAGGCACAAGACTTTATCAATCGCTTGCAAAAAAACCTGCAACGCCTCAAAAAAATAGCCATGAAGTCTGGCGTGACCAATCTGCGCATCTACGATGCCGACTTGCCTGACTTTAAAGTCGCGGTCGATGTCTATGGCGACTATGTCCACGTACAAGAATACGCGCCGCCAAAGAGCATTCCGCCAGAAACCGCCAAAAAACGCTTTAACCTTGCGCTGCTCGGTATCCGTGAAGTGCTCGGCGTCAACCGTGAGCAGGTGTTTATTAAGACCCGCGCGCGTCAATCGGGCAATGAGCAGTACAGCAAGCAAGGACAGGCGGACAAAAAAGGCAAGTTTCATATCGTTAAAGAAGACAACGCCTATTTTTATGTCAACTTTACCGATTATCTGGACACAGGCTTGTTTATTGACCACCGTAACATGCGCGCGCGCATCAAGGCGGCAAGTGCCAATCAGCGCGTATTAAACCTATTCGCCTATACCTGTACTGCCAGTACCCACGCGGCATTGGCGGGCGCAAGTCATGTCACGAGCGTCGATTTGTCACAAAACTACCTCGACTGGGGCAAACAAAACTTTGTGTTAAACGGTATTGATATTGAGCGCCGTCATTATCAGTTCATCGCTGCCGACACCTTTGAGTGGATTAAAAACAACACCGAGCAGTACGATGTGATTTTTATCGACCCGCCGACCTTTTCTAACTCGAAAAAGTTCCAAGGTACGTTCGATGTGCAGCGCGACCATGCGGCACTGATTAACCGCGCGATGAACCGCCTCAGCTCAGACGGCGTGCTGTTTTTCTCAAACAACTTTACCCGCTTTGAGTTGGATGAGGGCTTGCGCCAGCGTTATGACGTGATTGATATTACCGCCAAAACCATTGGCTTTGATTTTAATATCAAAAAACCGATTCACCAAAGCTTTGAGTTTCGTCATAAGGCGTAGTCACAAGGCATAGTCACGCGCGATACTGCCAAGTCTTCAAGCGATATTGACGGCAAAAAAAACGTTGCAAAAAGTACATTGCTTGGTAAATCAAAGTCATATATGTTACAAAGGATGGTGACCTAATCATTGCGTGATTGGGTCATTTTTATGATTTTTTATAATAATATCGCAGTGCCTCGATACTGACGCTGATATTCATTCTAATAACAAAAGGGTTTTTTATGGCTTTATCATTAAACAAAGGCGGCAACCTCTCATTAACCAAGACCGACCCCAACTTAACCAAACTGCTGGTCGGTTTGGGCTGGGATGAGCGCGCAACCTCGGGCGCGGAGTTTGACCTCGATGCCAGTGTATTTTTGCTCAGCAATGCAGGCAAGGTACGCGGCGACCATGATTTTATTTTTTATAACCAATTAAAGTCTGACAATGGCGCGGTTGAGCATACTGGCGACAACCGTACTGGCGAAGGCGATGGTGACGATGAAGTCATCAAGGTGAACCTCACCCAAGTACCGAGCGATGTGGACAAAATCGTGGTCACGGTCACCATTCACGAAGCCGCAGCACGTAACCAAAACTTCGGTCAAGTGGCGAATGCCTTTATCCGTGTGGTCAATGAAGAGACGGGCACGGAAGTGGTGCGCTTTGACTTGGCAGAAGACTACTCGGTTGAGACGGCGATGGTCTTTGGCGAGGTGTATCGTCACAATGGCGAGTGGAAATTCCGCGCCGTTGGTCAAGGGTATTCAGGCGGCTTGCAGGCAATGTGTCATCAGTACGGCGTCGATATCTAAAGCGCTTATCGCAGCGACTGCCGTCTGATGCACTATGTGATTGACGAGTATTTATCGTATTGTTTTTAATGATTAAAGCGTGTTCGTTCACGCTTTAATTGGTTTTCTACTGCTCATCTGCTATACCCACTGCTGATTTTTTATGCGTTACTTGAGCCATTGAATCTGACAGTGCGCGGGTCTGAGTCTGACTCTCTCTCGTTTTACACTCTCTTATAGGATATGTCATGAGGCATTTTTATTTAGACTTTATCTTTACTGCGATTGCCCTGATTGTGGCATCGTGGTGGGGATATTCACATGGCGGCATGGGCGGACTGATTTCAGCGCTGTCTATCACCGCGATTTTGGCAGTGATGGAAATCTCGTTGTCGTTTGATAACGCGGTCGTCAATGCCTCGGTGCTTAAGCACTGGGATCATTTTTGGAAGATGATTTTCTTGACCGTCGGTATTTTGATTGCCGTCTTTGGTATGCGTTTGGTCTTCCCGATTGTCATTGTTGCCGTCACCGCCGATATGGGCATGATGGAAGTCATTAATTTGGCACTGTATGAGCCGACTGAGTATTCAGCAAAACTCATGGCGCACCATGCAGAGATTTCGGCATTTGGTGGTATTTTCTTGCTGCTGGTGTTCTTAAACTTTGTCTTTGATGACAAAGACGTGCACTGGTTTGAATGGTTAGAAAGCCGTCTTGCCAAGCTCGGTAAAGTCGATGCCATGAGTGTGTTTGTGGCGCTGATTGTGCTGATGATTGCGGTATCGCAGGCAGCGACCCAGCAAGCAAGTGCGGTATTAATCGCGGGCGTTTGGGGTATTTTGGTATACCTTGGCGTGCAGGTGGTCTCAGGTATGCTAGAAGGTGATCTTGAAGAAGATCTGGCAGCCGAGGAGTCAGGCAATGCGGGTGCTGCGACCAGCGCGATTATGAAAGGCGGTATCATTGGTTTCTTATATCTAGAAGTCTTGGATGCATCGTTCAGCTTTGATGGGGTGATTGGCGCGTTTGCGATTACCAATGACGTGATTATCATCATGCTGGGTCTCGCGATTGGTGCGATGTTCGTGCGTTCGATGACCATCTTTTTGGTGGAAAAAGGCACGCTTGATGAGTTTATTTATCTCGAGCACGGCGCGCATTATGCTATCGGCGCACTTGCCATCATCATGCTGCTGTCGGTCAAATTCCATGTCCCTGAGCTGATTACGGGTCTTATCGGTATTGCCTTTATCGGTCTTGCATTGTGGGGCTCGCTCAAACATCGCAAGATGGAAGCGGCCAATATTGAATAGTGTCCAGTAAAATATAAGCACCCCAAGCAAGCCATCACTTTTGTGGTGGCTTGTTTTTTTATGCGCGTTTTTTGCGATTTTGCTGCCCTTAGCCGTAGATTCAGTTACAATCGTGCGCATTCAATCACCAGTAATGCGATGAGTGGTATGACTATGCAACACATTTTAAATAATATCGCCAAAGAGATGGCGCGTGAGACAGAGCGCGGCAAAGTCGCCGATTATATTCCGCAGCTCGCGCATGTCGATCCCAATCAGTTTGGTATTGCGGTGGCGACCCCTGATGGCAAGATGTATGCCGCAGGCGATGCCGACACGCTGTTTTCGATTCAGAGTATCTCAAAGGTATTCACCCTGACCATCGGTCTTGGCAAGCTTGGGGACGCGCTGTGGACGCACGTGGGGCGCGAGCCATCAGGCGATCCGTTCAACTCCATTATGATGCTCGAGCATGAGTCTGGACGCCCGCGCAACCCGTTTATCAATGCAGGGGCGATTGCGGTGGTTGACGCCATCATGATGGGACACGAGCCAAAAGAGACGCTGGGCGAGATTTTGCAGTTTGTGCGCTTTATTGCCGATGACGATACCATCAGCTTTGACCACAAGGTTGCCGCCTCAGAGATGCAGCACAAAGACCGCAACGCATCGCTTGCCCACTTTATGAAGTCCTTTGGTCGCCTAAAGCATGATGTGGACAAGGTATTGGGCACCTATTTTCACCAGTGCTCGATTGCCATGAGCTGTCGCCAGCTGGCGCGTGCGGGGCTGTTTTTGGTATCCAATGGTGTCAATCATCACACAGGGGTGCGCGTGATTAATGCCCAGCGCTCACGGCGTATCAACTCACTGATGATGATGTGCGGGCATTATGATGGCTCGGGCGAGTTTGCTTATCGGGTCGGTTTGCCTGGCAAAAGTGGTGTTGGCGGCGGTATTTTGACCATCGCTCCAGGCAAAGGCTCTATAGCAGTGTGGTCGCCTGGACTTGACCATATTGGCAACTCCAGACTGGGCTCTAAGGCGCTTGAGATGTTCGTTCAAGAGACGGGCTGGTCGGTGTTTGGGCACTAACGTGTCGCTTGTTCATCGGTATATTACCAATGCGTAACTGCACAAAATTCGCCTTGCGTCCCTACGCCACGCTTAGTATAGTAAAGTGTCACCTAAGCGATAACCCTTATCACTTATCTGAGCGTATCGCGGCGGTGCAGATTGTACGATTTTGTGTTTTCGGGCGTAAGGGTTTGCCCTTTGTCCACTATTTAAATAACGATTAAGGATACAAACATGGCTATCAGCTTAACCAAAGGCGGTAACGTTAACCTATCAAAAGAAGCACCAGGCTTAACCAACATTACAGTTGGTCTGGGTTGGGATCCACGTGCCACCGACGGTCAAGATTTTGATTTGGACGCGATTGGCTTTTTGCTCAACGATGCAGGCAAAGTGCGTCATGACCAAGACTTTATCTTTTTTAACAACCTAAAATCTGACAACGGCGCTGTTGAGCACACAGGCGACAACCGTACTGGCGAAGGCGACGGCGATGATGAAAAAATCAAAGTCAACCTAGCGAGCATCCCTGCAGATGTGAATAAAGTGGCCGTTTGCGCCATCATCTATGAAGGTCAAAGCCGCAACCAAAACTTCGGTCAAGTCGGTGACGCTTACATCCGTGTGGTCAATGACAATGGTAACAGCGAAATCGCGCGTTACGACCTATCAGAAGACGGCAGCACCGAGACGGCAATGATTTTTGGTGAATTGTACCGCCACAATGGCGACTGGAAATTCCGTGCCGTTGGTCAAGGTTTCAGCGGTGGTCTTGGTCCATTAGCGGCATCATACGGCGTTAACGTATAAGTCTGACGCAACCACGCTGGCGCATAGGTATCCTACCTGTGTGCCACGCACCGAGATATTATGCGGTCGCAACGTGCGTATGCCGCAGGGCATAACTGCCCACGTTCTTTTTTATTCCCTATCTAATTCGCTTGATATAAGGATGGCGTACTTATGGCGGCGACCTTCAGTCTGATTGGCACGATTGAGCCTTTTTTACATTGCAACCTAAAGCGCGGCGACTCTATTTATTGTGAAGCCAATGCCATGGTGATGATGGAATCGAACCTTGAGCTAAAAGGTAAGCTGCAAGGCGGCATTATGCAATCACTCATGCGCCGTTTTGCCAATGACGAGTCCTTATTCCAGCAAGAGATTGAAGCGGTACACGGCGAAGGAGACTGCCTGCTCGCCCCTACCCTTGATGGCGATATGCAAATCATTGAGGTCGGCGCGGCACAGTACACCCTAAGCGATGGCGCGTTTGTCGCCGCACAGCGTGACGTGCAAATTAATGCCAATATCCAGCGCAACCTTGGCGGCGCGGTATTCGGCGATACTGGCGGCTTTATGGTCATGCAGACCCAAGGACACGGGCAAGTGGTGGTCTCAGGCTTTGGCTCGTTGTTTGAGATTGAGGTCACGCCTGACAAAGATGTGATTATTGATAATGGTCACGTCGTCTGCTGGGACTCACGCCTTGACTATCGCCTGTCGGTATCGACCAGTAAGAAAAAAGGCTTTATGGGCAATATCATCAACTCGGTGACCAGTGGCGAAGGGATGGTTTTGAACTTCTCAGGACACGGCAAGGTCATCATTTGCTCACGCAACCGCGACAGCTATCAAGGCTGGATTCAAAGCATCCTCGGCAGTAGCTCAGGCGGACGCGGCGGCAACAGCAGCTTTTTAGACCAAATACTTTAATACCCTCTTTTGACTATGACACATTATTAATTATAAGGATAAAACAGATGGCAGTCAGCTTACAAAAAGGACAAAAAATCTCGCTGAGTAAAGAAGCGGGCGGGAACTTAACCAAGGTAAAACTGGGTCTTGGCTGGGATGTGGCAGGCGCTGAGCCCAGCAAGCAAGGCGGCTTTTTGGGCAAGCTATTCGGTGGCGGCGGCGGTGGCAAATCGATTGATTTGGACGCCTCATGCATCATGTTCGATGCCAATAAACAAGTAATCGATACCGTTTGGTTCCGTCAGCTACAGTCTAATGACGGCAGCGTATTACACACAGGTGACAACCGTACAGGCGACGGTGATGGCGATGATGAGGTCATCAATGTGGACTTATCAGCGATTCCTGCGCAAGTGACCTCACTGGTCTTTACCGTCAATAGCTTTACAGGTCAGACCTTTGACAGCGTTGCCAATGCGTTTTGTCGTCTGGTGAATGCCGACAACAACCAAGAAGTCGCACGATACAACCTATCGGCGCAAGGCGGTCATACCGCGATGATTATGGCCAAGGTCTATCGTCACAACAACGAATGGAAAATGCACGCTATCGGTGAAGCGGCGAAAGGTCGTACCTTCCACGACTTGCTACCCGCAGTAACGCCGCACGCGTAACATGTGCGATAGTAAAAACACGAAAAAGCCCACCAGCTACGGTGGGCTTTTTTTGGTCGGCTGCTTGTGTTATCTACATTTTGTAGAACACTTTATACAAGCTGATGGCTATTTTCTACCGCGCTTCCACTGAAAGCCCCAGCCAAACGCTTGGTCCATCTCTTGATGCCCTGCAAAGTAGCGGTTGATGCGCTCGACATTGATGCTGCCGTTTTGATTGACCAAGCGCGCGATGGCACACATGGGCAGATTGCCCGCGCCTTCTGTCAAGCGCGTCTCAATCGGCGGCTGTTCAGGCACGTGAATGGTCACCGCGCCATCGGTTTTTGCCCAGTTGGGTACGCCTTGATAAATAAAGGCAAAAATAAAGACTTCTTTGATGTTTGCCCACTGTGCCCCGTTGATGTCCAGCCATTCGCCCGTTTTGTTTTGTCCTGTGCGGTCGTCAGCGCGCAGGCAGACATACGGCGGCGCGTTTAATTGCCCAAAACGGTCACCCAAAGCCTGAATCAAGGTTTTTTCGCCATTTGCCAGATGCACCATCGCCCCGACATCCAAATCAATATTTTGCCCTTTGCTTAGATGCTGGCTAAATAAATCAGAGAGCAGTCCTTTTTTGGGCGCTGGGCTGCTGTTTTGGTTACCCGTATCGCCTTGCTGATTCCAGTTTAGGTTAACCGCGATTTTACCAAAGTTGTCGCGTTTTTTTAGATTGATGCTCGATTGCGATTTGGTCAGGCTGATTTTGTTTAAATTGATGCTGCTGGGCGCGGCGCTCGGTATCGGCGGCGGTGTAGGTGCGCTGTTTTGACCTGCATTTTGATTTACATTTTGGCTCGTATTTTGAGTATGGTTTTGATTGGCTTGGCTGGGTGCGTCATCGGCAATCTCGACGCCAAAGTGCTCGGACAACGGCTTTAACCCGCCATTAAACCCTTGGGCAATAAAGCGAAATTTCCACGCGCCTTGACGGCGGTAGCATTCAGCCAAAATGATGGCTTTTTCTTCGCGCCCTACGGCAGGCAATGTGGCGCTGAGCAGCTGCTGATTGCCTGCGATGACCTGAATCTCAACGTCACCGATTTGCGCCAAGGGCTTGTCGTTTGAAAAAGCCAAGGCAATTTTTTCAATAGCGCTTGGCTGCGCGGCCAAATCAATGTCGAAGTACCCATCGCTGTCATGACCGCGAAAACTGACGCTGCCATCATCGCTGCGCTTTTGCCCATAAAACACCATATCGCCATCACCACGTACTTTGCCAGTACTGGCCAAACGGTAGGCGGCGCAGTCAATCGGGGCGTTACTCAAGATACGCACGCTGATGGGTTGCGTCGGTAAGGGTGCGTTGGCACCTGCGACTAAGCTTTGGCTCATAATCTCGTCCTATTTGTCTGTATTTATCCTATAAAAATGCGGCGGTGCTCTACTCTACTGACTCAGCAGTCGTGCGCCACCATGGACAGCAGCAAAGGCACATGCTGCTTTGACTATAACAAAATACACGCCAGCGTACCTACTGTTATTGGCTTTTTTGTCAAAATCCAATGCACGCCGCCGCCCGCTACTGGCAGCGCCATCTTATTGATTGCGGGCACTGCACCAAGCTGCTACTATCGTCGCTACAGCGCTGATAAAGCGCTTTTACTGTTTGTTTTTTTAGGAATGACTCATTTATGGACGACACTGCTGCCAAACCCTTGCGACCTGCCGTTTGGCTGGCTGAGGCGCAATCTAGCCAGCGCGATATGTTAGAGAGCCTACAGCTGTTAAAGGTGCAGACGGGCGCTGATTTTGAGATTATCGCCTCCCATCGCAGTGAGCGTCCTGAGATTTTTGAGTTTGCGGACACCGTGTACTATGAGCCTATCGATGAGACGCCGCGCTGGCAGTTCGTGCTTGATAAGGCGATTCAGCACAATGTCAAAGTGCTGTTGACGGGACGCAATGGTCATGAGTACGAAGCCGAGCGTGAGGCCTTTACCCAAGCAGGCATCCGTCTGTTGACAGGGGCGCTGAGCGTCGAGGATTTGGCCGATATCGAGGACAAGTTTGCGTTTACGCAGCGCTGCAAAACAGCGGGCATTGCGGTCGCCGACAGCTGGCGCTTTGATACCGCCGCTGAGCTGAATGACTTGCTGAGTGAGCACGGCGGTCAGCCCTTGTGCGTCAAGCCGATTGTGGGTATTTTTGCCCAAGGGTTTTGGCGTCTTGACAGCGAACGCGCGGCGGACACGCGCTGGGACAGCTTTGAGCATCTGTACTATACCGAAGAGAAAAAAATCACCACCGAGCAGTTTGTTTCCGCTTATACACACAGCGATATGGTGCAGACGCGCCCAATCCCAATGCTGCTGATGCCCTATTTAGATGGGCAAGAATATTCGATTGATATCGTCTGCGAAGCGGGTGAAGTGCTGGCAGCCATCACCCGCTATAAGACAGGCAAAATCCAGCATATCGGCTATGACGACGCTGTGATGAGCGTGGTCAAAACCTTGATTCGCGAATTTGGCTGCGATGGTATCGTGAGCGTCCAGACCAAAGCCGACAAAGCGGATGACGAAGGGCGTCACCATGTGCTCGAAATCAACAGCCGCCCGTCTGGCGGCATCGGCTATACCAATCACAGCGGACTTGACTTGACGCAAGTGGCCTTTGCCTATTGGCTCGGTCTGAGCGACAAACCGATACTTGATGACGTCAGCACACGCATCACCTCCTGCCAAGTACGCTCAATTATGGTGAGTGTGAAGATATAAAGCGTGCTTTACGCTGTCTCATCACACGCACTTAAAGAATAAATACCCTCTGTAATACAGCCTTATCGCCTCTATGGACAACCGCTTTATAATGACCGAACACGACCACGCCTCCCCCACACACCAGCATCAAGTCACCCTACCACGCGGGACATTGCAGCTGTCTTATCGCATCTGTGATCCCCAAACGGTGGCAGATGCGCCTTACCAGCTCGATGATTTACTTGGCTTTGCGCAGCGTATTAACCCAAAACGCGCGTTTTTGTTTGTCTCCAAAGTTTTGGGGCGGCATATCCCCGTTGTGCCCAGCACCATGCGCCGCAGTTTCACGGATTTGGCAAATGCCATTCCTGATGACTTGCCCGAGCCGATTGTGGTGGTGGGCATGGCGGAGACGGCGGGCGGCTTGTCTGCAGGCGTACATAGCGCCTTGCAAACGCGCTATCCCAATGCTTTGTTATTAAACTCCACCCGCCACGCGCAGGCGGACGCGACCTTGCTGACCACCTTTAGCGAAGACCACAGTCACGCCAGCCGTCACTTGCTGTACCAAAGCAATGACCCTGAGGTGCAAGCGCAGCTTTTTGCCAGTAAAACCTTGATTATGGTCGATGACGAGGCATCAACAGGCAACACCTGTATTAACGTGGTCAATGCACTGCGGCAAGCAGGTTTGAGCGCTCTTGAGCAAGTTCATCTGACCACGCTGGTCGATTGGTCATTAGGGCAGGCGGCGATGGATGAGATGCTGGCGGACAAGCTGGCAGGCATCGCTTTTTATCGCCATCATTTATTATCAGGCGCGTGGCAATGGCAAGACGCGCCGAACCCGCCTGCCATCACCATGCCAAGCGTGGACACCACCGATGCAGGCAGCCAGCCCCTGTTACCGACGGGGCTGTGGGGACGCCTGCCCACGCACGACAGCCGCGCTGGGTTTCAGAGCTATGTGACGCAGTTTCAGGCGCAGTTTGCGCAGTATAGTGGCAGTGCTTCTTTTGAGAGTACCAAGCTGCCACAGCGCATTTTGGTGCTAGGCAGCAATGAGTTTGTGTGGTTGCCATTTTTATTGGCAGAATGGTTAAGTCAGCAAGCAAGTGACAGTGAGGTAAAGTTCTCCGCCCTCACCCGCTCACCCATTGCGCTCGGCGGCGCGATTGAATGTATGCTCTCTTTTCAGGACAATTACGGTCTTGGCATGACCAATTTTGTGTACAACGTCGACTCCAAGGCGTGGGACTTGATTGTACTATGTATTGAGACGCCGCCCGATAGTGTCGATGCGCTGTGGTCAGATTTGGACAATGTGCTGGTGCTCAGCCCCGCCACCTGTGACGCGTCATCATTTAAAAGAGCTTAATATCATGCCTGATACCGCCCTATTTTTTACCCCTGATGCCACGATTATCAAGCCCTATGCGCTGATGGATTTGGACGACACCTTGTTTCAGACCATGCGGAAGATTGACGCGTGGGACATTCCGACCACCGCCGCCGATGATTTGGTATGCGCTTCGGTCAACCGCGACGGCGAGCCATTAAGCTTTATGAGCGCGCGGCAAGCGGCGTTTTTTAATTGGCTGCTGCACAGTACTGATCTGATTGTGGTGACCGCGCGCGATACAGACGAGATTCAGCGCGTAAGACTGCCCTTTAGTAGCTGGCAAGTGCTGACCCATGGCGCAGTAATTATGACGCCAGACCGTCAGATGCTGCCCACGTGGGCAGCGCAAATGCACCAAACCTTAATAGCTTTGCAACATAAAATCCGTGCAATACAAGCGCACTTGCAGCACGCCCAACCTACGCTGCGGGTGCGCTTGCACAGTGACCGCTTTTGTGATGAGCACTTGGTCATTTATATTTCTATTAAGCATCCAGACAAAGACCATGACGCCCTAAAGACATTGGCACAAACTTTGCCACAGCAAATTGATAATTTTGCCCAAGATTTTTATGTGCATGTGAATGCCAATAATTTGGCGATACTGCCGCACGCGGTACATAAAAAGCACGCGGTGCAGTTTTTATTAGACCAGCATTTAGAGCCGCGCCGACCAAGCTTTGGCTTTGGCGACAGCTTGGCAGATGTGCCCTTTTTGCAGTGTTTGGACTGGTATGGCACGCCAAGCCGTGGACAGCTGCACGAGCATCTACACACCTCATTGACCGACGAGTAACTGATTCATGACCATTGACCCTACTGCTGATGTCACCCCTTGTCTGTCTGGCTACGGCTCGGGCAGCTACCCTCAAGAGGATGTGACCTTGCTGCTTGACATCGTGGACAAAGACGCGATAAGTGATGTGCCCGTCGATAAAAAAGAAGCCTTGATACAAAGTGGACAGCGGCACTATTCAGACATGCTGACCTTGGAGCGCGCCCCAAGCGCCATACACGAGGCGCTGTACCAAGAGGCGCTGGACGCTGGCGGCGCGCGTATGGCGACGGATATTGCCAATCTGGCGCATACCTTGCACCAGCTGTTCGCTAATGATACCAGCGCACAGACGCCTTTGGTGTTAATCAGCTTGGTGCGTGCAGGTCTGCCTGTTGGGGTGTTGTTGCAGCGGGCGCTGCGTGACCGTGACGCAGATTACGCTTTGCCGAGCGTGCATTACGGCATGAGCATCATCCGCGACCGCGGTTTGGATGCGAACGCTTTGACGCAAATACTGACACAGCACAAAGGCAGCAAGCTGGTCTTTGTCGATGGCTGGACAGGTAAAGGGGCGATTTATGGTGAGCTTGAGCGCAGCCTTGCCGCGTATCAAGACCCCGCGCACCCACATTTTGCCGCGATTTTTCATCAAGGCGCGGATGTCGTGCCGCTATTGACCTTGGCTGACCCTGCGGGCGTGGCGTGGCTGTCAGCGAGTACGGACGACTGGCTGATACCCTCGGGACTACTCAACAGTACCGTCTCAGGGCTGGTGTCGCGCAGTCTGTATACCGCACCTGAAGCGGGCGTTCACCGTGCGGTGATGTATGACGATTTAAGCGAGCACGACCACAGCCGCGCTTTTATTGAACATATCGATGCACTGCGACCACAGCATAATGGGCTGCACCGCTTGCCAACCTATGACGCGCCGCGCTACAGTACCGCGTTGATTGTAAAAAAAATCGCCAGCGAGCAGCAGATTGACAACCCCAACCGCATCAAGCCCACCATCGCTGAGGCCACCCGCGCGATTTTGCGCCGTGACCCTGAGCAAGTATTGCTCGCGAATGCTGAGCATCCAGACACCAAGCTGTTGCGGCATTTGTGCGCGCAACAGCGGATTACCGTGACCATAGCCGGCACAGAGATTTTACCTTATCAAGCCATCACCATCATTAAATCGCGCAGCAAAGACTGAGCGTCTAGCGCTGCTGTTATTTTTTGATTGTATTGATTTACGAGACCACGGTTCATTATGTCAGACACTTCTTTTTCAAGCTTTAGCCATCCCCAGTCTTATCTGCATCATGTGACCGAGCGCCATGACATCGTGCGTGCAGAGTCGCATCACCCCTATCAGCTGGGGGCGAGCCTATATATGCCCGCCACCCGCCAAGACATCTGGCAAGTGATTACGCGTGAAAAGCTTGGCAGTATCAACAGCATTATCATCTGTCTTGAAGACGCGGTCGGGCACAATGAAGTGGACTTTGCCCTTTCGCAGTTGACGTCATTGCTTGCGACGTGGGCGACGCGTATTCAGGCGCAAGGTGATGTGCCTGGGCGACCGTTGGTGTTCGTGCGTCCGCGCCACCCAACCATGCTCCAAGAGCTCGCCGACTGGCCCAATATCGGGCTGATTGATGGCTTTGTGCTGCCCAAGGTGGATATGTATCGGCTCTCAGATTGGCGTATTTCCTGCCAAAATCTGCCAGAAAAGCAGCTGTTGATGCCTACCCTTGAGACCGCCGCCTTGTTCGATGCGCATCACAATCAAGATTTGGCAATTGCCTTTAAAGAGGCTTTTCGTCAGCCTGTTTTTGCGCTGCGCATCGGTGGTAATGACTTGTTTTCGACCCTGCGCTTGCGCCGTCCCAAAGACAGCATCATTTACCAGACGCCTATCGGCACGCTCATCTATCAGATGCTTGGCTGTTTTGTGCCGCACGGTTTTTATTTGACCGCGCCTGTGTTTGAGTATCTTGAACAGCCAACGCTGTTTATGCAGGAGCTGACGCAGGATGTCAGCTTGGGTTTGGTGGGAAAAACGGTCATTCATCCCAATCAGATTGCCTTGGTGCAGCAAGCCTTTGCCGTGCCTTTTGGGACGCTCGATGAGGCCAAAGCCATCTTAGATACTGAAGCCAAAGCGGTGTTTAAATACAACGACACCATGCTCGAGCCTGCCACCCACCGCGCGTGGGCAGAAGAAATTATTGAGCGTGCCAAGGTCTTTGGTACGCTCGATGACCACAGCGCGCCTCAGACCTATTTATAAATCAGCACGCCACTTTAGGCGGCGCAGGTTTCTAAAAACTGTCCCAGCAGCGTATTGATTTGCTCGGGCGCTTCGACGGTGACGGTGTGCCCCGCTTTGTGTACGATAGCAAGTTTGGAGCCTGCAATCGCAAAATGCATGCGCTCAGAGTTATGATAAGGAATGGCATTGTCCTCATCACCGACAATGATGAGCGTGGGCGTTCTGACCCCGCCCAACCGCTCATAGACCCCCGCGCGCGCGATAGCGCCTTGCGCAGCTTTAATGACGCCCACTTTGTGATTGCCCTCAATCTGCTCGAGCCACCACTTGCATTCCTCTTTACGCGAGCGGTCGTTTAAAAAACTCTCACCAAATAAGATGGGCAATACTTTTTTGCTGACGCGCTTTACGCCCAGCCAGCGCACAGCGTTGATGAGCCGCTGATAGTTGGTCACATCTGTAGGGTCGGCTGGGTCTGAGGTAGTTTCGAGCAATATCAGCGAAGCCAAGCGCTGTGGGTGGTAGATGGCCATACGCTGCGCCACAAACCCGCCCATCGACATACCAACAAGATGACACTGCTCAATATTGAGCGCATCCAGCAAGCCCACGACATCGCTTGTGAGCGTATCCATATCATAACCGTCTTTGGTAATCTCCGATTTGCCTTGACCACGAAAATCAAAAGCAATGCAGCGGTACTGCTGACGAAAATAATCCACTTGCTTGTCATACATGCGGGTACTCCACAGCAGACCATGGGCGAACAGCAGCACAGGCTTGTTGGGGGCGTCGGGGGCGCTGTCTTCGTAATAAATATTCGCACCGTTTACGGTCACATATGACATATCAAACTCCTTGTAAATAATGATGGCAGCGTACCGCTATCATGGTTGTTGCATTTCTTATGGGGCTATTGTTGTTGATGGCGTACGGCCAACCTCAAATCCATTGATGGCAAAAAGGTTTGCTTAGCATAAATCACATTGCAGCGCTTGAGTAGCAGGCTTTGTGCGCAATCTGTAAAAATCTCGCCAACGCCGATTTATCCCTTACTAGCGGATAAATACAGCCGTGATTGCCAAGCCATCAATGATAGCGCACCGACAATCGGCACAAAAAAACCCCGCATCTGATTGATACAGGGTTAGTGTGCAAGCGGTATGTGACTTATATTTTGATGGTACCAGACCCGCGTCTGCCGCCTCTTGCCATACACACGCATTATAGCGATGCTGACTGATAGGCATACGGTAAGGTAAATATCTTGTCAAAAATGAGTGTAAACACAAAAGTATAGACTAAGAAAAACAGCAGCAATGCCACCTCCATCATAAAGGCTTGCACCAAGCTCACATCGTACCAAATCATATATAAAGGCAAGCAAATGACCACCAAACCGCCCTCAAAGCCAACGGCATGAATGCTGCGTGTCCATAATGTGCGCTGTGTCTGACGCCTACGACTCTCCCACGCCTCAAAAGCTATGTTGTACAAAAAATTCCAAATGACCGCTGCCAAAGACACTATGATAGCTAGCAATAAAGACTCTGAGGCATCGCCATGACTGAGCTTAATCAATATTAAGGTAGATAAGACAATCGCAAGAAGCTCAAAGGCAACAACATAAACGATGCGACGTTTTAATGGGGATAAGGTCATACACCAAGACTCCACAGCACCTGTTCTTAAAAAAAGTGCTTAACAAAGTATCGGTCCGTCCCGAGAGATAAAAAAGAGAAAATGCAGTGCCACGGTTTCCGCCTGCATGTCCGTCTATTATATAAAAGATGGTGAGAGAAGTCAGCGTGTGGGCTTACAAATAAGACACTTTAGGGCTGTACCTATTATCATTTATCGATCAATAGCGATGGTAAAGCTTATCTACTATTGCTAAGTCTACAACTTATACTAAGTTCTCTCACTCTCTAATTTTTGTCCACAATTTTTGGGATATAACGTATTCTAGGTTTTTTCACAATAACTTTCTGATGTCTAGCTAACATATCTCTAAAAATCTCATATCTCCAAATAACTAACTGTTTGTTTGTAGTCGTATACTCGATAAACCAAACGAATGTCATAAATAAGAACTTTATTAATAACAAAATAATTATTAATATAAACCATACTGCGACTGAGGAAGAAAGAAGAAAAGTCATAATAGAAAAGAAGTTATCATTATTTATAGAAGAGTTTAGAGGTGATAAGCTTACTGTTAAAGCTACTGTAGAAACAACTACCAATGAATTGACTATATAAGAATTTTTTAAAATATTTAAAACTACTAATTCTAAACTTCTACTTGTTGGTTTTCTATATTCAATATTATTATTAATTTCTTCGACTAGATAATCTATATTGTTATTATTTAAAATCTCGCTAACCCAAATTTCCTCCAACTCAAACCTTTTGGTATACATATTGTTTTTATCAATATTTTTTAGATTAGAATTAATTCCAAGTTCAAACTTCATTCTGTTTTCTATGGTATTTCCTTTTAATGGCGAAAGCATTATATTACCCATTGTTAAGCTTATAAACATAAAAAACCAGCCAATTACCGTTGATATTATAAAAAAATTAGATAGATTATTAATATAAAATATACTAACGAAATTATTAACTACAAATAATGATGCATAAAAAATTGTCGACCAACCTAACAAACCTATAGCTTTAATCAAAGACCTTCCTATTTTGTTTTTTGGTACCCAAGCATAAAATATATAAAAATAGTGGTGGACGATATTTATGATATAAGTATCAGTAACCTTGTAATTTTCTCTATCAATTTTTTTGTTTTTTCTACTCTCTTCTAAATTTACATTTTCTTTATCACTATTTTTCAAAACCACCGTATTATCCTCTCTCAATAATTAATTTCGTTAATTATCAACAAATACAAAGAAAATTACAATCAAACATCTGTCGGTAAGCGACACTATATGTCGTAAAGAAAATTTGAGCAAAAAAAACCCCGCATCTCTCGATACGGGGTTTTTTAGTTTAAACAGTAATGAGTCTAAGCAGTGCTTATGCCAACTGCGCGACGTTAATCTTGTCCGCTTCGCTGGTGTATTCTTGCATACGGTCAAAGTTCATGTACTGATACACTTCATCGCCCATGCTGTTTAGCATACCTGCGTACTGCTGGTATTCTTCGTTGGTAGGCAGTTTGCCCAGTACCGCAGCGACTGCCGCAAGCTCAGCTGACGCAAGATACACGTCTGCGCCTTGACCCAAACGGTTCGGGAAGTTACGCGTTGAGGTCGATACCGCGGTAGACTTCGGTGCGATACGTGCTTGGTTACCCATACAGAGTGAGCAGCCTGGCATCTCCGTACGTGCGCCTGCATTGGCGTACGTGTTGTAGTAGCCCTCTTCCATCAACTGACGCGCATCCATCTTGGTCGGTGGTGCAATCCATAGGCGGGTTTTTAGGCTGCCTGCGGGGACGTCTTGCAAGAGCTTACCTGCCGCGCGGAAGTGACCGATGTTGGTCATGCACGAGCCGATGAACACTTCATCAATGCTATCGCCTGCCACATCTGCCAAAGTCTTGGCATCGTCTGGATCGTTCGGGCAGCATAGGATAGGCTCTTTGATGTCGCTCATATCGATGGTCATGTCGATGGCGTATTCTGCGTCGTCATCGGCGCGCAGTAGGCTTGGGTTTGCCAGCCACTCTTGCATGGCTTCGATACGGCGGCTGATGGTACGCGCATCGCCATAGCCTTCGGCAATCATCCATTTTAGTAGCGTGATGTTTGAGTTTAGGTACTCGGTCACTGACGCTTCTGACAAGGTGATGGTACAGCCTGCCGCACTACGCTCAGCAGACGCGTCTGACAATTCAAACGCCTGCTCTGCGGTCAAGTCTTCTAGACCTTCAATCTCAAGGATACGACCGTTAAACTCGTTGATTTTGCCTTTCTTATCAACGGTTAGGTAGCCTTCTTTGATGGCTTGATACGGGATGGCATGTACAAGGTCACGCAAGGTGATGCCAGGCTGACGCTCACCGACAAAACGTACACGTACCGACTCAGGCATATCGAGTGGCATGACGCCCGTTGCCGCAGCAAATGCAACCAGACCAGAACCTGCTGGGAATGAGATGCCCATTGGGAAGCGGGTGTGTGAGTCGCCGCCCGTACCGACCGTGTCAGGCAGTAGCATACGGTTTAGCCATGAGTGAATGATGCCGTCACCTGGGCGGAGGCTTACGCCGCCACGGTTCATGATGAAGTCAGGCAGGGTGTGCTGGGTCTCAACGTCAACAGGCTTTGGATACGCGGCAGTGTGACAGAATGACTGCATCACAAGGTCTGCTTGGAAACCTAAGCACGCCAAGTCTTTTAGCTCGTCACGGGTCATTGGACCTGTGGTGTCTTGAGAGCCGACGGTGGTCATTTTGGGTTCGCAGTACATGCCAGGACGTACGCCGTCTAGACCGCAGGCTTTGCCGACCATTTTCTGTGCCAGCGTGTAGCCTTTGCCAGTCTCTTCTGGCGCTTCAGGTTTTGCGAACACGTCTGAGTATTCAAGTCCCAAATAATCGCGCGCGCGGTTGGTCAAGCCACGACCAACAATCAGTGGAATACGGCCGCCTGCGCGAACTTCATCCAATAGCGTTGGTGAGTTTAACGAAAACTCAGAAATCACTTCGTCTGAATCGTGCTTGGTGATTTTGCCATCGTGTGGGTAAATGTCGAACACATCGCCCATCTCAAGACCATCAACATTGACGTTTTCAATCGGCAATGCGCCTGAATCTTCCATGGTATTAAAGAAAATCGGAGCAATTTTGCCGCCCAATACCAAGCCGCCACCGCGTTTGTTCGGTACGTTTGGAATGTCGTCACCCATCAGCCACAGCACTGAGTTGGTCGCAGATTTTCGGCTTGAGCCTGTACCGACCACATCACCAACATAGGCAAGCGGATGACCTTTTTCTTTAAGCGCTTCAATCTGCTTCATCGGACCACGTACGCCCTCTTCATCAGCAGTCAAACCGTCACGCGAGTTTTTGTGCATCGCAAGTGAATGTAGCGGGATATCAGGACGGCTCCACGCGTCTTGCGCAGGAGACAAGTCATCGGTGTTGGTCTCGCCTGTCACCTTAAAGGTGGTGTAGGTCATTTTTTTAGGCACTTCTGGACGGTTTAAGAACCATTCAGCATTTGCCCAAGACTCGATGACCGATTTTGCGGTTTCGTTGCCGGCTTCGGCTTTTTCAGTCACGTCATGGAACGCATCAAAGACCAGCAAGGTCTTTTTTAGCGCTTCAGCGGCGTTTGCTGCCAGTGCTTCGTCATCTAGGGCAGCGACCAGCGGCTGAACGTTATAACCGCCTTGCATGGTGCCTAAGATGTCTACCGCTTGCGTACGGCTGATAAGGGGTGACTCGGCTTCGCCTTTGATAATCGCTGCCAAGAACGCCGCTTTTACATACGCCGCTTGGTCAACGCCCGCAGGTACGCGCTCGGTCAATAGCTCAAGCAAAAACTCCGCTTCGCCTTCAGGTGGATTTTTTAACAGCTCGGTCAATTCAGCGACTTGATGCTCATTAAGTGGTAGCGGTACAGTTCCTTGTGCGGCACGCTCTTCGACATGCTTACGATAAGCTTCTAACACGATAGTCATCCTTATTTTGAGAGTGGAGCACCGAGCATACGTCAACGCGGGGTTGTGTTTATGCGCGGCAAAATGAATTGGCAACAATATAGCCGAAAATTGTAACAATGTTAATGACCACTGAGCAAAGCTTTGGGCATAATCAACATTTAGTAGAAAAATACAGCTATTGCAGGCGTCTATATATCCATGATAAATAACACAAAAAGTCATTTTGGTAGCACAGCATTTGCGCGGTCATCTGTGCTACAAAGCATTAACCGCGCGGCAAACGTCTCTGCCTTTGTTTATTACCATCAGGAATCTGCAAGCGTATTCGCCATGATTTGCTTTTTATAGCGCCTGCGCCGTTTACCATAACGGCTCTAGATACCCGCTGGCAATAGGTGGTGAAAATTTAGATTCATTTTGTTATAATCACCAGATTAAATACCACGATGTATTGTCACTGCAAAATAAATAAAACCCGTGTCTTTATAAGGGTTTAGGATTCGTTTATGAGCTCATCAGCTGTACAAACACACGTCCCCGCCAGCCAGCCAAAACCAAAAAAAGCAGTTCAAGGTGAAAAGCTGCGCGGCTACGATAAAGTTGCCCGTATCCCAATTAAGATTATCCCGACCGTTGAGGCAAAGAAAAAGCCTGATTGGATTCGCGTCAAAATGTCGTCACCTGCCGAGGTGGAGCGCATCAAAAAGACTTTGCGTCAGCAAAAGCTATACACCGTCTGCGAAGAGGCTGCCTGCCCCAACTTGCCGCAGTGCTTTGGTGATGGTACCGCGACCTTTATGATTATGGGTGACATCTGTACCCGCCGCTGTCCGTTCTGCGACGTGGCGCACGGTCGCCCGAACAAGCTCGACGCTGATGAGCCGCGCCACACTGCTGAGACCATTTTGGGCTTGCAGCTCAAATATGCAGTGATTACCTCAGTTGACCGTGACGACCTAAAAGACGGCGGCGCAGGTCACTTTGTCGAGGTCATCCAAGAATCAAAAGCACTGAGCCCCAACTGCTTGATTGAAATCTTAGTGCCTGATTTCCGTGGTCGTATGGACATCGCGCTGGACTTGCTCTCAGAGACCGCGCCTGATGTGTTTAACCACAATATCGAGACCGTGCCGCGTCTTTACAAAGCGTTCCGCCCAGGCTCAGACTATCAGCACTCGCTTGATTTGTTAAAACTGTACAAAGCGCGCCGCCCTGATATCGCCACCAAATGCGGCTTTATGGTTGGTTTAGGTGAGACCGAAGAAGAAGTCTACGCCCTACTTGACGACCTAAAAGCGCACGATGTGGACATGATTACCATCGGTCAGTACTTACAGCCCAGCAAAAACCACGCGCCTGTAGACCGCTATGTGCATCCTGACGAGTTCCAGCGCTATATGGACTACGGCAAAAAGATTGGCTTCTTTAACATCTGGGCAGGTCCGATGGTACGCTCCAGCTACTTTGCCGACCGTCAGTACTACGGTGAAGACTGCCCAGCGCCAGTACGCAGCAAAAAAGCCTTAGAAGCCGAAGGCAAATTGGGCTGCTAAGCGCTCGACGCATAAGCGTATCAAAGTGATATGACAGGACAGAACAAAGGGAGCACTCAATATGACTGCTCCCTTTTTAGTGGCTAAGCTCCTGTAGCTAAGTTACCGTGAGTTGAGTCAGTTACCACGGCTAAGTTATCGCAGGTAAGTTAGTTTTGCTCGGTGCGCCCAAACTGTCATAAAACGCAAAAGGATATATCGTGATGAACAAGTATTTTTTATTACTAATCAGTGCGCTGCTCATATCCTGCACCTCTATGAACGAGGACAAAGGCAAGATTACGATAAACAATACCAGCGCATCCCCTGTGTCTGATGTCCGCATCGAATACAAAAATGCTGGGCGCGTCGATGCCATCGGCGACCTACCTGCCCACAGCACATACACCTACGCCATCACGTATACCGACGCTGAGGACTCCCTTTATATCCACTATATTGACAGCCATAACCAAGCGCATGCGAAAAACGTGGTAGCGTATGCCGCCAAATACGACAAAGAGCACCATACCTTTACCATAAAATAATAAAATAACCGTAAAGAAAAAGGAGCAATCAAGATGACGGCTCCTTTTTTATTTACGGTTAATCTTGCTTAAATGCTCTAGCTAATACCCAGACCCTATCACGCCATCACAGGTGCTTTGTTGCTACGTGCATTCCAAACAGCGATGCCAAGCACAATCAACCCACCCGCAATGTCAGTCACCATCTCAGGATAAATAAGCATCAATGCGCCCGCCGCTAAAGCAATACGCGTCAATGGGTTCATCACGCCTTTAAAGAACCCTTCGAGCGCTGCACTCAGACCAATCACGCCAATAAACGAGGTAATGACCACCGTCACAATATCAATCACAGGCGGCAGTGGGAACTCTTTTGCCGTGACCGCAAGCCCTGTTGGGTCAATCATCAGCATCGTGGGGTTATAGATAAACATAAACGGCACGATAAAACCTGCCAGCGCCAGTTTTAATGACTGAAAGCCCGTTTTCATCGGGTCGCCGCCCGCAATCCCTGCCCCAGCAAAGGCGGCAAGACACACAGGCGGGGTAATATTGGCAAAAATACCAAAATAAAAGACGAACATATGCGCCGATAAAATCGGAATATCAAACCCTGCCAATGCTGGCGCAGCCATCGTCGCGGTAATGATATACGCAGGAATCGACGGCAGACCCATACCCAGCACCATAGACGCAAGCATGGTAAGTATCAGCGTGAGCAGTAGCGAGCCTGCGCCCAAGGTCACGATAGATGAGGTCATCACCGTACCAAAGCTGGTCAAGCTGACGACACCAATGATGATACCAACGACCGCACACGCCGCCATCACCGCAAGCGACTGGCGCGCACCATCTTCTAATGCGCCCAAAATATCCGAAAAGCTCATGCGGGTCTCAGGACGCAGCATACTGATGACCACGGTAAAACCAATGGTATAAGCGGCGGCATAGCCGACAGGCACATTTCTGATTAATAAGAAAATCAAAAAGACAATCGGTAGTAGCATGTGACCACGCGCTTTTAGCACCTCTTTGACCGCAGGCAAGCTCTCTTTGGCAATACCTTTTAGGTCACGACGTCCTGCGCGAAAGTGCACCTGCGCGATAACGCCCAAATAATACAAAATCGCAGGCAATAAGGCAGCCAGTGCAATCGTGCTGTACTGGACGCCTGTGGTCTCCGCCATGATAAAGGCACTCGCGCCCATAATCGGTGGCAATACCTGACCGCCCACGGACGCACTGGCCTCTACCGCCCCTGCAAAGTCTTTGTGATAGCCGACCTTTTTCATCAAAGGAATGGTAAATGCGCCCGTACTGACCACGTTCGATAACGCAGAGCCATTGATACTGCCCATAAAGCCACTGGAGATGACCGCGACTTTTGCAGGGCCGCCTTTTTTGTGACCCGCAATCGCGAGTGCCAAATCGTTAAACAGCTGCCCCATACCTGAGCGCGCCAAAAATGCGCCGAACAGAATGAATAAGAAAATAAAGGTCACCGATGCGCCAATCGCAACAGAATACAGACCTTCGGTTTTTAAAAACAACTGACCAAAAATATCGCCCATGTCATAAGGGCGCGTCAGCAGTCTGTCTGGCATAAAATCCATATGACTGATAAAGGGATACGCCAAAAATATCCCTGCCAATATCGGCAAAATCCAACCTGTGATACGGCGACTGCCTTCGAGCACACACACCACGGTAATCAGCGAAAATATCACATCGAGCGAGTTTGCCATACCGCCGCGTGAGGTCACGATGTCTTGATATTCATAAATCAAATAGCTCATGCCAGACAACGACAGCAAGAACCAAATCCAGTCATACCATGCCACTCGCTTGCGACTGCTTTTTTTGCCTGCGGGAAAGATTAAAAAAATTAAGGAAAAACCAACACCCACGTGTACCGCGCGCTGCAAGAGTGCTGGCATGGGGTTAAAGGTGATATATAAGTGAAACAGGGAATAGAGTATGCAAATACCAGCGATAAAATACTTGACTGGTCCTTGCGTGATATGACGCGTGATTGACTCTCGATCGTACTTTTCTAATACCGCTTGGTTGTGGGCTTGCGCCTCAAGTTCAGCGTCGACATTCGTCTCAGAGTCGTTGTTGGCGTGTATGGGCACATCATTATTGTGATCCGTCACTTTTGAGTTCATGACACAAGTCCTTTTTAAATCTATCAATGACACCATACGCTTTAGGCATAATCACCACTTCAGAATAGTCTGGCACCCATTGATGTATAAGAAATCGGTGGCGGCTATAATCAATCTCACCTTTGGTAAGCCTTGACACCACCCAATTAAGACGGGGCAGTTGCTCGTTAATTTGATACCCCAAATAGCCCTCTTTTTGTACAGGCGCAAGCGTTTCGGTGGACGGTGTGCCTGCACCGAACGCTTCAAAATACGTGGTGGTCAGTAGCAGACCATCGTCTTGACGTTGGTACTGCTCCTCCCACCACTGCTTTTCTACAGAATGCATCCAGCGCAGTTGAAAATTAGGGTCGGTAAAATAACAAACCTTATCGCCTGCACCATCAGCGCCTTTTACGCGGACCTCAACCACAGGTTGACGGACAGCCACACGCCATAGGGTCAAACATAACAGTGAAACAACAACTACCGCGCCAATAAGTAACCAGAGTCGCTTACTTGGCAGTTTGTTCATCATAGTATTTTTTCGCGCCAGGATGGATAGGGGCTACCATGCCATCACGGGCAGTCTCTAAGCTGATGTCGTTGGCCGCTTGGTGCGCGGTTTTTAGACCATCGAGATTGTCGAACAGTGCTTTGGTCAGTTTGTAACCATCGGCTTCAGACAAATCCGAGCTGACCAACAGCGCATTCATGATGGCAGCGGTTGGAATGGCGGTATCGTTGCCGTAGGTGCCCGCAGGAATCTCAAAGGTTTTGAAATAAGGCTTGGTGGCGATGATTTCTTTGAGCTTATTTTGGTCAATAGTCACCAGCTGCAAATCTAAGCCCTGCTCCAGCTCCATAAGTGATGAGTTGGGCAGACCACTACTAAAGAACGCGGCTTCGATTTTGCCCGCTTTCATACCGTCGGCAGCTTCTGCAAATCCCAAATAATCGACCGTGATATCATCATAAGTGATGCCAAAGCCTTCTAGCAGAGTACGCGCATTCACTTCTGTACCAGAGCCTTGGTCACCGACAGCGATGCGCTTGCCTTTTAGGTCTTCAATGTTTTTGATGCCCGATTTTTTGGTGGTCACGATTTGCACCACGTTGGGGTACAAGACCGCAATCTGCTGGATGTTATCAATGGGCTTATCGAAGTTGTTTTTGCCCTCGACCGCATCGGTGACCACGTCACTGAGCGCCATGACCATATCTACTTTGCCTTGCGTCAATAGGTTGACGTTTTCGACAGATGCGCCTGTGGTTTGTGTTTTTGAGTTGACGCCAAAGGTTTTGGCATAGACTTCGGCTAACGACGTACCAATGATGTTGTACGGACCAGACGCACCGCCTGTCGCAATCGTGAGAAACTTGGTATCAAGCTGGTTTTCGTTTGTGGCACTGCTTTCTGTGGCGGCGCTCTCCCCTTCTGAGCTGGGTGATGAACAAGCGCTCAGTCCTAAGGCAGCACTCAGCATGGCACTTAAAAGCAATGAGGATTTTGAAAAATTTGACATAATTTCTTCCTTGAAGGTATTAAAATAATCTCGGCTAGGCACCACGACCTAACAACCATCTGAACACAACGCCCAAAACTGGGACAAAGAAAAGACAGATACTCAACGATAGTCCCTTACACATCGGTAATACTATAGCAATTTTGTAGACAAATAAACGCCACCTAAAGTTACGCATCAGTCAGGAAGCTACATTTGCCTATCTTTATATAAAAGACGATATAAGTGGCGCTATAGACAGCGTGCGCAGCAATGCAGTAACAGGGCACGATACAATATGGTTTATAAAACCTGTCACCGACCCTATATAATAGGCTAACTATTTTATAAGACCCATAATTCAAGGAATGCAACAGACATGAATTATCCAGAGCAGATTACCTCATCCAACCAAAGCCATTATTTGCACCATACTTTTTTTACGCCCAACACTGAGACGCAAGCCACTTTATTGATTGTGCATGGTATGTGCGAGCACAGTGGTCGCTATGATAAATTTGCGCAGTTTTTGGCAGACCATGGCATTGCGGTGGTGACTTATGATCAGCTCGGACATGGGCAGACGGTCAAAAATGACGAAGAATTTGGCTTTTTTGACGAGGCGCATCCTGTGCAGGCGCTACTAAAAGACGTGGTCATTATGGCGGATGCGCTAAAGACCCGCTACCCTGACGTGCCGCACTTTATCATGGGGCATTCGATGGGCTCGTTTATTGTGCGTACGGTCTTAAAGCATCATGCACAAGACTTTGCAGGCGCTATCTTAATGGGTACAGCGGACTTAAATCCCGCCATCAATGTGCTGCTGCCCATCAATGCGATGCTGGCAAAAGCGGCGCCAAAAAAGGTCAATGCCACCTTTGCCGATTTGATGAGCCAGCACTTTAACCAAAAGCTGGGCTGTAGCGCGACCCCTTCTAAATTTGCGTGGCTGAGTGAAGATGAGGACAACGTCAAAAACTACGAAGACGACCCATTAACGGGCTTTCACTTTACCAACAATGGCTTTTTGACCCTATTTGCGCTTATGAAAGCGGGTCTGAATAAAAACTGGGCAATGACCATTGATAAAGACTTTTCGATGCTGCTCGTCAGCGGTGCCAATGACCCTGTGGGCGATATGGGGCATGGGGTACGCCGTGTGGCAAAACGCCTGCGTCAACAAGGCTTTACGCAGGTCGATACGCGCCTGTATCCCAACATGCGCCATGAGCCATTGAACGAGCGTCAGCATATGGATGTGTACCGCGATATCCTGCGCTGGATACTCGCCCGCAGCCGCTAATGGCGTGCGTTTGCCAAATGCGGTCAAATTAGCGACAATAGGCGGCATATCGGTCGCCATGCATGCTTTGGTATCCATGCGTTTTCAGGGTGTGTTACAATCACGCCGTATTTTTATTCTGTTTCGTTATCTACATTTTGTCATCACCATTAGGATAAATTATGTCACTACAACAAATCATCGAAGAAGCTTTTGAAAACCGCAACGACTACAGCCCAAGCACCATGCCACAAGACGTGCGCGATGCGATTAACGCGGTACTTGAGCAGCTAGACAACGGCAGCCTACGCGTTGCTGAGAAAAAAGACGGCGAATGGGTCGTCAATCAGTGGGCAAAAAAAGCGGTACTGTTGTCATTCCGCCTAAACGACAACTACGCGATGCCAGCGGGTGAGCACGTACAGTTCTATGACAAAGTACCGACCAAATTTGCCGACTGGTCAGAGGCTGACTTTAAAGCCGCGGGCGTCCGTGTTGTGCCACCTGCGGTCGCGCGTAAAGGCTCATACATTGCTGCTGGTGCGGTACTGATGCCATCATACGTGAACATCGGCGCATTCGTTGACCAAGGCGCGATGGTAGACACTTGGGCGACTGTCGGCTCATGCGCACAAATCGGTAAAAACGTCCACCTATCAGGCGGCGTAGGCATCGGCGGCGTACTAGAGCCACTACAAGCCAACCCAACCATCATCGAAGACAACTGCTTTATCGGTGCGCGCTCTGAGATTGTTGAAGGCGTTATCGTTGAAGAAGGTTCGGTCATCTCTATGGGTGTATACATCGGTCAATCAACGCGCATCTATGACCGTGAGACAGGCGAGATTCATCGCGGCCGTGTACCTGCAGGTTCCGTCGTTGTCCCAGGTAGCTTGCCTTCAGAAGACGGCACGCACAGCCTATACGCGGCAATCATCGTGAAAAAAGTGGACGCGCAAACCCGTGCCAAAACCGCAGTAAACGAACTGCTACGCTTAGACTAGGCTTTTATTAAACGCCGATGAGGCTGACGGCAGTCACGAGCCGCTGATGGCGCACGTTGCTGCCCAACAGACTAAATGCAAAAAAGACGCTGAGGTTGACTTCAGCGTCTTTTTTTACAGTCTATGTGCCTGATATACGTTATAATTTTGTACCGCAATCTTTGCGATTTTCTCTTTTAGTTTTAGCACGCTTTAAGACGTGTCTGGAACTTCCCTTTTTGTTGACTGCCCTGTATTTATGGCGCTTTGGCGGCTGTATAAATACAGGGCAGTCAACCTTTTATGATATGACTGCTATGAGTGACCACCCTTTACGTAATACCAGCATCGCTGTGACCGACCCTTCAGCAGGGCTGCGCGTGACCGAGATTTTTTATTCTTTGCAAGGTGAGGCGCTGACCTCGGGGCTACCGACCATCTTTATCCGCTTAACGGGCTGCCCGCTGCGCTGCGTGTACTGCGATACCGAATATGCCTTTGTTGGCGGTGAGCGCCAGTCGCTTGATGAGATTATGACCACGGTTGCCAGCCATCCGTGCAAGCGCATTTGCTTAACAGGTGGCGAGCCACTCGCGCAGCCCAATGCCATCGCCCTCATTAAGATGCTGCTCGCTGAGGGCTACGAGATTTCGCTTGAGACCGCAGGCGCACTGTCGGTCGCGGATGTGCCGAGCGCGGTCAGTAAAGTGATGGACATCAAAACCCCAAGCTCAGGCGAAGCGGACAAAAACCTGTGGTCAAACCTAGACTATCTAACCCCTCATGACCAATTAAAATTCGTGATCATGAATCGCGCCGATTATGAGTGGTCGGTTGAGCAATTACGCACGCACGCGCTTGATGAACGCGTGGGCACGGTGTGGTTTTCACCCATGTTTAATGTCGCAGAAGACGACAGCAGCCCTGAGGTGCCGATGCTGGCGCAAGAGCTGGCAGAGTGGATATTGACCGATGCGCTGCCCGTGCGCTTTCAATTGCAGCTGCACAAAATCATTTGGGCAGACGCTAAAGGCAAATAAAAAAGTGCGCTCATAAAAATAAAATAACAATAAGGACGTTGTTAGATGGTCAGGCTGATTTTGTTAGGGCTACTGGCAGGGGCGTTTTTTAGCTCCACCTTTGTGCTCAATGAGCTGATGAGTAGCGCGGGCGGGCATTGGTTTTGGTCAGCGAGCCTGCGCTATGTGTTTATGCTCTTATTATTGACGTTCATGATTGGTATACGTTCAGGGGCGGCACGTATTGGTGCGCTGTTTACGATTTTTTGTCAGCATTGGCGCTTTTGGTGCTTGACGGGCAGCATTGGTTTTGGGGTGTTTTACACAGGCATTTGCTACGCGGCTGACCACGTGAGCGGCTGGGTGGTGGCGGCGACCTTTATGTTTACGGTCGTCAGTAGCCTACTCGTACTGCTTGCCTTTGGGCAGCGCTTTGATAAAAAGTTTGTGTTTTATGCGCTGCTGGTGTTCATCGGCGTATTGCTGGCGAACATCAGCGAGGGGCTGCATGGTGGCGGCACAGATGGCGCAGCACTATCAGACCTGCTGCTATACGGTGCGCTGCCCGCCTTAATTGCGGCGTTTAGCTACCCGATTGGCAATCAGCTGGTGTGGCAAGCGTCCTTTAATGCGAAGAAAAACGCTGCCGAGCAAGAAAATCATATTCTTTTGGCGCAAGCGGCTTTAGATATGCATGAGACGCCCCATAGTACACAGACGCAAGCGGCAAGCCCGTCAGTAGACACACCTAACAGCATATTATCGGCATGGATTGCGCGTATCCCTGTGATTGAGACGCAGCTTTTGACCGATGCTTTTAACAAGGTCTGGCTGATGACGCTCGGCAGTTTGCCGTTTTGGTTGGTGCTGGGGCTTGTGGTGCGTCCTGAGCTGCCCGCATCCAGTCAGGTTGTGAATACCTTTTTGGTGGCGCTGCTCTCAGGGGTGGCGGCGACCAGTATTTTTTTATACGCGCGTGAGCAGGCGACGACCTCCAGCGAAGTGGCGGGCGTGGATGCCACCCAAGCCAGTGAAGTTATTTTTGCGCTGATTGGCGGCATGGTTTTGCTTGGCAGTCCCCTGCCATCGATGCTAGGTCTGTTTGGCATTGTGCTGATTATTATTGGCTTGATTTTATTTGCCAAAGACGGCTAATGCCGCGTTTGTCTTATCGCTGACTTATTTTTTTAATAAAATCAAACCTTATCAATGACTTGTCATTATATTATGACAAGCACTTATGATTCATCGCGCAAGCCGATTGCGCGATTATTTTTTTTCCCGATGTTTTTATCGATTGCGCCGCTATAAGGAGTGACCAGATGGCAGATGAGTTGGTGTCCCCTGCGACGCTGTTGTATTTTTTGGACATGATTGGTGTGATTGCGTGCGCCATCGCAGGGACACTACTTGCGCAGCACAAAGGCTTTGATATCTCAGGCTGTATTTTGGTATCGATGGTCAATGCGATTGGCGGCGGCACGCTGCGCGATATGGCTTTGGACAGACATCCTTTATTTTGGATGACCGATTTGAATTATGTGATTGTCATCACCATCACCTCGGTCGTGATACAGGTGTTTTTTCATTTGTATCACAAGATAGACAACGCGCTCAACCTGTTTGACGCCATTGGACTGGCGGCATTTAGTGTCATTGGCTTTAAAGTGGCGCTGGCACAAGACGTCTCGCCATTGATTGCGGTCATGATGGGCGTCTGGACATCCATTGTTGGTGGCTTGATGCGTGATATTATCTGTAATGAGCTCCCCTTGGTGCTCCAGCGCGAGATTTATATCACGGCCAGTGTCGCAGGTTCAGTGACCTATTTGCTGCTTGACCATTTCGGTATGGATGCCGGCGTCAACGAATTTATCATGCTGGGTGTCATCTTTGCGGTGCGTATGCTCGCACTGCGCTTTGATTGGCATCTCCCTTCCATTCGCTTAGTGAAATAAGCAATCAGATAACGTGACCGCTTATGATACAAACGTTTTTGATGCATGTGTATGCTTTTTTAAATACCTGTTCGCTGACACTGTTTGATAGACCCATCACTTTGTCTTGGTCATCGGCGACGCTGGTGGCGACTGACCATAAGGTACCTATCGATCCACTGACAGGGCTGCCCATCGTGCTGACGCCAGATATCGTCACCACCTTTGAGCCGACCTCGTTTATGTTTTGGCTCGATATGCTGGGGATTTTTGCCTGTAGCGTGTCGGGGACGATTCTTGCCAAACACAAAAACTTTGACGTGTTCGGCTGTATTTTGGTGGCGATGCTGACCGCTATCGGCGGCGGCACAGTGCGTGATGTTATTTTGAATCGCAATCCGCTGTTTTGGCTGGTGGATATGAACTATTTGCTGCTTATTACCATTTCATCCTTGGGCTTTCAGATTTTTTGTAACCCGCAAGCCAAACACGTCGATGCGCTGCTCAAGTGGTTCGATACATTGGGGCTTGCGGTCTTTACCTTAATCGGTATCAAGGTCTCGCAAAGCATGGGCGCAAACATCCCTGTGTCTTTGCTGCTTGGGGTGGTCACCATCATCGTCGGCGGTATCATCCGCGATATGATTTGTAATGAGATTCCGCTGGTATTACAGCAAGAGATTTACATCACCGCTGCGCTCATCGGTGGCGGGCTGTACTTTGCTTTAGGCGCGATTGGCATGACCGATTGGGTCAATGAAATCGTCACCATGACGACGATTTTTATCATTCGCACCTTTGCCATTTTGTACGACTGGCACTTTCCTGATATCAGCTTGATTAACAGACGCGCCAAATAACAGCGCCCAACAAATACTTTATAAAAACACAAAAAGGTCTGAATACGCATTCAGACCTTTTTTATTAAACAACACTTATTTTTACTGGGCTTAATCGGTTGCCACCACTGCCAAATCGCGCACCATCAACTGAATGCTTTGTTTGCCTTGCCATTCGTTGATGTCCAGCTCAAAGAGCACATGCACTTGGGCGGCGCGGTAGTCCCATTTGTCGGTATCATAGTTAAAATAAATCGCCTCAATCGGATACTGCACGTCGGGGTAGCGTAAAGACAATTTTAAATGCTTGTCTTTTAATATCTTGGTTTGCACCACCTCAAACACGCCATCAAAAATAGGCGGCACAAAACCATGCCCCCAAATCGCAGCGTGCTTGAGCATATCGGCAAACTGTAGGCTAAAATCCATCGCTTGCAGCTCACCATCAGTCATTACTTGCGGGGTGAATAATGCCGCGTCAAAGTCGCTCAGTACCTCAAAAAAGGCGTCTTGGAACGCGGGCAGATTCCCTGCCTTTAGGGTCAAGCCTGCTGCCATCGCGTGCCCGCCAAAGTGGCTAATCAGCTCAGGATAGCGCTCTGCCACCTGCTCGATGGCATCACGAATATGCACGCCTGCAATAGAGCGCGCCGAGCCTTTAATCATGTCCTCAGGTTCGGTCTTGTCAGTGTCCGCAGGCGCAAAGACGATGCACGGGCGGTAATAGCGCTCTTTTAGGCGCCCCGCGACAATACCAATCACCCCTTGATGCCAGTGCGGCTGATACAGCACAATACCGCGTGCGCTATCGGCTAACGTATCCTCGTCACCGAGGCGCTGGACAATCTCGTCCGCCTGCTCGCGCATCTCGCCCTCGACAGCGCGGCGCTCACGGTTTAGGCGCTCTAACTGCTGCGCCAAGCCTTCTGCCTCAGCCCAGTCGTCAGCGAGCAAGCACTCGATACCGATACGCATATTGTCCATACGCCCTGCAGCATTGATACGCGGACCGAGCACAAAGCCAAAGTCCTGCGCGCTGATGCTCGCCACATCACGTCCTGCTTGCGCAAGCAGTGCCAAGATGCCGACCGAGCAGCGCTTTTGCCGAATCGCCGCAAGACCATAATGCACCAAGATGCGATTGTTTTTATCCAAAATACCCACGTCGGCGACCGTACCGAGCGCCACCAAATCCAGATATTTACTGACCTGTACGCTCGGTTTGTCCGCCTCGCGGCGCAATTTTGCCAAGCGCCCCAGCACATAAAACGCCACGCCGACCCCAACCAAAGATTTACTGGCAAAGTCGCACGCGTGCTGGTTGGGATTGACCACTGCTTTGGCTGGCGGCACAGGCTTGGTGGTCAAATGATGGTCGGTGATAATCACCGATACGCCAGCGGCTTCGGCACGTGCCACACCTTCATGGCTCGATATGCCATTGTCCACCGTCACAATCCACTTGGGCTGATAGGTGGCAATGCCCAAATCGACAATTTCTGGCGTCAAGCCATAGCCGTATTTAAAGCGGTCAGGAACGACAAAGTCTACGTTTGCCCCCATCGCGGTAAGGGCGCGCATCATCAGCGCGGTACTGGTCGCGCCATCGCAGTCAAAGTCGCCAACGATAAGGATGCGCTCGCCTGCGTCAATCGCTTGATCTAAGAGCTGGGCAGCAGTGTCCACGCCATACAAGCCATCAGCGGGCAACAGATGGGCAATCTGCGTGTCCAGCTCATCAAGATGGATCACACCGCGTGCGGCGAACAGACGTGCTAGCGTGGGAGATTCAGCCGCTAGGGGCTGCAAATCGGCGGGCAGCGCGGCAGCGCTAGGGGTCGGGTATCGCGGGGTTAAATTTAGCATCCGCACATTTTACTGGCTTTTATGAGCGGTCACAACGCTATTTTGAAGTAAAAAGTAAAACCGCATGAATACGGTTTATTCTGTCAACTATGACATGGATGACTTAAGTAACAATAAATTTAAATTAAAAATTTGTCCTTTATATCAACTGTTTAAAATACTTTTTCCTGCGCTGATGATCAAGACGATAGACAATAGCACCAAGACAGCGCCGCCGATTTTGGTCATAACTGACAGCTTATCTTGCGCTTTCCACACATATTTACTGGCAAGCGAAAACAGCGCTGCATAGCAGCAATGAATCATAATCACCAGCAGACAAAAACTTAATGCCAACAACAAAAACTGCGGCAAATAGGCGTGCTCCGCTTCGATAAATTGCGGAAAAACCGCCATAAAAAACAAGATTGGCTTCGGGTTAGAAGAAGAGGTCAACAATCCTTGCTTAAACAGTCCCCAGCTATCATAAGCCTTGTCACAGATCACGTCTTTCGTCTCATCTACGGGCAGCCCGCTGCTTTTTTAAGCAACATTTTACTGCCCATATACAGAATATAAAACGCCCCGATAATTTGCAGGGTTAAAAATGCACTTTTTGATGTGGCTATCAACACACCAACACTGGTCGCTGAAACAATCGCCACCGCCAGCATGCCTAGCGACAAGCCAAATATACCGCAGAGGGTTTTTCTTCGGTCGTAAGTCAGCGCGTTGGTAATACTCAGCACCACACCAGGACCTGGACTGGCTATCGTCGCCGAAGCAATGAGCAAATAAACAAAGATACTGTTCATAAATTAAGGCTGCCCTATCAGCGTTTGTATATCAAAAAACATAGCATCATTTAAAAATAAACCTTCTTCATCTGCTCTAATAAGTGGCTGACTGTATCATCAGCGCCTGTTTTTATTAGCCAAATAAAGTTTTATCAGTCGCAGTATATAGCATACTTTTGTTTGTTAATACACCTTCGTCAGTAGGGTTATACTATTTACAATGACAACGGCAGCAATCCATTACGCCCCTTTACAAAAACTGTGCATAGAAAACGCTGTTTTTCGTATTTTGATACAAAGCGGGGATTGTATCTTTGTACAGAACCCATAAAATGACAGCTAGTCCAAGGACAGATGTCATGGATACTGTATGGCGGCTTGACGATAGACGATAACTATTACGAACGACTATAAGCCGCCTTTAACATACCGTATCTGTACGATGACATCCTCTGCTTACTTCTGGGCGTGCTTTATTGATTGCCTGACTCATTGGTAAATCACACGCCCTATTATGCTTTTGAATAAGGAATATCATTTATGAATACCACGCCTGCTGTAGAAAAATTACCAGAAACAATCGACCCAAGCCTAGATTTGGACAAAGTACGCAAAGAATGCATCAAAATGGTCAAACGCCGTGCCAAAGTATCGGCAGGTGTTGCGGTTGTACCTGTACCATTTTTTGATGTGGCGGTCGATGCAGGCCTATTGACCCAGCTGCTTCCTGAGATTAGCGCCCGTTTTGGTTTGCTCGAAGACCGCGCCGCTGCCGTTAATTTAGAGACGCGTGCGGTACATTGGAAAGAAGTCAAAGACCGCGCTGTAGACTTCGCAGGTCTAATGGCAACTCGCGGTATCGTGAAAAAGACGGTACAAGGCTTTGGCGGTCGTATCGTTGCCAAGCAAGTGACCAAGTTTGTACCACTTGGTGGTCAGATGGTCGCAGCGACTATGGGCTATATGATTTTCAAAAAAATCGCCGTTGACCACATCAACGAATGCTACAACTTGGCAAAAGACATCCAAACCAAACAACACGGCAAAAACGTGTAAGCCAAGTAAAAATAATCCGTCATCTGATTGATGGCTGATGATAAGAACACATGCTAAAAACAAAAAACCAGCCCATGTATAGGCTGGTTTTTTTATGCGTTATTCAAACCCTACCGCAAGATGTGCCCAATCCTCCGAGCATATCCACTCATAAAACTCAGCAATAAAGTCAATGTGCAGACGCGATTGCGGGGTGAGTAAATAAAACCCTGGCACTTCGCTGTCCGCCATGCCCACCAAGGCATCGACACCAAGCGGCGCAACCAGCTTGCCTGCCTCGATGGCGGCGAGCGCATCGGGCTTAGAGACCAGCCCCACGCCCATACCTGACATGGTAGCGTGATACAGTGTCTCAGCGTCTTGAAACTCCACCTCACTGATGATGTTCATGGGCAGCTCCGTGCCCAGATAGCGCATCACCTTTTTCCATAGGTTTTTACTCAAGGCAGGACACAGGAGCGTCTGTGACAACAGTTCACTTGGGCTGTGGATGTTTTCTGCGATTTTGGGGATGCAGCACAGTATTTTGGGGTCTTTGACCAAAAGGCGCGGCTCGTATTTTTGCCAATCGCGTCGACCATCGACCACCCAATCAGAGCCGTCTTCAAACCCCCATTGAATAGCAACGTCGATATCATCGATATTGAAATCTTGCACCCGCACCATGGTCGTCAGACGGATATCGATGTTCTCCGCCCGCTCGCGAAACGCGTGCAACCGTGGCATCAAAAAATGCGAGGCAAAATAGGGGCTCACATTGATGTTGATGCGGTTGCGCTGCTGCACTCGCGTGACGCGGCGCACGCCTTCATAAAACTCATCAAAGCCAGATTGCACAAAATATGAGAGTATTTTTGCTTGCTCTGTGGGTTCGATAACCCGCCCTCTGCGCTTAAATAAAGACACCTGCAAGTTGTCCTCCAGCAGCTGTATTTGCTGACTGACGGCCTGCGGCGAGACGGAAAGTTCGGTGGCAGCGCGACGAAAGCTGCCGTGCTTCATCACCGCGTTAAACACACGTAATGAATTTAAGGGTGGTAAACGATTGATTTTACTCATGGCTGTCCTTTGCTATATCCTTGATTATAAAGGAAGCCCTATACCTCTAAGGTATGCAATACAGGCAGTCGCCCGTAGGTTATCTCGCATAATTTACAGTGTTTCATGAATGATGATGGTAATACAGACGACAACTGCTGCATCCAGTGTCTTGTTGGTATCCAGCAGATTGCTATAATCCGTATGAAGTGAATCTTCTGCGTCATTTGACTGCGTGCATTGACCGCGCTGTCACGACTGCCCTGATAATAGGTTGGGCATCGCTGCGGCGAATGACGCTACCTTTTCATGCTAAGGCTTATCCCTGTCTATAGCCATGTCACCGTAATAATGACACGCTATCTCGTTGTCTCAATAGTCCATAATATGGTATGACGCCATCAAGCGCCAAGAGAGATGTTATGACCGTATTGCCATACAGTCAAGCTAAATTGCTGACGCGTCCTTACTTTAGAGGTATGCTTACGCACCTTTTATCGGCATAATAGCTGCATAAACCCTTTATTTTGTTGTTTTTTTAGACACTTCGGAGACCACCATGCGAAAACATCTCTTATACCCGCTTACCTTGCTCTCTGCACTGGCAATCGCAGGCTGCGCTGCGCCCAATGGCACGACCCCAACAGGCAACACCACGCCTACAGGCACCGCAGCAGACATTGGCATGACCATTTTTAAAACCGCAGTCGATAACCAATGCCGCGCCACTTTGCAAAATCAGCAGCTTTGGCAAATCGCCAGTGTCGGCATGACGCCGCAGCAAGAAGAAGTCTTACAAAGTCGCATCTGCGGCTGCGTCAGTGAGCAAGCGCCCAAACAAGTCACACTCGTGGATATGGCAAATGCTGCTATCGACCCGCAATACCGCAATCAGCTCGTCACCAAAGTGGTCGCCAACACCATACAGACCTGCTACAGCAGCTTGGTACGTTAATTATCCATCAGCAAAAACAAAAAAGCGGACGTATAGTGTGCATACGTCCGCTTTTTTTATACCGTATTACGATTTGCCATTAATTATCGGTTAATAACAAAAGGCTCAGCGGTGATTGCTGCACCCATCGGCACTATCTTGCTGCTAAAGTATTTGGAGCGACTGTCCAGCGTCTTATCCACTTCCTTTATCAAGGCGTCAATCACGTCATCGTACACACCGTGATGCAGCTCATATTCAAACGCGGTCAATGGGTGCTTGCGCGGTGCTGAGCGCACATCGGTCACCCCATCTTTGCTATAAAAAATATCCACACGCCCATCGCTGTTCAGTACGCAGTTCAATTGCCCGCCTTCAATCTCCACTTCTATATTTTCTGGCATAAAAATATAGTCATCGACGTTGGTGAGCTCTTTTTCTATCCCTCGTTGTAATAATGATTTGATATCAAACATAGTTATTGTCCTAACTTTCTCGTTATTGTGTCGCATGAATCAATTGGCTGATGGACGCCTTATCTCATCATCTTATAAGATAACCCTGATTTGTTAAGGGGCGATATGTAAAGCTGAGTGTGCTGTTGGTAAAAATGCACAAAAAAAGCAGGTCAACACGCCGCTGACCTGCTTCTATTTTACATGCTATTGTGATGATTGATTACACCAAATACGCTTTGAGCTGCAATACTTTGTCGCGGGTCTTAGCCGCTTCTTCAAACTTCAAGTCGCGCGAGAGTTGCTGCATCTCTTTTTCTAGGCGCTTGATTTCTTTGGCAAGCAAATCAGGACTGCGCAAGATGCTGATGTCCACATCAGGCAGGTCACTCTTCACAGGGATTGCTTGATTGTCGTTGGCATCAAGCGATTCGCCCGTATCAATCTTATCGGTGATACTGCGGCGCGCGCCTTTTGGTGTGATGTTGTGCTCTTTGTTAAAGGCAATCTGTTTTTCGCGGCGGCGGTCGGTCTCTTCAATCGCCTTTTGCATGCTTGGCGTCATTCTGTCCGCATACAGTATCGCCTTACCATGTAAGTGACGCGCGGCGCGACCGATGGTCTGAATCAGTGAGCGCTCCGAGCGCAAAAAGCCCTCTTTATCAGCATCAAATATCGCAACCAAAGACACCTCAGGCATGTCCAAGCCCTCACGCAAGAGGTTAATACCGACCAGCACATCATGCACGCCCGTACGCAGCTCATGGATGATTTGCATACGCTCGACGGTGTCGATATCCGAGTGCAAATAGGCGACCTTGACGTCGTATTCTTTGAGATAGCCTGTCAAATCCTCCGCCATGCGCTTGGTCAAGGTGGTAATCAGCACACGCTCGTCTTTTTCGCGGCGGGTGATGATTTCGGACAGCACGTCATCGACCTGCGTTAATACAGGGCGAATCTCAATCTCAGGGTCAATCAAGCCTGTCGGACGCACCACCTGCTCGACCACTTGCTCGCTATGCTCCAGCTCGTATTGCGCGGGCGTGGCGCTGACATAAATGGTCTTGGGCTTGATGCGCTCCCACTCTTCAAACTTCATCGGGCGGTTGTTCATCGCGCTCGGTAAGCGAAAGCCATAATTGACCAGGTTTTCTTTACGCGAGCGGTCACCCTTATACATCGCGCCCACCTGCGAGACGGTCACGTGCGATTCATCAATAAACAGCAAGGCGTCTTCGGGAATATAATCAAACAAGGTCGGCGGTGCTTCGCCTGTAGGTCGCCCTGATAAATGCTGCGAGTAGTTTTCGATGCCGTTACAGTAGCCGAGCTGCTGAATCATCTCAAGGTCGTACTGGGTGCGCTCTTTGATACGCTGCGCCTCAATCAGCTTGTCATGCTCGCGAAAGTACTCCAAGCGCTCGTCCAATTCTGCGCGAATGGTCTTGCTCGCCGCTTCCAGCTTTTCACGCGGGGTCACGTAGTGCGACTTGGGGTAAATGGTAATACGCGGCACGCTGCGCATGGTCTTACCTGTCAACGGGTCGAACCATGTGATTTTTTCGACCTCGTCATCGAACAGCTGAATGCGTACCGCCAGCTCTTCTGATTCGGCAGGATAAATGTCCAGCACTTCCCCGCGCAAACGGTACGTACCACGACCAAAATCCAGCTCGTTGCGCGTGTATTGCAGCTCAACGAGTCGCTTAATCATCGCGGTACGGTCAACTCGGTCACCCACCACGATATGGAGCAGCATTTTTAGATAGCTTTCAGGGTCGCCCAAACCATAGATGCACGATACTGAGGCGATAATAATGGCATCGCGGCGCTCAAGTAGCGCGCGCGTAGCGGACAGACGCATCTGGTCAATATGGTCATTAATCGCGCTGTCTTTTTCGATAAAGGTATCGCTCGCTGCGACATACGCTTCGGGCTGATAATAATCGTAATAACTGACGAAGTATTCCACGGCATTATTGGGAAAGAACGCTTTAAACTCGCCATACAGCTGCGCCGCCAGCGTCTTGTTGTGCGCCATGATGATGGTCGGGCGTTGGCATTCGCTGATGACCTTTGCCATGGTGTAGGTCTTACCTGAGCCTGTGACCCCGAGCAACAGTTGCTCGTCCATGTCGGCATGGATACCCTTGACCAATTTTTCGATGGCTTTGGGCTGGTCGCCTGCAGGCTCAAAGTCGGTGACCATCTCAAAGGCACGGCTCGATATCTGCGTGCCTGAGGCGTTAACGCCTGTGATTTCTGCTTCGCCTTGCAGTTGGCTTGAGAGTTGCTTGCGTTGTCTTGACGATCTGGGTTCGGGTTGGCGCATAGTCGTTTTCTTCTTTTTTGAATTTATGATGATATGGGGGCAATGCCCCGATTTTAAAGCGCTGGGCAGTGTAATCGGGCAATGTTTTGTGCCTTTTTAGCGGCAAGTTTTGTACGGCTTTTTCGCGTATTTTTTACGGCGGGTCATTCAGATTTTTATCACTATTTTTATTCAGTCATGACTCGCTTATGATAAATGCAGTTGGCGAGACAGACGCAAATCACCCTCAAGAATCGCGCGAATTTTACAAAGCTTTTCACGATTAACAGAGCGGTTACACGAGCACATAACAACACCTAACGCTTGGGGGTTTCTTACACTGCCGAACCTGCTATCATCGGTACTTGATTGCTAAGGACAGTCAGCAAGTGATTTATCACTCGTGAGATAATCATTATGAGTATTGATGGGTTGATGCGGTTTTATTAGTGGCGCTTTTTTGGCGTCATTGTTATGAAACATGAGCCTGACAGTGTGCGGCCATTCGCCACTGTTTTAATGAGTACTGATGCTGGTCATCTTGGATAAATAAAGACAATAATGATTTGCTGATGTCATCTATCTATAACTAAAAACAATTTTAATATCTGGAGAACATTATGAGAGAACGTTTTGCAAGTGGTATCGACGACAGCACCGCACAAGAAATGGTAAAACTGCTAAACGCAAACCTAGCCAATGTGATTGACTTGACCCTTGATGGCAAACAGTGCCATTGGAATCTACAAGGCGTGGGCTTTATCGGTGTACACCAACTGCTAGACGAAACTGCCGAGCGTATCCGCGAAGTATCAGACATGATTGCTGAGCGTATCGTTATTCTAGGCGGCGAGCCAAACGGTTTGGCAAGTCGTGTGGCAAAAGATTCTATCCTAGACGACTACCCAACCAACATCACTAACGTAGAAGACCACGTGGTTGAGCTGACCAGCCGTTATAAAAAAGTAGCCAGCACGCTACGCGAAGCGATTGAAGCGGCAGGCGAAGCAGGCGACGAAGACACCGCTGACCTATTCACCGAAGCCAGCCGTATCGTTGATAAAGACGCATGGTTCATCGGTGCCAACGCGCCACAGAAAAAATAAGAAACATTGACGTCTTAACGACGGACAGTTTCTAACAAAAAGGCTTTAGCATCGCGCTAAAGCCTTTTTTATGGTTGCTATGTTTTACTCGCTTGTTTTGATTCACCTCTACCGACTACCCCTGCCTATTTTATGCCGTTTTAGAAGACGGCTTAGGCAGTGGCTCGGCATTGGGAGAGGATAAGGTCAAAATAGCTTCTTGGAACAATGCTTGCGCGCGGAATTTGTTTTCAATGTTTTCAAACATTTGCGTGAGGTTTTCTTCTTTTTGGTTGCCTGCGATATCGACCGCCGCCACCATAAAGATTTTTTTGGGTCCGACCCACTCAAGGTGCAAATACGAGACACTGTCCACATCAGGATGCGCGTATAGCTCGGTCAACACGTAATCGTGAATGCGCTGATTGACCTTAAGACCGACCAGAAAATCACGGTTGCGACTGATTAAAAATATCGCCACGATACCGAGTAAAATACCGACGATAATAGAGCCAAGCGCGTCCCACCACGCCTGCCCCGTATAAGCGTGCATGCCCATCGCTGCTGCCGCAATGACCAAGCCTATCACCGCTGCCAAGTCCTCAAAGAACACCCCTCGTAAGGTCGGGTTTGAGGTATCGACCACATAGCCGAGCGCGCTCACGTTCACCGCTGCGCCATGTTTTTTGCTTTGGCGATATGCCTGCACCAAGGAAAAGCCCTCTAGCACAAACGCAACCGCAAGAATAATAAAGCCAATGGTGTAGTTGGTTTCGCTCTCGGGCGCATTCCACTCTTTAATGCCCGTATAAATCGACACAATCGCACCTGCGGTAAACACACCAAAGGCGGCAATCATCGACCACACATACGACTCTTTGCCATAGCCAAGCGGGTGGCTGGCATCAGCGGGTTTGACGGCTTTTTTCTCGGCGATGATGAGCAGCGTGCCGTTGCCCGTATCTGCCCACGAATGCGCCGCCTCAGCAATCATCGATGCCGAGCCTGTCATCACGGCGGCGACAGATTTGGCAATGGCAATGATTAAATTGGCACCCACGGCAATCAGAACGGTAATCAGCGAGCCTGAATGCCCCGAATCTGCGTCTTCATGTTCAGGAAGTGGCGGCTGTTGTCCGCGTTTGCTGCTCGTGTCGTGTACGTGCCTTGGGGCATTGGCGACAGATGGTTTTAGACTCATAACGACCTCAATAATCAATAAACTTTGTGCATAGCGCTTAGGCAGTTTGAGCGATAGTGGCTGGATAATAGGGTAAACATCGTGGGCAAGGCATGCCGCAGCTACTTGTTTAAAAAATAGGGCTGGCACGGCTTACGCTACATCACGTGCATCTGGGGCTTGCCTCACGACTGGTGACTTATACCGATATTTTATGACGGGTTTGACGCTGTGGGCATATTTTCAATATCACAGCTTGGGCGTTTGGCCTCTTGCATGTGCAAGCGCTTACGCTCAAGGGCAGCATCAAAGCGGCATTTTTGTTGTGGGTTGTCGAGCTTTAACGGCGGCACTTTTGTGGGCTTGCCTGAGCTGTCCACCGCGACCATCGTAAAATAGCAGCTGTTGGTATGGCGGATGGTACGCTCTTGGACATTTTCAGCCTCAACGCGGATACCTATCTCCATTGACGTTTTGCCCACATAGTTGACACTGGCGGCAAAGGTAACAAGTTCACCCACGTGAATCGGCTCACGAAACATCACTTGGTCAACCGACAGCGTGACCACATAGCTGCCACTATAGCGACTGGCGCAGGCGTAGGCGACTTGGTCGAGCATCTTTAATAGGTCACCCCCATGTACATTGCCTGTAAAGTTCGCCATATCAGGCGTCATGAGTACCGACATGTACAGCTCATGATTGAGCGGGGCTTTTTTTGCAGTTGAGGTTGTGTTTGCTTGAGGCATAGTAATCCTTAACGACGGCGACAATAGATAAAATAAGGCACAAAGCGCACAGCGCTCGTATGCCATCTAGTGTAGCGCAACCCCATGCGCTTTGGATACCGCTCCACCTCGAACGGTATCAATATCCATACCCAATGTTAACCAAGCCAATGAAAACGATACGCAAGCCACGCAACAACGGCACTGACTGAGCCTGTCAGCACTCCGCCCCAAGCAAAGTCTACAAGCGCAGTATCTAAAGTAAAGCCTTTATACAGCGCCAGATTGGTAAAGTCGTACGTGCCGTACGCCATCAGCCCAATCAAACCACCCAATAAGAAAATATAGCCAATCGAGCTGCCCGCCTTGATTTGTGGGTACAAAATCAAGATGCACAGCGCAAAGACGTAAAACATGTAAAACGCGCCTGCGGCAAACATGTTTGGCTCATCGGCCAATAAATGACCGATGCGCGATTCATAAAACGCGCCTTTCATGGTTGTCAGCCAGACGGCATCCACTGCCAAAAATATCACCACCGCCGCGAGATAAATAAATACGTAACCCATGATGTGCTCCTTATTGTGCTTTTGTTATGTCCGGTTGCTGCTGTTGTTATCGTAGGGACGTTCTGCTGTTGCGGCTGGTGCTGATGGTCTTTAGCTGCCCATGCCCAGCCATGTGTCGGTGTTTTTTGGCTTTACCGCCGTCACTTGTACCACGCCGATGGTGCGCTCCAAAAAGCCGCCTTCACAATAGCAAAAGTAAAACTCCCATAAGCGAATAAATGCCTCGTCATAGCCGAGCGCGATAATCTCATCACGCTTGTCCATAAATGCCGCGCGCCAATCACGCAGGGTGTAAGCGTAGTCGTAGCCGTAGTCGTGCAGCTGCTTGATGACCATATCGGTCTGCTCGGTGAACTGCGTGGTCAGTGCTTGATTGGACAATAGGCAGCCACCTGGAAAAATATGCGTTTGGATAAAGTCCACCGACTGTAGATAGCGCTCGTAGTTTTGGTCGTTAAAGGTGATGGCTTGCAATACCATGAGTCCTGTTGGCTTTAGGAGCGCATTACACTTGGCAAAAAACGTCGGCAGGTACTCGTGCCCGACCGCCTCAATCATCTCGATGCTCACGAGCTTGTCATAGGTGCCTGTCAGCTCGCGGTAGTCCTCTTGGAGTAGCGTAATCTTGTCGCTCAAACCTGCCGCTTCCACGCGGCGCATAGCTTCTTGATATTGCGCGTCCGAAATGGTGGTCGTGGTCACGTGGCAGCCGTAATGAGTCGCCGCATAAATGGCAAAGCCGCCCCAGCCTGTGCCAATCTCCAGCACCTCATCGTCTGCAGTCAGTTGCAAACGCTCACAAATCAGCGCCAGCTTGTGCTGCTGCGCCTCAGCAAGCGTGCTGTCAAGACTTGGATACACTGCCGAGGAATACATCATGGTCGGGTCAAGAAAGGTCTGATACATCGCATTACCCAAATCATAATGCGCCAAGATGTTGGATTTGGCATTGGACTTGTCATTGCTACGCAGCTGATGTTTGGCTTTTTCGAAGGTTTTGGTAATGCCTGCAAAGCGCGCTTCTAGATCATTAATCACGCTCAGATTGCGCGCCGCCAAGCGAATAAACCCTGTCAAATCATCAGTGTCCCACTTGCCGTCAATATAGCTGTCTGCTAAGGCAATCGAGCCGCCGAACAACAACTGGCGGTACACGTCATCATCATGAATGGTCAAGGTCACATCAAGGCGATGATGTCCTGCCTCGGAGCTGCTCGGTGTGGTACTGTGTTTGTTACTGCCTTTGGTCTGATGACCCTCTGTCGTCGCCGACCCAAAATGATGGGTTTGATTTGCCTTAATGCTGCGCTCATCTGCGTTATCGGTCTTAAAATCTTCAATAATGGTAATACTGCCAAAGCGAATATTTTTGAGCGCACGAAAGACCACTTGCTTGGCGGCATAGTTCACGCCATGACTGAGCGGTTTCAGCACGGCGGTATTGTTCACCGTTTGGCTGATACGCGCAGTGGCTTTTTCAAAAGTCGAGCTTGGGGTACGGTCGGTCGGTCGTGTCGGCATAGGTCTTGTTCCTTGTCCTTAATTGTTGTTATGCGTTGTTCAATGGCGTTTGGTTTTATTACTCTGCGCGCGTTTTGGTTGTTTTTTGCGCGCTGTCTTTTAGCGTCTGATCGTACTGAACATAGGGCACGCGCTTGATGGCATAGAGCTTAAAGGCGTGCCAATAGATACGTAGCAGCGAGGTCATGTTCATCAGCGGGTTTTTGCGTAGGCTGTGCTGAATGTTCTCGGCGGTCATGGCTTGTCCTTGCAGCTTCACGCCTGCGCGCATCACCTCGCCGCGCGCATCATGAATGGTAATCAAGATGCGCGTGTATAAGCCAGCCACCTCGTCTTGCTCGCGCTGCTGCACCGTCACCTGCCAGCAATACTGCTGATCAATGGGGTTAAAGGGCGAGACATGAAAATCCTTGCCATGACAAAATTCGCTTTCTTGCCCTGTTAATAAAAACCCGTAGTAATGGCGCTTGTTCCATGGGGTATTGGACACTTCTGCCAGCAAGTGACTGGGCGCGCCCAAAGCATCAAAGCCAATGTAAAAATTCACAGGGCTAAAGTACATGCCCAGATTGCGGCACACCACCAGCGCCATAATGTCACCGTCAGGGGCGCTGCCCGCATGATTGTGAAAGGCAAGACGCAAGCGCTGCTCAAGTGCTTGATAGGCGTTGGTATGTGGCGCATCTTTACTTTGGTTGGGCGCGGCTGTCTCGTCCTCAGACAAATGAATATAGTCGCTGGAACGAAACTGCTGCACCGCGCGGCGCGTACCTGAGAACAGCGGAATGCCCCATGCGCTTTTGACTTCGGGCAACGACTCACCCGCCGCCAGCGCACGAACATTAATGCCCCAATAGCGGTACGCGTAACAAAACTGATGGGGGCTGGGCAACAAGCGCTGATGCCACGTACTGCCCGCAAACAGCTGATGCGGATATGCGCCAGCGGCTTGAGCATGAGCGGGTCGGGATACGTAGGGCATAGATATCTATTACCATTGGTTTTTGGATTAAGGGCGCTGCTGTTTTAGCCAAGCGCGTTTGCTGGTTTTGCTTTTTGGTGCGCTGTTTGCTGCCTCAGATTTAATCTGCTCAATCTGTTTGATTAGGTCTTGATTGGTCGCGGCACGGATGACTTGGCGGCGCTTTAGGTCGCGTGGTTTTTTGTCCGCTTTGACTGGCAAATCCCGATAGCGAAAGGGCGTGGTCGTTTGCTTCGCATCGGGGATGTGCTGCGCATCGACGTCATCTTTGATATCAATATCCGCGCCCAATGCCTGACAGACGCGCAGCGCACTGCGTACGCCATCTTCGTGAAAGCCATTGAACCAATACGCGCCGCAAAAGTGCGTGTGCTGCTGCCCTGATATGCGCCCCCATTGCCCTTGCGCGGCGACCATCTTGTTCGTATATACAGGATGGCTATAGTCAATGCATTTAATGACATGCTGCGCGTCAATGTCCTCATTGAGCGTTACCAAGTAATTGTGCGCTTTGGTCAGGCGCTGCAAGATATTCATGTGATAAGTCAAGACAGGCTTGTTTTGTGCGCTTTGTGGCGCTTGGCTGTCGGTTTGCTTTGTAGGCGCATCGGTCAGATAGTTCCAGCTTGCCCACGCTAAGGATTTTTTAGGCAGCACGCGGGTATCGGTATGTAGCACTGCCGTATTGGGCGTAAAGTAAAAATGTCCCAGCACCTCTTTTTCATCATCACTGGCATCCGCCAATAGTCGCAGCGCGGTATCTGCATGACAGGCAAAAATCACCTCGTCAAAGTCTTCGCTCTGTACACGCGTTGTCTGTTCGTCTGCTTTACCAAGCGTCTTAAACTCAATACGCACACTATCGCTATTACGCTGCACGCTCTGCACAGGGCTGTTGACCCGTATCGTGCCACCAGCTGTGACAAAGCGCGTGACCAGCGTATTTACATACTGCTTTGAGCCGCCTTTGATGGTGAACCACTGCGGGCGATTGACCACGTCCAGCAGTCCATGATTGTCAAAAAACTGCGCAAAAAATATCAGCGGAAAGCCTTGTACCTCTCGTAGCGAGGTTGACCAAATCGCAGACACCATCGGTAATAAATAGTTATCGGTAAATAATGCGCCGTAACGCTGACCTACCAAGTAATCGCCCAGCGTCTGCGTGGACAAAGCACTGGTATCCTGACCCGCTGCACGCGCAACATCATAGTCGGCGCGCAGCTGGCGGATATGTTTATTAAACTTCATGATGTCACTGATAAACTGCCAAAACTGCGGGCTGAGCACATTTTTGCGCTGTGACAATAAGGTGTTGAGCGTGTGTCCATTGTATTCAAAGTTGCGGGCGCTGTTTTTCACAGAAAAGCTCATGTCAGTTGCTTGAAACGGCACGTCCAATTCATGCAGCAAGCGCAAAAAATTTGGATAGGTGCGCTCATTAAACACGATAAAGCCTGTATCAATGGCGCTGGTTTCAACCTTGCCCTTTTTACCTGTCTGTAGTGCCACATCAATGGTATTGACGTGCCCGCCGATATAGTCATTGGCTTCGAATATCGTGACGTCATAATCCCCATTTAAGTAGTGCGCGCAGGTCAGTCCCGATACGCCAGAGCCAATAATGGCAAGCCGCGATTTTTGCGGCACAGATTCTGCGGCTTGCTCATTTGGCTGCGCCTTACTGCGCGTTTTTAGCGTCTTGCCTAGTTTTTTGATGGCGTTTAGTTTTGGGCGCGCAATGGGCATTAATATGTCCGTCCTTTTTGGTGGTCTTTTACAAGATTTTGTATTTATTTTTGTTCTGGTGCGCCTATTACTGATCGCCGCTTTGTTTTTTGTTGATTCTTTCGCTAACTTGCTGCCAGACCAAATCAGGCAGCGCGCCCAAGGCTTTGAGTGGTAAGGTGAGTTTTTTGGGAAACTCAATCACCTCGTCACCATCCGCGATACCATCGCGAATCGCTTGGCTCGCTTGCTCAGGCGTCTGCAAAAACGGCATCGGAAAGTCGTTTTGCTTGGTCATCGGTGTCTCAACAAAGCCTGGGACGACCAAACTGACCGCCACATCATGCGGCGCTAGGCTGATTTGCAAGGTTTTCATAAGGTAATGAATCGCCGCCTTTGAGCTGCCGTATGCTTCGGCGCGGGCAAAGGGTACATACGCCGACGCTGAGCCGATACCGACCAGACGACCCTTGGAGGCAATCAGCTTGGGCAATACTGCATCGATAGCATGCGCAAGCGTACCGATATTGACCGACATGACTTTCATCAAAACCTCACTGTCAAAGTCGGGCATGTCCAAATACTCGCACATCCCCGCGCCGCAGATGGCAACGTCGATGGTCTCAATCGGCGCAAAGGCGGCTTTGACCTTTTCTCTATCCATCAAGTCAACATTGATGCTGGTCGCACCCAGCGCTTTTAATTCAGCGAGCGCATCTTCGTCACGTCCGACTGCGTAGACCGTGTGCCCCTCTTGCAGATAGTCGGTCGCCAGCTGCTTGCCGATACCTGAAGTCGCGCCTGTGATGAGGATATGGCTGTTGTTTGCTAAGGCGTGCTTTTTGGTGTCGGTGGCGTGCTCACGTTTTGCATCGTTATTGGCGGTTTCTGTGGTGGCGCTACTCATGGCGGGCATCCTTTTTTATGCGTTTATAGGTGTTTGTCAGTTTTTTAGATGGTTTATAGATTGTGGGCATGTACGGGCGTTAAGCGTTTCATTCTTCTTATATTTATGTGCTTTTTTTATTGTTTTTAATAAGTACTCACCACTGCATTCTTGAGTGTATCTTAATGAGCTTGTTGTCAGTATAAGACATGATAAACGAACGAATGTTGTAACTTCGCAAGCAGTAGCGCAGCAATGGTATTTTTTGTAACCGATGACGTGGTTTTTATTAAAATACAGCGCAATTACGTTACTATTGGTCATGTCATATCGCTTTGATGCTTGTCTTATCGGGCATCTGCGCTGTATCAGCTGCGCAAAAATACGACAGAAAACGTCACGTTTTTTTACATGCCTGCATGCGCTGTTAGTTAGTATGACCGTCCTACGCGCCCATCTGCCATGAGCCTGTATGGTCGCGTTGCCATGCCCAATTTTGCAGTACCTTGGTGATATGACCTGCTGTATTTTATAACTATTATCTAAAAAAGGATTTCTAATGAGCGAATTACAACTGTCTAACCGCGTTAATAACATCAAGCCCTCACCGACGCTCGCGATTACCAATAAAGCCAAAGAGCTTAAAGACTCAGGCAAAGACATCATCGGTCTGGGCGCAGGCGAGCCTGATTTTGATACCCCAGAACACATCAAACAAGCGGCGATTGAGGCGATTAATAATGGCTTTACCAAATACACCGCTGTTGATGGCACGCCTGAGCTAAAAAAAGCCATTATTGATAAATTTGCTCGCGACAATGACATCAGCTATCAGCCCAATGAAATCCTAGTGTCGGTCGGTGGCAAGCAGTCGTTCTTTAACCTTGCTCAAGCCTTGATTGACAAAGATGATGAAGTGATTATCCCTGCGCCGTACTGGGTCAGCTATCCTGATATGGTCAAGCTTGCCGATGGCGTGCCAGTCATCGTCGAATGCCCACCTGAGCAAAACTTCAAAATCACCGCCGAGCAATTAGAAGACGCAATTACAGATAAGACCAAATTGCTGGTCTTAAACAGCCCATCGAACCCTACAGGCATGATTTATACCCTAGATGAGCTAAAAGCCATCGCTGAAGTGCTTAAGAAAAACCCACACGTCTATGTTGCCTCAGACGATATGTACGAGCACATCCGCTGGACGGGCGATAAGTTTTACAACATTCTAAACGCCGCGCCTGAGCTAAAAGAGCGCGCCATTATCCTAAACGGCGTGTCAAAAGCCTATGCCATGACAGGCTGGCGCATCGGCTACGCGGGCGGTCCTGCCAAGCTGATTGGCGCGATGAAAAAAGTACAATCGCAGTCTACCTCTTGCCCGACCTCTATCAGCCAAGTGGCAGCAGCGGCGGCAATCTCAGGTGACCAAAGCGTCCTTGAGCCAATGCTCAAAGCCTTTGAGCAGCGCTGTGACCTTGTGGTCGATGGCTTAAACAACATCAAAGGCATCACCTGCTTGCGTCCAGATGGTGCGTTTTATGTGTATCCAAAAATTAGACCACTGCTTAAAGCGGCAGGTCTAAAATCATGCACCGCGTTTGCTGAATGGCTGCTCGATAAAGTCGGCGTCGCGGTCGTACCAGGCGATGCTTTTGGCTTAGGCGGCTTTATGCGTATCTCGTACGCCACGGACGAAGCCACACTAAAAGAAGCGCTAAAGCGTATTGAGCAGGCGGTCTCTGAGCTGGACGTTAAAGAAGACGACGAATAAGCCAGACGCTTGATACGCTCCTATTAATAAGAGGCGCTGGTCATCAGCGCCTTTTTTATTGATGCCCTCACTGATGCGATTGCAAGGGCGCAAACACTCGGCAATGACCGTTTTTTTATAAAAAATGACTTTTTTGGCAAAAAAGTGATAAAAAGTGCTTGACCTATTTTTTATCTTTGCTATCATACGCTCCACTTAGCAACGACGAGCATCGCTGCTTTGCTTAGCACAAGGACATTGTCCTTATCGCTTATTCCTCAATAGCTCAGTTGGTAGAGCATCGGACTGTTAATCCGTGTGTCCCTGGTTCGAGCCCAGGTTGAGGAGCCACATTCTTGCCTATTTAGGCAAACCCTGAATCCTACTAGATTCAATTATGGCACATGCCAAGACCCTCATCGCTTTGATGAGGGTTTTTTTATGCCTATGGTTTTGTGGTTCATACGTTTTGCTAAGCGCCTTTGTCATGCCCTGCGTATATCTTGTTAAATGTTAGGGGCAAGCACGATAACCAAGAAGTGTCATAAACCTGCCTGCTGTGGCTCGTTTTTGGGATAAGGTCATGGGCGATATCAAGGCATACAAAACAAAATAGCAAAAAATGCATTATTTTTACTATTTTTTCTTGACACCTTTTAAACCCTTGGCTACAATGTGCCCCACATAACGAGATGGCAAACGCTAAACGGCAGTTATCTCAACGTTATGACCAACTATTCCTCAATAGCTCAGTTGGTAGAGCATCGGACTGTTAATCCGTGTGTCCCTGGTTCGAGCCCAGGTTGAGGAGCCATATTCAAAAAGACCTTCATCATAATGTGATGGAGGTTTTTTTATGCCTACAGTTTTATATATCGTTTAAAAATCAAAGGTATAGACATTTTTTATACTATTTATGTCGATGCTTACAGATTATTGATAACATTTGGTTTATAATAAGTGTCTAAAATATTGATTATTAACGTTATAATAACGTGTTCATACACCCCTTATTCCCATTCATTAAAAAATAATGGTTTATTATGATACCGATACGCGTAAAAAATAAGTTTTCTGATCATCCTCAAAAGGTAATGCGCCCTATTAGTATTCGTCTGTCTGAAGAGATGATTGAGCTGTTAGAAGCCACGACCAAAGATCTTGGCTTTAAGCGCATTCAGGGTTTGATTCGTCTGTATATCCGTCAGGGTTTGGATCGCGACCACGCGGATTATACGTTGGCACATGATGAGATGTTTATTGAGACGCTACGCAAAAAGGGCGTCAGCCAGCGTATCATTGATGAGGCGATTGTGGTCACGCACAACAAGCACACCTCACAGCCGCTATGTGAGCTACAAGGCAATCCTGAGTCAAAGTAATCTGCCCGACCTCTTTTTTATAGTATGCTGTACTGATAGTGACCAAGTTCTGATAGCACTTGGTCTTTTTTTGTGCGTAAGATGTGCCACGACGCCGTTATTTTTGGGCGCTTAGGTATGTAACCTTTCATACAGCCATTGCAAAAGGTAACACAATCTATCATAAGCCACGTTCTTATCTCTTCACAAAACAAGGTATATTAAAAACGATAGTTGGTAGTTCTTGCCGCTATTGCTACCAATACGACTATAATAAAAATGTGATTATCGATACTGCAAAGGAGGGCTATCATGACGCAACATCTATCCACCAAACGTGGCTATGCCCCTATCCTTGCCGCTGTATTGGCGCTGGTGGCAGTGCCGACGCTCACAGGCTGCGATATGCTCAAAAAATCGCCTGATGAGCAAACCATCCCGACCGACTCCAACCGCTGGCAACAAAAACTCGGCGATACTTTTGAGAATCTGCCTGAAGAAGAGCGCCAGCTGCTCAGCCGCTATATGCTGCGCATGAAGCTGAGCGACGCCTACGAGTCGGGGGCGATGCCACGTACCACGATTAAGAATGCCATCATGCAGCAGCGCGAGTATGAGCGTCTGCACCCCAACAACCCAACGGGTAAGAAAAGCCCTGTGGTGGCTGACAACAACGCGCGGTCGCTCGCTGAGCGCTACCCCATTGCCCTACTGCCTGTCAAACCAAGCGACAACGACAGCCTAAATCAAGTCAAGCTACAGTTTATGCTCTCAAACCATGGCAAATCGCCGATTACCCACTTTGAAGGTGAGCTGCTGATGCAAGATGCCAACCTAAAGATTGGCAAGCGCTTTGTGATTCCGAGTACGGCATTTGAGCCAGCGGTTGCGCCTGAACAATCGGGCAAAATTGTGCTAGAGAGCAGTATCGAGGACATCAACGTCATGCGCGCCATTCGTAACGCGCAAGATGTGACCATCGTGATTGTCGATGGCACGCTCATGCTCGAAGATGGACGCACGATTCGATTTTCTCAGCGTTAAATAAAGTTTCTGGTCGTTAAATAGAAACGCGTACGCGGTGCAAACCGACGCTATAAAAAAACAAGCAATCAGCTCTAAAAAAGCGCCAAGCGGTATGTGCATATCGCTTGGCACTATTATATCGTCTCTAAATACAAGCAAAAAGACGACTACTCTGTTATTCATACATCAAAAGTATCAGTCGTCATCATCGACCATCTCAGCTTGGCTACGGACAATCTGACCCGTCATGCTATCGACGACCACATCATAGACTTGGTTGCCTTTGACTATCTCAATCTCATAGACAGACTTGCCAGCATCTACATCAAACCCTGCCTCAACGATGGTACCATTGATACGTTGGTTCGCCTTTTTGATGGCTTGGTTGAGACTGAGGTTGGACTTTTTCATGGCATTGTATTCAGCAATGTCCTCGTTATCCATCTTTTCTTGTTTGCTGGTCGAGACTTGACCATTCTTTGCGTCCACCTTGACATCATATTCGCTATTGTTAGCGACAATCGTCACCTCGTAGTTGCCTCCTGCTGAGCGATCGTACTGATCAAACTCAGCACCAATGACGTCTCCTTTTACGGTCTTTTGAGCGATACTCATTGCCTGCTCGAGGCTGATTTTGCTTTGTACTGCGGCTACAGTTTCACTGACTGGCAGCTGCGTGTTGCTCTGTCCTACCGCAATAGCCGTGGTACTGATGGCGGTAACGCTGAGCACGGTAATGATGGCTTTATTTAAAGTTGATAATTTTTGCATGAATTGTCCTTTATCGTTCACTATTTTTTATGGGAAAGAAGCGTATTCTTTTAGGAATCCTACGCAGAAGGCGGCGCTATTATGAAAACTTTAGCGAGCTGTTTTGTAGGCATAAGTTTGTCATTGTAGTGCGTCAATATTGCTGCAAATACCATTGAACGTATTTGTCTTGCAACACTATAAAGGAAGACTACATAAAGAATGAGAACGTGCGAAAGGAAACGCGGTGGAAAGAGAACGTATACCGCTCTTGGAATGAAGTTTTTTAACGTGGTTTGGATTGACCATGTTTAAGAAATGTCATACGTAAGTATTAGATTGTTGTAAACAGACGATATAAGTGAAAAGCGGAATGGCAATATTATAATAAAGTATGCTATCGCTGTATGGGCAGCTATATACTTTTAAAAAAGAAATAAGTACGCTAGTTAAACTCTATATTTGCTAAAGGAAAAAGAATGCAACTCGAAATGAATGTCGTTGACGCTTTCACCAACACCGTTTTTAAGGGAAATTCCGCAGCAGTTATTATCACCGATAGTTGGCTAAGTGACGGTTTAATGCAGTCCATAGCAATGGAGAACAACTTATCTGAAACAGCTTTTTTAGTGCCGAATCAGTCGAAAGAAAAAACGCATTATGATATTCGCTGGTTTTCTCCAACGACTGAGATTGCCTTTTGTGGTCATGCAACCTTGGCGGCTGCCTTTGTTTTATTTAGTAAAAACCCTACTTTGAAAACAATTATGCTGTCGGCAAAAGCAGTCGGCATTCTGACAATCCTACAAACAAGCACTGGTGAGATACAAATGGACTTCCCAAACAATAAGCCTGAAAAAGTAACTGATATTCCTGACAGCTTATTGCAAGGTCTATCGATTGCTCCTATCGAAGTCTATCGCAACTCACAAGCATATTTTGTTATATACCATACCAAGTCCGATATTTTAAATATAATACGTAATAATGAGATTCTAAAACAACTTGCGCCTCTGAATATCGTTGTCACTTGTCAGTCTGAATCAGAAAACCTCCAATCTTATGATTTCATCTCTCGATACTTTTCACATGCCAATGGTGGTAGCGAAGATCCAGTAACTGGGTCAGTTCATACTGGTCTTGCTCCATTTTGGGCAGAGCGCTTAGGTAAAGATGAGTTAATAGCGTACCAAGCCTCAAATCGAGGTGGCATGCTCAGATGTGTTGTAAGAGGCGATAGAGTACTTATTTCTGGCAATGCGGTACAGTACTTAACTGGACATATCACTGTTTAAATCAAAGAGACTAATTAACTAAATAACGGTAGTGTGAGACGTGCGTGGCATCATCACACTACTTTTAAAGTCAGTATCTAGTGCAGCATGGGTTTTAAATCAATACAGAATAAATTCACCACCACGAAATTTTATGCATAAAAAAACCCCAGTCACTGTAATGACTGGGGTTTTTAATATTTGGCGGAGACGGAGAGATTCGAACTCTCGAAGGGCTATGAACCCTTGCCGGTTTTCAAGACCGGTGCATTCAACCGCTCTGCCACGTCTCCATAGGTGCATCATTATAGCGATATATTTTTTTTATGCAAGCCCTTTTTTCAAATAATTGAATTATTTTTTCAGCCCTTTGTTTTCGCGGGTTGCGGACAGGTGCAGGCACATATCCAGCAGGCGATTGGCATAGCCCCACTCGTTGTCGTACCACGCAAAGACCTTGTACTGATTGCCCACTTGCATGAGCTGTAACCCATCGACGATTAAGGACTCGGTCTGATGTACAAAGTCGCTGGAGACAAGCGGCAGCTCGGTATAGCTCATGATGCCTGCGAGCTGATTGTCGCTCGCGGTGATTAAGGCGTCTTTGATGGCGTCGATGTCACTTGGCGGCTTACTAAAGACAAAGGTCACGTCTATTGCGGCGACGTCGATGGTCGGCACGCGGATGGAGTGTCCGTTGATTTTGCCCGTCATCGCAGGCAGCACACGCTCGGTGGCGGCGATACTGCTGGAGGTGGTGGGAATGATGTTGTGCCCTGAAGCGCGCGCACGTCTGGGGTCGCGGTGTACTTGGTCGAGGACGTTTTGGTCTGCGGTCACCGCGTGTATCTCGGTCATCATCGCCGACTCGACGCCAAAGCTGGCATCTAAGGTCGCAATCAGCGGCACAAGCGCCTGTGTGGTACAAGAGACGCTCGAGACAATCGGCAAATCAAGGCGCAACGCCTCGGTATTGACGCCCATGACGATGCAGGCATCGACATTATCAAAGGGCGCAGCGCCGATGATAACTTGCTGCGCGCCTGCACTAATGTGCCGATAGGCTTGGTCATAGGCGCGAAAAAAACCTGTGCACTCAAGCACAACATCGACATCGAGCGATTGCCATGGCAGAGACTCTGGCTCAGGCTGCGACAAGAGGCGGATACAATAGGTGTGCCCGTTTTTGCTGAGACACAGCTGCGTTTCGCCCTCATCACTGAGGATGTGCGCGTCGATACCCAGACGGCTAAGGCGTCCGTGCGTGCTGTCAAACTTTAGCAAGTGCAGCAAAATGTCCGCGCCTGCCACGTCATTGATGGCGACGATATGTATCGCCCGCCCCAGCATTTCAAAGCGCTCGAGTAAGGCGCGCAGCACGTTGCGACCGATACGCCCAAAGCCATTAATCGCGACCCGTAGCGGACGGTGTCCTTCGTTAGTGATGTAGGTGGGCGCGCTGGTACTGCTCTCGGGACGATAGGTGGTGCTGGTAAAACTTGGCATAGTTGGTGTTCGCTGTTGGTCGCTAATGGTGAGGCTAGCTATATAAAGGGGGACACGATGCGCTGACGTATCAAGATTAAGGCGCGTTTTTAGTCATTAATAAAAATCAGCGCCAAACGGATGGTGTTGTAGCTGATGCGCCCTTCTAGATACTCATGCAGCGGGCGCAGCTTGATATCACCATCATCGGTGGTGTTGTTTGGGTCATTTTCTGCCTGCACGCTGGTATAGGCGCTGTACACCGCGTCGATGATGTCGTCATCAGGGCGCAGATGCTCACAGGCAAGCGTCGGGTCACGTTGTTTTAGCTCACTGATATGGCGCATGATGGTCGATTGCGCCAGACCGCGCGCTTCGGCAATTTCAGCAATACTAAAGCTCTCTTCGAGCAACAAGCGGGTTGCCTCAAGGGTGGTTTCGGATTTATCGGCGACTTGGTTGCCTTGTTTTTGCTGTTTTTGTTGCAGCTCGCGGCGCTTTTTTTGCAAGCGCTCGTAGCTGTCGATGACCGTTTGGCTGAGCGTACCGCCCGATGTGAGTACAAAGTCAGTATGCGCTTTTGTCATGCTTTTTTCATCGAGCATGGCGTAGTTGGTTTCGGCCTCCTGTGAGAGCGCCAAAAACCGCTTGTCCGCGCCGCGTGCTAAGGGGTCAAGCTGCAAACTCATGGTGTTCATGCCGAGCAATTTTAGCCCTGAGAGCGACTTGAGGCGTGACAACGCCACGTAGCCTTGTCCCAGCTCAAAGGTGCGCGATAGGTCAATCTCGGCGGCATCCAAGGTCATGCCTTGGGATTTATGAATGGTAATTGCCCAAGCCAGACACAAGGGCACTTGCGAGTAGCTTGCCAGCACTTCCCCGCTTTCATCTTCTATCATCCATTCTTCAGGCTCGGCGATGACTTCTTTACCTGAGTTAAGACGCACGACGGGATATTTGACGGCGGTTTTTTTGTCACTTTTTTTGCTGTCTTTGTTGTCAGTATCTGTATCTGCGTCATCTTGCTTATCATTGTGCTGCTCATCGTCTGCCGCGTCTTGCTCGGCGCGCTTGGTTTTACTGTCCATGCGGTTATCCGCCTTTAGACTCACCGCGCGAAAGCCGACCAGCTCGCCCATCGTGCCGTTAGAGACGCCAAGCTCGGCATTGTTTTTAATAAACATCACCTTTGCGCCCACGGTGAGCGTCAGTTGCTCTTGAGTGCGCACGCTTTTTTTGAGTGTTTCGACCAGTTTGTCATCGCCATCACTGACCGCTTCAAAACAATAAGTCTCGCCATCGAGTTTGAGCAGCTCATTGTCATTGATCTTATTGACGTTTTGATTGTGCGTATATAGACGGGTGCGGCTGGCATGCACGTCTTGCACAGCGGTTTCTTCGAGCGCGGCAATGGCGTCAAAGCTTACGTCTTGGCGGCGGATTTGGTTTAGGATGTCATCAAGCCCCAGCGTCCCGTCTTGCTCGGCGTCATTTTGGCGATGCTGCTCGCTCAAATAGCAAATATGAAACTTGGCATCGAGCCACGCCTCAGACATAAAGGCAAATTTGTCGCGGTTGCTCTCCCCGCGCTGACCGATGGGCGGCAGCTGAAAAAAGTCGCCTGCGACCACCACCTGAATCCCGCCAAAGGGCGCATCGTCTTTACGCAAATGTTTTAAAACTTGATTGACCGCGTTTAGCTGCTTGGCATGCAGCATAGAGATTTCATCAATAATCAGCACCGAGGTTTCTTTGACCCGCTCCACCAGCGGCTTTTTGCGCGCCAAAATACCCAAGTCCTTTTCGCTCAAGGTGTCTTTGATACCAATGCCTGACCAGCTGTGAATGGTCGTGCCGTTCATGTGTGTCGCCGCAATACCTGTACTGGCAGTCACTGCCACAGGTACCCGCCGCGCACGCAGATAATGAATATACTGATTAAGGGTATACGTTTTTCCTGCCCCTGCCGAGCCTGTCAAAAATACATTTTGACCCGTTTTTAAGATATCTAAAGCCGAAGACTGACGCATATAAAGAACCAAGCAAATAAAAATAACGGCGCAAAACGCCAATCTCGTTACTAAAAATGTCTAACCTGTAAGCCGAACATAACCCTGCACTATAAAAACCTTTACTTATCCGTACCTTGTACAATAAGAATCCCACACATAACGAAAGGTTTTATTTGTTAGTTACAAACATTAGCAAATATTATTATTCCTCTAGGCAAAAGCCGAGTACGATGGAATGAGCGCCAACAAATGACAAGGATATTAAGTCATGGTGACGGATGTATGCTGACTTGTCAAAAAGGCGCGTCTGTATTATCTGATAAAACCAATAACACAACAAGGAGTTGTTTCATGCTGTATACCAATCCCAATACCGATGGCAGTGCTGTCCAGTTTCGCGACACCTATGATAACTTTATTAATAACGAATGGGTCGCACCTGCAGATGGCGAATACTTTGACGCTACCAGCCCTATCAATGGGCAGCTTATCTGTAAAGTGGCGCGCTCGAAAGAAGCTGACATCAATAAAGCGCTGGACGCCGCGCACGCTGCCAAAGACGCGTGGGGCAGCACCAGCACCACAGAGCGTGCCAATATTTTATTAAAACTTGCCGATAGCATCGAAGCCAACCTTGAAAACATCGCCATCGCCGAAAGCTATGACAATGGCAAACCTGTCCGCGAAACCTTGAACGCTGATATTCCTTTAGCCGTTGACCATCTGCGCTACTTTGCAGGCTGTATCCGCGCGCAAGAAGGCGGCATCAGTCAGATTGATGAAGACACCGTCGCTTATCATTTTCATGAGCCACTCGGCGTGGTCGGTCAGATTATCCCTTGGAACTTCCCCATTTTGATGGCGATTTGGAAAATTGCCCCTGCCCTCGCAGCGGGTAACTGCATCGTCTTAAAGCCTGCCGAGCAAACCCCTGCGTCACTCATGTACTTACTCGATGTGGTCGGCGCGGCGGATATCTTGCCAAAAGGCGTACTCAACGTGGTCAATGGCTTTGGTGTCGAGGCGGGCAAACCGCTTGCATCCAGCCCGCGTATTAACAAGATTGCCTTTACTGGTGAGACCACCACAGGTCGCCTCATCATGCAGTACGCCAGCGAAAACATCATTCCTGTGACGCTCGAGCTTGGCGGCAAAAGCCCCAACATCTTCTTTGCCGATGTCATGGATGAAGACGATGACTTTTTGGACAAAGCGATTGAAGGCTTGGTGCTGTTCGCCTTTAACCAAGGTGAAGTTTGTACCTGTCCCTCGCGCGCGCTGGTCCATGAGAGCATCTATGATAAGTTTATCGAGCGCTGCGTTGAGCGCGTCAAAGCCATCAAGCTTGGCAACCCACTCGACACCAATACCATGGTCGGCGCGCAAGCCAGCTCAGACCAATTAGAAAAAATCCTATCGTATCTCGATATCGGTAAAAAAGAAGGCGCAAAAGTGCTGGTCGGCGGAGAGCAAGCCAAGCATGACGGCGATCTGAGCGATGGCTATTATGTCCAGCCCACGATTTTTGAGGGCACCAATGACATGCGTATCTTCCAAGAAGAAATCTTTGGTCCTGTGCTTGCCGTAACCACCTTTAAAGACGATGAAGAAGCGATGAGTATCGCTAACGACACCCTATACGGTCTGGGCGCTGGCGTCTGGACGCGTAACGGTACGCGCGCGTATCGCTTTGGTCGCGGTATCAAAGCAGGTCGCGTCTGGACCAACTGCTACCACCATTACCCCGCACACGCGGCGTTCGGCGGTTATAAACAATCAGGCATCGGCCGCGAAAACCACAAGATGATGCTCGATCATTATCAACAGACCAAAAACATGCTGGTCTCTTACAGCGACAAAGCGCTGGGCTTCTTCTAAATCCTAGGGCATGTCATCATTTAGATAGCGAGGCTTAAAATGAGATAAATCGCAGTCAAACAAGGAAAAAATTGCAGAGAATATAGTCATATTCACAAGATTTTCGACGCTGTTTGGCAAGATTTAGCCATTTTAAGACCGCTAAATCACTTGATGGGCTAATTGATGACATGTCCTAGGCCCCACGCAATACCTCCTATTGCTCATCCACCCTAAAATGATTACTAGAATGCCTTTTTTGCAGATGGTGTGCCAAGCGCACACTGTCGGCAAAAATGCGCACGCCAGCCTTGTCACTCGTCTTTTTGTTGTTGCGTCATCACGGATTGGCAATAGCGCTGCTCTATTTTTCAATGTTTGTGCGATAACCGTTTTAGAAACCATCACCCTTTAATAATTTATCATAACTAAGCGAGCACACTATGAGCACTACCATGAAAGCTGCCGTCCTCCATGAATTTGGTCAATCTCTGCAAATCGAGCAAGTCGCCATCCCTACCCCAAAGGCAGGACAAATCGTCGTCAAGCTGCGCGCCTCAGGCGTCTGTCATACCGACTTGCACGCCGTAGAAGGCGACTGGCCTGTCAAGCCAAGCCCGCCGTTTATTCCCGGTCACGAAGGGGTCGGCGTGGTCTCTGCTGTGGGCGAAGGCGTCAAGCACGTCAAAGAAGGTGACCGCGTGGGCGTGCCGTGGCTGTACTCTGCCTGTGGGCACTGTACGCACTGCTTGGGCGGCTGGGAAACCTTGTGCGAAGAACAAGAAAACACAGGCTACTCGGTCAATGGCAGCTTTTCTGAATACGTGCTCGCGGATGCCGACTATGTCGGACACATCCCTGACAATGTGGACTTTATCGAAATTGCGCCCGTCTTGTGCGCAGGCGTGACCGTATATAAAGGTCTAAAAATGACCGAAGCACGCCCTGGCGAGTGGGTGGTCATCTCAGGCATCGGCGGCTTGGGGCACATGGCGGTACAGTATGCCGTTGCCATGGGACTCAATGTCGCCGCTGTCGATATTGATGATGACAAGCTCGACTTGGCAAAACGCCTCGGCGCAACCGTCACCGTCAATGCCAAAAACACCGACCCTGCAGAATACCTAAAAGAAGAAATCGGCGGCGCCCATGGCGCATTGATTACCGCCGTATCCGAAAAAGCCTTTGAGCAAGCGCTTGGCATGGTGCGCCGTGGCGGTACTGTGGTGCTAAACGGTCTGCCACCAGGCGACTTCCCGCTGTCTATCTTTAATACTGTATTAAACGGCATCACCATTCGCGGCTCTATCGTGGGTACGCGCCTCGACTTGCAAGAGTCGCTGGACATGGCGGCAGCGGGCAAAGTCAAAGCCACGGTCAAAGCCGAACCGCTTGAGAACATCAATGATATCTTTGAGCGTATGCGTAACGGTAAGATTGAAGGGCGTATCGTCATTGATTACAACATGTAGTGATGAGGGCGTGTCCCTGATGCGCTAACAGCATAGCAAACAGCGCACACCAACCCATCATGCAGGTCGTAATGCCCATCGCCATCTTCAATACAAGGTGACGAAGGGTACTACGACCTTTTTGCATTTATGGCATACTAGGGCGTGTCTTCAATTCAAACGTCTATGACTAAATGGGCTAAAAATGGCTAAATCTTCGGCAAACGGTGTCAAATAGCTGGTTAATATCTCGATATTATCTGCGCTATTTTCCTTGTTTGCCTTTAATTTATCTCATTTTTATCACCATTTTTAAAATGAAGACACGCCCTAAACAAACAAGAAACTCATTATAAAGACAACAATAACAAGGAGTAGACCATGAAACTACAAGCCACCGATGCCTGCCGCGAGCTGATTGACCTACTAAAATCCAAGCATGGCGAGCTGATGTTTCACCAATCGGGCGGCTGCTGCGATGGCAGCTCACCCATGTGCTATCCGCTTGGCGAATTCAAAGTCGGCGGGCAAGACGTGCTGGTCGGCGAGCTGGCGGGTTGTCCGTTTTATATGGGGCGCGCGCAGTACAAGCTGTGGGAGCACACCGACTTGACCATTGATGTGGTCAATGGGCGCGGCGCGAGCTTTTCTTTAGAAATCCCTGAGGGCAAACGCTTTATCGTACGCTCGGATGTGTGCGCTATAGATTGACCATGCCACGGCATTTCGGGAAACTTGTGCAGCCATAAAACGCTTGCCCTGCCCGCGTACCTGTCTTTGCCACGCGCTTGACCATCGCGCCCTGACACTTTGGGCATATTGGTGCGCTGAGCTTTTCTTGACTTGGCTTGTCTTCGTTGACGGTTTCTTCTTTCAAGGTTTCTTGGCTTAGGACTTCTTTTATCACCGTATTTTGATTTGCTGGCGTTTCTTGAGCTGGCGTTTCTACTTCGGTTTGTCCAGACCAACGCTCATAGACATGGACTTTGGGACGTTCTTTGACAACTTCTCGCGCGCTGTCTTTTTCTTCTACTTGTGACTGATTTGCGGGCTTGTTTGGCTCAGCGTGCTTTTCTTTTAAGTAGGTTTTGTGCTGTTGATTCGTGCGCCACGACTTGCTAAAACGCTGGCTATGAATCTGCTCGACGATGGCGTGTACCTCATCAGGCGTTAATAGTACGTCTTGTTTTTGCTTAATATAACTGATGATGCCGCTATCAAGCACATGCGCGGGCAAGGCGTCACGCGTCTTGATTTTTGCCTCACCAATAAAGGCAATGACGGAGTGAAAATACTGCGGCTCTAGCGCCAAGACGTCCGACAATGCCTTGATGTGTAGATAATTCTGATGCAGTGGGTTTTGAAACTTGTACTTTTTACCCATAATCGTCTGTGTCCATTGCCGCTGATGCTCGCTACCAAATATCCAGCCTTTATAATTTTTGGTCTCAATCACAAAAATACCATAGGGCGAGACGATGATATGGTCGATTTGCGTGCTGCCGCCATTAGCCAGCGGCAACGTCACATTGTTGATGCGCTGATAGATCGTCTTATCGAGCGCCAGCCACGTGGCAAGGTTAATGACGCCCTCGCCCAGCATCCCTTTTACCGTAGACATCAATGACATAGCGCGCCCCTTTTTGTTATTTAAACCGTTACCCTAGCCATTAAGCGCGGTCAATCAATGCCGAGCACTGGCTGATTTTTGAAACTCAAACCTTGAAGATGACCCTAGCAGCAAATGCTTTTGGTAATCCCCATCAATCATGCTCTATTTTTGCGTTATTATGAGCGATAATCGGGAGAAAGGCACGGGGTTTGGTGGGCGTTATTCAATTGAGTGATATGTTTTTTTGCTCTTATACGCTAGAAAATTTAACCCGCTATTTGTTATCGCACTATCGTTTTTATCCATAAATCTAGGTATATTAGATGACAAATGTACGCCATATAGATTACTCATGATGAAAAACCCATATTACTTATTACCCAAAGCCGTCTTTATAACCTGTGGTCTTGCTGCCACTGCTTTATTACCTATTATCGTTCAAGCCAATGATTCTACAGGCTATGTGGGAACGGGCGGCGTTGAATATATTAAAAATAAAAACATCAGTATGCACAGCGAGGACTTGTATATTTCAAAAGATGAAATCCGCGTCAATTATGAGTTTAAAAACCTCAGCAATAAGGACATAACCGAGACGATTTTATTTCCTATGCCTGCTGTACCCAGCTTTCTCGACTCAGATTATGCCGACACAGATTCCACTTATGATAGCTTTAAAGTATGGGTCAATGGACGCGCCATTCAGCCAAAATTGCATGTACGCACCTTTATGAGTCCTCTTGTTATAGAAAATGGCTACTCTACCCATACAGATGAGGCAGTCGATACGACCGATATATTTAAATCTTGCGGTATCACCGATACGGATATGCTCGCTCCTTGGACATATCAAGTGTATGCGGAAGACGTGAATCGAAAGCTGTTGGCTTGTGATAATCCACAATTAACTCGGTTTATTAAGGATAGGACAGATTCTTATATTTTTTGGGATTCACAAATCATCTATAGCTGGCAGCAAACCTTTAAAGCCAATAGCACAACCACCGTTAAGCATACCTATGCCCCACTCGTGGGCGGCTCTGTACATTTAGGAGAAGAAGAATTTGGGAATTTTTGCGTAGATGACTATACGCGACGTGGGTTTCATAAGAGTGGCGCACGCCCTTATCAAGCGCTGAGCTATATTCTAACGACAGGTGCAAACTGGGCAAAACCCATCAAAGATTTTACCTTAACTGTCGAGCGTGATAAGAACGAGCTGGTATCGTTTTGTTGGCAGGGCAAAGGCAAAGTGAAAAAAATTGCGCCCAACACGTTTCAAATCAAAGAGTCTGATTTTGTACCCACCCATGATTTTGATGTGATATTTGTTCATAAATAACTTTTGATGGTGTGGGTTAGCTTTCTCAAGTATCTTCTAAATCTTATATTTTTTCATATCTAGCTCACTTCGACTCACATTTTAATCTAGGAGATAACTTATGAACTCTAAACACGATATAGCCCAATATATGGAAGAGATAAATCTTGCCCTCCAACAGGACTATTTGCAAATACAGAGTAGAGTTAAACAAGATCCTGGAACTGCTGGTGATCAAGCTGAAGAAACATGGGCTGAGGTTCTAAGGAAATGGCTTCCCAGTCACTATCACATTGTTACGAAAGGAAGAGTTCTAGGTCTAGACGGAACAGCATCTCCACAAATCGATATTCTGATTCTTTGGCCACACTACCCTCCTTTTTTATTAAATAAAAAGCTTTATATAGCATCTGGTGTTGCTGCTGCTTTTGAGTGCAAACTTACTTTCAAGCTAAGTCATTTGAAAAAATTATTTGAAAATGCAAAATCTTTGACCGAAATTACTAACAGTGAATACTGCAAAAGAAGAAACAAAAGAAAAAGGGAGGGTGGCAATTACTCCTATGAAGAGTATCATAGAATTTTCGATTATGGATTGTTAGCTCATTCTTTTGAAGAAACAATAAAAAGTCCTAGTAAAGTTACTGATAAAATAGTTGAGTTAGATAAACATATTGCGAAACATCCTAATCAAATGGTCGATTTAATTTGTGTTCAAAATCTCGGTTCTTGGTCTAGTGAAAAGTACGCTATCACTTCAGCGCCGATAGTATCGGAAAACAATACTTATTCAATGTCATATTTCCCGTTCCCATCTACAAATTACACATGTCTATCAAAGGAAGATTGGAATGTAGACTCCGACGTATATAACAACTTCTCTCCTTTAGGTTCATTTATCGCTAGATTATATACTAAGCTATCTAGAACTGACACAAGTTTAGTACCTATGAAAGAATATTTAGTTAGCTCTCTTTCCGCTGGAAAAAGTAGTAGTTCACGAAGGCTTTGGGAAGATCTTGAGATCCCGAATGATTTATGGCGGTTAAGTGAAGTAAATAGAAATAGAGGCGACTTTTTTCTTTATGACTTTACCTTTTTAGGATACTGATAATACAAAATTTGAGTATCGCACACTTTTTTCAATCTATATTGAATCAATTTTCACTGTCTTCAATTAAAAAAGCCACCAGATTTCTCTGATGGCTTTTTTTAAACACTAACTAAGTTAAGTTTATTAAACCAAACTATTCACCGCATCAACCACAGCTTCGGTCGTGATACCGAATTCTTTGTACAGCTCGCCCGCTGGTGCAGATTCGCCATACGTGGTCATGCCGATGACTTTGCCATCTAGACCAACGAACTTAAACCAGTAGTCCACGTGCGCCGCTTCGACTGCCACGCGAGCGCGAATGTTGGCTGGCAATACTGACTCGCGGTAGTCTGCGTCTTGTTTGCTAAACACTTCAGCACAAGGCATAGACACGACACGCACACCAACACCGTTATTGCTTAGCGTCTCATACGCTTCCATCGCTAGACCCACTTCTGAGCCTGTTGCGATGATGATGGCTTGTAGCTCGCTCTGCTCTTTGGCTAGCACATAGCCGCCTTTTGCGATATTCGCGACTTGCTCAGCGTCACGGTCTTGGTGTGGCAGACCTTGACGGCTAAAGATTAGCGCTGATGGCGTGCTGGTCGCTTTAATCGCTTCGATCCACGCGCTGGCGGATTCGGTGGTGTCGCATGGACGCCATGTGTTTAGGTTTGGCGTGCTGCGTAGGCTGGTCAACTGCTCGACAGGCTGGTGCGTTGGACCATCTTCGCCCAGACCGATTGAGTCGTGGGTGTAAACATGGATGATGCGCTGCTTCATGAGTGCGCCCATGCGTACGGCGTTGCGTGCGTATTCCATAAACATCAGGAACGTTGCCACATAAGGGATAAAACCGCCGTGCAAGGCGATACCATTGGCAATCGCGGTCATGCCGAATTCACGCACACCGTAAAAGATATAGTTGCCCGCAGCGTCTTCTTGAATGCCTTTTGCGCCTTTGAACAAGGTAAGGTTCGAGCCTGCCAAGTCTGCTGAGCCGCCCATGATTTCTGGAAGTAGTGGCTGCAAGGCATTGATGGCGTTTTGGCTGGCTTTACGGCTGGCGACGTTGTCACCTGCTTGTTGGCATGACTGTAGGTACGCTTCTGCCTGAGCCGCGAAGTCTGCTGGCAGCTCGCCTTCTAGGCGGCGTTTTAGCTCTGCCGCCAGCTCTGGGTGCGCTTGCTCATAGCGCTCAAAGTCCGCTTGCCAGTTATTTTGTAGCGTCTCGCCTTTGGCTTTGCCGTCCCACGCTTCGTAGATTTCGTCATCCAGCTCAAATGGTGCGTGCTTCCATGACAGTGCGTCACGCGTTAGCGCGATTTCGTCATCACCAAGTGGTGCGCCGTGGCTGGCTGCCAGACCTTGTTTGTTCGGGCTACCTGCACCGATGGTGGTTTTACAGATGATAAGGCTTGGCTTATCCGTTTCAGCAATCGCCGCTTTGGTCGCGTCAGTAATCGCATCCATATCGTGACCGTCGATGCTGATGACTTGCCAGCCATAGCTTTCAAAGCGCGCTTTGGTATCGTCAGTGAACCAGCCTTCGACATTACCATCGATTGAGATGCCATTGTCATCATAATAAAAGACCAGCTTGCCAAGACCCAGCGTGCCTGCAAGCGAGCACACTTCGTGGCTGATGCCTTCCATCAAGCAACCATCGCCCAAGAATGCGTAGGTGTGATGGTCAATGATGTTGTGCCCGTCGCGGTTAAACTGCGCGGCAAGGGTCTTTTCAGCGATAGCAAAGCCCACCGCATTGGCTATACCTTGACCGAGTGGTCCTGTGGTGGTCTCTACGCCTGGCGTGTAGCCGTACTCTGGGTGACCTGGGGTCTTAGAGTGCAACTGGCGAAAGCCCTTTAGGTCATCCACGCTGACATCGTAGCCTGATAGGTGCAATAGAGAATAAATCAGCATTGAGCCGTGTCCGTTTGAGAGAACAAAACGGTCGCGGTTGTGCCAATTTGGATCTGCTGGGTTGTGCTTTAAAAACTTGCGCCACAGTACTTCCGCAATGTCTGCCATGCCCATCGGCGCACCAGGGTGTCCTGAATTGGCTTTTTGTACCGCATCGAATGACAGTACACGGATGGCATTGGCTAGTTTACGTTCGCTAATTGGAGCTGGCATAGAGTGTCCTAATATGGAGGATAAGAGGAGAGTTTACTCATAGGTCATCCATTAAGTGCGCATGACGCGTCCTTTATGGATAGGCGATAAAATAAAAATGCAATATTAACATATTTGCGCCGCGTCACGCCAAAAAATGGCAACGATGGCTTAGGATAAGTGTACTCCTTACCCCAATTCATCATTGCCATAAGTCTAACTTACACATGCAGGCGCAAAAAATTACGCTTCAATACGCTCAGCACCGCCCATAAATGGACGCAGCACTTCAGGAATGGTCACGCTGCCATCAGCGTTTTGATGGTTTTCCATCACCGCAAGCAGCGTACGCCCGACCGCCAAGCCTGAACCGTTTAGCGTGTGCGCCAGCGTGGTTTTTTTGCCGTCTTTGATGCGTGTGCCCATACGGCGCGCTTGGAAATCGCCACAGTTTGAGCAGCTAGAGATTTCGCGGTACGTGTCTTGGCTTGGTAGCCACACTTCGATGTCGTAGGTCTTTTGCGCGCTAAAGCCCATATCGCCCGTACACAGCTGTACCACACGATATGGCAAATTAAGCTGCTGCAAGATGTATTCAGCCTGCCCTGTCATTGCCTCTAGCAGATCGTCTGACTGCTCAGGCGTGCCGACATTGACCATCTCGACCTTTTCAAACTGATGCTGGCGAATCAGACCGCGCGTGTCGCGACCGTGCGAGCCTGCCTCACTGCGAAAGCATGGCGTGTGCGTGGTGAATTTTAATGGCAATGCTTTAATGTCCAAGCGCTCGCCGCGTACGAGATTGGTCATCGGCACTTCAGCGGTTGGGATTAAATAAAAGTCCATCTCATCATTATTGGTGTGGTTGCTAAGTTTGAACAAATCATCTTCAAACTTCGGCAGCTGACCTGTACCCTTTAGGCTGTCTGAATTGACAATATACGGCACATAAGTCTCGGTATAGCCATATTTGACGGTGTGCGTGTTTAGCATAAACTGAATCAAGGCGCGGTGCATTTGCGCCAACTGACCTTTTAGGACGTTAAAGCGGCTGCCTGTCAATTTGGTCGCCGCTTCAAAATCGAGTAGACCCAACGCTTCACCAAGGTCGCTGTGGTCTTTGACCGCAAAATCAAACTGACGCGGCGTGCCCCAACGACGCAGCTCGACATTGTCATCCTCAGACGTGCCGACAGGTACGCCGTCAGCAGGTAGGTTTGGCAGTTGCAAGGCGGCATTGGTGATGCGCTCTTGTAAGTCACGTAAGGCGTCTTCTGCCGCCTTAATCTCACCGCTGATGCTTTGCATTTCTGCGAGCAGCTCACTGGCATCTTCGCCCGATTTTTTGAGTGCCCCGACTTGTTTTGCGCCCGCATTACGGCGCGCTTGTAGCGCTTCGGTCTGTACTTGTAGCGATTTGCGCTCTTCTTCGACCGCTTGCCAAAAGTCCACATCCAGCGTGTAGCCGCGCGTTGCTAAGCGCTCTTGTAGCGCGTTTAAATCACCGCGTAAAAGTTTAGGGTCAATCATATTGTCTGCCTGTCATACCAAAATAAGTTAAGCACTCACTGAGCTGTGCGTGTCATTGTCGTTGTGTGCCGCCACGTGGTGTGTTGTTACCGAGGTAACCATAACCAACCAAAACCCCTATCATAACAAGACCCGATAGATTTGACCACGCTTACACAGGCTCAGACGCACAATCTTAACGCGTCTGCATCCTTTAGCGCGCAATTATATGGGCAGATGTTATGGTCATATGCCAAGCGCCCCCTTTTGTTGCCCGTCACACCGCTAGATGCGGCAAGGATGTTTCTTTTGCCCCCAGTTTTCGGTAAGATAAGTGCCTGTCTTATTATTGGCATCACCGTCGGCGCAGGCTTGCCGATGGTCATGGCCTAACCTTGTGTATTTGAGAATCCTTTATGGCACTGTATCCCTACACCTTACAACCGGTTGCACTCAACCTGTCTGAAGCTGAATTTAAACAAGCGCAGCACGAGCTATTTAACAACACCAGTCAATCCTTTGGACTCTCAAACATCAAAACCAAAGAGTGGATCATCATGGCGGTTGTGGTCGCGCTCGCGATTGCAGGCTTGATTTTTGTTTCAGGCTATTCGACCATTTTGTTTTGGCTGATGCTGGTACTGGTCGTGGCATACATCGCCGTGCGTACCTTGGGCTTTAAATGGTATGTCAAAAGAGAGTTTGAAAAACAACTTGCTGAACAAGAAATGCCAGACGAGATGCGTACCATCAAGCTGGGGGTACAAAAGCACGGTCTGATTATGACCATTCCTACCAATCAGCCAGACGGTCTAAAGGCTTCACAAGTACGCGGCATGCAGATGCGTGCGGCCACCTCACAGCAAGCAGTGATTCCGTGGACGGCGGTCAAAAGCTGGGAAGAGACGGACGACTATATTTTTGTACTGTTTGAAATGCAAGGTCAAAAAGGCAGCCAAATCATCCCAAAACGTATCCAAGCACAAAAATTCCCTATCGATACTGTGCGTAAGCACTTGCAAGAAGTCGTGCCTGAGCCAGGTCTTAAGCCTGAGCAAATCCAAGCGCCATAAGACGTACTGACCAAGTCAATAAGCCAATAGCGGATAAATAGGCACACAAAAAAAGCTGGAAGTCATGATTTCCAGCTTTTTTATTGCCCAAATATTCGCTCATTATCATTTTATATCACCCAACGCCAAGCTTATGCCCATCTAGGCGCATGCGGCGTACTTTTTTTTAACCCATAAGGCAATCGACACCGAAAAATCACTTTTAATCGTTTGCTTTTTAGAATAGAGATTATGATGACTACCAAAACACTCCCGAAACTGGTCCTGCTGTTGTTACCAGCGATTATCCTACAGTCATGCGCGACGGGTTCAGAGCCTATTGAAGACATCGCCACAAGCCATGCGCATGGCGTGCCGACTGAGGGTAAGCATATCGGGTTTGGTCCTCAGTCTCCCCGTGATATCGATAGTAAGCTCGGAGATAACCGCTTGGTATTTAGCTCAGCCCCAAGCAAAAACACCATGAACTTGTGTAACATTCACCTACACAAAAATGCTGAGCATAAAGGCGGCGAGTTCAGCACCTATGCTGGCGATGGCAATGCTCATGGGTACGACACGGGCTATCGGTACTCAGGTCAGCTGACAGCCAAAGAGCGCAAGCCTCTATCAAAAGCCGTATGTACAGGCAAGCACAGCGCCATACAATCGGGCGATACCCTTGAGGTGCATTATGTCTACTCTACCTCTCAGATAGAGCCTGGCGTCTCTTTGGCTGCGTGCGTGGCTGACCCTATCCTCAATCCACAATTGCGCGTAGAGGGACAAGTGATTGTGGCTGTCAATGACGAGAACGCCGCAAACTTCATGGAAATGACCCAATATGATGTGCGCGACCAGTACATGCAAGCCATCAATATCCCAACCGATACGGGCACACCCGTTCAGTATGCAGGCTCGACCACAGGACCAAGTTATAACCAAAAACACTCCCCCTACCAAGTGACGTGGAGCGTGCGTCCCAAAGTCAAAAAGGTAAACATCAAGTCTTTAGGTCAGTGGTGTGAGAAAAATGTGTTTGAAGAAGACCATGCGCACGGGGTTCGTAATCTTGTGACCAACCCCAAGTCACTGTCCCCCATTCTGTAGCGACCGTCAAAGCGTAAATACCCCTTTGCTGTATGCATCAATAGACCGTAAGCGGCTTTTGGTTTGATAGAATATAATGATATCTTTGGTTATATTCATTTAACTTATCTATAGATAGCAGGTATGATGGCTATAAATCGATAGGCCACAGCCTCTGAATTTGTTAACAGGGTTAATAAAGACATCGCTTTGGTCAATCCGCTACTATAAGCCGCGCTTTATGGTATTTGTCATCCATAAGCGCGGCGATAAATAAGACACATAAATAATAAACGATAAAAGGACATCTCTATGAGCACTGACAATACCAACCAAATCGGTCTAGAAAAAGCAGAAATGGGCGAAGTCATCAGCAAACTAAATGCACTGCTTTCAAGCTATCACATGTTTTATATCAACGTGCGCGGCTACCACTGGAACGTTAAAGGCGAGCATTTTTTCTCACTGCATCCAAAGTTTGAAGAGCTGTACAACGCTTTGCAACTACAGATTGATGAGATTGCCGAGCGCATCTTGACCTTGGGTGGCACGCCACTACACGCGTACAGCGACTTTGCCCAGCACACCAGCATCAAAGAAGACAAGAACGTCCATCAAGGCAATACCTGCGTAAAAGGCGTGGTTGCAGGCTTGCAAACCTTGATTGAAGAACAGCGTGCGGTATCCAGCCTAGCCGCTGACGCCGATGACCAAGGCTCAGCCGACCTTGTTGATGCGTACGTACAAGAGCAAGAAAAATTGGTTTGGATGTACAATGCCTTCTTAGGCTAATCTGCCAAAAGCGTGATAAGAAAAAAAAGCACCCAGTTTCGGGTGCTTTTTTTATGCCTGCCTTTTTATATAAAAATAAACGGCTATGGTTTATTGTTCAATCCACTGACGCATTTTTTCGCGCTCCGCAGGTGTCGCTTGTAGCCACAGCTGCATAAAGCTGTCTAGGGTGTTGGTGGGTTTTGATGCGGCGAGTGGCGCAATCGCTTGCGAGCCATTTGATTCAAGTGACGCGATGACGCTTTGGTTTTGTGCTTCGGCATCGCCGCCACCGTTAAACACACCGCCGAGCGCCTTGCCCAAGCCTGCGAACAAGCCGCCGTCATTGGCACTGCCTTGCTGACTTGCGATGATGGTATTGCCCTTTTGTACCGCAAGCGTAGGGCGCTTGGCGTATTCTCGCGCCGCTTCATACGCTTCTGGATTGTTGGGCATGGTCAGACGATAGGTCTGATTGTCCATCAGCTCTGCCGCCACACTGATGTTGCCTGAGCGCAGATAATCGTGCTCATCATGACTGAGGTCATACAGACGGTCATATTTTGCAGTAATGACGTGCTGACCTGGCTTTAGGTTGAATTTTTTGGGCGCAGATTGAAAGATGCTTTGCTTTAGCTCTTGCCCATTGACGGCAGTTACTTTGATGTGGTCATCGACCAACAAAGTCGCATCAGCATGCGACAGCGCAGAGACGCTCGCGCCTGAGAGCAATACGGCAGCTACAGACATTCCTTTGAACCAAGATGAGGCGTGTGTCATGACATATCCTATGTGTAATCAATAAAACGATGAAAATAATGATGATAAAAGCTGACGCCTGCTGCCGCCTATACCAGCGCAGTGACGCCACCAATGGCTATCAATATACCATTATCACAGCGGCGCATCATTAGCAAAAGTCGGTATGGATTAAAAGTCTAGCGGAATGGTCTGATTGTCTTGGTCGGTATCAGGGTCATCGCTTTGGCGTGCGCTGGTAATGTCTGCCAGCTCAGCCGCGAGCGTCTGCTCATCAATGGTGCGGATGGCGTCATTGATGACGGCTTTAGAGATGTTGTTGCGCCCAAGGTTAGAGAACATCGGCTGAATATAGTTCAGGACGTCCATCATACCGCCGATACGGTGCGGACCATCGCTCAGCAAATGATTGATGATACGCTCATCGAACTGCCAACCACGGCGGCGCAAAATAGAGTCAATCAGCGCCTGTCTGTCCGCCAAATCGTGACCATTCGGCACTTTAAAAGAAGGGGCTTGCGCCAAGCGGGTGAGCAAATCGGTCAAGGCAAATGGCAAATCACTGGCAGGCTGATTGGCCGCGAACAACAGCTGGCGCTGCCCTTCTCGGCTGCGGTTAATCAGATGAAACAGCGCCTCTTGCCATTGACTGCTGCGCTCTAGGACTTCTAAATCATCGATAGCAATGACATCAAAGTTTTCGATAGAGGACAGCACATTAACATCGGTGTGTATCAGCTCATCAAGCGATAGGCAAATGGCCGACCTGTCCATTTCGATAAACGATTCACAAATGGCGGAGAGCAGGTGCGACTTGCCCGTTGCGGGACTGCCAAACAGATACAGCTGACCAATGAGGCCGACGTGCAGCTGGCGCACCGCATCAATGATGGACATCCAGCCAGGCCCGCCAAAGTCACTTAGACTCGCGTCATGCTTGATATCTAAATTGAGACTTAGCTGTGCTTCTGCCATGAATCATCAACTCGTGTTACGTAGTACAATAAAAAGGCTGCACCAGTGGTTGTCCATGATGCGCCTTGAAGTGACTGAGTCGTCTGTATGCCCGCGCTATTATACCTGATTTTGGCGGTACAAAGGGGCGCGGCGTGCGTCACAAGCGCACAAATACCGCGACTATATATAACACACTTACAAAATCACTGACAAGTTTTTTACGTAGTCGCTGAGGGATGCGACAGCCCGCCTAATCAAACAAATCAGGCTGGCGGCGACTTTTATAAAAATCGGTGGTCAGGTAATAATCGTACGCATGATGGAACAACACATTGAGCACCGCAGAGACAGGCAGCGCAATCAGCATGCCGACAAAGCCCAATAAACTGGCACCCGCCAGCACCGAAAAGATAACCCACAGTGGCGACAGACCAATCTTGTCACCGAGCAGTAGTGGCTGTAGCACATAGCCTTCAGCCGCTTGACCCACCAAAAACGCGCCGACAATCAATGACAAATGCAGCCAGTCCAGACCAAACTGGAACAACCCTGCGATAATCGCGGCAATAAACCCAAGACCAAAGCCCAAATACGGCACAAAGCTTGCGATACCCGCGCCCATACCGATAATCAACCCCAGCTCAAGCCCAATCAGCTGCAGCTGTACCGCATAAATCACGCCCAAAAGCACCATCACCAGCAGCTGACCTTTAATAAACGCCATCAGCGCGTGGTCACAGTCTTGCGCAATTTCGATGACCTTTTTGCTACACGACGCAGGAATTGCCATTTTCCACTGATGCAGACGCTTGTCCCAATTAAACAAGAAATAAAACGTCAAAATCGGTACCAAGACAATCAAGCCTGCATTGTTGATAAACACCATACTTGAGGTCAGTACCTGACTCATCATGCTGCTGGCGTCTGAAAAATTATAATTGGTCTGCATGTACTGCACCAAGGTTTCAGACAGCCCTTTGACTTCCATTTCTGGCAGACGCAAGCGGCTGTTGTCAGTCACCCAAGCGCGCAGCCCGTCATTGTACCAGTCGAGTACTTTGGGCAAATATGCCCACGCCGACTGCAACTGATACCACAGCGTGGGAACCAACCACCACAACAGCAGCACCATACCGACCGTGATTGCGGCATAGACCAACACAATCGCAATCCAGCGGCGGGTGTAGCGCGATAGCTTTTTAACCAAAGGATTGAACAGATAAGCGAGCACAAAGGCGACCAAAAACGGCACAATTACGGGCAATAAGGTATATAGCAGCACGACAGCAATCACAATCGCTGTCACGATAAATAAACGCCGAAAGAAAGGGTCTATTGAGCGGTGAATCATAGTAGGACAATCCTAACAATCAGTAGGCAAAGGGGGTATGGGTTGCGGTTTTTATTATCGCAGAGTCCATAAAAAAAGCAGTCATTTTTTGTGTCTGTGCTGTTTTGGGCAGATTTTGGCAAATTTGCCGCTTTGTGCAGCGATATGGCGAAGTTGTTTTGCGAGTGTGGTCGGTTTTTGGGTATAATGCGCGCATTATCTTATTTATGTCATTGCCTACAATGACCCACCTCCTAAATCTGTGAGATGACCATGAGTGACAAGCCTTCGTTAAGCTATAAAGATGCCGGTGTTGATATTGATGCTGGTGACGCACTGGTACAACGTATCAAGTCGGTAGCCAAAGCCACCACTCGCCCTGAAGTGGTGGGTGGCTTGGGTGGTTTTGGTGCCCTATGCCGTATTCCGACAGGCTACAAGTCGCCGTTGTTGGTTTCGGGTACCGATGGCGTGGGCACCAAGCTCAAGCTGGCTTTGCAACTAAACCGTCACGACACCATCGGTATCGACTTGGTCGCCATGTGTGTCAACGATTTGCTGGTGTGTGGTGCTGAGCCATTGTTTTTCTTAGACTACTACGCAACGGGCAAGCTGGATGTCGATACCGCAGCGACAGTGGTTAGCGGTATCGGTGATGGCTGTAAGCTTGCCAACTGTGCGCTTATCGGTGGTGAAACGGCTGAGATGCCAGGCATGTACCAAGACGAAGACTACGACTTGGCAGGTTTCTGCGTTGGCGTGGTTGAAGAAGAAGAAGTCATCACAGGTGCAAACGTTGCCGAAGGCGATGCGCTGATTGCCCTAGGCTCAGCAGGTGCGCACTCAAACGGCTACTCGCTCGTACGTAAAGTCATCGAAGTCAGCGGCATTGATGTCACCACCAGTGACAAAACGCTAGACGGCATGCCGATTCAAGACGCCTTGATGGCACCAACGCGCATCTATGTACAAGCGGTGCAAGCATTACAAAAAGCGCTTGGCAATGACAACCTGCACGCCATGTCGCACATCACAGGTGGCGGCTTGACCGACAACCTACCGCGCGTCTTGCCAGAAAATCTAGCCGCGAGTATCGATACGCAAAGCTGGCAGTTTTCAGAACTATTCACGTGGCTACAAGACAACGGCAACATCGACACCCGCGAGATGTACCGCACCTTTAACTGCGGCGTAGGCTTTGTGATTGTCGTGCCACAAGACAAAGCAGAGCAAGCGATTGACACCCTAACCGCTGCGGGCGAAAAAGCATGGCAAATTGGCACCATGGTCAGCCGTGACGCCGACGCGGTGGTATATCGCTAATGTGTGATGCACCCGTGACAAGCGCTGCCAATACGAATACAAGTGCTCAGACCCCGCTACGTGTGGCGGTCTTGGTCTCAGGCAGCGGCAGTAACCTACAAGTCTTAATCAACGCGATGCAGCAAAAGGCGCTACCGATTGAGATTATCGGCGTCATCAGCAACCGCGAAGACGCCTATGCCATCACCCGTGCCAACGACGCGGGCATTGAGGTCGCCGTACTCTCGCACGTGGAGAGTGGCAAGCGCATGGGCATCAAAACCTTTGAAAAGCACGCCACCGCCCAGCTTGAAACGTGGCAGCCTGACTTGGTCGTTTTGGCAGGTTTTATGCGCGTATTGAGCGCAGATTTTATTGATAATGCGCCCGCGCCGATGATTAATCTGCACCCGTCGCTACTGCCCGCTTATAAAGGGCTAGACACGCACACCCGCGTACTGCGTGCTGGCGAGCGTGAGCATGGCTGTAGTATCCATGTGGTCACCGCCGAGCTGGACGCAGGACAAGTGTTAAGCCAAGCGGTCTTGCCGATTCGTCATACCGACACGCCTGATGGCTTGCAAAAGCGTGTACAAGTGCTGGAGCATCAGCTATTGCCATGGACGATATTGCAAATCGCCACTGGCGGCTTGTCATTGACGCCAAGTGAGCAAAAATCTAGCATCCTGCCTGCCCTGCCACTACGTTTATTGATTGACGCTTAGTTGTTTTAAAATATTATCTTTAGCCGCACAAAAAAACCCAGCTATCAATAGCTGGGTTTTTCTTTTTAGTCTTTAACGATTTTACGCGTTAGTCACTATTATTTTCCAAACACGTGCAATGCTTTGATGTTTACAAACTCTTTGATACCAAAGCCGCCATGCTCACGACCGTAGCCTGAGTTTTTCACGCCGCCAAAGGGTAGCGCTGGATTGGCAAGACCATAGCCATTGATGTAGACCATACCTGTATCAAAGCGGGTACGCGCAAGCTCAATCGCTTTGTCTTCATCTTTTGAGAAGATAGCACCGCCCAAACCGTAACGGCTGTCATTGGCAATGTTCATCGCATCGTCTTCATCTTTGGCGCGAATGAGTGACGCAACAGGACCAAACAGCTCATCATCATACGCAGGCTGACCTTCGGTGATGTGCTCTAGGATGGTGGCGGGATAGTAGCTGCCTTCGCCTTCTGGCAGTTTGCCACCTGTGGCAATTTTTGCGCCTTTGCTCACGCTTTTTTCAACTTGTTCATGCAGCTTTTCTTGCAAGTCTTTACGCGCTAGTGGTCCAATGTCGCTGTCTTCGCTCATTGGGTCGCCGACTTTTTTACTTTCAAAGGCTTTGACCAAGCGGTCACGGAACTCGTCATATAGGCTATCGACGACGATAAAGCGTTTTGCGGCGACGCACGTCTCGCCATTATTGTACAAGCGGGCATGGGTACAGGTTTCAACCGCCAAGTCCAAGTCGGCATCGCCCAATACGATAAAGGCATCGTTTGAGCCCAGCTCAAGCACGGTTTTCTTCATTACTTTTGCGGCTTGCTGACCGATGATGCTGCCGCCTTTGTCACTACCTGTCATGGTGACGCCGCGTACTTTGTCGTTTTCGATGACTTTTTCTGACTGATCATGGCTGATAAGCAGCGTTCTAAACAGATTCTCTGGCAAGTCTGAATCTTTAAAAATCTCTTCGATAAGTAAGCCTGAGCCTGTGACGTTTTCGGCGTGTTTTAGCAGCACGCTGTTACCTGCCATCAAGTTAGCGATGGTATAACGGAACACTTGATACGCTGGGAAGTTCCAAGGCTGAATACCATAGATGATACCGATAGGCTGATAGGTAACGATGCCTTTTTTCATGCCCTCGACTTCGCGCTCATCATCTGCAAGGGCGGTGATCCCGTGCTCGGCAGTGTAGTCACAGATACCTTTACACAGCTCAATCTCGTCCATGCTTTGTTGGTAGAGTTTGCCGCGCTCTTCGGTCATTAATTTTGCGAGCTGCTCTTTTTTGTTCATCAGGCTCTCGCCGATGCTTTTAATGACACGGGCGCGCTCTTCGTGGCTGGTGTCACGCCATTGTAAAAAGGCGTCGTGTGAGGCGTCGATGACCTTGTTTACTTCATCGTTGCTCATATGTTGATAGGTTTTAATCGTTTCGCCTGTAGCGGGATTGATTGTAGTAATATCTGCCATGGAAATTTATCCTTTTATTTATTGCTTTATTGGTTGTTGTCTTATTAATGACCTGCTTTAGTACGCTCTATATTTGCTTGAGCGCGCAGGCTTATGGTTATGAACGGTAAATTAAATTTAAAAAATTACCGCAGCGACTTGAGTAGACTTAATGATAATCACGTGTATTTTTCCACATATATTATTAAGTAAAAATTTACAATGATTACTGCTGATGTAATTTTTCTTTTCATTTAATGCTTAGCCATCATAGCAAAATAGGAATAAATGTCGTTTACAAGATATTGTAAAGTGTGTTGAACGTGTTAAGAATGTGACCAGCCAAATAAGGAATTTAGCAAACACAAAAAAGCCAGCATTGGCGCTGGCTCATGATGTTAAAGGGCTGCATAGCTTATAAGAAGCACAAAAGACGCAGAACGAACCTAAGTGCAGACTACATATTATTAAAACAAATGATTAATCACGGGGACTTGCTGCGCCTCGCCCTCTTCTTCAGCGACCACTTGACGCGCCACGTGCATAATCAGCTGACGCAACCAGCGATGCGCAGGATGGTGCTGCAAGAGTGGCGACCATGCCATGGTCAGCTCAAATTCAGGGATAAAAAACGGCGGCTCTTTCATAACGATGCTGTCATTGGTCGCCTGCATCCGCGCCACACGCGTGGGCAAGGTAGCAATCAAGTCTTTGTTCGCCGCGAGCATGGCGGGCATCTGGTAGTGACGGGTAAAGACGCTGATTTGGCGCTTTTGCCCAAGGCGCTGCAAGGCTTGGTCGATTGAGCCCAGACCGCCTGATTTTTCAGGATTGACCCCAAATCCCACACCCATGCCTGTCTTAGATACCCACACATGCTGAGCTTTTAGATAGCTTTTTAGGTTAAAGCGATTGACGTAAGGACTTTCGGCAGACAGCAGGCAGCTAAAGGTATCACGCCACACCAAGACTTGGTGAAAGCTCTGCGGAATCTCGTTAAAGCGATTAATCGCTAGGTCCACACGCCCCTGCTCCATGTCGCGGTAAGAGACGTCTGAGGGCGTCAAAAAATCCAAGATGACGTTGGGCGCTTCTGAGCGCAATGCCTTGACCAGCTTGGGTACGAGTGTCGCTTCGGCATAGTCTGAGGTCATGATACGGAACACGCGCGAGGTGCTGTACGGACGGAACTCGGTACGCGGCTCTAATACTTGGGTCAAGTCTGCCAAAATCTCGCGGATACGCGGCTGCAATTCGAGCGCGCGCTCGGTCGGGGTCATGCCTTCTGACGAGCGTACGAGTAGCGGGTCGTTAAATAGTTTGCGCAGGCGGCGCAAAATGTTACTCATCGCAGGCTGTGTGATACCCAGTTGCTCAGCGGCACGCGTGACGTTTTTTTCTCGGAGCAGTACATCAAGATGTACCAGTAAATTTAAATCCACCCGCTGCAAATTCATACTTGTTTCTCTTTATCCCAATCTAGCGCATCTGTATCGTATGTTGTGCTGTGCCAGTTATGGCACATCCACACACCCTTGTCACCCTGTTTTGGTGGTCTGACCGAATCACTTTATCATTAGCGCTGTTTTTTAATCTATAAAACCTTGTTTTTATTATACTATAATTAAAATAAATACCAAGGATAACATTCATAAACTAGCTAAATCTTACTTGGGTCGATATAGTGATTTTCATGGACACACGGACACGTCATCTGTTTTTTGCGGCGTTTGCCACCGATACTGCCCCTAACATAGCGACTTATATCAAACTTTTGTTTATATTAATTGCTATGGTGGCGCGTATCCATCATGATGACCTAAGGCATAGCGACCTTATTCGTTCTGGCGCTATTGTAGCATTTCTTGTCCCCTCATAGGGGCGCGCCCGTGCAACAACCTGTTTTAGCAATGACTGCTTTTCGATATCACCCAAGGAGGACTTTCGATGTCAACTTACACTTCAGCAATCGACCATATCCGCGAACTCAAACAGCGCTACGGCAACTGGCAAAACATCAGCGAGACCGATGCGGCGCGCATGCTGGTACAAAACCGTTTTAAAACTGGTCTTGATATCGCCCGACACACTGCCGACATCATGCGTCAAGATATGGACGACTACGACAATGACCCTGCGCAGTATACCCAGTCTTTGGGCGCGTGGCATGGTTTTATCGCCCAGCAGACCATGTATGCCAATAAAAAGTACTTTAATACCACATCTAAGCGCTATATCTACCTCTCAGGTTGGATGATTGCCGCACTACGCTCTGAGTTTGGTCCACTACCCGACCAATCTATGCACGAAAAAACGGCTGTGCCAAAATTGATTGCTGAGATTTATACCTTTTTGCGTCAAGCCGATGCCAAGGTGCTAAACGACTACTTCCGCGAGCTGAACAAAGCGGTCGATGCGGGCGACGACACCAGCGCCATTCAAGAAAAAATCGATAACTTTGAGTCGCATGTCGTGCCGATTATCGCCGATATTGACGCAGGTTTTGGTAATGAAGAGGCGACCTATTTGCTTGCCAAACAGATGATTGAAGCAGGGGCTTGTGCCATTCAAATCGAAAATCAGGTGTCAGATGCCAAGCAATGCGGACACCAAGCGGGCAAAGTGACCGTCCCGCACGAGGATTTTATTTCTAAACTAAACGCCATTCGCTATGCGTTCTTGGAACTGGGCGTCGATAACGGCATCATCGTGGCGCGCACCGACTCTGAAGGCGCTTCACTGACGCAAAAAATTCCTGTATCGCAAACGCCTAGCGACTTGGCTTCACAGTACATTGATTTTATTGCGGTGGAAGAGATTGATATCAGTGATGCAAAAGACAATGACGTGCTGCTCAAGCGTGATGGCAAACTGGTACGCCCTGTACGCATGCCGAATGGCTTGTACAGCTTTCGCGACAATACCAACATTGACCGCGTGGTACTCGACTGCGTCACCGCGCTCGAAAATGGCGCTGACCTATTGTGGATTGAGACGCCGACCCCTGATGTCGGGCACATCAAGATGATGGTCGACCGCATCAAAGAGACGCACCCCAAAGCCAAGCTGGTGTACAACAACAGCCCATCGTTCAACTGGACGCTGAACTTCCGCAAACAAGTCATCGCGCAGTGGGAAGCAGAAGGCAAAGACATCTCAGCGTACGATAAAAACAATCTGATGAGCACCGACTATGACCATACGGAGCTGAACACCGCCGCTGATGAGCGCGCACAAAACTTCCAAAAAGAAGCCTCAAAAGAAGCAGGCGTGTTCCATCACTTAATCACCTTGCCAACTTATCACACCACCGCGCTACACATGCACGAGCTGTCAAAAGGCTATTTTGGTGAAGAAGGCATGCTCGCTTATGTGGCTGGCGTCCAGCGCAAAGAGATTCGCGAAGGCGTCTCATGCGTCAAGCACCAAGCGATGGCGGGCTCTGATTTGGGCGATGATCACAAAGAGATTTTCTCAGGTGACAATGCCCTAAAAGCAGGCGGTGAGAAAAACACCATGAACCAGTTTTAAGACCTGAGGTGCGCTCGCACCTCTTTAATAACCAGAAAATGACTATATATGACTGTACTGCTTGTTTGACCTTTCTTCTTTCTCAGCCCCTTTTAGCCGCCGACGTCCTATAGGCGGCTTTTTTTATGGGATTTTATTAAGGTATTTGTGTTACTTAGACTTAAGGTTTGTCTTTATCATCGCTCTCGTTTAAAAACACCTTTTTTTGTGGTGGGTTCTCTTTTGTTAATGATGGGGTTTGTGCCGCGTTAGAGGGCTTGGTCCATCGAGTCACTGCGAGAACAATGACCTTTAGCACGCGATAAATGAGATATAAAACCCCTGCAAACACCAGCAGCCACCAGCCTTCAGCCAATACCAGTAATGCCGTTCTGAGTGTCTCCCATCCTTTATAAAGCTGATTGCTAAGCTGACTGCCAAAGCTTGGACGCTCATCGATCATCAGCTGTGTCATACTTTGGGTGACTTCTTTATAGCTGCTCACGGGCTGATTAAATTTTAGCTCGATGGTGCTGTACCTGACTTTGTCCTCAATCGCTAGTCTTTGTAATTTGGCGTAGTCGGCACGCGCTCGCGCATTGTAAGTACGGTCGATGGTATGGATATTACCGCGCTGAGTCTTGGTGCTTTCATTCTCCAGCTGCTGCTCAGACAGGGCGGCGCTGATGTCGGTATTTAACTGAGCGGCGAGCTGCTCGCGGTAAATATCAAGGGTCACGTCTTTGGCGCTAAAGGCTTGCTCGTTTAAAAACACCACTTGTTTACGCATCGCGGTTAAGAAGGTATCGACGTTTTCTTTAGGCACACGTACGGTCATGGTTGCTTGACGATAGTAATTGGTAAGGCGAATTTGTTTGCCATCGACTTCATAATCTCGACTGCCCGTCTCTACATTACTAATCAAACTCTCAGCCACATAGCCGCCTTGCTGCTGAGTCAACTTTTCAATGGCAATACTGCTATCGACCACATCTTTGACTTTAAAATCCGCACGCATATTGACCAGCAAGGTCTTGCCAGCCACGTTTTGATTGACGCTTTGACTGCCAAGCGTCATCTCACTATTGCCGCCAAGCTCGGTCACGGTGCCCGCATCGTCTGCCCCTGCTTCCAAATCTGCAACCGCTTGCACTTCTTCTGTAGCGCTCTCTTCATAGCTGTCTTGCGTTGCCATCTCCTGCTCTGGCGCACTACAGCCTGCCAGTGCTGTGAGCAGCAGCATACTACTCGCCAGCAGCTGCCAGCGTGCATGAGGTGCGCTCGGCGCTGTTGTGGTGGGTGATGCGGATAAATGCATAAAAAGTGCCTTTTATTGAGTCAGGTGTCAGATACATCGCGGTCAGCGGTGTTTATTTAATATTTTTCTTGAGGGATTTCGGCTTCTATCAAGCCTGTGGTATTGCGCGTGGTCTCACGATAGACCCCTTCCATTTGGCGAAACGTCAGCTCAATCAAGCTGTACTCGCTGTTGGTTTGCGCGTCATGGGTGATGATGCGCACGCTTTGCTCGCTCTCTGAGGCGTCCTCACTGCCGTTGTCGTATGCTGCCGCCGCTGCCGTTGGTGCTTCTTCTGTCGCCTGTGGGTCTTGCGGCGCATCCTCGGTGTTGGGGCGGTTTTCGACATCAAAAGACTGACTGTTTAATAACAACACATGCTTTTGTACTTGCGCAAGCATGGCATTGGTCTGCGCTTTGGGCACGCGCAGGGTCATGGTGGCTTGACGGTAGTAGCTGACCAGTGCGACGTTGTGCCCCTGTTTGTTGGCACTGTCGCTATAGGTGCTGACGTTGTTCAGCTGTTGTCCTGCCACATAGCCGCCAAAACCTTTGGTCGCTTGCGCAATCGCTCGGCTGGTCTTTAGCACATCAGCGACTTGAAAGTCAGCGGCTACCCAGACCATGGGCGCATTTTCTAGCACCGCCGCTTCGATAGCTAAGTCTTTAAACTGCTGCGGCGCTTCGCCTGTCAGATTGCTGACTTGATAGGTTATCGGCAGTGTGGGGCTGACTGCCGCAGGCGACTCGCTATTGGTCTGCTGCACGACATCCTCTGCCATTGGCATGCTCGAATCTATCTCGGCGGTGTCTTTTGGTTTGCGCTCGCCACAACCTGCCAGCAGTAGCGCCAAAAGCGTACTGCCCAGCAGCACACGGCATACTGGCGAGCGCGTCCTTGATGTCGGTGCTTTGTACAATGATGATAGATACATAAAACGATGCCTTTAAATAACTGCGGGGCGCCAAGTGCCTGCCGCGTTTCGTCACGGGCTGTGCAGCGCCTATAGTAACGGTTAGAAAACCTTGATTATAGCGACTATTGTTTATTTTTACACGCTTCATTGCCATGTGTACGCGTGTGCATACATGCATTTGTAGGCATTGGCACATTTCAGCGCTTGTCTTTTTGTGGTCAGGCTCATACGATGACAGTATCCGCCGCACTCATTGTCTGAATCCCAGACGTATTTTATTAGGAGCTGTCATGCAAGAAATTGAACTGAAGTTTTTGATACCCGAATCACGGCTCAAGGGCATGATGCGCCAAATTGACGTAAAAGCCGCCAAACACACCCCGATGCGCGCGCATTATTTTGACACGCCCGACCAGCAGCTGGCGCAGTCGGGCATCGGTTTGCGTATCCGCCAAGAGGGCGATACATGGGTGCAGACCATCAAGGCAGGCGGCGCAGGGGTGGTCGCCCGTACCGAACACAATGCTGTGCTCGACAGCGAGCAAGTCGAGGCGATGATTGCCGCCGATACCTTATCGCCCAATCTAAAAATGTACAAGCACACCGACATCGCGCCTGCACTCGCCCCATTTAAACGTAAAAAACTAGAAAAAGCCTTGGTCTGCCAATATTTAACAGACATCGAGCGCACCACACGCGTGCTCAAAGACGGGCACAACAGCATTGAGCTGGCGTATGACACAGGCGCTATCATACATGGGCAAGCGCGCGAGCAGCGTACCCAGATTCATGAGGTTGAGTTTGAGCTGCTCTCAGGCACGCCCGCGTATCTGTTTAGCACCGCAAAAAAATGGTGCAAACGCTATAAGCTGTGCCTGTCCACGGTGACCAAAGCCGAGCGCGGCAGCTTGTTATTAAAAGAAAAAGCACACAGCAAGGCGACGCACGTCAGTATCAGTACGCTTGATATCGCCAATGATTGGTCTGTACCTGCTTATGTGCAAGCGCTGATTCAGCACACCTTGCTACAAATACTGCCGAACAGCAGCGCGATTGTCGAAGGCAGTCTCGCCACTGAGCACAGCTGGCAGCTGTATTTGGGCTTGCGCCGCTTGCAGGCGATTTATCGCGCCTATCAGCCGCTGTGGTCTGCGCTATCGAATGACGCGCTGCCTGTCATTATTCAAACGGCAAATATCTTAAAAGAATATCATGACGCTACTGTGCTGCGTGACGATATCGAGCCACAAATGAGCGCACGCGGCGCACCAGCGACCGATTGGCAAGCGCATATCGATGCCATCAGCATCACGCCTATTGATGCCATAGAGGCCAATGACTTTCAGTGTTTGCTGCTCGATATGTTGGCGCTTAGCATGCAAGCTATAGATGCAGATACCGAGGACGCGTGCCCACCGCTACAAGACGCCATTGCGAGCGCTTTGGACAGCCAATATGCAAAAGTAAAAGAACACCTGACACCACTGCTTGAATGGGACACCGCAAATGATGGCTCGGCTGAGACGCTAGCGCAGTATCAAGACAGCGCGTCCGCGCTATTAAATCTGTATTATCTGAGCGCCTTTGCAGCGCCCTGCCTACCCAAAAAAGCCAAACGCTGGCAAAAAACCATCAAAAAGTCCAACAAGCACATGCAGCGTTATTTGCAACGCCTTGAGCAGCAGCACGCGTACCGCAACTTTGCTGATGAACAGCCCGATGCCTTGTTTGCCGCAGGCTGGTTGCTGGCGGACTTACCCAGCAGCGCGCACAAATGGCACAAGCACAGTACCGCATTATTAGACCAAGAGCGCACGTGATAAACCTTGCGCCCACAAAAAAAGACAGCGCCGAGACGCTGTCTTTTTTTATTATCGCCTGTCTATTACGCAGATTATGCGTTTAGACCAAAGACACGCATACGCTTGTCTAGCGGCTCAAATTCTTTGTCGCCTGCTGGCGCTTCGATGCTACCAAATGGCATCTGTGCAATCAGCTCCCAGCTCTCTGGAATATCAAAGGCTGCTGCCACATCCGCGTCGATAAGCGGATTGTAATGCTGCAAGTTTGCACCAATCTCTAGCGTGCGCAGCTCAGTCCACATCGCATACTGATGCATCGCTGAGGTGTGCTCTGCCCATACAGGGAATTTGTCAGCATACAGCTCAAACTGCTGCTGTAGTGATTTGACCACGTCTTGGTCTTCGTAATATAGCACTGTGCCTGCCGCTGCGCGAAAGCCATCTACTTTTTGCTTGGTGCTAGAAAAGTCACCATCGCCTACCGCTTCACGCAGTTTTTCTTCTGCGATGTCCCATACTTTTTTGTGCGCATCACCGAACAGTACCACAAGGCGTGATGACTGTGAGTTGAATGATGATGGGGTGTGCAGTACCACGCGCTCAGCGATGTCTACGACCGCTTGTGGCGCTACAGGTAGGTTGTCGCCCAGCGCGTAGATAGAACGACGGTCGATAAAGGCTTGTTGTAAATCAGATAGGCTCTCGTTACTCATAATACGTACTCTCTATAGTGGTGTGATGGTTACAATCACAAAAATGTAAGGGGCTCAGCAGCGGCTTTTATTATTGCGACCCGCTTGCTGAATCAACAATGCACTTATTATAGCGCTTCAATGCAAACTCATTATAGCATTTAACTTAATATGTGTTAATAATTGTTAACCACAGTTTATTAATAGCACTCAGTTATTCGATGAAAAATTAACAGTGAAACATCATCATCGCGCGGTACTTAATGACTATACGTCATCTGTGGCGCGGGTTTTGTTGGCTTTCATTCACAATATGTACCGCTGTACCCACCGAAACACTATCAAACAGCTCAAGCATGTCGGTATTGCGCATGCGTATACAGCCGTGCGATAGCGGCGCGCCCATCGGCTCGGTATCGGGCGTGCCATGGATATAAATATAGCGCTGATAGGTATCACAGCAGCCGTGCGCGTTGCTGCCTTGATTCACGCCTGCCTCATCGCCTGCCAGCCATAAAATGCGCGTCAATATCCAATCGCGCTCAGGATGCTCAGCGCCTAACTTTGGCGTATATACCTCACCTGTCGGCACACGCCCGACAAACACACTGTTCATGGGCAAGTCTGTGCCGATTTTTTCGGCGATATGATGACGACCCAGTGGCGTACAGCCGCTGTTTTCTTGGCTACCAATACCATTTTTGGCACTGGAGATGCGATAGCGCTGCTGAGGCGTGCCGTCCTTATAGACGCTCAAGGTTTGGGTAGCGATGTCGATATGTAAATAAGGATTCGTAGCGGCGGGCTGAGACATAAAAGACGTCCAATCGGTCAGGTGGTGGGCACGCTCGCCCAGCGGTAGAATTTTCTAGGTTAAGGGATTGTATCGCGGCAGTATGCACCGTAAGATAGAGCCATACTTTTTGATGCTAGCAGATTATGACGTATATTTCACCGACACGTGTGTCGATGTATGATTTTTTATATCAAGATATTCAGCCGACCGTCTCCCTTTTAGCCGACATCACCCGTCTGTCATTGCCCCAGACCCGCTTGGTCATGGACGAGGCGCTGCAAGCCATTCTCAGTGCATTATTGGCGTATCAGCAAGCATATGGCGGACAGGCGGTGTGCAAAAAGCTGTTTGCCCGCAGTGCCATCAAAGAGCTGCGCCAATACAATTCGATGAATTTTAAAACCATCAATGCTGCCTTTTATCATCGCCATGACGTGACGGACGCCTTGTTTGGCGACAGCGCGCGGGTCGCTAAGGCGAGCGAGCGTATCAGCGCGCGCACCCAAGTGCCAATCGCCAAGGTACAGATACTGCTGTGTACACTTGGCGCGATTGCGCTGCGCGAGCTTGCGATTTTGGCGCATTATAGCCGCCTCGACTTTGATGAAGTGGACACGTGGTTTGCCTTGCAGCCGCAGTTTTTATACAATCAAAAACGCGGTATTGAAGCCCTGCCTGATGAGGTACACGCGCTACCGACCATCACCTGTATCGTCTCTGAAGACGTGATTCCGCCTGACTTTGACCGCGATTGGCATACGCTGACGGGTTTTAACAGCACGGGCAATCCGGCGCATAATGTCCCGCAATCCAGCTCGCATTATCTGACCGCGATTGGTCGCTCGCCGAATCACCTGTTGCAAAACAACCAAAACGATATGCTGATGTTTTTGCAGATACCGAACATCAATGTACCGCATCAGCGCTGGCTGGTACAGCTTGCCAAGGTCTCTGATATCTACCTCAGTCGCAACCGTTTGCGCATCAACTCAGAACCCGCGACCCCGCCCGCCCCGCCATTGGTCAGCTTGGCGCTGTTAAGCGGGATTAACAACAGCGTGCCGAACGAGCAAATCAACCATGATGAAGCACCGAATCCGCCGCTGTGGCGTCATCCTGTGATTTTATTGGTCATCGTTGTTATCGGGATTTTGGGCGCGCTTGCAACCGTAAAGTACCAAATGAAAAATGACCACTTACAGCCGCAGCCCACCGTACAAACTGCCGAGCGTACCGCTGAGCATTAGTACTTGGCATGTTCGATAACTCTAAGCTTTTAGATTCATAATAAAACGAGCATAAAAAAAGCAGAAGCGTGATGCCTCTGCTTTTTTCTTACACGCGTTGTCGCTCGGTCAGTATCTTACTTTGACAAGTCGCGACCACGGCTCGCTTCAATCGCCAAACGCAGACCGTTTAGACGGATAAAGCCTTCGGCGTCTTTTTGATCGTACGCGCCTGCATCGTCTTCAAAGGTCGCGATTTTTTCATCGAACAATGAATCGTCAGACTTACGACCGACCACGCTGACCGCGCCTTTGTACAGCTTCACGCGTACCGTGCCGTTGACGTATTCTTGAGATTTGTCAATCAAGGCTTGTAGCATTTCACGCTCTGGGCTGAACCAGTAGCCGTTATAGATGATTTTTGCGTAGCGTGGCATCAGCTCGTCTTTTAGATGTGCCGCTTCACGGTCAAGGGTCAATGACTCGATGCCGCGGTGTGCTTTTAGCATAATTGTGCCCGCTGGCGTCTCGTAGCAGCCGCGTGACTTCATGCCCACGTAGCGGTTTTCTACGATATCTAAACGACCGATACCGTGCTTGCCGCCCAACTCGTTCAGCTTAATCATCACTTCATATGGCTTGAGCGCTTCGCCATCAATCGCTACGATGTCGCCTTTTTTGTATTCCAATTCCAAGTATTCTGGCTCATTTGGCGCTTCTTCTGGGCTGACTGACCAGCGCCACATGTCTTCTTCAGCTTCGGCGTACGGGTCTTCTAGCATGCCGCCTTCGTATGAGATGTGCAGTAGGTTGGCATCCATTGAGTAAGGTGACTTTTTCTTCTTATTGGCAAAGTCGATAGGAATGTCATGCTCAGCGGCATAGTTCATTAGGCTTTCACGGCTTGATAGGTCCCACTCGCGCCATGGGGCGATGGTTTTTACGTCTGGGGCTAAAGCGATTGCACCCAGCTCAAAACGTACTTGGTCGTTGCCTTTACCTGTTGCGCCGTGGCTGATGGCATCCGCGCCATGCTCTTTTGCGATTTCAATCAAGCGCTTTGAGATCAGTGGACGCGCGATTGAAGTACCAAGTAAGTACTCGCCCTCATAGATGGCATTGGCACGGAACATTGGGAACACATAGTCACGCGCAAACTCTTCGCGCAAGTCTTCGATATGAATGTGCTTGACGCCCATCGCTTCAGCTTTCGCGCGTGCTGGCTCAACTTCTTCGCCCTGTCCGATGTCGGCGGTAAAGGTGATGACTTCAGCATCGTACGTCTCTTGTAGCCAGCGAACGATGATTGAGGTGTCCAGACCCCCTGAATACGCCAAAACGATTTTATTAATATTTTTTGGATCAAGCTGAGCCATGCAAAACTCCTAATAATCAGTGATAGATTTTTGATAACTGTAATAAAAAAATACGGTCGTAATAAAACATGCGTACTTATGACGAATGTCTGGGCAATAAAAAAATACGTCGAGCATAAATACGCTCGACTGCTTGAACAGTGTACATCATATTACAGATGGGCAAAAGTGCCAGCAGCAGTTGCGCATCATATTTGACGGTATTTTGTCAGCGAATCGCTGCTTTTGTTGTCATTCTCCTTGCTATATTTTGTCTGCTGGATGCCGCGCCTGTGTTTAGCCCTTTGGGCAAACCTGTTATGATAGCGCATCCTTTTTATTTTCTGATGTGACGACTACCATGACTGTGACCTCTGCCGCCCCAAACGAAATCACCCTACTTCAGCCTGATGATTGGCACATTCATCTGCGCGATGATGGCGCGCTTGCCACTACGGTGCCGCATGCCGCCAAGCGCTTTAACCGCGTGATTTGCATGCCCAATCTTGTGCCGCCTGTCAAAAACACCACCGACGCGCGCGCCTATCGTGAGCGTATCTTAACAGCCCTAGTCGCAAGCGACATTGATGCCAGCCGCAAAGATGCCTTTGACCCGCGCATGACGCTCTATATGACCAATCAAACCAGCGCCAATGACATTCAAGAAGCGGCAGAATCAGGCATCGTGCAAGCGGTCAAGCTCTACCCTGCGGGCGCAACCACCAACTCTGCCGATGGCGTGACCGACATCATGGCATGCGCTGAGGTGTTCGCAGCGATGGAAAAATACAATCTGCCGCTACTCATTCATGGTGAAGTCACACACGACCACGTTGATATTTTTGACCGTGAAAAGCGCTTTTTGGATGAAGTGATGAACCGCATTATCCGCGAGTTCCCGACCCTAAAAGTGGTCATGGAGCACATCACCACAGGCGATGCCGCGCAGTTCGTCGAGGCGCAGGGCAGCAATGTCGCCGCCACCATTACCCCGCAGCATTTGATGTTTAACCGCAATCATATGCTGGTCGGTGGTATCCGTCCGCATTTTTATTGTTTACCGATTTTAAAGCGTCAGTCGCACCAAGAAGCGCTACTTGCTGCTGCCACCAGTGGCAATGCCAAGTTTTTCTTAGGCACAGACTCAGCCCCGCATCCGACACATAAAAAAGAAGCCGCCTGTGGCTGCGCGGGTTGCTACAGCGCCGATATCGCCTTGCCGCTATACGCCACCGCTTTTGACAGCGTTGGTAAAATTGAAATGCTCGAAGGCTTTGCCAGCCGTTTTGGCGCGGCATTCTATGGCTTGCCTGAGAATACCAGCACCATCACCCTAACCCGTACGCCAATGCAAGTGCCCAGCTACTATCCGTACTTTGATGGCAGTCAGCTGACCCCACTGATGGCAGGTGAAACGCTGCCGTGGTCACTTAAAGCATAACCTACTGGCAATTGACCTTTTAATCAGCCCTGCTAAGTACAGGGCGCTGACTAACCAAAATTCCTAATGCGGCGCGCTGATTAACCTTGCGGCGCGCCGTGCTTGCGGCGCGCCGTGATTGGGCTGATTGGGCATTGCTATAAGGCTGCCCAATCGCCACAATACCGACCGTTCTCTTTCTTGATACCTTTTTATAACAGTGATGTGACCCATGACCAGCACTCAGACGCAACCGACCCCTGAGACCACCAACGAGACCGACGCACCAATGGCGTTAAAAGACCGCTTTCGCAAGTTTATGCCTGTCATCGTCGATGTCGAGACCGCAGGCTTTAACGCACAGACCGACGCGCTATTAGAGATTGCCTGCATTCCTATCTTAATGGATGACACAGGCACTTTTTATGCAGGCGACGCCCTAAACGCACACATCGAGCCGTTTGAAGGCGCGAATCTTGAGCCGCGCGCGCTTGAGTTTACAGGCATTGACCCGAACAATCCCCTGCGTAAAGCCATCGCCGAAGACGAAAAGACTGCCCTACGGCGTATCTTTAAAGCGCTCAAAGACGTGCGCCGCGATGCCGATTGCCGCCAGTGTGTGCTGGTCGGGCACAATGCGCATTTTGACTTAAACTTTTTGAATGCCGCCGTCGAGCGTACCAACAGCAAAAACCACAACCCGTTTCATCAATTTTCAGTCTTAGATACCGTTAGCTTATCGGCGCTTGCCTTTGGGCAGACCGTGCTTGCCCGCGCTTGCAAAGCCGCTGGTTTGGAGTTTGACGGCACGCACGCGCACTCTGCGCTATATGACACACAAAAGACTGCGGAGCTGTTTTGTCATATCTTGAATAGTTACCCAATGTTGCCCAATGCTTTACATATCGAGCAAACAAAGGTAGAGTTAAAAGACGACGATAAGGTATCAAGTACCCAATAGATTCGTTTTGATGGTTAAAGCGTGCCTTCTTGGGCAGTAGTAGGAATGGATTATGTAAAACGCACTGATGCTTGGCTCTATACACGTCTGTGTCTTATCACCGCTTTTATTTATTAAAGGATAAGCCACAAGACGTACCGACCACGTTGCTCATACCTTGTCTGTTATCTTCTGTTAGGCAACCTATGGAGGGACATTTTATGGAGCCGCATCATGTCGTCTGGTCCACCATCATTGGTTATATGATATTGGCCATCAGCATCAGTATCGTAACGTCCATGTGGATACGCTATCATCTAAAGCGCAACGACCTAAAACCACGCCGCGCCCTTAAAAAACGCTACTTAACCTTAAAGAAAAAACGCCGCGCCAAAAGAAATCAAAAAAATATAAAAAATATAAAAAAAAGTGAAAAACACGCTTGACACCTTTTATGCCTCACCCTATAATACGCACCACTTCGGCACAAATGGTGAAAGCAGCTGAAGTGAAGTCCAGTCCCCATCGTCTAGAGGCCTAGGACATCGCCCTTTCACGGCGGTAACCGGGGTTCGAATCCCCGTGGGGACGCCACATTCGATACTGTAAAGTATCACCAAAAACGCTCAAAGCTATCTTGGCTTTGAGCGTTTTTTTATGTCTTTATTTTGCGCTTGCAAGCTTAGCACCCGTTTTGACCACGCTTTATCGTAGTCGCTGCATCAATCTGAGTCGCATTGTTATCTACACAATAGCTTTACGCCGTATCGATACCCTTTTGCATAGCCATACCTTATATGTCCATAAAAAGTATATCCATAAAAAAACCAGCCCCGAGAGGCTGGCTTTTTTTCATAGGACAATACAGACGGCGCGGCGTTACATCGTGGTCGATAACAAGAACCACAAGACTGCGATGACCACCAATGCGCCCAGTACCGCTTGAATCAGCAAGAACGCTTGATGCTCGCCCACAACCTTGTTTAAGGTCAGCCCAAGCGCATTGTACTTGATTGGCTGCGTGTCATTGACCGTATCGTTTTCTTGTTTTTCATAATACTCTTGCAGCAATGACAAGAATTTTTCGCTCTCGTACTCACTCCACTCATACGGCTTAAAAGGCATGAGCTTTTTGACGCGGTCGTCTTTAAACAACCAACGCTCAAGCACAATCGAGCGCAATGACCAGCTTTTAAAGCGGCGTTTTTCGATGTGTGAGAAATCCAAAATTTTAAAATCTTTGTGACGCTCATCCATCAACAGCTTGTTCTTTAGGTCGGTCAATGCTTGCTCCGTACCTTCGACACACTGAAAAAAGCAGCCATTGCCATAACACAGTATGCCTGTGATGTTATTGGCTTTGTTTGCATTTACGGAAGCCTCAGCGATATCGTTTAACGTACTCGCTCCTGACAGACCTATCGAGGTGATGTGGCTTATATATACCAACTGATAGAGGTCTGTCACAGTATGAGGCATGGTATCACTATGGGTAGACACCGCGGTTCTCCTTATTATTATCTTATGGTGACAGACGATAACTCAAAATCTCACACACTATGTGCGGTTTGTCACTACACGCTATACGATTGATTTTTTAACAATTATATAGCAAGATGTATAAATTTAGTTACATCATAGGACAGTTAAGTCAACAAATCAACTTATCGTAAGGAAAGAACCAAGAGTTGTGTAACCCTTGTCGCAGCGTCCAAAAAAACCAATATTTCGTACAATAACAACGGTTTAACGGCGGGTGGTTAAGATAGCACTGAGCAGATCAGCGTCTTCTGGGTAGGTCAGTTTGATGTTTTGGCGGCTGCCGCTGACCAGACGGATAGGCAGTCCCATAGATTCAAAAGCGCTCGCTTCATCGGTGATGTGCGCGCCTGTCTTAGCAACATAATCGAGCGCCGTTTGCAGCGCGCCAATACGAAACACTTGCGGCGTGTAAGCCTGCCACAGCTGACTGCGCTCGATGGTGCGCTCAATATAAGCAGGCGTGCCTGTAAGGCTTTGCTTTAGCGTATCCGCGACGGGCGCAGCCAAAATAGCACCATAACGCTCTTTATGAGCCGCGTCAATCACCGCTTCGATATCTTGAGGGCTGACCGCAGGACGGGCAGCGTCATGTATAAGTACCAAGTCATCGGGCGCTGCCCCTGCCTCGATGATGTGCGTCAGTCCTGCCTGCACCGACTGCCAGCGCTCAGCGCCGCCTGTGGTATAACGAACGGGTAAGGCAAAGTCCAACGTCTGGGCGGTGGTGTCTTCTTTACTGATGACGATTAAGCACTCATGGATAGCCGCAGATTGCGCCAACGCAGCGATACTGTGCTCGAGCAATGTTTTGCCCAACAGCTGGGTGTACTGCTTGGGTATCTGCGCACCAAAACGACTGCCGCGACCTGCGGCAACAATCATGGGATATAAGGTGGGTGTGCTACTCATGACCCGCTCAGTAACGGCTATGGGTAGTGGGCGCGGTGGTCATTTGCACAAACGTCTCATTCGGCTTAATCAGACCTAGGTCCAAACGTGCATGCTCTTCGACCGCTTCTAAGCCATTTTTGAGGTCGTGAACATCGGTACGCAGCAGCTCATTGGCAGCCATTTGCTTATCGTTCAGCGCTTGTTGCTCTTGGATTTGGTCGCGCAGCTCGTTGTGTGCAAAGTGGCCGTTTTCGCCCAGCCAATACTGGTACTGTAGCCCTGCAAGCATCACGACTGCCAAAACGATTAAGACCAGCTGGCTTACGTATTTCATAGATAACCGCGTTCGATGTCAGTAGCGTCAGCGTGATGCTGACTAAAGCGTGGATAATAGATGGTTGGTAACATTATTGTATGGGCGCGGCAAGTATCCACCTGCCGTCGCCCTTAAAAAAAGCGCGTACTGTCTGTCGCACGCGTTTGCTACAGACGACCGCTTGGTTTTACGCGCACTAAACGCACCGAGCGGTCATCTGCATTTTTCATGCATTAGCCACGTAGACCGATGAATTCTTCACGACCACGATAGCTTGCGCGTACTTGCTGCTCAATACGTAGCAACTGGTTGTACTTCGCAACACGGTCAGAGCGGCACAGTGAGCCAGTTTTGATTTGACCTGCCGCTGTACCGACTGCCAAGTCAGCGATGGTGCTGTCTTCGGTTTCGCCTGAGCGGTGTGAGATGATGGTCGCGTAGCCGTTTTTCTTCGCAAGATAAATCGCATCTAGCGTTTCAGACAAGGTGCCGATTTGGTTAAACTTAATCAAAATGGCGTTGGCGATTTTCTTATCGATACCTTCTTGCAAGATGCTTGGGTTGGTCACGAACAAGTCATCACCAACGAGCTGTACTTTGTCACCAATCTGCTCAGTCAAATACGCCCAGCCGTCCCAATCTGATTCATCAAGACCATCTTCGATAGAGATGATGGGGTATTGACGGGTCAAGCCGACCAAGTAATCAGAGAAACCTTGGCTGTCAAAGGCTTTGTTGCCCTCACCTGCCAATACGTACTGACCGTTTTTGTAAAACTCACTCGCCGCGCAGTCAAGCGCTAGATGAATATCTTGACCTGGCTTGTAGCCCACTTGCTCAATCGCTTGCATGATGACGGTGATGGCTTCTTCGTTGCTGCGCAAATCTGGGGCAAAGCCGCCTTCGTCACCAACAGCGGTGTTCAAGCCTTGTGCGCGTAGCACTGATTTTAGGCTGTGGAAAATCTCAGTACCTGCACGTAGCGCTTCAGAAAAGCTGCTAAAGCCAACAGGCTCAATCATGAATTCTTGGATATCGACTGTGTTGTCCGCGTGCTCACCACCATTTAGGATGTTCATCATCGGTACAGGCATGGTGAGTGAGGTTTGGTTACGCAGGTTGGCGATATACTGATGTAGTGGCAGGCTTTGTGCGTTTGCCGCGGCTTTGGCAGCGGCAAGCGATACTGCCAACATGGCATTGGCGCCTAGGTTGTCTTTGTTGTCGGTACCGTCAAGGGCAATCATGGCATCATCAATGCGCTGCTGCTCGGTCACATCGGTATCTACCAACGCGCTACGGATTTGACTGTTGACATTGGCAACCGCTTTTTTAACGCCTTTACCCATATAGCGTGCTTTGTCGCCATCGCGCAGCTCAAGTGCTTCGCGTGAGCCTGTAGAAGCACCACTTGGGGCAGCGGCGCGACCAATGGTGCCATCCGCCAAAATCACATCGGCTTCGATGGTTGGGTTGCCGCGCGAGTCTAGGATTTCGCGGGCACGGATGTCGGTGATTTCAGTGACGTTGTTGGTATTTTCAGCGTACATGATGTCTACTAATTCCTTTGGTCATGCCAAGTTTGAGGATAAAAAAGGGATAACACTTATAAAATACGGCTGCCCAGTATTTTACTATCAATACCAAGCCAATGTATAGCCAGTATCAGATATCATCGCCAGCCGCCTATACGGGTCGATGGTTGCTTGGCATCATAGCATAATTTGCCCCAAACATCGCCCATATTCCTGCGACGCGCCCATCTATGAGGCGCTTTGCTGCGCCGCGTCATCGTCTAAAACAGGGGCATCTTTGGCAGTTTCTGGCAAGTCAATCGGGCTTGAGAATCGGGTCAAGCGCAGCGCATTGAGCAGTACGGAGACAGAGCTTAGCGCCATAGCGGCTGCCGCTATCATCGGATTTAAAAACCCAAAGGCTGCCAAAGGAATGCCTAGGCAATTATAAATAAAGGCAAAAAATAGGTTTTGCTTAATATTTTTAACCGTCGCGTGAGCGATTTTTTGCGCAGCATTGATGTGCATGAGCGACTCACCCATTAAGCGTGCCGAGGCGCTGTGCTGCGCCACATCGGTACCCTCAAACATGGCAAAACTGGCATCGGCAGTCGCCATTGCGGGGGCATCATTGACGCCATCGCCCGCCATTGCCACCTTGCGCCCTGCGGTTTGCAGCTCGGCAATCTGGTTGGCTTTATCGCGCGGGCTCATCTCTCCTGATGCTGCATCAATGCCTAGGGTGTCTGCCACATGATTGACGACCGATTGCTTATCGCCACTCATCAAGATAACGTCAACCCCCGCCGCTTGCAGGGCTTTGATGGCGGCAGGGGTGTCGGCTTTTAAATCATCAGCCAGCGCAAACGCGCCCAGCGGCTCATCATTGATACTGACCGCGACCGTACTGGCGACTTGCCAGACCTTTGGCATGTGCTTGGGCAATAACAAATTGGCAAAGTCAGGCGTCCCGACTTTAATCACGCCCAAGTCAGGCAATACCGCGGCGATGCCTTTGCCTTGTACCACTTCGATATCGGTGACAGGCAGCAGTGCCAAGCGGCGCGCTTTGGCGGTGCGTACGATGGCTGAGGCGAGCGGATGACTGGCGTGAACCTCAACGCTTGCGGCAAGCTGTAAAACGTCATTACTGTCAATGCCGCTATCGACCATCACGCTATCGACGACGCTCGGCTTACCGACGGTTAATGTGCCTGTTTTGTCCAGCACCACGGTATCGATATTGCCCGCAGCCTCAAGGCTTTGCGCGTCTTTAAACCACACACCATGGCGCGCCGCCACGCCCATACCCGCCATAATCGCCGCTGGCGTCGCCAAGCCCAAAGCACAAGGACAAGCAATCACCAATACCGACACCGCATGCATGAGCGCATCATCGATACGCCCTGTCAGCCACCATGTGATAGCAAAGGTCAAAAGCGCAATCACCACCACCACAGGCACGAATACTGCCGTCACTCTGTCTGCCAGACGCGCCAGCTCCGCCTTGGAGCCTTGCGCGTCACTGAGTGCTTTGACCATATCGCCAAGCTTGGTGTCGCTACCTTTGGCATTGACCTGATACAACAAGCTGCCATTTTCGACCAGCGCACCTGCCAACACTTTATCGCCAATGTGTTTTTCTAAAGGAATGGACTCGCCTGTCAAATGGCTCTCCACGCACCAGCCTGCGCCATCGACCACCGTGCCATCGGTTGCCACACGGCTGCCTTGCTTGGCACGTAAGACATCGCCTTTTTCAACCAGTTGCACATCAACCTCTTGAAACGAGCCGTCCGTTTGCTGCTGCTCTACCGTCTCTGGCGTCAACGACAGCAATAAATCAATGCTGTTTAGGCTGTGTTTTTTGGTGCGTGCTTCTAGGTATTTGCCCAAACGGACAAAGGCTATCACCATCACACCCGCTTCAAAATATACAGGGGCGCCGTGATGCATCGCAAACAGGCTCTCTAAGCTGCCATCGCTGTGAGTGAGCCAAATATACGTCGAATACGCCCAAATGGTGACCGTGCCAATCACCACCAGCACGTCCATATTGGCAAGCCCGCCCTTAATCGATGCCCACGCGCTTTTATAAAACGGCAATGCCAAGCCAAACTGTACAACCGTTGCAATCACAAACTGTAGCCAAATCGGCATCATCCATGCCATACCTTGACCGAGCAGCATTCCAAGCATCCCCATCAAAAACGGCAGCAAGCACACCAGCAGCGCAAGTAAGCGCCATGGCGGCGGGGTACTGTCTTGCGCTGTTTGCGTAAACAAGTCTTCGTCCGCCTGAATATTGGCGACATAGCCCGTTTTATTGACCCATTCAAGAATCTGCGCCTCATCGACTTGACTGGCGTCATAATCAACATTGGCGGTCTCGCCTGCATAGTTGACATTGGCTTGATAGATGGCAGGCTTTTTATTGAGTACCTTTTCAATGCGTGTGGCACAGGCTTGACAAGACATCCCTTCAATCGACAGTTGCAAATGCGTCCCTTGATTGGGCGTCGCTACCTTTTGCTCGACATCGGTATCTACTTGATAAGGGTGTTCTTGGGCATCACTCATAGTCAACTCAGCACGGTTATAGGTCAATAAAAAAGGCGGGTCGCCGCAGACATTATCCAAACAACCCACCGACGGACAAACGCTGCACAGCGGTTTGGGCGGTTATTCATCAATGCAGCAGCGCAGCATGCACGTGGCACAAGGGCAATAAAGGTAACAAGGTTACTTGCCTTTAGCGCAGATTTCAAACGCATTTTGCCGTATTCGACGGTTTTGCCATACGTCTGGGCGCGCCCATGCTCTTAAAATAAAAAACCAGCGATTGTCGCTGGTTTTTTATCGGCATATCACGCAATCAGCTGTTCGCCACACGCGCATCAAAGCCTGCATCACTGATGGCTTCGGCGATTGCTTCTGCACTGGTCTGTGCATCATCAAAAGTCGCGGTCGCTTGATTGTCCGACAGCTCTACCGTCAGGGTATGTAAGCCATCAATCTCAGCCGTCGCTGTATGGACGCTCGCCACACAGCCGCCACAAGTCATGCCGTCGATATGGATAATACGGGTTTGGTCAGTCATGGATTACTCCTTGTTATTATAGTGCTCAGATAGGGTTTATCATAATAAGTCGCATCAGCTTAGGTATTAGAATTTTGCGGCGCATCCACAGGATATGGCTGCGTCACATAATCCACCATACTGATGGCTGCTGTCAGCGCATGGATACTGGTTTTGGTATCGTCATAATGCACCTCGGCAGCGCTGCCCGCGTCTACCAGTGTCACGTCCATGACACCTGTAATATTATGCAGCGCTTCGATTACGCTTTGGCGTCCTTCATCATCATCGATATTGTGAATATCCACTCGCGCACGTTGTACAGACATCCAAGGCTCCTTATGTTATGCAGGCATGATGCGTATGATTCAAGGGGTGCTGACTATCAGAGACGCGTTTTATGTATCAATGCGTGTCTAAAACCTCAAAGCCTTTGACCAAATCATCAATCTGCTTTAATTGTGCTAAGAACGGCTCAAGCTGACTCATACGCAGCGCGCAAGGGCCATCACATTTTGCCGCTTCTGGATTGGGATGCGCCTCCAAAAACAAGCCAGCAAGCCCTGTTGCCATCCCTGCCCGCGCAAGGGTGCTGATTTGTTCACGGCGACCGCCTGCACTGTCACTGCGCGCGCCAGGCTGCTGCAAGCTGTGGGTGACGTCAAAAAATACAGGCACATCCATCTGCTTCATCGTATCAAAGCCGAGCATATCGACAATCAGGTTATTGTAACCAAAGGCGCTGCCACGCTCGCACAGAATAATCTTGTCGTTGCCCGCCTCTAGACATTTATTAATGATATGGCGCATCTCGTGCGGCGCTAAGAACTGCGCTTTTTTGATGTTAATGATTGCGCCTGTTGCTGCCATCGCATGTACAAGGTCAGTTTGGCGCGACAAAAACGCAGGCAATTGGATAATGTCCGCGACTTCTGCTGCGGGAGCGGCTTGATGCGGCTCGTGTACGTCGGTGATTATGGGCACATTATAGTGCTCTTTAATCTGTCCCAGCCAATCAATGCCTTGCTCTAAACCGGGTCCACGAAAGGAATATAAGCTTGAGCGGTTGGCTTTATCAAAGCTCGCCTTAAACACGTAGCCGATATTCAGACGCTGGCAAATCTCAATATACTGCTCAGCAATCTCAAACGCCATGTCTTTTGACTCAAGCACATTCATACCGCCAAACAGTACAAAAGGCTGGTCATTACCGATGGTCATATCATTTAATGTAATGTGTGATTGAGCAGCGGGTAATTTATCCATGCTTAGTATCCTATATATGCCAATAAATACCACATTGTAACCGATAGCCGCACAAAAAAAAGACCAATCTGGTGACTGGTCTTTTCTATCAACTGTCTTGTAAACGTGCTTTATACGCGTTATTTACTTAGTAGCGTGATGGTCTTTTGCTGCTTTGACAAAGCTGTTAAACAGCGGATGACCGCCACGTGGCGAGCTGGTAAATTCAGGATGGAACTGCACCGCCACGAACCAAGGATGCTCGCTAATCTCCACCGACTCCACCAAATGCTGCTTGGCCGAGTAGCCTGAGATTTTCATGCCGCTTTGCTCTAATGGCTCAATGTAGCGGTTGTTCATCTCATAACGGTGGCGATGACGCTCACTGATACGCGTGGCGCCGTAGATTTGGCTCAGCTTGCTGCCAGCCACCAACTCGGCTTGCTGCGCGCCCAGACGCATGGTGCCGCCAAGGTCTGAATCATCACTACGAATCTGTAGCTCGCCGCGCTCATCCAACCATTCGGTAATCAGACCAATGATAGGCTCAGCGGTTTTGCGATCAAACTCTGATGAGTTAGCATCGATGTTCAGCACGTTACGCGCATACTCAATGACCGCCAGCTGCATGCCTAAGCAAATGCCCAAATACGGTACGTTATTTTCGCGAGCATAAGTGACGGCTTTTAGCTTACCGACCGTACCGCGCTCACCAAAACCACCAGGCACAAGCACCGCGTCGGCTTGCTGTAACTGCGCAAACAAACCCTCGTCAGTCTCTAAGCGCTCAGCATCGATATAATCGATGTTGACTGAGGTCTGATGGGTGATGCCTGCGTGCAGTAGTGCTTCGTTGATAGACTTATACGCATCAGGCAGCTCCACATATTTACCAACCATCGCGACCGTGACGTTAGACTCAGGATTGAGCTGTGCTTCAACCACTTTGTCCCAGTCGCTTAGGTCAGCTTCTGGCAAGTTCATACCAAAGCGCTCACACACGATATCGTCTAGGTCTTGCTCGTATAGTGTACGCGGAATCTGATAGATACTTTGCGCATCTTCACACATAATGACCGCGCGCTCTTCGACGTTGGTAAACAGCGCAATTTTGCGGCGGTTGTCTGGTGAGATGTAATGCTCAGAGCGGCAAATCAAAATGTCTGGCTGCAAGCCGATAGAGCGCAGCTCTTTTACCGAGTGCTGTGTCGGCTTGGTTTTGGTTTCACCCGCACTTGAGATATAAGGCACAAGGGTCAGATGCATGAGCATCGCGCGGTTGCGACCCAGCTCAACCTGCATCTGACGGACCGCTTCCATAAAGGGCAGTGATTCGATATCACCGACCGTACCACCAATTTCAATAATGGCAATATCATAACCTTCGCCACTGGCAAGAATTTTGTTTTTAATCTCGTCAGTGATGTGCGGAATCACCTGAACCGTGCCGCCCAGATACTCACCGCGGCGCTCTTTGTTCAATACGGTTTGATAAATGCGCCCACTGGTAAAGTTATTGCTTTTACTCATTTTTGAATGACGTAAAAAGCGCTCGTAGTAACCCAAATCCAAATCCGTCTCCGCGCCATCATCGGTCACGAATACTTCACCATGTTGGAACGGACTCATCGTACCTGGATCCACATTGATGTAGGGATCCATCTTGGTCATGGTCACTTTTACGCCACGGGCTTCGAGTACCGCAGCTAACGAGGCGGCGGTAATACCTTTTCCTAGTGAGGACACTACCCCACCGGTCACAAAAATAAACTTGGTCATAGTACTCTGTCGGTCATTGGTAAAAGAGGATTTTACTAAAAATGCGTCCCAAAATATAGGGCAAAACGCGAACTCTAGCAAACTTTATGCACAGATACGCTGATTTATCTGAACCACACATAATAAAAAACTCACCCCGAAGGATGAGTTTTTTGAACTACAAAATAGCGTTGGTATTAGAATCTGTATTCTAGACCAGTACCAGCAACGAATACTTCAGTATCGCCGATGGTATTTACCATGTTGTCATCAATATCAGCTGCTTTGGTGCTAACGTTATCAGCTTTGTTCATACCAGCATAAGCGTGCATAATTAGGTTGTCTTTAAAGAAGTACTTACCGCCAACAACGATCTGATCTGAATCTGAATCTTTGTTACCGTCTAGGCTTTCAGTATTGTTGTACTGGACATAAACGTTTGCTGGACGAGCAAAGTTGTTTAGATCCATGTTTGCACTTACTACTAGACCTTTTTCATCTTCTGAAGAGTAGTCAAAGTCAGCTTGCTGATATAGCGCGCCCAATGTTACAGGAGCGGCCATATATTTGCCTAGATTTACAGTTGCTGTACCACGGATGATGTCACCAGAGATGTTCTGGTCTTTATCATAAGCAACGCCTAGCGTGAAACCAGTACCTTGGTCAAAAGTCAATGCTGCACCATAACCGTCATCTTTGTCGGTAAGGCCATTGTCTTCATTGCGGTCAGAGCTGTACATTAGCGCGAAATCTAGCGGCATGTTGTTGTATTTAGGCGCTTTCCAGATGATAGAGTTGTTGATACGGCCACTATCAGACATATTTAGACCAGCAAGTTGTTGGTTGCTGTTCAGGTTATTGCTGCCTAGGTTATCCCAGTAACCTTCGTTAACGATAACATTGTTGATGTAGTCTAGAGTAGACTGGTTACGACCAGCGCGGACTTCACCAAAGTTTTTGTTTTTCACGCCAAGGTAAGTATCACGGCTTTTAAAAGTGCGGTCTTCACCGTCAGGACGAATGCCATACTCTAACTGATAAACAACATCAGTGTCAGCAGTCATAGCTTCTGAGCCTTTTAGGCCGATACGCGAGCTGTATGAGTTGATTTCTACAGTATCTTCGTCACGATCAAATGTATTGTTATTTGAATCAAACTCAGCGTTTACGTAGTCAGCAGCAACAAATGCTTTACCGTAGATGGTAGGTGCTGCTTGGGCTGCAGATACAGATAGAGCAGCAACGGCAGAAGCTAAAAGTAGTTTTTTCATGGGAAGTCTCTCCACTTTACAATGTTAGTAAAAGGCTGGCTATGATTAGCTGGTGCCCTAAGCGGTATGGTTACAAATCCTTGAACGTAATGTCTTATGTAACTGGCTACCGAAATCCATCAGAGTTTAGTTTACTACTGTTATATTACTGTAAGATGAAAACATGAATCACTGCAAATATGTTGTCTGTATGCAATACTCAAGTTCCTATCTTAGAACGTGTAACATCAGTTACTAAACTCATACTTCGGATACAAGCATAACAACTTTGTCATAATTTGCAACATTTTTTTTAAACTTTTCAGCGAACATTTTTAAGTCGCTATCTGTATGTTTTGGATGAGAATAGTTCTCTTTTTAGACAATATGAGGCGCAAAACGCCGTAGTATTTTGTTTAAAATACTATGGCGGCTTGGCAGAGATTTAAGAAAGAAACACTTACCCTTTGTCAGGTATGTACTTTATTGATTCTGTGCTTTTAGACGACGGCGCGCTTGATGCAGCAAGGGCTCGGTATAGCCATTGGGCTGCATCATTGCTTTAAAAATGAGGTCGCTTGCGGCCTGAAAAGCTTCTGACTGCGCAAGATTTTCTGTCATTGGCTGATAGCTGGTGTCGTCCTTATTTTGCTCATCGACCACTTGTGCCATGCGCGTAAGCGTCGCTAGCACTTGTTCACGACTGACGATGCCATGGTGCAGCCAGTTGGCAACATGCTGGCTAGAAATGCGCAAGGTAGCACGGTCTTCCATCAAGCCTACATTGTTAATATCAGGCACTTTTGAGCAGCCTACCCCTTGATTGACCCAGCGGACGACGTATCCCAAGATGCCTTGAATATTATTATCAAGTTCTTGTTGTTTATCACTATCGCTCCAATGGGTGTCTTGCGCTAAAGGAATGGTCAAAATATCATCCAGACTGGCGCGGGCGCGCTGACGTAGGCGCTCTTGTACTGTAGGTACATTTACTTCGTGATAATGCATGCTGTGCAGCGTCGCCCCCGTTGGCGAGGGTACCCATGCGGTCGTTGCCCCTGCTTGCGGATGCGCCATCTTGGTCGCCAGCATTTCTTTCATCTCATCAGGCTTGGCCCACATGCCTTTACCAATTTGCCCATGCCCAGGCAAGCCCGTTGCCAGCCCGATATCGACATTCCATGCTTCGTACGCAGGCTGCCATGCTTGTGACTTCATATCGCCTTTGCGCACGAACGGCCCTGCCAGCATACTGGTGTGCATCTCATCGCCTGTACGATCCAAAAAGCCGGTATTAATAAAGATGATGCGATGGCGCGCTTCATAGATACAGGCTTTTAAATTCACGGTGGTGCGCCGTTCTTCATCCATCACGCCCATCTTGACGCTGTAACGTGGCAAATCAAGTAGGTCTTCAACGGCGTTAAACACGTCATTGGCAAATTTAACCTCTTCAGGACCGTGCATTTTTGGCTTAACGATATACATGCTACCTGTGCGCGAGTTGGGCAAAGGGTTGTCGTCACGCATATCGGGCAGGCTGAGCAGCGGCGTAATCAGCGCATCCATCAGCCCCTCAAACATCTCCTCTTGACCCGCTTCGGTCTCAATGAGTATTGCAGGGTTACGCATCAAATGCCCAACGTTACGAATGAGCAGCAGCGAGCGCCCTGATAGGCTAAATGGCTGACCATCTGGCGCGGTATAGTCGCGGTCAGGGTGCATACGCCGTGTTTGCGCTTTGCCCGCCTTATTAAACGTTTCGCTCAGCGTGCCTGTCATCAGCCCAAACCAGTTGCGATATACCATCAGCTTGTCTTCAGCATCGACCGCAGCGACCGAGTCTTCACAGTCTTGAATGGTAGTAACTGCCGCCTCTAACAGCATGTCTTTGATATGCGCAGGGTCGTCCTGTCCAATCGGATGATTGGCATCGATTTGTATCTCGACGTGCAGCTGGTTGTTTTTGAATAAAACGGACTGCGGCGCATCAATACTGCATGTATAGCCCACAAACTGCGCGCTGTTTTGTAGACTCGTGGTCGCGTCGCCTTGCTGAACCTGTAGCGCACCATCTACCACTTTAAAGCCTGTCACGGTTTTATAGCTGCCGTCTTGCAATGCAAAATGCTGGTCTAAAAACTCCTTGGCATACGCCACGACCGCCGCGCCGCGTTTGGGATTGTAGCCCTGCCCGCCCGCTTTACCATCAGCATCGTCAATCACGTCTGTGCCATATAGCGCATCATACAGACTGCCCCAGCGTGCATTGGTCGCGTTTAGGGCGTAGCGGGCATTTTTGACAGGCACGACCAACTGTGGTCCTGCCATTTGAGCAATCTCGGCATCGACGTTATCCGTCGTTACGCTAAAATCCTCGGGCTCAGGGAGCAAGTAGCCAATTTCTTGCAAAAAGGCTTTGTACGCAGGATAGTCAATCTGTCCATTATGCGTCGGGTGCGCTTGATGCCAGTCGTCAATCTGCGCTTGCATCTTATCGCGGGTGTTTAACAATGCCTGATTGCGCGGGGTGAATGCCTGCACCACTTTTTCAAAGCCTGCCCAGTAGCTTTTTGCCTCTATGCCGACCACAGGCAGTACCTCATGATTGATAAAATGATAAAGCGCTTGGTCAATGGCAAGGCTGCCGTGATAAACACGCGGGGTCTGTGCAGGTAAGCTCATAGTGATATCCTTATCTCTTATCGTTATCGGTGGCTGTGGTCTAATGACTGGGCGAATGTCTTGAATTTTTATCCTACTATCAAATAATAAAATAAACAACATACTACTATTTATTATAAAAATGTTAGTTTTTTCATGGCATGATGACCTATATACCAAGCGCCTCAGACGGTATAATAGCCTCGGTGTTTTTCAGTGACTTGACAGTTCACCATGACGCTATGGTGTCCACGTGCGCACCATATTTCGCATCAGCAACCGATTAGGCAAGTAAAAATGAGTTATCAAGAAGACAGTACCGACATCGCTAAGCTACAACCCGCCGCCAAGGTGGATTTGAGCGCTATTGATGCTTTTTTGGGTGGCGCAACGCCTAAAGCGTGGGTCGATGCGGCACTTTCGCATTTGCCCATCATTATCCAAGACCATGCCAACTGCGAAAAAAAAGCTGCTGGTACGGCGATGAATCTGATGTTTCGTTACGAGTTTTCGTATGATTTGCAGCAAAAACTTGCGCAGCTGGTACGTGAAGAGATGCTGCATTACGAGCAAGTACTCGGTATTATGAAAGAGCGCGGGCAAACCTGGGTACACTTGGGCGCGGGGCGCTACGCCAAAGGCATGCTCAAACACAAGCGCACCTACGAGCCTGCGGCAATGGTCGATGTACTGATTATTGGTGCCTTTATTGAGGCGCGCTCTTGCGAGCGTTTTGCCGCATTGTCTGGTGCGATTGATGATGAGCGCTTGGCGCGTTATTACCGCTATCTGCTCAAATCAGAGAGCCGCCATTTTGAAGACTACTTGCAGCTTGCGCAATCGCTGTCCGATACCGACATCAGCGAGCGCGTGGCGTTCTTTAAAGCGGTGGAATGGGAGCTCATCCAAACCCCTGATACCGAGCTGCGCTTTCATAGCGGCGTGCCTGCCCTACCGTTGGATGACAAAACCTTGACAGCGCTAGAAACGGCAACCGCTGAGCAAGTATAAAAATATAATGTAAACCATAAAAAAGGCGACCATATATCAACACGGTCGCCTTTTTTATTAGTAAATATTAAATCTAGTAGTCTTTGTCTTTTTTAGCTACGCCGTGCGGGTCATGGTCAGGCGTTTTACGCGCCGCTGCTGCTGGATTGACTTTTTCTAGCGCGTCGTCTGGAGTGACACCATGATTGTCGTCCGCGTCTTGGAGCGTATATCCGTCTTGTGACGCGCGCTCTTCTTTGTCGTGCTGATTATTCTTCATCATCTTATCCTTATTGTCACGCTTATCACCGATTGTTTGCTGCGCTATCAGTGGTCTTTTTCATCGACACTCAAGGTACGGCTCTGCGCGTTATTGATATTGGCATAGCGGTTGTGCTCAGTGATGCCATCGCTGTCAGGACCGTCTTCGACAACGTTATTTTCATTGATGTTATCATCAAAGGCATTGCCTTTTTGGTCGCGGCGGTCAGGTTGGCGCGCTGGGTTGTCATCATCATTGACATGCTCGGTCTCAACCACACCTTCTTCAAAAGTATCTGTGCCTTTATTGACGCTGGTGTCGTCTTCTAGCTCGTCATGATTGGCAGGGTTCGGGTTGCTCACCAATGCTTCATCGGTATAGCTCTCGTCGGTCGAGACGCGCGCGTCCGTGACTTCATCAGCGCGGCGGTATGGATTTTCGGTGCTTTGCATTGGCGCGGCGTTGGTGCCAGTAGTATCGGTTGTGGTCGTTGCTGCTGTGCCCGTTACTTTATTATCATTGGTTTGCATATGCTGTCCTTATTTATATCTTTAAAACTGTTTTTTAGCATCATGATGAATTATTAAAATGAATGTCCGTAAAGTGCCGACTTAATATTCAAACATATTAAAATTATTTTGGCTGGTTTTGTTCTTTGCTCAAATCATACGCGTTTAAATCAGCCACATCCTTGCCGCCTTCAGGCAAATTCTCAGCACGGCGAGGATCGGCGTAGACCTCGTCAGTTTCTTGCGAATCCTGCTCAGGACCATCGATTTCAGGCTCGTATTTGCGCCCTTCGTAGCTGTCTTTTGGATTGGTCACTTGCTTATTGACGGTGCTGTTCAGTGGCTCTTTGTCCATATTTTCTGCATTGTCCGTATGGTGTGTCATCGTTATTGTCCTTTATTCACATTATTATTGATGGCTGTAATGCTTCTTAGTATAAGGTCGAAAAAACCATCGATGCCAGTAGCAGGCGGTATCAATATGTATAAAAATGTGAGGTTAGGCGGCGGTTTGTAACCATAGATATGCTTGATATAAGAAAGACAAAATAAAAAAGCCAAACGCGGCGGGCACATTTGGCTTTGGTAATTCATAAGGCGCTAGCAATTGCGGTTATAGCTCGCCATTGCTATCGACGTTATTAATGCGTGCCAGCAAGTATTCTTGGGCGCTGTGCAGCGGCGCATCAGGCGCACGGCGGACACGCGACCACGTGCCATCACCTGCCAGCGTCCATGCCTGCACATTGTCTTGCAAATAGTTCATCAGCCCTTCTTCAAAAATCTGCTTAAACAGCTTTTTGTCCTCAATCGGGAACGCGACCTCGACACGGTGGAATAGGTTGCGATCCATCCAGTCGGCGCTGCCACAGTACAGACGCTCATTGCCATCGTTATAAAAATAATAGATGCGCGTGTGCTCTAAAAAGCGCCCGACCACCGAGCGCACGTGGATATTCTCAGACAGTCCGACCACTTGCGGGCGCAAACAGCAAATCGAGCGCAGTATCAGCTCAATCTTGACGCCCGCTTGTGAGGCATCATACAGCTTATCAATCAGGCGGCGCTCGGTTAAAGCGTTGGCTTTGATAATAATACGCGCCTCTTTTCCTGCTTGAGCATGAGCAATTTCATCGTCAATAAAGCGCATCAGGCTGTCATGCAAGGTAAACGGCGCGTGCAAAATCTTCTTAAGGTTGGCAGGCTTGCCCATGCCTGTCAGCTCTTGGAAAATCTTATGCACATCTTCTGAAATGTCAGGGTGGGCGGTGAACAAGCCATAATCAGTATAGACCTTGGCATTGCTCGCGTGATAGTTGCCCGTGCCTAGATGCACATAGCGGCGGATTTTTTCGTCTTCGCGGCGCACAATCAGCATCAGCTTGGCGTGGGTTTTGTAGCCGACAATACCGTATACCACCACCGCACCCGCCTCTTGCAGGTAGTTAGCAACGGCGATATTGGACGCTTCATCAAAGCGTGCGCGCAGCTCAATAATGGCGGTGACTTCTTTGCCATTGCGCGCCGCAGCGGCAAGGGCTTTGACGATTTCTGAATTGGTGCCCGAGCGGTACAAAGTTTGCTTAATTGCCAACACCTTAGGGTCATTCGCTGCTTGCCATAACAGATTGATAATGGGCGAGAAGGCATGAAACGGATGATGCACCAAGACATCACGCTTACGAATCGCAGAAAACATGCTGGTGCTGCGCTGCGGCGGCTGCGGGTCGCGGCGGAACGGTTTGGGCACGACATGGGTAAACGGCTGATAGCGCAGCGCAGGAATATTAAAGTCAAAGAGTAAGCGTGTGAGGTTCACAGGACCATTGACGCGGTACAGCTGGTTGGCGTGCAGCTCAAATTCGTTCAGCAAATAATCACTAATCGGCGCAGGGCAATCGGTGGTCACCTCAAGACGCACCTTGTCACCAAAGCGGCGGTTTTCCAGCTCGCCCTCAAGCGCTTTGGCAATGTCGTCCACATCTTCTGCCAAGTCCAAGTCGGCATTACGCGTCAGGCGGAATTGATGACAGCCTGTGACGCTCATACCTGGGAACAGCTCGCCAATATGCTCATGAATGACGGCGGACAGCATGATGTGGTGCTCTTTGCCGCCTGTCAGCTCATCAGGCAGACGAATCACACGCGGCAAGCTGCGCGGCGCTGGCACAATCGCGAGATTAATATCCCGCCCAAAGGCATCTTTGCCCTCTAAGGTGACAATAAAGTTGAGGCTCTTATTCACAAGGCGCGGGAATGGATGCGCGGGATCAATGCTAATGGGCGTCAAAACAGGCGAGACTTGCTCAGTAAAGTACTGCTTCATCCATGCCGACTGCTCAGCGTTGAGCTCATCGCGTTTGAGATAGCGAATGTCTTGCTCAGCAAGCGCGGGCAAAACGTCTTCATTTAAAATACGGTACTGGGTATCAATCGCCGCGTGCGCCGTCTGCGCAATCTCATTTAAAATCTCGCTTGGACGCATACCACTCGGCGCGGTACGCTCATCGCTGATGTTCAGCTTTTGCATGATACCAGCCACGCGGATTTCAAAAAACTCATCCATATTCGATGAAAAAATCATCAAAAAGAACAAACGCTCTAATAACGGGTGGCGCTCGTCCGCCGCTTGCGCGAGTACGCGCATATTAAAGGCAAGGAGCGACATTTCGCGGTTGATATAGCTGCTCGATGAGTAGCTACCATCGTCGTGACGCTGCCAGTCTAGCTCTGTCCGTTCTGCTGAATGATGGTCAGGCTGTTCATGTGACTGCTCATTTAACGGTGCAGCGGGTGCGGGTGTGTCAATACTGTCGCTCGCGCTGATGTCTGGCTGGCTCGCGTTGTCTTTATTTGAGGTGTCCGCGCTTGGTTCGGTAGGGGTCTGCTTATTAGTGGTGTCTGGCGTGTGATCGGCGCGTCTCATACGGTGTCCTTTGTCCTTATTCGTTTTTGATTATCGTCGGTGCTGGCTTTTATGATGCCTTTAGTTGTCTGTTTTCGTGTCCAAGCAGCTTTTTGCTGCAACCTTGGCACGAGCATCATCTACTGTATACCTTAGCCCCTAGTGATGACAATATCCAGACAAGACAAAAGCAAAATAATCAGGCACAAAAAAACGCGACCCCGATTGGCAGTCGCGCTTTTTTTATAGTCGCCTTTCTTTATATAAAGGTATAACAGGAAAAGCTACGCCGCGTCGGGTGCTTTGGGCAACACGGCGTTGTTCATACGGCGCTTGACGATGCGCTTTTTGTTACGCAAACGGCGGTCATTGCGGTTGTCTTCGTAATATTTTGGATTGGTCAAGGTGCTGATAAGGAGCGCCGATTGGTCACGGGTCAATTTGCTCGCAGGCTTGTCATAATAATGCTGCGCCGCCGCTTCGATACCGTAGATGCCCTCGCCAAACTCCGCCACATTTAGGTACGCGGCTAGGATGCGCTGTTTGTCCCACATGGTCTCAATCATCACGGTGATAATCGCCTCTTCGCCTTTACGCAAGTAAGAACGGTGCGAGGTCAAAAATAAATTTTTTGCCAGCTGCTGAGTGATGGTCGAGCCGCCCGCGCTTGCCTTACCTGAGGCTTCGTTTTTTTTCATTGCCGCTTCGATACCGTCCAAATCAAAACCGTGATGGCTGCTAAATTTGGAGTCTTCGCTGACAATCGCAGCTTGCTTTGCAGATTTGGCAATGTCCTCGTACTCGACCCACGACTGCGTGACCGTACCGCCTGAGAGCTGATGGCTGAGCATAAACATGCTGTGGTTAATCGGCTGGGTTTTCCATATCAAGAGCAGCCCTGCGACCAAGACATGAAAGGCGACTACCAATAGCATGGCGGCTAGAAACAGTCGTTTTATAAATTTGCCAAAAGTCATGCGTTGATATCCCAATATGCAAAAAAGCGAATAAAATAAATCAGCTAAAACGCCGCATTAGCGAATGAAGCACGCGCGCGTAGGCGCTATCTTACCCAATCTTGCAAACGCTGTCATTATTTACCCCATATCCAAGCGATAATCTAAAAAATCAAAACAAATATTGACAAAATCAACCAAAAGGGTTTTAAATCAGTACTCTTATTAAGGTATTATCGCTTGTTAGGCGTATGCCATCATCAGGGTCTGTATTTCAGATAAACTAGCCATAACTGTAGCGCCGCTTTGACCCTATGTTGTTAAGATGGACAACCGCAGCAACCGATATAAAGGACAGACCATGCACACCGCAAACGACACGACCCAAGACATCCATGCCTTACGCGAGCAAATGATGATAGCAAAGCCTGTGCTCAAAGACGCCGCATCAGACTGGTGGCTGCTCGGCACGGTCGGCTGTCATCTGTGCGACCATGCCGCAGGGGCGCTTGCGCAGCTTGCCGCCGTCTATCCGCGCACTTATACCTACGTGGACATTGCTGACTTTGATGAGGACTTAATGCTCGTCTTTGCCGAGCAGATTCCCGTTATTTTAACCCCGACCGCCCGTTTGGATTATCCCTTCTCAGTTATGGATTTACAATCCCTACTCGCGTAACTTGCAGTACACTCAAGGATGAGCTGTTATGAAATCGTTAGACAAAATCACTGATATCGAAGACTTGCGTCTAATCGCCAAACGCAAAGTGCCTAAAATGTTCTACGACTATGTGGACTCAGGCTCATGGACGCAGACCACGTATCGCAATAATGAAACCGACTTTGACCGTATCAAACTGCGCCAGCGCGTACTTGTCGATATGGACAACCGCTCACTGGCCAGCCACATGATAGACACGCCCGTCAAAATGCCTGTCGCCATCGCACCAACAGGCTTTACAGGGATGATGTGGGCAGATGGCGAGATACATGCAGCAAAAGCGGCAGAAAAATTCGGCGTGCCCTTTTCGCTCTCCACCATGAGTATCTGCTCGATTGAAGATGTCGCCACGCATACCAGCGCGCCTTTTTGGTTTCAGCTGTATGTGATGCGCGACAAGGTATTTATGCAAAACCTCATCAACCGCGCTAAAGCGGCAAATTGCTCAGCATTGATTTTGACTGCCGATTTGCAGGTCTTAGGACAGCGCCATAAAGACATCAAAAACGGTCTGTCCGCGCCGCCCAAGCCCACATTTGCCAATATATTAAATCTGATGACCAAGCCTGAATGGTGCATGAACATGCTCGGCACCAAACGCCGTACCTTTGGCAATATCGTCGGGCACGCGCAAGGCGTTGGCGATTTGTCTTCCTTGTCCTCATGGACGGCAGAGCAGTTCGACCCTGCGCTCAGCTGGGACGATGTGGCGCGCATTAAAGAGCTGTGGGGCGGCAAGCTGATTATCAAAGGCATTATGGAGCCAGAAGACGCGGTGCTCGCGGCAAAAAGTGGCGCAGATGCGCTCGTCGTCTCTAACCACGGCGGACGTCAGCTCGATGGTGCGCCCTCCTCCATTGCTGCGCTCAGCGACATCGTGCAGGCGGTCAAAGCCGAGCGTAGCGACATTGAAGTATGGCTCGATAGCGGCATTCGCTCAGGTCAAGACGTGCTCAAAGCCGTCGCTATGGGCGCGACGGGCACGATGATTGGGCGGGCATTTTTGTATGGCTTGGGCGCGTATGGCGAAGATGGCGTACGCCGTGCGCTGGAGCTGATTTACAAAGAATGTGATGTGAGTATGGCGTTTTGTGGTCATACTGATGTGCAACAGGTAACCGATGATATTTTGGTCAAAGGCACATTTGAGCATCTCAAGTCAGGCATGCCGCATATCGCCCCGATGCCGTGGTAAACCCCATCTGCTCATGCTTTTGTAATCATCTTTATCTATAATGATGTGTTGTATTGATAAGTGATTTAGGAAGTTATGACCATTTCCCAATTGTTAAAAGTCGCCCCCGTCACCGTGATTTTGGTCGTGGTGTTCGTGGGCATGTACGCCTTTCAAGTCTTAAGCGGTGTCGATGCCAATAATCCCAGCACCGAAGCCTTGGTGCAATGGGGCGCAAACGTGCTGCCGCTGACCATGATGGATGAGCCGTGGCGCGTGATTAGCAGCGCCTTTTTGCACGTGGGCTTGATGCATTTATTGTTCAATGCCTTTGCCATGGTCTTATTCGGGCGTATTGCCGAGCCGCTGTTTGGCTCGCTCACCTTTGCCGCGCTGTTTTTCTTATCGGCGATTGGCGGCAACTTATTAAACAACTACGTGACGTGGCAAGGCTTGCTCGAAGGCTCCATGCAGCCCAATATCGCGGCTGGCGCATCAGGCGGCATCATGGGCATCGGCGCAGCATTATTGGTCGCCGCCTTATTTAAACTGTCGATTGATGGACGCGTACTGAGTCCCAAAAGCATGCTGCTGATTATGGGTATTAACCTCGTTTATGGCTTTGCCGTACCTGGGATTGATAATGCCGCGCATATCGGCGGCGCAATCACAGGCGGCGTGATTGCCCTAGCGATTGCTATTGATTATAAGCAGCGCGGACGTACCGCAGGCGCATATCTTGCCGCTATGTACCAGCAGACCAGCAATGGCGTGCCCTATATTCCCGTAACCCCAACCAGCCCCAACCAAACGCGCGGCATGACCGAAGCATTGCCTTGGATTGTCATGCTGATACTCGGTGCAGGCTTTGTGTGGTGGTGGTATGATATTCATAACGAAATCATTGATTTTTTGACCACGGCAGCGATGACCAAAGGCGCAAGCTAATGCCCTTTTGCCATCCGCTACGTTATTATTGACATGGTTATTGATGTTTTGTCCGCAGCTTACGATAAGCACTTTTTATATAGGGAATGTACCAAATGACTTTATTTACCCCATCTGTGATGACGCGCTGTCTGGCTGCCACGGCTCTAGTCGCCGCTGCCAGTAGCGTCGCCGCCTCACCATTTCAAAACCTGCCGACCGACCAAGACGCGCGCGTCAGTGTCGGCGCAAACGTCATGGGCACATGGTCCGCCTACGACACCGACAATGATGTGATGGTCTTGCCAAGCCTGTTTTATGACAACAACCGCGTCTACGCACGCGGCGCACAGCTCGGCGCGTATCTCATCAATGACGGCAAAAACGAGCTGTCAGTATACGCGCAGCCGATGGGCACGCACTTTGACCCTGAAGACGCCAATGGCAGCTTGCAAGGCTTGGATGAGCGTGACATCTCCGCAGGCGCGGGCGTCAGCTATCTGCGCCGTACGCCCATCGGCGGCTTCCGTGGGCAAATCACTACTGACGTGCTCGGCAAAAATGACGGCACAACAGGTCGCCTCACCTACCTAGCAAAGTATGACACCGACCGCCTGACCGTCTATCCAAGCGTCGGTCTTGAGTGGCGCAACCAAGACTACAATGACTACTACTACGGCGTAGACAGCGATGAGTCAGCGCGCTCAGGCACCGCAAGCTACAGCCCAGACTCTAGCATCCATCCGTATGTCAGCGTCAGCGCCAACTACGAGTTTAATGACAAGTGGTCAGGCTTTGCCAGCCAAAGCCTCGACTATCTGTCGGACGAAGCCTACGACAGCCCAATGGTCGACTCACGCACCGAAGCACGCACCACGCTTGGGGTGTTGTATACGTTTTAATGGCGTTTAGGATGTGAAGAAAAGCTAAGCGGTTTGCTTGGCTTTTTTTGTTTTTGCGTCAAACAAACTCTTTATTGTTCAATCTTATGTCAAAGGGAGTACAGACAATGGCATTGAAGCTTTTAATACTGCATACAAACGACTGGGCGACATAAAATACAGCCTTCCTTATACTGGTCTAGAAACGGCTACGAAAGCAGCAAAAAAATATGCGTTAGCGCTAGAGTCTAACGAATTAGAAAAACGATTGATGGCTGAAAAAAATCGAGTTAACAAAGACTTTGTTTCGAATAGTTGGTTCAAATCCTTATACAGTAAATTTTTTAACTGAATAAAAAGTGCTCAGAGTTCTACAAAAAAGACCTCACAACCCAGCGAGGTCTTTTTTATTATCAACCATTACTCCGCAGGTACAGCCGCACTGCCCGCTAAGATACCGCCATCAATGTTTAGCTCGATACCTGTCACGTATTTGGCTTCATCACTTGCCAGATATAGCGCTGCGTATGCCACGTCCATCACCTCGCCCATATAGCCAAGCGGAATGTCTTTGCTAATGGCGGCTATCCCCTGCTCGCGGGCGTCGCCTTCGCCCAGCATCGCATCCCACATCGGGGTAAAGATAGCGGCAGGGTGAATCGAGTTGCAGCGGATATGGTAACCTTTTTGCGCGCAGTAGAGCGCCACCGATTTGCTGTGGTTTCTGACTGCCGCTTTGCTTGAGGCGTAGGCGGCGGCAAGTGGAATACCGACGATGCCTGAGCGTGAGGAGATATTGACGATGCTGCCTGTGTGCCGCTGGTCAAGTGAGCGCATTTTCATCAGCGCGATAGCAGTTTTGCAGCCCAGCGCCACGCCGTCTAGGTTGGTTTGGTGGACTTTGTGCCAGCTTTGCATGTCCAGATGCTCAGGGTCGTGCGCGCCTGTGGTTTCCAAAAATCCTGTGATGCCCGCGTTATTAACCACGATATCCAAGCCTTGATATGCCGCTTTAATCGTCTGCTGTGCCGCTGCCCAGTCCGCCTCAATCCCAACGTCTAGATGGATGTAACGCGCCATTTGCGTGCCCTTATTGTTGGCATATTTGGCGTTAATGTCACGGCAGACTTGCTCACCTTTGTCATCATTAATGTCGCTGACAATCACGGTCGCGCCCTCGCTGGCAAACAGTTCAGCAATCGCTTGCCCGATACCTTGCGCCGCGCCAGTGATTAGTGCGATTTTATTTTTTAGTCGCATATAGTGTCCTTTTTTGCTTTGTTTTTTACATGGTTATGCAGGTCAATCTTCCATAATTTTAGCACTACCAGACATTCGTTAAACAAAAAAGCAACTTTGCTAAACCCAATAAAAAACCCCACCAAATGGCAGGGCTTTTTATTTTATATTCAGTCAATCTACAACTGAGTCATAGTGTCTTACTTAGGATGTACCATATCCGCTGGAATAACCCACTCGTCAAACTGTGCTTCGGTCATCAAGTCCAGCTCAACCGCAACTTGCTTCAAAGTTTTGTTTTCTTTGTACGCAGTTTTTGCGATTTTCGCGGCATTTTCATAGCCTACGTGACGGTTTAGCGCCGTGACCAGCATCAATGAGTTGTGCAAGAAATCGTCGATTTTGTCTTTTACTGGCTCAATACCAACCGCGCAGTTGTCGTTAAAGCTGTTGCACGCATCGCCAAGCAGTTTGATAGATTGCAATAGGTTGTAAGCAATCACAGGCTTGAATACGTTCAACTCAAAGTTGCCTGACGCGCCAGCGACGTTGATGGTAGTGTCGTTACCGAGTACTTGCGCGACAACCATGGTCATGGCTTCTGACTGCGTTGGGTTGACTTTACCTGGCATGATTGATGAGCCTGGCTCATTTTCAGGAATGGTCAATTCGCCAAGACCACAACGTGGACCAGAGGCAAGCCAGCGTACGTCGTTAGCAATTTTGTTTAGACTGGCAGCGAGGGTTTTTAGGGCGCCTGAGGCGAATACTTCGGCATCACGGGCGGCAAGCGCTTCGAATTTGTTGGGTGCAGTCACAAATGGCAAGCCCGTCAATTCAGCCAACTGGTTAGCAGCCGTTACCGCGTAGTCTGGGTGGGCGTTTAGACCTGTACCGACCGCAGTACCGCCTAGTGGCAATTCATACAAGCCTTGTAGGGCGTTGTCGATGCGTACCAGCGCGTGATCAAGCTGGCTGACGTAGCCGCTGAACTCTTGACCTAGGGTCAATGGGGTGGCGTCTTGTAAATGGGTACGACCGATTTTTACGATATCAGCAAAGGCTTCGGCTTTTTGGTTTAGCGTCTCACGCAGGGCTTTTACCGCTGGAATCAATAGACCGTTGATTTCACGCGCTGCCGCAACACGAATCGCGGTTGGGAAGCTGTCGTTGGTAGACTGGGCGTGGTTGACGTGGTCATTTGGGTGGATAGGCTGGTAGCTGCCGCGCTCAGAGCCTGCGATTTCGTTGGCACGGTTTGCAAGCACTTCGTTCATGTTCATGTTTGACTGCGTGCCTGAACCTGTTTGCCATACGACAAGTGGGAACTGGTCAGTCAGACCGCCGTTGATGACTTCGTCCGCAGCTTGGACAATAAGGTCACGCTTGTCAGCGTCGATACGCTCTAGGCTGGCATTGGTGATGGCGGCGGCTTTTTTGACCAGTGCCATCGCTTCAATCATCGGGCGTGGCAGGGTCTCGCCACCGATTTTGAAGTTTTCGCGGCTGCGCTGGGTCTGTGCGCCCCAGTAGGCGTCATTTGGTACAGCCACGTTACCCATGGTGTCTTTTTCGGTACGGGTTGCCTGATCTTGTGTCGACATAACGGTCCTCTTTATATGGTTGTCCGTAAAAAATGCACGCTCGGTTGCATTTTGCAAAATAGGAGGTAAAGCGCGGTTATGATAGCATGACTTATCGCAAATTTCTCATCGTCTAGGGGATAACTGATGCCAAAATCGAGCGCCGCAGCAGGCAGCACGGACGCGCAGGCAACCACGCCCAGCCAGCTACCACGGCGACATTTCACCCGCCAGCGCCGTGCGTTGAGCAAACAAAGAAGACAGCAAGCCGCCACCCACGCCAGCCGTCACTTAAACGCGCTCAGCAGGCGCTTGCCCCGTCATGCCAAGGTTGGGTTGTATTACGATGGTTTTGGCGAAATGCCGACGCAGCCCATCGCCACATGGTGCATTAAGCACGGCTATCAGGCGTATCTGCCCATCGTTGGCAGCCTTGGAGCAACTGATAAGCGCTTACGCTTTGCGCCACTGTCTCAGCATACGCTCTTGACCGCACGCACGCGCAAACACGCGCTTGGGATGCAGCAGCCACAGCCAAGTCATCTACTGTGGGCGCAGGCGCTTGATGTGCTGATTTGTCCGCTGGTCGCAGCAGATAAGGCGGGTAACCGTATGGGCATGGGCGGCGGCTACTATGACCGCACCCTCGCCTATCGTCAGCCCGGCGGAAGCGGTAAGCCGCTGGTGATTGGCTGGTGTTACGACTTCCAGTTGGTTGCGCGTTTGCAGCGCCAGCCTTGGGATGTGCCGCTGGATGGTTTGATTACGCCAAGTGGGGTACATTGGTTTTTATAATAAAAGTTGTCAACTTAACATCAAACAACAATAAGGACACCGCCATGCCAAACAAAGACGCCGATCATACCGCCTTGCCAAACGAAAAATCGGATAATGACAATACCACCAGCGCCGAGCATGTCGAGCAGCATTTACAAGCGCTATCGGGCAATGAGGACATGCGCGAGCTGCGCTACTACAGCCAAGAGCAGCCGTTTAGCGCTGATTTTTTGGGCAGCGTGATTAATGAGGCACGGCTCACGGAACTGCTGGCGGAGAGTGATGCGTTTATCAGCCATTTGCAAGGTGAAATGCAAGAGTTTGATGAGGGTGAGCTGGGTGATGGCTTGGATAAAGACTAAACCAATAACACAAGGCAAAAAAAGCGCCGCTACTCTTATCACGAGCAGCGGCGCTTTTATTATGCAAAAGATTTTTTAGCAAAAAAACCTTACAACACCATCGCAGCAATCCAACCAAACGCCAATAGCGGGATGTTGTAATGGATAAAGGTCGGTATCACACTGTCTTTGATGTGGTCGTGCTGTCCATCAATGTTCAGACCCGATGTGGGACCCAGTGTCGAATCGGACGCAGGCGAACCCGCATCGCCAAGCGCGCCCGCCGTACCGATAATCGCCACAGTCGCAAGCGGTGAAAAGCCAAGCGACAAGCACAATGGCACATAAATCGCCGCCAAAATCGGAATGGTCGAGAATGACGAGCCAATACCCATGGTCACAATCAAACCGATAAGTAGCATAATAAATGCCGCCATCGCTTGATTGCCTGCGAACATCGCTGCCGCACCATCAACCAGCGGCTGGATTTGCTCGGTGGCTTTCATGACCTCAGCAAAGCCCTGCGCAGTAATCATAATAAAGCCAATCATCGCCATCAGCTTGATGCCGTCATTAAACACGGTATCGGCTTCGCGCCATTTGACCACGCCCGTCGCCATAAATACGCCAAAACCAAACATCGAGCCTAAGAGCAGCGAGTCGGTATACAGCTGCACCACGAATGCGGTGACAATCGCCGCCAGCGCCACGAGGGTCTTCATGGTGCTTTGGTTGCCCGCAGACACCGCCGCTTGGCTGAGCGCATCGCCCTCGACCACGGCATCACGTGCCGTCTTATCAATGCTCAGCTGCTCATAATGTCTGGGCTTACGGTAGCTAAAGAACACCGCGACGATTAAGCCCAGCAGCATACCCAGCGCAGGAATCGCCATCGCGTGCGTGACCGAAATACCGCTGACATCAACACCCGCTTCGCCGACGTTTTTGAGCATGATTTGGTTTAAGTAAATGTCGCCAAACCCATAGGGAATAAACATATAGGTGGTCACCAGACCAAAGGTAATCAGACACGCGACCAGTCGGCGGTCAATCTGCATGCGGTTAAACGCGAGCAGCAGTGGCGGCACGAGCAGCGGGATAAAAGCGATATGAATGGGAATCAGATTTTGACTAAAGCAGCTCATCAGCACCAGACCTGCAAACAGCCCGTATTTGACCATCAGCCCCGCGCCGCCTTTTTCAATACGTCCGATGACCTTGCTCGCGAGCGACTGCGGCAAGCCTGAATGCGCAATCGCTACTGCGAACGCACCGAGCAGCGCGTATGACAGCGCAATCTCTGCGCCATTACGGATGCCCTCTTGAAACGCCGCCAGCGTATCTGTCACCCCAAGTCCCGCCACCAGACCGCCTGTCAGCGCCCCGATTAACAAACTTAACACCACGTGTACCCGCGCCAGTGACAGCCCCAGCATAATCACCACCGCCAGCAGCACCGCATTGATTGCCATATCTTGCCCCTTAGATTGCAATACCGCGCATTAAAATGCATATATGAATGTACTGCGCCAAAAGCTCGCCCGCCTCTGGCACAAATGCGCGCCAGTGTACCTGATTTTGGCTACAAAACCTATGCTTAAACGGCATACACCATCTACACAAGCGTGACGCGCGCGTTTTATGATGGAGACAGGCGCACAGGCGGACGCCGATGTTATTACTAATCACGTATAAAAGAGACAAAGAAAGATTAAAGGGTGTTTTTTGCCGCATCAAAAGACGTAGTCACAGCAAGCAAGAAAAATACCCTTTAATTGAGTGAAATCCTTAAGACATCTCTTTTCATTTAGACGTAACGATACAATTTGCTGTATTTGCTGGACTTATTGCCCCCTTTGACCCTACCGCTTTTCCTAACTTCTAAAAATGTCACAACCTTGCAATTTTTGATAACAACACCATTTATTTAGACATGAACCACGAACTTGACTTTGCAAGTCTGGTGAACGAGGAAAAATATATGACTGAACATAAAATCGAACCAGAAAACATCGACATTGACATCGACACGCACACTGATGACAGCAGCGTGACCGATACCCAAAACGACACGCCAGAGACCTACTTGCCACTGCTTGCGCTCCGTGATGTGGTGGTCTATCCGCACATGCAGATTGCGCTGTTTGTCGGTCGTGCGCCTTCCGTAAAAGCGGTCGAGCTGGCACAAGCCGAATATGGCGATAAAGTACTGGTCGTTGCACAAAAAGACTCACTGACCGAAGAGATTGACCAAGACAATCTGTATCAATACGGCACCGTTTGCCGCATTGTCAGCACCATGCCGCATGACAGCGATGAAAATTGCATCAAAGTCCTTATCGAAGGGCAATACCGCGCCCACGTAGACAGCCTAGAAGCGCACGATGAGGTGCTGATGGCGAACTTCACGCGTGCGGACATCGTCAGCGATATGGACGAAGCGCAGCAAAAAAACACGCTAAATGCACTCGTGAGCTTGTTCGAAAGCTATGCCGATGCGCGTCTGCGCAACTCACGCGAGCTGGTACGTGTTGCCAAACGCATTGATGACTTGCTTGAGCTGGTGTACTTCATCTCAACGCGCGTCTCGATGGACTTGGACATCAAGCAATCGTTCCTAGAGCACGACGATTTAAAAGCGCACATCAACACCTTGACTGAATATTTGGTGAAGCAAAGCGCGGAACAAAACATCGAGCAAGAAATCCAAGACGCCGTACGTCAGCAGATGGAAGACAATCAGCGCGAGTATTTCTTAAACGAAAAAATGAAAGCCATCAAAAATGAGCTTTCTGAAATGGGCAACGGCGCGTTTGATGCCGATGACGATATCGGCGAGTTAGAGCAGCGCTTAGACGAAGCCGACTTGCCAGAAGACGTGCGCAAAAAAGCGGAGCAAGAGTTTAAAAAGCTCAAAATGATGCCGCCTGCCTCATCTGAATCATCAGTCGTGCGCAACTATATCGAGTGGATTTTGGACACCCCGTGGAATGCCACGACCAAAGTGTCTATCAACCTTGATAAAGCGCAAGCGACCTTGGATGAAGACCATTACGGCTTAAAAGATGTTAAAGACCGCATCTTGGAATACCTCGCGGTACAATCGCGCGTGAAAAAGCTGCGCGGTCCTATCTTGTGTCTCGTCGGTCCTCCAGGTGTCGGTAAAACTTCACTGGGTGAATCTATCGCCCGCGCCACAGGTCGTAAGTTTGTGCGTATGGCACTTGGCGGCGTGCGTGATGAAGCCGAGATTCGTGGTCATCGCCGTACTTACATCGGCGCGATGCCCGGCAAAATCGTGCAGTCGCTTGCCAAAGTCGAAGTCAAAAACCCACTCTTCTTACTCGATGAAGTGGACAAAATGGCGCAAGACTTCCGTGGCGACCCAGCGTCGGCATTGCTAGAAGTGCTCGACCCATCGCAGAACGACAGCTTTAACGACCATTACCTCGATATGGACTTGGACTTATCGCAAGTGATGTTTATCTGTACTGCCAACAGCATGGACATTCCGCCTGCGCTGCTTGACCGTATGGAAGTCATCCGTCTGCCTGGCTACACCGAGGAAGAAAAAGTCAATATCGCTCAGCGTTACCTTGTGCCCAAAGCCATTAAGCAAAACGGCTTAAAAGAAGGCGAGATTGAGATTGTCGAAGCCGCGCTACACAGCATCGTACGCAGCTACACCCGTGAAGCTGGTGTGCGTAACCTTGAGCGCGAAGTCAACAAAATCTGCCGCAAAGTGGTACGCGGCTCGGTCGAAGCGCACGGCTCACGCGCGCCGAAAAAGGCTGAGCGTGACCTTGTGGTCGTTGATGCGGACAATGTTTCTGATTACCTTGGCGTCCATCAGTTTGACTACGGTCTGGCAGAAGAAAGCCCTGAAGTCGGACGCATCACGGGTCTGGCGTGGACGCAAGTCGGTGGTGAGCTATTGACCATCGAAGCGGTCGGCATGAAAGGCAAAGGCGAGCTGGTCTATACAGGCTCACTCGGTGATGTGATGAAAGAATCTATCCGCGCTGCGATGAGTGTGGTGCGCGCACGTGGTGACAGTCTGGGCATTGATTATGAAACGGTCAAAACCACCGATATCCACGTACACATGCCTGAGGGCGCAACGCCAAAAGACGGTCCGTCTGCAGGTGGCGCACTGACCACCGCGCTGGTCTCAGCAATGACAGGCATCCCGATTCGTCCAGACGTGGCGATGACAGGCGAAGTCACCCTACGCGGTAAAATCCTGCGTATTGGCGGCCTAAAAGAAAAACTCTTGGCAGCGCATCGCGGCGGCATCAAGCACGTATTGATTCCTGCCAGCAATGAGCGCGACCTTGCTGACATTCCTGACAATGTCAAAGAGGGTCTTAAGATTCAGCCCGTCTCGACCATTGATGAGGTATTACAAGTGGCGCTGGTGCGTATGCCCACCCCGCTAAAACCTGCCAAAGTCACCGTGGATAAAACCGCGAAAAAGACCTTGCACAGCTAATTTTTGCTTAACCGTTAGTTATTAACTATTGTTAAAAAAGCCGTCCTAATGTGGGCGGCTTTTTTTATGCGCGCTGTTTTGTTGATGCCCTTTTTGTTTATACCGTTTTTCGTTAATTGAGTCACTTTTTAGCTATTCATAAAAAACCAATTAGCAAAATCCAGACAAAGATATTGGCTGCTTCTGTTATTATTTAAACAAATGTTTATTTTAATAGGTAGGTTATGACCATATCTCGCTATTTTAATTATGCTGCCGCCAGCCTGTTCGCTGTCTCTTTGTTTGGCTGCCAGACGATGAACAATGCGCCGCCTGCGAACGATAAGACACTATCGACACCCACGACGCTATCTGTAAGCCCTGAGCTGTTAGCGCGTTATGAGTGGCATTTAGACAGCGCGGTTGCCAATCACTATGACGCGCAAGGGAAGCTCACAGATAGGGAGCCCATCAGTGATTTTTATCATCCTGATTATCCCATTTCATTCGAGATCTCTTATGATCCTGATCGTCCCGTTTCATTCGAAGTCTTTAATCAATCTAAAAACGAATCTATTTACTTTAGCTCGAATTGCAATGCCTCTAGTGCGCCTTATGTTTTGTCAAAAGACAACACACTAGAAGTTGGCATGATTATCAGTACGATGATGGGCTGCGGCACAACAGGCAATAGGATCGAAACCGCGCTATTTAACTTTATGCGCAGTAGCACCAGCACACTGACGCTGAGCTATCAATCAAAAACACAGCATCATAAAAACAGCAGCGCAGACGACTACCCGCGTTATAACCTGCTGCAAACCATGACAACAGGCGAAACCCTACTATGGCAAAACGTGCCCAAAAAAGCGCTCAACACACCCGCCGATAATAACGACAATAAGTAAACAAGGATATTTATGAAAACGTCCCTACTTGCCAGCGCGGTATTGTGTACCACGTTTACACTATCAGGGTGTCAGTCGATGACAGGCGCGACCACGCCTACAACGACCAGCCCTATCGATAGCGACTGGTCAGAGACTACACTTAAGCCCAGACTGTTTCAGACCGCTACAAGCTATAACTGGCAGTTGACACAGGTCAGTAATGATAAAGGCAAGCTGATAGCCGTCAATCCACAGCCACCGCTGACAATGAACGTCCGTCCTGACGCATTGACCTTTGATGATGACTGCTATCAATACCACGTATCTTTTTATATGTGGATGCCGCTGCCCTATCCCTATAAAGGCGCTGATTTAACAGACACACAAAAATCAACCCAAACCGCTGCTGACTGTACGGCAATATATCAAGCAACCATTAAAGACGGGCATGACAATATATTCATTCCAAGCGATACGGCAGATTTATTGAACACGACCTTTGAGGAGTACACCAGTACCGAATTTACTTTTGAGCCTATAGCCACTCAGTCCGCTGGTACGGGTAAACGCAGCGCAAAGCAGCTGGCACTAAAGACCAATGAAGGCAAAACCCTTGTATTTACAGGCACGCCAAAGCCCGAAAAAGCAGTGGCAGGTATCCCACTTACCAATGACATACTCGAGGATTACCACTGGCAGCTGATACAAGTGACGGATGCAGCGGGCGCAACGCTGAGCGAATTTACCCAAACAGAACACCCCATCACAATGTCTTTTAATTTAGATGGTTATGAAGGCGATGACAATGACCAAAAAAATGGTTGGGAGTCAGGCATTTATGGTCAAAGCTTTGGCATCTCTACTGGCTGCAATGGTATTGGCGGTCCGTATGCCTTGTCTACCAATCAAACCTTACTCATGGGCGGCTTTCCTTCTACCATGATGAGTTGTAGTGACGCAATAGATGATATGGAATCACGTATGCGCCGCATGGTGGGTCGCAGCCAGTTGACCTTAACCTACGCAGATAGTACTGGTACAGCCGCGCCAAACTACGTGCTCACACAGCAGGTAGGAACAGGCGAAACCTTACTATGGCAAAACATACCAAAAAAAGTATTCAATTCACCCGCCGATAATAACGACGATGAGTAAACAAGGATATTTATGAAAACGTCCCTACTTGCCAGCGTATTATTTTGTGCCACGTTTGCATTATCAGGCTGTCAGTCGATGGATAATGCGCCGTCTGTAAATACGAAAACACCGCCCGCTCTACCGACCCAAGCTCAAGCCGCTATGGTCGACCAAACCGAGATTGAAAGTAGCCAAGTCATACCATGGAGCAGCCATTATCATTGGCAGCTCTCCGAGGTCAAACGCGGCGATGGTCAACCTGTCACCGCTAAGCTGACCGATGGCATTCGGCTCGATGTTGCGCCTGATCGGCTGAATTTTTATCAAGGCTGCGCGCATAGCGCCGTGATGCTGCGACCCAATACGGTGGTATCGAGCTTTGGTTATCAAGGCAGCATGACGGAGCAGCCAGCATCTTGCGCAGCAGGCAGCACTGCCCAAGCGCCCTCGATGCATATACTGTTGCAGCCTATGACTGAGCGCCCCTTTCGCCTTGAATTACTAACGGTCAATGCCGCGCCAAAGACCAATGGTAACGCCCCTGCCGCGCCCAAGCGCTTGGCGATTATTCTAAATAATGGCGATCAGTTTGTCTTTACCGGGGCAGCAAAAACGCTGCCTAAAACCACAGGGCTGCCGCTGAGTCCTGAGCTATTAGCGCGTTTTGATTGGCATTTGGTCAGCGCGGTACGTCAGCAGTATGATGCTCAAGGCAACATTGATAAAGAACCGATTAGCGACTTTTATCACCCCAAGCATCCCATTGCTTTTGGTTTTGATGGTGATACGCCAAATTCGCTGATGACCTTTGACAAAAACTGTAATTACATTTTTGCACGCTATTTTTTGATGGAAAACAACATGCTCGTGCTTGGGCGAATCACCCAAACCGCCATGAGCTGCGGTGCAACCAGCGACCGTATTGAAACCCGCTTATTTACGATGATGAGTAACAGCAGCAGCATGCTGACGCTCAGCCATCAACCACCAACGCAGGATGATAGCAGCGATACGGTAAGCGATTACCCGCGTTATAACCTACAGCAAACTATGGCGACAGGCGAAACCTTGGTATGGCAAAACACGCCGCGCATTGATCAACACTGATAAGCGCCAATAGCGCATACCATCAACGCCCAACATGTTTTACATTTATTAACCGATTGTTGCGCGATTGGTGAATAATGTAGAAGGTAGCTTGGCTATACTGGGTTTTGTGATTATTTATAAACAATAAATAGCAATAACCTATCAATAACAATGAAAAGGACATTCTTATGAAAAAGATGATGCTTGCCAGTGCTTTGCTTTGCAGTTCAGCCCTCGCCGTAACAGGGTGCCAAAGTACGCAAGGACAACTCAAAACAGGCAACCCGCTAAACCAGCCTGCCCTAAAATCTGTGCTTAAAGCCACTGACGGCACCCAGCAAGAAGTCGGACAAGTCTATTTGCGCCCTGTCGATGGTGGCGTACAGGTATATGGTAAATTGCACCACCTGCCAGCAGGTCAGACCGTGGCGATACATATCCACGAGACAGGCAGCTGTGACATGATGGGTAAAGGCGCAGGCGGACACTTTAATCCAAATGGCTACCCACACTCGAACCCAAATGACATGATGGGTCATGCAGGTGACCTACCGAACATTACTGCCGATGCCAATGGTGTCGCTACGATTAACTTTGTGAATAAGAAAATCACCGCGACTCAAGCAGGCGATTATAGCGTCAACCGCCGCGCCTTTATCGTTCATGCGGGCGCTGATGACTATATGAGTCAGCCCTCAGGCGCATCAGGTGACCGTATTGCTTGCGGTATCATCAGCGAAGTGATGTAAATACCAGTTATCGATAAATGATAAGCACAAAAAAACCTCTTTATGATAAAGAGGTTTTTTTATTACAGCGTCTTTTATATTAGGGCGTGTCTTCATTTCAAAAATGGTGATAAAAATGAGATAAATCGCAGGCAAACAAGGAAAATAGCGCAGATAATATCAAGATATTGACCAGCTATTTGACACCGTTTGCCAAAGATTTAGTCCTTTTTAGCCCATTTAGCCATAAGCGTTTGAAATGAAGACACGCCCTAAGCAAACCCATAAGCACTGCTTGGTACTTATGGGGCGCATGGGTTATTCCTCTACCCACTCGCCTTTGCGCCAATACACACCCCAGCGTGTGGCTTTGCCGTTTTTCTCTGAGCCAACATACTGCTCTTTTTTCTTACGCGACCAACGCAAGATGGTTGGGTTGCCATCAGGATCTTCGTCAGGCGCTTCGAACAGATAATGGAACTTGTCTTCCATCTTCTCCTTAATCGGGCGCAGCTCGGCAAGCTTTGGCGGACGCGTCTCGCGCACTTTAGGGAACTTCGATGCTGCAAGGAACATGCCCGCTGCGCCTTCACGTAAGATAAAGTGATCGTCATGCTTGGTTGATTTGAGCTCAGGCATGTCGATAGGCTCCATACGCGGTGGCGCTGGCTCGCCGTTCTTTAGTACTTTGCGCGTGTTGTCGCATTTTTGGCAAGCAAAGTAAGGTCCAAAGCGTCCAGTCTTTAGCTCCATTTGTCCGTCACATTTGTCACAGTCGATGGTCGGCGCATCAGAACCTGGTACTTCAAACTTGCCTTCTTCTAAGATATAGCCATCACAGTCAGGATTGCTACCACAAATATGCAGCTTTAAGCCGCCATCGACGATATAACCGTCCATTGCCGTGCCACATTTTGGACAGCGTTTTTTCTCCATCAAGTCTTTGACTTCGGCAGTCTCGTCGCTGTCAGCATCGTCTAGGCTGGCAAAGGCTTCGACGGGCATCAGATTTTTTGTGCCTTTGCAGCGCTCTTTTGGCGGCAGGTTATAGCCTGTACAGCCAAGGAAAACACCTGTTGAGCCTGTACGCAGCTGCATCGGACGGTCACACAAATCGCAATGCACGTCAGGCACGTCCGTTGGGTCGTTCGGGCGCATGCCGTCTTTGTCTTTGGCGTGCTCCAGCTTGATTTTAAAATCGGTATAAAAGTTGTCTAAGACATCTTTCCAGTCCTGCTCGCCCTCGGCAACGTGATCGAGCTTGTCTTCAAGCGCGGCGGTAAAGGTGTAGTCCATCAAATCGGGGAAGCTTTCGGTCAAGCGGTCGGTGACGATGTCGCCCATTTTTTCAGCGAACAGGCGCTTGTTATCAAGCTTGACGTAGCCGCGCTCTTGAATGGTGGAGATGATAGAGGCATAGGTCGATGGGCGACCTATGCCTTTTTTCTCCAGCTCCTTAACGAGGCTCGCTTCAGTGTAGCGTGGTGGCGGCTTGGTAAAGTGCTGGCTGGGGTCGAGCTTATCAAGTACCAGCACGTCGCCTTCTTTGACATCAGGCAATAAGGTGTCGTCTACTTTGGCAGGCGACAGCACTTTGGTGTAACCATCAAAGGTCATGGTGCGACCGCGTGCTTTTAGCTCGACATTGCCCGCGCCGACAATCAGATTGACCGATAGGTATTTGGCAGGCGGCATTTGGCAGGCGACAAATTGACGCCAAATCAGCTCGTACAGACGCGCTGCATCTCGCTCCACGCCCTTTAATTGCGCCGATTTCATATTGACGTTAGAGGGGCGAATCGCTTCGTGCGCTTCTTGGGCGTTTTGCTTATTGCCATAAAAATTGGGCTTTTCTGGCAAATAGTTTTTGCCATAATTGCTCTCAATATGTTCACGCACCGCACCCAACGCATCGCCCGACAAGAACGTCGAGTCGGTACGCATATAGGTGATGTGACCCGCTTCATACAAGCGCTGCGCGAGAATCATGGTCTTTTTGACCGAAAAGCCAAGGCGCGTGCTTGCCGCTTGCTGCAAGGTTGAGGTGATAAACGGCGCGCTCGGACGCGACTGGGTCGGCTTTTCTTCACGCGCTTTAACCACATAATCGGCGGGCTTTAAGATGTCGAGTACCGCATCGGTCTGTGCTTTGTTGCCGAGCTTTAGGGTTTTGCCGTCTTGCTTGAGCGCTTCTAGGCGGATGCTGTCGGCGTCTTTTTTGCCGCCTTTTGGGTGCGTGTCGGCATGGATTTGCCAGTATTCTTCAGGAATAAAGGCGCGAATCTCGTGCTCACGCTCGACGACCAGACGCATGGCGACCGACTGCACGCGACCTGCGGACAGACCACGGGCGATTTTTTGCCACAATAAAGGCGAGACCATAAAGCCCACCACGCGGTCTAAAAAACGGCGCGCTTGCTGCGCATTCACACGGTCAATATCGAGCTTGGCAGGTTGTTTAAAGGCGTTTTGAATCGCCGATTTGGTAATCTCGTTAAATACCACGCGCTGATATTTGCTGTCCGCGCCGCCGATGACTTCTTTTAAATGCCAAGCAATCGCCTCTCCCTCTCTGTCCATATCGGTCGCCAGATAGATTTTATCAGCGTCTTTGGCGAGGGCTTTTAGCTCTTTAATCACTTTGGTTTTGTTGGGCAGCACTTCATAGACCGCCGCCCAGCCGTGTTCAGGGTCAACGCCCATACGGCGAACAAGGGCTTGTTGGGCTTTTTCTTCTTTACTTAAGTTGTCGTCTTTTTTGCTGCTCGTCCCTTTTTTGCCGCCTTTATTGGCACTGACAGGCAAATCGCGCACATGCCCAATACTTGAGCGCACGATATAATCGTTGCCCAAATATTTATTGATGGTCTTCGCCTTGGCAGGCGACTCGACGATGACTAAGGATTTGCCGTGACTGCCATCATCGGCAGCGGGGCTGGCTGTGCTTTTGGGTTTTGCCATATGTGACGACACCATAATAAACAGATAAAGGATAAATAAGGGTCTAGTACTGCGGTAGCCATCTAAAGCGTAACGCTGTGGCGGCTGTACCTTACTAGGACGTTACACTGCTAAGAGTTGGACTGTCAACAGTAACCACGGTAAAAAGGCACGTACGTTTGGTAAATGCCTCATGGGTTTCATTTAGCGCTGCATTTGCATCGCCCATGTCTGCAGCTGTTCTTTTAAGGCGATTAAATCTGGCTCAATGGCACTCGTGTTGTAGCTGGGGTTGCTCGCAGGGCGCACATAAGCGATGTCCTCCCAGTACAATACGATGCTGTTGGCTTTAATCAGCAGCCCTTTTGCAAAAGGAGCGATGGTCGGCGGCAAATCAATCGGTGCTTTGTCTAAAGTAAAATCAGCGGGCACGTCTTGATGATGGTCTGCGCGCCACTGCCCATCCACCGCTTGATAGCGGGCGTGCGGCAGCTTGATGCCTTCTAACACCAAACCGTATTGACCCATCATACCGCGAGCATATTCACCATCTTTGCCGCGCACCCAGTCGGGGCAGGCAATCAACTTAGGGTTCAACTGTAGGCGGCGTGCGGTCATACGCAGCTTGTCCAAACGCTGGTCAATGCCGCTCGGTTTGAGCGCCATCATACTGCCCAGCACAAACAGCACAATCAAAATACCAATCCACATGCCCATAATAACTCAACCCCAGTGATGTCAAAGAGCCAGAAAAATAACGCCAACTATCCATAATGCGCACAAAATACAAAAAATCAAGGGCGCGATGGGCTTTGTCAGCAAAATCCCCAGCCAAAGCGCTGCCATTATAACCGCAGACGCGCAAAACAAAACCCCGTATGGTCACCCAAACGAGGTTAGAAGCAGATTTATTGTTGTTTTTTATCGTTATCGTTGTGCGCTTCGTTGCTTATCGAGCGCTTTATTCGTTCACAAAGGCGATTTTGCTTAGCCCTGCTTGACTGGCTGAGGCGAGCACTTGCGCCACCGTATCGTAGCGGCTGTCTTTGTCCGCGCGCAGCTGGATGCTGGGGTCTTTACCACTGGCGGCGGCGGTCTTTAGGCGAGCGTTTAGGGTCTCAAGGTCAATGGGGTCGCTGTCCCAAAAGATACCCGCGTCTTTATCAATACTGATTTGGATAACTTCAGGCGGCTGTTCATTGACGGTCGCTGCGGTCTTTGGCAGCTCCAGCGGTACGGTCGGGTTCAGTACCGTGGCGGTCAATAAAAAGATAATCATCAACACCAGCATAATGTCAATCAGCGGAATGAGGTTCATCTCATTCATGCCTTGGGCATCGTCGTCACCGAGTTGAAATGCCATAATACTCTTGCCTTTATTGGTCGTAAAAAAACTTGCCTGTACGAGGCGTGATAGGGTACGGTTATGAGCGCGCGTTCGCTGAGGTGCTGTAGGCGGCGCTGTGCGCGTCGGTCTGTACGTGCGCGGGCGCTTTCACCGTTTGATTTGCGCCCGCTGTGCCGTCCGTCATGGCGCGTGCCAGCAAATCGTGTGCGGTGTCATTGGCATGGTGCATCACGCGGCGGTTGATGCGCACAGTGACGTTGTAAAACACCACGGCAGGAATCGCCACTGCAATACCAAAGCCTGTCATAATCAGCGCCTCACCCACAGGGGCGGCTACTTGCGCAAGTCCCGCCTGCCCTGTCGTGCCGATATTATGCAGCGCATGAAAGATGCCCCATACTGTGCCGAACAGACCAATGAATGGCGCAATCGCGGCGGTCGTCCCTAGAATAGGCAGACCGCGCTCACTGGCATAACGATAGCGTCCGATGTTTTGTAGTAATGCTTGCTCAATGACCACACGGCGCGTGGACTCGCTGCTGGTCTTGACCTCAGGCAGCTTGGTTTGAATATGCTGGCGCAAATCTGCACTCACGCTGCGGCTCAACTTGCGGCTGTGTAGCACACGCACCACACCCGTCACCCACGACAATAGCGACAAGAGCAGCAAAATAAAAAATAGGCCTTTGGTAATGGCATCGCTGTATTGCCAATAGCTTGCAAAATCCATGGTCATGTCCTTTTTAGGTGTTATCCAGCCTACGCGGCTGGGGTGGTGCTTGTGTGAATCGATATAAATATAAACTAGAGAATAAAAATAGGCGCGGTTTATCCCTCAACTCTGATGGGCAGTGTGACCGTTCCTGCGACAGAGACGCCATTTCTTATAAACGGATTAAGCTTGGCTCGTCTGATATTTTGCTCTACAGCCCTTTTAAGTTTTCTGTTATCAATACCACTAACCGAAACTTTAGTAACGTTGCCCTTGTTATCAACTGTAAGGAACGCTGTTACTGTAGTCCCTGCATCCAAAATACCACCCAGTCTTGGTGGGGAGCGCCAGCTGGCTTCACCAGCACTAAGTGCTACAGGACCTTGGTTAGCAGCCGCGTCCCTTGCCGCTTTTTCTCGAGCAGCGGCTTCGGCATCTTTTTTGGCTTTGGCAATAGCTTCAGCAGCAAGGTGGTCTTTTTGGTCTTGAATGACTTGTTGTCTTTTTCTTTCCTCTTCTGCCTCTCTTTCTTTTCTTTCTCTCTCTATGCGCTGTGCTTGCGATTCAGCGGTACTGGTAGCCGCAATCGTGCCCTTATCTGTGGCAGGTGCAGGCGCTGTGTAGCCACTATTATTATCCTTAGCAGTAATCGTTTGCGTATTATTGATCGTCGTCGTGGGCTGCGGCGTTGGTGTATTGGTTGTGGTCGCTCGCTGCGTTTCGTCTACCTTTTTAGGCGGCTGATATTTTTTTGCGGTTGATTGCTGCTGTGTTTGCGTTTTTGGTCTTGGCTTTGGTGCTTGCTTGGTGCTGGTTGGCGGCTTTTTGACCACTTTGGGCGCAGAGGCGCGGCGCATTTCAGGTTCGGTTTCTTTTTGCTTGATAACTTCAGGCTCAGGTTCTTTTTCTTCTTCAACTGGCGCGAGCGTTATCATTTCGATCTCAATCGGCTTTGCCTCAGGTTGCACAGGCTGTGGCGGTATCGGCGGCGCAATGCTCGAGAGTACGCCCCCTGTCAGCAGATGCGCGCCCACCACCAAGCTTAGGGTGGTCAATATCAGTTTTTTTGATGGCGCGGTTATGTTGGTCAAAGCGGTCATACCTTTATCAAAAGCTGCGAGCAAAATTCGGCTTAATAGTAATATAAACGATAACCATTATCAATAAATATTTGTTTTTTGATGAGCGAACGTGTCTGTTACGCCAATTTATCCACTGGCTATCGTCAAAGAAACGATCTTAAAACTATAGCTGTAGACATGAATATCTACACCTATATGCGTCGATATGCGCGAGCGCATAACAAATGGCGGACGACGGTTATCAAGGTTTAGCGCAGCTCGCGCGTCAGTTTAACCGCGCTTTGCTGCTGATATTGGGACTTTTGGCGCGCCTGCCTGCCCTTATACCACAAGTACACACCCGACACCGACAGCAGCGCCACTGCCACACCGATAAGACTTAAAAAAAGTTGATACAGCAAATGACCTGCACCCTGCCCGATATGCCCCATGTGCAGGGTGGACAACCACTGATCCGTCTTGTCACCAGCGCCCGCCTCGCTGCCAAAGCGCACGCGCACCACCTCGCCTGTCTTGGCATCAACCGAGATGGAGGACGCGCCGCCTTGTTTACCGATATCGGCATCGGTCTTAAAGCGCAGCTGCCATTGCCCCTCGTCCATCGCCCAGCGCATGCCCAAAAACCCTTGTACTTCGTATCCTGCTTGCTGTGCGGCAGTATGTGCTTTGATTTGTAGATAATCGACGCTGTTGACTTTGGTAACCGCGTAATCGCTTGCTTGGGCGCGGCTGAGGTAGTCCGTGCCAATGGCAGCATCAGGGTCTATAGCTGGCGTTTCTATTTGTGTGCCTTGCCCGCTGAACCCGAATGGCTCAAACCCAACCAGCGTTTGCATCACAGGCTGATAGACAGGCGGTAGGTTAAAGCCCACGCTCGACCACGCGATGACGAGCAGCATGAGCCATAGCCACAAGCCAAACGCATGATGCAGGTCATAATTAAACTTAAAAAAATTGCGCTTGGTGCGGATACGCCATGCAGGTTGCCAGCGCTTTAGCCATGAAGCGCGTTTTTCTTTTTTCTTAGCCATTTTTTTATTGATGGCACGCGGCAAGGTCAGGTAAAAACCAATAAAGCAGTTAAGCGTCCATAGCAGCGCAGCAATGCCCAAAACGAGCTTGCCTGTATCACCGAGCAATAAGTCGCGGTGCAGCCAATACACTTTTGCCATGACATTGTTCAGCGCCCATGTGTCCTTGTTGCGTGCGCCCAGCACTTCGCCTGTGTAGGGATTGACATACACGTCATCAATGTCAGGCTCAGGCGTGACGCGCTCGCTGCCGCGCCATCGATCAACAGCGAACACTGCCGACTTACCCGCATCAATGTGGGTGGGCAGGCTTGAAAAGCTGTAGCTTGGATAGGCAACCATCACCTTATCATGCAAGGTAGCGATGCTGAGCATGGGCGCGTCTTGCACCGCAACCTGCGCAAGCTGGTGATTAAACGCATCGTCCAGCTCATCATGAAAGGCGAGCAGCGCGCCCGTTACGCCTGCGAGAAATAAAAACGCCGCCATAAACAGCCCCGTATAACGGTGCAACCAAAGGCAACCTTGACGAATAGCGCGTGACATCACAACTTCGAAACAGACCCAGTAGCTTTAGATTCGGTAACCTTAAAATCAATAACTCTCAAAAATAAAAATATCGACGATTTAACATACCCAGTGCAAACGCCCGTGACGCGATGGCTATAGCATAAACCGCTTAACGATAATTATTATCAATCATTAAAGACGCGTATCATAGCGCTGCACAAGCCTACTGACAATCAAACAAATTATATTTGTGTTGTTTGTTCTAGTGTACTAGAATACTGAAACTTAATAAGGGTTCGTCCCTTGATTTAGCGATTTTGCTTGGAATCAATCATTATGAGTACCGACCCGTATCAAGGTTTATTGCAGCATTTGGCAGAGTGCACCGACCATGCCGACATTGAGGCGCTGCTGTATGCCTTATTGACTGACAAAGAGCGCCAAGACATTGCCAATCGTATCCGTATTTTTGATTTACTAGCGCGCGGTGTGACCCAGCGCGAGATTGCCGAACAGCTTGGCGTGGGCATCGCCACCGTATCACGTGGGGCAAAGGCAGCACAAAGCCAAGACGTCAGCGCGCTGCTAAATACGCTACGCCAGACTGATTAACCAACCCATCATTATTTTTCTTGTCCTATTTGACATTTTTTTCTTTTTCTATTTTTTGGATGTTTTATGACCGCGACTACCGAACGCCCCGCATTGATTGACATACCCAGCAAGCCGCAGCGCATTAAGCTGACCGAAGACATTGATTTTTTGGCACTGTTTAAGCGTATCGAAAGCGCCTTTGATACCTGCTATCTGCTCGAATCTTTGGGCGAAGACAGCCACATCTCTCGCCATCATGCCATTGGTTTTGACCCTGCCATGACCATCACCGCGCTTGACCGCAATACCCTTGCCATCACGGACAACAAGACGGCGACCACCGAGCAGTATCACACGGACAACCCGTATCAGCTCCTACGCGAGATAACGCCGCAGCACGTCATTGCGCGTGAGCAAAGCGGCGGCTTGGTCGGTTATTTGGGCTATGATTGTGTGAATTTCTTTGAGCCAAGCTTAACGGCTAAGACGAGCGAAGACTTTGAGCCGTTTAAATTCGGCGTGTATCTTGACGGCTTGACACTCGATAAGATGACGGGCGAGATTTTTTATTTTTATTACCCGACCGCGCAGCAGGACAACCGCATTGACGCTATCAAAGCGCTGCTAAGCGCGCCCATTCCAGAATATGACGCACCGCACGTGGCATTTTTGGGCGATGGCATGAGTAAAGAGGCGCACGCCAAAGCGGTGATGCAGGTCAAGGAAGACATCATCTCAGGGCGTATCTTTCAATGTGAAGTGGGTTTTAAATCCAAATACCGCATCACGGGCAGCAAAATGCCCATTTATGAAAAACTGCGCGCCGTGAACCCATCACCGCACATGTACTTTATGAAGTTTGCCGAGCAGTGCATCGTGGGCGCATCGCCTGAGCTGCTGTTCCGCTTGCGCCAAGGCGAGATGGAAACCTACCCTCTAGCAGGCACTGCCAAGCGCGGCGTCGATGTGGCAGAAGACCGCAAACTGGCGCGGGCATTATTAAACGATGCCAAAGAGATTGCCGAGCACAATATGCTCGTTGATTTGCATCGCAATGACATTGGGCGCGTGGCGCAGTTTGGTACGGTCAAGGTGCGTAACTTGATGGACATCAAGCGCTTTTCGCACGTACAGCACATTTCCTCTGAAATCGTCGGCATCTTGCACCCTGATGAAGACATGTTCAGCGCGCTTGCCAGCAACTTCCCCGCAGGCACGCTCTCAGGCGCACCCAAAGTCGAAGCGATTAAAGTCATCAACGAGCTGGAGCCAGACGGACGCGGCGCGTATGGTGGCGCTATCGGCTCGTTTAATTTTAATGGCGATTGCATCTTTGCCATTCCGATTCGCAGCCTGTTTATCAATGGCGAGTCTGCCTACGCGCAGACCTGCGGCGGCAATGTCTACGACTCCAATCCTGAAGACGAATACCTAGAGATTCAGCGCAAATTATCCGCGATGAAAGTGGTGCTCGACAGCTTTATGCAGGCTTGATTTTTATAGTTACCCAGTGATGCGACAAAGAGTGTATACCATGAATGTTTTGATTATTGATAATTACGACTCGTTTACCTTTAATTTATACCAATATGTGGGCGAGATTTTGCAGACGTTGGACGGAGAAAAACAGCCGCAAGTCAAAGTGGTGCGTAACAATGAGCTGACCTTAGAAGAGGTGCAAGCGCTCAACCCTGATAGAATCATCATCTCCCCTGGTCCTGGTGCACCTGATGACCCTGCGTACTTTGGCATTTGTGGCGAGGTGATTGAGACGCTTGGCAAGACCACGCCGCTGCTGGGCGTTTGCCTTGGTATGCAGGGCATCGCGCACGTGTTCGGTGGCGATGTGGTGCGCGCGCATATCCCGATGCACGGCAAAGTCTCTGCCATCCGTCATGATGACGCGGGCATCTATCACGGCTTGCCGCAAGGTCTGGAGATTATGCGCTATCACTCCTTGGTGGTCAAAGCCGACACCCTGCCTGAGTGCTTGCAGATTACCTCGGTCGTTGCCAATGCGGACAATGGCGCGCTGGACTTTGACAAATCGGCGCTGAGCGGTGATGAAATCATGGGCGTAAAGCACAAAGACTATCCAATTCAAGGCGTGCAGTTTCATCCTGAGTCCTTTGCTACCGAAGGCGCCAAGCGTTTGCTGAGCAATTTTTTATTGCAGGCGTAGGTTCGTTATGTTTGTCACAGATTCAAAAAAATTGAGCTTATTTAAGCGCGCCTTATTATCATTTGGCGTCATGCTCGCGTCTTCTATCAGCTCGGCTGCTGCACCGATAAAGACAAACTTTATATTGGGCATGGACGTTAACGGTCAACGTCTAAACCTCTACCAAGACTGCGAAGAAGGCAGCGTGACTTGCGACGATATGCTATTGATTGCCCCTGACTTGCAGCGCTTGGGGCTGACCAAACCGTCTGATCAAAATCTTTATACGTCACCCTACCGCGTAAAACTATACCCTGCAAAGACTGTGCATAGCTTATGTAAAGATGGCGTGAGCCCCTGTCGGTTTCATGGGTATAGCTTCGAGGGCGCAGGCATCAAAGGATTTATAGATCCAGCGTACAACACGATACAGATCGAAAACGATCGGACGGCGGCTGATAATACCGTCGATTATGTGGAAAATACCACGTATTTGCCACTGACAGCGCAAGCCTCATTGATTGACAGTATATATAAAGCTTCTGATAAAAAATTAAACGATAGCTATAAGGGGACACTGGAGGAAGTCAGACAACTCTACGGTAGCGAAATGGTCGGCGATCTAAAAAAAGAGCAAATCCAATGGCTAAAGCAGCGCTCAAAAAACTGCGGTGCTGATGCGAATCATCTGCCAAGGACACAAGCGGAAAAAGTGTGTTTTATTCAGCAAAATAATCTACGAGATCGAGCATGGTTTTTGTGGATTGATTAAGGCGTGTCCTAATTTGTAGAATGGACGTATTGTATAAGCTGATGACTTAGTAAAATGTGTGAAAAAACTGGGATATATTATGAACTTTATTGGCGATGAACCCAATACTACAGAGCCATTGTGGCGATATTTTAAAATAGACAGACTAATAGATTTCTTGACCACTGGTGAGTTGTACTTTGCTTCGGCTCGTGAGTTTGATGACAAGTTTGAGGGAGCTGTCGCCATAGTATCTCCAGAATATAAAACAGATCCACGCTATACAAGAACTGAAGGTACTGAAAAAGCTTTTGAAGAATTAAAACGTTTGACCAAAGTAAGTTGTTGGCATAGATCCTTATACGAAAGTGATGCCATGTGGCAGTTATATGCCGATGAACGCAAAGGTGTAGCTATACAAACCAATTTAGATAAAATAAAAAATTCCATAAAACCGTTTAGATTAAATCCTGCATATGCTGAAGAAAGTCTATACTTTGGCAATATCAAATATATTGATCTTACCAAAGTAAGATTGAAAGTTAGTATGATAGAACGATTTTGGTATAAGCATACAGCTTTCGATTGGGAAAAAGAGTTTCGGCTAGGCATTTCTTTTCGATTAGCAGAAGAGTTTGGAGCAAAAGTACCTGAGTACGGTATAAAAGTTAAATTTGAAATAGTTGATCTGATTGAATGTATTCATCTTGGACCATTTTTACTAGACTCAGATATTGAGAGGGTTAAAAAAGTAGCTATTGAAAAGGGTATTGGTGATCGAGTTCATATATCAAGCTTAAAAGGTATACCACGATATACATAAAATAGATAAAACGCTTTGTACGCTTAACTAAAAAGGTGCGGTAAATACTATGATTGATAATCCATATCCTGATAAATGGCAAGACCTTCAATTAGGCGTAGACAGAATATGTCGTAATGTCGGCTTACAGTCAAAGGTTGAAGTAGATGTATCTACCCCTCGTGGCTCCGTTAATGTCGATGTTTTGGCTGTTGACGAACTGAGCTTGGACAATATCAAATATATTGTAGAATGCAAAAACTGGAGCTCATCTATTCCTCAGTCTGTTGTACACTCATTTACGACTGTTATGCATGAAACTGGAGCCAATATTGGATTTATTATTTCTAAGCATGGGCTGCAATCTGGAGCGAAGGAGTATACGAGAAACACAAATATCGTTGGTCTAACTTATTTAGAATTTCAGCAACGATACTTTGAAGCTTGGTGGACAAGATATTTCTGTCCTCGTGTTGGGGACGCTGCGGATCGTGTTTTACAATACACTGAAGAATTCAATCGTCACCGTGATAGAGAGTACGACAAGCTTTCTCAAGAAAATAAGGATTTATTTGATCAGTTGCGTGCAAAATACCGTGTATCTTCGTTTATATTGGCAATGTTTAACCTACCTAGTATAAGCACTAAAATTGATACAGGCACGTTACTTACTCCACCTTCTGACCTAGAAAGTTTTAAAATAGGAGTCTTATCTATCATCACACCAGAAGTTACATGGTATGGCACGACTTTTCGAGAGTTGTTAGACGATATTTTGCAATACCTTCTAGATGCAGAGGAAAGTTTTAACTTACTATTTGGAAAGTATATATTTGATCCCACTCCAATTAGTGGCGTAGGAGTAGATGGACCATCTATTTAAATGCCTGTTTAAGATAAAAATTTTTACTTTGAGTGTGATAGCAGACTCCAAGAATCATTAGCAATGATTACAAAGGCTACGTTTCGAACGTCTATAATAGCCTACCGATCACGAATAAGAGTATGTACACTACACTGTAACTATCTAGGGAACTCAAATAATAGACATAAAAAAAGCCCTAAATGGGCTTTTTTTATAACTAAAAGCACAACGCTAATTCTGATCGATACGCTGCAAAAACGCCTGCGTACGCGGATGCTCGGAGTCTTCAAACAGCTGCTTGGCGCTGCCCTCTTCGACCACGTAGCCGCCTTCCATCAAGACCACATGGTCGGCAACGTCACGAGCAAAGTTAATCTCGTGCGTGACCACCACCATCGTCCAGCCTTCAGACGCCAGCTGCTTCATGGTCGCGAGCACATCTTGCACCAATTCAGGGTCAAGGGCGCTGGTCGGCTCATCAAAGAGCAGCAAATCAGGCTCAATCGCCAGCGCGCGGGCAATCCCGATACGCTGCTGCTGTCCGCCTGAGAGCTGAAACGGGTACAAATCTGCCTTGTCCGCAAGACCCACCTTTTCGAGCAGGGTCAGTGCGTCTTTACGCATCTCGGCTTTGTTTTTGCCTTGTACGACGACAGGACCGAGCATCAAATTGTCAATCGCGGTCTTATGCGGAAACAGATTGTACGACTGAAATACCATGCCTGACTTGCGCTGCAGTGCCAGCAGGGTTTTTTTATTGGGCTTTTGCGCAAAGTCCACGCTCAAGCTGCCATCATCAAAGCTGATCGTCCCTTGGTCGGGGGTTTCTAGCGCATTGAGGCAGCGTAAAAAAGTGGTCTTGCCTGAGCCTGATGGCCCTAAGATGACCACCACATTACCCTTTTTGACCGTCAAATCAATGCCCTTTAACACCTTATTGTCGCCAAAAGCTTTGTGAATATTTTTGATGTGAATCATAGCCATTCCTATCGTTGTGCCAGTGATGCCAAGGGCGACGCCTCGGCGTTACTTTGCCACGTAGCGGTCGAGGCGGGTCTCGATTTTGCCTTGCAAGAAACTTAAGAACAAGCAAATGCCCCAATAAATAATCGCCGCTTCGGTATATACCAGCATAAATTCATAGTTACGGGCGGTGATAATCTGCGCTTGTTTAAACAGCTCGGTGACCAGCACCAGCGACGCTAGCGAGGTTTCTTTAACCAGTCCAATAAAGGTGTTGGACAACGGCGGCACAGACACGCGCAGCGCCTGCGGCAAAATCACATGGCGAAAGGTCTGCAAATAGGTCATGCCCACGGTCGCGCCTGCTTCCCACTGTCCTTTTGGGATGGACAAGATAGACGCACGCACCGTCTCGGACGCATACGCGCCAATGTTTAGCGAAAAGGCGATAATCGCGGAGGGAAACGGGTCAAGCTTAATCCCCACATTGGGCAGACCGTAGAAAATGATAAACAGCTGCACCAGCATCGGCGTCCCGCGAATGGCAGACACATACACACGCGCCAAGCGATAGACAATCTTATGCCATAGGCTGGTGCGCGGTACGATACGTATCAGCGCCACGAACAGCGCGATACACATACCGATAGCAAAGGAGATGAGCGCAAGCGGTATCGAATAATAAATACCGCCTTTGAGCATCGGCCAAAACGAATTAATGACAATCTCTGCCCGATCAGGCGTCATAAAGGGCAAGATGGCCAGTAGGTCAGTAAGCCAAGTCATTAGTTTTGCTTGCTTATATCAGTGCCAAAGAATTCTTCACTGATTTTGGTCAGCGTGCCGTCTTGCGCAAGCTCAGCCATCGCGTCATTGATTTTTTTCAGCACGTCTTCATTGCCTTTACGCAAGATGATGCCTGAGCCTGTTTTTTCTGCGGCAGGCGCTTTGAGTTTAATCTCAAGACCGCTGTCTGGCGTCTTTTTCAAGTAGTCGAGTACCGCAAGCTCATCGTTCATGGTCAAGTCAGCGCGGTCTTGTTTGACCAGCTGCACCGCTTGTGCCATACCGTCTACAGGTACGACAGTCGCGCCGTATTTTTCTGCCAGCTCACCGTAGTTACTACTGAGCGACTGCGCTGATTTTAGCCCTTTTAGCGACTCCCACGCGTTATAGCGGTTGTCTTCTTTTTTCGCCAGTACCACAGCGCCTGACCAGCTGTAGGCGGTGGCTTTGTCGTATTTGGCTTCACGCTCAGGTGTGGTCAGGGCAACTTGGTTGGCAACCATATCAAAGCGCTCTGAATCCAGACCCGCCAGCATCGCGTCCCACTGGGTTTCTTTAAATTCAACATCCACGCCCAGTTTGTCAGCGACGGCGCGCGTGACTTCGACATCATAGCCTGTCAATTTGCCACTTTCGTCATGATAAGTGAACGGCGGGTACGTGCCCTCGGTACCGACGCTGATGGTGCCGCCGTTGTTGATGCGCTGAATCAAATCAGAACCCGCATCTGTGCTGGCGTCCGCAGCAGTGTCGGTGTTGCCTGATTGGTTACAAGCGGCAAGTAAAGCGCTGCCTGCAATAATCGGCAGTAGGGTTAAATAACGACGTTTCATGAAAAATCCTTGTGTCAATGGATAAACCTATCGCGGCAGCGCATGCGCTTTGCTGTATGCGGCGTACTCTCACGTGTTTGACCCTCGAGGTCAATATAACCACGTAATAGCATCATCAAGCGGGTAAGCAACCAGCCAAGCCGCGCTCAATAGGAAGTGCGTGTTGGCTGTCGTCAGCCGCTGAGCGATAGGTCGAATAAAGGTCTGTGCGTATGGCTGCACAATCTAGGGGCGGCGCGACTATTTTTCAATAGCCACTGACAAAATCACAGCACGATAAGATGGATGCTGGATGATACCGATGCGCCATCGCGACTGCTTGATTGCTACTAACAATCCGCCTGCCGTGGCGCTCAAGTATGTATTGTATACGCAACTGCCTATAGAGTGCTATAGCTCGCCTGTGAACTGATAGCGCTCGCCTGCATGCCACATGCGCACCACGGTCACGCTTTGCCCTGCTGAGTAGGTCTGGCGGCACAATACCAAGGCGGGCGACTGCGGCGGGATTTGTAGGGCTTTTGCAATCTCAGCGTTGGCGGGTTTTGCGCTGATGGTATAGCTGCCGCGCTCTAGCGGGATTTTGGCGACCAGATAGTCACTGGTGTTGACCACAGTAAAATCTTGGTCAATAAACTGCGGGACGCGCTTGGCATCGACCCAGCGCTCTTCTAATTGAATCGGCTCACCGTCAGCAATGTGCAGGATTTTGACTTCATAAATCACAGGCGTGTTTGAGGTGTCTGCTGGCACGGCTGTTTGCTCGATATGAAATTTATGACGCAGCCAGTCATCGAGCATATCTGCGCTCAAGGCGCGCTTGGTGATGACCTGCGCTTCATAGGCGCGGTTCGCCGACTTTAAATCCTCAGCGATGTTACGCACCTCAACAAAGGTATGATTGAACTGCTGCTGCGCCACAAACGTGCCCGACCCCTGTCGCCGCTCAAGCACCCGCTCTTCACTCAGCTCTTTTAAAGCGCGGTTCACCGTCATACGCGAGACGCCGAACTCCTCCGCGAGCGCCATCTCGGTCGATATGGCCGTCCCCGCCGCCCATGTGCCTTGATGAATGTTGCTTAAAATGGCTTGTTTGATGCGTTGATACGCAGGAATGGGTTTGCTCTTGGTCATGGCAGGCTCACTGTGCGCAAATAAATCTATGATAGCACGGCCGTTGGCAAGCTTTGTCTCTGATATACCTACCATTTTTATAAAAAATATTAACAAAAACCTTAGCGCATAAAAAAAGTGCTTGCATGGCGACTTTTTCCTTGATAATTTGTATATACAAATAAAGCTATGGAACAGGCAGCCACGTTTGCCGCCCACTACTCGCCCCTCATATGATTAAGGAATGATGATGACCAAGCACACCACCTATACCCGCCGTGACGAAAGCCGAGACATCAAAGCACCAACAGGCACGACGCTTACCTGCAAAAGCTGGCTGACCGAAGCGCCCTATCGTATGCTACAAAACAACCTACATCCAGACGTGGCAGAGAATCCAAAAAGCCTTGTAGTGTATGGCGGCATCGGGCGTGCGGCGCGTAACTGGGAAAGCTACGACCAAATCTTGGCATCATTAAAAGAGCTCGAAGACGACCAAACCTTGCTTGTGCAATCGGGCAAGCCTGTTGGCGTGTTCCAAACGCATAGCGATGCGCCGCGTGTGTTGATTGCCAATTCAAACCTTGTGCCCCGCTGGGCAACGTGGTCACACTTTAACGAGCTAGACCGTAAAGACTTGTTTATGTACGGACAGATGACCGCAGGCAGCTGGATTTATATCGGCACACAAGGCATCGTCCAAGGCACATACGAGACTTTTGCCGAAGCAGGTCGCCAGCATTATGACGGCAGCTGGCGTGGGCGCTGGATTTTGACCGCAGGTTTGGGCGGTATGGGTGGCGCGCAGCCACTTGCCGCGACCTTTGCAGGCGCAACCTCACTGAACATCGAATGTCAGCAATCAAGCATTGATTTTCGTCTGCGTACTGGCTACGTGGACAAGCAAGCCCGCGACCTTGACCACGCGTATGAGCTGATTGAGCAGCACACCAAGGCAGGCGACGCCATCTCTATCGCGCTCCTTGGCAACGCGGCGGACATCTTGCCAGAAATGGTCAAGCGCGCCCAAAACGGCGGCATGAAGCCTGATTTGGTCACCGACCAAACCTCAGCGCACGACCTCATTAATGGCTATCTGCCAAGCGGCTGGAGCGTGGACGAATGGAAAGCGGCGCAAGAAGACCAAAGCCAACATGACAAACTGACCAAAGACGCGGCACAATCATGTGCGGTACACGTGCAAGCGATTTTGGACTTTCAAGATATGGGCGTGCCTGCCACCGATTATGGCAACAACATTCGCCAAGTGGCGTTTGATGAAGGCGTTCAGAATGCCTTTGATTTTCCAGGTTTTGTCCCTGCCTATATCCGCCCGCTGTTTTGCCAAGGTAAAGGACCGTTTCGCTGGGTGGCGTTGTCTGGCGACCCAGAAGACATCTACAAAACCGACCAAAAAATCAAAGAGCTGTTCCCCGAAAACACGCACGTACACCGCTGGCTGGATATGGCAAAAGAGCGCATTCAGTTCCAAGGCTTGCCTGCGCGTATTTGCTGGCTAGGACTGGGCGAGCGCGACAAAGCAGGGCTTGCCTTTAACGAAATGGTCAAAAATGGCGAGCTAAAAGGTCCTATCGTCATCGGTCGTGACCACCTCGACACAGGCTCGGTCGCCAGCCCCAACCGCGAGACCGAAAGCATGAAAGACGGCTCGGACGCGGTGTCGGATTGGGCATTATTAAACGGTATGCTCAACGTGGCAGGCGGCGCGACGTGGGTATCCCTACATCACGGCGGCGGTGTGGGCATGGGCTACTCGCAGCATTCAGGCATGGTCATTGTCGCAGACGGTACAGAGGCGGCAGAAAAACGTCTGGCACGCGTGCTGGTCAATGACTGCGGCTCAGGCGTCATGCGTCATGCGGATGCAGGCTACGAGCTGGCAATTAAAACGGCGAAAGACTACGGCTTAAACTTGCCGATGATTGACTGATCATCAGCCGCAGCTCAGCCAAGCGCTCGCGTCTGTGATGGCAACAAGCTCACAGACGCTATATCGCTACTAGAATACCCTTATCAAGGAGGATAAGATGACAAACAACAGCCACAGCTCATTGCCAAACGAGACCGACGCACATGCGGATACCTCAAAGGTAGCAACCGAGGGTGCAACGCTACAAAGCGCGCCTCTCTTGCCAAGCACTGAGACACTAGACACGTTCGAGGATGACAGGCCGCTATTGTCGAAGACTCGCGGTATCGTACAGCTGATTGTGTTTAGCGCCATTGGGCTGGTGATGTTTTTTGTGCCGTTTACCATTGGCGGTAAAAGCACCATCTTATTCGACCACGGCGCGACCTATTTGGTCAGCCAACAGCACACCTTAGCGGTGATTTTGCTGTTTTTATTGATGCTGTACGGTGTTGCCAAACCCTTTATTGACAAGTCATGGCACGGTACTCAGCATTTTATTGGCGGGCGCATTTGGACAGCTGGCACTGGCGCTACATTGGCTGGGATAAATACAATTTATTCTTTATACAACTGATATGGCGTGATTAGACGGTATTTTTCGTAGCCTCTGGAAACATCGTCACAGCAAGCAAGAAAAATACCATCTAATCGCATACTACCAGTTTAAAAACTAGATAATAAACACGGCGTGGTTGAGAAAAAAGACAACTTTTGACCACCATATTTTTCATAAAAAATCAGGCAAGTTGGCAGCGCCGTTAAACGCCGCCTACTTGCCAAAAATATATACCGCCCGCAGCACGGGCGCACCCACAAAAAAGTACATGACAGGAGCACCACCATGACCGAGCAGACCAACCACTTTGAGATTGTCCCCAAACGCATCAGCTTTGCCCAACTGCGCCGCATTTATAACGCGCCTGTACGCGTCTCGCTGCCTGATAGCGCTTACGCGGCGATTGATGACTCACACGCCAACGTTCAGACCATCATTGCCCGTGATAAGAGCGCCTATGGCATTAATACGGGCTTTGGTCTGCTTGCCAAGACACGTATTAGCGATGACCAGTTGGAGCTATTGCAGCGCAATTTGATTATCTCGCATTCGGTCGGCACAGGGGAGCGCCTGCCTGATGGCGTAGCGCGTCTGATTATGGTCATGAAGGTCGCGAGCCTCGCACAAGGCGTGTCGGGTGTGCGCCGCGTGGTGGTTGATGGTCTGCTGGCGCTAATCAATAACGACATCATTCCCAATATCCCTGCCAAAGGCTCGGTCGGCGCGTCAGGGGATCTTGCGCCATTATCGCACATGACTTTAGCCTTGATGGGTGAAGGCGATGTGTACGTCAATGGCGAAGCGGTTGCAGCGGCTGACGCACTGGCGGCAAAAGGGATTGAGCCAATTACTTTGGCAGCCAAAGAAGGCTTGGCGCTGATTAATGGCACGCAAGTCTCGACCGCCCTTGCGCTGCGCGGTTATTTCTTAGCCCAAGATTTATTAGAGTCCGCGACCGTGGTCGGCTCGCTGTCGATTGATGCGGCAAAAGGTTCAGATGCGCCGTTTGATGCGCGTATTCACGAGGTGCGCGGGCATCATGGACAGATACAGATTGCCAAGACGCACCGCCACCTAATTGAAGGTAGCGAGATTCGCGCCTCGCACCAAGGCGATCACGACAGCCGCGTGCAAGACCCGTACTGCCTACGCTGCCAGCCACAGGTGATGGGTGCGTGTCTAGACATTATCAATCAAGCGGGCAATACCTTGCTGATTGAAGCCAACGCGGTGACGGACAATCCGTTGATTTTTAATAATGAAGACGGTCCTGTGGCGATTTCTGGCGGTAACTTCCATGCCGAGCCTGTGGCATTCGCCGCTGACATTTTGGCATTGGCGATTGCGGAGATTGGCGCGATGTCTGAGCGCCGCGTGGCATTGCTGATTGATGCGACCTTATCAGGCTTACCACCGTTTTTGGTGGAAAATGCAGGCGTCAACTCAGGCTTTATGATTGCGCACGTGACCGCCGCCGCGCTCGCCTCTGAAAACAAATCCATCGCCCACCCTGGCAGCGTGGACAGTATCCCAACCTCTGCCAACCAAGAAGACCACGTATCGATGGCAACTTATGCCGCGCGCCGTCTTTTTGAGATGGCGCACAACAGCGCGACCATCATCGGTATTGAGCTGCTCGCAGCCGCTCAGGGTATCGACTTTCACCGCGACCTTGCAACCTCAGCACCGCTACATACCGCGCATCAGCGCTTGCGTGATGAGGTGAGTTTTTATGACAAAGACCGCTACTTTGCCCCTGATATCGAAGCGGCAAAACAGCTGGTAATGAGTGGCGCACTCACCGAGCATTGGCAAGCGTTGCGCGCCGACTGGTATCACGCCCACTAAGATTTACCGCCACGCGCACTGCTGCTTTTAGGGTGCGCGTTGGCGTTTATCGCTTAGAATAGGTTTAGCAAAAATATAAGGAAACGCTTTATGAGCATCAGCGTACAAACGAGCGCGATGGACACCCGTCTTTGGACAGGTCGCGCCGAGCCTTTTGAGAGCGCACGCGCCCGCTACTGGTATCAAATCGCCGCGCCATACAGCGCGCAGGCGGTCGGGCTGGTGGGCTTTGCCTGTGACCAAGGGGTACGCCGCAATCAAGGGCGCGTGGGCGCGAAAGACGCGCCGCCGATGATTCGCCAAGCCTTTGCCAAACTGCCCATCACAGCGGCAATCCAGCAGCGCTATAGTAATGACAATGCTTTGGCTCAGCTGCTCGGTGACGCAGGTGACATTCATTGTATCGATGAGGATACGCTGACCGATGACGTGCTAGAAACTGCCCAGCAGCAGTATGCCGACACAATGACGCAAGTGCTTAATCAAGGCGGCTTGGCGGTCGGTCTTGGCGGCGGTCATGCCATTGCTTACGGCAGCTTTTTGGGTTTATGGCAGCATTTGACTGTTAATAATAATAAAGGTAACAACGAAAACAACGCCAATAAAAACAACGACCAGCTACCACGCATCGGCATCATAAACTTTGATGCGCATTTGGACTTGCGCCAAGCGCCTGTGGCAACCTCGGGCACGCCGTTTCGTCAGATTAGCGAGCACTTAGACGCGCATGGACAGCCGTTTCATTATTGCTGCATTGGCGTCAGTCGTTTTTCCAATACCGCTGCCTTGTTTGACCGCGCCGAGGATTTACAAGTGACCATCATCAGTGATGAAGATTGCGCCGAGCAGCCGTGGGCAGAGATTGCCGCGCAGATAGATGCCTTTATGGCAGGTATTGACGTGCTGTATATGACCATTGATATGGACTGCTTCCCCGCTGCCACCGTGCCTGGCGTCAGCGCGCCCGCCGCTTATGGCATCGCCCTGCCCTTTGTCGAGCGCTGCACTCAGCATCTTTTTGCCACAGGCAAAGTCAAAGTCGCGGACATCGCCGAGATTAATCCTGCCTTTGATATCGACCAGCGCAGCGCCAAAGTTGCCGCACGCTTGTTGGCACTGATTATCGAGCAGCAGGTTCTAAACCCATCAAAGGAGACGTTGCATGACTGATAATTCTAATATTAATAACAACAACGACCGATTTCGCCACTTTGACAGCATGATTATTAACGCCAATGTCGCGACTTTTTCAAAAGAGTATGGCTTTCACTTGGCAAAGCAAAAAGACGACAACGCCGAGCTATACGGACAGCTGTTTGATGCTGCCATTGGCATTAAAGACGGACGCATCGCGTGGCTGGGCGCACAGCAAGACATCGCGCCGCATCTGCATGATTACAGCAAAGCCAACATCACCGATGCCAAAGGCGGCTGGGTCACCCCAGGGCTGATTGATTGTCACACGCATTTGGTCTATGCGGGCAATCGCAGTAATGAATTTGAGGCAAGGCTGCATGGCGCAAGCTATCAAGACATTGCCAAACAAGGTGGTGGTATCGTCGCGACCGTACAAGCCACCCGCGATGCCAGTATGGATGACTTGCTGGCGCAAAGTGAAAAACGCTTGCAAGCGCTATTGGCAGAAGGCGTCACCAGTATCGAGATAAAATCAGGCTACGGTCTGAACCTTGAGACCGAGCGTAAGATGCTGCAAGCCGCGCGCATGCTCGCGGACAAATACCCTGTGCATATCCGCACCACTTACCTTGCCGCACACGCCCTGCCCGCCGAGTATAAAGCGCGCAGCGATGACTATATCGACGCGGTGTGCGACTGGATGCAGGTACTACACAGCGAGGGTTTGATTGATGCGGTCGATGGCTTTTGTGAAAACATCGCCTTTAGCACCGCGCAAATTAAGCGCGTGTTCGATACCGCACGCGCGCTCGACTTGCCTGTAAAATTGCACGCCGACCAGCTGTCAAACATGGGCGGCAGCAGCTTGGTCGCCGAATACCAAGGATTATCGAGCGACCATTTAGAGCACTTGTCCGAAGCCGACATTCAACAGATGGCGGCGCATGGCACGGTCGCTGTCTTGCTGCCAGGCGCGTTTTATACTTTGCGCGACACCACCTTGCCGCCGATTGATACCTTGCGTCAGTATGGCGTACCGATGGCGCTGTCCACCGACTGTAATCCTGGCACCTCACCTTTGACATCACTGCTGCTCACGATGAATATGGGCTGCACGCTGTTTTATTTAACGCCCGAGGAAGTCTTGGCAGGCACGACCGTTCATGCAGCAAAAGCATTGGGGCTCAACAATAAAGGCAAAATCGAAGTGGGCTGTGATGCTGACTTGGTAATCTGGGACATCGCCCGCCCTGCTGATTTGTGCGCGCAAATGGGACTGAATCCTGCCCAGCACGTCATGTATCAAGGACAGTGGCGCACCTAATGAAAGTGCCTGTCCAAAGTTATCTGTACGCCAGACGTGCTTTACTGTTGGTAGATACAGCATCTTAGTCACAGCATTAAACGGTCACAGCATTAAACGAATACGCCCCGAGAGTGTCGGGGCTTTTTTGTGCCTGTCCTTTTTATTACTGATGCCTTTTGTACGGTTATTCCTACTTGGTCTGGGTAGGCGCTTGAGGCGCTATAACGAGGCAAAGGGTTGATTTAGCAGACTTATGTATTTACCTGACATCTAATCGATATTTAGCATGGTTTGGAGTGAGCGGTATATAAACGGTCTTATTTACCATTTTCTTATACATAGCTCTCTTCTCGTTATTATTTACTTTTATTTAAAGTTGACACAAACCTATAAAAAATTGCATATATTGTCTTTTTTATACATTACCTTGACAAAATTACAGACAAAAGACTGTTATTATAAAATTGGTAAGTAAATGAGGACTTTCTTAGGGGTTTAAAATCGGTGATAAGTGGTTATAATTGGTGCCGTTTAAAGCTTATCTTGCATATAATCATATCAATATAGACAGTAAGGTATTATACTACTTATTTTCCTGCAAAACTATTTTTTAGTTTTTTTGATAGCTCGTATATCCATTCAACCGTCAATGATAGAGATATTTTTATGCGTACCGACTCCTTTCAGCAAGTTTTAGAAGATTTAAATGGCGCATCTGCCGATGTCGAGGCGTCTGCTTTGATTTCGAACGATGGCCTAATCATCGCATCAGCACTGCCTACCAACGTCGATGAAGACCGTGTGGGCGCGATGTCAGCGGCGCTATTGTCATTGGGTGACCGCGCTGGACGCGAGCTTGCGCGCGGTGATATTGATCGCATTATGATTCAGGGGGAGCGGGGCTACGTCATCATGACTTCAGCAGGTGAAGAGGCGGTATTGACCATCATGGCCAAACCCAATGCCAAGCTGGGGCTTATCTTTTTGGATATTAAGCGCGCTGCCGAAGCCTTGGCAAAGCTGCTGTAATATTTAAAATTGTGCGGCGAGGAGTCGAGAGGCGGCGATACAATACGCGCCCAAAATAACCGACCGATGCGCCGAATACTGATAACGATGACAATGATAAGTAAAGGAGTTTAGCATGGGTTCTACACTGTCTGATGCGACAAAACCCGATGTGCCCGCCGAAGCAATCACCATGCATTACCATGATGGTACGTCACGTGTGGTCTACGATTCTGATATCGAGCGCCCCTATCCTGATGGCAAATTGATTGTATCGCGCACAGATTTGGACGGCACGATTACACATGTGAATGATGCGTTTGTAGAGATTAGCGGCTATACCGAAGACGAGCTGATTGGCAAGCCACACTATATTTTGCGCCACCCTGATATGCCAAAAGCCGCCTATAGCGACTTGTGGCAAACGGTAGAATCAGGCAACAAATGGCATGGGTATGTCAAAAACTTGTGTAAAGACGGCAGTCACTATTGGGTCTATGCCACCGTCGTACCGAACGTGCGTCGTGGTGAGACCGTCGGCTACACCTCAGTGCGTCGTAAGCCTTCGCGCAGCAAAATTGAAGCTGCGATAGCGCAATACGCCGACATGACCCAATATGAGGACAAATAAATCATGACTGACACCACATACCATATGCTAATCGCCCCTGATTTTTCGCCAGAACGTTTTTCTGGTTGGCACATGTTTAACACCTTGCTACAAAAGCGCACTGGGCTGCATTTGCACCTCAACATGCCCGCCTCGCACAAAGAACAAGAGCGCTTGGTGGATGAAGGCACGATACAAGTGATTTACGCCAATCCCTTTGATGCGGCAGACTTGATTCGCAAACACGGCTACCGCGCGATTGCCAAGCCCATTGGTAAGGCAGACGAGATGGTTATCGCAACCGCCGCAAGTAGCGCGCTCAATCACCTTGAAGATTTACCAAATGGCGCACTGATTGCGATGGCGGACAACCGCGATGTGAAGCTGATTGGTTTGCGTCTGCTCGAAGCGGTCGATTTGACCGAGGACGACTTACAGTGGGAGATTACCGAAACCTATCAGGCGGCCGCACGTAAGGTGATTAAGGGCGAGGCGCAAGCAGGGTTTTTCTTATCTGAGATTTATCATGGCTTGTCGCGCTTGACCAAGATGCAAATGCAAGTACTGATTGAAAGCGATATTGCCGACATCAGCCACGTGCTACTGATTAAAGACGACTTTGCCGAGGCAAACAGCTTTACCGATGCGGTATTGAGCTTTGGTCAAGACGAAGATGGCAAAGCGGCGCTCGCTGAGCTGGGGTTTGAGTCTGGCTTTGAGGCGATGAGCGAAGAGGATGCCGAGTTTATGCTGGACTTGATGGAGACCTTGCTCGATTGAGCCTGCCTACATCCAGCCATACGCGCATGATAATGCCGATTGCAGGTCATTATCATGCCGCCCCAGAATACCAAATGTACTGCCTTAACTCATGATGAACCGCATACGGCTCATTGTACTGTGACTGACTATGGAGGATACCCTTATGGCTGATTTTTTGACAGTTAATGAGAGTAAAAACGCGGCGCGGCATACGTTTCGTCACTTTTCTCGTAAGGTTTTCGTGCATCCTACCCATCGTCATTATCATGAGCAGCGTATCAAAGCGGCGTTGTTGCTGGGCGAGCGTGAGCCGCTGCAAGGCGCTATTGCGGACTTCTTTTACGGCTGTTGGTACGATATTCCCTACGATGGCATGGATATTTTTACGGCCATTCAAGGGCGCTTGCACCCACAAATCGAGCAAGCGTTTGTGAACTGTATCAACAAGCTGGACTACATCCGTCACTCCAGCACCTTTGCGACCCGCTGGAGCGTTTTGGTCACGCCCTCGCTCAACGTGCAATCGCACCGCTTGCGCATCAGTAGTGATGATGCCAAAGAGATTGCCAAAAACATCACCGCTGAGCTGATACTGGCGCAGGCGGAGCATGATTCTGCCTTGATAACACAGATTGAAGATGAGTTTTTTGCCCATTGCTTGGCGTGTAATGACCGTTTGGCATTTTCTATCGTGTGGTTTCGTTTGGGTAAGAGCGCTTGGCCGTTTGATGAGCGCTGGCATGAGTGTCAGCAGCGCTTGGAACAAAACATCCATGCTAATAAAGCAGAACAGGCGGACACCGAGGCATGATGCGCACGTTTCATCTATCATCGGTAAGCGGCAACAGATAACACTGCACTGGTGGCAAGGCTCGTCATTGCCGCTTCATCATTGATGCTCTAAGACTTTTTGAGGTGACTTTATGTCTATTTTTGACCAAGCTGACAAGCTGTATATTACCCTCACCCCTGCTGGTGTGTTTGAGGCGTTTTCTCAAAGCGAGCCGACCGCGATGCAGCTGTCACTACAGGCGCTTTTGTCGCATAAAGAGACCATGCTGGTGTCAAACTGGCTGGCAGAATACCCTGAGATGTGGCTAGAGGAGTTTCTTGAGCAAGGTTTTATCGAAAAGCTAAGCAGCTTTTTGCCCGCGCCAAACCTGCCTTTGGATCAGTTTTTGCCTTATGTGGTGGCGAGCCTCTCAGGTAAGCGCCGTGCCGCGATTGCCTCTGACGATGGCTTTTGCTTGGCGCGTATTGGCTACACGCAAGACGAGGCGGACATGCTGAGTGTGGCGGCTGCCGATTTTTCAGGCTTTATGCAGCGGCAGCAATCACGCGGCTGGGCGGTCGAGAGTCGCGCCATCTCCTTTTTTCGTCAGGTTGATTTGTTGATTCCTGATACCAGCTTTGTGTTTTTGTGGATTGATGATGCAGGCTATGCGCTGATTATTGACGGTGAGCCACTAACCAACAATCGCGCCTTTGTTGAGCTGATTTGGGGCATTAAGACCTCTGCGCTAAAATTTGCCAACTGACCCAATATTCAGCCCTAAAGTGGCGTCAAGACAGCGGCGGCAAGACAGCGGCGGCAAGACACATTATCGCTGCTTTAGGGTTTGCTGGTTGTTGTCCTGCGTGTGGCTGTCCGCCGCGCGCTTGGTGTCCGTCATCACACAACAGACGCACCTTTGTAAATAACGGCGCAAAGTAACAGTACCTGCTCTGCAATTGCGGCATACTGAGCGCCTGATGTGCTGTCTTTTATCACCGCGCTCGCCTATTGCCCGCCCTGTCATAAGATACCGCCGTCCTCTCCTCTGGTGTACGCTGCCAGCATTGCCTGTTTGCACCTTTTAGGACTGCTCATGACCCCCTCATTACCGCTACGCGTTCGCTATCAGACCATTGAGATTGGCGATACCGACATTCATCTGTGTACCTTACGCGACAATCAACAGTTTAGCGACCCTGATCATGTCGCACGTGACTTGGGCATTTGCTCTGCCTCGTGGCCGCTGTTTGGGGTGGTTTGGCCGTCCAGCTTGGTGCTTGCCAATCATATGCTCGATTATGAGATTGCAGGCAAGCGCATTTTGGAGGTCGGCTGCGGTATGGCGCTCTCAAGCTTGCTGCTCAATCATCGCGACGCGGACATCACCGCGACCGACTATCATCCAACTGTGGCGCATTTTTTGATTAAAAATGCCGAGCTTAATGACAACAAAGCCATCGCATTTGAGCGTTTGGACTGGGCGGACGACACCAGCGCGCTGGGATTGTTTGATGTGATTATTGGCAGTGATTTATTGTACGAGGACCAGCACGTGGCGCTGCTCGCGGCATTTATTTCCCGTCATGCCAAGCCTGCTTGTGAGGTCATCGTGGTCGACCCAGGACGCGGACGCAAAAACAAGCTGACCACACAAATGGCGACGTTTGGCTTTAGCAGCGTACATACCAAGCCTGTCGATACCACGTATTTAGAGCTGCCATTCAAAGGGCATATTTTGACGTTTTCGCGGGAGACATTGCCCAAGCCAGCGTTAGACTAGCTCACCTATTGGCAGCTGATTGCTGCCACTGCTCACGCGTGATGCTATACAACACATGTTCCGCCAAAGGATGCGAGTCTGCCAATGCAGGATGATAAAAATTTTGCTGACGGTTTTGCATGCCAAGGCGCTGCATGACCCGCTGTGAGGGGATATTGATGGTTGCGGTAAAGGCGACCACCTCATCAAGTAATAACTGTTCAAAGGCGAAACGTAACGCCGCCTGCGCCGCTTCGGTGGCGTAGCCCTGCCCCCAATATGCCTTATCCAGCCGCCACGCCATCTCTACCGCTGGCGCAAAAGGCATTGCCGCATCGGTCTGATTAAGACCCACAAAACCCATAAACTGCCCATCCCTTTTGCGGCACACCGCCCACAGTCCCCAGCCGTTTTGGGCGATGAGCGCTTGGCATTTTTTGGCGATTTTGTCGCTGATATCAGGCGATAACACGTTAGGAAAATAGCGCATCACCTCAGTGTCTGCGTTCAGATACGCAAAGGGCGCAAAGTCGCTGGCCTGCCATTGGCGCAAGTACTGGCGTTCGCTGGTTAAGGTGGCGGGCGGTGTTGTTTTTACCATTATATGGACTGCTTATACACCGCTTGCACATCTACGCGCAGCTGCTTGAGCGCCGCCTGATAGTCCGCGTCTTTGATGTCTTTTTCACTGAGCCGACCGTAGCGCAGCTGCCGATAATGCTGCGCGGTGGTCATTAATGCCTCAGCATGCTGCTGCAGCTCAGTGCTTGTTGCCAAACGCGCCAGCCACGCCAGCTGCCCTTCGCTATCCTGACGCGCAAGCGTGGGCTGCTGCTTGGCAAGCTGCTTTGAGAGCTGCACCAAGGGGCGGTCGGCAGGATGCCACTTTTGGCGGCGGCGATACCAAATGCTTAAAACAATCAAGGTCGCCACTATCAGCACACTGCCCATCAGCCATAGCAGCTGCTCGGTCATGGAGCGGATATTAAACCATTTCAGCAGCGCATTTTCTTGCTTGTCTTGGTCATAGCCGACGATGTCTTTTTGCCAATAATAACTCGCTTGGTCAGAAAAACGGCGCAGCGCTTGTAGCATTTGATACTGCTGGTAGCTGATTTGCGCGCCTGCGCCATCACCAAACATCGCCGCCCCTTGGCTTTCGGTCACCGCGTCCATGCCTGATTCAACACGCTCAGGGGCGACAAAAGCTGTTGGGTCAACACGTACCCAGCCTTGCCCTGCGAACCACACCTCAACCCACGCATGCGCGTCCAATTGGCGCACTTCCCATACCCCGCCGCCACGCGACAATCTGCCGCCCTGATAGCCCGCCACCACACGCGCGGGAATACCAACCGCACGCATCATAAAGGCAAAGCTTGAGGCATAATGCTCACAAAAGCCTGCTTGGGTATTAAATAAAAAGTCATCAATGCGATTGTCGCCGAGCGGTGGCGGCGATAACGTATAGCGAAAGTTGCCTTGATAGATGATGCGCTCTAAGGCTTGGACATAGCGGACAGGGTCGCTGCCCGCCTCAGCAAACAAACGCTTTGCCAACGCGTGCGCTTGCGGGTTGCCTGAGCTTGGCAGGGTCACATTGATGCGCTCGTCACGCTCGCTCAGCTCGGTATCAATACGCATCGACTGCGCGCGCAACACGTCATAGCGGCGCTGCTGCGTCACAGGCTCGCGGTTACGTAAGGTAAAATTGGAGGTTAAGGCTGCTGAGCCATCACTGGGCAGCGGATAATCGAGGGCAAACAGCCAGTTTTGCTGGGTCGGCTCTAGAATAATGCGGTACTGCTCAAGGCTGCGCTGCTCCGCTTCGGGTACGCTGCCCACTGCCTGTTGTAGCCAGAGCGGCGCAGACTCCCCACTGCGCCACATAGTGTCATTGGGATGCGGTCGCCATGTGACGCCATCAAAATCATTGAACACCAAACCGCGCCAATACAGCTGGTTTTGTGCAGGGCGCTCGCCTGTAAATTCAGCGCGAAAGGCAAGCTCGGTCGATTGGCTTAAATTGGCAAAGTCGCCAGGGGACATACTGTCGGACACGCCTGTCTTGGCTTGCTGCCCTGAGAGATTTACCGACCATAGCGGCGGCAGACGCGGAAAAAACAAAAACAGCACCACCAATAAAGGCAATGCCGCGAGTGTCAAAATACCCAAGCTGCGCAAGCGTCCATCACCGATGGCATTGCCATCATCGTTTAGGGCAATAAAAGCAAACAGTACAGTCAATACGCCTGCAACGGCTTGTATGGTGGTCAGTAGCCCTTGATTCATCAAAAACAGCGCAGCAACCACAAACAACGACAAGTTTAGTACCACATAAGCATCGCGGCGCTGATACAACTCCCACAGCTTACTGACCAAGCACAGCACCAAAAATGCAACGCCCATATCGAGCCCAAACGCCGTCTGATACGTCAGCCACAGCCCAAGCAGCCCCAATAAAAATCCAAACATCTGCACGCCTTGGTACCAGCGCTTGAGGGGTCCATAACGGCGCACCGCGCGTTTTATGGCGGGCAGCTGCGCGGCGATACTGATTAGGGCAAAGCCTATTAACCATAAGGGCAAATGCGCGGCGTGCGGCGCAATGACGATGACCTCAGCAATCAACAACCAATGATACGCAGGCAGAGCCAACACACGCTGCCATCGAGAGCGCGCGCCTATCGGCATCGGTGCTTGTAGCCCCATCGCCAAGGTGGCAAAGTGCGTGTCTGTCGTGGTTTCGCTCACGTTATTTGCCATAGCGTCTCTTATATCAGCCATCAATGGTCATGGGGTTATGGCGCTTTTGCCAAGCGGATGAGGCAGGCTTGGACAAAGGCTTCCCCCTGCCCAACCGTATGGTTGTCTGCCTGCGCTTGTGGCAGATGCATCTGAAAGGGTACGCCCAAGCGCCCAAGCATGGTCACCGCATACGCAAGCTCACTCAGCTTATCCTCGTGATGCATGCTTGGCATCTGTACGTAGTGCAGCGCTTGCTCATGACCGACAGGGTCGGCAAAGTGCTTGGTGAACATTCCTTGACCGCGCGCCACATGCGCCCACGATACCCGCGCCAGCGACTCGCCGAGTACATAATCGTCCAAGCGCTCAAAGTCATCCTGCCCTGCCACGTACTGCCCGCCTACCGTCTCATCGTGACCACTGACGCGCTGCGCCGTCTCCTGCCAGTCAAACGCCAGTGGCCTTGGTGTCACCCATGCACGGCGCGCGAAGTACACATACGACCACGCCCGCATGATGCCCAGCGGATAGACCGTACTGATATGCAGGCGCGGCAGTGTCAGCTCACCGCGCTTGTGGGTCATGATGGGCAAGCGTATGGTCTGCGCTGTATCGACACTGGCAAGCACCATCGCATGAGCCGCCTTGCTGCCAGATGTTGCTTTGGCATCCTCACTATGGTCTTCAAATACAAAGCGCAGCTGGCGTCTGGGCTTGCTGCTGCGACTGCTGACCTCGATGGTCGCCCATACAGGCGCGCCCACCTCGGCACTGGACAGCTCAAGCAGACGGACCTGCAAGCCTGAAACGTGGGCAAAGGTAATATGAAAGCCAATCAGCCAAATACTGACCAAATAAAAGCACAGCCCCAGTACCAAGTTATTGCCGTAATTGACACCCGCCACAAAGGTAATCAGCAGCAGCAGCGCAAACAGCATGCCCTCTTTGCTAAAAAAAATGTACACATTGCGCAGGCTCAAACGCATCTCGTCACTGCGCGGCGCACGCTTGGCAAACCAGCGTGCCAGCGCGTCTTTGGGCATACGGGTCAAGGCTGGTGAGAGAACAGGCATAACCACCTTATTGTGAATGCGCTGTGCGCAGGTTTAAGTCAGGATAGACACGTCTTGGACAATGCGCTGAGCGATGGTCTGCGCCGACTGATGATGCTCGATATGCGCAGGCAAAAACGGCTGACCCAAACGGTGGTCAGTGACGGCGGCGAATACCGCTTGCACGTCCTCAGGGGCGACCTCTTGTTGTCCAGACACGTAGGCGTAAGCTTGTGCCGCACGCAGCAGTGCCAATACGCCACGCGGCGAGAGACCGTGATACTCGTTGCTGGCGCGCGTTTTTGCCACCAGTCGCTGCAGATAATCAAGCACCGTATCGGCGACGTACATCTCGGCGACTTGCGCTTGTGCTGCCATGACCGATTCGGTATCGAGCACCGCCGTCATGTTTGCCAATAGGGTGCGCCGACTCTCTCCACGTAACAGCTCGCGCTCTGCTGCAGGTGACGGATAACCAAGCGACAAACACATTAAAAAACGGTCCAGCTGCGACTCAGGCAAAGGGTACACGCCTGATTGCTGAAGTGGGTTTTGTGTGGCAATCACAAAAAAAGGCGCAGGCAATGCGTGACGCTGACCGTCTTGTGACACCTGCCGCTCCTCCATCGCCTCAAGCAGCGCGCTTTGGGTTTTTGGGCTGGAGCGGTTGATTTCATCGGCCAATAACAGCTGGGTAAAAATCGGACCTTTACGAAACGCAAAGTCGAGCTTGCTTTGGTCATAGATACTCATGCCCAAGATATCGGCAGGTAGCATATCATTGGTAAACTGCACACGGTTAAAAGACAAGCCAAGCAGTTGCGCGAGCCCCTGCGCCAGCGTCGTTTTTCCCATACCAGGCAAGTCTTGTAGCAGCAAATGCCCGCCCGCCAGCACGCAGCTGAGCGCCAATTTCACCACATTGGGTTTATCAAGAACGACTTGGTTGAGCGCATTTAATAAGTGCGCCACGCGCTGTTGCTCGTCGGTCATGGACGTACTGTGCTGACTGGCGATAGACATAAGAAAGCCGTTACCTTGTGGTTATGGTGATGTGGGTGACCCAAGCGCTGAGTCTACATTAGGGGTTAGGGGTTGCAGGTTTTTCTTGCCTTAGTGTCGATAGATAAGCAATCACATCCGCGCGCTCGGTTGCATCGGGCATGGGGTCAGCGAGCATTTTGGTATCGGGCAAGGCTTTGGTCGCATCAGCGAGATAATGGTCCAAACTTTTGGCATCCCATACCCAGTGGGTGTTTTTGAGCGCCTCGCTGTATTGATAGTCGCTCAGCGCCGCAGCAGGTGCCCCATAGACGTTCATCAGCTGCGGGCCTTTATTATTATGCCCTGGGTTTAGCGTATGGCACTGGGCGCAGGCGTCGCGGTAAATCTGCTCACCGCTACTGGCATCGCCTTTTGCATACACTGGTAGCGTGACATTGTTGCGGTAGTCGGGCGGTGGCGACTTACAACCACTTAGCAACACCATACCCAGTACTAATGCGCCCCAAACAGGGCTATTTTTTGCTGTCATAACTTACTTTACCGCTTTACTGTGAATCACTGCCTTTTGCAAAAACGTACAGACATACGCTGCAACAGACTTCTGTATTGCTTATTGGACTTGTTTTGCTCACGCCTTCGCCAAGCATCTATGCTTTTCATAAGGATAACCTTATGCTTCTGAGGTACCAAAATGCATACTGGTGCTCGGCGCTTCTAAATAATAGCCTTGCAAATAACGCGCGCCCACACTCCACGATACCGACATGGTCGCCGCGTCTTCGATATAAGGCATCAAGACATCAATCTCATGCTCATTGGCACGCGTGATGAGTGCCTTGACGGTATCTAGATTGTCTTCGTTATTGATATTGTCGATATAATTGCGCGACAAGCGAACCATATCGGTCTGCACCGTGTCCGCAATCTCAATCGATTTAGCTGAGTTACCAAAGTGATGAATCGCGATCTCGCAGCCTGCCTCGCTAAGCGCGGCAAATTGCGCTTTTGCAACCGTCAAATGATTGATGACGTCTTGCTCGCTAAATTGTAGCGTGATGGCACCAGGCGCACCGCCGATGGCTTTAATCAATTGGCTTGCCACATTGGGCAGCTGCTTGTCCACCAACGAGGCGCTGGTCAGTTGCACCAAAATGCGCGCTGTGGGGTGTTGTTTGCGCACGTCATTGAGCTGCTTACAGGCATGAATCAGCACCCAGCGGTCGATTTTTTCACGCAGATGGTGGGTTTTGGCGACTGCCATAAAGTGATCAGGGGTCAAGACCGTATTGCTGGCATCAGCCAACGGCAGGCGCAGGTAAACCTCAAAAAAGTCACTGCTGTCTGTATTGATGTCATATATGGGCTGATATTTCAGCTCAAACCCATTGTTAGAGATGGCTTTGACCAGATATTCTGCCAAGGCCATATCATCGCTGTTGGCATGCTCGCTTGGGTCGTATAAATGATAGGCGTCGCCATGGTTTTTGGTTTCAATCTGCACGGTACCGACCGCATCTATCGCCCGCTCTAGCAGCACTTGCGGTGCGGCGGCGCCCGCCTCAATTTTGACCACCCCAATACTGACTGTGGTTGAGGTTGTGCGTTTATTGACATCAATCAGCATACCTGCAATATCGGTACGTATCTGCTCTGCCAAGTCTTTCACTGCCTGTGTGGTTAGATGCTCAACGAGTATCGTGAAGGTGGTGTCACCAAAACGGCTGACATAGCCTTCCTCTATCATCTCGCCGAGTCGATAGCCCACTTGCTTGATGGTGGCGTCCACCCCTTGAAGACCCAAGCTGCTGCTGATTTTACCGATATTGTCCAGCTGAATGTAGTACAGTGCGGCGCTACTTTTCTCATCGCCTACTTTTTGGTGAATGAGCTCCAGCTGCTCTTCAAGCCCGCGGCGGTTACCAAGCCCCGTTAGGGTATCCATACGCTCAACAGCGGCTAAGCGCTTGGCAATCTCAGCATCATTGGCAGCGTTTTGCTGAATGATAATCTGCGTGACAGGCGCGCCTTCTAATGTGGCGGCCGCGAGCTGCAATTTGGCTTCAAAGGTACTGCCGTCCATCTTACGGCTCTCAAACTGAAACTCGAGCTGATCGCGATTGCCTTTATCAAACTTGCGCAAAAACTGCTTAAATTCTTTGACGTTGTCTTTATCCGCAATCAAGTCAATGACGGGCACACCGATGATGTCTTTCATGCTCTCAAAGCCGAACAGCTCAAGATAAGGGTCGTTGGCAAAAATATGAATGCCTTGATCGAGGTATGCCACCGCGCTTTTGGAGTTTTTTATCAAGATATTGGCGCGCTGTTCAGCTTCTGAGAGGATATGGCGAATGCCTTTTAACGCACGGCGACAGCCTAGACCTGCATGCTGCAAGCAAATGCTCAGCACCACTTCGACCTCATTTTCTGGGCGCAGCGCTTTGACCATCATGCTGTCAATCGTCGCAGGCAGACCTTCGGCATTGTGCGCTGTAGCAGCAAGCTCGTCACTCATCAAGCCGATGATGGGCAAATCTAAGTCATGCGACTGCAAAATAACGACCACATCGGTCAAGGTCAAATCGTAGGCACGACCAAACACCAACACATCCCATGGGCTGCGCAGTGCCTTTAGCAGCTCTTCTTCATCGTCCAAAAAGCCTAAATTGACCTCATCATAATAATGAGACAACAGACTGACGATGCGCTCAGCATAAAGCTGATCTTCATCAATGACCAGCAAATTAAGAAGGGCGTTGGTTTGCATAGTAAACCTTTTTAGTACTTTGGCCGTGTCACACCGCGCACTTAACGCGCGCATGTTTAAACTTTGCCACCTGACATACGTTGTACAATAAAAAAATACCGATAAGGCAATATAGCAGTTATACACCCTATCAGAACAGTAAAATACTGTACAATCTTAGCACACCTTCTTACGATTGCTACACGATATTGCCCCGTTACAAATGCGCCACCTCAAATTGAGTAAAGCGTTCTGTGGTCAGCAGTCGCCGCTGCAAGCGCAGGGGTGTTTGTTTGTCTTGCAAACGGATGATGACCCTGTCTTGACTTTTGAACTGATAAGACGGCACCAGTATGCTGCAGCTGGTCTGTAGCGCATTGTCGCGACCCAGCAGTAGCGCGGGTACAAAGCGCTGATTGCGCGTATCACCTTGGTCCAGTCGCAGCGCACAGGCCGTCGGACGGTGCCCAATGATTTGTGCTTCCGCCTCGACATACGTCTCATCAATGGTCAGCCAATGCACCACGCCCAAAGACCAGTTTTTGGCATTGTTGTCATTGTCTAATAAAAACAAACTCATATTTTTTAGGCGCGGCGGCGCTGTTGCCAACAGATTGGTATAGGCGGCATTGTCATTTAACGCATGATAATCGACCGTTTTTGCGGTAAATATCGGCGGCATGGCGACCGCTTCTTTGCTTGCAGCTGACTTAGCAGCGTGCTGCTTGACGATATCTTGAGCGGTTAATAGCCGCAACGTTTTGATGTTGTCATCGGTCTGATTGTGCTCTGGCAGCGCGATGTCCAGCGTATGCTCTGCTGGTTTGGACTGTGGTTTGGTGTCTTCTATCGGCAGGTGCTGCACGGACAGACTTTTTGGCGCAATCAACGCCATCAGGCTGCGCTGTCCTGCGGCATGATAATGGATGTTGTCAAAGCCTGTGATGATTTTGGTCGTCGGCGTGTTTGTAGCTTGCGACAAAGGCGCTAATTGTCGGTGCGTGTAACGATGCTTGAGCATAGACAGCACTTCATTGACGAGGCGGTATTCGTTTATTTTGTCATCTATCGTCTCAATGCTCGCTTTGTGCGCTTGCAAATACGCCATAAACGGCTCGATTTCAATAAATAGGCAGTGACTGTCTTCTTTATAGGGGTTAATCGTGCTTGCAGACGTCAGATATTCAGGCGGCTGGTCGCTATGTAAGTTCACAAACAAGCGCGTGCGTGTTTGCGGCTCAAAGGTGATGGCGCTGTGCTTGCTCCACTCAGGCAATAGCTTTTGTAATAACAATAAATTGGGGCGACGCATGGCCAAAGTGTTTAATAAAGCATGAAGACACAGCTGACTGTAGCGCTGATGAATGCTGACAGGCTGCGCTGAGGCAACGTGTTTGCTGATATCGGTATGCGCCACATGGTAGAGCGAGGCGGTCAAGTACAGGCGGTTCAATGCCGACCAGACATACTTGGGTATCGACTGATAGCACAAGGTCTTTTCAAACACCAAGCGCTGATACAGACCCATACACTGATAAATGGCGGTGTTGAGCGCGACACTGGTGGGGCTCGGCTCAGTGCTACTGAACATAAATTTGCGCCAACCTTTGGGCACGCGCGGCTGCTGCAATGCTTGGTCACTCGCCGCGCTCAAGCGGTTAATCATACCGTCATACACTGCGATGCTCAGATAGCATAACGACTTGATGGAGGCGACCACATGCTGCTGCTCAGCATTCAATGGACCGACCTCATAGATATAGTGCTTACGCAGCTGTGCAAACAGACGCTGCAAGGCGCTAAGCACAATCTCCATCAGTCGCAGTCGCAGCATATCGTCCATAGTCTCGACGCTAAGCTTCGTTAATATGGCTTCAAGCTGCGTCATCTGCATCGCTTCTGACTGCGCAGGCAGGTGCGCTGTCCACTTAAGCAGTTGCTGCTCTTTGTTGTCGTTTGCTTGTTTTTTTGGCGTCTCTGACACCGCGGGTGATATTGCGTCAATATCGCCCAGTGATAGCGCAGAAAATGTACCCATGACCGCTCCTTGTTTGTTTTTATAGAAGCCTATCTGATTCATCAACCGTGAATACTTTGTACATCTATCTCCATCTCACCACCATACTGGCATCACTTTAGGAAACATCTGTTGTACGATATGACCATACACACACGATGAACCAGCTAAAAAACAAATTTAGGAAACAAATGCTTGTTATAAGGCTGTCATATGCTAGCACACTTGTCTGGCATATTTTGATAATTATGAATGATTATAGTTAATATTTATGACGCTGAGGAGCCATAAATGTCAATCGGTACTTTAAAGGGTTTATTCGGTAATTCCTTGACCAGTTTAGGAACCAGATAGCCTGGCAGCGCTGCCAGCATTTGCCAATACAAGCGAATGGCGTCAGATTCATGGCTGTCAAAATGCGCCGCCCCTGCCACCTTATCGAGCAAGTGCAAATAATAAGGCATCACACCAGAATCAAACAAAGTTTTGCTCAAGTCAATCTGTGCCTCGAGGCTGTCATTAACGCCCGCGAGCAGTACCGCTTGATTGAGTAAAGTGATGCCTGCGTCACGTACACGCTGCAAGTAACGTGCCGTATTGGCGTCTATTTCGTTAGCGTGATTGCAGTGAATCACCATCACAATCTGGCAGCGGCTCGCTTGCAGACGCGCAAGCAAGTCATCATCTAAGCGCTCAGGAATCACCACAGGCAGCCGCGTGTGCAAGCGGATGGTATGGAGCTGCTCAATGCCTTCGAGCACCTCAAGCCATGCAAACAAGCGCCGATTGCTGATACTGAGCGGGTCGCCACCACTTAAAATCACCTCGTTAATCTCAGGATTGTCCTCGATATACGCGACAATCTCGCTACTGATTTGCGCGGTAGGCATATTGGCATTGTAGTCAAAATGCTGGCGAAAGCAGTAGCGGCAATGAATGGCACACGCCCCTGTAATCGGCATCAAAACCCTTGACTGATATTTATGCAAAAGCCCTTTAATAGGGTTTTGCGTGTTTTCAGATAAAGGGTCGCTCACGTAGCCTGTCACAGCGATTTGCTCTTGCACATCGGGCAGCACTTGCTTGAGCAAAGGGTCATTGATATCGCCTGCGCGCATTTTGGCAACAAAGCCGCGCGGCACACGCAGCTTAAAATGCTGCGGGGTATAAAACTGCGCACGATGCTCGCTCAAGGACAGCTCGGCAAGCAGCGCATCGACTGAACTGATGGCCTCGGATAATTGTGTTTGCCAGTTTTTTTGTGTGATTAAATGGTTTATCATGACAGCCTAATACGTGCGCTCAAAACGACATTATACTCTGTTCTATAGCGCGCTATCAAAGTATGCCCACCAAATCCAACCGCGCACGCTTACGCGTTGTTGCTCTGGTTGATTATCATATCCTTAACAACCCCCTAGGAGTCTTTTGTGGCGAGTTTTTCTACCAATGAATTTAAAGCTGGACTAAAAGTGATGCTGGATGGCAACCCTTGTGCCATTATTGACAACGAGTTTGTCAAACCTGGTAAAGGACAGGCGTTTAACCGCGTAAAATTGCGAAACCTACGTAGCGGCAAAGTCCTTGAGCAAACGTTCAAGTCAGGCGACAGCCTAGATGCGGCTGATGTGGTCGATACAGAAATGAACTATCTGTACAATGATGGCGAGTTTTGGCACTTTATGCACCCTGAGACTTTTGATCAGCTACAAGCAGACAAAGCGGCGCTTGGTGATGCTGGCAAATGGCTCAAAGACAACAGCAACGCGCTATGCGTCATCACCCTGTTTAACGGCGTGCCTTTATCAGTCACCCCGCCAAACTTCGTTGAGCTAGAAATCACCGAAACCGATCCAGGCGTCCGTGGTGACACATCAGGCGGCGGCGGCAAACCTGCTGTACTAGAGACGGGCGCGGTCGTGCGTGTACCGCTGTTTGTACAACAAGGTGAAGTGGTTCGTGTTGATACGCGTACAGGCGATTATCAAACGCGCGTCAACTAAGCCAAACACGATGTAAAAGGTTCAAAACACGATGTTTTAACAATAAAAAAGCGCCTCAATACATGGGGCGCTTTTTTATTGGTGATAATCTTTAGTCCATCTGCATAGAGTATTTGTGCATGAGCCAATACTGTACCAGTGCGTTGAGCTGCTCTTTTTTAAACGGCTTGGTGCAGTAGTCTTGCATACCCGCTTCTAAATACTTTTCACGCTCGCCATCCATCGCATTGGCAGTCAAAGCAATAATCGGTGGCAGCTGCGCCTCATCATATATTTCATGCAGCTTGAGCGTGGCGTGGATACCGTCCATAATTGGCATGTGATGGTCCATCAATATCACATCATAGCGTTTGGGATCATCGGCAAAGGCGTCTAGTGCTTTTTGTCCATCAAGTACGTGCGTCACGGTATGACCACAGCTCACCAAGGCTTTTTTGGCAATCATCGCATTGACATTGTCATCTTCGACCAGCAGCACATGACCAGTACACTGTGCCAAGGGCGCGGGGTCCACACGATTGGAGTATTGCGAGGTCTCATATTGTGCATGGTCAATGGTCGGCAGCGGCAACAATACCTCAAAGGTGGTGCCCACTCCGACTTCACTTTTGACACGGATATTGCCGCCCATCAAATCCACCAACGACTTGCAAACCGATAAGCCAAGACCCGTGCCGCCATACAAGCGGTGCGTTGACTTGTCCGCTTGATTATACGCATCAAAAATAGCGTCTAGCGACTCTGGCTTGATGCCGACACCCGTATCAGACACCGCAATCGAAATCATCTCAGTGCAGTCTTCAGCATTTCTTTTTTTGTCTTGAATGGCGCAGTATGACCAGTTGCAGTATAAGGCGTGGGTGACAGTGATGTTAACGCGCCCGCCCTCACGTGTGAACTTGATGGCGTTATTCACAAGATTCACCAGTATTTGTTTTAAGCGTACAGGGTCGCCTTGCACATAAGAGGACAACTCACCCGTATAATGATAATCAAGCGTCAGACCGCGTTTTTGCGCCTTGGCCGCAAACAGATTGATCACTTCGTTACACAGCGCGCCCAAGTCCATAGGAATACTGTCAATGGTCATCTTGCCCGCTTCAACTTTGGACAAATCCAAAATGCCATTAATTATCACCAATAAATGGTCGGTTGAGGTTTTGATGTTATTGACATACTCTCGCTGCTCATCGCTGAGCGGCGTGTCGTCGAGCATGTCCACCATGCCCATGATACCGTTCATCGGTGTGCGTATTTCATGACTCATGTTTGCCAAAAACTCAGACTTCATCTGACTGTCATGCTTGGCTTGGCGCTGGTTTCGGTGTAAGCGCAGCGCATCAGCGGCCATCGCACCAAATTCAGCGAGCAGCTGCCGCTCTTGTTCTAAAAATTTATGATTGGGCTTGGTATCGATAATACACAAAGAGCCCAAACGATAGGTCTGCCCGTCTTCTTCAATAATGATGGGCGCGCCTGCGTAAAAACGAATAAATGGCTCCCCTGTCACCAAGCTATTGTGGACAAAGCGCTCATCGGCCGACAAATCAGGAACGACGAACACATCATTAGACAATACGGTGTAGTTACATATCGCCACCTCTCGTGAAGTGGTACACATACCGCCCAGTCCCTGCGGTGATTTAAAATACTGCGTGTCTTCGTCCATAAAGCTAATGGTCACAATGGGTACACCAAAAAACATCTTTGCCATATTGGTCAGGCGCGAAAACGCAGGCTCAACGTCACTGTTTAAGACCTTATATTCACGCAATTTGGCAATACGCGCTTTTTCATCAGCAGCTATCGGATAAGTATAAGTAGACACTTAGGTCTCCATAAATCAGCAGGTAGTATAATCAAATGCTTGTCGGCTTAGGCGTGCTTTATGCTTTGGCAATCAACTGTAGGGCTTCACTCACCATCATCATACCAACGATAGAGGTTATCGTCACGGCTGAGCCATAGCCCCCGCAGTGAAGACCACCCGTCTGACAACTTTTGTCTATAATAGGCGGTTCTGTAGAGTACACACAGCGAATACCGAACTTTTCTTTAAGCTGGGTATTGATGCCTTTTTCATGACGCAGTTTATTTCTGAGTCTTGCGAGCAGCGGGTCTTGGTAGCAATCTTTTAAATCACTCACGGTGATTTGTTTTGGGTCAATCTTCCCCCCTGCACCACCTGCACAAATCAGCTTTAGTTTATTAAATCGACAATGCAGCGCAATTGCAAGCTTTGCTGACATATCATCTACACAGTCTAAAACAACAACTGGTCGACCATCTGCCACCGCTTGTCTGGCAAAGGCTTTATCAGGTAGGAGTGTTGCCACATTATCACTGGTCAAAAAGTCATCAATCAAGGTCACGGTCAGGCGTGGATTGATTTGCGTCAAGCGCTCGTGCATGGCGGCAATCTTACTTTGCCCAAAAGTAGCGTCCAAGGCGGGCAGCTGGCGATTGACATTGGAGGCGACGAGCACATCCATATCTATTAAAGTAATAGCGCCAACCCCCGTACGTGCCAGCCCTTCAGCCACCCACGACCCCACGCCACCAATACCGATCACATACACGTGCGCCGCCGCAAATTTGTCAAAAGCAGGCGTCCCATATAGGGTCTGCGTGCCTTGAAAACGGCGGTCGTATTGGTCGTTGTCTGTTGACGACGGGCTTGCCACCTTATCGGCGGTATTCGCTGCACTCATAATCTGTCCATTTTGTCTTATCATCATGCTCATGGGTGTTGCTGCATCACATCAGGGTACGCCCATGTGCGCTGTAATGCGTGACAACTATTGTGCCACAATTGCTGAGCGAGGTCAGCAGGACGACAGTCCAATAATTCTGCCAGCACCGCCAGTACCCAAGCAAGGTTCGCTGGGGTGTTGCGCGTCATCATCGCAGCTGCTGGCTGCGTCTCGTCAAAGGGCGGCTGACACATGACAGGCAGCATGTCTGGACAGTCGGTCTCGATGACCAGACACTCTGTGCCATACGCTTGAACGGCAGCAACAATCGCGCGGCGCAGCTTTTTGGCATTGGGATTGGTGACTTGTCCTGTTACCCCAAGCTTAAAACCAAGCTTAACAAAGGCTTTCGCCTCTTGTTCCCCGCCGCTAAAGCTGTGGGCAATACCGCCCAGATCTTGCGCGTTGTACGCGTGCTTTTTGAGTATCGCCAGCGTCTCGGCATGGGCTTTACGAATATGGAGCAGCACAGGCAGCTGATGCTCGGTCGCCATGTCCAGTTGCGCTATAAAAAAGCGCTTTTGCTTGGCGAGCATCTCAGGGGTTTTCATCGCATTGGTATAGGTATCGAGCCCAATCTCCCCAAGCGCTAGCGGGCGCGTGCTCTTCAGCTGGGCGCGTAAATCTGCCAGATGCGCGTCCGTATGCATCTCAATATAAAAAGGGTGCAGCCCCAAAGCGACATGTGCACGGGGTACAGACACGCCATCAGCAGCAAACGCGGCAAGGTCGCTCTGCACACGGCTTAAGCGCGCTAAATGCTCACGCACATAACCGACCAATAACAGATGCCGTACCCCGCGCTGCCACGCAAGCTGCGCCTGCGCATAGCGGTCAGCAGCAAATATCGCATCATCAAAATGCGTATGCGTGTCTATTAATGGATAAGTCGCCATCTCTGGCGGCGGACAGGCGCTATCGGCGATGTGCATGGCTTCCTTAGGTTTCACTACAGTTATGGGGTTTCGCTGACGCTTGCGGTTGCGCGCGCTGCGTTGTCAGCGGCGCTTGCCACCACGTAGCGCGGGTTTATCATGCCATTGAGCAGCGCGTATGGCACCATCAGATCGACGGCTTCGGTATTGCCTGCCAGCAGCTCTTCTGATTGGTACACCATATGCAGCCCTTTGGCATCTAAATACCACTGCTTAGATAAGGCAAGCGGCCAATCGTCTTGTTGTTCAGGGGCGATGCCTTGCGTGCTGAGCCACTCTTTTTTGGCATTTTGAAAGGTTGCCAGCAGCTTTTGGTGCGTGATGTGCGGCAATAAAATGTCTGATAGCGTCAGCTGTAGCTGGGTCTGCATATCGAGCATAATATAATGCGCAAACTGGCGCTGGAGTCCGTTGTCCTGCTCTGTCAAACGTACGATCAAATAACCTGTCTGTGCAGGGACTTTATTGTTGGCGGAAGCATCAATATTGCGGCGCTCGGCATCGTAGGTGTTGAGCACCAAGTCGGTGTCAATGGTTTGCTGCAAAGGCAAAGTGCTGACGCGCTGCTCGCTATAGGCAATTTGATTGAATAGAATGCTGATGGTTTTTTTGGCGGTCTCATCTTGACTGGCAAGCGGCAGCTCAGGCGCTAAGATGCGCGCGATGGTCTGCCACATAATGCTGGTCAGCCAAGGCTGTTCGGGGCGAAAACTTAAGGTATTCAGCTCAAACGATTGACACGCGTCCGCCGCTTTAGTGCAGCTGCGCTGACGGGCAATCGCTTGCTTGTGTGTGGTATTGATTGTAGGCGCTATGGTGTCGGTTTCCTCTACAGGCGTGACCACAGCGGTTGCGGCACGCTCAGCGTCGCGACTGTCGGCGGCGGCGCTTGAGGTGCCATCAGCAAGCTCGGCGGCATCTGCTTCTGCCTGCTGCTCAAACATAGAATCTGGCTGCGGCTGACAACCAAGCAGCATCGTGATGGCAGCGGCACTAAAGGCTAAGCGCAGCCGTGATAGATAATGAGCGGGGCGATGGGTTGTGGTCATAGGACGTACTGTCAGCAGGTAAACAATGATTTTTATAATAATACCCAAAATAGTAGCTTAAATAGACACCGCTTATCCTTTTCTATGACACAATTCCCACCAAAAGCCGTCGCGAATCATACAGCCCTTTTGCTTTTTGCCTTATTTGTCAGTATCTGTAGCGCTATTTTGCGCCGCGTCTTTGGCAGACAAGTTGGCACGAAGGCTACTGCGTCTTGGAATCAGTGCCAACGCTGTACCCGTAAGCAGTAGCAGCACCCACTTTTTAGCGGCTTTTTTGGGTGTTTGCGTTGGCGTGTTTTGCGGTGCATGTGGCGAATTTTTAGCTTTTTTTGACATTGGCTTTCCTCAAGGCGTTAGCGCTGTAGCGGATAAGTGCGCAGTCCGCTGATATTGGTACTGCTGCCTGCATTGTCATCGACTCTGGTAAAGCCGCTGGGCGTGGTGGTCTGGTCGCGCTTCGGCACCAGTGGATTGAGCGGCATCAACTCATAATCAGGGTCGACATTGCCATCCCAGCCTTGTGTACCACTAAACGGCAGCTGTTTGATGGTGCCGTTTTTATCAATGACCAGTTGCAATACGCGCATCTGATTGTATTTGCGCTCAGTCACACTCGCCACCGCACCGCCATCACGCAAGATGGTGGGCTGCAAAAAGATAATCAGGTTGCTTTTTTGCGTGCTGTCATTGTCCGAGCGGAACAGGCGCCCGATGACGGGCACATTGCCCAGACCCGGTACTTTTTGCTGATTGGTGGTGCTGTTTTCACGCATCAAGCCGCCTAGGGCAATGGTCTGCTGGTCATCTGCCAAGATGGTGGTGTTGATCAGGCTTTTATTGGTAATCAAGCCGCTGGCGTTCGAGGTACTGCCAGGCACGACCGAGGACACTTCTTGCGATACTTCAAGACGTACAGTGCCGTTGTCACCGATGTGCGGTATGACGTTTAGGTTGATACCAATATCTTTACGCTCAATGGTCTGAAACGGGTTGTCTGAGCTGTTACCACTCGTGGTATACGATCCTGTGACAAAGGGCACGTTTTGTCCCACGAGAATGCTTGCTTTTTCATTGTCCAAGGTCAAGATAGACGGCATGGATAACAGGTTGGCACTGGTGGTGGAATCCAGCGCCTGCAAAATCGCGCCATAAAACTGCGCGTTGCCATTGCTGTCTTTGCTGCTGTCGCCAATACCGATAAGCGCGCCTGCGATAGAGCTTGCGGCAGCGCTGATGGCGCTCGATGAGCCGCCTGACAATGCGGCGGCGGCAAGCGAGGTGGCACTGGCACCGACGTTTCTAAAGTTGACCACGCCATAGCCGCTATTGGCATTGCCGAGCGCCCACTGAACGCCAAGCTGCTTGGCATCATCGCCCGATATTTCGACAATAGCCGCTTGAATCAACACCTGTGCGCGGCGGCTGTCCAGCTGATTGACCGCGTCTTCAATCTCTAGCATCAGCTCAGGCGCGGCATTGACGATGACCGCGTTTTGGGTTTCATCCGCGATGATGCTAAAGGGTCGACCGCCGATACCACCCGCGCCTGTACTGCCAACACGGCTGCCTGTCGTATTGCCCACCGCGCCCGCAGGGCTTGGTGTGGGCGTGATGGTGTTGCTGGTGCTTAGGGTCGCCGCGCCACTACTGGCATTATCTAATGAGGCTGGCTCTAGCGTTGAGGTCGCCCCTGTGCTATTAATCGATTGATTGGCGAGCAGACCGCGCAGCATCTCGGCGATGTGCCCTGCGCTGGCGTATTTTAGACGAAACACGCGCAGACCGCTTAGGCGGCGGGTGGGTATGGTATCGAGCTGCTCGACCATGGCTTGGACTTTGGCAATCATCTCAGGACTGCCTTTGACCAGCAAACGGTCGCTTGCGGAGTCGGCAATGACTTTTAGCTGATTGTTACCCGTAGCCTGTGCGCCACCTGCCCCTGCGGTCAAGGCGCTAATCAGCTCCATCATCCGCTCAGCATCGACATGGCGCAGCGGGATGACGCGCAAGCTGTCATTGACATTGCTGTCCAAATCACGAATCAAGGCGGTCAGTTGATTGAGGCTGTCGGCACGGTCAGAGAGTACCAAGGCGTTGACCCCTGAGACGGCAGCAGCATGCGCGGACTGCGGCATCAAGGGACGAATCGCGCCTAGAATTTCTGCCGCTTGGGTATTGGTCAAATAAATCACGCGGGTGGCGAGCGCCTCGCCTGCACTGTTGCCGCGCAAATCGACCGCAACGCCCGATTGTTTGGCGACGGCATCGGGAACCAGTTTAATAGTGTTGCCCGAGTCAATCGCCGCGATACCATTGACCTGCATGACACTCAAAAACAGCTGATAAATCTCTTCGCGTGACAGCGCACGGTTAGAGATGACTGTCACATTGCCATTAATACGCGGGTCGAGCACAAAGTTTTGATTGGTAATGGTCGCCACTTCGTTAATAAACGCTTTGATATCGGCATCTTGCAGATTGACTTTCCAGCTCTCGGCATTGGCAAAGCCTGTCGCAGCGGCCCACAGCGGCACGCTCAAGCACAGTACGCGCAGCGCACGCACCAAGGGCGTCACGATGGGTTGTAGCGCGGATATGCCGACATGATACACACTTGTTTTGGTCATACCTTTAGTCATAGTTACTCGCTGTTGTGTCACTCATTACCTAAAAAACATAAAAACTTCGGGGCGGCGCACCTTAGAACTGCTGGCGGATGGTAATTACCTGTTCGCCGCGCTGGACTTGAATTTGTGCCTCACCCGACTGCTGCACTTGCTTGAGTAGCGCGGCGTCTTGGGTGGGGTTGCTGCCCACATTTTGTCCATTGACGCTCAGCACCCTATCGCCCGACTCTAGCCCCAAGCGGTTGCGGATATTAGCTGGCATGGCGGCGGTGACCTGATAGCCATTGCCAGACGCCATGACGCCCATTCGGCTCAGATAGCTGGCAGGGTTTTCGCTCAGCGCTTCTGCCGCACTGTCCACCGCTGAGGCAGGATTGCTGCTTGGCGCAGGGGCGGCACCACTGTCACGGTCATCATTGTTGCTCGGCGGGACGTTTGGGTTTACTGCGGGTGCATTGGGCATGATATTTGGTAAGTTGGCGAGACCGTCATAGGCAGGCAAGCCGTTATTCATCTCAGGCAGGCGCTCATTACTCACTGCGTTGGGCGCTGGTTGTTTTTGGTCCAACGACATGTTGTCCGCAAGGCGTACCACGATTTGTTTGTTTTGCGCGTCGCTGATCACGGCGGTGTTCCAATCGACCGCAACCAGCGTGTATTGTGTGCCTTTTAGCGTGCTGCCAATACGGTAATTGTGTACTTCCCCATTGACCGCGAGCATGGCGGAGGACAGTGAGGCAGGCTCAGCGAGGAGCACTCCTGTCAGGCTCACGTTGGGCGGCGGCGGCGCAGGCGCAGTGCTGGGCGCAGCATCAGCAAACAAAGCAAAAAGCGCGTTGTTTTGCGCGGCAGGGCTGCTTTGACTCATGAGCGGCACCACAGGCAAGGCAGGCGCGGTGGGCGGCGCAAGCAGCAACCACAATAGCCGTGCGCCCACCCAACACAGCCAAACAATCGCCAAAAATAGCCACAGCGCGCCTGTGCGTTGTAGCCGTGCCAACCACGGTTTCAGTGCAGTCATGGTCACCGTCATCAGCGCGCCCCCAACTGGGTAATGGGCTGACGCACATTGACAACATTGGTATCTTGCGGCGCTTTGCCTTGATAGCTTGGCATTTGCTCAAGCAGGCGCTGGGTCAAGCTGATATCGAGCATCTGCGTGCCATCAAGATAAATATCACCCAAGCGCTTGTCTTGATTGTCCAATAACTGCATGTGTAGACGCGACTGCGCGTCCTTTTGCACCGCGCTCAGTTGTGCGTGCATCGGTGGCAACGTCAGATACATATACTGCCCGCCTTTTGGGTAGCCGAGCATACCGCCGACCCACGTCAGCTGACCGTCCGCCTCATCAAACCCCGCTGCGCGTCCCTCGTCCGCTTTTTGGTAGCTTAACCGCACATTGTTGGCCTGTATGGGCGCGTCTGGCAGCTGCCAGCTGACCCATTGACGCAGTGTCTCTGGTGCGATTTTGCCGTCCATATTCTCCACTTGCCATCCTTGACGATGGATGCGTGCTTCGCCAGACAAGCGCGTTTGTCCCGATTGCAGCTCGACATCCGCGCCTACTGTGCCCAAGAGCAGCTGCCATGGTTGCCACGTCCACGTACCAGCGCCAGTCAAGGCAGTATTGCCGCTTGGCAGCTGCCACACCAATGACCCCTGCCAGAGATTGCCCGACACGTACTGCACATAGCGGTTGTCCGCAGCGTATTTGTCCAGCAGCCACGATGCGGGCATCTGTACGATGACCATCAGCATAAACACCATACAGCCGACCAGCCACCACAGCTTACGCGGACGCTTTTGGGCAACGTCAGAGGATTTCGCCACGGCTCACTACTCTTTAATAACAGATAAAAACGTCACTATCATAACAAACAATCGCTGATTAATAACAGTAAAAAAGCCAGTATCTGCATAAGTAGATACTGGCTCTTTGCTTGCCTATCGGTATGAAGAGTCTAACGCTGATTTATGACATCTTATTGAAATGATGTCATAAATCCATCGTGCTTCTCTGACTATTACACAGCGAAGTCTTCGATGTCTTGACCGTTTTCTATCGCGTTCACAAGCCACGTTGGTTTACGACCACGACCTGTCCACGTCTCACTTGGGTTTTCAGTGTTGCGGTATTTGATGCTGCGTTTTTTCTCTAGGCTTTGACCTGCCTTTAGAATCTCATCGATGGTGGTGTTGCATTGTTCAGCGATGGCTTCAAATTGCGTGTACGCGTCATATAGGCGTTGGTCTTGTTTTTTGCTGATCAATTGCTGTGCGTTTTCAGTAATGGCGCGCAGTTCATCAACGTTTAAGCTTTCTAGATCGATATTCTTGCTCATAATAACCTCTGCTGTTATACATCGTTGTTTTAAATGGGTCGACATGCGCTTTTATTGTTATTCATCACTGAGCAATTTTATGGTGGCATTGCCTAAGTTTATGGACAGACAGCGCTGATAAACGTCTGACTAAAAGCACGTATCAATCATACAGGCATAATGTCAAACCGCGCTTTATGGCCAAAGAACAACAATAAATCATGTAGGTGCAAAATATTAGCATATTAATTTCTATTAATGAACAGATATGTTTGTTAAAAACGTTATTATCAGTTTTATTAATCAATAAAAGAAAAACAAAAATAGAATATCTATCTGTCGTTTTTTAGAAAAGAACACCCATTTTATGATTTTTCTTTATTTTATAGCCGACATTTTTTTATAAAAACAAGCTATCTTTTTTTTGTACACTTTTTACTTTGACCTTTCAGTAGTCTTTTAAACGGTACAACCACCTTGTTTTTAGTGACTTCGTATGGCGGATGGCGGGCTGCATGAACGCATATCTCCCTAAACACTGCGCCATAAAAAACCCAGCACAGGGCTGGGTCTTTGGGTGATACGTCACGGGCAATCTTAGACTTAGAACGGGATATCGTCATCCACAGGCGTGTCTGGCATGGCGTTGTTTGAGCTGCCTTGGCTTGGCGCTGAAAACGCATTGTTTTGGCTGTTTTGGTTAAAGCTGTTTTGATTGGGGTTGCCAAAGTTGTTTTGACCGCCCTGATTGCTTGGGTTGTTTTGATAGCCACCTTGGTTTTGCGGCGCATTGTTGTATGGCTGTGGTGCGCTGTTTTGGCTAAAGCCTTGGCTCTGTGGCTGACCTGCGCCCGCGCTGTCGAGCATTTGCATTTGATTGGCGCGAATCTCAGTGATGTAGCGGTCTTGACCGTTTTGGTCTTGGTATTTACGCGTACGTAGGCTGCCCTCAATATACACCTTGCTACCTTTACGTAGATACTGCGCCGCCACTTCGGCAAGACGATTGTTCAATACAATACGGTGCCATTCGGTCGCTTCGCGCTTTTCGCCGCTTTGCTTATCTGTCCACTGCTCTGAGGTGGCAACCGAGATATTGGTCACCGTACCGCCATTACTAAAGGTTTTGCTATCTGGGTCAGCGCCCAAGTTACCAACGATAATTACTTTATTTACACCGCGCATAATCGTTATCCTTATTTCTATGAATGTGTTCTATAAACGGTTGTCTATAAATAGATAGCGAGCATCATTTTTGATGATTCACTGTACCCAATTTTGGTTCAAATATCTAGAGGACGCTCTGCAAGATGCGACAACGCTTGTCGCGAATCGTCATTGAGTCGTTGTTTGTCCAGCTTTAGATAGGCGACGCGCTCTTTTGCCATCACCACCAGCTCGTCCACGCCGTCCACCGCCAGCATTGCTGCTGTCCATTTTTGGATGTCGGTGTCTTTAGGAATCGTGACGGTAGTGCTCGACAGATACGGCGGCTGAGCAATCGGCATAATAATCAACAATGCCACGACCATCACCGCTGCCAAAATCCCCCACGACAAGCCCACAGGCTGATGCAGCAACATACCGCCCAGCGCCCCGCCGACAAACGCACCAAAAAACTGACTGGACGAGTTTAGCCCCATCGCTGTTGCTTTATTGGTCACAGGCGCGCGCTTGGATATCCATGAGGGAATGGTCGCCTCAAGCAAATTAAAGCCCATAAAGTACAGCAGCAAACCGCCGATGATGCCAATACTCCACTGTGCACCGAGCGCCAAGGCAATCAGTGCCACGCTCATCAGCGCAATCGCACCCAAAAACACTTGGCGCATTTTGCGTTTTTTCTCAGCAATGATGATAAAGGGAATGGCGATGGCAAAACCAATCAACAAAAGCGGCAGATACACCATGCCTTGCTGACGTACCGACAATCCCAGCACCTCTGACAGCTGATGCGGCAATAGCACAAATATCGCGGTCATGGTCAAATGCAGGGCAAAAATACTGATGTGTAAGCGGTTTAAATCGCCGATTTTTAGCACTTCTGCCAGCTGGGTCTTTATCGATTTGTTTGCCAGATTGTGCTTAAGCATACGCACAGGCGACGGCACTGCCCACAGTAGCCCCATCGCCAGCACCGCAAACACTGCCGTCAGCCAAAACAGCCCTGAGATGCCGACCAAGCCGACCAATAAGGGTCCAAAAGCAAACGCCAGCATAATCGAGCTGGCAATGGTCAAGCCCATCGCCGCCATGGCTTTGGTGCGAAATTCTTCGCGCGTGACATCGGCAAGCAGCGCCATCAGCACCGCCGATACCGCGCCACTACCCGCCAGCGCGCGACCCAAAATCACTTGATAAATATCGGTCGCGGTCGCCGCCAAAATACCGCCCAGCGCAAACAAAACCAGCCCCAAAAAGATAATCGGCTTACGTGGCAATTTGTCAGCAGCAATACTCATCGGAATCTGAAAAATCGCCTGTCCCAGTCCGTATATCCCGACCGCAAGACCGATTAAAAAAGGTGTGGCATGTGTATAATTGTCTCCATAAACCGAAAATACTGGCACAATCATAAACAGACCAACCATACGCAAGGCAAAAATACCGCCAATGCCTAAGGTTGCGCGTTTTTCTATGCTATTCATACTCGCCTCACAGCTCTACTACGTATCAATTGAACCCGCAGGCATCAATCAAGCCCCACATTATAAAACATTCAGCCCTACGCTGCTGAAGGTTTTCTACCCATGCCAACAGCCGACCCACCGCGCATGCTTGACGCATCTGCGCTGTGCCACGTTTCATGCTGCTGCTCGCGCCATCAAGATACAAAAAAAATGGCAAAACCAAGGGCTTATAGCCACGTTTTGCCTTGAATAATGGCACGTGAACAACAATAAAGAGAGGTACACAAGCAAACAACCTGCCGCAGCCTATCCGTCGTCTGTCATGGCTACGGCATTTCAACAATAAACAACACAGCATCAACAACGCTGAACAACATACCAGCATAACCGCGCGGCGTATCATGATAGCGTAGTGCTCATAATGGGCACGGCGGCAAAAAATAAAAGTCTTTTTTATAACGCGCTGTTTTGCGCGGTCGCTTGTGCTTATTTTTATAAAACAACCCAGCAGTGACGCCAAATAAAGACACAGCGCTATACGTCGCTCTGTCTTTTGAATTGTCTGTTTTGCTGCCTACAAATGCGTTATAAACCCCTATATATGGTGATGATTTTTTCGCTATTGTCTGTTTGCTATTGCAGCATAAATGGCGCATTTATCGCGAAATAAGCCCCGTTTATAACGGCTGTTTTTATAAATTTGATAAAGGCAATCTTTGTTGATTTCCTTTTTTGTTTTGATTTTTTTGTGACAAACCCTGATTTTGGGTTTTAAAAAACGTGTATTAACCAATAGGAAACCAAAAACCGATGGCAAATGACCATATTGCAATACGTGGTGCACGTACGCACAACCTAAAAAATATCGATTTGGACATTCCGCGTGATAAGTTCGTGGTGATAACGGGTCTGTCAGGCTCGGGCAAATCGTCTCTTGCTTTTGATACCCTCTATGCCGAAGGGCAGCGCCGCTATGTCGAGAGCTTATCGGCGTATGCGCGTCAGTTTTTGTCTCAAATGGAAAAGCCAGAAGTCGATAGCATCGAGGGGCTGTCCCCCGCCATCGCCATTGAGCAAAAATCAACCAACCACAACCCGCGCTCGACCGTCGGCACGATTACCGAGATTTATGACTATTTGCGCCTGCTCTATGCGCGTATCGGTACGCCGTATTGCCCTGAGCATGGCGAGCCGATGGTCGCGCAGACCGTCACCGAAATGGTCGATACGGTCATGGCACTGCCTGAAGACAGCAAGCTGATGATTCTTGCGCCTGTGGTGCGTGAGCGTAAAGGCGAGCATACCGTGCTGCTGGAGCAGCTGGTCGGACAAGGCTTCGTGCGCGTGCGTATTGACGGGCACATCTATGATATGGATGAGCTGCCGACGCTTGAGAAAAATAAAAAGCACACGATTGAGGTGGTGATTGACCGCTTTAAAGTGCGCGATGACTTGGGCAACCGTGTCGCCGAGAGCTTAGAGACTGGCTTGCGCTTGGGTCAAGGCATCGTGACGCTGCACCACATGGACGGTAACCCCAAAGAAGACGGTAGCGACGACCAAATCCTATCTGCCAAGCACAGCTGCCCTGTCTGTGACCGCGCGGTGTCGGAGCTTGAGCCGCGCCTGTTTAGTTTTAACAACCCCTACGGCGCGTGTCCTGCCTGTGATGGTCTGGGCAAACGTCAATACTTTTCGGCAGAAAAGCTGATTACCCACCACGAAAAAAGCCTCAATCAAGGTGCGATTAATGGTTGGGATAAGCGCCATGCCTATTATTTTGGCTTGCTAAGCACCGTCTGTACCCATTTTGATATTGATATGGATACGCCGTGGCAAAGTCTGTCTAAAAAGCATCAAGACATCATCATGCACGGCTCGGGCAAAGAAAAAATCAGCTTTAACTTTACCGATGAGCGCGGACGCAAAACCAATAAGATTGTGCCCTTTGAAGGTATCCTGCCTTATCTTGAGCGCCGCTACGCAAAAACGCAAAGCAATCTGGTGCGCGATGAGCTGGCAAAATATCTCGCCGACACCACCTGTAATGTCTGCGATGGCGCACGTCTGAACGAAATCGCCCGCAATGTGCGCGTTGATGAACGCACCATCGCCGATATCGTCAAAATGTCGATTGGTGATGCTGAGCGCTATTACAAAAGCCTGACCATTGAGGGTCATAAAGGCGAGATTGCCGAAAAGATTTTTAAGGAAATCAACGAGCGCCTTAACTTCCTCGTCAGTGTGGGCTTGGACTATCTGTCGCTGGCGCGCTCTGCCGAAACGCTCTCAGGCGGTGAGGCGCAGCGTATTCGTCTTGCCAGTCAGATTGGCGCAGGTCTGATGGGCGTCATGTACGTGCTGGATGAGCCGTCTATCGGTCTTCATCAGCGCGACAATGACCGCCTATTAAAGACGCTTACGCGCTTGCGCGACCTCGGCAATACCGTGCTGGTGGTCGAGCATGACGAAGACGCGATTCGCCAAGCCGACTACATCATCGATATCGGTGTCGGCGCGGGCGTCCATGGCGGGCACATCATCGCCCAAGGTACTGAAAAAGACATCATGGCAGAGCCTGAGTCACTGACAGGGCAATATCTGTCAGGCGCGAAAAAAATCGAAGTGCCCAGCATCCGCCACGACGCCAAAACCATGGAAGTGGTCGCAAAAGGCAAAGCTAAGCCCAAGCAAGTACCTATGAGCATCGAGCTAAAAGGCGCAAACGGCAACAACTTACAAAACGTGGATTTGAGCATTCCTGTCGGTGTGATGACCTGCGTTACAGGCGTGTCAGGCTCAGGCAAATCGACCTTGATTAACCGCACCTTGATGCCGCTCGCCGCGACCCAGCTGAACAATGCCTCGACCCTTATCCCTGAGAGTTACGACAGCATCAGCGGGCTTGAGCACTTGGACAAGATGGTTGATATCGACCAAAGCCCCATCGGTCGTACCCCGCGCTCGAACCCTGCCACCTACACAGGCGTCTTTACCCCTGTGCGTGAGCTGTTTGCGCAAACCCAAGAAGCCCGTGCACGCGGCTATAAGCCAGGGCGCTTTAGCTTTAACGTTAAAGGCGGACGCTGTGAGACCTGTCAGGGTGATGGCTTAATCAAGGTAGAAATGCACTTCTTACCTGATATGTATGTGCCTTGCGACAGCTGTCATGGCAAGCGCTACAACCGCGAGACGCTCGAAGTACACTATAAAGGCAAAACCATCGCCGATGTGCTCGAGATGACCGTTGAGGACGCGACCGAGTTCTTCTCCGCGATTCCTGCCATTCATCGCCGCTTGCAAGCCTTGATGGAAGTCGGTCTGAGCTACATTCGCCTCGGTCAATCGGCACCGACGCTCTCAGGCGGTGAAGCGCAGCGCGTCAAACTGGCACGCGAGCTGGCAAAACGCGACACAGGACAGACGCTGTATATCTTGGATGAGCCGACCACTGGTTTGCACTTCCACGATATCGCCAAGCTGTTGAACATCCTGCACGCGCTACGCGACAAGGGCAATACCATCGTGGTCATCGAGCACAACCTTGATGTGATTAAGACTGCCGATTGGGTTATTGACCTCGGTCCTGAGGGCGGTAAAAATGGCGGTATGATTATCGCTGAGGGCACGCCCGAAGACGTCGCCGACGCTGAAGGCTCACATACGGGCGAGTTTTTAAAGCCGCTATTAGAGCAGCAAGCCGCATTGGCAGCGAGCTAATCGTTTAAACATTAAAAAAAGCCACTTGTGAGAGTGGCTTTTTTTGTGGGTAAGGAGTATCAAAAACAACAGTTAAATGTCGTAGGCATCATACGCACTTATACTATAAACTCAGCCCTTCGCAATCAACCATGCGCCAGCCAGTCCCATAAATGAAGACCCGACGCGGTTAAATTTCTGCCGTGCTCTAGGGCTTTTCAAACGTTTTTGCGCGTAACTCGCCATAAAGGCATACATCATCATAGCAACAATGGCGCAGCCAAAAATCACCAGACATAGAATCGTAATATCTATCCCTGTTAAACTAGTGACTGGGAAAAAACTGGGCAATAAGCTGATATAGAATAAAATAACTTTTGGATTACTGATGGAGACCAGAAAACCCGAAACCACACTTTTTAGTCCCTCGTTTTTATTTTTTAATGTGACATTTTCAGTCATAATTTCACTTGGCACCGTCATCCACATCTTGTACGCCAAGTAAAACAAATAACCTGCCCCTACAAACTTGACTACAGTAAACAAGGTATTGAAATTGCTTGCCAATGCGCTCAGTCCATAAGCGGAGAACACCATATAAATAGTATCTCCTGCAGCAAGTCCAATGATTAAGGGCAGCGCTGCCCAAGATCCTTGTGTCATGGCTTTGGCAATAGTAGCAAACACCCCAGGACCCGGCGTCATGATAAATATGAATACAGCAATAATGAAGGTAAATAGCTGAATGGTGGTGATGGTCATGACAGTCCTTTATATGTACATTAACGCTTAAGTATAATTGATTAATCAAACATATTTCTAGTTCATTATTATTGTTTTAGAATAACTAGAATAGTTATAGGTTCAAAATTCTTATAATTATCGTAATATAGTTATTATGCGCTATAACATCTCTTTTATCAGATGATTGATCTTTGTCTTAAATGTAGCGGACTCATCATCGCTGAAGATATGTCTGAGAAGGTGACGGAAGTAAAAGGCTCATATATGGGTAAGTTTTTAAAGTCAATGTTTGTGCAGTAAATCAAAGAAGCAAGCTAATAGTGTTTTTCTGATTTTTCATAAAAGACCACCCTACAGGGAGTAATTTTTTATTTTATAGGGTTCAAAAAATTATGGATTCAGTTGATACGTATATACTGAACTTAACCATAACTTAATAAAACTAAAGGAATAATAATGTTCGATAGAGAAAGTCATAGAGACGAAGCAGAAGTTTTTAGTGATCTAGAATCATTATGTCATTCTAATGGATATTTACATACTATTGCATATTTTTGTTTTAGAGATAATACTGTACGATGTGGTGAAGAAATACAGAAGGAAGATTTTCTAGAGCAGTATAGTACAGATAGACTATTACGGACTGAGATATCCACATTAATTGGTTTGGCATGTACAGTCAAGTCAAATTTGGAATTACCAACTCCTGCTAAAATGCAGGAATACATAGATAAAACGGAATCCTTACTTTTAGAACTTCATCATTCAATGGTTCCTGATATTTCAAATCTATTTAAGTTAGATACCAATAATCAACTAGATAAAAGCTATAACCCTTTTAATAAAGGAACTTTCTTAAGGGAGCCTATATTTTATGGAGGGGAATCAGCTTATCACTTCCAATACAGAGACTTATCGAAGCTAAAGTACAAGAATGATGAAGACTGGATAATAGAAAATAAAGGCTATTCAATAAATGATTTATTCGTTGTTATTGAATCTATTAGTTCGTTACAGCTTGAAAAAATTAACAGCATACTACCTAATGTTTTGCAAAAAAATTCTGATGAATGGACAGTTTTAGATGCATATATTTTTACAATAAATGAGGTAGAAGCTAAATTATCCATACCCTTATCGAAACCTTTAATAAAAAAGGTAATTGAGTCTTTTGTATCTATTGATAGCTATGAGTTCAAAAGACTTGATGATTTCAACCAAAAAAATGCTTTTCCAATAATAAAGATAGATGACAATAAATATCTTCTTTTTCAAAATTATAGTTTACTGGAAGCATTATATGAGTCCCCTTTTTTTTGGTTTTGGAATGATAAATCTTACCGTAATACCGCAATGACGAACCGAGGCAACTTTACGGAAGATTTTTCCGTAAGTAGGCTAAAAAGTGTTTTTGGGAATAATAGAGTTTTTCAAGGTGTCAATATTATTGGAAAAAAAGGAGTAACTTCTGGAGAAATAGATGTTTTAGTATTATTTGCAAACAGAGCTATTGTTCTACAAGCTAAATCTAAAAAACTTACTCTAGAATCTAGAAAGGGTAATGATTTATCTATAAAAAATGACTTTAAGAAAGCTATTCAGGATTCGTATGACCAAGCCTATTTATGCTCTGAACTTTTATTAAGTAAAAGCTATAAACTTGAAGATAAATACGGTCAAAGTATAGATATTTCAAATATCGAATTCCAAGAAATATATCCAGTATGTATTGTATCAGATCACTACCCTGCTTTATCTTTTCAAGCTAAACAGTTCTTAAAATATAAAAAAACCGATATAATTAAAGCTCCATTCATTATGGATGTTTTTTTCCTAGATGTTTTTGCTGAAATGCTCAATACACCATTATATTTTTTGAGTTATTTGAATAGAAGAACAAACTATTCAGATAGCATTATGGCTACGCATGAAATGACTATTCTTGCATACCATCTGATACATAATTTATGGGTTGATGGTGCAGATTATATACATATAGGAAACGATTTTAATACTGTATTAGATATGTCAATGTTAACTAGAAGAGATGGACTGGACTCTATACATACTCCAAAAGGAATACTTACAAAATATCAGGGTACTACAGTTGGAAAATATCTTTCTGATATCGAAAGGATTAACAATCCAAGTACAGTAGATTTTGGATTCTTACTGCTAAAAATAAATGAACAATCAATTCAGCAGGTTAATGAAACTATCGAATTAATTTGTAGTAAAAGCTTAGTAGATGGTAAAAATCATGACTTTACAATTGGATTTAAAAATGGTGAAGGTTTAACAATTCATTGCAACTATAATGATTACAATACTGCTAAAGAAAAATTAGAAGACCATGCTAGAAAAAGAAAATACTATACGAAGTCTAAAAAATGGCATGCTATCTGTATTGAACCTAGTACAAAAAATATTAAATTTGGTATGAGTCTCGACTTTCCTTGGAAGTATTCGAAAGAGATGGAGCAAGCTACTTCTCGCATGGTAAAACCTTTATCAACTTTCAATTCTAAAACGAAAATTATGCCTAAAAAAATAGGGAGAAACGAACAGTGCCCTTGTGGCAGTAGAAAAAAATATAAGAAGTGTTGTTTATAACTTTGCAAATTTTGATTAAATTCATATTAGACTTTCTTTATATAGTAGTTATCCCTACACAAGGTTTAGCACTGAGTACGGTGGCTGTTATCCTCGATTGAAGTGATTTAGTTAAGGGCAGTATCAAAATGAGACGATATGAACACTATTAGCCACCGCTTTTATGGTTAACCAAAATAGGAGTGGAAGCGCCATTAACACTCTTAATACTTAAATAAATTCCCGCTCAACCTTCACCATTCTGGCGTCCACGCCATGCTCCAGCTTTTCTTCAATTTGGCTGCACTGTGATTCGATATCGCGCTTTGACAGCCCAATGATGACAAACGTCCATTCGCTCGCCTCATGGCGGTCGCGCTCGCCGCTTTCACAGACCGCGACGCTTGGGGTATTGCCAAAACGCGCGTGTAAGCCGCCCATACGCTGTCGCTTTTCTTTGAGCGAGCGACAGCCGATTAAGGAAAAGGTAATGGTTAAGATGGCGATGTGCATGGGGTGTCCTTTTTAGAGGTATTCCTTTTTTATCATAGTCGTTATAGCGCACGCGACCTATCGCTTTTCATGACCTTTTTTGTACCTTGCTGCGCGCGACTTTTTCGAATAATCGTTTTTTACCCCGCCGCAACCCTTTATAATGACGTATTCCCAATCGATACAGATAACCCATGACCTCTATCAGCTATGTGCAGCAGCAGCACATCACCCGCTTGTGCGTACGCTGCGGACTCCTCTTGATGCAGTATGGCGCTGAGTCTGCCGTGGTGGTGGACTTAACCAAGCGCTTAGGGCTGGCGCTCGGCATGAACAGTGTGGAATGTTCGCTGAATTTTAATGCCATCACCTTGACCACCATCTGTAGCGAGCGCTGTATCACCACCACCCGCGATACGGTCAATCAAAGCATCAATGTGCATTTGCTGGTGCAGATTCAGCAGATTGTCAATAAGACTGAGGCGACGACTGACACGCCAGCACTGGTGGCGCAGACGACTGAGGCGTTCGATGCGCTGGATAAGGCGGTGTATCCGCCGTGGCTCGTGGGGATATTCGTGGGGGCGTCGTGCGCGGCGTTTGCCAATTTGCATGGCGGCAGTTGGGCAATTACGGCGGTGACGTTCGTCGCGGGGATGGTGGCGATGCTGACGCGCATTTATCTTGCCAAGCATCACTTTAACCCCTTTATTACGGTCATTATCACTGCATTTATCGCCTCGGTGATTGGTGCGACGACGTATTATTTTGATATTGGTAATAACGCCGATATTGCGGTGGCGTCCAGTGTGCTGCTGCTCGTGCCCAGCTTTCCGCTGATTAATTCGCTGTCCGATATTTTAAAGGGCTATCTAAATATTGGCATTGGGCGCGCGGTATTCACCTATATGCTGACGCTGTCGGCGTGTGTGGGCATTGTGATGGCGCTGATTGTGCTGCGTATTCAGCATTGGGGGTTTTAGCATGTGGTTTGTTGAAACGGTCGTGCTTTCGTGCATCATTACGCTTGGCTGGACGCTGATGTTCACTGTGCCCAAGCGCTATATTTTGCCGTGTTTGTTGATGACGGCATTTGGTTTTGGGCTAAAGACGGCGCTGGTGTATTACGAGGTGCATTTGGTGATTGCGAGCTTTTTTGGTGCGATGCTCGCCAGCTTTTTGGGGGTGTATTTTTCCAAAAAATACACTTTAACGCCCAAGGCGCTCATCTCGCCCAGCGTGATTTGTATGATGCCCGGTATTGCCGCGTATAAGGCGATGGTAAGTATGGTGCAGATTGGCTACTTTGGCTATTCGGACGCGCTGTTTAGCCAGATGATGGGCTATCTGTTTGAGGCGCTGTTTGTCACTTCCGCCTTGGTGCTCGGTTTGTCCATTCCTGGATTGCTGTTTTATCGCAGACGGGCGATTGTCTGAGCGATACCCCCGCCCTTACAGACAGCATCATGCCGATACTGCTATGATGCCGCATGGATATAAGGAGAAGTGAACGCGATGATGTGGCAGGTTTATTTGTTTATTTTACCCATTGGTTTGGGTATTTTGACGCTGGTGGCGAGCTTGATTGGTTTGTTTATTTACTTAATAGCGGACGACAACGCCACGCGCTTGCCTGCATTTAACTGGTTTAAGCGTTTGATTGTCATCGCGTTTATTTTACTCAGTATCGGGCTGTTTTTTACCTTTGGTTATTTTGCGCAGCAAAGCCAAGGCTAACAAATCAACCCGCCTTTTTTTGTAAGGTGAATAGTACCAAGTCGTCGCGTTTTGGCTGTCCATGATTGCCATCATTAGGAAACGGCATTTGCTTCCCTGTCAGTCGATAGCCGCGCCGCTCATAATAGGCAAGCAGCTCAGGGCGCTCGCTTAAGATACTCATGGTCAAGCGCGGTTCATGAGCACCGCGCAGATGACGTGTGGCAAAGGTCTCTGCCGCTGCCAGCATTTGATTGCCCAAGCCCTGTCCTTGCAAGCTCGGATGCACGGCAAACATGCCAATGTACGCATCCGTCTCATGCATCTCCACCGCGATGCAGCCTAAAACATCCCCTGTCTCTTGCCCCTCGCGCGTACCTGTATCGGTCTTTGGATAGACAAACAGATAGTGCTTGAGGTCGTCGATGACAGCGGCAATGTCCGTCGGCGTAGCGCGAATGCCGCCAATAAGCTCGGCTTCATTCGTCCAGCCCGCATCATCACGATAGCAGTGGTTTAATAAGGCTTCGAGCGCGGGGATGTCCGCACGCTCGGCTTGGCGTAAATGCAGTTGGGGCGTGTCGGTCATTGCCATCATCAAGAGTCTCTTAACCAATAAAAATCAATGCCAATAAACGCGCTTAACGAGACAGCGCGTGTGCTTGGTCAATGATATCAAAATCGGCTTGCAGTTGGGCGCGGGTTGGCGCGTGACCTTGGCGCAATAGCTCAGAGAACGCGACCAGCGCTTTATCACGACCGAGCGTGCTTGCGGCACTGGCGCGGGTATCTTCGCCGTCATCATCAAAGTAGTATTCAATATAGTCTAGCGCTTGCGGATTACCAACCAGTAGGTTGTTATCAGGCGTTGCCGCGTGCCCGCTATAGCGCAGGCTCTTGCCATACTGCATCGTCCAAAAGAACGGAATGCGCTCATCCAGTGTTGGAATGCGCGAGTCGTTAAGAATACTGGCAGCGACCACTTGTCCATGCTGCAATGCCACGCGCCAATGCTCAACGCGCTGGCGACCGAGTTGGTTTTGGGCTTTGGCAATATCGCCGAGCGCATAGGTGCCGTCGCGCAGCTCTAGGCGGCTGTTGACCTGTACACCATCGGCATCGTTGACCGCAGCGAGTACATCCGTACATGGCGCAACGCCTGTACCCAAGATGACGGTATCGGCGGTTAAGGTTTTGCCGCTGCCCAGACGCACACTGCCTGCGCGTTTACTATCATCGTCACTTGGCGCAATAGCATCAACGCTATCGCCCAATACGAACTGGACGCCTTTCTCAGTATGCAATGCAATCAAAGCATCACTCACCGCTTCGGAGACGATATTGCTCATGACGCGCGGCTTCATGCCCACGACGGTGATAGAAGCGCACTCTTCTGCTTGCGTTAAGGCGGAGGCGACTTCCATGCCGATAAAGCCTGTGCCGATGATGACCACGTGCTTGTCTTTGCTGTCCGCTTTGATGGCTTTGGCGTCATCCATGCTGCGCAAGGTGTGGACGCCGTCAAGGTCTGCGCCTTCGATATTGGGCACAGTCGGTTGTGCGCCTGTGGCAACGACCAAATAATCAGCGCTCAAGGCTTCTTCATCAATATAAACAGTGCGCTCAGTTGGCTCAATACGTGTAACCGTGGTATCTAGGCGCAGGTCGATATCATTATCGGCTGCCCAGTTTTTACCGCCAAGTGCCAGCTTGTCTTCGTCCATTTTGCCTGCCAAAAAGGCTTTGGACAGTAGCGGGCGGTTATAGGGCGCGTCTTTGTCTTTACTGACAATAGTAATGCGTCCGCCATAGCCTGTTTGGCGCAACTGATGCGCGGTCATAAAGCCTGCACCGCCACCACCGATAATGAGTGTATGCGTGTCATCCAGTTGCGTCGCGTCATCCGCTTGATTGCACGCCGTATCGGTATCGACCGACCACGTGTCGCCGTCATCTTGCAAGGTATATTGCGCCAAACCTTCGGTGGCGACAGGCTCAAGCAGTGTACCATCACGACTGTCAAAGGTCGCGTGATGCCATGGACAGACGATGCGATGACCGCAGCGCAAGCCGTCACCGAGATTCGCGCCTGCGTGCGGGCATTTGCCGTCGAACGCCCGATAGGTGCTATCATCGCGGGTAATTAAGATGATACTATCGTCGTCTTGTTTGTAGGATTTCATGCCGCCATCTGGAATGTCGTCTTTTTGGATGCGAATCTGACTCATAATCTGTCCTTAGTTATTTTCTATTGTTAGGGCTACAAATAATCTGTGGCTGTTATTTTCTATTGAGTAATACTTTTTTAGCGCACGGCAGTGTGGCTATTAAGCCGAACGTATTTATCATAGCAAGCAGCCGTTTCTGCCGATGTTTTTTTGTATGGCTTGCGCGTTGCAAAACGTAAGCCTGTTTTTGATGGTCTGTAGCCGTTATTTTTACGATTTTTATAAGTGCCGTTTTTATAAGTGAAGCCTGTTTATGTCTAGTACTGCCCCTACCGATACGCCTGCCGCTGATAGCTTTAGTGCCGAACACATTGCGTCTATGAGTGACCCCAGCGCTCTGCCTCAGCCACAAGATGCACCGATAAAATCTGCGCGCTATAAGGCTGCGCCGACAGACTTTGTGGTACACGAGGTGATGGATATCGACTTTACTGAGGATGGCGAGCATCTGTGGCTACACGTACAAAAGGTGGGTATGAATACTGCGTTTGTCGCGCAGCTGCTCTCGGAGTGGGCACAGATTCCGCTACGCGATGTGGGCTATTCGGGACTCAAAGACCGCCACGCGCTGACGACGCAGTGGTTTAGTTTGCGCTTACCCAAAAAGACCGCGCCAAGCACGCCATTTGCGCCGACGGATTTAAATGAGGGCGAGTCGGTCAGTATTTTGGCTGAGCATTGGCACAATAAAAAATTGTCACGCGGCGCGCACCGTGCTAATCGCTTTGTGATTACGCTGCGTGATATGGATACTGACATTGCAGGCGCGGATACGGCGGCGGTTGACAGTCATTTGTCCCATATTGCTAAGGTGGGTGTGCCCAATTATTTCGGCGTACAGCGCTTTGGGCATCATGGCAACAATGTTCGCGACGCGCTTAATTTTCTTGCGCGTCCGCCTCGCCCTGCTAAGGCAAGCAAAGGTAAAAAACGCAGACAAGCCCCACGTGAGCGCGATACCTTGCTACTCTCTGCCGCACGTAGCGTCATTTTTAATCATATTTTGGCGGCGCGCGTGCGTGATAACAGCTGGGATACGGGCTTAGACGGTGAGGTGTTTAATCTGGCGGGATCAGGCTCGATTTTTGCGAGCGAGCAGATGGACGAGACGCTTGCCGAGCGTGTGCGCACGTTCGATATTCACCCGACCGCGCCGCTGTGGGGTACGCATAATGACAAGGTCAGCGGGACAGCTGCCGCGCTTGAGCAAGCGGTCATCCAAGACACGCCGTTATTGACGGCTTTGGCGGTTGGGCTTGAGCGTCATGAGATTAAGGCGCAGCGCCGTGCGCTTAGATTGCCTATCGAAGATTTAAACTGGCAATGGTTAGATAATAATGGTCTGCAATTAGATTTTATCTTGCCGACAGGCAGTTTTGCCACCAGCGTACTTGCCAGCCTCGTTGCGACGCTGCACAGCTAGCGCTGATACCCGTTCGGCGCATCGATTTTGCCTTCGACCAGCATTTCATTGGCGCTCACCACCTGATTGCGTCCGCGATCTTTGGCTTTATACAGCGCCTTATCTGCGATGCTGATGAGGCGCTGACACATATCGCTGCCCACTTGCGCTTGGGTCGCCTCATCGAGTGCCTTATACAGCGCCATCACGCTGTGCGTCTCGCGCGCTTGTTTGTACATTTTCATGCCTGAGCGGGTCGCGTCGTCCTGATACTGCTCTTGGTACATGCTCTTGATGTACTCATCAATGATGCGCAGGCGCTCACTATAGGTCAAGGTGTACAGCCCGAACGACGCGGTCGCCTCAAAGCTATGAATCGGATTGATATAAATGGCATGCTTGGCAATGTCCGCGCGCAGCTGCTCGGCGATGGTCATTGCGGTATAGTGCCCCGTTTCAGGCAGCACGATTAAAAACTCCTCGCCCCCATAGCGACTGATGATTTGATTTTCGGTAAACGCCCCTGCCAAGATGTTTGCGACTTCTTTTAACACCTTATCGCCGACCTCGTGCCCATAATTGTCATTGATGCTCTTAAACCAATCGAGGTCAAACAAAATCACGCTGTAGTCTTGATGGTCATTGAGCGTCATCAGCGTCTGCTGCATTTGCCCTAAACCATGGCGGCGGTTGTCCAGACCTGTCAGCTCATCTTGACGGGCATAGTTTAAAATCTCCCGCTTGCTGGCATCCAAAATCAAAAGCAGCGTGCGAAAGATATAAATGATAAAGATGGCTTTGGGTAGCGCCAGATACATGTGCGTGGAGCGCCAAAACAGCGCAGAGTTTCGGTGCAGCTCGTGCCCGTCATTAAGGGGCACCGTCCCTGTATGAAAAATCGCCGCCGCAATGGCGTTTTCAATGGTCACCGCTTCGTTGTACGTCTGATAACTGTGCGTATGAAACACAGGGTCATTGGTCAAGTGAATCTCGCGCAGACTGGGCAAGTCAACGCCCATATACGGCACAATATTGACAATCACGATAAGCAGCACTTGCAACAAAAACGCGCGCCAAATATAAATGCGTTTAACGAGCATCATCCCAAGCATCGTGCCGCCGACTAAGGAAACACCCGACACCAAGCTGCTGTGCCCAATGATTAAAATCTCAATGCCGATATAAGTGCTGTAGATGACAATCAGCACAATCTGCCAAAAATCCAGTCGCTCCTTGTCGTTTTTTAGCGTGACAAAATGGCGGCTTAGCCACAAAAAAAACAGCCCAAGAATACTCACCACCAGCCACGACATATATAGCAGCGGCATGTTTACAAACACGCCCACGCTATCGCGCTGCCACCACACTACAGCACACCACAGCCAATGCAAACCAATCTCCATCGCCACCAAAAATGACAACAATGACGCCCGCTCAGGCGCTTGCCATTTAAAAATAAGGCGTGAGAGTTCAGTAAAGCTGAGCTGACGCAGAGATACGGCCATGCCAGTGCTACCACCTATCAGATGCAAAAATAAAAAATGTCCAATCACGCCCACACAACGCAGGCGTAAGACGTCAGCTAACGCGCGCTTATCAACCGCCCATCAAACGCTTAGCTAGAAGCGGTAATTAGCTAAAAGCAGTAAAACGCTGCCAAATGCCCTCTTGCATTGGGTGCAGTTTAGGCACATCGCCTAAGCGACGCCACGGCATATTACTGCCATGAAAGTCGCTGCCTGTCGATACGGCAAGCTTGTGCTCAGCGATGCTTCTGTCCACCATCGCGCGCGTACTGACAGGCTCACTGTTCGCTGGCAGCTCGCAGGCGTCACCACCCAGCTCGGCAAACTCGCTAATCAGCTTGCGCACACGGGTCGCTGAGAGCTGATAGCGGGTGGGATGCGCCAGTACCGCTTTGCCGCCGCAGCGGTGTATGAGCGCGATGGCATCGACCATACTGATGGCTTCAATCGCCACGTAGGCAGGCTTGTTGTCCGCCAAGTATTTATCAAAAGCTTGTTGCACGGTCTTAACGTAGCCTTCTTCATAGAGCACTTGACCAATATGCGCGCGCCCAACCGCCTGCGGGTTGTCACCCGCCTTTTTGCAAATGGCGTGCCACAGTGTCTCATAGTCGATATCCAAAAGCTGGCTGAGCTTTTGTGTCATCTGCTGACCACGGGTAGCGCGGCTGTGTTGTAGGGCTTGCAAGGTGTCTTGCATGGTGGCGTGGTCAGTAAAATCGAGACCAAGGACGTGAATGATTTTGTTGGTGGATTTGTTTTTGCCATAGCCACCCGACAGCTCATGCTCGCAGCTGATTTCGACCCCAGAGATGAGGGTCATGCCCAAGTCATTCGCAGCCGCGCTTGCCGCCTCAATGCCTTGCAAGGTATCGTGGTCAGTCAACGCTAAGACGTCAATGCCCGCCGCATGGGCGCGGTTGATGACATCAAGGGGCTCGTAGGTGCCATCAGAGCAAGTGCTGTGGCAATGCAAATCAATTTTCATAGTCGGTCTTTGTCTTAAATAATAGACCCATCATAACGCAGATGGGCATCGGCTTTGTACTCAGATTGCTTTTTTTTAGCGCAGCAGACGTGTACACTAGCCTATACGTTTTTGTTGGATACCCTCCTTGTCATGAAAGCCTTGCTTGACTTTATTCCTTTGATTGCCTTTTTTATTGCGGCACGTTATTACGGTATTTTACCAGCTGCGGGCGCATTATTGGTGGCAACGCTGATTATTTATGCCATTCACTTTGTTCGCCAAAAGGGCAAGTTTGATAAACAGCAGTGGGTGGTGTTGTTATTGACCATCGTCTTCTGTGGTGGCACCTTGTTGCTGCGCGATGACATCTATTTGCGCTGGAAATCGCCAATTATCAATGGCATTTTTGCGTTAACCTTGCTCGGCAGCGTGGTGGTGAATAAGCCACTGATGCAGCTGGCGATGAAAGATGTGTTTGCGCTCAGCCAAAGCGGCTGGAAAAAGCTGACGGCGGCGTGGGCGCTGTTTTTTGCCGTCATGGCGGTGCTGCATTACGTCACAGCCTTTATGATGTCGGATGAGGCTTGGATTAACTTTAAGACCTATGGCTGGATTCCTATCATGCTGGTGTTCATTGTCGCGCAGTTTTTGGTGCTTAAAAAACACATCAACCCTGCACTGACCGAAAAGCCGCCTCAATAACATAAGCCTTGCTTTGCTGGTTTGATTCAGAAAAAAACCGTTATTTTTTTATATCCTAGGAACTATTATGTCGTTATTTGTGTTTATTGGTCACGATGTCGCCGACAGTACAGACAGCCGTAAGGCACACCGCGCGGCGCATTTGGCACGTTTAGAGGCGCTGGATGCGGCTGGCCGTTTGGTCATTGCTGGTCCAAATCCCATCACGCATGGCGAAAGCGCCATGTCAGGCAGTGTGGTGATTGCAGACTTTGAGTCGATTGAGGCAGCGCAAGCGTGGGCGGATGAAGAGCCCTACTTGCATGGCGGCGTATACAGTCATGTGGACATCAAGCCCTTTATCCATGTCCTACCCAAAGCACAATAACCCCCTCGACCGCGCTCAAGCGACCCACAAACCGCCACGATTGGCGGTCTTTGCGTGGGGGCTTTTGCTCACCTTCTTGTGGGCGACTGCATTGCCTAGTACAGCAAGCGCTGCCCCCACCGTCGTCACCCAAGAGACACAAGCCGCACAGACAGAGACGCCAGCAGCATCTACCGCGACAGGCAGCACAGTATCTACAGCAGCCCCCACAGACAGCGCAGAGACGCCGCGCACGCTCGCAGCAAAGTACAGCCCACAAATCAATGCCCTAACTGAGCAAAATCAGACCCTTCAAGCGCGCAATCTGCGCCTACAACAACAAGTGGACAGCCTAAAAACCCAAGTAGACGTGCTGATTTATGAGCGACAAGGGCAGCTGTTTTTATACGGAGCAGCGACCGTGCTGGTGAGCCTGCTTATCGGTGCAGGGATTGCGCGTTTATTCTGGCGTGCGTCCTCACGTTGGTAGTCGATGTGATTTTTTTATTTTAATTCGGTACTGTTTTTATGATGCCTGATACCCCCAATGCGCACAGCGCAGCCGCCCATCCTGATACCCACGCTGCCATCACGCCTGCGCGCTTGACCTGGCAGGAGGACGACCACGGCAGCATGGTGCCTGTGTCAGGTGAGTTCGGTGATGTGTACTTTTCGCACGTCGATGGGCTGGCTGAGTCGCGCTATGTGTTTATTGAGCATAATCACCTGCCCGAGCGTCTGCAAAAGCTGCAAGCCAGACAGTGCTTTACGGTGGCGGAGATTGGCTTTGGTACGGGGTTAAATGTGCTGGCGCTGTGGCAGCTGTGGCGCACGCTACGTGCAGCGCATTCGCACTTGGCAGATGCGCGCTTGCACATCATCACGACCGAAAAGTATCCGCTGACGCTGAGCGATTTGACGCAGATTTTGCGCATGTGGCAGACGCGAGCGCCTGAACTTGGGGAGATGATTGAGGCGCTGTTGGCGGCGTATCCGCCACTGATTGCAGGCTGTCATCGATTACACTTTGATAATGACAATGTGACCCTTGATATCTGGCTGGGCGATGCCAGTGCCAGCTTTTTGCAGTGGGTCAAGCCAAGTGTTGGCGGCGTGGATGCGTGGTTTTTGGATGGCTTTGCGCCCTCTTGTAATGAAGACTTGTGGGCGACGACGATATTTGAGTCGATGCAGCGCTTGTCTTCAGCCACGGCGACGGCAGCGACCTTTAGCTGTGCAGGCGTGGTCAAACGCGGACTGAAAGCGCACGGCTTTGAGATTAAAAAAGTAAAAGGCTTTGGGCGCAAGCGCGAGATGTTAATCGCATGGCGAGCTGCACCAGACAGCGAGAGCACCATCGACACCGCAGACAGTACGGAGGATAGCACCCTTGATGCCGACCATGACGCCGTACCGAGCTTGCCTTACCAGCATGTGGCGGTCATCGGTGCAGGCATATCGGGTCTAATGGCAGCGCATACACTCGCCTCACGCGGGGTGACGGTGACGCTGCTGGACAAGCAGGCACCGCTTGCAGGCGCATCGGGCAATCCGCGCGCCCTGCTCGCGCCCAAGATGACGCCCTTGTCACACGCAGCAGAGCATCTGCATACCGTCAGTTACTTATACAGCGGGCGTTTTTATCGGCAGATGGATGGCATGCATACCGACCCCGCTGCCAAGACCGATGCCATCGTCACGCCGACAGGTACGATGGATTTATTGACCAAAGCCAATATCACAGCGGCGCAAGCCTGCGCTTATCCTGAATCGGTGGCAACAGCGTTAGCGACCGAAGAGGCGCGCGCATTAAGCGGCTTGTCTGATGCAGCGACCAAAACGCACGTGTACTTGCCGCAGGCGGCGCTTATTAACCCGCAGGCGCTCAAAGAGGTCATTCTCGCCCATCCGCGTATTCGCTATCAAACCTTTGAAGTCGCCCATCTGTCCGAGCAGGCGCACGGCGTACAGCTGCTAGCATCAGATACCAATAGCGCACCACTCTTTGCCGATGCCGCCATCGTATGCGGCGCTTATGACAGCCCGAAGCTTGTGCCGAGCTTGTTTGCGTGTCGCAAGATACGCGGGCAGCTGTCATGGTTTACGCCCAGTGCCGAGCAGCTGGACAGCTTGCCCAAACTGCCCCTCAAGTACGGCGGCTACTGCGCGCCTTTTGTGGCGACCGCTGCCGATGCCGCGCTCAATCCTGTGCAGGCAGCTGCGCCGCAGTTTTTATTGGGCGCAAGTTTTGTGCGTAATGATACCGATACAGCGATACGCGTGGAGGAGCATCAGCACAACCGTGACAAGCTGGTCAGCGCGCTCCCTGAGCTGGAGGATATTCTGCCGAGCGATGTCGGTCAGTGGCAGGCGCGCGTAGGCATTCGCGCACAGACGCCCGACTATCATCCCTTGGTCGGTCAAGTCACAGGCAGCCAGCATATATGGACACTGTGCGGTATGGGCTCAAAGGGCTATGCCTTTGCGCCACTGTGCGCGCAAGTTTTGGCAGATATGATGGGCGGCAATATTGTGCCCGTGTCACAGCGCGTGCTTGCCAGCCTATCGCCGCAGCGGGCGCGGCTGCAAAAGCCCCTGAACTCACTGTGATAAGCGACCCGCTACCAATCAAACTGACAGCTTTTTTATTATAATTTTTAGACAGGAGTGCGGCAGATGCTCACGACCCCCTCGCCCCTTTGGCAGCGCACGCTACTGCTGGTGGGTATGACAAGCGTGTTATTGATGGGCTGTAACAAGCCTGCAGAACCAGACCCTCAAGCTACAGCCGCACCTGACAACACTGCGGTGCCAGCCGAGACGAACGCAAACACAGCGCCCGTTGATACAGCGCCGACCCAAACCAGCCCTCAGACGACGAACGCGCCAGCACCCGACCCCATGCCGCCTGCTGACAACACCGCCCCACCTGCGGAGGCAGAAGCGCCGCCTGATGTCAGCGCCGCTACACCAACCGAAAGTCTCGCTGGGGCACAGATTACCGATATGCGCTATCAAAGCCCGACAGGAGCGGACATCGGCGTCACCTTTATCACCTCGGCATCAGGCGTATTGAGCGCGCGCCTGACAATGCCCAATCAGCCCGCCATGACCTTGGACGCCCCTGAAGGACAAGGCAACAACCCCACCTACCGCAGCGCAGATGGCCGCGTGCAGCTGGTCAGTCATGGGGGCGGCAGTAGTATCGATGTGATTGTGGACAACAGCGTAACCAGCTACGACGCCGTGAGCGCCGATGCCAAAATAGTCACCCAGTCTTAGCCACGATTGGGCCGCGTACTGCTGGTATTACAAGCCAAGCTTTTGTCGCCATTTGGACAAGAAGCTTGATTTGGCAGGTTTTGGCGTGTCGGGCACCGTATCTTCTTTGGGTGTGCTGGTGTTGTCGGTCTCAGGCAGTGTGATGCTGCTACTGGTCGGTGCTGGCGTATGCTCGCCGCGTGCACGCCGCGCCAACAGCTCATCCATAGTCATCTGGACAGGTCGCGTCGGTGCAGATGCAGGCGGCGCTTGCTCAATACTAGGCGCGTGGTCAGTTGTGGGCACACTCGCTGTGGCAGTGCGCTGAATGCGGGTATTGATGTCCAGATAGTTGTCTGTCTGCAAGCTGCCCGAAAACAGCAAACTTGCAATGATTTTTTTACTGCTGCCGACTGAAATATCGGCACGATTTGCCATTTGGCTGACATTACGCGGTGCATGCTCAATCGCAGTCATCACGCGCATCATCTCGCGGCGCTCTTTGGCACTCATCGCCCGCCCTTGAGCATCCAGCGCAGGCTTGACCCAATAGCGCAAGCGATAGCTGGCATCGTCATTGATGAGGGGCGCAAGCAGCGCCGACTGTCGCCATGCTGCCTGCCACAGCCACTGCGTCATGTCGGTGGCGTCGCTGTCATGCGGACGCACATCATTGTAAGCCTCGATTTGCCAAGACAAGCTGAGCGCAATCGGCGTGGTGCTGTCTTGCCACAAGCGACCTGTACTCGGCTCAATCACTGCCACGCACACGCGCTCATTGTCACGCAGCGCCGTGATTTGCTGCAGTCCTGTCAGTCGCTGCTGCAAAGCTTTGATGCAGCGCACAATGCCTTCATAGTCACCAACGGCGCGCTCAAAGGGTTTGCTCTCTTGCGCCTGTTTGGCAGGCTGCGGACTTGGCGTGGCTGGTGTTTGCGGCGCGTGCGCGTCTAAAGTGTTGGCTGGACGCGTTGGTATGGGCTCAGCGGCACGGGTATGGCTGACTTTTGCGTCAGTGCGTTCGGTTGCAGCGCTGTTGTCTGCGCTCTGCGCCGCCTGCATCGTGGTTGGGATATTGCTGTCGTCTTCAGGCACGTAGGCATGCTGCTGCAAGATATTGGTCACTGTGCCTGAGCCTTTTTGCAATAGCGGCACAGAGCGCATCAGCCATTCGCTTAGCGTGTCGAGCTTTTTTAATGGCAAAATCACGTGATTGTCCGCCATATAGCCCGTATCGTTTTCTTCGGTGCGGCTGACATACAGAACGGGTTTGTGCATTTGCGAGGACAGCAGTTTCATCACGCTCGCGGCATCGCGAAACTCATGACTGATTAAAAACAGGTCAATCTGCCCATGACTGGCAGACACCCATTCCAAGTCGGCTTCTAGACGCAGCAGAATACGCAGATAACCCTTTAGCAGTACCTGATCAGCAGGTCGAATGCCCACCAATGCGGTGCGCAAGACCTTTTTTAGGTTGTCTTGGTGATTATCTGCCAGATAGGTCATACACTCCCTCCACGTCACGCGCTAGGATATTGCTCGGTCAATGTTAAACGGATGCTCTTGATGAATTATGAAAAAACACATTACGATACTTTTTCATTGTAAAGCATCGCTTGAGTGAGTACGATACCTACTAGGCCCTTTATTGCGCCATTGAGGCTATCTGTGAGGGCGGTTTTGCTGTCGATATCTGTACCCATACTAAAAGATAATGACAGTCATTGCTCGAAAAATTGGAAAATTATTGCGTCTGAGACGAAGTTTACCTAACATAGCCCCACTGTACCGAGAACATTTCACTGCCTTTACGCTTATGGCGTTATGATTTTGGGCGTATCGGGTGCCAAGACTTGGTTCGGAGCCGTGCTGTTGTACGATGCGCAGACGATTTGTGTGCGCCAGTGCTAACGTTGGTCGTTCACACACTGCCCGACTTCTTATTTATTTATCAAAGATAAGGTTATGCTTTATTTATGAAAGCCAGTCAATTTTTGTTTGCCACGCTAAAAGAAACCCCAAATGATGCGGACATCGCCTCAAGTCAATTGATGGTGCGGGCAGGCTTGATTCGAAAAATCGCTTCTGGGCTGTATATTTGGCTGCCGATGGGTCTAAAAGTATTAAAGCAAGTAGAGCGCGTCGTCCGTGAAGAGATGGAAAACATCGGCGCTCAAGAGCTGTTGATGCCGATGACCCAACCTTCTGAGCTGTGGCAGACCAGTGGGCGCTTTACCGACTATGGTCCTGAGCTGCTACGCTTCGTTGACCGTCATGAGCGCAGCTTTGTCTTGGGTCCGACGCATGAAGAGGTGATTACCAATCTTGCCAAAGGTGAGCTGCGCAGTTATAAGCAGCTGCCTGTGACCTTTTTTCAGATTCAAAGCAAATTCCGCGACGAGATTCGTCCACGCTTTGGCGTGATGCGTGCGCGCGAATTTACTATGAAAGACGCCTACTCGTTCCATATTGACCAAGCCTCGCTGGCTGAGACTTATCAAGACATGTACGACGCCTACACGCGCATCTTTACCCGTTTGGGTTTTGATTTCCGCGCTGTGCAGGCGGATTCAGGATCGATTGGCGGCTTTGCCTCACACGAGTTTCATGTACTTGCCGACAGTGGTGAAGACGATATCGTGTTCTCAAACGTCTCAGACTACGCGGCGAACATTGAGCTGGCTGAAGCCATCAGTACAGGCGAGCGTCAAGCGCCCACCATGACGCGCCAAGACATCGATACCGTCGAGATGCCTACGTGTGAAGCGGTTGCTGACTATCTGGACTTGCCACTGACCAAGACCGTTAAGACTTTGATTGTCAATGGCGAAACGGCAGAAGGCGAGCCGCAGCTGGTCGCGTTGATTTTGCGCGGCGACCACACGCTCAATGAAATCAAAGCAGAAAAACTGGCTGAGGTGGCCGCGCCATTGACCCTTGCCAGCGATGCCGATTTAAAAGCGGCAGGACTGCACAAAGGCTATATCGGCGTTGATTTGGACATGCCTGTCTTGGTCGACCGTGCTGCCGCTGAATTGTCTGACTTTGTGGCGGGCGCAAATACCGTCAACAAACACAGCATCGGCGTTAACTGGGAGCGTGACGCGCACATCACGCGCATCGTCGATATCCGTAACGTACAAGAAGGCGACGCCTCGCCAGACGGTCAAGGCACGCTACAAATCAAGCGCGGCATTGAAGTTGGGCACATCTTCCAGCTGGGTGACAAATACTCGCAGGCGCTGGGCTGCTCGGTATCAGGCGAAGAAGGCAAACCTGTCACGCTTATGATGGGCTGCTACGGTATTGGCGTCAGCCGTATCATCGCGGCGGCCATCGAGCAAAACCACGATGCCAATGGCATCTTGTGGCCAACCACGCCTGATGTCAAAGACTCGCTCGCGCCATTTGAAGTCGCTATCGTACCGATGAAGTCAAAAGAAGAGACCGTAATGCAGACGGCGACGGCGCTGTATGATGCGCTAAAAGCGCGCGGCGTCAATGTGCTGCTTGACGACCGTAACGAGCGTCCTGGCGTGAAGTTTGCCGACCTTGAGCTGATTGGCGTACCGCATCGCGTTATCGTCTCTGACCGCAACCTTGCCGAAGACAAATACGAGCACGTCAATCGCCGCACAGGTGAAAAACAGCTGTTGAGCCATGACGAATTGCTTGCTGCGCTTGGTTGTGAATAATCGCTGCTCGCAATCGTTAATAAAAAAGCGCCTACTCAGTTAGGCGCTTTTTTTATACGTATCACTTAAGCCAAACAGCGTGCTTTACTGACGAATCAAACGGCTGGGCGCAGGCAATAGGTTCGGCGCACTGACGCGGCACGGATTGATATCAATACCGCCACGGCGCGTGTACCATGCGCGCACCATGAGCTCCGTCGGCGCATAAAAGGCGCTTAAATCGGCAAAGATTTGCTCCACGCACTGCTCATGAAAGCCGTTGTGCTGACGAAAGCTCAACACATAACGCAATAGCGCGGCGGTATCGACTTTTTTTGCACTGACGATATGCACTTGTAGCGTGCCCCAATCGGGCTGGTTGGTCACAGGGCAATTACTGCGCAGTAAATTGCAGTACAGCAGCTGTGCCTCATTCGCGTCCGCCATGTCGCCCGCTGCTTGTAGCAAGCTGGCATCAGGATGCGCGCACAGCGCTATTTTGTCTGTACTGTCTGCCAGTGCCTCATCAATACAAACGCCTGCTGGTGTGCTGATTTGTAGGCTCTCAGGCATCTCACCTAAAGCAAACAAGCTGACCTCAACCGCTGCTTGCAAGCACGCGGACAAATCCTCGGTGATTTGCGCGCGTACCGCATCCCAGCTCTCAAACACCGTAAAGTTCAGACTGTTAAAATACAGCTTTAAAGACTTTGACTCGACGATAGATGGGCTGTCCGCAGGAATAGCAAGGCGCGCCATCGCCACTTGTGAGATACCGCGCGCATCAAGCCATGACAGTTCAAACGCATGCCACCAGTCTACCCCTTGCGCCAAGCGCGTGGCATCACCGCCGATCACATCGCGCCCAAGCGAGCGCGCAATCGGATACAGCAGGCTTGGGTTATACTGCGTTGGATAGTCGGTGGTGTGCTCGCCCAAAATACCGTGAATACTCATAAATCGCCCTAACTGCTAAATACATCATAATAAGTGGTCGCTATTTTACCGCAATCAACCTCTGCTGTGCGCCTTTTGTGTGGTTGCGGCTGTCACGTTAGCGAATCGGGATCAGCTGCCACTCATCACTGTCTTTTGGTTTTACATAATTAAATCGCACGCGATATGCTGCCGTATCTTCAGGATTCATTTTAAAATAATAGTCTGCAATAAGGCTGGCGTCTGTGACCCACTCAAGCGTCACCCGCGCCGCCATACCATCAAAATCCTCGCCATTGTAATAGGTCATGTGCTGCCAAAAGCGCGCCTGAACATCCTCAGCGGTGTCCTCAGGGTGATATAAACCATCTGCCTGCAACTGCCACAGTATGACATCTTGCTCTCCAACATCCATATCGACGGTCGCCGCATAGTCACGATTGGGCGAAAAAGTCAGCTGCGTACCAGTAAATTCTTGCTCAATACCACTCTTTAGATTCACCATAATGGTATTTACACTTTCCCACAGGTTTTTTTCTATGGTCACTGTCTGATTTTTTGGATGATAATCTTCTAGAGTTAAATAAGTGTTGCTGTCTTCAGACCAGACAGAATATTTTTCTCTAAAGGTGAGCGGTAAGCGTCTGTTTGGTACTTTGATATAAATGGTGTCTTTTTCTCGTGCTAGTGTTTCGGACAAGCCCCACTGTCTACTCAAGCGATTGTCATGATTTTCAGCCGCCTTTTGCAAGCAGTCAAGATAAAGCCGCTGATAAGGGTCACTGCCGCTCTCCTCTTCTACATCATCACACAGCTCAGAAAACTCTGTTTCGCGTGCATTCTCAGGCAGCACCTCCCACACATAATCACTCATCGCAGCGCGGGTTTCGGCATGAGTCTGTGCGCCAATGAACATCAATCCCAGCAGCAAACCACCAACCCTATAAACACCACTTAAACTTTTCATAAAAACACCAACAAATTTTTGGCGGTTATAATAAGCAAATGTTTAGTAAAATACAAGACGATTGCTCGTAGCGCTATACGCTTAGGATGCAAACATTGTTGTCATCTGACGACCCATCATAAAATAAGGTACGTAACAAAAGGCAAAAAGATACTGTCTAAGAATGTTACAATTGCGTTTTTTTCTTATCGCGACTTATGATAAAAAACATCTCACTCGGCTCAGGCTGGATGATTATTGCGGCACTGCTGTTTGCCTCTATGAACATCTTGGTCAAAAATGCCGCCGCCCACCTGCATATGAATGAATATGAGCTTGCCTTTTGGCGCTCATTGCTGCCTGCCTTAGTGATTTTTGGCACAACGCTGGTGCGCAAGCAAACGCTTAAGACGCCGTTTTTTTGGGGTCACATGCAGCGCAGTATGGCAGGCACGACGGCACTGCTACTGGCATTTTTTGGTCTGAGCCATTTGCCGCTGGCAACCTCTGTGACGCTGAACTACACCTCTGTGGTCTTTATTGCCCTACTCTCCATCTTTTGGCTCAAAGAAAAACCGCCACTCAAAACATGGGTCGCGCTGTTGATGGGGCTTGCAGGTATTTGTCTGATGCTCAAGCCTGCCTTTGCCACTGACAGATTGATAGAGACCTTGATTACGCTAAGTGGTGGGATTTTTACCGCATTTGCGCTGCTACAAGTGCGCGAGCTGTCTTTGATGGGTGAGCCTGCGTGGCGGATTGTGTTTTACTTTTCAGCGGTCGCGACCATCACTTCAGCCATTGCGGCGACGTGGTTTGGTTGGCGGGGTTTGACGAGTGATAGTCTGCCTTACATCATTGGCATTGGTATGACGGGACTGTTTGCGCAGCTGGCGATGACGCATGCCTACCACGTGGGACAAAAATTCACCGTCGCTGCCCTGTCTTATCTGACCGTGGTGTTCTCAGCCGTTTACGGGGTGATTTTTGTCGGTGAGCATATCGGCGCGTTAGAGATTTTTGGTATTGTGGCGGTGATTTTGGCGGGCGTCGTCAGCAGTGTGCCTGAGAAAAATGCCGCTAAGCGCTAGCCAAACGCTTGCGGTACGGATGAATCACAGGCAAGCCGCGATGGCTGGTCAGAATCTCGATATCCACGTGATACACTTGGCGTAAAATCTCGGAGCGCATGACATTACTTGGCATCCCTTGTGCAGTGATGTTGCCGTCCGCCAACAGCAGGACCTCATCCGAAAATTGCGCTGCAAGACTCAAATCATGCAAGACCATGATACAAATCAGCTGATGCTGCTTGGTATAATGGCTCACCTTATCGAGCAGGTTAATCTGATGCGCCATATCGAGCGCGGACACAGGCTCATCGAGCAGCAAAATCTTGGGACGGCGCAGCAGCGCTTGCGCGAACATCGCCAGCTGACGCTGTCCACCACTCAGCGCACTGATCGGACGATGCGCCAGATGCGAGATGTTCAGCTCGGCAAGCAGCGCTACCGCTTCATGCAGCAAGTCATCACTGATACGGCGGCTGAGCGCGTCCATACGTCCAAGCAATACCACCTCAAGGGTCGTCAAATCAGCATCGGTATTGCTGTCTTGCGGCATATAGGCGATGTCTTTACGCCATGTATTCAGATGCCCTTTACGCTGTGTTTTACCCTCATAAGAGATCGTGCCAGAAAATTCGATTGCGCCAAAGACTGCCTTGAGCAAGCTCGACTTACCCGCGCCATTGACCCCCAAGATGGTATAGATGTTGCCCGCTTCAAATTGTGCATCAACGGCTTTGGCGACACTAAAATCACCATATTGAATCGTTAAACGGTCAAGCTTAAGCATAGCAACCTCTTTTATGACAGGGTCAAAAGCTGGGCAAACGGTACGCCCGCCTCGGTTAAAACAACCTAAGCGAGCAAGCTACAGTTATGCAAACCAGCTTTTTATCTGATTAATCAATTTTTCGAACCATGACAATTCTTCTTGCGCTGGAGCAGGTTCTGCTTTCGCCGCAGCGCTTGTATTGTTGTTTGCCGCCGTATCACAGGTACTGCCCTCACAGCCGAGTTGAATAAAAAATGTCCCTTCAGGCTGAATCGGTAGGTATTTTTTGTGAAAATCGGCATAGGTTTTTTCAGGGTCAACGTCACTAAAGGCATCAGGATACAGCGCTTTTGCCATAAACTGTGCCGACGCCAAGTCGCCAAGAGAGCGAGAGGCGGTATGATAAATACCGTAGACGCGGTTGTTTTTTACCGCGGGCAGATTGTCCCAGCCATTACGGGTGGTAAAGCCTTTTAGGCGGCGCTGCGCTTCTTCTGCTGGGATATCAATGCCCATCGCCATGGCATTGGGCTGCTTCATGCCCACTTCTGTGCCTGAAATAATAATCACATCAGGCTTGCTGACCAAGACCTGTTCAGGATTGATGGTGCCCCAGTCTTCGATAAATGGCGCGCTGATGTTGTCGCCACCGACCGTATTGGCAATCGCGCCCCACATGTTATTACCAAAAGTAAAGCTGTGTTCTTGGGGTCCTTTATCACCAAACTCGATATAAATTTTTGGTTTTGGCAGGTTTGCTGCTTGCACGCGTTTTTGGATGTCAGCGATGCCATCAGCGTATTCTTGCGCCGCCTCATCAGCAAGCGCTTCTGTACCTGCCAGCTCACCGAAGATTTCGGTACTCTTGGTATGGTTTTTCACAGTTTGGTCATTGTAATCGACCACGACGACAGGAATGTTTGCCGCTTCAAAGCGTGGCATTTCCGCCTTTAGCGTGTCGTACTGCCATTTTGCCAGCACCACCACATCAGGCTTCATCGCGAGGGTTTTTTCAAAAGAAAACGTGCCCGTACTCACGTTGCCGATGTCGCCGATGCTGTTTAGATTGGGCAGTTTTTGGTTGTATAGCGCCCAGCTGCCAGGGTTAAAATCTTCCCAAAACTCGCGTGAAATACCGACCACGTGGCTGAAGTTGTCAGCGCCCGTCGCGGCGATATAATCAGGATAATAAAAGCCCAATACCACCCGCTTGGCAGGCACATCGACTTGGACATCACGCCCGAGCACATCATTAATGGTTTTGACTTCTGCTTGCGCGCTCATCGCCGTTAACATCAAGCCTGCTGCTAATGTCCCGCTAATCCACTTTTTCACCGCTTACTCCAAATAATCCAAAATAAAAAAGGCACGCCCACAAATGACGTCACAATCCCAACGGGAAAGAGCGCGCCTGGAACAATCACTTTTGACAATACTGATGAGAGAGAGAGAAACGCCGCGCCAGCAAGAATGGTCGCGGGTAAAAAGTAACGCTGGTCTTCACCGACCAAAAGCCGTGCCACATGCGGGGCAACCAAGCCAATAAAACCAATCACGCCAACAAAACTGATCGCCGTTGCCGTCATCATCGCCACCAAAACCAAGGTTTTGATACGCAAGCGCGTCAGATTGACCCCAAGGGCGGTCGCTCTATCCTCACCCAGTCTCAGCGCCGTCAGTTTCCAATTGTCGCGCATTAGCAAGGCAATACACACACTACTGACGATGGCGACCACCACCACATTGGTCCACGTCGACTTGGTCAAGCTACCAAACAGCCAAAACAAAATTTGCTGTGATACTTCAGGCGAGGCAATAAATTGCACCAACGACAGCAGCGACTGAAAAATAAACAGCAGCGCAATGCCCACCAATATCAATGTGGCAGCGGCGAACTGTCTGAGTGACGCAAACAAAAACAGCACCGCAGAAGCGACCATGGTCATCAAAAATGCCCCGATAGGCACGGCATATTGCAAAGGCAAACCAAAGCCGCCAAACGCAATCACCATGGAGGCGCCAAATCCCGCCGCCGCCGCCAGCCCCAGCGTATAAGGACTTGCCATGGGGTTATTGAGCAGCGTCTGCATCTCAGCACCGCCCGCACCCAGCGAGCCACCCACCAGTAGCGCCATAAAGGCAATGGGCAAGCGCAAGTCATACACGATGGTACGTGTGGTATCATTAAGACTGCCTGGCTGCAATAAGGCGTTGATGACCTCACCCATCGGTAGCATCGACGGTCCTGTCATCACATCGAGCACCAGACCGAATAGACACGCGGCGGCGAGCGCCAGCAACACCACGCGGCGTTTTGACTCTATGCGGCGCTGCTCTCGAATGATTTGTTCGCTGACGGCTTGAGTCATCTTATATCCAGTTACCAAGGCAACCTTGGGTTACCTTTTATTCTAAAAGATGAGAATTATAATGCTAATGAGGAATATTCGCAATTGATAGTCTTATCTTTCTATGAATTGCGCCCTTGTGTTTACATAATAAAGGCACTATCAGGCAAAAAGACCGCTTTAGGCAATAAAAGAAGCACTGAGCAAAAAAAGCGTTAGTAAGCACACTATCCTACCCTTTATTAGCTGCTGCCCTGCGCTAGCGAATCGGCACCACGCGCCATTCGTCACTGCCCTCAGGTTTGACATAATTAAAGCGCACGCGATAAGCGGCATTGTCATCATAGTTGATGGTGTAGTAATAATCGACCAGCAGGCTGCTGTCCGTCACCCACTCTAGATTGACGCGCGAGGCATGTTTATACGCATCCGCGCCGTTGTAGAAGGCGATGTGCGCCTCAGTAACGTCTGTGCTGTTTTCGTCTTCACGTTCAATATCGTAATAACCGCTGGCTTGTTTTTTTGCAATATTTATATCAATACCACCGGGATAGTCAGAAACGGTTGCCACATACTTACGACTGGGCGAAAAAGCGGGCTGCACCCCTGCAAGCTCTTGATTTAGACCTGTTTTTAAGTTAACAAAGACAGCATGCGAATCTTCAAACCAGTCTTCTCTGATAGTCACTATCTGAGCATCAGCATCGTATGCCTCAAGCCGTAACTGACTACCCTCCTCTTCATTTCGTGATTTCTGCTCCCGAAACGTTAGCGGCAAACGGCGATTGGGCACTTTGATATAAATCGTGTCTTTTTCCCGCGCTAGTGTTTCAGACAGTCCCCATTCCTTGCTCAGTCCATTGTCCCGCGCTTCGGCAATCTCATACATGCATGCATCATAATCAGACTCGCCAGCGGCATTGTACTCCATGTCCAGCTCATTGCATTTTACATATGCCTCATAAGGATATTCTGGCTGAGGCAGCACTTCCCACACGTAATCGCTCATGGCGGCGCGTGGTGCGCTCTCTGCCTGCGCGCTGCCTGCACACAGCACCAGCAGCAAGCCACTGACTTTCACCAGCTTAGTCATTTTTTGCATAAAAAAAGCCCAACAATTTTTTGGGCTATATAGTAAGCAAATGGGTGCCAGAACTCAAGCACCGCTTTGCGATTGGCATGTTTACTACAAACGAATCCGTGAGCCATTGCTGAGCAAGCGATAAGCAATCACATAAAATATCACGCAAAAGGCAAAAATTGCGCCCATCGAGTACCAAACATTAACATCAGAATAGCCCAAGATACCGTAACGGAACGAGTTCACCATATACACGATGGGGTTTAGTAGCGAGATGTTTTGCCAAAAGGGCGACAGATTTTCCATAGAATAAAACACACCGCCCAAATAGGTCAGCGGCGTCAAGACAAAGCTTGGCACGATAGAGATATCATCAAATGAGCGCGCAAATACCGCGTTAATAAAACCGCCGAGCGAAAACAAAATAGACGTACCCAATACGGTAAACATGGTCACAAATAAATGCTCAATGCCCAGCTGTGTAAAGAACAGCGCGACAATCGACACGATGACAGCAATCGCAAGTCCACGGAAGATACCGCCGCTGACATAGCCCATCAATATCGCATGCTTTGAGACAGGCGACACCAAAAGCTCCTCGATACTGGCGGTAAACTTGGCACTAAAAAAGCTCGATACCACATTGGAATAGCTGTTGGTGATAATCGACATCATGATAAGACCAGGCACGATAAACTGCATGTACGGCACGCCGCCCATCTCGCCCACACGTGAGCCAATCATCTTACCAAAGATGACAAAATACAGGCTCATGGTAATCACAGGCGGCAAGAGGGTCTGTGGCCAAATGCGCAAAATACGGCGCACTTCTTTGAGCAAAATGGTACAAAACGAAATCCACTTTTTGTTCCATGACATGGATTTTTTGGTGTCTAGTGCTGGCGTTTGGCTCATAATCCTGCCTCCTTCATGCTGTCTTTGCTGTCAATATTTTTGTCCACTAGGCGCATAAACAGCTCCTCTAAGCGGTTGGCTTTGTTGCGCATACTGGCGACCACCAGCCCTTGCGCTGACAGCTGCTCAAACACTTTATTGAGCGACTCGCCCTCTGTTAAGGTCACCTCGACCGTCTGACTGTCTGGCTGCGTCACTTCGGTCACGCCGTCAAGCTGTACCGTATGATTGGCTGGCGTCTCCAAATCAAAGACAAACGTCTCAACCGACAACTGCGCGAGCAAGTCTTTCATTTCGGTGTTAATACGAATCTCGCCATGATCCAAAATGGCAATGCGTTTACACAACTGCTCGGCTTCTTCTAAATAATGGGTGGTCAAAATAATGGTGGTGTTTTCTTCAACATTGATTTGCTGCATAAAATCCCACATCGAGCGGCGCAGCTCAATGTCCACGCCTGCGGTCGGCTCATCGAGAATCAGCAGTTTGGGCTTATGAATGAGCGCACGCGCAATCATTAAGCGGCGCTTCATACCGCCTGACAGCTCACGTGCCTTATTGCAGCGTTTGTCCCACAGCCCAAGTGCCGTCAGCAAACGCTTGGCACGGGGGCGCGCTTCTTTTGCCGAAATGCCAAAATAGCCTGCTTGGGTGATTAAAATATCTTCAACCTTTTCAAACATATTGAAGTTAAATTCTTGCGGCACCACGCCAAGGTATTGCTTAGCAAGCGATGGATTGGTCAACAAATCCGTGCCAAATATCTCCACGCTGCCTGTGGTCGGCTGAAACAACGAGCTGATGATACCAATCATGGTGGACTTGCCCGCGCCGTTCGGCCCCAATAATGCAAAAAAACCGCCTTGCGGTACGGTTAATGAGACGTCTTTGAGCGCCGAAAATCCATTTTTATAGGTTTTGGACAGATTGTTTATCGATAACGCAGGTACGTCAGACATAAAGGCCTCTACAGTTTGAGATACGAGTATTGCGCCTCGCTATCTTTTGATATGAATATGATGGTAGGGCTCTAATCTGAGGCTACCTATGAGAGATTTCAACCGATAACGGCAGACGGTAACCAATTTACACTATAAGTAAAAGTCATCATAAAGCCCTACTCGATACGCTGTTTATCACTGCTAATGACCACAATAAAACAGCGGATATAAAAACGTAGGACAATAAAAAAACACCCACCTTTTGCAAGGTGAGCGTCTTTTTGATTACAGGTCAAGCGGTGCCGTTTAGCTGGCAGCGGCAACCATGTAATCCACAGCGTTTTGGACTTCTTCGTCTGGAATGTCCGCGCCGCCTTTGGCTGGCATGCTGTTAAAGCCTTCAATCGCATGCTTATACAAGGTGTCTTTGCCTTTGCCGATACGAGCGCCCCAAGCGCCAGCATCACCAAAGGTCGGTGAGCCGAGCAAGCCTGTCGCGTGGCAGGTATGACATACCGCGTTATAGACCGCTTCGCCGTCACGTGGCTCGCCATCTGCTGAAGCGCCTGAACTGCGGGCAGTCACATCACACTCTTCACCTTCAAAGCAAACGGTACCCACAGGGTGGATACGCGCAATCAATGTCGGATACAGACTGATGAGCTTTTGCACTTGCGGGGTGTCTTTGGGGATGGGCTCTTCGTCTTCGGCAGGTGCTGCAGCGGCGGTTTCTTCGCCTTCAGCCGCAGCGTCGCCCTCTGCTGCTGCTTCGCCTTCCGTAGGCGCAGCAGCGTCCGTCGTATCCGCAGCGGCCTGTGGTTCTTCGCCCAGTACCTCAGGTGCCGCTTCTTGTGCGTCTTGCCCTTCTGCAACGTCACTTACGCTCACGGGGGTGTCTACGATTTCCTCAGCTTGGCTCACCGCGATACTAGCGATTCCTAGAATGGCAGCTGCCGATAACATAACTACTTTTCTCATTCGTCACGTTCTCTTATTACATATACAAGTGGTGGCATGCTCGTTATCTGTGCGCCCAGACCCAAAGTTGGTATAAACGTACGTTACGCAACCCTATCAACTTGTAATCGGTGATTATCAGTGTAAATACTCCACAGCATTATAAGGGAAAAGGCGGGTAAATTGCCATGTTTGTTTACAAGCAATCGGCGTTTTTTCGCAAAAAGCATGCATTGCCCGCTTTGTCGATTGGCAAGATATCTTTTATTTGCTAGACTAAGCGGTCTTTAACCGTGGCGAATGCCACCGCGTTATCAGCACACTCCCCATCAGTACACTGCATTTGCGCCCGTAGCTCAGTTGGATAGAGTATCGGTTTCCGAAGCCGAGGGTCGTGGGTTCGACTCCCGCCGGGCGCACCATTCATCACTGCTTATTGCCTTTTTTATAACCGCTTATACCACGCAAACCGCCATGACAACGTAGCGGTATCGCAGCTTTTGCGCCCTTTATTTGCCCCGCGATTTTTGGTAAAAATAAAAGCAATATCAACAAACCATACGACGCCCTACCCGCCAAACTGCCACGCTGACAGCTGCGTTTTTAGCACTTGCTCGGTGTAGATTTTTTGCGCGCCATATTCACCTGCTGCGCCTACCGCGACCATCAGCGGTAACAGATGCTCTTCTGCGCCTATGGGATGCGATATGTGCGCACTTGGGGCGTCTTTCCAGTCTATCAGCGCTGACCATCTGTCATCGGCAGCACGCGCAAGCGTGTCGGTCAGCCAAGTATCAAAACGCTTGGAGGGCGCAGTAAAATTGGCATCCCCATAACCTTTCATATTATGAAAACTCATGCCGCTGGCAATAATCAGCACCCCCTCTTTGCGCAAATCGGCCAGCGCCCGACCCGCCAGCAAATGCGCCTCAGGGTCAAGGTCGTGACGCAGTGACAGTTGCACGACAGGAATATCGGCGTTAGGGAACATTAACTTTAATGGGATAAACACCCCGTGGTCAAAGCCTCTGCTCGGATGCGGCGTGCTGCTAAGCCCCGCTTGCGTCAGCGTCTCACTAATACGCGTCGCCAAATGGGGCGCGCCATTGGCAGGATAAGTCAGCTCATACGTGTGCTTAGGGAAGCCATAATAATCATATATCAGCGCAGGCTGCGCGCTGGCAGTCACGCTAAAGCTCGATGCTTGCCAATGCGCGCTAGTAACGACAATGGCGCTCGGAGCGACGGGCAGTCGCGTGCCAATACTGCTTAAAAACTCCGCCATACCGCGCCACGTATCGGCAGGTTGCCAGTCCATAAAAAAACACGGACCACCGCCATGCGGAATAAAAAACACAGGCTGCGGCATAGGGGCTTTATCTGAGGCAGTATTCATAGCGGTTCGCCTTATCTTAGGGTCGTGTGGCAGTTTTTTAGACGTGCTGCGCGCTGATGGCTTTATCAACGCTCAAATGACCACCGCCTTGAATCATTAGCGCCAGCGTCGCCACCATCAAGGTCAGCGCATACTCGTAGCCATTGTTTGACATAAAAAGGCCATTGCTGATGTGGACGGAGAATATCGCCACCAGCATCGTAAATGCCGACACGAGCGCTGCTGGACGGGTCAGCAAACCCAACACCAATGCCAAGCCGCCAAAGAACTCCGCGCCGCCCGCCAATATCGCCATCAGATAGCCAGGCTCAATGCCAATGCTGGCAAGCCATCCTGCCGTACCTGCCAAGCCATTACCGCCAAACCAACCGAACAGCTTTTGTGCGCCGTGCGCCGCCAAAATCAGACCTACAGGCACGCGTAATACCAATGCCGCATAGCCCGCTTGCGTAGCCAAAATTTTATTAATAAAAGACGTTTGCATAATAAACCCTCTAACATGATGCATAAAAGATGATGTCGCCATCGTAATGAGGTCAGTTTACTATCAACAATTTAAAAGAATAAGCCTGTATTTATTGAATAATTAACAACATATCATGGATAATTAGGAAAAGATGTCGGATGGATAAGCAGATATTTGGCTAACAGTAAGATAAAAAGACTAAATAAAGGACAAAAAATGGACAGAATAGATGCGATGCGCGCTTTTGTCGCGGTCGTCAATGAAGGCAGCTTTAGCAAAGCGGCTGGTAGCTTGGGCCTCTCGCCGCAGCTGGTCAGTAAATACGTCTCAAAGTTAGAAGAAAAGCTGGGCACACGGCTGCTACAGCGCACCACGCGGCAAGTGAGCGTCACAGAAGCAGGCAGTCGGTATTTTATCCATGCGCAGCAGATTTTGCTGAGTATTGATGAGATGGCAGCGCAGTTGAACGGCTTACAGCAAAGCCCCAAAGGCGTCTTACGTATCAGTGCGCCCGTGTCATTTGCGCTCAAGCACATGGTCACGTTGACCCGCGATTTTCAAAAGCGTTATCCAGCGGTCACTATTGATTTGCAGCTGAACGACCGAAAGGTCGATATTATTGAAGAAGGCTTTGATGTGGCGCTGCGTATCGGCGAGCTAAAAAGCTCGTCACTCATTGCCAAGCAGATTGCGCCGGTGCGCGTGGTGCTGTGCGCCGCGCCTGAGTATCTGCGTGAGTACGGCACGCCGACCACACTTGCCGAGCTGGACGACCACCGTTACTTGCACTACAGCTATATGAACATGGAAGCCAAAGGCGTGATTTACGAGTATTTAAAGGCGCGCTATTTTAAGCAAAGCAGCACCTTTTATAGCAATAATGGCGATGTGCTGGTGGAGTCTGCTGGCGCAGGTGCTGGCTTTGTATTGCAGCCGACATTCATCGCCAGCGACGCGCTTGGCACAGGCAAACTGGTGACGATACTGCCGCAATACGAGCCTGAGCCGATACATCTATACGCCGTCTACGCGCACAAAAAACTACTGCCGCATAAGGTGCGCTGTTTTATTGATTTTATCAGTGACTACTATGGCGCACCGCCATATTGGGATAGGGCGGTGCCGTTGGGTGAGGATATAAGGGAGTAAAAATAGTTTTGTGTGGCTTAGACCAGTATTTTTTTAAGCTCAGCTTTACTTGGCGCGCTGTGATAATTGATGACAGCGACATCACCTAAAAGGCGCTCGCCAACAGGGATTTTTTTATCTATCGTAATCATGGCGACTTTCTTATCCTGCTCGGTGATGAGCAAGTGATTGGCACGGCGGGTCACGCGGTAGTGCGCAAACGCCTTTTCAATCAGTGCTGCCGTTTTTTGTAGCGCATCATTACTCGGCGGCGTGCCAGTTTTGCCTGTGGCAGCCTTGTCCCCACGTTTTGAGGCAATCAGCCACAGCACCGCAATCACAGCGATAATTATCAGCAGCCACCATGTTCCATCGATCATCCTATACTCCCTGCATGCACCCAAAAAAATCGTTGTAAAAGCCATAAAAAAAGGCACGACATAGTATCGCACCTCTTTTGTGTCAGGTAAAAGCCGTCTGTCTTAATGCTAACGCCATAGGGCGCTTAGCGTGCTGCTATCGCATCGACCTTGGCAAGGTACGCCGCCTTTTGCGCGTCATCAATGAATGCTGAGCGAAAGCCATTTTTGACCAAGGTCACGACATCGTCTGCACTTAAAGGCAGATGGTCGCACAAGTTGGTAAAGTTTTGGTTCAGATAGCCTTTAAAATAAGCAGGGTCGTCTGAATGGACACTGACGTTCAGACCGTAATCGAGCAAGTCTTTGATATTGTGCTGGTCATAATGGTCAAAAACGCGCAGCTCAATGTTCGAGTTTGGGCAGACGGTCAGCGGCATTTGCGTGTCTTTTAAGCGCAGCATCAGCGTATCGCTATGAATCGACTGTACGCCGTGGTCGATACGGTGGATATTAAGCAAATCCAGCGCTTCATTAATATAAGAAAAGTCCGCCTCTTCACCTGCGTGCGCGACCAGTTTAAAACCGTGCTCAGCGGCGGCTTTGAATACTGCCGCAAATTTTGATGGCGGGTTGCCCACTTCTGAGGAGTCCAGCCCCACACCGATGATGTCATCTTTATAAGGCAGCGCTTCTTCAAGGGTCGCAAAGGCGTCAGCTTCGGACAAATGGCGCAAAAAGCACATGATGATGCAAGAGGTGATGCCGTGCTGACTGTGCGCATCGGCAAGCGCTGCTTTGATACCGCCAATCACTGCGGAAAATGGCACGCCGCGCTCAGTATGCGTCTGCGGGTCAAAGAATATCTCGGTGTGGACGATGTTGTTTTCGAGGCACTTTTCGATATATGCCCACGTCAGGTCATAAAAGTCATCTTGGGTCTGCAGGACGTTTGCGCCTGCATAATAGATGTCCAAAAAGCTCTGTAGGTTGCTAAAATTATAGGCGCGGCGGACATCCTCAATGCTGTCATAAGGAATGGCCACGTTGTTTTTTTTGGCCAACCGAAACATCAGCTCAGGCTCAAGCGAACCTTCAATGTGTAGATGCAGCTCGGCTTTTGGTAGCGCACGAATCAAGTCGGGCATAGCGTGTGTAGGCATAATTAGGCACCACGATACAAATAAAGGCGCGTATTATGCCATATTCTGTCCGCCTGCGCTGACCACTTACGCTACTGTTTGTCGTACTGGTCAGTTTTATATGGGTCGTGCTTTGCTACTTTAGATGTACCACCGTATCGGACAGCTCATTACCTGTCGGGTCGTCCTCAAGGCGATAGTATTGGCGCAGCAGTTGCCCAATCTCTGCAAGCAGCTCGCCGAGGCTGTCCTCTATTTTTTGGTTGCTGATGCCAGACAGCGCTTTGTCACACATCGCCTGCCAAACCGTCGGGCTGACATGCGCGTTGATACCTCGGTCAGCGATGATGTTCAGGCTTTTTTCGCAAATATTGACATACACCAAAATACCCGTGTTTTCTTCCGTGTCCCACACGCGGTACTCACTGAATAGGTCAATAGCGCGCTCTCGGGTATCGGTATGATAGGCCATCTCAATCGGTAAGTGGTTTTCAATGATTAAAAACACCTCGCCACGGTGTCCACGTTCAGCGGCGGTGACCTTTTCGCTCAAACGCGCTTTGACCGCAGGCGTCAACCAGCGGCTGTGCAGCATCGGTACGAACAGCACTTGCCGCCACCAGCGAGACAGGCTGTCTTTGGCCGTAGGCGCCTTGGGTTGTGTCATGGTTGTGTTCCTCAAATATCAATAAACTGTACGCATCTGCGCAAAAATCATGGCGTCATTTGTTGTTATCGTTCTATCATCTATTACCATGAGCCGCCAGCGCCGCCACCACCAAAGCCGCCACCGCCGCCGCCAAAGCCGCCCCCACCGAAGCCGCCGCCGCTACCACCGCCGCCACCAAAACCTGGCACGACAATCATACCGCCGCCGCCACGACCACCGCTTCCGCCTTTACCGCCGCCACCTGAGCGCCGCGAGATTAAGAACATCCACAAAAATATCGCCATAATCAGCGTCATAAAAAAGCCGCCGCCAAGCGCGAGTGACCCTGCAAAAAAACCACCTGCCGTGACCAAAGAGCCAAAGATACGCCCAAGCAGCTGCGTCAAAAAAGTACCAAAGATAAGAGCCATAATAAACAGCACAATGGTCGATGGCGCTTCATCACTGTTTTCTGCCTGTTGACTGGCGGCTGCTTCGTCAGCACGTGCCAGCACTTCAGGGTCTGCGGTCAGGCGCGACTCAATACGATTGATACCCGCGCTTAAACCGCCAGCATAGTCGTTTTGCTTAAAATACGGGGTCATGTCTTCACGGATGATGCGACTGGCGACCACATCAGGTATCACGCCCTCTAATCCGTAACCGGTTAATACATAGACTTCACGATCATTGACCGCCAACACGATGAGCAGACCATCATCGACATCTTCGCGCCCCAACTGCCACTTTTCTGCCACTTGCAACGCATAATCAAAAATAGGCACACCATTGGTCGTGGGCACGATGACCACGGCCGCTTGTGCCAGTCCTTGCTGATAAATGCTTTGTAACTGCGCGGTCAGTTGCTGGTTTTCGCTACTCGTTAAGATATTGGCCTCATCGACCACAGGCGAGTTTAGAATCAGCTTGTCGGCATCGACCGCCGCAGCATTAGAGGTACGCGGTGCAGGAGTATCCTCCGCGCTGGCGGTAGCGATGTCGTCATCACTTGCTGCACGCGGGTTGATGGCGTCGTTATTTAATATGCCATCGTTAATCGCCTCATTACCGAGCACGGCGTCGTTAATGGCTTCATTGCCTTGCCCTGCTCTACTAATCGCCACCACATCATCGACCGCTTGGTCACTGCTGCCAGCAGCTTGGGTGCGCGTGATGGTCGCCTCAGCGTCATTCGGCGCAGCCTGCACCAGCGGCGCACCGCCTATGCCGTACACCAGCAGACTGACTGTCGCTATTTTTTTAAAAACATCCATAACCCGTATTCCACCTAAACGACCGATTTGACCCAAAGTGATGCCAGAAGGCACACAGCCTTCTGTACCGATACCACTTACTGTGCGCTTGCCTCACCTTCATTACCAAAATCAACGCTTGGCGCGGTTGAGATTTCTGCCTCGTTGGCAACACTAAAGTTCTCTTTGGTTTGCATACCAAATACTTTGGCAGTGATGTTGGTTGGGAACTGGCGTACCGTGGTGTTGTAGCCTTGGACTTCTTGGATATAGCGGTTACGCGCCACTGCAATGCGGTTTTCTGTGCCTTCTAGCTGCGCTTGTAGGTCACGGAACAAGGTGTCTGATTTTAGCTCAGGATAACGCTCTGATACCGCCATCAGGCGTGATAGGGCGCTGCCCATCTGTGCCTGCGCTTGTGCATACTGCTCAAGCGCTTGTGGATCGTTTAGCACCTCTGGGGTCACATTGATGCTGCCTGCACGCGAGCGCGCTTCGGCGACTTGGGTAAAGACCTCTTGTTCTTGGTCGGCGTATTGCTTGACCACTTTGACCAAATTGGGAACAAGGTCACTACGGCGCTGATATTGGTTGACCACTTCTGACCAAGCAGCCGTCACTTGCTCGTCTTGTTGTTGCAAGTTGTTATAGCCACAGCCTGTCAAACTCACGGTAGAGGTGGCAAGTACTGCCGATAGCAGTAGCGGTTTGAAAATAGACTGTCGAGTCATGAAAATATCTCCTAATACTTTATTATCTGGCAAACGCTGCCATTTATGCCCTCAATGATGGCGCTATCGCCCCGCTTTTACAATTCGCCGTTACCAAAAAACAACCGCAAAGCCTGCCCATATTTGGCTTTGCAACAGGTTGACGATGCGTCACAATGCACGCCCTGCATCAACACATCCACTATGACTGCCCGTTCACCATACACTGATGGGCTATGGGTTTTATCGTCTATCAAAGCGTATTTTGATAACTATAAAGGGGCAGTTATATTCATTTAGCGCTAAAAAAAGGGACCAAAAACGCACAAAAAGCATATCTATCAGCCCCTTAGATGAATTACATTTATGTATATACCTATTTTTTTGCGGTATTGGCAATTTTGCATGAATATAACTTAGGTTGGCACAAAAACCGCTAGCAATTACCTACGATTTATGGCAAATTGCAGTTACAAGGCAGCACCATTTACATTCATTTGGTATTAGATTTGTAGTGTATTTATTTATAATGATACGCCTTTCTATCAATCTAACCCCAAACGGATATAAATTGCGAAGTAGGTTGCCTATAGACGGTGGGATGTTTGGTCAGTAGTATCCGAGTAGCCATCCCCATTTCGTATCTGTTTTATCCGTAGGGCTCAGATTGGGTCAGCGCTTTGATGTAACATACGGTTGTATACCGCAGATACTATAAAAGCAAAAGGAATTGTGACCGCTGTTTGGCGGATAATACAGATGAATTGTCTTTATTTTCAGTAAAAATCCATGGTCGTAGACCATCCGTTGGCACGATTGCCGCTACGATTACTGTTGATATCTGAGGTTCGTTTAAGGAACACATCTATGGAAAGTTTAGTCAACGCATTAAACGGAATTATCTGGAGCAGTGCGCTCATCTATCTGTGCTTAGGCGCAGGTCTGTTCTACTCTATCATGACGCGCTTTGTGCAAGTGCGTTTGTTCAAAGAAATGATTCGCCTACTGTTCAGTGGCAAATCAAGTGACGACGGTATTTCATCCTTTCAGGCGCTTGCGGTATCACTCGCAGGTCGTGTCGGTATGGGCAACATCGCTGGTGTCGCCGCCGCCATCGGTTTTGGTGGTCCTGGTGCGGTATTTTGGATGTGGGTCGTTGCGTTCTTAGGCGCATCAACTGCGTATGTCGAATCAACGCTCGCTCAGATTTATAAAGAAAAAGATATGGTCACGGGTCAATACCGTGGTGGTCCTGCGTACTATTTTGAGCGCGCATTGGGTCAACGCTGGTACGGTGTGGTCTTCGCCATCTCATCAATCCTAGCGTGTGGTATCTTCTTGCCAGGCGTACAGGCGAACGGCGTTATCAACGCATTCACTCAGGTTCTGGGTGAAGGTACTACCATGAACGTTATGGGTATGGATGTTGGCTCTATGCGTCTGACAGCATTGGTCATTATCCTTATTGTATTGGGCATCATCATTTTCGGTGGTATCAAACGTATCGCAACCTTTACCGAATTTGCCGTTCCTTTCATGGCAATCGGCTACATCGCGCTTGCCCTTATCATCATGTTCCTAAACTTCGACATGATTCCTACCGTGTTCGGTAGCATCATCGGCGACGCATTCAGCGCGCAGGCTGGCTTTGGTGCGGCGATTGGTTGGGGTGTAAAACGTGGTATTTACTCAAACGAAGCAGGTCAGGGTACAGGTCCTCACGCGGCGGGTGCGGCAGAAGTCGATCACCCAGCACAGCAGGGCTTGGTACAGGCATTCTCAGTTTACGTTGATACCCTACTCGTGTGTTCTGCAACTGCGTTCATGATTTTGACCATGGGCACGTACAACATCCAAGGTACGCTACCAGAAGGTCAGTTCATCGTACAAAACGTCGCAGCGGCTACTGAAATCAACTCACCTGCCTTTACGCAAATGGCAATGGAATCGTTCTACGGCGGCGTTGGTGATACCTTTATTGCGATTGCGGTATTCTTCTTCGCTTTCACCACCATCCTAGCGTACTACTACATCGCTGAAGTCAACGTGGCGTACCTAACCCGCTTTGTCAGTCAAAATGCCAATAAGCTTGGTTTGACACTGGTTAAAATCGTCATCATGATTATGGTTGCCTACGGCGGTCTAAACTCAGCAGGCTACATCTGGGGTCTTGGTGATATCGGTGTAGGCTTGATGGCATGGCTTAACATCTTGGGTATCTTGGTCATCTTCTTTGTGGCGCGCCCAACCATCACTATCCTCAAAGACTACGAAGCACAGCGTAAAGCTGGCGTCAGTCAGTACACTTTTGATCCAGCCAAATTCGGTATCAAGAATGCACCATACTGGGAAGAACGCTGTGAAGCACGTGCTAAAGCTGACTTGGATAAGACACCACGTCCATAACCTTCTTACCTCTTAATTGAAACATTAGCAGCCCAAGTTCATACTTGGGCTGCTTTTTTATACGTGCTTTCGATTGGTGTTAACAGGCGCGCTACTAACTCACAGCCCCTATCCATCAGTATATCGCTATAGGCAATAGGTAGCGCCACAATACTTAAATATGTGCAAGTCGTCATCAGCGCATCATAGCGTGTCATGCATGCCTATCTCCCCCATACGCCGCTTACAAGCTGCGCTATGTCCCTTTGCTATGCAAGTTAGGATACCCCCTTACAGATACGACTCAAACGTGAGCATTGCCCTATTGTGTGCCTGCGTTCTTCTTGATGTGTCTGAACCTGCGTGTGTCCAATAGCCATAAAAAAACCCAACCAAAACGGCTGGGTTTTTTGTCTTTAACAGATGGTTATAGCTTACGCTTGGTAGGCTAAACTGTTTACTGTACGGTGATTATTTAGGCATCAATACGGTGTCGATAGTATGTACCACACCATTGGTTGCCATCATGTCTGTACCGACGATTTTGGCTTTGTTGCCACTGGCATCAGTGATGGTGTTGTCTTCGCTGATTGAGATGGTGCCGCCATTTTCGGTTTCAATGTCTTGACCGTAAGGGATATCTGCCGCTTTCACGACTTTACCCACAACGTGGTATGGCAGTACTTTTTTCAGCGTTTCGGTGTCAGCCAATAGCTCTTCTTTGGTCTTGCCCATGTCAGTCAATAGCTTGTTAAACGCTTCGTCTGTTGGTGCAAATACAGTGTACTCGCCGCTTTCCATCAACATGGTGTCTAGACCTGCTGCTTTTAGTGCAGCCGTCAATACGGTTAGGTTTTCATTGGCTGCTGCCATCTCGCCGATGCTTTGGGTCGCCATGCCGTCCGCTGCCATATCGTCAGCAGGCATCGCGCTTGCGTCTGCTTCTGGCATTGTTTCTGCTGGCATTTCTGTTTCAGGGGTCATTTCCTGATCAGCAGTCATTGGTGCTTCTGTTTCTGCAGGGGTTTCAGTTTCGGCGGTATCGTTGTTGCTACACGCTGCCAATGGCAAAGTCATGGCAACCGCTAGAGGCAATAATGTCGTTTTTAGATTAAACATGGTATATCCTTATTATGTAGTAGTGACAGATAAAATACACGAAACAAAAAATCACACCATTCAATGCACGCTAGCGATACGTCGATAATGCCAAAAGTGGCGACAAAATAAGCTTGAACATTGTGTTGGTTGTTGTGCTTTTATTGTTGATTATAGGGCTGTGGTTAATGGTTTGGCGAACGAGCCGCCGCTTTAGTCTAAAATTGCCAATATGGACGTACTCAATATTGGCAATTAGAATCATACGCTTGTCTCGTCATACAACAGGTTGTATAACGGATTTATTTTGGTAACAATACTTTATCGATAACGTGTACCACGCCGTTGTTGGCTTTGATATCCGTCTTCACGATGTTGGCAGTACGACCGTTTTCGTCTTTTAGCTTGCCATCAGTGGTAATCATCAGCGTATCTTTGCTGGCGGTCATGACGTTGCCTGGCTTCACGTCTTTTGCATAAACAGGCATGGTGCCGTTCAATACGTGGTAGCCTAAGATTTTGGTCAATAGTGGCTTGTTGGCGAACAGCTGCGCTTTGGTCATGCCAGTTTCTTTAAGCACTTCCATAAACGCTTGGTTGGTTGGCGCGAATACAGTGAAGTGTGCGTCTGGGTTTGACAGTGCGTTACCGAGACCTGCTGCTTGTACCGCTTCGACCAATAGTGAAAAGTCTTTGTTATGCTGGGCGATTTGTACCACGTTCATGTTGTCCATGGCTTTATCGTGCATTGGCATGTCATTTGACATCTTGTCATGCGTCATCATGTTGTTACAAGCACTTAGACCCGCAACTGAAACCGCGAGCGCACCGATGGTAGCCAATTTGGTCAGTTTCATAATAGTGTCCTTAATTATCGATTGATTTTGATTTTTAAAATGTGGGCCATTGCGAAAACGTACCCGATATGTCAGCGAATTTGCTAAAGTTAAACTAACATAGTTGCTAGGAAATACCGCCAGCCTCTAAGGTTATTTTTGTAATACTGATGTAACGTCTCCTTGCCCACGTAGCACAGTTGTTCGTATATGTTTATCAATATTTGTTCCTTTTTTAAGACCGCTTGTAAATATTTAACTTATCTGTGTGGTTTTTTTTAGTCCAAAAAACTGCCCTGTACACGCCATCTGACGCCTTGATTGCGTCTGTTTCGTGCTAAGATGTAAGCCGTTTTCAGCTTTGTTTTTATTCTTCTTTTTCCTCTTTTTTTGATAATTTAAGCAGTGCTTTTATGACTTCGATGACCGCTTCACAGACCGATACTAAGCTTGCACCTTTAAGTGAGATGCCTGCTGATAATTTTGTGCTTACCCCGCCTGAGGTGTTCCCCTTTAAAGACGCGCAGCTGACGGCGCGTACGCGTATGACGGCGGCGCTTAACGCGCGCATTTTGATGCTCGATGGCGCAATGGGCACGCAGATTCAGACCTATAAGTTAGAGGAAGTGGACTATCGCGGCGCGCGCTTTGCAGACATTACCCAAGAGGTGAAAGGCAACAATGATTTGCTGGTGCTGAGCAAGCCTGAGCTGATTCAAAAGATTCATGGCGACCATTTGGCGGCAGGTGCGGACATCATCGAGACCAACAGCTTTAACGGTACGCGTCTGTCGATGGCAGATTATGATATGGAGTATCTGGTGCCTGAGATTAACCGCGTAGCGGCGCAACTCGCGCGCGCGGCAGCAGATGAATACAGCGCCAAAACGCCTGATAAGCCGCGCTTTGTGGCAGGGGTTTTGGGTCCAACTTCGCGCACTTGCTCGATATCGCCTGATGTCAATGACCCCGCCTACCGCAACGTGACCTTTGACCAGCTGGTACTCAATTACCGCGAGGCAACGCTGGCATTGATTGAAGGCGGCGTGGACATCATTTTGATTGAGACCATCTTTGACACCCTAAATGCTAAGGCGGCGATTTTTGCGGTGCTTGAGGTGTTTGATGATATTGGCTTTGAGCTGCCGATTATGATTTCGGGCACGATTACCGATGCCTCAGGGCGCACGCTGTCAGGACAAACGGCGGAAGCCTTTTATAACTCGATTCGCCATGCCAAGCCCATCTCGGTTGGCTTTAACTGTGCGCTCGGTGCCGATGCGCTAAAGCCGCACATTCAGACGCTCTCTGACATTGCCGATTGCTACGTGTCCGCGCACCCGAACGCTGGCTTGCCCAACGAGTTTGGCGAATATGACGAGACCGCCGAAGAAACGGCAGCGCTGCTCGAGAGCTTTGCCAAATCAGGTATTTTAAACATCGTCGGTGGCTGCTGTGGTACGACGCCTGCGCATATTCGCAGCATCGCCGATATGGTAGCAAACTACCCACCGCGCAGCATTCCTACCATTGCGCCCGCCTGCCGATTGTCGGGGCTAGAGCCATTTAACATCACCAAAGACAGTCTATTCGTCAACGTCGGTGAGCGTACCAACGTCACAGGCTCCAAGAAGTTTTTGCGCCTGATTAAAACCGAAGCCTACACCGAGGCGCTGGATGTAGCACGCGACCAAGTCGAGGGCGGCGCGCAAATCGTCGATATCAACATGGACGAAGGGATGCTCGACTCCAAGCAGGCGATGATTCACTTTGTCAACCTCGTCTCAGGCGAGCCTGATATCAGCCGCGTGCCCTTGATGATTGACTCGTCAAAATGGGACATTATTGAGGAAGGGCTCAAACGCACGCAAGGTAAAGCGGTGGTCAACTCCATCTCCTTAAAAGAAGGCTATGAGGAATTCGTGGACAAGGCGCGTCTGTGTATGCGCTACGGCGCGGCGGTCATCGTCATGGCATTCGATGAAGACGGGCAAGCGGACACCGAGCAGCGCAAGATTGACATCTGTAAGCGCAGCTATGACATCTTGGTCGATGAAGTGGGCTTTCCGAGCGAAGACATTATCTTTGATCCCAATATCTTTGCGGTCGCCACAGGCATCACCGAGCACAACAACTATGGCGCGGACTTTATCAACGCCACCAAATGGATTACCGACAATCTGCCCAATGCCATGGTCTCAGGCGGCGTGTCAAACGTGTCGTTCAGCTTCCGTGGCAACCCCATCCGCGAAGCGATTAACGCCGTATTCTTGTATCACGCCATTCAAAACGGTCTAACCATGGGTATCGTCAACCCATCGATGCTCGAGGTGTATGACGAAATCCCGCTGGACGCCCGCAATGCCATCGAAGATGTGATGCTGAACCAAAACCAAGGCGACAGCGGTCAAGACGCCACCGAGCGCCTGATGACCATCGCCGAGCATTATCAATCGGGCGGCAAGAAAAAAGACAGCGGTGCAGACCTCACTTGGCGCGAAGATACCGTCGAAAAACGCATCGCGCACGCGCTGATTAAAGGCATCACCACCTATATCGACGCCGATACCGAAGAGGCGCGCCTCAAGTACGACCGCCCACTCGATGTCATCGAAGGACCTTTGATGGATGGCATGAACATCGTCGGTGACCTATTTGGCGCGGGCAAAATGTTCTTACCGCAGGTGGTCAAATCGGCACGCGTCATGAAGCAATCGGTCGCGTGGCTAAACCCCTATATCGAAGCCGAAAAAGTCGAAGGCGAAACCAAAGGTAAAGTCCTGATGGCGACCGTCAAAGGCGACGTGCACGATATCGGCAAAAACATCGTCGGCGTGGTGCTCGGCTGTAATGGCTATGACATCATTGACCTCGGCGTCATGGTACCGTGTGAAAAAATCCTCGATACCGCCATCAAAGAGAACGTCGATGTCATCGGGCTATCAGGGCTCATCACCCCAAGCCTTGATGAAATGGTCTATGTCGCCAAGCAAATGCAAGAGCGCGGCATGACTCTGCCGTTGATGATTGGCGGTGCGACCACCTCAAAAGCGCATACCGCCGTCAAAATCGAGCCACAATATCAAAACGATGCCGTCATCTATGTCGCCGATGCCTCACGCGCGGTCGGTGTGGTGACCAAGTTACTCTCCAAAGAAAACCGCGTCGCCCTCATCGAAGACACACGCGCAGAATATGTCGCCGTGCGTGAGCGCCTTGCCAAGCGCCAACCCAAAGCCGCAAAACTGTCCTATGCCGAATCGGTCGAGATGGGCTTTGCCTTTGATTGGGAGAGCTATACCCCGCCTGTGCCCAATAAACTCGGACAAACCGTGCTGGACGACTATCCGCTAGACAATCTGCTCCCATATATCGACTGGACGCCGTTCTTTATCTCGTGGGGACTGGTGGGCAAATACCCCAAAATCCTAAAGGATGACGTGGTGGGCGAAGAAGCGACCGACCTATATAACAACGCGCAAACCTTGTTACGACAAATGATTGATGAGCGTCTCATCAGCGCAAAAGGCGTGTTCAGCCTGATGCCCGCCCGCCGTACAGACGCGGACACCGTGACCGTCTATGACGCCGAGCCCAGCCAAGGCGGACAGCCCACGCATCAGTTTGAGCACCTGCGCCAACAAAGCGACAAAGCCAGCGGCAAGCCCAACTTTAGCCTTGCTGACTTTATTTCGCCATCGGAGTCGCACACCGACTATTTGGGCGGCTTTACCGTCTCCATCATCGGTGCTGAAACGCTGGCTGAGGACTACAAAGCACGCGGCGACGACTACAACGCCATCATGGTACAAGCGCTGTGCGACCGCCTTGCCGAAGCCTTTGCCGAGCATCTGCACGAGCTGATCCGTAAAGACTATTGGGGCTATCAGCCCAGCGAAGCGCTGAGCAATGACGAGCTGATTAAAGAAAAATACGTCGGCATCCGCCCCGCCCCTGGCTATCCCGCCTGCCCTGAGCATACCGAAAAAGGCAAGCTCTTTGACTGGCTGGGTACGGTCGATGCCATCGGCACGACACTCACCGAAAGCTACGCCATGTGGCCTGCCTCCTCGGTCAGCGGCTTTTATTATTCGCACCCTGATAGCGAATACTTTAATGTCGGTAAAATCAGCCGCGACCAGCTCGAGAGCTACGCCGAGCGTAAAGGCTGGGATATGAAAACAGCGGAAAAGTGGCTTAATCCAAACCTATAGCCCCTTAACCACATAAAACACAGGCTTATTCATGAACGCATGGATAAGCTTTTTTTGTGCCCGTCTACCCGAGCAAACTTATCGCTGCCCTTAACACAACCGATTGTTATCATTTTGCCTTGCTGTGCGTGTTAAGTTATTCCTTGCTTTGTTATTTATTAAAGGATGATACTTGCCGTGATTCTCAATCAGATTGCACAACTCTCAAGCTGGATTGGCAAAACCTTTGCTATCTGGGCATTGGTCAGCGCCGTGTTAGGCTTTGTTTTTCCCGATATTTTTTCCGCGCTCGCGTTTTTGATCGTGCCGATATTGGGCATTATCATGTTTGGGATGGGCATGACGCTAAAGACGGATGACTTTATCGAGATTATCAAACGTCCCAAGCCTGTACTGATTGGACTACTCGCGCAATTTACTCTCATGCCCCTGATTGCTTATCTGCTCACGGTGGTCTTTCACCTTGATCCGCTGATTGCGGTCGGGGTCATCTTGGTCGGCTGCTGTCCTGGTGGCACATCGAGCAATGTCATCACCTTTTTGGCAAAGGGCGATGTCGCGCTCAGTGTCGCGATTACCTCCATATCTACCCTGCTCGCGCCCTTTTTGACGCCGCTGCTGCTCAGCCTGTTCGCAGGTCAGCTGATTGATATCGACCTAGCAAACATGATGCTGACGATTACCAAAATCGTCATCGTGCCCATCGTCTTGGGTATCGTATTTCATAAGCTGCTCGGTGACAGGGTCGAGTTCGCCACCGCCGTACTGCCGATAGTGTCGGTGCTGGGCATCTCTATCATCATCGCGGCAGTGGTCGCGGTGTCCAAAGCGACCATCTTAGACAGCGGCGCGCTGGTGTTTATGGTCGTCGCTCTACATAATATGATCGGCTATACGCTCGGCTACACCATCGCTCGCGTGCTCGGCTTTAGTGAGCGCCAACGCCGCGCCATTATGGTCGAGGTGGGGATGCAAAACTCAGGACTGGGCGCTGCCCTCGCGGCAACGTACTTTAACCCCGTCGCCGCGCTACCAAGTGCGATATTTAGTGTGTGGCATAACTTTAGCGGCGCGCTGGTGGCGAATATTTTTGCGAAGCGAGATGATGTTGTTTAAATAGATAACTGGTTTAGATTATTAATAATGGCGTATTCAAATCGATTTGGATACGCTATTTTTTATGACTCGTTGTCCCATACATATCAATCTACGCTAAAATATAAGGACTCTTAGCCTATCGGAAAATAATGATGACAAATGAAGTAATAGACAGTATCAAACTATGGTTTCATGAGGACATTACAGAGTTTAACTCAGAAGACGGACTAAAAAAGGAAAACCCTTTCGAGCTTAAGCGCTTTAATATTATAGTAGGAGCAAATAATTCAGGAAAAAGCCGTTTCATGCGTGAGCTTGGTATAACAATATTTAATAACAACGCTCGATATAGACAGCTATCTTCTTTCATAGATATTCTTGATGAAGCTTCCAGCATATTCAAAGACAATATACCCAATGCAATCCCTAATGTAGACAAAAGCACTAGCTATAGTATTACCAATATTATTAGCGAATACCAAACAACAATGAATACTATAAACTATTATATCGAGCACCTTAAAAAAAAGCATTACCCACGTGGGTATTTTAATCAAAACCCTTTTTTATATAAGGTATACGAACTCAGACAATCAAACGATAACGATAGAGAAGACTTATTAAAAAATTTAAAAAATTTAAATTCAAGAATATTAGATTTGAGCGATAGAGAAGACATCAAAGCAGTCATGAGAAAAAGTGTATTCTATATTAATAACTTAAGAAGCCTAAAATCACTTGCAAATGGTAATAGAAAAAATATCGTTGAACAAGACTCTATTGTGCATCCACTGTTAAACTGTGTAGCAGAGGACTATCAATTTTCCGAAAAGCAAATTATATCAGGTGAGGATTTTTTTGACTTCTTAGCAGACTCGCTATTGGGCATGCCTAATGAACGTCAAAATGTTGTTGACTATCAAAAACTACTCTCACGCTATTTTTTCAATAACCAAGAAGTTACCATCATTCCAAATCGCACAAGTAACACTTTACAAATAAAAATTGGAGAAGATCAGCAGTTCCCTATTTCTAATTTGGGCGACGGCTTGCAACAAGTTATTATTTTGACTTACAAAGCTTTTTTAATTAAAGAACCTACTTTCTTTCTTATAGAAGAACCAGAGATGCATTTACATGCAGGCTATGTAAAGCAAGTCGTAAAATTTCTAATGAACGAAACTAGCCATTACTATATGGCAACCACGCATTCAAACTATCTATTAGATATGATCAATGAAGACCAGCGTATTGCCCTTTATCGCGTTGATAGAGAACAGAACGAAGAAAACCCTCAACAATATGAGACCATTATCAAGCGCTGTGACAACGACCGTACTATATTGCGTACACTTGGCGTCTCACCGTCTTCGGTATTTTTAGCAAACTGCACTATTTGGGTAGAAGGTATCACTGACCGACTCTACTTTGTTCAATATCTAAGAAAATATTTGGAAGAGCTAAAGACCACTGACGAAGAACTATGGAAAGATTACTCACGTTTTATCGATGGTTATCATTATGCATTTGTAGAGTATCAAGGCTCTAATCTTGACCATTGGGATTTTGAAGTAGACTGCCCTGATGACGTTAATAGCAGCTTCGATAAAGGGCTCCCTGCTCTATTAACCACTTCACACGCTCTCGTCATTGCTGATGCAGACTTGAGAGACAAGCCTAGATTTACAGAGCTTCAAAATCAATTGAACGATAATATGATCGTTACCCAAGGTAAGGAAACAGAAAATACGTTACCTACTAACCTTTTAAAAAAGAAATTCTTTTCCATGTGTCCTGAAAATGGATTATCTAACCAAGGTAGAAAGAAAAAGCTAGAAAATTTTGAAGAATATGATAAGTATTTTGATAGTACACATGAGACCTCAGATTTAGGTATTGGCGATTATCTAAATAATATACTTGAAGCAATGCGCACAGACGAAATACTACCTCCTATACCCGAAGACAAAAATTCTTTTACATTTTCAGATGGTGGTCAAAAAACCATAAAGAATAAGTCAGATTTTTGTCGCGACATTGTGGGTTTGATGGAAGAAGAGGAATGGACGCTCACAGAATCAGCAAGATTAATATGTGAAAAAATATTTGAGCACATTAAAAGAAATAATAGCTAACCTTAGCTCTTTGGAACAAACAAAACATCATATAAAGCCTCGATACTGTCGTAACGATCAAATCGAGATCTATTAATAGTGCGGATATTAGGGCGTTCAGCTTTTATACCATCCGCATTAGCTTTAGTATGTTTTGCAACTTTAGCATTTTCTAGTCCAGTTAATGGCTTGCCAGCCTCAGAACCAAAAAAGTAAAACGAGCGCAGCTCCAAAGTATCTTCATCAAATTCTATCCAAACAATACACCCTGAAGGCTTGTTCGCTAGTCGTACATTCACCTTTTGACTTGATGCTCTAGCACCTAATTTTGACGTTTTGAGCTGGATATGACGAATGATATTATTCTCTTCAAGGACAATGTCACAACCAGCGTTATCCACTTCAGGTTTCATGACTTCTAGTTGGCAATCATCTTTTAGCCAGGATAACTTTAGCATCTCACCAATAAATAGATGCTCAATAAGCTTTTCTCGAAAGCTTGAATGTTCAAAATGCTTACTCATAATTTACCTTAATACTCTGTAGTAGCTCAATCTGCGTTACTCTTCCCCCGCCGACACCGCTCAGAACAATAAATCACCTGCTCCCAGTCCTTTTCCCACTTTTTGCGCCATGTAAACGGGCGCTGGCAGACGGGGCAGATTTTTTGCGGTAGGTTGACTTTTTTATGTGCCATAGTGATACCTTTTTATCCATTATTTTTAGGCGTATTTAGCAGCGTGTGCCAGTACCCATTGCCATATACTAACCATCTGATAGTAGCAGCATCCAATCAAAAGTTACCATCGTATATATACAGGCAAGTGAAGCTCCTACTATAGAAAGCTGAATCATCAGTCTTCGGTATTTAACCAACTTTGGGTCACAACGCTTAGCAACGATGTAATTGCGATTGGAAAACGCCACTTGAACATGCCATGCCTTTAATCTTTTTAGTTCGTTTTTTCCCATAAACATGCACGCTATCAGCACAGCCCACAAAGACAAGGTAAACGGTAGTATAAGCAGTAAATGAAGCCGCCTTTCTCTTGGCATACCCTCAAAATACACCCAGCCTTCCTGAGCGGTTAACCAATAAATCCACGCTTTCAGAGCAAGGATAGTGACCATCACAAAAATCAGCCAAAAGTTCTTGATACCTTTTAAGCTCACACGCAGACACCAGCAGTAATAATGCCATTTGTAGGTATCTGCTCTTTTTTTAACGTGGATAGTCCCTTTTTTTATCTCACGCGCATAGCGAATGTTTGGGTCTGAATGAAAGGTTTGCTTAAAAAGGTTCATCGTTAACCCTTACTATTGAGCTTCACTCTTTTCACTTTAATCTTCCTCAAATATTTTATTAAGGCGGGTTAGGCAATTCACAATCAGCTTGCCCGACTGCTCCACACTGCTATCGAGTATCAGCTTTTCGTCCATGCGGTTGGTCAATGGCGTGAGCGCCTGTTGTAGGGCGCTTGCGATGACGCTGGCTTGCTGCTTGGCATCGGGAACGCTCGCCGTGTCGCCTTGTGGCGCAGCACTTACAAAGGGCTGTGCTTGCTGGGTTGCCAGCTGTTCGATGGCTTTGACCAGCTGCTCTACAAAAGATTTTTGCATCGTATAGGTATGGGCGATATGTGTATTGCCCTGCTGCTGCTCTTTGTCATAGAGGGCGCTTAGGGTGTTGATGCTCTGCACAAAGCCGTTATCAATACTTTGGCTGACCACTTTGGCATTGTCCATCATGCTCTCAGCGAGGCGCTGTTGGGCGCTTGCCTGCGCTTCGGTATGCTCGGCGAGCCTCACCATCAGCTCAGCTTGCGCGCTGTCGTCACGCTGCGCCTGCATCTGCGCTGGCTGCTGCAAATACCGCTCGAACTGCTGCCCGAGACTCGATAAACCAATCGCCATATCCGCGAGCTGTGCGATGATGCGTGCGCCTGTGTCGCCATCGTCGCCGCCCATGGCTTTGTTACGCAAAAAGTCGGCTTTGATTTGTGCCCAGCGTGCTGCCTCGTCATTATCGAGCGTGCCGCGCATCTCGCCGAGCTTGAGTAGGTTGCTCTCCGCGCCTGTGGTGAGCAGCTGCGACTCGCCCAAATAGTGGTCGTCAATCAGCTGATTGAGATCGTCTGTATTCATGACCGCCGACAGCTTTTCGGTCATCTTGTTCATATTACGGTAGCTGCCTTGGAGCTTAAAGGTCGGCTCGACGCGGTATTTGTCATCTTGCGCGGCGGAGGCGATGTAGGCTTGGTTGACGTCCAAGACCACTTGCTGGACGCTAAACATATGGCGCAAGATGGCGAGGATTTCATTAATCTCCGAGGTGCTGTACGGGTGTGACAGCTCGCTGCTTTGCGCCTGCACGAGGGCGGCGCTGTTGCCATCGCTCGCGTCAATGGCTTTTGCCATTTTGATAAAGCGGTGTACATCAGCGAGGTCGCGGTTGGCAAGTGGCGCGAGCACAGCATTAGATGTCAGGGCATTTTCGATATAACTTAAGGCAAAGATGTCTTCCATACCGCCCATGATGTCGCCGAGGTTGTAGATGTCGGCGCGGTTGGCGAGCATGTCGGGGACTTTAAAGGCTTCGCCACTTTCGGTATACGGGTTACCCGCCATGACCACGCAGAACTTTTTGCCGCGCATGTCGTAGGTTTTGGTTTTGCCTTGCCATACGCCATCGATACGCCGCGTGCCATCACCGAGGGAGATGAATTTTTGTAAAAATTCGGCGTGCGTATGCTGGATATCGTCCAGATACAGCATGACGTTGCTGCCCATTTCAAAGGCGAGGTTGATTTTATTCAGCTCTTCGCGGGCGGTGGCGTTCGGTGCTTTGGCGGGGTCTAGGGAGGTAACATCATGCCCGAGCGAGGGGCAGTTGATTTTCATAAAAATCAGCCCAAGACGGTTTGCCACATATTCCATGAGGGTGGTTTTACCATAACCAGGGGGCGATATCATCATAAGGATGCCCATCAAGTCGGTACGCTTGTCCTCCCCGACCGTGCCCATTTGCTTGGCGAGGTTGTCACCAATCAGCGGTAGATAGCTTTCGTTAATCAGGCGGTTACGCACGAAAGACGACAGCGGACGCGGCATAAATTCGTTCAGCCTGAGCGATTCGCGCGCGTCGTGCAGCACCTCAGAGCGCATTGCTAAATAGCGCTTGTAAGCGGGGATAATGTGCGCCTGATGCTGATGCAAACGGCTTAAAAATTCATCTACCGCAAAACTTAGACGCTGCCCCTGAATGCGCGGATGCTCGCCCAAGAGATTGGGCACGTCTATTTGTAGCGATACGCTGGCGGTCTCACGAGTAAAGCTGTTAATGGCGGGCAGTTTATTGCTGTCTGCGCTGCCAAAACGGCTGGGCGCTAGTGTGCTGCGTTCGTTGTTATTGTCATTGGTGGTGGACGGTGCTTGCATACGCGCATATAGCGCCTCACGCTGGGTGTCGCTCAGCTGGGTGAGCATAATGGCAATCGCTTCGGGCACATAGTGCTGCCCGACTGCGAATTGTTCAGCACGCTCGGCTTGTTTGGTAGCGGCGGCGGTGCGCGCTTCTTCGCTCATTGTATCGTCTTCGCTTTCACTGCCTTGTGCATCGAGATGGCTGCCGTATTTTTGTTCTAACAAGGCAAAAAACCATGTGGACAGCAGCGCGTAGGCGGACTTTGGCTCAAAGCTCAATTTGCCAAGCGCATTTTGTAGCTGCTGTAGGCTGGCTTTGTGTTGTCCATTATCCAGCGTCTCGGTCAACAGAGTACACAGCTTTTGTGCTTGCTGGCTGGTTTGCCATACAGGCTGATTATCGCTATCGGCGCTATTATTGACATTGCCAAAGCTGCTGCTTAAAGGGCTGCCAATGGCACTGCTGCCCGCATCGTCATGCGGCTGCCCCATGACGGTCACCAGATATTCACAAGCAAGGGTGACGTGCTCAAGGTTAAAAATATCCTGCGCATCGCGCTCTGCGTCGAGGGCTGGGCGCTCGTCACTGGGCTGCGCCTCCTCGCTATAGATCTGCACAAAGTTCTGCATCACCCCTTTCATATCTTCGACCAGCAGGGCTTTGGCGGTATCGCTGCCAAGCATACGGCGTAATTGTTCAGCGGTAATCGCTCGGTCGCGCCAGTTACGCATGGCGGTCAAGGTCTTGGCGTCTAGCCAGCGGTCGTAATCAAATGCCGATAACCCCTGCAAGCCCAGCGCTTGTACCATCATCAGCTGCCAATAAAACAGCTGCGCCAGCGCACGCACAGGCGGCGTGTAAATGAGCAAACCTGCGGCGCGTAAGGTGGGCAAAATGTGCAGCAATAACAGCGTGGCATCATGGTCATGAATGCCCTTTTCAAAGCCCAGCTGATAGCGCGGCGCGGCGTAGGCTTTGACGAGGTTGGCAAGCGGGCTGTTGCTCGCAAGCGCGGACAGCTCAGTATTGGCATTGGGGCGGCTGGCGATGGTGTCGTCATAGGCTTGATACAGGCGCGCTTCGGTCAAGCCGTCTTGACTGTTTTTGGCGCTCTCAATGATGCTATAGGCTAGGTATTCGGCGCGATAGACCGTCTCTGACTCGGAGGCGATATTCATGTCCCAATAGGGACGCAGGGCCGTTAACGCAGGGTCGTTCAATGCTTCGTAATACTCGGTGCCTGTTAAATGCAGATTGAGCATGCGCTTGCCGTCCGACTGCTGACGGCTGAGCAAGGTCAAATCAAGCGGCTGAGTATTGACCGAAAAGCGGTGCTTGCCCAGCTTAATGACCTGCCCGCCTGCTTCAAAGAGGTCGGACTTGTCTTTAAGGCTCTTATAGCTTTCAACTTGAATGGCTTTGAGGCGCGCCTCAACATCGTCGGCTTTGACGCTAAAGCCCATCTCTTGCAAGTCTTTAACGACGCGGCGCACCTTTTGTACCAAGCCGTCCGAGGCAAAATAGGTGTTTAAGCTCTCGGTATCGCTAAAGCCTGTGACGCCCGTGCTTTGTGTGCGTTTTTTGATGCTCTCAAGCATGCGTGATGCCGCGTCACCGAGGTTTTGTGCCTTACGGTTGCGCGCGTCTAGCAGTTGCTGTTTGTGGTTTTCAAAGGTGTCGTAAATCTCTTCACGCTTGCTGATGATATCGCCTAAGAACTGATCGCCGCTTGCGCTCTCAGGGTCGGTAAACTGGCTTTCTAGCTCCTCTAACTGCACCAGCAGCTTTGCCATTTGTTCATCGGACTTTTCAGGCGTGGTGGCGATGGACAAGGCATTGGCAATCGATTGCCCGAACAGGCGGAACTGTGCGCCGAACTGCGCCACCGCCTCTGCTGAACCAAAGCTTTTGCGCTTGTGTCCCAGCTTGGCTTTACTTTGGTTCAGACGGGCATAAATCGCCGAGATATCATCGATGATTTGCGTGCGCACCGTGGCATCCGCCACATCAAGCGTGCCCAGCATTTCGGTCAGTAAGTCCAGCCCTTCTGCGGTCTTGTCGATATTGTCCAGCACGGGCTGTAGCTCGGCACTGGTCTCGGCGGTCTCGATACGCTCGCTGACGTCTGCCAAGATATCCTCGTACCCTGCCAGCGCATCCTCGCCGCTCAGATACTGTACCGTCTGCTCAGCAAGCGTCTGCTCGGCGTCCTCTAGCTCCTGTTGCATCGCGGCAAGCGCGTTGGTATCAAGGTAACGCAAGTCCTCAAGGCTGACCAAATGCCCTTTTTGACGGCGTAGCGCTGCGAGCTGGTCGACATAGTCACTGGCGCTATCGAAGCTAGTGATTTTGATTTGTCGTAAAATTTCTGTTTGCTTGGCTTCGGCGTCTTTGATTGCCGCTTGGGTTTGTTTTTGGATGCTTTGCACTTTGGCAAATTCATCAATGACCAGCTCGGCGGTCGCCGTCACCGCTTTAATGCGCTCTGCCATCTCACCAAGCTCAGGATCAGACAGCCAGTAATAGCTGTCAAACAAGCGCTTGCTGGTATCCGACAACTCCTCATACAGCTTTTGTGAGACGCTTTGATTGCCAATCAGGCGGGTGACGCTGTACAGATCGGAGATACCGCGCACCAGCTCTTTGTTGCCGATTTTGCCATAAAAGCTGGTACTCTCAGGCAGCTCGCTGACGTATTCAGGTGAGGCGTACGGCGTGTGCCAGATTTGCATCGGGTGGATGCGTGACGGCTCACTTTGCGCGCTAAAGAGTACCAAGCGCCCACTGTCGGCGAGCGCCATACCATTACAATAAATGGGGTTCGCCAGTTGTTTTTTGATGATGTTGTAAGGGAACAGCCCCGTCACACCGAGCGCGACATCGTAGAATAAAAACAGCACGTCCTCGCCATTAGGCGAGATGATTTTTCGCTTAAAGCGCAAGTCCATCGCTTGCTGCTCGCCGCCGAACAGCTTGTGCTCGCCTGTCTGCAAATAGTAGCCACCCGGGAAAATGATGCCGTGGTCTTCAGGCAGCTGCACGCACGATTGTCCGATGGCATCGAGGCGCAGCACAGCTTCGGTCAAGGTGTTGTATACAAAATAGCGGTACTGCTCTTCGCGGTACGGCAAGATTTTTAATAAAATCAGGCTGCCCACTTTGGCATAAAAAATCTGCGCGTCGGTCAACGATTGGGTACGGTCATTGACAGGCTCATTATAGATGCCCAGCCCTGATTGGGTATTGTTCTCAATTTTGATGGTTAAGCTGCCGCCTACCGTCTCCACGAATATCGTGTCCAAGATATTCATGTGCGGGTACTTGCCGTTAATCATCTGCTCGCGGGTGGTCTGTATCCAATCAAAATCATAAGCAGGCGGCAGCTCAATGTCGCGCTCGCCGCGATTGTCCACATAAGTGACCTGCGCGTCCTCAGGTGTACCGTCGCTAAAGTCTAAGGCAAAGCGAAACACACGAATATCGGTGATGCGCTCACCGATTTGGAACGCCATGAGCAGCTTGCTGTCTTTCACCGTCAGCTGAATCAGGCGCGTCTGTTTGTAGTAGCGGTACAGCTCGTTAAAATCCTGCACAAAGGCGGGCTGCGCCAAAAACGTCCCTTGCAAATCGACTTCTTGCAAGGTGTATTCTGCCTCGCTACTGGCGTCACTGCTCTCGCCGTCTTCGCTCCCCGTAGGCGCATTCAGGCGATATAGGGACAGCACGTCTTTGACATGGCTTGCGCGCTTGAGCCCCATAAAGACGTTGTAACCGAATAGCAGATACTCGCCCACCTGCACCATATCCTGCGCCACGCAGTTGTGCTCGGTACGGATGCGCGTGCGCGCCACCACCTGCATTTGGGTGCTGCCAAACTCGGTCAAGCGCGCTTGGTTGAGCGCGGCGGTTTGTCGCTCCAGCTGCTCGCCTTGCTCGGTCAGGCGTTTTTTGATCAGCTCATAGGCATTGCCTGCGGCAACCGCTTGGTCGGCTTGTGCCGTGCTGTCTTGGCTGTCTGGATTGGCTGCTGGGTTTGGATGCTCGGTATCTGCCATCGTCGTTCGTCCACTTGTATTTTTAGGCATGAATAGGCTAAAGGTTCATTAGATCAGATATAAACTCTACGGTAGCTACACTTCTAAACTGCGCGAGGGCACTTTATACATCAGCGTGTGTAGCATTTCGATAAATAGCGATTTATCCGCAAAATTCATGTCTGATATAACGACTTTTTCCATCGTCGTATGGATAATAATCTGATGCAGTTTGCCAACGGCAGTCACCTCAAATTTATGAATATCTTGATACCTTACTGTCATCAATTTATTGCTAATTGGGCGTTTGGGTGCGATTATCTTAGAATCGTACAATGTAATCGAGTGCGGCTTTTGAAAGGATTGGATAAGTAACGTCAAACCAAAACAAGCCACCATAAAAAAGAGCAGCGCACTTCCCCATGCAAAGTAAATTGCCATGTTGGGTGATAGACTTATATGATTCAGGATTACCCCTGCCTCGTTGTTTAACGCATCTTGTACCGCAGTCCAACATAGCGCTAAGGAAGGCACTAAACAAAAAACCCCGTACCATTTAGCAGGTCGATATTCATACTGCTTAATGATCTCTTCTTCTCTATACGCTGCTTGTTCAGGCACTTTGTTGAGCAATTCCGTGTCCACAACCGTCCTTTACTTTTTAAGATTTATGAGTGAAAACGTATTAAAAATAAAAACCTATGGGCTAAGCATTTTTATCAGCAAACGCTTAGCCCATATTCAATATAACAGCGCGCCTAGAAAAGTCTAAACGCGCCGTGTACTTCATTATTCGCTGTCTTTTTCTGCGTTGTCTTGATTGACGGCATTGCTGTCCGCGCCTTGCGCTTTCATCACTTGGTTTGCCATCACGGTGTTCATGATGCCGCTTAATGTATTGGACTTGCCAGCCAGACCATCGATGGCTTTACCGATAGACAATGACTTGGCAAAGTTGTCAAAGAAGTGCTCTTCGCCGCCAACGATGTCGATTTTGGCTTTTTGTAGCGCGACCGATAGGACTTCGGCATTTTCTTTGGCAATCTCTTTGCCTGCATCAATAGACGCCAGTGACTCTTGCAATGCGGTTTCGAGCTTCATGCGGAACTCTTCGTGCTCGCGTGCCTCTTTGCTCATGCTGCCCATGGCATTGAACTTCTCGACCAGACCATCGGCTTCGGCTTTGAAGTGCTCGCGGGTGACTTCGGCTTTTGCCAAGCCCACTTCGCGCTCAGCTTGCGCGTTTGAGCGACCGCGTGCGGCGATGATTTCGGCATCCGCAAGACCGACATCACGCTCGGCTTTGGCTTTCGATTCGCCACGTGCAGCGATAACTTCGGCGTCCGCCATACCGATATCACGGTCAGACTGTGCGCGTGCCTGCCCTGTAGCTTTGATGACATTCGCTTGGGCGATGCCTTCTTTTTCAGACGAGGCGGCTTTGGCTTCTTGAATCGCGGCTTCAGCAAAGCCGTGTGCCGACTCTTCTGCTTTGATGCCTTCTGCCAGCTTGATTTTGGCTTCGGCGTCTTTGGCACTGGCTTCGAGCTTGGCGTTGGCAAGCGTGGTGATTTCAACCGCTTTATGCTTGGCGGACAGCTCTTCGGCTTCTGCCTTTTTAACTTGACGTACTTTTTCTTCTTCAGCATCGGCTTCGGCAGCGAGGACGCGGGTTTGCTTAGCGCGCTCGGCTTCGCTGACTTCGCGCACTTCTTTGATGCGCTCTTCTTCTTGTGCCACGGTTTTATCGACCGCGATACGTTCGCGAATCACGTTGGCGATTTCTTTTTTCTCAAGCTCGATAGCACGCTCAGCTTCGATGCGCTGTAAGTCCACTTCACGCTCACGCGAAACCACTTCTAGGTCGCGGGCGCGGGTGACTTTTTCTTGCTCAATGATGACCGCACGCAGACGGTTTTGCTCCGCCACTTCGATTTCGCGCTGTTGGTTTTCGCGCTGAATCGCAAGGTCTTGCTCGACGATGATAATCGCGGTTTCGGACTTTTTGCGCTCTTCTTCTTCAATTTTGCGCGTTTCCGCCGTTTCGCGGGCGATGACGGTGGCGATTTCGCGTTTTTGCTTGGCTTGGGCGTCCGCTTCTTGACGCTCCAGCTCCAACATAGCCTCAATGGTCTCGACGTTTTTCTTTTTCACCGCCAGCTCTTCATCACGCTCCAGCTCGTTGGTGATGACATTTTGCGTGGCGGTCAGCTGGGTAATCTTTTTGATACCTTCAGCATCCAAGATATTACTTGGGTCGAGAGAGACTTTTGGCGTTTGTTCTAGGTAGTCAATCGCGACGTCCTCGAGCACATAACCGTTTAAGTCATTGCCGATTTCTTGGACGATGCTGTCACGGAACTGGCTGCGGTTTTCGAACAGTTTGACAAAATCAATCTGCTTACCGACCGTTTTTAGCGCTTCTGAAAATTTGGCATTAAACAGCTCATTGACCGCCACTTTGTCTGAGGCGCGGTCAACGCCGACCGATTTTGCCACCTTGAGCACGTCTTCTTCGGTTTCATTGACGCGCAGATAAAAGGCGACGGTGATGTCAGCACGCATGTTGTCCGCACAAATCAAGCCTTCTTTGCCTCGTCTGTCTACCTCTAGGGTAATCAGTGAGATTTTCATCAGCTCTTTTTTGTTAATGACCGGCCAGACAAAGCCGCCGTCAAAGCGTACGGCAATCTTATTTACGCCGTTGATAATCAGCGCCGTGCCCTGCTCGACCTTGATATAAAAGGCCTTGAGCATCATCAATGCCGCCATGACAAAAACAAACGCCAGTATCACGACGACACCGACGATGATGAGTATATCCATGTTCACTCCTGTCGTTTGAACCCAAAAACCAAACCGAACCATGTGCGCCCCTCTGTTGCGTGAGCTGGGCAGTCATTGGCGTTATGCGGGTTTTGCGTTCAACTTATGGTTAAAATCTATCATGCAAATTACGCGAGTAAGCGATAAAAGAAAAAATAGGCAGCAAAAAAACGGCATACAACGGGCATTGCCCATCGTATAACCGAGACTTATTGATGCGTTTTATTGAGGTTTAAGTCCCCATTGTCATGAGGTGTCTTTTCAGCACCCTCGCCGACGGGGCGCACTTGATAGGCGTTGATGTCGTCTAAATAGGCGACCAGCTGCACAGTGTCGCCTTTTTTGAGGGTTTTGCTATGTGCCGCGTCATAGGGGCGAATTTTTAGAATCAGTCCTGCACCGCCGTCATGCAGCTCAGCTTCGCCATGTGTCGCGGTGACGCTGAGCGTACGTACAGTAGCGGTCTTGCCGATATTGCTTGCCGCGTTGCGTTTGGGGATATTGGCAATGTTTTTGCGAATGGGCGCAATGATAAGCCCTGTCAGCCACATCGACACCACGAGCACGAGTAGCAGCGCGCCTGTGCCAAAGAGATAATACAAGATGCCCGAGACCATCGATTTATCTAACAGACTGGTGTAGACGTAGCTGAGCACCCAGCCAATCAGGCTCACCAAAGTCAATATGATGATAAGCGGTACGCCATACAGCCCAAATCTGAGCATAATGCCCGTAAAAAACCCTGCTGAGCCCAAGTCCGCCGTGTCGCCGCCTGTATCACCAACGTCGCCGACATCACCCACATCAACGTTGTCCATATCGGTCATGCCAAGCAAAGACACCAGCCAATATAACGTGACAAACATCACCAGCCCCGTAAACACCACCGTCGGGTACATACTGATTTTGTTGATAAATATTGCGAACGCGTCTTGCATCAGCCACCTGCTCCTATCGTGCTTGCCTTATAAACCGTTACGACTGTCAACGCCTATAAGGTAAACTTATGTTCCTTTTTATGCATTATATACACGACAGGCGGCAGAATACAGCATTAGTGCCCAATTTTTGTATTTTTATGAGTGACTTGGCTTTGCTTGTTTTTTTAATAAACACCTCAGCTAAACAATGGGGAATACGTTTTTAGCTCAGATAATCATTCCTCATTCATCCCTTTTACTAAAGCATTTGGGCGTATTTATTTTGTCTGACTTATGGATTGGTCTTGGTAATGACCTTTATCGCAGGCTTATTTTTTGCCGCCACACTTGGCATCACGCCCCATACAGGGTCGCGCAAGACGCCTTGACTCCTCACTAGGCTCAAAGACGCGCCCTCACCCTGTAACGGACGAATAAACAGCTGGCTCGTGATAGGTGCATCACTGGGTGCGCTGCTGGGCGCATCGTTTGGCGTTCGCATCGGATAGACCACATAACGGGCGCTCGGTGACAGCTTTGCGGTCTCATCCAGCCCATTGACGCCAAAATCGGCGATCCTTGTACCTGTGCTGAGGTTCATGACCCGCGCACTACCTCCCGCCAGATAGCTCATCCGCTGTCCATCACGGCTGATACTGGGGCTGGTCGCATAGCCGCCTGTGTCAATCTTGACGACTGTACGTGCATCACGGTCATAGCGATATATGTGCGGCTGGTTACTGACGCCTTTATCACTGACAAAGACAATGTCACCATCAGGCAGATATTTTGCCTGTAGACTCACCGACCAGTCCGTATTTATCGCGCGGTGGCGCGTGCCTGTCGCCATATCGTATTCATAAACGCGCGCCTCTCCCTCATCGCTTGAGGTATACATCAGCGTGTCATTGTCCGCAGACAGCTGCCCAGACAGATTCATTCCATCATGAGTGATGATAGGCAGCGTGCGCTCGGTCACCGTGTCATACAGATAGATTGAAGGATAGCCGCGCCCTAGCTGTGCGCTATAGGTCAGATAGCGCCCATCGTCTGACCATGCAAGGCTATAGATACTGCCGTCTACCTCGGCATATTTATGCTTATCACTGCCATCAGGATGGATGCTATACAGCGTGGTATGCGTACCTGCGGCATCGCGCCTAGTCTCGATATAGGCGATGCGCCCTGTACGGTCGCTTGCGTCCATTGTTTCGAGCATTGGCTTGAGCGCTGGGCTTTTCGGCGTGGGTGCTGAGCCCGTACTGGCGGCAAGGCTTTGGCAACCGCTGACACTCAATGTCATCAGCGCGCCGACCACGCAGCCAATATGGGCAGAATATCGTTTCATAACGTCTCGTATATTGACTAAAAAAGAATACTTATGTTGGTGCTCAGCCCGTCATCATAGCGCAGTTTACGCAGAAGCAAAACGCCTGTAGCGTAGGTGTGTTATAATGTGCGCACATTTCTACATAACGACAGTACAGAACGATGATGACAAAAAAATCTTTAATCCAATCGCCTGAAGCCATCGAAAAGATGCGTATTGCGGGCAAACTTGCCAGCGATGTGTTGGTCATGCTTGATCAGCACGTCAAAGTGGGCGTCAGCACCGAAGCCTTAAACCAAATTGCACACGACTATATCGTCAATGAGCAAGGCGCGATTCCTGCGCCACTCAACTACCACGGTTTTCCAAAGTCGATTTGCACCTCGGTCAATCATGTGGTCTGCCATGGTATTCCTTCTGAGAGCAAACTTTTAAAAGACGGTGACATCATCAATATTGATGTGACGGTCATTAAAGACGGCTACTACGGCGACACCTCAAAAATGTGGGTCGTGGGCAATGGCTCCATCATGGCAGAGCGCATTTGCAAAGTGGCGCAAGATGCGCTATACGCAGGCATGAAAGTCGTTAAAGACGGCGCGCGCCTTGGTGACATTGGCGCAGCGATTCAAGAAGTCGTGGAGCCTGAACGCTTTAGCATCGTGCGTGAGTTTTGTGGTCACGGTATCAGCGATGAGTTCCACCATGAGCCGCAAGTGATGCACTACGGCAAAAAAGGCACGGGCTTTGAGCTAAAGACGGGCATGACCTTTACCATCGAGCCGATGATTAACCAAGGCGTATGGCAGACCAAAATCTTAGGTGATGGCTGGACGGCGATTACCAAAGACCGCAAGCTGTCGGCGCAGTGGGAGCATACGTTGGTCGTGACGGACAATGGCTGTGAGGTATTCACCACCCGTCCTGAAGAAGACTTGAGCTTTTTGACGCAGTAGTTTTATCACCTTGCGTGACGCTTTTGCCTGATAAAAAAGACTGCGCTTGCGGTCTTTTTTTATGCGTGCGGGCGCGCTTTTTGTTGCTGGTGATATAAATCAGGATACACCCTTGCCTTTGACGACTGCGCGTTATACTGTCATTATGCTGGTTGCCCTATTTGGCGGGTAATGGTGGTTACCGACTGCGTTTGTTGCTGGGTTTTTGATACCTTATTTTTAACGACTGGATATTGTGCATGTTTACTTGTGATGTTGCTTCGATTTATATCACGCCGCTTCCGATGCCGCTTGGCAAGGCTGCCCATGAGAATGCGGACGCAAAGGATACGGTACTTTTGGGCATTCCTGAATGGCTGGCTTGTATCAATGATGACATCAGCCGTGCGCTTGAGCGCGGGGTCAATATTCGCCAGCTGGTGGCGGCGCGTGCCTGTGCGATTGATGACTTATTGACCGCGCTGTTTCATTGGTTTGAGCTTGATAAAACCGAGCTTGCGTTGTTTGCCACAGGCGGCTATGGTCGCGGCGAGCTGTCGTTGTATTCTGACATTGATATTTTGCTGCTCTCGCCTGACGTCATTGATGATGAGGTGGGCGCAAAGATTGACAAGCTGGTGGCGATACTCTGGGATGTGGGGCTTGAGCCTGCCTTGTCCGTGCGCAGTGTCAATGACTGCCTAGAAGCGGCGCACGACCACACCATCGCCAGCGCCTTGCTAGAAGCGCGCATCATCACAGGCAATGAAACACTGCAAGACGTGCCGTGTGAACTGGTCAACGAGCTGTGGTCGCAGCGCACGTTTTATGACGTCAAGATTGAAGAGGCACGCGTCCGCTACTTGCAGCACCACGCCACCGAGTACAATCTAGAGCCGAACATCAAAACCGCGCCTGGCGGGCTGCGCGACATTCATATCATCGGCTGGGTGACCAAGCGCTATTTTCGCGTGGGCAAGCTGTATGATTTGGTGCAGCAAGACTTTTTGACCGAAAAAGAATTCGATGAGTTGAGCTTTGCTGAGGGCTATTTGTGGCAGATTCGCCATTATTTGCATGAGCTGACAGGACGCAACGAAAACCGCCTGCTCTTTGATTATCAGCGTGAGATTGCCCAGCGTATGGGCTATGAGCCGCAGCCAGACGATGACCCGAATGCGGCGGTTGAACGCTTTATGCGCGATTATTATCGCTGTGCGATGCAGATATCGACGCTCTCTGAGATGCTGATTAACCACTATTACGAGACCATCATCGAGCCGCAACTGCCCGATGCTGAGCGTCCCAAAACCCAAAGCTTAACCGCACATTTTAATCAGATTGGCAATCAGATTGCGATGGCGCACCACCGCGTGTTTGCGCAGCATCCTGATGCGATACTTGAGATGTTTTTGCTGATGGGTCAGCACGGACTCAAAAACATCCGCACCCATACCCTGCGCGCACTAAAAATCGCCGCACGCGGGATTGACCAAGCCTACCGCGACAATCCGCAGCATCAAGCGCTGTTTTTGGCCAATTTAAAAGAACAAAACTATCTGTTTCACCGCCTGCGCGCGATGAACCGTTATGGCGTGCTCGGCAACTACATCCCCGCCTTTGCGCAGGTCACAGGCTTGATGCAGTACGACCTCTTTCACCGCTACACGGTCGATGCGCACACGCTGTTTTTGATTCGTATTTTGCACCGATTCTTAGATGACAACTACCGCCAAAACTTCCCGCTGGTCAGTGCGATTTTTCAGCGCATTGAGCGTAAAGAGATTTTGGTACTCGCAGCGATGTTCCATGACATTGCCAAAGGACGCGGCGGCAATCACAGCGAGCTTGGGCAGTCTGAGGCGATTAGCTTTTGTGTGGCGCATGGTATGAGCACTGCCGATGCCAACTTGGTCGGCTGGCTCACGCGCTATCATTTGCTCATGTCGATGACCGCGCAGAAAAAAGACATCTCAGACCCTGAGGTGGTGACTGAGTTTGCCAATCTGGTGGGCAACGTCACGCACCTAAACCATCTGTACGTGCTGACAGTGGCGGATATGAACGCCACCAATGCCCAGCTATGGAACAGCTGGCGCGCCACCTTAATGAAACAGCTGTATTCACAAACGCGCCGCATTTTGCGGGCAGACATTGACGCGCCGACCAACCGCCAAGATATGATTAGCGCCACCCGCGCTCAGGCGCTTGAGATGCTTGACAGTGTGGACAATCAGCACATGAACCGTGAAGAAGTGCTGGCGCTGTGGGAAGACTTGGGCGATGAGTACTTTTTGCGTGAGATTACCGAAGATATTTTGTGGCATACCGAGGCGATTTTGAACCATCCGCCCATTGGACGTGCCTCTACCGCAGACAGCCCGCCGCTTGTGGTATTGCGCGAGCATCGCGAACTGGCGCTCGATGCGGTACAGGTCTTTGTATACACCCAAGACCAAGCGAACCTGTTTGCGGTGACCATGGCGGTCTTTGACCAGATGAACCTTGACGTTTTGGACGCACGCATCATCACCGCCACACGCGACTTTGCGCTCGACTCTTACGTGCTGCTCGACCGTAGCGGCACCTTGCTTGCGGACGTTGACCGTCAAGAAGAGCTAAAAGCGCGGCTGATTGAGGCGTTTAAAAATCCCGATTCGCCCAAGCTGACCAACAAGCGAATGCCGCGCCAGCTGCGCCATTTTGATGTGCCGACCAAGATCAGCTTTCAGTTTAATGAGGCAGCCAATCAGCACGTGATGACCTTGCAAGCGCTTGACCAACCAGGGTTACTTGCGCGGGTCGGACAGGTGTTTTTGCGTCAAAACATCGAGGTACACGCAGCCCGCATCACCACGCTTGGCGAGCGCGCGGAGGATATGTTCTATATCAGTGACCAAGAAGACAAGCCGTTGTCCGAGGACAAGCTGGTGACGCTCAAAGCGGCGCTCAAAGACTGCTTGAGCATGCCAAAAGAAGGACAATAAAACGCAAGTAGCGGGGCCATAAGTGATGGTCGCGCTACTGGTTACGACAAAATGCTTTTGTAGACAATCTTGCTGGCACTGGCCGCCAAGTCGTCGTTTGCCAGCTCCAGCGGCAGCGCGTAGATGTCCGCCTGCTGCTGGGCAAGGAGCAATCGCCCTGCCTCGACCTCTTTTTGTAGCAGCTGCTGCAAGCTGATCAGATGCAGCTCGCCATGATAGCGCTCATAGATACCTTGTAACGAGATGGGCGCATGCGCGTGAATGTCAGGAAACAGGCTGTCTGCGGCAAGAATATACATCTCTTGCAGTGCCTCTTCGCTCACGACCGCCGCGCTGTCGATACGGTCTTGCATGGTGGCGGCAAAGCGGGACTTGTAGAGCAGCAATGCCAAGAACAACAGCGTCTGCACCACAAACACCACCGCATAGCTCCACAGATTCACCGACCCTTGTATCCAGCGATTGATGAGCATCATCACAATGGCAATCAGCACATAGCCGACCAGTTGCCACAGCACCCACATCATAAAGCTGTTTTCCCCGAACCAAAACATATGACGCTCTTTGAGCTTTATCAAGCGCTGACGCGAGCGCCACCAATAACGCTCACGACGCTTTAGCTGCTGATAAAACTCTGCACGCGTATCATCAAAAAACATAAGTTATCCATCATTTTGGTGCTGACTTATCGCGTCACGCTGGCAGTTGGGTATGGTGGTTGTCGTCCGTGGGCGCTTGGGGGTAGACATGCCTTGTATTGACGCATATCCCTAACGGCGCGCAAGCCTTGTTGGCTTGTTTGGCGACATCATTGGGGGCAATACAAAAAATACAGGCAGGCGATAGACTCAGGCGCGAGAAGAAAAAGACAAAAAATAAGAGAAGTGCTACACTGCCTAATTATCGTAGTTCGTTATGACTTCGTGTCATTCATCCATTTTATCATTCATCTATTATAGTTACCCTGCTTATGAATCACAACTTAACCCATTTGCATCCTTACCCATTTGCCAAAATGAGCGCCCTTCTGGCCAATAGCACGCCAGCGGCTGACTATACTGAGATTAAACTGGGGATTGGTGAGCCAAAACATGAGCCGCCTGCCTTTGTTATGGACGAATTACGCGAAAACTTGGACAAACTATGCCATTATCCGACCACCTCTGGAACGTTTGCGCTGCGCCAAGCCATCGCGCACTGGCTTGAGAGACGGTTTTTCTTGCAGCACCTTGATGCGAATACCGAAGTCTTACCCGTCATGGGCACGCGTGAGGCGATTTTTAGCTTTGTACAAGCGGCGGTCGACAGCCGCCCCGAAGAGCGTCCTGTGGTGGTGATGCCCAATCCTTTTTACCAAATTTATGAAGGCGCGGCGATACTTGCCAATGCCGATTGCCACTTTGTGCCTTGCACGGCGGACAATGGCTATAAGGGCGACTATAACGCTGTGCATGAATCGGTGTGGCAGGCGGCACAGATGGTGTTCGTCTGTAGCCCCAACAACCCCACAGGCGCGGTGATGGACATGGGCGACTGGGAAGATTTGCTGCGTTTGTCTGACAAGTACGACTTTATCATTGCCAGTGACGAGTGCTACAGCGAGCTGTATTTTGATGACGCGCCGATTGGTCTGTTGCAAGCGTGTAGCGCCTTGGGTCGCGATGACTTTAAAAACTGCGTGGTGTTCCACTCACTCTCTAAGCGCTCAAACTTGCCCGGGCTACGCTCAGGTTTTATCGCAGGCGATGCCAACTTGTTAAAAGCTTACTTGCAGTACCGCACCTATCAAGGCTGCGCCATGCCCATTCCGCATCAGCTCGCCTCTATCAAGGCGTGGGAAGATGAGACGCATGTTGCGCACAACCGCAGCTTATACCAGCAAAAATTTGCGCTGTGGATGAGCGAGCTTGGTGAGCAGCTTGAGCTGCGTATGCCTGAAGCGGGTTTTTATCTGTGGGTCAAAGCGCCTGCACAGTTCGATGGTGATGACGGAACCTTTGTCAAAGCCTTGTATGAAAATGTGAATATCCATGCCTTAGCAGGGCGTTATCTGTCGCGCGAGGTCGACGGTCACAACCCAGGCGCAGGCTATGTGCGTCTTGCCTTGGTCGCGAGTATGGAAGAGAACCTAGAGGCCATCGCCCGTATCCGCCAGCTGTTAGACAGCGCGGTGTAACGCCGCCACTTTCTTTGCTGTCTTGGCATGGCGCTGGTATGCAGGGTGATGGTGATTGCCGTTATCCTGCGTGAGTGATGAAAAGGACCATGCCATGCCTTATATTGATTTTCATCAGCCGCCCTTTGATGTGCTCAGCATCGCAGAGCGGCAAAGCCTAAAAAAACACACCCAAGTGCGCTATTTGGCAGCGCCGTCTACCCTGCCCGATAGCGATTACGACAGCTTTTTTTTGGTGCTAAAAGGGCGCATCCAGCAGCAGCTGGGTGATGACGTTATCAGCACCTATTTGGGTGCCAATCACTTATCAGCAGGCGATACCCACGACTGGTTTGACGCGCGGCGACGCCCTGAGCCGTCATCGGACACGCATGCGCAGCCTGCGCCCGCGTATACCTACCACGCCAGTGAAGACACGCTGCTATTGCAAGTGACGGGCAGCGCCATCGACCGCTTGGTGGCGCAAAACCATCTGGTGCGTACCATGCTCTCGGACAACCTCTCTGAGCGGCTCTATGCCTTGCAGCAGCGGCGCAGCCCTCGCAGCCAAGCATCAGACAAAGGGCAGCAAGAGGTTCAGCACATCTTGCTCCAGCCCATCACCGCCATCCCACTACTGCCCGTACAGCAGCTGCCCGCCACTGCAAGTCTTGCCGAAGGCGCGCAGGTGATGATTGAGGCAGGACTCAAGCACGTGCTGATTCAGCCGCCGCAATCACACAGCAAAACCAACAGCGCCTCCGAGCTTGGCATACTCACCGACACCGACATCTGCCGCGCGGTCAGCGAGCATGCCGACATGCGCACCACTGCCTGCTGCGCGTACGCAAGCTTTGATTTGCGCACCCTCACCACCGAGCACGATGTGGGCGATGCGCTGCTGGCGATGACCCGCTACCGTGTGCACCGCCTGCCTGTGATTGATGCCAAAGGGCACGTCACTGGTATCCTTGGGCAAAGTCAGCTGCTGGCACATATCAGCCATCACTCACAGCTCATCAGCGTACAGATTACCCAAGCGCACGATATTGACAGTCTGGGTGTGGCGGTCGATGCCATCGGGCGCTATATCCGTATGCAGCAGCAACAAGGGGTCAAGGTCGCCATCATCAGCCGTATGGTGCAGACGCTAAACGCGCACGTATTTACCAAGCTGTGGCAACTGACCGTGCCTGACGCGCTGTTTCGGCGCAGTTGCTTGATTGTCATGGGCTCTGAGGGGCGCGGTGAGCAAATCATGCGCACCGACCAAGACAACGCCTTAATCCTAGAAGACGGCTACACCTACCCCAATATTGAGCAATACTGTGCGCGCTTTAACCAAGCGCTAAGCACCCTTGGCTATCCGCTGTGCGATGGCAACATCATGATGCAAAACCCCTTATGGCGGCAGTCGATAAGTGATTTTAAAAAACAAATCAGCGCTTGGTTTGCAGGGCGGGACGCAATGAGTGGCATCTATCTGTCAGCGCTCCTTGATGCCGAGTACGTCTGCGGGGCAGAGCATTTGCTGACTGAGCTGCGCGCGCACCTGATACACGCGCATCGCCAAGCCGACCCCATGTTCGTGCGTCAGTTTGCACGCGCGGCATTGCAATTTGGTGAGATCAATCAGTGGTGGCAACGGTTTGCGCCGCTGCTTGGCAAAACCCATGCCTCAGACATTGACCTAAAAAAGGCAGGCATCTTTCCGCTGGTGCATGGCATTCGCACGCTGGCATTAGAGCATGACATTGTCGCCACGCCCAGCACCAAAGACCGCTTAAAAGCCTTGGTACAACAAGGCGTGCTGACCGCTGAGCGCGCTGAGACGTTGGGTAAAGTGCTCGAATTTTTTATGGCGCAGCGCCTTGCCGTCGCCTTGTCCACCCAAGACCGACACGCGCGTGAGGTCAACCCAAACACGCTATCGGCACTGGAGCGCGATGTGTTAAAAGAATGTCTGGCGGTGGTCAAGCGCTTTAAAACCGAGCTGCGCCAGCGCTATCAGCTGGAAGTGATATAACCACGCGCGGGGGATGAGGCATGTCTGTGATACATCAGCTAAAACGGCAGTGGCAACGGCGCAAGCTGACGCGTGATGGGCTGGAGTACTTGTTTGCGCCGCCGTATGCTGGCGAATGGGTGGCGATTGACTGCGAGATGAGCGGGCTCAATCCCAAACGCCATCACCTCTTATCCATCGCCGCCATCCATATCAATCACAATCATATCGATACGGGCAACGGACTGCACCTGATATGCAAGCCGCCTGTGCCGCCCACCTCGGACAGTATTGTCATCCACGGGCTGCGCGGGGTCGATGTGGCGCAGGGCATGGACTACGACGCCATGTTGGCACTGCTGCTACCGTTCATTGGCAATCGTCCTATCGTGGGCTTTTGTCCCCTGCTCGACATGGCGTTTTTAAATCCTTTAGTAAAAAATTATATGGGTACGCCGCTGCCTAACGAGGTGATAGACATCCGCGCGCTGTACAGTCGGCGTACGGGCAATCGCACCGAGGGCGTTTTAAGTCCCGACCAGCACCTATCGGCTATCTTGGCGCATTTTGACATTCCCTATGTCGAGACGCACAACGCCTTTGACGATGCGCTGATGACGGCGATGGCGTTTTTGCATTTAAAGCGGGTTCGGGGGTGAGGGTTTTGAAGTTTATAGTCAAACATAAGTTTTTATCGCATAAAACAGACATCACACCCGCATCAACATCACTAAGACCCTCTCAGCCATTTAGATTTTAGATACGCATCACCTCTTTTCTTATCCTCCTAATGTGCTAATCTGCTCCGCGACTTGTGCGATGAATCTAGTGAGTGTGTTATGCGGTTGTTGTGGAAATGGGGTGTTGCCGTTCCTTTGGGTGTCAGTTTGTGTGTGTGTCAGACAGCAGCGGCGGCATTGCCCGAGTCGCTGACCCAAGCGCTCAATAAGGCGCAGCTGCGCACAGATGACATCAGTATCGTGGTCATGCCTGTGGGCAATAACAGCGTTTCTAGACTGCCTGAGGTGGTGACGGTGGTGGATAAGCCGCTCGCCGACACGACCGCTACCAACGACGACAGCAGCGCGGCAAACACGCCTGCGCCAACCGATAGCGCAAATCAAAATAGTGAGGCAACCCTCAAGGGCAGTACGCCTGATTTGACCGATGGCGTCAGTATCAGTACCACACGGGTGGTGCGTAAGGCAGCTATCGAAGCGCACGAAAAGCGCATACACAAAAAGACCGATGACCCTTATACCTATCAGAGCTTAGAGGATATTGCTCCACCTCTGCCGCAGTTGCCGAGCGACAGCCGTCTGCCTGCCGTGCCTATGGCTTTAGACTTGGACACGCCAGCGGCACTGCTGCTGCACAACGCCGATACCTTGCGCACCCCTGCCAGCACCATGAAGCTGGTGCCGACCTTTATTGCCCTTGATACCTTGGGCGCAGATTTTGTCTGGCACACGCGGGTGTATCACACAGGGGTACAGGTCGGTGATACCTTGATTGGCGATTTAATCATTCAAGGCAGCGGCGACCCAAAGATGACGCACGAGCGCGTCTCCCAGCTGTTGTACCAAGTGCAGCAGCGCGGTATCCGTCATATCAATGGCAACATCGTTGTTGATAGCAGCGTTTTTGATGCCGTGAGCAAAGACCCTGCCGCCTTTGACCGTGAGCCACTGCGCCCTTACAATGCCAGTCCTGATGGGTTTTTGGTCAACTTTAGCAGCATGGCGATTCACAGCTGGCCACAGACAGATAAAACAGCGGCGCTCACGTATGCGCCTTATCTTGCCGATTATCAGCTGCCATCGACGATTGAGACCCGCGACGCGTGGTGCAGCTCGGCGCGCTATAGCTTAGAGCCTGAGTGGCAGCCGACCAAGCTCAGCCTACACGCCAAGCTGCCTGAGCAGTGCGGCGAGCATATTTTTTATGTGGCGTATCCAGATGCTAAGGATTTTGCCGCGCGAGTGATTGCCGATAAGTGGCAGGCATTGGGCAACGACCTAACAGGCAAGGTCATCGCCCAAGAGCAGCCCCACCAGCGCCCGCACGGTAGCCATACGCTTGCCGATATTGCGCCCTCGGTGCTGCCACTGGTCAGCTATCCGTCACAGCCGCTTGCCACACAGATTTTTGATATCAATCACTTTTCGAACAATGTGATGGCGGAGCAAGTGGCGCTGTCTATCGGTGCGTACAGCCTGCCCGATACCCAAAAAAGCACAGGCAGCAGTCTGTATGCCGTGGACGACCCTGTCAGCACCTACCCGATTATGCTTGGTGACATTCACAGCTGGTGGCACACGCACTTGACCACCGCACCGCCGCATTTGACCGACGGCTCGGGGCTGTGCCGCGACTGTACGGTCAGCGCCGCCAATCTGAGCGAGCTTTTGGGGTATGCTTATCATCATCCGCAGTTTGCCGCTTATGTGGACTCATTAGGTATTGCTGGGGTCAGTGGTACGATTGCCGCTCATGGCGAGCGCTTGCCCGACTCTGCTGCCATTGGGCGCGCGTGGATAAAGACAGGCACGCTGAACAATGTGACCTCGATGGCAGGCTATGTCCAAGGGCAGTCTGGGCAAGCGTATACTGTGGTGGGTATTATCAACACCGAGCACGCGCTCAACACCTATGCGGCGCGCGTGGTTCTTGATCAGCTGTTAGACTGGACAGCCCAGCAATAAAGGTTTTTTATGCTTACTCCCAACACGCCCACCCCGACAACAATGACGCAAGCGCCCAGCCTGCGCTATTACGTGGGCATTTTTAGTATCGGCTATATTTTGGTCAGCACTCTATGTATGCTGCTACAGCAATACCTGCCCATCAGCCTATATATGGTGATGCTGCTCACGATTGGCATCGCCGCCTATATCGCGGTGCGCAAGTTTGTGCGTCAGCAGCGGCGGGCGCTGACACGTGCCGAAGTGCTGCGCTTGACCGTAGGCGCGGTGGTGGCAGTTTGGCTATTGAGCGCGTTGTACTTTTTGGGATTGTGGTTCTTAATTTTTGACGCCGCCAATCGCGAGGTGCTGCAAGAAGCCTTTGCCGCGCGTCCGTGGGCATTGGTGCAGGCGCTGATGATGATGATTGGACTGTGTACGCTGATGACGTGGATTGGTTTGGTCAGTTTTAATCGCTTACTTGCGCCAAAATAACGCGCGCTACTGGTGAAGCGCTCGCCGTCCCTATCGTCCTGTTACCGATTTGTCACCAATCTATCGGTTTGCGCGTATCATCGCCATGCCTTGTCCTTTATAGTGGTAGACACCCATCGCATTGCTTAGCGACAGCCACAATAATAATAGAATAAAGGATAAGACCCTGATGGACATGCTGATATTTGATGATTTAGAAAAACTGGGGCGCATCGTACTCACCACAGTGCTGGTCTATGTGATGATTGTGCTGGTGACCAAGGTATCAGGCAAGCGCTCGACCTCACAGCTGAACAACTTTGATTGGATTATGACGGTGATGATTGGCTCTTTGGGCGCCAGCACCATTTTGTTAAAAAACATTCCCTTGGTTGAGGGTGGCGCTGCGATTATCACGCTGTACCTGCTGCAATATATGGTGACCAAATACGCAGCCATCTCGCCGCAGTTTAGCGATGTGATATTATCCGACCCGCGTATCGTGTTTTACAAGGGACAGTTTTTGCCTGATGCCATGCGGCAAGAGCGCCTGACCCGTCAAGAGCTTGAGTGCGCCATGCGTAGCGCGGGCATCAATGACATCATCGAGGTCGAGGCGATTGTTTTTGAATCAGATGCCAAGCTGACGGTGATTAAAAACCCACCTGAGAATCACAATAGCGAGCGTGATGACCAGATTTCGCAAACCATTGTCTCCGCGATGCGTGACAACACGTAACGCGTGCCTTGATAATCGACAAATCGGTCAGCGCAAGCGATAATAGCCGCCTCTTTTTTCTTCAGCGCTCAAAGGATTTTTGTCATGAAAGTAAGGCTACTGACCATCGGTACCAAAATGCCCAACTGGGTACAAACTGGATTCAATGAATACTACAAACGCATCCAGCCGATGATGAGTACCGAACTGGTCGAGCTACCCGCTGCCAAACGCGCCAAAAATCCTTCTGATGCCAATCTGGCGCAGTATCGCGAGCAAGAAGGGCAAGCCATCTTAGCAACGCACCAAAGCGCGGTACGTGAACAGCTGTGGGTGCTCGATGTCAAAGGCAAAATGCTCTCCACCGAGCGCCTCGCGGACAAGTTATCAGATGCCATGCAGCAAGGTGATGACATTGCACTCGTTATCGGCGGCGCAGATGGCGTGTCGCCTGAGGTGCTCGCAAATGCAGACATGAAGTGGTCACTGTCGGACTTGACATTACCGCATCCACTGGTGCGCGTGGTGCTGATGGAGCAGCTGTACCGCGCCATGAGTATCAACAACAATCACCCTTATCATCGCGGCAATTAACCGCAAAAATGGGCGAGCACCGCGCCGACATACCTGCAAAGAGAACGATAAAACGGCGCGACTTCGCCTCGCGTCTGTCGGTTGAAAAACCCAGCTGCGCCCTAATAAAAAGGGGATGACTGACTCTTATGGTGTACCCTCCAATATGTCCGAACTCAAGCCTCGCGCCCGCAGCGCCCTGAGCGTTGCCAACCTATTGCAGCCTTCAGGGGCAGCCGCCAGCACGTTGCCTGCGCTGTTTATCTCGCATGGCGCACCGACCTTGGCAATCGAGCAATCGGCCACCACGCATGCCCTTGCGCGCATCGGACAAAACCTGCCCAAACCGCGCGCCATCATCATCATGTCCGCGCACTGGCTGTCGACCAAGCTTGAGATCAGCAGCAACCCAAAACCCAAAACATGGCATGACTTTGCAGGCTTTGCGCCCGAGCTGTATGACGTCGACTACCCTGCAGACGGTCATCCTGAGCTTGCTGAACATATCGCTGCGGCACTAGACACCCTCGGCATTCAGTGCCGCATCAACCCGCTACGCGCAAGTGACCACGGTGTATGGGCACCGCTGCGGCACATGTACCCTGATGCCGATGTGCCCATCGTACAGCTGTCTTTGCCCAAGTATTATGACAGCGTTGCCTGCTATCAGCTTGGCGCTTGTCTTGCCGCATTGCGTGATGAGCAGGTGTTGCTGGTGGGCTCAGGCAGCATTACGCACAACCTGCGCGCCCTGCGCTGGGACGCCAGCAGTATTGATGACCATGCCAAGGCGTTTAAGCATTGGCTATTGGCGCAAATGAAGTCCGACATCCCCGCCGCGCTCGACTGGCAGCAATACCCCAAATACCGCGACGTGCACCCGAGCGATGAGCATCTATTGCCGCTGTTTTTTGCACTCGGCGCAGGTCAGCGCGTCTCGGTGGTACACGAGGCGATGACCCACCACAGTCTGGGAATGGACATTTACCGCTTTGATTGACCTTATATAACGCGGTGAATTAAAAATACGTTGTTAAGATAAGCCGTCACTTATTCATTGCACACGCAGGGGCAGTAAACCAGCCTGCGCGCTCCATCTCACCCGCCACGCTGAGTAAGGTCGCCTCATCATTCATCCGCCCAATCAGCTGCATACCAATCGGTAAGCCTGCGCGGCTCATGCCAACAGGGACAGACATTGCAGGCAGTCCTGTCACATTGCCCAGTAAGGTAAAGGACATTTTACTTAAAATATCATGACTGAGCCGCTCGATAATCCCTGAACCAAAGGCGTATTTGCCCACATTCAGACCGCGACTGACCATGCCCGTACCGCGCATCAAGGTCTCTTCCATCTCGCTGGGCACCAGCACCCCATGCGCCACCGCAGGGGTCGGCACAGTCGGGCACAATATCATGTCAAACTGCTCGAGCAGCTCGCCTGTCTTATACTGACTGTCGTGCCAGCCATGCTGGGCGCACACCAAATCTGCGGCAGACAGCGCCCGACCAATCATCGCCATGTTCTCTGTTTGTGGCTCCAGCCCCGCCACCTGTGCGCTGCCAAAACAGCGCTCGATATTGTCAATCGTAAACGCGGTATGCGCACAAATCACCGTCAAAAAATCGCGCCAAAAGTTGTCTATGCTGATGTCAGGCTCGGCTTCAATCACCTCATGTCCCATACTGCGCAGCTGCTCAGCGGTACGCATCAGCACCGCCATCACCTCGCCATCGACAAGTGTATCAGCAACCAACGGCTTTTGTTGCAGCGCAATACGCAGCTTTCGTGGCGCGCGCTCGGCGGCTTGTAAAAATGTCCCCTCAGGCGGCGCAATCACATAAGGCGACCCACGCTCTGCGCCATGGGTCACATCGAGCATCGCCGCGCTGTCACGCACACTGCGGGTAATCACATGGTCAGCGACCGCACCGCCCCAGCCCTCACCCATCATCGGTCCCAGCGGATTGCGTCCACGGCTCGGCTTCAAGCCAAATACCCCGCACCATGCCGCAGGAAAACGAATCGAGCCGCCACCATCACCTGAGCCTGCCATCGGCACGATGCCGCTACTGACCGCCGCCGCACTGCCGCCTGACGAGCCACCTGTACTGTAGCCGTGCTTAAATGGATTGTGCGCCGCGCCAAACGCTTTGGGCTCGGTGGTGATGGTCAGACCAAACTCAGGGGTGTTGGTTTTACCAAAGATATTAAGACCCGCCGCGCGCATGCGTTTGACGATTTCACTGTCATAATTGGTCAAGACACGCACACTGCGGCTGCCCATACTCATCGGCTCGCCTGCCACCACAAAGGACAAATCTTTCAACAGTAAAGGCACGCCATAAAACACCCCTTTTGGCAGACCGCGCTCAATGCTGGCATATGCTCTGGCATCAAAGCGGTTGATGATGGCGTTCAGCTCAGGGTTCAGACGATTGGCGGTATCGATGGCTGCCTCCAGTGCTTCAAGCGGGCTGATTGCTTTACTGTGAATCAACGCCGCCAGACCGAGGGCATCATAATCCGTATATTCTTTAAACATAACCTCTCCTTGGTCATCGACACTCAGCGCACTCACCACGCACAGTCAAGATGCTAGCAAATGGGGCATAAAAAATAGGCATAAAAAAAGCGGGTACCTTATCGTACCCGCTTTTTTGATTTAGACCAACAGCTCGCGTTTGCCGCTTTTGCCCATGGAGCTGACCAAGCCCGCCTCCTCCATGGAATCGACAATGCGCGCGGCGCGGTTGTAACCGATGCTAAACTTGCGCTGAATACTCGAGGCGGAGACTTTGCGCGTCTCCATCACAAAGGCGACCGCATCGTTATACAAGTCGTCGTCCTCGCCTGAGGCGTTGTTGGCAGTGCTGCCGCCACTTGGGCTGGTCAGCTCAAAATTGCCCGCCATATTGTCAATATAGTCGGGTGCGCCGCGCTCACGCCACGCGTCACAGACGCGGTTGACCTCTTCGTCACTGACATACGCGCCATGCACGCGGTCAGGCTCGATTTGCCCTGGACCTAAGAACAGCATATCGCCATTACCGAGCATGTCCTCAGCGCCGCCACTGTCCAAGATGGTACGCGAGTCGACTTTGGAGTTGACGCGCAGCGCAGCCCGTACAGGGATGTTGGCTTTAATGAGACCTGTAATGACATCAACAGACGGACGCTGGGTTGCCAGCATCAAGTGAATGCCTGCCGCGCGCGATTTTTGTGCCAAGCGGGTAATCAGCTCTTCGGCTTGCTTACCGACCTGCATAATCATATCGGCAAACTCATCCGCCACGATGACGATGATGGGCAAGGTTTTAAGCTTAGGCGCTTTGTCCATACTCACGCTGTCATTGGGGCGCCACAGCGGGTCGATGAGCGGCTTGCCTGCCTTTTCCGCAGCGCGTACTTTTTTGTTAAATTCGTTCAGCTTACGCACTTTGAGCAGGCTCATCAGCTGATAGCGGCGCTCCATCTCTGCCACGCACCACGACAGGCTGCTTGCCGCCTCGGTCATGTCGGTGACCACAGGGGTGAGCAAATGCGGGATTTCGTTATAGTTCGCCAGCTCTAACTGCTTGGGGTCAATCAAAATCAAACGCAGCTCATCAGGCGTGTACTTTAACAAGATGGACAGCAGCATGGCATTCACCAGTACCGACTTACCTGAGCCTGTCGTCCCTGCAACCAGCATGTGCGGCGCGCGCGCAAGGTCAGTGATGATGGGCTTGCCGCCGATGTCTTTACCCATGGCCATGCTGACTTGGGCTTTGGGGTCTTTGTATTTATCGGTGTTTAATAGCTCGACCAAGCGCACCATTTCGCGCTGCTTGTTGGGCACTTCGATACCGATGTAAGGCTTGCCTGGGATGACCTCGACCACACGTAGCGATGCCATAGAGAGCGAGCGCGCCAAGTCACGAGAGATGCCCGTGACTTTGCTCGCCTTAACGCCTGCTGCCAGCGCCACTTCAAAGCGCGTCACCACAGGACCTGGGATGGCGTTGACCACCTCGGCTTTGACATTGAACTCTTGCAGTTTAATCTCTAACAGCTCAGACAATTGCTCTAATTCCGCTGCGGTATAGCTCGGCTGACGGTTGGGGTCGGGCTGGTCAAGGATGGACAGCTCAGGAATCGGTGACAAGTTGGCGCGGTATTTGGCGGTTTGCATCGCACGCGAGCGGGTCGCAAACGCTGCATCGTCATGAATGTCGGGCAAGTGGTATTCGTCGCTCTCGTCTTCAAACATCCCTGCGATTTGATTGCTCGCGTCCCCTTCTGGCACAGCAAAGCGCACGTCAGGCGCAGTGCGGGCAGCGGGGGTTTCACTTTGCGCGACCGTTGGCGGCGTATCTGGCTTGGCAGGCGGCGTGTTGCTCGGCGTCATATCGAGCACGGGCGCATCAGCCTCTGTGGCTTCTGTCTCAATACGCCACTTCGTCGCCGATTTGGTCGCCGATGTTGCGGCGCTGGTTGCAGCCGCACTGCTGGTCGATTCCGCAGCAGGCGTTGGCTCTACACTTTGCGGGGCGGCGTCATGCTCAGCGAGCCACTGCCCTGCTAGGGCATCTATCGCCTCTGTGCGCTGTGCCTCAGCAGGTGCATCATTCGTTGCTGGCTGCTGAACGGGCTGCGCAGGCTGTGACGGCTTTGATGCTTCAGGCGTGACAGCAGATTTGGTGCGCGCCGTTTGTTCCGCCTCAGCATTTTGATTACGCGGCATAGCAGCAGGCGCCTCTGGTGTGGCATCCGCTTGTGCTGCGGGTGTTTGCACCTCACTGCTGGCTTGCGGTAGTGCCGCATCGTCATAAGGTGGTTTACTAAGCAAGGCATCGACGGTTTTGGTGTCATTCCAAGCAAAGCTTGGCTCAACCTTACGCACAGGCGCTGCGTCTGCTGCACTGCTGACAGGGCGTTTTGTCTCAGCGCTCGCGGCGGCTGTGCTACTCACAGGAGCGCGCGCCAAATCTTTGGCATAGTCTTGTAGCCCTGATTTGCTCAAAAACTCACTTAACACCCCACCAAAGCGCTCATTTAATTCAGCGTGGCGGTCATTGCCTGCGCCTGTATTCGGTGCCAGCTCAAACGACAACTGCTCACCTGTGCCGTCATTGGTGCTGCTTTTTGCAGCGCTGCTGCGTTTGCTTGCTGCGCTGCGCTCACTGTCCTCGTGGTCGCTCAGCGCATCGCCATAGCCATCATCGTGCGAGAGTCCCAAATTGACCCACTTTAGATTAATAACGGTGCGATACACCTCGCGCCAATGAATGTTAAAGGCAAAGGTGGTCACAATCGCCACAAACAGGCTTAAAAATATCAATGTGCCCCACGGCGTCAGCAGCGCTGCCAAACGGCTTTGCAGCTCCATGCCTATGATGCCGCCATACGCGCCGCCGAACGGCGTGCTGCTCAGGTCTGACGCGTGCGGCAATAACGCCCACAGCTGGCTGAGCCATGCGCTGGCACTCAGCAACAAAAACAGATAGCCGACCACACGCAACAGCCAAAACGTGCGCCGCGTGTGCCACCAAATCAAAATCGGCTCATAAATCAAAAACGCCAGCAGCCACCACGCAGCAAAACCAAAAAAGCGGTAGCCGAGGTCAGACAGCCACGCGCCCATCGCGCCGCCCATATTATTAATGGTGGTCATATCGCTACTGATGTGCGACCAGCTCGGATCATTACTGGTATACGTCAGCAAAATCACAAACACATAGACTGCCAACATTAACCCAAGGAAGGTAAATATCCCTTTTCTTAAATACTCAATAATCGGTGCTGATATCACGTAGAATCTGCCTTGTTGTCCATACTTATTGTTATCACCCATGACTGGCGCGAGCCATGAGGACATAGAGTTATCCAGCGAAATGCTATTATAAAGTATATCGGCATCACATGAGGGCTTAAACGCCGCCATCTGCCCGATACTTTTCGCAAAATCACGCCCCAAGGGCGTCTATTGCTAGCGCCGCTGTTGGTCGTGCGTGGTGGTCATATAACTTCTTATAATAACAAATACATAGCCTGCGTGGCGACGGCTTTTTTTAGCAAATGTTCAACCGCTTTTTAGTTGCCTTAGCCTCTGTGTCTACACGCAGCACCTTGAAAAACGCCTTTAGGTTACCAATCATAAGCAAGGTGCCGCTACTTTGATTGTTATCATCATTGTGTTTGCTTTCTCTCACTTGCGCTTTGTTATAATAGCGCTTATGTTAGTAACCCATAAATTACCGCGTTAGGCGTGCTGCTGCTCGAGCATTGACTTGGGCATTTACCCTGCGCTTGCACGCCATTTATTGTAAATAATAAGGAATTGTTATGACCGACCATGCCAATGTGCGCCACGAAAAACTTATCATTCTTGGCTCAGGCCCTGCAGGCTACGCCGCTGCGGTCTATGCGGCGCGTGCCAACCTAAAACCGGTCATCGTCACAGGTCTTCAGGTCGGCGGACAGCTGACCACCACCACCGAAGTCGACAACTGGCCAGGCGATGCCTACGACTTGACGGGTCCTGCACTCATGGAGCGTATGCAAGCACATGCCGAGCGTTTTGGTACCGAGCTTGTGTATGACCACATCCAAAAAGCGGAGCTTAACGAGCGTCCATTTAAGCTGATTGGTGACAATGCCACTTATACTTGTGACGCGCTTATTATCTCAACGGGCGCGTCTGCGCAGTATTTGGGACTTGAGTCTGAAGAAAAATTCAAAGGCTTGGGCGTATCTGCGTGTGCCACCTGCGACGGCTTTTTTTATAAAGACCAAAAAGTCGCGGTCATCGGTGGTGGCAACACCGCAGTAGAAGAAGCCTTGTACCTATCGAACATCGCCTCAGAGGTGACCTTGGTGCATCGCCGCGACAGCCTGCGCTCAGAAAAAATCTTACAAGACAAGCTGCTTGAGAAAGCCAAAAACGGCAACATCAAAATCGAGTGGAATCACCAAGTCAAAGAAGTACTGGGCGATGACATGGGCGTCAATGGCGTATTGATTGAATCAACCATCGATGGCAGCACCAAGCAATTGGACGTCTTTGGCATGTTCGTTGCTATCGGGCACAAGCCAAATACCGACCTGTTCGCTGAGCAGCTCGATATGAAAGACGGCTATATCGTGGTCAACAGTGGTTTAAATGGCAACGCCACCCAGACCAGCATTGAGGGTGTGTTTGCCGCAGGGGACGTGGCCGACCACGTGTATCGTCAGGCGATTACCTCAGCAGGTACGGGCTGTATGGCAGCGCTTGATGCTGAAAAATACCTCGATAGCGTCGGTGAAGCTGAAGCCAGCGACCACACCTACGCCTCAACACTGAGCGCCGACCAAGCCGACCAAGACCGTCATCACAGCCAAGAGCAATAAGTCATGGCTGCCCATCAGCGTCAGCGCATCGTGACAGACCAAGGACGGCTCTCGCCTGAGGCGCTTAAGCGTCTCGGGCGTTATGACTTTCCTGACCCTATCCATGCTGACCCTGAGGGCATCGGGCTGATTGCCATGGGTGGCGACTTGGCAATGTCAACGCTACTCTCGGCATACGCTCAAGGGCTGTTCCCGTGGTTCAATACCGACGAGCCAATCGCTTGGTGGTGTCCTGAACCGCGCTGCGTCCTGTATCCAGACGGCTACGCGCCCAGCAAGTCTCTGCGGCGTCAGGCCAAAAACTCACCGTGGCAAATCAGTGTCAATCGCGCGTTTGACGAGGTCATCCATGCCTGCAGCTTACCGCGCCAAGACGGCTTGAGCGATGGCGAGCATACGTGGATACACGATGAGATGATTGCCGCCTACACCGAGCTGCATCAGCAAGGCTTTGCGCACAGCATTGAAGTCTGGGACGAATCAGGCGTGCTGATTGGCGGCTTATACGGCTTAAAGTTGGGCGGTATTTATTTTGGTGAGTCGATGTTTCATCACGCCTCTAATGCTTCTAAAATCGCGTTTTGGGGGCTGGTGCAGCTGTGCCGTGCCACCGATGTGGCATTAATAGACTGCCAATTAGAAAACCCGCATCTGATGAGCTTGGGCGCAAGTACCTTGCCGCGCGCGGACTTTTTGCAACGTTTAGACGACTTACTGGCGCTGCCCAGTCCCGTTTGGCAATCGCAGGATTATGCACTAACGCCCGTCAATACCCTACACGAGCGCGCGCCGTGGCAACGCGTGAACATACGCTAAATTGCGATGGCGCAGGCTTGTGTTTTTATTATTCATAAAGGTGTTTTATGGCCACTGATACGCCCTTTTTACTGATTGGCACCTTGGCCAGTCAAGCCAATACCACCAAAGACACCATCCGTCACTACGACCAGCTTGGTCTATTAAAATCGCGTAAGCGCCAGGCAGGCTCACGTCTGTATACCGAGTTTCATCCGCAGTGTGTGGAGCGCATCGAGCTGATTAAAAGTGCGCAGGTGCTGGGCTTTACCTTAACAGAAATCAAAAACAGCCTGAACGACTACTATGACGGACAGTTAAACCTGACCGAGCAGCTGCACATGACCCAGCAAAAGCTCAAACAAGTCAAAAACCAACAGGCAAACATCAACCGTATGGTCGAGCTGCTCACCCAGCGTATCACGCTGCTAGAGACGATGCAGGCATCCGCTGAGCACCCGTGTCACCCCATCTGCCCAAAACCACCGCCATTAACCTAATCTGCTCAGCGCTGACCTACGCGCGGCCGCTATCTCAATGTTGTTAAGCATAAACATCAATCTATGCCTGACTACACTTGACGCTGCATGATAAGCGCATCGATAGGCGCACTGTGCGCTGTCTGATAATAGCCTTTTCGCTGATGAATCTGCACAAAACCGTGCCGCTGATACAATGCAATCGCGGGTGTATTGTCCGCGCGCACCTCAAGCAGCATCGTCTCAACATCTCTGCTGTCACATAGCGCGCACACCGCTGTAAGTAGCTGTGAGGCCAGACCTTGGCGCTGATAATCCCAATGCGTGCCGATACGTAAAATCTCCGCCTGCTCAAAGAGCTGCTGATATATACAGTACGCAAGCACCTGCCCATCATCCGTGCTAAGCGTCGCCAAATGAATGTGAGACTGGCTTAAAAGCGCATTAATACTGGGCACGTCCCACGCATCCTCAGGTTGTAACACCGCCTCTATCGCAGCGGTTGCTTCTATCATCGCTGTCGCCTGTTCTGCTTGTACCTCTAACGCTGTTTTTATCACCTGCACCACCTCTTATGGTTGTTTTTATTTTTGAATGTATCTAAACACCAGCCATAAAAAAAGCCACTCTTTCGAGTGGCTTTTTCTTAGCATTGGTATGCTATAGCAGGTTCAAATTAGTTTTGAACGTTTGCTACAACACCAGCGCCTACAGTACGGCCGCCTTCACGAATCGCGAAACGTAGGCCTTTGTCCATTGCGATTGGGTGGATAAGCTCTACGCCCATCTCAACGTTGTCGCCTGGCATTACCATTTCAGTACCGTCTTGTAGCTGGATTGCGCCAGTAACGTCAGTGGTACGGAAGTAGAACTGTGGACGATAGCCGTTTAGGAATGGCGTATGACGACCACCTTCTTCTTTGCTTAGTACGTATACTTCAGCGTCAAACTTGGTGTGCGGCGTGATTGAACCTGGCTTCGCTAGTACTTGGCCACGTTGTACGTCTTCACGCTTAGTACCACGTAGTAGTACGCCACAGTTCTCACCTGCACGACCTTCGTCTAGCAGCTTGCGGAACATTTCAACACCAGTACAGGTGGTTTTTTGAGTGGCTTTGATACCAACGATTTCGATCTCGTCGCCAACTTTTACGATACCAGACTCAACACGACCGGTTACTACAGTACCACGGCCTGAGATTGAGAATACGTCTTCGATTGGCATCAAGAATGCTTTGTCAACGTCACGCTCTGGCTCTGGGATGTAGGTGTCTAGTACTTCTAGTAGTTCGATAACTGCTGGCTCACCGTATTTGCCATCGCTGCCGTTCAATGCTTCTAGCGCTGAACCTTTGATGATTGGGGTGTCGTCGCCTGGGAAGTCATAGTCGTTCAACAATTCGCGAACTTCCATTTCTACTAGCTCTAGTAGCTCTTCGTCGTCTACCATGTCGCATTTGTTCATGAATACGATGATGTACGGTACGCCTACCTGACGAGATAGCAAGATGTGCTCACGAGTCTGTGGCATTGGGCCGTCAGTTGCTGATACAACCAAGATAGCGCCGTCCATCTGTGCCGCACCAGTGATCATGTTTTTAACATAGTCAGCGTGGCCTGGGCAGTCTACGTGTGCGTAGTGACGTGCTTCAGTGTCATACTCAATGTGGCTGGTGTTGATGGTAATACCACGTGCTTTTTCTTCTGGTGCGCTGTCAATTGACGCGTAGTCTTTTGCTTCGCCGCCTGAAGTTTTAGCTGCTACAGTTGCGATTGCAGCTGTCAATGTGGTTTTACCGTGGTCAACGTGGCCGATGGTTCCGACGTTAACGTGTGGCTTACTGCGTTCAAACTTGGCCTTTGCCATGGGTTATTCCTCTTATTGGTGAATTATTAATAAATAAAGGCTTGGCGGTTGATACGTTGGTAATAAAACCATCAAACCATGAGTGCCACTTGCTGTTTTTATCATAAAACGTCAAGGGCGTTTAAACTGACTAAAACCATTAATAAAACATGGCAAATAGACGAGATCTATGAGCTACTGACAGCACTAAAAGGCAACACCTTAGTGCTACCTTATGATGATGACTTGTCGCGTCAGTGTTATCTTTTTCAATATGTTGACATACTTTATCAAGTTATTGAATAGCATCCGTATAACGATGTGTTATGAGGAATACAGTATAGCAGCGCGTCTGGTGACAATGTGTTGCAAACGCGATTGCTTTAAAATATGGAGCTCATATCGAGAATTGAACTCGAGACCTCTCCCTTACCAAGGGAGTGCTCTACCGCTGAGCTATATGAGCTTAATTAGACAACCTGTTGGGCTGAGCTAAAAAAATATCACGACACAGTACGCTGTAGCTTGACTGTCGTGATAGATTCAATAATTATATGCGGTTGTGCCATCATTATTGGAGCGGGTGGCGGGAATCGAACCCGCGTCATCAGCTTGGAAGGCTGAAGTATTACCATTATACGACACCCGCAGTATAACTGGTGCAGCGTATAGCGCGGTGCTATAACAGCTAAAAATATATGGTGGTGGGGGAAGGATTCGAACCTTCGAAGCTTTCGCGACAGATTTACAGTCTGTTGGGTTTGACCGCTCCCCAACCCCACCTAGGGTACTTTGATAAGAAATGGTGCCGACTGCCGGAATCGAACTGGCGACCTACTGATTACAAGTCAGTTGCTCTACCAACTGAGCTAAGTCGGCTTGTTTCCTCAAAGTGGTGTGTATAATACCAAATATTTTTTTAAACGCAAGCGCTATTTTCAGATTTTTTCTTATTTTTTTAAATTAATTTTTAAGTGATTGATTTGCCGCTTATTTTTTTGAAAAAAAACGCCGATATCTTGTCGGCGTTTGGGTACAGTGGTTGCAAGGCTCGCAACGGTGATGACTGAGCTAGCGAATACGCAGCCCATCACAAGCCATTTTTACCGCTTTTATGAGTGCCAGCGCTTTTTTATTGGTCTCCTCCCACTCCGATGTGGGCACAGAATCGGCAACAACGCCCGCCCCTGCCTGCACATGAATCTTGCCACGGCGCATCACAGCGGTACGAATGGCGATGGCGGTATCCATGTTGCCATGCCAGCCCAGATAACCGACCGAGCCACCAAAGACGGTACGGCGCACCGGCTCAACCTCGTCGATGATTTGCATGGCACGGATTTTTGGCGCGCCTGAGAGCGTGCCTGCGGGGAATGTGGCGCAAAACACATCCAGCGCGTCTTTGTCTTGTAAAATCGTGCCTTCCACATTGGAGGCGATGTGCATGACTTGTGAATAGCGCTCGATAAACATCTTTTCAGTGACTTTGACGCTGCCATAGTCGCAGACACGGCCGATGTCATTGCGTCCCAAGTCGATGAGCATCAAGTGCTCAGCAATTTCTTTGGTGTCCGCGAGCAGCTCTTTTTCAAGGGCAAGATCTTCTGCTTCGGTTTGTCCACGCGAGCGCGTGCCAGCTAGGGGCCGCACGGTGACTTTGCCATTCTCGACCCGCGAGAGAATCTCAGGGGATGCGCCGATGATGTCAAAGCGCTTGTGGTCATCGAGCGTGTAACCGTGCACCAAGAACAGGTACGGCGAGGGGTTTAAAAAACGCAGCGCGCGATAGACGGCTAAGGAGTCGCCACTATAGTCGGCGCTCAAACGCTGCGCGGGTACGACCTGCATGACATCGCCTGCTAGGATATAGTCTTTAATCACCTCAACATCGGCACAGTATTTGTCCTCGCCTGTCTGTGAGGTGAACTTGGGCGTGGGCATCACAGGGGCGCTCAGCTCAGGCATTTCGGCAAGTTTTTCTTCGATTTTTTCCAGCTCGCGAATCGCTGCGCCGTAGCCGTCATCGCTGTTGCAATCGGCATAAACGATGATGGATAAGGTGTTCTCTAGATTGTCAAAAACGATGACGCTCATAGAGAGCATCAGCCACATGTCAGGCATGGTCATGGGATTGGGCGCGTCTGACTTGCCGACACTCGGCTCAATCACGCGCACCATGTCATAGCCAAAATAGCCGACCAAACCGCCACTAAAGCTCGGCAGCTCAGGTATCTGCTCGCTGCTTGGCATGTTGTAACTCGCCATCAGCGTGCGCAGATAATCAAAAGGGTCATCGACGATATCGGTATCGATGCTGTCGTTCCGCTTAGTAGTCATTTTGCCATCGGTATACTGTAAGATAAGGTCGCTGCCCAGACCAATCATCGAATACCGCGCCCAGCGCTCCCCGCCCACCACCGATTCAAACAGATACGCCGAGCCGCTAAGGTCGCGTACTTTTGAAAATACAGACACGGGTGTTTGCGCATCCATCAGGCGTTTTTTTACCAGTGGCGCGTGGCTAAAGCCCTGTTGTTTAAAGGCTTGGTAGTCATCAAAGGTCATCATAATGCAAGGTCTCTTAGCACAATATCGGCAAAAGATGGTCACAGCATGGCTGTAATAAGGCAGCGCCAACAGACACAAGGACTGCTGGCGATACGTTCGGTGGGTCAGTATAACAAAACTGCTGATGCGGCGAATACGCTAAATTGCGTCTGCCAAGGACATGAGCGGCTGGGTAGCCGCTCTGATGGTGCGGTGGGCTTAACCGCCCATGTTAAACAGCCAGATGGCAGCGCCAATAATAATGATGGCAATAAACAACCAAATGAACCAGCCGCCGCTGGATTTTTGCGCGGGTTGTCCTTGTGCGGTGGTCGCAGGATTGTGCTGCTCTTGTACCTTGGCATTGTTGGCTTGTGTACCCACATCAGGGCTGTTGCCGAGCTGTGTAGTGCCTGAGAACTGTGACGTCGCTGCTTCCTTAGCACGCAGTACGTCAGGGTCAGACTCTTTTTGCAGTTCGGTTTCGGTGGTTTTGTCGTGCGGGTCGGTCTCGTCTTTATGGTGCGCGGATTGTAGGTTTTCAGCATCGCTGCCGTAGACTTCGTCTTTTGGCTTTTCAGCCTCGGTCGCTGCTGTATCGGTCGGCGTGCGCTCGTGCTGCATTTGCTTGTCGTGAGCGTCATCATACGCATCGTGGTGCGGGGCGTCTTTTAGGATGGTCGGCTCAATACCTGATTCGGACGGCATCTCATCTTTGGCCACATCGTCTCGGGCAATGTCATCATCCGTTACGTCATCGCTTTGTACATCATGCGGGCTGTCTTTTTCAGCACTCATGACAGGGGCATCGGTGTGCGGCTCGGCAAGGTGCGCAGCTTCTGCCGGCTCGACTTTTTCGCTTTGTAGATTGGCGCTAGCGGGGTGTTTGGCATCGGTAGTGTCAATATCGGCAGTCGGCGCGGCGGCTGGCGTCTCGTCCAAGGCGGCGCCATCAACAGGATGGTCTAGTGTACTGCTGCCCAGAGTCTGCGCGCCATCGGTCGGTACGCTGCCTGTGCTGGTCTCTGCGTGCGCGGTGTCTGACTGCGTAGCGTCTGCTTGTACTGGCGCAGTGGTATGCGTCGCTGCTTCGTCCTGCATCTCCTCTGTCATGGCATCATCATAAGCGCTGGACGCAACACCATTTGCATGCGCGGCTGGCGCTACAGTAAAGACAAAGCTGGCAAACGCGACGGTGTCATCAGCGGCGACGTATTTTGACTGGTTGCTGTCGATGCGCTTGCCATTGATAAAGCTGCCGTTCGATGAGTCCAAATCTTTTAAATACAGCTTGCCGTTTAGAACGCTCAGCACCGCATGATTGCGCGATACTTCTTTACTGCCAAGCACCACGTCATTGTCGCTGCCGCGTCCGACAGATAGGCTGTCGTCAATGGTCAAGGTCAAGTCGCCCAAGGCTTCGGTAGTGGCGTTTAACTGCCAAGTGTCGGCGGTGGTTTTATCTGCGTCTGGATTCGCTGAGTTGGCATCGTGACTGTCATGATTGTCGGGATGTAGTGGGTTGTTCATAATAAACTCCTTAAATGGGTAAATTGCTTTTTTAAAATGTTGTTATTAATAGGGTCTTAGCCTGACGCTCGGTCACTGCTGTTTATAGGGTCGGTATATTGTCAGTGGTGATGCTCTCATTTTTATCATAAAAGTGTCATGTCCTTATGCCACTATCGGTGGTTGTTTTGTGTTTATTCGCATCTTTTTTGCTTATTTGCTGTTATCTGTACGCCTGTTTACTTGGGTAAGTAGCTGGGTTTTACGACCCCTTTGAGCTTGGTATACGGGATGTGTAGCTCAGGCATGCCATAAGCATAAGGACCGATGTCATAAGGCTGGTACAGCAAGGTGATGCCTGTGTTGGTCAAGGTGACGTTTTTACTTAATGAAAACGGCCATGACTGCTCATAGCTGTCAACGTCATCGGCGACGGTTTTTACCCAGTCACGATAAGCACTGCGCGCAAGCGTCTCAAAACGCGATGCTTGTTTTGGCAGCAGCATGTCATTGAGGGTGATTTGGCGTTTGTTTTGGCTGTCGAACACCAGATATTCGCGGTACGGCAGACCATGCGCGCCGCCTAGATACACATAGCTGTCAATGACGAACAACTCGGTCTGACCGATGTGTCCTAGGTAGCCTGGGGTGACATTCAGCTCATAGCTGAGGCTGCTGTCTTTTGGTAGCGTCGCCAATTGCTCTTTGGCAAAGTCGTCAACCGCGGCTTGTACTTTTGCTTTACTGATGTTGCCTGTTACGGGTTCTTCTGCACGGATACCACTATTGACCACCATGCTGTTCACCCGCTGATTGACAATGGTATTAATCCATGGGGCACTGGTGTTTAGGTACTTGATCGCGACTTCAGGGCAGCGATCGTCTTCGCGGCACTGCTCCAGTATGCTCTCGGAGACGCTGTATTCATTGTAGCCCACCTCGCTCGTCAGCCCTTGCGCCATCGGTGCAGCTTGTGCAGTGCTGGCAGCAAGCAGCAGCGCGCCGCCAAGCCATGAGGCAGCAATAGGTAGGCGCAAGGTAGAAGGTGTGAGCGTGTTCATGGTGTGTCCTTAGTCAAATATCCGTATGGCATTATGGGATGCGCATCCGTACAGAGTCGGCTGGCAAGCCCTTGTTGTCTTTCACGGTTTGTATCTTTTACTGCTAGCAATCCGTCCATCAGCATAAAGGGGCGACAGATGATTGGACTATTGTAACGTAACCGTATACTAGGCTGCGGTAAGGGTTTGTTGAAACACTGTGTGTCTTTTTTTGTGGTGGTATACTAAGCCGCGCCGTTTATGCCTGTCATCTGCCCACATAGGCGACGATAGGCAATAATAGGCAACGGCTGATGTGCCAAAGACTTTTATCATGCTTAACAAATAACCCTTCAAACGAAAATAGGTGGACCTATGGCCATGCGACCGATTATTTTTCATAACCCAAAATGCGGCACGTCACGCAATACCTTGGCATTAATGCAGGCCTCTGGCGAGACGCCAAACGTCATTGAGTATCTCAAGACGCCGCCGACACGCGATTACTTACTGGAGCTGATTGCACAGATGGGCATCACCCCAGACGCACTGCTGCGTAAAAAAGAAGCACCGTATAAGGAACTCGGACTTGATGCCGAGGGCACAAGCGATGCAGCGATTATTGATGCCATGCTTGCGCATCCGATTTTAATTAACCGTCCGATTGTGGTTACTGAAAATGGCGCGCGCCTGTGCCGTCCCTCTGAGACGGTGCTGGAGATTCTAGACCGTCCTGTGACGAGCTTTGTTAAAGAAGATGGCGAAACCATCCACTACGGTGAGCCGAACCCAAACGTCAGCTTGGAAGAGTTGCCGAATATTGACGCAGACAAACTGCAGCCGATTGATGTCGATGCGCTGATTGCCAAAGATGCGCCGCATCATGCGCCAAAGATTTTGATTCTGTATGGCTCATTGCGTGCGCGCTCGTTCTCTCGCTTGGCGGCAGAAGAAGCGGCGCGTCTGCTCCGCTGGTACGGTTGCGAGGTGCGCGTCTTTAATCCAGAGGGGCTGCCTTTGCCTGACAGCAGTGATGCTGAGCATCCCAAAGTTGCGCAGCTGCGCGCCCTTGCCGAATGGTCGGAGGGCATGATGTGGGTCAGCCCTGAGCGCCACGGCAGCATGACGGGCATTATGAAAGCGCAGATTGATTGGATTCCGCTGGCGCTTGGTAGCGTGCGCCCGACCCAAGGCAAGACCCTTGCCATCATGCAGGTCAATGGCGGCAGTCAAAGCTTTAATACGGTCAATCAGCTGCGTATTTTGGGGCGCTGGATGCGTATGGTGACCATCCCCAATCAGTCGTCTGTGCCCAAGGCATTTTTGGAGTTTGATGATAATGACCGTATGCTGGACTCGTCTTATTACATGCGTCTGGTCGATGTCTGCGAGGAGTTGACCAAATTTACGTGGCTGATGCGTGGTCGTGCGCCGTACTTGACCGACCGCTATTCTGAGCGCGTTGAGGATGCTGCCGCCCTCTCCGCCCGCGTCAATCAAAAATCAGACTAAGGCGCTGACATGTTGGCATTACTTATTTTTATTGTCACCTTGGTGTTTGTTATTTGGCAGCCCAAAGGTCTTGGTATCGGCTGGAGCGCGCTTGCGGGCGCGCTGGTGGCACTACTCGCGGGTGTGGTGCATCTTACGGACATTGTGACCGTTTGGGACATTGTCTGGGATGCGACCTTTACCTTTGTCGCGCTGATTATCATCTCTTTAATACTCGATAAGGCGGGCTTTTTTGGTTGGGCGGCGCTGCACGTGGCGCGCTTAGGCGGCGGGCGCGGTCGGCGCTTGTTTCCGATGATTGTGCTGCTCGGTGCGGTGATTTCGGCACTGTTTGCCAATGATGGCGCAGCATTGTTATTAACGCCGATTGTCATTGCGATTTTATTGCGTTTGGAATTTACGCCGCGTCAGTCGCTAGCATTTATTATTGCCACAGGCTTTGTCGCTGATACCGCGAGCCTTCCACTATTAACCTCAAACCTTGTCAATATTGTCAGTGCTAATTATTTTGATATTGGCTTTGCGCGCTATGCGCTGGTGATGCTGCCTGTCAACGTGGTGTCAGTGGCGGCGACCTTGGTCGTGCTGTGGCTGGCGTACAAAAGCGACATTCCCGCGACCTACGATACCGAGGACTTGCCCGCACCGATGTCCGCGATTGAAGACCGCTTGGTGTTTTATAGCGCCTTTCCGCTGCTGTTCTTATTGTTGTGCGCGTATATGGCGACCGAGACGCTACAGATTCCGATATCGGTGGTGACGGGTGCGGCGGCGCTGCTGCTCATGGCGATTGCGGCGCGTGTCGGTATGCGTGAGCGTGCCCATATGTCGGTGCTGGCGATTGTCAAGCAAGCCCCGTGGCAGATTGTGCTGTTTTCTATCGGTATGTATCTGGTGGTCTATGGTCTGGGCAATGCCGGCTTGACCGCTTATGGCTCGGCGCTGCTCGGTTGGCTCGGTGAGCAAGGGACATTGATTGCGACCGTGGGCACAGGCTTTGTCTCCGCGATTGTGGCATCTATCATGAACAATATGCCCTCCACGCTCATCGGTGCGCTGGCGATTGACCATGCTACGTTGTCAGCAGAGACACGCGAGCTGATGGTGTACGCCAATGTGATTGGCAATGACTTGGGTCCAAAGCTCACGCCCATCGGTAGCCTTGCGACCCTGTTGTGGCTACACGTCTTAGCCGAAAAAGACTACCGCATCAGCTGGGGACAATATATGAAAATCGGGCTGATGATTACCCCGCCTGTGCTGCTCGTGACCCTAATCGCGCTCGCGGTGTGGCTGCCAATACTGGGCAGCTGATGGCGATGCATCAATACATTGTATTTATAGAAAAACCGCCTGTCGTCATGCGCGTGTGCTTGGCGTGACGACAGGCGGTCTTGATGCTATCTGTACTTAGGCGCTTACAGCTCGGCAGGCGTTTTAAAGCCGAACAGGCGTTTTAAAGCCGAACAGGCGTTTTAAAGCCGAACAGGCGTTTTAAAGCCGAACAGGCGGGCGTTGTTGTCGGTTAGGATTTGCTTTACCAGCTCATCGTCCGCCACAATCTCTTTAAAGGTATTGAGCGCAGTCTCAAAGCTCATGCCATCATGCTGGGTATGCGGCCAGTCGCTGCCCCAAATCAGCTGCGTTTTCATGCCGCGCTCTAGCAGTAGCGCCAGTGCTTCTTTAGCATTTTGGATGCCACTGCGCGCGCCCAAGCGATAATAGGCGGATACCTTGACCCAATGCTGGGCGGGGCTTAGCATCTCAAGCAGCTGTTGATAATCAGGACTGTTCACCCCTTTTATAGGGTCAAAACGCCCGAAGTGGTCAATCACCACATCAATATCATAACGCCCTAAAATGGGCAGCAGCTGTATCAGATAGTCAGGAGTTGCGTGCAGCTCGATTTGCCAGTGCATCTGTTCCATACGCTCAAGACACGCCTGCCAGCCCGCCTCGGTCAAATCAGGACACGGCTTGCCAATCAGATTTAGGCGAATGCCGACGATGCCTTGCTCATTCATCGCTTGTAGTGTGTGCAGCTCGGTCTGCTTGTCAATGACCGCCACGCCCTTTAAGCGCTCAGGATGCGCCGCGATGGCATCGAGCATATAGCGGTTGTCTTCTCCCAAAAAGCTCGGCTGAATCAATACGCCATGCGTAAAGCCGTATCGGTCCAGCTCACGCAGATAGTCCTCTGCGGTCACGGTATATTCAGGCGTGTAGCGCGCGCTGTCTATAAACTTAAGTTTGTGAGAAAACACATGGGCGTGGGTGTCCATATAGCACATAATCCGTCTCTTCTTATTGCTTGTGGTGATGCGTTATCACCATGATGAATGGTTGTTTTTAATGGTATTGCGCTCATCTGTGCGCCGCGCATCGCCCTTATACTGGGACGTTGCGCGCGCTAATGAGCCTTTTTTATTGCCCAACTTGGGACTTTTTTTAATTTTTTGCAGTACTCGTTTGCCGATTGGGCAGCGCATATTGTTTAATTTATGTGCGCTGCCTTTTTTATTCTCGTTAGAACAACACCTGAATCACCACCGTCGCGAGCAAGCCTGCGCCCACGCCAATCGGTACCGCCTTAAACAACAAGGCGTTTAAGAGTTTGTCCTTGTCCACATCGGCAGGCGATGAGCCCAAAATCAAGCTACCACCTGAAGAAAATGGCGAGATGGACGAGCTTTGCGCGCCCACAATGATGCACACAAACAGCAGCAGCGGGTTCAATCCTGACGCGGCGGCGAGTGTCGGCACGATTGGGAACAGCGCGGGCGCAACCACCCCAAGGGTGCTGGCAAAAACCGACATAATAGCACTAATAATGAACACAAGTACGGGCAATAACCAAATCGGCACATTGGTACTCAGCCATGTGGTCAGCTCATCAATCACTCCAACCTGTACGCCAAGGGCAATCAGCATCCCGACGCCACAAATCATGATAAGGGTATTCCAAGGCACCAAACGGATGACGGTCTTTTCATCCCCAAGCTTCATCAATAAGCTGATGATGGCAAAGAAAATAGCAATAAAACCAATATCAATACGCGCGTTTAAGAATTCAATTGCCTCAACATCAGGCAGCAGCAAGTTCAAAATCGGCACGATAAGCACAATCGCCATCATGATAAAAATCAGCATAATCGACTGCTTTTGCTTATGATCCAGCGGCTCAGGCAGCGTCGCTTCAATCGCGGTCTTGTTGTGGCGCATATTGACCAGACTGTATATGCCGAGCACCACCACAGGAATCAAAAACGTCGCGGCAAAAATCCCTGACGAATAGCCAAACGCCAGGTCACTCGGCACGCCTGCGCCATCCATCAACCCACGAAAAATCACCCCGCTCTGTGAGGTCATAAAGTTGGCGCCTGCCAGCGCCCCGTAGTTGACCGCCAGCGCCGCGATGACCACATTCATATTGGTTTTTTGGCACAAAAGTAGCGTCATCGGTGCCATAAACGCCAGCACCGTGTAGTAGCCTGCGCCCAAGCCTGAGATGAGCGTCGCCACCATAAATACCGCCAGCGGCAAGAGCGCAGGAAAGTTGCGGCAGCGATAGATGAGCTGACCTGAGAGCTTCTCAAGCGCACCATTGGCCAAAGAAAAGTTATAAAACAGGGTCACGGCCAAGATGATGAAAAAAATCTTAATCGGCCATAGGGCGATGACGTCAGAGGCTTTTAGCCCCATACCAAAGCAACCAATCAAATAAGAGAATACGATGGCGAAAAAGCCGATATTGATTTTGGTGGTATAGCCCAACACGATTGAGAGGACGATAGCGCCTAAGATATAAAGAGTCATGTCTGCTCCTTGACGTTGACTGAGGCAAAATTCATATAAACATATATATGAATTTCGTGCTTTATTAAAAGTCATTCACAAGGGCTTGTCAAACGCTTTTACAAGACGCCTGTGTTTACCGGTCTGCTTTTATTTAATGCCATAATGACTACATGGTGTTCATTTTATGGCTGTATGCGGCGTATAATTAGTGCCATCATAGGCATGCTTGCTATGTACCAAAAATCGTTCTCGGGTAAAATAAACAAAGTGACTGCAAATGCAGTATCTGGGCGTTGCGTCTGTTATAGTGGCTGTTTTTTTTACGACACATTGATAACTCACTGAAGAAAAAAACAATGGATAATTTTGACAAATTTAAAATGCCACGCTACGAACAAGTACGCTGGTATATTCAGTCCCTATTGGTTGATAACAAGTGGGATACCGACACTGCACTGCCAACCGAGCAAGAGCTTGCCGCCACCTGCGAGGTGTCGGTCGGCACCGTGCGTAAAGCGGTTGAAAAACTGGTCGAGGACGGGGTGCTGGTCAAACAGCAAGGTCGCGGCACGTTTTTAAAACAGCCCAATTTTGAAAACTCTTTATCACGCTTTTTTAAATTCCGTGACAAAGAAGTCAGTTATGTGACGCCGACAGGAATTATCAAATCGGTCGCTTCTATCGATGCGATTGAGTCCGTCAACCAAAAATTGCAGCTTAAAAAAAACCAGCCACTGCTCTATATCGAGCGCGTGCGTATGGTCGATGACAAGGTGATTTTAAGCGAGCGCATCTGGCTGCCGCGTCATCTGTTCCGCGCTTTTATTAATATGGCACCGAGCGACTTTGGCAACCTGCTGTATCCTTTTTATTATCAGCAGTGCGGGCAGTTCGTCTCATCAGCGACCGAGACCTTATTTTTTGTCAAAAATCATGTCGATGAGTACCTAAACAACGCCGCCACTGACAACTTGGTCAAGGTCTGCCGCGTCGCCAGAAACCTAAAAGGCGAGCCGATTGAATACCGTGAGTCTTATGGCTTGGCGGACAGCTTCAGTTACGAGATTGATATCAGCTAGCTCATTGCTCCTTAGCTTATGGCTCAATGGGCGTGCCTTCGGTGGCGAACGCAAAGCCTTTGTTACTAAAATTACCCACCATCACCGCTTCAATAACGGGCGTAACGCTTTTATCCACCCCTTCAACGGTGATGATAAAGTTTGCGCCCGACCCGCCTTTGTCTTCTTCTTTTTCCACGATATAGTTGAGCGTCGCCATCGGCGGCAGCTCAATGGTGCGATCGACGTAGGATTTAATAAACGTGCCATCGGTCGCGTAATAGTCGATTTTATTGATATACAGCGGCTTTTTGAGGTTGGTATTGCGCACGCTCAAGGTCGCGGCAAGCAAGACTTTGCGGTTGTCTTTATCGGTATAAATGTCTGAATAGATGGGCACATAAAAGCTCTGACGGTAGCTAAAGCCGCTGCGGTCAACCTTGTCGGTGACGGTCAGCTCCTCAATGGGGTCTTGCTGATGGTCTGAGAGCGCCACATTGGGGTCGCTCATTTTGGGGTCGCAGCCTGCGCACAGCACAGCAACTGCCAGCCCAAGTAGTGATAAGCGATGTAAGCCCATAACCTCTCCTTTGTCCGTAACTGTCCGCCCAAATGCTGACGCGGGTTAGTGAATACGCACGCCGACACTGCGCAAAAACTGGTTAATGTGTTTGTTCGCGCCGTACACCACAAGGATGTCCTCTGCCTGCAAGATTTGTAGCGGCTGCGCAAGCCCTTGAATGTGCGGACGGCTTTGGATACGCCCAAAGCTGTCCTCGTATTCTTCGTAGCGCATGGTGCTCATCAAGCGAATCTTATAGCGCGGCTCAAGCTGTAGCTCGCCGACCATTTTGCCAATCAGGCTGTCAGGAATGCTAATCTCCACCATACTAAAATGCTCGCTCAGCTCAAACGAGTCAATAAAATGCTGCAAAGACAGACGTTTTGCCCAGCGGCTCGCCGCCTCTTTTTCAGGGTAGATGATGTCATCAACGCCAATCGCTTGCAGCACTTTTTCATGCAGCGGATTGATGCTGCGGCTAATGAGGCGCTTGGCTTTTAGGGTTTTAAACAGCGCGGACGCCATCACGTTTGCGCCCTGATTTTCCCCAATCGCCACAATCACGATATCGGTATCGACAATCGGCAGCCCGTTGACCGTATGCTCATCGGTTGCGTCCATGCAGATGGTGTGCGAGATGACCTCTTTGTAGGTTTCGACCTTTTGCATGCTGCTGTCGATGGCAATCACCTCATGCCCTTGACTGGTCAGCGCCATAGCAAGCGATGAGCCAAAATTGCCCAATCCAACGACGATGTATTTCATAAATCCTCTACGGTTATCACGGCCATTGACTTATTGTAAGCCATTGCCTGCATTTGGGTATATGTGGTATGTAGCGCGGTTGTCGCCTTGTGCCATCAGTTGATGGTAATCTCTTCGGACGGATAGCGGTAGTTGCCTTGGCGCACGTCTTTGAGCAGCGCGATAATGATGGTCAGCATCCCCACCCGCCCGACGAACATAATCACCGACACTACGATTTTGCTAAAGGTGGACAAGCTGCTGGTGAGGTTTAAACTCAGCCCCACCGTGCTGTACGCCGAAAAGCACTCAAACACCACTTTCATCAAATCGAGCTCAGGCTGGTCGTAGCTAATCAAGGTCACGCCCGTACCGATGACCAAGAGCGACAGCCACATAATCGAAAAGGCGCGACTGACCGACACCGAGGCAATTTCGCGCTTGAACACCTCAATACGCGATTGCCCTTTGGCAAGGCTCAAGGTGTTTAATAAAGCAATCGCAAAGGTGCTGGTCTTAATCCCGCCGCCCGTTGAGTTCGGTGAGGCACCAATCCACATCAAAAAGATGGTCAGCATGATGGTCGGAAATGCCAATGCCGTCACATCGACCGTATTAAAGCCAGCCGTACGCGGTGTCGCTGCGGTGAACAGCCCCGTCACCAACTTGCCAATCACACTGTCATGGTCAGAAAGCACGCCATGATACTCAAAGAGCAGCACGCCAATCAGCCCGACGAGCAGCAGCGCCCCTGAAGTAATCAACGTAATGCGACTGTTTAGGCTCAATAGCCACGGCTGATACTGATAGCTCTCATTGCGATACAAAAACTTGCCCGCGCAGTAGCGCAAATAACGCAGCAAATTGACCACAATCACAAAACCCATACCGCCGAATAAAAAAGTCGCGCTGATAATCAGCTGCAAAGGATAATTAAAACGCAGCGCATCATCATACAAGCCTGCACTAAAGGTCGAAAAGCCCGCATTACAAAACGCCGAAACCGCATGAAATGCCGCAAAAAACAAACGCTCGCCAAGCGTGGTATTCGGCATATCATAAATGCTAAGAAATATCAGTGCCGCCGCCAGCGCCTCAATACCAAAGGTCACATAGAGAATGGATTTGAGCGTCGTCACCACATCGCCCAAGCGCGGCGAATGCGTCATCTCACCGATGCTCAGCTGCGTCTCGTAACTGACCCCGCCTTTAAAAAAATAGCTAAAGTAAGTCACAAAGGTCAAAATGCCCAAGCCGCCAATCTGTATCAGCCCCATCAAAATGACCTGCCCAAAGCGCGTAAACTGGGTCGCCGTATCCACCACAATCAGCCCCGTCACGCACACCGCACTGGTCGCGGTGAACAGCGCATCGACAAAGGATAAGGGCTCGGTGGTCGCGTTTGGCATCATCAACAGCAGCGCCCCGACCAGTATCACCGACAAAAAACTTAAAATAAAAAACTGTGCGGGGTTTAAAAACGCGCGGTTTAAATTAAAGTCATTGTCCGATATCTCGCGGATAAAGGTCACAAACACCGCGATTTTAATGGCGATAAAATCATTGTTTTCTGTGGCGATGCCCGACACCAAAAAATCAACAAAATGCAGCGCCAGTAAGACCAAAATCGCCGCACTGGTCACCAAATCGAACACCGCCACCTTATTAAATTTCAAAGGCGCGGACGCATTAATATACCGCCCTGCTGTGGCGACAAACCCAAGCAAAATTATCGACAAATAAAACAGGTGAAAGGCATTTTGTAGCCATGTGGTCAGCACAAAGCCGCTATCAACGAGCGCGACTGCCACCCCGATAACGCTGATGAGTACTGTAAATTTGTTAAACAATCGATATGGAGTGGCTACACGCATAACCCGAGCCCATCTGAGAAGAGAAAAACAAAACAAGGACAGCAAGCGACTAATAACCGTCACTTACCGATGCCTCAATTTTTTGTGAAAAAACAAGGAAAGCAGTACCGCATAATATAGGGTGCATGATACCACGCTTATATGACGTAAAAATAGCGTCACGCGTGGCGAATCGTGCAATCGGCGATTGAGTTTGCGGGCAATCTGGTTTATGATTTTTTGCTGCTTGACCCATTTTTTTTCTAAAGGAAATCTCATGTTTGACCGTATCGAGCATTATGCTGGTGACCCTATCCTAGGACTGGTCAGCCAGTTCGTTGCTGACGAAAACCCCAACAAAGTCAATCTAGGTATTGGCGTGTATTATGATGAAGACGGCAAAATGCCTGTTTTGGAATGCGTCAAGACCGCCGAAGAGCGCATCGCTGACCCCATCAAGCCGCGTCCTTATTTGCCAATGCAAGGCTTAGCAGGTCATCGTAAAGGCTGCCAAGACTTGTTGTTCGGGGCGGATGCTGCGGTACTACAAGAAGAGCGCGTCGCGACCATCGCCACCATCGGCGGCTCAGGCGCACTCAAAGTGGGCGCGGAGTTTATCAATCAGTGGTTCCCAGATGCTGAGTGCTACGTGAGTGACCCAACGTGGGGCAACCACATCGCCATCTTTGAAGGCTCAAACATCACGGTCAAAAAATACCCGTACTACGACAAAGCCACCAACAGCGTGCGCTTTGACGACATGATTGCTTGCCTAAAAGGCATGAACAAAAATGACGTCGTACTGCTGCACCCATGCTGCCACAACCCAACGGGCATGGACTTGACCCAAGCGCAGTGGGATGAGGTGCTCGACGTCATCAAAGCAGGCGAGCTGATTCCATTTATGGACATCGCCTATCAAGGCTTTGGCGAAGACATGGACACCGATGCCTACGCCATTCGTAAAGCCGTAGACATGGGTCTGCCGCTGTTTGTCAGCAACTCGTTCTCTAAAAACCTATCACTATACGGCGAGCGCGTCGGCGGCTTGTCTGTCGTCTGCCCAACCAAAGAGGAAGCTGAGCGCGTCTTTGGTCAGCTCACCTTTACCGTACGCCGCATCTACTCAAGCCCACCATCACACGGCGGTCATGTGGTCGATATCGTCATGAATGACGACGCGCTACACGAGCAGTGGGTCGGCGAAGTCTACGCCATGCGCGACCGTATCAAAGCGATGCGCAGCAAGCTGCAAGCGGTATTGGAAGAAAAAGTACCGAACCAAAACTTTGACTACCTCACCCGCCAAAACGGTATGTTCAGCTTCACAGGTCTGACGCCTGAACAAGTTGAACGCCTACGCGCTGAATACGGCATCTACATGGTGTCCAACTCGCGTATGTGTGTGGCTGGTCTAAACAGCGACAACATCGACTACATCGCCAACGCGATGGCAGCGGTACTGCAAGACGCGTAAGCAAGCGTCTTTTAAGCAAAAAAGCCGAGCTGAGATGCTCGGCTTTTTTTGTGGGTGTTGTTTGGGGTTATTAAAAGTTTTCTACTTTTCATGACGACAAGTTATGGAATACTTTGTATTGATAAAAAGTGATAAGCAAAAAAAATCCCCAATCTTTCGACTGGGGATTTTTAATATCTGGTAGGCGTAACTAGATTCGAACTAGCGACCTCCACCATGTCAAGGTGGCGCTCTAACCAACTGAGCTATACGCCTTTATAGGTCACGTATTCTAGCACCTTTTTTTAGCTTTGCAAGCGCTTTTTGATAAAAAGTTGATTTATCTTTTGCGCCTGCCGTTTTGTACCATATCGCGCCTGAAAACGTGTGCTTAGTGCTCACGCGTATTGCTAAAGGTCACCTCAGGATAGCGCTCTTGCATCAGCTGCAAGTTGACGCGCGAGGGCGCAAGATACGTCAGATAGCCACCGCCATCGAGAGACAGCTGGTCATGTGCTTTACGCTTAAACTTGGTCAGTGCCACCTCGTCATCACAATGAATCCAGCGCACGGTGGCGATAGACACAGGCTCAAAGGTACATTGTACCTTGTATTCTTCTTTAAGGCGATGCGCGACCACTTCAAACTGCAGCACACCGACCGCGCCTAGAATCAGGTCATTATTAATCTGCGGCATAAAGACCTGCGTTGCGCCCTCTTCGCTCAACTGCTGTAGCCCTTTTTGTAGCGCTTTTGATTTGAGTGGGTCTTTGAGTACCACGCGGCGGAACAGCTCAGGTGCAAAGTGCGGAATGCCCGTAAAGTTCAGCGCTTCGCCTTCGGTAAAGCTGTCGCCAATCGAAATCGTGCCGTGGTTGTGCAGACCGATGATGTCACCTGGGTAAGCTTCCTCTAACGCTTCGCGGTCACCCGCCAAAAAGGTCAAGGCATCGGCGATACGCACGTCTTTGCCAAGGCGTACGTGGTTCATTTTCATGCCTTTTTCGTATTTGCCTGAGCAAACGCGTAAGAAGGCAATGCGGTCACGGTGGCGCGGGTCCATGTTGGCTTGGATTTTAAACACAAAGCCGCTGAACGCCGTCTCGGTCGCGGCAACTTCGCGCTGTTCGGTCGGGTGCGCCTTTGGTGGCGGCGCATATTCGACCAAGGTGTCGAGCACCATGTTGATACCAAAGTTACCGAGCGCCGTACCAAAGAGCACAGGTGTCATCTCGCCCGCCAAAAACGCATCGGTGTCGAACTCTTCAAGCGCCATCTGTACCAGCTCAAGCGACTCTTCAAAAGCTGAGAACATCAGCGCGCCCAAGCGCTCGCGCACATCAGGATAGTCGTAGCCGTCGCGGGTCTCAATCTCGGTAATCTCGCCGCCATGACCTTTTTCATAAAAATAGGTCTTGTCTTCGAGCAGATGATACACGCCGACAAAGTCTTGCCCCATGCCGACAGGCCAAGTCACGGGAATACATTTAATTTTAAGAACGGTCTCAATCTCGTCGAGCAGCTCAAGCGGGTCACGAATCTGACGGTCGAGTTTGTTCACAAACGAGATAATCGGTGTATCGCGCATACGACAGACGTCCATCAGCTTGATGGTACGTTCCTCGACCCCTTTTGCGCCGTCAATGACCATCAGCGCGCTGTCTACAGCGGTCAGGGTGCGGTAGGTGTCTTCACTAAAGTCGGCGTGACCTGGGGTATCGAGTAGGTTGACGATATGGTCTTTGTACGGGAACTGCATCACCGAGGTGGTGATTGAGATGCCGCGCTCTTGCTCCATGCTCATCCAGTCCGAGGTGGCGTGGCGGTCAGTTTTGCGCCCTTTTACCTCGCCTGCGACCTGAATCGCCTGTCCCCAGAGGAGCAGCTTTTCGGTCATGGTGGTTTTACCCGCATCAGGGTGCGAGATGATGGCAAAGGTGCGGCGTTTGGCAACCTCATTGGCGAGTTTGCTTGGCACGAGTTTGGATTCTGCGCTCATAATCAATGACTTATCGTTAAATTTTGGAAGAAAAAAAGCGGAAATACGGCTGATAGGTGGTGGTGTTTTGATGCGCGTATTGTAGCCGATTTGCCGTCAAGATGCTATTTTTGCCCGTCCCTGCGGCGCGCATTATCGGCGAATCAGACGCTTTATCCCCTTATCCCTTGCCTATTAGGTAGACTCATCGTTATAGTCGATGGCGTATCAATGGTTTGGGCATGAAGGCACACCCATAAGTAAAACTTACAAACGGGCATCATACCTTTACTTCCTTTATATAGAACACGCCCGCTCGTTTGTTATGATGGCTCAGTGATGACGAGCGCATCAGACTTTTTTTATATAACGATTGATATCAGCAATAACACTCACAAAAATTGAAAAAGGACAAAGAATGAAAACATTATATTCAACCAAAGCAACCGTTACTGGCGGCCGTGCAGGCAGCGCAAGCTTGAGCGACAGCGACTTGACCGTCAACATGGTACCACCAGGCAGCAAAGAAGAAGGTAACAACCCAGAACAGCTACTGGCGATGGGCTATGCCGCTTGTTTTGACGGCGCACTGGGTGTGGTCAAAAAAATGGAAAGCGCGAGCTTTGCTTCAACCACAGAAGCCAGCGTTGATTTGCTACAAGGCGAAGGGCATGACTATAAGCTTGCGGTAAAAATCCACGTCATCGCTGAAAAGACTGACCTATCGGCAGAAGAAGTACAAAAACTGGTCGAAAAAGCGCACGAAGTCTGCCCATACTCAAAAGCCACGCGCAGCAACATCGACGTTGAAGTGACGTCAGAAGTTAAATAAGCCACGCGCTTTGTTACGCAAGTGACAACACGGTTGGTCCTAATTGACCGACTATAGAGAACCCAGCTGACCGCTGGGTTCTTTTTTTTGAGCATACACATCGTTACGGTTTGCAGGTTCGGCACAAGTGATTTTTATCGTTATAATGGACTGTCTGCGTGCTGCGAGGCATTTTTGCGCACGCGTTTTGCAGACGTCTGCCTTTGATAATCAATAAGTGAGTGTTATGACTGATAATGACCACAATTCCCACAGTGCCATTGACCCAACCGCGCTGCCGAGCTTTGACACCATGCCCAATGTGGCCACCATGGAAACGAGCCATGTGAACAAAGACCAGCCGCCGTTTATCCTTGTCGATGGCTCGTATTATCTGTTTCGCACTTATCATGCCTTACCACCGATGACCACCACGCAAGGGCTGCACACCAATGCAGTGCGCGGTACGCTGAACGCCTTATTAAAGCTGATGCGCCGCTACCACCCTACGCATATGGCGGTTGCCTTTGATACCAAAGCGCCAACCTTTCGCCACCAGCTGTCTGCCGATTATAAGGCGGGACGTCCGCCGATGGATAAGGAGCTGTCACAGCAAATCAGCTACATTCACCGCCTCGTCACCGCGCTTGGGCTGCCGCTCCTGCGTATCGAAGGCGCGGAGGCAGACGACATCATCGGCACACTGGCGCAGCGTGCGGTGGCAGAAGGGCATCACGTGGTCATCTCCACAGGGGATAAAGACATGGCGCAGCTCGTCAATGACTGCGTGATATTAGAAGACAGCTTTACAGGCAAAATCACCGACCGCGCCGCCGTGATTGACAAGTTCGGTGTCGCGCCTGAGCAGATGATTGACTATTTAACCTTAATGGGTGACAGCTCGGACGGTATCAAAGGCGTACCGGGTATCGGTAAAAAAACTGCCGAAACGCTGCTGACCAAGTACGGCAACATCGGTAATATCCTCGCGCACGTGGACGACATCAAAGGGCGTGCGGGCAAAAACTTGGTCGAATATGCCGATGACATTCCAATGAATGCGCAGCTGGCGACCATCGTCACCGACTTGGAGATTGGGCAAGATTGGGAAGATTTAAGAATCAATACCGACCCCTCTGCCTATATTGACGAGCTGCGCGCACTCTACAGCGAGCTTGAGTTTAAAAACGAGCTGGCATCGCTCGACCACCCGAACCACCCCGCCAATGCGCAAGGCGTCGCTGCCAGTCAAGCCGCGACTGAATCGCAAGCGCAGATTGCCAAGTCGGTACAATCGACCAAGATTGATAATATTAAAAACAGCAAACAGCACGACAAAGCATGGCACACCGTGCTGGACATGCCCGCCTTTGACAGCTTGGTTGCCCGCTTAGAAGCCGCGCCGTATTTTGTCATCGATACCGAGACCACCAGTGTCCACTGGCGCGAGGCAGAGATTGTCGGCGTGTCTTTGGCGCTAGAGGCACACGAAGCCTATTATATTCCGCTGACCCACGACCTTGCGGACGACCCGTTGACGGACAAACAGCTCGACCGTGATACCGTGCTTGCGCGCCTCAAGCCGATTTTAGAAAACCACAACATCGGCAAAATCGGTCAGCACCTCAAATACGACACGCACGTGCTCAGCCATTATGGCATCGATTTGCTCGGTCATCCGCACGCGCCTGAGGCAAGCGCTGCCAAATACCCAAACAACTGGGCAATGGACACCATGCTCGCCAGCTATGTGATTAACGCGGCGGTGACGCGCCACGGCATGGACGACTTGGCGCGCCATTATCTACACACACAGACCATCACATATGAAGATGTGGCGGGCAAAGGCGCAAAGCAAGTCACCTTTAACCAAGTGGCTATCGATATCGCGAGCGATTATGCGTGCGAAGATGCGGACGTGACCTTGCAGCTGTTTGAGCTGTTTAATGACAAGCTCAAAGACGATGCCAATAATGCCAAGCTCTTGCACCAATTAGAAATCCCAACCGCGCAGATTCTGTGCAACATGGAAGCGGACGGCATCTTAATCAAGCGCTCGTTTTTAAATGAACTGTCCAAACGTTTTGATGAAGAAATCATCGCGCTTGAGGCACGTGCGCACGACATCGCAGGCGACGCCTTTAACGTCGGCTCACCCAAGCAGCTGGGCGAAGTGTTGTTTGATAAGCTCGGCGTGATTGGCGGCAAAAAAACCAAATCAGGACAATACTCGACGAGCGAGGCGGTGCTCTCCAAGATTGACCACCCGCTGGTGGATGTGGTGCTGGAATATCGCAGCCTATCCAAGCTCAAAAGCACATATACCGATGCGCTGGACGCGGTGAGTGACAAAGACACCGACCGCGTACACACCAGCTACCATCAAGCGCTGACCAGCACAGGGCGTCTGTCCTCGACCGACCCCAACTTACAGAACATTCCTATCCGTACCGCGACAGGTCGCCTGATTCGCCAAGCCTTTATCGCGCCGCCTGAGCGCGTCATTGTCGCGGCGGATTATTCACAGATTGAGCTGCGCTTGATGGCGCATTTTTCAGGTGATGAGACCTTGACCCGTGCCTTTAACGAAGGCTTGGACATTCACACCGCCACCGCCGCCGAAGTGCTGGGCAAAGCGGTCGATGAGGTCAGTGCCACCGAGCGACGCAATGCTAAGGCGATTAACTTTGGCTTGCTATATGGCATGAGTGCCTTTGGCTTAGCAAAACAGCTGCAAATGGGACGCAACGAGGCACAAGACTACATCGATATGTACTTTAACCGCTATCCCAAGGTCAAGCAGTACATGATTGACACCCGTGCCAGCGCCTACGAGCATGGCTACGTGCAGACGCTGCTTGGGCGCAAGCTCTACACCCCTGATATCAACAGCAGCAACCGCATGGTCAAGCAAGCCGCCGAGCGCGCCGCCATCAATGCGCCGCTACAAGGCTCCGCCGCCGACATTATTAAACTTGCGATGATTGCGGTCGATAAGGTGCTGCCAAAAGACCACGCCAAAATGCTCCTGCAAGTGCATGATGAACTGGTATTTGAAGTGGACCAAGACAAGGTCGATGAGATAAGCACCCTTATCCAAAATGCCATGCAGGACGTGCTGACGCGTACCGCTGCCGATTGCGGCTGGGACATTGAGTTTGCCGTACCGCTACTGGTCGAAACCGATAGCGGACACAACTGGGACGAAGCGCACTAAGGCACACCCGTGCTTTTAGGCGACGTATTTTAATGTTTGATTACCATATTTTATTATTATAAGGATAAGTTATGAACATCATGATTACTGGCGCATCACGCGGTATTGGACTGGCGACTGCCAAGCAACTGGCGGCAAAAGGGCACAGCGTGGGCTTGTTCGATATCAATAGCGACACGCTAGAGGATGCGGTAGAAGACAAAGCCTTTGCCAAAGCGCAAAAGCAGCAGCGCATCATTCACGGCTATTTGGACGTGACCAAGCCTGACGACTGGGAAAACGCCATTAGCCAAATGATTGACGCCTTTGGCAGCATCGACACCTTGATTAATAACGCAGGCGTGTTGGTCACAGGCATCTTGCCATCGACCAGCCTTGAGCGCCAGCTGGCACTCGTGGACATCAACTGTAAAGGCGTATTGATCGGCTGTCATAAGCTTGCGCCGTATCTTGCCGATGCCGACAATGGCAAAATCATTAACCTCTCTTCTGCCTCAGCGATTTATGGTCAGTCGGAGATTGCGCCGTATTCTGCCAGTAAATTCTTTGTGCGCGGCTTGACCGAAGCGCTGAATGTCGAATACGAAAGCCTCGGCATCAAGGTCGTGGACGTCATGCCATTGTGGGTCAAATCTGACATGACCAAAGGCGAGAGCGTCACCAGCATCGAGCGCTTGGGCGTTAATCTAAGCGTCGATGACGTGGCAAAAACCTTGTGCAAATTGACCTGCCGCCCGAACAGCAAAATCAACTGCACGCACTACCCTGTCGGCACGCCCGCCAAAGTCTTGCAGAAACTTGCGCAAGTCACGCCAGACCCGATGGTACGCTGGCTCAATAATAAAATGAGCGCTAAGCAATCTTAATCAATATATAAAATAAATATCTAGCAACACGAAGCGACTGCCAAACGGTGGTCGCTTTTTTGTTGGTAACAACCTTTTTGCCACAAAACATCAAATCATAAAACGCCTGCGCCTCTTACATTTTTTGAACATCTTATAACAGCTTGCCACTGGCGCAGTACGCCCTAACGCGGCACACTGGTCATCAATGAATAAGCACAAACAAAGCTTAATTTATAACAACAGAACAATAAGGACACTTTTATGGACAATACAAAGACCCCACTTCCAGAGAATATGGATCGTATTGATGGCGATGACAATCAGCGCGTTGATTTGGACAATCCAATGCTGCACACCATCGACGATGATGACGTGATTGACAACAGTGCTGGCGTGAGCAATTCACAAGTCGGCGTGGGTACAGATGACGTCTCAGGCGTGACGCCAATCCACCGCCAAAACATTGATGAAGCGCGCGTGGATGAAGTCTTGGTCGATGACAATCTAGATGACGCCGATTATCCTGATATCGTAGATATCGCCGACGCAGACGCCGCCGAGCGCAGCAACGATGACGAGCAATAATGGCTATACGCGTCACGATAAGTAATAAAAAAGCACGCTACTGACAGCGTGCTTTTTTATTGTTTATCGTTTTTTTAGTTTTATTTATCAATTAAGCATCTATTGATAACGGCTGGTCTGTCCAGATATCGCGGTAGCTGGTGTAATAAACCAATAACATCATGGGCATGACCAAAAGAAAGCCAAAACCTAGCGTAAACACCATCAGTACGATACTGAGCAGCCCGCCGACCACACCAAAAATCAAAAAAGCCAGCCAGTTTTTAAGGCACGCTTGTAAGCTTTTTTTAACTGCCGTCATCGCTGCCATATCGTGCAATACAATCAATGCAGGCGCAAACCAAAATGCCATCGATAAAAGAATCATAGGCAGTACAGCAATCAGCATATACAACATCACAATCCATTGCTTTGATGACGATACGCCCACGCTGTCTAACGCTACCCGTGCTTCTAAAAAATTACTGACCGACAGTAAATGCATTCCCCAAAACGTCAATATAAAAAATACAGCGATACTGACCATATAAAGCAGGGTTAATATCAGTAGCGGTTTTAAATGCGTGCTAAATGCCGAAAACAGATATTCAAATTTAAGGCGTTCACCGCGCTCTTGTATGGCAGCAGCTTGCATAAAGCTGCCAATAAATAAGATAACAACCAACCCTGAAAGGATGCCAAAGAGCGGCACTATCGTCAGTACCATCATAATGGCAAACATCGCAACCGTTATACCTAGCCAAATGCCAATGTTTTGTTTAAACATATCAAAGGCTTTACGAATCCATACGATACCCGCGCCAGTATCACAGCGGCGCGGCTCAGGCAGCAGCTGCGGGTCTTGATACGTGGGCGGTAGCGGCGGTGGTGCTGCTTTGTTTAAAGACACGGTAGGCATATCAGGCATTGGGTCACTCACTTATTACTAAAATTTTTATCATTCATTCACGGACAACGGCTGGTCTGTCCAAATATCGCGGTAGCTGGTGTAATACATCAATACAACCATGGGCATCGCTGCCAGCATGCCAATACCCAAGGTAAACATGGCAAGTATCATAAAGATTGCGCAAAAGACCACGCCCATCACCAGCATGGGGCGCCAATTTCTAAGGCTCGCTTGCAGGCTTTTTTCCATCGCCTTCAGCGGCGCAAGGTCATGCAAAACAATCAGTGGCGGTGCAAACCATAAGCTCATCAACAGCGCAAGTATGGGTGCAGATAATGCGAGCGCTGCCAACAACAGTACCAGTAGCGTATTCATGCTCATATTATCGGCAATCAGTAGCGAATCGAGTGCCCCAGCGACTGCCAATAATAAGAAAAACCCAAACATCACTGTAAATACAATCACAAGCCCTAACAAATAGAGCAGCGCCAATATTAGCAGCGGCTTAAAATGGGTCTCAAAGGCGGAAAACAGATAGCCAAACGTTGGCGTCTCACCACGCGCTTGTGCAGCAGCGGCTTTCATCAACCCGCCTGTAAAAACAAGGCTAATCAGACCCATCAATATCCCGAGGATAGGAACGATTGAAAACAACGTGACCACCACACTCATCGTAAAGACCACACCCAGCCACAGCCAAACATTCTTTTTAAGCATCACAAACGCGCTTTTCAGCCAGACCATACCTGCGCCAGCACCACAGCAGCGCGGTTCAGCCAACAGCTGTGGGTCTTGATATATGGGCGGTAACGGCGGTGGTGTGGACGATTTATGTAAAGAAACGCTGGGGCTCGACGTGGTCATGCTCGACTCGCAAAACAATAGTAAAATAAGACACTCATTAAAGTACGGTACTTTTGTTGATATTCTTACACAACAGTTGCTGATGACCAACTTATTTTTATGTTTAAGCGATGGACTTTTTATGAAAAATACACGCAGACAAAAAAATACCGAGCAATTACGCTCGGCATTTTGGATTTTATCGGTATTGTTTATTGAGTGGCTTATAAAAAATTGCTTATACCCAGCCGTCTAACGTGCCTGCCCAGCCTTTGACCAATGGCGTGCTGATGGCAGCGAGCAGCTCAATGTGCGCGGCATCGGCGTTGAGCGCGGGGATATAGTGGTACTCTTGCCCGCCTGCATTTAAGAAGTTATCGCGGTTTTCAATCGCCAATTCTTCTAGGGTTTCTAAGCAATCTGCCGAGAACGCGGGGCTAACGACCTGTACTGAGCGCACGCCTTGTTGTCCCCATTCTTCGAGCACCACATCGGTATAAGGCTTGACCCATTCTTGCTTACCAAAGCGCGACTGAAAACTGATAATCCATTCGTCCTCTTTTAGCCCAAGCGTGTGCGCGACCTGTGCGGCAGTGCATTTGCAGCGCTGCGGATACGGGTCGCCCTTATCGGCATACGGCTGCGGAATACCGTGAAAGCTAAACATGAGCTTGTCAGGTTTGCCATGCTTTTCTTGAAAGCGCAAAATGCTGTCCGCGAGCGCTTTGATATACAAAGGATGCGCAAAGTAATCTTTTACGATACTGATATTGGGCAAGTTGCGCTGCTTGAGCGCCCACTTATTGACCGCGTCATATACCGCGCCTGTCGAGGTCGCCGAATACTGCGGAAACAGCGGCAGCAAAACAAAATGGTCAACGCCCTCACTGCGCAGCGTGTCCATAACATCTGGGATACCGGGGTTACCGTAGCTCATCGCGGGATGCACCGAGACGCGAAACGGCGCGGCGGCGTCTTCCAGATGCGGCGTCAATAGGTGAGCTTGTTCCTTTAAAATCGCGCGAATCGGCGAGTCGCCTTCCCAAATGCTGGCGTAGGCTTCAGCGACGCGTTTGGGGCGGCTTGGCAAAACAAACAGATTGAGGATAATCGCCCAAACAAAGCGCGGAATCTCAATCACGCGCGGGTCGGACAAGAACTGACGCAAATAGCGGCGGACTGCAGGGGCGGTCGGCGCGTCAGGCGTGCCCAAATTAACTAATAAAACAGCGATACTTGGGGGTAGATTAGGTTTCATAAGAGCAATCAAGGCAGATATTGGGAACACGGCTTAGTCTAGCATTTTATGCCCCATTTTTAGAGCGCAAAAACAGCAGTCATACAATTTGCTACCCAAGCGGCGCGATTGGTGGATGAAGCCCATGCCCAAGGTTGTACTCCTGCGCACATCGCCCTACAATAGGCACACATAGCCTATTGGCGCGTACGCGCTGAGGCGTTTTTTGATTTAGTGATGATTGTCCGTCGTCTTGTGAGGTAGCTTTGAGAGTCCGTTCTGATACGATTAGTGATTTGTCTGATGACACGCCCGCCCACGATAGCGGGTCGGTAGGTCTTGTCACGCCTACGTTATACCACTTTGCTGAGCCACTTACCTTAGAGTGCAACCGCACCTTGCCATCGTTTGATTTGATGGTCGAGACCTATGGCACGCTAAACGCGGATAAGTCTAACGCCATTTTAATTTGTCATGCCTTGTCGGGCAGCCACCATGCGGCAGGCTATCACAGCGAGGACGACAAAAAGCTGGGCTGGTGGGACAATATGATTGGTCCCAATAAAGCCATCGATACCAATCGCTTTTTTGTGGTGTGTCTGAACAATATCGGCAGCTGCTTTGGCTCGACAGGTCCGACCTCGATCAATCCAGACGCGGACAGCTATGTCAATGACGCAGGCGAAACCGTGCAGCCTGTCTATGGTCCTGACTTTCCGCTCATTACCATTAAAGACTGGGTCAAGACCCAAGCCATGCTCTCTGACCGCCTCGGCATTGAGGTGTGGCACGCGGTGGTCGGTGGCTCGATGGGCGGCATGCAAGCGATGCAGTGGTCGGTTGATTACCCTGAGCGCCTCAAGCGCTGCGTGGTGATTGCCAGTACGCCCAAACTCTCGGCGCAAAACATTGCCTTTAACGAAGTGGCGCGGCAGTCGATTCTCTCCGACCCTGATTTTAATGACGGACGCTATTTGCAGGCGGGCACGTACCCGCGGCGCGGGCTGATTTTGGCGCGGATGGTCGGGCACATCACCTATTTGACCGATGAGGCGATGCGTGCCAAGTTCGGGCGTGACCTCAAGTTAGGCAAGTTTATGTACGGCTACGATGTCGAGTTTCAAGTTGAGAGCTATTTGCGCTATCAAGGCGAACGCTTTAGCAAAAACTTCGACGCCAATACCTATCTGTTGATGACCAAGGCTTTAGACTATTTTGACCCCACACGCGGGCACAGCACTGCTTTGGCGGATGACAGCTTGACTGAGCCCAGCACAGCGCCTGAAGAAACAGGTGCGGACAGCGCCAGCGAGTACAACGATTTAAAGGCGACCTTTGCGCACACCCAGTGTCAGTATTTGGTAGTGTCGTTCACCACCGACTGGCGCTTTGCTCCTGAGCGCTCACAAGAGCTGGTCAATGCGCTGATGGCAACAGGCAAGCCCGTCAGCTATATCAATGTCGATGCTCCGCATGGGCATGACTCGTTCTTGTTCGACATTCCCCGCTATATGGGCGCGGTCAAAGGCTTTTTGAACGCCCCCTTTATCCATACGCCATCGAGCACACACAGCGCAGCGACCGCTGCCACACCATCAACAGGAGCTGCCTTGTGAGAATGGACCATCAACTTGCCGAGCGCTGGGTCGCGCCGCATTCACACGTCTTAGACTTAGGCTGCGGCAATGGCGAGCTGCTCGCCCACCTGCAACAAAACCTCGGGGTCACAGGCTACGGGCTAGAGATTGACGAAGACAAAATCAATGAAGCCATCGGTAATGGGCTGTCTATCATCGAGCAAGATTTGAATGACGGTCTCGCCCGTTTTGCCGACAACAGCTTTGATACCGTGATTATGGCGCGCGCCCTACAGGCAGTAAAATCACCTGATGAGCTGCTGCTCGATATGCTACGCGTTGGGCGCGAAGCGGTGATTACCTTTCCAAACTTTGCGCATTGGCAAAACCGCCTGCATCTAGGCATCAAAGGCTTGATGCCCGTCTCTGAGGCGCTGCCTTATGAATGGTACAACACGCCGAACATTCACTTGTGTACCTTTAAGGACTTTGAGCAGCTGTGCGCGCAGCACGATATCGAGATTATCAATCGCTTTGCGGTCAGTGACTCAGGGCGGGCGCATTCTGCACTAATGCGCGCGCTTATCACCCAAGCGCCCAATTTGCTCGCGGATGTGGCGATTTATCGCGTGACCAAGCGCCGCTGATGTCCTGCATATACCGCTGAACCCTAGCGCAAACAGCCGCTGTTTTTTTACGCTTTATCCCCGTCATAATGGACAATTATGGCGGGGAGTTGCTCTCTTTAAACATAGACGGACATTTTTTTAGCTTTATTCAATAAATACATTGCGTATATAACCATTACTGGCTGATTCTTTATTTTCTATTCCAATAACTTTGCAATCACACGCTGCTCCTACGCTTGGTAGCTAACTGTATGATTTTGTTACATACTATTTTGCCCTTATTTGCGTTAAAGGCTGTAATTAGTATTTGAGTTTCGTAAGTTTGGGTGTTAAGCTAACTTTCACAGAGTTGTCAACGGATGGACTATCTCCTTATCTGACCGCCTGTCTTTATTTCTAACCGCTTATCAAATGTTGCCATCAGTTTAGGCTGATGGGTTCGACTGGCTGAACGATTGTATACCTTTATACCACCATTCGTCAGATGGTCACCCAGAGGTTGGTCTTTGCGGCAACAATGACGATGTTTTTATGTTTTATCTTGGAGCTGCTATGAAAGTATTAAAGGCTGCGTTATTTACCGCTTTATTCTCATTCGCGGGTTTGGCAAATGCAGAGCTGACCGCTAACGTCCCACTAGATACCTCACGTTTTGAAATCATGGAAATCGGCGAATTGTCTGCCCGTGCAGCAAATGGCAACGACCATGCCCAGTTTTATTTAGCCAAGCGCCTACAAAAAGGACAAGGCGTCGCTAAAAACACCCAAGAAGCCTTACAGTGGTACACCCGCGCTGCCGAACAAGGCATCGCCCCTGCCCAGCTCAACCTTGCCATCATGTATTTACGTGGTGAAGGTGTGCAGCCCAACCTACAAAAAGCCCGTGGCTGGTTAGAAAAAGCCGCCATGCGTGGTGACAACCGTGCCAGCTATACGCTCGCCCTCCTCGATGAAAAACAACAAAACCTCGTTGACGCCTATAAATGGTATGACCTTGCTGCCCGTGATGGCATGCTGGACGAAAAAGTCCGTACCAAGGCACGCGGTAAAATCGGTCAGTTGGCATTGAACTTGTCCAGCTCAGACATCGCCAGCGCACGCAGCCAAGCAGACAGCTGGTTCCAAAGCAAATAAGCCAAGCGCTGTTCATCTTAGCGCATAAAAAATCCAGCCACTGTGCTGGATTTTTTTGTGTTTGCACGCTTATTTGCTGACTTTAAAAGCAATAAGCTGATAAACTTTTGTTTTTTATACCTACGATGAGACACGCTGTGGCAGACGAAAAACCAAAGAGCATTGAAGAGCTGGGCGGCTGGCTTATCCTCGTGGCCATTGGCATTGTTTTTACGCCGCTTAAAATCGCCTTTGATACCATGACGCTGTATTCAGAGATTTTTACAGAAGGCTATTGGCACTTATTAACCACGCCTGATACCGAATATTATCATGTGTTATGGAAACCAATTTTTTTGGGTGAGATTGGCTTTAATCTCATGTTATTTGCGCTCTGGCTGTGGGTGGCGTTTTTATTTTTTAATAAAAAAAGTCAGTTCCCAAAGTGGTATATCGGCGCGCTCCTATCTACCTTTGTGCTGATTATTCTAGACGCCCTTGCCGTCAAGCTGGTGTTGCCTGATGTGCCGATATTTGACGCAGATACAGGCAAAGAAGTCTTGCGCACGCTGGCGTCCTGCGTGATATGGATACCCTATATGCTGGTGTCAAAGCGCGTGAAGGCGACATTTATTTATTAATTAGCTATCGTTTTGACCATTAGCATTATTGCCAATCTGTTCATAGGCTATTCAAAACCCTCACAAAATTTGCTACACTACGCACGCCTTGGCGCAATTCCACAATTACGCTAATGGTATTTTTTCTTTAATTTTAAAACAATGCACTGGGTTTGCGACCCAGCCCGCAGGAGCGCACCATGACAAACGAAACCAAACATCCCGCCAGCCCCGCCTATGACAGCGAATTGAACAACATCGTCGTTGCCGCGCTATACAAGTTCACACCGTTTGCGGAATTTGAGCAGTACCGCGAGCCAATCTTAAACACCATGCTTGAGCATGGCGTCAAAGGCACGCTACTCATCGCCCATGAAGGCATCAACGGCACCATCTCTGGCACCCGCGATGGCATCGATGCCGTGCTGAATTACTTACGCAGCATCGAAGCGATTGGCGAATTCGTGTTTAAAGAGTCGTACACCGACAGCCAGCCGTTTTATCGCACTAAAGTAAAGCTCAAAAAAGAAATCGTCACGATGGGCGTGGAAGGCATCGACCCGCTACAGTCGGTCGGTCGCTACGTCAAGCCGCAAGAGTGGAACGCGCTCATCTCTGACCCTGATGTGGTATTGATTGATACCCGTAACGATTACGAAGTGCAAATCGGCACCTTTGAAAACGCCATCAACCCTGAAACCGAGACCTTCCGCGAGTTTCCTGAGTATGTGGCAAAGACGCTTGACCCAAGCAAGCACAAAAAAGTAGCGATGTTTTGCACAGGTGGTATCCGCTGCGAAAAATCAACCGCCTATATGCGCCAGCAGGGCTTTGAAGAGGTGTATCACTTAGAGGGTGGCATCTTAAAATACTTAGAAGAAGTGCCTGCCGAAGAATCCATGTGGAAAGGCGACTGCTTTGTGTTTGATAACCGTGTGGCGGTCAATCACAAGCTGGAGAAGAGCGACTACGACCAGTGCTACGCGTGCCGTATGCCGATTACCAAAGCCGACCAAGAAAGCCCCGCCTATGTCAAAGGCGAGTCTTGCCCGCACTGTATCGACAAGGCGACTGATGAGCAAAAAGCCCGCTTCCGCGAGCGTGAGCGCCAAATGCAGCTTGCCCAAGCACGTGGCGAGACGCATATCGGTAGCGATGTGCTGGACGTCATCGAGCAGCGCAAAGCCGCAAAAATCGAAGCACGCCGCCGTGCTGAAGAAGCCAATCAGGCAAAGTCTAAAGCGTAATTACAGTCAGTTTTAACCCTACTGTATAACGCGTTTGCTGATGGCTTTAAAAAGCGTACATAAAATTTAGCAAACGTACAAAAAAAAGAGAGACGATATCGCCTCTCTTTTTTTTATGCTTAATGTTTCGTATCGTTTAGAACAAGATACGGATGCGGATGGTCTCTTCCACGTCTTTAAGCTGGTCGAGCGCCGCGCGCGAGTCGTTGTAATCCACGTCCATCACCAGATAGCCTACATCGCCTTCAGTCATCAGGCTCTGCGCGATGATGTTGATATTGGCTTCAGCGAACAGACGGTTAATCTGTGACAATACGCCAGGCACGTTTTTATGGATGTGCAATAGACGGTGCGTGCCTTCTTTAAACGGAATAGACACTTCTGGGAAGTTCACAGCGGTGATGGTGTCGCCTTGATCAGAGTATCGAACGAACTTCTCTGCCACTTCTAGACCGATATTGGCTTGCGCTTCTTGGGTTGAGCCACCGATGTGCGGAGTCAAGATGACATTGTCAAACTTACGCAGTGGTGATTCGAACTCTTCGTCCGCTGATTTTGGCTCTTTCGGGAACACGTCAACCGCTGCGCCCAAGATTCTGCCTGATTCTAGCGCGGCTGCTAAGTCATCAATCTCAACACACGTACCACGTGCGGCATTGATAAAGTAGCTGCCCGCTTTCATTTGGTCAAACTGCGCTTTTTTCATCATGTAGCGGGTGCTTGGCTCATCAGGCACATGCAAGGTCACGATATCAGCGTTGTTTAGCAGCTCATCCAAGCTGCCCACTTGCTGCGCGTTACCGAGTGGCAATTTGGTGACGACGTCATGATAGATGACTTTCATACCAAAGCTTTCGGCAAGCACAGACAGCTGCGAACCGATTGAACCGTAGCCCACGATACCAATGGTTTTGCCGCGTACTTCGTGTGAGTTTTTGGCAGATTTGCCCCAGCCGCCGCGATGCACGGTAGCATTTTTTTCAGGGATACCGCGATACAGCATGACCGCTTCGGCAAGTACCAATTCAGCCACCGAGCGGGTGTTTGAGTATGGGGCGTTAAAGACAGGAATACCCAGCTCACGCGCCGCATCCAAGTCCACTTGGTTGGTGCCGATGCAGAAACAGCCGATACCGATAAGCTTGTTCGCCGACTCAAGCACTTCGCGGGTCAATTGCGTGCGCGAGCGTACGCCAACAAAGTGTGCGTCTTTGATTTTTTCAATCAATTCAGCTTGGTCTAAGGCTTCTGCCAGATATTCGATATTGGTGTAGCCCGCGTCCTTTAGTACCTTGAGTGCGTTGTCATGCACACCTTCTAATAGTAAAAAACGGATTTTGTCTTTTTCTAGTGATAACGCCATGTGAAACTTGTCCTATAACGATACTCGGTGAATGAATCGGTGAATGAAGTAAAAAACAGTACAGTTATCTTACACAAAATTGCCCATCGATGTTAGCCAATAAACTGAATTATTAACCACGAAGCCTGAAAACATTTTAGGTTACGCCTACAAACCGATGGCAATCGCCCAAGCATCATTATGCCAGCTCATGCGCGCTGACCCAATAGGGGCAGCTTCGCCATTTTCGTGCTACTGTCGCAGCATTCACCTGCGTAACATTCGTCCATGAGTAGTGGCTGCTGTTCTTATGATTCATCTTGCAAGCTATAGCCGCAACCTCGCAGAATAGCCGCATGATTTATATTCGCGCTGATTTGCCGCGCTGTGTATTGATACCCAGATACATACTCTGTATTATCAATGCTTCGGCGTAGCGATTTCGTTATCGGCTATGCCACTTTTTTTTGTTCATATTTTTACCATGATGATGTAAGACAAGTGCCGCCAACTTGCCTATTGAGAGTTTATTATGACACCAAGCCAGACGCCGACGCTTCCAGAAGCCGTGCAAACGTTGTTAACCGCGCTCACGACTGAGCATCAGTTTGAAGACAATCAAATCAAAACCGATGCCGAAAGCCTTGAGCATTGGGGCAAAGACTGGACCAAGCACTTCGCGCCAGCGCCTACCGCCATCGTGTTTCCAAAGACGACAGAGCAAGTCCAAAGCATCGTAAAGCTTGCCAATGCGCACGGCATCGTCTTGACCCCAAGTGGCGGGCGTACGGGTCTGTCCGCAGGCGCGGTCGCGGCGGATGGCGAGATTGTGGTCAGCTTTGATAAGATGAACCGTATCGGCGAGTTTTACCCTGCCGACCGCTTAGTCACCATTGAAGCGGGTGTGGTCACTGAGCAATTGCAGCAGTTCGCCGAAGACAAAGACCTGTACTACCCTGTTGACTTTGCCTCTGCAGGCTCGAGCCAAATGGGTGGCAACATCGGCACCAACGCAGGCGGCATCAAGGTCATCCGCTACGGCATGACCCGCCAGTGGGTGATGGGATTGACTGTGGTCACGGGCAAAGGCGATATCTTGCACCTCAACCGCGGCATGATTAAAAACGCCACTGGTTACGACTTGCGCCAGTTGTTCATTGGTGCAGAAGGTACGCTGGGCTTTGTCACCGAAGCACAAATCAAGCTGGAGCGCCAGCCACAAGACTTGACGGTGATGGTACTTGGCATGGATGAGTTTTCAGACGTCATGAACGTCTTGTCAGCGTTTCAAGCCAAGATTGACTTGACCGCGTTTGAGTTCTTTGACAGCGTGGCGGTTGAAAAACTGATGGCGCACGGTCAAGTGCAAGAGCCGTTTGAGTCGCGTACCAAGTTTTATACCTTGCTAGAATTTGAAGCGCCATACGAGCCGATTATGGACAAGGCGATGGAAGTGTTTGAGTCGTGCATGGAATCAGGCTGGGTGGTCGATGGCGTGATGAGCCAAAGCATCGCGCAAGCTGAAGAACTGTGGAAGCTGCGCGAATATATCTCGGAGACCATCTCCGTCTTTACGCCGTACAAAAACGACGTCTCGGTGCTTATCAGCCACGTGCCTGACTTTATCAATGACATTGATGCGATTGTCAGCAGCAACTACCCTGATTTCGAGGTCTGCTGGTTTGGGCATATTGGGGATGGCAACTTGCACCTCAACATCCTAAAGCCTGACAACATGAGCAAAGATGACTTTTTTGCCGAATGCCAAGTGGTGAACAAGCATGTCTTTGATACGGTCAAAAAATACGGCGGCTCGGTATCGGCGGAACATGGCGTCGGCATGACCAAAAAGCCGTATTTGCACTACAGCCGTAGCGAAACTGAAATCGAATACTTAAAAGCCATCAAAAAAGTCTTTGACCCGAACAACATCATGAACCGTGGCAAAATCTTTGATGCCTAGTCCTTGAGACACCGTCTTTGATTGGTCATTAAAACATGCCTATCAAAAACGCCAAGCCCGACAGTCGGACTTGGCGTTTTTTTATGCACTTGTTATTAGCGCATGAGGTGCAAAATATCGCGTGACTGCATCAAAACCTTATGCAAACATCCACGCAACCGCAATCAAGGTCAATACGCCGAGTATCGCTTGCACCAATAAAAATGCCTGATGCGGCGCAGCAACATGCTGCAACATATTGCCAAAGGCATTATAGGTCACGCCTGCTGCGCGTACGTGCGGCGGATTGTGTAGCGACTGCACGACATTTAAAAACTGCGAAGTATGCGCTTCATGCCATTCATGCGGTCGAAAAGGTAAAAAAGGTGACAACTGAACCGCCTGCGCCTTGGTAGCTGGTGACCACAGCCAGCGCTCTAAAAAGAGCGAGCGCATGCGCCAGTCGGTAAAGCTGCGCTCGGCTATCGGTTTTGCTATCAATACTTTAAACAGTTTGTGCCGCTTGTCTTCAAATATGCGCTTTTGTAGCGCCAATATTTTGTCTTTGGTACCTTCAATACACTGTAAAAAGTGCCCATTGCCATAACATAAAATCCCAGTAATGTTCTGAGATGCGTTATGGCTGCTTGCTTGGTCTTCAATATCATCAAAAATAGTGACATCGGCACGGCTGGTCAGACTGATACGGCTCACATAAACGAGCCGTACGAGGGTGTCTTCTGCCACGTCCTTTAGTGCGTCTATAGTGCTCGCGTGACATGCGTCCATGATAGGCTCATCCTACAGATAAAATAAAAAATGCTGTTAAATCAAGTACAAAACACGTTAAATAATCCTATACGTAATGGCAATAATTCGCCATAACCTATTGATATATAATATTCTATTTTATACGCCTTAATTTTATAAATCATACAAAATTATTTAGTTACAGTCCGAAAGAATGGCGCGCGCCTCTGCTGTAACCAACGACTTCATGACACACAGGTATCTGATGACAAACATTGACAAGCCCGAAGATTTTCACTTAACGATTGCTGAGATTAAAAAAAAGGACTACCCGCAGCTCAAAGCATTGATGGATAAAGTCTATGCCAATCTTGGCGGCTCGTGGTCAAAAACGACCATTCATACCTTGATTGACGCCTTTCCCGAAGGTCAGATTGCCCTTTTTGACCATGACAAACTGATTGGTATTGTGCTCTCTATGCGCGTGGATTATGCCAAGTTTTCTAACCCGCACACCTATGGCGACTTGATTGGTCAGCGCGAGATTATCAAAGACAATCCTGAGGGCGACGCCATTTATGGGCTTGATGCGCTCATCGACCCTGATTATCGCGGCTATCGCTTGGGGCGTCGTCTGTATGATGCGCGTAAAGAGCTGTGCCGCCAGCTAAACTTCCGTGCCATCTTGGCGGGCGGTCGTATTCCCAACTATTACAACCACAAAGACTTGACCCCAGGCGAATATATTGACGCGGTTGAGTCGCGTGAGATTCACGACCCTGCCCTATCGTTTCAGCTGTCTAATGGCTTTATCGTTAAACGTATCTTGAGCGGTTATCTGCCTGATGATAAGCAATCTAAAGGCTTTGCGACCTTGCTTGAGTGGTCAAACATTTACTATGAGCCGCAAGACTACAAACCGAACACGCGCAAATCTGAGGTGCGTATCGGCGGTATTCAGTGGCAGATGCGTGAGGTGGAGTCGCCTGAGGAGCTGCTACAACAAGTAGAATTCTTTGTCGATGTGATGGCGGATTACAACTCAGACTTTGCCTGTTTGCCAGAGTTTTTTAATGCGCCATTGATGGGCTTGTGCGAGTCTACTGACCAGAATATCGCCATCCGCTTTTTGGCCGATTATACCGAATGGTTTAAGAATGAAATCTCGCATTTGGCGGTCAGTTACAACGTCAACGTCATTACAGGCTCTATGCCGTTTTTGGACGAAGACGACACCTTATATAATGTCAGCTACCTATGCCGCCGTGATGGTACGGTTGAGGAGCAGCGCAAAATTCATATTACGCCGCACGAGCGCAGTGCTTGGGTGATTGAAGGCGGTGACAAGGTGCAGGTCTTTGATACCGACGCAGGTCGCGTGGGCATTTTGGTCTGCTATGACGTTGAGTTCCCTGAGCTTGCGCGCCTATTGGCACTTGAGGATATGGACATTTTGTTTGTGCCGTTTTGGACAGACACTAAAAACGGTTACCTACGTGTGCGCCACTGCGCCCAAGCACGTGCCATTGAAAACGAATGCTATGTGATGATTTGTGGCTCGGTGGGCAACTTGCCGCAGGTTGAAAGCCTAGATATTCAGTACGCGCAGTCGTCGATTTTTTCGCCGTCTGACTTTGCCTTCCCGCACGATGCGATTATGGCGGAAACCACGCCAAACACTGAGATGATTTTCTTCTCAGACGTGGACTTGGACAAGCTCACACACGTGCGTAACGAAGGCTCGGTACATAACTTAATCGACCGCCGTGATGACCTTTTCAGCCTAAAATGGAAGAAAAAATCCAAAGTATCGGCGAGTAAACTCAGCGATGCGGAGCGCCGTCACAATTCAGGCAGCGTGCTCATTGGCGATCCGCTACAAGACCGCGCACAAAAGCCATAGGATAAACAATAACCGCTGACTATGCCCACGCCTGACACCCCGACCGATAAGGTCATCGCGACTGATAACGCGCCAGCATCGGCGCCAAAGACACACAGCCTTTGGCAGCGGCTGCGCGGTTGGGGCGTCACGCTGTTGTTATTTGCCTTGCTCTATAGCGTTCTCAGCTGGTGGCGACAGCCTATTATGCCTGCCAATCCCAATCTGCAAGTCAATGACTATCGAGGCAATCCTGTCGATATCGCTCAGCTCAGCCACGATGCGCCTGTGCTGGTCTATTTTTGGGGCAGCTGGTGCGGTGTCTGCCATGTCACTTCACCGATTATCAATGAGTTGGCAGCCAGCAGCGCCTATACTGTAGTCACTGTCGCCATTCAATCGGGCGACAGTCAAACGCTGGGGCAATACTTGCAAACTGAGGGGCTAAACTTTACCACCATCAATGACAGCGACGGGCGCATTTTTGCCGATTGGCAAGGACAGGTGACGCCGTCTTATGTGATTATCAATGATGGCGAGATGACGCAAGGATTAACGGGCATTCAGCCTGCGTGGTCGCTGCGTTTGCGTTTGTGGTTAAGTGACCTTTTGCATTAATCTTTTATTTTTACTTATTATAAAGACAAAAAAATACCGAACGCGGAAACACGTTCGGTATTTTTATGCGTTACTGCTCGTGATAGCCAGTAGCTTATGCACTGATTAGGCTGTGCACGTCTTTATAGTCGTAGCCCAGCGCTTCGGCAACCGCTTGATAGGTCAAGTGACCTTGCAAGGTGTTCACGCCTTTAATCAACGCAGCGTCGTCACGACATGCCTGCTCATAGCCTTTGTTGGCAAGGGCGATGATGTACGGCAAGGTCACGTTCGATAACGCGATGGTTGAGGTGCGTGGTACAGAGCCTGGAATGTTCGCGACACTGTAGTGAATCACGCCGTGCTTGGTGTACGTTGGGTTGTCGTGGGTGGTGATGTGGTCGGTGGTTTCGAACATACCGCCTTGGTCAATCGCCACATCAATCACCACGCTGCCTGCACTCATAGACTGAATCATCTCTTCTGTGACCAGTTTTGGTGTTGCTGCGCCTGGAATCAGTACTGCACCGATGACCAAATCACTGTCTTTTACGCTGTTTGCGATGTTGACTTTGTTTGACATCAGCGTTTGTACGGTGTTACCGAACAGCTCAGACAGCTGCTTTAGACGCTTGGCATCAAGGTCAAGAATGGTCACATCTGCACCCAGACCCACTGCCATTTTCGCCGCTTCTGTACCTGCCACGCCGCCGCCGATGACGGTGACTTTACCGCGTTTTACGCCCGGTACGCCGCCGAGCAGCACACCTTTACCGCCGTAAAAGGCTTGCAAAAACTGCGCGCCGATTTGGGTGCTCAAGCGACCTGCGATTTCACTCATTGGGGTCAGTAGTGGCAACGAGCCGTCTGCTTTTTGCACGGTTTCGTAGCTGATGCCCGTCACTTCGTTATCGACCAAGACTTTGGTCAATTCTGGTGCACTGGCAAGGTGTAGATAGGTGAATAGGGTCAGACCCTTTTTCAGATATGGGTATTCGCTGGCTTGCGGTTCTTTAACTTTAATAACCAGCTCGCTATCCCATGCTGCATCAGCACTATCAACGATGCTCGCGCCTGCTTGTCGGTAGTCGTCATCAGTGAAGTATGAACCCGCACCCGCATTGGTCTCAACCACTACGTCATGCCCTTGGTCTACTAATACGCTGACGCCACTTGGGGTCATACCAACGCGGTTTTCGTTGTTTTTGGTCTCTTTTGGGATACCTATTTTCATTGCTACTCCTTGCAACTGAAATTTTTGATAATCAGTTTTTTATTGAACGAAAACGTCTCGTTTATTGAAACGTCATGACCAATCCCCAATCAACAGCCATCATAAAAAAGAAACAGCGCTACCAATACACTGTATTGATCCGCTGTTTGATTTTAGTGACAAGGCGTCACCCTCTTGGTAACTGCACTGTCTGTGATACTGTATTCGGGTCGTTACGGCATCTCTTGTGGACATACCCTAACTGATATAATGCGAACGATTTTGGTAAAATCGCGAGGATATTTTCCGATAAGCGCTCAACTGTGGTAGGTTAGTGCATGCGCTTACTTCGCCTCCTTAGTATGCCAAAATAAGCGGCCGATGCAACTATTATTTATGGTGCAGATAACATTTTTTTTGTTCATTATTCGCGCCTGATTGCAGCCCTTTTTACCCTATCGGTTTTGGCATATAATAGGGCGATTGACATGCCTTTTTTTGTGGCCGCAGCCTTGCGTACAATGCATACGATAGCGCTATGATAGGTGCTGCCCCATCCGCTCCCTTACTTTAATAAAGAACCTTTCTATGACTGACCAGCAACATGACACCCCAAGCCAAGATTATAAAGACACCCTAAATCTTGCCGATACCGTATTTCCAATGCGTGCCAATCTCTCAAAGCGCGAGCCTGACTGGCTGGCGGCGTGGGACGCTGATGACGTGTACGGTAAGATTCGTGCGGCGCGTGATGGCGCGCCCAAATACATTTTGCATGACGGCCCTCCGTACGCCAACGGTCAGATTCACTTAGGGCACGCGGTCAATAAAGTGCTCAAAGACATTATTGTTAAGTCAAAGACTTTGTCAGGCTTTGACGCCCCGTATGTGCCTGGTTGGGACTGTCACGGTCTGCCTATCGAGCAAAAAGTCGAAGCCAAGGTCGGTAAAGTCGGACAAAAAGTCTCCGCCACTGAATTCCGTGGTCTGTGCCGCGAATACGCTGCAAGCCAAGTCAAGCTACAGATGGCAGACTTTAAGCGCTTGGGCATCTTTGGTGACTGGAACAACCCGTATCTGACCATGAACTTCGCCCAAGAAGCGAACATCGTACGCGCCCTTGGCAAAATCTATGACAACGGTCACGTGACGCGCGGCATGAAGCCTGTCAACTGGTGCTTGGACTGCGGCTCTGCGCTTGCCGAAGCGGAAGTGGAATACCATGACAAGGTCTCTGACGCCATCTATGTGGGCTTTGATATCGTCGATAATGCCGCGCACGCTGCCCTTGCTGACATTGACGGCAGCATCATGGCAGTCATCTGGACGACAACGCCGTGGACCTTGCCAGCCAACCAAGCCATCTCGGTACATCCTGAGCACAGCTACAGCGTGGTTAAAACCGATAAAGGCAACTTGCTGCTCGCAAGCGAATTGGTCGATAGCGCGATTGAATCTTTGGGCGCTGAAAACCAAGGCGTATTGGCGACTGTCACAGGCACCGAGCTGGAAAACATTCAAGTACAGCATCCGCTGATTGCTGAGCGTCAAGTGCCGATTATCCTAGGCGAGCACGTGACCACTGACAGCGGTACGGGCCTTGTGCATACCGCGCCAGGTCACGGTCTGGACGATTATATCGTTGGGCAAAAATACAACCTAACCGTTGAAAACCCAGTGGGCGCAAGCGGTGTGTATTTAGACAGCGCGGCGGTATTTGCAGGCGAGCACATCTATAAAGCCAACCCGCAAATCATCGCGGCACTCAATGACAATGGTCACTTATTGCACCACAGCAAGATTGAGCACAGCTATCCGCATTGCTGGCGTCATAAGTCACCGATTATCTTCCGCGCGACCCCGCAGTGGTTTATCAGCATGGAAGCACAAAACTTGCGCGCCAAAGCACTTGAGGACATCCCCAAGGTTGAATGGACGCCAGCATGGGGGCAAAACCGTATCGAATCGATGATGAATGGTCGTCCTGATTGGTGTATCAGCCGCCAGCGTACGTGGGGCGTGCCAATCACCTTCTTTACCCATAAAGACACGGGCGAGCTGCATCCGAACACCAGCGCGCTGATGGAAGTCGCCGCACAAAAAATCCAAGCAGGCGGTATCGAAGCGTGGTTTGATGCCAGCTGTGAAGACTTCTTAGGTGAAGACGCGCAGTATTATGACAAAGCAACCGACACGTTAGATGTGTGGTTTGACTCAGGAACGACGCATTTTGCCGTCCTTGAGCAGCGCGATGAGCTGACCAACCCTGCCGATATGTACCTAGAAGGCTCAGATCAGCATCGCGGCTGGTTCCAGACCTCGCTATTGACCTCAGAGGCGATGTACGGTCGCCCGCCGTTTAAGCAAGTCTTGACGCACGGCTTTACCATTGATGCCAAAGGGCGCAAGCTGTCAAAATCGCTTGGCAATACCAAAGGCTTTGAGCCGCAAGACGTCTTTGATACGCTCGGCGCGGATTTCCTTCGTTTGTGGGTCGCCTCGGTCGATTACCGCTACGAGATGTCGGTCAGTAAAGCCTCATTCAAAGGTGCAACTGACCAATACCGCCGTATCCGTAATACCTTGCGCTTCTTACTTGCCAATACCGATGACTTCGACCCTGCGACCGACAGCGTGCCGATGGATGAGATGGTCAGTCTCGATAAATTTATCCTAGCGCGTGCGCAGGACTTGCAAGCGCAAATCATCAGCGCCTATGACGCGATGGACTTTCACCAAGTCACCCAGCACGTGACTGCGTTCTGCTCGCAAGACTTAGGCGGCTTTTACTTAGACATTATTAAAGACCGTCAGTACACCACCAAAGCCGATGGTCAGCCGCGCCGCTCAGCACAGACCGCGATTTATCATATCGCCCAAGCGCTGATTCGCTGGATTGCGCCTGTCTTGTCATTCACGGCGCAAGAAGCGTGGGAAGTGTTGAACCAAAAGAGTGCTAACGCCGACCGCTATGTGTTTACCCAAGCGTGGTATCAGCTGCCTGACTTTGACCTTGAAGTCATCAACAGCGAGGACTGGCAGCGTATTTTGGACGCCAAAGACGTGATGAACAAATATATCGAAACCGCACGTGAAAATAAGGTCATTAACAGTAACCTCTCTGCCAGTGTGACGCTGTACGCAGACGGCGCGTTGTATGATAGTCTTGCTAAGCTGGGCGATGAGCTGCGCTTTGTTCTTATCACCAGTCATGCTGAGCTGTTGCCGTTTGCGGACGCTTCTGACGATCTAAAAGCCTTGGCAACTGCCGAAGACGGTGCTGATGCCATCGCTGTTGATGTGACGGCCGCCGAAGGCACCAAGTGTGTGCGCTGCTGGCACGTACGTGATGATATCGGTGTTGATAGCGCCCATCCTGAGCTGTGCGCGCGCTGCGTGAGCAACGTCGCGGGCAGTGGCGAGGTGCGTGACTATGCCTAATAGTCCTAATCCCAATGAGCACGCGCCGAGTGAGCAAAAAGACACGCGTGCGCCTGCACACGTGACCACAGGCAACTCAAGCGTGCCCAAAGGACGCCTGAATAAAAACCAGCCTGTTCTTGCCAATGGCAGTAAGGCATTTTTGTGGTATGGCTTGGCAATCTTGCTGTTGGTGGTTGACCAATGGACCAAGTGGCTTGCCGAGACGACGCTGACCTTCCATCAGCCTGTGCCTGTGATTGAGCCTGTGCTCAATTGGACGCTCGCGTACAACTACGGCGCGGCGTTCAGCTTTTTAGCCGAAGCGGGCGGCTGGCAAAAGTGGTTTTTTGCGGGGCTGGCGCTAGCCATGTCGCTGTTCTTGCTCGTTTACTTGATGCGCGTGCCGCGTGAAGCCAAACTATTATCAGTGGGTCTGGCGCTGATGCTCGGCGGTGCGGTGGGCAACTTGATTGACCGCTTACTGCATGGGCATGTGATTGATTTTATTCATGTGCATTACTACGATGCGTGGCACTATCCGATTTTTAACATCGCGGATATGGGCATCAGCATCGGCGTGGCGCTGATTGTCATTGATATGCTGTTTTTGGAAAAGAAACGCCAGCGCTAAATATTTTTGCCCTGACGCTTTTTTATATCGTCCTGCCACTTTTCATGGGTGGCAGGATTTTTTATGCGTGGTCTTTGGCTTGTGATACGCGCTACAATGTTATTAAAACGACAGCGGCTGGTAATACATCAGCGCCATCAGTCCCGCTAGGTTTATCAGCACGGTCATATAATAGGTCACGCGAAACTCTGCTTTTTGTGACTTGTGGCGCAAGTAAGTTTGCGCGACCATCGCCCCTGCCCAGCCGCCTGCCGCACTTAGTAAATGCAGCGTAGACTCAGGCGTCCGCCAGCCATTATTTTGCGCCGCACGCTTGTCTTTGGCATACATCAGATAAGTGACGACGCCGAGTGCGATATACCAGCCCACGACCAACCACGGAATGCTGCTACTAACAGCAAGAACCATCAGCACGACATAAAAGCCGATGGCAAGATACAGGCGCTTTTTTTGTCCCGCCTCAAAGTCGGCTTGCTGACTGCGCTGTTGATTACGCTTACGGATTTGACTGTTTTTTTGTGCCATCTTTTGTTGTACGAACGCCAGCTCTTGTACTTTTTCGGCACGTTGTCGCCCTTTGGCATCTTTCCCAATCTCGAACACCACCGCGTCGCCAACGAGGGGACACCGCGCCGCTTTAAAGTCACTAATATGAAAAAATAGTCGCTCATTGCGCTCGGTTTGGATAAAACCAAAGCCCTTATCGTCTTGCCAATCGGTGACGTGCCCTTGATGTTTGCTGCGGCTTTGGGAGGTACTCATGGGTGTCCTTATCTACAGTGCATAACGCGAGTAATGGTTTTAGTCGCCCATTATAGCGCACTATTTTTATCGTTTTCGCTATTAGGCTGCGCGGTTTTATCGCCACCTATTGTCTGTTTGCGCTCTGCTACGCTTTGTATGTCTGCCGTGATTGTTTGTCTCTTGGGCACGCGAATACGCGCAGCTATGCTAGACTAGAGCCCTTGTTTATATATCAAAAGAGTCCCCATCGCCATGACTGACACTCAATTTATCAATCCTAACGAAGATACCCGCATCACCCACGGCAGCCTTGTGAAGCTGCATTTTGAGGTATCGCTCGAAAACGGTACGCTTATCGACACCACCTTTAACCGCCCTGAGCCTGTGGCTTTGACCATCGGTGATGAAAGCTTGCTGCCTGGGTTTGAAAAGGTACTGATTAATCTGCGCGCAGGCGACACCCGCACCGCGCATCTGCCCCCTGAGCAAGCCTTTGGTGAGTGGAATCCTGACAATGTACAAAAATTCAACCGCACCCAGTTTGACCATGCGGCAGGCACGCCTGAAATCGGCATGATGATTGAGTTTGAAGACAAAGGCAAAAACACCTTGCCAGGCGTGGTACGCGCGATTGATGACGATGAGGTCGAGGTTGATTTTAATCACCCGCTAGCAGGACAGTCGGTGCTGTTCAAAGTCCAAGTCTTTAAAGTCACCCCACCTGGCGTCACTGGCGTACAGCTGATGTAGCGCAGCCATCATGCGCACGATTAGACGCGTCTGACAACCTTGACCTACACTATTTACGTATATTATTTACCCGTTTTATTGTACCGCGCTATGCTGTGACGCGATGCACAGGCATAGCCGCTTTCATACTAAGAATAAAATCTGACAACCCATAATACGAAACAAGGATAACCCGATGCAATACAACATCCTGCCGCAAATCGACGAAAAAGTGTCCAAAATCTGCTTGGGCACCATGACGTGGGGCGAAAAAAACAGCGAAGCCGAAGCACACGAACAGATGGACTATGCGCTTGAGCGCGGTGTCAATTTTTGGGACACGGCGGAAATGTACCCGTCACCACCAGACAAAGACAAGCAAGGCGCAACCGAGCGCTGTATCGGCTCATGGTTTGCCAAAAACAATCGCCGCGATGAGGTGATACTCGCCAGCAAAATCTCACCATTGGGCTTTTTGCGCGATGGGCAAACGCGATTTACTGCTGAGCACATCAGCGCAGCGATTGATGACAACTTGGCACGCTTACAGACCGACTATATCGATGTCTATCAGCTGCACTGGCCTGAGCGTCAGACCAACTTTTTTAGCAAGCGTGGCTATACCAATGAGATGGCAGCGCAGTCACTAGACGATTTGACGCCGTTTTTGGAAACCATCCAAGCGCTGAACGATGAGATTAAAAAAGGTCGCATCCGCGCTTATGGGCTGTCAAACGATACCGCGTGGGGCTTGATGCGTTATTTGTGGGAAGCCGAAAAAAATGGTCTGATTCCGCCAATCACCGTCCAAAACCCCTATAGCCTGCTCAACCGCTTGTACGAAGTGAACATGGCTGAGATTGCGCACCGCGAAAATGTCGGGCTGCTCGCCTATTCGCCGTTAGGCTTTGGCGTGTTGTCTGGCAAATACTTACATGGTCAGCGTCCAGCAGGCGCGCGCCTAACCGAGTACGACCACTATGCGCGCTACACCAGCCCTCAGGCAGAATGGGCGACCGAGCAATACGCCAAAATCGCCGCCGATGCAGGCTTAGACATGGCACAGATGGCGCTCGCATTTATCAACTCGCGCGCCTTTGTCACCAGCAACATCATTGGGGCGACCTCAATGCAGCAGCTCAAGAGCAACATCGACAGCATTGATGTGACACTAAGCGATGACGTACTCGCCGCGATTGAGACGGTACATGAGCGTCAGCCAAACCCATCGCCATAATCTATCAGGCACACAAATATGCCGCATAAAAAAGGCGACAATGCTTAGATTGTCGCCTTTTTTCTTATGACTTTTTTATAGAGTCGTTCTTATGCGGACTTTTCTTGGTCAGCGGTTACGTCTTGTTCTGGCTGTGCGCCTTTGGCAAGCACGCGAGAATGCAGCTCTACCAGACCATCACGCATGGCTTTTTGTAGCTGATTGGTCAGCTCGCTTTTGGTCTTGCCTTGGGTGTCAATCGCAGCGAGTGGCAACACATAGGCGGTCACGTCACTGGTATCGAGTACACGTTTCATGCTGCCTTTCATGGTTTGCTTGCCGTAATAAGGCAGCGCTTTACTGAGTGTGCCGTCTTTATTGGCATAGCAAAGCACGATAGGCTGAATCGGTACATTGGCATCAACCGCTGCTTGTAGCAAACTGCCATGAATGCGGCGAATTTTGGTACCGTCACTGGTAGTGGCTTCTGGGAAGAAAATCACAGGAAAGCCTTGTTTTAAAAAGTCAGCAATCTGTGAGCTGACCGAGCCGACATCGCCTGAGCCGCGCTGGATAAACAGCGTGCCCGCCGCGTGTGCCAACTTGCCAAATACAGGCCAGTCGCCAATCTCCGCTTTGGATAAGAAAAACGCAGGGCTGACCGTACCGACGACGGGAATGTCCATCCACGACACGTGGTTTGACACCCACAGACCGTGATGCTGGGGTACTGGTTCGACCTCAACCACATCGACCCCGAACGAGCCTGCCATCTTGCGGCAAAAAATCTGAATGTAGCGTGGCAGCTTGTCACGCGCAGGCTCACGAAATGAGCCAATGCGCTGGGCGGCGCGAAAGCCACCCGCAAGCGTGGTGGTCATACCAGCGATTTGCTTGCCGCGGTTCAGCTGGCGTCTTACTGAAAATCTTGAGCGAGGTTGGCTCATTGTTATCCCTCATTATTAATTATTCGTCTATAAAAAATATCAGACCCGGCAGCATGGTGCTGCGCGTCTGAATCAAAACCCAGCCAGTATAACAAACTTCATTCGCGCAATGAAAATTTGTTCATCATAGCATTATGCCCTGTCGTCGCTTTCTTGCAAGGCTCATGGGTATTTTTGTCGTCAGTCGTGCTTTATTGCAGTGTCAGCCTTTAATATCTGTGATTGCGCCCACATATATAGCCGTATCCCCCAACCTTTATTATTTTTATAACGTATTTTCACTTCCCTTTTTATTACATCAGCATAGGTGACTATTTTTGGAATATTTTGACAGATATGAAGGCGGCGAACGTGCCATTTTGGTTCATTTGGACATCCGCCAATTGCAAGACCCCGACGATTTGGGCGAGTTTGAGCTGCTGGTCGACTCAGCAGGCGCGCAGCGTTTGGCACTGGTCACAGGCTCGCGCTTAAAGCCTGATGCCAAGTACTTTGTCGGCTCAGGCAAGGCAGAAGAGATTGCCGAGCTGGTACGCTTGCACGATGCGGACATTGTGATTTTTAACCACAGCTTATCGCCCTCGCAAGAGCGTAACCTAGAATCGATTGCCAAGTGCCGCGTGCTTGACCGTACGGGCTTGATTTTGGATATCTTTGCCCAGCGCGCGCGCACCTATGAAGGTAAGCTTCAGGTCGAGCTTGCGCAGCTCAACCACTTATCGACGCGTCTGGTACGCGGTTGGACGCATTTGGAGCGTCAAAAAGGCGGTATCGGTCTGCGTGGTCCTGGTGAAACACAGCTTGAGACTGACCGCCGCTTGCTACAAACGCGCGTCAATCAGCTCAAAACCAAGCTCGATAAAGTCAAACAAACCCGCGCCCAAGGTCGTGCCAAACGGCAAAAGTCAGACGTGCCGACCATCTCTTTGGTTGGCTATACCAACGCGGGCAAATCGACGTTGTTTAACCGCTTGGTTGATGAAAATATTTACGCCGCTGACCAGCTGTTCGCGACCCTAGACCCCACTTTGCGCCGCTTGGATTGGCAGGGCGTTGGGCGCGTGGTGCTCGTGGATACGGTTGGCTTTGTGCGTCATTTGCCGCACGAACTGGTCGAGTCGTTCCATGCGACGCTAGAAGAAACGCTAGAAGCGGACTTGCTACTGCACGTCATCGACTCTTCAAGTGAAGACATGCACGAGCAAATCAACGCGGTAAAAGCGGTACTGGCAGAGATTAACAACGATGTGCCCGTCTTAAACGTGTACAACAAAATCGATTTAACGGGTGAGCCGCCACACGTGGGCTACGCGGACAAAGACACGCCGAACCGCGTGTACCTGTCATCACGCGACAATCTTGGTATCGATGGGCTATCACTTGCCGTGCAGCAGCTGCTCACAGGCACGCTGACGACCTTTGATTTGACCTTGCCGTATGATGCAGGACAGCTCAAAAACGCGCTGTACGAGCTGAACGTCATCGAAAAAGAAAGCTACGATGATACGGGGCATGAGCATCTGACCGTCCGTCTGCAAAGTGACAAGCTCAAGCAGCTGCTGGGGCAAGCAGGACTGTCGCCAAAAGACGTGCTGCCAGCAGCGCAGGCGACCTTATTGATGCCCAAGCTTGAAGAGTTTGAGCAAAAAACTCCTGCCGCGAGCGATGCCGATACGGCGCCTTTAGAAGATGCGGACTTTGACGAAGCGTCTTTGGACTGAGTGTCTTTGACGTGAGTGTCACTATCCTTATTTGATTGACTGTCATCCAAACGCGCTGCTTATAAAAGCAGCGCGTTTTTATGCGCGGTATTAAAAATTTATCGCCCTGCCAAGCCATGAATAATCTTAAGAAAAACACCTTGTTAGCATGGAGCGGCGCATACTGACGAACCTTAGCGTCACCGCTTATTGCGGCACTGGGGTTTATGCCTGCCGCGCTCAGCGTTATAATCCTTGTTATCCGTACCCGTGATACGTCATCATGCGGCAGGTTTTGCCTATACGTACTCGCCGCCTCTCTTATCCGCAAGGACACATTATGACCACCCAAGCCGCCACCGCCTTACCACGCTGGGCAGGTATTGTCATTACCTTAGCATTGGTCATACTGGTGCGCGAATCAGCGGTACTTATCTGCTCAGCGCTCGGTATCGATAAGGCGGCCAACATTGTCGGCATGGTGGTGATGTTTGCTTTACTGATGCTGTGGCGCTGGCGGCGCGGCTTGCCCAGCTGGCTGACGGGTGCCAGTAATGTTTTATTGGTCGATAGCGGTTTTGCTTTTTTGCCCGTATCGGCAGGCGCGGGTATCATCTTACTGTCGATGGGCAATGAGCTGTGGGCGGTACTTGCCACGGTGATTATCAGCACCTTACTGCCCATGTGGGGGCTGGCACATTTGGCGCAGCGCAGTCTAAAAGACACTCCCTCTGCGCAGACCCGCCCACCACAGCGAGGACAGTCGTGATGTTTTTGACCGTGATTGCCGCTTTTGTCTTGACCTTGATGGCGCACATCAGCGCGCGTCTGTTGTCGCGCCGTCTGCCCGCCTTGCCGACCGTGATTACCGCCATTGGTTTGGTACTGATATTTTTATGGGTACTCGGCTGGGACTATACGCATTATTATGCCGCCGCGCAGCCTGTGTTTGACCGCCTGCTCGGCTATGTGACGGTACTGCTGGCGATTCCTTTGGCAGCGATGGATTTTAAAGGCTTGCCCGTCAAGCGCTTAAGTCTGATTGTAATGACCGCCAGTGTGGTCGGGGCGCTACTGCCTATGAGCGTCGCCTACTTATTGTCATTGAATGTAGACACCATCTTGGCCTTTGCCACGCGCTCTGTGACCACACCCATCGGTCTTAGCGTGGCAAGTTTGATACACGCGCCGCTAGCGATGGCCAACTTGATTATTATCATCTCAGGGTTGCTGGGCGGTACGCTAGGCAAGTTTTTATTTGCCAACGTTCATGACGACCGTGCTAAAGGTCTGGCGTTGGGACTTGCGGCGCACGCCTTTGGCACAGTCGAGGCGTGGCAAATCAGTACCACCGCAGGGCGTTATGCCGCTTTTGGCTTGGCGGTGAATGGACTGCTCACGGCGGTATGGCTGCCCTTTTTTGTCAGCGCCTTGTCATTATCATAGCTTATCATTCAGACGTATTGCGCCCAGCTTAATTTGATACTCCTGATATTACGCGCTATCACCTCGGTACGACTGTTCACTTTTATTGATTGCTCAAAGTATAATATCACCGCTGGTTTGTCCGTTTTGTGTTATACCGCTTTTAAAATATAGACAGCATTGTAGTCATAGTGTTTATTGCATTTTGATAATTTTATCAATAACTTACTGATTTAATTTAAAAAATACCATTTTTACAAAATAATTGCGGATTATATCTGCTTTGTGAGCAATATCATGTGGCAAGCAGATATTTTGTGCTATAGTAAGCAACTATTATCTTTTGTATCTACTGCAAGTACCTTTCGTGATTTTTGTTGGTCATCGGCACACGGATTTTGCCCAGCTGTGCATCACAGCGACCCGCTGACCTATGGATAACCCAGTGATTTGCGACCTTCTGATAAAAAGTGATACCACTATGATACATGCTGCTATGCCCCGCCCGCGTCTTTGTCTTCTGCTCTCAACCCTTTTTACCCTCAGTGCCTTATCCGTCAGCGCCTTTGCAGGCGAGATGTATATCTATAAAGACAAAAAGGGTCAAGCCTTACTGACCAATGTCAGCCCCAAAGGCACCAACTTTGGCAAATATACCAAGCAAGTCAAAGTCACCTACTACAAAAACAACGCCAGCAACAACAATGACTATAGTAGCAATTACGGCAGCAACAGCTACAGCAATGCGACCGCAAGCAGTAGCCGTAGCCGCGATGCCTATGACAGCTATATCCGCGCCTCCGCGGCGCGTCACGGGGTCGACCCTGCATTGATGAAGGCGATGATGCATACAGAATCTGCCTTTAATCCCAATGCGCGCTCGCCTGTTGGGGCACAAGGGTTGATGCAGCTGATGCCCGCCACCGCGCGCCGCTTTTCGGTCAGCAACCCTTGGAATCCTGCAGAAAACATCGAAGGCTCTGCCAAATACATCGCTTGGCTGATGCGCCGCTTTAATGGCAATGTCGAGCACGCGGTTGCAGGCTACAACGCGGGCGAAGGCAATGTCGATAAGTACGGCGGTATTCCCCCTTTTAAAGAGACACGCAATTACGTCAAAAACGTCATGAGCCGCTACCACACGCTGTATAAAACCGATGCAGGTCTCTACGGCAACGCAATGAGCGCCAGTAACAATGCACCGACCTCATCGCTGCGTAACGTCAGCTACGGCACCAGTAACAACAACGCCAGTATCAGCTATAGCAATGTGAATGCAAATGCCAATCAGGCGTACGCTGCCTTACGCTAATCGCGTATTGCCTTTAGACAAAGCCGCAAAATCCGTATCCCATAAAAAAACCCGCCACAATCATGGCGGGTTTTTTTTAAGCGGGTGTTGCGCTTATTTGCTGGCTGATGCTTGAGCAGCAGCAACTTCAGCAGCGAAGTCTTCTTGCTTTTTCTCGATGCCTTCGCCAACTTCTAGACGTTTAAAGCCAAGTACTTTTACGCCTTCAGCTTTTAGTACGTCACCGACTTTTTTGTCGTTGTCCATAACGTATGGCTGACGCAGTAGCGTTACTTCGTCTAGGTACTTACGTAGGCCACCTTCAATCATTTTTTCAACGATGTTGTCAGGCTTGCCAGATTCTTTTGCTTTGGCTTCGATGATGTCTTTTTCACGTGCCAATACGTCTGCAGAAACGTCTTCGTCGTCAACCGCTACTGGGTTGAATGCAGCGATGTGCATGGCTAGGTTTTTACCAGTCTCTTCGCTGCCGCCTTCGTATGAAACCACAACACCGATACGGATACCGTGACGGTATGACGCTAGGTTGTCGCCTTCTACAGTCTCAGCACGACGAACTTGGATGTTTTCGCCGATTTTTTGTACCAATGATACACGCGCTTCTTCAACAGTCTGACCGTCGCCGTATGGCAATTGAGCAATTTCGCTCACGTCAGTGGTGTTGTTTTCAAGAGCAAGGTTAGCGACTTTTTCAGCAAATGCGGTGAAGTTGTCATCTTTTGCAACGAAGTCAGTTTGGCAGTTGACTTCTAGTAGCAAGGCTTTGTTGCCACTTTGTGCGATGATGATAGCGCCGTCAGCAGCGATGTTGCCTGCTTTTTTAGCGGCTTTGGCTTGACCTGATTTACGTAGGTTGTCGATGGCAACTTCAACATCACCATTTGACTCTTCTAGCGCTTTTTTACATTCCATCATGCCAAGACCAGTACGGTCACGCAATTCTTTTACCATTTTGGCGGTTACTTGTGCCATAAAATTTACCTCAGTATTGTTATATAAAAAATAATTGGGTGTTATGGTACCAAACATCAGCGATAAGCGCAGGGACGCAGCAAAGTATTGCCACTACCCCATAAGAACAAGGCATGACGAGTCATCCTGCATCATGCCTGTGTTACGCGTATCTGACTGACAAAGGCGGCGCTACGTAGCAACGCAGGCAGCCTTATGTGTGATTACTGGTCAGCTTGCGCTTCTTCAGCGTCTTCTACCACTTCTTCTTGCTCAGCTGGCGCATTGCCGCTGGCTTGAGTTTGTGCGTACTCTTTACCTGCGATGATTGCATCAGCAACAGAAGTGACGTACAAGGTTACTGCACGGATAGCATCGTCGTTCGCTGGGATGATGTAATCAACGTTGTCTGGGTTTGAGTTGGTATCTACGATACCGATAACTGGGATACCTAGGTTTTTAGCTTCTTTGATAGCGATCGCTTCGTGGTCAACGTCAACAACGAAGATAGCGTCTGGTAAGCCGCCCATGTCTTTGATACCGCCCAGTGAACGCTCAAGCTTTTCCATGTCGCGAGTACGCTCTAGTGCTTCACGCTTGGTTAGCTTAGCAAAGGTGCCGTCTTCTGCTTGCTTTTCAAGCTCTTTTAGACGGTTGATTGACTGGCGTAGGGTTTTCCAGTTGGTCAACATACCACCCAACCAGCGATGGTCAACGTAAGGCATACCAGCACGTGCGGCTTGTTCACGGATGATGTTGCTTGCTGCGCGCTTAGTACCAACGAACAAGATTTTGTTTTTCTTGCTGGCTAGGTTGTTTACGTAGTTTAGCGCTTCGTTGAAAGCTTTTACGGTGTGCTCTAGGTTGATGATATGAATCTTGTTACGCGCACCAAAGATGTATGGACCCATTTTAGGGTTCCAAAAACGGGTTTGGTGACCGAAGTGAGCGCCTGCTTGTAGTAGGTCGCGCATAGATACTTGAGTTGGGTTTTGATTCGCCATGGAATATGTCCTTTGTGTTGGGTTATGCCTCCACATCACAAAAACAGCCTATCTGTCGATACGCATCTGCCCCATCAAGGCGCAAATTAATCAAATCAGCAGACACCCAGCAGTTTTTTGCCGTGATATGTGTGTCATTGGTTGGTGGAATTACAAAAATGTGCTTTGGCTGTGATGAATAAATATACATACAAAGCTGCGGCGTATTTTATCACATAACCAATATGAAGCTCTAGTGCTTTATTGGTTTTGTCGCCCACAAAAAAACGGCGTCTGCACGCCGTTTTTTATAAGGACTATCCGCTAAAGCTTAGTTGACACTGATGCCGATGACCGCATCATAGCCACGCCAGCTAAAGGGCGTAATATAGCTGTTGTAGTTTTTACTCAGATAAGCGATTGGGGCGCCATCAACGATGTTGGGCGGCGAGATGACAAAATCTGGACCAAACTCGGTACGCGCGTTACCTGAGATGGTGTTCGCCATTTCGCCAAGCAAGTCCTTCATCATGGTAATAGAAGAGTCAGGCTCTCCCATCGCCGTGATGACCTCACGCAGCATGATGCTCGGTGCGCTCACGTACACGCAGCCTTCAAGTGGGCCTGAGATTTTAATCACACCGCTATAATCATAGCCGATGGCCGATTTGTTGCTGTTTAGATAAGGGGTATCTAAAGCAACAGGACTGTCATCAATTTGCGAAAAAAATGCGCTGATGGAGCTTAAGAACACCCCTAACTTTTCTACTTTAACCATAATATCTTATCGTCCTGACACATTGCACGTGTCACTTAGTCTTGCAAACATACCACAATTTCCCCGACTCGCGATTTCCAAGTCACAGGAATGATAAACGAACGCTCATTTTTGGGCAAAATGATGCTCTGTGGTGAGCCTTTGAACACAAATGGTACTGAGATGTGAAAGGTCGCCCCAAACTCAGTACGCGCATTACCCGCGATGGTGTTGGCCACTTCGCCTGCCAAATCAACAAGGTTGTCTTCACTTTTGTCAGACTCGCCCATATTGTCCAAAATACAATTGAGCAACTCACGGGTTGATGAAAAATACACCACACCCTTTTGTACCCCTGAAATACCAATCACGCCGGTATAGTCGTGTACTTTAGGCTGCTCATTTTCTAACAGATAAGGGGTGTCTACTTGTAACTCTTCGCCACCGAACTGCTGGAAGTAACGGGTAATAATGTCTAAAAAAATCTGAAGTTTCTTTTCTTTCATAATCGCCTCTATAATCCGTGGATACGGTTAGTCTTGCATCAATTCTTCTAAAGCATCAACCAGCTCTTCTTCAGAAAACGGCTTGCATAAAAAGCCGCTGGCACCTAAAGACAGCGCTTCGATACCTGTGGCTTTATCCGATAATGCCGACACAACCAAGATACGCACTTCAGGATCTTGGGCAATAATTTTTTCGATACATTCAAGACCATCCATCTGTGGCATGGTCAAATCCATAGTGATAACGTCAGGACGGTGAATACTGAATTTTTCAAGCGCTGCCACCCCACTGGTCGCGGTGGCGACCAAGGTGAACTTGCCTGAGTCATAGGCGCGCTGAATACGGTTTCGAATGATATTAGAATCATCAACAATCATTAATTTATACATAGTTTATCCATCATCCTTAATTTAAGCGTTTGGCAGGGTAATCACAAAGCGCGTCATTTTACCAAGCTCGCTATTGACATTGAGCGTACCGTCATACTCTTTGACTTGTGCCTTAATGATGTCTAGACCGACACCGCGTCCACCGTCTTCATCTGCTGATTCTTTGGTTGAGAATCCTGATGAGAACAGCGCACTGAGTAGCTGGCCGCGCTCAAGCTCACGCGCTTCGTCGGCGCTATAACGACCCAACGTTACCAGACGGTCACGGATATTATCATAGTTGATGCCTTGACCGTCATCTTGAATGGTAATCACGAAATCTTTATCGTTATTTTCCATGGTCAAATCGATGTTACCGGCTGCAGGTTTGCCCAGACCCATACGTACAGATGGCGACTCAACCCCATGCACAATAGCGTTACGCAGCAATTGGATGCTGATTTCTTTTACCGCTTTGTTCAGGTGCTGCGGAATACGGATATTTTTTAGGCTTTCGCTGCTAAGCTTGATTTGCTTGCCTTGACGCGCCGCAATTTCACGCGCGAAATCTTGATAATAAGCGTATAGGTGGTCTTGACCATCGTCATTCAAATCAATGCTTTCATTGATCGTTTCATGCACAGGCGCCGCACTTGTACTCGCCGCTGTTGCCGCCGCTGCGGTAGTGGCTGTCGCAGCCGCCGCTGGGGCTGAATGGTTGATACGATGACCCAAGCTTTCAATGGTGTTTGATAGGCTGAGCAACTCATCGAGCTGTACGGTCAATGGCAAGAAGTCATTACCCGACAGTTTGCCCTGATTTTGTAGTGCGTACAGTTTGTCTTCTGCTTCTGAGGCAATCTTAGTAAAGCTGTGCAGCTTAAGTGCTGAGGCTTCACCTTTTAGACTGTGCATTTCGCGATAAATCGCTTTGAGTTTGTTCTCAAGCTCATACTGCGAGCTGCCTGGGTTTTTTAGGATGTTGTTGATTTTTTCGATGTTGATCTTGGTGTTGCTGATAAACTCGTTAATCACTTTTGGATTTACGTTCAAGATGGTGGTCAACATCTCAATCTGCATGTCGTTCTGCGCACGTTCTTTTTCTAGGCGCTGCTCAAGCAATACCGCGTCAGAGACGTCACTTACGTTGACCAAGATACGCTCAATGTCTTTGCCTTCATAAACCCGCGAGAACTTAAAGTCCAAGAAGCGGCTGTCTGAGCTTTGCTCACCTGAGGTGTTGTGTAGCATGACCTTGTGTAGCGGGTTTAGTGAGTCAACCAGCTTTTCTTTCACACGTGGGTTGTACAGCTGCTCAATGAACTGACGGGTGGTCGACAGGTCTTTGTCTGAGATGCGTCCACGCAGTACCTGCGCAAAGTTTTCGCCAGCCAATTTTTTGGTACCGATAATACCTTCAAGCGCGCGCGAGTGCTGCTGACCGATGTTCAGGTCTTTGTCCAATAGGAACAGACCCGTGTTTACGGTCTCTAGAATCTCTTCGGTTTCGCGACGGGCTTCGAGTACTTCGGCATCACTTTCACGCAGACGACGTACGAAGAAGAAGATGAAGATTAGGAAGTAGCCCAAGATGGCCGCAACACCCAAAATCTGAATCAAACGAATGGTACGTGCTTGACGCTCGGCATCAAGGAAAACGTCATTCGTCAAACCTTCAAGTGATTCGTTCATCAAAAGACTTGAGGTCTTTGCCTGCTCAACTGCCTGAGTCAGTTCATCCGCAGAGCTGACCATGACGTTATCAGCGTCCTTTAAGTATGCCTGAATACGTGGCTCTAACAGTTTCCACTGCTCATCAGCAGCTTGCAAGTTTTGCTGCGCCTCACCACTAATAGTTGGCAAGGTATAATTACTGCCATCAACCGTAATCGTACCGCCCGTACCGATTTGACCGATAGATTGGTTAATCAAATTGGTATTTTCTTCCAAACGCTCAAGTACGCGTTGAATGTGCGGTGAGTTAGTATCTTCACCATAGCTGCTTTCTAAATCGAACAAATCCTTAATTACCGATTGCGCGCTGTTGGCAACTTGGTTGGTTTGGTCAATCAAAACCGTATTACGCTCAAGCAAGCTTGAAGTATAAAAGGTGAATGCCAAAAGCGCTGCAATTAGCGATAAAAACAGCGCAATCGAGATAATCAGACCACGGTAACGACCGTTATTTACAGTATTTATCGCCATGATTACGCTCCTTCTTTACTGGTTGGCGTAGCATTTTTAGAGGCTGCCGCGTCTTGATCACCAAGCCACCGTTCACCAATTTTTGCAAATGTTCCATCTGCTTTTAGTTTGGTAATACCGTTATTGACTTTATTAATCAGTTCATCATTGCCTTTTGCCATAAGAATGACCTGCTGCGCGGCAGGATTGTCCGCACCTTCATAAGCAACGATGTTTACTTTATGTTCAGGATGGTTTTTGGCAGTGTATTGAAGAATTGGTAAGTCATGTAAGATAGCATCCGTTTTGCCTTGCACTAAATCTTCATACAATAAAAAGGCTGTTGGCTGACTGTTTAGCGTCTTATAACCACCCATTTGTTCTACATGGTTATAAGATTTAGACTGCGCCATTGCTGTGACATTTTTACCCTGTAGATCCGCCAAGCTGTTAATAGCTAAATTGTCTTTAGCGTACATAATAGCAGCAGGGTTAAAGTAATACGGTTCAGACAAGCCGTATTTTGTCGCACGCTCATCGTTGTAAGAAATGCCTGCAATTCCTATATCACGCTCGCCCGACTCTACACTATCAAACATGTCTTGCCATGCTTCTTTGTAGAACTCGACCTTGAAACCTTCTTTTTCGCCAATGGCACGTATTGAATCAATGTCAATACCTTGCATATTGCCGTAATCATCCTGAAACGAAAATGGCGGCGTTGTACCTGTGGTTGCAACTTTCAATACAGGAGCGTCTGCTGGCAAGCTGCTAACAAAGGTATCCTGACCTTTTTCTTGAGTACCTTTATCAGCGGCGGTTTCTGGTTGGTTGGTATTGCTACATCCAACCATACCAACGCTTAGCACAAGTGGGAGTATTCGGTAAAGCTGTTTCATGGCACATCCTTGCTACTTCGTGAAATTCTTTAAATATCATCTACAAATAGCTTTTTACAAAGCTGTAAGATTAAATGACAAATAAAAGGCGTACTTATTACATACAGTTACACCGAATAATACTGAAGCAATCTAAGAAATGCAATTGTTATCTAATGCTTCATTCATGACTGCATAGACATTACAAATGAATAGTATTGATTATCAACAACTTATAGAACTATTGTTTGTTTAAAACAACTTTATCTCTTTTTAGAATCAATTATTTGCATTTTCACAGACTTATGTTTCTTTAATAATCTATAATCCCTTATTTTATTTATGGTTATTTTTATAGACATTATTTGGTATCGTTCGGATTCAAGGTTTTGTCGACACGAACCAAACGGCAATTCACCGATACAAACATCGGGATGCATAGCTTTAATACAAAAGTGATATTAAATAGAGCTAAGGACAAGTCACCGAATATACCGACAGGGCGCATAAGCCAACCTTTTAGCATACTTGCCAATCTATACGGCGCTTTAAAGTACGTCGTATACTGAGTTGACGCTCATTTGATTTGTACATGATAGAGGAGGCGCTAGAAAAGTCAGGCATGCAAGGTAATATCTACAGCTATATACAAATATGGTAAGGATAAAAAATCATGGACTGTGACTTTACTAAGTCACGCAAGAGCTAAAAGCAGTGATGCCATAATGATGTTTACCTACTATATTAGACCTCTTACTCAATCAATAAAAAAGCACTATCAGGTCGGCGATTTTGCAAGAGGTCTGCTATATGGTACGGACGTGTCAGTCGTATTTTAATTTGCTTGTTCAGTGGCTTTAGGCGTACTGTCGAGTGGTTGTGATGCACTACCAATCCAGCGCTCTTCACTTTTCTGAATAGCGTCCGTATTTTTTATGTTGGCAATACCTTGATTGATAGTATTGATCAATTGCTCATTGTCTTTAGCCATCAATATCACTGATTGCGAGGTTGGTTCAGACGCTTTTTCGTATGGCACTACAGTCAATTTATATTCTGGGTGGTTTTTGGCCGTATATTGTAAGATTGGCGCATCGAGCAGCGCGGCATCGATGTTGTCTTGTACTAGGTTCTCATACAGTAAGAACCCTGTTGCATATCCAGTTATACTCTCTTGCCCACCAACAGCTTCCATCTGAGCTGCCTGCTTAGCGCCTTCTAGAACACCGACACGCAATCCCTTTAAATCACTTAATGTATTGAGTTGATGCTCGCCTGATTTGTACATAATAGCGGAAGGGTTAAAATAGTACGGCATAGATAGGCCATACTTTTCATTACGCTCGTCATTGTAAGAAATACCAGAAATAGCCAAATCTCGCTCACCCGAGGCAACACTATCAAACAGCTCCTGCCACGTCTCTTTATAAAACTCGACTTTAAAGCCTTGATCTTCGCCAATAGCGCGAATGATATCAATATCGATACCTTGCATATTGCCGTAATCATCTTGCATTGAGTAAGGTGCTAGGTTACCTGTCGTGGCAACTTTGAGTACAGGGGCATCATCAGGCAGACTGCTGACGAATGTATCTTTGGCTTGTTCTTGAGAACTGTCATTAGCCGTAGTTTCTGGCTGGTTGGCATTGTTACAGCCTACCATACCAACGCCCAATACAAGTGGGAGTATCCGGTAAAGTTGCTTCATAATCCATCCTTGGAAAGTAATGTTAGTATGCAGTGCAAAAATAATGACTTAGTAAGATAAAGCAATATTTTCGCAAGACTTGTTTACATAAAGCTAAAGTAAATAATACGTGTCAAACTTTTGTATTGCAATACCTTTGTTAGCACATCATTGATACGATATTGATGCATGGAGAGCAAAGTTTTCATTTTCTTCTAAAAAATTGAGTCTGACATTAGAGAAACCGAAACGAGAGGAGTTATCTTTGAGTTTCAATCTGCTCCAGCCCTCTTGCAACATGGTAATATGTACAACGAACATGCACTTCTGCTTTGAAAAATCAAGTGATGACTAGACACTAGACATAAAAAAGCCCTTTATGAAATAGGGCTTTTAACAACTGAGTCGGAGCTATTCAGCATCGTCTAAATTTAAATTTTTGTCTATTCTCCACACCAGCAGACAGCCAAGCCCCATCAAGGCAAACATGGTAATGCCCAGCTTTAAGACAGGATTGACGGCAAACAGATTCAACAACAATCCACCAAAAATACCGACAGAAAACATCAGCGAGCCTTGCAGCGCACTGGCCATACCCGCACGGCGCTTTTGAAACGCCAGTGCGATGGCTGACGCGTTCGGCTGCGTCAGTCCCAGTCCTGCAATACAAAAGAAGATACACACCAAGACCAAAGGCAGCCATGCACCGCTACCAAAGACAACGCCCAGTACGAGCAATCCTGCTGAGGCAACCACCTGTACCATAGCGCCAAAACGCAGTAAGCTCAGAATACGAAAACGATTGGTCAACCATTGGTTCAGCTGTGTTAAAGCGATGAATCCAGCGGCATTGACCCCAAACACCCAGCTGAACTGCTGCGCTGAGATGCCATAGCCATCCATCAGCAGCTCTGAGGCGGCGCTGATGTAGACGAACATCGCGCCCATCAACAGACCACCACCGATGGCAGGATAGTTAAAGGTAGGGTCTTTTAACAAGTCCCAATATTGACTCAGCACTTCTTTGGCAGGGCGTACGTTGCGATTCTCAGGCGCCAGGGTTTCTTTAAAGAAAAACTTGGTCAGCAGTAAGTTTAATACCCCAAACCCTGTCAAAAACCAGAAGATAGAATGCCAACTAAAAAATTCCAAAAACTGCGCGCCAAGCAGCGGTGCCAAGATAGGCGCAAGACCCATCACCAAAATCATAATCGAAAAGGCTTTTGCCGTCTGGCGTGCGCTTAAACGGTCACGGATAGCCGCGCGCGTAACCACAGCGCCAACGCAAGCGCCCAAGGCCTGTACCGTACGACCTACGAATAAGATATATTCATTGTTGGTGGTAGCACAGACCAATGAGGCGACCACATACAAGCTCATGCCAATGTATAACGGCTTTACGCGCCCAACACGGTCGCTAAATGGACCATAAAACAGCTGACCGAATACCAAGCCTAAAAAGTACGCGGGTACCGAGTTGGCAATAAATGCGGTGGGTACATCAAAGCTTTCGGCCATCGCGGGCAGCGCGGGCAGATACATATCTATCGATAACGGACCAATAGCAACCATAAGACCAAGCATCATAATCCATGCAACGGGCAGCTCAGAAGAACGCACGCGGTCAGCGGGGTTTGGCGGGGTGGGTTTTGAAGCAGACATAGGTACAACCGTAGATTTTGTGAGTATTAAAATAAAAAACAAGCCGCCCAGCGCGCACCTTTTAGGCACGCGACAAATGGTTATTGTATGGCGGTTATGCGCGTACCCATCCGTCATTAAAAGATGAGCGCGCTTTATGTATAGGGTGCTAAAGGCGAGATTTGGCAATCAATGAGACGTGGTGTCCCTCAAGATAATCTTGTGCTACCACTGGCGCGGCGCAAAGCTCACGCTACTGTCTTTGACTTTTTTCTGCGCGCGCGGGCGATTGCGTCCCAGCAGCAATTTAAGCTGCCACAGCTTTTCGCGATATAGAGTGACCCCTGAAGCAGGATACATTCCATTCATCAGCACCTTGCTCGCCTGCACCGCATCTGGTGAGCGGTTCGCGATAGCAGCGGCCAAGTCATTTGCGGCATCTAAAGGGTCGGCGCTAATGTAAGTTATCAACCCACAATCTAGCGCAGCATGTGCGTCACAGATATCCGCACTCATGGCAAGCGCCTTGAGCGCATCCAAACGCACTGTACCGATGGCGGTTCGGCTCAGTCCCATATCCGCAACCAAGCCCCACTTGCCTTCCATAATGGCAAACTTTGCCTCTGGATGGGCAAAACGCACATCGCACGCAAGCGCCAGCTGTAGTCCTGCACCTAAGCAGTGCCCAGAGAGCGCCGCCAATACTGGCATGGGCAGCTCTCGCCAGACCAAACACACCGCCTGAAACAAGCTGCGTGTCGGTTTTATCAGCTGCCACGCTATCCATGCTTGGCGTTTGGGTTGGTTCAAATCCCCAAGGTCGATGCCTGAGCAAAAGCTGTCTTTTGTCCCCGTTAAGATGACCGCGCGCAGCGTTCTGTCTTTGCGCAGGTGCTCCGCTACTTGGAGCAGCTCGTTCATCATTTCAATGCTCATCGCATTTTTTTTGTCAGGACGATACAAAGTAACGGTGACAATATCTGCGTGGATATGCAGCTGTAGGGTTTTATATCGATAGGTTGCGACTGGATGCAGATGCATATTCTTCCCTTATAATAATGACCCAAACCCCAAGCAAATAAAGCGCTGCCTTTGGCGACACGCTTAGCGTTTGCGATAGGCCAAAAAAGGGAGGATGTATGATGGCGCACTGACACCTATTGTGGCGCGGATGTATAAACGTGTACTAGTAGTGAATGGTAACAAGATATAGAAAGTCATCAAATCATCTTCCACGTCATCTCATGCTCGCTCAAGCGATGCGAAGACAGGCGCTGAATGGCTACCAAATCAACTGCTTTTAGGTTATCGAGCGCTTGCTGCAAGGCGTCATAATAAGGGGCAAGCATGGCAAACTGTACCGCTGTGGTGTGCTGCGTGTTCAGCAAGCACTTATCCTCTAAGTTTTGACTGGCAAAGCGCAGCTCAGGCACGCCAGTGTAACGACTGGCGCCCAAAATGCGGTGCGCGATTTGCCCCAGTTGCGCGCGGTCATGCGTTTGCCACGCACGGGCGAGCGCTTCTTTTTCATCGTCCACACTCTCAATCATCATGGTCAAAAGCTTACTGGCCAAGTCAGGCTTGTTCGCCGAGCGCATCAGCGCGTCTTCCCAGTCCAAGATGGCCAAGCTTTGCTGTTGAGGCGCAGCGCTCGTGTCGGCAGCAGTCTGTTCTGTGTTTGCTTGGTCAGCGGTGTTTTGCGGCGTTTTGCTGCCTTGTACGTAGTCATCACGGATTTTTTTTAGTGATGAGGGGCGCGCAAGTTTGGTTTCAGTGACGTGCTGCGCCATCGGGGCAGCGGCATTGATGGCCGACTCGCTTGAAGCACCGTGTTCAAAGCTGTTCGTGCGTCCCAGCCATTTTTGTAGCACTTGCAGTAGCTGCGGCTGACTGATGGGCTTGCCCACATAATCATCGATACCACTGGTCATCAGCTTGTCGCGCTCATCAGACAGACCGTGCGCGGTCAAGGCAATGATGGGTATGCGCTGCTCGCCGCTTTCGATATTGCGAATTTGCGCCGCCGCCTCACGCCCTGACATGCGCGGCATCTGAATGTCCATAAAGATTAGGTCAATGCCATCACTTGGCACACGTATCGCGTCGATGCTACCCGCTGCACGGTCTTGCTGGCGCAGCTCGGCTTTGGGCAAAGCCGTTTTTTGCTTGCCATTTGCCTGCGGCGTGCCTTGCTGATGCTCGATATAGGCTTTACTAACGATTTCAATCGCCTCAAAGCCACTGTTGGCGGTGATGACTTGAATACCGAGTTCACTTAACAGCGCATCCAGTACCAACAGATTGGGCAGGTGGTCATCGACCGCCAATACCGTCACCCCTTCCCAGCGCGGCGTACTTGGTGCCACACTTTTACTGCGTGCTGTATCTAGCATGGCGTACAGCTGGCGCTTATCGAGTGGCTCATAGAGCATCTTGGCATGATAGCGCCCAAGCAGGCTTTGATTGGCGCTGACTTGATAGCCAAACACGCCGAGCTTTCCTTGATAATGCAGGCGAATTTGCTTAAGCAGCGCCATCATGTCATCTTGGGTATCGGTATCGACAATCACCCAATCCCAGTCGTTGCCCTGCTCTTTGAGCGACTGCAACATCCCTGGCAGGGAATTGGCTTGCGTGATACGGATAGGCAGGCTTTGCAGGCTGGCACCCAGCACTTGGCGCGAGGCATTGTGATTGATCCACACCAACATATTAAAGGTATCACTACTGTGTGCTAGCGGCGCTAAGACAGGCGGCGGAATGCTGGCACCTGTTGCGACATCCAAGACTTCCACATGCGCGGGCATACGAAACCAAAACGTCGCCCCTTGTTTGGCAATGTTTTCTTGCGCATTGTCATAAAAGCCAATGTCCCCGCCCATCAAGCGCACCAGCTGCTTGGAGATGACCAGACCCAATCCCGTGCCGCCATATTGACGCGTGATTGACGGGTCGCCTTGGCTAAAGCTGCGAAACAGGCTGTTTTGGTCGGCAGGTGAGATGCCTTTGCCGCTGTCTTGCACACTGATCATCAGGCAGTTGTCTTGATGGTCATCGAGGCTCACACGCACCACCACCTCGCCTGTGTCCGTAAACTTAATCGCATTACCGACGATGTTGGTGAGGATTTGTTTGAGGCGCAGCGCATCGCCCACGATTTGCATCGGCACATCGTTATAAAACATCACCGCCATGCGCAGCCCTTTTTCTGCCGCCACAGGCGAGAGCATATCGACCACATCATAAATGGTGTCATACAAATCAAACTCATGCTGATCCAGCACCAGCTTGCCTGCCTCAATTTTTGAAAAATCCAGCACATCATTCACGAGTGCCAACAGATGAGCCGAGGATTTGCGAATGGTCTGCACATACAAATCCTGCTCAGGATTCAGCTCGCCATGGCGCGCCAAAAGGTTAATAAAACCATCAATACTGTTTAGTGGCGTGCGCAGCTCATGGCTGATGTTGGTCAAAAATGCCGATTTGGCTTGGCTGGTTGAGATGGCCGCATCGCGCGCGTTACGGATAGAGATGTTTTGCATTTCCATCTCATCGAACGCCAGACGCAAGTCGTCTTCGGTTTGTTCAGCATGGCTTTTGAGCTCTTGAAAGCTACTGTGTAAGCGGCGCAGCGTCTTGACCAAGTCTTGTTGTAATAAGTTCAGCTCGCCATCGGACTCAACAGGAATGGGCTTGTATAGATTGTCCACATTGGTGCGCTGCAACTGCAATCGCAGCTCATAAATAGGCGCAATCCAGCGCTTGGCATAGATATTTAGACTTAATAATAAAATTAAGATAGTAAACAGACCCGTCACCATCAGCGCCATGGCGATGCGGTAACGCGCGATATACAGCGGCTCATTGTCCATATCAATCAGTAGCCATAGCCGCTGACCCTCAAACTCGCCCAAAAAACTGCCATACGCTGTGCCAATGGGCGTGCTTCTTTGCGACAAAAAGTGGGTACTGGTGTCAATCATTGGCCACGTTTCATTGATGCCGTAGCCGACCGTCGCCAGTACTTGATTGTTTTCACGGATGATGGCGATTCGCTGCACATGCTGCTCGGACTGCATGCGGCTCAGTTTGTCACGTATCATCACCAGCTTGCCAATCGCACCTGTCGGCGGGTTGTCCGTATCCGCGCGCCCATCGCTGCTGTCGGCGCTCGCCATATTTTGCGGCACGGGCGCGACGATGTTGCCAAGGTTGGGCGCACTGCTCACCATATAGCCCAAGCTGTTGCTGTAATATTCTGTGGGCTGATTGGAGAGTAGGATTTGGGTGTCTTTTAGGCTGCTGCCTTGAGTGGGCTGCGAGCTGCGCTTGTCAACGATGTCCTCGACCGTGCCTTGGTTGTCTTGACGCTGCTGACGCTCTTGCTCCAATAACGTCGGTATCAGCTCGGTGGCCATTGGCTTGTAGCGAATCAATACCGCCTCAGCAAGCGCTTGCTGCTCGGAGTCACTGGCGCGCATGGTCTCATGAAATACCAACAGCCCGCCCACCATTGCGAGCACACAGATGGGTAAAAACACCAATAAAATCAACTGTCCGTACGCCGTACTGGTATCAAAGCGCTTTTTGTAAGCCATGCATATCACCGATGTGCCGATGGCGACCGTGCGGCTTGCCATCGAAGAGTAAGAATAAAACCTTGAGCCATTTTAACAGTAAAGCGGCATATCGCCCATGTACAGATACGCGCAGCCAGCCACAAAATGCTATAATACCGCCATTTTGTACCCTATTTTCCCATTCACACAAAGACAGCGGGCGCGGCACTCATTTTGGCGCGGCGGCTTGGTTTTTGTCTATGAAAACAATCAAGGATGCGTTATGTCGTCTCATGTCACCACCAGTGCCAACTTTATTACCCAAACCACAGCGCTTGCTGATTGTGTGGGACAAACACCACTGGTCAGACTTCGCCGACTGCCCGAAGAAGAAAACATCAGCCCCAACACACAGCTATTGGCCAAGCTCGAGGGCAACAACCCAGCTGGCTCAGTCAAAGACCGCGCCGCTTTTAATATGATTTATCAAGCCGAAAAACGCGGCGATATTAAGCCAGGCGACACCTTGATTGAGGCCACCAGTGGCAATACAGGCATCGCCCTTGCCATGGTCGCAGCCATGCGCGGCTACCCCATCACCCTATTGATGCCGACCAACTCCACCCAAGAGCGCAAAGACGCTATGAAGGCTTACGGCGCAATCTTGATTGAGGTCGATGAAGGTATGGAAGCGGCGCGCGATCAGGCGCTACAAATGCAAGCGGACGGCTTGGGTATCGTGCTCGATCAGTTTAACAATGATGACAATAAAGAAGCGCATTACCTGACTACAGGTCCTGAGCTGTGGCAACAGACCGAAGGACGCATCACCCATTTTATCAGCTCCATGGGCACCACAGGGACGATTTCAGGGGTCGCGCGCTACTTAAAAGAGCAAAACCCTGATGTGAAAATCATTGGTCTTCAGCCTGATGAAGACGCCTCTATCGCAGGTATCCGCCGCTGGCCTGCCGCGTATATGCCTGGTATTTTTGATGCCGAGCTGGTCGATGAAGTGATGGACGTCAACCAAAGCGTTGCCGAACGCTACATGCGTAAGCTGGCGCGTAGCGAAGGCATCTTTGCTGGCGTCTCCTCGGGTGCTGCGGCGTGGGCGGCGATGCAAATCGGTACTGCCAATCCTGATGCGGTGATTGCCTTTATCGTCTGTGACCGCGGCGATCGCTACTTGTCAACGGGACTGTTTGGCATCGAGGATTGATGGATTTTTTGCTGGTTTTCGTAGATTTTAGGAGGCTTTGATGAGCCACAATTTGCCTTATGATCCCGTGCTGGTCTTTGATATTGAGACCATTGCCGATATTGATGCCGCAAAACGCATTTATCCTGAGCTTGCCGCGTTAAACGACGAGGATGCGCTGAGTGCTTTACAGTCCTTACGCGTACAAGAAGCTGGTCACGACTTTATGCGTACGCCTTTGCAGCGTATCGTCTGCATCTCGGCGCTGTATGTCAAAAATGGCGATATTAAGCTGTTTTCACTCAGCGCCGAGCACCTCTCAGAGCGCGAGATACTGCGTAAGTTTTTCCGCGCTTTTGAATCGTTTGGCGAGCTGCCGCAATTGGTCAGCTGGAATGGCTCAGGCTTTGACATGCCTGTGTTGATGTACCGCGCCATGCTCTACGATTTGAGCGTGCCTTTGTTGTTTGAAGAAGGCGACACCGTGCGCGACATGCGCTTTAACAATTATGTCAATCGTTACCACAGTCGGCACTTGGATTTGATGGATCGTTTTAGCCAATTTGGTGCCAGTCCCCGCCAATCTATGGACGTGGTGGCCAGTCTGTATGGTCTGCCAGGCAAAACAGATGTTGACGGAAGCATGGTGGGCGCGCTGGTCGCCGCTGGTGATTGGCAAACCTTGACCACGTATTGTGAAAGCGATGTGCTAAACACATGGCTGATTTACTTGCGTTGGCAGCGCTTGACCGCGCACATATCGACCGAGGCGCACCAGCAATGGCAGCAGCACACCGAAGATTATCTTAACAGTTTGGTCGATGACGAGGGCAATCACCGCCATCAGTCTTTTATCACGCCATAAGCCGTTTCTAACGCTTTTTATAAAGTCAGGGAGTGTCTACCGCTTATCCTGACTTTTGTTCATTTTGAGCATAAACATATATATATTTATATAAATATCTTACCATCCACTTGTTTTCGTATTGTTTTTATTCCATAATCCGCCAAGAGATGCTGGTTTTTTTGATGCATGGAAGCAAAACGGTCATCTTATTTAATGCTTCTATGAGTATATTTCTTCTGAATATACCAGTCACCTCACTGCATATCTTATTTATAGATAAAGCACACATCGTCTTTTACTATCATTGATGTTTGCTTGCTGTGTTCGTGTTACCAGCGCCCTGATTTACAACACGATATCTCACAGATGCATGCCTTTTGGGCGCTGATGCGACTTAACGAGTAATGTCAGACATTATTTGAAGTTGGCATATCCATTTTCTTATTGTAGCGTGATTAACACACAAGGAGTGTAGTGTGAAAAAACTATCTTATCTGGCGCTCAGCCTATCTGTACTTTCCCTAACTGCGTGTAACAACGCCAGCAACACCAATGAGACCGCTGGAGATGCCAGTGCAAGTGCTGATCAAAGCGCTTTTGAAGGTCCTTCTCGCCCTGAATGTATCGCACCTGCCAAGCCAGGCGGCGGCTTTGATTTGACCTGTAAGCTTGCACAAAGTGGTTTGAAAGACACAGGTATTATCAAAAGTCCAATGCGTGTTACCTATATGCCAGGTGGCGTTGGTGCTGTGGCGTACAACAAAATCGTTGCTAACGACCGCGCGAATGAAGATGCCATTGTCGCCTTCTCTACTGGTTCAATCTTGAACTTGTCTCAAGGCAAATTTGGTCAGTTCACTGAAAAAGACGTACGCTGGCTTGCAGGCGTAGGTACGGATTATGGTGCCGTTGCCGTTAACGTCGATTCACCCATGAAAAACCTCGATGATTTGGTCGCAGCGCTCAAAAAAGATCCAAAATCTATCAGCTTTGGGGCAGGTGGTAGCGTGGGTGGTCAAGATTGGCTACAAACCGCCATTTTAGCAAAAGCCGCTGGCATTGATCCAAAAGACATGACCTATGTCGCGATGGAAGGCGGCGGTGAAGCGATGACTGCGGTTATGGGTAATCACGTCACAGTCGTCAGCTCGGGTATTGCTGAGCTGATGCCACAAGTTAACGCAGGCAAACTGCGCGTACTTGCGGTATTCGCGGATGAGCGTTTAGAAGGCAGTCTTGGCGAATTGCCAACCGCAAAAGAGCAAGGTTATGACGTGGTTTGGCCAGTTATCCGTGGCTACTACATGGGTCCAGACGTCAGCGACAGTGCTTACAACTGGTGGAAGCAAAGCTTTGACACCATGCTTGCTGATCCTAAATTCGCTGAGCTACGTGAGCAACAAGAGCTACTCCCTTTCTCTATGACTGGCGAAGAGCTTGAGCAGTATGTGTACAAGCGTACTGGCGAGCTGCGTGAGTTGTCTGCTGAATACGGTCTGACTGGGGCTGCAACTGAAGCCAAATAACTACTCTATTAAGGTTTAATACCCTTATTTATTAAATCTTAGATGTGTTTGGTATTTCTAAAGGCTGGCAGAATACCTATCTGTCAGCCTTTTTTCCCCATAATTCAAGGAGCGCTCCTTATGACAATGGAACGTGTATTTTCTGGGCTGATGGCGCTAGTAAGTTTATTCCTAGTCTATTTAGCCATTGGGTATGTTGCACCCATTGCTTATGATCCAATTGGTCCTCGTCCTTATCCTATTTTAATCTTTGGCTTGTTGGCGTTTTTGGCTTTAGTCGTCGCTTTTCGTCCAGCACGATTTACTAAGCCGATTGATTTGGGATTAAGCAAACCCATCATCAAAAACTTGCTGCTTTGTACCCTTGCCTTATTGGTTTACAGCCTTATTTTTGAGCCATTAGGTTTTATTGTTGCGACCATTTTGATGTTTTTTGCAGTCGGCTTACTTTTTGCAGGCCCTCCACTTAAAACCCTTATTTTTTCAGTTGTGGTCAGTGTTGCCTTATATGCTCTATTTGACTTAGGTCTAGATGTCATTTTGCCACTCGGAATATTATCAGGGATTATAGGATAGCCAACATGGATACTTTTAATTTTTTAATGCATGGTTTCGCTGTCGCATCCACCCCACAAAACTTACTGATTGCTCTTATCGGCGCTTTTATTGGTACAATCGTGGGTATGTTGCCGGGTCTTGGCCCTATCAACGGTGTGGCAATATTATTACCTTTCGCGTTTGCTCTTGGTTTACCCCCTGAGAGTGCGCTGATTTTGCTGGCTGCGGTTTATTTGGGTTGTGAATACGGTGGACGTATTTCTGCCATTCTTATCAACGTACCTGGCGATGCTGCGGCCATTATGACGACGCTTGATGGCTATCCCTTGGCAAAGCAAGGAAAAGCTGGTATTGCGCTGTCTTTATCTGCGTTTAGTTCTTTTATTGGTGCCACTATCGCGACAGTCGGTGTGGTATTGTTCGCCCCCCTATTGGCAAAATGGGCCATTTCTTTTGGACCTGCAGAATACTTCGTATTGATGGTATTTGCCATCACCTGCTTAGGCGGCTTGGTCGGCGATCAACCTGTTAAAACAGGCATTGCAGCTTTGATTGGTTTGGGTCTTGCGACCGTTGGTGTTGATGCGGTGACGGGTATTTACCGTTTTACTTTCGACTCTGTCAACCTATCAGACGGTATTCAGTTTACCACCATTGTTATTGGTTTCTTTAGTGTCAGTGAGATTCTCATCCTGCTTGAGAGAACAACAACTGGACATAAAGTGATCGAGCAAGGTAAACGTAGCTTAGTAAACTTTAAAGAGTTTATGTTCAGCTTAGGTGCTATGTTACGAAGTGGCGCGATGGGCTTTGTTATTGGTATTTTGCCTGGTGCAGGCGCAACCATTGCCAGTGCAATGACCTATGCCAGTGAGCGTAAAATCGCTGGTGAAACCGGTACCTTCGGTGACGGTGATTTACGCGGTGTTGCCTCACCAGAATCAGCAAACAACGCCTCAGCGTGTGGCTCGTTCGTACCGATGTTGACGCTAGGGGTTCCAGGTTCTGGTACCACAGCAGTTATGATGGGTGCATTGACCTTGTACAACATCACACCAGGTCCGCAGCTATTTACTGAGCAGCCTGATATTGTTTGGGGTTTGATTGCATCACTATTCATCTGTAACGTTATTTTGTTGGTGATGAACATTCCATTGGTCGGCTTATTTGCAAAGCTGCTTGATGTACCAAACTATGTTTTGATACCAGGGATTGCCGCAGTCAGCTTTGTTGGTGTGTATTCAATTCACAGCACAACGTTTGACTTGGTATTCATGGTAGCACTTGGTGTATTCGGTTATCTTTTACGTAAGCTAAACTTCCCACTATCAGCGCTAATCTTAGGCTACGTTTTGGGTGAGCTTATGGAATCGAACCTACGCCGTGCGCTCTCTATCTCGCAAGGTGAGCTGTCTATCCTATGGAGCAGCCCTATCACTGTCGTTTTATGGATGCTTGCAATTTTGATGGTCTTCCTACCAATCATCCGCAGCATTTATCGCAAACGCTTTAAAAAGGCAGCGTAATTGGTTTAAAGCGTTGACGTAAAAAACGAAAATAAATAGCGACCCATTGCGGTCGCTATTTTTATGCGCAAAGATACATCACTCAAGACGATTAGTGCCCAAACCGCGCGGACAAATTAGTTCGTAATCGGGCATACAGCTGCCGCTGTCCTTGGCATTCTATGCTAAAATTGTGCCTATTCATTTTGAACCCATTTGTACTGTCCTTCTTGGGCAGTTGACCATATAGGCAGGTTTATGCAGCCCACCGATTCAAAACGCGCCGCCAAGGCAAACGCCATCATCACACCACCGAGTAAGAAAAAATCTAAGCCTTCATCCAAGGTGCGTCGCCGTTTAAAAGAAGCGCCGCCAGTACCTTTTGTGATTGACAGTCTGTCGCACGACGGACGCGGTGTGGCGGTTTATGGAAATGGCTATAGCGAGCATGAAAGCCACATTACTGACAAGCACGGCAAAAAAGTCTTTGTCAGCTTTGCGTTGCCTGGTGAGCATGTCGATGTGCAGCTGACCAACAGCCGCAACAGCTTTGAAGAAGGCGATGCCGTGCGCGTTTTGGACAACCCAAACCCTGAGCGCACCACCCCACCCTGTCCGCATTTTGGCGTGTGCGGCGGCTGTAACCTGCAGCACTGGCAGCCAGATGGGCAGATTCATTTTAAGCAATCGGTACTCGCCGAGCTGCTCGCGCACCAAGCCGACATCCAGCCTGACAATTGGCTGCCGCCGATCGTGGGTGACCGTTTGGGTTACCGTACCAAAGCGCGTTTGGGCGTGCGCTATGTCGCTAAAAAAGACACCGCCCTTGTGGGCTTTCGTGAGCGCGCCAGCAACTTTTTGGCCGAGCTTAACGAATGTCATATCCTAGATGAGCGCATTGGTTTTGAGATTGAAAATCTAAAGGCGCTGGTCAGCTCATTAGAGGGTCGCAGCACCATTGCTCAATTAGAGCTGGCGATGGGTGAAGCATTGCCCGAGCTGCCCGACGGCAATCAACCTGTCGCGCTTATCGTGCGTCACCTTGAGCCGTTGTCAGAGGGCGATATTGATAAACTAAAAGCCTTTTTTGCTGCGCGTAATTGGCAGCTGTATTTGCAGCCAAAAGGCGTGGACAGCATTACCCGCGTAGCGCTACATGCAGATGATGACACTAGCCGTCAGTTTGGACGCTTGTATTATCAGCTGCCTGAGTATGACTTGACCTACGAGTTTATTCCAACCGACTTTACGCAGGTGAACCTTTCGGTCAACCGTCAGATGACCAAGCTGGCATGCGAGCTTTTAGACTTACAAGCGGGTGAGCGTGTGTTGGACTTGTTCAGCGGACTTGGCAACTTTAGCTTGCCGCTTGCGCGCCTTGTCGGCGAGACGGGCACAGTGATTGGTGTTGAGGGCAGCGATGCGATGACGGAGCGCGCGGCACACAACGCGGCGCGTAATGGCATCCATCATGCTGAATTTTATACCCAAGACTTGACCCAAGACTGCTCCAATGAATCGTGGGCGAATCAAGGCTTTGATGCGCTACTTATCGACCCGCCTCGCTCTGGCGCTTGGGAGATTATGCAATATTTGCCTAACTTTAACGCCAAACGTATTGTGTATGTTTCTTGCAATCCTGCTACCCTTGCCCGCGATACCAAAGCCTTGTTAGACAATGGCTATCGTCTGACGCATGCAGGCGTGATGGATATGTTCTGTCATACAGGGCATGTGGAATCTATCGCGCGCTTTGAGAAAATCACAGACTAATTTTTTTATCCCTTGCCTTACGCCTGTCATGATTGTACGTTAGCCTGTGTGGCTTTATAATCCGATAAAAGTTTATAAAGCTACGCAGTGCTGTGTTACGCTTTATGGCAGGATGATTACAGTTTGCCGCTTGAATTGTAACTTTGAAGTGACATAATAGCGTTTATAGCGACCAAGGACTGGCTGCTTTTATACCATGTGTACTTGATAATTGTGACATGTTTTATCCCCTACATAGGATATATCGTCTGTCGTAATGACGGTCGATTCATGACCGCCATTACTGCGATTGAACATTTTCACCAACCACACTTTTGCTACCAGATACGTTGTTGCCGCCGTGACCAAAAGGCATTTTTGGTCATAAAGACACGTCCTATCTGCGATTTTAATTTGTGTGCGTCACAGTACGTTTCATGGGTTACTTATTGAATACCTGCAACATCATTGATAATAACGAGACAAACTATTGTCCCTAAATAGCTAAGAGGAGTCGGCTATGGTAAAGATTAGAGAAGGGCTACCGTTGGTAGATGGACAAACAACTGAGGCAGACAGCGCCACTTCAGCAGCTCAGCTGGTTGCCAACCAACGCTCTCAACAATCTGCCAATAGCTACGCTCAAGTCCCTTTTGACATCAAAAAACAGCTCAGTACCCACAAGCTGCACACCACCTTTGACCGCTCAGAGCGCTATGGTAATTTAGAAGACATCATATTCGACGAAGACGCGCTGACCTTTGATGATCTTGCTACCATTGCCAATGATGATGTGGACCAAGCCAACATCGACGTGCCTGCGTGGCTGGACAATGTCGCCAAACGCATCGGACAAGAGACCGTCCCTGACTTGGCATTCGCCTGCGAGTTTATTCGTAGCCGCATGAATACCAGCAAGTCCGAGCGCTCAGGCGCTTATGTGACGGGCATCGGCATGACCGATATCTTGACCTACCTCTATCAAGATGAAGATGCGCTTGTCGCTGCGATGCTCTACCGTAGCACACGCAAAAAGCTCATCAGCATGGCCGATATTGAAGAGCGTTTTGGCGCGCAGGTGTGCACCTTGGTCAAAGACACACTTGCCATGGGCAAGCTTTCTGAGATTATCGAGAGCAACAAGCGCCTCGAAGATCATTTTGTGAATAATCAGCGCGACCAGCTGTCCAACATCTATAGCATGCTCATCTCTGTGACCAACGATGTGCGCGTGGTATTGATCAAACTTGCTGAACGCACCTTTGCAATGCGAGAGCTGTCGTTTTCTAACCCCGAGCGTCAGCGCCGTGTGGCACGCGAGGTCATGACCATCTATGCCCCACTCGCTCACCGTCTGGGTATCGCCCAGCTTAAGTGGGAGTTAGAAGACTTGGCATTTCGCTACCTTGCGCCCGAACGCTATAAAGAAATCGCCAAGCTGCTCTCAGAAAAGCGCAGTGAGCGCGAGGCGTATATTCAGCGCGTAGAAGACCAGCTGAGCGACGCACTAAAAGGCGCAGGCATTGCAGGAGAGGTGTCAGGACGGGTCAAGCACATCTACTCCATTTATCGCAAAATGAAGTTAAAGGGACTGTCCTTTGACCAGCTGTATGACATTCGCGCGTTACGGGTGTTGGTGGACAATCCATCAGATTGCTACCACGTTTTGGGTCTGGTGCACGGCTTATGGCGCTATATTCCTGAGCAGTTCGACGACTACATCACCAACCCCAAGCCCAATGGCTACCGCTCGCTACATACGGCGGTGATTGCTGAAAACAAATCTTTAGAGGTACAGATTCGTACCCACGAGATGCACTTTGAAGCCGAGCTTGGCATGTGCGCGCACGTCAATTACAAAGAAGGGCTAAAAAACAAAAAAGACAATTACCTCAATCAAAAAATCAGCTCGTTGCGTCAGCTGCTGTCCATCAATAACGAAACCCGCAATCAGCAAGGCAAATCAGGCAGTACAGACGACCAGCTCGACCTTGAGGATGACGAACAAACCGTTGATTTTGATGAGCTTGAGCGCATCTATATCTTCAGTCGTGACGGTGACATTACCGAGCTGCCTAAAGGCGCGACCGTACTCGACTTTGCCTATTACGTGCATACCCAAGTCGGTAACCGTGCCCAAGCCGCCCGCGTCAACCAGCGCTATGTGCCGCTCACCTACTTGTTAAAAACAGGCGAGCAGGTCGAGATTATCACCAAATCGTCACGCGAGCCCAACCGTGATTGGCTTGTGGCATCGCTAGGCTACATCCACACCAACCGCGCCCGCTCCAAGCTGCGCCAGTGGTTCAACCGCCAAGACCGTGATAAGAATATCGAGATTGGACGGCAGATGCTCAGTAAAGAGCTTGAGCGACTGTCCGTACATCCTAACAGCATCGATTTGAACGATTATTTGCAATATTTTAACGTTAATACCACCGATGACATCATCGTCGGCTTAGTAACGGGCGATATTGGCATGAATCAGCTGACCAGCCACATCTCGCGTCAGCTGCACCTTGAGCCTGAAAAAGAAGACGACGACTATACGCCAAGCGTCGACCCAAAAGCGACTGGCAAATTAGATGCGTACAAAATCTGTATCGATGGTCTCGACAATATTGATATCAGTTTGGCTGGCTGCTGTCACCCTGTACACGGCGAGCCGATTTCAGGCTATATCACCCAGTCACGCGGCGTCAGTATTCATAACCGCGGCTGCCCTGAATATATGCGCTTAGTAGAGCGCGACCCTGAGCGCCAAATCAACGCGGCGTGGAAGTCAAAATCAGGACGCTATCAGCCTGTCGATATTCATATTGAAGCCTATGACCGCCGAGGGCTGCTGCGTGATTTGACGCAAGTGATTGATAAAGAAAACGTCAATATTCGTCAAGTACAGACATTAAGCAACGATGACAATATTGCCTTCCTAAAATTTCATGTTGAAGTCTCAGGATTGGCGCACTTGTCCAAACTGCTTGCCAAGTTAGAGCAGCAGCCTGGTATTTTGCATGCCAGACGGGCAATTGCTTGATTACCCAGCTATACATATTGGTCGCCTGACTCAAACAACATGATGGTTTTGCTGCACAATATGTCGCAGTAAAACCGTACCGCTCGTTTACCTTATACCGTTTTTTGCTTGTACCACTGAGAACCTATGCCTGAACTTCCCGAAGTCGAAACCACAAAGACCAGTTTAAACCCACTGCTCGGACAGATCGTGACAGACGTACAGGTCTTTCAGCCAAAGCTGCGCTGGATGATACCACCTGACTTGGACAAGCTGCTTGGCTACCACTTGCAGAAGGTCGAGCGCCGTGCCAAATATCTGATTTTGACCTTTACTAAAGATGCCGTACCACCGATAAAACTTATCATTCATTTGGGCATGTCAGGCAGTTTGCAACAGCACTCTGCTGGTAGTGATAAGCGCAAACATGACCACCTGATTATAACCTTTAGCAATGCAGATGGCGTGATAAGCCAGCTGCATTACCATGACCCGAGACGGTTTGGCGCGGTGCTTTGGTATGATGAGTATCAGCACAAACTGTTTGCCCACTTGGGTAAAGAGCCGCTCGATGACAGTTTTAATGCAGTGCATCTATACGGCTTGATTCAGCGTACGGAATCGAATAAAAAGCTGCGGCCCATCAACAAGCCTATCAAGGCAGTGATTATGGAGCAGCAAAACGTGGTGGGTGTGGGCAATATTTACGCCACCGAAAGTCTGTTTTTATCAGGCATTCATCCTGCATCTCCTGCATCTGCGCTGAGCTATGCTCATATCGAAACCTTGACCGCGCATATTAAAACCATCTTAGCGCGCGCGATTGAACTTGGCGGCTCGACCTTGCGCGACTTTACCGTTGCGAGTGGGCAGACAGGTTACTTTCAGCAAACCTTGCTCGTCTATGGTCAAGAAGGTGCGCCCTGCCCAACCTGCGCCACGCCTTTGAGTAACCAGAGAATTGCAGGACGCGCGAGCATCTATTGCCCAAAATGTCAGCCACTCATCACGGCAGGATAAAATATCGCAAAACAATGTATTTTTGTTGCTTATTAACAGGCATCTTGCTTTAATAGAAACGTATAGCACGCCCAATATGGCAACGCGCCTGTCTGCTCTTGGGCAGCACTTTTATTTATTTATCAGTTCTAGGACAGTATCATGATAAACAATGCTTCACGTGCGCCAAAACAGCAGCGCAAGACTCGTGCGCTCAGCCTGATGGCAAGCGCCGCACTTTTATGCGCTACCCTACAGCCTGCCAATGCCGCGATTGAAATTGATGAAAGTGACTTTGGTCCCTCGTATGAAACCATGGTGGTCGATACCGTAGTAGGCAAGCCTTTGGGACTGGTGGCTGCGGTCGCAGGCACAGCGGCATATGTCGTGAGTCTGCCTTTTTCACTTATTGGTGGTAATGCCGCACAAGCGCAAGAAAAGCTGGTGGTCGAGCCATGGAATGCCATGAGTCGCTGCCTAGGCTGTACCGTCGCTGAAGACAACTACTACAAGTCACAAACAGCGAATGATAACGTGGTACGTATCGTGGTTGACCGTCCCTCTGAGGTTTTAATCAGCACCAATGACAACGTGGTCATTACCCCGCAGTAATTCAATCATGACTGGATGAGCACAGTTGGTGCTTTTTTGGCACTGCTTACCACGCTGCAATTTATAAAAAGTATAAAACCAGACATAAAAAAAGGCTAACCGAGGTTAGCCTTTTTTGTGCATGCCTATACAGACAATCAATTACTTCTTACGACCGTGACGCTTACGCTCACTTTCAGTCAAGAAGCGCTTACGCATACGGATAGACTGCGGCGTTACTTCTACCAACTCGTCATCTTCGATGTATTCAAGCGCTTGCTCTAGCGTGAATTTTACCGCTGGGGTTAGCGTCAATGCTTCGTCCGTACCACTGGCACGTACGTTGGTCAACTGCTTACCTGTGGTTGGGTTCACCACCATGTCATCACTACGTGAGTTCTGACCAACAATCATACCTTCGTACACTTCAAGCTGTGGCTCAGCGAATAGCTTACCGCGTTTTTGTAGGTTAAATAGAGCAAAACCTAGGCAAGTACCATTGGTCATTGATACCAATACGCCGTTACTACGACCACCAACATCACCGACCTTTTGTGGGCCGTAATGTGAGAAGCTTGAGGTCATGATGCCTGAACCTGAGGTTAGGGTCAAAAACTCAGAACGGAAACCGATCAAACCACGCGCTGGCATGGTCGCTTCGATACGCATACGACCTTTACCGTCCAGCTCCATGTTGGTCATCTCGCCTTTACGCAGACCAACCTGCTCCATGATTGCGCCTTGATGCTCTTCTTCAACATCAAATACAACGTTTTCATACGGTTCTTGTAGTTTGCCGTCAATTTCTTTAACGATAACTTCAGGACGTGACACACCCAGCTCAAAGCCTTCGCGGCGCATGTTCTCAATCAATACTGAAAGATGCAATTCACCACGACCTGATACTTTGAACTTCTCCGCAGATTCGGTGTCTTCAACACGTAGTGCTACGTTGTGGATCAACTCACGCTCTAAACGCTCACGGATGTTACGTGAGGTCACAAACTTACCTTCGCGACCTGCGAATGGTGAGTTGTTGACCTGGAACGTCATTGAAACGGTTGGTTGGTCAACGGTCAATGGTGGCAAAGCTTCAACGTGGTTAGGATCACAGATGGTGTCAGAGATGTTTAGCGCATCAATACCAGTGATACAAACGATGTCGCCTGCTTGTGCATCTTCAACATCCACACGCTCAAGACCATGGTAGCCCATGATTTTTAGAATACGGCCGTTACGGGTGTTGCCCGCTTTGTCGATGACCGTCACTTGCGTGTTGGTGCTGACTTTACCGCGCTGGATACGGCCAATACCGATAACCCCAACAAACGTATTGTAATCAAGGCTTGAGATTTGCATACGGAAAGGCGCATCTGCCTCTACTTGTGGCGGTTCAACCACATCAACGATGGTCTCAAACAATGGCGTCATATCATCCGCCAAGTTGTCTGCTTCAAGACCAGCAATACCGTTTAGTGCTGAGGCGTAAACGACTGGGAAGTCAAGCTGCTCATCGGTTGCACCAAGGTTGTCAAACAAATCAAAAATCTGATCCATCACCCAATCAGGACGTGAGCCTGGACGGTCGATTTTGTTAATAACAACGATAGGTTTTAGACCCTGCTCAAAAGCTTTTTGGGTAACAAAGCGGGTCTGCGGCATAGGACCGTCAACGGCATCAACCACCAACAATACGCAGTCTACCATAGACATAACACGCTCAACCTCACCACCAAAGTCGGCGTGACCTGGGGTGTCAACGATGTTGATGCGGTATTCCGTATCGGTCTTTTTGTTTTGCCATTTGATAGCGGTGTTCTTTGCAAGAATCGTAATACCGCGCTCTTGCTCAATATCCCCTGAATCCATCGCACGCTCAGCAACGTTTGCACGGTCGCCAAAGGTACCTGATTGATGCAGCAATTTGTCAACTAGGGTGGTTTTGCCATGGTCAACGTGGGCAATGATTGCAATGTTACGCAGGTATTTAATGTCGTTCGCCATATAAAATGCTCGTTTCGTCTTAATAAAATGCAGTAGCAGTAAGCGCCGCTGGATAAACTGTTATGATTAATCAGCCAGATAATTTACTGTGCTTATCTCTATACACAAATACAGCACCACAGTAAAAGCAAAACATCCACACCGATACATCCATCGTACCGTCAGCCATGCTTGAGACACTTCGCTTAGCTACAAAGTGTTTGGGCGGCTAGTATAACATCATTGTTCGTTATATTTATGAAATTACGCAATTATCTGTCCACATAACCAAAAAAAAGCCGCCATAATGGCAGCTTTTTTTGTAAACTAAACGGTTTTCCTAATACTCATAAGAGTAGATTATTGGATAACCATGTCTTTAGTTTGGTCAACAGTCATGGTTTTGTCACCAGTGATGATGGCGTATACACGACGGTTCATTGCACGACCTTCTTCAGTATCGTTTGGTGCGATTGGGCGGTCATAGCCGTAACCGATAGTTGATAGACGGTTTGGTGCAACACCAAATTCGTTAGTCAACATTGATTTCACAGCCATTGCACGCGCTTCTGATAGACGCTGGTTGTAACGTGCTGATGGGCCAGTTTTTGAAGCGTGACCTTCGATACGCGCTGTAGAGTTTGGATACTCACGCATCTTCTCTGCTACTTTAGCGATTTCAGGCTGGTACTGGCTCTTGATGACTGATTTGTCATTGTCAAAGAATACGCGCAGTTCCATTTTTAGCTCGTCAGTAACGTCGACAGTGATTGGGCAGCCGCGCTCGTCAACAACCTTGTTCATTGGGGTGTTCGGGCATTGATCCATGCTGTCGTATACGCCGTCGCCGTCAGAATCCATGTCTTCGTCGATTGGGTCAACGTCGATAACTGGCGTTTCAACTACTTCTGGCTCTTCCATTGGTGGTACAGCAACGGTAGGTGCTAAGTGACCACCTAGTACAACTTCTAGACCTGCTAGAGCCATACCTTCCCACCAGTTTTGGTCGAAGTTGTGAATTGCACGCGCTTCACCACGTAGGCTTAGTGCGTCGTTGATGCGGTACATAGCACCTAGACCTAGGTTACCGATAGTGTCGGTAGATTCAGATACTAGAGTACCTGCTGGCACTACTTGACCTTGCTGGTTGGCTTCAGTGGTGTTGGTAATAGGAAGTGCGTCTTGGTTTTCGATTTCAATCTTAGAGCGACCAGCACCAACCAATACATATGGTTTTAGTGCGCTGTCAGTGTAGCCTGTGAACTCTTCAGTACCGATCAAGAAGTTACCAGAGATGGTTTCTTGCTCAACGTCAAATTCCATATCAGTGTTTTCGCTGACGCCGTCAGTATTTGACACGCCGTATTCAACTTGGAACTGAGTTGATGGAGTTAGCTCAACACCTAGCGCTGCGCCAGTGTATAGGCCGTTTTCTTTATAGATACCGTCGTTACGCGCTTCGCCTGGGGCAGAAGTGTCGTAGCCGCTTTTGAACAAGTCATTTTGCTCGTCGTCAGCGCCTTCGCTGTAATGATAGCCAAGTAATAGTGGGCTGATGGTTACGCCAGCATTTGCTGATAGTGGTGCAGCTGCAACAGCCAATAAGGCGATAGCAATTTTGTTAAGTTTCATGAAACTTCCTCCAAAGGATGATTTAAGTAATGCGTCAGAAAAGACTACATTCTAAATGACATAATTAAACATTTTTTATCAATGTGTAATCGTACAACAAAACCAATTAGAAAGTAGCTTATCGACTATCAATTCAGTTTACAACTTTTTTTGTAAGGCAGCTACACAATATTACACGACAGCGTTAGAAGCAGAACGTATTGATATACATTTGTGAATGGTTGTTAACAACCCTTGCACGCTTGTACATTTCTTGCTTTACGCTGCAATAAACCGTAAGCACGACTTACTCTTGTTTTGCTGATTCTAATACAGAAGCATTTTTTTCTCTATCCTTTACAAGCCAAATTCACCAATTAAAACATTTTTTGACATTCGTGCTATATTTCGTTTATATTCACATAGCAAACATTATTTTACTAAAAAAATTTAGTGTATCTACATAACAAATTTTCTTTTTGTAGCCTAATTTCAATATCAGAGCTATAAACCGGTAAAAATGTGTTGTTTATTGACTATTTATCTTTAAATTTTTATATCTGTGATACTTGCCATGTCATCGCTATCAAAATATTTACGCTTGTTTTTCATATCAATAGAATACTTTTGCCGTCTATTTTATGCAGCACGAGCAAAAAAATTGCTTATTCGTAGAAACATTCAGTTGCATCGAATTGCTTCGTTACAATCTGGATTCACACTTATTGAGATGTTAGTGACAGTGAGCGTGTTCACGATACTCGCTGTCATAGCCACTCCTTTTGTAACAGATATGTTCGCGGCGCAAGAGGGTAAGGGCGTACGTAAAACGATTGAAAACAGCATAAAAGAGGCAAAAATTGAGAGCTTGTCTTTACGCCATGACGTTTTGCTGTGTTTGGCTGATGCCTCAGGCAGCTGTCACAAAGATGGCTCAGAGAAGCTTTTACTATTTATTGATAATAACGATGACGAAAACTACAGCGTGGCCAGTGACACACTGGTCAGAGAATACAGCCTGCTGCCAAAATATGGCACCATGCATTTGCGCGCGGCCAATCGACATTACGTTCTGTTTCAAGCGGACAGCGGCACGCCTCGCGGATATATGGGGCACATCAAATACTGCCCGCTTGCCAACTACCGCCAGCAAAAATACAAAGTCTCTTTTAATATGGTAGGTATTGCCACGTATAAACCTGATTCGGTAGCAGAGCCGACAGACTGTACATGACCTATACAACGTGGCTGCCTCATTTGCCGCCAGTCACGTTGTATATATCTGTCAGCCATGCACATCTCAACAAAAAGACCGCTGCTCGTAGGTATACCAGCAGCGGTCTTTGGCATTAAGAATACAGTTACTGCTGCATGGCGGCTTTCATTAAAGCAACTGCACGAGGCAGGCCGACAAACACCGCATCAGCAATCAAGGCGTGACCGATATTTAACTCGTAAATCCCGTCAATGCGTGCAATTGCAGCCACATTGTCTTGGGTCAACCCATGCCCTGCATTAACAATCAGTTCTGGCGCTTGGGCTTTTGCAAAACTCACGGCGTGACGGATACGCTCAAGCTCGGCAGCTTCGGAATCCTTATCTTTTGCGAGGCCAAACTCTGCATACGCACCAGTATGCAGCTCAATCGCGTGCGCGCCGCAATCAATCGCCGCCTGAATTTGTGTCTCATCAGGGTCGATGAATAACGACACTTTGATACCCGATTGCGCCAGCTTGTCGATATAGGGTGTCAGCCATGCCACTTGACCTGCGACATTTAGACCGCCTTCTGTGGTCAGCTCCTCGCGCTTTTCAGGGACGAGGCACACCCAATATGGGCGCACTTCTAAAGCGATGCCCAGCATCTCTTCGGTAGCAGCCATCTCTAGATTCAGGCGTGTGGTGAGCTGCTCAGCAATAGCATACACGTCCGCATCTTGAATATGGCGGCGGTCTTCACGCAAGTGAATGGTGATACCATCCGCGCCCGCTTCTTCACACAGTAAGGCGGCAGCAAGTGGGCTTGGGTAAGCCACCCCGCGCGCTTGGCGCAATGTCGCCACGTGGTCAATATTCACCCCAAGTAAAGGTCTGGATGCCTCTGTACTCATGATATTCTCCTTATTGTTCTTGTCTTATCCATCGCATCAGTCATGCGTCTGCTGATAGCGCTGCTGCTGCTGCCACAGTAGGCGGCTTTGTAGCGGTTGATGCTCAAGCAAATGATCAATCAGCAATCGATACAGCCGCGACCATGCACCAACGGTACTGGCAGCAATACCTGTCGCCGCCATATCTAAAATGGTCTGCCCCAAAAACACGTCCTGACGACTCAAAAACTCAGACTCGCTATCAGCAGGCACAGACTGCCAGCCAATATCTGCGATAAACTGATAGTATTTTTGACCTTCAATCACCGCTTGGGTATGGTCTTGTTGAAGCGAAAGCGCAAAGCCCAAATGCATAAACAGCGCTTGCTCAAAACGGCGTAGGAGACATTTGAGCGAGACCGCATCTACTGGATGGGCAAGCTGCTGTAGGCTGTCTTGATAGGCGTGCCATAACTCAGGCATTGGGTCTTCGACGGGCAGCAAGCGCCACAGTATCTCGTTAAGATACAGCGCGGCGTATTGCTGCTGACCTTGGATACTTTGATATCTGGCGGGCGTTTCTAAGGTAGGGGCAATATTGATTTGAGAGAAGGTTTTAAGCTCACGCTTGCCTGTGGCAAACAGCTGCAATCCTGTAAATAACGGTGCACCTTTTTTACCCACCCCATGCACTACGCCATGTTCTTTAGAAAACAGACAGTATAGGGCGCGCTTTTCTTGATAAGAGCGCTGATGCAATAAGTATCCAGTCAGTGATTCGTTACGCATAGCGACTCTTTTATAATAATGGGCAGTTAAACCATAGCTGCGCCTATGTAAGCGCAGCCCAGTCAGTCTATGCCCTAAGCATTAATAGCCCAAACTGGTCAATGCGCGCTCATCATCTGACCAGCCGCGTTTGACCTTCACCCACAGGGTCAGCATGACTTTTTTGTCAAACAGCTGCTCCATATCTTTACGCGCATCCATGCCCACTTGTTTGATACGCTGTCCTTTTTCGCCGATGACGATGGCTTTTTGCCCACTGCGCTCGACATAGATGGTCGCATCGATAAAGGTACATGCTTTGCGGCGGCGACCAGTTTTTGGGTCGGTGTGCGCCGCTTCGTCTTTAAACTCATCAATCTGTACGGTCAAATCATACGGCACTTCATCGCCTGCACTGCGCATGATTTTTTCACGGATGATTTCACTGGCTAAGAAACGCTCTGAGCGGTCGGTGATTTGCTCAGTATCATAAATCGGCGCGGCCAATGGCAGATGTGAGGCGATGACCTGCTGCAGGCGCTCAAGGTTTTGGTTTTTCAGCGCAGAAACGGGCACGATATCAGCAAAATCAAAGCTGTCATTAAAGGTTTCAATAAGCGGCAAAATGCTGCCTTTGTCTTTGATGGTATCGGCTTTGTTAATCACGAGCACCACGGTCAAATTGGTCTCGCCCAGCTTTTGCAAAGTCAATAAATCATCGTCGCGCCACTGATCAGAATCGACCACGAACAACACCAAATCCACATCAACAAGCGCTGATACCGCAGCCTTGTTCATACGCTCATTAATTGCGCGCACTTCGTTGTGGTGAATCCCTGGGGTGTCGACAAACACCGCCTGCATCTCATCATTAGACAAAATGCCATGAATGCGGTGGCGCGTGGTTTGTGGTTTGCGTGAGGTGATAGACAGTTTTTGCCCAAGCAGGTGGTTCATAAGGGTCGATTTGCCCACATTGGGACGACCAACAATCGCGACATAGCCTGCTTTAAAATCTTCTGCCAAGGCCTTTTTACCACTGGGCGCAAAAAAAGCATCAATGGCGTTGTCTGTATCTGTATCAGTGTCGATGGTAGCGTCAGACACTGGCGCATTATCCGTTGACATCTCTAGCGCGTCGGTCGCGTGGGTATCAGCAGATGGGTCGTTTTGGTTGCTCATGGGTCAATCCTATGGCGGTATGCAAGCAGCGCGATGCTTAATCTAAGGGGGTCAGCGCTGTCTAAAACCTATAAAAATAGCGAAAAATAAAGGGTGGCGATATATAAAGTATAAAGACGGCTTAGGGGCGCTTTTTGTTGGCGCTTGGCAGCTTATGCAATTGATTGATCATCAGTTCAGCGGCTTTTTGCTCAGCAATACGGCGGCTCTCCCCCGACTCAACGATATCAGGACAACCTTTAATGTTCACCTGACAGCGTACCACAAAAATTTGGTGCGGCGCGTTGCCTTGCGTCTCGACCAGCTCATAGTTCGGCAAATCAAACTGCTTGGACTGTAGCCATTCTTGCAAGCGACTTTTGGCGTCTTTGAGCATTTTTTGGTTGTTGACATTGTCGATTAAGTCGCCATACCAAGACAGCACGCAGCTGCGCGTCACTTCAATGTCTTGACTGTCTAAATAAATAGCGCCAAGCAAAGACTCGACCGCATCGGCCAAGATAGAGGCACGATTACGCCCGCCGCCTTTGCGTTCACCCACACCCAAAATCAGATGGTTAGACAATTCAAGCTTTTGTGCGATGGTCACTAGCGACTCTTGGCGTACCAAGGTCGCGCGCATCCGCGTTAGGCGACCTTCATTCTGAGTGGGGTAACGATGGTATAAGGCCTCACCGACAATCATGCCGAGCAGCGCATCACCTAAGAACTCTAAACGCTCGTAGTTTTTTTTGCTGTCAAAGGAGCGGTGGGTCAATGCCAATCGTGGCAAACTTGGGTCTTTAAAGACATAACCCAATTTGCGCGTCAACACCGCCAGACGCTGTAAAAAATCAGCGCTGACAGGCACTACCTCGGTAGCAAGATCATGTTTGTTGGTAGCGGACGTCGCTTTGTATTGGGGTACAGTTGGTTTCATGCGTTGCTTTTTGGCTATCCTATATGGTTCGCAGTAGGTAATGGTCGTCTATGGCCGGCAGTCACTATCTGCATCGCTACAGATAATGGCACAAATGCTTTTGCGATGTATCAATGAATTGTTGCGTCCCTTTTGCAGATTTGCTACGCCATCAAAGGCATAAACAAACAGCATATAGGCGCGGTACGTGTGCTGCGTGTGGTGTGCGATTGCCGTACGGTAGTCAGTTTTGTGTATTATTCTGCAGGTTTGGGGGTGATGTCGCCTTCAAAACGGTTCACAATGTCCACATTACCAAAAAAGTTGTGTGTCACTTCGTATTTTTTATGAATGGCAAGCTGCCCTGCTTTTTTATCCGTAAATGTAAATAATTCTTCAGCCTCAGTGTCATAGTCGGCATTGATGCTCAGCTGTTTGTTGAGCTTGTCCACAAACGCTTTATCACTCAGACGTGCTTGGTTCGCGTCATGCAGCTCCGTCTCTAACAGCTTTGTGGTCTGATAATCGCCGATTTGCGCAGGCAAAATCGCCGCCAGCAACTTACCTGCCACCACCAGTCCAATGACTAAAAATATCACACCCGTAACGCTGGCACCGCGCTGTGCTGATAGGCTGGTGGATAGATGGTTCATGACAGCTCCTCGTCATTCAATCACAAGCGCGTCTTGATAGACGGCGTTTCAGTTATGCTTAATATAACGTCTCTTTTGCGTAAAGTACAAGCAGACCGTATGAAAAACACGGCATCAGTTAATGGTACCATTGCGGCTAAAGGTCGGTAGCGTCAAGCCTGCAGGTTTGTGCATCCAGACATACACCGCTTTACCCGCCAAATTCTCATCGGGTACAAAGCCCCAAAAACGCCCATCAGCACTGCGGTCGCGGTTGTCACCCATCATAAAGTACTCGCCTTCAGGCACCGTGATTTGCCACTGCTTGCCCTGTGAGCTGACCACTTCAGGCGACTGCGACTGCAAGAATGGTCCGTATTGTGAGCTGTTCATGCCCGCGATATAGCGCACCAAATGCTGATGCTCGCCTTGGGTCTCTTGCAGATACTGGGCATCCACTTCTTCTGACTCGCCCATTTCTTTGGCTTGCTGCTCATCAAACACTTGCCCTGGTGCCACTTCGCCTGGCGCGTACAGCTGAGACGTCAGCTCAGGGTCTGGGGTAAAGTTTGCTACTTCTGTAGGTACAGGCGTGCCGTTGATAGACAGTTGACCATTGTCAAAGCTGACCGTATCGCCAGGCAAACCTATCAAACGCTTGATATAATAAATGTTGGGGTTTTCAGGGTAGCGAAACACCACCACATCGCCGCGTTCAGGGCTGCCTGTGTCGATGACTTTATTATACGTCAGCGGCAAGCGCACGCCATAGGCGTATTTGTTCACAGCGATAAAGTCGCCCGTGTACAAGGTCGGTACCATAGACGATGAGGGGATATTAAACGGCTCAATCAAAAAAGAGCGTACGATTAACACCACCGCCAATACGGGAAAAAAGTCATAAGCCCAGCGTATGAAAATGCTCTCTTGACCGCGTCCGCGTGTTTTACGCTGCTTGAGCGCCACTTTATCAATCAGCCAGATAACCCCCAATACCAAGGTCAAGGGCACCAAAATCAAGTTAAAATCGAAATCCATACTCAGCTACCTATCCGCGCACGTCGCATTGCGGCTTGTTTGCAAATGACAATCGATCAATTGTCGACCTGTAATACGGCAAGGAAGGCCTCTTGTGGAATCTCCACGCTACCCACTTGCTTCATGCGCTTTTTGCCTTCTTTTTGCTTAGACAGCAGCTTTTTCTTACGTGAGACGTCACCGCCATAACATTTTGCCAATACGTCTTTACGCATGGCTTTAACGGTGCTGCGACCAATGATTTGGCTACCAATCGCCGCCTGAATCGCCACATCAAACATCTGACGTGGAATCAGCTCTTTCATCTTCGTGACCAGCTGATTGCCGCGATAGCGCGCTTGCTCTTGGTGACAAATCATCGCGAGCGCATCGACTTTTTCGCCATTAATCAACACGTCAACCTTGACCAACTTGTCAGTCTGGTAACGCTCAAAATTATAATCGAGCGACGCAAAACCGCGAGATACCGATTTTAGACGGTCAAAGAAGTCCATGACCACCTCGCCCATCGGAATATCAAAAATCAGCTGCACTTGCTTGCCCATAAAGCGCATGTCCACCTGTACGCCGCGGCGCTCGATGCACAGCGTCATCACGTTGCCCAAATAGTCTTGTGGCACAAGGATATGACAGCGGGCAATCGGCTCGCGGAAGGCTTCGATATTGTTTGGCTCAGGCAGCTTTGAGGGGTTATCGATATACAGCGTCTCGCCGCTTTTCTTTTCAATCTCGTAAATGACGGATGGCGCGGTGGTGATTAGATCCAAGTTGTATTCGCGCTCTAGACGCTCTTGGATAATCTCCATGTGCAGCATTCCAAGGAAGCCGCAGCGGAAACCAAAGCCTAGGGCGTCTGAGGTGTCTGGCTCAAAGAATAGCGCCGCGTCGTTGATTTGCAATTTTTGCAGCGCTTCACGGAACTTTTCAAAGTCGTTTGAATCTACAGGGAACATACCTGCATAGACCTGCGGCGTGATTTGTTTAAATCCTGGAATGCGCTCAACGTCTGGGGTCTTAGCATGGGTGATGGTATCGCCCACAGGTGCGCCAGCAATGTCTTTGATACCTGCGATAATAAAGCCGACTTCGCCCGCTTCTAAAATACCCGTGTCTAGCGGCTTGGGGGTAAACACACCGATGGCGCTGACAGGGTGCGCTTCTTTGGTCGATTTGATATAAATCTTGTCGCCTTGCTTGACGGTTCCTTCACGCACACGTACCAAGGACACCACGCCCAAATAGTTGTCAAACCATGAGTCGATAATCAATGCTTGTAGCGGCGCATCACGGTCGCCTTCTGGGGCTGGGATATACTCCACCAATGCCTCAAGCAGCTTATCCACGCCAAGACCTGACTTTGCCGATACGCGCGGCGCGTCTACCGCTTCAATACCGATGATGTCTTCAATCTCTTGAATCACGCGCTCAGGCTCAACTTGTGGCAAGTCGATTTTGTTCAAAACCGCCATCACCTCAAGACCTTGGTCCACCGCAGTATAGCAGTTGGCAACCGATTGCGCCTCAACGCCTTGCGCGGCGTCAACGACCAACAACGCGCCTTCACACGCTGCCAGTGAGCGCGAGACTTCGTATGAGAAATCCACGTGTCCTGGGGTGTCAATAAAGTTGAGCTGATAGCGCTCGCCGTTTGGGTGGTCGTAATACAGCGTGACCGATTGCGCCTTGATGGTAATACCGCGCTCGCGCTCAATATCCATCGAGTCGAGCACCTGCGCTTGCATCTCGCGGTCTTGCAGCGCACCACACATTTGAATAAAACGGTCAGCCAAGGTCGACTTGCCGTGGTCAATATGGGCAATGATAGAAAAGTTACGAATGTTAGCTAGTGCAGTCACAAAGCGCCTACTAAATCATGGTGATTAAAGAATCATCGTGGAAAATAAAATATCAGTCGTGTTGTATCGCCCAAAACACCGATTTGGCCGCTGTTTGCCTGCCCAAGACGGTGCGTCTGTTGTGGCGGCAGCGATGAGAAACACGTGACCGTATTCTAGCAGCTTTCGGCTATAAAGTAAGGCGAATTTATCAAGGCGCTATATATTGCCTGCAAAAGGGGCGCACGCTGGCTGGTCTGCTGCGCAGGAGACAAACCTGCCCTAAAAGACGCGGCAGCTTTGCTTCTCATAAAGAGAACCCGCCACCTTGATAACGGCTGTGCCTGATTGTTGGACAAAAAAAAACCAATCTCGAAGGATTGGCTCTTTTTAGCACGAAAGTGCGGAATATGGTGGCGATGGAGAGACTTGAACTCTCGACCTCACGATTATGAGTCGTGCGCTCTAACCAGCTGAGCTACATCGCCATTTGAGGCTCAGTATTATGCCCAAGCAGTGACCTATCGTCAACCCCTGAGCCATACTTTTTTTACACCTTTTTTAAAAAAAGGTCATTTTTTTTCATGACCTGCTATATCCATGCCCAAAGGACAAGGCGACAGCAAAAATAATCTTGGTAAACCGATAAGCCGGGTTCTGTCGTGGGCAATCATTCATCTAGGCGTATCGTCGCCAATACGCTCAAGCAACCTACCCGCATCGAACGCGGGCCGCGCCATGCCGATGCCTATTTGGTCTTGCTACGCGTGGAGTTTACCCTGCCGTGAACTGTTACCAGACACGCGGTGCGCTCTTACCGCACCCTTTCACCCTTACCGATGATGCCAAAGGCAATCACAGGCGGTCTGCTCTCTGCTGCACTGGTCGTCAAGTTACCCTGCCCAGCCGTTAGCTGGCACGCTGCCCTATGTAGCCCGGACTTTCCTCCTCCACTTGTCTGTTGCCAGCAAGTAGCGGCGATTGCCTAGTCTACCAAGCGCGCTAGTATAGCAAACCCTAATGGCTGTGGGAACCGCCTTTTTGGCTTATTTTTACGCCTTGTATCAGCGTGATAAAAAGTCTTGCGGCAGTGCTGGCAGCAGGTATTCAGACGCGGCAGAGTCAGGCGATTGTGCCTTATCCGCAGACAGAGCGAGCCAATGCGTGCTAGGGTAATGCGTCTTTAGGTAATGCTGTAGATAGTCGATGCTGCTGGCAGCAATCTGCGCGTCGTCATCGTGGATGTGATTGTAAATCACGCTGTGTACGACAAGACCGCGCTGTTTTATTGCCTCAAGGCTAAGCAGCGTATGGTTGATGCTGCCCAGCCGTCCTGAGGTCACGAGTACCACAGGATAGCCTTGCTCGGCGATATAGTCTAGGCTCAGTAAGTCTTCGGTAATCGGCACCAGCAGCCCGCCTGCGCCCTCTAATAAGATAACCTCGTAGTCCTTCGCCAGCTTATCGGTCGCCTCGCTGACAAGGCGCATGTCTGGCGTCTGCCCTGATAAGGCGGCGGCCAGATGCGGGGAGGCAGGCTTGGTATAACGGTAAGGACAGGTGGTGTGGTCTGTATCGCAAGGCTGCACCTCTATACCCATCAACTGGCGGTGAGTCAGAATATCCTCAGCAATCGCCGCTTGCTCAACGCCCGTTTGTATCAGCTTTTGCGTGATGACCTTGACGCCTTGGTCTTGAAGGGCGCGGGCAAGCATGCCTGTGGCGTAGGTTTTACCGATTTCGGTATCGATGCCTGAGATGAATAAAACGCGCATAAGGCTCCTATGCTCTAATCGGTTGGACAAAGGGGGTTGGCGGGTCATGCACTACCAGCAGCAGTGCATGCTTGTAGTTCCGCGCCCGTCATTATTCAGATGTCAGATAATGTTGCAGCACTGTCAGTAGCGCGCTACACAGTGTCTTTAGCTCATCATCGCTGATGACATAGGGCGGCATGATATACACCAGTCGACCGAATGGACGCACCCAAATGCCCGCTTCAAGCAGCAATGCCTGAAACGTCGGCATATCGACCGCATCTACCAGCTCAATCACTGCCACGGCACCCAAGCAGCGCACTTCTTTTACCCCTACCAAGTCCTTAGCAGGCGCAAGCATATCCGCCATCAGCTGCTGCATGTGGGCAGTGCGGGTCGGGATGTCATACGAGACAATCAAATCCACCGAGGCGCACGCCACCGCGCACGCTAAAGGATTGCCCATAAAGGTCGGACCGTGCATCAAGGCAGGATAGTCGCTCTGTCCAATGGTATCCGCTACGTGACGCGTACAAAGGGTCGCGGCAAAGCTCATATAGCCGCCCGTCAGCGCCTTGCCAATGGTCATAATATCAGGGCAAATATCGGCATGCTCACAGGCAAACAGCTTGCCACTGCGACCAAAGCCTGTGGCAATCTCATCAGCAATCAGTAGCACGCCGTAGTCATCGCACAGCTGGCGCACAAGCTGCAAATACTTAGGGCTATAAAAGCGCATCCCGCCAGCGCCCTGAATAATCGGCTCAATAATAAACGCTGCTAAATCAGCCCCCTGCTCGGCAAAAAACGCCGTGACTTGCTCGCGCTCCGCCGTCTCTAACGGACGCGAAAAGCCGAGCGGCGGCGCATCAATAAAATGCTGCATCGGCAGCTGACGACCGTATAGGCTGTGCATGCCCGTTACAGGGTCGCAGACGCTCATCGCGTGCCACGTATCACCGTAATAGCCTGAGCGCGTGGAGGCAAATTGTTTTTTGTGCCCATAGCCTCTGGCAATTTGGTATTGCAATGCCATCTTCAGCGCCACTTCAACGGCGATGCTGCCACTATCGGCATAAAAAATTGCATCAAGTCCAGCGGGCACAATGTCCAATAATTTTTTGCCCAAATCAATCGCAGGCTGATGCGTCAGACCGCCAAACATCACATGCGCCATCTTATCGAGCTGCGCGCGTATCGCAGCATTAAGCACAGGATGATTGTAGCCATGCACGCTCGCCCACCACGACGACATACCATCAATCAGGCGCGTGCCGTCTTGGGTGATGATATACACCCCTTCGGCGCGGTCAATCACCAAATTAGGATAGGCAGGCGGCAAGCTGGCATACGGATGCCATAGATGCTGTTGGTCAAAGTCGTCGGTATTGTTTAGCAGTGGTTGCTCAGATGGGAATGAGGACATAACAGGTTCCTATCAGGCGCCCTTATTTTTGATGCATACAGATAAGAGACAACGCTGTATAGAGGATAAAAAAGAGGTGCAGGTAGCGGCATCATCAACAACACCGCCCTTTTTGCTTGGTATCAAACAGTTTTAAAAAACGTATTACTGCCCCGTCAAGCGCTTGTATTTTGCCAATAAATCGCCTTCGCTCTCGACGTGATTGGGGTCTTTGGGGATACAATCGACAGGGCAAATCACCACGCACTGCGGCTCATCAAAATGCCCGACGCATTCGGTACACAAATCAGGATTGATGACATAGATGTCTTCGCCCTCTGAGATGGCCTCATTGGGGCAGGCAGGCTCGCAGACATCGCAGTTGATGCACTCATCGGTAATCAATAGTGCCATGACAGCTCCTTAGGATAAAATGCTAGCCCAGCTTGTGGGCAAAGGCGCGCGACACACACGGCGGCACAAACTTGGTGACATCGCCGCCCAATTTGGCAATCTCGCGAATCATGGTCGAGGAGATAAAGGAATAGTTTTGTGAGGGCGTCAAAAACACCGCCTCAAAATGCTCATCCAGCTCGCGATTCATGTTTGCCAATTGAAACTCATATTCAAAATCCGACATCGCCCGCAGTCCACGCAGCACCGCTGTGGCGTTTTTTTCGCGCATAAAGTCCACAAGTAAGCCCTCAAAACCGACGACGGAGACTTGCGGTAAATCAGCAAACACCGTCTCGACCAGCGCCACGCGCTCTTCAAAATTAAACAGCGGCTTTTTGTGGTGCCCAAGCGCCACCGCAATCACCACCTCGTCGAACAGCTTACACGCGCGCGTCACCAAATCCACATGACCATTGGTAATGGGGTCAAAGGTGCCAGGATACAAAACTTTGGTAGGCTGCGGGGTCGTTGGGGTCATAAGCGGCTGTCAGGTCGGTGGATATCAGTGCGTATGCTAGCAAATTTTAGCCACTTTTAATACTCATCCGCTACATTTGTGCCCCCTATCGTCATACACAATGGGCGCAGGCTTTGTTACAATGCGGGTTCGACTTATTCACGTGCGCGCCTTGTGTCATCAAGGCTCAGCACTGACTAAGGATAGGCAACAACGAGGACACCATGTCAAAAAAATCTAAAAAACCAGACAATCAAATCTGCGCCAATAAAAAAGCGCGGCACGAATACTTTATCGAAGAGACCTTTGAAGCGGGCATTTCCTTGCAAGGTTGGGAAGTCAAAGCCATCCGCGCAGGCAAAATGAGCATCACGGAGGCTTATATCATCTTGCGTGATGGCGAGGCGTTTTTGTTCGGCTCGCACATTCAGCCGCTGCTCTCAAGCTCGACGCACATCAGCCCTGACAACATCCGCACACGCAAGCTACTCCTTAACCGCCGCGAGATTGACACTCTATACGGTGCGGTCAATCAAAAAGGCTACGCCTGCGTGCCGCTGTCCTGCTACTGGAAGCGCTCGCTGGTCAAGTGCCAAATCGCGCTTGCCAAAGGTAAAAAACTGCACGACAAACGCAAAACTACCAAAGACCGCGACTGGGAACGTGACAAAGAGCGCGGCTTTAAACAGCATATGGACTAATTGTCCGCTATGGATTGTTGATATACAAAAAAGCGGCGGCGCTACGCTCAGCACCGCCGCTTTTTTATTTGATATTTTTTGCTTAATTTTTTTATTTAAGACTGTTTTACTCAAGACAGCTTAAAACAGCTGCTCAACCACCGCGTTGGGGTGCTCCGCCTTGGCTGCCTCTGCCACTTGATAAAACATATCGTCCGCTGCCACAGGACCTTCGACATCGCACAAACACACATAAGCGAGCTGTACGATGTTGTTTAACAGATGCGCGTCGTTCGGCACGGTCGGGCATCTATTGTCTAAAAACGCCGTTATCTCTATATGATGCCCTCTAAAGGTGCGCTCTTTTGCTACCGTTTGGTGCAGTATGGCAAACAGCTGCTCAGCGCTTGTGTCATCAAGCTGCGCACGCAAACTGAGCATCACACTATAAAACGCCTTGACCAAAGCACTGACGCTCGCCTGCTGATTTGTGAGAGCTGACGCGCTTGACCCTTCCTCATCGTGTGAGGCTTCTGTATGCAAGGTCGCGGTCCAAAATGCCTTACGGATATCGGACTTGTAGCGCTTGAGCTTGGGATACTGCGTGGTGGTGTCCATGACGCATTGCTGAATCATCTTAACAGAGACTGTCGAATGCTGCTGCCATGCGGCGGTAAGCTGCGCAATCTCTTCGCGCTCAAGGTACGGTTTGAGTACCGAAGCCATTGACGATACGGTCTGTTTTACCGATGGTGTAGTGCCACTCATGCCCTCTCTCCTATAGATGACGCTCACTCAAGCCTTTGGCATCGAACAGCTGCTTTTGAAACTCAGGATAGCCAAGCTCGGCATGTTCGGTGTAATCCAGCCCGCGCTGCTCGTGCAGTCGGCTGGCTTTTAGCCCAAAGGTCACGTCAATCAGTTTGTACATCAGCAGACCCAAGCCCAGTCCCCAGACCAGCCCTGCGCCCGCGCCCATTGCCTGCACGCCCAAACGACTTAGGTTAAATAAGTCCCCTGAATAGAACAGCCCTGCCGCAAGCGTACCCCACACCCCGCCAAAACCATGTACGGCAACGGCGGAGACCACATCGTCAATCTGAAGCTTTAAAAGTAATTGCTTGCTGATGATATACACCCCAGACGCGACCATACCAATAATAATGGCAAACAGCGGTGTGGTCGTGGCGCAGCCTGCGGTAATCGCCACCAAGCCAATCAAACTCGCATTGATACTGTCGCTGAGCAAAATCGCTTTTTTCATTGAAAAACAAATCAGCGTATAGCACACCACCGCACTGACCGCCGCCATAAAGGTGTTCAGCGCAATCAGCCCAATATTGCCCGTGATAGACAGCGTCGAGCCTGCGTTAAAACCAAACCAACCGAACCATAAAATAAAGCCGCCGAGCGCGAGTAACGTCATATTGTGCCCCGCAATCAAGCGCGGCGTGCCATCAGGGGCAAACCGTCCCAAGCGTGGACCAATCACGATGATGCCCGCCAGCGCCAGCCAGCCGCCAATCGAATGCACCACCGTAGAGCCAGCAAAATCGACAAAACCGCGCTCAGCAAGCCAGCCTGCGCCGCCAAAATAACCGCCCCACGCCCAGCTGGCAAACACAGGATAAATAAACAAGCAAATCACGCAGGCGGCAATGGCATAGCCGACAAAGGACACCCGCTCCGCCATCGCGCCGCTGGCAATGGTGACCGCCGTCGCCGCAAACATCATCTGAAAGAACAAAATCGCCCACTCAAGATTAGACAGATTGGTCGGCATAAAGTGGTCGCTGCCAAAAAATCCCGTGTCGTTGTTGCCCATGAGTAGCCCAAAGCCCAGCAGATAAAAGCACAAGCCGCCGATACACATGTCGGTGTAGTTTTTCATCATCACATTAACCGCGTTTTTGGCGCGCACCGAGCCACTCTCTAATAAGGCAAAGCCCGCCTGCATAAAAAACACCAGCACCGCCGCCCAAATAATCCACGCAATATTTTGATACTCCAGCAGCTCAGTCACGCTCAGCACCGCTTCTGCCGCCTGCGCCTGCCCTATACCTACCAAGAGCAGCCCGCCCACGAGCATTGCCTTGATACCTGCGCCCATCGCGGTGCTTTGCTGTGTACTTGCTGCGCCGACACGCAATGAGGCTGGCAAAACACGACGGCAGTTACGCCCAAAAAAAGTTTGTTTCATTCCATTTACTCCAAACAATGCTGTTATCCAAAAATCCCCAAAATGGTGCGACGGAGGGTGTGTTGCCACCGCTATTGGTCGCGGGTCTATCAAAGCAAAACGTATGCCAAGCGGTGTTTTTATCCGTGCATGCGGCAGCGCATTGGCTAAAAAACGAATCAGTCACCCGAGCGCTTGGAGACAAAATCAGCGACCATAGGCAATACCCACCACAAAATATAACGAGGCGGACACTAGCAAAACACCCGCAAAACCAGCTAACATACCAACGAAAGTTTATCTTTCATTGTCCCTTGTGCTTATTGATGGAAACCGCCATGTCTCAATTATTAACGCGTCCGACCTACAAAACCCTACTCGCCACAGCCGCACTCGCGACTATGCTTGTCAGCTCAGGCTGTGCCACCAGCAGCGTGCTCAATAAAGGCGCGTCTTATACCGATACGCAAAAAGTAGTGCTGTCTACCGACCAAATCGTCGCCTTTGGTAAACCTGCCGAAATGCTGCCACGCACGCCCAACGCGTCGATGGTCATCATCGGTGAGAAAAAAAGCTATGTGCTGACCGAAGGCGGCACGGAGATGATTAACCTGCTCAGCAACCTTGACCCCAGATACATCACGGTCAAAAACGCCATGGAATTTGAAGTGCCGAACAACGACGGCTACTTTGAAGGTGACATGCGCCTGTCTTATGCCAAGCTCAAAGAAGAGTTTAGCAAGCGCGATTATCAGTACTTTTTACAAAACGATGGCAAGGACTGCACCACCGACAGCGACAATCGTATCAACGCGCAGCGCTTTTGTTTTGACGTGCCTGTACGCGGCGCGATTTATCCTGCGGTCAGTAATCTAAACGTCATCCGTGCCAACTACCGCCCGCTCAGCAAGCCATACACCGTCTCGTTTTATACCAACAAACAAGACGTACGTAACAACTCAAAAACCACCGCAGACAAGCTGATTTTGCTGCCCTTTGCCCTTGCCTTTGACGTGGTGACCCTGCCGCTACAAATCCTTGAAAAAGCCGCAGATTAATAAGCAATAACAAAACGTAAAACACAAAAAAGCCGCCCCCACGTTATTAAGTGAGGACGGCTTTTTTATTTACTTTAAGACAGTTTCAGTTTAAGCAGACAGCGCATTTTTTGCCTGCTGCGGACGGCGCATCTGCCGCGCGCCATGCACGAGCAAACACATAATCCCCAGCCAAATCAAGCCATAGCTATAAAGCATCGCCGTCTCTAGCGGATTGCCCAGCACCGTCACCGCGAGCACAAACAAAATCGCGGGCTCAACGTAGCTCAGCATGCCATAGACATTGAGCGGCAACAGCTGACTGGCATCAATATTGGTCTTCATCGCCAAGACACTAATTACGCCAAGCCCCGCGAGCATTAAAATAATCAATCCCGAGCTGCCGACAATCGCAAGGCTGCTACTGTCAATCCACCACAGATACGCCAAGATAAACGGCAAGGCAACGGTCAAATCAAACAGCAGTCCCGTCACCGCGCTGATGCCCTGCACGCGGCGCACGACAAAATATATCGGATAGGTGCTGCACACCCACAAGGTCGCCCAAGACACGCTGTGCGTGCGCCAAATCTCCGCGCTCACGCCCAAGACGGCTAAGCCAACCGCGAGCCACTGTAACGGGCTTAAACGCTCCTTAAATACCACGCAGCCTGAAAGCACCATCGTCAACGGCAATAAAAAATAGCCCATCGCGGTTTGGATGCTCTGACCGTTGACAGGCGCCCACATAAACAGCCAAAACTGACTCAAAAAAATCGGCGTCGGCAGCAGCAATAACGCCCACGCGCGCCATGTACGCAAACCGCGCACAATCGCCACATGCTCGCCCAAGCGACCACTGACCATAAGCACCGACACCAGCGCCGTCCACATCGCAACGATACGCCATAAAAACACCTGCGTGCCTGATAACGGCGCTAAAAAATTGCTATACAAATACAGCACGCCAAACAGCACGCTAGAAAATAATAGCAGCGCAATGCCTGACATCAACACGCGCTCGCTCGCTGACAGGCTGTGCCAGTAGTTGCCGAAGCCAAAGGCTGGCAATCTTGATTTTAAAGTTACAGTAGATAGCATCGCAGACACCATACGTCATTATTGTGATAAGAGGTGATATAGCGCACAGTGTAAAGGCCGTCAGTGATAACGCTTCTCTAAATTTGCGTATTTATGAATATATTTTTCTAAATAAAGCTATTTTTCTTACTTTTTTATCGTTTTTAATAATTTTATGAAATTTATGTTCATTTACGCGTTATTTTGGGCACAATACAGACATGTCTTTTTTAAAACCAATGCGGCGAGATTCAATGATGTTTTTCGCAGCATCAAAAGACGCAGTCACAGCAAGCAAGAAAAATATCGTTTAATCTCGCGTGTTTATCAGGACATGTTTTTCTATTGGCATTTGACGGCAAGTATTTTTTATAGCGCAAGATAGGAGGAACCATGCAACACGAGCTCGACGCCATTGACAAGGCAATTTTGAACTTATTACAAGACGATGCGACCTTGCCCCTAAAACGCATCGCAGAAGTGGTACACGTGTCTACCGCAACCGCGCAGCGCCGTATCCAAGCGCTAACCGATACAGGCGTGATTACCAAACAAGTCGCCATCGTCAATCCCAACAAGGTTGGCTACGGCTTAACCGCCGTGGTAATGATAGAGATGCAGCGCTCCAACACACTGATGCAAAGCCGATTTGAGCGGTTGATGACGCAGCAGCCTGAGGTGATGAGCTGCTATGAAGTCTCAGGCGATGTGGATTTTTTATTGGTGGTCAATGCCAAAAACATGAGCGACTATCACCGCTTTACCCGCAGTGTGCTGACCGATGAAAACAACGTGCGCCATTTTAAAAGTCAGTTTGTGATGAACTTCACCAAAAGTGGAACCAAGATTGCGCTGGATTAAAATTTGCGCTGGATAAGGCACAAAGCACGCGCTATTTATCGACATTTTTTCTTAAACTATCAATAACTTATCTGTTGATAATTTCGCAGTTATTTGGGCAGTTTTACACAACCTGAGATGGATTCATGATAAGATGAGCCGTTTTTTAAACGGTGCGCCGTCACCGTTTTACGCCACTTATGCCAATCAGCCAAAGGGTCGCCCATGTCTGCCGATACCATCGCCCGCACCGCCTTTAAACAAGGCACCAAGCCACTTTATGACTACGACAAACATTGGGCAAGCTGCTACGAGCCTGCGCCCTATCTGCCGATGAGCCGTGCGGAGATGGACGCGCTCGGCTGGGACGCGTGCGATGTGATTATCGTGACGGGCGATGCCTATGTCGACCACCCGAGCTTTGGCATGGCGATTATCGGACGCTTGCTTGAGGCGCAAGGCTTTCGCGTGGGCATCATCGCCCAGCCTGATTGGACGAGCAAAGACGCGTTTATGGAACTGGGCAAGCCTGTATACGCGTATGGCGTGACGGCGGGCAACATGGACAGCATGATTAACCGCTATACCGCCGACCGCAAAATCCGCAGCGATGACGCCTACTCGCCTGGCAATGTCGCGGACAAGCGCCCCGACCGCGCCGCCATCGTCTATAGCCAGCGCTGCCGCGAAGCCTACCCCGATGTGCCGATTATCCTAGGCGGTATCGAGGGCAGCTTGCGCCGTATCGCGCATTACGACTACTGGTCGGACAAGGTACGCCGCAGTATCTTGCTGGATGCGCGCGCCGATGTCTTATTGTATGGCAATGCCGAACGCGCCATCGTCGATGTGGTGCATGGTCTGTCAAAAGGCTATAGCTTTGAGCAAATGAGCAAACTGCGCGGCGCGGCGTACCTATTGACGCCCTCGCGCCGTCACTGGCAAACGGACATGACCGAAATCGCCAGTAATGATGTCGATACCGTCGGGCGCGTTGACCCAATCATCAATCCTTACGTGATGACCGAAGACGTTGACCAATGCAAGATTGAGCAAGAAAAGCCGAGCGACTCACCTGTCGGACAAGCCATGCCGTCATCGATGGCGTCGCAGTATCAAGGCTTTGTCGCCGAGCCTGTCGCCAATAAAATCATCAACGCCGAGCAAGTCGATACCGACACCCAAGTGGTGCAGCTACGCGGCTTTGATAACGCATTTGACAAGCCAAAAACCGCACGTAAGCACAAACTAAAGCTGCCGCCACGCGAGCAGACGGTAATTCGCCTGCCCGACTATGAGCACGTCAAATCTGACCCAGTACTCTACGCGCATGCCAGCCGTATCCTGCATATGGAAACCAACCCTGGTAACGCCCGCGCCCTTGTGCAGCGTCACAGCATGGGCGGTAACGCGCAGACCGCGATTGATGTCTGGCTGAACCCGCCACCTGTGCCGCTATCGACCGAAGAGATGGATTATATCTTTGACTTGCCATACGCTCGCCTGCCGCACCCAAGCTATGGCAATGCGCGTATCCCTGCCTTTGATATGATTAAATTTTCGGTCAATATCATGCGCGGCTGTTTTGGCGGCTGTACCTTTTGTTCCATCACTGAGCACGAAGGGCGCATTATCCAAAACCGCTCAGAAGAATCTATCTTGCGCGAAGTCGAAGCCATCCGCGATACCGCGCCGAACTTTACGGGCGTCATCTCGGACCTTGGCGGTCCAACAGCGAATATGTATCGCTTAAGCTGTAAAGATGAGACCATCGAGAAAAACTGCCGCAAGCCCTCGTGCGTCTATCCTGACGTGTGCGAAAACCTACTCACCGACCACAGCAACCTAACCCAGCTGTACCGCAAAGCGCGCGACATCAAAGGCGTGAAAAAAATCCTCATCGCCTCAGGTCTGCGCTATGACTTGGCGGTCAAAGACCCTGAGTACGTCAAAGAGCTGGTCACGCACCACGTCGGCGGCTATCTAAAAATCGCCCCTGAACACTCAGAAGACAACGTACTGTCAAAAATGATGAAGCCTGGCATGGGCAGCTATGACGAGTTCAAAGCCATGTTCGAGCGCTTTAGTGCCGAGGCAGGCAAAGAGCAGTACCTCATCCCTTACTTTATCGCCGCGCACCCTGGCACCACCGATGAAGACATGATGAACCTTGCACTGTGGCTCAAACGCAACGGCTTTCGCGCGGATCAAGTACAGGCGTTTTACCCAAGTCCGATGGCGACTGCGACCACCATGTACCACACGCACAAAGACCCGCTGCATAAAATCAACCGCACCAAAGGCGATATGACCATCGTCAAATCGGGCAAACAGCGCAAATTGCACAAGGCATTCCTGCGCTACCATGACCCCAAAAACTGGGCGCTATTGCGTGATGCCCTAAAAGCCATGGGGCGCAGTGACTTGATTGGTAAGAGTCGCGCTTGTCTTATCCCGCCATTTAATGCAAGCCTAGAGGGACGCGACGCGGGGCAAGACAGCTATCAATCGGCACGTAAAAAGAACAGCCGTCTGGGTAACGACTCTGTGAAACGCCGCGGCAAACAAGACGGTAATGGCAGCCAAAGCAGCAAGCAAAACGCCTCAGGCAAGCCGCCTGCGCGCAAACGCGTGCAAAAAGGCAACTTCCAAACCCAGCACACAGGGCTGCCACCACGCAAACAAAAATAAGACCCAAAGTATCCCTTGCGTGCGTACTTTCTATACGCACGCAGGCGGCGCGCTCTGCTACACTAGAGCACCGTCCAGATTACGCATGTTTATTGGAGCGACGTATGACATTATCTAAAACGCTAACCCTCATCCCCGCCATCGCCTTGCTAAGCGCCTGTGCCACCACCATGCCCAAAGCCCCTGTCAGCAAAGGCGCAAGCCAAACCCCAAGCGCCGCCTATGACCGCATGGCATCGCCGCGCTATCAGTGCAACGATGATGCCGTCATCACCGCCAAGCAATCGATCAATAAACAACAAGTCATGATCAACGCCACCGTGCCGACTATCGGCTGGAAAGAGCAACTGATCATCATGAATGGCAGCGTCCAAGGCGACAGCGCAAGCTACATCAATGACGCGCACGACGACATCATCTACGCATGGCACATGAAGCCAGGCGCAGGCTTGCTCGCCATGAAATGGACCAACGGCAAGACCTACCACGTCACCTGCAAACGCGTATAACTACCTGCCTCAACCGTATCGATAAGGAAACCGTGACCCATGCGTCTGACCTCTCTTGCCAGTATCACGGCGCTTAGCGCGCTGCTCCTCATCGCCTGCACGCCCAATAATGAAACGAACAGCAATGAGACAAGTAGCGCGGACAATGCGAGTACAGACACGGCAGCCGCAGCAAGTGGCGCAGAACAGGCAGACAGCAGCGCGACGGACACAGCCGACACGCAAAACGCAGACAGCGCACAAGGCGCTATCGACTGGACTAAGCTGGACACAGGCGTTACCAAAGTCGCGCCCAGTGACTACGACTACTCCTTTGCGCCCGACAGCCAGCCCGTACGCGCCTATGTCGACTACTTTGGGGTAGATACCGCCACCGCGCAATACAACCTAACCGTCAGCATGGCGAGCAATGAAGCACTGTCCAAACTGCTCGACCAGCTGAGCACCGACTATGTGTCGCACGAAATCATTGACGGTAATGACTTAAAACTGCTCGTGCACACCACCGACGCCGTCCCCGCTGCCACGTATGACTATGTGATTGCGGGCGACTTTGGCAAAGGCTTGGTGCTGCCGATTGAGATTGTCCCTGATGGGGTAAAAGACGCGTCCGCCACTGATAAGATGAGTGAAGCGCACGCGGGGTCGTAACTTACCGCGTTGCGCTATATATCAGAGGCAAGACGGTAGAAAGAAGTGCTTGCGCTAAAATAAAACCGTCACATTTTGGGCAACCATCACCACGCCACTGACGACCATCAAAATAATGAGCAGCACTCGAAACTGTTTGATGCTCATACCTGCCAAAAAGCGCTTACCAATAACATTACCCACCACCGCACCCAGCCCAAGCGCCAAGCCATAAATCCAAAGCTGCATGCTAAGCACGCCAAAAAAAGCATAACTGCCAATCTGCGCCAGCCCAACAAAAAAAGAATTGGCGGTTTTGGTAGCGACGAGGTCTTCTTTTTTAAGTCCCGTATTCATATAAAAAGGGTTGAGCACAGGACCCAAACCACCGACCAGCGTACTGATAAATGCGGTGATAAAGCCTAAAGGCACAAAGCCTAATTTTGGCATATCAAACGACTTGTCTACTTTGCCAAAGCGATATTGAAAGACCGTGGATATCAAAAACACACCCACCAACAGCTGAATCCAGCCGCCCTCAAGTCGGCTAAATAACAATGCCGCAAGCCATGCGCCAATAATTGCGCTGGGGACGTAATACTTGATCAGCGACCAGTCGATATCGTGCCAAAACAAATAAAGGCGTGAGGGACGGCTAATAAAAGTCCCCAAGTTAATGACAGGCGGCGCAGCGGACGTGCCAATCAGCGCCGAGGTGACAGGAATCAACAGCAATGCGCCGCCACCCCCTGAAATGGTCGAGACAACAAACGCAATCACCCCTGTCACAAACAGCCCGATAAGATGCCAAACAGGAATGGCTTGTATCATCTCGAACACTGTGACACCCCCGTATTGGCAAAGAAGGGAAAAGTTTTAAGGGTTTATTCTAGCGAAAGTCATGCATAAGATGCCATGTCTACGCCCTAATCAGCGCCTAAAGTTCTTTGTTGCTCATGACTTAAAAACTAAACTTTTTGGATTTATTGAGCGTTGAGTCTGTTTTTTAACTTTAAATTGTTCCCTAATTTTGGCGTGGAGTTTGCCGATTAGGATTAAGCATGGCAAGGCGAAAAACACGTCTTTAAGCTATGAGATAAATGCGGCGGATATAGGTGCTTAGATGTGCGATATTCTCACTAATAATACTTAATACTGGATTATTGTCATTAAGATACAATATACTTAACAGGCAAATGTAAGATAAAATCATAAGAGAGCTTGTAAAGCATGGAGAATCCAGTATGAATGAAGATATAGTTAGACTATTAGAGCAAGAAGAGTCACCCATATTAGAGTTTAAAAGACAGTGGTACTGGGATGATAGTACACCTAGTGAAAATATGTCAGTTAAATGGGGAGAGTTCCTAAAAGATATAATTTCGCTTGCTAACGCTTATCATAGCTATGTAGGTCAGAATAGATATCTAGTATTCGGGTTTTGCGAAAATCAAAAAAAACTATATAACATAGAATTCTCCAATATCAGACAGCTTAAGAATATCAGCAACTTCAAGAAAGATTTAATCCAAAAACTGGAAAGACATACACGGCCAGCACTTATAAATTTTAATATAAGTAGAATAAATTACAGTGGTTTCGATCTATTAATTTTTGAAATACCCTCACCGATTTTTATAACTGAAACAAAAAAGGAATTGCAGACTAAAACTAGATCGCTAGATGAAGGAGTTGTTCTAGTTAGAAAAGGTCAAAAATCAGATGAAGTAAGAACTGCTAGCATGGTGGAAATGGAAGAATTAAAGCAAGAATTTGAAGAATACAGAAAAGAATTTTTAAAGAATAAAAATAGCGAAGATGAAAATACAAAAAAACCTGAAAGATCTATAGAAAAAACAATTCAGCTATACATAGATAAAAACTCGAGTTTTTCTTTAGCAGAAAACTTTCCAGTTAAAGTAAAGAAATGGAAAGATAACATTATATATGAAGTATACAAGTTAATCGATAGATTTTCAGACTCGAAAGAATTTATTTATTTACATGAGAATACAAATCAAGGAAAAACCTTAGGAGAAATAAAAAGAAATAACTTAGTTTCAGATTTTAGCAGAACTATAATATTAATAGATAAACCTAACATTAAGGACGTAGATAGAAGAAAAGAAAACATCAGAAGGCTTTTTGGTACTAATCATGTTTTCTTCATAGACGAGTTTGGATACGAACATTTATACAAGGACTGTATACTTCCATACGAAAAATTTAACCTTCCTGTCTATGTTAACGGGTTGTATGATAATGATAATAATACCAACCTAGACTTATCTGCTATTGAGAGACTTAAAGAATGGTTTAATACTGAGAATGAGCCTTTATTTGTTGTCAGTGGTCATGGTGGTATCGGAAAAACCACGCTTGCGAAACAGTTTCTAGACTATGTCCATGATGAAATTAATAGTTTAGGGATACTATTTATTGATTCTAAAAAAATAATTAGTGAACTTTCAAGAAACTATAGTCAAGATAATAAAATTAGTGATGTTTTTGATTTTTATAATGCATTGATGGAAGTTGAAAGTTTAGAGTGCTCAAAGTTTAGTAAAGACCTTTTAAAGCTATCGATTGATAATGGCAGTTTAGTGATTGTGTTAGATGGAATAGATGAGGTTATAGCTAAGCTTGGCGACAAATTTGATATAGAAACTTTCATAAATTCAATATTTGAAGAGTATTCATCAGGTCTTCACAGAACAAAAATCCTGATTACTTGTAGAGACCACTTTTGGAATGAGGTTGGTAAGAAAATTTTACTTCCTGAAATAACGCTAAAAGCTTTTAATAGTGATTTAGCAACAGAATTCTTTTCAAAAAAATTATTCCAAGAAAAGAAAATAAATAAAGCTATGGCTTTAGCCAATAAATTAGCAATTGAAACAAAAGAAAGTGAGTCTACTCCTTATCAAACAACTTACATCCCTTTTCTTTTAGATATGATTGGTTATCTCATTGAGTCAGATAATGATGATATAGATACAGATAACAAAATAAATAGTCAATATTTAGATAGAAAGAACCATTTAGATGTACTAGTTGCTCAAATATGTGCTAGAGAGATTGTAAAACTAGATAGTTTAAGCATAGACCATCAGATAAAACTATTCATCAGTATGGCTTCCAGTAAAAAAAATAGCGTAAGCATTACAGATATCAAGCAAGTATTAAAAAACAAAAACGTAGACATCGAAATTGATAATTCATATATTGATAAAATCAAAGGTCATCCTTTGATACTTTATAAGGAAGAAAAGTTTTATTTCCGATACGACGTTTTTGATATATATTTCAAATCACTTCTAGTATCAGAATTCTTTAATACTAAAGATCTACCTGAAATAGAAGAGAATATCTTTAGAATTATTAGTGGCTATTTAAAATTTGACACTAGCTTCTCGAAATCTATTTCAGAAAAGGTAATTCTTGATGACGATTTAATAATATTTTGTTTGGATTTAATAGACAATATAAATACCGAAAGCTTAAACGATAAAAACTTATTCATTTCTGCAATAGTAACTCTTCTGCTGACTCTTTTAGAAAAAGGTAATAATCAATCTAATATTAATACTAGAACTGATATTATCGAGAAGATATTTGAAGTTAATGGTTGCATACAAGGCCTATGCTTAATCGATATTTTTGGAAAATCATCTAGCAAGCCAACATTTGACTTTCGAGGTAAAGTACTTAAAGACTGTATTTTTATCAACTATGAATATTTCTGGGAATGTACTTTTGATGACTCAACTAGATTCCACGACTCATACTTTAAAGACATTGATCCACGGGAAGGTATATCGACAAATATTCCCGAAAAACTTTTCAGTCCTAGCTGTGATTTAATAGAAATACAGCACTTAATAAGTCAAACCCGAGAAGATAAAAAAGATCAAAAGCAAGATATCTCAGCAGATTTAATAAAGGTATTTAAGCTTTTTTATGAAAGGGGTAATTTCTATCCTAGAAAGCAAGAACAGGTTAGAAAAAAACTATCTACTGTTAATTTGCTTGGGACTTTGATAGAAAAAGGTGTGGTGAAAAATTATAGAGATCCAAAAAAGCCAACTATGAAGCAATATAGAATAAGTGATGAATATCGAGAAATAATATACTTATTAGATCAAAACACTCCGTCTGTTAAATTTAATAGATTAGTTAAAGACCTGATGTAAAAAAATAATGATCATGTAAATTAACTTTAGAAACCAGAATGAGAGTTTAGCAACAACAATACTAAACTCTCATTTTAATTGCTATATCAATTTTAAAAACTCATCTTCACTCACCACTTTTACGCCCAGCTTTTCGGCTTTGGTCAGTTTTGAGCCTGCTTTTTCGCCTGCCAGCAGGGCGCTGGTTTTGGCGGAGATGCTGCCTGAGACTTTGGCGCCCATCGCTTGCAGCTTGGCTTTGGCTTCGTCACGCGGCATGGCGTGCAGCGTGCCTGTGATGACCCACGTCTGCCCATCCAGCGGCAAGCCATCTGCCGAGACCGCCTCGACCGCGTCCCAATGCACGCCCGCTGCCTGTAGCGCGTCGATCACCTCGATATTGTGCGGGGCGCGGAAAAACTCATGCACCAGCTCGGCGGTAATCGCGCCCACGTCGGGGGTCTGTAGTAGCGCGTCGATGTCCGCCTGCATCAAAGGGGCAAGCTCGCCGAATTGCTGCGCGAGGTTTTGCGCGGTGCTCTCGCCCACGCCGCGAATGCCGAGCGCATAGATAAAGCGCGCAAGGGTGGTGTGTTTGCTCGCTTCAATGGCGGCAAGGATGTTATTGACCGACTTTTCGCCCAGCTTTTCAAAGTTAATCAAATCATCGGTGTGCTCGTGCAGCTGATAGATATCGGCGACGGTCTTGATGAGCCCATGCTCAAAAAAGCTGATCAGCCAGCGCTCGCCCAAGCCATCAATGTCCATGGCGCGGCGCGAGACGAAGTGAATCAGCGCCTCTTGCTGCTGCGCTGGGCAATACAGTCCGCCTGTGCAGCGGGCTAAGGCTTCGCCCTCGGGCAAGATGACGGGCGAATGACAGACAGGGCACGCGCTGGGCAAGGTGACAGGCACGCTGTATGCGGGACGCTGGTCTGCCCAGACGCGGGTGACTTTGGGTATCACATCGCCTGCGCGGTGGACGCTGACCATGTCGCCTGCGCGCACATCAAGGCGCTGAATTTCACCAAAGTTGTGCAAGGTGACATTGCTGACGGTGACGCCGCCGACTTTGACAGGCTCAAGCTTGCCCACAGGGGTAATCTGCCCTGTGCGCCCGACCTGCCATTCAATCGCTTGCAGACGCGTCATAACAGTCTCGGCAGGGAATTTGTAGGCAGTCGCCCAGCGCGGCTCACGCGATAAAAAGCCCAGCTGCTGCTGGAGCGCAAGGCTATTGACCTTGATGACCATGCCGTCAATCTCGTAGGGCAAGTCGGCACGCTCCTCAATCATCGATTCGTAATATGCTTGCGCGCTTTTTAAATCAGGCAGCACGCGCACGGCACTGACGGTAAAGCCCAAGTCCACCAGCCACGCGAGCGCGCCCGATTGGGTGTCGATGCTGTCGGGCAAACCTTGATTGACCGAATAGGCATAAAACGCCAGCGGACGACTGGCGGCAATGCTGGGGTCGAGCTGGCGCAAGCTGCCTGCGGCGGCGTTGCGCGGATTGGCAAAGACTTTATCACCCTTTTCACTGGCGATACGGTTCAGGCGTTCAAAGCCTGCCTTGGGCATTAGCACTTCGCCGCGCACTTCTAATAGGTCAATGTCTGAGGCTTCGGGCAGCCACTGCGGTAGGTTGCGGATGGTTTTGGCGTTTTGAGTGATGTCCTCGCCCGTCTGTCCATCGCCGCGCGTCACCGCTTGCACGAGTTTGCCGTTTTGGTATTTGAGCGATACCGCCAAGCCGTCCAGCTTTAGCTCCATCTCGTATTCAGGATTTTGCTGAGCAGCGCTTAAGCGGTCATTGACGCGGCGCATAAAGTCGCGCAAATCGTCCATCTCAAATACATTACCGAGCGAGAGCATGGGCACATCATGGGTGACTTGGGTAAAGGCGGATAACGGCTGGTCGCCGACACTGTTAATCGGGCTGTCTGGCTGTATCAGGTCAGGATAGGCGTCTTCTAGCTCAATCAGCTGGCGGCGCAGTTGGTCGTATTCGCTGTCTTCGAGCGTTGGGGCATCAAGGACATAATAGGCGTAGTTGTTCTTTTTGAGCGCGTCAATCAGCTGGCGCATGTGCGCTTGGATGTCGGTATTGTCAGTGTTGTCAGTGGCGGTCGTTGTTGGTTTTGTAGTCGTCATAGTCGGCATCTGGCTAATAAAAGATGCCGATATCATAACAAATTTTGCGGACAGTTTTGGGCGGGGCGCACGCTTATCACGACAGGGGTCAAAGTGATAAGCGCGGGGCATAGGTTTGGCTTAGATGCCGTATTCGCGCACTTGGTTGCGCAGTACTTGCTTGTATTCTGAGCTGATGGGGTCGTTGTTTTCATCCAGCACTTCGGCGTTTAAGTCGCTCGCCATCATATAGGCGATGCTCATCATCCCATCAAAGCCCATAAGCGCTTGCGGATGCGGCAAGGATAAGAACAACACCACGCCATTATAGGTGCTGGTGGCGACATTGTGCGGGTCAAATGGTGCAATGCCATTGTCGGTCACGCCCATCATGCTAAACCACAAGATGCCTGTGCCGTCTTTGTTTTCGTAGCGGTGGAACATGTTCATCGCGCCAAAACGCAAGCCGTATTTGTCCACCAATGCCAAGAGGTCACGTCCGCGAATGATGTTCGCTGGGCGGTCGCGGTACTGGTGCGGCATGATGGTGATGTTGAGGTTGTCTTCAGCATAGATTAGCGGTGCGTTTTGCGCGTCATCTGCCGACTCAATCAAATGGCGATCGAGTATCGGGCTGTTTTCGGTAAAGTCAGGCTCGTCCGCCGTTTCAATCGGCGGCATGATGTGGTCGGTCGCGGAGACAAGGCTTGAGAACGCATCGTCTTCATCGTCCTCGACCGTGCGCGGCGCATAATCGTCATCGCTTGACGCATTGTTTGCAAGCATCGCATCCAGCTGCTGGGTATCCGCGCTGTTGTTGCTGTTGCCAAAGTCGTTGTCGTTGTCGTTTGCCACGACGTTTTTTGGCTTGTAGGTTTTTGGCTTATGGCTGGTGTGCTCTTTGACGCGGCTGCTCGCGACTTCGGCAGACGGCGTTTGTGCCGCCTGGCTGTCGTCCGCTTCGTCTTCGTCGTCCATATCCTCATCCACCATGTCTGGCAAATTGCGCTCGTGACGCGGAATGATGGGAATGCCGTTTTTATCGTAGTTGACCACCGCCTGCTCGACATCTTGACGCTGCTTGAGACTTCGCATGACCATAAACAGCCCTGCCAAGACGATTAATGCGGCAATGACAATCAATATAAACTGAATAGCAGTCATGAGAAACACATCCTGATGCAAAAAAATAAAGGAAAGAAAAAGCAAAAATCGCCAACCATAACGGCGCAAGCGCACGACCCGCAAAGACGGTATAAACGGCAACAGTCTAGCACGCTACGCCCTACCCGTCATCACATTGTCGCGTGCGCAGCATCGCAAGCTGTGCCTATATTCTGTATCTCTGGCGCACTTTGTCAAGCGCCGATGTATATCTATAGCATCCACAGGGCGCGGTCTCGCGCCGCCATCAGCTCTCGATATATTGCGCCGCCTCATCGAGCGACACACTGACCAAGGTCGAGATGCCCGCCGTCGGCATGGTGATGCCTTTTAACTCATCGGCAATTTGCATTGCCAACTTATTATGACTGATAAAGACAAACTGCACCTCGTCCGCCAGCTCATGAATCAGGCTGGTAAAGCGCGTCACGTTGGCATCATCGAGCGGCGCATCGACCTCATCGAGCACACAAAATGGCGCGGGATGCTGCTTAAAAATCGCAAAAATCAGACTGAGCGCGGTCAAGGTTTTCTCTCCGCCTGAGAGTACCGCAAGGCGACTGTTGCGCTTGCCTTTGGGCTGCGCCATTAGGGTCAGACCTGCGCGCCAGTGCTCGGCTTTTGGCGTGCCAGCGGGCAGCTCGTCAATGTTGAGGCTCAGGCTTGCTTTGCCGCCACCGAATACTTTGGCAAACAGACGCTCAAGCTCGGCATTAACCGCGCTCAAGGTCTGCATAAACAGACTTTTGGTGGTCTCATCAATCGCGCTGATGGCGCTGCTAAGCGTCTCGATACTTTGGCGAATGTCGGTGGTCTGCGCTGCTAACGGCTCAAGGCGCGCCTCCACATCGGCAAGCTCGGCGGCGGCAGCAAGGTTGACCGCACCGATACGCGACAGCTTGCGCGTCACCGCGTCATAGTGGGCGGTCAGCTCGGCGGTCTTGTCTTCGCTTAGGCGGTGCGGATGGGCAATAAAATCACTGAGCAGTGAGCCAACGTGTTGGGACTGGCTGCTACCGCTATGCTTTTGATAAGCAGCAATGGCGGCTTCGGTATGCGCGCGCGCGTCTTCTAGGCGCTGATTGCTGAGCGCTAATGCGGTGGCGGCTTCGGCGGCGGCGTGCTGTTTTGCTTGTAGCAGCTCGCTTGCCGCATCGAGGGCGGCTTGGCGGGTGCTGTAGTCGGCTTTTAGCGTGCTTAATTCTTGCTCACGCTCGGCGAGCAGCACGCTTTTGGCGTCTTTTGCGCTTTGGGTGCGCTCGCAATTGGCAGTCAGCTCGGGCAGCTGCTGCTGATAGCGTTTTTGCCGCGTAAGTAGCGTTTGCGCTTTGCGCCCTGCTTGGTAGTGGCGCTCTTTGGCTTGCACTAGACTGCTGCTGCTGTGCTCGTGGCGGATTTCTTGCTGCTGGATGTTTAGCTGTAACCCTTGATAGGCGTCGTCATCGGCGCGGCGCGCTTGGCTCATGGCTTGGCGCTCGGCTTGATGACTGTCGCAGGCGGCGCGCGCGGCGTGCAGCTTGGGTGTCAGCGCGTTGATGCTCGCTTGTAATGTGCCGAGGCTATCGGTAATCGCTTGGCGCTCGTCATCCAGCTCTTTTTTTTCATTATCGAGCAGCGCCTTGTCCGCATCCAAGCGCTGGGCGGCGCTTTGGTTGCGCTCAAAGGCAGCACTGCGCGCGCTGTAGGCTTGCTCGGCGCGATGAATGTCTTGGGTCAGGCGCTGGCTTTGGGCTTGCAATTCTTCGAGGTTAATTTTGATGGCGTCATGGTCGCGGGTCTGCGCCTTGATGGTTTTACTGCGCGTGTCCATCGCCGCCTCAAGCGTATCGAGCGCGTCTTCAAGTTCAGTCAAGCGATTACGCTGGGCAAGGCGCTCACTTAAAAAGGCGCTGCTGGTGTCGGTGTTGCCCATTAGCTTGCGCAGATGCCATGTGCCGTGCGTACTGACCAGCCACCCATCGGTAGTGAGCAGTAAGGCGTGCGGCGGCAACTTTGCCAAGATATTGCTTAGCGTACGGCTGTCGCTATCGTCAGCAGGCGCATACAGATAACAATGCTGAAAAATAGACAAGGCAGGCGCTTTGATTAACTCGCGGACGGCGAACACATCAGGCGGCAGGTTTTCGGTAGCGGTGGTTGCCTGTTGTGCGGGCAGCCATAAGCCAATATGGGCGGCGCTTTTCTTATCCTGAGCGCTGTTTTTATTATGCTTACTATTATTGTCGCTGCTGTCTGTCTCAACGCCTTGCTGATACTGCCATAGTAATGCGCTTAATGACGCATCAGCGCTCAAAGCTTTGCTGTCCAAGACATGGGTGTCCAGTAACATCGCAAGCCACGTATCCAAGGTGGCGGCGTGCGCTTGTCCCGCTGCGGTCAGCTCGATGTGCTCGCGTAGGGTCTGAATATACGCCTCGACCGCGTATGGCGTGACGCTATTGGTAGTACTGTTCGCTTGGCTGGGCGCGTTTTTGGTTGGTGCAGGGTGCAGAATTCGGTGCAGCGCGTCATATTCGCCCGCTAAGGTGGCATGGCGCTTTTCGTCATTGCTGTGCGCGCGGGTAAGCTCATCAAGTGCGGCTTGCAATTTGGCAGCTTGCGGCTCGGCGTCTTGGATTTGCTCTTGTAGCGCTTGCTGCTGCGCGTTTAAGGTGTCGATATGCGCGCGGCTGTCTTTTAAGCTTTTAGCGCTGTCTTCAGTATGTTGCCCCTCACTTTGCGCTTGGTGCTGCGCGAAGCGGTTTTGCCAGCTCTCTTGCTGCTGCGTCCATTTGTGCTCGCTGCGCTCAAGGCGCTTTTGTGCTTCGCGCTCGATGGCGCGCTGCTGCTCAAGGGTACGCAGGCGCTCCTCTAGCTGGTGCAGGGTTTGTTTTGCCTCATCCCACGCCGCTTGTAGTGGCGCGCTAGAAGATTCATAGCGGGCGCGCTTTTCGGTAATCTCAGTCAGTTGAGGGCGCAGCTCGCTAAGGCTTTGCGCTTGCGCCCCAGTCTCTGCCTCTAGGCGCTCGATGTCGGCATCGAGACGCTCGCGCTGACGCTCGATTTGGGTAATTTGCTCGTCAATTTGCGATAGCTGCGCGGCAAGCTCATTGCGCTGGTGCTCACTTTGTTGGTGCGCGAGCTTTTCTTCATAAAAGCTCGACTGCGCCTCGTCTTTGAGCCATTGCGCCTCATTAATGCGCGCGCTTATGGTGTCTTGTTTTTGTTTGAGTAAGGTAAAAGCCTGCTGCTGTTCGCTCGCGGCAGCTTCACTTTGGCTCTTTTGCGCCTTTTGCGTCATTTGCGTTTGTTTAGCGCGGTAGAGCGCTTGGATGCTGAGCGCTTGTGCCAATTCGCTTTGTTCTAAGGTTAAGGCGGCGTGCGTTTTGGCGCTTTCGGCTTGTTTGCCGAGGCGTTTTTGTTGCTGAGTCAGCTCGCTTTGGATGTCGTGTAGGCGCGCCAGATTGTCGCGGGTTTGCTCGAGTTTTTTGTAGGTTTCTTCGCGTCTGACCTGATAGCGCGACACACCTGCCGCCTCTTCGATAAACTCGCGCAGCTGCAACGGGCTAGAATCAACAATACGCCCAATCATACCCTGCTCAATCACCGCATAGCTGCGTGCGCCCAAGCCTGTGCCCAAAAAGATGTCCACCACATCGCGGCGGCGACAGCGCGTGCCATTGATAAAATAATCCGAGCGTCCCTCTTTATTGACTTGGCGGCGTACCGACAGCTCGTGATACAGGTTCAGCTCGTGGCGGATGCCCGTGTGCTCGTCTTGGGTGTGCTCAAAGGTCAGCTCGACACTAGCGACGCTTTTGGCGACGCGGGACTCTGTCCCTGCAAAAATCACATCACTCATCGCCCCGCCGCGCAGCTGCTTTGCTGAGGTCTCGCCCAGCACCCAGCGAATGGCGTCAATCACATTGGACTTGCCGCAGCCATTAGGACCGACGATGGCGGTGATGCCTTTGGGAAAATTGAACGTCGTGACATTGGCAAAAGACTTAAAGCCTGCCAATTTTAAGGATTTTAGGCGCATGGCGTGTCAATTCATCTACAAAAAAAACCAAGCGCCATTTTAACGTAAATCGCGCTTGGTTTTTAGGGTTTCTCGACTCAAGATATCGGGAATAGTAAGCGTCTAAAACACCCCAAGCCCACTTAATAACAACTGACCGCCTGCAATCAGCAGCAAAATACCAAAGGCGCGCTTTAAGGTTGCTGCGGGCAGTTGATGCGCCCACTTTGCGCCGAATTTTGCCATGATAAAGCTGGCAATGGAGATAAAGAAAAAGCCCGTCACATGCACAAAGCCGACCGCGCCATCAGGCAGGTTTTGCACGTCTTGACCGAACCACGCAAAGCCGAGCGCGCCCGCCACTGCAATCGGCAACCCGCACGCCGCTGAAGTGCCAACCGATTGCCGCATGGGCAGTCCCGCCCAGTTTAAAAACGGTACGGTCAAGCTGCCGCCGCCAATACCAAAGATTGAGGACGCCAGCCCAATGCCTGTGCCCGCGCCAAATTGGATGCTTTTGGGGGGTAAGGGTTTGCCCAATTGTTCTTTATTGGGGACGAACAGCATTTTAAAGGCGACGAGTAATGCGCCCGCGCCGATGATGGCTTGTAGCGCGTCGCCGTCGATTTTATCGGCAACGCCTGCACCGACGATACTGCCGATGACCAAGCCGCCTGCCATGTAGCGCCAGATGTCCCAGCGCACGCCGCCGCGCTTGTGATGCGCGCTTAGCGAGCTGATGGAAGTGACGACAATCGTTGCCAGTGACGTGCCGACTGCCATATGGGTGATGACATCGGGCGGCATCTGATAGGCGGTAAAAATCCACATCAGCGCAGGCACGATAATCATACCGCCGCCCACGCCAAACAGTCCCGCACAGACGCCCGCAAATGCCCCTGCGATAACAAACCACATATATAACATTATCGCTTCAACCTTTCATCGCACAAAATTTTGTATCATAATAGCCAACTTGCTCGGCAAACGCACGCACCAAGGGTGACTGCTCCGCCTGTCACACCGCGCACCCTCTGCCCCTCTTACCGCCAAAAATAAGCGAGTACGCCATGTCCGCTGCCCACACGCCGCCCCTGTTTCATCGCCATGTGGCACAAAGTGTCTCGACCAACAGCGAGCTGATTGCCGCGCTGCAAGCGGGCGAATTGGACTGCACGCAGCGCCATTTATTGACCGCAGACACGCAGTCAGGCGGGCGCGGACAGCATGGGCGCTCGTGGCAATCGCCCAAGGGTAATGTGTATCTGTCACTGTATCACCCGCTGTCTGTACCGCTCAGCGGTATACTGTCACTGATTATCGGCAGCAAGCTTGCAGCAATGCCGATTATTCAAACGCTAAATGACGCACGGGCTGATAATGCACCCGCAATCGGCGTAAAATGGGCAAACGATTTGGGCTTTTATCAAGACATAGCGGATACGGCAACAGGGCTGCATTATTTTCAAAAATTGGCAGGTATTTTAATTGAGCCTGTGTGGTATGCGCGCAAGCTGGTCGGCATCGTCATCGGCGTCGGCGTCAATGTGCAGACCACGCCGCAGCTGACCACCCGCACCGCTGAGGGTATGAGCTATCACGCGATTAGCGTGCAAGACATCATCAATGACTTGCCAGCGCCCATCGCCGCGCCTGCGCTGCCTGACTTATACACACAACTCAGCAATGCTTTAACCCAAGCAGTCGCGCAATTTATCGCCCTCTCAGGCGATGACACCGATGCAACCGAACACGCCATATTGCGCGAGTTCGCCGCCGCTGATGTGTTGCGCGGCAAGATGCTACGTATCAGCGAATCAGGGCAGCTGGCAGACGGTACGATAACAGGGCGCGCCGACGGCATTGATGCACACGGCTGCTTGCGTCTGATATTGGCGGATGGCGAGGTCATTTCATTATTCACAGGTCGCATTGATGTCATCGACCCTCACGCAAACAAGGATGCGCATGCTCTGGCTTGATTTGGGAAACACGCGGTTAAAATACTGGCTGACCGATGATATCGGGCAGATTGTCGCGCACGATGCCAAGCAGCATTTGCAGTCCCCTGCTGAGCTGTTGATGGGCTTGACCGACCGCTTTGAGCGCTATGCGCCTGATTTTATCGGTATATCGTCAGTGCTGGGTGCGGCGATTAATACCCGCGTGGCAGAGACGTTGAGCCGCTTGGACATTCCCTTTGAGTTTGTGCATGTCGATGCCAATCATGCGCTGCTCTCAAGCCGCTACGACGCCAATCAGTTGGGCGTTGATAGATGGCTACAGATGCTCGGCGCGGTGGACAAAAAAAAGCGCCAGTGCGTGATTGGCTGCGGTACGGCGGTGACCATTGATTTAATTGACCATGCGGAGCATTTGGGCGGCTATATCTTTCCCAATATTTATTTGCAGCGTGAGGCATTATTTTCGGGCACCAAGCAAATCAGCATTTCAAACGGCACTTTTGACAGCATTGACCAAGGCATCCATACCCAAGACGCGGTGCATCGCGGGATTTTGCTGTCCATTGTCGGCGCGGTCAACGAAATCCACCGCCGCCACCCGAACTTTGAGCTGATTATGACAGGCGGTGATGCCAGCATTATTGCTCAGCATATCTCTCGCCCTGTGCATCTGCGCGACAATCTGCTGCTGGGCGGTCTGGCACGCTATTTTGAGCACAGACGTCAGCCTGTGGATGAGTAGGATACTCAGACCCCACGATAGTAATGGGCAAGGTGACTCTGCCTCGTACCGCGACGCCATTTCTCATAAAGGGCTGAAGTCTCGCCCTTTTTAGTTTTGCTGTGATTTGTCTATGATTGCTTGCACCCAATCTGTCTTTACCAATAATTGATATGTCATTTATGCGCCCTGTGGTATCAACTAAAAATGTCACCGAAACTTCAATATCCCCACCTGACTCATTAATAAAAACACCAGAGAGGTTGGGCGGGCTAATCCAGTGCGCATCCGAGGCATGAAGCTGCACCACCGTTTTTGAATCCTCAATCAATTCGGCATGGCTGGGTATTGCCGCCACCATTGCGCCCAATAATAGTGCTGCCGCTACGCTACTTTTTATGACACCAGCTCGCAAATAAACAGACATAAAACCAGTAAATTCCTTATTAGAATAAGTTAAGAAGTATCAAGGCTAATAAACATCAGCACTCTTACGCCGCATACTATAGCATCATTTATTCTAAAATTTACTTTTGTTTATCAATTTGTTAATAAGATAAGAAAAAACCGCGCCAGCTTATGCCAGCGCGGTTTTTTACAAATACGGTCAAATTTTTACAACACTGGCTTGGCAAAGATTAAACGGTATTTTTCGTAGCATCAAAAGACGAAGCTACAGCAAGCAAGAAAAATACCGTTTAATCAAGTGCCTTTGTCTCAGCATATCGCTTTCTTTTGAACCTAACTGTTTTTTGCTAATAAATTAAGCCGTCGGCGATTTAATGGTCACGGTTGCGATGACGTTGCCCGCTTCATCAAGACGCTCCATCACCAGCTCGTCTTCGGTTTCGGTGGTGGTCTGCCAGTTGCCTGAGACGTGCGGCGTGCCTGTCGCCATAACCGAGATGGCTTTGTTTTTTAGGCGAATCATCGGCGGCTTGTGCGCGTAGCCTGCGTGCTCAGCGCCCAAGATATCATCGGCGATGGTCGCTGCCTGCGCCCGTAGCGGCGCGACATAACGGCAGGGCACACCATCAATCGACATACAGTCGCCAATGGCGTAAATATGGTCGGCATCAGTACGCAGGGTGCTGGCGTCTACGGTGATGCCCGTGCGGCGGTCAAAGCCCACGCCCGCCGCCGTTGGCAACGCCTCATCGACCATCAAGCCTGTGCTGGCGATGACGTGGTCGACTTCGATTGAGGTGCTGTTGCCCGTCCCATCATTGTGATGATAGTCTACTTGTAGCGCGCCATTCTCCAGACGGCTGACGTTATTGACTTGGGTATTGCCCAAAAAGCGAATGCCTTGCGAGTCAATCGCCTTGGCAATACGCGCCGTGGCGGTCGCTGGCAGCATCTGTGATAGTGGCGCGTCGTTGAGGTCAATCAAAGTGACCTCATGCCCTGCTTTGAGCAAATCTTCGGCAATCTCGGTGCCTACCATGCCCGCACCGACAATCGCCACACGCTGACTGCCATTTGCCAGCTCGTCTTGCAAGCGCCCAAACTGCTCGATATGATTGACGTGCCACACCACATTGCGCGGCAAGCTCGGTGGAAAAATTGGATGCGCGCCCATCGCGAGCACCAGCTTGTCATAGCCGATGGTCTCGCTGTCATCGCCGTCTGTATCCGCAGGCTTGATGCTGATAGTTTGCTTGTCTGCATGGATGTCGGTCACAACGGTATGGGCAAGCAAATTCACATTGCTCGCGCTCGCCGCGTCTGCCCCACTGGCGCGCACAAGGTCGGCGGCGCGTTTGTTTTGGCTGATTGCCATCGTCAGCATTGGCTTGTGATAGCGGTCGGCATTGTCGGCGGTAATGAGCGTAATCGGCACGTCTTTGTCTTTGCTGCGAATGGCATCAATCACATGCCAGCCCGCCAGACCTGCGCCAATCACCACCACGCCTTGATTATTTGCTTGCTCTGCACTCATAACGACTCCCTTACGGATAGGTTTTTTCATTGCTTTTAGATATGTGGCTGCCAGATGCGCTTGCGGCAGCATGACTGGCGCTATTGTAGCAGCTATCGCCACCCAGCTCACCTCTCACGCACACGGACAATCTATTGATAAATGCGCGCGCGTCCCCATAAAGTTAGCAACTTCTCAACCGTATATGATCCTTATGACTCAAGACACTACCGACCGCCAAATCCCAGCTGCCGACGCCTATCACAACGACATTCGCCAGCGCTTTTTTATCGAAAACTCGCCCGTCCGTGGTGACGTGGTGCGCCTATCGCGCAGCTATGCGAGCATCATTGCGCAAAAAGCCTATCCTGAAGCCATCAAGCGTTTGCTTGGGGAAATGCTGACCGCTGCCAGCCTGTTGATTGGTACGCTCAAGGTCAACGGTCGCCTGTCGATTCAGTTGCAGTCGTCTGATGAAAACAGCCTGCTCAACTGGGCAATGGCAGAGTGTGACCACGACGGCGTGATTCGTGCGCTTGCCAGCTGGAAAGCCGACACCGAAGCGCAAGTGCAAGCATGGGACAACAAAACCCTTGCCAAAGAAGCCTTTGCAGAACTGGGCGCTGTGGGCGAAGGCGTGCTGTTTATTAATATCCACCCTGAGGGCAGCGAAGCCTATCAAGGCATCGTTGAGCGCAGTCACGAGACGCTCGCTGAGTGCCTCGCGCACTATCAAAAGCAATCGGCACAGATTCCGACCTTGATTAGCCTTGCCTCAGACGGCTTGCAAGCGGGCGGTATCCTAGTGCAGTTATTGCCGCGCCGCGATGATGAAGAGCAAGAAAAAGTCGATAGCGACCTATGGCCACGTCTATCGATGCTGACGCGCACCATCAAGCCTGAAGAGCTGACCAGCCTGCCTGCGACTGAGCTTTTGTACCGCTTGTACAATGAAGAAGAAGTGGTGTTGCCTGAAGCGGCAGCGCTGAGCTTTGGTTGCACCTGCTCAAAAGAAAAATGCGCGATGGCGATTGAGCAGATTGGCGAAAGCGAAGCCTTAGACATCGTTGAAGAGCACGGCGGCGCACTTGAGATGGATTGCGGTTTTTGCGGCGCGGTATATCGCTTTGATGCTGCCGATGTGCAAGAGATTTTTGAAGAATAAAGCATAAGCACTTTTACGTAAAAAGTAATAAAAAACACCGCGTCATTCTATGCAATGCGCGGTGTTTTTTTTGCTTTATTGCGATAAGGGATTAAGCCTTTATTGTCGTTATGACAGCTAGCGTTACCACAACAGCTCAAAGCGGTCGGGGTAAGAATGAATGCGGCTGCGCAAGGCAAAGTCATCATCGAGTACGTGTTTGCCATTGTCCGCCAGCCAGCTGAGTACCTGCTGATGCACGCGCTCGTTGTACAGCAAGTTATAATGACTGACGCCATAAAATACCGCCTTGTGCGCCTCGGGCACGAAGAGCACGTGCTCATCGTCCTCCGCCTCGCCCAGCGCTGAGGCAACCGTGACCAGCCCATCGCCCAAAAAACTGCTGGCGCGGGTATCGTAATGCTCTTCCATCAGCGTGCCCGCCACAAAATAACTGTGAATATCGAGCGGCAGCTCAGCGGGGTGCAAAAATTCTTGCGGCAACACGTCACGCCCTTCAAGCGACTGCCAGTCTTCTTCGCGGATACTACCATAACGCAAATCAATAATGCCCGCGCTGCGCAAATCACCGAGCTTGGCAAACGAGCCTGCAAACGGCAGACGCGCCCACAAGTCATGGATATAGTAGCCGATGCGCTCAAGGCTGGCGCCATGATGCGGTGAGCCAAGGGTCATCAGGTTGCCCACGCGCTGCGTCCAGCGGTTGCCTTGCAGCTTGCCATAAAACAAGGCACTGCGTGACACCAGCCCGCCCATGCTGTGACCGATGATGTCCAGCTGGGTGATGTCGGGGTGCTCGTGTATCAGGCGCTCAAGCTCGGCGGCAAGGGCGCAGCCGTTCTCCGAGATGCGCCGTCCTGTATTGTAATCAAGGTACAGCACTTGGGTATTGGGCAGCTCCCGCTGAATAAGCGCGCCCAAATTGTCGCCGTAGCTGTTCTCCCAGCTAAGATGACTCATACACAGCCCATGGCACAGTATCACCACCCGCCCCGATAGCGACGCTTGTGGGCGGTTGCCTTGGGCATCGTATAGGCTCATGCTGACGGCAAGGGGGTTTTTTAGGCGTACCAGATGGTCACCCATCACGCCATTTAACACATTAATCAAGCGCTTAATGCGGGTGGAGACGGGTTTGTTACGCGGCGGGCGCAGCTGATTGTACCAGCGCATGCCCGTGGTCATGTTGTCTCCGACAAACATGGTCACGTTACGCACGCCGCCATAGATGCGCCCGATAACGCCTTTTGGCCACTTGTTGATGTTTTTTTCATTCAAGCGCCCAAGCGGACGCAAAATAATCTCGCGATGCAGCGCTTCGGTAATCTCGGTCGCCCCGACCACGCCCACAGTCACCAGCTGCGTCAGCCCTTCGACCACGTCTGCCAAAGACTGCGGCGTGCCTTTGCGCGCATCATCGGATTGGCGCTCAGACAACAGCGGCGCAATGTCCGTCATGTCTATCGATTCGAGCTGCGCGTACAGCTCGGCATCGAACATGCTGTCGTGGGCGCGCCTCGCTCTGGCAATGCGCTTCGCACGTTGGCGGCGTTTGAAATCCAAAAGGTTATTACTCATACAGGCTCAATACAATTGGGTTGTCACATATTTACTAGGTGCTCATACTAGCGGCTCGGTATCTGCTGCGCCAAGGGCGGATTTGTATCCCATGTATAGGCGTTGTTAGACCGCTAAAGGTGTTGCCGCGATGACCTAGGCATTTTTCGCGGGGTGTTATGGCTATTTATGGGCGCGCACAACAAAAAACCACCCAAGCCTCTGCACTGGGTGGTCATGTTCGCGTGACAGCATCATTTAGGCGCACGGCATCTGAGCAGCGCCGTCAGTATTAAACGTCGTCAGCATCAAGCGCTGGCAGCGGGCGCAGCAAACGACTCTGCCAAAATCACGCCGCCATCTGGACGGGTAATCATCACCGTCGCTGAACGCGGGGTTGCGCCGCCTGCGACCGCGCCCCATGTGTTGCCAGGGTGCTGAATGTTAATAAACAGCGTCTTAAAATCAGGGGTCATGGTGATGCCCGTCACTTCACAGCCTTCTGGACCAACAAAGAAGCGTTTGATGTTGCTCTCGTTCGCCTGCATACCAAGGCGCGTCTCTTGTCCTGCTGCGGTGGTCACCACCATGCCATCATTGACTTGACCGAGCAGCGCCGCGAGCAGCATACAGTTGGTGGTGTCGGTGTACGCGCCGTCATCGGTCTGAATCCACAACACGCCGCGCGGGTCGAAGTACAGACCATCTGGCGAGGATAAGTCGTTGTTGTTGTCTAGCCCCGAGAGGTTCTGTGCCGCAAGGTCACTTGGCGCGGCGAACAGGTAAATGTCCCAGCTAAAGCTCGTTGCTGCATGGTCGCTGCCTGCTTCTGCCCAGCGGATGATGTGCCCGTGGTCGTTGCCTTTGCCGTTATAGCTGCGCGGGTTGGCGCCATCGACAGGCTGGTCAGCGCGCTCGCCGCGGTATTTATTGTTGGTTAAGGTCACATACACGTCACCAGTAATGGGACTGACAGACACCCACTCAGGGCGGTCCATCTTGGTGGCACCTAGCGCGTCGGCGGCGGCGCGTGCAAAGACCAAGACCTCATCTTGCCCTGCAAATGAAAAAGGCGCATAGCTGCTGTCTAAGCCATTTTGACCATAGACCAAAGGCTGCCATACACCGCTGCCATCGTCATTAAACACCGCCACATAGAGCGTGCCGTCGTTCATGTATTTGTCACCCGCCGCCAAGCCTCCGCCGATGTCGCTGTCTGACCACAGCGCGGTGGACACAAACTTATAGATATACTCGCCGCGTGAGTCATCCCCCATATAAAACACCACGGGCTTGCCCGTTTTGACGGGTGCAAACGCGCAGTTTTCGTGGGCGAAGCGACCAAGCGCAGTACGTTTGCGCGGGGCGGCAGTCGGCGCAAAGGGGTCAATCTCGGTGATAAAACCAAAGGTATTAAAGGTATTGCGGTGGTCATCGGTCGCGCTCGCGCCTGAGGCGGTCATGTCCCAGCGTGCAAACTCATCAGTAAAGATGGCATCGCTCGCAGGCGGCGTGTGCCACAGATAGTCCCAACCTGGGAAATTTTCACTCGCACCGTAACGGGTGCGACCGTAGTTTTCTTTACTGCTTAATTGACTGGCGTCCGCACCGCGCGCGAACACCCCCAAAAAGTTCTCTTCCGTGGTCAGATACGTGCCCCACGGCGACATGCCAGCGCCGCAGTTGTTGTTGATGCCGCGCGTCTTATAGCCTGTCGGGTCAAACTTGGTCTGTACCCATGTTGAGCCTGCCACAGGACCTGTCAGCGTGGCTTCGGTGCTGCTGGTGATGCGGCGGTTGTAGTTAGATACGGGCACCATCTCATAGCCGATGCCACTGGCGCGGCGCTGCATCTCGACCACGGAGACGCCGTGACAGTTGACCTCGCGGCGCACGTCCGACGCCAGACGAAACTCTTGATAAATTGGCGCAGCGTTTTTGTCTTCTTGCACATAATACCCAAAGGGGCTCAGCTCAGCGCTGTTAACGTACTCGTGATTCATGACCAAAAGACCACGGTCTGCGGTTTTTGGGTCGTAGTTGTTGCCTTTTTTGCCAAAGAACCACATGCCGTCATGGTTGTCGCCCATGCGCTGCTCAAACGACTCGGCAGACTGCTCGCGGTTGTCTTTCCAATCGGCAAGCCCTGGCATCAATGGCGTGCCAAGCGGCAAAATCATCTCCGCCTGATAGCCCTCTGCCACGCTCATTTCAGCAGCGGTTGAATGCGCCACCGCGCTGAACTGTAGTGAGGTTGGGCGCGCCAAATCACCCGACGCAGGCACAGCGGCATTGTCCCCTGCACCGACCACAGGGCGGCTGCCGTTACTGTCATCGCTACAGCCAACGAGTGGCAACGCACCAAAGAATGCCGCAGCCGTCAGCCCCGTACCGCCTTTTAGCACATTGCGGCGGCTCAAACGGCGACTGATGATGCTACTCATCTCAGGGTTGTTGGTTGGGTTTGAGTCTTCCACCACTTCATGGGCGAGGTTTTGTTTGTTTAGGGCATTGGGCGGGGTTACGCGAGTCATGAGTCAGTCACCTTATTGTATTTTGGGTCGTGTTTATAAGCGCTTATTAGTGGTCAAAAACGGCAAGCAAAGCGATAAATCACGGCTGAGTGTACGTGCGCTAGATGACAGAACGTTGAAGGTTAGATGACGGTTTGATGACAGCGGCGCGTAAACACACCAAAGCCCTATGAAAGTAAAAATAAAACAAAAAAAGTCCCAAACACCGTAGCGTTTGGGACATTGGGGCGTGATACCCAGTCAAATCAGCCGTGTATTAAATGAAGTATGAAAGCTATCAGTGTTTAAGCAGTGCCCTACTTTACCACGGCGTGCCACCCATGCTCGCCCAGCGTCAGGCGCAGATTATCGCCCGCATGCAGCACACCAACGCCGCTTGGTGTACCCGTCATCACCACATCGCCCGCCTTGAGCGAAAACGCGTGGCTGATGTCCGCGAGCAGCTCATAGACCGAAAACAGCATCAGGCTGGTGTCGCCATCTTGCGCCAAAGCGTCATTGATATGCAGCTGATAATGAACCGCGCGCAAATCGCCAAATGCCTCAGGCGCGACCCAATCGGCGAGTACGCACGCGCCATCAAAGCACTTGGCACGCTCCCACGGATAGCCTTTGTCTTTGAGTGCGCTTTGTAGCTCGCGCAAGGTCAAATCCAGCCCCAGAGTCACCGCGCCTACCGCGTGCGCTGCTTCACTGACATCGGCGCGGCACAAGTCTTTTGCCAATCGCACACACAGCTCAGCCTCGTAATGCGTCTCGCCATAGGTCGCCGCATCAGGACGGACAACCACATTGTCATCCGCATCACGGTGGATATAGGCGATGCTGGACGCAGGCTTCATAAACAGCATGGGCGTGCTTGGGACACTGTTGCCCAGCTCTTCGGCGTGCGCGGCGTAGTTGCGCCCGACACAGACCACTTTTCCGACAGCCTGCTTGTGCGCAGCTGTTTCAGACGATTCTGGGTTGCCTGCGGCAATGGCATTTGCTAATGACTGATGTGGCGACTGACTCATGACGATACCTCACAATAATGACAACAAATAAACGGATGACGCAGCAGGCGCGACTTAAGGAATCGTACGCGTCACCACATCAGGTGGCACATAGCTCATATAGCGGTTGAGCTTTTTCTCAAGCAATCTAAAGCTGAACAAAATCACCCACGACAGCAGCAAGTACACGACACCTGCGGCAAAAAACAGCTCCATCAAGGTATAGGTACGCGCGCTGATGGTACGCGCCACGCCCGTGATGTCCATCAATGCGATGGTTGAGGCAAGCGCACTGCCCTTTAGCATAAAGATGACTTCGTTACTGTACGCAGGAATCACAATACCAAAGGCGCGCGGCAAAGTAATGCGCGTCAGTTTTTGCCATTTTGACATACCAATGGCATCCGCCGCCTCAAGCTCGCCTACAGGGATGGTCTGAATCGCCCCGCGAATAATCTCCGCCAAATAGGCGCTGGTATTCATCGTAAAGGCAATGATGGCGCACCAATAGGCTTGGCTCAGCACAGGCTCCCATAGGAACGAATTACGCACTGCCTCAAACTGCCCCAACCCATAATAAATCAAAAAGATTTGTACCAAAAGCGGCGTGCCGCGAAAAAAGAAAATATAGGCAAACGGCAATGCCTGTACCGCCCAGTTTTTGGACAGTCGCAGCTGCGCTAAAATCAAACCAAAAAACAGACCGACAATCCCTGAGATGGCCACCAGCTGCGCCGTTAATACCGCGCCGCCAAGCAAATCGGGAATGTGCTCAAAAATAACCTGCCAATTCCAATCCATGAGTATCTCTCCTCTACCCTGCGCTCGATTGACGGGTCAGTTTTTTAGCGTAGCGTGCCGCTGGGTTGGCGCGCCATTCCAGCCACATCATAAAACCGGTAATCAAAATCGTCAGTCCCAAATAAATAATAGCGGCCGCCATATAAAAGGTAAACGGCTGCTGCGTGGACTGCGCCGCACGTGACGATTGATACATGATGTCTTTGAGCCCCACGACCGACACCAGTGCCGTGTCCTTGAGCAGCACCAAAAACAAATTGCCCAAACCAGGTAGAGCAATCTGCCAGACCTGCGGCAACGTAATGCGCGAAAAAATCTTTAGCGGACGCATGCCAATCGCCTGCGCCGCCTCACGCTGCCCGACAGGAATCTCCTGAATCGCCATCCGAAAAATCTCAGTGGCATACGCGCCAAAAGCGATAGACAAGGCCATGACCCCGCCCCAAAACGCGCTAATCTCGATATAGTCGTTATAGCCGAATTTTTTGAGGATGCTCATCAGCAGCATCGAGCCGCCATAATAAATGAACAATACGAGCAGCAGCTCGGGAATACCGCGCATCGTTGCGGTGTATACCGTCGCAAGTTTACGCAGCAGCCACACATTCGACAGCTTGGCAGTTGCACCCAATAGCCCAAGCACCATACCAATGGCGAGGCTGGTCAAGGCAAGCTTAATCGTGACGGTTGCGCCGCTCAGTAATAGCGCGCCGAATCCTTGTAAGTCAAACACAGTTGTCCACTCACTCTCTTTATCTAAGCGGTTAAAAAAAAGGGTTAAAAATCTGTCTTGCTCGCCTTATCGCGTGCAGCCTCAGCGGGCTTGCCGCCCTGCTACGCTTACCCATCATCTGTCCGATAATTCGCCGATGGAATAAAGCTATCGCAAAATAACGCGTGATTTTAGCATATCCACTGCCCGCGATGTTACCGCACGCAGGCAAAAGCGCCGCGCAAACTTGACCTTATGGTCGTAAAACAACTGGCACGAGCGTAGAACAAAGCCTGCACCGCGCCGTTGTCGCGCTCTTTAAGCCTTTGCATAACAAATATCGACCGCGTATCTGTATAAAAAAAGGACATCACCTAAGCGGTCATGTCCTTTCATATTTAGCATCCGCATCAAGATTACTGCGCGGGGGCGCTGTCTGCGCTGGCGTCAGCCGTTGGCGCGGCGGCGGCATCAGTAGGCGCAGCCGTCTGCTGTGCTGCTGCCGTAGATTTGGTGCCAAAATAGCTGCCTGTGATTTTATCGTACGTACCATTGTCTTTAATGGCCGCAAGCGCGGTATTGAACTTAGCGACTAAAGGGTCACCTTTACGAAAGGCAATGCCCATCGCGTCATCACCGCTACTGATTTCATCACCTTTGATTTCATAGCCCTGACCTGCGTCCGTCGTCAGCCAGTTGAGCGCGGTGACTTCATCCGACATCATGGCGCGGGCGCGACCTGAGGTCAAATCGAGATAGGCGTTGTCTTGGGTGTCATACAGCTTGATGTCGGCTTCTGGATGGTCGTCTTGTAGGTATTGCGACGAGACAGACGCGCGCAGTACAGCCACTGGTTGACCTTTTAGGCTATCGACGGTGATGTCATCGCCTTTTTTACCGATAAGGACGATACCGCTGTAGTAGTACGGGTCACTGAATTCAACCACTTCTTGACGCTCAGGGGTGATGGACATGCCTGCGATGGCGGCATCAAACTTCTGCGCGTTGAGCCCTGGAATCAAGCCGTCCCAATCTTGCGAGATGACTTCGCAGTTGGCTTTCATTTCGGCGCACAGCGCATCAACAAGCTCAATCTCATAGCCGACCAGCTTGCCATTGGCATCGGTATAGCTAAAGGGTTTGTAGCTTGATTCGGTCGCGATTTTCACTGTGGTGGCGGCGCTGTCACTGGCGTCATCAGCAGCACCGCTCTCGGCGGTATCGCCACTGCCGCTACAGGCAGCGAGCAGCAGCATGGCAGCACTTAAAGGCGCAAGCCACAAGGCTTTGGCAGGATATGATATAGACATAACTGTATTTCCTATAATGGGTGGGGCATCACACGATAAAGACCAGCACGCGGTGCGCGTCTATTGACCAAAATTCGCCTGTTCCAGACGCGTCAGCTCGCCGTTACTACGGATTTCGCTCATCGCTTTGTCCAGTTCGCCTTTGAGTGGGTCGCCTTTTCGTACCGCGATGGCAATATTGTCATCATTGTCAATCTCATCGCCAACGATGCCAAAACCTTCAGGATTGTCTTTGAGCCACGCGGTCGCTGAGACTTTTTCAGCAAGTACCGCATCGCTACGCCCTGATTTTAAGTCCAAATAGGCATTGTCATAGTTGTCATACAGACGCACGGTGTTGCCGTTTTTGCCGTCATAGTTGTCCTGCAAATACGCGCCAGGCGTGGTCGAGCGCTGACCACCTAGGGTCAAGTTGCTAATCGCACTCGGGTCAAAGCCGCTTTTGGTATCGGTCAGCCATACCATGGTGTTGGCAAAGTACGGCTCGGTAAAGTCGACCTTTTCTTGACGCTCAGGGGTGATGGACATGCCTGCCACGACCGCATCATACTTTTGCGCGAGCAGTCCTGGAATGATGCCGTCCCAATCTTGGGCAACGACTTCACACTTGGCTTGCATTTGCTCACACAAGGCATTGGCAACATCGACATCAAAGCCAGCAAGCGTGCCGTCCGCCTTGGTGTAGTTGAATGGAGGGTATGCGCCTTCGGTGGCGATACGGATCGTCTTGCCTGCGGCACTGTCGCCAGCATCGGCACTGGTGTTGGCCTCATCATTAGCAGATTGGCTACACGCGCTGAGGCCGAGGGTGACTGCGAGGGTTAGTGACGACCACAATAGACGAGAGTCAGGCATCGTTGGTTCCTTAGTCTTTGAGAGTATCATCAGGTACAGCACTGACTTCCATGCCAGCGCGCGCCTGAATCAAGATTGACGGTATATAAACTTTCGATAATACCTCAGTCACTTATCAAAAACAAACGATTTGCATACGCACTGTCATTGTGGTGTAACGATTTTTGGATATATAACCCACTAAAAATAAAGACATTTTTTAGGGGTGCTAATGGCTCGCTGTCGTTATCGAAAGCGCGCCTGAACACTGATACAACGGGCGCTTACGCTTGACGGTGCGATGCCATAAAGTCTTTGACGCGCTCTGAGGTGGGGTTGTCAAACACCTGCTCAGGCGTGCCCATCTCTTCGATGACGCCTTGGTGCAAAAACACCACTTTGTTGGACACTTCGCGGGCAAAGCGCATTTCGTGAGTGACAATCAGCATGGTACGTCCCTCTTCAGCAAGCTCACGCATCACCGCCAGCACTTCATTGACCAGCTCAGGGTCGAGCGCGGAGGTCGGCTCATCGAACAACAGCACACGCGGCTGCATGGCAAGGGCGCGCGCGATGGCGACACGTTGGCGCTGACCGCCTGACAGATTGTCAGGATAAGCGTCTTTTTTGTCGAGCAGACCGACCTTATCGAGCAGCTTTTCGGCATCACTGATGGCTTGGTCTTTTTTGATGTTTAAGACTTGGGTTGGCCCTTCGATGATGTTTTGCAAAATTGTTTTGTGCGGCCACAGGTTAAAGTTTTGAAAAACAAAACCCACGCGCGCGCGCAAGCTCTCCAGCTGCTGATTACTGACCGCTTGCAGCTCACCTGACTTGTTGGGCTTGAGTTTGAGTATCTCACTGCCAATGATGATGTTGCCTTGGGTTGGCTTTTCTAGCAGATTGATGCAGCGCAGCAAGGTGGACTTTCCTGAGCCTGATGAGCCTAGGATAGAAATCACGTCGCCATCGTATGCGGTGAGCGATACCCCTTTGAGTACCGCCAATGAGCCGTAGCTCTTATGGATATCTTGTAAATCTAAGGCAATCGGGCGGGTCGAGTTTGGGGCAGTCTCAGGCATGGGTGTGCAGATTTCCAATAAATATGAATAAAAAGCGCCGCAGCGATGTGACGTGTGGTCACTTGTGCGCGTGCTGCGCCACATTGTCGCTCAAAACACCGCCACAAGGCAACCACTATGCCTGTCTAATCAGTGACTTGACACAAAAATGGCTCAGACGCATACGCCGAGCCATGGGTTCAATCAAATCATTATCGCCTGTTGGCTTAGTAAGTCGAGACGTGCTCTTCAGACTCTGTACCGTCGAGCACTGCCGTGTCATCGGCGCTTGCGACCGCCACATCATCCGTACCTGTACCGTCCGCCGTGGCGACCGCAGTGTCATCGGTAGCGACTGCCATATTGTTGTCTTGCGCTTCAGCCATCTCTGCCGATTGCTCGGCTGGCGCATCTGCGGTGGCTTCAGTGGCTTCTTCGGCATTGTTACTACACGCGCTCAAAAACAGCGCACTGGCAGCAAAAGTCGTTAGTAAGGTTTTTTTAAAAATCATGGTCGTACCTCATGGTATCTAATAGGGTCAAATGGAGGTTCATACTGTCAGGTTGTCAAAGCGCAAAGCGCGCTGTATTGGTATTTACTATACTGACTATCCACGTAACCTCTGTTGATGCTTCAAGCACTGTCTGTGCAAGATACGTAACGCCAGATACACAGCACGTATAAAGCGGCTATTATCCGATACCGAATGCTTTAAAATTATTCATAAAAATCATTTATAAACGCTTAATCACCAATGACAGACAGCCGACATAGGCGTGAGGACGTAGGCGATTTGTAGGGGTTTTGCTGAGCTATGGTAGGCAAATGGCGCGATTGGCGCAAATCAACTTTACTATTGCCCCGCTATCCTCTATGTTAAAAGGACAGTGCTGCTCAGGCAGACACAATGCTGCAGCGACAACGCTTTTTGTCGTAGGCAGCCTTTGTGCGTGACAGACCGTAAGAATAAATACGGTCAGTTCAGTACACAACGAGGGTGACGGTTCTATTGATGGACTCTCGCCCTTTTGTTTGAGCCGCCAAACCGCATTTTTAACGTTATTTTTCATTAATGAACATAAGGACAGTGTTTTATGAGTCAAGACAACACGACTGACATCACCACCTATATGCACAGCGTAGGCAAACAAGCCCGCGCCGCCTCACGCACCTTAGCTGCTGCCAACACAGGCAAAAAAAACGACGCCCTAATAGCGATTCATGATGCGCTCGTCGCTGCCAAAGACGATATTTTAAGCGCCAATAAAAAAGACATGGACAAGGGTCAAAGTAACGACCTTGACGCCGCCCTCCTCGACCGCCTTGAGCTGACCGATGCCCGCTTTGATGGCATGCTCCAAGGGCTAAAAGACGTCGCCGCCCTACCTGACCCTATCGGTGAAGTGACCGACATGACCTATCGCCCATCGGGTATCCATCTGGGCAAGATGCGCGTGCCGCTTGGCGTGGTCGGTATGATTTATGAGTCGCGTCCGAACGTCACTTTAGAAGCCGCATCTCTCGCGCTAAAATCAGGCAACGCCATTATTTTGCGCGGCGGCTCAGAAGCCTTTGAATCCAATCAAGCGATTGCCAAATGCATCTATCAAGGGCTAAAACAAGTAGAATTGTCTGAGCACAGCGTACAGGTACTACAGACCACCGACCGCGCTGCTGTGGGCGAGCTGATTACCATGACCGACTATGTGGACGTGATTGTCCCGCGCGGTGGCAAAGGTCTCATTGAGCGTATCAGCCGTGATGCGCGCGTGCCTGTGATTAAGCATTTGGACGGCAACTGCCATACCTTTATCGACCGTGATGCCGATGCGGATATCGCAGTCAGCGTCAGCGTCAATGCAAAAACGCACCGCTACGGCACCTGTAATACCATGGAGACCCTGCTGGTCGATGCGCCTGTCGCTAAAGAGCTGCTGCCTAAGATTGCCACCGCGATTGTCGAGGCGGATGATGCGATGCAGCTGCGCGTGGACGACACCGCCCAAGACATCTTGGCCGATGTGGCGGCGCTGGACGGGCATCTGTCTGCCGCGACCGATGAAGACTGGGACACCGAATATTTAGCGCCCATTCTTGCCATCAAAGTGATTGACGGTATTGACGCGGCGATTGCGCACATCAATACCCACGGCAGCCACCATACCGACGTGATTATCACCGACAACTACAGCAAGTCGCAGCGCTTTATCCGCGAGGTGGATTCCGCTAGCGTGATGATTAATGCCTCAAGCCGCTTTGCCGATGGCTTTGAATATGGACTTGGCGCAGAGATTGGTATCTCAACCGACAAAATCCACGCCCGTGGTCCTGTCGGTCTTGAGGGCTTGACCTCGCAAAAATGGATCGTCTACGGTCATGGCGAAACCCGCGCCTAACTGCCCCTTACGACGATAGACCACATACCAGCCTCAGCGCTGGTATTTTTTTATCTTGAGTAAGCATCATGCGCACGTTGTCTTTACGCGCGGTTTAACGCAATCCTTACGCAGTCCATACGCGAATCATGGGCACGCGCCTTTACAATGCCTGTTTGTCGCGTGAATAAACCGTTAGTAACCTGTAGCAAAGGACGCGTTATGCTCGTATTTGCCGTGATTTTGGTGGTCTCAGGGGCGCTGATTATCGGTGCACTGTGGGGCTTGTACGGCTATATGCCCGATTGGCTGCAAGGCAACTTACTGGCGCTGGCTGGTGGGGCGCTGATGATTTCGGTAGTCATTGAGCTGGTGCAGCCTGCCGTTCATGACAGTGGCTTATTAACCACTGCTGCCTTTACTTTGCTCGGCGCGGTGATATTCACCAGTGTGGATTATCTGATTGATGAAAAGATGCACAATAAAGGCGGCGCAGGTCTGCTTGCGGCGATTACCTTGGACGGCGTGCCTGAAAACTTAGCGCTTGGCGTGGCTTTGATTGGCAGTGATGCCATGCAAGTGGCGGCGCTGGCAGGCTCAATTTTATTGTCCAACTTGCCTGAAGCCGCTGGCGGCGCAAAGCAAATGGAGGAGGACGGCAACAGCCACAAGCGTATTTTAATGCTGTGGCTTGGGGCAGCGGTTTTACTGTCGCTCTCCGCCATCGCAGGCAAAACGCTGCTCAAAGACGTGTCGGATGACGTGATTAGTATCATTAATTGTCTTGCTGCAGGTGCGGTGATTGCCTCGCTTGCGACCGAGGTTTTTCCCACCGCCTTTAAGCGCGGCAACCACTGGGCGGGTATCAGTACCGCCATCGGTTTGATGATGGCACTTGGACTGCATCAGCTGGGCTGATAGACTACCGCCTGCGCATTTTTTATACAATTTTTTAGACAGTGCTTGCAACAAACGGATTTTTTATAAGTAATTTCTAAACGCCAGCTTATAGACTGGCGTTTTCTATTGGTGTCTGGTCAACGTGAGGCGTTGGGCGCGGCAGTATGGCAGCGCACACAGCGCGGTGTGACCGACAAGTCTGTTGCCGATAGTCATCCTATTTTAATTGACTATCGCCAGCAGTACGTTGATTCATAAACAAAGGATAGTGATATGGAAGTGACCTTAAACGGTTATTACACCTTGATTTTGGCGACTTTGGTGCTTCTGCTGGGACGCTTTTTGATTAAAAATGTCAAATTTTTAGAAAACTTTAACATTCCAGAGCCTGTGGCGGGCGGCTTGGTGGCGGCGATTGTGGTTTACGCACTGAACTTTTTTTGGGGTTACAGCTTTGATTTTCATCAAGGCTTACAGACCGCCTGTATGCTGATGTTTTTTGCCTCCATCGGTTTGAGCGCCGATTTTAGCCGCTTAAAAGCAGGCGGCTCACCGCTTCTTATTTTTACGGTGGTGGTGTCGGTGTTTATCATTCTTCAAGACACGGTCGGCGTCGTGATGGCAAAGGCCATCGGTCTTGACCCGTTATTGGGCTTAGTGACGGGCTCTATCGCCTTGACGGGCGGACATGGTACGGCAGGCGCTTGGGGCATCACGCTTGAAGAGCAATACGGCGTGGCGGGTGCAACGACGCTCGGCATTGCGGTGGCAACGTATGGCTTGGTCGCAGGTGGCATCATTGGTGGTCCTGTCGCGCGCAAGCTGATTAATGGCATGGGCATCAAGCCAAGCGAAGACAACCCCAACCCCAGCGAAGTCGAAAAACTCGCCAGCGAGCAGTCGCTGTACAGCACCAAGCACAACGAAGACGAGGCGCACGAGTCTCGCGATATGTTCTCAAAGCCTGATAACATCCGCTTGATTACCGCTTCTTCAACCATCGAGTCGTTGGCGCTGTTCGCAGGGGCGCTGGCGTTTGCGGAGCTGATGACGATGGTTGCCGAGGGCACATGGTTTGAGATGCCGACCTTCGTATGGGCGCTGGCAGGCGGCGTGATTTTGCGTAATACCTTGACGATGGTGTTTAACTTTGAGATGTTTGACCGCGCCATTGACGTGATTGGTAATGCATCGCTCAGTCTGTTTTTGGCGATGGCGCTACTGTCCTTGCAGCTGTGGCAGCTCACTGACCTTGCGCTGCCCGTGCTCGGGATTTTGCTGGTGCAGACCTTGGTCATGGTCATCTATGTGTACTTGGTGACTTTTAGAATCATGGGCAAAGACTATGACGCAGCAGTGCTGGCGGCGGGTCATTGCGGCTTTGGTATGGGCGCAACCCCGACCGCGATTGCCAATATGCAGGCGGTGACTGACCGCTATCTGCCATCGCGTAAGGCATTTTTGATTGTGCCGATGGTCGGCGCGTTCTTTGTCGATATCGTCAATGCCACGGTGCTGCAAATCTTTACGCAGTTGCCGTTTATGTAGGATTCGCTTTTATATAATAGTAAGCATAAAAAAACCGCCCTATCACAGGCGGTTTTTTTTGTTGGGCGCGGTGACATAAGCCACCCTCCCTACCGTTATGCGTTAATCAGTGCTTACTGATTTTTGGCATATACTGGCTTTTTCGCGCAGATGGCTTTTACTTTTTCGCGCGTTTCAGCGATGACGGTTTCGTCGCCGCGGCTGTCTAGCACGTCACACATCCAGCCTGCCAATTCTTTTACGTCGTCTTCATTGAAGCCGCGTGTGGTAATCGCTGGTGTACCGATACGGATACCAGAGGTTACGAATGGTGATTTTGGATCGTTTGGTACGGCGTTTTTGTTGACGGTGATGTACGCATCGCCAAGCCACTTGTCCGCTTCTTTACCCGTCATTTCTTGCTTGATTAGGCTGATCAGCATCAGATGGTTTTCAGTACCGCCTGAGACGATGTCATAGCCGCGCGCTTGGATGACTTCTGCCATTGCCTTAGCGTTTTTGACCACTTGCTGCTGGTAGGTTTTGAAGTTGTCTTCTAGCGCTTCTTTAAAGCAAATCGCTTTTGCGGCGATGACGTGCACCAGTGGGCCGCCTTGGTTGCCTGGGAATACCGCTGAGTTTAGCTTTTTGGCAAGCGCTTCATCACGTGAGATGATCAGACCTGAACGTGGACCGCGTAGGGTTTTGTGCGTGGTGGTGGTTGCCACGTCTGCAAATGGTACTGGGCTTGGGTATACGCCGCCTGCAACCAGACCTGCCACGTGTGCCATATCGACCATGAGGTAAGCGCCTACTTCGTCCGCGATGTCGCGGAAACGCTGCCAGTCAACCACTTGTGAGTATGCTGAGAAGCCCGCGATAATCATTTTTGGCTTGTGCTCACGCGCCAGACGTTCTACTTCTTCGTAGTCAATCTCGCCTGTCTCATCACTTAGACCATACTGGACGGCTTTGTAGTTGATGCCTGAAAAGTTCACGTGCGCGCCATGTGTTAGGTGACCACCCGCGTCTAGGCTCATGCCAAGTACGGTGTCGTTTGGCTCAAGTAGCGCTAAAAATACGGCTGAGTTGGCTTGGCTGCCTGAGTGCGGCTGTACGTTGGCGTACGCTGCGCCGAACAACTCTTTTGCACGGTCAATCGCCAACTGCTCAATCACGTCCACATGCTCACAACCACCATAGTAACGCTTGCCCGGATAGCCTTCTGCGTATTTGTTGGTCAAATCGGTACCTTGCGCTTCCATCACTGCTTGTGAGCAGTAGTTTTCTGAAGCAATCAGCTCGATGTGGCTTTCTTGACGCGCGCTTTCGGCTGCCATAGCTTCGGCAAGTGCTGGGTCAAACTCTTGGATAGAAATATCTTTAAACATATCGATGTCCTATGTAGTGACGATTAGCAAAAGGATAGTGTTGCGTGGACGATTCGCTGCCAAAAACGCAATAAAAAAAGCCTGCGCTTTGGCAGAAATTAAGTTAGGCAAGTGTAACATGAAACGCGGGGCTAAAAATGCAAAATACTGCCCGCTTTTTGCAGATACGACAAGAAAGCCATTTATCGGACAGTTTTGCGTAGCATTTGGGCATTTTCGCTGCTTATGTGCCCCTTTTTATGACAAAGGCGCTCAGTAAACGCAGTCAAAAAGGTCTCGCTAATCAGCAGCTTTCGCCCGTACCAATCGTAGCGCGTTTGCCGCTGCCAGCCTAAATCGGTCAGACAAATATTGCGCTGATTGGGCAGCTCGCGCTTGTTTTTGAATAAGACATAACCAATCGGTACGCCTTTTAAATGCTGCAGGCGCTTGGCGTCACCTTGTAAGCTAGGTAATGGAAAAATACTTTTTGCTGCGACCCACGGCGTGTCGGTATCGCCATACAGATAGGTCTCACGTACCCACGCCAGCTGCGGCTTGCCCCACAGCCCTTCTGGACACAGTTGCTGCTTTTCAGCGAGGCTAAGCGAACGATAGCCCTCAAAGCGGCGCTCAACACGTAGCGGCTGCCCTGATAAGGTCTCTATCATCGCAGTCAGCGAGCCATCTGTAGTCAGCCACGGCAACAGATAATCGGGGGGCGCCAACGCAGCGCGCGAAGTAAAAAGTAACGACATGTAAGCAATCCAAAACGGACAAAACCAAAAAAATTAACAACCGTGGTCAATGCCACTTTTTATAAATGGTACAAACGCGCCTAAAGCGTGTTGCTATTTTAAAAACACAGACAGCGACGTGCTACGCCAACTCGTCAAAGGGCGGCGTATGATGGATATTAAACGGCAATGCCGCGTGCGCCTCGCGCCGATAGGACTGCATATGCGCGCGGTCTTTGGCACAAAATTGCGCCAGCGCAGGCACAAAGCGCGCGTCATACATACGGTGCAAGGAATGCGTGCGCGTCGGCACAAAGCCGCGTATCAGCTTGTGCTCGCCTTGCGTGCCTGGGTCAAACGACTGTAGCCCGCGCTCAATGGCGAACTCAATGCCTTGATAATAGCACAGCTCAAAATGCAGGCTGTCATAATGCGCCAGTGACCCCCAATAGCGCCCGTATAGGCTGGACACCTCGCCCGCCATCTCAGGGGTATCATAGAGAAACAGACTGCTCGCCACCACCTGCCCTGCCGCATCAACCGCTTGCGCGAGCATCAGATGCGCGCTCATATCCGCCGCCAGCTGCATAAAAAACGCTTGGCTCAGATACGGACGCTGACCGCGCTCGGCATAGGTCATCACATAGCATTGATAAAAAATCTGCCAGTCATCGTGCGTGATGTCCGCGCCGCATTTACGCACGCAGGTGATGCCTACATTCGCCACTTTTCGGCGTTCCGCGCGGATGGTTTTGCGCTTTTTGGCAGTCAAAGTCTGCAAAAAGTCGTCGAAATCGCTAAAAGGCTGCTCGGTATCCTGCTGATAATTGTGCCACAAAAACTGACAGCCTTGGCGCTCAAGTATCGGCAGATTGGCGTCAATATGCGCAAACTTAATATTGGGCGCAGCGGCGCTGATGTCTGTATAGCTAAATAATTGACCTGCCAGTATGGCAAGCTCTTGACGCACGAACAGACCATGCCAGCCTGATGCGCCCGTTTGCCGTGCGATATCGTCTATCGCTGCCACCGCCGCCATGACCAAATCGGCACCCAGCGTCACGCCCTCACGCAGCCAAAAGCGCATACCCGTAATCGGCGTATAGGGCACGGAGGTCACGAGGCGCGGATAATAGTCCAAGCCATAATGCGCGTAAGCCTCCGCCCACTGATAATCAAACACAAACTCACCGTGATGGTGCCCTTTAATAAACACTGGCAGCACCGCAAGCAGCATCTTGTCCACATCGCTTGCATCATCTGTGACGTCATTTGTCTCATACAGCGCAATATAAATCGGCAACCAGCCTGCCTCTTCGCCGATAGCGCCTGTATCTTCAAGCGCTTGCCAAAAGGCAAACGACATAAACGGCGTGTCGGGCGCTTGCCACTCGGTTTCGGTGTGCCAATCGGTATCGTTTCGTAACGCGTATTGTATGCTCATAATGCTCACAGCTTGCTTGTAGGTATGACGGTTTATCGTTTATCTTAGCCTAACCAAAACACAACGCCCATGCTGTCACAATTTGCAAATACGCGCGCCGCTTATTTTTGTCACAGTGCCTCTATCACCTCTGTACCGCGACCGTGCTTTGCTTTATTATTTTTGTGCCAACTGCGGCTGTAATGGTGAGCTGTATCTGACTTGAGTGTTTGTGCTTTGATGTAGACATATATATGACTATTCAGGTATAGACAGCGCTTATTTCCATTATATGCTTATTGATATAGTGGCTTATATTGGGCGAATTTTTAGCATTATCAGTCGTCTATGGCTACTTTTGCCATGATTTGCCTTGATGCTGGCGGATGATATTTGTGTCAATGGCTGCTAAAATAATCGCGCATTTTGCAAAACAGAATTCCGGCATGCTCAAGGCAGCTGCCGATAGTGAAAGACAACTTACAAACAAGGAAGAGCTTTATATGTCCAAGATTATTTATACAAAAACCGACGAAGCTCCAGCGCTGGCTACTTTATCATTTTTACCGATTGTCAAAGCCTTTACGCATACTGCGGGCATCGACGTCGAGACTTCCGATATTTCAGTGGCCGCACGCGTTTTGGCAGCCTTCCCCGACTATCTAGAAGAAGACCAGCGCGTCCCTGACAATCTGGCAGAACTGGGTCGTCTGACCCAAGACCCCAACGCCAACATCATCAAACTGCCAAACATCAGTGCCTCAGTCCAGCAGTTAAAGGCGTGTATCAAAGAGCTACAAAGCAAAGGCTACGCCATTCCGAACTTCCCAGAAGACCCACAAACCGAAGAAGAAAAAGAGATTCGTCAGCGCTATGGTAAGGCGCTGGGTAGTGCGGTCAACCCTGTACTGCGTGAAGGCAACTCAGACCGCCGTGCACCAAAAGCGGTCAAAAACTTCGCCAAAAAACACCCACACTCTATGGGTGAGTGGAAGCAGTGGTCAAGCACCCACGTCTCACATATGCATGAAGGCGACTTTTACAGCGGCGAGCAGTCAATGACGCTTGATAAAGCGCGTACCGTACGTATGGAGCTGGTCACTGACGCAGGCGAAACCAAGGTCTTAAAGCCTGAGCTAAAACTGCAAGACAAAGAAGTCATCGATTTGATGTTCATGAGCAAAAAATCACTGATTGAGTTTTATGAGCGTGAGATGGAAGACTGCCGCGAAGCAGGTATCTTGTTCTCATTGCACGTCAAAGCGACGATGATGAAAGTCTCGCACCCTATCGTCTTTGGTCACGCAGTCAGAACCTACTACAAAGACGCGTTTGCCAAGCACGGCGCGACCCTGGATGAGCTGGGCGTCAACGTCAATAACGGCATGGCTGACCTATACGACAAAATCAACACGCTACCAACCTCACAGCGCGAAGAGATTATCGAAGACTTGCACGCCTGCCAAGAGCATCGCCCACGTATTGCGATGGTCGATTCAGCCAAAGGCATCACCAACTTCCACTCACCAAGCGACGTTATCGTTGATGCGTCTATGCCAGCGATGATTCGTAACGGCGGCAAAATGTGGGATTCAGACGGCAAATTGGCAGACTGTAAAGCGGTCATGCCTGAGTCTACCTTTGCGCGTATTTACCAAGAGATGATTAACTTTTGCAAATGGCATGGCAACTTTGACCCAACCACTATGGGTACGGTGCCAAACGTCGGTTTGATGGCGCAAAAAGCAGAAGAGTACGGCTCACACGACAAGACTTTTGAATCAAGTGATGCGGGCATGGCGCGTATCGTAGATAACGAGACTGACGAAGTCTTGCTTGAGCAACACGTCGAAAAAGGCGACATCTGGCGCATGTGTCAGACCAAAGACGCGCCGATTCAAGACTGGGTCAAGCTGGCTGTCCGCCGTGCGCGCGAGTCTGAGACCCCTGTTATCTTCTGGCTCGACCCATACCGTCCGCATGAGAACGAGCTGATTAAAAAGGTCAAAATGTACCTAAAAGACCACGACACCGCAGGTCTACACATTGAGATTATGTCGCAAGTACGCGCCATGCGTTACACACTAGAGCGCGTTGCTCGCGGTCTGGACACCATCTCAGCGACGGGTAACATCTTGCGCGATTACTTAACCGACTTGTTCCCTATCCTTGAGCTTGGCACCAGTGCCAAGATGCTGTCGGTTGTACCACTCATGAAAGGCGGCGGCTTGTTCGAGACGGGCGCAGGCGGCTCTGCACCGAAGCACGTACAGCAGTTGGTCGAAGAAAACCACTTGCGCTGGGATTCACTCGGTGAGTTCTTGGCATTGACCGTCTCGCTTGAGCATTTGGCGAACAATGACAACAACCCCAAAGCAAAAGTACTTGCCGATACCCTAGACGATGCCACTGAGCAGCTATTGCTCAACGACAAGTCACCCTCACGCAAAACAGGTGAGATTGACAACCGTGGCAGCCACTTCTACTTGGCACTGTACTGGGCAGAAGCACTTGCGGCGCAGAACGAAGACAGCGAGCTCAAAGAACTGTTCACACCATTTGCTAAGCAGCTGCGTGACAACGAAGAGGCCATCATCAAAGAGATGAACAACGCACAAGGCAACTCGGTTGACATTCAAGGCTACTACTATGCCAATGAAGAAGAAGCGACCAAAGTCATGCGCCCAAGCAGCCTGTTCAATGACGCCATCGCCTCATTAAACGCTGCGTAATTTCAGCCCAAATTCATTATCGTCATAACACAACACCCCAAGCGCTATAGCGGTTGGGGTGTTTTTTATGGCTAATAACCGTCTTTAAAAGCATGCAAACCAAAGCCTTTGGCGGGTCAGCCAAGCCTTACGCATCCATATGCTTAATAATGGCTTTACCAAATTCTGATGTGCTGAGCAATATCGCGTCAGGCATCAAACGCTCAAAATCATAAGTCACTGTCTTATTGGCAATCGCGCCTTGAATACCACTGATAATCAAATCTGCCGCCGCCGTCCAGCCCATATCGCGCAGCATCATCTCCGCTGAAAGAATGAGCGAGCCAGGATTGACCTTGTTTTGCCCTGCATATTTGGGCGCGGTACCGTGCGTGGCTTCATAGACCGCAACCGAGCCGCCTTTATTGGCACCAGGGGCGATACCGATACCGCCGACCTCTGCTGCCAGCGCATCTGAGATATAATCGCCGTTAAGATTCAGCGTGGCAATCACCGAATAATCGGCAGGACGCATCAAAATCTGCTGCAAGAACGCATCGGCAATCACGTCTTTAATGATAATCTCATTGCCCGTCTTTGGGTTGTTTAGCGTCATCCACGGGCCGCCGTCGAGCAGCGTTGCACCAAAGCGCTCAGCCGCCAGCTCGTAGCCCCACTCTTTAAACGCGCCTTCAGTAAACTTCATGATATTGCCTTTGTGTACGAGCGTAACACTTGGCAAGTCATGGTCGATGGCATGTTGGATGGCTTTACGCACGAGGCGCTGCGTGCCTTCTTTGGACACAGGCTTGATACCGATGCCGCACTCTTCAGGAAAGCGAATCTGGGTCACGCCCATCTCATTTTGCAAAAAGTCGATGACTTTTTTTGCCTCCGCGCTGCCCGCTTTCCACTCAATGCCTGAGTAGATGTCCTCCGAGTTTTCGCGAAAGATGACCATATCGGTCAGCTCAGGGTGATTGACGGGGCTGGGCACACCCTCAAACCAGCGTACAGGACGCTGACAGACGTATAGGTCGAGCTGCTGACGCAAGGCGACATTGAGCGAGCGAAAGCCGCCGCCCACAGGCGTGGTCAAAGGTCCTTTGATGCTCACCACGTACTCACGCAGCACCTCGAGCGTCTCATCAGGCAGATACTCACCATCATAGATGGTCGCCGCCTTTTCGCCGCAGTACGCCTCCATCCAGACCACTGATTTTTTGCCGTGATAGGCTTTATCGACCGCCGCATCGACGACGGCCTTCATGACAGGCGTGATGTCCACCCCGATGCCATCGCCTTCAATAAAAGGAATGATGGGATGATTGGGGACGTTTAAAGACAAATCGCCATTGACGGTGATTTTTTGTCCATCGCTGGGGACGCTGACTTTTTGATACGTTGACATAAATACGCTTCCTTGTTGATTTATTTTCTATGTTTGACTGTCTGTTTTGTCGTGCCTGCTCACAGGGTGTCGTTATCGTTATTTATCTGTATGACGACCAAAGCACAAAATTTATTGTAACAAACCCTATGACCGCCCTTGTGTTGTGATATGTGTTCACTGTGTACGCCGCCTTTATGCACTTTTATGTAAAATTTAAGAAAAACAGGGATAAGTCAAGACAGCGCAGGCAAGACTGTTATAATGACGCCGCCAGTACCACTCGGGGATACCTTTGCTATGCCAACCGCCAGCCTGATTTTGTTTAATAAGCCTTACGGGGTACAAAGCCAGTTTCGTAACGATGGCAACAATGACCATGCGACGCTTGCGCCGTACTTTACGGACAAGTCGTTGCGCGTGGTTGGGCGCTTGGATGCCACCACCGAGGGGCTGCTGCTGCTCACCAGTGATGGCAGACTAAACCGCGCCATCACCCAGCCTGCACGCGGCGGACGGCAAAAGGCGCACGGCAAAACCTATCTGGTACAAGTCGAGGGGCTGGTGAGTGACGCGCAGCTGAGCGCCTTGCGCCAAGGCGTGCTGCTCAAAGACGGCATGACCTTGCCCGCACAGGCAGAAGTGGTGACAGAAGACGCACTACCGATGCCGCTATGGCCGCGCAATCCGCCCATCCGCGAGCGCAAAAACGTGCCCACCACGTGGCTGATGCTGACCATTTTTGAGGGCAAAAACCGTCAAGTTAGACGCATGACCGCGCAAGTTGGCTTGCCGTGTTTGCGCCTGATACGCTGGTCGGTGGCAGGTTTTGAGCTGGGGTCATTGGCGGTCGGTCAATTTGTGCGCGTGCATGTGAACAGCACACGTTATGCTGAGCTGACCGCGCCGATATTATAAAGTCTGGCTTAAAGCCATTATCGCTATCATCAATAATCTATCGGCAAAATTGGGTCAAGATAATTACGAATATCTCTATACTGCGTCTCGAATTAGCAAGATTTATCTGATAATATTCAATATCTTACTTATGCCGCTCTTGTTGCGTATGTGGATAAGGATGGCTTCCTTGTTCATTTGCATTTTATGCCCCTCAGTTGAGTGAAGGACACCTAGCATCATGATCACATCTTTTCGTTTTTCTTACCTCGTGCTTTGTTTGGCTGCCGTTGGTACGCTTACGGCGTGTCAGCCTGCCGAGGATGCAAAAACGACCGCACCAGAGACGATCAGCACCGATACCGAAGACACCAGCGCAGCGCCCGACGCTGCCCCTGCTGAGGAGACGCCGCCTGTCGAAGCACCTGCCGATACGGCGCTCGATACCGATGTGTATAAAGACTATGTCCGCTCAATGGACAAGATGCACGAAGAGATGATGATTGCAGCGGACTACAAAGACCCTGATGTTGCCTTTGCCAAAGGTATGCTGGGGCATCATCGCGGTGCGATTGACATGGCAAAATTGCAGCTCAAATACGGCAGCAACAGCGAGCTGACCGCCCTTGCCCAGCAAGTGATTGACACCCAGCAAGGCGAGATTGATATCCTCAAAAAATGGCTCGCCAGCCACTTGGACGCGGTCAATCCTAAGCCTAATACTGAAGCGATGCAGCAAGACTACGCCGAGAGCATGCGCATCATGCACTACAGTATGGAACAAGGCATGAGCGACCCGATTCCTGATTTGGCGTTTGCCCGCAGTATGCTCGCGCACCATATCGGCGCGATTGAAATGGCAAAATCAGAGCTGCAATACGGTACAGACGATGAGATGCGAGCCTTGGCACAAGACATCATCGACGCGCAGTTAAAAGAAGTCGCCGACATGCTGTATCTGGTGGCGAAGATTGAATCCGCCTCGCCTGTGGTTGCCGCCGATAATGTTGACCCCAATACCCAAGTTACCAGCGACGATATGCCTATGGACGAGCACGCCGCACATATGGCAGCAGATGCGGACAGCGACAAGCCCGCAACCGCGCAATAAGTAATGCGTATTGGCAGCCATAAAACAAAGCGTATTGGCAGCCATAAAATCGTAGATGATAGCAACCATAAAAAGGCGCAGTGTCATTCTAAACACGGTGCCTTTTTTTGCGTTCTAAAGACATATTACCGTTATTTTTCTACAGCTTTTGGCGTGTTGTTTAGCGCGCCCAGCCACGTTTTCCACGGCTTTTCTGCCTTGTCGTTGTCATTATTGTTGTCGCTATCGTGGTGCAAGCTGACATGTTGCCAGACGTTGTCTGTATTGGCGTCCTGCTCGTCTTTTGCGCTACTCGGCAACATATCTACGGTTAAGAGCACATCACGGCGGAACAGATGACAGCGAATCGGCGTGTCTCGTTTTGCGGCAGCAAGTTTGCCAAGCGCCTTGCCATCGGCTTTGATGCCATCGACCGCAATCAATACGTCTTTTGCTGAGATGCCCGCTTTTGCGGCGGCGCTGGCGCGTAATACACGATTGATGCTCAAGCCCGCTTGCCCCGCGCTGTAGCGCATGCCAAATGGCGCATCGCTGTGCTGCTTGCTGTTATCAAGGCGCAGCTCAATGCCCTGTTCGCTGAGCAGTTCGGCTAAGGGCAATTCTTCCACGCCATTGACATAACGGCGCTCAAAGTCGTCCCACACACGGCGCGGCATAAACTGCGCCACCACATCGCCCATATCCGCGCTGTGCATGCCGATGCGCTTATTGTCATTGGCTTTGGCACGCGCATAAAACGCCTTGACCACATCAAACAGACGATAGCGCCCGCCACTTTCTTTTAACAAGGTTAAGTCCAAGCACAGCGCCACCAGTGCGCCTTTGTTGTAGTAGCTGATGCCCGCATTGGCGGTGTTTTCGTCGCTGCGATACAGCTTAATCCACGCATCAAAGCTTGACTCCGCGACACTTTGGTACTGACGTCCTGCGGTTTGATAGTAGCGGCTGATTTGCCCCGTTAGCAGTTTTAAATAGCTGTCTTTGTCAATCACGCCCGAGGCTTGCAGCATAAAGTCATCAATATATGAGGTAAAGCCTTCAAACACCCACAACAGCGGGGTAAAAGCCTCTTGGCGCAAATCGACATTCAGCATCACATCAGGGCGCACCGTCTTGACCCACCACGCATGAAAATACTCATGACTGCATAAGCCTAAAAAGCGCTGATAGTCCTCGCTTGGCAGCTCAGGCTCATTGGCACTCGGCAAGTCGGCACGCGGGGTAATGAGGCTCGTCGAGTTGATATGCTCCAGCCCGCCGTAGTCCTGCCCACTGGCGTAGGTCATGAAGGTGTAATCGCTAAATGGTGCATCGCCCAGCCAGTTCACATAGCTTTGGCAAATTTGCATCACGTCTTGTTGCAGGCGTCCCAGATTGGCATGGTGCGTGCCTGAGAGATAAAAATGATGCGCCAGCGTCTGATGGCTATTGTCCTGAACAATAAAGTCAAAGCGGTCTTGGTACGCCAGCTCAAACGGATGGTCAAGCAGCGTGTCATAGTCAGGCGCGTGCAGCTGGTAGGCGTGGCGCGCATCGCTATGGATATGCGTGGCGGGCAATCCACATGCCAAATGCAGTGCTTTATCCGCAACCGCTGCTTGCTGTACAAAGGCGCTGGGCACAAGTAAGGTCACTTGTATCGGCTGCGCCTCTTGCCCTGCGACCGCGAGCGTCAATGACGTAAAATTGCCATACAGGCGCTCTTGGTCAACGTAGGCGGTGCGTACCGACAAGTCATAGCAATACACCTCATAGCACACGCACACGCACTCGCCCGCTTTGATAGTGGGCAGCTGCCATGTGTGCTTGTCGATTTTTTGCGCGCGCTGTAGTTTGTTTTGCTTATCTTCCTTATCTGATTCGCTGTGATACTGCACGCTGGTGATGTTACGCGCAAACTCGCGCATTAGATAGCTGCCCGGTATCCATGCGGGCAGCCACAAGGTCGGCGCGTCTGTCGTCGCCTCAAAGCGGACGGTGATGTCGACGATATGCTCATAAAAGCGCGCAAAGTCGAGGTGATAGCTCACTTTTACGTGGCTGTCGTGTTCGGTGTATTCTGTTTGTTGTGGGTCAATGTGGCTCATAAGTCCCCTTGTTGTGTTTTTTATAAATAAATGCGGTTGCTTTAATCCGTGCTCATGGTCTGTGCCATAAGCGACAGTCAAGTTAATTCAAAAATGGTACAGCGAGATTAAACACTATTTTTTGCAGCCTCTGGAGACGAAGTCACAGCAAGCAAGAAAAATAGTGTTTAATCGACCGTCTGTCTTATGCTATATCAATTTTATTTAGGCGCTACTGTGACACCGCGTTACCTATACCATAAGGCGTCTTGTTATATTTACCAAGTCGTTCGTGCGGTTATTGGCGTTATCTTGAGATTAGCGCAGCAAAAGCACGCCAATAATAAGGCGTTGTTGGTTTTTTATGCGTTATTTAACCGCTATACGTGTTGTCTGTTGGGCGCTTTACAGAAAATTGGGCACAATTGCGTTTTTTTATCCTTTTTTGCCTTGAAAGTTATTCTCGTCATCTCAATTAAATACGCTAACTGCTAAAGTTACTTTAATAAACTGATGATAATTGACTGATGATACCGCTTTTGGCTATTGAATTGGCTTTTTTAGGTTTATTGCATTATTACCCTAGTTTTTCACAAAATATTTAGGATAAATTATGACTACTATCGCAAAAGACACCGCTGTAAAGTTCAACTACACTTTGACTGACGACGAAGGCACCGTGATTGACCAATCGCCAGAAGGTCAGCCACTAGCGTACCTACACGGTCACCAAAACATCATCCCAGGTCTAGAGCAGCAACTAGAAGGCAAATCAGCTGGCGAAAAACTAAAAGCCGTTGTTGAGCCTGCAGATGCGTACGGCGAGCGCCAAGACCAAGCGGTACAGCGCGTACCACGTGAAAACTTCCAAGGCGTTGACGACATCCAGCCTGGCATGCAGTTCCAGTCAGAAGCGGGCGGTCAAGTGATGCTGGTTACCGTTACTGACGTTAACGATCAAGAAGTTACTGTTGATGCGAACCACCCACTTGCTGGCAAGCGTTTAACCTTTGACGTTGAAATCCAAGAAGTTCGCGCAGCGACTGAAGACGAGCTAAACCATGGTCACGTCCATGGCGTAGGCGGCGTTGAGCACTAATTGCGCCGATGCGGCTTTGGCAGCGCTTGTAGACGATTGCCAAAGACCATAAAAAAAGCCAGTGAATCGTCACTGGCTTTTTTTTGTGCGCGGGTTTTGTGTTCTGCTTTATCTAAAGTGAAAGATAAAAAAAGACCGCTCAACGGTTATTATACATAACCATTAAGCGGCGCTTTTCTGACAATTTTTATCTGTATAACGTAGCTATTAAGGGTTCATATCCTTACGCGGGCTGGCACTGAGCATCAGATACGCCGCTTCTTTGACGTACGCCTCATCTTCTGGCAGCTCAGGGCGTTCGTTTTTCTTCATCTGGCTGCGCTCTTCAAACTTGGCATCAATCGCCGCTTGATAGGTGTTCCAATTGGCATACGGGCGCTCGCCTGTCGCGATTTGGCGCTTGTTTTCCGCTTCTAGCGTACGCTGCTCAACCAGCTTCATCTTTTTACGGCGACTGTTGATGTCGAGCAAGATAGGCTTTTTCTCATCTTCCATATCGCGAATGTCATTCAGCGCTGATAGGTAGACGAATTGCGGGTTTTGCTGCTGGCGAATTTTTGACTGCTGGTTTAAGGTCGCCAGCGTGGTTGCGCCAAATTTACCTTCAGGCTTGTAGGCGGCGGTGCGGATGGTATCCCACGGCAAGGCGTGCTTTTGCGCGCGCTCACCAAAGGTCGCGTCATCATAAATGTTGACCATCGACACATCAGGCACGACGCCTTTATTTTGCGTACTGCCGCCTGTGATGCGGTAGAATTTACGCTGCGTCAAGGTCGCTGAGCCAAGCGCTAGGTTATCGAGCTGAATCTGCGCTGAGCCTTTGCCTGTGGTGGTGTTGCCCACGACCAGACCGCGACCGTAATCTTGGATGGCAGCGGCAAAGATTTCACTGGCTGACGCTGAGGCAAGGTTGGTCAAGACCACCATTTTGCCATCATACAGCTGCTTGCCGCCATCGTCATCACGGTAGACTTGTACATTACCGCGGTTGTCACGAATCTGTACCAATGGCCCTTCTTTAACGAACAGTCCCAGCATTTTTGCCACTTCATCGAGTGAGCCGCCTGGGTTGTTGCGCAAGTCCACGACCAGCCCATCAATGTTTTCTTTATTTAACGCTTCAAGGGCGCGCTCGGTATCGACGCTCACGCTGCGATAGTCCTCACCGTTGCGGCGGGCGCGGTAGTTGAGATAAAAACTGGGAATCTCAAGTACACCAATGCGCTGGGTCGACTTGTCACCATCAGGACGCTGTACGTTGATCACGCGGTGGGTGACGCCCGCTTCTTCTTGTTCAATGATGTCGCGGATGACAGTCACAGTACGCGCGCTGGCTTCGGGCGCGTTGGGCTGACGCAGTTTCAAGGTGACGGGCGTGCCGCGCTTACCACGAATCAGACCGACGATTTCACGCGTTGACCAGCCGACCACATCGGTCATGTTTTTACCGTCTTTGGCAATACCGATAATTAAATCATTGGGCTTAATCTGTCCGCTTTTTGCCGCAGGACCACCGTCGACCAAGGTGGCAACACTGGTGTAATCGGGGTTTTTGCGGTCAGGACGGATAGACACGCCAATACCTTCAAGCTGTAGGCTCGATTGAATCTGCAGCTCGGTCGCCTGAATGGGCGCGTAGTAGTTGCTGTGCGGGTCGTAGGTCAGCGTGGCGGTATTTAATACCGTTTCCATGATTTCATCATCAGTGATGCGGTTTAACTGCTCGTGTTGACGGGTCAGACGATTGAGCAAAATCTCACTGGGGCTGCGCTTGTCATTGCGCACCAAGTCTTGACCACGGGCGATGTCAGGATTGTCTAGGAATACCTGCTCTTTCGCTTTTTCGTCTTCTTGACCTAGGGTGATGCTGATGAGCTGAAACTGCACTTGGCGCGTCCAGTAGTCGCGCTGTGATTTTTTGGTTTTAAAATGCGGTAGCTTTTCACGGTCAAGGACAATGCTCTTGTCCGTGGTCAAATCAAGGTCAGTCTTTAACAGCTTGCCCGCCAAATCAAAATATTCGTTAGAGCGGGTGCGATAGCGCTCAAAGATATCCACGCCTGCTGAGAGGTCGCCACGTTTTAGGCGCTCACCAAAGTTGTCGCCGTATTTGCGCTGGAACTCATCGACGTCCGATTGCAAAAATAAGCTGTGATTGGGGTCGAGATTGTCGATATACATCGACAGAATTTCGCGCCCCATTTTGGTATCTAGCGGCTGGTTAAGATAATGACTGCGGTCGAGTAAGGCTGCAACTTGCCGCGCGGTGGCTTTTTGTTCTGGGGTGGCGGCAAAGCCTTCGGTATTGGTGTTGGCAACCGCCGTCCCATAGCTTTGAGTAAGAATCACGCCAGCGATACCTATTGACGCTGCGCTAAGTAACCACTGTGCAGGTTGTTTTTTCATCATATACACCTAATCGTCTGATAAATATCTGTCAACAAAAAACACTCTATACTAGCATGAGTGCTGTTTAAAAACTGTCTCAAACTGTATAAACAACCTTACGCCGCCCTGTGTCTGGCGTTTGTGTATCAGCGCGCGCTTGATATGCCAACCAGTCTTGCGCAAGACACATCGTATGCACCTTGTTAATAAGGCGGTCGGCATCGGTTGTGGTTTTTTGTGGCAATGGTATCATCAAGGTTTTATCTGACTAAGGTGCGCAACATTGCCGCCTTAGAGCCGTCATCACGGCACACCTGATTTTGGAGAGTAGGCATGTACGGCGTTTTAATGATTGATATTGGCAACACCACCTTAAACGCAGAAGACGTGAGCCTAATACAGCAGGCACAAGTCGGCGGGGTGATTTTGTTTGCGCGAAACGTCGAGGATGCTGCGCAAGTCCGCGCCCTATGTGACAGCATCCGCAGGCACAATCCTGATATCTTAATCGGTGTCGATCAAGAAGGCGGCCGCGTGGCGCGCTTGCGTGAGGGCTTTACCAAACTGCCTGCCATGGGACGCTTGGGCGAGCTGTTCGACCGCGAGCCAAGCCGTGCACTGAGCCTTGCTTATGATTGCGGTTATGTCTTGGCAGCTGAAGTATTGGCGGCGGGTATTGATGTCAGCTTTGCCCCTGTGCTCGACCGCGACGGCATCAGCCAAGTGATTGGCGACCGCAGCTTTCATCAAGACCCACAAGCGATTGTCTCATTAGCGACCCAGCTAATGCGCGGTATGAAAGACGCGGGCATGGCGACCACAGGCAAGCACTTTCCTGGACACGGCGGCTGCGCGCCCGACTCGCACGTGGCAGAAGCCATCGATGACCGACCGTTTGATGAGATTATGGCAAAAGAAATGCAGCCCTTTGTGCAAACCATGCCGTGGCTGGATGCGGTGATGCCCGCGCACGTTATTTTCTCAGAGGTCGATGACCAGCCAGCAGGGTTTTCAAAGATTTGGCTAAAAGACATTTTGCGCAAAAAAATGGGCTTTGATGGCGTGATATTCTCAGATGATTTGTCCATGGCGGGCGCACAGGCAGCAGGCGATATCGGGCAACGGGTGAGCGCCGCGATAAAGGCAGGCTGTGATATGGCGCTCGTGTGTAATGACCGCATCGCCGCCCATGATGCTGCCCTCGCAGCACAAGAGCTACCCTACCCCAAACAATCACGCATCAAGCAGATGTGCGGCAAAATTCCCATGTGGCAAGGCAGCTTAGAAGAAACCTGCGCGCAGTTTACGCATTGGCAAGAGGCAAAATCACGTGTTACTGAAGCGTTCTTTGGTGAGGCGAATGGTGCTGCTGTCGGGGTCGATCCGACGCGTTATAAATGAGGTTTGATATAACAAATGAGTTGAGTTTTTATAGGCATCTATTAGATGCCTATAAGAGAGCATCGCAGATTCTGTGTAATTACCCTTTAGATTGAGTGTCTGTTGATACGTTCATCAAACATAATCATAAAGCGATTAAGAGCAGACGTCCAGTTACGGATTGGCGTCGACCATTTTTCAGATACTTGCTGTGTTGCTAAATACACCACTTTAAAAGCAGCTTGATCAGAGGGTGGATAACTTGCGTTTATCCACTGTCGTCCGAATTAAGCTGTTTAAAGATTAGATACCATTGGTGGTATAAATCGCTTTGCTATTTGATTCAATCTACTCGCTCGTAATTTATACCTATATCTGTATTAACCAATTGATACTCAAAACCAAATTCTCCTTTAAAACTATCAATAGCTTCTTGATTAGCTTCACGATTCTGACAAGTATATGAACGAGTCAAGTGCCAGTTAACATCAATGTTAAAATTCATCATGCAGATATCATCTATCTTGATGTTTTCTTGTCCAAGAGTATCAAAATCAATATCTGCAAACTCGTTAGGATCTATGCCTATTTTAACAAGTTCGTTATCTTGGAAGTCGTAATTTATAAGCCCTAAAGGATAAAGACCTAAAGTATAGAGACCGCCTTCTTCATTGTCTTTTCTTACTTTGGTAATATGAAATGACTGATTTGGATACATGTCTTCGGATTGGTCGTTGCTAAAACTAAGTAGAAACGTTTCTTCATCATTGTAGGGTATGAGACCCAGTAATATTTGCTTATAATACATTTGAGCTTTTGGGTATTTCGTGTCACCCTCAATATCAAACATACCATTATCGAACTTCTTTATATTTAGGAAGTCTTTATTAGAAATAGGTAATTCCAAACAAGGAACTTCGGCTAGCTCTTTAACTTGCCAATCTGGTATGGTATTGTGGCACTCTAACGCTTTATTACTTGAAACTTTAACTGAATTGTTATTGATCATGTCAGAACTAATAATATCAGTGGTGTCAGCTTTAACTCTATCATTTTTATCAACTTCACTAGTACCAAATTCAGTATTGGCTTCATCGTTTACATTGCACGATATTAAGGTAAAAGAAAATAACGCTAACGATAAATATTTCATTCTAAATGTCCTTATCAAATATCTTCAAGAATACCACGAGACTTTAAACTAGCTGCTGAACCTTGTTTTCCCAAATGCAAGTGATGGTGATGATCTTTTATAAAAGTAGTATATTTTAACGCAGCAACTCCATTTTTTGCCTTAGTTCCTGTATAAAAAGTTTGAAATCCAAAGGTTTTGAATATGTTTACCCATCTTTGATTCTCAGGTTTATCAAATTTATTAGGTTCCGTAGTATGTACAGAACTAGTTCGATGTACATTATTCTTACCTAAATACCGAAAATCTCCTGCTTCACCATTCCTATGAGTACTACTACCAACAGACTCTCCGGCACGGTTACTCCAGCCAGTACCATGATATTCTTGATATCCCATTTTCATTAATGCACCAAGGGTTCCAGCCATGGTTAGACCATTTAAATAATATCGCCTTCTAATTGTTCCGTCGATTTTTTCTGGTATCTGCCATTTATATCCTAATTTTCTATTAGAGCTAATATAAGAAGAGTGCTGTCTTTGATCAATAAGATAAACATTCCCACCTACTTTTTTGTTTCCACTACCACGTCTCGGAGCAAGAATATAGGCTGACTTCCCTAAATTATGTTTGCCCCCATTTTCATCGTAATAGATAAATTCAGCATAACCAGTAGCATTCGCATTTTGTCGTTTTATTTTACCGTTATGATAAATATGATACCGAGTCGTATCACTAGTAGGTTTAGAAGTTACCACACTAGTAATAGGATTACCTTTTTTTTGGGTATTAGACTCTATTTTTTTTGTTTCTACATTTTTTTGGCTTGCTTTAGACGAATTACTACTGCTAGATACATGTTGGTTTTTAGTATTAAATCCTGGTATTCCACGCATAATATTAATTCTCAGCGAGGTAGATTTTGCTGAGCTATTAATTTCTATAACTTGTTCGCCAATCCCTTCCAAACATCTAATTTTTAAAAGTTCTGTACCATTAGTTTGCCCAAATCCGTAGACAAACCCTACTAACATCTTTAGACTAAAAAACCCTTGAGAGTTAGTTTTTTTGACAATTTTACGACCTCTGTAAAAGATCATAAAATAAGAATTTTTGACAACAGCCTTGTTTGTATCAATAACTTTTAATTTGAAAGATTCTACAGGTAGTGAGACATTTATCGTTTTACCTTCATGATTGCTACTTACTGTAAAATTCCCTACTGTTTGCAAACTGTTTTTACCAGCGACACATACTTCGATATCCTCACCTACAGTTGCTGTAATATTAGACTCTATGCCTTGACTATTAGTGCGATGCTCTTTTAAATTACCTTTGTACACCAAGTAATAGCGCATATTCGTAATTGGCTTCTTGGTATCACCTTCAACGATTGTAATATTGAAGGTAACATCTTTGAGCGATTCGGACGAAGAAAGCTGCTGTGCTTGCTGTTGTAAGTTTTGTTCGTTACGTTGGTCTTGAGGTGATTTGTTTGGAACTGGGCGCGGCTTGGGTGTGTCAGGCTGACTGAGGGTACCAGTTGCTTTGATACTACCTGTTATGTCTATAGTGTAACTTTGTCTTTGATCAGCTTTTTGAGTTATAGTTTGCGATTTACCATTAACAGTAACTTTGACTACCGCACCAGGATGGCGAACGATGACAGGAATCTTACCGTCTTTGTTTGTAGTATAAGTATTTGTAATTTTACCTATTTTTGAATAGTATTTTCCAGCTTTATACTCAGATTCGACTTTTACTGCAATGTCAGACACTGGGCTATTATTATCTTTAACTGTGATATATATTTTGCGGTTGCAACAAGATTCAAGGTCGTAAAGTGCAAGTAAGCCAATATATTCGCCAACACCAACATTATTACCGTCTTTCCCATTAACTTTACCATTTGAGGTAAGAAAGTTTAACACATGACCTGCACCTTTTAAGTGAGCACCTGCAATACAGCCAGACTCTGTAATTTCATCGCCGTTGATAATCTTTCCGTAAAATTCATTAATATTGAGATTACGGATTCTATTACAAAGAATATTTATCCATTCTTGAAATGCTTTGACTTGCACTTCAGGAGATGATTTAAAGCTTTCCAAAGACTGAATATTATTTTTACCTGTCCAGCTTCCCGTCCAGTTATTTTTTCTACTTTTATCTGAGTTTTGTTTTCTTGGATTATAGTAGCCACAGTCAATAAGCGCATCTTCACCAAATTGAAAATAACCAACGTAGCCAATTTGATTAATTACTATTTGAGATTTAATGTTATCTTTATTATTGTGTGGTAGTAATAAGTTTGATGAGGATTCTCTGCGTGATAAAGCACACATAAAACCATTTCTATCGGCATCAAATTGAATGCCTCTCACTGGTTTAGGTCTTATTAATGACATCCTATATCCTTTCAAATATAATGATTGTAGTGGTCAAGTCCATATAAATCCACTACATCGTCATCCTCGCTCACCATACCAATGTATAGCTTGCACTCAACTTTCTTGTATCGAAATTATTTGGACTCAACTATATTTCTGAAAAACGATAATAAAAGTATCGCAAATTTTTATTGATCTTGTTCGTAGATATATTGATTCAGTATAAATTTTCCTTCTGGAAAACTGTCGACATCTCCAAAATATTTATATTTACCTTTAGATGACGATTGTAGCCAGTCATCACGTTCTAGTTTTAATAAAATTCGCTTATTTTGTTTAGTGTGGTGAATATAATATGCACGCAAAAGACTATTTTTGTCCATAAATTCAGTAATAACTACATGATTGAAGTTTGGTGTTATTACTTGCGTACACATAGAAGGAGCAAATAGCCAATCAATTTTATTCATGCCCATATCATATCTAGCTAAATCATCTTTAACTTTTTGCCAAGTAAACCCAAAGTTTTTTTGATCACATTTCTTCTCAGAATCATAAATCGTATAAAACTCTAATTTTACATTTTGACTCGTGTTAGAATTTTTCTGACTCGCTTGTATTGTTTTAGCCATTGTTGAAACTTTCGAAACTTCGGACAAAGGCTTGGCACTTACACAGCTGATAGCGCTGGCAGCTAACATTACAGGCAAGAGTACCGTTTTACATAAAGCATTAATTACCAAATGCATGATAGTCATCCTCTAAATTGTCATTCGTGTCAGTCTCTGAATCAAACTCAACTGTGTTGCTGTCATCAGTCTCCTCAGGAGCACAGCATTCTTCATTTTTGTGATTATGGTTACTGTTGTCAATTTCATTTTCTATCATTAGTAGCTCTTCAGCATCCTCATGACCAATGATAATGACTTCAATCTGGTCTTGTTCAGTTCCATATATTCTAGGTGTTCTACCATCCTCTGGTAATACATCTCTAAACTCAGTCCCCTTAGTATGGTTAATAGTTTTGTACTCTCTACCTACCGTTAAAACATCCTCTTCTAGCAGTTGGCTAAAATCGAAGCGGCGACTAAACAAACCAGATGTTGGTAGCGATACCATTGGTGCATTAACTTTACTCCCCCCCACCAAACTCTTCTTCACCGCCTTAACCTTAATCTCCCCTGGGCAGACCAGCTTCACCCCACTATCATCGATCGTGATGGACGCCCCGCCCTTGGTCTGTAGCTTGATACGCTTTGGACTTGCTAGATTCACCTGTCCTGCCTCACTGCCAATGGTCATCGCCGCTTGACTGTGTAATTGCAGCTCACCGCCTTGTGCTTGTATCGCTAGCGACCCTGTATTGGCACTCATATGCCAGCCTGACTTATCTGCTTGTCCACCTACCCCTGATAGCGAGCTGATGCTGTCGGCAGCCATACGGCTATTACCCGCAATCATGTCCGACTGCGTACTGCCAGACTGACGGATGATGGTGTCAGCGCTCATTAGGGTGTTGCTCGCTGCGCTGTAGATGCTGTCACGACTGACCATCAGTACATCGGCGGCGCCCATGACTTCGGTGTTTAAACGCTCATCCATGATTTGCGCGGCAGTTTTAAAGCGATCGGTTGCACTGGTGGCGACTTGTAGGGCGCTTGGGTCTTGTAGGTGTGCTTGTTCGGCGTCTTGATAGGTGGTAGACAGTTCGGTGCTGATTTTAAGCTGCTGCTGTCCTGCGTCATTGACCCACGCGGACTCGTGCTCGGTCTGACTGTGACGAATGCCAAAGGTGGATAACAGAACGCCTTTTTGTCCTGTTAGTTGTAAGCTGTTGTCGGTGACGACTTTAAAGCCTTGTCCGCTGTCTGCCGATTGGTGGTTGCTAAAGCGATGACGTAAGACACCAAGCTCAATACTGTGCTGCTGCGGACTGTAGCTGGCAATGCTGCTCTTGTTTGGGTCTGTGGCATTAGCGCGCGCTTCGGTGTTGACGCTCCACTGGATACCCAGACGGTTTGGAGTGTCGTCAAAGCCAAGCCACGTTTCTGTAGCCGCACTTAATCCATATTGGGCGATGCCAGACACCCAGCCACTATGGCCGTCATCGTCATTAATCTGTGAATGTCCAAGACCTGCGCCATGCCATCTTGGGGAGACGCCGCCTTGGGTGTTGTGACGATGGGTGCAAATCAGCGGATTAATACTTTCAAAAGATATTTACCATAGAAACTACTGTGATGATTCTGAGACTGGCTTTAGATCATGTTTATCTATCCAACCAAACTTAGTACCATTCTTATAAGAAACTTGTACCCAATCTTCATTTTGGCTAACCGCTTCAATAGAATCACCTTTGATATAGTAATTTGGTGGTGATCTGGATTCGAAATTTTCGTTTAGGATTTCTGCTTTTTCTATTTTGACAATATAATTGATTGGGGGAGGCAAACATTTATTTAGGATATCTTTTTCAGATACTTGGTTTTCTAAGATATCAGGTAAGAGGTTAGATCTAGATACGTTGTAGTTTTTCGAATAACGACAATAAAACTGATTGTCATCCAAGTATCCTTTTACGATTTCCTTTTTTATCATCCATTTATTATTTTCTAACACAAAATAGTAGTCTATAAAAGGATATCCCTTGCTGCTAAAGTGGGTTGACAAAATAAATCCCGCATTACTAGAACGTGGTGAAATATTGTTGAATAAAAAACCGCCATCTTCAGTATAGTTGGTACTATCTAAACTAAGTAAGTACCTATCACTAGAAAGCCCTAGATATACAATTAAATCATCTCCCTGATAAAGGTTATCATCATCATTTATATTAGAAACAATAATGTCACTTATACCATCAGCATTGACATCGAAAGGGAAGATCTTATATTTGTTTTCCTCATACTTTTCTTCTATATCTTTAACAGAAAATGATTTAAGGTCTTTTTTTATGTACTCCCCATCAATTATATACATTCGAGTATCACAACTCTTACCAGTATTATCTATAACTTGAATTTTTTTAGCGTCGGCTTTGTTATTTACAATTATCGATTCAATATCTCCACAATCCCACTCAGCTATTTCAAATGTATAAGCTTTTAAAAACCCACTATCATTAAATAAAAGGGCATTATATGTCATATATTCTTCTGTTGTTGCAGGTAATAGCAAAATTTTACTATTATCATCATTAGAAAAAACATTAATTCTCTTTATTGCACTTTTTAAATCCAATCCGTAAGTATAGTTGAAGTTTCCATTAAAACCTTCGTCGATAACACTACCGTTCACCATTAAGATTAAATCAGACTCATCATCACCAAATAGATTGATAGAGATAGCAGTATTATCGTATCTAATTTCAATTTTTTTCTGACTATCATCATGGATTATTGATGAGTCTATTTTATTAAAAATCAGTGGGTTGCTGATATTTTCTAAGAGAAAGCCATTTTCAATATTTGTTTGCTCTATGCCCTGACTATCCTTTTTAATATCTTTTCTACTGACATCAGAGTCATCATTTATATTGGTATTATCGTAGTTGTTCGTGCATGACACTAATATAAAAATAAAAAAAAGAGTGGTTATTGCTCTCACTATAAATTCCTTACATTTAAGATACATTACGTATGCCTAGTTTTTGCTGTGTTTTTTTGCAAACTTATTTCTTCTTCTGACATATCTCCATAAGTTTTATAATGAACATAGAACCCTGGATTACATCGGTATTTCAAACCCATACCTACTGCATATTTTGTTGTGAATATTTCAAAATGTAGATGAGGTGCACACGTTCCTTTTTTTATTCCTGAAACACCAGATTTCGCGATAACTGTTCCTGCGTTAACTTTCGGACCCCCTTTTTTAACTAGCACTTCATCTAGATGAGCATAAAATAAAAATATATTATCCTTTTTATTAAATAAAGGACCTTGAATTATTTCACCTTGGTCACCATACTTTAGGTTATAGTCTCTTCTATGGTGATAAAAATCATCATTATTTATAACTTTTAGTGTAACTGTATTCCCATAACCTGAATGCCATTTAACCTCATATACTTCGGCATGTACGCAAGCTCTTACTTCAGTACCGATAGGTGCAAACAAATCCACTCCTTGATGAACATGTCCGTCTCTAGTTGTACCAAACAACCCCCAGTGTTTACCAAACATTCCGCCACCACCACTTTGCATATAGAGTGTACATAGTGGGTTTTCGACGGGCTCATACCAAACTCCAGAGGTTTGAACGGTAGGCTTTGCTACGCTAGTACTTATGCATTTAGATGGATATTTAAATAGCTCTGCTATTTGCTTTACATAGGTTTGACGTTCATCAAGATGACTGTAACCTCCGTTTATTAGGAACGTTATAGTCTTTGTATTTTCATCTAAACTATTATTAATATCATCTGCTATTAAATTCATATTTATAGTATGATAATTATTTCCATTGCTTTCTATATGCGTTTTCGGGTAACCTCTCCATTCTTTCCCAGAACTTAATTCTTTACCTTGTTTCCAGAACCATGCCGATACATCACACGAAATAGCTAAAGAAGTATCTACCATTGTATAATTACTTACGATGTCCAAATTGGAGTAATTTTTATAAAGTTTATAGTTATTCTTCCAAGTAAGTTGTATAAGTCCACGACCTTTATATTTTGGTCCATCTCCAATTTCAGTATTACCGTATTTTGGTGCATCAGATCTCACATCAGGATCGTATTTTCTACCATTAGATTTTTCGATAGTAGTTCTAAATCTATGAGATTCATGATACAACTGTGCTAGAAAGTGTATTCTTCGTACACATGTGCTGATATCGTGTTTTTTGAAAATTTTATTCAGCTCATTAAGCAAAGCCGAATACGTTTTCTGCTCTTCTGGAAGTGTACAATAACTAAAATAAAATAAATCATTAGTGCTAATATTTTCTGATTTCCTAAGAGTGTTTATCATCTCTTCTAGTTCACTAAGCGTCAAATCTCTATTACAACTACAATCACCTAACTTCGTCACATCAACTTTAGGTGTCCCCGATTGTCCTCTCTTATCGGCTACTTCTGTTTTAACTGGCTTTGATGTCGGTGTAGCTTTAGTACTACTTGTACCAGAAGTAGGGGTAGCGCCACTTGAGCTCTGACTAGGAATTTTTAACTTCTGTCCTGAAAGAATATACGCTTTAGGATCTAAATTATTTTTTTTGACCAGGTCATTGAATGATACGCCATGCTGTTCTGCGATTTTGCTTAAAGTATCACCTCTTTTAACTATATAAATACTTTGGTTGGTACTAGATTGATTTTCAAAAGGGCGTGGACTGTCCGCGGACTCTCCTTCTTTAGTACCACTAATAGCATTATTAAAGTCTTCGAAGCCTTCTTTTATGCTTTTGACAGCACCCACAACTGTATCTTGTATACCATCAAAGAATCCTGTTTCTTCTCTTGCAGCACCTGAAGTATTATCAGCGCTTGAATTATTTGAGTTTTCTTCTCGTAATTTAATGGACTGCCCGTATTGCAGTTTTTTTGGGTCGCTAATGCCATTAATACGCTGCAACTCACTGACCGAGACACCGCTGCTTTGCGATATGCCAGACAACGTATCGCCTCTTTTTACTTTATATGTATCTTGAGATTGAGGCGTGGTAGTACTTCTAGAGCTGGTTTGGTTAGTATTCTGTTGGCTAGCATTTTTGGGAGGTAACTTTAGTATGTCACCTACTTTTATCTTATAAGGATCTTTTAAGTTGTTGAGCTGTGCTATTTGAGTCCAGTTCAATCCATAATGGCTAGCAATAGAGGACAGAGTCTCACCTTTTTGAACTTTATGTGTCTTTCTCAAATAATCTCCCACTTCACCTTCAAATATATTTAGTTTTATTTTATGTTTGGCAAAAGGTGCTTGTATTTCAAACGTCATTTTTCTAAGAGGGACAATAAAGTCTTTTTTGACAGTAATTATTTTGTCATTGCGTGGGTCTTTAATTGACACGTCTACATGAGTTCCTGCAGGTCTATCAATCCAGACGGTGTAGCCATCTGCTGTAGAAAGACCTGAGCATGCAGTGCGTCCATTTATAGTTACTATATGATACAGCCCATCCATTGGCACTTTATATAAATCTATGAACTTTATTCTAAAACGTGTTTTTTTAGTCTGACTCATAGTCTTAGCCTTTAAACTATATTTTTAATCAAGAGGTTATGAAGATGCAATCTATGTCGAAGATACTGACTCGTCGCTATCATCTTCTGGAATATAAGAGAGTCCCCAATCAGCATCTTTAAAGCCAATCAAGACCTCTACTTCCTCCTCTTTGTCACTGATGACAGGCGCTGTACGTCCGTGTTCATCAAGCACCCCTTCAATCAGCTGACCATCAGGACGGCGTATTTGAAACTCAATATCTTTGAAGTCATATTGATAAAACAAGTCATAGACATCGAACTTATTACTGAAGAGTGGTATGGTTTCAGGCATCATTGGTAATGCGTAGTTGGCTTTCATCCCCGCCACCAAACTCTTCTTCACCGCCTTAACCTTAATCTCCCCTGGGCAGACCAGCTTCACCCCACTGTCATCGATCGTGATAGACGCCCCGCCCTTGGTCTGTAGCTTGATTCGCTTTGGACTTGCCAGATTCACTTGTCCTGCCTCACTGCCAATGGTCATCGCCGCTTGGCTGTGCAGTTGCAGCTCTCCGCCCTGCGCTTGTATCGCAAGCGCGCCTGTATTGGCACTCATATGCCAGCCTGACTTCTCTGCTTGACCCCCCACCCCTGATAGCGAGCTGATACTATCGGCAGCCATACGGCTATTGCCCGCAATCATGTCCGACTGCGTGCTGCCAGACTGACGGATGATGGTGTGGGCACTGGCTAGGGTATTGCTCGCTGCGCTGTAGATGCTGTCACGACTGACCATCAGTACATCGGCGGCGCCCATGACTTCGGTGTTTAGACGCTCATCCATAATTTGCGCGGCAGTCTTAAAGCGATCGGTTACACTGGTGGCAGCTTGTAGGGCGCTTGGGTCTTGCAGGTGTGCTTGTTTGGCGTCTTGATAAGTGGTAGACAGTTCGGTGCTGATTTTAAGCTGCTGCTGTCCTGCGTCATTGACCCACGCGGACTCGTGCTCGGTCTGACTGTGACGAATGCCAAAGGTGGATAAGAGGACGCCTTGCTGTGCTGTTAGTTGTAAGCTGTTGTCCGTGACGACTTTAAAGCCTTGTCCGCTCTCTGCCGCTTGGTGGTTGCTAAAGCGATGCCGCAATACACCAAGCTCAATACTATGCTGCTGCGGGCTGTAGCTGGCAATGCTGCTGTTGTTTGGGTCTGTGGCATTAGCGCGCGCTTCGGTGTTGACGCTCCACTGGATACCCAGACGGTTTGGAGTGTCGTCAAAGCCAAGCCACGTTTCTGTGGCAGCACTTAATCCATATTGGGCGATGCCAGATACCCAGCCACTATGTCCGTCATCGTCATTAACCTGTGAGTGTCCAAGACCTGCGCCATGCCATCTTGGAGAGACGCCGCCTTGGGTATTGTGACGGTGTGCGGGATTCATACTGCTTACAGTGATGTCACGCTCGTCATTGTCCCCCATACCGATACCGTCATAGAGTGCGCGCTGGATAATGGGACTGTCGGTATCACCGTACCAGTGGTTCAGTAGGACGGGCTGTCCATCACGGGCGGCAAACTGCCAGCCATGAGTGCTGCCTGAGGACAGTTGCAGTTGGCGCAGTGGTGGTGTGCGTCCTGCGTCGTGTTCGCTGATGCCTGAATAGGCAGGGGTGGTGATGCTTTGGTGCAGACCGTCTGTGGTGACGGGTGCTTGGTAGCTGGGGTCAGCGCTCTGCCCTGTGCGTGCTTGGATGAGCCCTTGATAATGACGATGGGCAAAGGCTTGAGGGCTGGGATAAGGGGTATAAGGAATAGTATCATTGAGCAGCTTTGCCGATACCCAAATGCCGCTGTGACGCGCACTTTGATAGGCGTGCTTGGGTATGGGCTGCTGTCGCGTGACGCTATCCAGCCAAGTTTCAATCATACTTTGGTGCTGGTAGGAGACGCTGTCGTCATCAGGCTCGATACCAAGGATTTGTGCGCGCAGACAGTAGCCTGAGAGGTTATTGCCCATGTAGGGTATCTGTATGCTGACGTGTTGACCGACGGCCATTTCCCGCAGTCCGCCACTGATATAGTGCGCCTCTCGGTGTGCTTTGTTGGCAGCGACCCACTGTGTAGCAAGGGCGCTTGCCATGTCATCATTCGTTACCCGTGATGGGGTCGCCAGTAAGATAATAGATTCCCCGTCATTCAATTCGCCATCATCACTGGCACTGCCTTCAAAGACCGTATCCGCTGCCAGTCCATCAGCGCGTACCGTGACTTGCTGAGCCCCCAAACGCTTGGCGATGTATTGCATGTCCTCTAGCGTGTCTTGTCCTGATTGTACAGACGCATGACCGTAAGTATAGATTAAACCCTGTTCATTACTGTCCATGGTATGGGTAATACGCCAATAGCCAAGCGTGTCCACATCAGGGGCAGCGACCCAATAGAACATCACCCCCAAATCTGCAAACAAGCCTGTTAAAAACTCCCAATCGCTCATATTGAGCTGGGTGCGTAGCGGATAGGATTGGTGCAATACGTCTACAGCAGCAAGCGCGTCACCCACTTCCCAAGTAAAGTCATAACCGCTTAATACGCTGGTCGCGATGTCTAGACACGACTGGTCATAAAAGCTGCGTGTGTGCACCGATTGGGTCAATAGCCATTCAGGGGAGACGACGGACAGCTGGTAAAAATGCAATGCGCCATCTGAGTATTGATAATGGACGCCACGTACAATGCCCGTACGCGTCACAGGGATGTAAGCCGCTGCTCTCGTGGACAAACACACCTGACTGCCAACAATTGATAGACAATCAATCCTATCCAAAAATTCGTAACTAAACACAAGTATGTCTGTCGATTGGTGCGCATTCACTTCATGCGTGCTGATAAACGCAACGGGGGCAAACACATCGGCGGCAAGCGTATCGTGCTTGATATCAAGGTAATGCAGCTTGGTATCTTTGAGTAACATAAGGGAAGTGTCCTGATGACTTATCATCAAGTCGACCAAATGATAAGCAAGACTAAAAAGAAAGGTTCTCAGAATTATAGAAAATGTTGAAATATTGTCAAGTAATATAAGGAGATTTTTGAATTAATAAAGAATTTTTGTCTATAAAAATTCTTTTTATGAACAATAGCTTCACACTATTCTTGGCTGATAAAAGAAGGCTTAACGGTATCAGTAAGTAGATACCACAATACATGTCATTACCCTACTACACATAAAAAACCGCCAATGACAATTAAGCCATCGGCAGTTTTATACTCGATGATCTGTAGCTTGCTTTATAATATTTCAAACAGTGTCCATGCTATCGAGACATTTTTTTCCATGTGTCCGTGTTGATCCATTTGAATATAGTAAGGGGCAATATCACCTTTTAGTAGCACCACATATTGACGGTAGTCATTGATGGTACTGTACGGGTCTTCGACGTGTACAGGGTTGCCGCGCACATGGTCGTATTCATTTTCGTAGCGATAGCGACCGCTGATTTGACCGACATCGCCTGTCTTTAACGTCACGATATCGATATTTGGTTGGCTGCGCGTTTGGTTGTCGATAGGCTGTGGTAGTTGCCGCCACAGTTTGGGATGATCAAAGCGGCGTATCCATAAATCAGTAAAGTAACTGTTAAAGCTTTGATTACCTACGCCCATGTCATAGCCATTGCCGATTGAGCCGTAATTCCCATTACGCATAGGACGTGTCAGTGTGTTGATGTTGATATAGTCTGTTGGGATTCTACCATCACTGGGCAAGAGCTGGGGCTCGTCGGCTGCGATCAGTAAAATACCTTTGTCGTAGGGTTGATTGACTACTTTTTTAGCCAATACTTGCGCTTTAAAAACCACCATACCGCCGACGCGCTCTGCGAGCTCATCACTAATATATGTCCACCAGTCAATACTTCTGATACCTTGTCTTAACTGTCCTTTGTCCCAAACATCATAGATATTTATACCCAAAAAGCAGTGTGCTTGGTCAAGGATGTCGATACCTACTCGACCCTTGTCATAACCAAACGCCGAACCCCAGCCCATCGTCGCACGGTAAGGGTTTAAACAGTCAATACAGTGATTAAACAGTTGAATAATCGCCTTTCTCATGACGGGGTCATACAGATTTTCTCGCTGGATTCTAAAACGTAATTGGCTTGTGTCTTGAACTTGCCAACCCCGAGCAGTTAAACAAAAAACGCTATAGTCAAAGCTTTCATTGAGCGCATCAGGGCTACCGCTAGCAACAAACCATTCAATACAGTCATCGATATGGGCATGGTTATCTAAGTGCTGCTGAAAGCGTGGCAGTTTGTCTATTGGTTTTGCGCGCCAACTTTTAGGCTCAAAGCCCCAAGTGACGTGGTCACCAAACACCGCCATATAGGCTTTAATACAAGACTTTAGCTGTTGCCTGACTGCCTCGGTATGCCCGTCCCAAAACAAAAAGCACGCTTCGAGCTGCACCGACAATACGGTAAGCTCCTCCTCACCCAGACTGGCATCAAAATACTCAAACTCGTCTTTATAATTTTCTATACCTGTTGGCACGGCTGCTTCCTTTTTTCTGTTTCCATACATGCTTTTTTATTAAAAATAATGAGATAAATATAAAAAAACGCCGATAAGGTTAGCCTTATCGGCGGTTTTTTATATTTATCAATCATGTCGCCAAGCGCGCAAAGATTACTGTGCGCTGGTGCTGTCTGATGTATCAAGGCTGTTATTTTGCATATTCACATCGCCGCTATCCCCAGCAGTGAGGCTCACGCCATTACCTTCGCTCATCGCTGAATCATAAATGGTAAATTCAATACGACGGTTGCGAAAGCGCCCTTGCTCGGTGGCATTGTCCGCCACGGGGTCGGTCTCGCCCATGCCTTTGGTCATGAGACGACTGGCATCGGCACCTTGGGCGACCATATAGTCTTTGACCGCTTGCGCGCGTTTTTCTGACAGCTGCATATTGTAGCTTGCCGAGGCTTGCTTATCGGTATGCCCAATAATCATCAGGCTCATCGTTGGCACTTGCTGCATTAGGGCGACAGCACGGTCAAGTAGCGGCTTGTTGGCATCAGGAATCTTAGCCTCATCCACCGCAAAGTTAATCACCTGCATGCTGAGTGCACGCGCCACATCACGTGGATTGGGTGGCTCGCTAAGGTTATCAAGCGCGGTGCTACTGGCATCGATACTCTCTGCGACTGCCGCATCAACATCAAGCGGCGGCGCGGCGATAACGCGCATCGCTGGAGCGACAGATTGCACATCGGCAATCATCTTATCCAGCGCTGCTTGGTCAGGGGCGTTGATGGTGATGGTATCGCCTTCAATCAACATGGTGGCGTTGGGCACACTTTTGATGATGGGCAAGACAGACATCAACTGCTCAGCGGCAGGCATATCGGTGGCATAGTAATCGTCAACATCGGCTTGGCAGCGACCCACTTCATCGCCAAATACATTGCCCACCTCATCTATAATCGCCGACTGTAGCGCAGCGTCGCCCACATTGATACGGCACGCATATAGGCTACTGCCCGTACCTGTCGCGATGCGCAGCGAAGCAGGCACAGGCATGGCGACCGCGTTTTGTGCGGTACTGTCTGCCGCCGCACCATCGGCAGTATCTGCTGCTGTCTCTGCGCTTTGCTCACTCTGCATCGGCATACCCACTGGCTCAGGGTCGGTTTGGCAGCCTTTTAGTAATGCCCATGCCAAGGCACTTAAAATAATCAGTCCCACAATCGGCAACAGCGCTTTCATAAAGCTGCCTTCGCGCGCGTTCTCATTGCCAATTGGCGCGGCGCTCACAGGCTCAGCATCGTGTACCGCCGCTACGGTCGCTGCGGGCAATAGCGCACTTGCCCATAAAGGAATATGCGGCTCATAGCGGCTGTGATTGTTGTGCAAAAACTCAGGCACAGGGGTCGCGCCTGCAAGGCTGTGCAGTTCGTGATACGCCAATGGCGCCGCCGCCGCCGTCAGCGCACGGGTTTCTTCTTTTTCTAAATGGTGGTGGCTTGCCAGCTCTTCGGTGATTTGTTCTTGCTGCGCTTTGTCCGTCCAAATACGGCTGACCAGCGACTTGTCATCCAGCGCAATGTTGTCATGCGCCAGTTGGTTGTAGGTGCCCTCATCGGCAAGACGTGCGGCGAATATGGCATAAAACGCCTCCAGCATGTTGGCATGCTCGTGGGTATGCGCCTCGTCGCTGATGACGGCAGGGGTGACCGTTCGGGTCAAGTGACTGATAATATCCATCCAAAACTCTCCTTAAAAGGGCAAACGTGCCAGCACCCTCATGGCGGTCAGTATCGTTATGTTTGTCGTTATCGTGACCATGAGGTTTTTTTGACCTGCGCGTGGCAGGTGACTGAAGCGGGCTGGTGGCTTGCTGAAAATTGTTATTATAAGACGCGCGTGTTTTTAGCGTCAGTACTGCGATGTTGTATAAATGCTGATGTTTGGTAATACAGCATCAGCCGCGACTGGCATTTTATGCGAACAAGTAAGCGCGCTGCCTATCTGACATTGTCTGACCAATATCCTAGGCGATACTTACGCACAGAAGATACACCGTGATACGTTGTTGTACTTTATGGTATCACGGTGCGTCGATGTCTGCTTATTGCGCGGTGTTATTCACTGTGGCGGGGTCTACGCGGATGACGCTGTTGGCCATCGCATCGGCTTCTTCAGGCGAGATGCCGCCACTGGTAGAGCCGCCTGTGCTTTGTGGATTGGCAACGGGCTGGCTGCTTTGCTGCGGCATATTCACGCCTGTGGTGTTGCTTTGCTGTGCGCTACTGCCCACCGTTGGTGTCTGCTGCGACTGTGGCGGCACATTGGTAATCACGTTGTTGTTGCTGGTGATGGGCGCGCCGTTATTGGGCATCGTATTTGGCATGGTGTTGTTGGGCATAGCGGTATAGCCGCCATTATTATAAGTCTCATCATAGGTGTTCGGTGGCGGTGCGACCGCAGCCACTGGCGCAACGGGAGTGATGGTGACTGTCGGCCATAGGCTTTGTACATTACCCGTCAACTGTTGCAGCTGGACATTGTCAGGCGCTTCGATAGAGACGCTGCCATTTTGTATCATCAAGCGCGAAAATGGGGTGTTTTTCATGACGTTAAAGACTTCAGGCAAGGTCGCGGCATTGATGTTCTCAAGCTGGGTGGCAAAGCCGTCTTGCACAGTGATATTACACAGGTTGGACTGATTACCAAAGCTGCTGGTCACCGCTTGCATAAGATTCTCTTGCAGGCCGGTGTCGCCCACTGTGGCGGTACAGCTGTATAAGTTGCCTGCGTCATCCACACTGACCATGACTTCAGCAGGGGTCAAGTTGGCTGCCTCAGCAGGTGGCGGCGCAGGCTGCGTGGCAACCACAGGCGTCACCGTGGGCTCAGGCTCTTCGTGATAGACGAACGCCCAAATCAGACCAATCGCGGCAATCGCCGCAGCGAGCAGTCCCAAACGTATCATCAAATCATTACGCTGGTTGCGCGCACGCACTTCGGCTCGCGATTCAGGGCTGCGGTGGTCGAGCGGGCTTGCATGAATGGCGCTGCTGACCACCTCGTCAGCCACAGGCGTATCCTTGTCCACAATGACAGGAATATTGGGATTATCGAGCGCCTGACCTGTCGGCACAGTCGCATTGGGCAAGGCATGATTGTCATACAAGTCGGCGGTCGGCGCATTTAGCGGGTCTTGATTGACCACGGCGACAGTCGGTGCGATGACGGTGGCACTCCATGCAGGCAAATACGCGCGCACATTGGTGGCCTCAGGGGTGAGATAAGTGGGCAAATGGATGTCTTGGGCGCTGCTTTTTAGTTCTTGATAGCCCAAATGTGCGGCACTGATAAGCAGCTGCGCGGTACTCTTGGCATCCACATGATGCGCATCTGCCAGCTCTTGGATAAGTAGCGCGCGCTGGTCGGGCTGCTGCCACAGCTGCTCTAATAGAATCGGTGCACCCGTCGCCGCCGCATTGTCCGCCAGCAGCTGCGCATGAATCTCAGGCTGCGCCAAACGGGTGATTAAAATGGCATAAAACTGCTCTAGCAAGTCGCTTTGTGCGTCGGTCGCTGTCGCACCCAATATCGCAGGTGTGACGGTTTGATTGAGTCGATCTATGAGGCTCATGAGGCATCCTTAACCAATAGTGGTGTAAAAATTGCAGTACGCTGTGATACCCGCTGAGCTGTCCCTGCGGTGCGACATGCTTAATGGTGGTTATTCTAGGTGTATCAGACACAACACACTATTTATGTTTGTTATATTAATATATTTCAGACAGTCTCAATGACGACTAATTTGTATGTGTATGTAAATGATACAGTATGCCAATTGTGGTTTTTACCCAATATAATTAAGATAATTGTTCACTGATACTTAGTAACTGACGGTATTTTATGTTTTATTTGCTGAGCGCTATCCGCTTGAGTTAAGGATGTATCTTTTGTTAAACCACACCACGCTTATCATTATTATTACCGTTATTATCAGTCTGGCAGCATGGCAAAACAAGACGCTGTTCAATCGATTGATTTTTTACCCACCTGCGGTCAGTCGTGGACAATGGGACCGCTTTGTCACGCATGGTTTTATTCACGCCGACAGCATGCATTTGTTGTTCAATATGTTTACGCTGTACTTCTTTGGACGCGTGATTGAGGGCTTGTACCGTCCGTTTGTGTTCGGCTACGGCTTTGTGCTGTTCTATGTGTTTGCCATCGTGGTGGCGATGATTCCGAGCTACATTAAAAATAAGGATAACGCCAGCTATCTGAGCCTTGGCGCATCTGGCGGTGTATCGGCGGTGCTGTTTGCCTTTATTTTGATTGCGCCGTGGGAGAGCATTTATCTGTTCGCGATTGTGCCGATACCCGCGATTGTTTTTGCGATAGCGTACGTGGCGTATAGCATTTATGCCAATAAACGCGGCGGCTCAAACATCAATCATTTGGCGCATTTGTGGGGCGGCGCGTTCGGAGTGGTGGCGACGATTGTTTTGCGTCCGCAGATTTTGCCGCACTTTTTTGGCGCGCTGCTCAATCCTTTTGGCTAGATGCCGCTGAACGTACATACCATTAACGACGGAGGATTGCCGCTTTATGATTGTCGATGTGATTGGGGATATTCATGGCAATGCGCATAAGCTGATAGGTTTGCTTGAGCAGCTCGGCTATGTGCATGATGGTACGCATTTTGCGCCGCCAAGCGGACATCGGGCGCTGTTTATTGGCGATTTGATTGACCGAGGTGCCGCGCAGCTTGAGACGCTTGAAATTGTGTTTGCGATGATAGATGCAGGCGTTGCCGATGCGGTGATGGGCAACCATGAATACAATGCCTTGGCCTTTGCCACGCCGCATCCTGAGGACAGCACGCGCTATCTGCGCTCGCACTCGGATGCGCATGTTCGCCAGCATCAAGCATTTTTGGACGAAGCGCCCATCGGCTCTTGGGAGCATCACTATTGGCTGGCGCGCCTGTATGAGTTGCCGCTGTGGCTTGAGACCGAGTACGGCTGCTTTGTCCATGCTTGCTGGGATGTGCGCAGTATGGCGGTGCTACAGCTGCTACTGACTGAAAAAAACACCCTGACCTATCAAGCATTAGTCGCAACCTCCGAGAATGGTTCGCCCGAATACGATGCGCTTGAAAGGGTGCTGAAAGGCGTAGAAGCGCCGCTGCCTGAGGGCATCACGATGGTGGATAAAGAAGGCACGACGCGAAAGCATGTGCGCGTACGCTGGTGGCTTGATGATTTACAAGCGCGCAGTATCCACGAGATTGCGCGCGCGCCCAAGCGCGAACTGGCGCAAATTCCAGCGGATGCGATGGCGTGTAATATTGATTTTGCGCTGCATACCGACAAGCCTGTATTCGTCGGGCACTATTGGCTAACGGGCGCGCCTGTGCCGCTCAGCAGTCAGGTGATTTGCACCGATTATTCTGCCGCTGCGGACAGTGGTTATTTGACCTGCTATCAGCTCGATACCGACGCGCCGCTGCCGTTACACGCGGACAACTTTATTCAGCACGAGCACGGGCAAACTTGACTTTACGGCATGGGCAAAACTTTTGTATGATGGTCTATTTTTAGGATATCCTGCCATGAGCACAGCCGCCGCACAACCCGCCCCTATCCCTTCTCCAGATGGTCAAGCCAAAGTCGGCATCATCATGGGTTCACAGTCCGATTGGGCGACCATGAGCGCCGCCGCTCAGCTGCTCGCAGATTTTGACATTGCCTTTGAATGCGAAGTCGTCTCTGCCCACCGCACGCCTGACCGTCTGTTTGATTATGCCAAAAGCGCCAAAGGCAACGGCTTACAAATCATCATCGCAGGCGCAGGCGGCGCCGCGCATCTGCCAGGTATGTGTGCAAGCCAAACACCGCTGCCTGTCCTCGGTGTCCCTGTAAAATCATCGATGTTGAGCGGTTGGGACAGCCTATTGTCTATCGTACAAATGCCAAAAGGTGTGGCGGTCGGTACGCTGGCTATTGGTACGGCGGGCGCGTATAACGCAGCGCTGCTTGCCATTCAGATGCTCGCACTTCATGATGAGGACATCGCTACCAAGCTCGACACCATGCGTCAAACGCAAACCGAAACCATTTTAGCCAGCCCAACCCCTGGCATTATTAACACCTAATGGCGTGCGATTGAGTGTACGCACAAACAGCTAGGGCGTGACTTCATTTTAAAAATGGTGATAAAAATGAGATAAATTGCAGGCAAACAAGGAAAACAGCGCAGATAATATCAAGATATTGACCCGCTGTTTGACACCGTTTGCCGATAATTTAGCCATTTTTAGCCCATTTAGCCTTAAGCGTTTACATTGAAGACACGCCCTAATATTCTTGACTTGCTATTTGTTTTTAGATAGGTTTTACTAGGAATAAGGTGCATACGGTGCACCTTTTTCTGTTTTTTGGCAAACGCTGCGGCAACTGCCAGCAATTTTTTGACGTTTATTTTTATCATTGTACGACTGATTTTATTCACCACACGTTATTCATCAAAAGGGCACTCATGACCTCCAACGCTTATCCAACGACCCAAACCATTCATACCATCGGGATTTTAGGCGGTGGTCAGCTCGGTATGATGCTGGCGCAAGCCGCTTTGCCGCTCGGTTATCGCTGTGTGTTTTTAGAAGACAACGCCGACTGCCCCGCCAGCCTTTACGGCACGGTGTATAGCAGCGAGCAGCTCGATGATTTTATCAGTACAGCCGACGTGTTTACCCTTGAGTTTGAAAATACTCCGACCGATACGGTACAAAAGCTCTCAGCCTTATCCAAACAAGGGCAGAAAAAAGGCATGTTCCCGCCGCCCATCGCCCTTGAAGTGGCACAAGACCGCTTAAAAGAAAAGCAGATGTTTAATGATTTAGACATCGCTACCGTACCTTTTGAATCGGTCAGCAGCAAAGCAAAATTAGACGCCGCCTGTCAAAAACTGGGCTTACCGATTGTGCTCAAAACCAGCCGTGGCGGTTATGACGGCAAAGGTCAGTACGTCATCAAAGAGACCAGCGACATTGCTCCCGCATGGCAAGCGCTCAAAGATGCGGTCAGCGGCAAAGGCAGCCTGACACCGACGCCCGCGCCCTTGATTGCCGAAGGCTTTATTAACTTTAGCCGCGAAGTGTCTATGATCGCCGCACGTGCTCAAGACGGACAAATCCGCTGCTACGACTTGGTTGAAAACCACCACCACCAAGGCATCCTTGCTAAAACGCACGCGCCTGCGGTGGGCACGAGCCAACTGTTCGGGCAGGCACAAACCGCCATTACCACCATCATGAACCATCTAGACTATGTCGGTGTGATGGCGCTAGAGCTGTTCGTCAGTAAAGACGCGCGCGGACACGACCGCCTGCTTGCTAACGAAATCGCACCACGCGTGCACAATTCAGGACACTGGAGCATCGAAGGCGCAGTGACCAGCCAATTTGAAAACCATATCCGCGCGGTGGTCGATCTGCCACTCGGCGATACGGACAATGTGCACCCCTCGATTATGGTCAATGTACTGGGCGAATACCCGAGCATCAGCGACGTGCTCAGTATCGATGGCGCGCACTACCACAGCTACCACAAATCTGAGCGCGCTGACCGCAAAATCGCGCACATCACCCTAATGCCCAATGACGTGACCGATTTAGAAAAGGCACTTGGCAAACTGGTTGCCGTATTGCCCAACAAGGTCGGTCTGGATAAAAAACAAAGCGAGAGCAAAAAGTAATGCGCGTCTGGGTCGATGCCGATGCCGTGCCAGCAATTGCTAAGGCGCTGCTGATTAAAACCGCCGAGCGCACGCAGGTTGAAACCATCTTTGTCGCCAATCAAACCATCAAACTGCGCAAATCGCCCGTCATCGCCATGCACGTCGTCCCGCATGGCTTTGACAAGGCGGATGACTACATTGCCGAGCATGTCGAACCCAAAGACTTGGTGATTACCAATGACATTCCGCTTGCCAATGACGTCATTGAAAAAGGTGGACAGGTACTGACCACGCACGGCGTCGTCTATGATGCGCGCAACATCAAGCAAAAGCTAAACATGCGCGACTTTATGGACACCATGCGCGGCACAGGCGTGCTGGAGCTTGGTGAGATGAGCACGCAAAAGCCTTACGGCGAGCGTGACAAAAAAGCCTTTGCCGATGGCTTAAACCGTTTGGTGCGACCTTAACGTAACTTCGCTATTTGATATAAAAAAACCGCTGTCTATTGATGGCGGTTTTTTTGTGTTTGATTGTTGAACAATACTTTTATCAATGCCAAAGTATGTGCCCAAATATTTCTAATCTTGGATTAGCAGCGATACATTTTTGGCTTGAGACATAGCGGGTATTATTAGTGGGGTGATATCTAATAATCAACGCATAGTCTTTGCCGTCTTTAGAAGTGGCAAACTCATCAAAGCCCTTTACCCCCATATCAGACCATTTGGGTTTTCCAAATTTTGACAGCACATCGCTTCTTTTAGTACCGATAATACCATCGTCAATAACTGAACCGTTTAACACACAATATGGACTGTCCTGACAAGCAGATAAGACAGCCACAGCCGATACGAGTAATGCCCTTAATACATACTTTCTATAGACGCTGTTGTTCACTGTTTGTCCTATCTTAACCTATGTCCTATAGCATACGCTCAAAATTTATTTTTGCGCCTCGTATTATAGTCCAACCGACTTTTTGCAAATCCGCTACACAATGTATCGAACTCCTAAAGCTCCCCTACATATCCTCACTGTATGTATAACGTGGGTCTGTTAAGCTATAGGTCGATTTTAAGCACATCAAATAAAACCGATATATAACAAACAGGACACTATTATGAATATTTTAGTCATTGGCGCAAGTGGACGCGTGGGTCAAAAACTGACCGAGCAATTACTAGACTCAGGACACACAGTGACGGGCACCACGCGCGATAAAGACACACTGTTTGATAATGACAATTACACCCAGCTGGATTTGGATTTATCCGCGAGCAATAAAGACATTGCAGCACAGATTACTGAAGATTTTGATGCGGTTTATTTTACCGCAGGCTCGGGCGGCAAGGACGTATTGGCAGTCGATTTGCACGGCGCAGTCAAAACCATGCAAGTGGCAGAAGTCAAAGGCATCTCACGCTATATCATGCTAAGCGCGGTCTACTCGCTCGACACCTCAAAATGGGACGCGCCATCGGTACAAGCGCTATCCGATTATTACATCGCTAAGCATTACGCGGATGACTTTTTGATTCACCGTACCAACTTGGACTACACCATCGTGCAGCCTGGTTCATTAACCGAAGACGCGCCAACGCATCAGATTGACATTAACAGTGATGACGCAGGCAGCAACACCATTAGCGATGTGGCGGAGACCTTGGCAGGCATACTGACGGCTGAAAATACCTATAAGCAAGTATTCGCTATGCAAAATGGTAAAACACCGATTGAGCAAGCGATTGGTATTGTCTAATCAATCGTAAAAGCAAAGTAAGCACTACGCCAGGCCGCTTGGAAAACTGATGACGGCTTGTAAGTCCTTTTCGTTTGCAAGCACCATCAGCAAGCGGTCAATCCCTACCGCAATACCGCTACAAGGCGGCAAATCATTGCACGCGGCGAGTAAGTGCGCGTCTATCGGCATGATGGGCAAGTTGTGCTGCACCCGTAGTGCATTGTCGCGCTCAAAACGCTGACGCAACGCCTTGCCATCTGCCAGCTCATCATAAGCATTGGCAATCTCAATACCGTTAATGTACAGCTCAAAACGCTTGGCAACCGTATTGCCCTCGGCGTCCTTTGCGGTTTTTGCGAGGGCTGCCGTTGCGGGCGGATAGTCGACGATTAACGTCGGTATGTCATGCCCAAGATGCGGCTCAATCGCGTGACTGAATAATAAATCGAGCCAGCTTTGGCGCACGTCCTCACTGTCCATTCCCGATTGATTAAAATCAAACCCCATCAGCCCTAAATTTTTGGCGCAGGCTTCCAGCGCTTGCACGCTCGCGGTCAGTGGATGAATCTGCAATGTATCCATAAAAGCATCAACATAGCGATAACGCTGTACACTGACGGCGTGACCGTATAGCGTACTTAACAGCGCGCTCAGCTCATCCGCCAGCGCGTCCAAATCATACTGCGGGCGATACCACTCAAGCATGGTAAATTCGATATTGTGGCGCGAGCCGATTTCATTATCACGAAACACGGGGCAAATCTGATACATGGGCACGCGCCAGCTGGCGAGCAGCCGCTTCATCGCAAACTCAGGCGAAGTATGCAAATAATAGGTCTGCGGTTTATCTTGATACGTCACCGCCGCGCACACCGACTGCAAAAACGTATCGGTATTGCCCGCATTGGATAGTAGCGGCGTTTGCACCTCCAGCACATCCCGCGCCGCAAAAAATTGGCGTATCTGCGCCATCATCGCGGCACGTTTTTGCGCCATCGCCAGCGATTGCGTGGGCGCATAGCTGGGCATAGTATCGGTATCGGTGTTTTGGGTTTTGCTGTTTTGGATGTTGGTTGCAGTCATTGGCAGTGTCTTTTTATCACAGATAATTACTAAATTGTCTCAAGGGGCTAGGCTTTTATTAACGCATCAAAGTTAAAAAGCTGCAAATGCCCATTCACGGCGTAGTGGATAGTTGCGGCGCAAGCCATCAAAGTCTTTGCCCTGCACCTGCCCTTCTGTCACCACTGCACGCAAGGCGGCATCGTCTTGCATGATGTCATAAAACTCAGGCAGCAACTGTGGCGCATCCTTGAGTGCTGCCCAGTGGTACGGATTGGCGGGTAGTAACGGCTCGATGCGTTGTACAATCGGCAAGCCAAGCGTCTGGCACAGCGCGTCATATATCATCTGCGTGCCGCGTAGTTTGCCCTCCAGCGTATAGCCTGCGATATGCATGGTGGCGATGCTGAGCGCGTCCGATGTCTGGGCGGCAATAGTCGGCTCATGTTCGAACACATCGAGCACCACTTGGCGCTCAGTCTTAGCAATGTCTGCCAGCAAATCCGCCTCAGCAATCACCGCACCACGGGCGCTGTTAATCAATAAGGTGTCTTTGTGCATTTTCGCTAGCGCTTCGGCATCAATCAAATGCTCCGTCGGATAGTCGCTTTGCTGCGCGCTCGTTAACGGCACATGCAAGCTGATAATACTGCTGCTTTGTAGCACCTCATCGAGCGTGCTGTTATTGACATCAGATACTGGCAACAACGGGTCGTAACCCAATACCTGCCAGCCCAAATCTTTGGCATACAAAGCAAGCGTGCTGCCAATATTGCCCAGCCCGATGATGCCGAGTGTCGGTGCATCGTGCCAATATTCAGGACGCAAGGTAAACGCTGCCGTCAGCACATATTGCGCCACCGAATGCTTGCTACAGCCTGCAGCATTGGCAAAAGCGATACCGCGCGCTTTAAGATACGCTTGGTCGATATGGTCGGTGCCGATGGTCGCTGAACCGACAAAGCGTACGCTGTTATTATCCGCCAGTAGCGTTTCATTGACGGGCGTGACCGAGCGCACCAGCAGCACATCAGGCTGGATATTTGCCAAAAAATCTGCGGTAATCTCGCGCCCCGCACAGGTGATAATCTCCACCGTCTCTGCCGCGCCTGCAAGATTATGCGCATTAAAAAAATCGCTGAGACTGGCGATATTGCTGTCCGCGACGATGGTTAGGGTGTGCGCTTTTTTGGTAGGGGTATGATTTAAAAAGGTATCGGGCATTGTTCGCCTCTTTTTTATTAACGATGAATATTAGGGCATATCAGCATAACGAAAAAAAAGGCACTCATATGCGCCTTTTTTGTCTTTTTTGATTGGCAAGATTGTTCGTTTGGCTCAATGATGACGCCATGATAGCGAATTTATTTTTTGCCTGCATCCTCTTCTGCGCTCTCGGTCACAGGCGCATAGGAAGCGGCGGGCAGCAGCGCAGCTTTGTTATCGGCTTCGGTTTGCGCAGCGAACAAGTCGCTTTTGTGCTGCGATATCCACTCACGCCACACCGCAAGCGCAATCGCCAGCACCACAGGACCAATAAACAAGCCCACAAAACCAAACGCCGTCAAGCCGCCAAGCACGCCAATAAAAATAATGATAAAGGGAATCTTGGTCGCGCCACTAATCACAATCGGACGAATCAAATTGTCCACCCAGCTGATGACCAGTATGCCCCACAGCGCAAGCCCAATACCTTCTGTGGTCTGCCCTTGGCTCATCAGCCAAATCGCAACCCCGCCCCACGCAAAAGGCGTACCAAACGGTATCAGCGCCACCACAAACGTGACGATGGTCAATAAAATCGGATTGGACGCACCCGCGAAGTAATAGCCAATACCCGCAAGCAGTGCCTGCGCCAGCGCCGTCAGACCGATACCATAGACCACCGCGCGCGTGGTCGAGCCGACCGAATCAATATAGCCATCAATACGGTTGCCGATGATATTGCGCAGCGCTTGGCGAATCTGACGCATCAGACTGGTGCCATCACGATAAAAGAAAAACAGCGTCATCAGCGCCATACCTGTCTTGGCAAGCCCACTAAAGGCGACATCAAAGGCGACTTTGCCGTAATACAGATGCGACTGTACCCACGCACGAAATGCCTCGAGCGCGCCTTCAGGGTCTTTATTAATCTCCCACAGCACATCTTTGATTTGCTGACCGATGACAGGTAGGGTTTTGAAATATTCAGGCACGTCCAGATAGCCGACTTTGACGCGATAAATCATATTGGTATAGAGGCTAAGCGCTTCTTGCTGCAAAATAAACAGCCCCACCACGGTCGGCACGCCAATCAATAAAGAGATGCTGACCGTCATAATCGCGGCGCTAAAATCGGTGCTTAGGTGTACTTTTTGATGAAAAAAAGTATAAATCGGAAACGTGACGTACGCCAAAATCGCCGCCCACAGCGCAGGAACGATAAAAAATCGCACCACCTGAAAACATAGGATGAAGAGTACCACCAACAGCGTGATGGCCAGCAAACGCTGGATAACGAATTCTTTAGTCCAGTTTTCAATCATAGCGTGTCAACCAAAATTGACAGCAAAAAGCGGCAGCGCTTTTGCCAAATATCAGAAAAGTACCATCCTGCTTTTACAGGTAAGCACACCTTGCTGTGTGCCATATGGTGTCGCCATCCATTATGCTATAAGCGGGGGCAAATACATAATGCTATGTTGTAATTTTTACTTACAATTTTGTTGATGCACTTTTTGTTATACTTTAAGGTTAAAGGCGCACTTTTTGGATTTTATCAATCCCACATACGCCTGTTTTGTCCAGCCAGATATGTGGCAAAAAAGATGCGCGCCGCGCGTGCATACCACAATTGATGTTATACTAGCGGCATTATTTTACATTTTAAATACATATTAGCGCGGCGATGACGCCCGCACAGCCTATTGATTTTTGGTGTGTACTTTCATGACACGATGATTTGTGTCTTATAACGCCGCTTTATGATAGGTTTGAGATAATTTTTAGCGTACCGCGTGATATGGTGATTGCCTGATTGCAAGACAGACCATATATTTACGATATTTTTATAGGAACAATAACAATGGCAAAAGACCCTGAGACTTCCAACAGCACTGTGCCTGATACGGTGACCTTTGCACTTGCCCAAGCTCATTTTTTGGTGGGCGACATCAGCGCCAATACCCAAAAAATGCGCACATTAGCGCTCGAAGCGCGTGAGCAAGGTGCGGATGTGATTGTCTTTCCTGAGCTTGCCCTACTCGGTTACCCGCCCCAAGATTTGCTTTTGCGCCCAAGCCTGTCAGGTCGCGTCAAAAGCGCGCTTGCTTCCTTGAGCGATATTGACGATATCGTCATGATTATCGGCTATCCACACGTTGACCATCATGGCACGTTTAACTCAGCGGCTATCTTGTATAACGGACAGCAAAAAGGCTTTTATCACAAGCAGTCCCTGCCCAACTATGGCGTGTTTGATGAGCGTCGCTACTTTGACAAAGGGCGCAATCAGGTGTTGTTTGACTATAAAGGCATCACTATCGGTCTGCTGATTTGTGAAGACTTGTGGCAAGAAGCGCCTATGAAAGCGCTAAAAGAGCAAGGCGCGGACATGGTGGTCAGCCTAAATGCTTCGCCCTTTGAAACCGACAAGCAAGAAGCGCGTAAAGCCATCCTTGCCAAGCGCAGCCGCGAGCATCAGTTGCCTGTGCTGTATGTCAATGCGGTGGGCGGTCAAGATGACCTTGTGTTCGATGGTGGCTCGCTGGTGGTACAAGCCGATGGCAGCATCGCGCACGAAGCACCGCGCTTTTTAAATCACTTATTGCTCGCCCGCCTTGATGTCAAAGCGCGTCAGTTCGACACGCAAGCCAAAGCGCCACTGTCACTGAGCGCTGAGTCTGAGATGTATCAAGCATTGGTCGTCGGTCTGCGTGACTACGTCAATCATTCAGGCTTTGGCGGGGTGATTGTTGGTCTATCAGGCGGTATTGATTCTGCGCTGACCCTATGCGTGGCGGTCGATGCACTTGGCGCAGACAAGGTCTATGCGGTGATGATGCCGTATGAGTACACCTCGCAAATCAGCTTGGAAGACGCGCAAGCGCAAGCACGTCGCCTGAATGTCTCCTACACTGTGTGCCCGATTTTTGATGCGGTAGAAGGCATTCGCCATACGCTTGCGCCGTTATTTAATGAGTCGCCTGCCGACACCACCGAAGAGAATATCCAAGCGCGTGCGCGCGGGGTGATTTTGATGGCGCTGTCCAACAAGTTTGGTCATTTGGTCATCACCACAGGCAACAAATCTGAGCTGGCGGTTGGCTATGCCACCTTGTACGGCGATATGGCGGGCGGCTTTGACGTCCTAAAAGATGTGTACAAAACCCAAGTCTATGCGCTTGCCAATTACCGCAACCGCTTAGAAGACACGCCTGTGATTCCTGAGCGCGTCATTACCCGTCCGCCATCAGCCGAGCTGCGTCCTGACCAAAAAGACCAAGACAGCTTGCCTGATTATGATGTGCTAGATGGTATTTTAAGACTGTATATCGACGAAGATTTGAGCTATCAAGACATCGTGGACAAAGGCTTTGATGCGGAGATGGTCGCCAAAACCATCAAGATGGTCGATAACAACGAATACAAGCGTCTGCAATCTGCTATCGGTACCAAAATCAGTCATCGCGCCTTTGGTCGTGAGCGCCGTTACCCCTTGGTAAACAAGTGGTCTGTTAAGGCTGACGTTTAAGGGTACCTTAAGGGCTGCGGCTGGATAATCGCCGCTTGATCGACTTGATAAGAAAAGAAGCATAAAAAGCTGAGTGTCTTGCTCAGCTTTTTTGGTGCGTGTGACGCGCCTTTGCGCGACCAATTATTTGCAATAATTCGTTAAAGATATTTTTCAAACGCGGCGCTGGATAAGCCATGCGCCGCCACAACGCAGCCTCTATCCGCCCTTTTTTATGGTGAGACGGTAGCCCTCGTCTACGCGCTCATCCCAGCTCGCCGCTATTTTGCGTATTGCCTTAACCAAACATCCCCTTGCTTTGGGGAGGTATGACTCACGATTGACCTATCACGCCAACGCCGCGCAGCCCACTTAGCCTCACTTTACTGCCGCCTCAATATGTGCGCGCAGTAACCCCGTTAACCAACAACCGACCCCTTTTTTTTCGAGTATCTCATGAGCTTGCTAACTGCTAGTATGTTTATCTTTTTTCTGATTGCCCTAAGTGCTCTAGTCTCCAGCTCCGAGCTGGCGCTTGCCTCCTCCCGTAAGATTAAGCTGCAAGTAATGGCCAAAGAAGGCGATGTCCGCGCCTTAGACGTGCTCAAAATGCAGGAGCACCCTGGCAGCTTTATCACGGTGGTACAGGTCGCGCTCAATGCCGTTGCCATCTTGGCAGGGGCGATTGGTGAGTCGGCCATCAGTCCTTATTTGCAGCAGCTGTTCGGTCACGAAGCCCTCGCCTCTATCGTCTCTTTTGCCATCGTGACCAGTGTCTTTGTGCTGTTTGCCGATTTGATGCCCAAGCGTTTGGCGATGTCCAACTCCGAGCCTATCGCCGTCAAAGTCGTGCGCCCAATGATTTTTTTGATTTTTATTTTAAAGCCGATTATTTGGGTGTTCGATGGCGCGGCGAACTTAATTTTTAAAGGCTTAGGTATTTCGACAGTACGCCAAGACGACATGACTTCAGAGGACATCTATGCGGTCATGGACGCAGGCGCAGAAGCAGGCGTACTCAAGCAGCAAGAGCATCACCTGATTGAAAACATCTTTGAGATGCAAGAGCGTACCGTCACCTCCGTGATGAACCCGCGTGAGCACATTGTCTATTTTGACAGCCATGCGAGCACCACTGAGGTGGTTGAGGTGATGATTCGCCAGCCGCACAATAAGTTTTTGGTGTGTACCGACGATGACCTTGAGCAGATTATTGGCTATGTCGAGTCGCGCAGCTTTTTGGCGTCAGTGCTTGAAAAGCAAGAAGTCTGTATCACGGACAAGTCGCTGCTAAAGCCTGCGCTGTTTATCCCTGATACTTTGTCGTTATTTGAGGTCTTAGAGACGTTTAAATCCACGGGCGCAGATTTTGCGGTGATTGTGAATGAGTATGCACTGGTGGTCGGCGTGATTACGCTCAAAGACGTGATGAGCATCGTCATGGGTGAGCTTGTGACCCTAGAAGACCAGCTTATCGTCCAGCGCACGGACAACTCATGGCTGATTGATGGCATGACGCCGATTGAGGATGTGGTGCGCGCGCTTGGCATCGTCAATCTGCCGCACAGCCAAAACTACGAGACCATCAGCGGCTTTATGATGTTTATGCTGCGCAAAATCCCAAAAAAGACCGACACCATCGAGCATGCCAATTATCGCTTTGAGATTTTGGCAACCAACAACCTAAAAATCAATCAGCTGCTGGTGACCAAATTTGACGACGTGGTCTAACGACAGGGTTTGATGCGCTGACCTACATTGCTAGTCACGCGCCCCAAAAATCGCGCTACCGACCCGCACCATGGTTGAGCCGTGCGCAATCGCCGCCTGCATGTCCCCACTCATACCCATACTGAGCGTGTCCCAATCGGTCAGCTCAGGGTAGCGCGCTTTTATATCATCGAACAGTGCCTGCGTGCGCACAAAGGCATCGGTGCTGTCGGTGGCTGGGATAATCATCAAGCCGCGTAATCTTAAGCGCTCATAGTCCTTAACCGCTGCGACCAGCTCGGGCAGTGCCTCAGGCGTGCAGCCTGATTTGCTGTCCTCATCATCAATATTGACCTGTATCAAGACTTGCAGCGGTGGCAGCGCATCGGGGCGCTGGTCGTTTAAGCGCTTGGCAATAATGTCGCGCTCCAGCGTTTGTACCCAATCAAAATGCTCGGCAATGTCGCGGGTCTTATTGCGCTGGATGTGTCCGATATAGTGCCACGTGATGGCGTCTTTCGCTTTATATTCTGCCAGTGCGTTTATTTTTTCTAGGGCTTCTTGCAGATAGTTTTCGCCAAAGTCGCGCTGCCCCGCGTGTATAAGCTCGCGTATCATCTCGCTGGGCTTGGTCTTTGAGACCGCGAGCAAGGTGACGTCTTGGCGGGCATGGTTTTGGGTTTTGGCGTCGTTGATTTTATCTTTGGTGCGCTGCCAGTGCTGCAGCAAGGGGCTGTCGGTCATGGTTGTCTCGTATGTCATGATTGTCGTTAGAGTCAGTGCGGCAGTATGCGAGAAGCAGCGCCGCCATAGTGAACAAAGTTTTTTTACTTAATCTACATGATTGATGGTGAAAGCCTGAAGGTCTTGTTATTATATTTGTATGGTCACACGCCCCACCGTTTTTAGCGTGCTGCGGTGGTAACCATCAGCCATCATTGTTGATTTATATTCAAAGGAATGTCCCATCATGTCTGAAAAAAGCACATTGAGTATTGAAGATTTACTGCGCTTTACGGTCAAGCACAATGCGTCAGATTTACATATTTCAGCGGGTATGCCTGCGATGATTCGTGTCGATGGTGAGATGACGCGCATCAATATGCCGACCATGAGTCACAAAGTGGTGCATCAGCTGATTTACGATATCATGAATGACAAGCAGCGTGCAGACTTTGAGGAATTTTTTGAGACGGATTTTTCGTTTGAGATTCCCAATCTGGCGCGTTTTCGTGTCAACGCCTTTAACCAAAATCGCGGCGCAGGCGCAGTGTTTCGTACCATTCCCTCCAAAGTCTTGACCATGGAAGACTTGGGCATGGGCGATGTCTTTAAGCGCATCTCTGACTTTAAGCGCGGCGTGGTCTTGGTCACAGGACCGACAGGCTCAGGCAAATCCACCAGCCTTGCGGCAATGATTAATTATATCAACGAGACGCGAAAAGAGCACATCTTAACCATCGAAGACCCCATCGAATTCGTACACGAATCCAAAAAGAGCCTGATTAACCAGCGCGAGGTACACCGCCATACTTTGGGCTTTGAGCCTGCGCTACGCTCAGCGCTGCGTGAAGACCCTGACGTGATTTTGGTCGGCGAGATGCGTGACCTTGAGACCATTCGTCTTGCTTTGACGGCGGCAGAAACGGGACACTTAGTGTTCGGCACGTTGCACACCAGCTCAGCGGCAAAGACCATTGACCGTGTGATTGACGTGTTCCCAGCGGCTGAAAAAGACATGATTCGCGCCATGCTCTCAGAGTCGCTACAAGCGGTCGTCTCGCAAACACTGCTCAAGCGCCAAACGGGCGGACGTGTGGCGGCGCACGAAATCATGCTCGGCACGCCCGCTATTCGTAACTTGATTCGTGAAAACAAAATCGCGCAGATGTATTCTGCGATTCAGACGGGCGCGGGTGATGGCATGATTACCCTTGACCAGACCCTAAAAAATCTGGTCGCTAAAGGCACCATCAGCAAAGACTCGGCGCGTCCTTATGCCAAGCAGCCCGACGCCTTTTTATAACCCCTAAGCGCATGGACAGCGCGCAAGCACAACGACATATCAGTCATACGCGAAGTGATTACTAAGGATAATAGGTAGGTGCGTTATGGATTTTGACAAGTTATTACAACTGATGATTAAAAAGAACGGCTCGGATTTGTTTATCACAGCCGATGTGGCACCTTCTATGAAGGTGCATGGACAGATTTTGCCCGTTGGCAAAGTACCGCTGACCCCAGAGCAAAGCATGGCACTGGTCAAGAGCATCATGACCAAAGAGCAGCGCGAAGAGTTTGAAACCACCAATGAGTGTCAGTTTGCCATCTCAGACCGCGCGCAGACCGCCCGCTTTCGCGTCAGCGCCTTTATGCAGCGCGACATGGCGGGCATGATTTTGCGGAAAATTGAAAATAAAATCCCAACGGTAGAAGAGCTGCGCTTGCCGCCCATCTTAAAAGAGCTGGCGATGAAAAAGCGCGGCATTATTCTGCTGGTCGGCGCGACAGGAACGGGTAAATCCACCACCCTCGCCTCAATGATTGGCTATCGCAACCAGCATTCGCACGGGCACATCATCACCATCGAAGACCCCATCGAGTTTGTGCATAAGCACAAAGGCTGCATCATCACTCAGCGTGAGGTGGGCATTGATACTTTATCGTTTGAAGCAGGGCTAAAAAACACCCTGCGCCAAGCGCCTGACGTGATTTTGATTGGTGAGATTCGTAACCGCGAGGTCATGAACTACGCCATTCAGTATGCCGAGACGGGGCATTTGGTGTTTGCTACCTTGCACGCCAACAACGCCAACCAAGCGATTGACCGTATCATTCACTTCTTTGAAGCCGACCGTCACGGGCAGCTGTTTATGGACTTGTCCTTAAACCTGCAAGCCGTGATTGCCCAGCAGCTGATTCCGACGCCAGATGGCAAAAGCCGCCGCGCTGCCATTGAGATTTTGCTCAACTCACAGCTGATTGGTGACTATATCCGTAAGGGTGAGGTACACGAAATCAAAGCAGTGATGACGCGCTCACGCGACAGCGGCATGCAGACCTTTGATCAGGCGCTGTTTGATTTGTATGAAAACGGCGAGATTACTTATCAAGACGCCATCACTCACGCCGACTCGCCCAACGACTTGCGTCTGCAAATCAAGCTCAAAAGCAAGCACAAAGAGGGCAATCTGGACGAAGGCGCGGACAGCTTGTCTTTGGACATCAGCTAATAGGTTCGTCTTAGCCTTATTTTTCATTAAAAAAAACAGCGCCCAAAGACGCTGTTTTTTTTGTGCTTGTGGTTTCAACAGGCTGTTTAAGCGCGCTTATTAAAACCAGATGCGTGCCTTATTTGGCGCTGTCACGGCAGGCTTGGTTACTACAGATGCCGTACAGTACCAGTGAGTGACCTGAGAGTTTAAAGTCATGCTCGGCGGCGACTTTTAACTGCTCTTCTTCGATGGTGTTGTTGTGAAACTCGATGATTTTGCCGCACACATCACACACCAAGTGGTCATGATGCTCATCTTGAGTGATTTCAAAGACCGACAAGTTGTTTTCAAAGTTGTGGCGCTCCACGATGCCTGCTTGCTCAAATTGCGTCAGCACGCGATACACGGTTGCCAGACCCACATCTTCGCCTTGGTCAATCAGTGCTTTGTACACTTCTTCAGCGCTCATGTGGTGATGCTCAGCTTGCTCAAGCAGTTCTAAAATCTTGATGCGCGGCAAGGTCACCTTTAAACCTGCTTTTCTTAAATCTTGATTGGTAAAAGCCATAATACCCCTTACGACGATGAACGTCTTATAAAATTAAGTGAATAAAAATATGATTTGATTATGATTATTGCCAACGGATGATATCTCAAAGACAACGTAGCCCGCGGATGATGATGCCTAAATCATAACGTATATTAACGGTGCTGTGGTAAAAATGTGGCAAATGGTAGGCAATGGACGGCAAATGACGTATCATCTGTCAGTGATTCTCAGTACGCTGGGCGACATGCCCCCGACTGCACCACTTTCATTTTTTGTGAGTCCTCTTATCATGCACAAGTCACTTACTTTACGCCCAACCCACCGCACTGTACGACATCTTGCGCTCACCGCTGCTTTGAGTGCGACTGTTGCCTTATCTGGCTGCTCTATGCTGAGCGTGTATAAGATTGATTTGCCGCAAGGAACGCCAATCACGCAAACCCAAGCCAGCAAATTGCGCGTGGGCATGAATCAAAATCAGGTACTCTACCTCTTGGGCAGCCCTGCCATCAAAGACACGCTCGCGCCGAACCGTTGGGACTATATCTACGATTATAAAGCAGGCACCGAAGGCAAACGCCTTGGCAAAGCCGATGTCGTCAACGCAAGCCAGCACCTGTCGGTCTACTTTGATGAGCGTGGTATCGTCACACGTATCGATGGCATCGAGACCCTGCCGCAGTAAATCTGTATTGGCACCTGACTGCCGTTATATCTTATCGTAAAATCGCCCTCTAAATAGCACTGCGCCAGTCCTCGATAGACTGGCGCATTTTGTTGATGCTGTATGCTAAAGACACTCTAAAACGGCTACCTTTTTGATTTTTTAATGCGCGGTTTTCTGACATGTGGTTTTTTGGGCGGCGTTTTCGCTTTACGCTGTTTCATCGGGTCGGCTTCTAAAGAGCGATACACCTCGATGCGGTCAAACGGCTGTACGATGTAGCTTAATGGCTGCTTTTGCGCGTAAATCCCAACCCGCCAATGTTTGTTGTCTGGCGTATCAAGCATACGCACCGTCTCACACCATGCGCCCAAATCTGTAAAGCGCGCAAGCCAGCCTGCATCCTTTAGCACCGTATAGATACTGCTGCCCGTCGGTACTTGCAGCACTTCGTAATGCTGCGTCAGCGCATCTTCGGCATACGCCAGATAAATGGTGATTAGCCGATCCACGTCATACCCCAGCCAATCAGCGCCAAGACCAATGCCAAGGGCACAATCAAGCGAATGGCGATGCGCCATAGGTTGTACAGCCCTTCATTGCTAAAGTTTAATGACTTGCGTAAGTGACTGATTTTCATCTGCCACCCTGCAAAGACGGACAAGAGTAGCGCTGCGATACTGCTGACTACCACTAAGATACCCGCGAGCCATGCATCAGGTACGACCGCGACCAGCAACAGCGCGATGATAAGCACCGCCACCATACTGAGCAAAATCCCAAAACGGTGCGCCAACTGCTGCGCAGCGTAATGCAGCAAATACCCTGCTACGAATACCACACCCGCGCCATAGAGCAGCTGAGCAATCGGCGGCATACTTATGCTGCTCATACCGAGCGCCACGCCGCCTGCGACCACCTGTAAGCCCCAAATCGGCAGCACTTGCTTGCTCGCACGTAGGCTACGCGTGCCGTCCTCACCTTGACGCACACCTGTGAACCAATACAGACCGGTACCTGCGCCGACACTCACAAGCGCCAAGGCCACCGCACGCGCCCACTCGCCAAGGCTAACGCCTGTGAAGGCAAAGTTGATTTGTGGCAATCCTTGTACGGCGCCAAAGATAAGACCGAGCAGCATCAGCCCAAGTCCGATAGGCAGCGGCGTCACACCAAGCAGACTGAGCAATACCGCAATGACCACCAGCCCCATCGACAGCGCAAACGGCATGACATCGGGTGCCATCTGCATACTGCTTAGCGCTTGCAGCATATGCATAGACGCGCCTGAGATGACCAAAGCGGCAATCACAATCGCCACGAGCGCGGCAAGCCAACCAAAGCTGCGCCACAGCGGACTGGCATCCGCCTCACGGGTCAATGTCTGCATTCCTGCCACAGGCGCAGCGCTGCTGCGATAAGCCAAGGCAATCTCCGCATAGACCATCGGCAGGGCGACCAGTATCATCGCCCCAAGCCACAACAGCCAAAAGTCAATCTCGCCGATACTGACAGGGGCAAACCAGCGAAACAGCAACAACGGCAAGAGCGCGGCGACAAAATAAGCGGCATAGCGAACCATCATAATCTTCATCCAAACCATCTATAATAAATAATGAATACGTACATAACGATCAGCCTACTGCCTTATTATACAGGCATTTCACCAAGCACCAATTATGAAAAAACCCCGAAATCGGGGTCTTATCATCGCACTAGGCAGTCGTATCAGAATGCTGAATGACAGCTTAGTGTACCGCGCTGATGTATTCTGACAAGATACGAATGTCTCTGTCTGACAGACGTGACGCCACGGTCTGCATCATGCCTTTTTCGCCTTCTTTGGCAGCATCGTTGACACGTTTTTGGTCATCGCTTGAGATATCGTCATCACGACCCGCGGCACGGAACAGTTTAAGCTGGGTTGAGATGTATTCTGAATGCTGACCGCCCAAGCGTGGGAACGCAGCAAAGATATTGCCTTTGGCATCAGGACCGTGACAACCAGCACACGCAATCACGCCGCGCTTTTTATCGCCACCTAAGAACAGCTTGCTCGCCTCTTGGCTGGTGGCTGGGTTGCCGTAGCCTACGCCCCAAGGCTGCTGGCTGGCATAGTAGCCTGCCACGTTAGCAAGGTCTTGCTGTGATAGGTTGGCCACCTGCGATTGCATGATACCGTTTTTACGGTAGCCTGCTTTAAAGTTGACCAACTGCTTATAGAGGTACTTGACGTTTTGTCCGCCTAAGTTTGGCTGAGCAGGTACGATGCTCTCACCCGTCAGACCATGACAGGCAGCACATACTGTCTCGGCAATTTGTTTACCTGCATTGACATCATATTTTGGCACAGTGATAGCAGCTTGTACGCTGAAACTTGCAACACATAAGCTGGCGGCAGCGATTAACTTTTTCATTGATACAGATCCTACTAACTCAGCGTAAGCCTTATTAAGAGTGATTGTGGGTAATGCGGCAACAAGGAGGCATCGGCTTGTCCTAATAACAGACAGGCTATGACGGCTTGGTTTTCACAATCCGCCTGAAAGTACTTACTAACATCAGGGTTTATTTTGCGACATTATAGCAAGACTTTGTGGCATTTGCCTACTTAATCAAAGCATCCGTTGATTTTTCTGTCATATCGCTTACACAGATAGGCTCATTATGCCATCGGTCATTTATCTTCTCTTAACAAAACAAACCACCACTGGCTAGGCATTACTGTACCTATGCCTGCCTATTTGCTCATGTAATCAATCAGTTGACGGTAGTCGTCATTGGTACAGGTTGCGCACAAACCGCCCGCGGGCATCTGAATCATGCCGCCTTTGACCGCTTGCACCAGTGCAGGCATACCTTTTTTGTCTTTGAGTGCTTGCCATCTGGCAGTGTCGCCTTTTTTGGGGGCGTTCAATGCGCCGTTGTCATGGCAGGCAGCGCAGGAGTCTTGATAAATGGCAGGAATGTCTGCGGCATGGGCAGCAGACACGCCTAAAGTCACGGCAAACACAACAGGCGCTGCGATACGGACAAGATAAGCGACCAAACCAATGCGTGGGGCTGATGATGGGGTGACTGTGTTCATAAAACACCTCCTTTGGCGAATCTGCGTGCAGCACAAGGGCACTGGCGCAGCCACAGGCTATACCCTCATGCTAGCAAAAACGCCGATACGCATGTATAACAATTGAGTTGGGTCTGCGTAACCTGCTTACTGGACGTACTGGGTACGATTTTTCGTAATGCGGGGGCACTTTAATGGTATGCTAGCGGGTATAACGCCTGCTACATGGCGGCGTTTTTTCATTTTTCAATGTCGATGAGTCTGTTATGTCTACCCCTTCTACCGATACGCCCGCCCAGCAGCAGGCGGCATTTAACACCAAAGCCCGTCAGCGTATCCAGCAAACCGAGTTTATGCTCTCAGCACCGACCTTTCGTCTTTGCCCTGCCGATGAAGGGCTAGAAGTCGCTTTTGCGGGACGCTCAAACGCGGGCAAATCCTCCGCCATCAATGCCTTGACCAATCAAAGGCAGCTGGCGCGCTCGTCCAAAACGCCAGGACGCACGCAGATGATTAACTTTTTTAGTATCGAGACGCCTGAGACGCGCCTTGTCGATTTGCCAGGCTATGGCTACGCGGCCGTACCGCTTGAGATGAAAAAAGAATGGCAGGTGGAGCTAGAGGAATATTTGGTGTCACGCGGCAGCTTGGCAGGCTTGGTGCTACTGACCGACATCCGCCATCCGCTCAAATTCTTTGATGAGCAGATGTTGCATTGGGCGCAAGATGGCGAGCTGCCTGTACATATCCTATTGACCAAAGCGGACAAGCTCAAATACGGCGCAGCAAAAAATGCCCTATTAAACACCCGTAAGCAGCTCAAAAAATTGGGGCTGTCTTGCAGCATTCAGCTGTTCTCGGCGCTAAGAAAAGAAGGCATCGATGAGTTGGCAGGCGTAATGGGTCGTTGGTACGAGTATGACAAGGCAAAAAGTGACGATGCGGCAAATAGCATCGCTGATGCGCTTATGAGCGAAGAACAAGCAGATGATGTATCGGTGGATAATGCCAAATAAGTTTGGCGTCAATAAAGTCTGCAAAATCTGCTATAAAAATCTTAGATAACCACCGCAAAATCATTTGACCGCTTGTCCTGACACAGCTTTTTTTAACACAGCCTTTTAAAAAAAGAAAAAAATCAGGCAGCGGTCAATGCCTCAATCAAAGCTTGCGGGGTGTCCAGCTGATAGGTCGGCTGCTCGCCCGCCAAGTCCGCCGCACTCGCGGTGCCATAGTTGACCGCGATGCTGCTCATGCCCAAACGGTTCGCCATCTGAATGTCATAGATGCTGTCGCCGATAAATACCGCATCCGCCACCGACGCGCCTGTATGCGCCAGAATATCACTCAGCATCTGCGGGTCGGGCTTGGAGCCTGACTCGTCCGCACAGCGGGTGATGGCAAAGTAATGGTGCGCGTCTGTCGCGTCCAATACGCGCTGTAAACCGCGGCGCTTTTTACCTGTAGCGACTGCCAGCGTTTTGTTTTGTGCGCGCAGGGTTTGTAGCATCGTATCAATGCCGTCAAAAAACGGCGTCTGATGACTATTGGCAATGTAATAGTCCGCGTAGCTGTCGCAAATGGCGTCTTTTTGCGCTTGGCTTGCGTTTGGATAGAGTATATCAATGCCGATTGTCAGACTCAGTCCGATAATGCCTTTGACCGCGTCATCGGTGGTGGTAAAGCCATGCGCCTCGCCCGCCACGTGCATTGACTCTACAATCAGCCCCACCGAATCCATCAGTGTGCCGTCCCAATCAAAAATGATGAGCGACTTGTTGGCGAGTGTGTGTACGTTGCTTTGCGCATTGGCGTTGTGGTTGGCGTCAGACATAAAAGACCTGTCGAATTGCGTGGGTGAATGGTACGGCGGCGGGCTGATACACCCACCCGCCGTATTGATGCGATGTGTTTAAGACAAGCTGTCCAATGCCGCTTGTGGCAACAGCGCTGCGATATCTTCAGGCAGCGGCGCACGGATTTCAGGATAGTTAGGGATGTCCAAGCGCCAAGCGTGCAAGCACAGACGGTGGACGCCTGATTGGTCTTTGACATGATATTTGTCATCGCCGAGCAGTGCATGCCCGACGTGCGCCAGATGCACGCGAATCTGATGCGTGCGCCCTGTCAGTGGCAGGGCTTCAATCAGGCTGACAGGCTGGCTTTTGCCATCCTCTGTCACCAAGTCAAAGCGGCTGCGCACGATGATATCGGTCTCACTGGGCTTCGCTTGCGCATCTTGCGTGTCGACCTTGACGCGGCGCTCGCCATTGGCAAGGGTGTAGCGCAGTAGCGGCGCGTTGATGCGCTGCTCGTTGAGCGCAGGCTGCCCTTTAACGATGCACAAATAATGCTTTTGAATTGTCTTGTCCACCAAATGCTGCTGCAATGCTTTGAGCGTTGAGCGCTTTTTAGAAATCATAAGCAACCCTGAGGTGTCTTTATCAATGCGGTGCACCAGCTCAAGGTATTTTTTGCCCGTCACTTCACGCATCGCCTCAATCACGCCGACGTCGACGCCACTGCCGCCATGTACCGCAATGCCTGAAGGCTTATTGATGACCAGCAGACCCTCGTCTTCGTATACCACACGGTTCATCAGACTTTGGGCAAACTCATTACTGATAATCGGCTTGTCCCGCGTCGCCAGCTGTACAGGCGCGATACGCACAATGTCGCCGCGATAGACGCGGTCATGCGGCTTGCAGCGCTTGTTGTTCACGCGCACTTCATCGGCGCGTACCATCTTATAGATGTGCGACTTGGGCAGCCCTTTTAAGCGATTTAATAAAAAGTTATCCACGCGCTGCTCATGCTGATGGCGGGTCACTTCTAAATAGTTGACGCGATTGAAATTACTGATCTCGTCATCGGCGCTCTGTGGGCGGGTTTTGCTGTTGTATATCTGCGGGGTATCAGTGGGCTGTGTCATTTTTAGTTAGGTATTTGTATAAAGATTTGCTATAGTTTAGCATGTTGCGCACCAATTAAGCATATCCATGACAATAATCATGGTGGCTTGCGACCACATTTTTACTTTCGCATCACCAACCAGTGATACTTAAGCACCATGTCGTCGTCATCTTGTATCAGATACTTTAGTGATCTTTACAGTATGAGGGTGCAATTCATGTTTATTTTTGGGCAGCTCGGTCATTTATGAACCGCATCAGCACCCACAAATGGTAGTGATACCACAATACAGATGCCCTTTTGCGGCAGTAATGCCCAGCAAAATCATCACACGACACAATTTTTTACTTACCCAGCGCACCATGACACATTGATGATGGCATCAATGCTTGAGCGCAGATGGGCTAGGATGAGCGCTTTTTAGTAGCACCCGACCGCTTTGTAATGGCGGACAAACCGACAACGATAAAAAAGTAAAGGCTATACCGCCTGATGTGCGGTCATTGATATCGGTTTGCCAAGTACGCCCCGTCATCACAATCGTTCAACCGCTCTATTGAATATAAGATACTTGAGACAATAAACACGTAACACCAAGACCACTATTACAACCTCATTCATATGCGAGCGCTGCGATTTAGTTTTACTGTCATTGATTAATGATTTTGCAGACCCATAAGCCACGCTGTCACTTGCCATGCTATTTTTTGATGGGTGACTGTGCGGACGACGATGGCGCCCGTAGCGATATGGTGTCACTTCAGCCTGACACGCTGTAGGTGGCGCACTGACCCGCGATAGATGAAGTGACTGTACCCACGCACGGTTGTGCATTTCGGCACAGGCTATCTTGAGTACATCATCATACGATGGTCGTTTGTCTTTTTAATATCTGTGACACGCTGTCACCCTGCCCCACGCTTGCTGCTTAATCGGTCATGTCTGTGTGCCCCTAGAGGACATAGTTATGAAACGTATTTTAATCAACGCCACTCAAAACGAAGAGATTCGCGTCGCCTTGTGTAAAGGCAACCATCTGTACGATTTTGACCTAGAAAACCGTACCCGCGAACAAAAAAAATCCAACATCTATAAAGGTCACGTGACCCGCGTTGAGCCATCGCTTGAAGCGGTGTTTGTCGAATATGGCTCACAGCGCCAAGGTTTTTTGCCGATTCGTGAAATCTCTGCCGAATACCTAAGCGGCAATCCTCGCGATGAAAACATCAAAAAACTCATCAAAGAAGGCGATGAGCTGATTGTTCAGGTCGAAAAAGAAGAGCGCGGCAACAAGGGCGCGGCGCTATCAACCTATGTGTCCCTCGCAGGTCGCTATTTGGTACTGATGCCCAACAACCCACGTGGTGGCGGCATCTCACGTCAAATATCGGGCAAACTGCGTGAAGACATGAAGCGTATGCTCGGCAACCTTGATTTGCCAAAAGGCATGAGCGTCATCATCCGTACTGCTGGCATTGGCAAGACCCAAGACGACTTGCAGCACGATTTGAACCACTTGCTGAACATTTGGCAAGCCATCCAAGAACAAAATAAAAAATACCCCTCGCCGCGCCTTGTGCATCAAGAAGCGGGCGTGGTCACGCGTGCCGTGCGCGACTACTTGCGCGATGACATCACTGAAATTTGGATTGATAACGAAAACGCCTACGTCGAAGCGGCAAACTTTATTGATGCGGTGATGCCAAAACAAGCGGACAAGCTGCGCAAATACACCGACTATGAGCCGATGTTCGCGCGCTTTAATATCGAAAAACAAATCGAAACCGCCTATCAGCGCGAAGTGCGTCTGCCCTCTGGCGGCTCTATCGTCATCGACCAGACCGAAGCGCTGGTGTCTATCGATATCAACTCAGCAAAATCGACCAAAGGCTCAGACGTCGCCGAAACTGCCTACCATACCAACCTAGAAGCGGCAGACGAGATTGCCCGTCAGCTACGCCTGCGTGATATGGGCGGCTTGATTGTCATCGACTTCATTGACATGAATGACAATAAGCATCAAAAGGAAGTCGAAAAGCGTCTGGTCGAAGCCACCAAATACGACCGCGCACGCGTACAGTTCGGCGAGATTTCAAAATTTGGCTTGATGGAAATGAGCCGTCAGCGCCTGCGTCCATCACTTGAAGAATCAACAGGCTATATCTGCCCGCGCTGTCATGGTAATGGCATGATTCGTGACCTGCGCTCATTGTCCTTATCTATCATGCGTCAGATTGAACAAATCGCCCTAAAAGAGCGTCAAGGTGAGGTGCAAGCCGAAGTACCGACCGACATCGCCGCGTTTTTGTTAAACGAAAAGCGCGACAGCCTTGTATATCTTGAGCAGGACAGCGGCACGCGCATCACCATCTTGCCACACGCGCACCTTGAGTCGCCAAACTTCAAATTGCACTTTAACCGTGACGGCTTTGCGCCCTCAAGCTATGAGCGCATCACCGACACGCAGCAGCAAGAGCACAGCGACCTTGGCTATGATGTCGATTGGCAAACCGCCGACAAAGAGCGCCCAGAGCAGCAGCCACAGCGTCAGCCGCGCAAGCCTATAGCAAAAGACAACGGTCAAGCGCAAAACAATGCCAAAGCTGAGCCGCGCCAAGCTACGCACAAAACTGAAGCGACCAAAGCAGACAAACCCACTGTCGCCGCCCCTGTCCCTGCAGCCAAACCGCAGCCTGCCCAGCCGCAAGCGGTTGCTTGGTTATCAAACCTATTTGCCAAAGCGCCAGAAGCCAGCGTCAGCGGACAGGTCAGCAGCAATGACGCCGCCGAAGCCATCGAAGCCTTCGTCAATACAGGCGCGCAAAGCCGCGGTGCATTTGGGCAAGTAGACAACAGCGCACTGGCACAAACGCAAGCGGCCACTGAACGCGCCCAGCCTGCGCGTCAAGCACTCAGCACCGATGAAGACAGCGACAGTAATGATAACGACGGACAAAAAGAGCACAGAAACGATGAGCGCCGCAAGCGTAAATCGCGCAAATCACGCTCAGGCAAATCACGCCAGCGCCGCGGTGAGTCGCGTGATGACGCGCAAGAGCAAAGCGAGCATGAGCACAAGTCTGACAGCCATCAGGATAAGCAAGACAAGCAAGACAGCGCTGCCAACACTGAGTCGCGTGACAGCCGTGAGCAAAAAGCACACAGCAGCGATGAGGGTACGCAGACGCGTAGCAAACGCAAGCCCAACAGCCAGCGCAGCTCACGCGGCAAGCTAGAGCGCGGTGAAGCATTGGTCGCAGGGGCTAAAGCTGCCGACAACGCTACTGAAGAGCGCAGCGCACCCACAAAAGCGCAGTCAAAACGCCGCCATCAAAACCCTGATGAGGTGACGCTACAAGTGAGCGAAGCGCCAACGCAGCTCAAGCAGCAAGAAGTCGTGCACCTGTCACTTGATGACAGCAAGGCCAATGACAAGCGCCGCCAACCTGCAAAAGCCAAAGCTGCGCAAAAAGACGCGCCAACCGAGCAAGCAGCAGCTGAGCGCCCTGCAAAGGACGACGCAGCAAAAGCAGCAGAAAACCAAACCGCGCAAACCAGCAAGCCTGAAAGCAGCGCAAAAGCGGACGCTACAGAGACGCCAAAGCGTGAGTCACAAGGCGACCGTACTGATAACAACAAGGCGGACAAGGCAGCAGAGGCACACGATGCCAAGCCCACCACGCAGGCACAAAAAAGCGATGCCCCTGCAGAAAAACCTGCCAAAGCCCCGCGTCAAGAAAACAGCGATACCGCACCCAGCCGTCAGCAAACGGTCAAGGCAGCGGTAGCAGAGGACAGCGCTGATACCGTCCAAGGCAGCGACAATAAGGCGATAAGTCTCAGTCATGAAGCCTTGTTCAGCACACGTTACGTCACCGCGCACAAATTTGGTCAAGCCAAAAATGACCCGCGTGTGGTACGTGAGCAGCAAGCCCCTGCCAAGGCAGCTGAGCAAAGCGCGCCGAGCATCACAGGCAGCGTGGGCGACTTCATCAGCGCGACCCTACCCGATGCCCAGACGCGTCTGAGCAGCGATGGTGTGATTCGCAGCTTTATTGAGGCCATCACCCTGCATCAGCAGCAAGGTCAGCAAGCGCCGACGCAAGCCTTTGACTTTAGCAACTATGGCTATCAACCATTGGCAGCGGACTATTTGGCACGCTTTGATGCCATGACCCAAGCGGTCAGTCAGTTCGCCGCACGTGCAGGCAAAACGGCCGTTGAGGTGCGCGCGGTCAGCAAACGCGCCAGCAACGACCCACGCGGTCAGCACCCTGATTATCAATCAGACGCTGAGCAAGTAGGCAGTAGCACTGCAGCAGACGAGAATGAGCCGGCCGCGCAAGCTGTCGATACTGCTGAGCAACCGACTGTTTCAGAAGTATCAGAGACGCACGATGCCGCTGCTTTAACCGCAGAAGCACAAGCCGAGCACGTCAGTCAAGACAGCGAAGCGCTACTGGACGCCGAGTCAGCCAAAACGGCTGAAGAAGACGCCAAAGACGACAGCGCCAATAAAGCCAAGACCACCATTGCCAGTTATAAAAATATGATTGAAAATGTGGCCGAGCAGCTGTTACCGCAGACAGGCATGTTTAATCTCACCACACCGAAGGTGCCCAAAGCGCGTAGCCGCAAGCCAAAAACCGAGCATAAAAAGCCCACACAGGCAGAAAAAATGAACGGCAAAACGGGCGATAAAGAATAATCGCCCACCGCGTCACAAAAAAAGCCCCAAAGTCATGCTTTGGGGCTTTTTGCTGTCAGTAGCTTGGTATTCTCATTATCTGCTGTCTGACGCTTAGCGATGCGCTATCAATAGTGGGGCTGTCTTGTGTGTACTCACTTAGACACCCCGCCTGATGGATTAGTGTGCGGCTTGACCGTCGTCTTTGCCGCGCCATTTGCCAATCATGGTCATGATAAACAGCACCACTAAGCCAACGATAAGACCCACAACAGCGTTCAATAGCATGGTGGTCACGCTCTCAAAAATACCTGTTAGATGCGCTAAGTCTTCAACACCGTGATGCAAAAAGTCGATACCGTGTACCAAGATACCACCACCGACCAAGAACATCGCCAGTGTGCCTGCTATAGACAAAAACTTCATCAGTTTCGGCGCTGTACTTAGCAATAAATCACCGACTTTTTGTTTAAACGAACCCGACTGCTGACGCAAATACAGTCCAGCATCATCCATTTTTACAATACCTGCGACCAAACCATAAACGCCAACGGTGATGGCGACAGCGATGATAGAGAGTACCAAAGACTTTTCTAACAGCGTCGCGCCTGCTGCGGCGCTCAATGCGATAACAATAATCTCGGCAGACAAAATAAAATCGGTACGAATCGCGCCTTTGATTTTTTGCTTTTCAAACGCCACCATATCGACACTGTCATCGGCATTGGCTTTTCGGCGCGCCTCTTGCTCTTCATCGTGCGGCAAAATGTGCGGCCAGAATTTATGCACGATTTTTTCTGCGCCTTCATAAGACAAAAATAAGCCACCACACATCAATAAAAACGTTACCAACGGTGGATAGACGGTACTGATCAGCAGCGCGGCTGGTACCAATATCAACTTGTTAATAAACGAGCCTTTAGCCACTGCCCATACCACAGGCAATTCTCGTTCCGCGCGTACCCCCGTGACCTGCTCGGCATTGAGTGCCAAATCATCGCCCAAAACGCCCGCCGTTTTTTTGGCCGCGACTTTGGTCATGACAGAGACATCGTCCAATATCACGCTGATGTCATCAAGTAAGGTCAATAAGCTGGCGCCCGCCATGTGCTCTCCTAATTTTGTGTTTGATAAAAGGAATAAAAAAGGCATCCCGCAGCATGCATTATTGTGCTATAACTGATATGCGATTATAGCGGCTCGTGTGCTGCCAGAATAATAGTTATAGCCTACCCATACCCGTTTGCATATGACATAGTACAAATGTATCTCACCGCGCTTTTATTGGGTAAGATTCGTTACCAAACAGGCGCTTGTGAGTCACAGAATGAGCATCAGTGCTATAGTTGCTCACCACAGCCACGGCTTGTGATACCATTAAGCTCGACTTATTATTGGTCATCGAGTGCTTATCATCGGTTGTGACCGCCCTATTTGGCAATAAACTGCACACGCTTTAAAGATGACAGGTGATGACCTACAGGATATTTTTATGATGTTACCTTCATTCTCTACACTCAGCCGCCCAGTCCTAACGCGCCGCCTGTTGCCCAGCCTATTGAGCGTGGCGCTGTTTGGCACCTTGGCGGGCTGCTCTAACGGTGACACCGCACCAACCAACGAAGCCACCACTCAGACCCAAACGGACAGCGGTACAAAAAACAGCGACGCAAAAAGCAGCGATACCAAAGCGGCTGCTGGCAGCGATGCAGATGTGGTCAAAGCGCTGCAAGCCAACTTGGCCGCTTCAGGACTCAATGAGACCATCGTCTCAGCCACACCCACGTCTATGGATGGCGTGTACTGGGTCAATGCCGAAGGCCTGCCAGGCTTTTTTACGGACAAATCGGGCAAACACATCATTCAAGGGCAGATTGTCAGCGTCGGCGATGGCGACCCTGTCGATATCAGCGCCGAATTTGTGGCCAATGATGCCAAAGCAGCGCTGGCTACTGTTGATGAAAAAGACATGATTATTTATCCCGCCACAGGTGAGACCAAAGCGGCGATTTATGTGTTTACCGATGCTGACTGTGGCTATTGCCGCCAGCTGCATTCTGAGATGGACGATATCAATGCTCGCGGTATCGAGGTGCGCTATTTGGCGTGGCCGCGCAGTGAGCAAAGCATCCCAAAAATGGATGCCATCTGGTGTAGCGAAGACCGCAAAGCCGCGATGAATCAAGCCAAAACAGGCGCAGAAGTGGCAGGCCCTGATTGCCAAACACCAGTTGCCCAGCAGTTGGCACTCGGTAAGTCTCTAGGCGTGCGTGGTACGCCTGCGATATTTACCGAAGCTGGCGCGCAAATCGGTGGTTACTTGCCTGCAGCAGAGCTGGCACAGGCCGCCATTGCTAATTGAGCCAACTGAGCAAATTGAGCAAATTGATACGAGTAGATGCCGCAAACGCGGTTTTAGTATGATACGATGAGTCGAAAGTCTTCGGCTTTTTCATTCACCCATATAACCTTTTGAGGATACCGTGAGTAAATCCATCAAACTAGCGATACTTGGCCTAGGTACTGTCGGTACTGGCGTGGTCAACCTAATCAATGATAATTTAGATGAGCTAAAGCGCCGCAGTGGCTGCAACATTATGATCAGCGCTGTCGGCACCCGCCGTCAGCGTGATGACATCGACCCTGCGATTACCCAAAGCGATGATTTGATGGCGATTGCTGCAAGCGATGATGTCGATATTGTGATTGAAGTCATCGGCGGCACCACGCTTGCCAAAGACATCATCACCCACGCTATCCGCCACGGTAAGCACGTGGTCACCGCGAATAAGGCTTTACTTGCCGAGCATGGCAATGAGATTTTTGCATTGGCAGAAGAAAACAAAGTCCACGTGGCCTATGAAGCGGCCGTCGCTGGCGGTATTCCGATTATTAAAGTCATGCGTGAGGCGCTAGCGGCCAACAAGGTCAACTGGCTCGCGGGTATCATCAATGGTACGGGCAACTTTATCATGACAGAGATGCGTGATAAGGGTCGCACGTTTGATGACGTTTTGGCCGAAGCACAAGCATTGGGCTACGCAGAAGCCGACCCCACCTTTGATGTCGAAGGTATCGATGCAGCGCACAAATTGGCGCTACTGGCCTCAATCGCCTTTGGTATTCCATTGCAGTTTGACAAAGTCTATTGCGAAGGCATCACAGGCATCACCCTACAAGATGTCAACTACGCCGAAGAGCTCGGTTACCGCATCAAGCACGTGGGTTTTGCCGTGCGTCACCAAGACGATAACAACATTGCCAGCGGCATTGAGCTGCGCGTACACCCTACCTTGATTCCTGAAGACAAGCTGCTTGCCAATGTCAATGGCGTCAAAAATGCTGTACTGGTTGACTCGCATCCGCTTGGACAGACCTTATATTACGGTGATGGCGCGGGCGCTGGTGCCACAGCATCTGCGGTCATGGCGGATGTCATGGACTTGGTGCGCGTACTGTGTACCAACGAACAAGGCCATCATGTACCGCATTTGGCATTTATTCCAGAAGAGCTGTCGGACACGCCCATTTTGGACGCCGAGCAGATGACCACAGGCTATTACCTGCGCGTCCATGCTTATGACAGCCCAGGCGTGCTTGCCAACATCACGCGCATTTTGAGTGAAGCGGGCATCAATATCGATGCCATCTTGCAAAAACCTGCGCACAAAGCAGGACAAGTGCCTGTCATTATTTTGACCTTGCCAGTGGTTGAGAGCCAGATGAACTCTGCCATTGCCAAAATTGAAGCCTTAGACACCATCACCGATAAGGTGGTGCGCATTCGTCTGGACGAGCTGTAAGCTCGCCTGCCAAGCGATTGGCAACGCGCACATTGAGGGTGTCTGTCTCTATCAGTGGTGTCTCTCACTGCTGATAGAGACTTATTGTTATAAGGAAGATACCCCATGTCTCATGATGCGGTTGTGATTGTTAGTGGCGCTCGCACCCCAATGGGCGCCTTTCAAGGAGCATTGTCCCCCGTCCCCGCGCCCACGCTCGGTGCAGCTGCCATCAGTGCAGCATTAACACGCGCCAACCTCTCTTTTGATACGCCTGACGAAGTCATTATGGGCTGCATCCTGACCGCAGGGCTGGGACAAGGACCCGCGCGACAAGCCATGCGCGAGGCAGGATTGCCCGACAGTGTCAGCGCCATCACCATCAACAAGCTGTGCGGCTCAGGCCTCAAAGCCGTCATGCAAGCACACGATGGCATCAAGGCTGGCAGCATTGAGGTCGCTGTGGCTGGCGGTATGGAGTCCATGAGTAACGCGCCATACTTGCTCCCACAAGCGCGTAGCGGCTACCGCATGGGGCACAAAGAAGTCAAAGACCACATGTTCATTGATGGGTTAGAAGATGCCGAGACGGGCAAGCTGATGGGACAATTCGCTCAAGAGATGGCCGACAAAAAAGGCTATACCCGCGAGCAAATGGACGACTTTGCTATCTTGTCATTGCAGCGCGCGTTAAATGCCATCGAAGACGGTCATTTTGTTAAAGAAATCACCCCTGTCACCGTCAAAGGACGAAAACAAACCCAAGACATCGATACGGATGAAGAGCCATCACTTGCTGATGCCGAGCGCATCCCCAACTTGCGCCCCGCCTTTGCCAAAGACGGCACAATCACCGCAGCCAACGCCAGCTCTATCTCCGATGGTGCTGCTGCCGTGGTCATGATGCGCCAGTCGCACGCCGAGGCCAAGGGATTGACCTACCAAGCGCGCATCATAAGTACAGCGCAGCATTCGCAGCATCCCAGTGAGTTTACCATTGCGCCTGTTGGCGCTATCGAAAAACTGCTGACCGCCACGGGCTGGCAAGCCTCTGAGGTGGACTTGTGGGAAATCAACGAAGCCTTTGCCGTCGTTACCATGATGGCAATAGATGCTTTTGATTTAGACATTAATAAGGTCAATATCGAAGGCGGTGCCTGCGCCCTTGGTCATCCTGTCGGCTGCTCAGGCGCACGCATCTTGGTGACTCTGATACATGCCTTGCAGCGGACAGGCGGCAAAAAAGGCATTGCAACCTTATGCATCGGTGGTGGTGAAGCCGTTGCCGTTGCCATTGAGCTGCCCTAACTGTTCATCGTCTATCTTTAATGGGTCATTAGTCTTGACCCGACTCTAGCGATTTTTTGACGTCATGATCAGCGCGGCACAGCCTTCTTGTTGCCGCATTTCTTATTGGGTTTTTTTGCATTCTCTACACATCGTGTACAGCTGCGTTAATCTATCTGCTGATACACGCCCACCGTTTACAGCCCATTACACGCCATTACCTTGCACGCACATTTTGCTACCTTGCGCAGGTATTGTAGTGGGTTTTGCCTTGCTATTATCAATACCAGTTCTTAGGAATACTTAAAACAAAATATAAGAACACCGTTAAAAGAATAAAAGACAGATAAAAGGACGATTTAAAATAAAAAAGGTAGAACAATAATAACTGCCAAATAATATAGAAAAGAAATAGCAACCGCCGTTTATCGGCTTTTATTATGAATAAAGCACTACCCTTAAGTACAACGACAATCAACGTAAAAATATCATTATAAACAAGGAAACATATTATGAGTCAGCTTATCCGTTTACAAGACATCCAAGCCACCCATCGTGAGCTTATCGGTGATGACTATTATGACCCAACTGGCAAAACTGCCTATGGCATTAATGAAGAAAAAATCGGTAAAATCGAAGGCGCATTGGTTGAAGACACCACAGGTCGCATCCGCTATCTTATCGTTGATGTGGGCGGCTGGTTCAGTGCCAAAGAAGTCCTTGCCCCTGCAGGTCTAGCACGTATCGTCGGTGATGATGTGTTTTTTGACAGTCTAACCAAATCGCAAGTCGAAGCGATGGAGCTATACGACCACGATTATCAATACAGCTATAAAGAGCAGTACGAGCGCGACCGCCGCACTTTTGGCGCTGAGACACTGCCTGCTGAAGAGCGTATGGACATCGCTGATCACAGCTATAATGCGCCTGAGCGTTTTGCCCCGCTAGAAGAGCGTTTGGTCAATAACCGCGACCACATCGCCGCGAATACCCCGCGCCGCGAGCGCACCATGGACGCTGACCACCGTGCCCTAGATACTGGCGCTGCCGCAACGACAGCCGCGCATCTACGTTCAGACGATATGCTGCATGATGATGACGAAAACACCTTGGCAGGATTGGTACGCCGTGAAGGTCTAAATGTCGATAGTGAAGGCAATATTGTCAATAAGAACGGCGCTATCATTGCAAAGGATCATATTTCTGCGGGAGATATCTTGCGCATTCACAACCGTTGATTTTTGAATGGTTATGACAACCATACAAAGTAACCAATAAAAAAGGCTGACATTTTTTGTCAGCTTTTTTTTATGCTTATTTATTGTGTGCTTAGCTATTTTCAATGGCGATGCCACATAAAAACATTGCGAATAATAAAAAACCTTATCCACCATCAACAATAAAGAGGACAATAGATAAGGTTAGTGTAAAAACAACCATTATCAAATCGAGTAATGGTCATCAAAGTAACAAGCGCTGATATGTAGTAAAAATATGCTTATGCGCCTACTTTGTCACACTCATAAGTCGTAACGTCGCTCTGGTCAGCACCCGCCATGCGCATCACACCTGTAGCGCGGTCTTCATGCGCCACACGCCATTGAGTAAAGCCTTCAGCACCATCAAGGGCAGTCGATGCTTCATAGACCTCAGGGTTGGTATTGTCATTGGTTTGCATCAGGCTAAGCGTGCCTTTATCCGTCTCTAACACCACTTCATTGGCATCGTCTTTGTAGGTCGCGGTGACTTTGAGCGCCGGTGTGCATAGGTACGATGACTGTGCAACACTGCCGTCAACCATAGCGTTGGTATCGTCTTTGACACCGTCAATGCCTTCATTGCTGGCGACTACGGTTTCATTGGGTTCGGCAGGTTCGGCAGACATGGTCGGCTCGCTACTGGTACCGGTATCTACGCTGCTGTCTGGCTCTGCTTTGTCTTGGCACGCGCTGAGTGCCAGCACACTTGCCAAAAGCCCTGTCATTATCATTGTGGGGCGAATTGATAGCATAATTATATTCTCCAAAATAGTCCTAACCGTTACTATACCGCGCGGTCAGCCACTGCGCCTATACGCAATTTGTAAGTATTAAATTGCAATCGGTAAACCCTGACGCACCCTGTATCACAAGCAGCAAGATAAAAAACGAAAAGCAAGCAGGCATAAAAAAACGCTGTCAGCAGATACCGACAGCGTTTTCTTATTATTATTGTGCAACGTTAGGCGATTTTGCCATGACACTGCTTGTATTTTAGCCCCGAACCACAAGGACACGGCGCGTTACGGCTGATGTTCATATTGGCGTAAGGATTGTCCCCGGTATTCGCGCCTGCGGCTGCACCTGCAGCGCCACTTGCGGCAGCGCGGCGTGCTGGCTGCGACTGCGCGTCTGGTTGACGCTCGCCTGTAAGGCTGTCTATGTCGTCATGCTCGAACTGCATTTGCATGTGCGCGGCTTCTTCACGTTGCTGCGCTTCTAGCGCTTCGAGCTCTTCTTTGGTTGGGATGTGTACGCGTGATAAGTCTTGCACGGTTTCTGACTTAATCGCGCCGAGCATCATTTGGAACAGCTCAAACGATTCGCGCTTGTACTCTTGCTCAGGGTTCTTTTGCGCGTAGCCGCGTAAGTGGATGCCTTTACGCAGCTGATCCATTTGCGTCAAGTGCTCTTTCCAATGCTTATCGAGGCTTTGGAGCATAAAGTGGCGCTCAAGTTGGGCGGCGTTTTCTTCGCCCATTTGCTCACGGCGGCTGTGATAACGGGCAATCGCGGTGTCGATGATTTTGGCACGCAAGCCTTCTTCATCAAGGCGGCGGTCTTCATCGAGCCAATCATTGATCGGCATGGTGACTTTGAACTCGTCTTCAAGCTCGTCTTCTAGACCGTCAATATCCCACTGATCATCGACCGAGCCTGGTGGCACAAACTGGCTGATGAGGGCGTTATACACTTCATGATTCATCTGCTCAATGGCTTCTAACAAGTCCATCTCGGCGAGCAAGTCATCACGCTGACCATAGATGACTTTACGCTGATCGTTCGCCACGTCATCGTATTTGAGTAGGTTTTTACGCGCATCAAAGTCGCGGCTTTCTACTTTGCCTTGGGCATTTTCAATCGAGCGCGAGACCATTTTGTGCTCAATCGCTTCGTCTTCTTTAAGACCCATAGCGCGCATCATGTTGACCACGCGGTCCCCTGCAAAGATACGCATGAGGTCGTCTTCGAGCGATAAGAAAAAGCGTGACATGCCTGGGTCACCCTGACGCCCTGCACGACCGCGCAGCTGGTTATCAATACGGCGAGATTCGTGACGCTCTGAACCGATGATGTGCAGACCGCCTGCGTTGACCACTTGGTCATGCTTGACTTGCCATTCAGATTTTAGGCGTGCCAGCTCGTCTTTACTGACCGACTCGATATCTTCGATAAACGACTGCCAGTTACCACCTAAGATGATATCGGTACCACGACCCGCCATGTTGGTGGCGATGGTGACGGCTTTGGGACTGCCTGCCTGTGCGATGATGTCGGCTTCGCGCTCGTGCTGCTTGGCGTTTAGGACGTTGTGCTTGATGCCTTCTTGGTCGAGTAGGTACGACAATTCTTCTGAGGCTTCAATGGTCGCGGTACCGACCAGCACAGGTGCGCCTTTGGCTTGAATGTCTTTAATCTCGCGGATGATGCCTTTATATTTGCCCAATTTGGTCAAAAAGATTTGGTCGTCCATGTCGATACGCGCAATTGGCTTGTGCGTTGGGATGACGATGACATCAAGGTCATAGGTCGATTTAAATTCTGCCGCTTCGGTATCGGCGGTACCTGTCATGCCTGATAGCTTGTCATACAGACGGAAATAGTTCTGGAAGGTGGTGGTCGCAAGCGTCTGGTTTTCAGCTTGGATATCGACGCTTTCTTTTGCCTCAATCGCTTGGTGCAAGCCTTCTGACCAGCGGCGACCTGGCATGGTACGCCCTGTGTTTTCATCGACGATAATGACTTCACCGTCATTGACGATGTAATGGACGTTTTTGACAAAGATATGATGCGCGCGGATGGCGGCCTGTACATGTGCCAATAGCGGCAAACGGCTTGGGCTATATAAGCTTTCTTGCTCGCCCAGCTCACCGACTTCGGTTAAGAAGTGCTCGATTTTTTCGTAGCCTTTTTCGCTAATCTCAATCTGGCGATTTTTTTCATCAATCCAAAAATCTTCGTCTTCGTTGTTCTTGTTGGCTTCTTCGTCTTTTGAGCGAATCAGACGCGGAATGATGGTGTTAATCAAAGCGTACATGCGTGAAGAGTCTTCCGCTTGCCCTGAGATAATCAGCGGCGTACGCGCTTCATCAATCAAGATGGAGTCAATTTCATCGATGATACAGTAGTTTAGCGGGCGCTGTTTTTTCTCTTTTAGGCTAAACACCATGTTGTCACGCAGGTAGTCAAAGCCGTATTCGTTGTTGGTACCGTAGGTGATGTCCGCTTGATAGGCGTTGACCTTATCTTGGGGCGGCTGCTGCGAGTAGATGACGCCGACGCTAAGACCCAAAAAGGTAAACAGCGGGCGGTTCAGCTCGGCATCACGTGACGCCAAGTAATCGTTGACCGTGACCACGTGCACGCCTTTGCCGCTAATGGCGTTTAAATAAATGGCAAGGGTCGCCATCAAGGTTTTACCCTCACCCGTTTTCATCTCGGCGATTTTGCCTTCGTGTAGGGTGATACCACCGATAAGCTGCACGTCGTAGTGGCGCATACCCATCACGCGTAAAGAGGCTTCGCGACAAACGGCAAAGGCTTCGGGCAATAGCGCGTCTAGGCTCTCGCCTTTTTGAAAACGCGCTTTAAATTCTTGTGTTTTTTGTTTCAACTGCTCGTCAGACAGCGCTTGTACGCTTTGTTCTTGTGCATTGACTTTGCTAACGATACGGCGCATCCGCTTGAGTTCGCGCTCATTTTTGGTGCCGACCACACTGCCTACAATCTTTGATAACATAATTTTTTAACCTATGGAAATATTTGACCTTTGCACGTGTCGCCTTTGGCATTATCGCAGCGCGGCGCTCCTTGGCGAAGTGTCACCCAATAAAGTGTGCCTCATTATATATGGTTATGATGGCGATGGATACAAGGGGCGCGCGCCGATATTTGCCGCCGCAAGGCAGACGCGCTCGTGCTAAAATAGCCTGCTGACGATTTTGGCATCATTTTCGCCAGTCGTTTGATATTGCATCATATCACCGCCATTATCCATACACCAATGCTTGTGCTCGGCGCTGTGCGCTTGCTACTTCTTTCTGTTTGACAGGATATCACTGCGATTTGCATGTAAACGCGGCGGCTATTTGCCAACAGACGCCTTGTTTGCGCTATTCTCCGCGCCCCTTTTTTGCTACCAACTGTTTTGCTACCAACTATGAGGACATTCATGAGTCTTACGCCTGCATCGACTGAACTGACCATTGGCGAACGTGTCTACGACCTCACGCATCATACGCCGATGATGGTGCAATATCTGAACCTAAAGGCGCAGTATCCAAACGCGCTCTTGCTGTACCGTATGGGCGATTTTTATGAGCTGTTTTTTAGCGATGCCGAGCGTGCGGCAGAGATTTTGGACATTACCTTAACCCGCCGTGGTACGGATAAAGCGGGCAACACCATCGCTATGGCGGGCGTACCGTTTCACGCCGCTGACAGCTATATGGCGCGGCTGATTGCGGCAGGGCAAACCGTGGTCGTCTGCGAGCAAGTCGAAGACAATAATAAAGATGACGCTGAGAGTGCTAATAAAAACAACGATGCCAAGGCGAAAGACAAGCCAGCCACAGGCGGCATCATGCGCCGCGAGGTGGTCAAAACCTTAACCGCAGGTACCATCACCGATGATGCGCTGATTGCGCCCAATGCCACACCCACGGTCGCCGCGCTCGATGTAAAATTGCCGCGCGCAGGCAGCAGTCAGCCGATTGGCGTTGCGGTCAGTCAGTTGAACCTTGCCGCAGGGACCATCACCACCCAAGAAATGCATGGCACGGATAAGGCGCTGGAAGCGCTGCGTACGGAGGTGCAAACGGTCTTAGCGCGCTTTGCCCCCAGCGAATGTATCGTCAGTGAGCGCATCGATGAGCATTGGCTCGCGTGGCTGCGTAGCGTGATTGACTGTCCCGTTATCGAAGTGGCGGCAGCGGACTTTCACCCTGAGCACGCGCCTGTGACTTTGTGCCAGCAGTTTGCGGTAGAGCGTTTGGATGGTTTGGGCATTCAGGACAAGCTGCTCGCGCAAACCAGCAGCGCAGCACTGATACACTACGCACGCCAAACCCAGCAGCGCCAAGTCCCGCAGGTCAATCAACTGCTGGTTGAGGACAATAATGACTATCTGATTATGGACGCCAGTAGCCAGCAAAATCTGGAACTGTTCGCGCCCGTCACGCCCAACGGCACGGCACTCACTCACGTGGTGAATCACTGCAAAACGCCGATGGGTCGCCGACTGCTGGTACAACAAATGAAGCGTCCGTTACGCAGTCGCACGCTAATCAATCAGCGCCTTGATGCGATTGAGCACTTATTAAACCCAATAGACGATACCACCGCCAGCGCTATTGACCGCTTACAGAGCGTGCTGGCAGAGATTGGCGATGTTGAGCGTATCAGTAGCCGCATTGCTCTGATGAGCGCTAAGCCGCGTGATTTGCGTAAATTGGCAGACGCCATTCATAACAGTGCGCGCCTGCAAGAGACTCTGACGCAACAAGGCATCAATCTTAATGACAGCGGGCTGCTGCCAATATTGTTACAAAGCTTCCCTGCCGAGCTGCCCGCCATCCAAGAGACTGCCGCACTGATTGATCGCGCTATCGTCGATGAGCCGCCCGCGCATATCCGTGACGGCGGCATGCTGGCAACCGGCTATGATGAAGCGTTTGACAAATTAACCCATCTGCACGACAACGTCCAAAGCACCCTCGATGAGATGGCTGAAGAAGCACGGCAAACGTACAAACTGCCGAGTCTGAAAGTCGGCTTTAATAAAGTCAGTGGCTTTTATTTTGAATTGCCCAAAGTACAAGCCCAAAGCGCACCCGCGCACTTTATCCGCAGACAAACGCTCAAGAACAGCGAGCGCTTTATCACTGAGGAACTAAAGACGCTGGAGACCGATTATCTGAGCGCACAAACTCGCGCCCTCGCCCGCGAAAAAATGCTGTATAACGCACTGCTTGAAACGCTTGGCGAACAGCTGTCGGCATTACAACAGTTTAGCGCAGCGGTCGCGCACCTTGATGTACTCATCAATTGGGCGCAGCTCGCGGACAGTTACCAATGGCAGCGCCCCATCATGACCGACACCGCTGATAGCAGTATTGATATTCGCGGCGGACGGCATTTGGTGGTCGAGTCAGCGCTACGCAATCATGCGCGCATGGATGCCAGCACGCCGCCAAACTTTGTCGCCAATGATTGCGCGCTTGGTAGTGATGAGTATCCTGAGCGTCTACTGCTCATCACAGGTCCGAACATGGGTGGCAAATCAACCTTTATGCGCCAGACCGCGCTCATTGTCCTGCTCGCGCATTGCGGCAGCTTTGTCCCCGCAGAATACGCCAGCATCGGCAATATCGACCGCATCTTTACCCGTATTGGCTCGGCGGACGACCTTGCGGGCGGCAAATCAACCTTTATGGTCGAGATGATTGAGACCGCGACCATCCTAAATCTGGCAAGCGCGCAGTCTTTGGTACTCATGGATGAGGTCGGGCGCGGCACTTCGACCACAGACGGGCTGGCTATCGCCCATGCATGCGTTGGGCGCTTGCAAGCGATGGGCTGCTTAACCTTATTCGCGACCCATTATTTTGAATTGACCCAACTTGCTGAGGCGAGTGACGGCGTGCGTAACGTACACGTCGCTGCCAGTGAAGTCGATGGACAGTTACTACTACTGCATAAAATCCGTACCGGCGCGGCAAGCTCCAGCTTTGGTCTGCATGTGGCAAAGATGGCGGGGATTCCAAATGATGTGGTAGAAGATGCCAAAGAGTATTTGCAAAATCTCGTGCAGCAAACGCAAGCCCATCACGCACTCGATATGCCAAGTCATGACAAAAATGACTTAGCTAATTCACATGCGGACAAAAGCGAGTCTGCTGATACTAAAGGTGTCCAGTACACCGATGACTTGTTTGCAGATATTGCAGATAGCACTGATGACAAACCCATGCAAAATCAACAGCTTGCCGCCTGTCAGCTATTAGGCGATAGCGACCCTGACGCCTTAACACCCAAGCAAGCGCACGACCTACTGTATCAGCTCAAACAGTTGCTGGAGTGTTAAAGATGTTTGTTAAATCGCCATAAAAGCGCTAGAATATATTTTATTTTTTATTCGCAACATCAACAATAGGTAGCCAACGCCATGACCTTTGTCGTTACAGAGAACTGCATCCTTTGCAAATACACCGATTGTGTAGAAGTCTGTCCTGTAGACTGTTTTTATGAAGGACCAAACTTTCTGGTCATCGACCCTGATGAGTGCATTGACTGCGCCCTATGCGAGCCTGAATGTCCTGCCAATGCCATCTTCTCAGAAGATGAAGTGCCAAAAGGTCAAGAAGTCTTTATTGAGCTAAACGAAGAGTTGGCGCAAACGTGGCCGAACATCACTGAGATGAAAGACAAAATGCCTGAAGCGGATAAGTGGGATGGTGCAGAAGGTAAATTGCAGTATTTAGAGAAGTAAGTTTCTCGCTGGTATTAAATTAATAAAGCCACCTATTTGGTGGCTTTTTTGTGGGTAAAATCAAATATTCTCATTGCGCTGACAGTATTCAGGCAAATACTTCGCTTCGATATTGCTAATGCATTGCCAAGAGCCATCATTTGCACGAGACCATATTACTTTTGTACCCGACAAGGCTGGCATGGCTTTCGTCGATAAGATACCCGTAATATTGGTAGATATCGTTAATGGGCTCGTGACCTGAGCAACACCCATACCTACAGGCAAAGTTTCTCCTGTTTGAGAGTTGCCTACCAGCAAGTTGGAAGCAGGTGCATGTGGATTGCATTCCGTTGAGCCACTACCAACTGTAGTCATACCCATTTGTAAGCACTCTTCTACGTTCAATCGCAGCTGTCCTAACTCATTAATCACACGTCCCGCTTGAGCTTTTCCCAAATATACCTGATACTGAAGCATGGCAATGACAGCTAGAATGCCAATAATTGCAATTGCGATGGAAAGGTCTATTAGCGTAAAACCTGACTGCTGGGTTGAATCATAGGCATATTTTTTTACCATAACCAAATCCCTACCCAAAGTAATTTACGTATTTTTGATTCTTACGGTAATTTTAGCTACTCTTCATAAATAAGAGCTTTTTACTACCCCATTTTTTCCTATACTATGGGTTCATAAAGCCATATAGCTTTTCTTGCAATTGGTTCCCATCATTCTTAACATCGTTGGGAGTACCGTTACTCAGTAGTGCCACTACACTACCGTTGTCGCTCACCGCTACCCATGAGGATAGACCAAGCAAATTACCACTACGATAATAAGTTTTCGGCATGTTTTTCTGCGACTGATAGGGCTGCATAGCATAGCCATAACATTCTGAGAACTGTTTTAAATTACAGTTTGATGCTGTATCTATCGTCAAAATATTAGGTGCAGGCTTACTTGCCATCATATGCACTTCACGTGCTAAATCTATAGCATTACCTGACAAACCTGCAACTGACACTAAATCATCATAATTGAAAGCCGTATATATGTCAGCATGACCAGTAAGTCCTGTTTCTACATAATTATAATCTACCTCATTAGTCATGCGCTGGTCTGAGACAAATTTTAAAGTAGTATCATTGAAATAATAATTATCTGCAATGATTTGATTATATGGCTTATTACTTACTCGGCTAATAACCGCCCCTAGCAAACAATAGCCCAAGTTTGAGTAGCTGGTCTTGCTGTCAGGCTCAAAGTTTAGCTCAATGGTATTTAGCTCATCTAAATGATTAGGGCAAATGTCTTTACCGATGCCGAACATGTCGTTGCCGGCTATACTATAACGGTCAAATCCTGCACGATGAGTCAATAGCTGGCGTATAGTAATACTACTAATACGTGTATCCTGTGGTTTCTCAATTTCAGTTAGGACATCTGATAACTTAGTATCTAGCGACAATTTGTTTTGCTTTACTAAGTCTAAGATAGCATCCGCCGTCCACAGCTTAGTAATACTGGCATAGCGAAAGCGTGTATTATCATTAACAGCATCAGAAACAACAGGATATTGACCTACATATCCATTCTCACAATGATATAGCTTACCTTTTGTATCTATGAAAGCAATTTGGTTCGCAGGCGCATTGTTATTCTTTGTCTGATCTATCAATACATTTTTCATCCATGATGGACTATCTTTGCTACAGCTTATATTTTTTGCTGATAGCTCAGCACGTATAGGATAAGTCTGTTGCCAAAGTTGGTTTCGTGCCTGAGTATTGACATATAAATAAACGAAAACTAGTGCTAATATTGATAGTATCATCACTTGAATCGTATTGTATAAGTAATTTTTTTTACCTGTAATCATAATAAAGCTCATTACTCAATTACAAAACTAAAGACTGGTACTTTTTTTTCGATAAATATATTTTTTTCTTTTAATATAATAGGTGGTGTATGATCACCTACAATTATGACATTAGTACCTTTAAATGCATCATCTGATATTATTTTAGATAAATTATAAAAAAATTGTTTTTGAAGTTTTATGTTTCTGCAAGATGCGCTTCTTTCATCCAAATTATATTCATTACAATTCATATAGTCGACTTTCAGATCTCTAATATCATAATCTGAATGTGTATTCAGCGTTAGCCAATACATAAAAAATTTCTTATTTTCTCTAGCTTTCTTCAAGACCACACCAGCTATATCGCTATCGCAATTTCCAGGGAATGAATAGCAGAAGGAATCCTTTAGATTCAAACCCTTATCTCTGAAGAGTATTTCTTCAAAACCAACTCTCGGATACCAGTATTTTCTATCATACATTAAACCTAAAGCTCCGTGTATAGCAATAGTCTTGTACCCTTTTTCTTTATAGAAATGAGGTATACAGTCTTCAAATCCTGTCTCTTGGTTTTTAAGGTTAAAATGAAGAGGAGATTTTTGACATAGCTCTCTTAATTCTCCCGCAATAGTAAATCCATCAAAATCTATATTTTTTCTTATAGTTTTTTTAACTGATATATTATCTATTACAGGCGATAAAATATTTTTCTGTATATCGTCATTAATAGGCACACCCCATGATTCATTAACAATGAGCAATACTTTATCATATCTAATATCTTTGTCTTTCCATATACTACTAGAAGCACCTGTGACTTTTAACTCTGAAAAAGGTTTTCCAAATATATGATAATTACCAATAAACCCAGAATTATTGTAATTGTAATAGTCAACAGTTAGAGAACTTACGAGGCTAGATTTTGGCTTCCAAAACTTACCTGAATATTCTTCAAATATATTTATATCTATAGCATATACAAATATGAAAACATTAAAAGACATTAAAATTAATTTTTTATCTATCTTTCTATAGAACTTATATCCAAAATAAATATAGAAAATCAAGAAAGAGAATACGATCAGTCCATAAGTTTTATATACATTAGAAGTAAGCAAAGAGAATTTCATTAAATATAATAAATCATATACTCTTATAATAGGAAATATTTGCCCAAAGATAAGTAAAAAATCTATAAAAAACAAATATATATAGAATAAAAAATGTAAACTTTTTATTCCAATATAAAAAAGCTATAGGTATAAAATAATCTATATTAATAAATACCCTATGCAATCCTAAGTTATGACATAGATACCAAAAAAACAAGTTTGGTAAAATTACTATCAATATAGAAAACAGCACTTCTCTTAAGTTTATTTTACGAGATATCATGATTTCCTCAAAAAAAAGAAGGAGACATAGTCTCCTTCTTTTATATTTCCAGATCTCTAAACGGCTTAGCTACCTGAGCAACCAGTTGGTTTAAACTTAGCAGGTACAGTAGTAGAGCATGACCATGCGCCTGCATCGGTACGTGTCCATGTCAACGTGTTTGCACCGGTTTGCTTGATAGCAGTAGAGGCATTATCACCAAAAGTAGCTACCAAAGTCGCTGCACCAGTATCTTCAAAACTTGCAACAAGGCCAGTTTGTAGGGTTTTTGTCGATGCGCCTAATAGATTGCTATTTGTCCAACCAAATTCACACGCAGTAGCTTCTAGGCCATCATTCAAGCAGGTTTCAGTAGCCGTACGCATCGCACCAACTTCACCCATTACACGGCTTACTTGAGATTTAGCGATGTAGTTTTGATACTGAGGAATAGCGATCGCAGCTAGAATACCGATAATAGCGATAACGATCATGAGTTCGATTAGGGTAAAACCTTTTTGAGCGTTCATAACAACTCCTTATGAGTATATGGCAGTAGCATACATAGTGCTATTAATTGGCTGCCTACAAGAATTATTTAGGATGGCTAATTTATTTAGCTTATCCGTCTTACTTATAATATTGCAGGTAATGTGCCAACTTTGGAAATAACCTTATGCTAATCTCAATATTTTAATACTGTACCTTGTGGATTCATACGTTAACGCCAAATTATCGTTTACAATACATATTTTTACCATTTCCTAAGTATCTATAGTAGAAATGTACTTTTTTGACGAATATTGTCTACTGTTTATTGCTATATAGTGACTATTTTTGTCAAAGTTAACTAATTTTTCCATTCATCACCAGTACCGCATACCGTTCCTCGGCACTTGACGCCTTTACTATCTAAGGTTAACGTACCATCGCCTGCCATTTGTTTACCAACAATCGGCGCTGCAGTAACCGTCCAATCTTTATTTAGCGGATTTGAGAGTGTGACATTATACAAAGCAGTACTTTGTCTTGGATAATTTCCTGTTAATCCAGTAGTCACCACACTACTATATTTGCCTAGTGACAATTTTTGTCGCTCAATTTGTTGGGCAATATTTTGCATCTCACTCATCATATCTGCCCGCTTAGTTTTGATTGCATAATTTTGATAATTGGGATAGGCAATCGCTGCTAGAATACCGATAACGGCAACGACAATCATTAATTCAATAAGTGTAAAACCTGACGATTTTTGATAGTCTATTTTCATTACCATGTCTGTTGTCCCGTTCCACAGTTGGCTGATGTAATAGTAATAGTATTGTCTTTACTTTGGCACCGCATACCCTGACTGGTCATCATAAATCTATTTGCACTACTGGTAATACCATTTGTATTAGGAGTGGCTAACATTTTCCATGAACGTCCTGTTGCGGTATCTGCATTCTTAGCAGTATTTGTAGTAGAAATCAAAGAATTGGCAGGTGACGTACCATCTACTAAAGTGATTTTATAACGATAGTTGCTCGACGTACTGCCACTAGGGACATATATGGTTTTGTTATCAGTATTGTCATAAGTATAACTGACTGTGCTCGTATTACTTACCATCTTTGGTTGAAAGCCACGATAAGTCAATGCTTTGGCTCGCCATTGCTCAAGTTGAACTTGTATATCGAGCATTTTAGCCTGTACTTCTCGTTCAGCATTCTGTATTGCATACTGCTGATAACTAGGTATGGCAATGGCGGCAAGAATAGCCAATATTGCTACTGTGACCATCAGCTCGATTAAAGTAAAACCGAGCTGATGATGCCTTTTGTAAATTGATGGTAAAGTATGCATAGTGACTGTCCCATTGACAATTTTTGTACTTGCTTTATCAGATGACACTGACAGCTATTGCTTCTCATACCACGCTTTAGGCTGCAAGGTATAACGCTCATTAAATAGGTACTCTACGGCTGAGCCATCACCCCCAGTCTGTGTTGCTTGACCACCATCGTACTGAGTATCTTTAATATTGCTACTGTTCTTGTCTGTATCAGTACCGTATTTTGTACGATTCTTTGTATTAACGCGTTCGTCTACAGTAGTTGTCCCTATAAGTACCTTGATGTCTGTATTGTTTTTATTGAAAGCACCAAGTGTCAATTCTTGAATGCCTTGTCCTGCAGGAACATACCCGCCTGTTCCGTTAACAGACGAAGCATCTAAGCAGATACCATAAGGTAAACAATATAGCTGGCGCTCTGATCCACCTTGAATCTTAGGCGTACATGAATCTGCTTTTCCATATAATTTATCGGGGTTGTATACTGTGGTATACAAAAGACTATTGATTACTACGCTATCTCCTACACCCTTGTTATACTTGACATTTTGATAGCCATCAAAACGAGTCAATGGATAATACCATCCTTGCTTCGTACCACGAATAAGTATTTTTCTAGTATCTTCTTTAACCTTATCAGTGGGTGTGGCACCCAGTGACATAGTTAAATTTACTAAATTACTTTCTGTTAAATCAGAAACCGTCGTTTTAAAATCAGTCTCGTAAATACTTTTCTGCGTGATATCCGTATCAATAATGCCGTAAACACGGTTTGCGTAATCGTTGTTCGTGCGTAGTTTAGACAACGGTGCACTACGATTGCCTGAGACAACATTAACCATGGCAAAAATCTTGCCTGCATTGCTCACTGTTTCCCCACTAATGCCTTCATTACGGTAGAAGCTGATAACAGGGCGCTCATAGAAACGATAAGGTGCTGTGTTTGTATTGGTATTGGTGTTTAGAACACGAACAATACGTTTGTTTGAAAAATTGTCTACTGCGGTAAAGCCAAATTCAGCTGGGCGAGCATTTTGAAAGTCTGCGCGGAACACTTGACCGCCTAAATCAGCAGCATATAAATGATCCATTAGTCCATCGTTATCTCGATCGAGAACAGTGATACCACCAGATATACTATTAATCATATCAGTAGTTTTAGTGTTTTTATCGCCACCTGTTTCACCACTGGTAGACCAAATTAGTGCGCCAGTACTGGCATTAATGATATAAATTGCATTGCCCTTAGCAGGTGCCGCAGTTGTGGCTTTGTAACTGTCATTTTCATACTTCATGTCATAGCCACCACCAAAGACAAGTACATCTATAGGCTCGGCATTTTTTGATATACGAATTTTGGCAGCAGTAGGTTTGCTCCAGATCTGACCCATACGGCTAAAATCTGTAGAAGCATTATAATTTAGACCATTTGGTGTAATCGTAAATAGCATTTTAGGTGTGGCTTTACTGCTAATGTCCATACCATAAAACGCCTCTCCTCCCATACGAAGCCCGCCATAAGCAAACATGCCGTTTCCTGAAGAAGTATCTACAGTGACTTTGCTATTTTCCAAATCATAACTATAGTCGGTAGTAATTAGCCATGGTGCATCAACGCCGAAATAAGGTTGTCCTATAGTCTCTTTTATAGAGTCTTTCACCAATGCCTTTGGCTGCTGTTCAAGCATATATTTCGGTATAATGGCTGTCGTCTCGGTACCATCATCAGCATTTACTAAGTGAAGCGAGCCGTCCATAGAGCCGAACCACACATAGTCATCACGCGTATTTGTGATACTACCATTAGCGTCTAGCGTCGCATTATATGAAATAGCTGCTGGCTTAGAATGCACAACGCCGCCCAACACTTTAGTGCTGACTGTAGGTGCGCTTAAGACGAGATCATTGACAGCTACATTAGAAGAAGCTAAGCCATCAGCTGTGAGTACACTACTAAATCCTAAGAAGCTTAACAGGCGGCGTTTGTTAAGCTCAGTATAGGTTGTGGTATCTACTAGTTGATCAAAACCTACAGGCTTTCCTTCGGTCGATACACCCACTTTGCGTAATACAGGTGTTTTATCATTCGCTGTTTTATAATCCTCAACATACACACTACGCACGCTAGCCAGTCCCGAGCTTGGTGTTGCAAGCTGAGCATAGACACCACCTGCCTCGACTTGGTCATTAGCCGTTTTGCCATCTTTAGTAAAATTGGTTGCCTGCCATAGATCTTGTGTTGTGTTGCTTAGGTCACCTGCCACATTGGTATATAACCTATTGTCATTTTTACCATACAGCGTGCCATTGTTAAGGCTATATTTTTTGACATTTCCATCCCAAATGCTTTTGGCAGTATCGATATTTGGTGCAAGCATAGGCAGATATGCAAACGGTAGCTGCTGGGACGCTTGATAAGGGTTATCGGGCACAGTGATGGTGCCCGCTGGAATGGTTCGATTGAATGGCTCTAAACTCTTGGCAAAATCAAGGACACTACTGGCAATCGTTGTTCCTTGATCATTTGCAGTGTCCGAGCTAGAGTTTGCAGCAACATAATAGAAGCCGCCGTCACCATAAGTCTTAGCTTCATTGTCACCACGACGTTCACCAATACGACATAGATTTCGAGTATTGTTATCTACATTTGTGCCACTATCACAGTCGGTTACTTCTTTTGTCTCATTATTAATAGTAATCTTTCGTTTACCCGTTAATCCTGCAAATGAGTTCCCGTATCCTACTGTTGCAGTTCTAATAGGCGATTTGCTTGGGTTGGTAGGATTACGCAATAGTGCTGTATATTCTGCCATACAGCCCCATGCTTGATTGACACTCCCTGATAGTGCATCACAGCTATTCACGGACAAATTTGAACCTTGCAGAGATTCATTCATCACAGTTTTTGCTACTTGATTCGATGATCCGTTTGGCTCACCGTCAGTGAGTAGATATATACCATTGCCACCACATTGGTCTTTCTCAATTGGCGATGTGTATTTTGTTTTACTGCTATTTTTTGCGGTATCTACAGAATCATCAAACCCACTGAAGCTTTGTGTATTAGCATAATAAGTATCATAAGGTCTACCAGTGACTACATAATCTGCTCTAGGAAAAATGGAATTACCGTAATACCAATTATTATCCCAATTGGAACAAGCGGCTACGTTTAGATTTAAAATACTGTTAAACGACAAAGTTGAATTGTTTGCTTTGCAAGCTCGGTAAATATAATAACCATTATATACGTCTCGTTGACCAACAGCTAATATCGAGTCTTTTTTAGTGTTTGTTCCCATCATATATGCCCCTGCCTCTGCAAGAGCTTGTGCGGTTGGTGTGTTGCCTGTCGAGCTCAAAGAAATGACTTCTTGAATTAACTTACTACGTTGAGCCGCTGTCATTTTACCGACAGGTACCACAACCTTACCCTTTGTGCCATTACCATAGCCAAATATACCAACCCCAATTTTATAGTTATTGGTGATTTGACCAATCTCACTATCGTTAATTTGCTTATTACCTTTGGCATAAACTTCAGTGGCAAAAAGTTTAATCAGTGATAGTTGTAACCGTGACAAACGATCCAGTTCTTTTTTATTGCCATTATCACTACCTTGGTTATTACTAGTACCACCTTTTACTTGACATCCTTTTGGTACATAAGAAAAACTGCTTCTTGTGCCATCCTCTCCAACGACTACAGCTACGATTTCTTCTGATTGTAAGTCTCCATAACTGTTGTTATTACTATTGTCACAATTCTGTTTATAGTCATTTAAAATGCTTGACTCACCCATACTACCTGACACATCAAGCATCATAAAAATAGTCGCAGTACCAGGCTCAGCGGACTTATAAATTTCTAAGTCGCCGATAGGTTTTCTATCTGCACTATTAACAGTAGTCGATAAAGTACTCAGACTTACCAGTACAGCAGTCGCGAGTGCTGTTCTTCGCCATAATTGGGCGGTACGCTTATTGGATAGCTTCATGAATCTACTCCTTTAGTATTTATCAGGACGATCCGCCTTTAGGTCATGATGTCTTGAGTCAATATATTTACAATGACAATTTAATTGGATGGCAAAGTACATAAAAGTCCATCACCTTTACCATAATTCACACACTTAACTCTCAGTGATTGATTCTCAACATTCACTTGTTGATATACCGTGGTATTAGGTACACCTGCACTAGACATACAGCCTGATAAAGTATCTGTTGCATTAACAGTTGTAATTGGTCTTGTGGTTTGTGCAAAGCAGTTGGTACTACCGACTTTGGTATCACCATAAGCGGGCAAAACAGCAGTACTATTAACATCAAAGCTATAGGCGATACTCGATACTTTGTTTGTATCCTGCCCCAATGTAAAATTGTTAAAAGCTTCGTCAGACACTCGAGGCGGCGTCATAGAAACATTCACTTGTGTCATGCTGGCATTACGGCTACTCACATAATCTTCAGGTTTGCTCGGATTGCAGTAACCTGTAGTATTTGGTAATACACTACCGCCACTAGGCGTCCGAATGGTGGTTTTATTGATATTAAAAAAGCGATCACGTGGACGAAAACAAAAGACATATTCATTATTTTGACCTTTTTTGTCTAAAATAAAATAACCAAAAGGTCCTGAGCGTGAGAGCATATCTGTATAGATATTACTACGGCTATCACCGTTAACAGATTGTTCTATATTTTGATTGGCATTGTCTGCTGATTGCAGTAGTAAGGTATTAACCTGATCACTTGTAGAAAGTTTTAAATCTGTAGTGCTTTGGCGTACTGCTAATGCGCCAGCAATGACAATCAATATCAGAAATAACAATACCACAATCAACACGGCACCCTGTTGTTGCACAGGTCTTGAGAGCATATGTGTAGAGCGTTTAGTAGACATAATGACCTCTATTAATTATGAACCGTTGATAGCATTTTGTACTATTGACATCACGCGCGCATTACGTAGTAGAATGGTAGTTTCATAAGCACGGCGATAGTATTTTTGACGTGCTGTATCGGTTTTCAAGGTATTGGTCGTGTCCAATAGGATAAAGCTGTCACTATCTGTGTTTTCTAACAAAGGCGTATTACTACGAATAATAACGCCAAGCTTAATTGTGGTAATGGCAGGCTTATCTGTCAGCGTAGAATATATGTTTGCAGGTAAATAAGTTAGGCTATTTAAATCTGTTGCTGTACCGAGCAATACTTTAAATTGATCGATAGCAGGAATGATAATCTCACCTGCATTGCCAAAATTCGATACTACCCCTGCATCAGTCACGCGCCCTGCATCACAGGCTAATCCAAGCGCTTTCACTGTCGATGTCTGATTGGCAGTCGTCTCGCGTACGAAATAACGTTCAATCACCCAGTCACTACTACCAGAAGCTATAGTTTCACCTTCGCAGTCATACATATCACGACCCGTGACGTTTTTGTATTGGATAGTCAATTGGTCACTGGCGATATTGGTATTAGATATGCCTGACCAACTATTAGCACCTTTCGTCACAGTCTGTCCTGCACTGACCGTAAAATCACCTGTATTCGTATAACCCACATTTTTAATGTTATTACCTGTTAAGACGACGCCGCCGTGTGGTGTCAAACTGGTGATGCTGGTAATCTCATTCCCTAAATTAGCAAGTCGAATACTCTCCTCTAATGCCTGCATCGCAAAAATAGTGCTGTCTTGTACTTCAGAGGCACTTTGTTGTACCGTCACCGTGCGCGTACTGATTAAATAAACTTGCATTACTGCAGCTGATATCAAAAGACCCAACACTAAGGCAATCATCAGCTCAATCAAGGTAAAACCCGTCTGAGTATGCGGTACATTTTTTTTAGTGTGACGCATCAGTAGGTCTCCGAAATTAGGCACTGACTGCCTGTTTTGTAGGTACCGTTTGCATTAGCGCAAGCTGCACCGTCACTATCACTCAGTAGAGCCTTGGTATCATTCCATGCAACGATAATACACATCTGCGTTTGAATGGCTTGGGTGGTCGTGCCTGGACAAGTCACAACGTTAACCTTCATACCTTCATCAGTCGCCTGTTTTTTGAATATCAACGTATCGCGTGCTGCCAGTTGGTTCATATTACATTGCTGCTTTGGGACAATTTTTTGGCTTACAGTCTCAGTCCCCGTTGACAGGCAACCATTTGCACTTGTGCTGTTATCAATCGTCTTACTATCTACCGTAGCAGAAGTTATCGCCGTGCTACTCATCACCGCTTGTACGGTTGGCAAAGCACCCGTTGCCGATGGTTTTGCTTTGGTAAACGTCGTACCACTTGTTGTCACGTAGGCTTCAGGATACGCACGCATAATCTCCGATAAGTTACGTACCAAGGTGAGCGATTTGGTACGCATCATACTCTCATCGGTTGCCCCTACGGCGCGTACTTGTAGCGCACTAAAGCCAAGCACAGCAATCGATAGCAGCAGTACAGCCACCATAACCTCAACGAGACCAACCCCTTGCTGATAATGTCTATTCATTAGCATGTCACTCCTGCTTGAGTAGTAATCACCGCAAGTTTATTGACTTTAACTTGTCTGGGCGAGGCACTGGCATTGCTGTCACAGATGGTATAGGTGATACTGTCACTGGCTGTTTTACTGGGACGAAAAGTGATACTTGTCGCAGTGCTATTTTTCTTAATCGTACTTTTTGCATCATAATCATAGGTACGAATACTGCCCACAGTAATCGTACCGCCTGTCGTGCCATTCGTATAAGTCACTGGAATATCTTGACGACGAATCGCACTTTCTGCTTTCGCTTCTTTTAATGCATTTTCAAGCGTTGCCGCTGTCGACTTTACGCGCATATTGGCCAGCTGCAAGCTGATACTGGGCGTGGCAATACTGGCAATAATACCGAGAACCGCAATCGTCACCATCAGCTCTACTAAGGTAAAGCCATGACTGCTGGTTAAGACGTGTCTGGTTTGAGTGCTCACAGTATGTTCCTAAAGGCGAATGTATTTATTAGTATTGCCATCATGTATCACGCGCTAGAATATTGGGGTACTTTTGTTTTGTTACTGAACAACTACTATTACTATGCAATTTTTGTTCCACAATTAATTATTACGAATCAAAAATAGTTAATAAAAATCAAACACTTATATTGTATAAAATTTTATTTGCAGCAAATATGACATGCCCTTTTAAGAATTTATTTCTACAGTGTCAGATTCAGTATATAAAAAAATAGTATTGAAAGCAGTGCTTATTTTTGCTAAGTACAAAAAAGTGTCGGGGATGGTAGGTAGAAGGCGATTAACGGTCTTGGCTGCCATGCGCGAGGGCAAAAGCCGTCAATGAAGCGCGCGGATGGTGGGTAATAAGCGTGCGAGCCAGCGCCTGCAGACTTGCTCCTGTGGTCGCCACATCATCAAATAAGAGTAGATGACGGGCAGGACAGATTGTGTTCACGTCAAAAGCATTGTCTAGATTGCTCAAGCGTTCAGCACGGCTCAGACCACGCTGGCTGACTGTATTGTCCGTGCGCACCGCGCCATGCCATAACGGAATGCGCCAATGGTGGGATAAGTGCTGAGACAAGACAGTCACGGGATCAAAGCCGCGCTTGATAAGACGAGCATCGGTGGTCGGCATGGGCACGATAACGCTGTTGCCTGCATGGCAGCCTTTGGGACGTGGCAGCTGCCTGAGCAAATGCACAAGAATGGGCAGCCGTGTTAAGTCTTCATGTTGTTTAAAGGCAGAAATGGCTTGGCGGATTGGATAGTCATAATACGTCGCTGCTTGAATCACCAGCGGCTGCTCTATAGCAAAGTCGACTTCAAATGGCGCAGGCAGCCATGTGATGTGCTGATGACAAGCGGCACACAATAGCGCCCGCCGCGCAACTGCTGGATATTGACTGGCAGAAGGCAAGCGAGCGCAGGGATGTATGCGGCACAAGGGACAACGCCCATTGACATAGGCAGTTAACCAAAGACCCAGCTGATACGGAGGCAGTCGTCGCATAAGTACCATCTGACCAGCAGGTTTAGAAGCCTTTCCAGTCCTTGAGCACCACACCCATACCTATCGCGGTGTTTTTGTGGTTGTAATCAATGATGGATTCGCCATAACCGTGGAACAGCTGGATATAGCCATTAATGTCATCCGATAGTGGATAGACATAATCCAGCTGCATCGCGCCTTTGTCGGTTTTGGTGTTGTAGCGCAAGGTACCGCTGATGCTTTGCTTTTCGGGTAAATCATAGAGGAAGGTCACATCGCCATAGCCCATGTAATCTTCGATATCTGGGTTGTCATCGGTATCGCCATTGCTTTCTGTTTTTAGGCGTGTCCAAACGCGTGGAATAACCGCAAATTTGCCCCACTCAGCGCCGCCCATCAGATAAATGCGGTTCCATGAACGAGACAAGGGGTCCGACTGACCATTAGAATGATGCGAGGCACCCGCACCAAGCATACGCAAACGACCACCAAATGGCAGATTGGCGGCTACAGGCTGGGTGATAAACACTTCAGGCTCATAGTCGGTGGCACGAAACGGACGTGAGTTCTCCGAGTTATAAACCTGCCAATGTGACTGCTGCGTATAGCCAAACCACATGTCGGCATTGGTACCGAACAAGTCTTCAGCCACTTTTGTCTTTAATGAGACTTGTAACTTAAGCTCTGTATTGTTCACCTCGTCATCGGTGTAGGCAACCTCTTCCCGATTCGGTGTGCTGGGATGACGGTTAGGATTGATGCTATAAAAAACGGGCATCAAATACATGGGGCGATACGGGCGTGCTGACCATGTACCGCGCTCGCTGTTTTTATCCAAATCATAAGCCAGACTAAGCGGGGTATATTTTTCAATTTCGCTTTGGCTCACGCCCACCGATTGCAGGATTTGCTCATCGCTTTTTGTCGCCCCATTATCACCCGCTTGCACAGCAGTTAATGGCGCTACGCTGTCTGTACCAGTCGCGGGCTCGGTAGGCTCTGCCAAGACCACTTGAGGATTGCCTGAAAACGTGGTTTTTAAGGTTTCTGCCAAGTCCAAAGGCTGCTTATTGCTGGTGTAGCTGGGCACTTCGCCTTGCTGAGAGACCTTGTCAAAACAGGCCAAGCGTGCCGCGCTCGTTTGAACTTGCGTACACTCCATAAACAGCTTGTTTTGCTGCGTCAAATAGTCGGCGGATGGCGCGGTGCTGCTCGTATCGATGGTAGTGTCTAAGCGTTTGGTGACATTAATCGCTGACTGCACATTTAAATCGGCTTCACCAAAAGTGGCCGACTCTGTGCTGGTATCGGCATGCGCCTGCCAGCTTAAGCAGCCCAGTGCCGCCAGTAAGGGCAAACGGTAACGCAGCGAGCGATGTGGCGTAAACGTACGTGCGGTCATGAGCGTATTTGGGGCAAACATGGCTGTCCTTTATCATACTGGCATTAGCAGCAGAATTATCGAAAATCGCGTCTCATAAGACGCACAGTAAAGGGAATAGGCTCAACCACTGACACACAGCTGAGCCGATTTAAATACGGAGATGTTACAGCATTGTAATAAAAATACAGCACGCTGACCAGTACTATCCGTCTGACAAATGCATACTTGGCAGTCGGTATTGGTTAGTACGAGGTATTAATTGAGCTGCGTCAATGTCTGCTCAAACGTATCGCGCTTGACCTCGCCTGTCTGCTGCGTGACCAGCTGACCTGCGCTATAATACAAGAGCGCAGGCGGACCAAACAGCTGATAGCGCGCTAAAATCGCTTTGGATTCGGGGGTGGTGTCGGTGATATCGAGGCGCACCAACTGCCAGCCTTGCATTTGCGCAGGTGGATTGTGGAATAAATTTTTGTCCATAATGCGGCACTCCACGCACCAATCGGCCGTCACATCGACCAGTACCCGCTCGTTCGCCTGTACGATGGTGTCCAGCTCAGCCAGCGTGGTGACCGTCACTTCATTGATTGCGCTATCAGTAGTCGCGCTGCCCTGATTGCTGGTCACTGACGCCAGCGGATTGAGCACATCGGTATTGCCAAGTGCCGCCCCGACCACCACACACGCTGACCACAAACCAACCACGAGAGCAAAAGCTTGGGTAAGTAAACGCCCGCGCCCGACCCAGCGCCATGCCCACAAAGCAGTGACCATAAACCACAGCGCCCACACCATCAGCATCATTGACGAGATAAATACGCGCTCAAGCAGCAACAACGCCACCGCGAACAACAACAGGGCAAAGCCTTGCTTGACCCAGTCCATCCACACGCCTGCCTTTGGCATGACCTTGCCTTGCGTCGCGCCGATAACAATGAGCGGCACCGAGAGACCAAAACCCAGCATAAACAGCGCAGCAAAGCCTAAAAGCGGACTGCCGATGGTCGATACGGCAGTCAATGCGCCTGACAATGGCGCAGACACACAAGGCGATACCACAAGCGCCGATAAGAAACCTGCCACCAAACTACCCCCTGTGCTGCCAAGATAGGCATCACCCGCTTGACTCAGCGACTGCATTTTTCGGGTAAGTGTGCTTGGCAAGCGTACATTGAACACGCCGAGCATATACAGTCCTAGCAACACGAATACCGCTGCAAAGCCGACCAAAATCACAGGATTCTGTAGCCAGCCCATGATACCGAGCGCCACCCCAAAGTAGGCAATCAAAGCACCGAGTAAGCCATAAGCAATCGCCACGCCTAGCGCATAGCTGGTGGTCAGTAGCAGGCTCTTTTTTAGGGTCGGGTTGGTTTGGCGCGCCACGATATTGGCGACAATGGGCAACATCGGCAGCACACAAGGGGTCAGCGCCAATCCCAAACCCGCCACAAACAACAGCAGCATGCCCAAAAAGGGATGCGCGGCCAAACCAAAAATGTCTTGTGGGACGGCTGCCGCATCAGTAGGCGTGCTGGTTGTCGCAGTGCTGACTGTCGTCTGCGCAGCGTCTGTACTCGCCGTGTTTGCTGCGTCAGTAGCGATAGGCGCGGCGCTGTCTGCCGTATTGGTGGTATTGAGCGTCTGCGCGCTTGGTGCAGCATTGGTCGCATTATTGTCATTACTACTGGTGTTGGCTGTAACCAGTGGACTTGCCTGCGCGGGTGTGGGCGCAATCGTGACGCGGGTAGTCACAGTCTCAGGGGGGTAGCAGAGCCCTGCCTTGGCGCAGCCTTGCCACTGTATACTGATGGGCACATTGCTCATACCTTGACCATCGTCAGTGCGCAGTATGGCCGTCGCCGTCACTGCCGTTTGGTCAAAGACAGGCACCCGCCCAAACTGCGGGTCGTCGATACTGTTCGCAGTCTGGTTAAACTGCCACGCACCAGCCACGACGCCTTCGGGCAGATTAAGCTGCAACCGATCTTTATACACATAATGCTCAGGCGTGATATCAAAGGACACGCGAATCTCTGTACCCTCATCGGTCAAGGCATCACTGGCAATGACGGAAAATGCCTCATCCACAGGCAAAAACTGCGGCGTGCTGCTTTGCTGCTGTGTCCCGAACAACTCGCCCAAGCTGACGGCATTCGCGCTCGGTACGACACTGCCGATAAGCAGCACAGCGGTCACCGCACTGGCAGCATAACGGCGTAGGCTGAGCTTTACAGGCATTGTGTGATTCGAGGATACGGTAGATTGCTGCGAGCGCATAAGCAAGACCCTTTGATAGTTAGCCAAGACAATAAGGTGCATAGCGACTGTCTGCAGCACCCAAGCCGCGTCAGCGCATCTGCACCTTATCTAAAGACACCCACAGTGACCGTATGCTATATGGTAGCGCGCAGGCAGCTTGACAAGTGGTGGGTTGCCGAGCCAAATCGCTTTACAAAGTGGCGTAGATGTCGGCGTCTTGCCCTTCTCCGCCTTGCTCGCCATCCGCCCCTAAAGAAAATAGGTCATAAGGGCGACCTTCTGTACCTGGGGCGACATATTGCAGCTCATTGTCCCAGCCATCTGTTGGATAGCCGCCTTTGATATAGCCGCCTTCAGGGTAGTTTTTGGCCTCGGCAGGCGGTGTGGTCAGCGCCTCAAGCCCTTGCGTGGTGCTCGGATAGCGCGCATTGTCCACCTTATACATATCAAGGGCATTCGATACGGTCGCAAGTGCGGTCTCTGTGGTTTTGATACGGGCTTTGTCACTTTGTCCCACCACTTTAGGGACGACCAAACCCGCTAAAATCGCCAAGATGACCACCACCACCATAATTTCAATCAAGGTAAATCCTGATTGCGCAGTGCTACGGGCGCGGTGGCTGGGTGTCGGTTGGTGTGTGTGTTTGTTCATCATCATGCTCATCAGTAAACATCCATCGTCATGTTGAGTGCCACTATAGACCATGAATTTGGATTTATCTACCATCGGCAGTGCCAATTTTTTGCTGTTTTTCTATAAAAAAACAGCGCTGACACTTCATAAAGCCAACAACCATCAGCACAGCTTAATGGCAAAAATGGCTCAAAAAACAACACATTACAGACATCACATAGTATTTACGATTTTAGCAGCAATGTACTACGCAATTATTGCTGGGCGGTAGGTGACAGCCGATAAAGCCGATTTTTGGCACGAGCGCTTAGCCTGCCAGATCGTTCATATTGACAATCGGCAGCATCACCGCCATGACAATCACCATAACCACCGCGCCCATCAACACTAGCATAAGCGGCTCTAATAAGGACAATAACGTGCTGATAAAATTGGTCGCCTCAGATTCCTGCATCACCGCCGCGCGGCTCAGCATCTCTTCTAGCTCGCCTGAGTTCTCCCCGCTTTTTATCATCTGCACCATCATCGGCGGAAAATAAGGCGACCTCTCTAACTGACCTGATAAGCTCGCCCCTTCGGTCACGCGGTCAGCGGCATGCAAGATGGCTTGCTGGATATGTAGATTGGTCGTGACCGCCGCGCCGATATGCAGCGCCTCAATCAGCGGCACGCCTGAGCGCACAAGAATCGCCAAGGTACTGGCAAAGCGGGCGGCATTTAAACCTTTTGAGAGCCGCGCAAGAATCGGTAGCTTGAGGGTCGCACTATCGACCATCAGCTTGCCTGCGGGCGTACGCACAAAGCGCAACGTGAGTATCACAAATACTGTCAGCACCGCGAGCATCAGCCACCACCACGTGGTAATCAGCTGCGACAGCCCCATCACCACTTGGGTAATCCACGGCAGCGCTTGCTCAGATTGCTCAAACACTTTGACAATTTTGGGCACCACAAAGCTCATCAAACCCAAAATCACCAGCGCCGCGATGACCATCAGCACGATGGGATAGACCATCGCCCCTTGGATTTTTTTTTGTAAAGCAAAGCGGTTTTCGGTGTAGTCTGCCAGCTGATTTAAAATCAAATCCAGATGTCCTGATTTTTCGCCAGCGGCAATGGTTGCGGTGTACAACGGTGGAAAGCTGGTCGCCTGCTGCAAGGAGCGGGCAAGGCTCATGCCCTCTAGGACGTGACCGCGCACCCCAAGCATCAAGGATTGAATGTGCGGCTTTGGCGACTGCTTGGCGACGGCAGCGAGACTCTCTTCTAGCGGGATGCCTGACGCGAGCAGCACGGAGAGCTGACGGGTCAGTAGTGCCAGCTCGTAGGCGCTGGGCTTTTTATAGCGGCGGTCTTTACTGCCTTTGTCCTCGACCGCTTGTACCTCAATGGGCGACCACGCTTTGTCGCGCAGTTGCTGGCGCACTTGACGCGCAGAGTCGCCCTCGAGCAGCCCTTTTTGTAGAATACCGCGGTCATCAAGGGCTTTGTAATGATAAGCTGGCATAAGGCTACCTATGGTCGGCGGGCAACGGGGCGTCAGGTTTAAAAGGTCAAACGGTTAAAACAGCGGTGTGGAGTCATTGCTGTCAGGCATGATGCCTTGTAACAAGAGCGCGTCTAAATGCTGCTGCTGCAATTTTTTATCAAAATCATTGACCTCAGCGATGAGCATTTTTTCAATGCGCTTGTCGGTGGCGTACACGCTCAGCCGCGCGCAAATCACCGCCAGCTGATAGACTCTTTTTTTACAATAACCGTCCAAGCCTTGCAACAAACGCACCATATGCGGCGTGCTCAGACTGGCATACTCATAGCCGCCAATCATCTGCGCGCCCAATGGGCTGACGCTATAGCCCACCGACAGATGCGCGCAAAAATAGCAGCCGAACAGATAGCCGACCACATGCCCAATATAATAGGCGCGGTCATAGGTAAAGCTGCTGACACCAAAATGCCCAAGCACATAGCTGACCAGACTGGCTTGATCAAGGACAGGTTTTGGCTGCTTGAGCTTGCCTACCGTGGGCAGCTGTAATGGGTTGCTGCCATCTTGAACACTAAACTGCCAGCCTGCAGGCGTTTGCGCGGGCATATGGCGTATGATGTCTGCGATGATGTCATCGACCACGTGCAGCTGTTGCCACAGCCGAGCCAATGGCGCGGTGTCTATCAAACCGCGCTTGTCGAGCTGCTCTGCCAACTGGTACTGCTGGTATTCCACAAACTGTGTCTTTAGCGTCTGTACCAGATAGGTGGGGCGCTCATGTTCAGGCATGGTGTACAGAAGGCGGGTGCGCTCGTGCTGCTGCTGATAAAGCGCCAAGCGCTGCTCCGCGACGCTGCTCTCGGTGGTCGCCTCTGTCGCCAACGCCGCGTCCTTACCCACCAAAAAACGCTCAAGCAGTGCCGCCTTATCCAATGACGCGTCTGCTGACGTAGAATCTTGGATTGATGCAAAAGTCGATTGAGTCGTCATATACCATCACCCACCAAAAATAAATGTCGTACACCCATCACGGCAAGCAGTTGCTGCGCTGTTGCGCCATTTGCTGCCCGCCTGTGCCTACTTTTATTATATCGTATCTGCCAGCAGATAGCTTGACTGCATCGTATCTGCACAGACACCCGCGCGCACAGGACACGCAAAAAAATAGCGCCAAGTCATGAACACTTGGCGCTATCAAACCTCACAAAATATCGTTTTAAACCCTAAAAGCCATTATTAGTGACGACTAAGCAATCAGCCGACCTTGATACTGCTGGCGGTACGCTTTGGGCGAGACGCCATACACACGCTTAAACGCTTGGCTAAAGGTCGAGTCCGACGCATAACCGACCAGCTCACTGATACGACTGATGCTGTTTTGCTGCAAGCGCAAATAACGCGCTGCCAGACGCAAGCGGTAATCAATCAGGTACGTCAAAGGCGGCATCCCCACCGTATCACGAAAACGCTGCGCAAAACTTGAGCGCGACATACCTGCCACTTCAGCGAGTTTATGAATCGTCCAGTTTTGATTTGGCGCGTCGTGCATCACCGCCAAAGCCTTTGCCAGATACGGATCTTTCATTGCCTGCAGCCAGCTGTCTGTCGCCTCAGGCAGGCTTTCGATATACGTGCGCAAGCATTCAATCATCATGATGCTCGCCCAATAGTTAATCACCGCCGTTTTGCCCATGCGCTCGTATTCTGACTCCAAGGTCAGCAGCTTCACCCCCACATCCAGCACCTCAAAACGGCTCTCAGGCTGGTCTTCATGCTCGGGCAAAATGGACGGCAACACCGACAATAGCGGTCGTATCATCTCTTTATCATAATGGCATTCAATCAAAATCAAACGCGAGCTGGACTCGCCATGACGCTTGATAGTGACCACGTGATCGGTTGCATTGCGCAATGTTTCGTCTAATGGCTCAGCACCGTCGCCATGATGATCGAGCGCATAGCAAACGTGCTGATACGCATTGGGTATCATAATCATATCGCCAGTATAAGCTTTGCGTGAGCTGTTACCGACGTTGATACAAAAACTGCCTGACAGAACCAAATAAAACAGAATCGTGTCTTTTCTGGTGACCGAATACGACCAGTCTCCTGACACATTCAGGTTATAATATTTTGTATCACACAAATGCACGTTTTCTAGTAGCATGCTAAGTGCATCCATTAATTACTTCCTCTACAAGGTGACGCAAATAAACCAAGCCTAGAAACATAAACCACCTAGCAGACGCGACACAAGCTAAATTGCGGATTATGGACTGCAATTAAAAACATACATACGCTAGACACATGATAACGGGGTGTCTATCAAACACACAAGTGGTGGTATCGCAGGTAGTAGGGATGATTTTTTGATGGTGATTCAGACACAAAAAAATTGCCCAAAACGGCAATAGGAATGATTCAATAAGAATAACAATGCGATAAAGAAACGATGAATAAATGAATAATATCTTAGAATAAGACATTGGGGCGACTGATGGGACTCGAACCCACGACAACCGAGATCACAACCCGGGGCTCTACCAACTGAGCTACAACCGCCATAGATAATGTCAAGAAACGACATGAGAGCAGGCAAAATGGCACGCCTGGCAGGGTTCGAACCTGCGACCACCTACTTAGAAGGCAGGTGCTCTATCCAACTGAGCTACAGGCGCTCTTAGAGGCTTTTTATATACTACAGATAAAAAGGGATTTTATCCAATAAACGTACATAAAAAAAAGCCTGTACGGCTCTTAGAAGAGATGGTCGGAGTGATAGGATTCGAACCTACGACCCTCTGGTCCCAAACCAGATGCGCTACCAAACTGCGCCACACTCCGATGCTTACTCTATCTTCGATAAGGTGATAATCTGTGGTGACATCGCTATCGCCGCGTTGTTTATCTCCGCTATCGAGGTGCATATATTAAGGGGTGACCGATGTATTGTCAACACCTATTTTCTATTTTTTTATAAAAAATTTACATGCCGCTATTTGTGCGGTTTGAGAGGCGCAAAAACGGCGGCATGATTATGACATTATCAGCCATCGACGGCATCTGTGCCTTCTAGCATTAAGCGACCCTGTAAGACATCAAACGGTATCAGCCACAAGGTCGGCGTATTTGCTTTTGTGGGCGTGCGCGCAAGCGTTAAGGCAGTCGGTGCGGTCGGGCACAATACAGGGTACACCAGCCATGCTGTTGGGGCATCGTAAGCGGCGGCATAGCTCATCAACTGATACGCGTCTTGCACCCCGACCAAAGACGCATGCGGCACGTACTTCCATTTGACATCGATGACGTGACTGTATGTTTGTTGCCCATCACGCCGCGATGACACCACCACGTCTGGCTGCACGGTCAAGTGCGCCTGCCCTGCCGTATCTTGTAGCCAGCGGGCGCGCGGCTGATACTGCACGCGGTACTGCGCCTCTGGTGCATGGGCGCTCAGCTGGTTTTGAACACACCCACTCACCCACTGCTCAAAGGCATGGTTCATATTAAGTAGGATACACAAGCGCAAAGGCATATTGTCCCTGCCCTGCGCAGCAAAGACGCTGCCTGACGGGGTACGCGGCGGCTGATGTGTCAGCAGCCAGTGGCTCAGCGTCAACAGCTGCTGCGCGGCAAGGCGCGCCTGCCCGCTTAATGGCTCAGTGCGAATATGGCGCTGCGCCAGCTGATAACTGACCGCTAACTGCTGACGCTCGCTGACGCTCAAGCAGTCGATACGCTGCCAATAGTGACGCGCGCGCTGCCACTGTAGTGCCACAGACGTTTTGGCAAAACGGGTGGTCATCAAAGCGTCTAACAGCTGCAAAGCGCTATTGATAAAACGGTTGACGAGGGTGTTGTGACTGCGGCGGCTGACTTGGCACGCGAATTTATGCGGCTGGTGGGCGTTTTTTTGTAGGTGCTCGCGCAGCATCAGTTTGCCTTGCAAGCGCGTGTCATTCACCTCTGCTGTCATATAGGCGGCAGCCGGTCGATAGGCAGACAACTGCTGCAAAAACTGATGCGGTAGCCATGTCGATAATGGTGGCTGAGCATCCATCGGTGTTAAGGGACGCGCAAACTGCCGATAGTGACGCTGCTGCACGCGCTGACCGCTCAAATCAGCGAGCATACAACTCACCCATTGCCGACCGCGCTGTACGGCTGTCGCCTTGTCTTCGTGTTGCTGCTGCCCGGCAATGCGTTTGGGCAATATCTCAAGCACCCTGCCACTTGGCAATAAAACCATGCCGATATGATGACCGATTTTAAGCTGCCAGCGCCCGCGCACCCGTGAGATGCTAAAAACAGGCAGCTCTTTGGCTAGTAGCCACGCAAAATCATGAGCATCAGCAAAATCTTGCGCCTCAAGCCGCTGATGCTCAAACACGCTCATCACCTGCGTGTGCTCTACCCTCGCCGTGTCACGATGCATCGGCATACAAGCGCCAGTAAACTTGAGGATGGGCAAACGCGCCAACCCCTGCGACCAAATCAGGATGACAGTCCAGACCAAGCGTCACCGAGGGCGCAAAGCCGCCCAGCCCGCCAGCAAAACTGCCGCCACTCATGCCGTCCTCATCCCAAGCGGCGGCGGGCATAGCATCAGCAGGCATCGGCGGCGCAACGACAAACTGCTCGTCACGCGGCTGCTCGCTGTCTTTAAAAATATACTGAACCACCGCCATCTGCGTGCCAGCCAGCTGCAAGAGCTGCGGAATCACCTGCTGTACCAGCGCTTGCTGTAGCTCAAAGAGCGACGTGACATGCCAAAAAAACGCGTGCCCCAGCTGCGCCTCAGCGCCAAGACTGTGCACAATGCGCTGATTAAGCCCTGCCAGCAGACGACCCAAATCAATCTGTAGCGTGCTGTTTGTATCGGCAGCAGCGACATCAATGCTCGGTAGCAGCTCAGGGCGCGGCGGACAGGTAACAAAGCGAAAACGCCGCCGCAATGCGGTATCTAAAGGCGCAAGCGACTGGTCTTGGGTGTTCATAGTGGCATAAATATCGACATTGTCAGGCACGCCAAAATGGCGACCCGAATACGCCAGCTGCACCTGCATCGCCTGCGCTTGCCCTAAGCGCTTGTCAGGCTCAATCAAGCTTAGCAGCTCCCCAAAGACGCGGCTGACATTGGCACGATTAATCTCATCAATCAGCATGGCGTAGCGGCTGCTTGGGTCATTTGCCGCGCGCTGACACAGCTGCAAAAACGCACCATCTTGTACCTGATAGCTGAGCGCGCCGCCTTGCGCCGCCGTCACAGGGCGAATGCCCTCGACAAATTCTTCATAGCCATAGGCTTGATGAAAGCTCACCATGCTGTAGCGGCATTTTTGTTGCGGGGCACTGTCACAGGTTTGCTGCCACTCTGCCAGCTGCGCGGCAAGCTCGGTCAATAGTGGCAGGCTCTCAGGCAGCAGATACCATGCGCCGCTGACGTCTTTGTCAAAATACGCTTGCGCGGCGCGGTTTTTGTAACCGACGGTGGTGGAGTCTTTACAGCTGTGCCGCTGTAACTCGGCTTGTACTGTATTTGGCAAATGCTTATCGCGCTGGTTGAGTGCGGCTTTGGCTAAAAAAAACGGATGCGCGCACAGCTCAGGGACTTTGAGCAGCTCTTTGTGCTGCTGCTTAAAGTCCAAAAATATCAGACACAACACCTCACGCCAGCTGAGCGCCACCAGCATCTCCCGCAGCAGTGTCTGAGTGTCCATACTCGGCAGCACGTCGGTATATGCACGGGCAATCTGTAGCAGCTGGTGCGTCTTGCCCGTGCCAGCGACGCCCGTATAGATGACGTTATCAATCGAAAAAACAGAATCAGACATAAACACACTCAGTTGAATGACCGATGGCGAAGCGTACTGGCAAGGCGCGGGCTTCGCTGCACGCATCGGACATATTTTTCTTTGGTTTTCTATCGCGCCACTTGGCGCAAAACGTGCTGGTAATGCTAACATAACCCGATACGGGGTAACCGCTCACACAAGGACGTTTGTATGTCAGAATCAAAAGACAAGCTCAGCCAAGACCTCACCAGTAACGATGCTGTGCAAGACACCGTGCCGCCCATCCGCAATCAGTTTACGCGGCTGCTCGCTTTGACCAAGTACTTGCCTGCCAAAGTACGAAGCAGCATCTTGTCCAAAACCTTTGGCAAAATGGTGCCCTACGTGGGCACGACGGGTCTGCATTACGAGACCGTCACTGCCAGCGAAGTCATCGTCAGCCTGAATAATCGCAAAGCGGTACAGAACCATATCGGCTCTATCCATGCCGTTGCCGTCACCTTACTTGCCGAGACCGCCACAGGTTTTGTACTCGGCATCAATCTGCCTGCCGACCGCGTGCTGCTGATTAAATCGTACAGCGTGCATTTTTATCGCCCCTTAAAACAAGGTCAAGTGGCAGCGGTGGCGAGTCTGTCAGAGGCGCAGCGCTTAGAGATTATCAATACCCCAAAAGGTGAGATGGTGATTCCGTGCGTCATTGATGACCGCGAATCGGACAGCGAGCGCGACCCCATCACCGTTGAGATGACGTGGGCGTGGATTCCCAAAGCCGAGCTGGCGGCACGCCGTCAAGGCATCGCGCACCAGCCTGATGCCGCATCGAGCTAGCCGCACGCCTGCCCTGTACTCTAACCGCGTTTATAATGCCGCGTAATCATTTGCAATAGCCGCTGATGCTTACAGCGTACTGACCATGGTTGACACTGTAGCGCTGCTCTCTTTGGTCACGCGCAGCACTTCTTCGAGCGTGGTGTTGCCTGCCAGCACTTTGCGCAGCCCGTCAGCGCGGATAGAGGGCGTTTGCTGGCGCACGTAGTCTTCTATCTCATGCTCCGCGCGGTGGCTGTGAATCATGCGTCTTAACGTATCGTCTACTGGCACAACCTCATAAATCGCCGTCCGTCCCTTAAAGCCTGACTGGCTGCATTTGTCACAGCCGACAGGTTTGGGCAGCTTCGGCAGTTTGTCCAAGCTGATGCCCACTTCAACAAACAACTTTGCCTGTTCGCTGTCCGCCTCACTCCACGTATGGCAATACGCGCACAGCGTGCGCACCAAGCGCTGCGCCACCACGCCGATAAGTGATGAGGACAATAAAAACGGCTCAACGCCCATGTCTTGCAGACGCGTCACCGCGCCAATCGCGGTATTGGTGTGCAAAGTGGACAGCACCAAATGCCCCGTCAACGACGCTTGAATGGCAATCTCCGCCGTCTCAAGGTCACGAATCTCGCCCACCATCACCACGTCAGGGTCTTGGCGCAGCATGGCGCGCAGACTTTTGGCAAAGGTCATGTCCACCTTATTATTGACCTGCGTTTGTCCGATGCCATCAAGCTGAAATTCAATGGGGTCTTCGGCGGTCAAAATATTGCGCGTCTGGTCATTTAAGTCGCTGAGCGCCGCATACAAGGTGGTGGTCTTGCCCGAGCCTGTCGGACCTGTCACCAAAATAATGCCATGCGGGCGATGAATCATCTGCCGCAGCTTGTCATAATCAGAATTGGACAGTCCAAGATAGGTCATGTTCAGCCGCCCTGCCTGCTTATCGAGCAGACGCATCACCACGCGCTCGCCAAAGCTTGAAGGCAAGGTCGAGACACGCACATCCACCTCACGCCCCGCTAGACGCAGACTGATGCGCCCATCTTGCGGAATGCGCTTTTCGGCAATATCGAGCCGCGCCATGACTTTGATACGCGACACCAACAGCGGCGCGAGCTGGCGCTTGGGGCTGATGATTTCTTTTAACTCGCCATCGACGCGAAAACGCACCACCAAACGGCGCTCAAAGGTTTCGATATGCACGTCCGAGGCGTTCAAGCGAATGGCCTCTGACAGTAGCGCATTAATCAGGCGAATAATCGGCGCATCGTCCTGACTGTCCATCAAGTCTTCGGTCTCAGGCACACTGTCGGCGAGCGAGTCTAGGTCGGGATGGTCTTCAAGCCCTGCGGCGATGTGCTGCGACTCACCTGTATTGCTGGCGTAGGCGGCGGCTAGGCGCTTATCAAACACATCGCTGTCAATACGCTCAAACGTGGTCTGCATCACCCCTTGCTGCTGCAAAAAGCGCTTGGCTTCATTGAGCGCATTTAAGGGCGTGCTTGCGGTCAGCATCAGCGTCGGTGGCAAGGTGCTATCGGGCGCAGGCACCAACAAAATCTGATGGCGTTTGGCAAAGCTGTAAGGCAAGGGCATCATGGCAGTCACCGCTTAGCGCACCAGATAAAGTGTGCGCTGAAAGACAAAAATAAAGGCATTGGCCGTGCTATCATCAGGCATAAACACGCATGGCTGTCACGGCGACACCCGTGCTGACGCGCCCCACTTAAATGGTTACGCCGAGTAACGCGTGTCCGTAAGCCGTGCTGAGTTTGTTATAATACCACTTTGTGCGCTGCAATAAATACCGCATTCCTTTGGGTGCAAGGCGCGGGGTAGCACAGGCTTTATGGCACTATTTACCCCAGTTTATTCATCATGATTCTCATGTTTTTATTCCCCTACTTACTTAAATCATCAGGATGTTTGTTATGACGCAGACCGCTTCTTATGGCGCTGACCATGCCCGATTGTTAGATGACAGCTTTACTGTGGGCAGTCGTACCTTTTCTTCACGTCTTTTGGTAGGAACGGGCAAGTATCAAGACTTGACGCAAACGGGCGAGGCGATTGCGGCTTCGGGTGCTGAGATTGTCACGGTGGCGATTCGCCGTACCAACATCGGGCAAAACCCCGACGAGCCAAACTTATTGGACGTGATTTCTCCTGACAAATACACCATCCTGCCGAACACTGCAGGCTGCTTTGACGCCGACTCTGCGATTCGTACCTGTAAGCTTGCGCGCGAGCTGCTAGATGGGCATAATCTGGTAAAGCTTGAAGTATTGGGCGATGAGACGAGCCTGTATCCCAATGTGGTCGAGACCATTAAAGCGGCAAAGGTGCTCATCGATGACGGCTTTGAAGTGATGGTCTACACCTCAGATGACCCAATTGTGGCGCAAGAGCTTGAGAGCATGGGCTGCTCGGCGATCATGCCACTCGGCAGCTTGATTGGCTCAGGCTTGGGTCTGTTAAACCGCCACACATTAAGCCTGATTATCGAAAATGCCAACGTGCCTGTGCTTGTAGACGCGGGCGTGGGCACGGCATCAGATGCCGCGATTGCGATGGAGCTTGGCTGTGATGGCGTGCTGATGAACTCTGCGATTGCCCATGCCAAAGACCCTGTCATGATGGCACATGCGATGCGTCACGCCGTCTGGGCAGGACGTGAGGCGTTTTTGGCAGGACGTATGCCGATGCGCAAAATGGCGCAGGCCAGCTCACCGCAAACGGGCTACTTTTTTCAATAACCTATCATCAGCGCACGTGTGCCACGCCCAACAACAACGACAGTAAAGGCGCGGCACAGGCGGCTGACAGTTGAGGATTTATCATGCGTTTATTAAACGCCGTTGACCAGTTGTTTTTATGGATGGAGTCACGCAGGCAGCCCATGCACGTGGGCGGTTTATTTTTGTTTGAGCTGCCTGACGCGGACGACACCAGCAGTGACTTTGTCGGTCAGCTGGTACGCCAGATGCAGACCTCCAATGTGCCGCCGACTTTTCCGTTTAACCAAGTGCTCGACCGCTTGATGTTTTGGCAACAAGATGATGACTTTGATGTTGAGCATCATTTTCGCCATGTCGCTTTGCCTGAGCCTGCCAATGTGCGCGAGCTGCTGCGCTATGTGTCCAAAGAGCACGGACGGCTGCTCGACCGCGCCATGCCCTTGTGGGAATGTCACGTCATTGAGGGTCTTGAAGCGGAGTCGACAGGTCGCCCCGAGCGCTTTGCTTTATATTTTAAGATTCATCATTCCTTAGTCGATGGCATCGCCGCCATGCGCTTGGTACAAAAGTCCTTGTCACAGTCGGCGACTGAGCCGATGACCTTGCCTGTCTGGTCGCTGATGACCCGCCACCGCAACCAGATAGACAACATCTTGCCCAAAGACAAATCCATTGGGCGCATCGTCAAAGCGCAGCTCGGCAGCATCGTGCCTGTGTGCCGCGAGCTGGTCGATACCATTCGCCATCATGGCGATGACAACTATGTCAGCACCCTCGATGCGCCGCGCAGTATCTTAAACCAGCGTATCTCAGCCTCACGCCGTATTGCCGCGCAGTCTTATGATATGGCGCGCTTTCGCACCGTATCGGACGCGCTCGGCGTCAGTATCAATGACGTGGTGCTGGCGGTGTGTGCAGGCGCGCTGCGTGAATACCTAAAAAGTATGGACGCGCTGCCGACCAAGCCTTTGATTGCTTTTGTGCCCATCTCTTTGCGCCGTGATGACAGCATGGGCGGCAATCAGGTGTCGTTCGTACTTGCCAACTTGGGCACGCATTTGGACAACCCACTGACCCGCGTACAGCTCATCCACCGCAGTATGAACAGCGGTAAGCAAAAATTCAGACGCATGACGCCAACGCAAGTGATTAATTACAGCGCCCTTGCCTACGCATGGGAGGGCATCAATGTATTGACGGGTCTGTTCCCGAAAAAACAAGCCTTTAACCTGATTATCTCAAATGTCCCTGGCGCAAAAAAACCCCTGTACTGGAATGGCGCGCAGATGACCGCGCTCTACCCCGCTTCTGTGGTGCTTAACGGTCAAGGCATGAACATTACCTTTGCCAGTTATTTGGATAAGATTGAATTTGGTATTACCGCCTGTAGCAAGCTACTGCCGCACGTACAAAACATGCTCGCACTATTGGACGATGCCTTAACGGAATTAGAAACACTTAGTAAAGACGCGCTACCCTTAACTGACGTGACCGCCGATACCAAGGAAAACCAGCGCCTGACCCATACGGCAAACACGGGCGACGACGCTGCCGACGCAGCACCACCGCAAAGCGCGACTTAAAAAAAACGATAAAACAAAAAAAGCTGACTCATCATAAGTCAGCTTTTTTATTGCTTAGCAATGATGATTGCTTATAGCACATTGTTCCAAGCAGGGACAACCACTTGCATGAGTGGCTTTAAAAGTTTGACGTTACACGCGAAGATAGAGCCTGTGGTCATAGAATCGTGCGCGCCTTTATGGTCAACCACCACGCCGCGTGCTTCATTGACAATCAGCTCGCCCGCTGCGATGTCCCAAGGCTTGATAGACATCTCAAAATAGCCATCCAAACGACCTGCGGCAACGTAGCACAAGTCCAGCGCGGCTGACCCCAAACGGCGTACCTGACCGCCCGCTTCGTGCACACGGCGCAAGCTCTCAAAATGCTCAGCGGCATAAGACACAGGCGCGCCATCTTTCATACGCTCGTACGGATGACCTGTGGTGAATAGACCGCCGTCTAAGGTTTTGCGTTCGCTCACGCTGATGCGGCGCTGGTTTAGGCGTGCGCCTTTACCACGGCTCGCTGAAAACATCTCGTCACGGACAGGGTCATAGACCACGCCATGCTGGGTCACGCCTTTGTGCTGTACGGCGATGGACACGCAGAACTGTGGCAAGCCGTGTACGAAGTTTTTGGTGCCGTCTAGTGGGTCAATAATCCAGCACCAGTCTGCGTCTTCGCCGCGACCTTCTTGATAGCCGAACTCTTCGCCTAGGAAGGAATGATTGGGATAGCTGCTCTTTAGCGTTTCAATCGTCAGCTCTTCGCTAAAGCGGTCGATGCGCGTGACCAGACCATCAATGCCTTTTGACTCAATATCAAATTCGATTTTGTGGCGGTTTTGGTGCGCGTGTAAAATCTCAGTACCAACTTTTTCTGCAGCGCGGGCTGCGATGACGACCATGGGTTCCATAAATAACCTATCTGTGTGAAAAAAAGTGAAAGAAGAACGGGGTTAAAACAGCCATACCAGCACAGAAATACGCCAAGTCCAACCCTCAGTAATGTACTGAAACGACTTGCCATAGCAAACCATAAGGCACTACTGACTTGCCCCGTGGTCATCATCCATGCTGTAAAACAATAAGCACCTACGGCAAGTAGGTGATGGGTTGCCAAGCGCGCTGCGTCAACACGCCCAGCCAATCAACAGTACATCATACGTAAAATAATATGGTACAGCGAACAAACAGCGCCGCCGTTATTTGTCTAAACAGAAGCTTGGTAAATCATATAAATAAAAACAAACCACCGTCACGACAAAGCGTCACGTCAAAACAGAGACTGAGCCTCTACGCGGCAATGGTACGAATCTGGCGCACGATGCCATCGGCATCTAAGCCACAATCTGCCAGCTGCTCGGCAGGCGAGCCATGCGCGATAAAACGGTCGTCAATGCCAATATTATAAATGACGCACGGACGCGCTGTATAGGCAGCTGAGTCATTGAGCAGGTATTCATTCACGGCACTGCCCGCGCCGCCCATAATCATATGCTCCTCAGCCGTCACAATATGGGTGACGCCATCGGCAATCAGACGCTCTAGCATCTCGGTATCGAGTGGCTTAACCCAGCGCATATTGATAACACTGACCGCGCAATCAGCGATAAAGTCGCTGCTGTCTGGGTCAGTTAAACGCTCGGCGCTGTCTACCGCTGCCGCAACCATCGTCCCAAATGCCAAAATCGCAATGTGCGTGCCCGCTTGCATATCGCCGTACTGAGCTTCTAGGACCGCTTTGCCAATCGGATAGCACTCGGCAGGACGGCTAATCGGCGCACCAACGCCCGCGCCACGTGGATAACGCACGGCGGTACTGCCTTCGTACTCATAGCAGGTATTTAATAAGTGATAGCATTCGTTTTCATCTTTGGGCGCAGCAATCAGCATATTGGGCACGCAGCGCAAAAACGCGTAATCAAACACGCCCGCGTGCGTCGCGCCATCTTCGCCGACCAGACCCGCTCTATCGATAGCAAAGGTTACGTCCAAATTCTGTAGCGCCACGTCATGAATCAGCTGGTCATAACCGCGCTGCAAAAAGGTGGAATAAATCGCCACAATCGGTTTGACGCCTTGGGTCGCCATGCCCGCCGCGACCGTGACCGCGTGCTGCTCAGCAATCGCCACATCAAAAAAGCGCTCAGGATATGCTTTGGCAAATTCGGTCATGCCCGAGCCTTCTTCCATCGCTGGGGTAATGGCGAGCAGCTTATTATCCGCCTCTGCCTTGTCACACAAAAACTGCCCAAACACTTGCGAGTATTTTAAAGCAGGTGCAGGCTGTGGCGCGGCTTCCGCTTTGCTGTTGTCCGCAGGCAGTTTGCCAATCGCGTGATAGCCCACGGGGTCAGCTTCGGCAGGCGCAAAGCCTTTACCTTTGGTGGTATAAATATGGACTAAGACAGGACCTTTGACTTGCTTGGCACGGCTTAAGACGCGCAGCAGCTCAGGCACATCATGGCCATCAAAAGGACCAAAATAGGTAAAGCCAATCGCTTTAAACAGGTTGTCTTCTAGCTTGGGTACCGCGCGCTGCTCGGTGTGGCGCTTGCGGCGGTCAAAGGTCTGCATGTCGGGGCGTTTTTTAATCGCAGGCGTACCGTCTTCGGTAATATCGACCTGATAGCCTGACTCCCACAGCATCGCTAGGTGGCGCGAAAAGCCACCAATCGAGCACGATATCGACATGTCATTGTCATTTAAGACCACCAATAAATCGGCGTCTTGTTGCACCGCGTCATTCATCGCCTCAAACGCCATGCCGCCTGTCATCGCGCCGTCACCGATGACGCACGCCACCGTTTGCGGGCGGTTTTGGTAGCGCAGCGCAAGGCTCATGCCAAGCCCTGCCGAAATCGCGGTCGATGAATGCCCCACGCCAAAGGTGTCGTATACCGACTCAGCGCGTTCAGGAAAGGCGGTCAAGCCGTCTTTAGCACGGATACTTGTCAAGCGTTCACGGCGACCTGTTAGGATTTTGTGCGCGTAGGCTTGATGCCCCACATCCCAGACGATTTGGTCCGCAGGCGTGTCTAATAAATAGTGCAATACTAAGGTCAGCTCGACCACACCAAGGTTGGCACCAAAGTGCCCACCGCTTTGCCCAACGGAGTATAATAAAAACAAGCGCAGCTCGTCTGCAAGCGTGATGAGCGCCTCAGGACTGAGTGCAGAGAGGTCGGCTGGACTGTCGATGGTATCGAGTAGCGGCGTGGTAGGACGAACATGCGGTATCGCTGTATATGTCTGTTGCAGGCCAGTAGCGTCTGTCGCGGGTGCCGATGTGGGTGACCAAGACTGTGAGGGATGAGGTGACTGCTGCATAAATCTTACGATACCTACCAATCTACTGACAATTTATTATGAATCATATCGTCATGCACTTTAGCATAGACGACACAGCTTATCTGTTTGTGACTGTGTAACAGGCGCCTATACCCGACACAAACGCTCAATCAAGACTGCACGCGCATCACGGCTGGTGACGCTACAGTAATGCAAGCACAAAGACTTGTCACTGTATCCGTCAAAATAGTATGGCATAATAGCATTTTTTTTTAACTGTCGCTTCAATCATCGTGCGTCGTCTGTGAACTTTATGTGTTTTTATAACAAACCCATCCGTTCACACCCCGTGCGCCCCATCGAACCTTGTTATCACTTTGATACCTATCGCGATTTGATGGATTCCGCGATTGCACCGTATGTAGGACATAATGTCATATCAATTTATCACCAGTGCCAAATTACCGACTCGTCATGGCGAGTTTGATATTCATATTTTTGAAAATGAAGCAGGTCAAGAGCATGTGATGTTGACCGTTGGGCTGCCCATCGACAGGCAAAGCGCACCTACCGACACCCCTCCCATCCCCTTAGTACGCATTCACTCAGAATGCTTGACAGGCGATGCCTTCAGCTCGCTCAAATGCGACTGCGGACCACAGCTAAACGCCGCCATGCATGCCATTCAAAAAAGCGGCTGCGGGGCGATACTGTACTTGCGCCAAGAGGGTCGCGGTATTGGCTTGACCAATAAAATCCGTGCCTACGCCCTACAAGACCAAGGTCATGATACCCTCGATGCCAATTTAATACTAGGATTGCCCGCAGACGCACGCATCTACGATATGTGCAAACCCATGCTGGATCATGTCGGGGTAGATAAGGTACGCCTCATCACCAACAACCCCAATAAGCTTGCGTATCTGGTTGAGCATGGTATCGAGGTGGTCGAGCGTGTGCCGCTATTGGTCGGCGTCAATGATGAAAATGCCAGCTACCTTGCCACCAAGCGTGATCGTATGGGACACTTGCTGGACAATGAGTTTTAATCTGCTTTTTATAGGGAGCCGCCGAGCGCTATGAGTGACACCACCGCACAGACCCAAGACCAACACGACCCCGCTGGCGTACCTGACAGCGAAGCCATCGCTCGTGTGCGCGCCTTTTTGTTAGATTTGCAAGCACGTATCTGTGCGGCATTAGAGGCGCAAGAAAGCGCTGGCGGCGGTAGTGCACGCTTTGTCCCTGACAATTGGGAGCGTCCTGAAGGCGGCGGCGGTCGCTCCTGCGTTTTGGCAGATGGCGAGGTCATCGAGAAGGCAGGCGTGATGTTCAGCCATATCCACGTCCACAACCTGCCCGCCTCGGCAACCGCGCGCCACCCTGACATTGCAGGTCGCCGCGCCCAAGCGATGGGCGTATCGTTAGTCGTGCATCCCAAAAACCCCAACGTACCGACCAGCCATGCCAATGTGCGTATGTTCATTGCTGAAGCGGCAGGCAAACCGCCGATTTGGTGGTTCGGTGGCGGTTTTGACTTGACCCCTTATTATCCTGTGATGGCAGACTGCGTGCATTGGCATCAGGTCTGCCATGACTTGTGCGCGCCGTTCGGCGAGTCGGTCTATCCTGACTTTAAGCAGTGGTGCGATGAGTACTTTCATCTGCGTCACCGTGATGAGCAGCGCGGTATTGGCGGGCTGTTTTATGATGACGTGAATACCGAAAGTCGCGGCTGGGATTTTGAGACTTGTTTTGGGTTTATGCAAGCGGTTGGGCAAGGGTATTTGGATGGCATCGTGCCCATCTTTGAGCGCCGCCGCGAGACGCCGTATACCGAGGCGCAGCGTGAGTTCCAGCTGTATCGCCGTGGACGCTATGTCGAGTACAATTTGGTCTATGACCGTGGCACACTGTTTGGGCTACAAAGTAACGGGCGCATTGAGTCGGTATTGGTCAGTATGCCGCCGCTTGCCAGCTGGCATTATCGCTTTGAGCCTGAGGCGGGTACGCCTGAATTTGCGCTCACCGACTATTATCTTAAGCCGCGCGAATGGCTGACGAAAGACTGCCCGTTAGCCAGCTAATATCAATCAATGCTATCAGTCAATACTGAAAGCTACCATAAAAAAGGTCAGTGCTGTGAAAGTGCTGACCTTTTTGCGTTGTTTCAGCCTGCATCGCTTTTTGCCCCGCCGCAGGCAAGTAACCATTCATGAACAAAAAGGCACGCAATTACTATAGCTCGCTTGCTTTGGTTAAGGCTACATTGTGTTGTAAAAGGGCTAACCAAGTGTTTGCTATTTTGATTTTTCCTAACCTGTTTGGGTTACGGTTCATTTTTTATTGTCATGCGGCGGCGCGTCTGCACCATGACAATGTATTGTTATAATTAAGGAGTTTGTGATGTCATTATTTAATCGTACCTGCGGGGTAAAATCGGCGGTCACTATGGCGCTGATCAGCGCAGCAGTAGGCTTGAGCGCCTGTAGCCAGTCCGCGAGTCCAGACATCAAGGCTCGTGAAGACATTATGAAAAGCTGGGGCGATGCGATGGGCGTCATGGGCGATATGGTCAAAGCGCCTGATACGTTTGACGCGGCAGTGTTTAAAGAGCAAGCCGCATTCTTGGCAGACAGCGCCGACAGCCCGTGGACGCATTTTCAAGATGAAAGCGCCAAAGGCGGTGCGATGGATAGCGTATGGAGCGACGCGGACGGTTTTAGCAGCGAAGCGGATAAATTTAAGCAAGCCACCGACGCGCTTAATCAAGCAGCACAAGGCGCAAGTAGCGTTGAAGATGTCCAGCCTGCCTTTGCAGAAGTGGGTGCATCGTGCAAATCATGCCACACCGAGTACCGCGCAGAGAGCTGATCTGAGCCAGATCTGCCAATAAAAAACCGCCTAAGCATACTTGAGCGGTTTTTTTATGCGCTAAAGAAGCAATCAATCGCCTTGCTGCGGCAGGTTGTCATCAGGGATGGCGCTTTGGGTATCTTGTGTCTCTTGCGTCGCGGTTGCTTTTTGCTGATGTGCGTCTTGCTCTTTTTTCTCTTGGGCTTTTTGGGCTTGTTGTTTGTCATGCAGTTTTTCGACCACCGCATCGACAGAAGCGTCGCTTAAATCTAGCGTACGAATGGGGAACGGAATGTTCACGCCTGCAGCATCGAGTTTGGATTTAATCTGCACAATCACTTCGTGAATCGAGGCGACTTTGTTGGCTTGCGTGCCATCATCAATAAACCAGCGCACCATCAAATCAATGGACGAATCACCAAACCCTGTGGCAATGACGCTTGGTTTTTGGATGCGCGATACGCTGGTTGAATCTTCAAGCGCTTGGATAATCTGCGCTTTTGCGCCCTCGATATCGTCGTCGTAGCCGATGCCCACACCCACTTGTAGACGGCGCTGCTTATACGCGGTATTGACGGTTAACGCTGAGGTATAGAGGTCAGAGTTGGGAATCACTACTTGGCGACCGTCATAGGTCTTGATGGTGGTGGCGCGGATTTTGATATCCTCGACCGTCCCTTCGTAATCGCCTGAGATGATTTGATCACCGATACGAAACGGCTCAGAGAGCAGCAGCAAAATGCCTGACAATAGATTTTGAAAAATGTCTTTAAATGCAAAACCAATCGCCACCGAACCGATACCCAGTGCGCCAATCAGTTTGGCAGGGGTAAAACCAGGAATAGAGATGACCAGCGCGACCATAACGCCAATAAATAAAATCAGTGCGCCGCCCACCCGCTGGAATACTTTGACCAAGTTTTGGTGACGACTGCGCGCGCCCAAAAGCTTGTGTATCACCTTTTTAAAGACAATGGAGAGCAGCCAAAAAATGGCAAACACAATCAGCGCGGCAACAAAGTACGGGGTACGCTCGATAAAATCCGTGCCCAGCTCATTGGTCGTTTGCACAATTTGCTGATAAATCGTTAATCCATTGTCTAATGTGAGACTGCCATCCGAGGTAGGCATAAACTGACGCTCCTTATCTTATCGTTTTTATGGTCGTTTTGGACTTATTGTTATTATTGTCGCGATACTGCTGGCACACAGGCAAGCAGCATCACTATTATTGGCTTATTTAGCCCATTAGGCCCGCTTGGACAATCTCAATCCAGTAGCCGTCTACGTCTTTGATAAAGGCAATGTTTTTCATGTTGCCGTCTTCAGGACGTTTTTTAAAGGTGACGTTGTTGTCATCGAACCATTTAACTGCCGCGTCCAAATCAGGCACGCTAAAGCAAATATGCCCAAAGCCTTGTGGCTCGGCATTGCCGTCATGGTAGCTAAAGTCGTCTTTGTCTTCGGTGCCGTAGTTGTGCGTCAGCTCAAGAATACCGCGCTGGCGAAAGGCATAAATGGCAAGGTCTTCACCTGCTGGCAAGTTGTCGCGCTCTTCGTCGGTCAGCTTTGCCAAAAAGTACAAATCAAAGCCCATGTCTGGGAATTTTTTGCGCTCAAGCAAGGTCATGCCAAGCACGCCTGTATAAAAGGCTAAAGATTTTTTGGGGTCTTTGACGCGCAGCATGGTGTGGTTAAAGGTAAAGCCATTGGTCTGCGTGCTAATGGGCTGCACGCCGTCGGCTTGGATGCTGTTTTTGGGTTGTTCATTGGTTGAGGACATAAGTCTCCCTTATTTTTGGTGTCGTTGTCTGTTGTTATCGGTGTCATAAAAAATATCGACCGAGACACAGTGACAATCACAATGATAATCACAGTGACAATGGCGCACGGGCGGCGTCTTTATTTATGATAATAAAAAAATGAGCCTTTACGACTGTGGTTTTGTAAAGGCTCATACATAAGGCGCACGCGATAAGCACTTATTAAGCGCTTATAAAGTAAGTGTTAGACGCTTAATCGGTGCGCTATCAGAGGCAGTTTTTAGGTTTCAAAAAACTCAACCTTGCCTGTTTTTAGGTCGTATTCTGCGCCGACAATCAGCAATTTGCCGCTATCGCACAGGTCTTCTAGGATGCGCGAGCCGTGCTTTAACTGGCTGACCGACATGCGTACGTTGGCACGGATAGAGCTATCGACCAATTTATCAGTATCGACGTCTTGACCTGTCGCTGAGGCGAGCTCATACAGGTTGTAGACGCTTGGGCGAATACGGTCCACGATAGACTGCAAGTTCGGTGAGTAGTTTTGCTCAGGGTTTAAGATGGTGTCCACGCACGCGGTGACCGCGCCGCAATGCGAATGCCCAAGCACGACAACCAGCTGAGTGCCGAACTGCTCGGCGGCAAACTCAATCGAGCCAATCTGTGAGGGTGCAACGATGTTGCCCGCCACACGAATCACGAACAAATCGCCCAAACCTTGGTCAAAGACAATCTCTACAGGAACGCGCGCGTCCGAGCAGCCAAGGATGATGGCGAACGGCTCTTGCTTGTCCACCAGCTCAGGGCGTTTTTGGGTCATCGGGTCGGTGCTGGTCAGACTGGTGACATAACGCTCATTACCATTTTTGAGCAGTTCAAGGGCTTCTTGTCCAGAGGTAGGGCGTTTACGGTCTGTCATAAGGTATCCTTCAGGTATTTAAAAGAAAAAATAGCATGCTCCATCAATGAGTGAACAGTCATGCACGCATACAATGTTAACAAAAGATTGTATCGTAATCATTGCCCAAACAGAATGCGCGTTTTGTAGTCGAATTTGCCACGCGCTACGTATGGCAAACCGTGTTGGGCGCAAGCTTTGTTATACTAGCGGCGCGACCATCATTCAGCACCGCCCTTGATATTTTTACCCCACGACCCATCAATCAGCGCTCAACGCCTTGATATGTTTTAGGAGCTTGCCGTCATGCAACAGCCACCGTCCGCCGCTGCCGCAGCCGATACTTTGCTACAGGTCACAGGACTCAAAAAAAGCTTTGGCAGCACCGAGGTGTTGACCGATATTCACCTAGATATTAAGCAAGGTGAGTTTTTGACCTTACTTGGTCCCTCAGGGTGCGGCAAGACCACCTTGCTGCGTTTAATCGCAGGCTTTGAGCAGCCTGACGCGGGCGCGATTGTGCTCGATGGGCAACAGATGGCGGGCTTACCTGCGGACAAGCGCCCGATTAATACCGTGTTTCAGCAGTACGCGCTGTTTCCGCACATGACGGTGGCAGAAAACATCGGCTATGGCCTAAAAATCAAAAAAGTCGCCAAAGCCGAGATTAAGACCCGCGTGCAAGCCATGCTAGAGATGGTGCAGCTGACGCACTTGGCAAACCGCAAGCCGCAAGATTTGTCAGGCGGACAACAGCAGCGGGTGGCGATTGCGCGCGCGGTGATTAATCGCCCCAAGCTGCTGTTGCTCGATGAGCCCCTCTCCGCGCTCGACCACAAATTGCGCCTGCAAATGCAATCGGAGCTCAAACGCTTACAGCGCGAGCTGGGCATTACCTTTGTGTTCGTCACCCACGACCAAGAAGAGGCGCTGTCGATGTCTGATCGCATCGCAGTGATGAAAGGCGGACGCTTTGAACAGATTGGCACGCCGATTGAGATTTATGAAACCCCTGCCAATTTATTTACCGCAAAATTCATCGGCGAGACCAACCTATTTACCGCCACGGTCGATGCGGTGCACCCTGACGCGCCCGACCGCAACGGTGTGGTCAATAACGGACGCATCGAAGTGACACTACAGGGCGATGCCGATAGCGCTGCCCTACGCCGCAATGTGCGCCGCCCCGCGCACGCACTCGATGTGGCGGTGGGCGATGCGGTCAGTCTCTTGCTGCGTCCAGAGGATTTGCGCATTTATGATGCCGCTGATGACACGCATCACGGGCTGTTCGGGCAAGTGATTGACAGTCAATATAAAGGCAGTACGCTTGATTCCATCATTGAGCTGGACGATGGGCGCGTGGTCAAGGCGTCGGAATTTTTTGATGAAGACGACCCGAGCTTTGATTATAAGCTTGGCGAGCGCGTCAAGGTCGCGTGGGTCGATGGCTGGGAGTGGCTGTTGGCGGAGACTGAACCGAGCAGTACAGAAGCCTTGATGGCTAAGGATAGCATCTGATGGCGGGCGCACGTTTGCACAAGTCCAGCCCGTTTCGCACCGCGACCTTATGGCTGATTTGGGGTTGGCTGCTGATATTTGCGCTGATACCCAATATTTTGGTGATTGCGGTCAGTTTTTTTAGTCGTGACCCCAGTCAGTTTGTGGACATGCCGCTCAATATCGGCAGCTACATCCGTCTGATTGACCCGCTGTATTTTGATGTGTTTATGCACTCTTTATGGATGGCGGGGCTGACCACGATTTTATGCTTGCTGTTCGGCTATCCGTTTGCGTGGCTGATTTCACGTGCCAAGCCGCGCGTGCAGCCGATACTCATGCTGCTGCTGATTTTGCCGTTTTGGACGAATTCTTTGGTGCGTACCTACGCGCTCAAATTGCTGTTTGCCAATAACGGGCTGATTAACACGCTATTGCAAAAGCTTGGCATCATTGATGCGCCGTTAGATATTTTATATACCCAAGGCGCGGTGATAGCGGGCTTAACGTATTTATTGTTTCCGTTTATGGTGCTGCCTTTGTATGCGGTGTTCACTGATTTGCGTGAAGACATGCTGCTTGCGTCACAGGATTTGGGCGCAAACAAGCGCCAGACCTTTTGGCACATTGTTTTGCCATTGACCACGCCAGGGATACTCTCAGGCGTGCTGCTGGTCTTATTGCCCGCGATGGGGATGTTTTATGTCGCCGATATTCTGGGCGGCTCGCGCAATTTATTGGTCGGTAATATCATTAAAAATCAATTTTTGGACGCGCGTGATTGGCCGTTTGGCGCGGCAGCCAGCGTGCTGTTGACCGTCGCGATGGCAATCTTATTGCTGGCGTATCGCGCGAGCAGTCGCCGTATTGGCAAAACCGACTTTAACGAGGTGGCATAATGGCGAAGACTTCTGCAAACGCGCGCACCTTTACCCGCTTGTTGGGGCGCGGCTATCTGACGCTGGTGTATGCGCTGTTATACATTCCTATTTTGGTATTGGTGGTCTTATCGTTTAACGAATCCAAAATCGGCTACCACTGGGGCGGCTTTAGCCTCAAATGGTATGAGTCGCTGTTTAACAATCAAGCGATGGTCGATGCCTTTGGGCATTCGATTGTGCTCGGCTTGGTGGCGGCGAGTGTGTCTACTTTGATTGGCACCTTGACGGCGCTCGCGCTGCACCGTTATCGCTTTCGCGGTAAGGGGCTGCTCCAAGGCTTATTGTTTGTTTTGATGATGTCGCCTGAGATTGTGCTTGCCATCTCTTTATTGGTATTGTTTTTGCTGGTCGGCTTGCAGCTCGGCTTTGTGTCGCTGTTGATTGCGCACATTACCTTTTGCTTACCCTTTGTGGTGATTACGGTGTTTGCGCGCTTGAGCAGTTTGGATGAGCGCTTGCTTGAGGCGGCGCGCGACTTGGGCGCGACCGAATCGGTGATGATACGCACGGTATTGATACCTGTGATATTCCCTGCGGTGCTGGCAGGCTGGCTGCTTGCCTTTACCTTGTCGCTCGATGATGTGGTGGTCTCGACGTTTGTCACGGGTCCGAGCTATGAGATTTTGCCGCTGCGGATTTATTCGATGGTACGTGTGGGGCTAAAACCTGAGGTCAATGCGGTGGGCAGCTTGCTGCTGCTCGCGTCTTTGGTATTGGTCGTGGTGTCGCAATGGCTGCTGCGCAAACGCTGACTTTTTGCGTGAAAACCAGTAGTATATTGCTTTATAATGATTTTTTTTCAGCTTAGCGGTTTGTTTATCTATGCTCGAACTTCGACATCTTCATACCTTGACGGCGCTGCGGGCGCATGGGTCGCTTGCCGCGGCTGCTGATGAACTCCACGTGACCGCCTCTGCGGTATCGCATCAGCTAAAAGAGCTGGAAAATTATTACGACATCAGTTTGGTCAATCGGCGTACCCGCCCCTTGACCTTTACCCCCGCAGGCAAGACCGTGCTGGCGCTCGCGGACAGTATCTTGCCGCAAGTCACGCGCACCAAAGCCAATCTAAAACGCCTAGCCTATGGGCAGGCGGGGCGTCTGCGGCTGGCGTCTGAATGTCACAGCTGCTTCGATTGGCTGATGCCGATTTTGAACCAATACCGCCGCGAATGGTCGGATGTCGAGTTGGATTTTGCCACAGGTTTTGAGCCTGAGCCGCATCATTTGCTGTTAGAGGGCGATATCGACCTGCTCATCACCACCAGCAACCTGCCGATTGACGGTCTCAGCTATCAGCCGCTGTTTGAATACGAAAGCCGCTTGGTACTCTCGCCCACGCACCCCTTAGCCGCCAAGCGTGCGGTCGTGCCCGATGACTTGGTGCATGAGACGCTCATCGCCTACCCTGTCGAAGCCAAACGCCTCGACATCATCGCCAAGTTTATGACCCCCGCGCACGCCAGCTTTAAGCGCATGCGCACCACAGAGCTGACGGCGATGCTGATTCAGCTGGTCGCCAGCGAACGCGGTGTCGCCGCTTTGCCCGATTGGGTGGTGCATGAGTATGAGAAAAAAGGCTGGGTTGTCTCGCGTCGTCTTGGGGAAGGTGTGTATTGCCAGCTGTATGCCGCGACGCGCACCGCGAGCAAAGACACCGCCTATATGCAGGGCTTCGCAAGCTTGCTGGACAACATCTCAAAGCCTTTGTGACGGCTTAAAAAGTGCTTATACGCCTTTGGCTTCGCCATAAATCATGGTCAGCCCACCTGCGGTGACGAGCAGCAGACCGATGACTTTGCTCATGCTGATGGGACGCACCTCCAGTCCAAACCAACCTGTCAGCCCGAGCAATATTGCAATATACATCTGCCCCAAAAATACCCACAGCAAGGTATTGCTCGCGCCTATTTTTGGTGCGGCGATAAACATAAACAGAATATAAAAACTGCCCAAAAACCCTGGCAGCCACATCCACCAGCTGGCTTGTCCAACGGCGGGCGGCTTGACCCCGCCATCCATCACATAACACAACAGCAAAGACGCCAGCATCCCGCCCACATACAAGTAGAACGTCGACTGTATTTGCGTCGCTTGTGTCGATTCGCGAAACGCATTCACAATCGCCAGCTGCAACGGCACGATTGCCCCGCCGAGCAGACTAATCACCACATAAAATATCAGCTTGCCATCCATCGCGGTCATCCTGTCCATCAAGCGTCCATTGCCCATCAGGAGACGCTTTGCCTTATAGCATACTTTTACACAGATAAAAGCCAATCGCCGTTGCCATCAAAGTCAAGCCCACATGCAACCCAATGAGCCCAAGCCCTGCCAAGAGTTTGCCTGCATTTAAAAAGGTAAACACCTCAGCGCTAAAGGTACTAAAGGTGGTCAAGCCGCCCAAAAACCCAGTAATCACAAATAGGCGAAGATTGGGCGACCAGCCTGCGCCCAAACGCTCAAAGACAACCAGCGCCGCGCCAATCAGCAAACCACCCAAGATATTCGCGCCCAGCGTGCCAAGCGGTATCCAGTGATGCACAGGATTAAGACGGGCTAAAAGTGCACGCAAACACGCGCCAAGTCCTGCGCCCAAACCGATGGCAAGCCACTGCATTAAATCGTTGTCTCAATATCAATATCAGTATCGGTGTCGCTATCCGCATCAATCGGCGGCAATTCGGTCAAAGGCCAACGCGGCACGCAGCTGACCGCCAAATCATCGCACATGCCCGCTTGCAAACGCTGATACCCTGCGTAGGCAATCATTGCGCCATTATCGGTACATAGTGCAGGCGGCGCGTAATGGACGCTTGCGCCAATCTTGCGAAGGGCGGTCTCTAGCGTCTCACGCAAATGCTGATTGGCACTGACGCCACCTGCAATCACCAAGCGCTGCATACCGCTTTGCTTCAGCGCTTTCACACATTTTTTGACCAGCGTATCCACCACCGCATGCTGAAAACTTGCGGCGATATCAGCGCGCACGTAGGGGTCGCTGTCCGCACCTTTGGTGTCTTTAATCAGGTTGTGTACCGCTGTTTTCATACCACTAAAAGAAAAGTCTAAACCGCGATGCAGCATCGGGCGCGGCAAGTCATAAGCATTTGGGTTGCCCGTCTCTGCAAGTTTGGCGATGTTTGGACCGCCAGGGTACGGCAAGCCGAGCATTTTTGCTGCCTTGTCAAAACATTCACCCGCCGCATCGTCAATCGACTCGCCCAATATCTCATACTGACCGATGCCATGTGCGGCAATCAGCTGCGTGTGCCCGCCTGAGACCAGCAAAGACACAAAAGGAAACGCTGGTGCATTCGCGCCCATCAATGGCGCCAGCAAATGCCCTTCCATGTGATGTACGCCAATGGCGGGAACATCCAGCGCATACGCCAGCGTGCGCCCAAACAATGCGCCCGTCATGAGTGCGCCAATCAGCCCAGGACCTTTGGTATAGGCGATGGCATCAATCTCTGATTTGTCTATCTTGCACTGCGCGAGCAGCTCATCAAAGAGCGGCACGAGCTTGCGAATATGGTCGCGGCTTGCCAGCTCAGGCACCACGCCGCCATAGGTCGCGTGCAGCTCAATTTGTGAATACAATACTTGCCCGAGCAGCCCTTGATTGCTACTGTGCTGCGCTTCACTGTCAAAAATCGCTAAGCCCGTCTCGTCACACGAGGTCTCTAAACCCAATACTTTCATGCCTTTGCCTTTATCTTATCTGTTAGAACAACACCAATACGCGTTATTCTCAATCACCGCCAAGCGGCACAAAAAAACCGCCATTGCACGCTACAATGACGGTCAGTTTAGCAAATTTTGCGTGGCGATATCAGCTTACTGCCGCGACCATATAGTCCACCGCCGCATGTACCTCAGCGGCGCTGACCTCGTCGGTTGCTTGCGCGGGCATTTTATTAAAGCCATTGGCTGAGTGCTGATACAGCGTCTCTTTGCCTTTTGCCAAACGCGGCGCCCATGCAGCGGTATCACTCAGCTTTGGTGCGTTTAGCATGCCGCTTTCGTGGCAGATTTTGCAGCGCGTTTCATACAGCGTTTTGCCTGCCTCGGCAGATAATGGCGCGCTATCGGTCGCAACCGAATTGGCATCATTTGCCGTCGCCGTCGAGTCTGCCCCGTCAGGCGTACCTTCTGCTGCGGTCGTCTCTTCTTCTGCTACTGGCGCTGCCGTATTTTCAGTGCTCATCTCCGCGCTGTCCGCACTTGGCGCGGTCGTAGCATCTGCCGCTTCAGATGTTGCAGGCGCATCGCTCGTCGTCTCGCTCGCAGCTGGGGGCGTCTCACCGCAGGCGCTCAGTAATCCGCCACCGATTGCCAGTGCCAATACCAGACCATAGCGCTGATACTTTATTGCCGTCATATTACCCCCTGCTGCCCATCCATTTGACAGACGATAGATTGAGCCGCTTATTGTGCGGTTGCTGCGTCCGCTGGTGCGTCTTCTGTCGCTGGCGCATCACTATCAGCGCTGGCGTCTGCTTCAGCCTCTGCTGCTGGCGCCGCTGCACTGTCATCCGCGCTGGCTTCTGCCGTATCGCCTGTCATTTCTTGCTCGGCGCTCATCGCTTCGCTTTCTGTTGCGCCTGCTTCGTCGGCAGCGGTTGCATTATCAGCAACTGCCGTGGCTGAGGTTTCTTCAAAGCCCATGTCTTCAGCTTCAGGCGCATTTTTACGCGCAAGCGCCGCCGCTTCATCGACCATATCGACCGCTTTTACTTCTTCATGCTCACTGCCACCACAAGCGCTGATACCCAGCCCAGCGGTGATTGCCAATGCTGCCCATAGTGCCGTTTGCTTTAGTGTGTTGCTCATACTCATGTCCTCAAATTCAGTAACCAAAAAGCATAACCATGCCTGCTGGCATATGGCGGCTATCATAGCACAAAGTCGATAATAGTCGTTATTGCAGTGTGGGTTTTTAGCAAAAATCTACCGACCGCAAAAAACCACTGTTTTTTTGGTAAATCATCGCTAAAAGCCACGCGCTGTCCACCATCTGGCATGTTTGTTATTGCCATCTATGACAACAGATAAACGCTTAAAATACGCAGATATTTTGTTCTTGCGTTCATTGCCGCCACTTTTTAACGCGCATTGCAACGGTTTTGCCTAGAGGCCAGCGCAGGCAGTATCGTCTTGTTTTTAAACATAATTGCCGAGCGTATCGGCACTGCCCTTGTGGCAAAAAGTGTTGACTTTGTGTGGCATTTTGGCTAAAATACGCACCCTTGTGCCCCTTGCGCAAGATTGTTCTGGTTTGAGCTGATGCCTTGATTTGAGACCTCACGGCTAAATACTAATACACAGCCAAGCCAATGCCCTCATCTCTCACTCATAAGGAGTTTACATGCCTGCAGTAAAGGTTAAAGAAAACGAACCAGTTGATATCGCTATCCGTCGTTTCAAGCGTGCTTGTGAAAAAGCTGGCGTTCTATCAGACGTACGTAAGCGTGAGTTTTATGAAAAGCCAACGCAAGAGCGTAAGCGCAAAAAAGCCGCTGCGGTTAAGCGTTATAAGAAAAAATTGCAACGCGACACCATCCGTACTACTCGTAAATACTAATTTACGCCAGTACTGACATTCGTGTCAGCGGGCAGTTTGGTTTGCTTCGTTGCTATGTATATAAACGTACACGGACATGACCCACGCATCAGACATTAAGCGTAACTCTTACAACTGATTTGTTTGCCTGCATCTTATTTTGCGCTGATAAACGCGCTTAACCGATAAGATGTTGCAGAACACAGCGTATATTGCCCCCATATCTGCGCCACTGCTATCTGTTGATATCAGTGGCGTTTTTTGTGCTACACTTTTTGTCACTGAACGACCTTTGGCGGCGTGCGCTGAGGGTTTGCACTTTTTTATTAGCTATAAGGAAAGCCACTGGCATGAGCGATTTAAAACAACAACTGACCGACAGCATCAAAACCGCCATGAAAGGCCGCGAGCTTGAGCGCGTAAAAGTACTCCGTAATGTCCAAGCCGTCATCAAACAGATTGAGATTGACCGTCAGACCACCCTGACAGATGCCGAAGTGCTGGAAGTACTACAAAAGCAGCTCAAACAGCGCCAAGAATCACTGCACATCTTTACCGAAAACGGTCGTGAAGACTTGGCAAGTAAAGAGCAGTTTGAGATTGATATCATCAATGAATTCATGCCGCAGCAAATGAGCCTAGATGAGGTTCAAGCCCTCGTCACTGCCGAAATCGAAGCGCAAGGCGCAACCTCAATGCGCGATATGGGCAAAGTCATGGGCGAGCTAAAAGCGAAAACCGCGGGTCGCGCTGACCCTGCCGTTATCTCTGCCCAAGTCAAACAAGCCTTGCAAGGGTAATGACGACGCCATAAGCGAATAAGCAGTCAATAAAACAAGCCAAAAGGCAGGTCGCGTATTGCGTGTCCCTTTTGGCTTTTTTATGCGCTGTTGAATGCGCAAAATACCATGCTGTACAGCGTCTAAGGCTGATAGTCTTTGGCGGTTTTTACATTTTTGATGTCTTGATTGATGATGGGCAGCAAGCTTTTGGTGTTGCTTGCTGCTGTCGCCAAGCGCTGCGCTTGGGTAAGTGACACCAGCGCTGCGTCGTAGCGTCCACTCCACAGCTGGTCGTGACTGCGATAACGCAGCGCATTGATGGTGGCGATATTGGCAAGGGCGGCATCGCTTGTGGTTTTGGCGATTTTTTCATGAACCCGTTGTAGCGCCTGCCATGCCGCACGGTCGGTGGGCTTTGCTTGGATGAGCGGCTTGAGCAAGGCGCTGGCCTCATTGACACGGCTGGTTTCTATTAGCGCCTCTGCCAGATACAAGCGCAAATCGCGGCGCTCAGGATACGTGCGCTGCTGTACAGATAACAGCTCAGCGGCTTTGTCCCACTGCTGCTGCTCGCTCAATACTTCTGCGTAACTGATGCTCAGTAGCGGCTCCAGCTCAGACTGGGTGGCGGCTTTGGCTTTTAAGGACTGATACAGCTCGTTTGCTGCAGCAAAGTCTTGGTGCTCAGCATGCCACAGCATCAGCGCCATTTTTGCGCCCGTGCTGTTGTTCGCGGCGGTGGTGAGCGCGGTCTTGGAAGCTTCTGAGCCCAATTGCTGCACGCGCCAATAAAGCATGTCGAACAACACCTGATGGCGGGCTTGCTGGCTTAGGGAAGCACTTGGGTACTGCTGGGCGCGGCTTTGCGCGTCGCTTAGGCGCTCAGTGCTTTGCGGATGCGAGCGCACAAAGCTGGGTAAAAACTGGTTTTTGACCTGATTCAGCTCGCTGTTTTGACTCATTTTTGCAAAAAAGCGCGGCATCGCGCGTGGGTCGTAGCCCGCTTGGGTCATGATGTCCATGCCTATACGGTCAGCTTCGCGCTCATTGCTGCGGCTAAAGGCCATGGCATTGTTCATCGCCGCGGTCTGTGAGCCCATCATAACGGCGGCGGCCGCGTCACCATCGACCGCCGAGGCGGCAATCGCAGCGAGCATGCCACCGATTTGCATCAGCATCGCTTGACGACGCGCATCATCGCCGTGCTCGTAATGACGCTGGCTGACGTGCGCCACTTCGTGCGCGATGACACTCGCCAGCTCATCCATACTGTCTGCCGCCAGAATCGTACCCGTATTGATACCAATCACCCCGCCAGGGGCGGCAAAGGCATTGATGTTGGGATTGTCGATAATGACGGTCGCTAATGGCGCTTGCTGGCGCACCTCGCTATTGAGCCGCCATGTCATATTGGTAATGACCTCCTGTACCCACGGGTCATGCAGCATCTTGGTGTGCCCATTGATGGTACGTAGCGCCCACTCACCCATTACCTGATTTTGCCGTCTGTCTGCAAAGCTCAGCCCATCCCCTTGCAAACTGGGCACGCGCAGGCTGTTGTCTTCAGGCATCTGCCATGGTTGCCATGCGCGCGTCTCGGCGCTGACTATCGTGCACGCACTGGCAGCGGTGAGCAGCAGTGCTGCGCGCGCTACAGGGCGCAACACGGTGCGAAACCCTTTGGTATGATAAGCAATCACAGGCGCATCCTTATGAATAAAAACAAACACTTAGCCACGACGCATGGCATATTTTGCCTCTCACCATAGCTAATACCATGCCACTTTACAAGCGTTAAATGGACACCTGCTTGGCACGCGATACATCGCCACAGTCCGCGCACGGCGGGCAAGATTTGTTATAATAACGCTCGAATAACGCTCGAATAACGCTCGAATAACGCGAAGTGCCTACCCAGCAACTGATCAGCAGCGCACAGCAATTTTTATGAATACAGGTATTGGTTTATGTCAGCACGCTCTATATTGCCCGCCGCCACGCTTTCTCTTGAGACTGAGGCGACTGTCCGCGACTGGCTGGCCGTGCTACAAAAAGCGCCCGATGACAACGTGCAAAGCTCAACAGACGCGGCGATTACCATTACCGCCTTGGTCGATGGGCGTACGCTTGCCTGCCCCATGCCGCTACTTAAAACCAAAGTCGCCTTGCGCCAAGTAGCCGTAGGCGATTCGGTATATGTCCTTGCCACCGACCCCAATTCACGCGCGGACATGGTCGCCTTTTGCGCGCAGACCCCTGATGTCCGCTTGCAGGTCAACGCCCAGACCAACACAGCAGATACAGGCAGCAATACGGCGTCGGCGACCGATACAATATTTCACTTCATCATTACTAAAACCGATAGTAAATAAATGCAGCTATCCTTTACAATCAATAGCATGACATTATTTTATTTATCATAGCGTTATGTCCTGATATTCATAACGCTTTTATTGATAAAATGAATAAGCACGCAGCACCCCAACTGTTAAACTTCTTATATAACGACGGTAACACCCTTTTGAATAACAGCAACAACAATGCATAACGATACGTGCGCTCTGTGCGCATCACCAGTACGATAGCGGCTTACCGTATATTTTGATAGACAAGCAAGCCATGTATTGATACGACTTCTGATTTGATTAAGGTCAAAGATATGACTACTCCCTCTGATGCGGTGACCCAAAAAGCCACCAATGACACCACCGAGACGAACAAGGCGAACCCAGCGCTTTATGATGCTGAGACCTTGAGCGATATGCGCACGCGGGACTTGGTGCCCTCGATGCCGACCCACTTATCTGCGCCAGGGGTCAATCTGGGCGCGTATATCAATACCGTACACCAGATTCCGATTTTGACCCCGACCCAAGAGCAAGAGCTTGCGCACCGCTATTATGATGATGGCGATGTCGAAGCGGCGCGCCTGCTCGTCATGTCGCATCTGCGCTTCGTGATTCATATCGCGCGCAGCTATTCAGGCTACGGCTTGCCACAAGCGGACTTGATTCAAGAAGGCAATTTGGGACTGATGAAAGCGGTCAAGCGCTTTGACCCCAATAAAGGCGTGCGCTTGGTATCCTTTGCTGTGCATTGGATTAAGGCGGAGATTCACGAGTTTGTGATTCGCAACTGGCGTATTGTGAAAGTGGCGACCACCAAAGCGCACCGTAAGCTGTTTTTTAACTTGCGCAGCCTAAAAAAAACCAACAACCAACTGACGCTTGAAGAAGCGGACGCGATTGCTAAAGATTTGAACGTCACGCGCAAGCAAGTGCTGGAGATGGAGTCGCGCCTGACCTCGTACGATGCCTCATTTGAGACGCAATCGAGTGATGATGATGACGGTCGTTACGCGCCGCAGCTGTTCTTAGAAGATGACATCGACCCTGCGGAGATGGTCGAAGAGTCGGATTGGGAAGAGAATAACGCCTCGGCACTGAGTGCAGCGATGGATACTTTAGATGACCGCTCACGCGATATCGTCGAGCAGCGCTGGCTGGCTGAGCAAAAGTCTACTTTGCATGAGCTGGCGGCGGTCTACTCCATCTCAGCAGAGCGTGTGCGGCAGATTGAAAAAAATGCCATGGACAAAATCCGTGATGCCATGACCATCGATAGCGTGATACTGCCTGACGATGTACGTTAACGGCACACGCATAAACCATCAAACCACCCGAACGATAAGCCACCACACAACAAGAGAGTCGCTATGCTCAACTGGATAACCATCGCTGCCATCAATCTGTCGCTGGCCGTAGGTTGCGGGGCGTTCGGCGCTCATGGTCTCAAATCCATGGTCAGCGCCGAGCAGCTAGAGTGGTGGCATACCGGCACGCTGTATTGGTTCATTCATGCTTTGGGCTTGTTGTTGCTTGGCTTGCTGCTGCGCCTTGGCTACGCGTCGGCTGCCAGCGCTTGGCTGATACAGATTGGTATGCTGATTTTTACAGGCAGTCTATATGCCATGACACTGGATGCGCCGCGCTGGCTGGGCGCGATTACGCCGATTGGCGGCACACTGATGATTCTCGGATGGTTGTGGCTGGCGGTGAGCAGTTATCGCTTGGCACGTTAAAATTTTTGTTACACTGAGCACAGGACCCACTTTTTATCATAAAGGACAGCGCGTTATGCCCACCATCACCGTCAATGGCAAAACCTTACAGACCACGCACCAGACCGTACAGCTGGTCATCAATGAGCTGGGGCTCAGCACAGGGCGCTACGCCGTTGAAGTCGATGGCGAGCTGACGCCAAAAAGTGAGCTGACGCAGCTGCGCATTGTTGAAGGCATGCACATCGAAGTGGTACAAGCGGTCGGTGGCGGCTAGTATCTGCTGTAAAGCATCGATTGATTAGTAGCGATTCAAACTGTTCGGACTGCCTTATAGCGCTGTTTTACTTGCGACTCTATGTCCGTTACTGTAATTATTAAAAGACGATGCATATTAAAAGACCTCAATCGTTTGGCGATTGAGGTCTTTATTTATGATGAATGGAAAAATATAGTATGACATGAACTTTCTTATGAATGCCATCTGACTGCTATGGCGCTAAAAAAACAAATGCTAAAACTACTTTGCCTCCTCTACGCTCATCATTGATTATACAACTCACTCTGTGTGAGCCGCGTCCGAAAACATGTCCTTATGCAATTGGCGCTGCTTCCACCATGTCCAAATCTTCATAACGTCCGCCGCGTCCTTTTTTGCGCTCTAAGCGGGTTTTGTATTTGCGTACCTGTCTATCGAGCTTGTCCGCCATCTCATTAATGGCTTTATACATATCATCGTCGTAGGCTTGGACAAACATTTCTTGACCCGATGCACGTAAGATGGCTTCAGCTTTGTGGCTCTTTTTCCCGCCATCGCTGGCGCCGCTGTTGTCAAGAGACAAAATCACTTGAATACTTTGAATCTGATCAAAATGGCGCTCTACTTTGCTAAGCTTATCGCGTACTGCACTGTCCATGGCTTCGGTAACACTGATATGGTGACCACTGATAGAAACATTCATATGCTTGTCCTTATATTTATTGCTGTATTTCAAAGATGCATCACATATCTGCTTAACATCTGACCGCATCAATAGCTGTTGTAGTCATCCGCTGTATGGCTATTCGCCTTTGTTGTTATGTCGCGGTATGTCGGTTGTCATTACGCTAAGTACGAACATATCTTGGGATATGGCGTCTTGCTATTGATGTGTCTCTAATTTGTCATGAATCAAGCGCGCTGACAAGAGCCTATATTGTAATCAATTGTAACTGATACTTTTGTTATTTTTCAAAATGTATATAATCAGGAATTTTTGTTTTTTATTCACTCATTTATTAACAGTAAACTTGGCGTCTATCGTCCGTGAGTGCTCCCCTTTTTACCATTTAATAAGCCCGCCAATCACTGCATCAAGCCCATATACTCATAAGTAAGAGGGCGATAGCCAGACAGCACCGCCCTTTTTATATCAATGAATTTTTATAAGGAAAATTACCAGCGATACTCGGTCAGTATTTTTGTTTACGCTGGGTCGAGGAGCCGATGTTCATCGCTTCGCGGTATTTGGCGACCGTGCGCCGTGCGATGTCAATACCATCGGCGAGCAGTGCGGCTTGAATGCGGCTGTCGGACAGCGGTTTTTTGGGGTTTTCTTGTTGAATCATCTGCTTAATCATGGCGCTGATGGCGGTTGAAGAGATGTCGCCATCGCTGCTGCTGACGTGCGAGGAGAAAAAATGCTTGAGCGAAAACAGCCCTTGCGGGGTTAGGATGCTTTTACTGGTGGTCAGGCGTGAGACGGTGGACTCGTGCAATGACAGCTCTTCGGCAATGTCTTTTAAAATCAAAGGCTGCATGGCGGTCGCCCCATGTACCAAAAACGCCTGCTGGCGTCTGACGATACTACTGGCAACGCGCAGCAAGTTTTGGTTGCGCTCTTCGATGCTGCGGATAAACAGCCGTGCATCGCTCAGGTGCGTTTTTAGATACTGATTGGTGGGGCTGTCATCGCCACGCTTGATGAGGTTTGCGTATTCTTGATTGACCTGTAGCTTGGGCAAGGTGTCAGGATTTAGGCGCACGTGCCAGCCTGTGGCGTCACTGTCGCTCGCGCCCTGCCCGCGTACAGGCGTCACCAATACGTCTGGGATGTCGTAGCTGTCGGGCGCTTGCATGTGGTCGGGCTGAGCGTGGTAAAACGCTTGACCAGGGTGCGGGTTTAGGGTGCGCAGCACTTGCAGCGCTGGGGTAATGTGCTCAGGCTGTAACCCTGTGGCTTCGGTCAGTGCCTTGATGTTATTGGTGGTCAAGTGCTCGGTCGCGGTCAAGAGCTTTTTGGCATGCTCAAGATACGGCGTGTCGGTATCCAAGCGCGCAAGCTGTATACTTAAGCACTCGGTCAGTGAGCGCGCGCCCACCCCAAGCGGATCGCAAGATTGAATGATGTGCAGTACGGCGATGATTTCATCGGCATCAATACTCGACTCCCACTGATAAAAGCTCGCCATGGTCTCAAAGCTGCGCAGCAACTCCTCCATATTAATGTCAATAAAACCCATGTCATCCATCGCATCGACCAGATAATCAGCGATGAGCACGTCATTGGCAGATAGGCGCTTAAAATTCAGCTGCCAGCGCACGTGGTCTTGAATACAAGCACTCGTTGCCCCTTGATAGCTGTCCAAGTCGTCATCAAGGGACACTGTGCTGCGCGGCAAACTACCAATATCTAGGGTGCTAAAGCCATCCATATGTTCAAAGCCCTCGCCTGTACCGAACGCCACGTCTGAGGCATCCTCATCGAGCGTGCCTTGTTGCAACTTGTCTAGGCTGTCTGCCACCGCCTCTGCCCCATCATCGAGTGAGACTGACGATGCGCGCTCGGTACTTGCGGTGTTGTTCCACGCCTCAAGGCTGCTTTGGCTGTCTTCATGCAAAGGTGCGCTTGAGTCGTGCTCGTCTTCAATGCGCTCTAATAACGGATTGCTGTCAAGCTTGGCCTGCACTTCTTGCGCCAGCTCCAAGCTTGAGAGTTGCAGCAGTTTGATGGCTTGCTGCATCTGCGGGGTCAGCTTTTGCGAGGTGCTTAATGTGGCTGTCAGTCCAAATGACATACTCATGGCAGGTTTATTACACTCCGTTGTTTGACGATGGGCGCATCTGTGCGGCGATTATTGTTATAAGGCGCAGGTTTTTCTGAGTGGTTTTATGCGCTCATGACGATAGCATTTTTTGCGCCCATGTTGCTACGATAATTTCTATCTTAACAAACTTCGCGCACAATCCACGGGCGCGCGCTTTGCAGCTTGTTTTTTATCAATGATGGCTGCGTTTTCATACTTACGACCGTTATGGTGCGATAAGTCTATTGCCAGCAATTTTATAACATTAATGTTCTGACAGATACGTTAGCCTAGAGGAATATGACGGGTGATACCCAGTATCTTTGTTAAATTTATCTTATTTTTATATTTAATGCGATTACATAAGGAATATTATGCAGCATTTTACCCATGAGCCACTATCCATTGCAGCGGTGCAGCTAAACAGTCAACAAGACCGCCGCGCCAATCTTGAGGTCATCACGCAGGCGGTTGCGGATGCAAGCGCGCAAGGCGCACAGCTGGTGGTACTGCCTGAAAACTGTTGCAGCATGGGCGCGCAATCGGCGACCGCCGCGCAGTTTGACGCGCTCTCAAGCACGCTGGCGCAGCTGGCGGCAAAGCACCAAGTACATCTGCTGGCAGGCACGCTGCCTTGCCCGTACCGTCCTGATGGTACGCCTGTTCCCGATGACCGCTTGCGTCAGGTCAGTCAGCTGTTCGCGCCCGATGGCACGCAGGTGGCGCGCTATGACAAGATTCATCTGTTTCAGGCAACGGTGGCGGACGATACTGGCAGCTATAATGAGGCGGCGACTTTTGAGGCGGGCACGCAGACGGTGGTTGCGCCGATCCGACTGGATGCAGGGACGTATCATGTGGGGATGATGGTGTGCTTTGATTTGCGCTTTCCTGCCTTAGCGCAGCGTTTGCGGCAGGCGGGCAGTGATTTGTTAAGTGCGCCCTCAGCATTTACTTATTTGACAGGGCAAGCGCATTGGTCACTGTTACTACGTGCGCGCGCACTCGACAGTCAGTGTATGGTGATTGGCGCAGCCCAAGGCGGCACGCACCAATACCCAAGCCAAGCGGCGCGGCAGACGTGGGGGCACAGCGCAATTACACGCCATGATGGTACAGTAGCAGCGGATTATGCGCACAGTGCACTGACAGAGGTCAACGCGAAGCAGGGCTATGCGCTTATTATGGCGTCGTGTGATAAAGGCGCGCAAGCCTCAGGACGCGAGACGCTGCCGATTTTTAACTGTCATCGTCTGGCGTAGTCATCGTGCGTGCCGCATGACGCACGGCGCGTGGGTGCGCGGTATCATAGACTTGCGTTAAACGCGTAAAATCAACGTGCGTATATATCTGCGTGGTGCCAATGTCGGCATGCCCAAGCATCTCTTGCACCGCGCGCAAGTCACCACTGTTTGAGAGCATGTGCGAGGCAAAACAGTGCCGCAATAAATGCGGATAGAGGTTTTGGTCGATACCAGCACGTTTTGCCGCGACTTTTAGCCGCTGCTGTACGGCGCGGGTAGTCAATCGCGTGCCGAGCTTTTCACTGATAAACAGCGCCTCGTCCACATGTTCGCTCCAGAGGGCGCGGTGCGGCAAATAGCGCGCAATCGCTTCAAGCGCACGGCTACCGACAGGAACAAGGCGAACCTTGTTGCCCTTACCTGTCACGCGGACTTGCTGACGCGCTTGGTCAAGGTCGTGAATGTCTAAGGCGACCAGCTCACTGACGCGCAGCCCACTGCTATAAAGCAGCTCAAATATCGCTTTATCACGCAGCCAAAGCCGCGTCTGATTGGGCGTGTCGGGTGCTGGCTGGTCAAGCAGCTGGGTGATGACATCCATATCGGCAATGCTGGGTAGCGCGCGTGCGCCGCGTGCCAACTGATAGCCGAGCGCAGGGTTGATACGCGCCTGCCCCTCATCAATTAGCCAACCATAAAAATGACGAATCGCAGAGAGCGCCTGCTGCATGCTGGCAAGGCTCAGATTGTCTTCTTCTAAGCGGTGGGTGACGTGCTGCGCCAACTGACGCTTATCACAGCGCGTCCATGTCAGACGACGCGCACACAGATGCCGTGCCAACTGAGCAACAGCGGCATGATAAGCGGTTTGGGTGTGCGGTGAGTGGTTTTCGCGTGCGAGGGTCGCAAGCCAGCGCTCGACAGGCGACATTAAGGCATCAAAAGCCTCAACATCGGCACTGTCATCGTCTGTCGGCGGGAGACGCGAGGCGGTCATCAGATGCCGTTACGAGGCGCTGGGCGTCGGCTTCATACCTGCCTGCGCCATCAGACCATCGGGACTGAACACCCCTTCGTATACAAAGGCTGTCGGCCCTGTCATCATCACCGAGTAGCCTGGCTGCCAGCGGATAACCAAACTGCCGCCGTACAGCTGAGCGCGCACTTCTGCGCCTTCATCGAGCCAGCCTTCACGCACGCCTGTCGCGACTGCCGCACACGCACCTGTACCACAGGCTTGGGTTTCGCCCACGCCGCGCTCATACACCCGCAGACGGATATGACGCTGGTTCATGACCTGCATAAAGCCGACATTGACCTTGTCAGGGAATGCAGGGTGCGACTCAATCGCGCGCCCCAGTGTCTCGACGTCAGCATCAAGCACATTGTCTACGCGGATGATGGCGTGGGGGTTGCCCATATTGGCGACATACAGCTGCACGGGCTTGCCCGCCACATCCAGATGATAGGCGTTTTGGATTTTGGTGATGGCTTTTGGGGTAAACGGAATCTCAGACGGCTCAAATTTTGGCTTGCCCATATCCACCTCGACCCACCCATAACGGTCGGTGCTCAAGGTAATCACCCCACTTGCGGTCTCTACACGGATACGCTGCTTAAATGACAGTTTGCGCGCTTGCACAAAACGGGCAAAACAGCGTGCGCCATTGCCGCACTGCTCGACTTCGCTGCCATCGGTATTAAAAATGCGGTAGCTAAAATCCACATCAGGGCGCATGGGCGGCTCGACCACCAGCAGTTGGTCAAAACCGATGCCCAAATGACGATCGCCAAGCAGCTGCACCAATTCGGTGGTCAGCTCAAGGCGCTGCGTTACCAGATCAATGACCATAAAGTCATTGCCCAGCCCGTGCATCTTAGTAAACTCTATTAACATATCCGTGCGTCCTATTCTATTTTTATGTCTGTATAATGGTAGCATGCTGTATGTTGCAATGATAATGCACGCCGCAGTACACACCGCCCCAATTCTAACGTCCAGCGATAAAAATCCCATCGTTGCAACAACAATGGGACGGCGTCAAACGACAAGTATCCGCGCTGTTTTGTTATGATGACTTATTATAGCAAGGGCTGCGCGTGCGTGCGGTAAGCGCAGCACCCGCAGGCAATCAGCCTTGCCACAAACGCTCATCGCTGTAGAGTGCCTCGATGGTCTCGCGCGGCTTAATCAGCTGATGCTGCTCGCCTGACACCATGACTTCTGCGGTACGCGGGCGGGTATTGTAGTTGCTGCTCATATTAAAGCCATACGCGCCAGCGCCTGTCACCGCAAGCAGGTCACCCACTTGTAATGACAACACACGATTTTTTGCCAAAAAGTCACCCGTCTCACAAATCGCGCCGACGATGTCCCACGCCTGTGTGCCCTCAGTATCCATGCCGTTGGCAGGCAGGGTGCTTGGAATCACGCCCATTTCGGCTTGATAAAGTGCGGGGCGAATCAAATCGTTCATCGCCGCATCCACAATGGCAAAGTTCTTATGCTCGGTGGGCTTTAAGATATTGACTTCGGTAATCAAGATGCCCGCATTCGCCACCATACTGCGACCCGGCTCAAAAAACACGCTCAAGCCCAATTTTTGTAGTTTTGGCAACAGGGCATCAGCAAAATCTTTGATACTGACAGGCTGCTCATCAATGTAGCGCACGCCCAAGCCGCCACCCAAATCGATATGCTTGAGCATAATGCCCTTGTCACGCAGCTGCTCAATCAGCTCAATCAATTTGTCTAATGCCGCGACAAATGGCTCAACCTGCGTCAGCTGTGAACCGATATGGCAATCAATGCCAAGAATATCAATGTGCGACATTTGCGCGGCGCCTTCGTAGACGGCAATTGCTTTATCATGTGCGATGCCGAATTTGTTGTCTTTTAGCCCTGTTGAGATGTACGGATGGGTGTTGGCATCGACATCAGGATTGACACGCAGTGAAATCGGCGCTTTTTTATCCAGCGTTTGCGCCACTTCATTGATGATAGACAGCTCACTAATCGACTCAACGTTAAAGCAGCCGATGCCTTGACTCAGCGCATATTCGATGTCGGCTGGGGTTTTGCCCACGCCTGAAAACACCACACGTGACGCCTGACCGCCTGCTGCCAAAACGCGCATCAGCTCACCGCGTGAGACAATGTCAAACCCTGCGCCTGCTTTCGCCAATACGCTCAAAACCGCAAGGTTAGAATTGGCTTTTACCGCGTAGCAAATCTGATGCTCAATGGTTGAAAACGCTGTGCTGTACGCGTTGTAGACGTCCAAGATGGCTTGCTTTGAATACACGTAGCATGGCGTGCCATAAGTCTGTGCCAACGCTTTGATACTCACCGACTCCATCTGTAACGCGTCGTCTTGATAGCTGAGTGCTGGCAGCTGCGCGCTCAAGGCGGCGGGGTCGATGTACAGTCCTGCCTCAGTTTGGGTGCTCACGGTGGCAGATTCACAATTACTCATAACAATATCTCTAATTCAAACAAAAATTCAAAATTAAACACTCAAAAGGACGTATAAACAGACGGCGCTTCGCCAGCCATTCAATAAGGCAGCCAACGCATTAATAATCGTTGGGGTCGGCGCTCGCCTCTGGCAAGTCGTCCATCGTATCGTCACCCACGCGATCAAAGGCGTCGTCTTGCGGCGCGCTACCGCTGTCAATCATCTGCTGCCCCTCGTCACTGGCATTGCCCTCTGGCAAATACAAGTCGCCCTTTTGTCCGCAGCCCGCCAGCACAAAGGTGCTGCCCAAAACGACCACAGCGATAAGGCGCGCCAGCAGCGCGGTATAAGGCTTATCCGCCAACAAGAAAGAACCCGACATAACCACACACCCTTACATAAACGATCAAGCGCACTGCCAAGAGCCGTCATATTACGGCCACACTATTTTAGCAGACAATAAGCCAAAAGCTGGACGCTTTGGTACAATAATAGCGCCGTGATAAGGCGCTCAGCATAGGCGTTTTATCATAGCATTAATCGATAATGCTTTGCGCAGATTGCACGGATTAAACAACAATTTTGTTACGCGTCATATGAGGCGCTGATGATGACAGGTGCGGTAGCGTTTTGTTACTTGACGGGTGCGCGAATGCCCCCTTATAGTGATTTACAGCGTTTGCAGCCTGCGTTTATGCCAAGCTGGACACTGCCGCATGCCTGCTGCGTCGCACTTTTACGCAAGCGCCCCTCATTTTATAAGGACCTATTATGACTGACCGCCCTGCTGCAAGCGATTTAATTGACCCAACCTTGGTACTCAACTGCGGATCGTCTTCTATTAAGTATGCGCTGATTAGCGCCGACAACCGCACGCGCATCACAGGACTGGCTGAAAACCTCGGTCTCGACACCGCGCGCATCAAACACAAAAACCTTGAAGGCGAGACGCAAGAGATCAGCATCCCTGGCGGTCAGCATCAGTTGGCATTACAAAAGATTTTGGGCTTATTGGAGCAATACCGTTTTGTCGCGGTCGGGCATCGCGTGGTACATGGTGGGCGTGAGTTCTCAGCCGCCGAGCGCGTGACCCCGCATGTCCTTGCGGAAATCAAACGCTTAAAAATCTTAGCACCGCTGCACAACCCCGCCAATGCCTTGGGGGTGGAAGCGGTCGAGGCGATTTATCCTGACATGCCGCAAGCCGTGGTTTTTGATACCGCCTTTCACCAAAGCATGCCGCCTGTGGCGTACCGCTATCCGATTCCAAAGGCGCTGTACGATGAGCACCGTATCCGCCGTTATGGCTTTCATGGTACCTCGCACGCCTATGTCTCTGACCGCGCAAGCACGCTTACGGATAAGACAGGCAAGCACGGCTGGTTGACCGCGCATTTGGGCAATGGCTGCTCGGCAGCTGCGGTGTATGACGGTGAGAGTCTGGACACCAGCATGGGTCTGACGCCACTTGAAGGCTTGATGATGGGCACGCGCAGCGGCGATGTGGATCCAAGCTTGCACATTCACTTAAAGCGCACGCTAAACATGAGCCTTGAAGAAATCAACGATATGCTGAACAACCAAAGCGGGCTGTTCGGCATCTCAGGGCTGTCCAATGACATGCGTATGATTGAGCAGGCCGCCGCCGATGGTCACTCTGATGCTAAGCTTGCCATTGAAATGTTTTGCTACCATGCGGGTAAATACTTGGCAGCGCTCAGCTGTGCGCTACCGACCTTTACAGGTATTGTATTTACGGGCGGTATCGGAGAAAATGCCGCCGACACACGCGCGCGTATCTTAGCGGTGATGCGCCACTTTGGTATCAAGGTGGATAATGACAAAAACGACACCTTAATACGCGGCGCCGAGGGCAGCTTTCACAACGCCGATAGCGCCATTGAGCTGTGGGTGATACCGACCGATGAAGAGTACCGTATCGCACAAGAGACGCGTGCGGCGCTCGGTATCGATACAACCGACAAAGCCTAGCACTCTTTGGTGAGTGCTGAGCCGTGCTATCTGCTCGGCACTTGCCATCCATGCCCATGATTAACGCCAATAATCAACGCCAGTCACTTACATTTATGCCATCAGGTGCATTTTTGCCACCTGTCTAGGAGCCGTCATGCAGACCATTTTACTTGTTCCCATCAGTCGCGGTATTGGGGTGACCTCAGCAGCGCTCGGGCTGATTCGCGCCTTTGACTACAATGGTATCAAAGCGGGATTTATGAAGCCGTTTTTGCAAGAAGATACGTTAGACCGTCAAAACAGCCTCGACAGCTCCAGCACGCTGATCATGCACGCCTTTGGTCTTAAACCGCCAAAATCCATCAACCGCCACCACGTTGAGCGCATGATTGGTGATGGCAATGTCGATGATTTGATGGAAGAGGTGGTCGTCAACTACCACAGCCTCGGCGACGAGTATGACGTGGTGATTTGTGAAGGCTTGGTGCCGACCACCGAAGCCTCTTACGCCTCGCAGATTAACCGCGCCCTCGCCCATGCGCTCGATGCTAAGGTCATCTTTGTCAGCACGGTCGATATGCAGCACCCTGAGCAGCTGGCGGACAAGCTCGACGTGCATGCGCGCGATTTTGGCAGTATCGCCAGCGACCGCACTTTGGGCTGTATTTTGATGCGCGTGCATGACGTGCCGAACACCTTTGAGACCCAACCTGTTGCCCCTGGTGAGGCGATGGTGAGTTTGGATGACAGCTTTATCCGCGCCGTACAAAAGCAGTCGCCGTATTTTTATACCGAGCAATTTCGTTTAATCGGCGTTGTGCCCTTTAGCAAGTCGCTGTCTGTGCCGCGTACGTGGGATGTGGCGATGGAGCTTGGCGCAACGTGGATCAATGTCGGCGAAGCCAAGTCGCGGCGTGTCAATCATATCAGCCTAACCGCGCGCTCCGTCGCTCGCGTCGATGCGGTGTTTAAACGCAATACCTTAATCGTGGTGCCTGGCGACCGCGATGACTTGTTGCTCGCGGCGGCGCTCGCTTGTATCAACGGCATTCCGCTGGCAGGCTTGGTGCTGACGGGCGGCATCGCGCCCAACTCGACCGTCACTGAGCTGTGGCAATCGGCGCTCAAAACGGGCATTCCCATCATGCAGGTAGAGACCGACAGCTTTGAGACGGTACAAAACCTGCTGAACATCAGCGCTGAGATACCAAGCGATGATATCGAACGCGCGCAAGAAGTGACCCGCTATGTGGCAGCGCACATTGATTTGCAGTGGATTAAAGACTATTTTAGCCACAGCTATCAGCCGCGCCTATCGCCATCAGCCTTCCGCCATCAGCTAGTCAAAAAAGCCCAACACGCCAAAAAACGCATCGTACTGCCCGAAGGCGACGAGCCGCGTACCGTCGAGGCGGCTTGTATTTGCCAAAGTCGCGGCATCGCCAACTGCGTGCTGCTCGCCAAGCGTGCGGACGTTGAGCAAGTGATTAAAAATCGTGATTTGACCTTGCCTGAGGGCTTAGAAATCATCGACCCTGATGATGTGGATATGCCCAAATATATCCAAGCGGTGGTCGAGCGCCGCCGTGGCAAGACCAGCGAGCCTGTGGCGGCTGAGCAGCTGCGCGATACGGTATTTTTGGGCACCATCATGCTTCAGCTTGGCGAAGTCGATGGTCTCGTCTCGGGCGCGGTACATACGACGGCAAACACCGTGCGCCCTGCCTTTCAGCTGATTAAGACCGCGCCGCAATACTCCTTGGTGTCTTCTGTCTTTTTTATGCTGCTGCCTGAACAGGTGGTGGTGTACGGCGACTGCGCGATTAACCCCGACCCAAGCGCTGAGGAGCTGGCCGAGATTGCCATTCAATCGGCACAATCAGCGACCGCCTTTGGTATCGACCCCAAAGTGGCGATGATCAGCTACTCAACGGGCGCGTCAGGTGCGGGCGCGGATGTGGACAAGGTGGCTGAGGCCACGCGCATCGTACGCGAGCGCGCCCCTGAGCTGGTGATTGACGGTCCGCTACAGTATGACGCCGCCTCGGTCATGAGCGTGGGCAAACAAAAAGCCCCCGACTCGCCCGTGGCAGGACAAGCCAACGTGTTTATCTTCCCTGACCTCAACACAGGCAACACCACCTATAAAGCAGTACAGCGCAGCGCCAATGTGGTGAGCGTCGGTCCCATGCTCCAAGGTCTCAACAAGCCTGTCAATGACCTCTCACGCGGCGCGCTGGTGGATGACATCATCTATACCATCGCACTGACCGCCATCCAAGCTGAGAGTGACGCCATCTAAGCGCCTATGAGCGGTCGCGGCGCGCTTGACTCAGCCGTTCGCCATCGCTCAAACCGCTAACGACAAATTTGCTATGATATGGGGCGGCTGACCCATGCGCATCGGTTCGCCAGCTCCCAAATACCAACCCACAAGTGATACGTCTTATGTCCGTCCCCGCTGCTGCACCTCTACTGTGCCCCCCTGCTATCCGCGCTTATCTGGGCGGCTCGTTTGACCCCATTCATCAAGGACACATCCAGATGGCGCAAGCGGTGTATGGCACCTTGCAGCGCTGGCACGCCCCGCAGCAAACGGTCTCCGTCTCTTTGTTGCCCAATGCACGCTCACCGTTTAAAGATGAGAGCACCGCACCGAGCCACCGTCTGGCGATGATACGCCAAGCTATCATGGGCACGACGATTGACGTCAGCGAGCTTGAGCTGTGGCAGACGCCGCCTGTCTATAGCATCGACAGCGTACGCACCCTGCGCGAGCGATTCCCGCACGACTGCCTGATATTTATTATGGGCATGGACAGCGCGCGCACACTCGATAAATGGCGCGAGGGCCTAGGGTTGACCGACCATGTACACTTATGGATATTTAACCGCTACCACAACACAGACAGCAATCGCGGCACCAGCATCGACCCAAAAGTGCTCGCCGAGCAACTGCCATCTGACTTGCAAGCGCGCGTCGTGCCTGAAGTGTCCTCGCTACTGACCCCGTGGCAAGCGGGCAAAGGGGCAATTTATATCGACCCGCGTCCGATACCTGCCATCGCCAGCACCGACATTCGCGATGCCCTAAATGGTGCAGAGCCAGCGCCTGACCGAGTGCCTGATACCCTGCATCGTCGTGTTTATCGATATATTATTGAGCATCAGCTATATTCTGCGGGCAAATTCCGTTAAAATCAAAGCATTGCAGCCTCGCATACCGCTGATGGCGCGCTCACCGTATTCGATTATTGATTATTGATACCAAAAGAGACAGATATTTATGACCAACACCATGACCGAAGCCCGTTTGAATGAATGCTTAGCGTTAGTGACCGAAACTCTAGAAGACATGAAAGCCAAAAACATCACCGTGCTCAATGTCGAAAACCTAACCGACGTGATGGAGCGCATCGTCATCGCTGACGGTACCTCAAAGCGTCACGTCCGCGCCCTTGCCGACAGCCTCGGCGCTGAAGCCAAAAAAGCAGGCTTTATGCCACTAGGTCGCGAAGGCGGCAGCGACTCTGACTGGACGCTGATTGATTTAGGCGCGGTCGTCGTGCACATGATGATGCCGCAAGCACGCGAGTTCTACGACCTAGAAGGTCTGTGGTCATCGCCTGAGAGCCTTGCGGAGCTGGTCGCGACCCCACGTGAGAAAAAAGCAGGTCGCCGCAACTAAGCCATCCGCTGCCAGTGAATGCTGGCTGAAGCATAAAAAGACCCGCTGTTACGGCGGGTTTTTTTTATGCCTCTCATTTGGCAATACCAACACCGCCGCAGATAATATTAGATAAATGTTTAATCACTTGCTATCATCAGGCATGCTGCTTTTTGCGCTTGTCTGAGCGCACAAACGCCGCGCCTATTTGTGTTTTATGCCAAGGATTACCCATGCCAAGCCTGCACCCGACCGCCATCGCCCGCGACTTATCCCAGCCCATCGCTATGCTCACCTGTGTGCGCGCAGGCAAAGCCGTGCCCTTTACCCGTGGCGAGCTGAGCGCCATTAATAAAGCACCCGTCAGCGCACCCGTCGCCGTCAATGCTATGGGACTCATCACTGATGAACAAGCCGACCGCAAACACCACGGCGGCGTGCTACAAGCCGTGCACGAAATGCCCACCGCCACCTATGCGCGCATCAATGCGCAGTTTGATGTAAACGTAGAAATCGGCAGCTTGGGCGAAAACCTGACCACCATGCCGATAGGCGACATGCCCGCGCTTGATGAACGCAACGTCTGTATTGGCGATATCTATCAATACGGTAACGCGCCAGCCGATGCCGTACGCCTGCGTGTGGTGCAGCCGCGCCGACCCTGCTACAAAATCAATGACAAAATCGGCAACGGTGATAGCGTGCCCAACATCGCCGTATGGATAAACAAACAAGGCATCTCAGGCTGGTATTATGAAGTGATTCAAGAAGGCACATTGACCGCTGATGTCCCTGTATATCTGGTCGAGCGTCCCTATCCGTTTGCCACGCTAGCCGCCTTGTGGCAACTGACCAATAGCAAGGAAAAGCACGCGCCTGAGGTCATCGAGCCGTGGCTTGCAATTGAGTGTTTGGAGGAGAGCTGGAAAAAGGTGTTAAGAAAAAAAATTAAGTGAGTTTAGATAGGATTTTACTTGATAGATATACAAGAGTCAGCAATAAGGTCAAATAATGAATGATACAACTATTCCTTGTTACTTTTTAAAGGAAAACAATATTGTATTATCTGCGCATGAAGTCAACTATTCTATCCAGCATAAGCTTATTTATCTAAAAGATTTGGGTGAAATTGTCGATATGTCATTAAACAAATATCCCAATGATGAGAGACTGCTGGAACTAGCGCTTAATCTTCTATCAGACAGTTTTTATGTAGACACTGATATTGGACTTCTAAGTTCAACGCTTTGTGAAACGACCTGTGAGCCTAAATCAGTACGAAATAAATGGAGATATATTATCTTATCTTGGCTCTATGAAAATAGAACAGATAGTAGTGCTGATTACGATAGCATCAATAAAATCTATGCCGATTTCGATTATCCTGAAGATATGGAAAGTTTCATAAGTTATATGCCTGCTCATTATGATACTGAAAAGCTAGGCTATGACAATATCTTGCATAACTGGAAGGAATATCTAGATACGCATAGACATTTAATAGAATAAAATTTTCAATCTAAACTACCCCTTGGCAAGATGCCATTCCTAAAATCCGAGCATGTCATGGTAAAAAATATCTTTTTAGCACTTGGTTTTACGCTGACCCTGATCGGCTGCACCACACCCGCGCCGCGCTATAGCATCGACAGCACCAGCTACCAAGCCACAGGCAAAAACGAGCGCATCCAGTTTATCGTCCTGCACTACACCGCCGAAAACGATGCCGAGTCGCTACGCATCCTGACCGAAGCGCGCGTCAGTGCGCACTATCTGATCCTCAAAAAACCCGATGCGCGCATCTATCAGCTCGTGCCCGACAGCGAGCGCGCTTGGCACGCGGGGGCTGGCAGTTTTGCGGGGCGCAGCGTGCTCAACGATACGTCCATCGGCATCGAAATCGTCAATGACGGCATCGCGCCCGAATATCGCGGACAAAAAGGCTATCACCCGTACGCGCATTTTGTCCCCTTTGATGCGCTACAAATCAGAAAAGTCGCCCAGCTGGTTAACGACCTCGCCACCCGCTACCGCATCGACCCCACGCACATCATTGCCCACTCGGATATGGCACCCTCACGCAAAATCGACCCTGGCGCACAGTTCCCATGGCAGCGTCTGTATCAAGAGTACGGCATCGGCGCGTGGTATGACGAGGCGGACAAGGCAGAGTTTTTAAATCGGCGTACCTTGGTCGCGCCGAGCGTGCAGGAAATCAAACAAGCCTTTCGGGACTATGGCTACCCGATGAACGACACCGACACGTGGGACAAAGCCAGCCGCGATGTCATCTACGCCTTTCAGCTGCACTTTCGCCCAGAGCAGCCTACAGGGGAGATGGATGCGGAGACGTATGCGATATTGCAGGCGTTGAATAGGAAGTATGGGGGTTGAGGTGGTTTTTACTAAGCGTGCAATCAGGAGACATAACTATAGATAATGTTCAAAAATAGGAGCAAGACGAGCTGCAAAAGTATCTGAAAGCAAAGGCTAAGTAAGATCAAGAAAAGGAGCAGAAAGTAAATCGCTTTCTGCTTATAAGGCGGGCGTATTAAAGTAAAGTGCTAAGATTCATGAGTTGATCAGTAAAAACTTCCTTTAAAGGAAATTTTTTGACGAATATACTTATGTTGGACTACGCTTACTAATCCACCGTAGGCAACCTATTTTCGATAAGCTAAGAGAAACTTTAAAAACCTATTCATATTAGATGTTACTTTATTTTCGTACAACTCCTCCTGAATCACAGCATCCATATGCTCTTCAACCGCTTCTTCATCACTCTCGATACTTTCTGGAACTAAACTTAGTCTAATAAATGGTTTGGATTTATCAGCTTCAATATCTAATTTATAATCAAATGACAAACTTCCCTTTGTTCTATCTTGTTCATTCTCACTAAAACTAATATCGACGATATTATTATCTTCAAAATCTTCGATGATTAGGGCTTCAAACCTTTCTTTCGTTGTGAGGATACATGAATCTGAAATATTGAAACTATTATCATAAACCTCACAACCACCAATTTTACAGAAATACTCTTCTGAATATTCTTTAGTAATTTGTAGTTTTTTAAGATTTTCTTCATCTCCATTTAATAAATAAAATATTAAATCAGATATACTTTGGTGACATAGAAGAACAGCATCAGATATTTCAATCTTGTTTAAAATGAAGAATAACATATTATCTAAAGAGTCAAATGACTTATAGCTTGTTGGATTATTAGTAACTATTTTTCTTAATACGATAGTTCTTAGACTACTTGCTACTCCTTGGCCGCAACCTTCAACTAAATTATTAACTAAAGGCCTATCATCACTCATGATATAAAATTTCTCAAAATCTATTGCATATATCTCATTAGTAATAATTAATTCACTTTTATCTCTTTCTATTGTGTTGAACATATTAATTGGAAACTTCGCTTTATCTTCTAAGAAACTATTAGATGCCAATTCAGCTATTTCAAAAATAATTTCTTGATCGATATTAGAATTTACAATATGATAATTATTGATATTCTCAATCTTATTAATCAAATCTTCCATTGATTCTATAAAATTTTCACGATAAATCTCTATTTCCTGAGTTATTTTTTCAGAATATAGCAACTTGTATTCAGATGTTTTTTTAGCAATATCAATCAAAGATCTAAAATCACGAATAATATCTACCCTGTTTGAAAAGCTATAAATATTTGATTCTAAAATATCTAACCAGCGTTTTGATAGCCTCCATTTACTTGATGAGTAAGAAACAATTAGTTGAACAAACTCATTATCTATACTTACATTATACCATCCTGCGTACATCCTACCAGAAACCATTTTCTGACTAAATTTACGGCTATAATTTTCAAGTAGTTTTTTCTGCCAACTAAATTCACCGTCTATACCACTAAAATTAAAGTTTTTGTATCTAATGTAAATACCTAGCAATTGACTAGCCTGATTAATACTTTTAACTTGAGTATCAATAGTACCAGTAGGATAGAGTCTCTTTTCTTCTAGCAATGCATCAATATAAGTTTTGACTCTTGGAATATCATCGCTGTTAGCTAATATAGAACATACTGTTAAAAACCTTACGTCAACATAGGCATTTTTCATAGCTATGCTGATGGTTGAATCTACGTTTTCGTCTCCTCCTTTTCTAATCTTAAACCATAAGTCGAAATCATTTTTGGATAACATTTCAATATCAATAACTTCTGAATGCCATAAGTATTCTTCCTCATAAGTCTGTATATCTAAGGTTGTATCCTTCCAATGAATCAACATATCGGTAGACCAGCTTAATGCATAGTCATTATCGAACTCTAATGATTCAACTACCATTTCAGCTGTATACTTTAAGTGCTCGAATAATATTATATAGGATTGATCGACTTCCTTATATTTAAATCTAATATAAGTATTTTTCCATTCTTCCCAGATTGATACAAAATTATTTATAGAATCTTCAAAACCATCACTAAATGCTACATCAGCTTTATCAGATAATTTTTTCCACTTTAGAAGAGCAACCCAGAGATATAACGTATTTCTGAGGACGGTCTCAGCTTCAGACTGAGTTATATATTTTTGTTCGAAAAATATTTTTCGGTAAAAACTTAAGCTATGATAGAAATATTGTGTATTACTCGGAATTTTATCAACAGTTTACTTTAACACAGTATAATATGCTCTCATAAAATTTGCAAAATACGAAAAACCCCAAGCGCCTTCATTTAGTAACAGCCAATTGTCATACTTCCCGTCAAGGTTTTGAAAAGATAAAACCTCAGATAGCTGTATATGATACCTTGCTAGTCTATCTAATGACTCAACAAACTGATTTTCATCATTATTATTCAATGTAGTGTAAATAGGACTAGTAAACACCTCTAAAGCAGACGACAATCCAATATCTGTTTTATTACTTTTTTTCTGATATCTCACAGAATTTTTTATTAAAAACGATACTAGAATATTTATATTAAATCCTGAATATTTTACCAGAATTACATCTTTATCTCCACTTGTGAACTCAGGTATACAAACATGAAATTTACACTTGCTTGATTTAATATTATTTACATCTATAGATTTCTTTAAGATATTAGATTGCAACCATATCGCTAAATTTATCTTCCATAATGAAACATTAAGCAAATCTTTATATTTACCAGCCACATAATTAATCTCTTTATCATATTTATCAAATATTAAACCACTTGACACTGTCAACACATCATCATTACTGTTACTTAGGAGCTTATATTGAAATAACCCTTTAAGATATACACTGCGTATCCGTTGTTTTAAATCAGTTTTACAAACTTCATTTGTTACAAATCGAAAAATAAACTCATCTTTTTTATTTTCATCTAAAATACTTAATGTTTTAATGAAAAACCAAACTGTTAGAAATAGGTTGAAAATAAACCAAAACGTTAAAGTTATATTTAATATAAAACTTAATTTATTTGTTAAATTTGCATTAAAAATCAAGCTAAATGTGAGGATGATAGCTAATGATAAACCACTTAAACCAGCAAACATAAAACCAGAATATTTTTGGTATAGAGAAAAAATAACTTTTTTACCTGCTTTATCTTGAAATAAGATACTAACAAGTGAGATTACTAAAGGATAAATTAGACCTACAATGGTAATTTGACTAGTTAATAATACGCCTAATAAACTAGAGTCTTTTTTAATCTCAATATTTGCTGGTATATAGCTCACCCAACAATATGTATTTGCACTTATCGTAAGACATAATAAAACTAATAGTAATAGGTATTTTATATAAGAGTTTGACCAAGAAACTATACTTTTTTCAAGAAAACTAGAGCGGTTATCTTTATAAGCCTCATTATTAAATAAGGTTTCTTTAAGTTCATTATTCACATGATGAGATAGAGGACGAAGTCTATTCAAGAAGCTACCAAATTCTTCTGACATATGGCATCCTTTTTAAGAATTTAGAGATTAGAATCAATTTTTTATTAAAATCGAAATCAAAGACATATATTAGCTCTAAACACAAAAAAAGGTGAGCATTACGCCCACCTTTTTTTATTACTCAATCACTGTATACGCTTAGCTTAGCGCAGCCATGCACGCGCATTGCGGAACATACGCATCCACGCGCCGTCGTTGTCCCACTCTTGTGGTTTCCAGCTGTGGTTGTAGGCGCGTAGGTTACGCTCAGGGTGCGGCATCATGATGGTCACGCGACCGTCGGTGCTACACAGACCTGTGACCCCGCCGATAGAGCCGTTCGGGTTCAGCGGGTAGGTCTCGGTTGGGCGACCTTGGCTGTCCACATAGCGCATCGCCAGCTGACCGTGTTTTTCCATACCGTCGATGTCGGTGGCGTTTAGCGTGGCGTAGCCTTCACCATGCGCGACCGCAATCGGTAGGATGCTGTCTTGCATGCCTTTGAGCAAGATAGACTTGGTGCGCTCAATCTTGACGTTGACCGTACGCCCTTCAAAGCGCGCTGACTTATTAGCAATAAAGCGTGGGAAGTTGTCCGCGCCAGGAATGAGGTCTTTTAACTGCGACATCATCTGACAGCCATTACACACGCCAAGGCTAAAGGTTTCAGGACGGGCAAAGAAGCGCACAAATTGCATGCGCAGCTCGTCATGGAACAGGATAGAGTTCGCCCAGCCTGAGCCTGCGCCCAGCACGTCACCGTAACTAAAGCCACCACAGGCGACCAAGCCATCAAAGTCGCGTAGGTTGACGCGTCCTTTGAGTAGGTCGCTCATGTGTACATCGACGGCTTCAAAGCCCGCTTGGGTAAAGCCTGCTGCCATCTCTAGCTGACCGTTGACGCCCTGCTCGCGCAAGATGGCGACCTTTGGACGGCTGGTGCGGCTGTTGAGGTACGGCGCTTCGATGGCTTTATCCAGCTCAAAGTTCGGCGCGGCAATCAGACCTTGATGGCTCATATCACCGATTAGGTCAAACTCTTGCTGCACGCTCTCTGGGTTGTCACGGCGGCGGGCAATCTCGTAGCTGACCTGCGTCCACGCTTGCTGTAGCTCACTGCGCGCAAAGTCTAGCGCGGCGTCGCCTTGATGCGTTGGCGTCTCGATGATCAGGCGGTCACCTTCACAGCTGTGACCGATGAGGCTCAGCATATCGGTGACGTTGTGCTTATCCGCAAGGGCGGTCACAGCGTCAATATTTTCAGGCAAGACCTGAATGACCGCGCCCAGCTCTTCACTGAACAGCTGACCGAGCAAGTTATCATCAGTCAATGACAGTTTGATGCCCTGACGGCTGGTGAATTGCATTTCGGCGACACTTGCCAGCAAGCCACCATCACCGATGTCGTGATAGGCGCTGATAACGCCTTGTGCATTACCCGCTTGGATAAAGTTAAAGAAGTTCACAAGGTCGCTTGCGTCCGCCAAGTCTGGGCAGTCGTTACCAAGCTGGCTCATGGTTTGCGCGAGTATTGAGCCGCCAAGGCGCAGCTGACCTTTTGATAAATCAAGGCGGTATAGCGCGCTGTCACCGTTGACCAGCTCAGGCGTGAGCGTGCGGCTCACGTCACTGACAGGAGCAAAGGCGGTGATAACAAGACTCATCGGTGAGACGACCGATTTGTCACCCGCGTCATCGCTCCAGTTGGCACGCATGGATAGCGAGTCTTTACCGACAGGAATGGCGATGCCAAGTGCTGGGCACAGCTCTTCGCCGATGGCGTGTACCGCGTCAAACAGTGCCGCGTCCTCAGCATCATCGCCACAGGCTGCCATCCAGTTTGCCGACATGGTGATGTCAGACAGCTGGCGGATAGACGCGCCTGCGATGTTGGTGATGGCTTCACCGACCGCGAGGCGTGCCGAGGCTTTTGGGCTGATTAGGGCAACAGGTGTACGCTCGCCCACGCTCATCGCTTCACCTGTCATTGGCTGACCGTCTAGACCAAGCAGCGCTGATGCAGTTACCGCGCAGTCCGCAACAGGCACTTGATAGCGACCGACATACTGATCGCGCACTACCATACCTGTGATTGAGCGGTCGCCAATGCTGATTAAGAAAGACTTGCTGGCGACAGTTGGGTGACGCAATACGTCAGTGACGGCGGTTTTGATATCGACATTTGATAGATCAAGCGCAGGATGGCTGCTCTCTTCGCGGCTAAAGCTGCGCTGCATCTTCGGTGTGCCGCCGAGCAACACTTGCATCGGCATATCGACAGGCTGCTCTGGCAACAATGCGTCATCAACGATCAGCTGACGTACTTCGGTCGCCTCGCCCAAGATGGCGTACGGGCAGCGCTCACGCGCACAGATAGCGTCGAACTGCTCACGGCTTTGAGGGCGAATCGCCAAGACGTAACGCTCTTGCGCTTCGTTTGACCAGATGGCCATTGGTGACATGCCCGCCTCAAGTGACGGCACTTTACGCAAGTTTAGGTGTGCGCCCATTTCGTGGTCGTTGACCAGCTCAGGCATGGCGTTTGACAGACCGCCCGCGCCCACGTCATGGATAGAGACGATGGGGTTATTGTCCGCATTGTCGTTGCCGTCTTTGTCCGCGCCAGCCAGTGCCCAGCAGCGATCGATGACTTCTTGACAGCGACGCTCCATCTCAGCGTTGTCACGCTGTACAGAGGCAAAGTCCAGACCTTCATCCAGCTCACCACTGTCTACCGATGACGCCGCGCCGCCGCCCAAACCGATTTGCATCGCTGGACCGCCAAGTACGATGAGTAGATCACCTTCGGCAATGGCGTTCTTTTCAATCAGGTTGCGCTTGATGTTGCCGTAGCCACCTGCCAGCATAATAGGCTTATGATAGCCGCGCATTTCGCTGCCGTCTTTTGCCGCTGAGGTGTCGAGTTGGAAGCTGCGGAAATAGCCGCATAGGTTCGGACGACCAAATTCATTTGAGAAGTTGGCGCTACCCAGTGGCGCTTCGGTCATAATCTCAAGGCTGCTCGCCATACGCTCAGGCTTGCCGTAGTCTTTGGTATTGACCGCGCCTGATTGCTCCCATTTTTCTGGCAGCTCTGGGATGTGCAGATGCGAGACGTGGAAGCCTGCCATGCCTGCTTTTGGCTTACCGCCGCGACCTGTCGCGCCTTCGTCACGAATCTCACCGCCCGAGCCTGTCGCTGCACCTGCATACGGGGCGATTGCGGTTGGGTGGTTGTGCGTCTCAACCTTCATCAAGATATCGATGTTTTCTTGATGAAAGCCATACTGATGCGTGGCGTTCACGTCAGTAAAGTCAGTCGGTAGTGGATAAAAACGCAAGCCTTCTGCGCCCTCCATCACCGCCGCGTTGTCTTTATAGGCGGACAAGATGCCTTGCGGATTTTTCTGGTGGGTGTTTTTGATCATTTGGAACAATGATTTTGGCTGTACTTCGCCATCGATTGTCCACTGGGCATTAAAGATTTTATGACGGCAATGCTCTGAGTTGGCTTGCGCGAACATCATCAGCTCAACGTCTGTTGGATTGCGCTTCAATTCATTAACATAAGCATTCATCAGATAGTCGATGTCTTCGCCAGACAGTGCAAAGCCAAACTGAGTGTTTGCAGACTCCAATGCGCTACGACCTTCGCCCATCACGTCAACGTGGTTTAGCGGCGCAGGCGCATGGTCGTCGAACAGTTTGCTGGTCGCGTCCAAATCGTACATAAGGCTTTGGGTCATGCGGTCAAAGAGCAGCTGTTCGGCGGCGGCAGGCAGTTGACTTGGCAAGCTGCTGCCCGCTTCGGTGCTCAGTGTATAGACAATCACGCGCTCGATGCGGCTGACGTCAATCTCGCAGTTATTAAAAATATCGGTCGCTTTACTCGCCCACGGAGAAATCGTACCAAAACGCGGGCTGACGATGACTTGACGCTCGTTGTCGGCAGGCGTACTGATACTGCCCTTTTCAGCAAGTCCCAACAGATCCAGCGCTTTTTTTTCATCATCACTGCTGAGGGTGGTTGGCAACACATACACTTGCTGCGTGCTAATCTGCGTGATGTTCAGCTCAGTTTTTTGTTGAAACTGGCTGATGAGCTGCTGCGTCTGAAAATCGGTCAGAAAAGGAAGTCCGGCGATGGTCATCATAAGGCATAATCCGTAAGATCAAGGCATCACTGCCATGCAAAGTAAATGGTCTGCGCATTATAACAAGAAGCCCACCAAGAAACAGGTGCAAAGCGCCACAAATTCGCGCGACTGCATGATTTTAGGCACATTTTGGCGGCGGACTGGTGGTTTTGCTCGCTATTTTTTATTTTTTTCCGTATTTTTTTGGCGCTGGCAGCTGCGCATTTATCGCGCTATTTGTTTGTTTGTTTTGCCTATTTTTGTGGCGCGCCTTTTGCGCGATTCGTTGGATTATTGAACATTTTTTACCAAACTCGCGTAAACCTTACAAACGATAACATCGTCTTACTGCGCGACTATATAAACCTATCGGTAATGCTGGGTATGCTGTATCCAGTTTATTAAGACACCAATAACAACATAACAATGACTGCAAAATAAGGATGATCTTTCATGAATAAACAAGAACATATCGACAAGATTCAGGACATTATCAAAGACATTAAATATGCGATGATGACCACACGTACCTTTGAAGACCATCTACACGCCTGCCCAATGACGACCTCAGAAACCAGTCTTGGCGCAAAAGAAATTTGGTTCATCGGTGACAAAACCACCGAAACGGTTAAAGACATCCAAAAACAAGCGCAGGTCAACCTTGCCTATGTCAGCCAAGATGACAAAGACTATGTGTCTATCACGGGTAAAGCCGAATTGGTCGATGACAAAGCAAAACTAGAAGAGCTATGGTCACCAGTATACAACGCCTTTTTTGAACAAGGTAAAGAAGATGCCAATGTACAGCTGATTAAAGTCGTACCACATGGTGCAGAATATTGGCTCAGCGGTAGCTCAGTGGTCAACATGTTCAAAATGACCGCCGCCGCCGTACAAGATGGCAAAAAAGCAGACAACCTTGGCGAGAACTATTCAATTGAGTTTTAAACCATAACTGAATACGTCAAGCATTAGCTAAGCGTAAAGCACAAGCACAGCTGATAAAAAAGCCCGCGATGATAGCGGGCTTTTTTTGTGGCCATCATTGATTATCAATCAAATCGCACCCGTAAAAAAAAGCCAATCGTTTATCGCGATTGGCTTTTTTATTGTTTGTTTATTAGCGGCATTTATTGACAGGTTTTTATTCACTACCGCTTTGCTTCAGATACGGCCACGCTGCTTTTAGATAAATCATCATCGACCATAGCGTCAGTATCACCGCTGCGACCATCAGCAGATAGCCGACCAGCTCCAGCGACTCCCAATTTAATAAGAGTACCGTAATGGCAATCATCTGAAAGGTGGTTTTGAGCTTGCCGACATACGACACCGCCACACTGGTGCGGTTACCCAGCTCCGCCATCCATTCGCGCAGCGCCGAGACGGCAATCTCACGCGAGATAATCACAATCGCAGCAATCGCCATAATGATGTTCGGGTGCCACTGCACTAAAATAATCAGCGCGGCGGCGACCATCAACTTGTCGGCGACAGGATCAAGAAAACGCCCAAACGCTGAGGTGATGTTCATCTTACGCGCCAAGTAACCGTCCAGCCAATCGGTCACTGCCGCGAGTACAAACACCAAAGTCAGCAGCACATGACGCAACAGACTGTCGCTAAACTCGTTCATACCCACGCGGGCGATGACATTGTCAGGAATCAGCGGCATGCCGATACCGAGTGCGGGCGGCCAGTACGCAATCGCAATGAACAGCGGTATCATCAAGATACGCGCGATGGTCAGATTGTTCGGCAAATTAAAGATGCTTTGCGCGTTTTGGGTACTGGGGCGTGAGCGCTCGGTCATGGTAACTCATTGTATGATGGTCGTAGTAATGGCAAATAGCTTAGCACTTTTCTATCTGAACGTCATGCCATCTGTGGGCATTCGTTGAAACGCTAAAATAAAAATAAAGCGTGCTCGCAAGCGGATACGACAGAAGTTGTAAGTAAAAATGACAAGCGCTTGATTTTACAGCGATTAGCGGCATTATGGTAAGTAAGGCAAAGGGACAACAAAACCAATGTGTCACACTTTCCTCAGCCCGCAGCTCCTCCTCTGCGGGCTTTTTTTTGTCCGCTTATCGCCGATTGCGCATGCCTGCCAGCATAACAGCCATTTATGATGGCTGTATGACGCGGGTGACACTCGCTTGTGCCATCTGATAGCAAGCCTCAATACTGCCCGCCCCGCACCAGTCGCCTGTCACTAGCCAGCGCTTTTGTACGTCCATTAACGGCACGGGCGTCAGTGGGTTGTCGGTGGTTGCCGCATAGCGCCAGCGGTGCATATCAATATGTGTGGGCGCTGTCTCGGCATCCCAGCCAAGTACATCTTGCACCGCTTTAATGAGGCTTGCCCGCACCACATCTTGCGCCTCATCCACATGCGCCTCAGACCATGCATTGTCCGCATGAATGGTGACGCTCGGCAGCAGATGACCATGCTCAGGCTTGTCATGCTCAATAAATATTTTGTCCAAAATACCATCGGCGATGGACAATACCGACCATTGGCGTGTTTTGTCTTGCAGGCGTGCTGGCAGATGCGCTTTGTCTTGCCAGCCGAGCATCAGGGTATAGCATGCCTGCATGGTAGGTGCTGATATCTTATCTTTTGCCGCAAAGCTTGTGTCTGCAAACAATTCTGCCGCCTGCACATTGGGCGCGGTGCAAATGACCCAGTCAAACATGCCCACGCTATTGCCCGCCTCGTCATACAGCTCGGTGCGCGGTGTCTTGCCCTGCTGGTTTACAGCGCTGTCGGTCAACGGCGCAATGCGCGTCTTAAACTGAATCTCGGTATGCGTCAAGCGCTCGGCAATGGCGCGTCCCCAGCTGGTCATTTTTGGGCTGCTAATATAACACGGGTGTTTTGGCGTATCGATGCTGCTATCCGCCAGTATCTCAGCGTGTCCTGATTGGATGTGCGCGATACGACTTTGCCATGGCACCAAAGTATTGGCATCAATAAAGGGCGCAATAAAGTGTTTAAAGTCGTCCGATTTGGCACTAAAACTTTGTACCCCCATCGCCCATTGCCACTCTTCTGCGCTGTCCGTTTGCGGTTTGCGGTAGCGGGTCGCCATGCGCCCAACGCCGCGTGATTTTTCAAAGATGGTGATACCAAGCTTTTGCTTGTTTTCGGTTGCCCAGTCACGCTCCAGCAACGCGGCGGTAATCAGCCCTGTTAAGCCACCACCGATAATGGCGATGCGCGTGGTGTCTGTATCCGTCATGGTCTGTGCCCTTATTCTTTGTTTATGCTGCCATAAAAGTATGATTTAAAAACTCAAAAAACAAAAAGCCATGCTATCTGACGATGCATGGCTTTTTATTGGTTTATGGTGCGTAAATTGTCACCGTTTTGGCGATTTGTTTACGCTTGGGTGGGGACGCGGCGCTATGCCTTTTGCGCACGCTCTTTTTTGACCACATCAATGAGGGTTTCGACCACATCACTGTCTGATAGCGTGGACAAATCACCGAGCTGATCGTCTTGACCTGCGGCAAGCTTGCGCAAGATGCGGCGCATGATTTTGCCTGAGCGCGTCTTGGGCAAAGCATCGACGATATGAATGGCGTCCAGACCCGCAATCGGACCAATCTCAGTACGCACATGACGATTGAGCGCGGCGCGTAGGTTTTCGCTGTCGTTCTCGCCTGATTTTAGGATAATAAAGGCACAGATGCCCTCACCGCGGATGGGGTGCGGCATACCCACGATGGCAGCTTCTGCGGTTGAAGGGTGTGCGACCAAGGCGCTTTCAATCTCGGCGGTGCCAAGGCGGTGACCTGAGACGTTCAACACGTCATCGACGCGTCCTGTAATCCAGTAGTGCCCGTCTTCATCACGCTGCGCGCCATCACCTGTGAAGTAATGCCCTTTATAAGTACTAAAATACGTCTCTAAAAAGCGCTGATGGTTGCCATAAATGGTGCGCATCTGACCAGGCCAGCTGTCACTGATGACCAGATTGCCTTCGGTTGCGCCATCTAAAATCACGCCTTTGTCATCTACCAAGTTGGGCTGGATGCCGTACATGGGGTTCATCGCTGCGCCTGGCTTTAAATCGACGGTATTCGGAATCGGTGCCATCAAGATACCGCCTGTCTCGGTCTGCCACCACGTATCGACGATGGGACAGCGCGAGTTACCGACGACGTGGTAGTACCAATCCCACGCTTCAGGGTTGATCGGCTCGCCCACACTGCCGAGCAGACGCAGGCTGTTACGCGCAGATTCGCGGACAAAGGCATCGCCCTCTTTCATCATCGCGCGAATGGCAGTCGGTGCGGTGTATAAGATGCTGACATCATGCTTGTCAATGATGTTGCCCACACGCGCCCATGTTGGGTACTCAGGCACGCCCTCGAACATCACGGTGGTGGTACCGTTCGCAAGCGGTGCATAGGTGGAGTAAGTATGCCCTGTAATCCAGCCGACATCGGCGGTACACCAGTAGACGTCATTGTCTTTGACATCAAAGACATCGCGGAAGGTCGAGAGCGCATAGGTGATATAGCCGCCCGTGGTGTGCAGCACGCCTTTTGGCTTGCCTGTCGAGCCTGAGGTGTAGAGCAAGAACAAGGGGTCTTCGGCGTTCATTGGCTCAGGCTCGCACACTTCATTTTGCCCATCGACCAGTGAGTGATACCATGCATCACGGCGACCACTCATGGGGATAGAAGTACCCGTGCGGTGGACGACGATGACTTTTTGTACGCAGTCTGTGCCTTCAACATCCAGCGCACGGTCGACGTTCATTTTAAGGGGCGTGCGTTTGCCGCCGCGCAAACCTTCATCAGCGGTGATAATCAGTTTTGATTGGCTGTCCACGATACGGTTGGCAAGGCTGTCAGCTGAAAAACCGCCAAAGACCACCGAATGCACCGCACCGATACGCGCACAAGCGAGCATAGAAATCATCGCTTCTGGTATCATAGGCATATAAAGGGTGACGCGGTCGCCTTTGGTGATGCCAAGTTTACGCATGGCATTGCCCAAACGGCAGACTTCTGCGTGCAGCTCTTTAAAGGAGATAATCTTGTGCTGTGAAGGGTGGTCACCCTCCCAGATGATGGCAGGTTTTAGTGGTTGGGTTTCGACGTGACGGTCAAGACAGTTGACGGAGATGTTTAGCACGCCGTCTTCAAACCACTTGATGCGAAAGTCTTCTAAGTCGTAGCTGACGTTGCTGATGATGGTCGGTTCTTTTATCCAATCAATCAGCTTGGCGCGTTCACCCCAAAAGGCATCTTTATCTTCAGTGCTGCCAACCGATTTGGCGTACTGTTCTTGGTATTTTTCGGGTGTGGTGTTTGCCGCTTGCGCAAACGCTTCGGTAACAGCGAACGTCTTTTGTGTCATGTTCAAATTCCTTTTTGATTATCATTATAAATACCGGATGACGCGCACCTCGGTGAGTCGTACAAAAAAAAGCAGACACATGGCTTGGCGATAAGGACGTTCCTTATGTCCCGCTATCGCTCGGTCAGTAGTGCCTCAACTATAGTTTGACAAATAAGCGTGGGCGATGCAAGGCGCGATACAATTATCCTATCTTATCGCTCGTATTGCTGTAAAACCAGTAAATACAAGGGCTTGCGCGGGTAATGCCTGATATTATTTTTAGCCAACTTTTCCTAAATACTTGCTATATATAGGGAATTGTACAAAATGACGCGCGCGTACACGGCGCGTGATAATCGTTATTTTTTGACAAAATCATCACTGGATAGGTAATTTTATGACGGGTAAGTATTATGATGCCATCATCATCGGTGCAGGCGCATCAGGTCTGTACTGTGCGCTGCATGCAGGGCAACGCGGTCTGCGCGTCTTGGTGCTTGACCATGCCAATAAAGCGGGCAAAAAAATCCTGATGTCGGGCGGCGGGCGCTGCAACTTTACCAATTACTTTGTTGCGCCTGAGCATTTTATCAGCGCCAACAGCCACTTTTGCAAATCGGCACTCAGTCGCTATCCGAGCTGGGAGTTTATCGCCATGGTTGAGCGTCACCAAGTCGCCTATCACGAGCGCGAGCATGGGCAGCTGTTCTGCGATGATTCCGCGCAAGACATCTTGACCATGCTGCTGGACGAATGCCAAGCGGCAGGGGTCGAGATACGGCTAAACACGCAAGTGGATACAGTGAGCGCGCAGGAGCCAGACGCTACGGACGGTACACGGTTTGCCATCAGCACCACGCCCAAAGCAAGCAAAAAAGCGGCGGTCAGCGAGCCTGCGCCGACGGTCTATCACAGCCGCACGCTGGTGGTGGCAACGGGCGGTCTGTCCATCCCCACGATGGGCGCAAGCGGTCTTGGCTATCAGTTAGCCGAGCAGTTCGGGCACAGCATCGAGCCATGTACGGCAAGCCTTGTGCCCTTTACCTTTACCGACCAGATTGGCGAGCTGATACGCAGCCTGTCTGGCGTCAGCATTCCTGTGGTGGCGAGCAATGCGCGTGCCTCGTTTCGCCTGCCGCTGCTCTTCACCCACCGCGGGCTGTCGGGTCCGAGCATGCTACAGCTGTCCAACTATTGGCACACGGGTGAGACCATCGACATCAACCTGTTTCCCAATACCGATATCAGCGCGCTGCTCATTAAACACAAACAAAAGCACCCCAAACAGCTGATACGCACGGTACTGGCAGAACACGCCAGCGACAAACTGCCCAAAAAACTCCTAAGCGCGCTGCAAACGCATCTGTGGCACGAGCAGCGCGATACCGATCTTGCCAATATCAAAGACGAGCAGCTGCATCAATTGGGCGAGATACTAAACGGCTGGACGCTCAAGCCCTCAGGCACTGAAGGCTATCGCACTGCCGAGGTGACACGCGGCGGCGTGACCACAGAGGCGGTGTCCTCAAAAACCATGGAGAGCAAGCAGCAGCAGGGCTTGTACTTTATCGGTGAGGTGCTCGATATGACTGGCTGGCTTGGCGGTTATAACTTTCAGTGGGCATGGGCAAGTGGTTATGCCTGCGCGCAGGCTTTGTAGGCGCGGGCGGCGCTAAAAAAGGGCGCAAATGGTAAAAGTAAAAAACACGGCAAATGACCGATGCTCGCCGTGACCTTACGCATCTATGCCAACTGCGCAACTTTTTTTGAGCATTAATGATACATTGTTACCCGTCATTTGTTTTATGATAGAGCGGCTTTGATAAGCACAGCTTAACACGGCTGCTTAGCCGCTATGTATTGTATTTCCATGCTCAGCGAGATTGTTACCCATGCGCGCAATTCAACACGTCCACAGTGATGTTCCCAATCAATGGATTGGGGATGGTTTTTATGTCAAGACTGTCATCAACCATCTGGCAGGTACGCCTGAATTTAATCACACCCATACCGACCCCTTTTTGCTGCTCGATTATGGCGAGCCGACCTATTTTGCCCCCAATCCTGACTACGAAGCGCGCCCGCACGGCATCGGTCTGCACCCGCACAAGGGGTTTGACATCGTCACCGTCGCCTATCATGGCGAGCTGTGCCACTTTGATACCGCAGGGGGTCAAGGCACGCTAACCAATGGGGATGTGCAATGGATGACGGCAGGACGCGGCATCATGCATGAAGAGTTTCACTCGCCCAAGTTCAGCCGTGAGGGCGGGATATTCAACACCGTGCAGCTGTGGGTCAATCTGCCAAGAGCGCACAAGTATACCGAGCCGCGCTACCAAACGCTAAGACGCGCTGAGATGCCAAACGTGCCGCTGTATGACAGCCAACAGGCAACGCGTACGCTCGGCAGTGCGACCTTAATCGCAGGGGAGCTGCGGCAAACCGAAGGCAGGATTGATACTTTTTCGCCCATCAATTTGTGGGACATTGCCCTTGATAAGGTTGGCACGACGAGCGTACACGTGCCCAAAAGCCATACGCTGATGATATTGGTGCAAGAAGGCGCAGTGCGGGTGCAAGATACCACCGTGATGGCAGGCTCACTAGTGCAGTTCGCCGCGCCCACCTGTAGCACGCTGGTGGATGGCGCTGTCGATGCGGGCGCTTACGATACGGTACGTCTGTCGGTCAGTCGAGAGGCGCTAAAGCAGGACAACAGCGTCAAGCTGCTGCTGCTAAGCGGTCAGCCGCTCGGCGAGCCGATGGCGGGACACGGTCCATTCGTCATGAATACCAAGCAAGAACTGGCGCAGGCCTTTCACGACTATAAAAACGGCGTGTTTGGCAAAGTACCCGCTACCACTTAAAGCCTTTATTCTGCTGCCGTAAGCATAAAAAAACCGCCTAAGCTAGGCGGTTTTTGATATCAATAATACTAACGATTAAGACGCCGATTGCGCAGCATCGTTGGTTTCGCTCAAATACGGATAGTCCGTATAGCCCTCAGTGCTGCCACCGTAAAAGCTCTCTGGGTGCTGCTCGTTTAGTGGGGCACCTGCACGGATACGCTCTGCCAAATCAGGGTTGGCAATATAATCACGACCAAAGGCAACGGCATCGATATAGCCTGCTTTGATGTTCTTTTCTGCCTTATCGGCATCGTAGCCGCCTGCTGCGATAATCAACTGACCGAACGCATCACGCACACGCTGACGGAAGTCGTCGCTGTATGGCGTACCGCCCGCCCAATCTGGCTCTGAGAGATGCAAATACATGAGTTTGCGCTTGTTGATTTGTTCAATCAGCCAGATGTTGTCGTCTTCTTCATAGCCTGCTTCGACATTGTTAAACGTGCCAAGCGGCGAGATACGAATGCCCACGTGCGCCGCGTCCCACGCGTCAACACACGCATCAATCACATCAAGGGTCAGACGGGCGCGGTTCTCTACGCTGCCGCCATAGTTGTCATCGCGCTGGTTGGTTTGCTCAACCCAAAACTGATGCAGCAAGTAGCCATGCGCGCCATGAATCTCAATGCCGTCAAAGCCCGCTTCTTGCGCGCATTTGGTCGCATGCGCAAAATCGGCAATCACTTGCTCAATCTCTTCAAGGCTGGCAGGACGCGGCGGCGTGGCATCCACACGAATCGCTTGGTTGTCGCTATCACGCAATGAAGTACGAATACCCACATCGACGTCCGATGCCGAAATCGGTGCTTTACGCTCAGGCTGCACGCTCTCATGTGACACAAGACCCGTGTGCCACAGCTGCACGACGATTTTGCCGCCCTTGGCATGTACATTATCGACAATCGCTTTCCACGCCGTCACTTGGTCTTTGGTGTGTAGCCCTGGCGCGCCTGCGTAGCCTTTTGCCTGAAACGACACTTGCGTTGCCTCAGTAATCACCAGCCCTGCGCCTGCACGCTGCGCGTAATATTCTGACGCCCACGTGATGGGCACATCGCCTGGCTCAACGGCGCGTAAGCGGGTCAAGGGTGCCATTAAAATGCGATTTTTTAGCGTCTGCTCGCCCATCTGTACAGGCTCAAAGAGAATGTCATGTGCCATAAGGAATCCTTATTATTGTGTGTATATCAATGCTGAACACTGATGATAAAAAATATTAAATTTATGTAGAAAATCTTATAAAACCATTAGTAAAACTAATTTTATACTCACCTTTAATAGGGCGAATCAGGCAGCATTCAAGTCAGCATTACAAACGGAAACAGCCGCTGGCAGTAGGGATTTATTGTGTAATTAAGAGCATTAAAAATATAAAAAAACTTTTGTAGAGTTATTTCAAGATTTAATTTATTATTAAAAACGGATTTAAGTTTATTAAAACTACTCTTACGACGACAAAAAAAAGAAAGCGCATTAATTTACTGTTCTTTTATTTTTTGTCGCATTTTCATTGTTTACTATTTATCGAGGAAAGGTCATGAAAAAAATTGCCCTATTCATAGGCGGCATGTCATTAGCTACGGCGGGTTTTTGCGGAGTGGGTCAGTTTTCAGACGAGACGACGTGCTACGTGTATAAGCAAGACAAACTACAAAAAAAGCTAAACTGTCATTATGAGGGCGCTGAGGGGGCAGCGATGAGTTATGGTTTTAGACAGGTCACCTATAACCTGCCAGGATTTGGCAAAATGGCAACCTCTACCAGTGCAAACTACAATGACCGTAATGAAGTGACTGGATCGACAACCACCGTCAATGACGAGCCAGCCATTATCAGATATCGTCTGCCAACCAATCAGCGTATCGTCAGTGATGCTTATGCGCAGTCTGGTAAAGCGGTTATACAGTGCTATCTTAGTACCAAATCGCGGTGGGAAATCTGTGCTGAATAAACGCCATCATGATTAAAATATTAAAAAGCTGAGCGTATGGCTTGGCTTTTTTAATTGCTACCACAAACCATCAACGCGTCGTCCTGTTTTATTACCAGCCTTTCCTACCTCCCTACCACACCCAACCATACGCCCATTGAATTCGCACTTGGCATGGGTAAGAATGTGGCTACTCGATAATAACCACTCATCATAATCAGCCGACAGCGACATTTAAAAAGGACCACCCATGACCCTACGCATCTTACAATCTGCCATCACCAACCCGTGGTTTAACCTTGCGACCGAAGATTGGCTGTTTCAAAGCCTCGGCAAGGACAGCGACCCGAGCACGCACACACTGTTTTTGTGGCGCAATAGCGAAACGGTAGTTATCGGGCGCGCGCAAAATCCGTGGGTAGAATGCAAGGTCGATAAGATGCAGGCGGACGATGTGTTTTTGGCACGGCGACAAAGCGGCGGCGGCGCGGTGTTTCATGACCTTGGCAATACCAACTTTACTTTTTTATCGCCCAAAGCCGACTACGACCAGACGGCGAACTTTACCATTATCATCAACGCGCTAAAGTCGCTTGGCATCGACGCAACGCTGTCGGGGCGCAATGATATGCAGGTCGGCGAGCGCAAAATATCGGGCAGCGCCTTTAAACACACCGCTGAGCGCAGCTTTCATCACGGCACGCTTCTGGTTAATGCCAATATGCAAAAGCTCGGCGACTACCTCAACCCGCATCCGCTAAAGCTCAAAGCAAAGGGCATCAAATCGGTACGCGCCCGCGTGGCGAACCTGAGCGAGTTTAATGACAGCATCACCCATGAGCTCTTATCCGAGGCGATTATTGACGCGTTCTGCGCCTATTATGGCGAGACGGCACAGGTCGAAGCGCTTGATGAAGCCACCCTCGCCCAGCAGCCCACGCTCAACGCCTATTATCAACAAATGGCGGACTGGGACTGGCGCTTTGGCAAAACGCCTGAATTCACGCACCATGTTGAGACGCGCTTTGATTGGGGCATGATGGATGTGCATCTGGACGTGACGCAGGCGCAGATTAGCGAGGTGGTTATCTTTTCTGACGCCCTAAACGTCGAGCTGATTGATGGGTTAAAAGCGGCTTTGACGGGCGCAAAATACAGCCAAGACGGCATTGCAGCGCGTTTAGACGCATTAGCAAACGCGCATCCTGAATTTGCCGCGCAAGTGGGTGATGTGAAGGGGTGGATGATTGGGGAAGTGGTTGGGTGAGGACACAATTTTTTATATCTAATAAAAGTCTTTTAAGAGTAACGTCTAAAAATGAGAGCAGTATGAAAAAATTATTATTAGTATCTGTTTTTTTCTCAAGTTGTTATCTATTACCTGTATACGCAAATGCAGCAAGCTTCGACTGTAACAAAGCAGCTACTTGGGTTGAAAAGACGATCTGCAAAAATAATGAATTGTCTGAGCTTGATGAAGCTATGGCAAAGAAATACAGTAAAAGTCTTAACGACATAGCAAATGAAGAAGATGCTGATATTTACAGAAAAAATTTAATAATAGACCAGAAACTATGGCTAAGTTTTCAACGTAATACCTGCAAAGATATTGAGTGTCTTGTTCGTGAATATAAGGAATATCTTGATGAAAGAAGCTATTACGATATTACTTGGAGTTATCCAGATGAGCTAAGCACTTCTGATTTACCTAAACAATCTTCTTTTGGCAGCTTTTCTTATACTTTTGACCTACCAATATATAACTCGGATACGGGTAAATTTGATGAACAGATAGCTACAAATACACTTTCTATCAATGAAGTCGATAATAAACCTTATCTCTCAGTCATTGATAGCACCTTATTTTTTACTAATTTACACTCTTGTGTTATTGAAGAGAGTCTTGCAACATGGTCGCAGAATCATTGGACTATTAGCGACAATCGATCAGATAGCACGACTGAACTTCGCCTGTATCCAGGCACCTATAAAGGCAAATTCCAACTGTTATTAAAAGACACTGGAGATCAGTTTAGACAGGAACGATGTGGTGTACGTGGTTACTTTGATGGCATTTTACTAAATCGAGAATGACAAATTAAAGCGTTTTGGCTTCGCGCAAAAAGTGAAACAGCCAAATTGGTATGCTTCAATTAAAAATATAGAAAATGGCGGTAAGATAAATCACCGAACCGCCTCTACATTTAAGTAGATTATTAAATCCCCGCCGCAACCTCCGCCCCATCACGAATGGCGCGTTTGGCGTCCAGCTCTGCCGCGAGCTTTGCCCCGCCGATGACGTGATATTGCGCTTTGGGCGCGTCCCCGACTTTGGGCATCAAGTCCACCACCGATTCTTGACCCGCGCAGACGATGACATTATCCACGCGCAGCAGTTGGCTGTGCCCTTCTGCATTGGTTATCCAGATGCCTTCATTGGTGATTTTTTCATACTGTACACCTGAGATTTCGATGACGCCGTGCGATTTGATGTGCGCGCGGTGTACCCAGCCTGTGGTTTTGTTGAGCCCTTTGCCCAAGCGCCCTTTGCTGCGCTGCATCAGATAGACTTGGCGCTTTGGCGTGATGCCCTCAGGTTTGTGCAGTCCGCCTGCGCTGTCGTAGTCGGCGTCTTGGGTGACGCCCCACTCCTCGCGCCACTCTGCCACCGATTGCGCTTTGGGGCGGTAGCTTGGGTCTGCAAGCATGGCATCAGTCAGCACTTGCGTGTGCTGGGCGGTCAAGTATTCACTGACGTCAAAGCCAATCCCGCCCGCACCAATCACCGCAACTGTCGCGCCAATCTCATGCTCCCCTGATAGCAGCTCTGCATAGCTTAAGACGTGCGGCAACTCTGCGCCTTCTAATTTGCCCTCAAGGCTACGCGGCACGACACCTGTGGCAATAATGACGTGATGATAGTTGCTTGCCTCCAGCATATCGCTATCGACAGCGGTGTTTAATTTGACATGAACGCCAAGATGCTCAAGCTCATTGCGATAGTAGCGAATGGTTTCAAAAAATTCTTCTTTACCAGGGATGACTTTGGCGTAATTAAACTGCCCGCCGAGGCGCGATTTTGCCTCATATAATGTCACTTCGTGCCCGCGCTGGGCGGCAACGCACGCCGCCGACATGCCCGCCACACCGCCACCGACCACAGCGACTTTTTTGGGACGTTTGGCTTTTTTGTAGACCAGCTCGGTTTCATAGCAGGCTTGCGGATTGACCAAACACGTCGAGCGCTTATGCTCAAAGGTATGGTCGAGGCAGGCTTGGTTACAAGCGATGCAGGTATTGATGCGCGCGCTTTGTCCCGCTTTCGCTTTATTCGCCCAGTTGGGGTCAGCAAGTAGCGGGCGCGCCATTTGTATCAAATCCGCCTGCCCCGACTGTACGATATGCTCGGCGGTATGCGGCATGTTGATGCGGTTCGCTGCCATCACAGGGATGCTGACATGGCGGCGCACTTCGGCAGCAAAGTCAGCAAACGCCGCACGCGGGACGCTGGTGACGATGGTCGGCACGCGCGCTTCGTGCCAGCCAATGCCTGTGTTAATAATGGTCACGCCCGCCGCTTCTAATGCCTGCGCCACAGCAATGACTTCCGCCATGGTGTTGCCGTCTTTGACCAAGTCGAGCATGGACAAGCGAAAGACGATAATAAAATCCTCACCGACAGCCGCACGTATCGCCTGCACAATCTCTACAGCAAAGCGCATACGCCCATCAATATCACCGCCGTATTCGTCTTTGCGCTTATTCACATGCCGCGATAAAAACTGATTGATTAAGTAGCCTTCTGAGCCCATGACCTCGACACCGTCATAGCCTGCTTGCTTGGCGAGCGTGGCAGCGCGCGCGTAATCGCTGATGGTTTGCTGGATGTTTTTTGCGCTCATTTTGCGCGGTTTAAAGGGCGAGATAGGCGATTTAATCGGGCTTGGCGCGACCACAAACGGATGGTAGCCATAGCGTCCACTGTGCAAGATTTGCATCAAGATTTTGCTGTCGTGCTTGTGTACCGCGCGGGTTAAACGCTGGTGGTGGATGACGTCCATTTTGGTGTTCATCGTCCCACCTGCAGGCAATAGCCAGCCTTCACGATTGGGCGAGATGCCACCAGTTATCATCATACCCACGCCGCCTTTGGCACGCTCGGCAAAGTAGGCGGCGAGCTTGCCATAGTTATAAAAGCGGTCTTCTAATCCTGTGTGCATCGAGCCCATGACCACGCGATTTTTCAGGGTGGTAAAGCCCAAATCAAGGGGCGTAAACAGATGCGGGTAGTCGCTGTTGTGCGTCGGTATGTGCGAGTCGTTGGCGGCGGTATTTGCCTGAGCAGCTGAGCGTGCATCCATGATGGTGATGTCCTTATCGTCCCGAAGTTGATGGTAATGGCGCGGTTTTGTTTGTAGAAAAACAGTCATAAAAGCACTCATCTTAAATAGCATCGATTGGTTAAATGACATTGTTTTGCTTGCTGTGACTGCGTCTTTTGATGCTACAAAAAATGTCATTTAATCTTGCCGCATCATTTATGCCGTATTAACTGTCTTACGCTGAGTAAAAAGCTATCGTTGTTGGTTGAGCTGATTTTATCCTAGCATAGCGACTGAGAGCCTCACTATGACGTTAAACGACTGGCGAGTGAGTGTTTTTTTGCGTTGTTTGTTTGGCATTCGATATTTTGCATCACGCGTCTAGCTACTATAGCGAGCGCGGCGCGATGTTGTGTAGCCGTTCTGCTGCATTATTTTTATTTATGATAAAAAACATTTTTTATGACACCGTGAGTCGACTATTTTTGGTTGTTTTTATTGAAAAATTTGCGCACAGTAGAGACCAGCCATTAGCTAAAGACATTGACTAAAGACATTGACTAAAGAGAAAATAAGGCACGCTTTGTTTTGTGCTTCTCGTCTTGTCTTGCCCATGGCGACCTATTTTTGAGCAACGGACTGCTGATACTTATTGACAAAGGACTGCATAATGACCGACTTTCACACCGCGCTTGGCAAAAATAACGCCAATTACCAACCCTTAACGCCGATTGATTTTCTTATCCGTAGTGCGCAGGTCTATCCTGAGCAGACGGCGATTATTTATGATGATTTGACCCATCCTGCGCTGACGCAAACTTGGCGCGAGACGTACACGCGCTGTCGCCAGCTGGCGGACGGTCTGCGGCAGCTGGGTATTGATAAAAACGATACGGTGGCGGTGATGCTGCCAAACACGCCTGCGATGGTGGAGTGTGCGTTTGGCGTGCCGATGTCGGGCGCGGTGCTGTGTACGCTGAACACGCGCATGGATATCAACGCGCTCAGTTTTTGCTTACAGCACGCGGAGGCAAAGGTCTTGATACTCGACAGCGAGTTTGCCGATTATGTGGATTTACTGACCGAGACTTTTCCGCAGCTGATGATTATTCAAGCGACCGATGCGGCGATTGAGACGGACGATTTTGGGCAAATGAGCTATGAAGCGCTGGTAGGCAGCGCAACCGACTTGGACAATTGGGAGCTGCCGCAAGATGAGTGGGACGCGATTGCGCTTAATTACACTTCAGGCACGACGGGTAAACCCAAAGGCGTGGTGTATCACCATCGCGGCGCGACGTTGAATGCCTTGTCGAATATTTTAGATTGGGACATGCCCAAGCATCCGATATATCTGTGGACGCTGCCGCTGTTTCATTGCAATGGCTGGTGCTTTCCGTGGAGTATCGCCGAGCGTGCGGGCGTCAATGTCTGCTTGCGTAAGATTGATGCCGATACGATTTTGCGACTGATTGCCAAATATGGCGTGACCCATTATTGCGCTGCGCCTGTGGTACATAGCATCATTGCCAGCGGCGATCAGGCATTAAAAGACGCCATCAGTCACCCTGTCAAAGGCTGGGTCGCAGGTGCGCCGCCGTCTGAGACCATGCTGAGCAATATGGAGGCGATGGGTTTTCACATCACCCATGTTTATGGTTTGACCGAAGTGTACGGTCCTGTGACCGTCTGCGCCGAGCATCCTGACTGGGCAGAGTTAAGCACCGCCGAGCGCGCGCAAAAAAAATCGCGCCAAGGCATGGTGTCGCATCTGATGGCGGGCTTTGAGGTGTTTCAACAAGGCACGAGTAACCCTGTGGCAAGTGACGGCGAAGAAGTCGGCGAGCTGGCACTACGCGGCAATCTGGTGATGAAAGGCTACCTCAAAAACCGCAAAGCGACCGAAGCGGCGTTCGCGGACGGTTGGTTTCGTACAGGGGATTTGGGCGTCAAGCAGCCCGATGGCTATATCAAAATCATGGACAGGCTCAAAGACGTCATCATCTCAGGCGGAGAAAATATCTCCAGCATTGAGGTTGAGAATACCTTGTACGCCCTGCCCGCAGTACAAAGCTGCGCGGTGGTCGCCGCCCCTGATGACAAATGGGGCGAAGTGCCCGTTGCCTTTATCGAGCTGCATCAAGGCGCACAGCTGACCCGTGATGAGGTAAAAGCGCATTGCCGCGCGCACTTGGCAGGCTTTAAAGTGCCCAAGCACATTGTCTTTGCCACCATTCCCAAGACCAGCACGGGCAAAGTACAAAAGTTTGAGCTGAGACAAGCCGCCAAGTCCATTGACTACGCTGCCGAAACAGGTGCATAGCGCAATGTAGACTAGGACACGCCCTAACCGCTGATACGCGGTTCAAAGAGTTGATAGAGCAGCATCCCCGCCAGCATCGCGGGGATAAACACCAGCGCCTGCCACTGCCCTGTGCCGAGCAGTACCCACGCAGGTCCAGGACAGATACCAACCAGCCCCCAGCCGATACCAAACAGCATCGCACCGAGGATTAAAGGTTTGCTTAAGGTGCGCTTGCTCGGCAGCTCAATCGCCTCGCCCGTCCAGCTGACCTTTTGTCGACGCGCCAGCCACACGCCGATAAATGCAGGTATCAGCGCCCCGCCCATCACCAGCGCTAAGGAAATGTCCCACGCACCGAACACGTCCAAAAAGCCCAGTACTTTGGCAGGGTCGGTCATGCCCGATATCAACAATCCATAACCGAACACCAAACCCGCCACCAAACCGATGATATTTTTTAGCATTGTCCGCGCTCCTTACTGTTTAGGCTAACTTTGTGCTGTGCCGTTTGTTTTCGTCTGACCGTCTTCATAGCATCCCCAGCCCGTGACGCATCACGGTCACGGTCAAAATACCGAGCAGCATAAAGGTCAGTGTCGCCACCATCGAGCGCGGCGACAGACGCGCATTGCCGCAGATACCGTGCCCACTGGTACAGCCAGAGCCAAGCCGCGTGCCAAAGCCAACGAGTAGACCCGCGACTATCAGCAGCCATACCGAATCGGTCACCGTCACCTCAGGTAGCGGCATGCTCAACGCATACCACCATGGCGATAAGAACAGACCCAGTACGAACAGCACCTGCCACAGCTCGACCCGCTTGGGTTTGAGCAGACTTGCGGTAATGCCGCTAATACCCGCCACGCGCCCCATGCCAAGCAGCAGCAGCACGGTCGCTATACCAATCACCACCCCGCCCACCAGCGATAAGGGCGTAAAGGCTTGCCAATCTATCTGAATCATCGCGCTACCCTCGCTTGTCTCAATGCCGTTTAGTTAACGTATTATAATAATACATTATATAATAAAGTATAATATAAAGGTAAAAAATTACCAAGCCTGCGTGACTTGGTAGTTTTTATTTTTGAATCATCAGAAAAAATAAAGCGGCGCATTAAGACGCAGAAGCGCACACCGTATCGAGCGCGTCAGCAAAGCGCTGTACCGCGCCGTCCACATCAGTCAATTTGTCTAAACCAAACAACCCAATGCGGAAGGTTTGAAAACTCTCAGGCTCGCCACATTTTAGCGGCACGCCAGCGGCGATTTGTACGCCTGCCTCAGCGAAGGCGCGACCCTTATGAATGTCCTCGCGCTCGGTGTACGACACCACCACCCCAGGCGCGCGGTAGCCGTCGGCGGCGACACTGGCAAAGCCTTGTGCCTCGCAGCGCTCGCGGATACGCTCACCAAGCGCCCACTGCGCATCATATAGCGCATCAAAGCCGATGTTTTTTGCCTCCATCAGCACATCACGGAACTGACGCAAGCCATCGGTCGGCATGGTCGCGTGATAGGCATGACCGCCGTTTTCATAGGCGCGCATGATGTTTAGCCACTGTTTTAAATCAATGCTAAAGCTGTCTGACTCGGTCGTATCCACCGCCTCAATCGCCCGCTCGCTTAGCATCACCAGACCCGCGCACGGCGTGCTACTCCAGCCTTTTTGCGGCGCGCTAATCAGCACATCAATACCCAAGGCGTCCATATCCAACCACACGCAGCCCGAGGCGATGCAATCAATGACCAGCAGCCCGCCCACGCTATGTACTGCTTCTGCCAGCGCCTTGATATAGTCATCAGGCAGGATAATGCCCGCCGAGGTCTCCACATGCGGCGCAAACACCACCGCAGGCTTGTCCGCTTTAATACGCGCGACCACCGTCTCAATCTCGACAGGCGCGAATGGCGCTTGGTCGGTATCGTCCTTGCGCTCGGCGGTCAGTACCGTCGTGTCATCCGTAATCTTGCCGCGCTCAATAATCTGCGTCCAGCGGTAACTAAACCAGCCATTACGCACAATCAGGCACTTCTTATCCGCCGCCAGTTGGCGCGCCACCGCCTCCATCGCATACGTGCCCGAGCCTGGCACAATCGCCACGCCCGCCGCGTGGTACACCGCTTTTAGCTCGCGTGACAGGTCAGTCATCACCGTCTGAAAGACCGCCGACATGTGGTTGAGCGCGCGGTCGGTATAGACCACGGAATATTCTAACAAGCCATCAGGATCAATATCGTGGCGTAACGCAGGCATGGCACACTCCTTGTTTTCATTATTTGTTTATAAAGTTATTGGGGATTGGAAAGTTATTGAGGAACAATTATCGTCATTTATCGCGTCTTTGATGGTAGCACCGATAGGCAGGCGTGACAATTGACAGCCGCGTGACTGGCGGTTACACGCTGGGCGCTGGCAGGTTTGAGATTAAGAAAGGAAGGTATTGATAAGAAGAAAAGCCAGCGGACACAAATAAATAAAAAACGCCGCGATAAAAAAAGCAGCGTATAAGCAAAATTAAAAGAGGAAAAGCTTAGCGGCGATAGGCATCATTCAGCCCTGAGACCACGAAGTCCAAAAGCTCGCTGTCGCCCTCGCGCGCCGCTTTGCGCATCAGTTTCGATGGCGCGTGGGTTAGGGTTTGGGTCAGGCGGCGGGACAGCTCGGTCACGATGTCTTCGGCTTGGCTGTCGCCCTGCTCAAACTGCGCGAGTGCTGCGCTGAGGATGTTTTCGACCTGCTGGTGCGTGCGCTCACGGTACTGCTGGATGTCTTTGCCCACCTGACGCACCTGAAAACGGCGCTCAATCTCTACCACCAGCTGACTGACGAGCAGCTCGGCGTCCACGGCGGCTTGGCGGCGCTGCTCGATATTGCCTGCAATCACGTGCTGCAAATCATCGACTGAGTACAGATACACATCATCGATGCGGCTGATGGTCGGGTCGATGTCGCGCGGCACAGCCAAATCAATCATCAATATCGGCTGATAGCGGCGGCGCTTTAGGGCGCGCAGGGTCATGCCTTTATCAATCAGCATGTCCATACTGCCACTACAGCTGCTGACGATGTCCGCTTCTGCCAGTACCTCAGGTAAGGCGGCGAGCGGCTCTACCCGCACCTTGCGCCCCGCTTGGCGCAGCTCGGCGGCGAGGAGCTCGGCGCGCTCAGGATTGCGGTTACAGATAATCACCTGCCCCACCCCAAGACCTGCAATGTGCGTGGCGACCAGACGGTTCATCTCGCCTGCCGCGACCACCAGCAAGGTGCGCTTTGCCATATCATCAAAGATTTGCGTGACCAGTTTTGCTGCTGCAAAACCGAGCGATACCGCTTGCGCGCCGACGCTGGTGTCATTACGCACTTGTTTTGCTGCGGCAAACACTTGGTCAATCACCCAGCCGAGCTGATTGCTAAGCGCCTGCTCACTTTGCGCAGTCTGTACCGCTTTTTTGATTTGCCCCAAAATTTGCGGCTCACCAAGTATCATGGAGTCCAGACCCGCCGCCACACGCAGCCAATGGGTGAGTGCGTGCGTGTCTTGATAGACATACAGATAGGTATCAATATCGCTTAAAGGCAGGTTTTTAAACTCCGCCAGCCAGCCCTTTAAGGTTTGGATATGCTGCTGCATGATGGCAGGGCTGACACTGCTGCTCGCCTGTGCGTTGCCTGCAATCTCATCGTCTGCATGGTGCGGGACGAGCGCATACAGCTCGGTGCGGTTACAGGTAGAGACCAGCACGCTGCCATCGGTCAGCGGTTTTAAAGTCGTGAGCGCGTCCGTCACCTCGTCGCCCACAAACGCCAAGCGCTCACGCAAAGCAACTGGTGCAGTTTTGTGATTGACGCCAATGACCACTAATCTCATTATTGATAAACCATAACTGTAACGCTGATGATGCTGCAATCCAGTCCGCGCTAACCTGCGTACTGAACCCAACCTGCGTATGCGTGATACATAAACCACCGTCGCTCCTAGCGTCTGCCACACCCGTTATGGGGTGCGCTGCCTTGACTTTTGGGGTAGCGGTGATTAAAGAGAGGATATGATGTGTATAAAGCGCATTATTATAGCATTATTGCTGCCTTTATTTAACACTCCTGCATGCGCACGCTGTTCTGTGCGTGTGCTGCTGTGTAACCCTGATGATACGTGCTGTGTAACACGAGTACCATTGTTTCAGGCTTGCTTGCGATTTTATAATATTGTTATTGCACTATTTTTTGGTAAAGAACGCGCGCTATGATACATTCTGGGTCTTGGTTATATGCCGTCCGTGCGCCAAAAGCACAAGGACAAACGCTGATTAAAAAATGGCTTCACCGCCCAACAGCCCTCGTGCTTGCGCTGGGGTTAGGCTTCGGCGCGCCTGCACACGCGTCTCTTTTAAGCAATTTGCTTGGGTCAAAGACGCAAAGTAGCGCTGCTACCAGCGCCCCAGCCACGCCTGTACCCGCCCAGCCTACCGATGAGATGGCAACCCGTGACCCTGCCAGCGAGCCGAGTCTGTATTCGCTTTTGGAGGCGGAGTTCGCCGCCGATCGTGGTCAGCCTGAGCGCGCATTACAACTGTATAAGCAGCAATCGTTTAAACAAGACGCCACGGCGGTTTTTGAGCGCGCGCTTGGCTTGTCACTGCAATACGATGATGTCGACAGCTCGCTGCGCTTTGCCAAAGCGTGGCAGGACAAAAACCCCGACCACGTGCCCGCATGGTTTTATGTCGCGCATTTGGCATTAAAAGCGCACAACTATGAGCTGGCAGGCAAGACCTTAAACCGCATCTTGCGCTATGACCCGCGCGCCGATTTGAGCGAGATTTTGATTGGTATTTATCCCGCTACTGAAAGCGACCAGCGCGCCTTGCTTGCTGCCCTAGAGCCGATTGACAGCACACAGAACGCCTCGATGTCGGTACTAAAAGCAGGTCTGCTCTTACAAGCCAATGCGCCCAAAGACGCCCTCGTGCATATCGAGCGCGCGTTGGCACGCCAGCCCAATTACACACCATTCATTACCCTAAAGACTGATATTTTGCGCCAGATGGATGCGCCCGACGCCGCACTGTCTTATGTTGACCAAGCGCGCTTGCGTAACCCGAGCAGCAAGAGCTTGTATTTGTATCAGATTCGCTATTTGCTGGATTTAAAGCGCAGCCGCGAGGCATGGGTGCTGCTGCTCGACGCGCAACAGCGCTTTAGTGATGATGCTGAGATTACCTTACTTGCCGCCTTGGTCAGCTTGGATATTGAAGAGTATCGCCGTGCTGACCAGCTGCTCAATGTCTTGGTACAAAACTCCATTTATACCGACCAAGCCTACTACTATTTGGGCATCAGCGCCGAGCGTCAGCAGCACATCGACATGGCAAAACGCTACTTAAATGCGGTGATGCGTGAGGACTTGGTATTGGCTGCCCGCGAAAAAGTGGTCGCGTTTGAGCTGTTAGAAGACAACTATGACGCCGCCATTGCAACCTTGGTCAAGCTGCGCGAACAGTTTGGCGTTTTTGCCCCAGACACCTACGTTATGCAAGCGGATATCTTGCGCCAGCAGCAAAAAACCGATGAGGCGCTGCGCCTATTGACCACTGCCAATCGACAATACCCCAACAGCGAAGGGATTTTATTTGCCCGCGTTCAGCTGCTCGACAACCGCAGCGACTATGTGATTAAACGCGCGCTGCTGCAGCATTTGCAGTCACTCGACCCAAGCAATCTCGCCTATCAGCTCAGCTACGCGCAGCTATTGATGGCGCATCAGGGCAGCGAGGCGCAAGGAGTGGCGCTCGCGCAAAGCATCATTAGCATACGCTACGACGACCCGCGTTATGACAGCGAGCTGCATTTAGAGACGCTCAATTTGCTTGCCGAATACGCCTTGAACAATCAAGAGTACGCGCAGGTTATCGACTACTTGCAGACCCCATATGACGTACTGCCGACGCTGCCCTCAGGCGTATTGTTGCTGCGCGCTTATCAAGGCTTGGGCGAGACGGACAAAGTGCAAAGTCTGCTTGAGGACTTACAGCAGCGCTTTGCCTTTGGTCAGCACAACATCAATGACCGCGTGCAGCTGTACTAAATCTGTGCGCTCACTCAAAGCCGCGCGTCAGGCAAAAAAAATCAACACTCACGCATATCCGCGCAACAATACCCGCGTAGGCTAGACGATTATAGGTTTGTTTTTTACCGTTTTTAAGGATGTATTATGCAACACACGCTCTCTTCCCGCGCTGCGCGGACGCCTGCGCATCTGTGCCGCAACCTATTCATTGGCGCGTTGGCAGTCGCAAGCCTTGCAGGCTGTCAGTCTATGCAAGCAGGACAATCAACGGGTGCGGGCATACCGACCACCAGCATTCCGCAAAAGCTTGAAAGCTTTAATATTAATGGCAAAATCGGGGTGACCGTACCGAGCGAAAGCGGCAATACAGGCGGCAGCGCGTTTTATGCATGGGCGCAAGAAGGCGACCGCTTTGGCATTGAGTTGATTGGCGCGCTCGGTATCGGCAAAACCAACATCGAATACAACGGCAGCACCGCAACCTTGGTCAGCGAAAAAACAGGCACCATGACCGCAGATGATCCTGAAACCTTGCTACAAAAGGCGACGGGCTGGCAAGCGCCCATCTCACAAATGCCGTACTGGATTTCTGGTCGCTCAGCGCCCTCAGACAGCGACAGTAAAACCGACGCGCAAAACCGCCTCATCAGCGCGGTCAATGGCGAATGGCAAGCGAGCTTTAGCTACTCAGGCAATGACACCCAGCCGAGCAAAATCACTGCCCGTCAAGACCAAGGCTATAAAGTAGTGATGACCATCAACCATCAAAACTAAGCCAAGTTTGCATAAACTCGCGCTAAAAATTTTGATGAAAAAGGCAGCTTTTATATAAACGGCTGCCTTTTTTATACCTGACATTTTTGTTATCTACACTTTTTATCCGTTGTATCTTTGCCCCGCCGCCCGAAGCGGTTACAATCTTTACTCACCTTTTTTTTGCCATGTTTATTATTTGGGCTACCGACTGCTATGAACCGCACGCCGAGCATTATCACCCGCTTTTCTCCTGCCAAGATTAACCTGTTTTTGCACATCACAGGCAAGCGCAGCGATGGCTATCACGACTTACAGACCGTGTTTCGGCTGCTGGATTTTGGTGACACCTTGCGCTTTACGGTCGGTGACGCAGTGGCAACCGAGCCTTTGGCAGAGGACAGTGACACATTATGCCGCGCCCTTATCACCATTGACGGCGCAGAAGCGATTACTAAGGATATTGGGGATAATCTGATTTTTAAGGCAGCGCACGCCTTATTACGCACTGCTATCATCGATGAGCACTTGCCCGACGCACTTGCCGCTATTAAGATTGCCATTGATAAACGCCTGCCGATGGGCGCAGGGTTGGGCGGCGGTTCGTCCAATGCCGCGACCACCTTACAGACGCTGAACACGGTATGGGATTTGAATTACGAGACAGAGATGCTGCTCGGCATCGGGCGCAGCTTGGGTGCGGATGTGCCGATATTTATTTTTGGGCAAGACGCGATTGCCACAGGCATTGGCGAGGTATTAACACCGATTGATTTGCCCGCGCAGCGCTATCTATTATTGACGCCCGACGCGCACGCGAGCACCGCTGCCCTATTCGCGCATCCAAAGTTGCGCCGCGACATTGCCCCGATTGACACGCACACCGTGATGAACGAAACGGCGCAGTTTACTGAGACGCTCTCGCCGCACTATCACAACGTCTTTACCCCTGTCGTGACCGAGCTTGCACCTGCGGTACAAGCGGCGCTTGATTATTTGCACTCGCTTGAGGCGACAGTAGGTGGACACGCGCGCATGACAGGCTCAGGCAGCGCGGTGTTTTTGCCGATTGCGGCGCATATTGCTGATGATAAGACGCTGCTGGCAAGATGGGTTAAAGACGCACCTTGTCAGGGTTATGTGGTGGGGAGTTTGTAGAATACGCATTTTTGTCACGTGAGGCGCTAAGTACAGCTTATATTACTGTTGTTAATTATCAATTTATATGAAAATAAACTAACGCCATCATCTGATAACGACAAAGAAATCCCAGAAAAAATCAAAAATGGGTTGCAAAATCTGAAAATTTACTTATAATAGGTCGCCACAATAGGGGTATAGCCAAGTTGGTAAGGCATCAGGTTTTGATCCTGACATCCGTTGGTTCGAGTCCAGCTACCCCTGCCATATTTTGTTTTATTGCTGTTGCCTTGATCGCCGCTTTTTGTAGCAATCTTTGGATAGCAATTGACAACACCTTCCCTACTTCGGTATAGTTCGCAACGAACGCCATACTGTTTGGGAAAGCCGTGAATACGGCAAGACGCTGCACGATGAAGCACTTCATGACTCATCACCAAGCAGTATTACAATACAGGGGTATAGCCAAGTTGGTAAGGCATCAGGTTTTGATCCTGACATCCGTTGGTTCGAGTCCAGCTACCCCTGCCATTTTCTGCGGTAACTCACCATCTTTTCTTTCTTAATTTGAGCAGTTTGTCACTGCTTAGCGGTCGCTGCTTGAGTCAATCAATAGGACTTCAGTCATGCCTTATTTGGCGATTTTTACAGGTAATGCTCACCCTGAATTAGCGAAAACCGTAGCCGACCATCTACACATTCCGCTTGGCAAAGCAGATGTTACCCGCTTTTCTGATGGCGAAATCGCCGTAGAAATCAAAGAGCACGTTCGTGGTAAAGACGTCTTTATCATGCAGCCTACCTGCTCACCGACCAATGACAATTTGATGGAAATCATGATGATGGCCGATGCTTTGCGCCGCTCTAGCGCAGGTCGTATCACCGCTGTGATTCCTTATTTTGGTTATGCGCGTCAAGACCGTCGTCCTCGTTCAGCCCGTGTGCCTATCTCTGCCAAAGTCGTCGCCGATATGCTCAACATCGTCAGCATCGACCGCGTGATGACCGTTGATTTGCACTCAGACCAGATTCAGGGCTTCTTTGATGTGCCTGTAGACAACATCTACGGCACGCCTGTGCTATTGAATGATTTGAAAAAGCAAGAATACGACAACATCATGGTCGTCTCACCTGACGTGGGCGGCGTGGTACGTGCGCGTGCGATGGCAAAACAGCTTGGCGATACTGACATGGCGATTATTGATAAGCGCCGTGCCCGTGCCAACGAATCACAAGTGATGCACATCATCGGTGATGTTCGTGACCGTGATTGCGTCATCGTTGATGACATGGTCGATACCGCAGGTACGCTATGTAAAGCCGCTGCCGCGCTAAAAGACAATGGCGCACGCCGCGTCCTTGCTTACATCACTCACCCTGTGCTATCAGGCAATGCGCTAAAAAACATCAACGAGTCGGCGCTGGATGAAGTGGTTGTAACCGACACCATCCCACTATCAGACGCAGCAAAAGCTTGCGGAAAAATCCGCCAAGTGTCTATCGCCTCAATGCTGGCTGAGAGCTTACGCCGTATCAACAACGAAGAATCTATCAGCGCGATGTTTGAATAAGCCGCACTGATCATTGACTTTGTGTAAAAAGCCCCGATGGCCACACGGCTCTCGGGGCTTTAAACCTTTATTATTGCTAAAAAAACGCGTATAATGCGCGCCTGTACTGACCATTTGGTCAGTTGCAGTACATCTTAGTTCGCGCGCTGCCGAATTGGTCGCAAATTCGCAGCACTTGGCGCAGCTTTTATTTTTTTTATAGGATTATATCCATGAGCACAAATCATTTTGAACTCACTGCAGTTGATCGTTCTGCTGAGCAGCAAGGTAAAGGTGCGAGCCGCCGCCTACGTAAGCAGAACCTTGTTCCTGCTATCATTTACGGTGGTAACGCTGAGCCGACTACTATCGCGCTTAAAACCAATGAGCTTGTAAAAGCGCTAGAATTCGAAGCGTTCTTTTCACACGTTCTAAAAATCGAAGTGAACGGCGAAGTACACGAAGCGGTCATCAAAGACTTGCAGCGTCACCCAGCCAAAGGTTTCCCAATGCACGTTGATTTCCAGCGTATCGTTAAGGGTCAAACCATCCACATGAACGTACCTGTTCATTTCGTTGGTAAAGAAGACGCGCCAGGCACCAAAAACGGCGGCGTTCTATCTACGCTTGTATCTGACGTTGAAGTTATCTGCCTACCATCAAAACTTCCTGAGTACCTAGAAGTTGACGTATCTAAGATGGAAATCGGCGACACTTACCGTCTATCAGACATCGTATTGCCAGAAGGCACTGTGATTCATGAGCTTGAGCTAGAAGATGGCACTGACCGCACTATCGTCAACATGCAGCCACCAACGGTTGAGCCAGTTGAAGACGACGCTGCAGAAGCTGACGACGTTGATGCTGATGAAGTACCTGCTACTGAGCAAAACGACGAAGAATAATCACGTAGCAACACTGGCTTGTGGCGGCGTATTGATTGCCGCAAGTCATGCGTGATACGGCAGGCTTTGGCTTGTCAGGGCAGCAGGGGATGGTATCTCCTGCTGTTTTTTTTAGCGTGTGGGTTTTGATGGTATCAAATCAGACACGCCCCTATTTTGAATTGCCCTTGTTCGCTTATTTTATTCACCCTCCAGCCATAGAGTATTGTCATGTCTTTAAAGCTCATCGTCGGTCTTGGTAACCCTGGTCAGCAGTATATGTATACGCGGCACAACGCTGGGTTTTGGTTTGTACAGCATTTGGCACACCAGTTCAATATTGACCTTGCGCCTGAAAAAAAGTTCCATGGCGTCACAGGACGCGGGCGTATACACGGGCATGATGTGCGTTTGCTGCTGCCACTGACCTTTATGAATAAGTCGGGACAATCGGTGGTGCCGATGGTCAATTTTTATGACATTGATAACAGTCAGCTGCTGATTGCCCATGACGAGCTGGACATTCCAGCGGGCAGCATTAAGCTAAAGACGGGCGGCGGACACGGCGGGCACAACGGTCTGCGTGATATCACCCCGCATATCGGCAGTGACTTTCATCGCTTGCGTATCGGCATCGGTCACCCTGGGCATAAGTCTAAGGTGAGCGGTCATGTGTTGTCCAAAGCACCCGAGGGCGAGCAAGCGGCGATTGACAGTGCGTTGACTGCGGCGTTTGAAGCACTGCCTTTACTGCTCGATGGTGATACTGAACGCGCGCGCTCACAGATTAATGGTTTTAAACTGCCCGACTGACGCGCTATGATGGCGATGGTGACGCGCCTGCTCACGAACAGCACTTCGTAATGCTGGCTTGTCTGGCATAGGCTGCGTACAATATCGGTTTTTTGGGGCTTGTCCCTATTACTTTTGAACTCTGTTTTGAACATTGTGACACAAAGGATGTTAGCTATGCTCTTAAACATGCTGAAATGCAAACTCCACCGCGCACGCGTCACCCACGCCGAGCTGCACTACGAAGGCTCTTGCGGTATCGACAGCGACCTGCTCGACCTTGCGGGTCTGCGTGAGAATGAATCGATTGATATCTATAACGTGACCAACGGCAAGCGCTTTCGCACCTACGTCATCCGCGCTGAGGCAGGCTCAGGCATCATCTCGCTAAATGGCGCTGCCGCACACATGGCAGACCTTGGCGATATCGTGATTATCTGTGCCTACGCACAAATGGATGAAGCCGAAGCCGACCAGCATTTGCCAAAGCTGGTGTATTGCAATGAAGACAACACGGTCAAAGACACCGCGAACATCATTCCTGTGCAAGTGGCATAAGACGGTCTGTTGCTAAAAGTGCTAAAAATCGGATTCAAAAGAAAGGGGCGCATTCTGATGGAGTGCGCCCCTTTTTTATAAATAATAATTATATTAAACGTCTATCGCTACGCCGCAAGCGCTTCCAAATCTATCAGCTGATGGCAATAGTGCCTCAGCACGTCATGGTCGTGGCTGACCAGCACCAGCGTACAGTGCTGCGCTTGGCACTGCGCAATCAGCAAATCGAGCGTCTCTTTTTGGGTAATGGGGTCAAGGCGCGAGGTGACCTCGTCGGCGAACAGTAAGACAGGCTCAAACAACAGCGCGCGCAAAATCGCCACCCGCTGCAATTCACCGCCCGACACGTTCAGCGCGTTACGGCTTAAAATAGCCTTGTCCAGTTTGAGCGCGGCAAGTAAGGACGGCACGCGGCTGGCGTCGAGATTGTGCTTACGGATGACATCATCGAGCAAGGTTTGTAGCGGCACGTGCGGCGCAAAGGCGGCAGGCGGGTCTTGATACAGCTTAAGCACTTGATGCGCTTTGGGTCGCTGTTGCCAGTCGATGCTACCACTTGCTGGGATTAATAGCCCGCACAGCGCATCGCCAAAGGAGCTTTTGCCAATACCGCTCCCGCCAACCACGCCCAGCACTTCTGAGGGGCGTAAAGTAAGGTTTAACTGATTAAACAATACCCGTTTACCGCGTGCCAAGGTCAAATCGCGCACCTCTAATAGCGGCGACGCTTCGGTGCGTGTCTTGTCTTGAGCTTGCCAGCGGTGCGGCGCGGCTGCCATTAATTGCTTGGCATAGTCCGAGGTCGGGCGCTCCAGCACTTGCGCGCCAATGCCCTGCTCCAAGAGTTTGCCCTTTTTCATCACCATGACGCGGTCGCTACTGCCCGCGCTTAGTACTTTTGCCACGTCAATATCATGGGTGATGGTCAGCAGCGTGCCGCCGTCTTTGGCGACTTGTTGCAGCAGCGCTATCACTGCTCGTTTGTTTGCCTCGTCCAGCCCCTTGGTCGGCTCATCGGCAATCACGATATACGCGCCGCCCGCCATGGTCACGGCAAAAGAAGCGCGCTGCGCCATGCCGCCTGAGAGCTGATGCGGGTAATAATGAGCAAAGTTGCCCAGCCCCAACGCCGCGAGCTTGTCTTGTGCCAAGGTGCGACTGTTTGCCGCGCTGTGCTTGGCAACAAAATGACAGCTTTCCCACACCTGATGGGCGATGGTCATGGTCGGGTCTAAGGAGCGGCTCGGCTCTTGCGGCAGCATCACCATACGCCTGCCCCAATAGGCGCGCAGCTGGCGGGCATTAAGCGCCTGATTTTCAATCAAGATGCGCCCCATCGTCATAAGCTCGCTCGGTAATGCCCCGATAATCGCTTGTGCCAGTAAACTCTTACCTGAGCCTGTCTCCCCCAAAATGGTCAGGTTTTGCCCCGCATGCAGCGTCACACTGATTGGCTCAACCAGTACGTGCCCTGCCCTCGTCTGTACCGTCAGCGTGTCCGTACTGACCAATACCGTATCGCTGATTGACGTCATTGTATTTTTCCTGAGAGTAGTTGTAGGCTAAAGACCAAAATAAATACCATAACAATCGGCTGTAAGAACACCCACGGCGCTTGGTAATAATAAGGAAACAGCTCAGTCATCATCAGCCCAAGCTCAGCAGTCGGCGGACGCAAACCCACATTGACAAAGCCCAAGGTCGCTAAGGCCAGCACCGCATTGGCTGCTGCAAAGGCGCTGAGCGTCGCCAAAACAGGTAAAATCTTGGGTAAAAAGTGGCGTTTAAAACAATACAAAAAGTCCATACCCATCAGCCGTGAGCACTCGACCTCGCCGCTGTTGGCAATGGTGCGCGTCATCGCCCGTACCATACGAAAAAACTCCACCCACAGCACGAGCGAGATGCCCAAATACAGCGACCAAAACGAATTGGGCGCGATGGCGGCGAACAGCAATACGAATAAAAGCCCTGGCAGTGCCATAATGATATCGCACACAAAGCTGCACACCGCATCTATCCAGCCGCCAAAATAACCACTGGTCACGCCCGCTAATACGCCAAAAAACAGCGCGACACTGACCGACAGCACAATCAGCGTCAGTGATAGTCGAATCGCTGAGGCAATACGCGCCAGCATATCGCGACCAAAATGGTCGGTGCCCAGCCAGTGATGGGCGCTCGCCGCCTGTAGCGTGCCGTCCAGATTTTGCAGACTGGCATCCATGGGGTAATACAGCGGCTGCAAAAAGGCAAATGCCAGTAGCAATACAAACAGCGCGCCGCCTGCCTTTTGACCAATGGACAAATCTTTGATAGAAATAAAAGCAGTCATCAAAACAGTCATAACCTCAGCGCCCTATATGACGCATACGTTTTAAAGGATAAAAAATCACATCGTGCGCGGCTTATTTAGCCGACATCATCGCTACGACATACGTGGGTCAATCAGCGCGCTAAGTAAATCCACCACGATGTTAAGCAGCACAAACAGCGCGCCCATCACCAGCGCCGTGCCCTGAATCATCGGCACATCACGCGCCACGATGGCATGTACCAGCGCATGCCCACTGCCAGGCCATGCAAACAGACTCTCCACAATCACCACGCCCTCAATCAAAAACACCAGCTGCACCAAATGGTAGGTCAAAATCGGAATCGCCACATTGCGCAGACCGTGGCGACAAAAGGTCGTCCATTCACTCAGCCCTTTTAAGCGCGAAAAGGTGTAATACTCCGAGGTCTGTACCTGCACCATGGCATGCCGACTGACGCGCATCGACACCGCCGACAAGCCAATGGCCAAGGTCAATGCAGGCAAAATATAATGCTGAGGCGTACCATACCCTGCGGCGGGAAGCCATTTGACCTCAACTGCGAGTAGGAGCATCAGCACAATACCGACAATAAAAATCGGCGATGAGCGCACCACGGTACTGACCACCAAGGTCAAACGATCAATGATGCCATTGGGTTTTTGCGCGGCGAGCAGCCCCAGCGGTGGACCAATAAAAAACGACATCACCAAAGCAACCAGCGCCAACGCCAGCGTATGCCCGAACTGATGCGCAATCTCCGCCCATACAGGATCGCCACTGACCAAAGAGTTGCCGAGCTTGAGCTGCAACAAATCCCCAAACCAGCTGGCATAGCTGTGCCACCATGGCTGATCCAGACCCAGCTCCGAGCGCACCAGCGCCGCGGCGGCTGCATCCGTCTGGTCGTAGCCGTAACGACTGGCGGCAATCCGATACGCCATATCCCCAGGCAAGCTGCGCGTCAACACAAAGGTCAGCGTACCCACCGACCACACGACCAGCAGCAGCTGTAATACATAACGCAACATGAGTTTTGGCATAGCACCCCATCATTTATTTTTGGTTAGTTCTTGTCTTCGCTTAACTTCGCTTGGCTTGTCTTCACATCAACTAATATCAGCGCCCGTACTGCATACCCATCCGCATACGTACGCTGTATTTACACAAGGGTTATTCTGCCCAAGACAGTTTGCTTAAATAAAAGTTGCGCTCTAAGGCATCAATCTCTAAGCCTTGCAAAGAAGTATGCGCGGCGGCGTTTTGTTGGTAATACACCACAGGGGTGATGGGACGCGCGTCATGGATAATCTTTGAGATTTGCTGCTTGGTGGCATGCTCAGGCGCGGTGCTGGTCTCTAATACCTGCAAGTCTGTATTCAACGCGGGCGACTGCCAGTTCATGACCCCCCAATCACTGCCCGCGGGCGCAAAGTCTTCAAGCAGCGAGCCGACAGGGTCGGGCGTCAAGCCATAGTTACGCGCATACAGCGCCATCTCTAGGCTGCCGTCTTGATGCCCTGAAGGAATCTCAGAAAAGTTACCTACCGACACATCGACCGCCACACCGATTTTTTTCCACTGCGCTTGCAAGGCGGTGGCAATCAGTGGCAGCTCAGGACGGTCAGAAAAGGTGCGCAAGGTAAATGCAAACGGCTTACCATCTTTGTACAGCATGCCTTGGTCATCAACAGTAAAGCCCAAATCAATCAGGCGCTGCTTAATCGCAGCAGGGTCAGGCTGCTTGGTTGGCGCGGGAATCTGCCAATCGGCAAAAATAGGCGGCAAAATCTGCTCGGCAGCCGCTTTTTTGACATGCATCACTGATTGGGCGATGCCTTGACGGTCGATGGCATCGCTCAGCGCTTGGCGCACATTGACATCACGGAACAGCGGATTGTCCGCATTGACTTTATATTGAATGGTGCGCGCCAGTGACTTAGAGACCACTTGCACATTGGGGTCTTGTTGCAGGCGATTGAGGCTCGCAGGGTCTAGGGTAAACACCAAATAGTTGGGCTTACTTTGCGCGAGCAGCGTGCGCGTTTCGCTGCGGCTGTTCGCCAGATAGCTGACATTTTTAATCTTGGCAGGCTTGCCCCAATAGTTTGCAAAGGCTTGCTGCTCAAGCTTTTGCGGCGGCTCAAAGCGCGTTAATTGGTACGGACCTGTGCCAATCAGCTGCGTTACCTCGCCGTTATCCGCGAACGACGCGCTCGATAAAATCATGCTGGTCGCATGCGCCAGATACGCAGGCAGCGACATCAATGGCTTCTCCAGCGTCAGCTCGACTGTCTTATCATCAATAGCACGAATATCGGCAATCTGCGCCGCCTTGAGCGCGGTCGGTTTTTGTAGCGCAATCGTCAGACTTTTAACCACATCAGCAGCCGTTAGCGGCGCGCCGTTATGAAACTGCACGCCATCACGCAATACAAACGTCCAGACATCGCCTGCATCATTGCTCGACCAACTTTTTGCCAGCATCGGTTGTAGCTGGGCATCTTGACTGGCGTCCACCAGTGTTTCTGCCAGCTGCATCCGCTGAAAAATAAAGCCTGTGGTACTGGTGTCGAGCGAGGTCAGCTCCCACGGCGTGACCACAATCAAGTTCTGCCCCTTGTCCGCATCTCCCGCTGCCGCACTGCTTACCCCATTCGTCCCTGTTTTTGCCGTGCTGTTATTGCTAAACACATACCACGCAAGTCCTGCCAATATCAGCAGCGCGGACACAATAGCCGTCTTTTTCATATATTGAACCGTTATAACATAACATTAAGGAAGTGTTATACTATAACAAAAGAAAGTAAAAGGAAACATTTATCAAGCGCTAAATGCTCATTTAGTAGTAAGTAAAAATGCGCAAGTAAAGAGGTCGTCGTTAGCAAAAAACTTACGCTTATGTAAAAGGCGATACAGATAGCCGTGCTATTATCAATAAAAATCATCCAAAGGTGGTTTTATTATGACGCCAACGCCTATGTTGGCGCTATTTTCTCAATAAGGAGCAAAATCTCATGGGGCTTGCGGTCATTGCCATTGTGGCAGGCTTGGCAGTATTGGTATGGAGTGCGGACAAATTCATTGATGGGGCAACCGTAATTGCCCAAAAATTTAACGTTCCCAGTTTTTTGATTGGGGTTTTGATTCTTGGACTGGGCACCTCTGCCCCTGAGCTGGTGGTTTCGGCATTGGCCGCCTTAGACGGCAGCCCTGAGCTGGCACTGGGTAATGCTTACGGCTCTAATATCATGAACATCGCCTTGGTACTGGGTTTGACAGTCCTGATCAGCCCTGTGCTGATTGAGCGCGGTGTGATTAAGCGCGATTTGCCCTTATTGCTGCTGGTGACGGGCGTTGCCGCATGGCAGCTGTATGACGGTGTGGTGACGTTGGTCGATGGTATGGTGCTGGTTGCGATGTTAATCGGTGTGCTGGGCATGCAAATCGTCTTGGGCAAGCGCGAGCAAGCCGCTGCGCTACATGCGGGCGAAACGGACAGCATGGCGCAAACGGACGAATTGTCTGCAGAACAAATGAAAAGCAGTACCTTTTCGCTGATTATCGGCTTGGTACTTTTGGTCATCAGCTCGCGCGCGGTTGTTTGGGGCGCGATTGAGCTTGCGACCTTGTGGGGTTTGAGTGAGCTGATTATCGGTTTGACGATTGTCGCTATTGGTACGTCCTTGCCTGAGCTGGTCGCCAGCATCACCGCAGCGCGCCGCGGGGAGCACGGCATGGCATTGGGCAACATCGTCGGCTCGAATATTTTTAACACCTTAGGTGTGGTGGGCTTGGCGGCAGTGATAGCGCCGATTTCGGTCAGCAGCGCCATGTTCTCACGCGACGTGTTGGTGATGGCAGGACTAACGCTATTGCTGCTCGCTCTATGTGTAGGCGCGGTGATGAGCAAGCGCCGTTTTGGTCGCCTTTCAGGCTCGACCTTGGTCCTGTGCTTTTTGGGCTACACCACGTGGCTGATAGAAAGCGTAAGCCTATAAGATTGCGCGTTTATCACACAATAAAAAAAGCCGTCCTAGAGTATAGGGCGGCTTTTTTGTGTCTGTGCGGTAGCGCGTGACTACTGATGCAGCGCGTTGGCACAGATAGAAGACGCGACTTATTTTTTATTGGCTTTACGGTTACGGATGGTTTTCCATAAGCCTTCGTGTTCTTGTTTGGGCATCTTTAAGGTCACGGTATTGGACAGCATGTCTTGTACCGCAAGACCTCGGCGGTTAAAGGCGCAAAACACGTAGTTAAACATGAGTCCCAAAAACGCACTGGTGAGTATCGCGGCACGTGAGCCATCAACCAAACCGCCAATAAACGCAAAAATCGCAGGCATCAAACACGCCGCCAAAATACGCTTAAACGCTTCGCCCCACGTCAATAAGCGCCCCTGCTCGTTTAGCGTTTTGAGTCGCCACGTCTGCATGCCAAGCGTCTGCCCGCCGCGTCGCCAAAACAGCCCATAAAAACCAACCAAGGTTAATACAAACGCAGGCGTCATCACCCCATTTTGATACCACGTCGGTAAGGTACGCGCCTCGTCCGAGTTGACCCCCGTCTGCATGGTCAATAGCGTGCCGATAACCGTCAATATCGTGCCCACCAAGAAGAGCAATGCCAAAATCAGCATCCCATCATACACAATCGCCACCAGACGCGTCGTCGGCTTGGCGATACTGGGCGTGTCGACAGGTGGCTCGGCAGCGTGTGGTGGTGCTTTGGCGGCAGATTTACGTTTTGACATGATACAAGCTCATTACCAGCAATAAATAATGGCGGATATTGTAGCGTATTTTACGCATCTATCGGTAACTATAGCGCGGATAAGCGCAGCCAATGCCAATAGCCGTCAATAAACGAAAAGCAGCAAGCGTCAAAAAATAAGGCAGCGTGATGTAAAAGAGAAAACAGACAAAGCAATGCGGAGAAATAAAAACAGCAGACGTAAAAAAATCGCCCGAATGTCATATGACATGGCGATTAATTTAGTGCGTTAAAAACGCGGTCAATGCAATGGTGCGCCTGGAGAGATTCGAACTCCCGACCCCTTAGTTCGTAGCCAAGTGCTCTATCCAACTGAGCTACAGGCGCTTTTTGCATCGTATCTACGGTCTGTGTTAACCACTTCTCGTAAATTTCGTTGGCTATTATATAGTGAATATTTTTATTGTCAATCACTTTTTTTATTAAATTCAAATTTTTTTGATTTTAATAAAAGCAGTGTTTGCCAATCATTTATTCAGTGCCATAACAGCTAAATGATGGCGGTGAAGGAGGGATTCGAACCCTCGATACGCGTTAACGTATGGTTCCTTAGCAGGGAACTGGTTTCAGCCACTCACCCACTTCACCGAAACAATATAAGACTGTTTGTGTACCTTTGCTAAAGATACGTCCTACGTTGTGGGCAATGATTATATCAAAGCAAAAATAAAATGCAAGCGCTGTCGGTATTTTCTTTTGTCCTTATTGATAAAACACCCAGATACCATATGTAGCCGCGTATATACCATCGATTATAGGCAGTTTTTATTGCTGCCGTGCCCGCAGCGCGCGCTGCTGATAGAGGGCGTGTGCTAGACTGAGGCTATTGTTAAATCATATTGGCTGTAGAAAAAGATAAGGAGCGTTTATGCGTCCAGTGGTGCTGTGTTTTTCGGGACTTGACCCCTCAGGCGGTGCAGGCTTGCAGGCGGACATTGAATCTATCGGGCAAGCAGGGGCGCACGCGGCGATTGCCTGTACGGCGCTCACCTTTCAAAGCTCGCAAGCCGTGTTTGGCTTTACGGCAACTTCAGCTGCTGACGTGCGCGCGCAAGCGCTCGCCGTGCTCGAGGACTTACCCGTAGCCGCGATTAAATCAGGGATGCTGGGCACGACCGACAATATCGAGCTGCTGACCGAATTGTTCGCCAAAGGCGCAATTCAAGCAGGCATACCGTTTGTGCTTGATCCTGTTTTGGTCGCCAATAGCGGCGGCAGCTTGGGTGACCCTGCCACCTTGGTGCAAGCGTTCCAGCCATTATTGCCCTACGCGACCTTGATAACGCCAAATACGCACGAGCTGCGCGCGTTATCAGGCAAAGCGGACTTACATGAAGCGGCACAATATCTTTGTGATAAAGGTGTGCATGCGGTGCTGGTCAAGACCTCGCATGACTACGACAGCGGTGATATCCATCAATATTTGTATATCGAAGGCAAGATGGTACACGAGAGCGTTTTGCCGCGCTTGGCAGGAGAGTTTCACGGCTCAGGCTGCTCGCTTGCCAGCTTTATCGCGGGTCGCTTGGCGCTTGGGGATACGCTTGTAGATGCCGTCACCGCAGCGGATACATGGATTATCCCGACCTTGCAAGCTGCGGACGTGCCGCATCCTGATGACGTGGACGCGCAAAAGATTCCTAAGCGCTTTGCTTTTATAGGCGAATAGCATCCTCACTATTGTATAGTCACTTTATAACACCGTTATAGTGAGGTGAAACGGTGTTTTTTGACGCATCAAACTGCAATTACTTGTTAATAGTCGAATTTCTTCCGCTGTTGGGAAGCTTCAATCCGCCTCAAGCCTTGACAGAGCGTAACACAACCTATATAAATGATGTAGGCAGCGACTGTCTGATATAGATATTTATATGTCTATATCAAATAGTTTCTTATATGATCTGAACAAGGAAGTTACATACAATGGCTATTACACTGTCCCCAACAGTTTCACAAATGTGGAGTAAATCTGTCAAAATTATGGCCGTCAGTGCTATATCTATGCTTGCGGTAGCCTGCGGTCAGGAAGACAAGGCAGCGGCAGGCGATGCTGCAGTTGATTTTAAAGGCGAAAACATTGAGTTTATCGTTCCTTACAACGCAGGTGGCGGTACAGATAAATGGGCGCGTTTCTACGCGCCGCTATTGTCAAAAAATCTCCCAGGAGAGCCAAACATCATCATCAAAAACATGCCAGGTGGTGGCTCTACTAAAGGCTCAAACTTCTTTACCCAACGTGCAACCAAAGACGGCATGATGATTTTGGCATCATCGGCTTCGTCACAAATTCCTTTCTTGTTGGGTGACAAACGCGTCGAATACAACTACGAAGACTGGCAAGCTGTTGTGGCATCCCCAACAGACGGCGTGGTGTACGTGTCCGCAGATACGGGCATCAAAAACGTTGCTGACTTGGTCAAAACTGACCCATCTAAACTGGTATTCGGTAGCCAAGGTCCAACCTCTATGGATTTGGTACCGCTACTCGCGCTTGACCTATTAGGCGTTAAACCGCAAACCGTATTTGGTATGAAAGGTAAAAAAGACACGCGCTTGGCGTTAATGCGTGGCGAGACCAACTTGGATTTCCAGAGTTCATCTGCTTATTTAACAGACGTTGTTCCTGACGTAGAGTCTGGCAAGGCAATACCACTGTTCGTATTTGGTACGCTTGATGAGCAAGGTAACCTACAACGTGATCCAACCTTCCCTGATTTGCCACACTTTGGTGAAGTGTATAAGCAAATCAAAGGTGAAGATTTGAGTGGTGAAGCTTACGAAACATGGAAGAAAATTTTCGTAGCCAGTTTCCCAGCGCAAAAAATGATCGTTCTTCCAAAAGGCACGCCTGATAACGTCGTTGCAGCGTATAACGACGCAATGCAAAAAGTCATTTCTGATCCTGGGTTTGAAGCAGCCAGCAAAGAAGAGTTGGGTGATTACAAACAGATCGTTGGTGCAGAAGCTGACGAAATCAAAACTGAAGCAACCAAATTCAGCGACGACAGCCGCAAATGGATTCAAGATTGGTTGCGTACTAACTATCAAGTTACCGAGTTTGACTAATTTTTTATAAATGGATTTGTTACTCAAAAAGACCCGCTCCAGCCATAGCGTTATGGCGGAGCTTTTTTTGAGGGCATGTTAAGGGACTGCGTAGGTTAGATTAAAGCGTTAAAATAAGCTGAATTTTTCTGTTCTCGTTTATGGGCACTGACCTACACTGCAATACAAAATTAGACGAGAAACTTATGTTTGAAATCATACTTAGTGCATTTACAGACTTATTGTCTGTCCAACATATCATGTATATGTTGGTAGGTGTCTTCTTAGGCATCCTAATCGGCATTTTGCCAGGTCTTGGCGGGATTGTCGGCTTTTCTATCTTATTGCCATTCCTATACGGTATGGACACCACATCAGCATTAGCAATGCTTATCGGCATGGTATCGGTGATACCGACTTCTGATACTTTCACCTCCGTACTCATGGGTATTCCAGGGTCATCCGCGTCACAGGCAACCGTTTTGGACGGTTACCCGATGGCGCAAAAAGGTGAAGCGGCGCGCGCGTTAGGTGCAGCATTCTTCGCTTCAATGATTGGCGGTTTGCTTGGTGCGTTGTTCTTATCGGTATTTATCATCTTTGCGCGTGACTTAATCACGCAGCTGGGTTCTGCAGAGCTGTTTATCTTAGGCCTCATTGGCTTGAGTATGGTGGGCGTGCTCAGCGGTAATAGCTTGATTAAGGGCTTACTCGCTGCTGGTGTGGGCTTGCTGCTTGGCTCTATCGGCTCTGCGCCAGCTACGGGTGAATCTCGTATGGCGATGGATATTTTCTATCTCTATGACGGTATTAAGCTGGTTATTTTGGGTCTGGGTATTTACGCTATTCCTGAGATTGTTGACTTGTTGATTCAGAACCAACGAATTGCAAAAGACACCACCGTCGGTAGTGGCTGGACACAAGGCGTTAAAGACGTTATCAAAAACAAATGGATTGTCGCCCGCTGTGCGCCCTTGGGTGCCATGATTGGTGCTATTCCAGGTCTTGGCGGTAGTGTGGTTGACTGGATTGCTTATGGTCACATCGTGCAGTCTTCTAAAGACAAAAGCCAGTTTGGTAAAGGCGATGTCCGTGGGGTAATCGCACCTGAATCCGCCAACAACGCCAAAGAAGGCGGTGGTCTGGTACCAACCTTGCTGTTCGGTATTCCTGGTAGTGGCTCGATGGCGGTATTCCTAGGGGCGTTGACCATTCTAGGGATTGAGCCTGGCCCAAGTATGGTCGGCGAAAACCTAAATATCACCTATACCATCATCTGGTCATTGGCACTTGCTAACGTCATTGGTACGTTAACCTGTTTGCTCATGTCGAACAAAATCTCAAAAATCACCACCATTCCATACGGCTATGTTGCCCCGTTCATGCTGATGATTGTTTTCTTTGCAGCACTACAGGCAACACGCAGTATCGAAGATTTGATTTTGCTTGTGGTCTTGGGCGCAGTCGGCTGTTTGTTTAAGTACTTTGACTGGTCACGTCCTGCTTTGCTTATCGGCTTCGTATTGGCGGCGACAGTAGAGACTTACTACTATCAAGCGGTTCAGTTCTATGGCTGGGGCATGTTAGAGCGTCCAGGCGTGATGTTCTTGATTGGCTTGATGGTCGTTTCATTCTTCGTGAGTGTGATACTAAAACGCCGTGTTGCTAAGCGCGTCAGCTTAGAAGTCGATGAAGTTGAAGAAAATCGTGAGGGTGACGTGGCTGCTGGTGGCGAGATACAACGTCCAAGCACAGAAGCTGAAGAGAACCCACATCGTTATTCATTCATCACTGGCGAGTTGATATTTACGATCGCCGTATTGGCTTTCGCTGCTTTTGCATTGATCAGCTCTAGCTCATTGCGCTTCTTGGGTGGTATTTTCCCAATGGCGATTGCTGGCATTATGCTGGTAAGTGGTATCGTACTGCTGTGGCAATTGACCAATAAGAACAAGCAGCCAGACATTCTGACAGTGGCGGTTACGGATGAAAACGGTAAGTTAAAAGAGGACTGGACCAGTCTTTGGAAAAACTTCCTATTACTGCCGTTATTCATCTTTACCACATGGTTCTTTGGCTTTATTCCATCGCTTGCCGTGCTATTTATCGCAACCATTCATATCAAGGTACATCCACCCATTTGGAAAACCTTGTTAATTACCGTAATTGCTCTATCAAGCTTATGGTATATGAGTGAACTGCTCAGCTTGCACTTGCCAGAAGGCTATATTATGGAAAACTTCCTATAATGATAGCGGATGAAAAGTGCCGTTTAATTAGGTAGTTTTGATACGTTGTTAAATAAATAAAAGCCCTTTGTTTGTGACAAAGGGCTTTTGTTATTTACGAAGCTAGTGGCAAAAAAAGGGGGGCAAATACTCAAAGTATCTGCCCCTCTTACATGCCAACTGCTTTATTAAGCTATTGAATCAAAGCTAGGCATGATTAAAAATACGCGTCACCTTTCATCAGTGGCTGCGCGGTACGTACCAAGGCAGCGCGCTTGATGACATAAGAGTCTGCTTGCGGCTCGCAGATGATATCGACGCTGATAAACCCTGAGGGGTGCTCGATGGTCACCACGTCTTTGCCGTCATCTTTGTATAGTGGATTTGCGATCGTACCTTCGATTTTACTGGCGGCAGATACGCAGATAGAGCCTGTGACCGCATGACTGGCATGGCACTTGTCAGGCACAAAGTAGCGAGAGGTGATGTTTCCTTTGCCTGTGGGTTTTGAGAGGATACCCATTTTAGGGACAACGCTGTCTGATACGTCACCAAGTCCCATCATTTCCCCCGCTTTACAGCGAATAGGTTCGATGATGTCAAAGAGCGCTTTATTGGCGTCTAGCGTGGCTTTGTCTTCGTTGCCCTGCAAACCCAAGTCTTCTGCATTAAACAGTACCATAGGCATGGCCACATCGATGCACGTGACGTTGATACCATTGATGGTGTCTTGCTTGTTGCCTGTCGGGAAGATTTTGCCTGTTTTGGTACCTTCGACTTGACTGAAATTCAAGCTGACTGGTGAGCCCGTACCTGGTACGCCAGACACTTCGGTGTCACCATCAAATTTAAGCTCTTTGTTTGGGGTTTCGGCAGTGACTTCAATCAAACTGTTGGTATTCACATTGAATACGGTGACTGTCGTCGTGCCTTCAGTAAGCTCAAGCATTCCCATTTCACTGGCAAAGCAGATAATGCCCGATAGAATATTGCCGCATGACGGCGTGGTATCAACGATTTTTTTCTCGATACCTACTTGGGCAAACAAATAATCAAAATCTACGCCTTCACGCTTAGATTTTGAAACGATGCCCACTTTGCTGGTCACACTGGTTGCAGCGCCTAGCCCGTTAATTTGAGAGGCATCACCACTACCCATGATGGTCGTTAGGATGTTGTCACGTTCTTGTATGTCGGTCGGGAGGTCACTTTGGCGCAGATATACGCCTTTTGATGTACCACCACGGATAATCATACAGGGGATTGTATTTTTCATAATCGTTCTCTATATACTGTGTTCATTATGCTTATTGCCAGAGTATCAATACATCTTCTAAAGCAATAAACGGATAGTCCCTTATCCTTAGTTTTCAAATCACGTGTCATTAAAGATAAAGCGGTTTAGGTTCAGTGCATGTATAAAAGCTGTCATCACTTTATTCAATTTAAGTAGACAATGGAGCCATCTTGTTTTAACGCATTGTGCACAGCTGCTGCACTTTGTTCTACGAACTCATAATGAGTCTAGCTCAATTCTGGCTTTTTCTAAAGCGCATGCTATGTTTTATTTTTATAGATTGGTTCAGTGCAGAAGGGCAAGAATACAGTCTCTAAGTCTTAGTGCGGCTTATTGTTATCAGCCTATTAAAAGGTTTTCGCCATAAAAAAACGCGCCCAGTTGCTGAGCGCGTTTTTTATGTTTGGCTTTCGAGCAATCGCGGCTTAGCCGAGCATCGGCAGCATATTGCCTGCGATACTGCCGATAATCATCTCAAGCAAATAAAACACAAAAAATGCGACCATCGGTGATAAGTCAATCATACCAAGGTTCGGCGTGATGCGGCGAAACGGCGCTAAAATTGGCTCCGCCACACGGACAATCAGACCCAAAATCGGGTGCATATTGTTGGTCAATACCACAATCCAGCTGACGATGATAGAGCCGATGACCAAGTAACGGCACATCTGCAAAAAGTCGAGTATCAGACTGAGCGAGCCGGTAAAGAACAGCTGTATCGGTCCGATACCGTGATGCGTCAGCGCCGCCTTGCCTGAGATGTCAATCAGGCGAATCAAAAACATCAGCACAATCGCGGCGGTACTGATGCGCCCGTGCCCGACGGTCGGAAAAATCCGCCCAAACACATCGACAATGTGCGTGGCGCGATACGCCGCATGCGCCACAGGGTCACGCGCATCCATACCCGCAAATTGCAGCATAAAACGGATAAACACCAGCATCATCGCCAAGGTGGTTATCATATCAAAAGTCGTTAACAACACGTCATTCATGAATGGCTACTCAATGCGCCGTGAGGTGGACTGTGCCTTTGGTTGGGCAGCGCACACCGCACAGCAGGACTTCTAGATAGTGAGGCTCGCAGCGAGCGCGGCATCACAGTACACGATAGAGCGTTTATTTCATCTCTTCGCTCAGCGCTTGGCTGCGCTGGTAGCACGCGGTCATCGCTTCGGCAATCTGACGACCGATGTCATTGGCCTGCATCGACTCAATCGCCGCTTGCGTGGTGCCGTTTGGTGAGGTCACTTTGCGGCGCAATTCTGCTGGGCTGTCGTCGCTTTGTAGGCTCATGGTCGCCGCGCCCAGCATGGTTTGCATGGCAAGCGCTGAGGCCTGTTGTTTATCCAGTCCTAGTGCCACCGCGCCATCGACCATCGATTCGATAAAGTAGAACATATAGGCAGGTGCTGAGCCAGAGACGGCGGTGACCGCGTGCATGTGTTCTTCATCATTGACCCACATCACCAGACCTGAGGCTGCCATGACCGCTTCGGCAAGGTCTTTTTGTTCACTGCTGATGTCGTCTGTCGCGTACAAGCCTGTTGCACCCATCTGAATCATGGATGGGGTGTTTGGCATGGCGCGTACGATGGTCTGATAGCCGCCCAGCATGTCAGCGATGATATCGGTTGACAGACCTGCAGCAACAGAGACGATAAGCTGCTTGTCCAGCACGTCTTTAAAGCCGCTGACCACTGCTTTCATGACCTGCGGCTTGACCGCCAATACCACCACGTCGGCATCGACCACCGCTTTGGTGGCGTCTGCGGTTGGGTCTACGGTTTGCAGACCTTTTGCCGACAGCTGCTCGCGTACATCGGCATTCGGATCGGCCGCCGTAATGTTACTTGGCTTTACACCACACGCCACAAGACCACTGATAAGTGCTTGTGCCATGTTACCGGCACCGATAAAGCTGATTTTTTTGTCATCTAGTACTGACATAACTGTCCCCTATTGGCAAATGTAAAACGTACGCGATACAGCGCGTTATAAAATGACACCTAGTGTAGCATATCGATATGGGGCTTATCGATGTTTTGGCGCGCGCAGGGTTGCGCCTGTCACCTACTGAGCGCAATACCTTTTTAAGTGAAAAAACGACCTATTCCGCAATAAAAGACAGCAACGTCTCGCAGTGTACTGCGTCAGTTTTGGTCGATAGTGGCCAGAGGTGATAGGGGCTAATAAGGGCAATCGGTGTGGTGTGTCCATCGGTGTCAGTCATGCTTATGATGGCGATACTACCGCGTAACCACATCGGAATGCCGAGACGCTGATAGAGTTTTTTGCCGCGCTGTGGGTGGTTCATGCGGGTGGTTTTTACCGAGACATCACGGGTGAGCGCTTGGATATGCAGGGTGCTGTTTGTTGCTTCTGCGGTCGCCTGCACGCGCACTTGCCAACGGCACAGGCTATCTGCACGCAAGATAATCGATTGTGTTTGCGTGCTGTGATTTAACAGAAGGCGCTGCGATGTGATAGGCAGTGCCAGCCACGAAAGCCACGCGCTGTCCAAGCGATACAGCGTGTCTTGATAACGGCGTACGTGATAGCCGCGCTCAGATGCTTGCCAATAAAGAGCGGTCTGATGATTGGCGTCACGGCGCACTACCAAAGCGCCGACATCATCGATGTATTGCTTAGGCGGCGGCAGCGGCTCATCAAGTGTCAGCCACGTGTGCAAGCACTGACGTAAGCGCGCTCTAGGTAATGCCTGCAAGGTGGAGACAGACAATCCACGCTGGTAAGGCGGATAGGTCTCGGTATCGATGAGGGCCTGCGCAATGTCAGATTTTGCTTGCGTCTGTACGGTGTCTGCGGCATCGCGTAATAGCGCGGCACTGCGCGTGATATTATCAATCGCTTGGGGATTGAGTGCGGTCAGCGCAGGCATAATATCGCGGCGCAGCTGGCTGCGCTGATTGTCACCTGTGTCGTTGGTCGGGTCATTGATATAGGGCAGCTGCTGGCACTCAGCGTAACGACTGAGAGCCGCACGGCGCACACCCAGCCACGGTCGCCACAGCTGATAGCGTCCTGTGTCCGCTTCTTGCACGCGCCATGGCTGCATGCCTGCCAGCCCTTGTACGCCTGCGCCTTGTATCAGGCGCATCAGCAGCGTTTCGGCTTGGTCATCGCTATGGTGCGCGAGCATCAGTACATCGTCTTGACGCAGATGCGCTTGCATGGCGTGATAGCGGGCGGTACGCGCCGCCTGCTCGTTATCACCAAAGACCTGTGCGCGCAGTATGTGGCAAGACAGCCCTTGCGCCTCCGCCCACGCTTGTACGTGCGTTGCCCACGTTTTGCTGACCGCTTGTATACCGTGGTCAACGTGCAACAGCTGCGGCAAAAACGGCAATGCCCCTTGCCGATATAAGGCGGCGCAGACCGCAGCGAGCGCCATAGAATCGCGCCCACCACTACAGGCCAGCCATACGCGGCGACCGCGCAGCTGGGGGTGATAATCATCGATACTGGTTAATAACGCCGCTGCCAGCGGATGAGACAACGGCGTATCAGGACCGCTGACAGTCACAGGATAAGGCATGATGGTGGTATCGGTTTGCATGCACGCACGTCATCCACATAGACTGTCAGCGTTGGCGCGTTACGCGCAAGGCAACATCACTTCTGAATTAAAGGCTTTGAATTTTTGATAGCGCAGCTCACAGCGGGCATCGGCGTCCATATCGACCAGCTCATCGAGCTGCTTAGCCAATAGCGCTTTGAGGTCATCCATCACAGGCTGTGGGTGCACGTGCGCGCCTTCGCCCTCTTCAATGACTTCATCAATCAGACCCAAGTCATGCAGGTTCACGGCGTTCAGTTTCAGCGCTTCACTGGCATCGGGGGCTTTTTCGGCAGTTTTCCATAAGATGGACGCACAGCCTTCTGGCGAGATGACCGAGTAGATGCTGTTTTGCAGCATGTTGATTTTGTCGCCGACCCCGATGGCAAGCGCGCCACCTGAGCCGCCTTCACCGATGACGGTCACAATCACAGGCACTTTTAGGCTTGAGAATACCGCGATGCTCTCGGCAATCGCTTGCGCTTGACCACGCTCTTCTGCGCCCACGCCAGGGTATGCGCCTTGGGTATCGACAAAGGTCATCACAGGAATGTCAAAACGCTCAGCCATCTTCGCCAAACGAATGATTTTGCGGTAGCCTTCAGGGTTTGCCATACCAAAATTGTGCTCGATACGCTCGCGGGTGCTGCGGCCGCGATGCTGTCCGACGACCATGACTGGCTTGCCATTAAAACGCGCAAGACCACCCATGATGGCTTTGTCATCAGCATAGGCGCGATCACCGTGCAACAGGTCAAACTCTGTGAACAACTTGTTGACATAGTCCATAAACAATGGACGTTTGGCATGTCGTGCCAGCTGAACGCTATCCCAGACGGTACTCATAGACGATTCCTTTTTATCGTATCAACGCGAATAAGGGGCGCTGATAGCAAGATGATGTGCAATTAAAAAAGTACAACTGTAAACTCAATATTGGCTATAGTAGCATATCTCATTTGCCAAGGCATTACTCGGCTGCTGGCTTTTGTTGCGACGCCGTTCTGACAGGTGGCATAAAAAAGCGCCCCAATTATTCACCATCGTGCGTGACGCACAGCGTGATGCCCCACTTGGCAAACTGCTCCACCTCGGCGCTCAAGTCCGACAACAAAAACGCATGATGCTCATAGTCGGTATTGACGCAAACCTGCCAGACGTCCTCTGCGGTGATGCTCAGCGTCATAATCGGCGGCTTGTAACGGGTGCGGCTGTGGTGCGCCAATACGGCAAGGCGCAATAGCAAGCACAGATAGACGAGTGATTTGCCGCCAATCGCTTGTGTCTGCTCTAAAATATCGGTTTTAAGCTTGCGGCGGTGGCTAAGCAGCAGCTGCGCCATGCGCTTTTGGTCCACTTGCGAAAACCCTGGAATGTCCGCATGCTCAAGCAAATACGCGCCATGACGGTGATAGTTGCTGTGACTGATGGCAAGACCGATTTCATACAAAAATGCGGCGCGGCGCAGCAAGTCTTCATCTTCTTGACTGAGCTTTAGCGTCTCCTCGACCTGCTCAAACAGGCGCAGACTGGTTTTGACCACTTGCTTGGCTTGTTTTTTGTCCACCGAATAGCGGGTCATCAGCGCCTCAACGCTACGGTCACGCACATCCTCGCTGGCAAAGCGCCCAAGCATGTCATACATCACGCCCTCACGCAGTGCGCCATCTGAGTAGCTGAGCGCTTCAATGCCCAAGACTTCCATCGCGGCGCGCAATACCGCAACCCCAGCAGGAAACACCGCTTTACGATGCTCTTTGACGCCTGTCAGCTCAATGTTGTCGGTGTGCCCGATTTTAATCAGCAATTTTTCGAGCTTTTTGACGCCGCTATAGGTCACGCACTCTTGGTCGTCTGCCCAGCCCTTGTCCACCAGCACATTACGCACCGCTTTAATCGTACCGCTTGAGCCGATAACGCTGCTCCAGCCTGCCTTTTGGTACTGACCATTGATGACCAACACTTCACGGCGGGCAGCAGCAAAGGCTTGTTTAAACGCCGATTCCGTGATGTTGCCATCGGCAAAAAACTGCTTGGTAAAGGCGACACAGCCCATTTGCAAGCTTTCGGTCAAAATCGGCTCAAAGCCTTGCCCGATGATAAATTCTGTCGAGCCGCCACCGATATCAAATACGAGGCGCTTATCACTACTGGCATTGGTGTGCGAGACGCCCAAATAAATCAGACGCGCCTCTTCTCGCCCTGCAATCACTTCGATAGGCTTTGGCAAGATGGTGTTGGCTTGTTTGATAAAGACGTCGGCGTTTTTGGCGCGGCGCAGCGCGTTGGTCGCGACAATTCGAATACGGCTTGCGGGAATGGCCTCCAGCCGCGCGGCAAAGCGCTTGAGACAATCGATACCGCGGGTGATGGCCGCATCGCTAAGATAATTGTTGGCATCCAGACCTGCAGCGAGCTGCACCTTTTCAGACATTGAGACGATTTTGCGTACCTCATCATGGTCAAGACGCGCAATCGCTAGGTGAAAACTGTTGGAGCCAATATCGATGGCGGCCATCAGCGCGTCATCATCCAGCGGGGTCGTAGCAGAGTCGATATTATCCATAGCTAAAAAGGTCACCTAATAAGGGCGCAAAAAAATGCCTCATCTCTGCGCAAATTGGGGGTCAGGGTATCAAGACCGCAGCACAGTGGCAGCAATGCGCTGCCGACTGTCCTACCGATAGACGGTAAGTGTTGTCATTAAAGCATTTATGCCAAATACAGGCAAGCAGGCAATATTACAGGGCAACAGACCACACCCACACGCAAAAAAAAACAGCACCCAATAAGTGCTGTTTTTTGACTACTTAAGACAAATACGTGCGTTACGCCGCGCTCGCCATACGCGCAAACACCGCGTCCGCTGCGTTGATGGTCGCGTCGATATCGGCATCGGTGTGCTTGCTTGAGATAAAGCCCGCTTCATACGCCGATGGTGCAAGATAGATGCCTTGCGCTAACATGCCATGGAAAAAGGTATTAAAAATGGTCATGTCGCACTGCGTGACTTCATCAAAGTTGCTTGGCGTGGTGCTGTTTTCGTCTTGCACGAAGAACATGCCGAACATACCGCCGAGTGTGTTGGTGCGCAGGGCAATGCCATGACGGTCAGCGGCAGCTTGGATGCCGTCCACCAGCTTGGTCACTTTGTCCGCTAAGGTGTCATAAAAACCATCCACGGTTAAATCTTCAAACATGGCGATACCTGCACGCATGGCAAGTGGGTTGCCTGAGAGTGTGCCCGCCTGATACACGCCGCCAAGGGGTGCGATGCACGACATGATTTCTTCTTTACCGCCGAACGCGCCCACGGGCAAGCCTGCGCCGATGATTTTGCCAAAACAAGTCAAATCAGGCTCAATACCAAAGTGCGCTTGTGCGCCGCCCAGACCCACGCGAAAGCCCGTCATCACTTCATCAAAAATCAGTACCGCCCCGTGTGCGGTGCACTGCTCGCGCAAAGTGTCATGAAAGTCTTGCTCAGGGATAATCATGTTCATGTTGCCCGCGATAGGCTCAACGATGACGCCTGCGATGTCCTCGCCCCACTTTTCAAAGCAGTCTTTAATCGCTTGTGGGTCGTTGTACGGTAAGGTGATGGTGTGCTTGGCAAAATCCGCAGGCACGCCTTTTGAGGTTGGCTCACCGATATCGAGCATGCCTGAGCCTGCCTTGACCAGTAAGCTGTCTGAATGCCCGTGATAGCAGCCTTCAAATTTGACAATCTTGTCACGCCCTGTGTAGCCACGCGCCAAACGGATGGCGCTCATGGTCGCCTCAGTGCCTGAGTTGGTCATACGTACCATCTCGACGCTTGGGACGATTTCGCAGATTTTATCGGCGACTGTGGTTTCAAATGGCGTTGGCGTACCAAAGCTCAAGCCATCTTCGGCGGCACGTTTGACCGCGTCAATCACTTTAGGATGCGCGTGACCCAAAATCATCGGTCCCCACGAGCCTACGTAGTCGATATAGGCATTGTCTTCGGTGTCGTAGATTTTGCTGCCTTCAGCGCGGTGGATAAAAATTGGCGTGCCACCGACGCCCGCAAAGGCGCGGACAGGCGAGTTAACGCCGCCTGGAATGTGCTTACGGGCTTGGGCAAAAAGTTGTTCGTTTTTTGTGCTCATAATCATGCTCTGTCTTATTTTTTGTTAAGGTAAGCCAATACGGACGCAAAAGCGGTCAGTAGCATCACGCCTCAATGCATGCGGCTCTTATGCTTTTTTGACTACCGAGGATTTGAGTTTCATAGCACCAAAGCCATCGACCTTACAATCAATATCGTGGTCATCGGGCGCATCGTGTAGTAGGCGAATGCTTTTGACTTTCGTGCCTACCTTAATAGGTGTGGACGATCCCTTAACTTTTAAATCCTTAATGACCGTCACCGCGTCACCATCTTGTAACACGTTGCCGACCGCATCACGAATCACCGCATCCGTCTCGTCATTGCCGCTGTCGGTATCCGCTGCCGTCCACTCATGGGCGCACATCGGGCACACCAGTAGCGTGCCATCTTCATAGGTATAGGTTGCCGCGCAGGCAGGACAGGCTGGTAGACTCATAGTATTCTCGATATCGTAGGGGACAAAAGGGATTGCGGTGCTGTTGTGCGCTTATTGTAGCCTATGTCACATGCTTTCACCAATGCAGGCGTATCTTGTTATCATAGCGGCAGAGACTTGCTGCGCCAAATCAATGCCTGATGACGCACCTATCCGTAAAAAAGCACACATTTTTGCGCGTAGGATATGGATTTTGGGGCATTGATACCCATCATAGTAGGCACATCACGGCAGGCGCGCGCCGACGGCTGCTTATTTTGCCGTCACAGACAGCAGCGCTTGATCACCGCAGCACATAACAAATCAAATAAGGACAATCTTTATGAACGCCGAGAAGCCACAGTTTGTACAGTTCAGCTTGCAAGGCGAAGACGCCGAAAAGTTTTTGCAAGGGCAATTAACCGCTGATGTCAGCAAATTGGGTCTGAGCTATCAGCCAACCGCGATTAGCAATCTCAAAGGGCGCATCAGCTTTGGTATTTGGATAAAAAAACAAGCCGAAAAGCACTTTGATATCGTCATCAGCACCGACTGCGGCGATGCCTTGCAGCAGCATTTGCGTAAATTTGGTGCATTTTCTAAATTTACCACCAGTGCGCCTGAGCCTATTTATCCATGTGTGCTGAGCGATGAGCCGACCTTTAGCCATCTTGAAGACCATAACCGCGACGAGGACACGGCGGCATGGGTGGCGCGTAGCCTTGAGACGGGCAATTATTGGATTACTGCCGCGACCCAAGACATGTTCCAGCCGCAAGAGCTGCGCCTACATCAGCGCGGCGGTGTGGACTATGATAAGGGATGCTATTTGGGGCAAGAAGTGATTGCACGCATTTATTTTAAAGCGGCGCCCAAGGCGTTTTTGCATTATGTTAAGGGTACAGGCGCAGCACCAAACGCGGGTGACAAACTTGAGCACGCCCACGTGGTCAATGTCCGTGCTGTCGATGGTGGCTTTGTCGCTTTGGTCATCGCCCGCCCTGAAAAGCTGGCTGAGAGTGACTTGCAGGTCTTGGACTTGCCTGAGGCATTGCAAGCGGACGTGGCACGCCGTAAGTAACAACAGACGGTATGATAGTGAGCGGCAGATAACGGTAAACATGAGTGAGAAGCTATGACACATATTGCGGTATTGGGTGCAGGCGTGGTGGGGGTCACCACCGCATGGTATCTGCGTCAGGCAGGCTATGATGTGACCGTGATAGAGCGCGAATCTGCTGCCGCAATGCAGACCTCGTTTGCCAATGGCGGGCAGATTTCAGTCTCGCACGCCACCCCATGGGCAACGCCCGCGACACCCAAAAAAGCCCTAAAGTGGCTGTTAAAAGAAGACGCGCCGCTCCTATTTCGTCTGCGCGCAGACAAAGCGCAGATGAAATGGACCATGCAGTTTTTGCAAGAGTGCCGCGCCGCCCGTGCCGATGCCAACTTGGTACAGATGGTACATTTGGGTCTGTACTCGCGCACCGCCCTGCAAACGCTGCGCGCCGAGACTGGTATCGACTACGAGCAGCAGACACGCGGTATCATGCACTTTTATACCAGTCAGGCGGAGTTTGACGCGGCGATTGCGCCCACCATGCGCATGCAAAGCCTTGGCTGCGAGCGACAAATCATTGACATCAATAACGCCGTCAGCCTTGAGCCTGCGCTCTACCCCATCGCGCACAAACTGGTCGGCGCAACCTATACCAGCCATGACGAATCGGGCAATGCGCATCTATTTACCCAGCGCTTGGCGGGGCGCTGCGTGGAGGCGGGCGTGCAGTTTTTGTACGATACCGAGATTATCGCGCTCAATCTGGACAAGGAGCGCAGCAGTAACCAGCCGCGCATCCATAGCGTGACCATCCGCCCAAAGGGTGAAAACACGCAGAGTTTTTGCGCGGACAGCTACGTGCTGGCATTGGGCAGCTACAGTCCTGCGCTCACCGCACCACTCGGCATCCAGCTGCCTATTTTTCCTGCCAAAGGCTACTCCGCCACCTATCAAGTCAATCCGCGCGCTCCGCACCTTGCGCCCTTTGTCAGTATGATTGATGATGAGTATAAGCTCGTCATGTCGCGCCTCGGTGACAAGCTGCGTGTGGCAGGCACGGCGGAGTTTAATGGCTTTAATCTAGAGCTGAACGCCACCCGCTGTGAGGCGATTACGACGCGTGTGCAGCAGCTGTTCCCCAAAGGCATCATCGCTTCCTCAGTGCAATACTGGACAGGACTGCGCCCAATGACGCCCTCAAACGTACCATTGATTGGGCGCGCGCATACGGGCGTGGTGCGCCACGGCAGCTATCAACAGCAACATGCCGCGCCTGCCCTCTTCGACAATCTGTGGCTGAATACAGGACACGGCACGCTCGGCTGGACACACGCCTGCGGCTCAGCCAAAGCCATCAGCCTACTGATTCAAGGACAAGTGCCTGACGTGGATTTTGATTTTGTTGCTCGCTAAAGAGATTTTTTATTAGCCAATGAGTGAAATCGTCTTATAAAACCGTGATAAATCCACTGAAAAACCATGCCAACTTAACCGTCAATTACGTATCTATAGCATAACGCCCGCCCTTCGCTACATAACCGCGCTGATAATAACATTTGTTCGCATTTATCCGTTATTGAGATACACTATCAACATTGTGCATACAGACAGGGTGCACTATTTTTTTTATATTACTTAACAAGCAGTTAGACACGCGTGTCTGTTGCCCAGTTATCCCAATAGCGCACAGACAAGCGCGAGACGTAATGATAACGCCCCTTTTTATACCTTTAAAATAAGGACGATAATAATGAACGAGAATACTCTAAAAGGCGAATGGAACCAAATGAAAGGCTCAGTCAAGCAAAAATGGGGTGAGCTGACCAATGACGACCTAGACTACATCGAAGGTAGCCGTGACAAGCTGGTAGGACGCTTACAAGAGCGTTATGGTCACGCCCAAGACCAAGCGGAACGCGATGTCGATGACTGGCGCAACACCAACGGTTACTAATCGTTTAACAATCTATTATTTGACAGCCAAACGTAAAAAAGACTGCGGTTGCAGTCTTTTTTAAAGGCAAAGCGGTACTACTCGTATTTGCTACCCAAACCAAATTGACGCTTATTGCGCTAATAATCACAACAAATCGCGTAATGGGCGGCAAACAGATACAATAAAACCGCATAGCAAGCGATTGTTATGCGGTTTTATTGTTAACCATCCTTATTACCTATCACGATGAATCATCATACATCCTTGCATGAGATTTAGCTGAGTGTGATAGCTGGGCATCCTGCCCCATTTCATTACAGCAACCATGTCCAATTACTTGTCCTATGGTCAGGGTGTGTCCTTACCCTATATATCAGTATCTTCCTGACGCTGATAAATAAGTCATTATCCTTAATGCGGCTCACTCAATCCTTGAGTCACAGTCCCTTATGCCGTGTGTCTATAATGTCAAAAGCCACGACCCTTGTTAAGTCGTATTAGCGTCATTCGTTGTAAGCATATGCTTACAAGCATGTAGTCATGCGGTAATTTGGGTAACAAAAGCGCATGAAAAACAGGCGAATAGTCACCAAATCCCTGACGCTCGTTACAACTTTTTAACGTTAATAACACGTGTTATCAAGCATTTACCCGTACTATAATAATGAGACACAAAGGCACTCTTAGCGCGTGATAGGCGTAAGATGGCCTATGACAACTTATTGTAAAGATACCTGCATAGGAGTACACCTCATGTCTTTTTTAAATTTTTCTGTATCTAAGGTGCTGGCCGCAGGTTGTATGACGGCTTTATTGGGTATCACCGCAGGCTGTGTGAGCACGCCGTATTATGATGGCTATGGCAAAAATGACGACTATAGAAAATACGACATCTATGGCAACACCATTTATGGCGATCGCGACTATGACCGCAATAAAGACTACAAAGAAAACTTTGGTCACGTCAGCCAAGAGCTGCGCGCCCGCCTAGAGCGTAGCGGCTACAAGGTGATGGACGTGCGCAAGGATAAAGGCAACAGCAACCGTATCTTGGCACACGCCCGCAGAAACAATCAGACGTATGAGATGCTCTACACTTACCCATCACTGCGCCACATCAGCACACGTGCTTATGAACGCTCAAACGCTAAGGGCAATAAACACGGCAACAAGCACAACGGCTATAAGTACAAAAACAAGCACGATTGATATCGTCTTGTCGCGCTCATTTCGCCTACCGTATTCATAAACACGCAAGTGAACGCACATTTTCCTTGGTCAAATAAGCACGTCCTTAGCTTATTTGACCTTTTTTTATGGGCAATTTTTAGCGTGTCGATGGTTTAAATATCAATGACTTGGATAACGTCATAGGCGGGTGTCTCGTACGGATGCGCGTCTTTTAGTGCCTTAATGACGGTATGAATATAAATGTCGGACACCACCATTTCGACCCGCCATTCTTCTACCTGCTCAACCTTGTCCTGCTCACCAATATGCGGCTGACTGCCTGCCAATGGTTTGAATTGTCCCGTGCCTTTGACTTGCCAGCAGCAGTTAGAATAATCCCCTATCTTGCCCGCCCCTGCGGCAAACAGCGCAGACTTGACGGTCTCTAGCGCGTCGTCAGGGATGAATACGGTGAGCTTGTACATGTTTTTTCCTTTTTTATGGGTTGTTTTATATTTATTGGAAAATTTTGCGCGGTCGTTTTTTATCAGCGTTTGGTTGTATTACGGCTTGGATAACGACGGATGCGCCGTCCAAATATAACGCAATAACCAATCCTTTGCCTCCCCTGCGTAATCAATACCGATACGCGGGCGCAGGGACACGGGCGGTTGGCAGCCGTCATCCTCTACCCACAGCCCCGTCTCAGGCGCAATCGGCAAACCCGATAAGTCGCGGCTGACCGATAGGCGCTTGGTCAATTTGCCCGGTCCTGCAAATTGGCTATGGTGGGTCAGTTGTTCACGCGGCGGCTTGTCCATTTCATTAAGTAAGCGGTCGCTGTCCTCGGTCAAAAACCCTGCACGTATCAGCACCGACTCAGGCGATTCCGCCACGCTGGTCACCAAATTTAGCATGTGGTGGATGCCATAAGTCAGATACACATAAAACACCCCGCCCTCAGCATACATGACCTCGGTGCGCGCGGTGCGGCTGCCAGCGTGGGTATGGCAAGCCGTGTCTTGTAGCCCGATATAGCCTTCGGTCTCGGTGATGCGCATACGCAGCACTTTTTCCTGTCCGTCAGTATCAGTCACGCGGCGGCACAATATCTTGCCGATAAGGTCGGCGGCGACCACGCAGGTCGGGCGGATGAACCAGTTGGGGTCTAACACGGTAGATGAATGAGTAGACATGAGCAAAACCTTTTCTTATTTTTATGGTCTGATTGATAGGGATGAGCATTAATAAACTAGCATAAAAGTAAGATAAGGTATCGAAGACAGTGTTGGCGCTATGTGGGATTTTTTATACGTACTGAGCGACAAGCCTGTGCCTAAAGAATGTTACTGGTTGATAGATGGATAGGCGTTGTAGTCTGTTATGAGTGGCTCTATTATAGAGGACTGTTTTAATTGGTCTGTTCATAAATTTGAAAGGTGAGATAGCTGGTTTAATTAAGGTATACCCTAATTAAGTTTCTTAAAATAAAGTCATCAACATCCAAATGTATTTATAATATAACTAGAAACAAACACATACGATGAAAATATGAAAAACAGGAGACTAATAATGACTGTTAGAAAGTATAGTGAATGCAAAGATATTTTTTGGGATGAGAAGTCTTTTCACTACTCTTTAGAGGAACTGTGTATTTGGGATATTGAAAAATATTGGAGTCTAGAATATTTTTTAATAAAATTATGTGCAAGCTTACAAGGTAACGAGATATTGTACAGAAAGTTTGCAGCAGATTTATACTATCTTGGTCATAGTATAAATAACTTGATAATAAACCAAATGCATACTTCAGAATGTTACATATTAGAGAAATTTAATGAAGACGAAGCATGCGAATGTCGTGACCGTTTTAATCATATTATGAGAATACTCTGGGGACGAATTTCCTTTGACTTTCATGACTATATGATAATTAGCAACCCACTTATTCAAGACGAATTGAACTTAAGTAGGTGATATTTATTATTAGACTTTTTGTAAAAGTATCAGTTCTTTTACGAAGTTACGAAACTACCTTAGATATTGAGCTATGTTCATAACATCATGAAAAACAATCTAGGAATTTTAATAAGACAGCCTAATGATAATGATATACCTATCAGCTTAGCATTTGTACGCTCATTAAAGTCGTATCTAATACGGTTAGTTTGATGCCTGTATAGCGCCCCGAACTTATTCCTATGACTGGCTTACGTTAAATGACTTTGCCCACACAAAATCATTGGTATAGATGTCTTCTTTTTATTAAGCAATCGTTTCAGCAAATGGTATGCTTTACCAATAACTTTCAATCAGCGAACGAAATACATGATTTCATCTAAAACCAAATTAGCCGTCACTCTCGTTTGTCTTTCTTTATCATCTATTTTGATAACGAGCTGTCAGAAAACCCAAAATAATGACCACCATGAAGTTTCTCACGTACAACCAATAATGGAAGAGAGTGATGACATTGCAGAGTTACAGAGATTAGCTGAACAAGGCGATACTATAGCGCAATTCGATTTAGGTGTTTCTTACGAAAACGGGCTAGGAGTACCGCAAGATTACGTTAAAGCAGTCGAGCTGTATAAAAAAGCGGCTATCAAAGGTGATGCTGATGCACAAAACAATTTGGGTAGAATGTACGATTATGGTTATGGAGTAGATCAAGACTACTCCAAGGCTATTCAGTGGTATCGAAAGGCGGCTGAACAAGGCAGCTCTGATGCACAGAACAATCTTGGTTTAATTTATTTCAGTGGTCAAGGTGTAAATCAGGATTATGATCAAGCTATTGAATGGTTTGAAAAAGCATCTGAGCAAGGAAATATGGAAAGTCAATATAATCTTGGGGTTCTATATAGAGATAGTGATGAAAGTCATCAAAGCTATAGTAAGGCGATTGAGCTATTCAAACCGTTAGCTGAACAAGGTCGTTCTGAGGCACAGAATAATCTTGGAGAAATATATCATCATGGTTATGGTGTAAATCAAGATCCTGTTAAGGCTATTCGATGGTATCAAAAAGCAGCTGAACAAAATAATGCTGAAGCACAATACAATCTTGGGATTATGTATATCACTGGTCAAGGGGTTGAACTAGATGAAAAAGAAGCCGTGAAATGGTTTGAAAAAGCAGCTGAGCAAGGAAGTAAGGATGGTCAATATAATCTTGGAGTGATATATGAAAAAGGACTTGGTGTTGATAAAGACTACGCTAAGGCTGTTCAGTGGTATCGAAAGGCAGCTGCACAAGGTTTTGTTAATGCCCAAAATAATCTTGGAAAAATGTATGACAATGGGAACGGAGTACGTGAAAATGATTCTGTAGCCATTGAGTGGTATCGCAAAGCAGCTAGTCAAGGACTGCCTGAAGCACAGTATAATCTTGGAAGGATGTACGATTATGGTTATGGGGTAAATCAAGATAAGAGCATAGCCAAAGATTGGTATAACAAAGCCTGTAATAATGGATTACAAGAAGGCTGTAATCAATAAGATATGAACGATAAAGCTAAGCTCATCTCGTACGCTCAGATATATATTGATTTCACATAAATTTTATAACCATTGGATTCACTATAGTCTATAACGCAAAACTCAAATCTTTTACTGTAGAAACATAATAAATAAAATGCCACAAAAAAACTGAGCACAAGGCTCAGTTTTTTTGTTTTTACAAAGCATCAATAGCTTAGTCTAATGGCACACCGATACGGGTCGCCACTTCTTCGTACGCTTCGATAACGTCGCCGAGTGACTGACGGAAACGGTCTTTGTCCAGTTTCTTCTTAGTGGTTTTGTCCCAAATACGGCAGCCGTCTGGTGAGAACTCATCGCCCAAGACCACGCGGTCATGGAACACACCAAATTCAAGTTTAAAATCAACAAGCAGCATATCACCTGCAGCAAACAGCTCGCTCAAGACTTCATTGACTTTAAACGTCAGCGCTTTCATTTGCTCAAGCTGCGCTTCGGTCGCCCAGCCAAGAGACAGTGACAATGATTCGTTAATCAGCGGGTCACCGAGCGCGTCGTCTTTATAAAACAGCTCATAGGTTGGTGGGTTTAGCACTTGACCTTCTTCAAGACCCAAGCGGCGTACGATGCTGCCTGCAGCAAAATTACGCACGACGCACTCTACAGGAATCATATCCAGACGCTTAACCAACACTTCGTCTTCAGACAGTTGTTTTTCAAAATGTGTCTCGATGCCAGCATCTGCCAATTTTTGCATGATAAAGGCGTTAAAGCGGTTATTTACCTGACCCTTACGTGCCAGTTGCTCAACACGCTCGCCGTTAAAGGCAGAGGTGTCATCGCGAAAATGGAGAATCAAAAAGTCTTGGTCATCGGTCTCATAGACAGATTTCGCTTTACCTTTATACAGCAGTTGTTGTTTTTGCATAAGAGGGGTCCTGTTCGTTCAAGCTTAAATGATACAACGCAGAAGTGGTCACCAGCTCGCCATCGACTGGGGCAGACAGCTGCCCTGCCCCGTCTGTTGCGTGCTATAGGTGACCGATAGTGGGGTTATTCGCCAGCGGGCGCGACACTGACTGCACGCTCAGGGCGTGGCAGTTGATACTGTTTGCCAGCGTCGTTGGTCAAATCTAAGGTGTTGTTGCCAACACTTGGCGTCTGATATAGCGGTACAAACGGCGCACTGGCTTGCTGTGCAGGCAGCTCAATGGGTGCCAGTTTTTTGCTGTCTTGGTAGTCAAGACTGCCGTTGTCACGCTGACCGAGCCAGCCTTTTGCCGTTTGGCAACCAGACAGAGCAACAGTGCTGCCAAGCAGTAGGCAAGCAAGCGCAGATAGGCGACGTTTTTGGGTAAATGATGTTTTCATCATGGTATCTCTACAGTCTACATTCGAGGACAAGCCGCACGCGCGCCAAAAAGGGGGCGGCGTATGACCTTATCACGTTATAGCAAATTTGCTTTCACAAGGGCATCATCGATGGTCTGATGGTGTGCGCTGTTTAGCCATACCAACGGCAGGCGGATGCCTTTTTCGATACGTCCCATTCTGTGCAGGGCGTATTTGACAGGGATGGGGCTTGATTCGATAAACAGGTCGCGGTGCAGATGAGCGATGGGCGCGTGCGCAGCTTCAGCGGCATCAAAATCACCACGCAAGGCGGCGGCAAAGGTCTCGCTCATCGCTTGTGGCGCGATGTTGGCGGTGACTGAGATGTTGCCTTTTGCGCCATGACGCATCAGCTCAAGGGCAGTGCCGTCATCACCTGATAGGACGACCACTCGCTCGCCTAAGGCTTTAATCAGTTTTGCGCCGCGCTCAAGTGAGCCTGTCGCGTCTTTAATAGCCACGATGTTGTCGATGTCGGCTAGGCGCTCAACGGTCTCTTGCGCGATGTCAACGACACTGCGTCCAGGCACGTTGTATAGCATCTGCGGCATATCGACCGCTTCGGCAATGGCTTTAAAATGCTGGTATAAGCCTTCTTGGGGCGGCTTGTTATAATAAGGGCCAACGAGCAGCGCGCAATCTGCACCCGCATCCGCCGCCTCTTTGGTCAAGGCAATTGCCTCGGCAGTGCTGTTCGCGCCTGTTCCTGCAATCACAGGGACACGGCCATTCACGTACTTCACAAAATAGCGAATCACATCGCTGTGCTCTTGTACCGATAACGTCGCCGACTCCCCTGTGGTGCCGACCGCAACCAAGCAGTGCGTGCCTGCTTCGATTTGCCAATCGATAAGCTCAGCCAGACGTTTATAATCGACCTCACCGTCAGGATGCATGGGCGTCACCAAGGCTACCATCGAGCCTTGAAGTCGGGTTTTGATATCGTCGTATGCTGTGCTCATAACCGTGCCTTACTGTATTATCCTAGCTATTAGAGATAGGTCGTGGACAAGGACGAACCTTGTATTAGTCGTTGGGGTCGTGTTTGCGGTCGTCATCCTAGCGTAGATACTGCGCTGCCATGCGATAATGACCAAAATCTGCCTGCTAGTGTAGCATATTTTAATATGCCCACCATCTTCAATTACAACTTGTCTGTTGCTGTGCGTGACCCTATGGTTTTCGCCTATTAAAGCCGTCATTGTTAGGCGCGCGCCCTCAGTGGTGCTTGAGGGACTGCCTATTTTATGTGCTGATTATTACTCGATACGCAGACCAATAATTGCAGGAATGCCTTGGCGAATCACCTCTATGGTGACCACGCCTGTCTTTGGTAAAGACGAGATGGCGTCCGAGACATCACTCACGCTATCAATCGGCTGCTGATGCAAGGTGGTGATGATGTCGCCCGCTTGTAGTCCTGAGCGTGCGGCGAGTCCTGTGGGGTCAACGGCGGTAATCAGGACGCCTGTGCTGTCGTCTTTGGTAATCTCCACGCGCTCTTCACGGGTGAGGTTACGCAGGCGTAGCCCCAGACGAATCTCGTTGTCTTGTTGCTTGCCTGTGGCCTGCACGTCATTGGGCGCATCGCTCAGCTTGCCACGTACGGTCATGGATTTGCCATTTCGCTGAATCATGGCACTAAAGCGGTCATTGGGACGCGCGCGATTGATTAGGTTTAATAAATCGGCGGCGCGCATGATGGTCTGGTCGTTGTAGCTTAAAATAATATCGCCTGCCTTGAGTCCCGCCACTTGCGCTGGCGAGTCTGGCGAAACGCGGGTCAATAATGCCCCTTGTGGACGCTCAAGCTTATAGGCTTCTGCCAAATTGCGATCGATGTCTTGCGGATAGACGCCAAGATACGCACGCGCGACTTTGCCATTGTCTTTGAGCTGCTGATAAATATCCATCGCCGCATCAATCGGAATCGAGAACGACAGCCCCATATAGCCGCCAGTACCACTAAAGATGCGCGAGTTGATACCAATCACCTCGCCGCGTTGGTTAAAAAGGGGTCCGCCTGAGTTGCCAGGGTTGAGTGCCACATCGGTTTGGATAAAGGGCACACTGGTCTCGCGTGAAAAGCTGCGCGACTTGGCACTGACAATACCTGACGAAGCAGAATAATCAAAACCAAATGGCGAGCCAATGGCGAGTACAGGCTCACCCACCTTTAAGCGGTTAGAGTCGCCAATCGGCAAAGCAGGAAAGCGCGTACCTTTGATTTTGAGCACCGCCACGTCCGAGCGCTCATCACTGCCAATTAAGGTGGCGTCCAGCTCGGTGCGGTCATTTAAGGTCACGGTGATTTTGTCCGCGCCTTCAATCACATGGTGGTTGGTCAGCATATAGCCGTCGCTGGTGACAAAAAAGCCTGTGCCGTAGGCGTGCTCAATGGCAGGTGCTGGCTGCTCGGGGATACGCACCCTGTCACCAAAAAACTGACGCAACAGCTCAGCGGTTTGCGCTTGCGCCAGCTCGTCAGCGCTGACGGTCTTGGTGACGTTCACACGCGCAACCCCAGGGGTGACCTGCTGCACCAAATCTGAAAAATCAGCGGTCTGTACCGCGGCGTGCGCGGGCGCTGCAATGAGGCTACTGCCCACAAAGAGGCTGCTACCGATGGCCAGTGACAGCGCGCCGCCAACAAGCCAGCGCTGTAGATACATGGTGGGTGCGGTGTTCATGGTGTCCCCTTATATGAAATGACGCTTATAATGTACGGTTGTCATGCGTCTGCGATGTTGGTGAATGATATTGGTTCTTATCATAACGCATTCTCTCGTCATTGCTATAGGCAGATCGCTTATCTTACACATTTTGCTTGGTATCTTTATTGCAGCCGATTGCATTGTCACTCAGTGCTGTCTCAGCACAGCAATGATGGTCGTGCGTCATGTGCGCGGTTCACACCTTGTCGTCCCTGACCGCGCTCAGATGGCCGTGTCATACAAGTAAAAGCAATTCGTGCTATGATGTGCGGCTATCATATTGATATTCCTACTATCAGCATGCGCGCAATGTGCTGTGCTGGCGCTGTGCCTACGGATTGTTACTGATAGGCTTTATGTGTGTGTCGTCATGATGCCTGCTTTTTTTTGGCGGGCAACGCGGCTTTGTGAGCGCGTTTGATAACGAACTGTCTGTCTTATATGTCAAGTGTATAAAAGGATTTCCTCTATGGATACCGCCCTGTTGCTGTCCGGCGTGGTTGGGATTGGCATTGCCGCCCAATGGTTGGCTTGGTATTTAAAGCAACCGTCCATTTTGTTTTTATTGTTGATTGGTATTATTGTTGGCCCAGTGCTTGGGTATTTTGACCCCGATTTGGTACTTGGGGAGCTGATGTTCCCTGTCATTTCTTTGGGCGTTGCCATTATTTTGTTTGAAGGCTCATTGACCTTGGAGTTCGATGAGATTAAGCAGCATGGCACGGTGGTACAGATGCTGGTATCGGTGGGGGTGCTCATCACCATCGCTGTGGTGGCGCTCTCGACCTATCTGCTCTTTGATGTTGACCCGCTGATTGCGCTCTTGTTCGGGGCGTTGGTTTGCGTGACAGGACCGACGGTGATTGTGCCGCTGCTGCGTAGTGTGCGCCCAAACAAAACCATCTCAAACATTCTTAAATGGGAAGGCATCATCATCGACCCCATCGGTGCGATTGCGGTGGTTTTGGTGTACGAGTACATCATCTCAGGCGGTGAGGCGAGCAGTATTCTGTTGTTTGCCAAAATTGTGGTACTGGCGACGGTGCTCGGCATGGTGGGCGCGTACGTGCTGGCGTTTTTGATGCGCCGCCACATGGTGCCTGAGTATTTAAACAACGTCTTTACCCTCGCCTATGTGCTGCTGCTATTCTCCATCTCAAACCATATTGAGCATGAGTCGGGACTGTTGACGGTGACGGTACTGGGCGTGGCGCTCGCCAACTGGCCCAAGTTCCCGCGCGATACCATTCTTGAGTTTAACGAGTCATTGACCGTGCTGCTCATCTCGGTATTGTTTATCATTCTTGCCGCGCGTGTGGAGCTAGAGAGCTTGCTCAGTGTCGGCTTTGCAGGCTTGGTGCTGCTCGCCATTGTGATGTTTGTGGCGCGCCCTTTGGCAGTCTGGGCGTCATCTATTGGCTCCAACCTCAAGACCAGCGAAAAGATGATGATCAGCTGGATTGGTCCGCGTGGTATCGTTGCGGCGGCGATTTCGTCACTGTTTGCCATCCGTCTGCAAGAATATGACTTGCAAGGCGTTGAGCTGCTCGTGCCTTTGGTATTCATGGTCATTATCGGCACCGTGATGATTCAGGGCTTAGGCGCTAAAATGGTCGCCAATTTCTTGGGCGTGCGTGAGCCTGCTACCAATGGTATCTTGGTCGTCGGCTCAAACCCTGTGGCACTTTTGGTGGCGACTTCGCTAAAAGACCAAGGGTTTGATGTCATCGTCGCGCACAACAACTACACCAACATTGCGCGGGCGCGCATGAGTGGTCTGCGCACCTACTTTGGCAATCCAGTCTCTGACCACGCCGACCACAACCTTGACTTGATTGGTATTGGTCACTTATTCGCGATGAGTATGGATAAAGAGCTGAATACCTTGTCCGAGATTCATTATCGTCATGAGTTCGGGGAACAAAAGATTTATCGCCTTAAGTTTAGCGATGAAAAAACCAAAAGCGAGCGCGATGACAAGCAGTCCAACTTTCATTCGCAGTGGCTGTTTGGCAAAGACGTGACCTATACCAAACTTGCCAGCATGATATCGAAAAAGGCGCGCATCAAAATCACCAACATCACCGACAGCTACAGCTACGCGCAGTACAAGGCGGACAACAAGCAGTTCGTGCCGCTGTATACGCTCGATAAAGAAGGCAAGCTGAGCGTGATTACCGATAAATTTGACGGTAATGTGCCACGTGACCGTAAGCTGGTCGCCTTGGTCGTGGACGATGATGTGCAGCCAAAAACCGTGGATGTGACCGCTAAGCAAGAGCAAGCGCGCGCCATCGCAGACGCGCAGTTTGAAGCGGGTAGCAAAGCCCCCGAAAAAATGAAAGCGGCTGACCATCCTGAGCAAGCGTCTGAAAAAGCACCTGAGAAACCCGCAGAAAAAGCCCCTGAAAAGGAAATGAGTGCGCCAAAAACCAAGGACGGCAACCTTGACCCGAGTCGCCTGCCCGATACCGAAGAGACAAACGGCACGGAAAAGGATAAAGACTAAATTTTGCCAAAAGCAAAAAGGTGTTTTCATAAAAAAACCCAGCTTATATGAGCTGGGCTTTTTGTGTTTATCTTAAAATAACCGTGTCAAACCAGAGGCCTCATACAGGTTATTTTTTCTTCCACGTTTGGCTGCGTGAGAATGGTCCTAAGTGACCTTTCACATCCATCGTACTGCCCTTGACTTCAGCACTCATACGATAAGATTTGTTTTTTTCAGGGTCGGTGATTTTACCGCCGCTGTACTTGCCATTACCATCGGCTTTTAGACCCGTAATCACGGTCATGCCGACGTATTTTTTGCCCTTTTCGGTCGCGGTGCTGATGATTTTACCTGTCAGCACACCGCCTGATTCGGTTATTTTAATGACCGCTTTGGGTTGACCTTCATCAAAGGTCTGCCATGTGGTGTTGGCGAGTGGGTCAGCGGCGAACGCTAGGCTTGCAACACTCATGGTGGCGGCGGCCAGTGCGGTTTTGGTAAGCATGTTCATAATACGACTCCTTGTCTGCGATGGTATAACGCTTTTGGCAATGACCCAAGCCGTATGTGTGAGTGGGTACTGCGATGGTGAGGCTTTGCTCAGGGTTGGTGGTGAGCAATAACGTCCAAAAGCGCCTGTCTTAATCCTAGTATAGACAAAATACTGCATTTGCCCAGTAATTTTTTATAACGCATTATTGCTGTAGAAATACCACTATATCAAACAGTTACAAGAAAGGATTGGCGATAGTCGTATCGCTGCGGTCATTATTATCGTTTGACGGCGCATCCAAATTTTGCGTATCCATCGCGTTTAAAATCGCGCTGGTCAATTGATGCAGCTCTTCTATGGCGGCGCGTCCCGTTTTATCGCGGGTGATGTCGATGTCACCATAGATGGTGACTTTGTCTGTCTGGTTTTCAATCACCAAGTTGCCGACCTGCATACTTTGGTGATTGTTGGCAAAAGGGTCAATCATGGGTGGCTCCTTGGCTAAAAAGTGCGGGGAATGGGTACAAAATCTAAGCGCTCAGCTGATTAACGAGCCATTTTAAGAGCGCGGCGACAAAAACCATCCAGCTTGGCGTCTCGCTCACCTGCGTCTCCCCGAGCGGCTCGCCTGCCTTTAGTGGCAATGCCAGTACATCATCGCGGCGAGAGGCGTCCAATATGGGCAGCACATCAATGCCGATGTTCGCCTCCAGCTCATCGAGGCTGATGACCTCAACACGCTCGGACTCATCGTTGGGCGCATAATACACGCCCGCGCTGTCTAGCGCAGGAATATATACCACCTTATAAAAATGGCTGGGCACAAGGACGCGGTTGTCCAGCTGGGTCAGCTCTGACCCCAAAAACGCGACCCCTGTCACGGTATAAACCTCGCCGTATTGCTCGGTCAAATCGCGAGTCGCCTCTTCTAGGTTGCGCCAGATATAGCGGTTGTTGCGCGGAGACTGCGGCGCGATGTTGGCAAGGCTAAAGCTGTCATACTGCTGGCTGCGGGTCGCCATATCGGCATTGGGCGCAAGATGCCCTCGGTCATAGCCTGAGCCTGAATAGTCCTCAAGGCTGGCGCGCGCTGAGCGTGGCAAGCGGCTCTCTTCGTGAAAGCTGTCTTGACGGTCAATGGTTTTCGCCTGCGTCAAGCGCTCGCGGGTCAAATGCTCAGCGGACCACAGCGGCGTGCGGCTGCGCGCCGAATACATGACGGCAAAGCCATCAAAGCATAAAGGCTGGGTGTCTTGCGCCAGTTTGGTATTGGTAAATTCAGGATAAATGCCGCTATAATAGGCATCGCTACACGCGCTAAAACCCTCGGCATGGGCAGGCAGCATACTCGCGCACAATAAGGTAAAGCTGGCGAGCATCAGGCGATAAGGGTGGTCAATCAAAGCATGGGTCATAAGCGGCGCAATCACAATCATAAGGCATAGCGCTATCCTAGCAGTGTCGGTGCGATAAGAAAAGCACGATACGGCGCGAAAACGCGGCACGTGGGTGGTGACTTTGGTACGCGTATCGGCTATACTAGTGCGTCTTAAATCAGCACAGGCGTCCTGCCTACTTCTAGCGGCTGATTTGCGATGTTGGTGAAGTGGCTGAGTGGTCGAAAGCGCACGCCTGGAAAGTGTGTATACGTTAATAGCGTATCGAGGGTTCGAATCCCTCCTTCACCGCCAAACTGATAAAACCTTAGTTTTCTTAATTATTCCTATCCTCTCACATACAGTTCTATAACCCTTTATAAGTAACGCTTCTAGCGTTTTTTTTATGTCTGGTGATTCGCTCGACATTAAAAGTATGAGCGTCATGGCTTAACACCAACTATCCTCATTCAAAAATGAAACGGTATACAGTGGCTATCACGCTTTTGTTAATGACCTGATTAACGAGCCCGCACTCAAAAAAACCACAGACACAAGTAGAGCTATCGTGATGACATGCCTATAGGGAATCTCAAGCGCAAAAAAAGCATGTATGCCCTCTATGCAAAAGTATATACCGACCAATAAGGTAACCATCTCATAGTGACGCTTTCTTACTCTATCAATCATACTGGTTAAGAGTAACACCACACCCACCGCTAGAGAAAAGAACCCATCACGAAACATAGCTGGCTGAAACAAATAGAGCACACCGCAGACCAGTAAAAATGCCATTCCTATTTTAGTATAGATAGGCATTTTGTTTGGTAGCGTGGAATTTTTGATGTCTTTTTTCATTATATTATCTTTTGGTTTTGGGGCATGCAGATAGTCTTTAACCTTCCATACTCAGATGCAATGCCTTTGTTAAACATGGGATATTTACCTCTATAGCATAAAGCATTTTTAGCCTAAAAAATTTGCTTGCTATAGCTACTTATACCACTTGAGATAAATAGAAGATACTAAATGATCATTATCTCATTGCCATAAACAGATAAAAAAAGTTAACATTTATTGATTATTCTTTTAGGTGAGCCGCCCCTATGACTTTTTTTAACCGTACGTGTATGCCTGCCTTTTTCGCTGTTGTTCTGTCGCCTATGCTGCTTATAGGCTGTCAAAATACGCCCAACGCGACACACTCGCAAACCGCTCAGTCACAGCCGCTAAGCGCAGAGCATAACCAAGCAGAGAATAAACAAATCATGCAGCTACAAGTCATGGCAAACCAAGGCAATGCTGAAGCTCAATACCAGCTTGGCTTAATGTATGAGACAGGTGATGTTGTCCCGCAGGACTACAGCAAAGCGTTTGCATGGTATAAAAAGGCGGCGATGCAAGGACACGCAGGCGCACAAAGCAAACTGGGGTCAATGTATCGCTATGGCAAAGGCGTAGAGATCAGTCACAGTAAAGCGGTGCAGTGGTACTGGAAGGCGGCGGAGCAAGGCAATCAAGACGCGCAGTACGAGCTTGGTACGCTCTATATTTCAAAGTAGCACACGAGTAAGGCAAACCATGATGCAAACAGAACAGGCGCAACATAGGCTAATGATGTTTTTGTTACAGACATCAAGAAACACTGCTTGGCTGCGTATCGAAACTTCGAAAAATTTACTCGACCATGAAGAGCCCGATGCACCACTAAATGAGTATTATAGAATCAATAATAAAGGTGAGATTTTCTCAAGTGGTTTCAAAGGATCGTATGTGGATGGTGACAGTCTAATCACAATTGCTTATAAGGGTAGATGTTTACAGCCAGAACAGTGTAAACCGTAGGTGAATAAGTAAAAACGCTCCACGCTTATAAGCCACACCATTCATAACCACGCAGCCCTTAATTCTACCCTCACCGATTACGCTCAATCCATGCGCTCAATCCATCGAGATTTTGGAAATCATCCCAGCTTCTGCAGGGCACATGCGGCAGCACTTTTGCCAGCATATTGGCTAACGCGCTGCCCGGTCCAATCTCTATCACCATACTTGGCTGATATTCCTCAATCGTCTCAAGGCACAAATGCCAATCCAAAGGATGGTCAATCTGCTGCGCTAAAATGCGTAAGCCTTGCTGATTGTCACTGTACTTCGTGCCTTCACTTGCGCTAATGATGGGCGTATCCATTTTGGGTATGCTTAGCGTCTCGGTATAACTGGCAAAAGCTGTGGCTGCCGTCTGCATTATGGGCGTGTGCGAGGGCACAGAGACACTCAGGCGCTGGACGTTTTGTGCGCCCAAATTTTTGGCAATGTCGGCGGCATGCGCCAGCTGCGCGTCTTTTCCTGCAATGATAAACTGATCGCGAGATATCTTGATAGACAGGTGCGTTTGGCTCTTGGTGAGCAGCGTGTCAAGTTGGCTATCAGGCACGCCCTTGACCGCGAGTAAACCTGCTGCTTCTGTCACTGCTGCCTGCATCAGGTTCGCACGCTTGGCGACCAAGCTCAGACCATCGCTATAGGACAACTGCGCGCTACAACAAAACGCGCTGACCTCGCCCAATGAGTAACCCGCAAACGCCATCGGCATACCGACTAGCCTTTGCAAGTGCTGCCAGCGGTAGTATTGCAGCGTATAGATAAACGGCTGCGCTATTTGGTTATCAAACAGCGGCGCGTCTTCAAAAAACAAATCAGGCACGACGGATTTTAGGTGTGCCTGCGCGTCACTTGACATGTATCCCAGCATCTCATCGATGTATGCTTGGCGCTGCAGACCTTGACCACTAAAGAGAATAATTAAATTCATGCTCCACCTTATATAAAAAAATCGTTACCGCGAGCAAATCGGCACTGCCGCCGGGGCTGAGATTGTGCTCGATAAAGTAATGCTCAATATCCTGCACCTGCGCTCGCCAGTAGGCTTGATGCACGCCGCCTGCCTGCAAAAATGTGGTGGCTAATTGCTGCACCCGCTCCAGCTGTACCATGCCGCCGCGCCAAATGATATTGGTGTCCGATAAAACAGATATCAGCAGCATCAGCGCTTGCATGCTCGCCTTTTCAAAGTCTTGAGTGCGCTGCATGGTGTCATAAAAGCATGGCAGCACTTGATGTTCAATGACCTCAAAGCCATTCGCCACCATTTCTATCGCGCCAGTGACGCCATATTTTTGCTGCATTTTCTGCCCATGACTGTCAGGGTCTCGGGTAAGGCGCGTGGTCAAGTCCACCTGCCAGCAGGTAACCAACTGCGCGCAGATATGTCTAGCCGTCAGTGGCAATCCTGCCTGTAGACAGCGACCGATGGCGGCGCAAATAAAGCCGAGGTTAAATATCGCGCCTTTGTGCGTATTGATGCCGCAGGTGGCAGTGCGCATTTTGGTTTCTTGGTAGATGCCTTGGGCTTTGATGGTCTCAAAATCGGCATCACTATAGCCGAACTGACTGAGTGTGGCAAAGTAGCCTTTGAGCGAGGCAATACTGTCGATAAAGGTCTGATGCGTCATGTCGGTGTGGCTGCCATTGCTCGATGGGCAGACCAGACCGGGCTTGTGCTCTAGGCTCAGCTCATCATAGAGGGCTTCGCACGCAAGATCGTCAAGATGTTGCCACAGCGCGTGCGGATAGGCTTGGACAATGTGGGTTTGATTCAATAAAGCACTCATAGTCATAAGTATTCCATCCTAGTAATACGTCTCGCGGTTGCAGCTGGATATCATGTACGGTTTTTACCAATATTGTGGGAATGTCCAGCATAATGGCAGAGGTCAATTCGTGAAAGGAGACATCCATACGGCCGTGTATTCTGACTTCTCCATCGATAGTCAGGTTTGCCGCCGCTTTGGCTTGGCGCTTAAAAGTATCCGCCGCCAGCAGCACTTCGCTTAACTGGTGATACGGCGCAATCAATAATAAGTCCAAGTCCGAGCTTGGGCGGACAAAAGGTAAGCTGGTAAAGTACTGATTGGCAAACGAGCCATAGACATGCACGTGGCATGCAAGCTCGGTACAGCGGGTGATAAATTGCTGTGCCAGCGCGCGTATTGAGCTGGGCAGTTGCGGCAACAGCGCTGCCAATGCCAAGGGCGGCGTGACCACTTGCGGGGCGCTGGGCAAACTGAGCGCTAGGCGGTATTTGCGCGCATCTTCGATGTAGCTGGTCGCTACTTTGATACGCTCGGGCAGGTCTTGGCGACATACGGTTAAGGGGTGCTGCGTCTCAATCAGGCAGTCTATGGCACGCTTGACCGAGTCTGGCAACGCGTCATTCATAAACGCGTAGGCTTCGTGCGGCTGTAGGTACACCAAATCATGACGCTGCATATGATTCCCTTTTATAGTGATAGTTCTGACAGTCCCTGTCATTTAGAAAACGGGCATCTAAACCATTTTTGCTGACCTATCTGACAAGCTTATAAGCACCTTAAGCGCTTAATACCGCCTCGACAATGTTGTTGCACAAGGTGCGCCCTGCTCTGTCTTCACCCACTTTGCGGCGCTCGTCTGTCAAAAAGTCGTCCATGTGGGTCAACTGGTCAGCCAAAGTGTCTTCGACCAGCTGTCCATTTAAGTCGTCCCAAATCCCATTGACCGCGCCCATCGCGTGGTAGTTCTCCACCCCTGGGGCAAAGATGGCGGAGGTTTGCGACAGGCTTTTGAGCTTATCACAAGGTATTTTGGTCACGCGGGACATGGCTTGCAAGTCCATGACTTTGATTTGACTTGTGGCTAAGGCAAAGGCTTGGTTTGCCATCAAACCATAGGACAAAAAGCCGCCGCTGACCGCTTCGCCCAACACAATGGCAAGGTTAGGATGCCCGCGCCGTCTAAGCAAATCAACGCAGCTCGCCAAGTGCGCGAATGTGCCGTTTAGACACAATAGCTCATCCGCGCGGGACGAGTCCTGCCCCAAGGTATCGACGATGAACACCACGGGCGTTTTGTTGTCTTCGGCGATGACGTCCAAAATGTCTGTGGCGAGCGTCAAGGCGATATGTTGATTCATCGCGGCAGAGTCCACCGTACCGATGATTTTTACAGTGCCAAGCTTGGTCTGAGCGCTGCCCCGAATCATAGAATCACGGATGTCGTATTGCAGCTCGTTAGGGAATAAGGCGTCTAACACGGTATTGGTTTGCATTGTCTTGTCCTTTTTATAATTCTTGTTTGATGGCGCGCACATCTTGGGCGCTGAGCATGGCAATGGCGTCGGGATGTTCAATGTTGAGCGCTTGCCAAATCGCAATGCTGTCCTTTTGCCCAAACCACTTGTCATACTGCTGCTGTAAGTCGGCTTGCTGCTGCTGTAGCTGCGCTAGGTCCAGCGTGATGGCAGGCTGCGCCATTGCGTCAATGATGCCTCGCTTAATATCATCGATATCATCTTCGACCAAAAAGTCTGCCTGATTGAGCAAGTAGCGGGTTTTGCCGCCTGTGACGCGCCAAACGAGCGCGCGGTCTTTAGAGTCAAACTCTTCAACGCCTTTGATGGTCTCAATGACTTCAGGACCTGACAGCGCCAAGCGCCCCTCTTCGGTCATGATGATATAGGTACTTAAGCAGGCGCAAATACCCATGCCGCCGAACGCGCCATTCGTGCCGCCAATGACGGTAATGATAGGAATGCCCGCATCGCGTACTTTGAGCATGGCGCGCATAATCTCAGAGATTGTAATCAGTCCTGCATTGGCTTCATGCAGACGTACGCCGCCTGAATCGACCAAAAAGACGACCGCTTTGGGTTTGTCTTCAATGGCTTTTAATAGCGTGCCGACGATTTTTGCGCCGTGTATCTCGCCTACGGCTCCGCCCATAAATTTGCCTTCTTGCGCAATCATGGCAATGGGCGCGCCGTCAATCGTTGCCGAACCAATCACCACGCCATCATCAAAACTGCCGACCATGTCGAGTGCAGCAAGGTTGGGACTGACAGGAATGCTGCCAGGTTTAAGAATTTCTTGAAAGCTGCCCGCGTCCACGATGCTGGCAATGCGGTTGCGCGCCGTTTTTTCATAAAAACTTTTTTGAATATAATTATTATCCATGTGCCTGCTCCGCCAAAATGTGGATGGCTTGGCTCAATCGTAAGCTGACCACCGCTGGGGTTGCGCCCATGTCGTTGAGCTTAAATTCCAAGCCGCCAACGGCATAACGCTCCGAAAAATCTTTCAATACCGCTTGCCAAATATGGTCAAAGCCTGTCACCGAGGTATCGACGACAAAGCGGCTTTGCGCGCTGTTTTCCAGCGGTGAGACCAATACTTCTAAATTTCCTGAGCCGACCACGCCGCAAATCACGTCTTTTTTGGCGTCCGCTATCGGCTGGGAGTCAAAATCAAAATTCAGTACATTCATTATGCTGTTCCTTATAATTTTTTGGACGCGTGTTACCAGTTTCTAAAACGGCTGGGCGGCTGATACGTGCCGTTCGACCAGCGCACCAAATCTTTGATGGATTTTGCGGCGAGTAAGTCTCGAGTCGCTTTTGAGGCGTCAATGCCCAAGTCTTCTGGTCGCTGAATGATGCCGCGTGCGCGCAATGCTTTAACTTGTTCATGGTCACGCTGCATGCCAACGGGCGTGTAGCCTGCCACGCCGCGAATGGCTTGCTCACGCTCCTCAGGCGTACGGCACAAAAGCAAATTGGCAATACCTTCTTCGGTCACGATGTGCGTCACGTCATCGCCATAAATCATGATGGGCGGTAAGTCGCTGCCCATTTTTTCTTGCAGCTGCCACGCGTCAAGCTCTTCGACAAATACCGAATCCATGTGCTCGCGGTAGGTTTCGACCATTTGCACAACCAATTTGCGCCCTTTGACCACTTGTCCGTCAGTCGCTTCTTGCCCTGCTTTAAGATAAGCGTAACTTGAATGCCTGCGTCCGTGCGGGTCTGAGCCCATATTTGGCGCGCCGCCAAAGCCAGAAATGCGGTCAACGGTGGCAGTCGAGCTGTTGCCTTGTAAATCAATTTGCAAGGTTGAGCCAATAAACAAGTCGCACGCGTACAGTCCTGCGGTTTGGCTAAAGGCACGGTTCGAGCGCATGCTGCCGTCTTTGCCTGTAAAGAAAACGTCTGAACGGCTTTCAATATAGTCATCCATGCCGACCTCGGAGCCAAAGCTGTGAATGCTGTCCACAAAGCCGCTTTCGATAGCAGGAATCATAGTCGGGTGCGGGTTCAACGCCCAGTTGGTGCAGACCTTGCCTTTGAGTCCCAGCTCTTCGCCATAAGTGGGCAACAACAGTTCAATGGCGGCGGTATTAAAGCCAATGCCGTGATTGAGGCGCTTGATTTGGTACGGCTCATAGATGCCTTTGAGCACCATCATTGCCATTAAAATTTGTACTTCGGTGATTTGCGCAGGATCGCGGGTAAACAGCGGCTCGATATAGTTGGGACGCGGGGCAACGATAAAAAAATCGACCCAATCGGCGGGAATATCTACACGCGGCACGCTATCGACCAGCTCATTAACCTGCGCGATGACGATACCGCTTTTAAACGCGGTCGCCTCAGCAATCGCAGGCGTGTCCTCAGTGTTTGAGCCTGTATATAAGTTGCCGTCCGCATCGGCAGAATGCGCGGTGATAAGACAGACATTGGGCGTTAAGTCGATAAAATAACGACCGTACAATTCTAAATACGTATGAATCGAGCCAATTTGGATTTTTTGTTGTTGCACAAGCTTAGCTAGGCGCAGTGCTTGCGGTCCTGCAAAAGAAAAATCGACCTTACTGGCAATGCCTTTTTCAAAAATATCAATGTGGCTGGGCAACGCGAGCACCGATTGTAAAATATGCAGGTCGTTTAATACCTCGCTGTCACAGCGCGACAGGCATTCAGACAAAAAGTCCGCCTGCTTTTGGTTGTTACCTTCGATACAGACGCGGTCTTGTGGGCTGATAACTGTCTCTAACAGCTCGGTGGTGCGCTCATTAGTAACGCACTTTTCTAACCCTTTGGCGCGTGCCGCATCGAGCTTTTCTTGGCGGCGTATTTTTTGTTGATGCCATGGGCGTTCTTTATTTTGGGTATGCATAAGACTTCCTTTATCTGATAATTAAAACAGCGCATTAACGGTCAAGAAGAACACCGACGGTCCAAGCAGCGCGCCAAGTCCTGTATAAAAGGTGGCGACCAGCGCCCCATAAGGCACCAAGCGGACATCGGTACCCGCCAGCCCCGCCGCAACGCCACTGGTCGTGCCCACCAAACCACCAAAAATCATGGCAGAGCGCGGGCTTTTTAGGCGCATAAAACCTGCCAACAGCGGTGTGGCAATCATAAAAAACACCGCCTTAATCAGACCGATGGCGATGGATAAGGCGATAACATCGGAGCTGGCGCCGACCGCCGTGCCCGTAATCGGACCAACGATGTAGGTCATCGCGCCTGCACCGATGGTGGTCATTGATACCGCGTCTTTGTAGCCGAGCGTCCATGCCACGCCCGCGCCCACCACAAAGGGAATGACGCAACCGAGTATCAAAGCAATCATGCCAATGGTGCCTGCGCTCTTGATTTCTTTGACGTCCACTTCAAAGGCGGTTGAAGAAATCGCCAAGTCGCGCAGCATCGCACCGCCGAGCAGCGCAAAGCCTGAAAAAATTTCGATATCGGAGATGCCTTTGCTGCCATTGGTGTACAGACCTGCAAAATAGGCGGCGATTAAGCCGAGCGTGATGGCGATGGCGGAGGATTGTAGCTTGCCGCGGGTTAAGTATTTGGAGAGTATTTGAGAAAAGAACATCACCAGACCTGTGACTGCAAGGGCAGTGACCAGTCCGTTTTTGGTGAGCGTTTGTATAATTAAGTCCATTTAATTATTCCTTATCGCACTGAGCGTGGTGGTGTGGGTATATTACGTCGCAGAAAACCTCATAATTTTTAAGACAACTTAAGACAATTTATCGAGTACGGGCGCTTGTTCGTCCCATTCAAACGTGTCGTAGTCATCTGCGCGCGTATTAAACCAGCGTACAGCGACAATAGTCGCCGCAAGCGCGATAACCGACACCACGGCGGCAACCAGACCACCTGATAATGCAGCGACGACGTCTTGTCCCGCTGCCATCGCCACCACGATAGGAATATACATACCTGCCCAATACAGCACGCCAAACTGCGTGGTTTTGGGGAGCAGGTTTCGTTTTGCCAGCCATTCTTTACCAATAATTAACAGCACCATGGCAATCGCCACGCCGCCAATATTGGCATCAACGCCCAATATTTTTCCCAGCAATCCTCCCAAATACACTCCGAGCAGATAGCTGACTGATAGTAAAGCCGTACCATATATGATCATAAAAACCTTCCTTGGATATAATTACAATCGCTTCGATAATACTTGCACGTTACTGTGAGCCGTTACGATAGGGCGTATCATTACCAATAAAGACCTACCTATCTTTGGTCAGATGGACTTATTGACTAAGTAATTGTATACAGCGCGTTATCGCTTATACTGCTTAGGCTTTTGCTATAAATAGCAATAAGCACTTACCAAATATTGCCCACTTCTTTGATATAATCTAATACAGCTGGTATAAAAGTGCAACCGTATTGCATTCAATAAATTCCATATTGTATACAATTGGAGGTTTTATGAGTTTAATTGATGACTTACCCCTATCTGTACAGGTAAGTAAAAAAATAGAAGATGACATCATTTACGGTCGTCTGCCCCCTGGAACCAAACTCGATGAAGCCACACTGTGTGACAAATATGGCGTTTCGCGCACACCGATTCGTGAGGCTTTAAAATTATTGGCGTCTGAGGGACTGGTTGAGATACGCCCGCGTCGTGGTGCGGTCGTGCCAACGCTCAATATCGTCAACTTGTTTGAGATGTTTGAGGTCATGGCATATCTAGAGGGTATGTGCGGCAGGCTAGCGGCAAGGCGCATCAGTGAGGATGAAAAACGTGAGCTGCTACAATTGCATGAGGAGTGTCAGCAATATCTGCTCGAGAACAATCCTGAGAGCTATTATGAAGCTAACAGACAGTTTCATTTTTTTATCTATCAGCTAAGCCACAACAGCTTTTTGACCGAGCAAGCGACCACCTTACACAACCGCTTGCACCCCTACAGACGCCTGCAACTACGGGTCAATAATCGTATGCAGCACTCGTTTGATGAGCATCAAAGCATCGTCGATGCCATCATCAATGCCGATGAAGACGCGGCGGAGAGCTTAATCAAAGCACACGTTTCTATCCAAGGCGAGCGCTTTACCGATTTGGTCGCCACCATGAGTCCTGAAACGGCGCAGTAGTCACTTATAAATACTTAATAGAGTTTATTTTATATACAAAAACGGCATCTATAACAGATGCCGTTTTTGGGAGATTAGAAGGTGTCAGGTATGATACTAGCGGCGGTCGTCTATTTTTTTATGCGGCTGGTTATTGTGTTTTGGCGACGCTTGTTTTTTGTGTAGCTCAGGTTTTGGGGCGGCTTTTTTTGGCGTTACATGATGCTGTGGCGCTTTTTTTACCTCTTTATGCTGGCTGATGTGTTTTTTAGCGGCATCGGCTTTGTGCTGGGTTTGTTTTTTCTTTAGCTCAACCTTTTTGTTGTGCTGCTGCTCTTCTACGTGATGAGGATTGTTTGGCGCGGCATTGGCTTGGGTAGTCATGGTAAAGCAAGTAGTTGCGGCAAAAATTGAAGCTAAAATAATTTTTTTCATAAGTATTTCCTATTAAATTCATATCAAATGGCGATGATAAGGGCTTAAGCGCTGGCCGTATTTAGCAGGCGGTGATGGCAAGTCCCTATCGACAGCACCTATAGTACGGGATGGCAATATTAAGTAGGCTTATGAAAGCTAAAGAAAGGTTGCGATTGTTGCTTGCGTTTATAGCAGCGCGCGTCATTAGTTACGTTTAGGTCGCTGGCGTAGCTTTATAACGACAAATAACGGTTTCTTGATAATAAGAACTCGATAATAAAAAAGAGAAGGTATGGTTACGTTACTGCGTATTTTATTCACCATCATTGGGGCGGTAATCGTGCTTCAGTGCCTGACACTGATGACGGCTGATAAGTTCAATTTTGGGACGCTTGTGCCGCTGATAATAGGCGTGCTCTTGCTCGCGCATGGGCTGTTTTGGACGCGTATTTGTGCGTTTTTGGCGACGCGTCCACGTTTGCGCCGAGGTTGGCAGACATCGTGGGGCATCTTTGGGCTGTGGCTGATTAGCTTTCTGGTATTTGCCGTGATATTGCAGCAGCGGATTGACGCAAGTCGCGGCACGCAGCCACCCATTGCGGCAATGATTGTGCTCGGTACAGGCACGGTCGATGGCAAGCCCAGCGCGGCACTGATTGCGCGCTTGGACGCCGCTGCCGCTTTAGCCAAGCAACAGCCAGCGGCTTGGGTGGTGACCAGTGGCGGGCTGGGTTTTGGGCGCAGCCAAAGCGAAGGGGAGGTCATGGCGCGCTATTTGGTCGACACGCATCATCTCGCCCCTGAGCGACTTTTGATTGAGGGCAAAAGCACCAGCACGGAGACCAATTTTGCCTATAGTGCGCCGCTCCTTGCTGAGCACGGCATTGATAAAGACGCGACGATTGCTATTGTGACCAATGATTTTCATACCGTGCGCGCCGCCGCGATTGCACGGCATCAGGGCTTTAGCAATACCTTGACGGTGGCGAGCGAGACGCCGTTATCTATCCGTTACAATGCATGGTTTCGCGAGTATTTTGCCTTTGTTAGCGGCTGGCTGCTGAACGAATATTAAACGGTTAAGCTGACTTTTTTTGTAGCACGTATAAGACAAACTTTGCCTCAGTGACAAATGGCGTATCCGCCGCGTGCGCTAATAATGCCGCACGCTTTGCCCCATGCGCGCGGTAGGCATACGGCGTCATGGTCATCAAATCCGCCAAATCTGCCGCCGATAGCGACAATGGCGCGCGGATATGCTGGGTGTCGATAAGCTCAAAATACGGCTCAAGGCTGGGTAAAAACTTATCCGAATCATGCTCGCGCACGTCATCGAATAGCACCGCGCGCATCTCGCTTAGATGACCGTGGTCGGGCTTGGCAATCAACAGGTAACCATTGTCAGCCAATACCTTGGCAAACACTTCAGGCAAAATCGGGCTAAAAATACTGCTGATACCCACTACGCTACCCGTCTGTAAAGGCAAATGCGCGGCGCTCGCGACCATCGGATAAATGGGCAGAGTCGCGTCGTTTGTATTCACTTGATACCAAAGGCGTTGGTTTTGCTTGGCGGCTTTGGCAAAGGTGCTGACCGCAGGTTTGCTGATGTCCAGCCCAATGAGGCTGCTTGCTGCGCCCGTCTGCGCCAGCGTTTCGGCAATCGCTTGCGTATAGTACCCTTCCCCGCAGCCGATATCCAGCCAGCTACCGTTAGCGCTTGTCTTACTCCCATCTTTTGCATGTACATTTTTTAGCGAATCACAAATCAGGGCTTGCAAGGGTGCATAATGCCCTGCCGCTAAAAATCGCTGACGCGCAGCAATCGAGGCTTCGCTATCGCCTGGGGCTTTGGACTTTTTTTGTTGCACAGGCAGCAGGTTGACGTAGCCTTGACGCGCCACATCAAACGGATGGCGCGTGCCTTTGGCGTTGCCGCTACCATCGCAGCGCCACGTTTTGGCATCAGTCGTTAAGGGCGATGCGCACAAGGGACAGACAAACATAACTCGCCTCAAAAATGAAAAAGGTAAATATACGGTGAAAAGACAGCAACCACCACAAACCCGCATCTTAGCAAAATCTACTCACTTTAGGCAGCGCTGCTTGTCTTATACTCATAAAACCTCGAAAGCATAGGCTGATAAAAGATATTCGTTGTCTTTATACCGCAAGAGTCAGTATTACTTTTCTTGCTTGCTGTGACTTCGTCTCCAGAGGCTACGAAAAATAATACTGACTCTCGCTATATGGTAGTTACCATAAATGAAAGGCATAAAAAAACCACCCTTATAAGGATGGTTTTTTTATTCACTGATAACTTTTTGCTCATTAGCGCAGCTTTAAGGTCATTAAGCCCAAGACCACAAGCACAATAGCGATAATCCAAAAGCGCGTGACCACTTGGGTTTCTTTCCAGCCAATTTCTTCAAAATGGTGATGTAGGGGTGCCATACGGAACACGCGTTTTTTACGCAGTTTGTACGAGCCGACCTGTAGCATGACCGACAAGGCTTCGGCAACGAACAAGCCGCCCATGATGGCAAAGGCAATCTCTTGACGGGTCATGACCGCAATCGTACCGAGCATCGCACCCAGTGCTAACGCGCCCACATCGCCCATAAAGACCTGCGCAGGGTGTGCGTTAAACCATAAAAAGCCCAAGCCTGCGCCAATCATCGCGCCGCAGACAATGGTCACCTCGGAGTTGTACGCGATATACGGCACGTGCAGATAATCGGCAAAGCGCACATCGCCCGACACATACGACATTACGCCCAGACCTGCCGCCACCAACACGACAGGCAAAATCGCCAAGCCGTCCAAGCCATCGGTGAGGTTCACCGCGTTGGATGCGCCATTAATCACAAAGTAGGTAAAGATAATAAAGCCAATACCAAACGGAATGGCAGAAAACGGAATCATCCAGTTTTTAAAGATGGGGAACAACAAGTCCTGCATCTGCCTGGTGGTCGCCATATCTGCTTGCTGGGTTGCAATATAATACAGCGACGCGCCGACGAACAGTGCGCCAACCGACAGCCAAAAGTACTTTTTACGGGCAATCAGTCCTGTGGGATTTTTATACTTAATCTTTAGCCAGTCATCCGCCCAGCCGACCGCGCCAAAGATGACCATCACCACCAATAGAATCCAGACATAAGGGTTGGTCAAGCGCGCCCACAACAAGGTGGACACGCCAATCGCGCTTAATATGAGCACCCCGCCCATCGTCGGCGTGCCTGTCTTTGACAAGTGCGACTGCGGACCATCATTACGAATGGCCTGTCCGTATTTGAGCTCGCGCAAGTGATTGATCACAGGACGCCCAAAAAACATACTAAAGCCAAGCGCGGTGACGACCGCGAGCAACGCACGCAACGTCAAGGAGGACACCGCAGAAAACGGTGAGTAATACTGACCAAGCCAGCCAAACAACCAAACTAACACCGCTTACTCCTTTATCAGCGCATCAATAAGCGTTTCCATCGCCATGGAACGCGACCCCTTGAACAACACCGTACAAGGCTGGGTTTGCTGCGCTTGTAGATACTGTTGCAAATAAATAAGCAAACTGTCTTTGTCCTCAAACGCATGCGCACTGATTGCGCTGACTTCGTTGGCACCTGCTACACTATATTTGGCATACTGCCCAACGCACAAAAGCACATCGATACCGATGGCCGCGATGGTGCGCCCAAGACTTTGGTGCTCACTGACCGCCGCTTCGCCAAGCTCGGCGATATCGCCTAGGACCATGACCTGCGTGCCCGTCTGCGCTGCCAATACTTTTGCCGCCGCACGTACCGAATGTGGATTGGCGTTATAAGTGTCGTCAATCAGACGATGGTTGCCCAGCAGCTGGGTATTGAGGCGACCTTTGGCAGGACGGGCGTTTTCAAGCCCTGTCACGATGTCTGCCACCTCGATACCAAGCGCATAAGCGCACGCAGCAGCGGCTAAGGCATTACTGACGTTGTGCTCGCCTGCAAGCGGCAGCTGAATGTCTTTGATGTCGCTGCCAATGTGCAGCTTAAATTCACTACGCTCAGGCTCCACGTCTAAATGACTGGCGCTAACGTCGGTGCTGCCAAAGCCAATCACGCGGTCAGTATGCTGCTCAGCAATACGGCGCAGCTGATTGGTAAAGTCGTCCTTATCAGGTACGACGGCCACTTGGCTGTCATTTAAGGTGTGGTAAATCTCCGCCTTGGTCTGGCAAATGCCTTCGCGGCTGCCAAACTCGCCCAAATGCGCCGTACCAATGTTTAAGATACACGCCACATCAGGATGCACCATCTCGGTGGTATAAGCAATCTCGCCGATATGGTTGGCGCCCAGCTCCAGCACCGCATAGCGATGATGGTCAGAGAGCTCAAGTAACATCATGGGCACGCCCAAGTCATTGTTCAGGTTGCCACGGGTGATAAGCGTTGGCGCTAGGCGACCAAAAATACTGCCCAGCATCTCTTTACACGTCGTTTTGCCGCTAGAGCCTGTGATGGCGATAACGGTCAGATTCGGATGCTGGCTGCGGCGATACGCGCCGAGCTGACCGAGCGCCAAACGGGTGTCACTCACAACCAGCTGCGAGATGCTGCTTGAGACAGGGCGCGAGACAATCGCCGCAACCGCGCCTTTGGACACCGCGACATTGATATAGTCATGACCGTCAAAGTTGTCACCGCTTAACGCCAAAAAAATATCGCCCGTTTTGATGGTGCGGGTATCGGTGGCAATGCGATTGCTGGTGAGGTGCGTCAGCGCATCGTCATCACTGCTCTGCCAATGCCCGTCCAAGGACGCTGTCGCAGCAAGCAGATTGTCCGCCTGCCAGACATACAGCCCTTGCGACTGTAAAAGATTGTTGTCCGCTGTCATAGTGGTTACCTTGTGATCTGTCTCTTTATCTTTATGTCTGTTACTGTTGTCTGAGGTCATGGGTGCCGCAACGCATTGCCCGCGCCTATTATGCGCGCCCAAAGCGCTCAAGCAGCTGCGCCACAACCTGATGGTCATCAAAGTCGTGCCGTACGCCGCAGATTTCTTGATACGTCTCGTGCCCCTTGCCCGCGATGACGACAATATCATCAGCGCCAGCATGGCAAATGGCGTACTCGATGGCGCGCGCACGCTCAGGCTCGATGTGGGTGCGCTCGTACTGCGCCGCACTCATGCCGACTTGCATGTCATCCAAAATCGCCTTAGGGTCTTCGCTACGCGGATTGTCCGCGGTCAAGACCACACAGTCTGCGCCTTCTAGTCCCGCTTGCGCCATTAATGGGCGTTTGCCTGCATCACGGTCACCGCCGCAGCCGAACACCGCCCACAGTTTGCCGTCGCAGTGCGTTTTTAGGCTGGACAGCACTTGGGTTAAGGCGTCAGGCGTGTGCGCGTAATCGATGATAAAGCAGCCATCTTGTGAGGCAACGCGCTGCATACGCCCTGTCGCGCCCTTTAATTGCTCAAGATTATCGCTGAGCGCCTCAATATCCGCGCCCAAGGCGGCGACCGCTGCCAACGCTGCAAGCAAGTTCGCCACGTTAAACTTGCCCAATAAGGGACTGTGTACTGTGAGTGCGCCGAACGGGCTGTGAATACGCAACTGCACGCCGTCGAGGCTTGGCGTCATAGAGTCAATATAAAAGCTGGCTTGATTATCATGTAGGCTGTATGTCCATACCGTCACACCGCCTGCCTGCGCTTGCGCCTGCATCACATGGCTGTAGGCATCATCGCTATTGATAATCGCATGGGTCAATTCAGGGAAGTGATGGCGGTCAAACAGTTTTGCTTTGGCACGCGCATAGTCGTCCATATCGCTGTGATAGTCCAAATGGTCGCGGCTTAAGTTGGTATAAATCGCCACTTGGACAGGCACGCCTTGCAAGCGCGCTTGATCAAGTCCGTGCGAGCTGGCCTCTAGCGCCAAGATGTCTGCGCCCTCACTCCCCATATCGTACAAAAACTGCTGTACCGCGCGCGCATCGCCTGTGGTGTGGCTGGCTTGCTTTAGCGCGCCTAAGCGTCCATTGCCCGCCGTGCCCATCACCGCACTGCTGCTACCCGCCAATGCCATCAGCTGCGCGACAATTTGGCTGACCGTGGTTTTACCATTGGTGCCCGTCACCGCCACCACACGTGGCAAAGTGACCGCGTGCTTTGCTTGTAAATGCGCTTGAATTAAGCTGCCCAAGCCCATGCGAATCGTCGGCACATACAACACAGGGCACGGCAGTGCGGTCAACGCCTCCATCATGGCAGCCTCATCGGTGAACGCGCCTGTCGGCAAGGCTTCAGTGATGATAAATGCGGCGGTTTTTGCCGCTTGCGCTAAGTAGCCAAAGCTTTTGTTGTCGTCATGCTGGGTGTGGCTCTTTAAGGCCACAAACACCATACCGTCTGTAATGTGCCGACTGTCCAGACCAAAGCCTTTAAAGCCTTTGTTATTTATCAAAGACCACTGAGTATCGCCTGCCGCTTCTTGCAAGACAGACAGCATCGACTGGACGCGCGCATCATTACTGCTGTCGCGCAGCTGCTGCAAAGAGACGAGGGAGGCGTGGCTATCTGCGGTCATGGGCATATCCTACTTGGGCAATCATAAAAACAGCCGTGCCACAGGGCACGGCTGCTGCGGTATTATTCTTTGGTCTTTAGCGGCTTATCAAGCGGCACATTGTACAGACGCAAGGCCTCTTTCATGACATTATGAAAGACAGGCGCGGCGGTCAGACCTGCGTAATGCAAGCCGCGCGGGTCTTCAACCAGCACCACGCCGACCAGACGCGGATTGGACGCAGGTACCATACCTGCAAAGGTGTTGCGATACTGGTCAGTATAGTAGCCGCCCTCAGGGTTGATGCGGCGCGCGGTACCTGTTTTGCCCGCCACGCGGTAGCCGTCAATGGCAGCCGCCGTCGCGGTACCGCCTGGTTCGGTGACGGTTTCTAACATGTTGACCAGTGACATGGCTTTGTCATGCGCCATGATGCGGCGGCTTTGTGATGATTTGTCATCGTCTTTAACCAAAGTTAAAGGATGCTCCACACCACCCGCTGCCAAGGTCGAGTACGCTTGCGCAATTTGTGCCAAGGTCACCTGTAGACCGTAACCATAACTGATGGTGGCGCGGCGTGAGGTTTCTTTTTCTTTGGGCGTGGCGACGATACCAACGCCTTCCCCTGGGAATTTGAGCGCAGTCTTTTTACCAAAACCAAATTCTTTTTGCATTTTGCTGATGCCATCAGGCGGTAAAGACAGCGCAATCTTGGTCGAGGCTACGTTACTGGACTTTTGGAGCAGCGTGCTAAAGTTAATCACGCCATAGTTGTCATGGTCACGGATGGTATAGCCTTTGACGCGGATATAGCCTGGGTTGGTGTCGATAAGCGAGTTCGGGCTATACAGTCCTGAATCAAGCGCGGCCGCCACGGTAAAGGGCTTCATCACCGAGCCAGGCTCGAACACATCGAGTACCGCGCGGTTACGCTGGTTTTCACCCGTCATCTCATTTAGGTTGTTGGAGTTAAAAGATGGCCACGTTGAGAGCGCCAGCACCTCGCCTGTCTGCACGTCAACGACCATACCTGTCGCCCAGCGCGCTTCGTGTAAGCGCCCTGCTTCTTCAAGTTCTTTATACAAAATGTATTGCAGGCGCGAATCGATGGTCAATGCCAAGTCTTGACCCGCCACTTCAGGCTTGATTTGCTTGATTTCTTTTAGGCTGTTTTGCTTGGCGTCTTTGAGTACCAAGACCTGACCATCTTCGCCCGATAAGGTCGATTCGTACTGGCGCTCAATCCCTGCGCGACCTTCGTAGCCGCCTTCAGGGTCGCTTGAGTTTTGTCCCATAAAGCCAAGCAGCTGCGCGTTTGGCTGCGGCTGCGGGTAGTAGCGCTGAAAAAAGTTCTTTTCATACACGCCTACAAAATCAAGCGAGCTGACGCTTTGGGCAATCTCGGGCGTGACTTTGGTCAGTAGCGGAAAATAATGCGAGCCTGCGCCTGAGGGCAGTGCCGCCTTGACCGCGTCTTCATCGGTGTAGTCGATGTTGTCTTTGAGCGCGACCGCCTTTTGTAGCTCAGCAACGGGCACATTGGCCGCCGCAGCCAGACGGTTTAAATCCATCTCATCCAAGCGTTTTTGCATTCGCGCTTGGGTTTTTGGGCTGTCAGGGTTGGCGGCGATGATGCGCTTTAATTCGTAATACTCACGCGCATAATCGTGCGGGCTAAAGGAGACGGTTGCAAGCGGCGCACTGACGGCGAGCGGCTGCTGGTTGCGGTCGGTAATCATACCGCGATAGGATTTTTGTGTGCGCACACTGGTAATCAGCTCGTCGCCTTTGGCTTGATAAAACTGTGCGTTGGCCACTTGCAGATAATAGGCGCGACCGAGCAGCAGGACGAGCACAAAGATTGCCAGACCCCAGATAGTACGAAAGCGGTTTTTGTCGGTCTCTACGCCGCCACGCGAGGATGCGCCTGAGGCTTTGTTAAAGGCGACTTTTTTGCGGTTTTTGACGCTGGTGTACGCGCCGTCACTGGCGGCTTTGTTTTTACCGAGGCGACCGAGCTTACCCGAGCGGGTTTTATTGCCGGCTTTGTCGTGTTTGCCGTCGCTGGTGGCTTTGCTGCTTGGGCGGCGCAGTGGCTTGGTGACGCGGGCTTTTGGCGATTTGCTGCTGTTTGCTGGCTTGTTGTTTTTCTTATCACTCATTATGCGCCCCCTGTGCTGTCATCTTCAGTCAAATCAGTATTGCCAATGGTCTCAGGTTTTTCGGCTTCTGGATCATCAGATTCTATGGCAGTCTCAGGGACGAGAGGACGCGCGGGCGCACCCGGCTGGATAATCAGCTTGTCTTTTAAGGTGGGGCTGTACATGCCCAGCTCCGCCACCGCACGACCTGCGATTTGCGGGGTGGCGCTAAAGGTCTGCTGCTCAATCAACAAGCGCTGGCGCTCGATTTGTAATTTGCGCTCTTGTTTTTTCATATCTTGCAGGCTTTTATAGTCTTGATGATATTGCTGTACCGAATCGGCGGTTTTGATGCCCGTCCAGATGATGGCCACAGCGAGCATCAACATGATGACCGCATAAATACGCACTACATGAAAGCGCTGAACGAACAACTCGCCGACATCGGTGGACGACGAGGCGGCAGCGTGGTGACGGTTGTTCGGTTTGCCAGATATTGCCATGACGATCTCAAAAATGAACCCAAATACAAATGATAAATCAAGCCCTACCGATGTGTCCCCCGCCATAGCCCTACTACAGCCACAGCACGCAACCAATCGGCGAGCCTACCAGTCAATACTTACCGCTTTTTAACAGCTGCGTTGGTGTTCGTACACCCGCGCTGCATGGTCTGCCTGATATTAGTCCTCAGGCACGTACGCTACCGCGGTACGCATCGCCCCGCGTAGCCACGCGCTTCTGGCACGCGGATTGCCCTTCACCTCACTGCTGCTCGGCGCAACGCGAAACGGCTTATTAAAATAACGCGGGCGTACAGGCGGCATGGGCAGCGCTTGGTCTTCAGGGTATTGCCCCTTGCTGTGGCGCTGCAAAAACTGCTTGATACGGCGGTCTTCTAGTGAGTGAAAACTGATGACCGCAAGGCGTCCGCCCTCAGCCAGCACGCCGATGCTTTGTACCAAAAAGTCGTCCACATCGCCAAGCTCATTATTAATAAAAATGCGCAGCGCTTGAAAGCTTTGCGTCGCAGGGTGTTTGCCCTTTTGCCAGTTCGGGTGCGCCTCTTTAATCACCGCCGCGAGTGCCAATGTCGAGTCATAGCTGTCCATCGCCTTAATCGCACGCGCAATGCGGCGACTGTGCCGCTCTTCGCCAAATTCGTACAAGACATCGGCTAAGGTATCGGCATCGACACGCTCAAGCCAAGCGGAGATAGGCTCGCCGCGACTGGTGTCCATACGCATGTCCACCGCGCCGTCACGCATAAAGCTAAAACCGCGACTGCCATCATCGAGCTGCGGTGACGACACGCCCAAATCCGCCATGATGCCATCGACTTTTTCAATACCTAAGGCTTTCAAGCTATCGTTCATGCTGGCAAAGCTGTCATGCACGATACGCACACGCGCATCTTGCGCCGCCAGCGCCTCAGCGACCGCAATCGCTTCAGGGTCTTTATCAAAGACAATCAAGAGCGCATCGTCTGCCAAATGCTCGAGCAGTAAGCGACTGTGCCCACCACGACCAAAGGTCGCATCAATAAACACCCCGCTACTGCGTACAGCATCAGGCGTTTTTGGCAAGGATTTTTTGCCCAATACGGCAGCCACGGTTTCTTCTAAAAGTACCGTGTCGTGTACAAATGCTGGCGGTGTGGCATGGGCGGCGTCGGTTGGCATTTCGGTTGCGGGCATAGCGGTATTGTCGGCGGTAGGGGCAGAATGGGCGTTAGAATTTGATGAGGACACAAACTACTCAATAAGTGATGACCGAAGCGGTCAATAATCGGATGAAAATAAACAAGTTATCATTTATTCTCGTCTTATTATCGCAAGGATATGCCTGTAGTCAAGCAGCATCTGGTGTTTTCGGCAAAAATATTGCCTATCCCTGCTATACTAGGCAGATTCTTAAGTTTTGAGGCGTATTGGACGCGCAGTTTTGGCACTGACCCTAATAGCGGCGCGCCATGCAATACGCCTTATTTTTTTTCACCAAAAAAACATGACGTGAGACCATGATGACACAGACCACAGACAGCACCACCCAGCGTCCTGTACGCACGCGTATTGCCCCCTCCCCTACAGGCTTTCCGCACGTCGGCACCGCATATATCGCCCTATTCAACTTAGCCTTTGCCAAATCGCACGGCGGCGAGTTTATTTTGCGTATCGAAGACACCGACCAGACGCGCTCAACCGCGCAGTCAGAACAGATGATTTTGGACGCGCTGCGCTGGGTGGGTCTGGACTGGAGCGAAGGTCCTGATATCGGTGGACCACACGCGCCGTATCGCCAAAGCGAGCGCGCGGACATTTATAAACAGTACGCGGAGCAATTATTGGACGCAGGGCACGCGTTCCGCTGCTTTTGCACGCCTGAAGAGTTGGACGCCATGCGCGCCGCCCAAATGGCAAATGGCGAAACCCCGCGCTATGACGGTCGCTACGCCGACTTGTCACGCGAAGAATCAGACAAATTAGTCGCTGAGGGCAAACCTTACGTCATCCGTATGCGCGTCCCTGCTGAAGGCATCTGTAAAGTCCACGACATGCTACGCGGCACGGTCGAGATTCCATGGGCGCAGGTCGATATGCAAGTTCTCTTAAAAACCGACGGCTTGCCCACCTATCACCTTGCCAACGTCGTCGATGACCACTTGATGGAAATCACCCACGTATTGCGCGGTGAAGAATGGCTCAACTCGGCGCCCAAGCATCAGCTGTTATACGACTATTTTGGCTGGGAAATGCCGACCCTGTGCCACATGCCGCTACTGCGTAACCCTGACAAGTCAAAACTGTCTAAGCGCAAAAACCCGACCTCAATCACCTACTATCGTGACGCAGGCGTGTTGCCAGAAGCGCTACTCAACTACCTAGGTCGTATGGGCTACTCACTGCCTGATGACGCCGAAAAGTTCACCTTAGAAGAGATGATTAACAGCTTTGACGTGCAGCGTGTGTCGCTCGGTGGTCCTATCTTTGATACGCAAAAGCTCAGCTGGTTAAACGCTGAATGGCTGCGCGAATTGCCCCCTGAAGTGCTCAAGCAAAAAATCCTCGACTGGGCGAGCGACAGTGACAAGCTGACTGCCATCGCGGCGGCGATTCAGCCACGTATTGAGCTGCTCTCTGACGCGGTCAACTGGGGCGGTTTTTATTTCCAAAATCTGCCTGAGATTACCAGCGAAGACTTTGCGCACAAGTCACTGACCCCTGAGCAAATTACCGAGTTGCTACAACTGGCACTTTGGCAGCTGGAAACCTTGCCTGTCTGGTCAGAGCACAACATCTACACCACCCTAAAAGGGCTTGCCGCGCATCTGGATATCAAAATGCGCGACTTTATGGCGCCGTTCTTTATCGCCATCGCGGGCAGCACCTCATCGACACCTGTCATGAACTCTATGGCAATCATTGGCGCGGACATGACCTTGACCCGCTTGCGTCACGCGGTCGACGTGCTCGGCGGTTTGGGTAAGAAAAAACTGAAAAAGTTAGAGAAACAAGCGGCAGAACTGCCTGATTTTTTGGCGGACGCGTAAGTGCTCGCTCTCTACTATTAGCACACTGCTAGTAAAAGCGATGTAGCAAGATGAAATGGTGTTTTTCGTAGCATCAAAAGACGAAGTCACAGCAAGCAAGAAAAATACCGTTTCATCGAGCGTATTTATTATGCTCAGTCTTTTTATTTAGCTTAACTGTCTAAGTAAGTGTAATAAAAAAGGGATTTTACAGTGTCAAAATCCCTTTTTTCATGTCATCAAAAACGTCTATGACTTAAAAAATCATATGCGCGCACAAGGCAATAATCGGTAATGAAATCAGCGTTCTTAACAAGAAGATGATTAACAGCTGAAAAAAGCTCACTGGGATTTTTGTGCCCAAAATCAGCCCGCCCACTTCCGACATATAAATCAGCTGCGACACTGACAAGCAAGCAATCACGAAGCGCGTCAGCTCCGACTCAATCGACGAGCCAATAATCGCAGGCAAAAACATATCAGCAAAGCCCACCATGATGGTCTTGGACATCTCTTCGGCAAACGGAATGTTCAGCAGCTCCAAAAACGGAATAAACGGCATGCCCAAATAATCAAAGACAGGCGTCTCTTCTGCGACAATCAAACCGAGCGTGCCGATTGCCATCACCACAGGCAAAATACCAATCCACATATCTAAGATATTTTTTAGCCCATCGTTTAAAAACGTGGCAACACTCGGGCTCTTTTCTGCCTTTTCGACTGCCTTGTGTAAGCTATAGCTGAACAGCTTTTGCCCTTCAGGAATCGCTTCGCTGTCGGCCTCATGATTGTCCGTAATATAGGTGTCGGCGATTTTGGACAGTGGTAACAGCTTGGGCACGATAAGCGCGCAAACGATACCGCAAAGTGCCACCACGCCAATCATATTGATAAAGTAGCTCTCTAACTTGACCTGTGAGATGACCACCAAACAAAACGTCACCGACACCGCCGAAAAGCTGGTGGCAATAATCGCCGCTTCGCGCTTGGTATAAAAGCCGCTTTGTAACTGCTTGTCGGTCAGCAGCACGCCAATCGTACCATCACCCAGCCACGACGCGAGACAATCTACCGATGAGCGACCTGGCAAGCCAAACAAAGGACGCATAACTTTACTCAGTAATACGCCAACGAACTCTAACAGCCCAAAATCCAGCAACAACGGCAGCAGCAAACCCGCCAAGAAGAATACGATAAACAAAATCGGCATCAGCTCGTACAGCAATAAGCCGCCAATATTGTCCGAGTAAATCATCTCAGAACCGTATTTAAAATACGTCGCTACCGCAAAAAACGCGCCCAATATGCGCAGCATCAGCCACGAGGTTTTGACGTTGAGCAAGTTGTTTAAAAAGCGATTATTGACAATAAAATCAGGTTTGAAAATCTTGGTGTATAAGCTGCCGACCAAGGTCGTCATGATGGAGATAACCACCAATAGCGGCAAAAAGTTCTCCAAATAGCCTTGGATAATGTCTTTGAGCACAGCGATAGGAATGGTAAAGCCGTCGGCATAGCTGACGAACTTGCCATCGACATACGGAATGGGAAAAACAAAAACAATCAAACCCAGCATAGAGGGGATAAAAAACTTTAAAAACTTACCAATATTGATTGTACTGACGTCTTGATTTGATGCGTGAGCGTTAATGTCCATATTACTCTCGACTCCCTGTCTGTTTTTAAACAGCACAGCGCGTGGTTATCAAACGCGCTGTGCTGAATGCCATCACTCTTTTTTCATCATGCACACTAGTAATGATTTAAAAGAGATTGCGTCACTTTTTCTAAGATTTTAAAGATGCGGTTTGAGTCATCTTGTGAGTTGTTATACAGCGGGTTGATTTCTGCCATCTCCCAGCAGCACACTTTTTCATTTTTAATCAGCTCGATGTTGAGCTGCATCGCTTGCTCGTAGGACAGACCATTGCGCGCAGGCGTTCCTGTACCGGGTACATATAACGGGTCGACACTATCCACATCGAACGACACATAGATATGGTCGCAGTATTCGAGCTTTTTAAAGATTTCCTCGACCGTCGCGCTGATGCCTTTTTTGGTGATTTCCGCGACGCTATACAGCGGAATTTTATGGCGTTTAATCAGCGACATTTCTTCGTCTTGATAATCGCGCACCGCGCAAAACACGATGTTTTCAGGCTTGATGGACGGCTCATCTGACGCCATAAACTTGAGTCGCTCCCAGTACGCTTTTTCTTCACTTGATAGCTCATTGCGCTGGCATTCTAGATTGTCAATCGCACACGCCATGGCGAGCGGCATGCCATGCATGTTGCCTGAGCCGCTGGTATAGGGCGAATGGATATCGGCATGCGCGTCGATATATATCACCCCGATTTCGGCATCGGGATGCGCCATTTTTAGACCGTGCATCGTGCCTGCGCAGCTGGAATGGTCGCCCGCGATGACGATGGGGAATTTATGCTCGTCTCTGATGTCTTTGATTTTGTGCGCAAGCTTAGAGATGACAGGCTCAATCACATCGGCATATTTGGCGTGTTCAAAGCGCGACTCGCCGCCTTCTTCGATATAGTCGTTTTTGATGCGATCAAATTGCAGCGTTTCATAGTATTCGGCATTAATGGCTTTTGATGAATCGCGCAAGGCATCAATCCCGAGCGACGCGCCTTTTTTATGTCCTGCAACATCCGAATACACTTCGACGATGCGCACATTTTTTGCTAAATCGTTCATGGTTTTCTCCTTATCTGACTGTGTGAAGGGCAATAGACTTTAGGCATTCGCTAATACATCAAATGCTTCTACAGCGCTGTCTTGTCGCGCTCCTTTCACCACAGAAAATAAGTTTTTTGGGTCTTTTTGCTGCGTGATGACGTCCAGCACGTCATAGCGCTGCTTTTCTTCGATTAAGTTGCGTAAGTACACAAGCGCGGTAAAATCCTCAGAAGCAAAGCCCACACCATCGAACACGACCACGTTATCAGCGGTGCTGCGAATGGCTTTGTTGCCTTTAACGACGTGATGAAATTCAGTCACAGAAAAATCAGGCTCAAGCTGCTGAATGTCGCCTTCGATGCGCGTTTGCGGCTCAAACTCCACAATCACATGGTCGGCGCGGCGTAAGATATTGGCGTCCAGCTCAGTTTTGCCGGGGCAATCACCACCAATGGCGTTGAGATACATGCCTTTTTTAATCATGTCATCGCGTAAAATCGTGGCGTTTTTCTTATCCGCCGTACAGGTCGTGATGATGTCCGCGCCCTCGACCGCTTCTTCGGCACTGTTGCAAATGGTGATATCCAACCCTGAATCAGCAAGATTCTCGACCACTTTTTTAGATGCAGCGGGGTCAACGTCATACAGACGCACTTTTGAGATACCGACGACGGCTTTCATGCCGAGCGCTTGGAACTCGCTTTGTGCGCCATTGCCAATAAGCGCGAGCGTTTCTGCGTCTTGTCGTGCGCAGTGTTTGGCGACCAGTGCCGAAGTTGCAGCGGTACGCAGCGCGGTCAAAATGCACATCTCGGTGAGTAGAATCGGATAGCCTGTATCGACATCAGACAAGACGCCAAAGGCCGCGACGGTTTGCAAATCGCGCTTGGTATTGATGGGGTGACCGTTGACGTATTTGCACGCGTACATATCGCCATCCGTGATGGGCATCAGCTCGATAGCGCCGTCTTTTGAATGTGAAGCAATGCGGCTGATTTTTTCAAACGCTTCCCAGCGGGCAAAATCTTTTTCTAGCGCTAAGGTCAGCTCGGTGATGGTTTGCTCAACGCCATGCTCATGAATCAAAGCGGCCATGGCCTCGACGCTGACGAAGGGGACACCTTTTTTTGGTGAAACGATGAATTTAGACATATGCCTGACTCCTTTTCATAACAATTATTTATAAACCCTATAACTGATATGCTAGCAATTCTTAATGCCAGTTAAAATGTCAATAAATAGTAAGATAAGTATCATTTTTTGTCATATTGCTAAGCACTACTTATCATTTTGTCGAAATACAGTTATTATCAGTATAAATCCCATGAAAGGACGCACGGTTATGGCGCATTATATTTACGACTCTTTAGACAACGAACTCATCGCCGAGCTGCGCCAAGATGGTCGGGCGACCGTTTCGCATTTAGCAAAAAAGCTCAAAGTCTCACGCGCAACGGTACAAAACCGCTTAGACAAGCTGGTACATGGCGGGGCGATTTTGGGCTTTACCATTCGTGTGCATGAGGCGCTGGATAAAGAAACGGTCAAAGCCATGATGATGATTGCCGTGACGGGCAAATCCACCTCACAAGTCATCAGAAAGCTGCGCGGTATGCCGCAATTGATTAAATTGCACACCACCAATGGCGCGTGGGACTTGGTGGCGGAGATACACACCTCAAGCCTGAGCGAATTTGATGAAGTACTGCGCCAAGTGCGCGAAGTGGACGGGATTTTGAACAGCGAAACCAGCGTTTTGCTGTCCAGTTTATAAAAAATCAAAAAAATCGTGATTTTTTTAAAATAGGGTATTGACAACCCATACGCCTTTCCCTAAAATACGCATCACTGTTAGCGAGGGGCTATAGCTCAGTTGGTAGAGCACTTGCATGGCATGCAAGGGGTCAACGGTTCGACTCCGTTTAGCTCCACCATCTATTTACTTTTATAAATAGCCTTGCTATCATAATGTAAATTATAGTTAACAGTACAGTATCAGCACCTAGGCAACGCTTTTATAGCAGTCTGATATTGTTATTATAGAGTCACTCTATAATCTCTATTGCGTCCCCATCGTCTAGAGGCCTAGGACATCGCCCTTTCACGGCGGTAACCGGGGTTCGAATCCCCGTGGGGACGCCACTATTCGGCGTCAATGGTCAGCACTGTTTCTTACAGATAAGACTATCCACACGCTAATAAAAAAGCCCAATCGTTTGATTGGGCTTTTTTGTGCCTGTGCGTTTTGTACCCAGCTGCTTTTCCCCCTGTTATCTATCGTCTACTAATATCTGATGCGTCGCTGTCTGGTGTATTGCCAGCAGGTCTTGGACAGATTATTATCAAAAGTTGATGTGCTCTCTCCTCTACCCTTGTCCATTTTTTCTTGCCCGATGGACACCTACATAAGGCAGCGCTCATTATGTTTGGTATCGACAACTATCTCGGCTTTGTCATCGCCGCGCTTATTCTTAATATCACGCCTGGTACAGACAGCATCTACATCATTACCCGCAGTGTCTCGCAGGGGCGTAGCGCTGGGCTACAATCGGTCTTTGGCATCACCTCAGGTACTTTGATACACACGCTGCTTGCGGCATTTGGTCTGTCCGTACTGCTTGCCAACTCGCCACTCGCGTTTATGATTGTCAAATATTTGGGCGCAGCGTATTTGTGCTATTTGGGTTTTAAAATGATTTTTAGCACCCCATCTGGCGCGATGGTTACAGATTTGGCAAGTGATACAGGCATGACAGCGGTTAGCAACACAGGCTGGCATATTTATAAGCAAGGTGTGTTGACCAACGTGTTAAACCCGAAGGTGGCGCTATTCTTCCTTGCCTTTTTACCGCAGTTTATTGACCCAAGCTATGCGCACAGCACGCTGTCATTTTTGCTGCTGGGTCTGACCTTTGCCACGACAGGGTTTTTGTGGTGCGCGTGTTTGTCGTTATTGTCCTCAAGCTTTAGCGCCCGTTTGCGTGCCAACCCTGCTATCGAAACCATCATGAATCGAATCAGCGGCGCGGTGTTTTTTGGTTTGGGGGTGAAGTTGCTTACGGAGAAGGGTTAACACCAAATAGGACTCATTTATAGGTCATAATGAAAACGCTTGAACCTATTATCTAAAGCGCTTTTTCACATAGATTTAGCGATCATAACAAGACACAAACTCGCGAATCGCCCATCCCCAGTGTCGATACTCACCCTTATAGTACCCTTCTAGATAGACCCATGGACGGTCTTGATCGTCATACGCAACCTCAGTGGCGTAAACTTCTCTTTCATTACGCAGCTTGTTCACCAACTTACCATTCGGCGTCTCGCGTATATTTAATGGTGTACCTGTCGGATCAGTCACTTTGCAAACGCGCTCGGCATGCGCAGCATTTATACCAACAGTGGCACAGAAAACAGATACCGATACTAAACCTGCTAATCGTCTCATATTGTCTCTAATAAGTTTATATTAATCAGAATAAGCCATACTACCAACCTCACTGTAAAACTCAACAAATTTAAAGTATAATTTAAAATTTTGTCAGTTATGCACTTCAAAACGTATTACTTGAAAAGCCATTATAAGCAGTTGGTCAAAAGAGAAGATTATAATCTCTTACCAAAACGAGTCATACATCTAATAACTTAAGTTGACAGTAATTATTTTATTTTTAAATATAAAACAGTTCGTTTTATTACAATCTGATTTATAGACAATATAAAGGTCAAATATGGCAGCCTATATCACAGTCGGGGCAAAAACATCTCATGGTGGGACAGTCATTACTGGCTCACCGCATACGACACATAACGGCATACCTATCGCCCGTATCGGTGATAAGGTAATATGTAAAAAATGCAAAAAGATAACGACCATTGTTAGCGGCGACCCTGCTTTCGTCGTTGATGGCGCACCCATAGCTCGTGGCGGCGATGCGACCAGTTGCGGCGCAAAGCTGATTGCGACTCAGCAGTCTTTTATGGAATCAGGCTTTGATGTCATGGGTATTGAGCCACCCGAACCGCTTCAGTTTCCGAAGTCTAAACCTGATGATTTGCTTCGCAACGATTTAATAGCAGATGATACTGTTGAAGAAAATATAGATAGATACGCTATAACTAATCTTGGAGAGGATATTGATAAAATTGCTGCTCATTCACCCACACTTCAAGAACATATTAGAGAGCTCCAAGAAGATGGTTGGGACATTCAATACGGTCCAGATGCAGAAGGAACCTATGTCAGTTATGATGAAAAACGAATAATAGTTTCAGAGTACTACAAGAACTCACCTACCAAAGCCATGCATGCTTTTACCCATGAAGTAGGACATGCAACTTACCCAGGAGAGATTGATATTTCCAGTAAAGAAGCTTATGTTAATAGCAAGCTTACAGGCGAGGGCGGAGCAGTAAACTATAGCACTATGATAAGACAAGAAGTACTAGAGAATGGAAATATAGATATTTTAGGTCACGTTGATTCAAAAGATATGGCAGTGTATACATCGATTTATAATGAGTATGGTGATACTGAGGAAGCTTGGGAACAACTTGGGCAATATTGGAGCACTAACATAACATCTACTACAGGAGAGCACTACGATGATTTTTATGCAAGAAGGTATGATGAAGGAAATTACTGAATTAAAAGTAGCTTGAAATTAATTTAATCCTTTCTCACTTTTAACGTAATACATTATTTTGTTAACGATACTATGCTCTTTCCCCAATATAATTTTCAAATATATTTCTTTCTTAATAGATTTATTACTATATGCTTGTTGTCCATACCCATAACATCTTGTTCAACATTAACAGAGAGTAGTACTGACATAAACCCAGACTATGGCGATAGAGAGTTTTTATTCAGTACTATTTCTTATTTTTCAAAAAGCCGACCCTACTCAGAAAACCAGATTAAAAAGTTTTATAAAAATAGAGTAGAGATAATAAGTACAAGCTACAGATCAAACAGACCTATAGTTAGCAATAGCAATAGCAATAGCAATAGCAATAGCAATAGCAATAGCAATAGCAATAGCAATAGCAATAGCAATAGCAATAGCAATAGCAATAATCATAAATTTATTAAGAAGATAGAATTGAGAGAAAGCAAAAAAATTAGCAGTTTAATGATTATAGAATTAAAAAAACCTATTTGCTTTACAGATGAGGAATTTAATAAAATATTTAAAAATTACACGCTAGATCCTAGAATAGATATTATAGATAACTATAATCAACCATTAGATAAAGATAAAAACATAGGAGTAATAGCTCTTAAAACTGCAAAAACTAAAGATTATAGAAGATGTATTTTTAGATTGACATTCAATACGAACACCTTATCTTCCTTAGAGAAAAAAACAATATTCAAAAGAGGAGTTGATAAATAAAAAACACTATCTATACAATAAAAAATATCTTAACTCTGAGTATATAGATACTAGAATGTGATAGTTATCAGCAATCATATTAGACACAATATAGAACTAAGAGAGTTTAATGCATCGAAAACAAATTACTTTTTAATCCAATCTCTGCTATTAACTATTGCTGTATCCAGTGATCTAATAATTACCGCTTGCTCGACAAAACCAGCTGAGCACTCGATATCATCAAATATAAGCTCGCCTGCAGAAATGTACCAGAGTGGTGTCAATTACTATGAAAGAAATACTGTTCCCGAGGATAACAAAAAAGCATTTAAACTGTTCCAACAAGTAGCTAATGAGGAATATGCTCCTGATCAATACTATCTAGGGCTTATGTATTATCAAGGTTATGGCGTACAGCAAGACTATAAAAAGACATTTGAATGGTTTCAAAAATCTGCAAGTAAAGGAGATGCTGATGCTCAATTTAATATTAGTGTTCTATATCATCAAGGAATTGGGGTTGAAAAGAACGATCAAAAGACACTTTACTGGTTAAGCAAGGCTGCTAATCAAGGATATATAGACGCTCAATATCACTTAGGTTTAATGTACGAAGAAGGTATTGAGGTTAATCAAGATTACAACAAGGCTTTTGAATGGTATCAAAAAGCCAGTAATAGTATTAGTAGGCTGGTTATGAGTGGTAAAATTGATGGTGAAAATATTACCATCTATAGCACGGAATCTACTGGTCTGACACTAAGTAATATCGAATAGTTTCTACCTATCAAGAATAGATATTTTGGCTTTTATGTTGTCATTTTCAATGTATCAAATCGTTATTAAAGTCATTACGCCGCTGCCGACGCTTTTTAAATGACAAGTTCAACGACAAGTAAGTACCGATTAAAATAACCACCGAACCCAAAATCGCCATCGCGTTCAGCGCCTCACCAAGCAGCAAGTAGCCCAAAATAATCGCAAAGATAGGCGTGACCAAGGTAATGCTCGTCGCCCGCATCGTACCGATATTTTTAATCAATTGATTCATAAAAATAAGCGCAATCGCCGTGGAGAACACGCCCACACCTACAACGGATACCCACGCGGTGAGGCTGATGTCTTTACCATAAGGGAATAAGTACGCCCCAAAGGGCAGCATCAGCGCGCTGGCGATGGCCAATGAACCCGCGGTGATGGCAAGTGGTGACATCGATTGTAGATAGCCTTTGGTCAGATTCGCGCCGATGGCGTACCCCGCCCCGCCCCGCCCAGTAAAGCATAGCCTAACGGTAAGATACTGGACATAAAGTCCGTGTTATTGCTCGCTCCCGCAAACAGGCGATCACTCATCAAAATCGCCACCCCAGCAATCCCAATCAGCAGACCCATGACCTGCTTTTTGCTCAGCTTTTCATTAAAAAACATACTGGCGATAAAGCCACTCATCACAGGCACTGAGGCATTAAGCACGGCGAGCACCCCTGCATTGATAGACTGCGCTGCAAAAGCAAACAGCATAAAAGGAACGGCAGTACTCAACACGCCAATAATCGTCAACATTTTATAATGGGCGCGAATGCCTTGGCGACTTGCGGGGTTCAGTAATAAAAAAACCACCATCGTTAAACCTGCAAACAGCATCCTTAGGCACGCAAACACGACGGCACCAAACTCAGGCACACCCACTCGATAGAGCACAAAAGACATCGACCACAATAAGGCAAGCATAAAAAAGATAGTAAGGTCGCGTTTACTCATAATGTGCTCTGTCTGGTATAAAAAAGGATTGCGGCTCGTTATTACTAATGCCATTGATATGACGTTTTCGCCGCGAGTGCTGATAAGTCTGCTTTTATCATAGGCTTTTATACAATTGATGCGTAGGTTTTTATTTGAATTCTCAATTATTTTTCGTGTGTGCTTGGATGCGCTAATTGATCGCAATCGCACAACCTATAGATCAAACGACTGATTGAGACAATTTAAATAAAAACAATCAGCCATAAAAAAGCCCAACCCTTTATGCTAACTGGGGTTGGGCTTTTTTGTTATCTGGCTTTATCAGCTATTACGCCGCGTCTTTATCCTTGCTTGCCAGCTGGCGCAAGACATAGTGCAACACGCCGCCATGACGCACGTATTCGCGCTCTTTTGGCGTTTGTAGACCGACATTGACTTCAAAGGTTTCTGTTGAGCCATCAGCACGGGTCGCGGTAACGGTAGCCACTTTGCTCTCGCCATTATTAAGACCTGTGATGCTCAGCACTTCTGAGCCGTCAAGGTTGTAGGTAGATGCGTCTTCATCGCCTTTAAAGGTCAATGGCAATACGCCCATACCGACAAGGTTAGAGCGGTGAATACGCTCGAACGAGTTGGTGAGTACGGCTTTTACGCCGAGCAAAATCGTTCCCTTTGCTGCCCAGTCACGGCTAGAGCCTGAACCATACTGCGCGCCGCCAAGTATCACGAGCGGACGGTTGTCTTCTTTATACTTCATCGCGGCATCATAAATCGCCATCTCTTCGCCGTCTTCTAGCGTCGCGCTGTCGTCTTTGAAGTAATAAGTATAGCCGCCCTCTTTGCCGCCCATCATAGTGTTCTTGATACGAATATTGGCAAAGGTACCACGGGTCATCACCGCGTCATTACCACGACGTGAGCCATAGCTGTTAAAGTCCGCTTCCATCACGCCGCGCTCTTGCAAATACTTGCCCGCTGGTGAGTTTGGCTCAATACTGCCCGCAGGCGAGATATGGTCAGTGGTGATTGAGTCGCCAAACAGACCCAAAACGCGTGCGCCTTCGATATCAGGGATACCTTCTGGATCCATGGTCATACCTTCAAAGAACGGTGGGTTTTTGATATAGGTAGAGGCTTCATCCCATGGGTACAGCTGGCTGTCCGCCGAGCTGATCGCGTTCCATGCTTTGCTACCATCGAATACTTCACCATAGTTTTTGCGGAACATCTCAGCGTCGATGTTATTAGCAATCAGCTCATTAATTTCTTCTGACGTTGGCCAGATATCTTTTAAGAACACATCGTTGCCGTCTTGATCTTGACCAAGGGCATGCGTAGTCAAGTCGATATCAACCGTACCTGCCAGCGCATAAGCCACAACGAGCGGTGGTGATGCCAAGTAGCTTGCCTTCACGTGCGAGTGGATACGTCCCTCAAAGTTACGGTTACCTGATAACACGGCAGCCGCGACCAAATTGTTTTCTTCAATACCTTTTTCAACCGCTTCTGATAAGGGACCTGAGTTACCGATACAGGTGGTACAGCCGTAACCGACGAGGTAAAAGCCTGTTTTTTCCAGCTCATCCATCAGATGGGTTTTTTCTAGATAGTCGGTGACCACTTTCGAGCCAGGTGCCAGTGAAGTTTTAACCCATGGTTTGGCTTTTAGACCTTTTGCCGCTGCTTTTTTAGCGACCAGACCTGCGCCAATCATAACCGCTGGGTTTGAGGTATTGGTACAAGAGGTGATTGCCGCAATAACCACCGAGCCGTCACGCAGTTTGTGCTCTTTGTCATCAATGCTGACATTTGAAAAGACATTGTTAGCAGGCTGGTAGCCTTTGCTGTCATCGGTTTCGGTATCGACGTCGATGTTAGGTTCAGCTGCCAAGTGTTCTGCTTGTTCTTGCTCCCCGCCTTCTTGGTCAAAGCGCACTTTGCCTTCAACTTCTGACTTGCGGTCTTTGGTCATTTTCTCTAACGTTTCGCCAAATTTTTCGTGCATATCCGCAAGATTGATACGCTGCTGCGGTAAGTTTGGTCCTGCAAGAGCTGGTTGCACAGATGACAAATCAAGCTCTAGCTTGCTTGAATAAGTCGCCGCTGGGGTATCAGTATCGTGCCACAAGCCTTGCGCTTTGGCATATTTTTCGACCAATTCAATGTGCGCTTCTTCACGACCTGACAGACGCAAGTAGTCAATTGCCATTTGATCGACGGGGAAGATACCGCAAGTTGCGCCATATTCTGGTGCCATGTTGGCGATGGTCGCACGGTCAGCAAGTGGCATGCTGTGCAAGCCTTCGCCATAAAATTCAACGAATTTACCGACCACGCCATGGGCGCGCAGCATTTCAACCACACGCAACACCAAATCGGTCGCAGTGACGCCTTCAGACAGCTCGCCTGTCAACTCAAAACCGACCACTTGTGGAATCAGCATTGATGAGGGCTGACCGAGCATTGCGGCTTCAGCTTCGATACCGCCTACGCCCCAACCGAGTACACCGATACCATTAATCATGGTGGTGTGGCTGTCCGTACCGAACACGGTATCAGGATAAACCATCAGCTCCTTGCCATTTTCGCCATCAACTTCTGCCGCCATAGCGACACGTGCCAGATACTCAAGGTTGACCTGATGCACAATACCTGTCGCGGGTGGCACGACGACGAAATTTTCAAAGGCTTGCTTACCCCAATGCAAAAACTCGTAGCGCTCATTGTTGCGTTTAAATTCAATTTTTTCGTTCAAATCAAGCGCGTCTTCACGACCGTAAGCATCGACCTGTACTGAGTGATCGACGACCAGCTCACTTGGGATAAAGGGGTTAATCTGCTCCGCTTTACCGCCAAGCTTGACCACCGCATCACGCATCGCCGCCAAATCAACAACTGAGGGCACACCCGTGAAATCTTGCAACACCACGCGCGCGGGCATAAAAGCAATCTCTTTTGACGCTTCAGCACCAGCGTCCCAATTGGCGACCGCTTCGATATGATCTTTACCGACCGACTGCCCACCGTCTTCGTTACGCAGTAAGTTTTCTAGGACGATTTTCATGCAATATGGCAGGGTGTTGATGTGCTCGTATTTTTCGGCGAGCTTTGGCAGGCTGTAGTAGCTGTGGCTTTTGCCATCGACTTCTAGGGTCTCTTTGGTATTAAAAATGTCGCTCATAATCGCTTCCTTGTCTGGCGCATGGTTTGTTGGTGTTGTTGCTTGGCGTGATTTATAGATTTTATTATCAAAACATCGCTTGCCATCACATACCAATATACGCGGTGAGTAAGTGGCTGGTGTCACTGTGCTCATAAGCTGTCCGTGCGCCACACAGGCGCGCACAGCAACTTATCGAACATAAGTACACTCTACCCTAACAAATATGCGCTAAAGATTGGGTAGTGAGTCGTTATGAATCGTGGGAAAAACGTAACAACAGTTAAGGAAAATGGCGAAATGACGGCAAGGAGTACGATAAGGCGCGTTATCTGACCGCTTGTCTTTATAATAAGAAAGTAAAAGCATGATAAGGAAGTAAAAGAGGCGGCGCGCATCATAAAATCCGACGCAGGTAAGCAGCGCTGCTTATTGCTTTTTGCGCCGACCGCTGCGAAACACAAAGGAGTCGTCGTAAAAGGCGGGGTCGCGGTTGTCCGCAGTATAATGCGGCACACCCAAAATCGGTAGCGGTGACAAATCACGCGGTTTCACCGCCGCATCCGACAGCAATTTATCCATATATGCAGCCAATTTGTCATCCAATACCTGCATTCGCGCCGCCAATGACAAGGCAAAAAAATCAGGGGTGACGTTAATAATCACGCTGTGCGCGCACAAGGGTTTACGCGGCGTAATCAGCTGCTCGAGCAGCGCATGACCGAACACATACACCGCCGCGCTGGCGTCATGTCGCGGGGCACTAATATCATCCCATAGCGCACGCGGCGCAACCAAACACGCCTGCCAATTAAAGTCCTTAAGCGCTTGCCCAATCTCAGGGCGGCAGGTCACCAAAATTGCGCCATTTTCATCAAAGACGGTAATCGTATCGCGTACTCGTCCGCGTCCTTTCTCTGCAATGTCGACGCTTGCCGCCATGTGGCGCATGTGGTGATGATTCAGTAGCGCTTTGGTCTTAGGAAAGCTGAGCCAAATGCTGCCGTTAAATAAATCATGCAGATTGTCGCGCGTGGGAATGTTGCCCGTCTTAGCAATAAAGGTCTCGTACGCCATGCCCTCAGGCAAAGCATCTTGCGCCACAAATTCAATCTCATGCGCCGACTCGCCAGCAGTCGGCTGGGTCATGAGCGCGGTTTCGCTCAGCGTGCGCGCTTGATTTAAGATGCTGGCGATAATGGCGAGCGGCGCGTCTGCTACCTCGGTGGCAGCATACGTTTGCACACCGTTTGCCAATATATCGCGGGCGCATAAATGCTGTAGCCACGGCGCTGACCAGTCAATTTGAGTAAATATCGGGTCTAATGGAGCAACTGCGGGTTTGGCAACATCATTCATAATCCGCTTCTCTATGGTGCGTGAATAAATAAATATGGTGGTGGTAGGCTTTGCGGTAACTAACACAACGCCAGCAAAGCCCTTCTAAAGCCTCAGCAAAGCTTTAGGTACGACGGGCGGCAGCATGGTATCATAATGCGCTTTTTTACCGCTAGGTTCTCTCTTGCTATGGCAAACTTTAACACCCATTTAAACGGCGCATTCTTAATCAGCAGTACAGTCGCGCTGACGATATACAAGGCAGGCTTGATTGACGATAGCGAGTTTTTGATTTGTGTCGCGCTCGGCACGGCGGGCGGTTTGCTGCCTGATTTGGACTCCGACCACTCCACGCCGATTAAACTTGGCTTTGATATCGGGGCGCTGGTATTTGCCTTTGGTCTGGTGATGCACTGGCGCAGTACGCTCAGCCTTGTGTCCCTTATCGTGCTGTGGATAGCGGGCTATGTGTTTATCCGCTACACCGTATTTCATGTGTTTACTAAGATGACCGTGCATCGCGGGGTGATACATTCCGTGCCGTATATGGCGATATTGGGTCTCGGTCTGACAGGGCTTTGTTATTATGGCTTTGAGGCGGACTTGAGCGACAGCTGGTTTTATGGACTGTTTGTGTTCGGTGGCGCGCTGGTGCATTTGGCACTTGATGAAATCTACAGCGTCAATCTGACAGGCATGCGCCTAAAACGCTCGGCGGGCACGGCGATGAAGTTTTACCAGCACAAAGACAAATGGTGGTATCTGCTGATTTATGGCGTACTGGCATTACTGATTTATGCTGCGCCGCCTTTTGCGCCTTTTGTGGACAATGTCAGCGACCCCGCTCACTGGCAACAGCTGCGCCAAGGTCTGCTGCCGACCCTGCTTGAGACGTGGTGGACGCACAAAGGTTAGTTTTATTCATCTATCAAGGAGCGCTTATGTCCGTCTGTCCCTGCCGCATCACGCCGTCGTCTGTTGATGTACAAGAGAGCAGCGCGTCTTATCAGGACTGCTGCCAGCCGTATCACGAATCCTTTGCCGCGCCCGATGCCGAGCGCCTGATGCGCAGCCGCTATAGCGCCTTTGTGTTGCAGATGCCTGAATATATCGTAGCTACTACCGTACCTGCACAGCAAGCGCTGCTGGATATGGACGCGATAGCGCAATGGGGCAAAGACACGGACTGGGCGGGACTTGAGATTGTGCAGCACCGACCCAAACTGGGCAAACGCCACGCGCAGGTGGAGTTTAAAGCCTATTTTCATACCGATAGCGGCGTACAGGCGCATCACGAACTGTCAGGCTTTGTGAAGATTATAGATAAAAACAAGCAAGCGCGCTGGTACTTTATTGACCCGACGGTACGCATGAATGTGAGCCAAAAACAACCATGTATTTGTGGCTTAGGGGAGAAGTTTAAGCGGTGTTGTGGGATGTATCTGTAGCATTAAGAAGTAATATATCTTTGATATAATGCTTCCATTTGGTCAATATGCTTATCGTTAGATAACAACTCGATACCATTTATTTTTGCTGTTGCAAAGTGAAAGACATCAAATTTGCGCTTGTCGACGTTCTTATTGATACCTTGGCTGTCCGCTTCATGCTTGTCTAAACGATATAAATCAGTCGCCAAATCTGTCACCTCTTTACTGATATCTAACCAAGTAAACTCTTCAATCGCGGCTTTAAACGTTTCAAAGTCTTCTTTATCTTGCTGCCAGCCAAATTTTCTTAAAAACTCATAGCGTAACAGTGGCGTGATGACCAGCTCGACATTATCGTCTTTAACAAGTTCCATAAGTGCTGTCAAGCGTTCAATCAGTTCCGCATCATTACCATCAATATTTTTACCTTCTAAAAGGTAAGTTAAAAAATTTGAGTCCAATAACTTTGCAACCTCAGTACTCATCGTTATTGCGCTCCTTCTTTTAACTCATCGATTCGCTTTTGTAGCATGTCTGATAACAGTTTTTTAGCCTGTTTTTGCTGTCCTGCATTGTCACGCGCCAGCTTAAGACGGTTCATATCAATATCAAAAGCATCTTTTAATAAATCTACCAGTGCCGCATTATTCGGATGCTCTATCAACGCTGTTTTGACCAAGCCATCTTCTTGATCACGATACAACTCATAAGCCTCGCCATGCTCTAGCTGACTTAAGATAATCGCAGAGTGTGTCGTGATATAAAATGTCGTATTGGGAAACAAACGCTTTAATGTAGGGATAATTGTCGCTTGCCACTTGGTATGCAGATGGCTTTCGATTTCATCGATGAATACCACGCCTCTAACATGAGCAATATTGGTTTCGTTGGTAAAATAGCTGTAGCCTGCAATGATAGACTGCATTATTTTTAAGATTGATGCAAAGCCGCTTGATAATTCTGAAAGTTCAGTTTTTGCATCCTTTACTTTAATAAAAACACGATTGCTACCTGATATTTCTAAGAATTCTGAATTAACACGTTCATCTATTCTATTGAGCAGGTTCAGCAGTTCTGTAATCTCCAGCTCTCTATTGTCTTCTTTCGCTTGATATGGGTTGGCAGATTGGGCACGCTGAATAATCCATTCATGCACATCGATATCCATATTTGTAGATTGAAACGCCTCTTCACTAATAAATATCTTTTCTAAATACTTGTAGTACTTTTCTCTTCTCTGCTCATAACTCCCAATTTCGTTAATACTTTTGTGCTCCATATTCATACCGCCACGCCCTTGAGCACCAACAAATATGGTAGGTATACTATGGTATTGTGTCGCTAGACTAAAATTAAGCTTTGATGCAACAGAGCTTGTATGCATCCAGTCATCTTTTTTGATACTAGATAAGTCTATACTGTACTTATTAGACTTTAGTAAGTTAAATAATTTATTTTTAAAATGAAAATTTGCTATCTTATCTATAAAATACTCATTATGAAGAAACATAGTCGAAAACAAAGCTTCTAAGCACTTAGTCTTACCAATGCCATTTTCGCCAATCAGGCAGTATACGCGCTTTTCAGGTTGAAAATGGAGATGTACATCACCGACACCTACCAACTGCTTTATTTGAATGTCATTGCCTAACATAGCGCCACCTAGTTTTTATTAAGTTATTTATTTTATAAAAGAATAGTTAATGAGCAGGATGATTTTATTCTAGAACTAAACACTCGCCCCAACTTCCCGCGCAATAGCGATACCTTCATCAATCGTCAAAAACTTACGCAGGCTTGGGCTGTCTTTATAAATAACCTCACCGTCTTGAAAAATCAAGCATTCGTTGACTGCCAACTGTTGCCATTTTTCATTTTTGGTCAAAGGAATGGTCACTAGCACGGTCACGCGGTCGTTGTCGGTAGTGACATCGCTAAAGTTAATCGCCAGCTCGTCATCAGAGAGTTTGGCTTCGCCAAAGGGCGCTTTACGCGTGAGATAAAACAGCAAGCTGCCAGCGTACGCCAGCTGCCAGCGCCCATTGGATATCAGGCAATTAAACAGACCATTGGCGGACAAATAACGACACTGAGTGGTCAAAAACTGAAACAACGTCTTGTCATCAGGGCGGGTTTTAAAGCTGCTTTTGAGGCGGTTAATCAGATAACAAAACGCCATTTCTGAATCGGTCGAGCCAACAGGCTGACAGTGCGTGGCATTGCCGTTGTCTTGCAGACGCTGACAGCGCTTGATGAATTCTTTGTTCATCTGCCCATTGTGCGCAAACACCCACTGCTCGCCCCACACTTCGCGGACGAACGGGTGCGTGTTGGCGAGGCAGTTTTGCCCTTGGGTAGCTTTACGGATATGGGCAATCACGTTCATTGCCTTAATCGGATAATGATTGACAAGGTCGGCAACGGGCGACTCATAGCTTGGGCGATTGTCATGAAACATCCGCAGCCCTGTCGAGGCATTGTCGCCGCCGCACCCGCTGCGCTCAAAAAAGGCGATGCCAAAGCCGTCTTCATGGCGGTCGGTCATGCCGCCCCTCTTACGAAAGCCTGCAAAGCTAAAGCCAATGTCGGTTGGGGTATTACAGTTCATTCCTAACAGCTGACACATAACCACTTACCCTTTCCCTTGCGCATCAATACGCGACTCAAAACCGACGTTATTAAAATCAATGTCATCGCTGTCATTATCTTCACTATCAAAATCATCCGAATCGACACCACTATCGGTATTGATGTTTGCCAAAATGGCTTGCGCGCGCGCCAAGTCGGTGTCTTGCACCCACAGCACCGCGCCTGAATTCATACCAGGGATGGCGCTGAGCGCTTGGGTTGAGACGCGGATACCGTTGTTTTGTAGCAAGGTGGCGTGCAGCTCGCCTTGCAGATTGGTATCGTATTGTGCCAGCTTTTGCCAGTTATCAACTTGATCGGTCATAATATTTTCCTTAAGTATAATGAGTGGCAGTTTTATCAAAACATACGAGAACAATACGACTGATAAAAATTAGAATCCTTGCGACCAATTAATCTGACCGATTGGGTATTCATCTATATGAAAACCATTGGGATACTCTTTAAATCCAGACTGATCTTTTAGCTGTTCAATAGCTGCTTGCGCTTTTTGTAGCGTCGCAAAAACCCCAATCAATTTAAAGTCTTCAACATCATTATTACTATCATCATCTTTGTAGCATGCATGTTCAAGCACAAATACGGTATTTTGCGCTTTTTCCACGTTCGCCCAGTGGTAGGCGGCAAGGCGTTTCATCAGGTCAGGGTTTTTGACCATGATGTTGTCGCCCGTGCGCCCTTCGGTACGGTTGTAATGAATGACGTTGAGGCGCAATAACCAAAAAATCACGGCCGCTTTGGCTAAGAAAATCGGCAAGGTACGGCGCTCGGCAGCACTGAGCGGACGCTCGGATTCATAGCCTTCTAAAAAGGCGCGCATCTTGTGGCGGTCAAAATCAACCGATTCGCCCTCGGTGGCATTGCCCCACGTGGTACAAAAATCATTGATGGTAATGGCAATATCCATCACGTAATGCTCGACACTGACTTCGGTAAAATCGAGCAAACCTGTCAAGCGCTCATCGCCTGTTTGCAGGTCCCACAAGGTATTGTCCGCAAACATATCCAAATGGCACAGCCCTTGCGGCAAGGTATCGAGCGGCAAATCACTATAGGCTTGCCAAATGTCGCTCATCAGCATTGCTTCATCGCTTGGCATATATTGCATCTCACGGTCGCGCACCTCCGCCCACGGATACAGCGGCACGCCGTAGTCTTCAGCGGGCGTCAAATCTTGCAAGGTCTTGTGCAAGACCGCGAGCGCTGCGCCCATATCGCGGCACATGACAGCGCTGTTACGTGTCGGGTGCGTCCCTGATAGGCAGGGCACGACGGTGATGGCTTTGTTTTCATAACGCATTACATAACGCTGCGTGTCCTCATTTTTGCTGCTCATCACAGGCAACGGCGCGGCGACAGGCAATTTGCCCGCCAGCTGATTTAAAATCACTGCCATTTTTTCGATATCGCTTGGCGGACGCTCTTCGAACAAGGTAAACACGTATGAGTGGCTGCCGTCTGCATCATCGGTCGTCTGAATAAACCAGTTGGAATTTTTTACGCCTTGGGTAATCGGAATCGCACGGGCAAAAGAGACACCAAAGCTTTGGCAAAAAGCGGCAAACTGATCATCAGTCAACTGGGTATAAACGGACATAACAACTCACTTATGATGGTTAAAAGGTAAACGAAGCGCAAACACGCATTGCAAGCGCTCATAATACATGGCGGCAATGCTGCATACCAGAGCATGCCCCTGATTCAAATGCTTATCGCGAAATGAACGACAATGGCAAAATCGCACACTAGGCATTTTTGGCAATTTCCAGCCCTTCTTCAATCGATAAATACTCAGGTGCGGGCGGCAGGTTTTGATGCACCCTTTGTCCATTGGCAAAGACGATACATTCATTGACCGCCAGCTGTTGCCAGTCTTCGTCATCCGTCAAAGGCGTGGTGGCGAACACCGTGATGATGTCATCGGCATCATTGACCGCCGCAAAGTCGATGGTTTTATTGATATCAATCAGCGTAGCCGTGCCAAAGGGCGCTTGGCGGGTGACATAAAACAATAAGGTGGTGGCATAGCCGAGCAGCCATTCGCCATTAGATAATAGACAATTAAATAGCCCGTAGTCTGCCAAAAAGCGGCATTGAGTGGTTAAAAAGGCATGCAAGGTCTGGTCATCGGGTTTGTATTCAAAACGCTCTTTTAATCGATTGAGCAGATAACAAAAGGCAAATTCGGAGTCGGTATCACCGATAGGTGCGTAATAATGGGCAGATTCTTTTTTGATGGGGTCGCTGTCGGGCGCGTCTTTGATGGTCATTTTGCCATTATGCGTAAACACCCACGCCTCGCCCCAAATCTCGCGGGTAAAGGGGTGGGCGTTGCTCAGCAAGTCATCGTCTGACTTACGAATATGCACCAGCGTCGTGGTCGCTTTGGTGCGCGTTTGGCTAACCAGTTCGGCAAGGGGTGAGTCCATCGCTGCCTTGTCATCGCAATACAGGCGCAGTCCTGTCGGCTCAAAATAAGCAATGCCAAAACCGTCAATATGGTCGTCGGTCAGTCCGCCACGCGCGCGAAACCCTGCAAAAGAAAAGCCAATATCGGCAGGATGTTTGCTGTTCATTGCGAGCAGTTGACACATAAGTGACCTTTACGTTTGTTTTGTAAAATAGTTCCGCGTATCATAGCATTTTATCGGTTTCCCCTTTGTATTCTTACGCGAGTGAATAGGCGGTTTTATGCTAGCAAAACGTATCATCCCATGTCTTGACGTCGATAACGGACGCGTGGTCAAAGGCGTGCAATTCGTTGATATCAAAGACGCAGGCGACCCTGTCGAGGTGGCAAAACGCTACAACGAACAAGGCGCTGATGAGATTACCTTTTTGGACATTACCGCCACCCATCATGGACGCGACACCACCTATCATACGGTCGAGCGCATGGCGGAGACCGTTTTTGTACCGTTAACCGTCGGCGGCGGCGTGCGTAAGATTGCCGATATTCGCAGTCTGTTAAATGCAGGCGCGGACAAGGTGGCGATTAACTCGGCAGCGGTGTTTAATCCTGAATTTGTCGGTGAAGCGGCACAAAAATTTGGCGACCAGTGTATCGTGGCGGCGATTGATGCCAAGCGCGTGGATGACGTATTGGTCGAGGGTGTGTTGCAGCCGCGTTGGGAGATTTTTACTCACGGCGGGCGCAAACCGACAGGCATTGATGCGGTTGAGTGGGCAGCAAAAATGGCGGGGCTGGGCGCAGGCGAGCTGCTCGTCACCTCCATGGATGGCGATGGCACACGTAAAGGCTACGACATTGCCTTGATGCAGCACATCACCAATCGCGTACGCGTGCCTGTGATTGCCTCAGGCGGCGTGGGCAACTTGCAGCATTTGGCAGACGGCGTATTACAAGGCGGCGTCGATGCGGTGCTCGCGGCGAGTATTTTTCACTTTGGTGAGCACACGATTGGTGAAGCCAAAGCGTTTATGGCAGCGCAAGGCATACAGATGCGCCTGTAAAAAAATGCTATGATAGCGACCGTATTTTTCTTAATTCCTTAAAAAACAAAATATAGGACAAGACTATGTCAAATCTACAGCAGCAGCGCAATGACGTGACCCACATTGATGGCAATTTGCACGAAAATACCGATGTACGTATCGGCATCGTGGTCGGTCGTTTTAACGGCTTTGTGGTCGAATCATTGGTCGATGGCGCGATTGATGCGCTACTGCGTCACGGCGTCTCTGGCAGCAACATCAGCGTGATTCGTGTGCCTGGTGCGTTTGAGTTGCCACTCGTTGCCCAGCGCGCGGCGGAGTCTGACCGTTTTGACGCTATCGTGGCGCTTGGCGCGATTATTCGTGGCAGCACCCCACACTTTGACATCGTGGCGAGCGAGTCTGCCAAAGGCTTAAGCGCGGTTGCGATGGATTACAACCTGCCTGTGACCAACGGCATCATCACCACCGACAGCATTGAGCAAGCGATTGAGCGCTCAGGCACCAAAGCGGGTAACAAAGGCGCAGAAGCGGCGATGGTGGCGCTTGAGATGATTGCGGTCTTGTCACAGCTCGACAGCGATGACGATATCGTTAGCGCCTAATTATTATTGAATGAGACGCGGCTTTTTGCTGATGCAAGCGCCGCGCCTCACCCAGCGCTTTTTAGCATAAATTGTCGCCGTTTTATTTTTGATAATCGCGAATAAAAAACCGCAGACCCGTTGTTCTGTGGCTAAGTAACTAAAAAGCGTACGATTTTTGCCATCTTTTGCGTGCCGTTGTTTTATAATAGCGGCATTGTCATTTTGATGCGGCGCTTTTGTCTGACAAACCACAAAAAAGCTGCATTCACCTCTCGCTGTATTTTCATATTTTTAGCTTAACATTTAGGTATTGACCCTTATGACTGACCATCTCAAGCGTACCGACAACGCTGCGACCTCTACAGACACCCAAAATCCTGAGCAGGATCTGCACACGAGTGAGTCTTCTTATAAGACCAGTCATACTGCGGTGCGTAAGGCGCGTCGTTTTGTGCTTCAAGGGCTGTATGAGTGGCTGATGACCGACTACCGTTTTAGTAAAGACGGGCAAGACGAGTGGCGCAACAACGCCCCGCACGACATCGCGGCGCGTACCCGTGCGACCAATGCCATGCATACCGTGCATTTGGGTTACTATCACGAGATGATGCAAGAAATCCCGCAGCAAATCGATGCCTTAGATGCCTTGATTGCCGAACATCTCGACCGCGATATCAGTAAGCTGGACATGGTTGAGCATGCGATTTTGCTGATCGGTGCCTATGAGCTAAAAAACCGCATCGAAGTGCCGTATAAAGTGGTGCTTGATGAAGCCATGAAGCTCAACAGTCACTTTGGCGCAACCGACGCGCACAAACTCATTAATGCGGTGCTTGACCGCTTGGCGTATGACTTGCGCACGATTGAGGTGCAAGCAGATGGCAAAGAGAAGCCAGCGCCTGCCGTACCAAGCGCTCCGAAAGCAACGCCAAAAGCCGTACCGCAAGCCCCGAAAGCAGCGGTATCTGCCACTGATGCTCAGGATGCACCCGCCAGCAACAAGCCGCGTATCAGTGCCAAAAAAGGCGCGATAAAACGCGAGCGCGCAACGCCAAAAACCGACAGCAATGCGCCAACCAACAACGACAGCAATGACTGAATTTGAGCTGATTGAGCGTATCTTTGCCACGCTGCAACCAGATACGCCAAACGCCAATACTATTGAAAAAGGCATCGGCGATGATGCCGCCATCACCCGCGTGCCCGCTGGGGCGCGTCTGGTCAGCTGTATTGATACGCTCGTACAAGGGCGACATTTCGCCGCCGATTGGGACAGTGTCGAGGCGCTGGCGTTTGCCATTGGCTATAAGTCGATTGCGGTCAATGTCTCAGACATTGCGGCGATGGGTGCGACTGCGCACAGTGTCTTGCTCGCGCTTGCCCTGCCCCAGCGCTTGGCAAATACCGCATGGCTCGAGGCCTTTGCTAAAGGTTTATTTCACGCCTGCCAGCAGTTTGGCGTGATTTTAATCGGTGGCGACACCACCCGCCATGACCAACTGGTGATTAGCATCAGCGCGCAAGGCTTTATCAGCGCGCCCGCCACGCCCGTTTATCGCTCTGGCGCAAAAGCAGGCGATACGCTATACGTCTCAGGCACGCTCGGTGACGCCAGTTACGCCTTACAGCATCCTGATACTGAGGTTGGGCAACAGCTCGCGCACCGCTTGCACACCCCAACCCCGCGTGCGGCATTAGGCAATGCTTTAGGGCAACTGCCCACGAGCGCGATGATTGATATCTCAGATGGTCTGTATCAAGACCTCAAGCACATTTGTAGCGCCAGCCAAGTCTATCTGCGTATTGACGTGGAGCATTTACCCGTCAGTAGCGCCTTGTCTGAAATTGCCTTCGCCGAGCGCTTGACGCATCAGCTGACAGGCGGCGATGATTACGAGCTGGCGTTTACCTTAGCGCCGTCACTATCGCCACCGACTACGGTGACGCCTGTGCGTGCTATCGGTCAGGTATTGTCTCCCGAGGCATTGGCTGCACTGCCCTTCGTGCCAGAAACGCCGCAGCCGATACTGTTTTATCAAGGGCAGCCGATTACGGCGCACCACCCTGCCCCCTTTACCACCTTGCCTCCCCTTGACGGCTACCAACACTTTACAGGCTCTTCATGACCGAACCGCACGCCACCAAGCCCGATATCCGTAATGCCAATCAATGCCCACCGCTGCCAGCAGGCGCTTCTATGATGGATGGGTGCATTTATTGGCTGGGCATCGGACTCGGTAGCGGCATGCCGCAGCGCGCCCCTGGCACATGGGGCACGGTGGGCGGTCTGATTGCTGCTTTGCCCTTATTGACCTTAGGCTTTGTTCCCTTTTTATGTTTGACGATAGTCGCCTCGGTCGTGGGCATTTATATTTGCGGCCGCACCTCAGATTTGATGCATGTTCATGATGACCCGCATATCGTGTGGGACGAATGGGCTGGCATGTGGATTACGCTGTTGCCGCTGTCCTATTTATTGTCTTATGTGTTGCCCGAACCTGAATACACCGTATCTATGCTGCTGCAACCGATGTTTTGGGGCTGGCTACCGACCGCTTTTATCTTATTTCGCGTGTTCGATATTTTAAAGCCACCACCGATTGGCTGGGCAGATAGGCAGGTATCGGGTGGTCTTGGCGTGATGCTCGATGATTTGATAGCGGGTGTGATGGCGGCGGTGGTTTGGCTCGCTTTATATTGGGTGGTGAGTCTGATTTTTTAACCGCCGATGTATTTGAAGATTGGCATGCTTGCCGCTACAATATCGTTACGCTATTTTTGTTGACTATTGGTGTGTGTTTTTATTATGACATGAGGGTATCGTCTGCTGTATGTATGCGGTAGCACGAGTTACAAAGCCTGCACGTGTTTGCCCTTTTTCGACGTCCGATTTTGATTATAATTGGGCGTAATATTGTGTTTTATTTGTAGGGTAATTATGAAACCTTTTTTATCTGTGATTATCTTGGCAGCAGGCAAAGGCACGCGTATGCAGTCTGCCAAGCCAAAAGTACTACAAACCTTGGCAGGGAAGCCATTACTCGGTCATGTGCTGACCACCTGTCATCATCTTGCCGTGGATAAAACCATCGTGGTACATGGTTTTGGTGGCGAGCAAGTGCAAGAGCATATCAATGCCAATTACGGACAGCTGCCGATTGACTGGGTCGCACAGACCGAACAACTCGGCACAGGACACGCGGTCAAAGTCACCTTGTCTGAGCTGCCGACCGAGGGTCAAAGTTTGATTCTGTACGGTGATGTGCCGCTCGTTAGCGCGGAGACATTAGACAGCCTACAAGCAGCCAATCGTGAAGGCATGTCGATGCTGACTTTGACCGTGGACAATCCGTTTGGTTTGGGTCGCATCAAGCGTGATAACGAAGGGCGCATCGTCGCCATCGTTGAGCAAAAAGACGCGAGTGAAGAAGAGCGCTCGATTCAAGAGATTAACAGCGGTATCTATTGTGTGGACAATGCCTTGTTGCACAAATACTTGCCGAAGCTGTCGAATGACAATGCACAAGAAGAATACTATCTGACCGATATCGTCAAAATGGCGGTCGCTGATGGCGTGGTCATCGCCGCGATTGAGCCCAAAGACGACTTTGAGATTGAGGGCGTGAACAACCGCCAGCAGCTCGCCAGCCTAGAGCGCACATGGCAAGGCAAAATGATTCATGATTTGCAAGTGGCAGGCGTACAGTTCGCTGACCCTGCGCGCGTGGACATTCGCGGCAGTGTGAGCACAGGTCAAGACGTGTTCGTCGATGCCAATGTGATTTTTGAGGGCGATTGCGTCTTGGGCGACAACGTCTATATCGAAGCAGGCTGCGTGATTAAGCACACCACAATCGGCAATGCGTGCCATCTAAAGCCCTACTGCGTCATCGACCATGCGCACATTGAGGCGGGCGTGACCATTGGACCATTCGTCAATTTGCGTCCTGATACCCATTTGGCAGCACACAGCCGTATTGGCAACTTTGTTGAGATTAAAAAATCAAGTATCGGCGAAGGCAGCAAGGTCAATCACCTAAGCTACATCGGTGATGCAACCGTCGGCGCGGGCGTCAATGTCGGCGCGGGCGTGATTACTTGTAATTATGACGGCGTCAATAAATCAGCCACGCATATTGAAGACAATGCCTTTATCGGCTCAAATGCTAGCTTGGTTGCGCCTGTAACCATCGGTCATACCGCAACCGTCGCGGCAGGCTCGGTAATTACCAAAGACGTTGATGCCAATGCCTTAGCTTTTGGGCGCGCCCGTCAAGTGGACAAAGCCAACTACCAGCGCCCAAGCAAACGCGACAATAAATAAGTTTTACCCCTTTATAGGCGATGCTCTGCCCGCTAAGTACGCTCAGGTTATTTAGCAAATAGCGACATCGCCCCTTTATACCCCGTATCATGCCGCGCTTAGCTGCGCGGCACAAGATACGTAGCATTTATTTGAGGACACACCATGTGCGGAATCGTTGGCGCAGTCGCCGAACGCAATATTGCCAATATCTTGTTAGAAGGTCTAAAACGCCTAGAATACCGCGGCTATGACTCTGCGGGCTTGAGCGTCATTCACAATGGCGAGCTGCATCGTGAGCGCCAAGTCGGTAAAGTAAAAGCGCTGGTCGATGCGGTCGATGCCAGTGACGACTTTTTTGATGGTCACATCGGTATTGCCCATACCCGCTGGGCGACCCATGGCGAGCCTGCGCAGCACAACGCGCACCCCCACGTCTCAGGCAAAATCGCCGTCGTTCATAATGGTATCGTCGAAAACTATGCCGAGCTAAAAAAAGAAATGCAGGATAAAGGCTATGTCTTTAGCTCGCAGACCGATACCGAAGTGGTCGCGCATTTGATTCACGACCTCTATGAGCAGACCAATGATTTGTTAGAAGCGGTACGTGCCGTCATTCCTCGTCTGCATGGCGCGTTTGCCCTAGGCGTTATCCATGTCGACACCCCAGATACACTGATTACTGTGCGTCTTGGCTCGCCTTTGGTGATTGGTGTCGGTATCGGTGAAAACTTTATCGCCTCTGACCAATTGGCACTCTTGCCCGTGACCAACCGCTTTATGTACCTAGAAGAGGGCGATATCGCAAAATTGACACGCGACAACATCGAAGTCTATGCAGACGGACAAGTGGTCAGCCGCGAAGTGCATGAGATTGACGCCAAGCAGCACAATGCCGATAAAGGCGAATTTAAGCACTATATGCTCAAAGAAATCTACGAGCAGCCTGATGCGGTTGCGCGTACCCTAGAGATGGCGATTGACAATCACGCGCCAAACGCCCTGCGCACTGACTTCCTTGAGCGTCATGGCGAGCAGTTGTCAGGCGTGCGTTATGTGCAAGTCATCGCCTGCGGCACCAGCTATCATGCGGGCATGGTCGCCAAATATTGGTTTGAAAGCATCACTCGCCTGCCCTGCAGTGTCGAAGTTGCGAGCGAATTCCGCTACCGCAACCCTGTGGTCGTGGACAACTCACTGGTCATCTGCATCTCGCAATCGGGCGAAACCGCAGACACCCTATCGGCACTACGCGACATCAAAAAACAAAACCCAGCAGGCTTGGTCAGCCTTGCGCTGTGTAACGTGCCGACCTCATCACTGGTACGCGAAACCGATATTTTCTTGCCCACCTTGGCAGGTCCTGAGATTGGTGTTGCCTCGACCAAAGCCTTTACCACCCAACTGGTCGCGCTGATGCTACTGATGCTAAAAACAGGGCACGTACAAGGGCGCATTGATGACGAAGCACTTAGCAACCATATCAGCGAGCTACAAAAGCTGCCTGGTCAACTCTACGCCAGCTTACACCTTGATGCGCCAATTAAAGCCATGGCAGAGCACTTTGAGGATAAGAAAAGCTGTCTGTTCCTCGGTCGCGGACTACAGTTCCCCATCGCCCTAGAAGGCGCGCTGAAACTCAAAGAAATCTCATATATCCATGCCGAAGGCTATGCCGCAGGCGAGCTAAAACACGGTCCACTGGCACTCGTTGATAAAGACATGCCGATTGTGGTCCTTGCACCAAAAGACAGCATGCTCGATAAGCTAAAAGCCAACATGCAAGAAGTACACGCACGTCACGGCGAGCTGTTTGTGTTCGCCAGTGAAACCAGCGGTATTGAAGCGGAAGACCGTTTACACCTTGTAAACGTCAATGACGTGTGCGAAACCCTCTCGCCCATCATCTACAGCGTACCTGTGCAGCTGCTCTCGTATCACGTTGCCGTACTGCGTGGCACGGACGTTGACCAGCCTCGTAACCTTGCCAAGTCGGTGACGGTGGAATAAATTAAATCATTGATTTTATTAAAATATTATTGAATTAAGTTAAATCCTTTGCTATCTTTTGAAGGGTAGCAAAGGATTTTTTTTGCGATTAAAACGGTCGAATTCTGATATATTTTGGTCAATTGTCTTTACAATACGTACCAACATTAGGCAACTTGTAAAAACAATATTGGCGAGAATCAGCAACCGTTTTATACAGTTTTAACCCACAGGCACTTAAGCATGAATAGCGCAAGCGATACCCCGCCGCAGATCGAGATTATTTACGAAGATGAGCATGTGGTGGCGGTTAACAAAGAGGCGAGACTACTGGTGCATCGTAGCTGGCTGGATAAGGGCGAGACACGATTCGCCATGCAGCTCACCCGCGATGCCGTAGGCTGTCACGTCTTTCCCGTACATCGCTTAGATAGACCGACCTCAGGCGTACTGCTGTTTGCCAAAAGCTCAGCCGTGGCACGCATACTGACCGACGCCTTTACCGAACGCCGCGTGACCAAGCAGTATTTAGCGATAGTACGCGGCTTCATGCCGCAATCGGGCACGGTCGATTACGCGCTCAGCTTTCAGCCTGATGCCATCGCGGACAAGTTTGCGCGCATGGACAAACCCGCGCAAACGGCAGTGACCCATTGGCAGTGCTTGGCACAGATTGAGCTGCCCGTTGCGGTCTCTAAAAAGCACCCCACCAGCCGCTACAGCCTTGTGCGTCTCACACCTGAGACGGGGCGCAAGCACCAACTGCGTCGGCACATGAAGCATCTGTTCCACCCCATCCTCGGTGATACCAGCTATGGCGACATACGGCACACGCGATTTTTTCGCACGCAATATGACTGCCAGCGCATGCTGCTACATGCGCAGACGCTCGCGCTCAGCCATCCCGTCACAAATGAGCCGTTAGTCTTAACTGCCGATGTCGATAGCGAATGGCAGCGTGTTTTGGAGGTGTTTGGTTGGGAAGAGGCGTTATAGATTGAATTAAAAACAAAATGCCAAATAGCGTGCTCGTTATTTGGCATTTTTTTTGCTTATTTTTTTAAATATTATTTTATAAAAACGGCTATTGGATATAGGAAACAGGAACGATAAGTGATGCAACCTAAAAAGCTCAGCTCCAGACAGCTTGACGCGCTGCGGTTCGACAGTACACAACAACCCATCGCAGCGCACACGCCTTATCGAAAGATTTTTAATAAGCATTATGACTTTGTCGTCCATTATCGTCTCAATCCTGACGAGGCGCTACAGAGCGTCACACCTCATCAAGGCATGAGATGCGACTTTACATTTGCTAGTGGTGAGCTGCTATATATGATTTACCCTGAGATATTGGATGTTGATGGTAATATTGTTTTAGATAAAAGACAGCCTATTGCTTCAGAAGGCTTAGCCACCATGTGGGTGCTCTTAGATTCAGCACCTTATCTTAAGCGTCTCAAAGAACGGCTCTATGTCGGTCAAAAAGCATTTTGGGTGGTCGGTAGTAGCGTCCTGGCGGAGGTTACTGTCACTGAGATTTGTCTTTAGCTATTGGCGATACAACACCCTTTACCCTACTTATTATTTCAAAAAATCATCCAGTCTTATAAATTTGGCAAAAACGTAAGGGCCACTTATGAAAACATCGGTATATATTGGAAATAAAGACACTTGGAAGAATTTTTTTGAACAAATACAGGCGTTCGCGCAGCAAAGTGAAAGCTATAAAAACTCACTTCCTGAATATAAAGAAAGAGATGCTATAAAAATAACAGAAGTGTGTCATATAAAAATAAATAATGACGTCAATGCAGACCTTCACTAAATATAGATATATTAAAAAATGCCTACATCATTGCTGATGGTGAACTTGATTATAATGGCAGTATTTGTTGGCTTTATAGCGATGTCGTTTTTTCAGACAAAGAGTGCGAAGTGGCTTTCTTTAATTATGACGAAAGCATATACAGATATTCTTCATTTGCCGAGCTTTTTGTATGTCGCTGTCTTTCGTATTTTATACGTATTGAAGATAGCGATGAGAATATCCAAGATTTTTTAGACCGTTCTGGTTTGGGTAGCACGTTGTTTGAAAATTTTGATGGCTAAATACTCAGCCATCCTGTCACAAATGAGCCGTTAGTCTTGAGAGCCGATGTCGATAGCGAGTGGTGGCGCGTTTTGGAGGCGTTTGGTTGGGAAGAGGCGTTATAGATTCAATTAAAAACAAAATGCCAAATAGCGCTCTTGTTATTAGATGTTTTTATTTATTTATCTTTTTCTACATGAAGCTGCTCACCAATAAAAACTAGAAATGCATAGGCATAGTCTGCATAACGTTGTAACTCTAAATTAACTTTATCTAAATCTTCTCCTTGCTTATCTTGAAAGTAAAAAAACTCAGCTAGACGACTATCGACTTCATTCAGATGTTTTATTTTATTGTTTAGCACCCTAAGCTCGTTAGTATTTTTATAAACAGGTAGATTTTGATCTGTATTTACATTTAGAGAACTAAGTAAAGCTATTATTTTATCCCAAGAGTATGGAATACCAAAATTACTGTCAGTCTTCTCTTTATATATATTCAATACTTTCGCTAAATTTTGCTCAACCAAAGCCCGTAGTCCAACAACAAAATGCTGATCAGTAAAAGACTTTATACTATTCAAGAAGTTTTCCTGACCATGAAGTACCTTTAGTTGCTGATGATAAGCATACTCAAAATTCTCTACCGATGCTCCCTCTCCCAACTTTTCCTTTATCTCTCTTGCCTTTCTATGCAATTTTTCAAAATCATTATCAAGACTTTCAAACTCTCTAAGTAACTGCATATATGCAACCTGATGAGTCGCACATAACTCTTCGTTTTTGAATATAAATAATACATCAATTTCAAATACTAAACTCCTACCAAAATAACCTCCTCCTTCCTTAGCAGGTAGATAATCATCAAGAAAATTACTCCTGTTAGATATAGCTGGTAGTATTTTCTCTAGTCCTTTATCCCTCATAATCTTTCCCTAGAATTTATTTTAAGTATAAATTTAACTTTTTATTATTAGTAGTAGTTTACTATCATATAAAAAAGCCCCGTACGATACGAGGCTTTTTTATTTGTTGGTCAGTGAGACGCTATCGAGTATTTTCTTACACCAACCCTTTATACAAGAAAAAGCAGCTGACGGCGATCAGCAGTACGGCAAAGCATTTTTTTAATAAGGCAGGCGAAAGCTGATGCGCGACTTTTGCGCCGAATTTGGCGGTAAAAAAGCTCATCACACCGATGCCCAAAAAGGCATAAATATGCACGTAGCCAATGGCGTTTGGTACGTCGACATGGTCTTGCATACCAAAGAGCATAAAGCCGAGCGCGCCAGCGATGGCGATGGGCAGTCCGCATGCTGCAGACGTACCAACCGCCTTTTGCATGACCACATAGCGGTTCAGATACGGTACGGTGATGCTGCCGCCACCGATACCGAAGATGGCGGAGGCGACGCCAATACCCGCCCCTGCCGCGAGCTGCTTGGGCGTTGAGGGCAATACCTGATAGGAGGCGACCTGCTGTTTTTTGCTGCCTCTGAGCATATTGATGGCGACCCACAACAAAAACGCGCCGACGATGATTTGTAGATGTCCACCTGAGAGCCAGCCTGCAATGCCCGCACCAAAAAAGCAGCCGAGCGCCATGCCAGGGGCAAGATTGGTAAAGACAGGCCAGATGACCGCGCCGTTTTTATTGTGCGCCATCAATGAGCTGATAGAGGTGACGACGATGGTGGCAAGCGAGGTGCCCAGCGCCAGATGCATGACCACATCAGGGCCGTAGTCCATTTGCGTGAACACAATAAACAAAAGCGGCACGATAATCGTGCCACCGCCAACACCAAATAGCCCTGCAGCAAAGCCTGCTAGGGCGCCGATGATTAAAAAAATGATGAGTTCCACAGGTGATTTACTTCTTTGTTTGGGGAGGATTGGGGAAGATATGCGCCTTAAACGATATCAACTTGCGCCAGCTGATGATAAGCACGGTTAAAATACACCAAGCTCTCTTCTTGCTCGCTTTGTTTAATCGCGATAACGCGGCACATAAAGACACTGTGTGTGCCCACTTCTTGAATCTGCTCAATCTCACAATCAAAGCTGACCAGCGCATCGTCTAAGACGGGCGCGCCAGTCACCAAGGTATGCCAAGCGGCTTGCGCAAAGCGTTCCTCTGAGCTGAGCTTTGAGGCAAAGGCATTGGATATCTGCTCATGATGCGCGCCCAAGACATTGACGCATAAGGTCTTGTTGCCCACAAAATGCACATGCGAGCGCGAGGCACGGTTCATGCACACCAGCAAGGTCGGCGGGCTATCGCTCACGCTACATACCGCCGACGCGGTAAAGCCGTGCATACCTGAGTCGCCTTTTGTGGTAATCACGCTTACCGCAGTGGTCAGCAAAGACATGGCGTTTCTAAAGTCGAGGGCTTCAATCATCAGTTATATCCTAAACTTAATTTAAAGTCATACCGCCGAGGCCGTCAGCTCACGACGGACAATCGCCGCGCCTGCGCTTAGGGCTTCAAGCTTGCCGCGCGCCACGTGACGTGCAAGCGGTGTCATACCGCAGTTGGTTGAGGGATATAATTTGTCCGCATCGACAAATTGCAAGGCCTTGCGTAAAGTATCTGCGACCGCTTCAGGCGTTTCAATCTCATTGCTCGCCACATCGATGGCACCAATCATCACTTTTTTACCACGAATCAGCTCAATCAAATCCATCGGCACGTGCGAGTTTTGGCATTCAAGCGAGATGATGTCAATCTTTGACTGCTGCAATTTCGGGAACGCTTCTTCGTATTGACGCCACTCAGAGCCTAGGGTCTTTTTCCAGTCGTTGTTTGCCTTGATGCCATAGCCGTAGCAGATATGTACCGCCGTCTCACACTTGAGACCTTCGATGGCGCGCTCAAGTGTCGCCACGCCCCAGTCATTCACATCATCAAAGAACACATTGAACGCTGGCTCATCAAACTGAATGATGTCTACGCCTGCCGCCTCTAATTCTTTGGCTTCTTGGTTTAAGATTTTGGCAAATTCCCATGCCAGTTTTTCGCGGCTTTTGTAATGAGCATCATACAAGGTATCGATCATGGTCATCGGTCCTGGCAGCGCCCACTTAATCGGCTGGTCGGTCAATGAGCGCAAAAACTTGGCATCTTCTACGAATACAGGCTTTTGGCGGCTCACCTCACCGACCACAGTAGGCACGCTCGCGTCATAGCGGTTGCGGATACGTACGGTTTCGCGGTTTTTAAAATCCACACCGTCCAAATGCTCAATAAAGGTGGTCACAAAATGCTGACGGGTCTGCTCGCCATCGCTGACGATGTCAATCCCTGCCTGTAGCTGCTCATGGAGCGACACACGCAGCGCGTCTTGCTTGGCTTCTGCCAGCGCATCGTCAGCAACTTTCCAAGGTGACCACAGTGTTTCTGGCTCAGCCAGCCATGCAGGTTTTGGCAAGCTGCCAGCGGTAGATGTCGGTAGTAATAAAGTCATATCCATAATCTTCTATAAAAGTAAGCAATAAAATCTGTTAATAAGGGAATTACGCCGCGCTCTCTTCGGGCGTGTAATTGGCCGCCCACGTGTGCAAAATATCTTGATACGGCTTAATAAATTGCTCTTCGGTAAATTTGCCTTGCTTGACCGCCATCTGGCTGCGCTCTTCGCGGTCATACACCACTTGCGTCAAGGAGTAATCTTGGTATTTCAAGCTTGGCTGATATACTTGCGCGGCGGTCGAGTTGGCGTTATAAATCTCAGGGCGATAGATTTTTTGAAACGTCTCCATAGTGCTGATGGTGCTGATCAGCTCAAGGTCGCTATAGTCGCTGGTCAAATCGCCTGCAAAATAAAAAGCTAAAGGTGCAGCGCTGTCTTTTGGCATAAAGTAGCGCACGGTCAAGCCCATCTTATGAAAATACTCATCGGTCAATGAATACTCATCTTGCTTGTATTCCACGCCCAGCACTGGATGCTCGTTGGTGGTGCGATGATAGGTCTTGCTGGTCGATACGCTCAGGCAAATTACTGGCAGCTTGTTAAAGTTATCTTGATACGCGTCAGAGTTGAGCAAGTACTGGAATAATTTGCCGTGCAAATCCCCAAAATCCTCAGGCGCTTTGGTATTTGGATGTTTGTTAAAATGCTCTAGCAACACCACGCTAAAATCATAGTCGCGCACGTATGATGAAAAACTGTTGCCAATCATGCCATCGATACGCTTGTTTTCTTTATGGTCCACGATGGTGGTTTGTAGCATTTCAATCACAGGGAACGCATCGCCATTGCCTTCGATGTCCATATTGGCAGAGATGATGTCCACTTCTACAGAGTAACGGTCAGCGGTAGGGTTGTCGCAATGCGCCAGCGCGTTAAAGCGGTTGTTAATCATACGCAAGGTCTTGCGCAGATTTTCTTCGCGGCGCTCACCACGTGCTAGGTTGGCAAAATTGGTCGTCAGACGCGTGCTGTCAGCAGGACGATAGTTTTCATCAAAACGAATACGCTTGATTGAGCAGGCAAATTGTTGAGTCATGGCGATCTACTACCCTATTTATTTTTAAAATAAAACCAAATTTCTGTATAGGGCTATTTAACCAAAACTCGAACATGAATAAAAACGATATAATTTAAATAAATAGTGAATTTTATTCATGTTTCGATATTTCAGCGTTATGCAAAATAACTATAACATCATGACTCGACAGCTTTGGTATTGCGCTGTACAACAAACACAGAGAGCAATACTAAATGGTCAGCTCAGGTACAATGACCAATCGACTACAGTACATAGAAAAAACCATGCCTCCACCTTGTAGACAGTCGAAATTACAAACGTAGTTCATGGGTACAGTTAACAGAAGCTAGCGTAGCATTGATTGGTAGTACTATGGCATCGCACATCGAGCTAGAAAATTAGCTGCCAAAAGGTATGAAATCAGAAGAGCTGACTATACTCAATTTACTGCTTAAAAAGTTCAGAAAGCAAATTCATCAATATTATTTATCATAAAATATATATTTATATATAAGTATTTTACAGATATATTAACAACTCTTAAAATTAAATTATTTCACTTAAATTTAAAAATAAAACTACTGTATGAATTTAGCAGAATACACTATAAAAAAAATATAATAAACTAATAGTATAACTAATACTCCTGACAAAAATTCTGCTATTAAACTGAAACTAAATATGATATAAAAACTATAATCATTTCATTGGGAGAAATAAAATTGTCTACTTCTTATTTGCTTATCAGGTTCATAATTTTTTACATATTAATATTTCTTATCATTAAGATAGCTTATCCAAAAATAATTAATATGTATTTTAAAAGTAAAAGTTTTTTAATTATAAAACAAAAGGTGAGTAGTCATATAAAACAATGCAACGAGTTAAATACTCATATAGAGAGTCTAAAGAACTCCTATAAAGATGTAGAATACATTGACTATGGAGAAGGTGAGCTTAATGATAATAGCACATACAATATGAAAAGATATAAGTGGGCAGAAAAAGTAAGAAACAGAAGAACTTATCAATGTTCACTTTCAGTAGTCAAAAATGCTGATGACAAACCCTTTAAATATTTCTGTAAATATTTTGATGTAAAACCTAACGAAGAGACTTTAGAAAAATTTGAAAAGGTTTTGAATGATTTTGCTGCTGCAGAACAAGGCAAGGTCTTGCTTGGCAAGGAAAAAGAAGAAATTCTTTCAGAAATTCACAACGATATCCCTAGTTTCATTCACAAACATCACTCTAAAAGAATAGAAGAAGAACTAGGATTTGATAATTTTCGCTTTTCAGATTTATATTTTCCTGAATATACTTTTCAATATGTGTCTGCTGGTGGTAATAGCCGTCTTAACTCAAAGCTTGTTCTAAATATCGATAAATTAGAGCGGTTTGTTAAATACCTTTCTGATTTAATAGAATTTAAAAATAGTGTAGCAGGTCAAAGAGCTTTAATGACTCCCAAACTAAGAGAAAAAATTAAGTCTCGTGATGACTATACTTGCCAAAAATGCGGTTTGTCTACACGTGACGAGAGAAACTTATTATTAGAGATAGACCATATTATTCCTTTATCAAGAGGCGGTATAACATCAGAAGCTAATTTACAAACTCTTTGCTGGCGCTGCAATCGCTCTAAAGGTGCAAAAATAGATGACAGCAGTTTTTCAGAAAAAGAATTGCAATCCTTGAATATCATAGATAGTCATAGATCAATAAAGATAGAGGCAGCCAACTCTACAAAATTCCAACCTATTAATCACATATCGAATAAGACTACTAAAAATTCTGAATATCATGAGAAATCACTAATGACAGAACCTGCTATAGACACAGAACAAATGAATATGGAGCAATTGGTGAATTCGGAATTTATAGCAGAAGTTAATCATATAGATGACGAGTTAGATGTTACGGCTGCTACACCTATTCATCATAAGAAATATGAACTGAGTCCCACACAGAAGAGAGCGGTCAAGTCTGCGAAAGAACATTTAGAATATACCAAATACTCACGCAGCGCGTTGATTGACTGCCTATATACAGAAAATGACTATTCTGAAAAGGATGCGATTGTTGCAGTCGATAGCTTAAACTTAGACTGGGGGAACCAAGCAATTAAATCTGCTAAAGAGGCTTTAAAATACTCAGCATACTCACGTGAGCAATTAATCAATCAGCTTTTTATAGAAGATGGATATTCTCTCGAAGAAGCAACCTTGGCTGTAGATAAAATGAATATAGACTGGAAGAAACAAGCAATCAAGTCCGCGAAACAATGTCTGAAGTATTCTTCATACTCTAGGGAAAAATTAATAAATGAACTTTATTTGGAGGGAGAATACTCATTAAATGAGGCAACTGCTGCTGTGGATCTTTTGAATATTGATTGGAATCAACAGGCAGTTAAATCTGCTAAAAGTCATTTAAAGTATTCTGAGTACTCACACAATGAATTGTTTCAAGAGTTGCACATAGATGATGAATATACGAAAAATCAAGCAAATTATGCAGTCGAACAAATAAAAAAGAATAAGTAGAGTTTTCAGTTGATACTCATTAAGATATCAACTGAACAATTACGCGGAAATAATCACACCCCAAACCCACAAGTGATGCTGTTGTCTTTTTTATCAAAGGTGAGATGCGTAAAGCCCTCACCCGTCACTTGATAGCCGCTGGCATCGTCCTTGGTCACGGTATTGTAGTCGTATTTATCGACAGGTAAGACGAACTTGCTGCGCAGTGCTTGCGGGTCGTTGGTGAAGTACAGCTTGAGGTGCGACCATTCATAGCCACTTAGGTACTCAATTTTAGAGAGCTGCTGACCGAACGCGGTGGCATTGTTGAGTGTATAGGTGGTGGTGGTTTCTGCGGTGTTGTCATCGCCACTGCTGCGCGTGTCGGTATGGATGATAGACTGTTGATAGACCATGGGCAGACTGCTGGTGGTGGGGTTCGGGTAATCACAGCCATCTTGCATCGATTTCAGGTAGGGTGTCCAGTCGGTACTGGCGGCTTGCTGGGTGGCACAGCTGGTCAGTGACAAGGCGGCAACCATACTCAAGGTGATGGTGGTGATTTTCATAAAAGCCTCCTGACGATAAATGGCAATACAATATTATTAAATGGTGCTAAATCATATGCTTACTATAACGCACGCACCTATCAGACAATTAAACGATAAGTAAAAAGGCACATCAGTTCTATGGCAATTTGGTTGTGTCATGTATCAAAAAACCCCATACGTGGTGTTATCGTATGGGGTCTTTGCTTAATCAACCGACGGTTTTATGAAAGCCTTATCTGTCAGTTATTCCCTACTTTTTTGCCATGCGGCACCAGCCACTTGGCAAACCAGCCTGACAAGTCATCAATCAAGGTATAAATCACGGGTATCACGACCAGACTGAGCAAGGTTGAGGTAATCAGTCCGCCCAATACCGCCGCCGCCATCGGACGGCGAAACGTCGGGTCAGCCTCGCCCAAGCCGAGTACCAGTGGCATCATGCCTGCGCCCATAGCGATGGTTGTCATGATGATGGGACGCGCCCGCTTATGGCAGGCATCGATGATGGCCTCAAACCGTGGTAAGCCGCGATGCTGAGCAATCAAAGCATAGTCCACGAGCAGAATGGAGTTTTTGGTCGCAATGCCCATCAGCATGATAAAGCCAATCATCGAGGGCATGGATAAGCTGCTGCCTGTGACCACCAAGCCCACAAACGCCCCGCCAATCGACAGCGGCAACGCCATCAAAATCGTAAACGGCTGAAGCAGGCGACCAAAGAGTAAAATCAGCACGCCCAAGATACAGATAATCCCCACCGACATGGCAATCACAAAGCCTTGGAACAGCTCCGCCATGTTTTCTGCCTGCCCTTGCTCAATGATGGTGATGCTGTCGGGCAGCTGCTTTAGGGTCGGCGTGTTTTGTACCGCGGTCACCAAGTCGCCCAGCTCGCCATTGCTCGGCTGCACGGTGACACTGATGGCACGCTCGCGGTCAAGGCGGCGTATCTGCGCAGGTCCAGTACCAAAATTTAGGTCTGCCACATCGCCGATTTGTACGCCCCCAGTGGTGCTGATGCTGGGCACATACAAGGATTCGAGCTGACTGACGTTTTGCTTGGCGTCATCGGGCAGACGCACCACCACAGGGATTTGCCGACTCTCAAGATTGAGCTTAGAGAGGCGCTGCTCATAGTCGCCGACCGTCGCAATACGCAAGGTCTCAGCGATGCTTTGGGTCGTGACGCCTTTATCCGCCATCGCCAAACGGTCGGGCAGTACTGCAAGCTCTTGCTGCGGTAGGCTGCGGTCACTGGTCACCGCCCCTGCGATGGGCAAGGCGCGAATCTCGCTCATGATGTTCTGAACGGTTTGCTCCAGCACTTGCGGGTTGCTACTGGTCAAGGAAAAGGTATAACCCGTCTCGCCGCCACTTGATAAGCCAACGTTAAAGCGGGCGCTCGGCACTTGGGTCAACAGCGCACTGATTTTGCGCTCAACCTCTGTTTTTGATACGCGCTCATCTCGTGGCGCTAAGACGATATCCAGACTGGCGACGTTTTCGGTGTTGCCGCCACCTGAGCTTGCCCCTTCCATTGACGCCGATTGCGCTTGCCCAATCGCGGTAAACACATGCGTCACCTCAGGCAGCGCCATGATACGCTCACGCGCCATCGCGGCGACCCGCTCGGTATCTTCTAAGCGCGCATCAGGGGTCAGCTCAATCGCCACGCGGGATTGGTTGATGTCATTATCAGGGATGAACGAGGTCGGTAACAGCTTAACCAAGCTCAAAGAGGCGATAAATAATGCCAAAGTCGCTCCCACCGTTAGCCAGCGGTGGCGCAAGGTCCACGTCACTATCTTGAGATAGCCGTCCATGGTTTTGCTTTGTTTTTCGACATGGTGCTTTTCTGGGCGCAAAATATAAGCCGCCATCATCGGCGTAATCAAGCGGGCGACCAACAATGAGGCAAAAATCGCCATCGCTGCCGTCCAGCCGAACTGACGGAAAAACTGTCCGACCACGCCGCCCATAAAGGCGGTCGGTAAAAAGACCGCAATCAAGGTAAAGGTGGTGGCAATCACTGCGAGCCCAATCTCGTCCGCCGCCTCCATCGCCGCCTCATAGGGCGTTTTGCCCATCCTTAAGTGGCGCATGATGTTTTCTACTTCGACAATCGCATCATCGACCAATACCCCAATGACCAAGGACAAAGCAAGCAGTGAGATGATGTTTAAGCTAAAGTCGAACAGATACATGCCCAAAAAGGTAGGAATGACCGACAATGGCAGCGCCACCGCAGCGACAATGGTCGCACGGATATTGCGTAAAAATAAAAACACCACCACCACTGCCAAGATACCGCCTTCAATCAGCATGCGGATAGACGACTGATAATCTTCAGCGACTGGGGTGGCACGGTCATAGACTTTTTCAATCTGAATATTGCTTCTTTCTTTTGCCAATTTTGCCAGCTCAGCATCGACCTTTTCGGTCACCTCCACTTCACTTGCGCCACGTGAGCGCGTGATGTTAAAGGCGACCACCGCTGTGCCATCGAGCTTGGCAATCGAGGTGGCATCGGCGCTGCCATCGGTAATGCTCGCCATGGTGTCCAGCGCACTTACGCCCCCTGTCGGCAGCGCAATCTGCAAGTCATTCAGCTCGCTACTTTTTTGCGCCGCGCCCAGCACGCGGATGGTCTGCACGGTGTTGCCGACTTTGGCTTCACCGCCTGCGCTGTCTTGCTGGATGCTGGCAATTTGCTGCGACAGCTGTGAGATGGGCATCTGTAGCCCGTTTAGGGTGTTGGGGTCGGCGGCGACAGTAATCTCCCGCTGCAAGCCACCGATGCGGCTGACCGAGCTGACCCCTTGAATGTCAGACAAGCGCTTGGTGACCGTATCATCTACGAACCAGGACAAGTCCTGCACATTCATGTTTTGACCGCTAACCGAATAAGTGACGACAGGAAAGCCTGATGTCGATACTTTGGTAATAATCGGGTCATTGGCAGCGGCGGGCAAGTTGCCTTGCACCTCGCTCACCGCAGAGCGCACGTCGTCCACCGCCTCTTGAATGTCCTTATCCAGCACAAACTCGGTCGAAATGGTGGCAGCGCCCGTTTGCAACGTACTGCGGATATGCTTGATGCCCTCAATACTGGTCAAACGGTTTTCAATCTTTTTTGCCACATCATTTTCAAGCTGGGTCGGTGCCGCACCTGGCAAGGTCACGGTCACCACCACAGCGGGCAGGTCGATATCTGGAAACTGCTGGACTTTCATCTGCTCAAAGCCATACCAACCGCCAAGGGTCAGAAGAATAAACAGCAAAATCGCGACCAGCGGATTTTTGATGGAATAGGCGGAGACGTTTACATTCATGGACTTACCTGCGTACTGCTGGCGACAATCTCAACAAGATCACCATCACTGACAAAGCTGCCGCCTTGTTTGACCACTTGCGTGTCCTCAGACAAAGGCTCAGCGAGCACCACATCCGCGCCGCGACGTTCTGTCACTTCGACACGCTGCTGGACGATGCGTCCGACCGTTTTGCCATCAGTGGTTGTGGGGTTTTTGATAATCATCACGTAATCGTAGCCATCATTACTGACGATGGCGCTGTTTGGCAAAATCTGTTTGCGCTCATCGCCCAATATCAGCGCGCCTTTTTGGTACATGCCAGCCCGCGCCGCGCGGCTTGGGGCTAAGGTGGCATAGATGGTGACTTGGCGATTGTCATCGGCGGTCGGGGCGATACGGCGCACTTTACCCATTACCGATTGATTGTTGGGCAAGCTGACCTTGACAGGCGTACCGATATCAATTTGCGGCAAGCGTTTGGGGTCAATATCCGCGCGCCATTCGAGCACCCCGTTTTTGATGATGGTAAACAAGGGGTCAGCACCTGCGACCATACCCACCTCAGCGGTTTTTTCGCTAATCACCCCACTGACAGGGGCGACCACTTGGGCATTGTTGACCATCAGGCGCTGATTGTTAAGACGCGACTCGGCAGCCGCGAGCGCCGCTCTTGCCCGAATGGCAGACGTGCGGTAGCTGTCCGCTTCTTGCTCACTGATGGCATCGATATCGAGCAGTGGCAACACACGGGCGGCATCGGCTTCGGCATTGGCAAGCGTGGCTTGAGCTTCTGCCACATCCGCTTCGGCTTGGTTGACCTGCTGCTGCATGGCATCGGTGTCAAATACCGCCAGCACCTGCCCTGCTTTGACCGTGCTGCCTTCATCGACCAGCACCCGCTCTAGTGCCACGCCGTTGACCTTGGCACTGACAGTCGCCACATCTTTGGCGACGATGGTGCCATCGGTACTCAAGGCATTGTCGATATTGGCTTGGCTTGGTGCGACCGTCTCAACGGACAGCACCGTTTGCTCTGTATCGCTGGTCGGCGTGCTGGCAGCAGGCGTCGTGGTCGTATCAGTAACCACCGCGTCGCTGTCTTGCCCTGACTGCCCCCAATAGCGCCCGAGCACGACACCGATGACCAGCACCGCTACCAGCGCAGGTATCAGCCACGGCGGCATACGGTTACTGGCAGGTGGCGTTTGCCGATACGGCGGCACAGTCTGCGTCTCTGTGTCCGCATCCGTCGCCGCACGCGTCTCCACATAAGATGGCTGCGCGCTGCTCGGTTCAGATGCTGTATCGGGCGCGGATGTCTGCGAGGGCAGCTTGGTATCTGGCGTCTGATGCGTGGGCGCGGCGCGCTTGGGGTCGTTTTCGTTGATATCGCTCATAATCCATCTCTATAGCTGGGCATTAGCCGCGCAAATCGCCGTATAATGCCGTGTCGTTATCTTTGTTTTTAATCATAAACCGTATTATGCATTGGTGTAGCGGCTCGCCTCTGGCATCCAGCGGTGAATGAGCTGACTGACGTCCGCCTTGCGTGTCGGCGCGCGTATCAAGGTTTTGGCAAGGTTTTGGGCAATGGCAAACAGCGCCTCATCACGCACAAGGTCGGCTAGATAATAGCCGATATTGCCCGTTTGCCGCTTACCAAGCAGCTCACCTGGACCTCGCAGCTGCAAGTCTTTTTGCGCAATCACAAAGCCGTCCGTACTGTCACGCAGCACGTTTAAGCGCTCGATACCTGTCTCGGACAAAGGCGATTGGTACAATAAGACGCAGTAGCTTTTTACCGCGCCGCGCCCCACCCGTCCGCGCAGCTGATGCAGCTGCGAGAGCCCCAAGCGCTCAGCGTTTTCAATCACCATCAAGGACGCATTGGGCACATCGACCCCGACTTCAATCACGGTGGTGGCAATCAGCAGTTGAATGTCGCCTGCCTTAAATGCCTGCATCATTGCTTGTTTGTCCGCCGCTTTCATTTTGCCATGCACCAGCCCGATACGCACATCAAGGCGCTCGCTTAAATCGGCGTACGTCTCTTCCGCTGCCTGCGCATCGAGAGCGCTTGACGCATCGACCAGCGAGCACACCCAGTAGGCTTGGCGACCCTCAGCGCAGTTGATGGCGATACGCTCAATCACCGCATCACGGCGCTTACGGTCAATCATTACCGTGGTAATCGGCGTGCGTCCTGGCGGCAGCTCATCGATGACTGAGGTGTCCATATCGCCGTACACACTCATGGCGAGCGTGCGCGGAATCGGCGTGGCGGTCATAATCAGCTGATGCGGTGTGCTGTTCGCCACGCCTTTATTCATGAGCGCCATACGCTGCTCAACGCCAAAGCGGTGCTGCTCATCAATAATCACCAGACCCAGTTTGGCAAACACCACCTGCTCTTGAAACAGTGCATGCGTACCGACGACGATTTGTACCGCATTGTCCGCGACCGCTGCCAGCGCTTCTCGGCGCTCTTTGGCAGTTTGCTTGCCCGCCAGCCAGCCGACCTCAATACCGAGCGGCTCAAACCAGCGGCGAAAGTTTAACAAATGCTGCTCCGCCAGAATCTCTGTCGGTGCCATCACCGCCACTTGCCAGCCGCTATCGAGCGCATAGCCTGCCGCCGCCGCTGCTATCAAGGTTTTGCCCGCCCCCACATCACCTTGTACCAAGCGCAGCATGGGTACTGAGGTCGCCATATCGCGCGTGATGTCTTCTAACACCCGCGTTTGCGCACCCGTCAATGAAAAGGGCAAATCTGCTATCAGCTGCTCGGTCAGCGGGCTGTCTGTGCCACATTTTGGCGCTTTGTGCTGGTGCAGCTGCTCACGGCGGTACAATAGGCTCAGCTGATGCGCGGTCAGCTCTTCGATAATCAGTCGCTGGCACGCCGCATGGGTACGCTCTAGCAGCTGGGTTAACAGGCGCTGCTGCTCAGCGCTGCTGGTATAGGTCGGCGGGGTATGCAATAGCACCAACGCTTCAAAAATACTTAAATTATAGACACTTTCAGGGACGCTTTGGTGACTTGGCGGTACACCCATGGCAAGGGGCAGATGCGCCACTTGGGCAAAGTCTTCTGTGGTGATTAAGGTCATGGGCACGCCCGCTTGTCGCACCAGCTGTAGCGCCAGTTTTATCAAGGTGCGCAGTTTGTTTTGATGCAGTCCTTTGACGGTCGGATAGATGGGCTGTAGACCCGCCTGCGTGGCGATGCTGTCGCTGCTGACGATTTGGTATTCAGGGTGGTGCATTTGCTTGCCGTAGCGGGTAATTTTGACCTCGCCGAACAGTTGCAGCGTGCGTCCTGTTTGCATGGTTTGTACCAGACTTGGATAAACCTTAAAAAAACGCAAAGTCAGACGGTCACTGTCATCATCGATGATGACGCTCATGCCGCCGCGCTTGTTTTCCACATGGATAATCTGTCCCACCACCAGCGCACTTTGTCCCGATTCGATATCGATAATCGGCACGACGCGGCTGCGGTCTTCATAGGCGCGCGGCAGATGCAGCAATAAATCAAAAATCCGCGCAATACCCAACTGCGCAAGCTGCTCGGCGATTTTGCTGCCCACACCAGGCAGCGCCGTGACGGGCATGTCCAAGGCGCTGTCGGTACGCGGGGCGTGGGGCAATGGGGACGATGATGACATCAGCAAATCCTAATCACAAAGGTACGTACTATCATAAGCAGGACACAGGCGCGGCACAATGGGCGCGACAGACAGAACACGCCCGTCGGCAACAAAAACCCCTTGCCAATCTCATGATATATGGCGATGATGCGCAAGCAAAATAAGACCATAGCGGATGCGCGTGCGTCTGTCCGTTCATATGCTGTATCGTCTATTAATCCTAGGATACACCGTAGCCACTTTACTAAGGATACCTTATGCCCTCGCTTTCTTTTGCTGCGCTGACATACCCGCATCGCGCGTCATCAAGGCTCATGCTGCCGCGCGCGCTGCTGCTCGTCTGTATCACGTGGCTGTTCGCTGGTTGTAGTACGCAGGCTCGCGTAGCGACCGCTCCCAAAGACGCTACCCCGCCCCCAAAAGTCGCCTTAGTCTTGGGCGGTGGCGGCGCGCGCGGACTGGCGCACATCGGCGTGATTGCCGCCTTGGAGGAGGCAGGCATCACGCCTGATTTGGTGGTCGGTACCAGTAGCGGCAGCTTGATTGGCAGCTTATACGCGAGCGGCATGAGCACCGAGCGCTTAACCACCCTTGCCCTAAATACGCCCGACAGTGCGCTTCTTGACCCTGTGCTTTCCAATCAAGGCTTTATTGAAGGGATTAAACTCAAAAATTTTATCAATAAAAACGTGGGCGCGCAGCCGATAGAGCGCTTTCCCATTGGCTTTGCGGCGGTAGCAACGGACAAGCACCGCTTGACCAAGCAAGTCTTTAGCTCAGGCGATGCTGGTCTTGCGGTGCAAGCCTCGTGCAGCGTGCCCAATGTGTTTATCGCGCCGCGTATCCCCGAAGCCACAGGGCGTAAATATATCGATGGCGGCGTGGTCAGTCTGGTGCCTGTCGATAGCGCGCGGGAGTTGGGCGCAGATATTGTGATTGCGGTCGATGTCACCGACCGTCAGCCTGAGCGTACCTCAGCATTGCCTACCAGTTTGTGGGGCTGGCTGGATTACACCGTCCCACCAGCATCAAAGCGTACGCTTGCCGAGCGCGGGCGCGCCGATGTGCTGATTGTGCCGAGTATCGCACCGATTAAAGGCTTGGGCACGCGCCAGCGCCAAGCGCTGATAAAAGCAGGCAAAGACAGCACTGAGGCGCTATTGCCTGACATCAAAGCCAGCATGGCCTCCCCTGTGCTGACTGCCAAAGCGCCCTAGTCTTCTTAATGCACAGACTCGCTTACGCGTCGTTTCCGTTATTACCACACACGTTAATCACACATCGTGGTCACGCATAAAAAAAGCATCACAGTCACGCTGTGATGCTTTTTTTTGACTTATGGCTAAGAAATAACGCGGCTTATTTTACTTGCGCGCGGTATTTCACCATAACCGTGTCATTGATGCCCACACCTTCTAAGTCCCAGCGTACAGCACGGTAATACTTTAGCGGGATTTCTTGGGTCTGACCGTCAATCTTGCCACGTAGCGGCATACGACCAAAGCGGTTTCCATCGACACTGGCGAATGGGAAATCAGGCGATACGCCGCCCATCAGCTCAACCTGCTCAGGCACAGAGATGGTGACGGTCATTTTACGCACGCGGTCGCTGTTGTTGTTGGTAAAAAAGCCTTGATACTCTAAGACGTCGCCAGACTGCAAGCGCGTACCAGGCGTGACGGGCACCAGGACTTCTTGACCTGCGGCATCGGTTTTGACCAGCTGTGCGGTCACTCGGCTGCTGATGGCTTGTTCAGCGGCGCGCGGTGCGTTTGCCGTTTGCATGACAGCGCCATTATCCAAGGCAGGCTCAGGCGTAGGCAACATCGCAGAGGCAGACGAGACCGCCATAACGCCGACCAAAGTTCCTGCGATTACATGGAACAGACGATGATTGGTCCATGCTGCAAACGGATTGGCAAAATGATTGCTTTTTTTCATAATAATGACGATTCCTAATTGATGTATCAAAAACACGATGCGCTCTGATTGCACATAGCACGCACAACAGGTGTGGATGCCGCTTATAAAACGAACGCTGTCCCTAGCTCAGCATTGCTTAGCATAACAAAAACCATGCATAGCGATATATATGCCATGTTGCGGTTATGTATAGCATCGTTGTCGATGCCAGACGCAAATATCCGCAAATAAAAGATAGCTCATACAGCGCTTTTTTGCTATGGTAAATCTTTAGCATTTAACCATGCTGTGTCCACTTTTTTGACCATAACTTATCGTTTTTATTATGACTACTAGCGCCATGCCACAAATTAACCCTGAATACGTCCATTGGTTCCGTAACTCTGCGCCTTACATCAATACGCATCGCGGCAAAACCTTCGTAATTATGTTTGGTGGTGAAGCAGTCAATCATCCCAACTTTAGTACCTTAATCCATGATTTTGCGTTGTTGCACAGTTTAGGCATCAAGCTTGTGCTCGTGCATGGTGCGCGCCCGCAGATTAATGACAATCTCAATGACGCTGGCATCGAGTCGCCACTGCATCAAGACATTCGCGTGACCCCGCGCGATGCCATGCCTGCCATTTTGCAGGCGGTCGGTGCGATTCGCCTCCAGATTGAAGCGCAGCTGTCGATGGGACTTGCCAACTCGCCGATGTATGGCTCACGCATTGATGCCATTTCAGGCAACTTTGTGACCGCCCGCCCTTATGGGGTGCGTGATGGCATGGACTACCAAATGACGGGCGAAGTGCGCTCTATTGATGTCGATGCGATTAAAAACAACTTGCAGCACAATCACATGGTGATTCTAGGCTCGATGGGCTATTCTGCGACAGGCGAGGTGTTTAACCTGCTTGCTGAAGATGTGGCGCTGAGCACTGCTGTGGCGCTGGGCGCGGACAAGCTGATTTTCTTAGGTGCCGAGACAGGCATCAGTGACGGCGATCGCTTGCTGCGCGAGATGATTCCTAACGAGGTAGATCGCTTCTTGCGTGGTCGCGACATCAACCGCGAGATTAACTACTTCTTAAACTGTGCCAGCACGGCCTGCCGCGAAGGCGTTCACCGCACGCACATCATCTCCTATGCCAAAGACGGTGCACTATTAGAAGAGCTGTTCACCCGCGATGGTTCAGGCACGCTCATCAGTCATGACCCGTATGAAGAGATTCGCCGCGCCAATATTGATGACGTGGTCGGTCTGGTCGAGCTGCTGACCCCGCTTGAAGAGCAAGGCATTTTGGTGGCGCGCTCGCGTGAGCGTTTAGAGCAAGAGATTGACAACTATAGCGTGATTGAGCGCGATGGAATGATTTTGGGCTGCGCCGCTTTGCATCCTTTAGATGATGATTCTGCTGAGGTCGCCTGTGTCGCGGTGCATCCTGATTACCGCAGTGGCAATCGTGGTGCTGATTTGCTGGCGTTCTTAGAGCAGCAAGCGCGCAGTCACGGCAGACACAAGCTGTTTGTCTTAACCACCCGCACCGCGCATTGGTTTGTGGAGCAAGGCTTTACGGAAGTCAGCGCCGATGCCCTACCAGACGAGCGCCGCGCCAAATACAACAATGGCCGCAACTCTAAAGTGTTCCAAAAGACGCTATAAGCTCGGTTTACCAGCAAACCTCCATAACAAAAAAAGCCCCGATATCGTATCGGGGCTTTTTCTTGGGGCTGGCTTATGACTTAGGATTAACGTCTAGTAGCTCAACGGTAAAGATAAGCGCGCTGTTTGGCTCAATACCTTGGCTGCCTGCTTCGCCGTAGGCAAGCTCTGATGGGATATAGAACTCATATTTGCCGCCGCTCTTCATCAGCTGTAGACCTTCTGTCCAGCCTGGAATCACTTGGTTTAGTGGGAATTCAACAGGATCGCCGCGCTCATATGAGCTGTCAAATACCGTACCATCTAGCAATTTGCCTTCGTAGTTGACTTTAACCACGTCGGTCGCTTTTGGTGAAGCGCCAGTACCTGCTTTGATAACCTTGTACTGTAGACCAGATTTGGTCTGCTTCACGCCTTCTTTTTTGGCGTTCGCCGCTAGAAATTCAGCGCCTTTGGTTTTGTTGGTTTCTGCCTTTTCTTCCATTTCTTTAACGAACTTCTCTTCTTGCTCTTTTTGGTAGTCGGTCAAGACTTTTTGCATCTGCTCTTGCGTTAGAGCCGAGTCTTTACCTTCGTAACCATCACGAAAGCCTTTTTCAAAGGTGTCCAAATCTAAATCAGTAATGGCATCTTTGTTGCCTTCAGCCATCATGTACCCAAGACTGTAGCCAACTTTTTCAACGGCCGTGCTGTTTTCAGTAACCGCAACACTGGTCGCCGCAGTTTCTTGGTTGCCATTGTTGGTACTACAACCTGTGGTTAAAAGCACGGCGCTGGTTAGCGCACTTAGGGTCAAGGTGGTGATTTTTTTCATAAGATACTCTCAAATTGTAAGAACAGTGGCGAGATGTCACAAGCCGGATATCATAACAAATCTAAGTTTTGGGAGCTATCATTGCTGACAAATTATCGAACTTACGTACAATCTTTGTTAATATTTGCCATAAAAATAACAAGTTATCACACAATCATAGCGTGTCGTTAATCTTTCTCTCTTTAATGCCTACAGCTTATAGGCTAAGCTAACCAGACTAAACCTACGACCACACGTTCGACACCTGCTGCGCACGACAATATCAATAATGACTTTTAATATAAAACAAATTATTGGTCATACGCGGCCATCCTACTATGTGGCGACACCTTCAAAACAAAGAACTTTTATTCAAAACAATAATACCCGCAACGACTGATTTATGTGTTTGTTTTTATTGCTCAATGTTACGTAAGCACGAGCGCATAATCGTTGAAGGAGGACAGGATGAACCCAATGTACCCAACGTTTAATGGATTTTTAGGAGGACCGATAGGCTCAGTTATCGGCGCTATCCTTATTTTAATTATCGGTTTCTTTATTGCACTAGGCCTTGCCGCCTTAGTTCGTAAAGCGCTTGCCAAAATCAACTTGAACCACCGTATGCGCTCTTCAACAGGCAAATCATACGATTTAGAACACATTGCCTCTCAGGTGGTGTTTTGGTTTATTCTTATCATTGCCGTTTCAGGCGCGCTTAACCAGTTGAGCCTCAACGCTATCTCTACCCCATTTGCCAATATGGTCAGTCAAGTACTTGCCTTTATTCCTAATCTGCTCGGTGCGATTGCCATCGGTGTGCTGGGTTGGGTCGTTGCCACTGTGGCACGTACCGCTATCAATGCCGCCTTGTCAAAAACCACATTGGATGAGCGTCTTAGCGAACAAGCTGGCGTAAAACCGATGAGTAGCACCATTGCTGACATGGTATATTGGTTTATTTTATTGGTGGTATTAACCATGGCACTCGGTCAACTTGGACTTGATGGTTTGTTTGCGCCGCTAACCAATATGGTTAATGACATTCTAGCTGCGCTACCCAATGTCTTTAAAGCGGTTGTGGTCTTTGCGGTCGGTTACATCATTGCAAAAGTGGTTCGCGGTATCGTAACCAACTTGGTCATGTCTTTTGATTTGCAGCGTTTAGCGTCAAAAGCGGGTATTAATGAGCAAAACAGCCTACCAAACATTGCAGGTTCTGTTGCGTTCTTGGTTGTGATTATCCCAACCATCATCGCTGCTCTAGAAGCACTAAAAATTGAAGTGGTCGCTCGTCCTGCAACCAACATGCTTAACAAAATCATGGAAGCGCTGCCAAACATCTTTATGGCGGCTGCGGTTCTTGTGATTACGTTTTATGTGGTGCGCATGGTGGCAGGTATCGTTAAGAATCTGCTTGATAACACGCAAATCAATCAGCTACCAAGCAAGGTCGGTCTACAAGACACTATGGGCAACCAAAGCGTCTCTGACCTAGTTAGCCATGCTATTGTGTTCTTTGCGATGCTGTTTGCAACTGTTGCCGCTGCAGACTTGCTTGGTTTTGAGCCTATCTCTGGCATCATTACCATGTTCATCGCTTTCGGTGCCAACATTATCCTAGGTGCGATTGTACTGGTTATCGGTTTTTGGCTTGCCAACGTGGTCGCTGGTGTGGTCGAGCGCTCTGAAAAGGGTTCACAGTTCCTAGCCAACATCGTACGCGTATTGATTATGGGCTTGGTACTTGCCATGGGTCTAAAAGCCATGGGTATCGCTGACTCTATCGTCAACCTAGCGTTTGGTCTGACTTTAGGTGCGGTTGCCGTTGCCTTCGCTCTATCATTTGGTCTTGGTGGTCAAGAAGCTGCAGCACGCTTCCTACGCCGTATGCAAGATAAAATGGAGCGTGAGCAAGACAAAACCAATCCAAAAGCCGCCACGCACAGCAGTACGCAAGATGCGGTAAAAGCTTCGGTTCGTGATAACACGCCAAGTGCATCACATTCAAACACGCCAGCCCAGTCAACAACGACGACTGTAAACGAAAGCAACATTACTCGCGTTGCGCCACCTGCAGAAACGCGTGACCGTGCTGAAGACACACACCCAAATATCAATCATATTGATACGACGGACAATAATAGCGATGACAACAACCGCTACTAATCCTGATTTGTTTTGAACACAAAAAAGACAGCTTCGGCTGTCTTTTTTTGTGGCGCTATATTGTGTTTAGAGCTGAGGCGCGCGCTTTTAAGAGCGCGGCGGTACAGAATAATGCAAGCGCACATTGGGCAACTCGCGATTTTCTGAAGCCTGCGCGGCTTGTGCGTTTTGCTGTTGTACTTGCGCGTGCAGACGTTTGATTTTTTGTGCCATACGCCGCTCGTTTTGGCTCAGCGCGGCGACAGGCTGTACCCAAACGTCCATATCAATGAAGGTGTCCTCCCCTTCGCTGATGAACTCTACCCCAAGCACCACCACTTGCGATAAAGCATCTAGCGGCAACCTAGCGGCAACGTCTTCAGCAATTTTTGCCATATTCGGGACGATGGCTTGGCGACTGTGCCGAGCGTTGGCTGTCTGTCCGTAGAATATCAGCATATAGTGCCGCCCCAAACGCGTATAAGAATGCTGGTGTATCACGTAGCCTTTCTGCTGCAATTCAGGAATCTGTTCGGCATGTTTGTACAGCGTGCGTACCAGCTCGTGCCGCGAAAACAAAGATTCATCAAACAATACCTGTTGCCCAAGCTGCGCCTGCGCCAGACTCGTCTCATCCGCATCGTCATCTATCATGGGCTCAGTATGCTGCTTACAGATATCGCCCCACAGCGTTGCTGCTTGCTGCAAAGTATCTTGGGTCGCTTGGGTGTCCAGCTGCTGCTGTAGATGCTGCAAGGCGCGGTTGGGCGCATCCGCAATACCGCATGCCACCAGCGCCTCATCAATCTCTAGCGCCTGCACAAAGCGTTCAGGACGGTACAAAAAGGCAGTGAGCAGCTGCGTCTCATCCAGAAAGTCACTGCCCTCGCCAAGTATAGATGCTCGCAGCGCACGCTCATGGTACAGTAAAAATTGCCAAATATCGGCTGGGCTGGGCAGATGGGTCAAAACAGCCTGCCAATCTTGCTGACCGAATACTTGTAATAAAGGAAAGTCAGATTCACTGTCAATGACCAGCTCTTCAATAAAGTAACGCGCGCCGAAGTGATGCAATAAATGTACGCTGTCTGCGTCTGATGATTCGCTTACCTGTCCTGCCGCGCCCTGTTCGTCCTCTTGAATATCGAGACTCAGCACATAACGCTGGTCAGGTGTCTTTGCGTGTGCGCTTTGCTGCTTATGCCATAAAAGCGCAGCCTTTACCGCCGCTTGGCGCGCACGCATGATGGTTTGGGTCGGCAGGTTCATCGCCACATACAGCGTGACCGACAACACCGATATTCGTCCATCTATCAGCGCATAATGCTTCACCCGTGCCTGATGGGCTTGTGCCACATCGAGTGTGAACGTGCTGGCAGATGACTGCTGATAGTGCTCGAGGGGGTTGGTGGCGGCTGTTTTTTTAGCGGTAAATATCATCAATTCAGACACAGCTTGGTCCTTTTTATTGTTGTTGATGACCATCAATGGTCAAATTTGTCGACCATTGTAGCGGCTTATGCTGGCAGATACGACTGTTTATCATATCAAAAAAAGACCCTCGACCATATATATGGATAACGTTACGGTTACAGGGTTGCCTATCGATTTTCGGGTATCGACTTGCTATGATGGATGCACAAACAATAATCAACAATGGACATAAGGATTGAATGCATGAAGCGCTTTAGAGAAAAAGTGGTTGTCGTCACGGGTGCAGGTTCAGGTATCGGACGGGCGACCGCCATTCGTTTTGCCAATGAAGGTGCCAATGTGGTGCTGGTGGGACGCACTGCCGCCACATTAGAAGCAACCATAGAGCAGCTGCCCCCTGACAAAACATGGATTCACACCGACCATTATATGACCATCACTTGCGACATCGGCAAACAAGAGCAAGTAGAAAAAATGATTACGCATGTGGTTGAGCAGTTTGGCAAGATTGATGTCTTGGTCAACAACGCAGGTACAGCAGTACAGGGTAAAATCACTGAGCTGTCGGATGCCGATTGGGACAAAGCGATTAACACCAATCTGAACGGTACTTTTTATGTTTGCCGCGCTGCCATGCCGCACCTTATCGCGAGTAAAGGCAATATCATCAATGTCTCTTCATTGTCTGGTATGGGTGGCGATTGGAATATGTCCGCCTACAACGCCGCGAAAGCGGGCGTGACCAACCTGACGCGCACGCTAGCACTCGACCACGGCGCAGACGGGGTACGTGTCAACGCCGTCAACCCAAGCGTTACCAAGACTGGCATGACCGACGCCATCCAGACCAATGAGCAAAAGACCGATAAGTTCCTCGCCCGTTGTCCACTGGGACGTTTGGCAGAGCCAGAAGACATTGCGGCAGCCATCGCCTTTTTGGCCAGTGAAGATGCCTGCATGATTACTGGCGTCAACCTGCCTGTTGATGGCGGTGTGAGTGCGTCAAACGGTCAGCCGCAGTTTTAAGGCAGCATTTATCAATATTGCATTGAGGTGGGCAAGGATTACTCATTGTCCGCCTCAAGATTGATGTCCTGTAGCGGCTGCGATAAGCGCTTGGGATGCTTTGGCATGACCCCTTTAAACTGCTTATAAATTTTTGGCAAATCTGCCTCGATATCGCCTGTAGGATATATCGGAGACAAAAACCTTACTTCCTTACTTTTATAATCAAGCGCCACGGGTAGAATCGGTACGCCCGCCTCAAGCGCTAAGTAATAAAATCCCGTCTTCCACGTCGTGGTATATTGCCGCGTCCCTTCTGGCGCCAAACCCAAAAATAAGGGCTCATCGGTTTTAAAACGCGCAATGCTCGCTTGTAGCACGGAGCCTTTTTTATCCCGATTAATGGGTATCACCCCCATCCAGCGCAGTAGCTGCGCAAAAACAGGCACTTTGAACAGGGTGTGCTTGCCCATAATACTGAGCTTCAAATCGAGCGCAAACAGCGCAGGTAACGCATACAGCGCATCAAAGTTCGACGTATGCGGCAGACCAAGCACGACTGCTTGCGAGACATTAGGGACAGCGCCTACCGTACGCCAGCCCAAACGACTGAGCAAATACTCTGCCACCATCGCAGACAGCGCGTTATTGCGCCGAGGCACCAAGTTGCCGATATCTTTTTTGCCGAGCGCAGGTAGCTCGTGTGTATTATTAACTACACAGCTATGGGTATTTAATGCTCGATCAGCGTGGCGTTTTGACTTAAGCGACATAATGGCACCCTAATGCGTAGACTGTATCTGCCATCATAGCAATATCTGAGGCACTGCTCGTGAATTTTATTGCGCTACAGTCTTATTGTTAGTCGCTATGTTATCCACGCTTACAGCGCCACATCCGCCAAGTCGCCTTTATGCTCAAGCCACGTTTTACGGTCACCTGAGCGTTTTTTTGCCAGCAGCATGTCCATCATGCCATTGGTCAATGCCATATCGTCCATATCCAGCTGTACCAGACGACGCGTATCACGGTTCATGGTGGTTTCGCGCAGCTGTTCAGCGCTCATCTCACCTAGGCCTTTAAAACGGGTGATTTGTGCTTTTTTATTACCGGTCACTTTGGCTAAGATATGCTCAAGCTCTGGCTCATCGAGCGCGTAATGCACCTCTTTGCCGATATCAACACGATATAATGGCGGCATGGCAACGAACAGATGCCCTGCATCCACCACCGCAGGGAAATGTTTGACGAACAGCGCACAAATCAGCGTAGCAATGTGCAAGCCGTCTGAGTCCGCGTCGGCGAGGATACAGATTTTGTCATAACGCAGCTCGGACAAGTCATCAGACAACGGGTCAACGCCAATCGCGATGGCAATATCGTGAATCTCTTGACTTGAAAGCACGGTATCCGAGGAGACCTCCCACGTATTGAGGATTTTACCACGTAGCGGCAAAATGGCTTGATAATGGCGGTCGCGCGCCTGTTTGGCGCTGCCTCCCGCAGAATCCCCTTCCACCAAGAACAGCTCTGCACCATCGCGCAAATCACCACGGCAGTCCGCAAGCTTACCCGGTAATGCAGGTCCTTGAGTGATTTTTTTACGCGCCACTTTCTTGGCAGATTTTAGACGGCGACCCGCTCGGCTAATGGCAAGCTCGGCAATCTGTGTCCCGATATCGGCATGCTGATTGAGCCATAGGCTAAACGCATCTTTTGCCAACGCTGCCACAGCGCCCGCCGCTTCACGACTTGATAGGCGTTCTTTGGTCTGACCCGAAAACTGCGGCTCAGAAAAGCTCAAGGACAAAATATAATTGACCCCATCCCACACGTCTTCGGCAGTCAGCTTGACTTGGCGCGGCAACAGATTATGAATGTCACAAAATTCGCGTAGCGCTTCCAAAATTCCCGTACGCAGACCATTGACGTGCGTACCACCTTGCGCGGTTGGGATAAGGTTAACGTAGCTCTCCTGCACCGCTGTGCCGCCCTCGGTCAACCATGAGAGCGCAAAACGAACGCCCGCACGCTCCCCATCTTTGGCTTCGTAATGGTAATAAAACGGCGTTGCAGGTAGCGTCTCAGTCGCATCCAGCTGCTCGGTCAAATACTCGACCACACCATCACTGAACTGCCACACCACCTTTTCATCATGAATATCATCGACAAACTCAATCGTCAGTCCCGCCGCCAGTACCGCTTTGGCTTTTAGGGTGTGTTTGAGCTGCTTGATATTGAATTTTGGCGTATCAAAAAAACGCTCATCTGCCCAAAAGCGTACCTTCGTCCCGCGCTTGCGCTTGTTTGAGCTGACCGCCTCAGTCAAAGGCGTTATCGGCGCACCATTTTCAAAGACGATGTCGTACTGCGTTGCCTCACGCCATACCGTGACTGCCACGCGCGTAGAGAGCGCATTCACCACAGAGATACCGACGCCATGCAGACCGCCTGACACCTTATAATTAGAAGTCGAAAACTTACCACCAGCATGCAAACGGGTCAAAATCAGCTCGACGCCCGATTGCCCAAACTCAGGGTGAATGTCGGTAGGCATACCGCGACCATCATCTTCGACAGACAGCGAGCCATCTTCATACAACTGCACCTTGATGGTCTTGGCGTGCCCAGCTAAAGCTTCATCGACTGCATTATCGATCACCTCTTGCGCCAAATGATTGGGGCGCGTGGTGTCTGTGTACATACCAGGACGACGGCGAACGGGCTCAAGCCCTTCTAAGACCTCTAAAGACTGTGCATTATATTGACTCACAAAAGCACCCTATACAACAATGAATGATAAATAGACCCTCATTATAACCAAAAACAGCGCCTGTGCATCCCAGCATGTCTGGCATACGACAATACGTGACGCATCTTATACGGTCTTACGCCAGCATGATAGGTAATAACGTCGGTAAGTGCTGAGCAAAATCGCTGAATCGATGGTCACCGCCTGTCTGTATAATCACTTGTGCGCCATGCTTTTGATAAAACTTCGCAGACAGCTGAGCATCGAGTAGCTCATCACCAGATTTAATCACCGCACATACACGCTTAGGATAGGTCACCTCTGTCAGCGGGTGCGCGGCAAACCACTCTAAATCTGCCTGCGTCATCTGCCAACCGCCTGATGTGGTATAAATAACGTGGTCTTTTGAGGTGTTTGAATGGTGAGCGCTATCAGAAAAGCGCTGCAAACTGATGTGCGGCTGAATGCTGGGATTGATAAGCAGCGCAGGAGTGTCCAGCTGATTGCTAAGATAGGTCGCAAAATAACCACCCAATGAGCTACCAACCAATAGCGTCTCCTTGGGGGACTCATTGATAAGTGCCGTAACTTTTTTAACCACCTCAGGCGGCGACATATTTAAATCAGGTCGTATCACTGTGATACTAGGATAATGCTGCTGACAGTATTCAGAAAGTAGTTTGCCTTTGGTTGCATTGGCATCGCTGTCTAAGCCGTGAAGATAGATTAGGTTCATAAGGAATAATCTCATTACTGATATGCGTCTCAACATAGCACAATGCCAAGCATATTATGAATAATAAAAAGCGTATTCAATATTCAAAAAAAGATAATAAACCAAACCAAAAAAAAGCCCCCAATCAGCAGATTGGGGGCTTTTTAAGTATAAGGAGCTGACGATGACCTACTCTCACATGGGCGAACCACACTACCATTGGCGCTACGATGTTTCACTTCTGAGTTCGGGAAGGGATCAGGTGGTTCCATCGTGCTATTGTCGTCAGCAAAGGGGGTTAGATATGAGTCTTGTTGAATCAAGCTATATGGTGATATCGATTTTATCTTAACATGCAAGATAGATTCATGATTGACATACAAACCACTTGGGTGTTGTATGGTCAGCCAAACGAGCAATTAGTATCAGTTAGCTACATGCATCGCTGCACTTCCACACCTGACCTATCAACGTCCTAGTCTTGAACGGCTCTTTAGAAATCTAATCTTGAGGTGGGCTTCCCGCTTAGATGCTTTCAGCGGTATCCCATCGAACGTAGCTACCGGGCAATGCTACTGGCGTAACAACCCGAACACCAGAGGTTCGTCCACTCTGGTCCTCTCGTACTAGGAGCAGATCCTCTCAAATTTCCAACGCCCACGGTAGATAGGGACCGAACTGTCTCACGACGTTCTAAACCCAGCTCGCGTACCTCTTTAAATGGCGAACAGCCATACCCTTAGGACTTCTTCAGCCCTAGGATGAGATGAGCCGACATCGAGGTGCCAAACACCGCCGTCGATATAACTCTTGGGCGGTATCAGCCTGTTATCCCCAGAGTACCTTTTATCCGTTGGTGATGGCCCTTCCATACAGAACCACCGGATCCTAAGACCTACTTTCGTACCTGCTCGACTTGTGGGTCTCCGCAGTTAAACGCGCTTTTGCCTTTATACTCTTTGAACGATTTCCGACCGTTCTGAGCGCACCTTCGTACTCCTCCGTTACTCTCTTTAGGAGGAGACCGCCCCAATTAGAAACTACACCATACATTGTCCTCGGTATTGTTATACCTGAGTTAGAACCCCCAACATGACCAGGGTGGTATTTCAAGGATATTAGCTCCACCAAGACTAGCGTCTCGGTTTCAAAGCCTCCCACCTATCCTGCACAAGTCAGGTCAAGTTCAATGTAAAGCTGTAGTAAAGGTTCACGGGGTCTTTCCGTCTGGCGCGGGTACACAGCATCTTCACTGCGTTTCGATTTCACTGAGTCTCTGCTGGAGACAGCGCTGCCATCATTATGCCATTCGTGCAGGTCGGAACTTACCCGACAAGGAATTTCGCTACCTTAGGACCGTTATAGTTACGGCCGCCGTTTACTGGGGCTTCGATCAAGACCTTCGCTTACGCTAAGCCCATCGATTGTTCAGTAGCGCCAGCGTGCCAGCGGGCCATCACACCCTATACGTCCACTTTCGTGTTGGGATGTTCTATTAATTTTACTGGCAATCAGCGATTATTTGACGGCCATGGTATCTGCGACTGCCAATAACTTACGGAGCAAGTCCTCTTCACCATCAGCAGCGTACCTTCTCCAGTTACGGTACCATTGCCCTAGTTCCTTCCAGCAGAGTTCTCTCAAGCGCCTTGGTATTTTCTCCTACCTGACCACCTGTGTCGGTTTTCGGGTACGATTCGTTTTATGACTATCGCTTAGAAGCTTTTCCTGGAAGCATGGTATTTGCCACTTCGCTGTACAAGTACAGCTTGCTATCAGATCTCGGTATATAACGAGTCGGTTGCCTAAACTGTCCACCTACATCCTTCCACCTAGATAAACCATCGCTAGGCTGGCATAACCATTCACTCCATCCTCCATCGCATCATAAACAAGTATCGGAATATTAACCGATTTCCCATCGACTACGCCTTTCGGCCTCGCCTTGAAGGTCGACTCACCCAGCCCCGATTAACGTTGGACTGGAACCCTTGGTCTTCCGGCGTGCGAGCTTCACTCGCATTATCGTTACTCACGTCAGCATTCGCTCATGTGATACCTCCAGCATGCTTTACAACACCTTCACAGGCTTACAACGCTCCCCCTACCACTTGAAACAATTATCAAATCCGCAGCTTCGGCTCCTAAGTTTGAGCCCCGTTACATCTTCCGCGCGGAGCCGACTCGGCTAGTGAGCTATTACGCTTTCTTTAAAGGATGGCTGCTTCTAAGCCAACCTCCTAGCTGTCTATGCCTTCCCACCTCGTTTCCCACTTAACTAGGGGTGGGGCCTTAGCTGGCGGTCTGGGTTGTTTCCCTCTCCACGACGGACGTTAGCACCCGCCGTGTGTCTCCCGGATATCACTCATCGGTATTCGGAGTTTGCATCAGTTTGGTAAGTCGGTATGACCCCCTGAGCCGAAACAGTGCTCTACCCCCAATGGTGTTCGTCCGAGGCGCTACCTAAATAGCTTTCCGGGGGAGAACCAGCTATCACCGGGTTTGATTGGCCTTTCACTTGCCCTATCCACAAGTCATCCCTGGCTTTTTCAACGACAGTGGTTCGGTCCTCGGTGCCTGTTACGGCACTTTCAACCTGCTCATGGATAGATCACTCGGTTTCGGGTTCTTATTTCCTGCAACTATTCGCCCTATTAAGACTCAGTTTCCCTACGGCTCCCTAAACGAAGAAGTTAACCTCGCTACAGAATATAAGTCGCTGACCCATTATACAAAAAGGTACGCGGTCACCCTAATAAATTAAGGCTCCCACTGGCAGCCCCGCGCACACGGTTTCAGGTTCTATTTCACTCCCCTCACGGGGGTTCTTTTCGCCTTTCCCTCACGGTACTGGTTCACTATCGGTCAGTCAGGGTATTTAGCGGAGGAGTGGTCCCCCCATCTTCAAACAGGATTTCTCGTGTCCCGCTCTGCTTAATATGTGCTCTTTAGTGTTTAAAATACCAGGACTATCACCTACTACGGTCAGCTTTCCACGCTGTTCTTCTACACTAAAAAACATCGGCTTCCCCGTTCGCTCGCCGCTACTTGGGAATCTCATTTTGATGTCTTTTCCTAAGGGTACTGAGATGTTTCACTTCCCTCGTTCGCCTCTTATATAAATATAAGATACCTAGCTTATGCTAAGTGGGTTTCCCATTCAAGAATCTCCGGATACAGGATATTGCCGCCTCCCCGAAGCTTATCGCAGGCTGTCACGTCTTTCATCGCCTCTGACTGCCAAGGCATCCACCATGTGCGCTTCATTACTTGACCATACAACCCCAAGCAGTCTCTCAACCACTAAAGCTTGCATCATCATGAATGATAACGATATCACCTATGTTTACGCTTGATTCAGTTCTCTTTACTTTTGGCAATCAGCCCTGGGATAACAACTGATGTCATTAAAGAGTTGATTACCAAGAGTTAATGACGACACGTGAAATGTCATCACTAACCCAGACTCATATCTATGTTTTTAAATAATACCTACGCTCTCATCGAGTCGCAGTATCTGTATAAAACAGAAAGCAAATAATCATTTACCAATCACTTGTTTCTATTTTATATTCGTATTAAGCCATGTGGTGGAGCCAAGGAGGTCAGACTCCTGACCTCCTGCGTGCAAGGCAGGCGCTCTACCAACTGAGCTATGGCCCCATATATGGTGGGTCTGATAAGACTTGAACTTATGACCCCGCGTTATCAACACGGTGCTCTAACCAGCTGGCACAGACCCTGAGCGAGGATACTGTCAAAGCACTGCTTTGACCCGAGCGCAAGAAATTCTTTAAATAGAATTTTCTCAAACTCAAACCTCTTAATAATACTCGCTTTTACTAAAGAACAACTTGCTGTGAATTCTTGCTGACCGAATGTCGTATTTAAGGAGGTGATCCAGCCGCGGGTTCCCTGCAGCTGCAACATTACGACTTCACCCCGATCCATCGACCACACCGTGGTGAACGCCCTCGCACTAAGTTGGGCTATCCACTTCTGGTGCAATCAACTCCCATGGTGTGACGGGCGGTGTGTACAAGGCCCGGGAACGTATTCACCGCGGCATTCTGATCCGCGATTACTAGCGATTCCTACTTCATGGAGTCGAGTTGCAGACTCAATCTGGACTACGATAGGCTTTTTTGAGATTCGCATCACATCGCTGTGTAGCTGCCCTCTGTACCTACCATTGTAGCACGTGTGTAGCCCTGGTCGTAAGGGCCATGATGACTTGACGTCGTCCCCGCCTTCCTCCAGTTTGTCACTGGCAGTATCCTTAGAGTTCCCGGCCAAACCGCTGGTAACTAAGGAAAAGGAGGTTGCGCTCGTTGCGGGACTTAACCCAACATCTCGACACGAGCTGACGACAGCCATGCAGCACCTGTATCACAATTCCCGAAGGCACTCTCGCATCTCTGCAAGATTCTGTGTATGTCAAGACCAGGTAAAGGTTCTTCGCGTTGCGTGAATTAAACCACATGCTCCACCGCTTGTGCGGGCCCCCGTCAATTCATTTTGGTTTAACCTTGCGGCCGTACTCCCAGGCGGTCTACTTATTGCGTTAGCTGCGTCACCCTAAGTCCTCAAGGGACCCAACGACTAGTAGACATCGTTTACGGCGTGGACTACCAGGGTATCTAATCCTGTTTGCTACCCACGCTTTCGAACCTCAGTGTCGAGTATGATGCCAGAAGCTGCCTTCGCCATCAGTATTCCTCCAGATCTCTACGCATTTCACCGCTACGCCTGATTCTACTTCCTCTCACCTACTCTGGCCTAACAGTTTCAGATGCAGTTCCCAGGTTAAGCCCGGGGTTTCATCTGACTTATTAAGCCACCTACGCTCGCTTTACGCCCAGTAATTCCGATTAACGCTCGCACCCTCTGTATTACTTACGCGGCTGCTGGCTGGGGATTAGCCGGTGCTTATTCTGCAGCTAATGTCATCCATTATGGGTATTAACCATAACTTCTTCTTCACTGCTTAAAGTGCTTTACAACCAAAAAGGCCTTCTTCACACACGCGGCATGGCTGGATCAGGGTTCCCATTGTCCAATATTCCCCCTGCTGCCTCCCGTAGGAGTCGGGCCGTGTCTCAGTCCCGGTGTTGGCTGATCATCCTCTCCAGACCAGCTACAGATCGTCGCCTTGGTAGGCCTTTACCCCACCAACTAGCTAATCCGACTTAGGCTCATCTAATAGCGCAAGGTCTAATGATCCCCTGCTCTCCCGTAGGATATGCGGTATTAATACGAGTTTCCCCGTGCTATCCCCCTACTAGGTAGATTCCTAAGCATTACTCACCCGTCCGCCGCTCGTCATCTGGTAGCAGCTACCAATGTTACCGCTCGACTTGCATGTGTTAAACCTGCCGCCAGCGTTCAATCTGAGCGTGATCAAACTCTTCAGTTTAATCTTGTTTGAGACCTTTTAAGATGGTCCTAATCTTGGCTCATTCAATCACTCATATTTAACTTTTCGTATGTTCGTATATGAATTAACTTGAGTTATTTGCTAATCTTGAATGATAATCTTCTTTGCCATTACTGGCTGAATAACTAACATTCTGTGTCAGCAAAAATCCACACAAGTTGTTCTTTGAATAACTTTTAAAAAGTAATATCACTGTCGTCCAGTAAATGTTATTACCCATTCTCACTAAGCTAATACGCTTCGCTACATAGGCGAGCTGACTAGTCTATCATAAAATTATAAACTGTCAAACTCTTTTTACTAACTTCGCAAACCAGCTTTTAGCTACCGCTTTGCCTCGTCAGTGGGGCGTATTATAGAGAGTTTGAGCAGGTGTCATTGATTATTCCTTTTTACCCGTTGTTTTTAACTGCTCTATCCTCGCTTGAAGGAGCATTATACACTTCTCACTGCTTTACAAGGGCCAATGCGGATTTATTTTAATTCATTCAAGCTTGAAAGCTGCTGGTTCAGCCAGTTTGGCTGGATAAAGATTAAAGCTACCAAATTTCGGATAAAAAAAGCCCCCAATCAGCAGATTGGGGGCTTTTTAAGTATAAGGAGCTGACGATGACCTACTCTCACATGGGCGAACCACACTACCATTGGCGCTACGATGTTTCACTTCTGAGTTCGGGAAGGGATCAGGTGGTTCCATCGTGCTATTGTCGTCAGCAAGGGGTTAGATACTTGAGTCTTGTTTGAATGAAGCTATATGGTGATATCGATTTTATCTTAACATGCAAGATAGATTCATGATTGACATACAAACCACTTGGGTGTTGTATGGTCAAGCCAAACGAGCAATTATCAGTTAGCTACATGCATCCTTTGCACTTCCACACCTGACCTATCAACGTCCTAGTCTTGAACGGCTCTTTAGGAAATCAATCTTGAGTGGGCTTCCCGCTTAGATGCTTTCAGCGGTTATCCCATCCGAACGGCTACCGGGCAATGCTACTGGCGTAACAACGAACACCAGAGGTTCGTCCACTCCTGGTCCTCTCGTACTAGGAGCAGATCCTCTCAAATTTCAACGCCCACGGTAGATGAGGACCGAACTGTCTCGACGTTCTAAACCCAGCTCGCGTACCTCTTTAAATGGCGAACAGCCATACCCTTAGGACCTGCTAGCCAGCCCTAGGATGAGATGAGCCGACATCGAGGTGCCAAACACCGCCGTCGATATGAACTCTTGGGCGGTATCAGCCTGTTATCCCCAGAGTACCTTTTATCCGTTGAGCGATGGCCCTTCCATACAAACCACCGGATCACTAAGACCTACTTTCCGTACCTGCTCGACTTGTGGGTCTCGCAGTTAAACGCGCTTTTGCCTTTATACTCTTTGAACGATTTCCGACCGTTCTGAGCGCACCTTCGTACTCCTCCGTTGCCTCTTTAGGGAGGAGACCGCCCCAGTCAAACTACCCACCATACATTGTCCTCGGTATTGTTATACCTGAGTTAGAACCCCAACATGACCAGGGTGGTATTTCAAGGATGGCTCCACCAAGACTAGCGTCTCGGTTTCAAAGCCTCCCACCTATCCTGCAAGTCAGGTCAAGTTCAATGTAAAGCTGTAGTAAAGGTTCGCAGGGTCTTTCCGTCTAGCCGCGGGTACACAGCATCTTCACTGCGATTTCGATTTCACTGAGTCTCTGCTGGAGACAGCGCTGCCATCATTATGCCATTCATTGCAGGTCGGAACTTACCCGACAAAGATTTCGCTACCCTTAGGACCGTTATAACGGCCGCCGTTACTGGGCTTCGATCAAGACCTTCAACACGCTAAGCCCATCAATTAACCTTCCAGCACCGGGCAGGCATCACACCCTATACGTCCACTTTCGTGTTTTGCAGAGTGCTGTGTTTTTAATAAACAGTTGCAGCAGCCTGGTATCTGCGACTGCCAATAGCTTACGGAGCAAGTCCTTCACCATCAGCAGCGTACCTTCTCCCGAGTTACGGTACCATTTACCTAGTTCCTTCAGCAGAGTTCTCTCAAGCGCCTTGGTATTCTCTACCTGACCACCTGTGTCGGTTTCGGGTACGATTCGTTTATGACTATCGCTTAGAAGCTTTTCCTGGAAGCATGGTATTTGCCACTTCGCTGCACGATGCAGCTTGCTATCAGATCTCTGGTATATAACAGTCCGGATTTGCCTAAACTGTCTACTACATCCTTCCACCTAGATAACCATCACTAGGCTGGCATAACCTTCTCCGTCCCTCCTTCGCATCATAAACAAGTATCGGAATATTAACCGATTTCCCATCGACTACGCCTTTCGGCCTCGCCTTAGGGGTCGACTCACCCAGCCCCGTTAACGTTGGACTGGAACCCTTGGTCTTCCGGCGTGCGAGCTTTTCCTCGCATTATCGTTACTCACGTCAGCATTCGCTCTTGTGATACCTCCAGCATGCTTTACAACACACCTTCACAGGCTTACACCCAACCTCCCCTACCACTTGAAACAATTATCAAATCCATAAGCGGCTCCTAGTTTGAGCCCCGTTACATCTTCCGCGCGGAGCCGACTCGACTAGTGAGCTATTACGCTTTCTTTAAAGGATGGCTGCTTCTAAGCCAACCTCCTAGCTGTCTATGCCTTCCCACCTCGTTTCCCTTAACTAGGAATTTGGGGCCTTAGCTGGCGGTCTGGAGTTGTTTCCCTCTCCACGACGGACGTTAGCACCCGCCGTGTGTCTCCCGGATATCACTCATCGGTATTCGGAGTTTGCATCGGTTTGGTAAGTCGGTATGACCCCTAGCCGAAACAGTGCTCTACCCCCAATGGTGTTCGTCCGAGGCGCTACCTAATAGCTTTCGGGAAGACCAGCTATCACCGAGTTTGATTAGCCTTTCACTATCCACAAGTCATCCCTGGCTTTTCAACGACAGTGGGTTCGGTCCTCCGGTGCCTGTTACGGCACTTTCAACCTGCTCATGGATAGATCACTCGGTTTCGGGTCTATACCCTGCAACTATTCGCCCTATTAAGACTCGGTTTCCCTACGGCTCCCTAAACAGTTAACCTCGCTACAGAATATAAGTCGCTGACCCGTATACAAAAGGTGCGGTCACTAATAAATTAAGGCTCCACTGCTTGTACGCACACGGTTTCAGGTTCTATTTCCACTCCCCTCACAGGGTTCTTTTCGCCTTTCCTCACGGTACTGGTTCACTATCGTTCAGTCAGGAGTATTTAGCCTTGGAGGATGGTCCCCCCATCTTCAAACAGGATTTCTCGTGTCCCGCTCTACTTAATATGTGCTCTTTAGTGTTTAAAATACAGGACTACTGCTACAGTCGCTTTCCCACGCTGTTCTTCTACACTAAAAAACATCGGCTTCTCCCCCGTTCGCTCGCCGCTACTTGGGGAATCTCATTTGATGTCTTTTCCTAAGGGTACTGAGATGTTTCACTTCCTCGTTCGCCTCTTATATAAATATAAGATGCACCTAGCTTATGCTAAGTGGGTTTCCCCATTCAGAAATCTCCGGATCACGGGATATTGCCGCCTCCGAAGCTTATCGCAGGCTGTCACGTCTTTCATCGCCTCTGACTGCCAAGGCATCCGCCATGTGCGCTTCATTACTTGACCATACAACCCCAAGCAGTCTCTCAACCACTAGGCATGTCATGAATGATAACGATATCACCTATGTTTACGCTTGATTCAGTTCTCTTGCTTTTGGCAATCAACCCCTGGGATAACAACTGATGTCATTAAAGAGTTGATTACCAAGGTGTTAATGACGACACGTGAAATGTCATCACTAACTTGAGACTCATCTATTTTAAATAATGCCTACGCTCTCATGAAGTGGTATCTGTATAAAATGAAGCAAATAATCATTTACCAATCACTTGTTTCTATTTTATATTCTCGTATTAAGCCATGTGGTGGAGCCAAGGAGAGTCGAACTCCTGACCTCCTGCGTGCAAGGCAGGCGCTCTACCAACTGAGCTATGGCCCCATATATGGTGGGTCTGATAAGACTTGAACTTATGACCCCCGCGTTATCAACACGGTGCTCCTATAACCAGCTGAGCTACAGACCCTGAGCGAGGATACTGTCAAAGCACTGCTTTGGCCGAGCGCAAGGAAAATTCTTTAAATAGAATTTTCTCCAAACTCAAACCTCTTAAACAATACTCGCTTTTACTAAAGAACAACTTGCTGTGAATTCTTGCTGACCGAATGTCGTATTTAAGGAGGTGATCCAGCCGCAGGTTCCCCTACGGCTACCTTATTCCTGACTTCACCGATCATCGACCACACCGTGAGTGAACGCCCTCACTAAGTTAGGCTATCCACTTCTGGTGCAATCAACTCCCATGGTGTGACGGGCGGTGTACAAGGCCCGGGAACGTATTCACCGCGGCATTCTGATCCGCGATTACCGATTCTACTTCATGGAGTCGAGTTGCAGACTCCAATCTGGACTGATAGGCTTTTTGAGATTCGCATCCACATCGCTGTGTAGCTGCCCTCTGCCTACCATTGTAGCACGTGTAGCCCTGGTCATGGGAGCCATGATGACTTGACGTCGTCCCCGCCTTCCTCCAGTTTGTCACTGGCAGTATCCTTAGAGTTCCGGCCCGACCGCTGGTAACTAAGGAAAAGGAGGTTGCGCTCGTTGCGGAACAACAACATCTCACGACACGAGCTGACGACAGCCATGCAGCACCTGTATCACAATTCCCGAAAGGCACTCTCGCATCTCTGCAAGATTCTGTGTATGTCAAGACCAGGTAAGGTTCTTCGCGTTGCATCGAATTAAACCACATGCTCCACCGCTTGTGCGGGCCCCCGTCAATTCATTTGGTTTTAACCTTGCGGCCGTACTCCCCAGGCGGTCTACTTATTGCGTTAGCTGCGTCACTAGATCCTCCAAGGGACCCAACGACTAGTAGACATCGTTTTACGGCGTGGACTACCAGGGTATCTAATCCTGTTTGCTACCCACGCTTTCGAACCTCAGTGTCAGTATGATGCCAGAAGGCTACTTTTTTCGCCATCAGTATTCCTCCAGATCTCTCTACGCATTTCACCGCTACACCTGGAATTCTACTTCCCTCTCACCTACTCTAGCCCTAACAGTTTCAGATGGTTCGAGTTAAGCCCGGGGATTTCATCTGTTATTAAGCCACACACGCTCGCTTTACGCCCAGTAATTCCGATTAACGCTCGCACCCTCTCTTATTACGCGGCTGCTGTACAGAGTTAGCCGGTGCTTATTCTGCAGCTAATGTCATCCATTATGGGTATTAACCATAACTTCTTCTTCACTACTTAAAGTGCTTTACAACCAAAGGCCTTCTTCACACACGCGGCATGGCTGGATCCAGGAGTTCCCCCATTGTCCAATATTCCCCACTTGCCTCCGTAGGAGTCCAGGCCGTGTCTCAGTCAGTGTGGCTGATCATCCTCTCAGACCAGCTACAGATCGTCGCCTTGGTGACCTTTACCCCACCAACTAGCTAATCCGACTTAGGCTCATCTAATAGCGCAAGGTCTAATGATCCCTGCTTTCTCCCGTAGGACGTATGCGGTATTAATACGAGTTTCCCCGTGCTATCCCCACTACTAGGTAGATTCTAAGCATTACTCACCCGTCCGCCGCGCTCGTCATCTGGTAGCAAGCTACCAATGTTACCGCTCGACTTGCATGTTAAGCCTGCCGCCAGCGTTCAATCTGAGCATGATCAAACTCTTCAGTTTAATCTTGTTTGAGACCTTTTAAGATGGTCCCTAATCTTGGCTCATTCAATCACTCGCATTTAACTTTTCGTATGTTCGTATATGAATTAACTTGAGTTATTTGCTAATCTTGAATGATAATCTTCTTTGCCATTACTGGCTGAATAACTAACATTCTGTGTCAGCAAAAATCCACACAAGTTGTTCTTTAGTATGCTTTTAAAAAGTAATATCACTGTCGTCCAGTAAATATTTATTACCCATTCTCACTAAGCTAATACGCTTCGCTACATAGGCGAGCTGACTAGTCTATCATAAAATTATAAACTGTCAAACTCTTTTTTTACTAACTTCGCAAACCAGCTTTTTAACTACCGCTTTGCCTCGTCAGTGGGGCGTATTATAGAGAGTTTTGAGCGAGTGTCAAGTGATTATTTTCACTTTTTTACCCGTTGTTTTTAACTGCTCTATCTCGCTTGAAGGGGCACATTATACGCACTTCTCACTGCTTTACAAGGGCCAATGCGGATTTATTTTAATTCATTCAAGCAGCTGCTGGTTCAGCCAGTTTGGCTGGATAAAGATTAAAGCTACCAAATTTCGGATAAAAAAAGCCCCCAATCAGCAGATTGGGGGCTTTTTAAGTATAAGGAGCTGACGATGACCTACTCTCACATGGGCGAACCACACTACCATTGGCGCTACGATGTTTCACTTCTGAGTTCGGGAAGGGATCAGGTGGTTCCATCGTGCTATTGTCGTCAGCAAAGGGGGTTAGATATGAGTCTTGTTTGAATCAAGCTATATGGTGATATCGATTTTATCTTAACATGCAAGATAGATTCATGATTGACATACAAACCACTTGGGTGTTGTATGGTCAAGCCAAACGAGCAATTAGTATCAGTTAGCTACATGCATCGCTGCACTTCCACACCTGACCTATCAACGTCCTAGTCTTGAACGGCTCTTTAGGAAATCTAATCTTGAGGTGGGCTTCCCGCTTAGATGCTTTCGGCGGATACATCCCATCCGAACGTAGCTACCGGGCAATGCTGGCGTAACAACCCGAACACCAGAGGTTCGTCCACTCTAGTCCTCGTACTAGGAGCAGATCCTCTCAAATTTCAACGCCCACGGTAGATAGGGACCGAACTGTCTCACGACGTTCTAAACCCAGCTCGCGTACCTCTTTAAATGGCGAACAGCCATACCGCTTGAGACCTGCTTCTGGCCCTGGGATGAGATGAGCCGACATCGGGTGCCAAACACCGCCGTCGATATGAACTCTTGGGCAGTATCAGCCTGTTATCCCCAGAGTACCTTTATCCGTTGAGCGATGGCCCTTCCATACAGAACCACCGGATCACTGGGCCTACTTTCGTACCTGCTCGACTTGGGTCTCGCAGTTAAACGCTTTGCCTTTATACTCTTTGAACGATTTCCGACCAAGTTCTGAGCACCTTCGTACTCCTCCGTTACTCTTTAGGAGGAGACCGCCCCAGTCAAACTACCCACCATACATTGTCCTCGGTATTGTTATACCTGAGTTAGAACCCCAACATGACCAGGGTGGTATTTCAAGGATATGCAAGACTAGCGTCTCGGTTTCAAAGCCTCCCACCTATCCTGCACAAGTCAGGTCAAAGTTCAATGTAAAGCTGTAGTAAGGTTCACGGGGTCTTTCCGTCTGGCATGGTACACAGCATCTTCACTGCGATTTCAATTTCACTGAGTCTCTGCTGGAGACAGCGCTGCCATCATTATGCCATTCGTGCAGGTCGGAACTTACCCGACAAAGATTTCGCTACCTTAGGACCGTTATAGTTACGGCCGCCGTTTACTGGGGCTTCGATCAAGACCTTCGCTTACGCTAAGCCCATCAATTAACCTTCCAGCACCGGGCAGGCATCACCCTATACGTCCACTTTCGTGTTTGCAGAGTGCTGTGTTTTTAATAAACAGTTGCAGCAGCCTGGTATCTGCGACTGCCAATAGCTTACGGAGCAAGTCCTTCACCATCAGCAGCGTACCTTCTCCCGAAGTTACGGTACCATTTGCCTAGTTCCTTCAGCAGAGTTCTCTCAAGCGCCTTGGTATTCTCTACCTGACCACCTGTGTCGGTTTCGGGTACGATTCGTTTATGACTATCGCTTAGAAGCTTTTCCTGGAAGCATGGTATTTGCCACTTCGCTGTACAAGTACAGCTTGCTATCAGATCTCGGTATATAACAGTCCGGTTTTGCCTCAACTGCTCTACCTACATCCTTCCACCCTAGATAACCATCACTAGGCTGGCATAACCTTCTCGTCCCTCCATCGCATCATAAACAAGTATCCAGATATTAACCGATTTCCCATCGACTACGCCTTTCGGCCTCGCCTTAGGGGTCGACTCTGCCCAGCCCCGATTAACGTTGGACTGGAACCCTTGGTCTTCCGGCGTGCGAGCTTTTCACTCGCATTATCGTTACTCACGTCAGCATTCGCTCTTGTGATACCTCAGCATGCTTTACAACACACCTTCACGAACACACAACGCTCCTACCACTTGAAACAACAATTGCTTATCAAATCCGCAGCTGTCTAGTTTGAGCCCCGTTACATCTTCCGCGGGCCGACTCGACTAGTGAGCTATTACGCTTTCTTTAAAGGATGGCTGCTTCTAAGCCAACCTCTAGCTGTCTATGCCTTCCCACCTCGTTTCCCACTTAACTAGGAATTTGGGGCCTTAGCTGGCGGTCTGGGTTGTTTCCCTCTCCACGACGGACGTTGGCACCCGCCGTGTGTCTCCCGGATATCACTCATCGGTATTCGGAGTTTGCATCAGTTTGTCGGTGGTTTAGCCGAAACAGTGCTCTACCCCCAATGAATTGTTCGTCCGAGGCGCTACCTAAATAGCTTTCGGGGAGAACCAGCTATCACCGAGTTTGATTAGCCTTTCACCCCTATCCACAAGTCATCCCCTGGCTTTTCAACGACAGGTTCGGTCCTCCGGTGCCTGTTACGGCACTTTCAACCTGCTCATGGATAGATCACTCGGTTTCGGGTCTATACTGCAACTATTCGCCCTATTAAGACTCGGTTTCCCTACGGCTCCCCTAAACGGTTAACCTCGCTACAGAATATAAGTCGCTGACCCATTATACAAAAGGTACGCGGTCACTAATAAATTAAGGCTCCCACTGCTTGTACGCACACGGTTTCAGGTTCTATTTCACTCCCCTCACAGGGGTTCTTTTCGCCTTTCCCTCAGGTACTGGTTCACTATCGGTCAGTCAGGAGTATTTAGCCTTGGAGGATGGTCCCCCCATCTTCAAACAGAGTTTCTCGTGTCCCGCTCTACTTAATATGTGCTCTTTAGTGTTTTAAAATACAGGACTATCACCTACTACGGTCAGCTTTCCCACGCTGTTCTTCTACTAAAAAACATCGGCTTCTCCCCGTTCGCTCGCCGCTGGCAGAATCTCATTTGATGTCTTTTCTAAGGGTACTGAGATGTTTCACTTCCCCTCGTTCGCCTCTTATATAAATATAAGATACCTAGCTTATGCTAAGTGGGTTTCCCCATTCAGAAATCTCCGGATCACGGGATATTGCCGCCTCCCCGGCTATATAGGCTGTCACGTCTTTCATCGCCTCTGACTGCCAAAGGCATCCACCATATTGCGCTTCATTACTTGACCATACAACCCCAAGCAGTCTCTCAACCACTAAAGCATCATGAATGATAACGATATCACCTATGTTTACGCTTGATTCAGTTCTCTTTACTTTTGGCAATCAACCCCTGGGATAACAACTGATGTCATTAAAGTTGATTACCAAAGGTTAATGACGACACGTGAAATGTCATCACTAACCCAGACTCATATCTATGTTTTAAATAATACCTACGCTCTCATCGAGTCGCGGTAACTCTGTATAACCAGAAAGCAAATAATCATTTACCAATCCACTTGTTTCTATTTTATATTCTCGTATTAAGCCATGTGGTGGAGCCAAAAAGGAGAGTCAGACTCCTGACCTCCTGCATTAAAGGCAGCGCTCTACCAGCTGAGCTATGGCCCCATATATATGGTGGGTCTGATAAGACTTGAACTTATGACCCCCGCGTTATCAACACGGTGCTCTAACCAGCTGAGCTACAGACCTGAGCGAGGATGCTGTCAAGCACTGCTTTGACCCGAGCGCAAGGAAAATTCTTTAAATAGAATTTTCTCCAAACTCAAACCTCTTAAGCTTAATACTCCTTTTACTAAAGAACAACTTGCTGTAATTCTTGCTGACCGAATGTCGTATTTAAAGGAGGTGATCCAGCCGCAGGTTTCCCCTACGGCTACGCAGCAGTACGACTTCACCCCAGTCATCGACCACACCGTGGTGAACGCCCTCACTAAGTTAGGCTATCCACTTCTGGTGCAATCAACTCCCATGGTGTGACGGGCGGTGTGTACAAGGCCCGGGAACGTATTCACCGCGGCATTCTGATCCGCGATTACTAGCGATTCCTACTTCATGGAGTCGAGTTGCAGACTCAATCTGGACTACGATAGGCTTTTGAGATTCGCATCATCGCTGTGTAGCTGCCCTCTGTACCTACCATTGTAGCACGTGTGTAGCCCTGGTGTGGGGCCATGATGACTTGACGTCGTCCCGCCTTCCTCAGTTTGTCACTGGCAGTATCATAGAGTTCGGCCAAACCGCTGGTAACTAAGGAAAAGGGTTGCGCTCGTTGCGGGACTTAACCCAACATCTCGACACAGCTGACGACAGCCATGCAGCACCTGTATCACAATTCCCGAAGGCACTCTCGCATCTCTGCAAGATTCTGTGTATGTCAAGACCAGGTAAGGTTCTTCGCCTTGTTGCATCAGATTAAACCACATGCTCCACCGCTTGTGCGGGCCGTCAATTCATTTGAGTTTTAACCTTGCGGCCGTACTCCCCAGGCGGTCTACTTATTGCGTTAGCTGCGTCACTAAGTCCTCAAGGGACCCAACGACTAGTAGACATCGTTTGGCGTGGACTACGGGAGTATCTAATCCTGTTTGCTGCCCACGCTTTCCAGACCTCCGGTGTCAGTATGATGCCAGAGCTGCCTTCGCCATCGGTATTCCTCCAGATCTCTACGCATTTCTGCCGCTACACCTGGAATTCTACTTCCCCTCTCACCTACTCCTAGCCTAACAGTTTCAGATGCAGTTCCCAGGTTAAGCCCGGGGATTTCACATCTGACTTATTAAACCACCTACGCTCGCTTTACGCCAGTAATTCCGATTAACGCTCGCACCCTCTGTATTACGCGGCTGCTGGCTGGAATTAGCCGGTGCTTATTCTGCAACTAATGTCATCCATTATGGGTATTAACCATAACTTCTTCTTCACTGCTTAAAGTGCTTTACAACCAAAAGGCCTTCTTCACACACGCGGCATGGCTGGATCAGGGTTCCCCATTGTCCAATATTCCCCACTGCTGCCTCCCGTAGGAGTCCGGGCCGTGGCCTCAGTCCGGTGTGGCTGATCATCCTCTCCAGACCAGCTACAGATCGTCCTTGTGGTAGGCCTTTGCCCCACCAACTAGCTAATCCGACTTAGGCTCATCTAATAGCGCAAGGTCTAATGATCCCTGCTTTCTCCCGTGGACGTATGCGGTATTAATGCAGGTTTCCCCGTGCTATCCCCCACTGCACTAGGTAGATTCCTAAGCATTACTCACCCGTCCGCCGCTCGTCATCTGGTAGCAGCTACCAATGTTACCCGCTCGACTTGCATGTGTTAAGCTGCCGCCAGCGTTCAATCTGAGCCATGATCAAACTCTTCAGTTTAATCTTGTTTGAGACCTTTTAAGATGGTCCTAATCTTGGCTCATTCAATCACTCGCATTTAACTTTTCGTATGTTCGTATATGGTAACTTGAGTTATTTGCTAATCTTGAATGATAATCTTCTTTGCCATTACTGGCTGAATAACTAACATTCTGTGTCAGCAAAAATCCACACAAGTTGTTCTTTAGTATGCTTTTAAAAAGTAATATCACTGTCGTCCAGTAAATATTTATTACCCATTCTCACTAAGCTAATACGCTTCGCTACATGGGCGAGCTGACTAGTCTATCATAAAATTATAAACTGTCAAACTCTTTTTTACCAACTCCGCAAACCAGCTCTTTAACAAAAGAGCTTTGCCTCGTCAGTGGGGCGTATTATAGAGAGTTTATTTTGTGTGTCAACACTTTGTTGGGATTATTTTTATATTTATTTATTGATGCTGGTTTTTGTTGTTGTTTTGGTAGGTTTTGTTCGCTTGGCAAAGGGTGGTAAGCGTCTTTTATAAATATACTTATATAGCTAGTAATATTACCCATAACAATCACTGCGCTTGCTTTTATTTATTTTGTACTTATATAGGTAGGCTGTTTTATTCATCAACACGGCGTCACCCCTTGTCATCTGGCGTTTATAGCGTGGTTTTGCTATGATGGCTGACTTTGGGGCAGTATGCTTTGGTGCGTCAGTTAACAGTATTTAAAGGGCGCGTCATCTTAGGTCGATACATTGGCATATTGTCATTTATGAGTCACAACATAATCTTAAGGTCATATGGTTGATGGTTGCAATCATCACTGCTGGCGGATTCAGATATAGGTAATCAATTATGGTCGCAATTACTTTACCCGATGGTAGCGTAAGAAACTTCGAAGGCAGCACTACCGTAATGGAGGTGGCGCAAAGTATCGGTACGGGACTGGCAAAAGCTACGGTCGCGGGACGGGTGAATGGACATCTGGTCGATGCGTGCGACCCTATCGTCGCTGATGCCAATGTGGAGATTGTGACGCCAAAAGATGACGATGGTGTGGATATCATCCGCCACTCGTGCGCGCACTTGCTCGGTCATGCGGTCAAGCAGCTGTATCCTGATGTGAAGATGGTCATCGGTCCTGTGATTGAAGATGGCTTTTATTATGACATCTATAGCGATACGCCATTTACCCCTGAGCACATGGAAAACATTGAAAAGCGCATGATGTCGCTCATCAATCAGAACTATGATGTCGTCAAAAAGATGACCCCGCGTGATGAGGCGATTGAAATTTTTAAATCGCGTGGCGAAGACTATAAACTGCAACTGATTAATGATATGCCTGGCGAGGATGCCTTTGGTCTGTATCATCATCAAGAATATGTGGATATGTGCCGTGGTCCACACGTGCCGAACACGCGCTTTTTAAAAGTATTCAAACTGACCAAGATGTCAGGCGCATACTGGCGCGGCGATGCCAAAAACGAACAGCTACAGCGTATCTATGGTACGGCGTGGGCGGATAAAAAGCAGCTAAAAGCCTATATCCAGCGTATTGAAGAAGCCGAAAAGCGTGACCACCGTAAAATTGGTAAAGCGCTAAACCTGTTTCATATGCAAGAGCAAGCACCTGGTATGGTATTTTGGCATCCAAACGGCTGGACGATTTATCAAGTGCTTGAGCAGTACATGCGTAAAGTCCAATACGATAATGGCTATCAAGAGATTAAAACGCCACAAATCGTGGATCGCAGCCTGTGGGAGCGCTCAGGACACTGGGGCAACTATGCGACCAATATGTTCACCACATCGAGTGAAAGCCGTGACTATGCGGTAAAACCAATGAACTGCCCGTGTCACGTGCAGGTATTTAACCAAGGGCTAAAATCGTACCGTGACCTACCACTACGTATGGCAGAATTTGGCTCATGCCACCGTAACGAACCGTCAGGCTCGCTGCATGGCTTGATGCGTGTGCGCGGCTTTACCCAAGATGACGCGCATATCTTTTGTACCCCTGCGCAAATTCAACAAGAAGTGGCAGACTTTATCAAATTAACCCTTGCGGTTTATGATGATTTTGGTTTTACTGATATTGAGATGAAGCTCTCTACCCGCCCAGAAAAACGTGTGGGCAGTGAAGCGGCGTGGGATACTGCCGAAAAAGCCTTGGCAGATGCGCTCGACAGCTCAGGCTTGGATTGGGAATATCTGCCTGGTGAAGGCGCGTTCTACGGTCCTAAGATTGAGTTTAGTCTCAAAGACTGCTTGGGCCGTGTGTGGCAGTGCGGTACGATTCAGGTCGATCCGAACATGCCAGAGCGCTTAGATGCCGAGTTCGTCAACGAACATGGTGAGCGTGAGACACCGGTGATGCTACACCGTGCTATCTTGGGCTCGTTTGAGCGCTTCCTTGGTATGTTGATTGAGCATTATGCAGGCTGGATGCCCGTATGGCTGGCACCGCAGCAGGTTGCGGTCATGAACATCACGGACAAACAAGCGTCAGCTTGTGAAGATGTGGTCGAAACGCTACGCGCTGCTGGACTACGCGCCATTAGTGACTTGCGTAACGAAAAGATTGGATTTAAGATACGAGAGAAAACATTAGAACGTATCCCCTATATGTTAGTATTGGGGGATAAGGAAGTCGAATCGGGCAGCGTCAACGTCCGCACGCGTGAAGGCGAAAACTTAGGGGTTATGAGCGTACCTGCATTTATTGAACTGGTACAAACCGCCATCGCCGAAAAAGGTCGACAGAATCAAAAAACAGATGAGGAGTAATACCTATTAAACAGTCAAACCGTTTGAACATCAACGAAGATATCAACGCCAAACAAGTCCGCCTTGTTAAAGAAGACGGCGAGCAAATGGGCGTGGTTGATATCAATACCGCGATGAAAGCGGCACGTGATGAAAACTTAGACTTGGTCGAGCTGGTCCCTGATGCCAAACCACCGGTTTGCAAGATCATGGACTACAAACGTTTCTTATATGACCAAAAACAAAAGGCCAAAGAAGCGAAGAAGAACCAAAAGCAGACTCAGTTAAAAGAGATGAAACTGCGTCCAAGCACTGAAGAAGCCGACTATCAGGTCAAACTGAGAAAAATCGTTAGCTTCTTAGAAGATCAGGACAAAGTTAAAATCAGCATCCGTTTTCGCGGACGTGAAATGGCGCACCAAGACATCGGTCGTCGCCAGCTTGAGCGTATCATCGAAGATACCGCTGATATCTCAAACGTTGAGCAGCCACCAAAAATGGAAGGCCGCCAGATGGGTATGCTTTTAGGACCAACTAAGAAAAAATAATCGCGCCGTTGTAACGGGCGTTTATTAAGACGTGTGTACTTTTTTAACCACCAATATGCCAAGCGATATTGGTGGTTTTTTATTGCTTTACAAAATCAATCTTCAAAGCCATTCAAGAACGCGGTAGTCTTAATCTACTGTGACGCGCCCTACTCGCGCGACGACACCCAGCGATAGTATCGCTCATACACCTATAATAATAAGACCATCGATAAGCCAAGGCTTATTGCGATAAAGACAACAAGGATATGACATGCAAGCATTGACGCCTCCTGAGAATGCCGCCACACCCAGTATTTCCCTCACTGCTCCTGAACCCGTCAAAGAAATTGAAAAAGACGAAGCCGATCAAATGGTGCCGCTGGACAAAGACCAAATTCCAGAGCTGGACGCTAAGGTTGATGCCTTTGTTGACCATGTCATCACCAACCCCGTACACAGCGACGACTTTCGCGAAAATGTGCAGTCTATTCATAACTTGGGCAACAAGGAAATCCGCGAATCTGCGCAAGTCTCTAATCGCATGCTTGAGCTGCCTGCCAAAAGCCTCAATGACGGTCTGTTCGACAACTCCCCGATTGCAAAATCACTGACCGAGCTGCGCGGCATCGTCGAAGACCTTGATCCAAGCAAAAAAGAACTGACCAGCTCACGCAAGCTGTTCGGTTTGATTCCCTTTGGTAACAAAGTCCAAGACTACTTTCGTCAGTACGAATCGGCGCAGTCGCACATCAATGCAGTCGTAACCAGCCTATACAATGGTAAAGACGAGCTGCTCAAAGACAACGCCACCATTGAGCAAGAAAAAATCAATATGTGGGCGCTGATGCAGTCGATTCGCCAATACATTTATGTTGGTAAAAAGATTGATGAACAGCTTGAACAAAAAGTCTTGTCTCTAGAAGCCACCGACCCTGAAAAAGCGCGCATTATTAAAGAAGAGATGCTGTTTTATGTGCGCCAAAAGAACACCGACTTTTTGACCCAATTGGCAGTCAACATTCAGGGCTATTTGGCATTAGATACTATTCGTAAAAACAACCTTGAGCTGATAAAGGGCGTTGACCGTGCGACGACGACCACCATTTCGGCATTGCGCACAGCAGTTGTGGTCGCGCAAGCAATGACCAACCAAAAACTGGTACTCGACCAAATCACCGCACTCAACAAAACTACCAGCAGCTTGATTGAATCGACTTCAGCAATGCTCAAGCGTCAATCGGGCGAGATTCATGAGCAGGCAACCAGCGCCACCATTGAGCTTGATAAGCTACAAAATGCCTTTACCAATATCTATGAAACCATGGATATGATCAGCGAATACAAAATCCAAGCGCTCGACAGCATGAAGCAGACCGTCAATACCTTGACCGCTGAGGTGGACAAAGCCCAAAAGTATTTGGACAAATCCAACCAAACCACAGTGCTTGAGGTGTCCAAAGACATCAACGCAAAAACCCTCGCCCAGCAGTCAGATACGACCAAGGTCGATATTTAAAGGGGTCAGGCATCTTGGGTGTCCAAGCGAGATAACCGCACATATCATCATTGTTGCAAGATATTGTGCGGTGGTTCGTGTTAAGATACCCGTTACTCATTATATGAAAAAACAGATACGGTAATTTATGACTTGGAACGATCCAAACGCCTCGGCTGAAGCAAAAAAATACGACAACCCGATTCCGAGCCGAGAGTTGATACTACACACGATTGCAGAACAGGGGCAACCTACGCATCCTGAGCTTGCACACGTCTTTGAGATTACAGACCCTGAGCAGTTCGACGCGCTGGGCAATCGTCTAAAAGCCATGGTTCGTGACGGTCAGGTGACCCGCGAAGGTCGTCCTTATCGTTATCGCCCAGTGACCACCCATGATGTGGTGACAGGCACGGTCTCTGCCCATGCCAAGGGTTTTGGTTTTGTGGTACTCGATGACATGCCCGACTTGTTTTTGCATGAAAAACAAATGCGCTGGGTGTTTAATGGCGATACGGTCAATGCCATCGGCACGTCTACGGACAACCGTGGGCGCACCGAAGGGCGCATTGTCGACGTGATTGAGCGTCAGCAAAACCAGTTTATCGGTACGGTTGCACGCGATGATGACGGTTACTGCGTAGAGCTGGCAAGCCCGAACAATCACCAGCCCATTACAGTGACTGATGATGATATTGACGCCCTCGGTGCCAAAGTGGGTGACCCTGTCAAAGTCGATATCATCGATTGGCCCAATCAGCATGAGTTTGCCACAGGCAAAATCAGTACATTGCTGAATGATGACAATGATCGCGAGCTGATTATTGAGACGACGTTATTAAACTACGATATCCCATCGGAGTTCAGTCAAGCCGCCATTAAACAGGCCAATGACTATCAAGAGCCGAGCAAAAAAGACACCAAAGGTCGTGTCGATTTGCGCGATGTGCCACTTATCACTATCGATGGTGAAGACGCACGCGACTTTGATGATGCGGTATTTGCAGAAAAACGTCCTGGCGGCAACTATCGTGTGTTGGTCGCCATCGCTGATGTCAGCCATTACGTGACACCCAACTCACCGCTGGATGTCGATGCTTATGCACGCGGCACATCCGTATACTTCCCGCATCGCGTGATTCCGATGCTGCCTGAAGTCTTGTCTAATGGCTTGTGTTCACTTAATCCATCGGTTGACCGTCTGTGTATGGTCGCAGATATCAAAGTGTCACGCGCAGGCAACGTGACAGGTTATGAGTTTTACCCTGCGGTGATGCACTCACAAGCGCGTTTGACCTACAATCAGGTAAACACCTACCTTGAAAACCCAAAAGACAGCAGCCTGCCTAAGAGCTTAACGGGTAATGAAGCGGTCAAAAAATCGGTCGGTACTCTACACCAGCTGTATGAGCTGCTACTCAAAAAACGTGAAGCACGTCACGCGATGGAGTTTGAAACGGTTGAGACGTACATCACCTTTAATGAGCAAGGCGGTATCGCAGATATCTTGCCACGTACCCGCGGCGATGCGCACAAGCTGATTGAAGAGTGTATGCTGCTCGCCAATACCTGTGCGGCAAACTTTGCTCTCAAGCATGAATTGCCCGTCTTATACCGTAACCATGATAAGCCTGATAGCGAAAAATCGGCACGTATCCATGAGTACGCAAAGAACTTTGGTCTCAGCTTTCCTGAAGAGAGCCCAACGCAGGCAGACTATCAGCGTATCATCGAGGCGACCAAAGACCGTCCTGATGCCGTCAGTATTCACAGCATGCTGCTGCGCTCTATGATGCAGGCCAATTACGCCCCTGACAATATCGGTCACTTTGGTTTGGCTTATGATGAATACAGCCACTTTACCTCGCCGATTCGCCGCTATCCTGACTTGATGCTGCACCGTGCGATTAAGGCGAAAGTCACGGGTGCCAAGCAACCTGTGATGGACTTTTCGTTGGATGCGGCAGGCACGCAAACCTCAGACACCGAGCGCCGCGCTGAAAAAGCATCACGCTTTGTCGAGTCATGGCTCAAGTGCCACTATATGAAAGACCATGTGGGCGAAGAGTTCGATGGTGTGGTGACGACCGTGACCAATTTTGGTCTGTTTATCACCTTAACTGACTTATATATTGATGGTCTGGTACACATCTCAAATGTCGGTGACGATTACTTTGTCTATGATGAAAAGCAGCAACAGCTGATTGGTCAAGACCACGGTAAGCTGTTCGGCTTAGGCGATTCAGTACGCGTTAAAGTCGCTGGCGTGAATATGGACTTGCTACAGATTGATTTTGAGCTCAAAGCCAAACTGCAAGCCAGCCAGATGAACCAGACCAAGAAAAAGCGTCGCCGCAACAGTCGCAAAAAAGGTCAGTAATCCCTGACTGTGTAACCAACGAATAAAAAAAGGCCAAAGTCATCTTTGGTCTTTTTTATGCTTTATCGTTTACAGCTTACAAGTTGCCATCGACCTGCGTCAGTTTGTCCGCCTCTTTGGCTTCGGCAGCATCAAGGCTGCTATGAACATTGTCCAAGATGGCTTTGGGCTGCTCGCCCAGACTGGGCGCTGTGGCGGTTTCTGTGGTGCTGGCAGATGTATTGCTGCTATCAGTAGCAGGTGCGCTACTGATATCTGCCTGAATGAGGGCGACGTCAGGGCGACTGTGGCTGTTCAGCATATTAAAAACGACTAAAGCAACGATACCGATAACGGCGACTATGATGATGTGTTTGGGCTGCATGAGCGTACTCTTATCCAAAAAAAGCGCGGGGTGCGTACCTGACAGCTACTGCATGTTTTGTGCCGATTTTAAGTGCTGGCTTGTCTTTATTCTTGCGGGCTGCTGCTGTCTAACAAATCATTGGTGCCCTCACTTTCTGCGATTTCTTGCTCGACCTTTTCGCGCAGCTTGTCATCAGGGCGCGCGTCCAAGACATCGCTGGTATCACAGCCTTGCAGCACTTGCTTGGCGCGTGCTTTGGCTTCTGCCTTATCCTTACTTTCGGTATCGACAGCTGGCGTGTCGGTAGGCACTGGCGCGGCACTGGGCGCATTTACGGCAGGCAGGTGCATCAAGGCTTGCTCGAGCTTATGACTAAAGCGCAATCTGTAGATTGGCTCAGGCAAGCTAAATCCTGTGTCTTCAAGTGCATGCTTGGTCTCGCGAATGGCGATACTGCGCGCTTTGGAAAAGTCGGTTTGTGATTGATCGACCCACACTTGGAACTCCAGCACGATATTAGAATCGCCCACTTCGTTGATGACCGCGACCGCTTTGGGCGTGGTCAGCACAAAATCGAGCTGAGCAATGGCATCTAAGCCGACCTTGATGGCGGCGATGGGGTCATCATTGGCATCCACACCCAGCAAAAAGGTAAAGCGGCGCTCGGGGTTTTTGGTGTAGTTGAGTATCGTGCCTTTAAATACCTCGGCATTTGGAATACGCAGCTGATTGCCATCCAAGGTCATCAAAATGGTGGCACGTGAGGTCAGACGCACGACGATGCCCTCTTGACCATTAATCACCACTTGGTCACGCGCACGAAACGGCTGACGAATGCTCAGCATGAGAGAAGCGATATAATTTTCGATGGTGTCTTTAACGGCAAAACCGACCGCGATACCGATGACCCCAGCACCGCCCAAGAGCGTACCCAAAATGGTCTCGGCACCGATTAAGCTGAGCGCTAAAATCAGACCCAGAATGATAAAAATGACTTTGATGGTTTGCGCCAGCAGCTCGGCGACAAAAGGATTGGGCGTGACGCGCTGCCACAAGCGCTGCTGTTTGGCCAGCTGATTGCCGATGAGCGCCACGATACCGAACAGCAGCAGACCGATAAACACAAGTGGCAGGGCCTTTAGCAGCTGTTTGCTGCGCGTAAGGAGCGACTCGTATACGGTAGACACATTGTCTTGGACATCGAGCGTGCGCTCAATATTGTCATTGACAGTGACCACATTTGCTATACGGCCACTTAGACTGATGGCTTGCTGCGCTTTTTTGTCATTGGCCGTCTCGCCTGCCAGCGTCACCACCCCTTGATTAACGGTAATGCTGACCGCTTGCAAACCTTCAATCTCTGAAAAAATGCCTTGAATGCGGCTACGAATATCGGCGTCTTGTGCGGCGGTATCGGGCGCGGTGGTGATGCTGGTTTCGGCATCGTTCGTTGTGGCTGCTGCATTATCGCTAGTGACCTCTGACTCACCCTCGATGCTGACGCCTGCCATCTGTGCGCCAAGATCGGCAATCGAGGTTTCAGGGGCTGCCATGGCAGCATAGGGTGCAGTAAAAACGCCCATGCAAAACAGTAAGATACTGCCGATACGTCGAGGATGGGTCATCATAGTCATGCGTTGCCTTATATAAGATATGCTGGTGATTATCAAAGATTCGGCACGCATGCGTGATGAGGAGCGTTTTACGTTTAGCGGTCTGAGTCACGCTTAGCGGTCTGGTAATTAGCGGTCCAAGTAACGCTGCGCGGTGCCCAAGTCTAAGCTGCCTTCATAGATGGCACGTCCTGTGATAATGCCTTCTATACAATCGCCATAGGGTTTGAGCAATTCGATATCGCTCATGTCGGTCACACCGCCCGAGGCAATCACAGGAATGCCGCCTTCACGCGCCAGATTGACGGTTTGCTCGACATTGACGCCTTGCATCATGCCATCACGTGCGATGTCGGTATACACGATAGACGATACGCCTGCATCAGCAAAGCGCTTGGCAAGCTCGGTGGCCTTGGTGTCGGTCACATTCGCCCAGCCATGTGTGGCGACCATGCCGTCTTTGGCATCAATACCAACGATGATGTGTCCTGCAAACTCGCGGCAGGCTTCGGTGACAAAGCTTGGCTCTTCAACCGCTTTGGTACCGATAATGATGTAAGTAAGACCTGCCTCGATATACTGCTCGATGGTCTGCATGGTACGCACACCGCCGCCGAGCTGAATCGGCAAGTTCGGATAAGCGCGAGCAATATCGCTGACCACAGACTTGTGTACAGGCACGCCATCGAACGCCCCGTTTAAATCAACCAAATGCAAACGACGCGCACCCTCATCCACCCAGCGGGCGGCCATCGCCACAGGGTCATCAGAAAATACCGTATCATCCTCCATTCTGCCTTGTTTGAGACGCACGCATTTGCCGTCTTTTAGATCAATAGCAGGGATAATCAGTGGGGCTGCGCTCATGGGCACTCCTTATGATGGGTATAACAACAAAGATAATCAGCGGCGTCTTTGCCAGCTGCTTTTTATTAAAATATGTCCTAAAATAGCGGACGAGCAAACACAATAATGACCTCAATCCCTTACTGTAACATGGGTTTATCTGGGCGTCACTTAGAGATAAATGCAATTACTAACTGGCAATTTTAGGTCAATTTGGCGTATAATCCTAGGTAAATTTGTATTTGTTTCCTTATAGATACCGTGGTCTGATAGCGATACCAGACCTAAGAGCAACAAGCAGCACGCGTTCATTTGCGCCGCTTTATTTGCTCAAAAAACAGACAGCAGGCAGCCAATGTCATGACAACATCGGTCATCTGCACGGTATTTTTTATGGCATTTGTCGTTCAGACAGTACGATGAGATATTTTGTTACAAAGTACTCGTAACACATTCACCACCAGATAGGAAGTCAATTAGCACGCCTGATTTGATTATATCGACCAGTTCATCCGTTTGCCTTGTGCAGCTTTGAGCACTTATCTGGCTAGGTATGTATCTCATAGTACACGGCAAACGATGTGACTGATATTGCAAGTTTTAAGATTTCTATAAACGTATGATATCCGCTACACGTAACCTGCCCTGCTTTATGCTCGGTTGGTTACAGTTAGCAGCGTATTGTACACCTTGGTAGCCGGTCGCCACTTTGGTAATTGAATAAGACGTTAACGTGTTGTTAAGGAGTCTAAGGTCAGCGTTAATACTCTTAATGGCAACAATGCTAGAGCATAGGCAACACGCGCATTTCCTTATTTTTTATAAAATAAGGCTTTGAGTGCTTGTTGCTGTTTGTCGTGCTTGTTGCTGCCATACCAAACAGGACGTCTGGTATCGTTTTAGACTATGGACTAAGTTTTCGCTTATGATTACCATCAAAAAAGGTTTGGATTTGCCCATCACTGGTGAACCCTCCCGCGAGATATCTGAGCACAGACCTACGCATGTGGCACTGATTGGCTATGACTATGTGGGCATGAAGCCGACAATGAATGTCAAAGAAGGCGACATCGTAGCCAAAGGTCAGCCCGTTTATGAAGATAAAAAACGGGCAGGCGTGATTTATACCGCGCCTGCTGCTGGCAAGGTGGTCGCCGTTAACCGTGGCGAACGTCGTGTGTTCGAAAGTCTGGTGATTGAGGTTGACCCAAACGGTGAAGAGGTCGAGTTTGGGCGCTATGATTCAGCCAAGCTGGCACAATTGGATGCCGAAACGGTTGAAGCACAGCTGGTGACTTCTGGGGAATGGACCGCGTTTCGTTCGCGTCCGTTTAGCCGTACACCCGATATCGGTGCCCGTCCGCACGCCATCTTTGTGACCGCAATGGACACCAATCCACTTGCGTTTGATCCGATGCTGCTGATCAATGAAGAGCTGACCGCCTTCAATGACGGTCTGGCGGTACTCTCGACCTTGAGCCCAAAAACCTACGTCTGTCATCACGGCGATGCTAAGCTTACTAAAGTTGCGGCAACGGCTGAAGGCAACACCACTGAATACCACAGCTTTCAAGGCAAGCATCCAGCGGGTCTTGCTGGCACGCACATTCATTTCTTGCATCCTATCGCACGCGGTGTGACCGTATGGACGATTGGCTATCAAGACGTGATTGCGATTGGTAAGCTGTTCACCACAGGTCGTATCTACACGCGTCGCCTTGTGAGTGTGGCAGGTCCTGCCATTACCACACCGAAGCTTATGAGCACCGAGCGCGGCGCTGATGTGACCGCCATGACTCAAGGCTTGCTCGCTGCAGGCGACAACCGTGTGATTTCAGGTTCTGTGCTCTCAGGTCGCAAGCTGTTCCCTAATGTGGCGTACTTGGGTCGTTTTCACAACCAAATCAGCGCCCTACCTGAAGGCTATGAGCGCCCTGCATTCCACTTCTTAAGTGCAGGCGGCAATCGCTTCTCTAAGCTACCGATTTATATTTCACAGTTTTTTGGTGGCAAAAAATACAACTTTACCACCACGACAAACGGCTCACCGCGTGCCATGGTACCAATTGGTGTCTATGAAGAGGTCATGCCGCAAGATTACCTACCCACCCAATTGCTGCGTGCGCTGATTGTTGAAGACATCGTCACTGCCGTCGATTTGGGCGTACTTGAGCTTGATGAAGAAGACTTGGCGCTATGCACCTTTGTCTCTCCAGGCAAATACGAGTTCGGTGACATCTTGCGCGACAACTTGACGCGTATTGAGCTGGAGGGCTAATTGCGATGAAATTTTTACACAATATGTTCGATCGTATGGAGCCGTCTTTTACTAAAGGTGGCAAGCACGAAAAGTACTATGCGGTCTTTGAGATGTTCGATACGTTTTTGCGTCAGCCAAGCTCGACGACGTATGCATCATCACACGTGCGCGACGGTATTGACCTAAAGCGCATCATGATTACCGTATGGCTATGTACCTTCCCAGCGATGTTTTGGGGGATGTACAACGTCGGTCATCAAGCATTGATGGCGATTACCAATCTAGGCTTGCAGCCCGACGGCTGGCGCACCATGATTACCGGTATGGTCGGCTATGACCCTAACAATATCTGGGCGTGCTTTGTCTATGGAGCAATGCAGTTCTTGCCGATTTATATCGTCACCTTCGCCGTTGGTATCTTGTGTGAGATTATCTTTGCGGTCGTACGTGGCCATGAAGTTAACGAAGGTTTCTTTGTGACCTCGGTACTCTTTGCCTTGTGTCTGCCACCTGATATTCCTCTATGGCAAGTGGCGCTTGGTATTACCTTTGGTGTCGTGGTTGCCAAAGAAGTCTTTGGTGGTACAGGTAAAAACTTCCTGAACCCTGCCCTATCGGGTCGTGCGTTCTTGTATTTTGCCTACCCCGCTTATATGTCTGGTGACTCTATCTGGACAGCGGTTGATGGCTTCTCTGGTGCAACGCCGCTTGGTCTTGCTGCGCTTGGCGTCACGCCTGAGCAGTTTACCGATGCCTATGGCACTGCCATCACGTGGAGCGATGCTTTCTTTGGCAACATCCAAGGCAGTATCGGTGAGGTCTCAACCCTTGCCATCTTAATCGGTGCGGTCGGTCTACTATGGACACGTATCGCTTCATGGCGCATCATGGCAGGCTGTGTGGTTGGTCTTATCCTCACCTCACTACTGTTCAATGCGATTGGCTCAGAAGACAACTTGATGATGAGCCTGCCATTCTACTGGCATCTGGTTATCGGTGGCTTTGCCTTTGGTGCGGTATTTATGGCGACTGACCCTGTGTCAGCAGCGCACACCAACAAAGGCCGCTGGGCGTATGGTATTTTGATTGGCTTTATGACGGTACTTATCCGTGTGGTCAACCCAGCGTTCCCAGAAGGCATCATGCTTGCTATTCTTTTTGCCAACTTATTCGCCCCATTGTTTGACTACTTTGTGACCCAAGCAAACATCAAACGCCAAACTGCACGGAGGGTTCGCTATGTCCAAGCCCAAAAGTAACAATTTCAAAACCATCAGTGTGGCACTGACGCTGTGCTTGGTGTGTTCAGTATTGGTTTCGGCGGTGGCGGTCGGTCTAAAGCCCGCGCAGGTCGAAAACGCCCGTCTTGACCGCAACAAAAACATCTTGGTCGCGGCAGATCTGTTTGATCCTGCCTCAGACACCAACAACGATGTGGCTGAGCGCTTTGAAGACTTTGACGTTAAAATCGTTGATTTAGACAGCGGCATGTACGCTGATGATGCCCAGCTACAAGAAGCGGGCATCGACGATGTCAACAACTACGACGCCGATCAAGCCTCAAAAAATCAGGCACTGAGCGAAGATTTGGGCGACAACGACCCTGCCAGTATCGGTCGTAAGCCAAAATTTGCGAAAGTGTATGTGAAAGAAGACGCAAACGGTCAGCCTGACTTGGTGGTATTGCCCATCAAAGGCTATGGTCTGTGGGGTACGATTTATGGGTTCTTAACGCTAGAAAAAGACTTAAATACCATCAAAGGTATCAGTTTTTATGAGCACAAAGAAACCCCAGGTCTGGGCGCACGTATCGAAGAGCCAAAATGGCGCGCACAGTGGAATGGTATCCATGCCTATGATGAGTCAGGCGATGTGGCAACGGGTGTGACCAAAGCAGGTACACCACGTGACAACTACGTTGATGGCATCAGTGGTGCGACGCTAACGAGTCGCGGTGTGAGCAATATGGTTCAGTTTTGGCTCGGTGAGCAAGGCTACAAGCCTTTCTTAGACCAGTTGCGTAAACAGAGTGGTCAGACGCTTGGCAGCGCTGACGCTACCGCTCAAAGTGGCAAGGAGGCATGATATGGCTGACACAAAAAGCATTTTAACCACGCCGATTTTTGACAACAACCCCATCGCGCTACAGATCCTTGGTATCTGTTCGGCGCTGGCGGTCACCACCAGTGTGTCAAACGCATTGGTCATGTGTGTGGCATTGTCACTGGTCACTGCGTTTTCAAGTTTCTTTATTTCAATCATCCGTAACAAAATCCCATCGAGCATCCGTATTATCGTGCAGATGACGATTATTGCATCGCTGGTTATTTTGGTTGATCAGGTACTAAAAGCGGTCGCTTATGACGTCAGTAAAGGTCTGTCGGTATTCGTTGGTTTGATTATCACCAACTGTATCGTGATGGGTCGTGCTGAAGCGTTTGCGATGAGCAACCCACCGATTCCAAGCTTTATGGATGGTATCGGTAACGGTCTTGGCTACTCAGCAGTATTGCTATTCGTTGCCAGTATCCGTGAAATCTTTGGTGCCGGCAGCTGGTTTGGCATCACGCTATTGCAGCCTGTGACTGATGGCGGCTGGTACTTACCAAACGGTCTGCTACTACTGCCACCGTCTGCATTCTTTATCATTGGCTTGTTTATCACCATCGTACGTATCTGGAAACCTGAACAGGTTGAAGACCCTGAGTACGTGATGAAGCCGCAATCAAAAGGCATGGCACACGGAGGCGGTCACTAATGGGACACTATATCAGTCTATTTATTACCTCAGTTTTTATCGAGAACATGGCGCTGGCCTACTTCTTAGGTATGTGTACCTTTTTGGCCGTATCTAAGAAAGTATCGACCGCGATTGGTCTTGGTGTGGCTGTTGTGGTGGTGATGGGTATCACCGTACCCTTAAACAACCTGTTGTTCCAGTTCATCCTAAAAGATGGCGCGCTTGCGTGGGCAGGCTTTCCAAACATCAACCTAAGCTTTCTAGGCTTATTGAGTTATATTGGTTTGATTGCAGCGACCGTACAGATTCTTGAGATGTTCTTGGATAAGTTCGTACCGAGTCTGTACAACGCACTTGGGGTATTCTTACCCTTGATTACCGTAAACTGTGCCATCTTGGGTGGCGTACTGTTCATGGTTGAGCGTGACTACAACTTTGGTGAGTCGGTCGTTTATGGCGTGGGCGCAGGCTTCGGCTGGGCGATTGCCATCACAGCGCTGGCGGGTATTCGTGAGAAGCTTAAATACTCAGACATCCCACCGCCGCTACGTGGTCTAGGCATCACCTTTATCACGGTTGGACTCATGTCACTTGGCTTTATGTCGTTTGGTGGTATGTCAATCTAATCACTAAAGTGGCTATTTGACCTATTTAATTCATTTATTCGGTAGGGGCTCAGGTTTACCCGTCCCCTACCCCATAGATTAAGGATACATATCATGGATTATGCTACGGCGATTGGTGGCGTGGCTATGTTTACCTTGATCATCATGAGTTTGGTTGCCATTATTTTGATGGCACGCTCAAGATTGGTCAGCTCAGGTGACGTTACCATCCATATCAATGATAATCCCGATAATGATGTAGTGACCCCAGCGGGCGGTAAATTGCTGCAGACCCTTGCAAACGAAGGCATCTTCTTGTCTTCAGCATGTGGTGGCGGTGGTACGTGCGCGCAGTGTCGCTGCCGTGTTATTGACGGTGGTGGTTCGATTCTACCTACCGAAGAAGGACATTTCACCCAAGGTGAAATCCGCGACAACATGCGTCTTGCTTGTCAGGTGTCTGTAAAACAAGACATGAAAATCGAGATTGACCCTGAGTTCTTTGATGTTCAAAAATGGGAATGTGAGGTTATCTCAAACGATAACGTTGCGACCTTTATTAAAGAGCTGGTACTCAAGATTCCTGAAGGCGAAGAGGTGAACTTCCGCGCGGGTGGTTATGTGCAGCTAGAAGCGCCACCGCATGAAGTGCATTACAAAGACTTCGAGATTGCTGAAGAGTATCAAGAAGACTGGGAAAAATTCGGCATCTTTAAGTACGTCTCAAAGGTCGATGAACCTGTGATTCGCGCGTACTCAATGGCGAACTACCCAGAAGAAAAAGGCCTCATCAAGTTTAACATCCGTATCGCAAGTCCACCGCCGCGTGGTCCAGACAATATCCCACCAGGCAAAATGTCCTCTTGGGTGTTTAGTCTAAAACCAGGTGATAAAGTGACCGTATCGGGTCCTTATGGTGAGTTCTTCGCTAAGAAGACCGAAGCGGAAATGATCTTTATCGGTGGTGGTGCAGGTATGGCACCGATGCGCTCGCACATCTTTGACCAGCTCAAGCGTCTAAACTCTGATCGCAAAATCAGCTTTTGGTACGGTGCGCGCTCGGTGCGTGAGATGTTCTACGTAGAAGACTATGACCAGCTTGCTGAAGAGTTTGATAACTTTGAATGGCACGTGGCACTGTCTGACCCATTACCAGAAGATAACTGGAATGGCTACACAGGCTTTATTCATAACGTACTCTTAGAAGAGTATCTGAAAAACCATCCGAACCCAGAAGACTGTGAATACTACATGTGTGGGCCACCGGTAATGAACGCCGCTGTGATTGATATGCTCCACAGCCTAGGCGTTGAAGATGAAAACATCATGCTTGATGACTTCGGTGGCTAAACGGTAGCGTCCCTGCTACTGCCTTGACCCGAAAAGCAAAAGTACCCGATAATGTACCTAAGGAGCGTCAGTCATGGCGCTCTTTTTTTTATTCCTTTTTTTAGTTTGGATTCGCTTATGTCTGTAAAAAAATCCACAACCGCCATCGCCATCCGTCACAGTGTATTGGTACTCTCAACGGGTGTGCTGCTGAGCGCCTGTGACCAAAAGGTAGAGTACGACTATCTGCAAGGTGAAACGATGGGCACCAGCTACCACATCAGCTATCAGCTGCCTAAAGGCGCGGATGAGACTGAGGTCAAAGCAGCGATTGACGCGCGCTTACAAGAGATTAATAAGAGCATGTCGACCTATCAAGAAGACTCGACCATCTCAAAATTTAATCGCTTAGCGCCCAATACGCCGATTGCCATCGACGATGATTTTGCGCGCGTGCTCGACATCTCACGCACGGTGTATCAGCAATCGGGCGGCGCATTTGACCCGACCGTGTTGCCACTTATTGAGACGTGGGGCTTTGGCAGCACCATGACCGTCGACCGCCTGCAAAGTCCGCCAAGTGCCGAAGAAATCAATGCAGCCTATCAGCTGATTGACTTTGATGCGGTCATCGAAAAAGACAAGCAACTGTATAAGACCAAAGACGGTGTGGGGCTGGACTTTTCGGCCGTTGCCAAAGGCTATGGCGTGGATGTCATCGCCGATGTGCTCAAAAACCGCTATAACGTCATCAACTATATGGTTGAGATTGGCGGTGAGGTATCGACCTTGGGCGTCAATGCACAAAAACAACCGTGGCAAATCGCCATTGACGCACCCATCCAAGGCAGTACGGTGAGCGAGCGTGTGACCATCGCCGCCATTCGCCAGCCGATACAGTCGGACAATCAGATGCACCTTGCCACCTCAGGCAATTATCGCAACTCTATCGTCTTTAGTGGGGAGCGCTACAGCCACACCATCGACCCATTGACGGGCAAACCTATCGTCGGCGGTGCGCCTTCGGTCACGGTGTCTGCCGATTCTGTCGGGGTGGCGGACGCATGGGCAACCGCGTTGACGGCCATGCCTTATCCAAAAGCGCTAGAGACGGCGAAGAAAAACAATATCGCCGCCTTATTTGTCGTGCCCAAAGACGATGTGCCGTTAAATAAATCTGAGCACAGCGCTGATGATTGGCAAGTGGTACAAACCGATGCCATGCAGCAGTTACGTGCGGACAAAGCACCGTAACCACCCAGTCGCTCTTTGATGAACAAAATTTGTTATACTACAGTCAGTTACCCTGTTTGATATTTACCTGTATTCTTTGGGTGACTGACTCATTTTTTTGGCACTGAGGTTTTATTATGTTAAGTCAATTGCTTCCTATGCTTGCCATTACCTTTAGCGTGTTTGTGCTGTTTTTCCTATTTATGGGTATTGGCTATATGGTCAAAAAACAGCCACTCAAAGGCTCGTGCGGCGGTGTGGCTAAGCTGATGGGCGACGAGCGATGTTCATTCTGTGGTGATGACCCCAACAAGTGCGATTCACTGATGGCGGAGCAACGAGAGACTGCGGCAAAAGCAGCCCAGCTCGGCAAATCGGTATAAGCCCATATTCCCATCACCTGTGACTCTGTCACTGCCCTTTGTGGCGGCGTTCATACTCTTTGCCGCCTAACGCAGCCAAGCGCTGTATGTACCCGTCGATGACACGAGGTCATCATGTCCGTTTCGCCTGCCACTTCTAAGCCGACCAGCCCGCCAGCCACCACTGCTCGCAGCAACACCAGCCGATTGACCTTTTGGTTGTTGATTGCGGCGCTGATATTGCTCGCCATTAACATGCGCGCTCCCATCGTGGCGCTCGGCTCGATTGCCCCTGTTATCTCAGAGGCGCTGTCCTTATCCGCCATGCAAATTGGTTGGCTGGGCGCATTGCCGATGCTGGCATTTGCCTTGGGCTCGTTAATATCGCCTGCGCTGGGTCGCCGCTATGGTCTTGAGAATATCTTGATTGCCATGATTGGGCTGTTGACGCTCGGCATCATCTTGCGCGTGGTGTGGGTCTCTTGGCTGGGGTTTTTAACTGGTACAGCAGTGCTGACGCTCGCCATCGGTTTTGCCAATACCCTTGCGGCTCCGATTATCAAAGCGCATGCCCCGCAGCACATCTCACTGATGACTGGCGTGCTCAGCTTGACCATGACCTTATCGGCAGGGGTGTCGGCAGGTAGCGTGCTGCCGCTCTCCGAGCGTGTCGGTTGGCAGTGGGCGCTGGGCGCGTGGGCAGGCTTCGGTATCGCGGCGCTGGTGGTGTGGTGGGTGCTGAAGCGACATCTCGGCACTGCCGCTAAGCGCCCGACCCGCACGGCTCAAAAAGCGGCGCGCTCTATGTGGCGCATCCCTTTAGCGTGGCAGATTGCCATATTTATGGGTATCCAGTCGCTGCTGTTTTATACCGTGGCCAGTTTTTTGCCATCCATTTGGCTGTCCAAAGGCTTGTCCGCGACCCAAGCCGCCTCTATGGGGTCTTTGTTTCAGTTTATGGGTCCTATCGCGATTGTCAGCTTGACGTGGCTGATGAGCCGCTACTCGATGCTGCGGACGCTGTCCGTTGGCGCAGCCGTATTAAACGTCGTCGGCGTGGCGGGGATGCTGTCGCCCTCGGTGACGCTGGCGTGGTTATGGTCGATGCTTATGGGGCTTGGCTGCTCACTTATTTTTACATTAAGCATGATGCTGTTCTCCATACGCACGCACACGCCTGAGGAGTCGAGTACCTTGTCGGGTATGGTGCAAAGCGTCGGTTATCTGCTGGCATTTTTTGGTCCTTTGGGCAGCGGCTGGCTGCATGAACAGACGGGCAGTTGGCAGCTGGCGTTATGGCTGATGCTGGTATTGATGATTATCAATGTGCTTTTGGCATGGCAAGTCAGTCGACCCATGATGATTGATGGCACTGCCAGTGACGAGTGAATGGCGCGTGACAGCCGTTTCATTAAAAACACACCTTCTATAAAACTTGGACAACGTTTGTCAGTCGGCTTTTTTGATACACTCGATGGATAAAAAAAGAGGACAAGCGCATGACAGGGCACGACCGCACCGACATACCAGCCAGCAAACCAACCGAAACACTGACCATCAAATCTGCAAGCAAACGCCTTTTTTGGTTCATCAGCACTGTGATGCTGACGGGCGCATTGGGGCTGAGCGCCTGCCAAAAGAGCGCTGACGACACCAGCGATACCGTCAATAGCAGCACAGCAGACAATACCAGCACCCAAGCCCCAACGGTAAATAGCATCAATGACAGCACCGCCACGCCCACCGAGATACGCAATGAAAAAGTCACGGTATTGGCGCTTGGCGACTCCTTAACCGAAGGTCTCGGCGTCGATGCAGACAAAAACTACCCCGCGCAACTAGAAGCGCGTCTCAAAGACATGGGCTATCCCAACGTGACGGTGATTAACTCAGGCTTGAGCGGTGAGACCAGCACAGGCATGGTCAATCGCCTCGACTGGGTATCGCAGACCAAGCCTGACATTACCCTGCTCATCATCGGCGCGAACGATGCCATGCGCGGTATCGATGTGCCCATCATCGAAGACAATATCCGCACCGCTATCAAAACCTTGCGCGAGAACAATAGCAAGGTCATCTTGGGCGGGATGCAAATCTATGACAATCTTGGCTCAGGCTATGTGGCGGACTTTGCCGCGATTTATCCGCGTGTGGCAAAAGATATGGACGTGCCGCTAATCCCCTTTTTCTTAAAAGGGGTCGCCGCCAATCCACAACTGAACCAAAGTGACGCCATTCACCCGACCGCTGAAGGCTACCGCATCGTGGTCAATGACAATATCTTGCCCGCCCTACTGCCCATCCTTAATGACACCATGGATGAAAAAGCAAGCGACACACCAAGCGAAGGGAGCAGCCAGTGACCAACGCTACCGACAGCGCGCCGTTATTGACGGGGCGCAACCTGACCAAGACCGTACAAGTGGGCACGCAGTCTCTACCCATCATTAAAGAGGTGGATATCACTGTCAATTCAGGTGAATTTGTGGTCATCATGGGCAAGTCTGGCTCGGGCAAATCGACCTTGCTTGGCTTGCTCGCCGCGCTCGATTATCCTGATGCGGGCGATGTACATTTGGCAGGGCAAGCGCTGCATAAGTTAAGTGAAGACGAGCTTGCCGCGATTCGCCAGCAGCAAATGGGTTTTGTGTTTCAGTCGTTTCATCTGCTACCGACCTTGAGCGTGGCAGAAAACATCGCTTTTCCTTTAGACATTGCCCGCCGTCCCGACCCTTCGCGGGTCGATGCATTGATTGAAGCGGTTGGTCTCTCCCATCGCCGCGACAGCTTGCCCGCCCAGCTCTCAGGCGGCGAGCAGCAACGTACGGCGGTGGCGCGCGCCTTGGTCGCCAATCCACAGATTGTGTTTGCCGATGAGCCGACAGGCAACCTTGATGAGCACAATGCCGAACAGGTCATGCAGCTGCTCTTAGACTTACGCAGTGAAGTGGGCGCGGCACTGGTCATCGTCACCCACGATGCGGCGCTTGCCAAGCTCGCCGACCGTGTCATCGTCATGCACGATGGGCGGATACAAGACTCATGAAGCAAACCAACCCAGCACCCGACGCTGCCCTACCCAAGACAAACGCGCTATCGCAATGGCTACAAGGCACGCTGGGCAGTAAGGCCCTGACGCGCAGCTGGTGGCGGCTGTGGGTCTATCCTGTGTTGTTGGTAGTGACCTTAAGCTTGTCACTCGCCACTTATCTCGCGCTCGACTCTATCCAGCAAACGGTCAACACTTACGTGACGGACAATCAGCGCGCGCTACTGGGGGGTGATATCGTCCTAAGCGGCAATCAAGAATGGCCTACCGAAGTACTAAAAACCGTCAATACGCTCGATAAAGACGATGTGGTCTATGACGAGCAGTTTAGCGCGATGCTGATTACGCCCACGCATACGCTCTTAGCAAGGCTTAAAGGCATCTCGCCCGCCTACCCGCTGTATGGCAATGTGCGCTTGCAATCGGACAAACCCTTTGATGAGGTATTAAAAGAAAACACGGTACTGGTCGCGCCTGAAGTGCTGACGGGACTGAACGCAAAGATTGGCGATACGGTACGCATCGGTGAAGCCGAATTTACCATTGCGGATGTACTCATCACTGAGCCTGACCGTCCGCTCAGCGCCTTTGGTATCGGTGCGCGGGTGATGATGCGCCAAGCCGACCTTGATAAAACTGAACTGCTGGGACAGCGCAGCCGTGTCAGCTACCGCATCGCCATCGCGGCAACGCCTGACAACCAGGCGCAGCTCAAAGACAACCTCACCCAAACCCTCACCCGCTATCCCAATATTGAGCTGTCCGACACCAGTGACGCCGACACCTCGCTGTCGCAAATCTCGGACAATGTGCTGCTGTTCTTAAAACTGCTGGTCATCGCGGTGCTGCTGCTCTCGGCGGTCGCCATGTATGGCATCATCACTGCCTTTGTCACCAAGCAACAAGCCGCCAACGCCATGCGCCTCGCCCTCGGTGAGACGCGCACGCAGATTGAGCGCAGCTATCAGCGCCTGATGGTGATGATGGCGCTGCTCGCCTCAGGGATTGCGCTGCTGCTAAGCAGTGCGCTATTGCCCCTCGCACAGCCGTATATGGCGGCGATTTTGCCTGCCGAGCTCGGCTTGACGGTCGCGCCATTGAGCGTGCTTAAGACCATCGCCATCGCCGTTGCGCTGAGCGTGATTATCACCTATCGCGCGCTTGGCTTATTGCGCCGCGCCCAACCGATTGCGCTATTAAACGGACACAGCAATGTAGAAGAAAGCACACGCTTTTCGCCCAAGTCTATTCTATGGACGCTGATAGTCGGTGCGGGGCTGTATGCGTTTTTATCGTATGAAGTGGCGTCTTTGCGTCTGGGCGCGCAGCTGTTTGCCGCGCTTATTGTCTTGGTCGGGGTGTTTTGGCTGATTGCACGGCTGTGGCTGGGCGCGCTGGCATGGCTTGCTAAGCGCTACCGCACAGGCTGGATGCAGCGCATGGCGGTACACAATCTGGCGCGTAAGGGCAATCAATCGGCGCTGTTCTTTGTCACCCTTGCGCTGTCGGTCGCGGTACTGACCTTGATTGCCGCGCTCAATCACAGCATCAATACGCAGTTTATCACCGCTTATCCTGACGATGCGCCCAATATCTTTTTGCTCGATGTGCAGAGCGAGCAGCATACCGCAATTAATGACTTGCTCGGCGTGCCTGTGCAATATTACCCTGTGATACGCGCACGACTGCTGTCCGCAAACGGTGTGCCTGCCGCTGAGATTGAGACCAAAGAAGGCTTTGATGACCCCACGCGGGTATTTAATCTAAGCTATACCGACACGCTCATGGAGACCGAATTTGTCACCGACAGTGTCAATGGCGATGCGCTGTATCCTGAGAGCAGCGGCGACACCGCGCCGAGCCTACAAGAGGCGCAGCCGCTGTCCATCCTCGATACCGCCGCCGAGATGCTGGGCGTGGGTATGGGCGACACGCTGGTGTTTAATATCCAAGGCATTCAGGTCACAGGCACCATCAGCAGTATCCGTACCCGCTATGAGCGCGGTCCGAGTCCGTTCTTTTATTTCTTATTTGAGCCGACCTTTTTGTCCAAAGCGCCGCAAATCCAGTTTGCCACCGCGCACGTCCCTGATGCGCGCATCGCCGAGATTCAGGGCGTGCTGTCGCGGCAGTTCCCGAGCATCACCGCCATCAATGGCGCGCAGGTCGCCGAGCAGATACAGGGTCTGGTGCAGCAGATGAGCCGCCTCGTGTATGTGTTTACCTTGCTCGCGCTGTTTACGGGATTGATGGTGCTCATCAGCTCTTTACTGTCCACATCACAAGAGCGCATTCAAGACAGCGCGTCGTTCCGCCTGCTCGGGATGCAAAAGCGCGATTTGTACGCGCTCAATATGCTAGAGATTGGTGTCCTTGGGATGAGTGCGGCGGTGTTTGCGACCGCACTTGCGACCGCTGGCGCGTGGCTGCTGATTACCTATTGGTTTGATTTGCGCTTTAGTATGCCGTGGCTGACCCTCGCACTTGGGCTGGCTGCCCTACTCGCGGTGCTGCTGATTATTGCGATTGTCTATGTGCGCTTGGTGATTGGGCGCGGGATTATGGCAAGGGTTCGGGCGATGATTTAGGAGTTATAGTGAACAGTTGCTATTCACTATTATTTGCCAATTAAATTTACACTTCATAGTACTAAAAAAGTACTTATCAAATAAGAAAATTAAACATTGTATTTAATTACAAAAACTGTTAGAAATAGTGATAAGTTTTTAACTAATTTGTGACAATGATGATTATGGAAACTAAATATAACACTTTAGAGCTTAAGACAATTAACGAGCTTCGAGATTACAGTTTTATGATACCAGCCTATCAAAGAGGGTATAGATGGACTGAAACAGAAGTATTAGAACTATTGAATGATATTGATAGCTTCATACCTCGGCCTATTGATTCTGATCCTGATAGTAATACTTGGTATTGTTTACAACCTATAGTAATAAAAAAATCTTGTGATGATTCTTTTGAGGTCATAGATGGACAACAGAGACTAACTACAATTTATTTAATACTTTATTATTTGAACCAAGATTTTAAAGAAAGCAAAAGAGATAAAATCTTCGACTTAAATTATGAAACCAGACCAAACTCTGGTTACTTCTTAAAAAATTTAGAAGACAATCAGAAAGTAAAAGAGGATAATATAGACTTCTATTATATATCTAAAGCCTATATAGCTATTTCGAAGTGGTTTGAAGATAAGTCTGAAACTCATATTTTTGATCAATTTAAATTTCGCTCTAAATTTAAATTTGAGTCTAAAGTTATTTGGTATGAAAGTATAGAGAACGATTCTATCTCGATATTTTCTCGTATTAACATAGGTAAAATACCACTTACTAACTCGGAATTAATAAAAGCATTGTTCTTAAATAGTTCTAATTTTATAGAACAAGACAATAAATTAAAACTCCGCCAATTAGAAATAGCAAATGAATGGGATAGAATTGAAAATTCGCTACAAGATGATAGATTCTGGTATTTCCTGAACAAGGAAGCTAAATTCATTAATCGTATAGAATTTATTTTTGACTTGATGAATGAAAACATTGATCCTAATGATAACCTTGCTACATTTAGGTTTTTTAATGGTAAATTCAAATCATCAGATAATGAGGCTTTATCCAAAAACTGGCATGAAATTAAAGACTATTATAATAGATTCTATGAATGGTTTAATGAAAGAAATCTATACCATAAAATTGGCTATTTGATATCTGTTAATATAGTAAGTATTAAGGAGTTATATAAAGAATCTACAAATATGAAAAAATCAGATTTTGAAAGTTACTTAGACCAAAAGATAAAGCTTAGTTTAAAGAATATAACAATAACAGACTTAGAATATAGTGATATAAAAAATGTTAGAAAAGTCTTACTTTTATATAACATTATAACTATGCTTTCTAGCGATACAGACAATTCATACTTTCCCTTTAATTTATATGAAAATCAGAAATGGGATATTGAACACATAACCTCAATTAAAACTAAAATACCAGACGATAAAAATAAACAACAATGGTTACAAGATGCGAAGATTTTTATAGATGTAGAAATACTAGATCCTGAAAGTGGTTTAATAGATAGAATTGACAGCTGGGATAATAATGATACAGAAGGTTTTAATGTACTATTTGAAGAAATAAATGATCATTTTAACTCTAAGATAAATCTAGACGATGACATAGACAGCTTATTTAACTTAACTCTTTTAGACTCTACTACTAATAGAAGTTATAAAAATGCTGTTTTTCCAATTAAAAGAAAAACCATTATCGATAGAGACAAAAAAGGTATTTTTATACCTATTTGTACAAAAAACTTATTTCTTAAATATTTTAGTTCTTATCCTCCAAAAATATCTTTTTGGACTGATGAAGATAAAGACAACTATGAAAAAGATTTAATTAAAACTTTAGAAGAATTTAACTATATTAAGAGTTGACTATGGAAAATGAAAGCAAATATCAAGGCGAATTATTGACTTTTTATCAATTACTTGAAAAATATCCAATTGAAGTGCCTATTATTCAGAGAGATTATGCTCAAGGTCGAGATAACCAAAAAAAAGTAAGAACTAAGTTCCTTAAAGCTCTCCATGATAGTTTGTCTAAAAACGAAGTTCTTATGTTAGATTTTATATATGGAAGTATAGATGATAATAACTTCCAACCTTTAGATGGACAACAGCGCTTAACCACACTTTTTCTACTTCATTGCTATGTATGCATGGTAGATAAAGTTCCTTATAACGAATATAATTTACTTAAAAATTTCTCTTATGAAACACGTATGACTTCGCGCGATTTTTGTAGAGAACTAGTAGATAACTTGAGTAACTTCTATGACTTAGAATCTAAAATAGGTACTTCACCTGATCCAAAAATTTTTAGTACGATGATCAAAGACTCGTCTTGGTTTTTCTTATCATGGAAAAGTGATCCTACCATTAGTGCCATGCTAAATACGCTTGATGATATTCATCAAAATTTTAATGATATAGAAGATATATGGAATAAGTTAACCAAAGATAACATTATTAAATTTTACTATATTGAACTTGAAAACTTAGGTTTAACAGATGATTTATATATTAAAATGAATGCTAGAGGTAAACTTTTAACTACTTTCGAGAACCTAAAAGCTGGTATAGAAAAAAAAGTTTTTGATAATAAATGGGAAGACAATATACATATTGAAGATACTTTTAAGGTCAAAATCGATACAAAATGGACTGATTTTTTTTGGAGTAACTTTAGAGTAAATACATCAACAGATGAATCCTTTGTACGGTTTATAGCTTTCGTAACTATGGTTGATTCAGCTTTTAGTGAGAAATCTGATAGTAATAGTGATTTAATTAGATTCCTGCAAGACAATTCGCATAATATTACTATTGAACGTTTGGATTTATTAGTCTTTAAAAGATTGATTAATTATTTTGATTTGTTAGCTGATAATTATCCTGAATTTTTAGAAAAAAATATTAATTTGCAACTTTTTGAACATCAACCAGAAGTTAACTTGCTTCATGAAGTTTTAACTAATACATCCGAAGCCTCTTATACTCAGAAAGTACTATTATTTGCTCAAATAAAGTATTTTGAGAACTTAAATGAGAGCAAAAAATTTGATTCTGAATTATATAATAACTGGATGAGAGTAATTAGAAATATTATTGCTTTTGGTAATATTGAAGCAACAGGTAATAGGAATAGTATAATTCGAAGCCCTCAAGCGTTCACAGGGGTTCTGAATTTGATATCCGACTTATCTGAAGGTAGCTCTAATATCTACGTCTTTTTAGCTGATCATTCTAATCATATTGCCTCGAGGTTCTCTGATTCACAGATTAAAGAGGAAAGAGCTAAAGCACATCTCATACTAGAAGACCCTACTAGAAAAAATTTTATTCATAAGCTAGAAGATACTGATACTCTACGTGGTCGTCTAGGTTTTATTTTTGATTGTATAGAATACGAAGCGGACTTTAATAACTTTGATGATGAAAATTTTTCTGATATATCAGCAATTTTTCTTAAATATTTGAGCGAAAGAAGTTGTTTGACTAATGACCTAAGAAGAGCCTTACTAACTATTGAGGTTGACTCAAGCTATAATTTTTATGATTATTGGCAGTCCTATTGGTACCTTGAAGGAATGAATAAGCGCAAATTAATAGATAATTATAGAGAAATTGAGTACTTACTTAATTATGGTTACGCTGAATTTTTCAAAAAGTTGATCTATCAGCTTAAGACCATGGACATGCAAGAGATCGCCATCGAATTCGATAAACCTGAAGGATTTCCTAATTGGAAGTATAGACTAATTAAAGAAAGAAAGTTGCTAGACGATGCTAAATCTAACTATATTGCCATAGCTGAAGATAATAGTTTTTGTTACTTACTCAAAAGCATTCGTCCTCGTAATCTTGAGGGCAGTACAAAGGTTGTTTAGATAATGAATTTATAGCTATTCGCTGAATTTACTTCTTTAAATGCCATTATTACTTAATAGACTTTTGACTAACTAACGATAGTTGACTAGAGAGCGGTTTAACCTTAACAACAGGGAATGTACTTATATAACTATTATCTTGAGTAGCTTATAGTCCAGTCTAAATAAAAGAGATACAGGACAATAAATTCATTTGATTCAACGCTATTTTTTTGCTTGCTGTGGCTACGTCTCTAGAGGCTGCGAAAAATAGCGTTTAATCTCATCGTATCGATTTTATAGTGAACTGACTATATATAAAACGCCCGCTACCCACGCGGGTGTTTTCATTTTCCAACGCCTCCTAAACCACCCCTCCCCTCATCCCCACCTTTTGCTATACTAGCCACACCCTATCAACCGCAAAACTTCTTACACTCACGGTAGTCTTATGAATTTTTCAAAATTTGGTCAACAATTTACAGAGCAAACGGGTATCTCACAGTTGATGGACGACTTGGGCGACGCGCTCAAGAGCGATCAGCCTGTCAATATGCTGGGCGGGGGCAATCCTGCGCGTATTGAGGCGATTAATGAGGTGTTTTTGCGTACCTATCAGGCGCTTGGGGACGATGGCGCGGATGGCAATGGGCTTGCCAGCACGGCGCTTAGCAGCATGAGCAACTACTCAAACCCGCAAGGGGACGCAGGCTTTATTGATGCGCTGGTTGGGTTTTTTAACCGTCATTATGACTGGCAGCTGACCCGCGAGAATATCGCGTTGACCAATGGTTCACAAAACGCGTTTTTTTACTTGTTTAACCTGTTTGGCGGCGAGTTCGTGCAAGATGGTGAGACGGTACACAAATCGATTTTGCTGCCGCTTGCGCCTGAATATATCGGCTATAGCGATGTGCATGTCGATGGTCAGCACTTTTTGTCCGTGCCGCCGCACATTGAAGACGTGACGCACGAGGGTGAGACGGGCTTTTTTAAATACCGTGTGGACTTTGAGGCGCTAGAGAACTTGCCTGCGCTAAAAGAAGGACGCATCGGCGCGATTTGCTGCTCGCGCCCGACCAACCCGACAGGCAATGTGTTGACTGATGACGAGATGGCGCATTTGAGCGAGCTTGCGGCGCGTTATGAAGTGCCGCTGATTATTGATAATGCGTACGGCATGCCGTTCCCGAACATCATCTATTCGGACGTGACGCTGAACTGGAATGACAATACCATCTTGTGCTTTAGCCTCTCAAAAATCGGGCTGCCTGGGGTGCGTACGGGCATCATCGTCGCAGCGCCAAAAGTGATTGAGACCATCAGCGCGATGAATGCGGTGGTCAACCTATCGCCCACGCGCTTTGGCGCGGCAATCGCCACGCCGCTGGTGAAAGACGACACCATCAAAGACTTGTCAGACAATGAGATTAAGCCGTTTTATAAAAATCAGGCACGCCTTGCCGTTGCCAATCTAAAAGCGGAGCTGGGCGACTATCCCTTGGTGATTCATAAGCCTGAAGGCGCGATTTTCTTATGGCTCTGGTTTAAGGACTTGCCGATTACCACCCTTGAGCTGTATCAGCGCCTAAAGGCAAATGGCACGCTGATTGTGCCGAGTGAATACTTTTTCCCGGGTATTGATGTCAGCGACTTCCAGCACGCGCATGAGTGCATCCGTATGAGCATCGCGGCGGACGAGGCGACTTTGATTGCGGGTATTAAAGGCATCGGCGAGGTGGTGCGTGCGGTGTATGATGACGCGGCAAAATAGATAATTCATAGGCAATAAAAAGGGCGCTATCAAGTGCCCTTTTTTTGTGCTGCTCGTTCTCTATGAATGAGACCCGTTAACGGTAGCGGCGCGGCGTTTGTAACAACGTCGTCCATCTGCCAAGCGCATACAGCGCATACGGCCAAAAGCAGGTATTGATAATGTCATGAATGCTGTCGCCAAAACGCATCTCAAGACCAAAATCCACCTGCTGACGTAAGTCCAAATATTCACCGATGAGCGTGACCACGGTGACGCCTGCCAGCGCAAGCAATGCCGCTTTATAGTGCGGTAAAAAACGGCGGAGCAGCCACATCAGCGCCACGTACACCATGATGCCAATATAAATGTGTAAGGCATCACGCTCTAAACCAGTCATATCAACGATATTGGTTTTTAGAATATAAAACTCTAAGGGCACAGTCGAGCAACTCCAAACAAGCATCTATGCGGACGCGTATCCGCTGATGACAATAATGACTGCCTGCACCATACGCGCTTTATCTTACCCAAGCACGGATGCTTGGTACAGCAATGGTAAGTCAGTTGCAGCAGGTGTGTTAAATGTCCCACTCAACAAAGTTTTTGAGCAGTTGCAAGCCTGCGGTATGGCTCTTTTCGGGGTGGAACTGGGTGGCGAACAGATTGTCTTTTAATACACTTGCGCAAAATGGCTGCCCATAGTCGCACACCGCCGCGACAATGCTGCTGTCCTCAGGCGCACAATAATAGCTGTGTACAAAGTAAAAATGACTGTTGTCCTCAATGTTTTGCCATAGCGGGTGCGCGCTGTCCATCTCGCTCACGGTATTCCAGCCGATGTGTGGGACTTTAATCGTATCCCCTGCCGCATCGCGCCATGTCGGGTCAAAGGCTAACACCTCACCGCCCAAGATATCGAGGCACGGTGTGCCGCCATTTTCTGCCGAGCTGGCAAACAGTGCCTGCATACCCACACAGATGGCGAGTACAGGCTTATTAAACACCGCGTCTTTTACCACCGCATCAATGCCCGCCTCGCGCATGCCCGCCATACAGTCACGCATCGCGCCGACCCCTGGAAAGACGATTTTATCCGCGGCGGCGACCACTTTTGGGTCGTTGGTCACAGATACTTCTGCGCCCACGACGCTTAGCGCCTTACCGACTGAGTGCAGGTTGCCCATGCCATAATCGAGTACCGCGACTTTGACCGTTTGAGCCATTAGAGCGCCTCCTTGGTCGATGGCAAGGTGTTCAGCGCACGCTCATCGTATTCGCACGCCATACGCAGGGCGCGGGCAAAGGCTTTAAAGATACTCTCAATCTGGTGATGGCTGTTTTTGCCCTTTAGGTTGTCCAGATGCACGGTCATCCACGCATGATTGACAAAGCCATAAAAGAATTCGCTAAACAAATCGACATCAAAGCTGCCGACGTGCGAGCGGGTAAACGGAATGTCCATGTGTAGTCCTGGACGCCCTGAAATATCGACTACCGCGCGTGACAGTGACTCATCAAGCGGCGCATAATAGTGCCCGTAGCGGCGAATGCCTTTTTTATCGCCGAGCGCTTTGGCAAATGCCTGTCCGATGGTGATGCCCGTGTCTTCCACACTGTGATGGTCGTCAATATGCACATCGCCTGTACATTTGACATCAAGGTCAAACAGACCGTGGCGCTTGATTTGGTCGAGCATATGGTCCAAAAACGGCACGCCCGTATCAATCACCCCTTGACCTGTGCCGTCAAGATTGACCGTACAGCTGATTTGCGTCTCTGCGGTATCGCGGGCAACGGTGGCGACACGCGCCGCACGACCGTGTTGGTGGGCTGGCGTGGTAGCTTGGGGCGTTTGGGTAGAAGAAGCAGGGGTATTGGCTGTCATAGCGACCTTCTATAGCTAAAATGGCGAAAAATAAATGTCATTCATCATAGCAAACCCCAACGCCGACCGCCACGCTACGCGCGTAACTGAGGCGCAAATTTGCGCAATTCTGCTAAAATAGCCCTGCCCTGTTTTTTTGACCTTGTGTTTTCTGTCCTTAGGAGCTGTCATGCCATTAGAAGCGCGCCCCATCACCCGCCTAGATGCGCCCATCATCAAAAAGCCCAGCAGCCCCAATGAGCTGCACACCCGCTTACAAGCGCTCTACCAGCACAGCCACCCTGACGCGCCTGAGGCGTTAGATGTCATTGCTACGAGCTTTCATCGCGGTGGCTGTTTGTATGTCGGGATGTTTAATGACAAGCCCATCGCGGCGCTCGCCTGCTTTAATGACGGGCAGACCGATGCCAAGCGCTTGCAATATTTAAGCGTGCATCCGCAAAATGAAAATCGCGGTATCGAGGGCAAACTCATTAAAATGGTTTATGACGCCGAAGTGCGCCGTGGTACACGCGAGTTCATCCCCGCCGAGCCATTGATTCACCAAATCATGAGTGAATACGATTTGCTGCGCGTAAAGAGCTAAGTCGTCCAAAATGGCGCAAAAACCAACTATTTTGACCTTTTTATAAAAAGTCTGGCAAAAAGGGTTGACACAGGCGCGGATATTTAGTTTAATAGCGACCTCAACGAAGACGGCTCGATAGCTCAGTCGGTAGAGCAACGGATTGAAAATCCGTGTGTCGGCAGTTCGATCCTGCCTCGAGCCACCATTCGTTAACAGATATGAAAAAACCCCAAATGCTTCGGTATTTGGGGTTTTTTTATGCGTGTTGGTTTTGCCTTTGCTACATCGCTTTTCGGCGGTAACGTATTTTGCACACAGTCGGCACAGAGTTGGGGTGTTTTTTATTATCCGCGCCTCGCTATACTGGGCTATCTGTCACAAGGATACACTCATGCGCGAATTTGATTACGATCTGGATTATAAAAACCTCGACCTGCGCGCGCAGCCTGAGCTGTATCGTGTCGGACGCGGTGAGCAGGGCGTGTTGTTGGTCGAGCCGTACAAGTCAGAAATCTTGCCGCATTGGCGCTTTGCCACACCTGATGTCGCACAAGAGAGCAGCGATGTTATTTATCAGATGTTTTTGGATTATTTGGCCGATGATGATTTTGTCGGCGCGGATATGGCGCGTAAGTTTTTGCAGATGGGCTACACCCGCGCCCGCCGCTATGCCAATCATAAAGGCGGCAAAAAGTACAAGGGCGCAGTGCCTGACGATAAAAAAGGACAAAGCGGCGCACATGGACGCGAAGAGCTGCCACGTCAAGAGGAAGACCCCATCAAAGCCGAATCGGCACGCATCTTTAAGGAAAAATGGGACAAGTGCCGCGAAAACCAAACCTATTTAGACATGAAAGATACGCACCGCGAGCGTTATAAAGACGATGGATAAGCGCGGTTTGTTATTTGGCAAAACGCAGCAGCACCACGCCGAGTAAGGTGGTAAAGGTTGAAAAGACTTTCATTAAATTCAGCCGCTCTTTTAGGAAAAACACCCCAAGCAGTAACGCAAAGACGATGCTGGTCTCGCGTAAGGCTGTGACCAATGCAATCGGCGCTTGCGTAAATGCCCAAGTCACGATGCTGTAGGCGATAAAAGACGCGCCGCCACCGAACCAAAAGGTTTTGCGCCCTTTGGTGACGATGGTTTTTAGCGCCGCGCGTGCACCAACGCCCAAATAAGCGCCCATCAGCAAACCGTTACCGATGGTCAACCAGCTATAAAACCCAAGCGACGTGCCAGCAAGACGTGCGCCAAGACCATCAATCAAAGAGTAGCTGGCGATAAACAGACCTGTGGTTAAGGCGAGCCGTGCAGCTTGTGCGTTTTGTTGCCCGTCTGATTTTCTGACCAAGGCAAGGCTGATGATACCGCCGCCAATAATCAAAATGGCGAGCGTCTGTAGCATATCGAGCTGAACGCCCAAAACGACCACAGAAAACAGCGCAACAATCAACGGCGCGGAGCCACGGGCAATCGGATAGACTTGGGTTAAATCGCCTTTTTCATAGGATTTTAGTAAGAACAGCTGATAGCCAAAATGCAGCAAGATACCCGCCGCTAGGTATGGCATACTGGCAAGCGCAGGCATGGGAACGAAGAATAAAACCACCACGGCAATGGGCATGTGTCCCAAAACCACCGCCCCCATGCTGACTTTTTTATCAGCACCGCTTTTGACCAATGCGTTCCACGCAGCGTGCAGAATCGCCGCGCCAATAACGGCAAAAAACACCAAGGTACTCATGAGCAACATCCTTATTTTTATGAGACAGTAGACGTCATGGTCTACGTTTTTCGCTTTTTTAACGCTCATCACGACGAGACAAAATAAGTCATTTGTTTGATGAGTGATAACAGCCACAATCAATAATACGCCAAAACAACGATGGATGACCAATAATGACAATAGATAATAAACAACTGTTAATGTTTGATTTTGATGGCACGCTGATTAATAGTGTGCCTGACCTCGCTGCCGCCACCAACGAGATGCTGCAGCAGTTGGGGCGCGAGCCGTACCCACTGTCGACCATTGAAGGCTGGATTGGCAATGGCTCACGCATGCTGGTCGCGCGCGCGCTAAGTGGTGAGCGTATCGTCAGTGAGACGCTCGCGCCGAGTGAGATTGATGACGCAGAGGCGATATTTTTAGAGGTGTATGCCGCGCATGATGTCAGCCAGACCACGGCTTATCCCGATGTGGATACAGGACTTGCTCAGCTCAAGCAGGCAGGCTATACGTTGGCGCTGGTGACCAACAAGCCGATACGCTTTGTGCCGCACATCTTAGAAGCGCTTGGCTGGCAAGCGCATTTTTCTGTGGTCATGGGCGGCGACAGTTTGCCGCAAAAAAAGCCTGACCCCGCCCCATTACATCATGTGTGCGAGACGCTACAAATCTCGGCGGATAAAGCGCTGATGATTGGTGATTCGGTCAATGACATCTTGGCAGGTCAACGCGCGGGCGTCGATACGGTTGGCGTGACTTATGGCTACAATTACGGGCAGCCGATTAGCGAGAGTCAGCCGACCTATGTGTTTGATAGCTTTGCTAAACTGACCGCGTGGCTATTGTCTGATGACCTAATCCTATAATTTTAAAATAAAACTAGGCACCGCGATAACTGAGCGCCTCCGATAAGTGGGCGCTTTGTACTTGTGCGCTGCCTGCCAAGTCAGCAATGGTGCGTGCCACACGCAGCACGCGATGATAGCCACGCGCCGATAGGTTGAGGCGCTGCTGTGCCATTTGCATGAGTTGTTGCTCTCCGCTACCGAGCACCACATAATTGTCCAGCTCGGTTGGGCTAAGCTCGCTATTGGCTTTGTTTTGTCGCGTGTATTGCTGGATATTGGCTGCTTCGACGCGGGCGCGCACTTGCGCCGATGGTTCGCCGCCTTGCTGGTTTTGTAAGTCGCTGACAGGCAGCGCAGGCACGGTGATGTGCAAATCAATCCTATCCATCAAGGGGCCTGACAGCTTGTCTTGATAGCGCTTAATCTGCTCAGGACGACAGCGGCAACGCCCCGACGGGTCACCATCATAGCCGCAGGGACACGGATTCATAGCGGCAATCAGCTGAAAGTTGGCAGGAAAGGTCAACTGTGCATTGGCACGACTGATGGTGATGTTTTTGGACTCTAGCGGCTGGCGCAAGACCTCCAGCACCGTGCGGTCAAATTCGGGTAACTCGTCCAAAAACAGCACGCCCTTATGCGCCAAAGTAATCTCTCCTGGGCGAGGACGCGAGCCGCCACCGACCAGCGCCACCGCCGATACCGTATGATGCACTTGGCGAAACGGTCGGCTGCCGTAGCAATAGTCACTATCTGCGACCGAATAGGTGCTCGCGACCTCCAGCGCATCTTCAGCGGACAGCTCAGGCAAAATGGTCGGCAGCCGTGACGCCATCAGCGTTTTACCTGAGCCTGGTGGTCCTACGAATAACAAAGAATGCCCGCCAGCCGCCGCAATCTCTAGCGCACGGCGAGCATGGTGCTGTCCTTTGACATCGGCTAAATCGACATTGTAACTGGCGCGCCTTGACACATTGCTCGGCGTGATGGTCGGCAGTACATCCGCCGCATCATCGTTTGCGCGTAAATGCTGACAGACCGCCTGCAAACTCGGTGCGCCAAGTACCGTGATGTCCCCAGCGAGGCTCGCCTCTTCGCCATTATCCGTCGGTACGACCAGCGCCCGCGCGGTGTCCTTTTCTGCGCACAGCGCCCGCGCCACTGCCAGACTGCCTGTTACAGGGCGCACATCGCCGTTTAGTGCCAGCTCCCCCATAAATTCAAACGCACGCAAGCGCTCAAGCTCCAGCTGTCCACTGGCGGCCAAAATCCCAAGGGCAATGGGCAAATCAAAGCGCGCCCCATCTTTGGGCAAATCAGCGGGGGCAAGATTAATCGTCAAGCGTCTGTTTGGAAATTGAAAGCCTGAATTGATAATTGCCGAGCGCACGCGGTCTTTGCTCTCACGCACGGCAGCGGCAGGCAAGCCGACAATGGTCAAGGCAGGCAGCCCTTGAGACAGATGCACTTCAATGATGACTTGCGGCGCGTGCAGCCCAACCACTGAGCGGGTATAAACTTGAGCAAAGGACATAACGACAACGACTCCAAAGGGTAGATGCCTTGATAATAAAAGATATTCTATAAGCGTGCAAATGTTGTGTATTGTGCTAGATTTTTGGTGGACATTATTTGTATTTAGACCGCATTTGTTTTTATATTATCCATAACAGATATACCTACTTTTAATAGGGATTTGGTATAATAAGCGCGCTGTCATGCTCGCCAGTAGCGTAATGGCGGCATGATGGTTCGTATTTGATTAGAGCATGTCTTTATTTTAAAAATGGCGATAAAAATGAGATAAATCGCAGGCAAATAAGGAAAATAGCGCAGGTAATATCAAGATATTGACCCGCTATTTGACACCGTTTGCCGAAGGTTTAGCCATTTTTAGCCTATTTAGTCACGGACGTTTGAATTGAAGACACGCCCTATGGTTCAATAAGGAGTGGCTATGCACCCACAATCCCCGCAAGACTCAAGCGCGAGCGCAATTGACGCGCCCACCACTGTCCGCCCAGTCGCGGAGATGCCCAACCCTTATGCCAAAGCGCGCAGCACCGCTATGCCGCCGCTGCGCTTCGATGCCGAGCTTATCCAGACCTACAATACCGCCGCGCCGCGCTATACCTCTTACCCCACCGCGCTAGAGCTTGCGCCGATTGAGGACACGCTCGAGGCGGACATCTTGCAGCAGCGCGAAGCACACACGCCGCTGTCGCTATATTTTCATATCCCGTTTTGTCGCCACCTGTGCTACTACTGCGCGTGTAATAAAATCATCACTAAGAAGAACAGTGACTCAGGCGACTATCTTAACTACCTGCTCAAAGAAATTGAATACAAACGACGCCTGCTAAAAGCGCCAAACGGTGCGGACAAACCTGTGGTCAAGCAGCTGCATTTGGGCGGCGGCACCCCGACGTTTTTAAGCGATGATGAAATGGTCACGCTGTGGGAGTATTTACAGACGCAGTTTGAATTTGTTGATGACCATGAAGGCGATTATTCTATCGAGATTGACCCGCGTGAGCTGGGCGCGCAGACCTTAGCGACTTTGCGCCGTTTGGGCTTTAACCGCATCAGCCTTGGCGTGCAAGACCTCGCGGATGAGGTACAAATCGCGGTCAATCGCGTGCACGATGCCGAGCAAATCGAAAGTATTATTCAAGAAGCACGCAACTTAGGCTTTCGCTCTATCAATATTGACCTGATTTATGGCTTGCCCAAGCAAACGCCCGCCTCAATGCAGCGGACGATTGCGCGTATTATCGAGATGGCGCCCGACCGCTTATCGGTATTTAACTACGCGCACTTGCCTGAGCGTTTTAAAGCGCAAAAGCAAATCAAGGATGCCGACCTACCGAGCCCCAGCGACAAGCTCACCATCCTTGGCAACACCATTGACCAGCTTGGCGCGGCGGGCTATCAATATATTGGTATCGACCATTTTGCCAAGCCTGATGACAGCTTAGCGGTCGCGCAGCGTGCGGGCAAACTGCACCGCAACTTTCAGGGCTATACCTTGATGGGCGATTGTGATTTGATTGGTTTTGGTGTCTCGGCAATCAGCCAAATCAGCACCGCCCGCAATCGCTATATTTTGCAAAACGCGACCGATTTACAAGACTATCAGCAGCGTATTGATGCGCTATCAGGCGCGCGGATGCCCGCTGTTAAAGCGATTAAGACCTCGATTAAAGACCGTCTGCGCGAATACGTGATTATGAATCTATTGTGTCACGACTATATTGATTTTAAAGACGTGAATCAAAAATTTGGGATTGATGCGGTGACGTTCTTTTTGGATGAAATCCAGCAGCTCGGCGCGATGCAGCGCGACAAGCTCGTGGATATGGACGCGGCGGGTATTCGCATTTTACCCAAAGGTCGCCTGCTGGCGCGCAATATCGCTATGGTGTTTGATACCTATATGCAGCAAAAATACCCTGAGCGTTTTTCTAAAGCCATTTAATAAAAAAGACCCATAGCGGGTCTTTTTTTCTACTTACTATTTAGCCTTTAAACTTATCACCGACCATGCCTTTGACGGTGCTCAAAATATCGGCGGGGATGACCACGGTTTTGGCATTGTCCGATTCTGCCAGCTCGCGGATGGCTTTGATGTACTGCTCACCGAGCAAGTAGATAATCGGCATTTCTTCTTCACCCATGGCGCTACTGATGAGGCGAATCGACTCTTCTGAACCTTTTGCCAACACCACTTGCGCTTCGGCATCACGGCGTGAGGCTTCTAAGCGACCGTCAGCTTCCAAGATTGCCGCTTGTTTTTGACCATCAGCACGCGTGACAATCGCTCGGCGTTGACGCTCTGCTGCCGCCTGCTCTTCCATCGCCATTTGCATGGTGTCAGACGGGTTAATGTCTTGGATTTCGACCGTTTTTAGCGTGATGCCCCAATCGGCAATATCTTCTGAGATGGCATGTTTAAGTAGCGCTTTGATTTGGTCGCGGCTTGAGAGTGCATCGTCCAAATCCATCTCACCGATAATCGAGCGTAAAGAGGTCTGTACCAAGTTGCGAATACCGTGCGCGTAATCCTCGATACCGTATACCGCCTTATCGGGACGCATGATATTAATATAAGCGACGGCATTGGCAATGATGACCACGTTATCACGGGTAATGACTTCTTGCGACGGAATGTCCAGCACGATGTCTTTGGTCGTCACTTTATAGGCAATTCTATCGATAAAAGGAATGATCAGGGTCAAGCCAGGTTCTAAAGTCTGATTGTATTTACCAAGGCGCTGGACAATCCATTTGTACCCTTGCGGTACAATACGCACACTTTTAAATACCGTAAAGGCGACCAAAGCCACTAGCACCAATAGCACGATACTGCCGCCGCTCAGACTCTCTAATATACTACTCATAACGCTCTCCTTATGCCATGACGATTAACATCACGGCAAGGCAGTCGTCTCAAAGGGATACTATCTTGAAAACCGCCATTGGTTGTTAGAATTTGACATTACTTATCCGTAAATTTCTTGTTAAGACGTACACTGTCTAGGCTGGGCTTTTCCAAATGCAGTTTGCTCGTACTGGCTTTGGGTATATTCGGGGTCATATCAGAGGCGCTTGCCATCGCCGAGGCAGTCAGCTGTTTGGTCAATGGCGCTTGTTTGGTTGCTGCTACGCTCAGCTCGTTACCGCTGATACCCGTCACCACGACCCGATCACCCACCTCGACCACGCCCTCGTCAATACGGCAAAGCCATTCATCATCGCCAAAGATAGGCACGCTAAAACGTACACGACCCGAATGCGCTGCTGTCGGCTTGACCACAATCATCCCTGTCTCACCGATGATTTCACTATCGCCTGATATTGTCTTGCGGCGATTTATAGACAAGGGCTTGGCGTACTTTACCCAAGCAAACATAAATACAATCGAAAGCACCAGCCAGAGGATTACTTGAACAAGTAAAGAGATGGGTAGCAGCCATGATAGTGCTGCGACAATGACTGCCGCCGCGCCAAACCAAAGGCTGGCAAACGTCGGTATAAATATCTCAGCAATCATCAGTAAAAAGCCAAGTACCAGCCAATGCCACGGTTCGATCATATAAAGCAAGTCCATAAGTGCCCGCCTTTTGATAAGCTATTGATTTAATATAGCATATTTTATTTATAGCCGTTCAAAGCGCTTCACGAATACCGTGTGTTTATTGTATGTTGGCGGCCAGATTTTATAAGCAAAAAAAACGACCACATGATATGATCGTTTTTTTATCTTCGCTTTAGCTAGATAGCTATAGGCTTAGAATTTTACGTGCGCGCCCAAAGTGATGCCAGTTGCGTCTAATTCATCACCGTCACCAATATCAATAGAAGGATAAATATTGTACATTGCTTCTACAGATGCCATTGGAGTGACGCTATAACCCAAACCCAAACCACCAGCAATACCAGAGTCTGAATAGGTCTGCTTATCACTGATTCCTACAATTTTGTCTGTATATTCTGCTTCTGCCTCGTTTTTCGCTATACCTAGACGGCCTTTAGCATACAAACCAGTGTTTGGAAATACATAATTAAGTGTGCCATATAAGCCATATACATCAGCACTGTATTCTGACTTTTCAAAAGTGTCGTTAAATACTTCTTCTGTAGTCGTAGTGAGGTACTCAGCTTCAACACCTAAAGTAGGCGTGAACTGATAACCTGTATAAAACCCATAAGAAGTAGCATCTTCAATATCATCAGACACATCGCCATCAGGCATATACTGACCAACTTTAGCACCAACATACGCTTGACCATTGGTATAAGAGACCGCAGCTTGTGCGCTCATGGTCATTACTGAACCTAACAGCAGGCTAACTAAAGCTTTATTCAAAAGTTTCATAACTATTCCTTAACACATAAAACACAAGAACCATGCTAGGTCATAAGACCATCAGCATTACCAACCACCAATAAGCGCAGTATTATAACGAGATATACACAAAAGTACACAACTATTTTTCATAAAAAGTAAAAGGCAAAAAAAAACGACCACATAATGTGATCGTTTTTTGATGGACTTATTGCTATATGTTTATAGCATTAGTCTTAGAACTTTAGGTTGGCACCGATAGTCATTAGGTCTTTATCGTTACCCAACATGTCATATTCCGCTTCAACACCGAAGTTAGGATTCACGTTGTAACCAAGGCCCACACCGCCTGCTAGGCTGGTATCGTCTGACTCATAGCGTGAGTTCAATGCAGTGGTACCCTCAACTTCAGTTTTCGCAACACCAAGTTTACCTTTGGCATAGATGCCTGTGTTTGGTAGTGCGTAGCGATAAGTACCGTAAGCACCGTAGGTCTTAGCATCGATATCGCCGCCACGGAAGTCTGCGTCGTCTGAGCCGACGTATTCAGCTTCCATACCAAAGTTTGGATCAAAGTTGTAGCCTGCAACCACACCATATGCGGTTGGGTCATCTGCGCCGTCTACGTCTACATCGAACTGACCTACTTTTGCGCCGACGTATGGCTGACCAGTGTAGCCGTTACCATAAGAGACGGCCGCTTGTGCACCTACAGTCATCAATGAACCAGCAGTTAGGGCAAGTAATGTTTTTTGTAGCGTTTTCATCGTCATCTCCTTAAAATCAATTTGGACAGGCAAGTAGTTTTGTATGAAGTATCTTCCTATCGTCTTGCCTGCTAACGATGAGTACATAGTAACAAATCGTGTCAGAAACACTGTCAGCGTTTGATGGTATGCGAGTTAAGTTTTGCAAGGATTCATCAGTGGCAGCGTTACAAAGGTAGAGATATGAAACCTTTTGTTACAAGTGGCGGTTTCGTGCAATACTTCCTCAATCATTGTAAATATACTCTCCCCTCTGCACGCAATTTTGAGTGAAAGGAATGCCTGTTATGCAAAATAGCAACCAGCAAAAGCTGCACGCGGCGCTAAGTGCGCTACAACAACAAGACCAATACCGCACGTTGCCCATGCTGCATCATCAAGGGCGACACGTCATCGTCGATGGGCGACCCCTGCTCAATATTGCCAGCAATGACTATTTGGGGTTGGGTATGGACAGCGCGCTACAGCGGACGTTCTTTGATCAGTTGCATCAAGCGGACAGTCTGCCTAAAATGAGCGCCACCTCATCACGGCTGTTGACAGGCAATGATAACGAGCTGATGGCGCTAGAGTCGGATCTTGCTGCTTGGTATGAGCGCGCCGCGACCGATACCAAGTCGGCGCTGGTGTTTAATAGCGGCTATCATGCCAATATTGGTATCCTGCCTGCTTTGACCGCGCTGCCTGTCCCAACGCTGATTTTGGCGGACAAATTGGTGCATGCCAGTATCATTGATGGTATTCGTCTGTGCCAAAACCGCGCCTGCCATTACCGCCGCTATCGGCACAATGATGCGGCGCATTTGGCTGAGCTTATCGCGCAAGCAGGGGCAGAGATTGAGCGCATCATCATCGTGACTGAGAGTATTTTTAGTATGGATGGAGACCGCGCTGACCTAGCAGCATTGGTGGCACTGAAGCGCAGCGACAGCCGTATTGAGCTGTACGTGGACGAAGCACATGCTGTTGGTGTGTTGGGTGAAACAGGGCTTGGCTTGGCAGAAGAGACGCAGACTTTAGCCGAGATTGATTATTTGGTAGGCACTTTTGGTAAGGCATTTGCCTCAGTGGGCGCTTATCTGTTTTGTACAAAAGACATCAAAGCATGGCTGATCAATCAGATGCGTCCGCTGATTTTTAGCACCGCACTACCGCCAATTAACCATGCATGGACGCGCTTTATTTTAGCCAAAATGCCGCAGTTGCAGCACAAGCGCGCGCACTTGGCAGACATCAGCCAACGATTGAGCCAAGCTATTCCGCCTGCGCATCAAGTCAGCCAGCCAGCACCGCAGCATTATCAATCGCCGATTATCGCCTACGTGCTTGGCGACAATGCAGCGACGGTCGCCAAAGCCAAAGCGCTGCAAGCAGCAGGCTTTTACGCGCTGCCCATCCGACCACCGACTGTGCCCAAGCACAGCGCACGCATTCGCTTGGTGATGAATGCCTGCGTCAGTATGGACGACTGCCAACACCTTATCAGTCAGTTATAACGCTTTGTAAGGACTCCACCTATGTGCCCAGCCCCTGCTTCAATGAGTGCGCGTAAACAGCGTATTGCGCAGCACTTTGCTCATGCCACAAGCTATGAGCAGCACGCACACATTCAGCAGCATGTCTGCCAGCGGCTACTGGCTCAGATACAGAGCCGTACCCCTGCGCGCCTGCTTGAAGTGGGCGCGGGTAGCGGGCAGCTCACGCGCCTGCTAGCGGCGCATCTGACAGCGACAGCGTGGCATATCAATGAGCTGAATGATGCCTCACGCCCATCATTACAGGCGCTTTTGCCGCACGCAGTCTTGCACATCGGTGATGCGGAGACGATAGATTTGGGTACTGCTTACGACCTTATCATCAGTGCCAATGCCATTCAGTGGTTTGACCAGCCGTTATCATTTGTTACGCAGTCGGCGGCGCGATTGAATATCGGCGGGCAGCTGCTGTTTAGCACCTTTACGCCCAATAATTTTATGCAAATAAAAACCTTGCTTAATCAAGGACTGCATTATCCAAGCCTTTTAGAATGGGAGTCGGTGCTACGTAGCGCAGGATTGACCGATATTAAAATACAAACCGAGCGCTTTGAGGTGCCGTTTGCCAGTCCTTATGCGGTGCTCAAACATATGAAGCTGACAGGTGTGTCGACCAATACCCTTGATACGCCTTTTGTATGGAATAAGGCGCGTCTTGCCACGTTTACCCAAGACTACTGGGCAACGTTTGGGCAAGTCGGCGCGGACAACGCGCCTTACGTGCCACTCACTTATGAGATACTGACTGTGAGCGCGAATAAGGCTTAGTTTTTTTATTGTCTACGCGGTTTTAAATCAGCACTTTTAGATGATTGGTTTGCAAATACTGCGCATAAAAAAACGCACCCCGAAAGGTGCGTTTTTTGTCTGACATAATAAGTGCTAAGACTTATTTTTTGTCGTCATTGACTTCGGTAAATTCAGCATCGACCACGTCGTCATCAGCTTGGGCATTGTTGTTGCCTGCTGCGTCCGCGCCTTGTTGGAACTGGCTTGGATCAACGCCGTCAGCGCCTGCGCCTGAGTCGGCGTAGATTTTTTGGCTGATTGGCAAGAAGGCATTGTCTAGTGCTTCTAGCTTGGCTTTGATGTCGTCAGAATCGTCTTCTTTCGTTGCCGTTTCTAGCTCGCTAATCGCAGTCTCAACGCTTTGCTTTTCGTCGTCAGTGACTTTGTCGCCTGCGTCTTTAAGCGCTTTTTGTACCGCGTGGATACGACCGTCTGCTTCGTTGCGCGCTTGCGCAAGATTTGCAAACTTCTCATCTTCTGCTGCGTTGGCTTCAGCGTCACGTACCATTTGCTCGATTTCGTCATCTGACAAGCCTGAGTCTGCTTTGATCTGGATACTTTGCGCTTTGCCTGTACCTTTGTCTGTCGCTGAGATGTTCATGATGCCATCAGCGTTGATGTCAAAGGTCACTTCGATTTGTGGCATGCCACGTGGTGCTGGTGGAATGTCGGTCAAGTCAAAGTTGCCAAGCAGTTTGTTTTGGCTCGCCATCTTACGCTCGCCTTGGTAGACCTTGATAGTTACCGCAGGCTGGTTGTCTTCAGCGGTTGAGAATACCTGTGATTTCTTGGTAGGAATCATGGTGTTTTTCTCAATGATTGGCGTCAGTACACCGCCCATGGTTTCGATACCTAGGGTCAATGGGGTCACGTCAAGCAGTAGTACGTCAGTTTTGTCGCCAGACAATACTGCGCCTTGAATCGCTGCACCAGCGGCGACCGCTTCGTCAGGGTTCACGTCTTTACGTGGCTCTTTGCCAAAAATGTCTTGTACTTTCTTTTGCACCAGTGGCATACGCGTCTGACCACCGACCAAGATAACGTCATCGATTTCGCTTGGGCTTAGACCTGCGTCTTGCAAGGCAATTTTGCAAGGCTCAACCGTGCGCTGTACCAACTCTTCAGTCAGGCTTTCAAGCTTTGAGCGGCTGATGGTGATGACCAAGTGCTTAGGACCACTGCTGTCTGCAGTGATGTAAGGTAGGTTCACTTCAGTGCTTTGTGCGCTTGATAGTTCGATTTTTGCTTTTTCAGCGGCTTCTTTTAGACGCTGCATGGCAAGCGAGTCACCTTTTAGGTTAACGTCTTGCTCTTTTTTGAACTCGTTGACCAAGTAATCAATCAATGCTGAGTCAAAGTCTTCGCCGCCTAGGAACGTGTCGCCGTTGGTTGCGAGTACTTCGAACTGCTGCTCGCCGTCAACGTCTGCAATCTCAATGATTGATACGTCAAAAGTACCACCACCCAAGTCATATACCGCGATAGTACGGTCGCCTTGCTTTTTGTCCATGCCGTAGGCAAGGGCAGCAGCGGTCGGTTCGTTGATGATACGTTTTACGTCTAGACCGGCGATTTTACCCGCATCTTTGGTCGCTTGACGCTGTGAGTCGTTAAAGTACGCAGGTACGGTAATGACCGCTTCGGTAACGGTTTCGCCAAGGTAGTCTTCAGCGGTCTTTTTCATCTTTTTCAAGATTTCTGCAGAGACCTGTGGTGGCGCAAGTTTTTTACCGTTGACTTCAACCCACGCATCGCCGTTGTCGGCTTTAGCGATTTTGTAGGGCACCATGCCGATGTCTTTTTGTACCACTTTGTCATCAAAACGGCGACCAATCAGACGTTTGATGGCAAATAGGGTATTGTTCGGGTTGGTTACCGCTTGACGCTTTGCTGACTGACCCACTAGGGTTTCGTCGTCTTTGTAGGCCACGATTGATGGTGTGGTACGTGCGCCTTCAGCGTTTTCGATGACTTTGACTTTATCGCCTTCCATCACAGCAACGCATGAGTTGGTAGTACCAAGGTCAATACCAATCACTTTACCCATAATCAATTACTCCTAACAACTATTATCGTTAATGTTTATATATAGTGCCGTTCGCTACCGACTACCATCAACGAATGACGGTGGGGGTGCGATTGTCTTGGCATCTTTGACCGTGTGCGGTCACTTGTTGCTTTATATCGGTTTCATGGGGTGTTTTTTCAAGGCAACACCCCTGCAAAAATTCGCTTTTGTGTGAATATTTGTGAATATCCTTAGTTTTTCTAAGGATTAACGCGTCACCCTTACTGACCGACCTGTACAAGGGCAGGACGCAGCAGGCGACCGTTTAGGCTATATCCCTTTTGTAGGACGGTGCCTACCACATTGGCTTCTGCGTTGGGGTCAATACCGACCGCTTCATGCAAATCTGCGTTGAACGTCTCCCCTTTTGGGTCAACCACGTCGATGCCATTTTTGCTAAGCACGTTGAGCAGGGCTTTGTGCGTCAGGCGCACGCCTTCTGTGACCGCATCTTCGCCGTCTGCGCTGTCGATAGCACGCTCTAGGTTATCGACCACTTCTAGCAGCTCTTTGGCAAATTTTTGCAGCGCAAATTTTTTGCTTTTGTCCGCTTCTTGCTCCATACGCTTTTGTGCGTTGTAGGCTTCGGCGTTGGCGCGGGCGGTGTGCTCTTTGGCTTGTTTGACTTCGCCTTCTAGTTCAGCGATACGCGCTTCAAACGCTTGCAAGTCGACGTCATTTTTGATGGTTTCGTGCTCGCCGTTGTTGGCTTTTGGGTCAAACTCATCAATCGTTTCTTCTAAGACGCTGCTGTCACGCTCGACGTTGCTGTGGGCTGGCTGGTGGTCTTGGGTATCAAACTCGTGGTTCGGGGTTTGTTCACTCATGGTAGCTCCTTAGATTCTTTATAATAACGATGGACACTCAACAAATCAGGTCACATCTGGTGACCTGCGCTATGTAGCATCTTCATCAAATAGCGTGCACCTGTCCGTTGATAATTGGTGAATCAGGCGGGGTAGCTGTTTGATAAAGGTAACGTCGCAAAATTTCAAGCCCCAAGCCCCAGAAAATTTACCGCAAAACCACACATCACTTGCCAATCAAGCATAAACCCTTAGCGGCATTGTGTTTTTGTTGGCAAAAAAATACGGCAGGTTTTATAAAAATACGGTCAATAGTCGTCTTTCGATTGTCGGTGTTGTTTATTATTCTTTTGATTTTAATGTAAAAAACAGGACAAAGTGACTGATTTACAGATAAGCTGTCTATCACTGTCTTTTAGGTTTTGTTAATGTTGGTTGTAGAGTATTGATACTGACCTGACGCATGACACAGTGAACGACAGTATCGATCAATCGTGTGCGCTTATGTCGTTTTGTGGTTGTCGGCACACGAGTCACCGAATGTTTTTGTGGTTATCAAACAGTAAATTATCCAATAATGCAGATAGGAGGCAGTTATGCCACAGACCAGTTATGAACTCACCGTAACAGACAACAAGACCGCAGAAAAAATCACCCAAGAAGGCGGCAATGTCCAAGGGGTAAAGTGGATCAATATCAATGCAGACAAAGGCACGATTGTGGTCACGCATGGCGAAGATTATGACGAAGCGGCGTTTAAGTCCATCGCTGGATTGTGATTGGGCACGCCCCTGCTGACGAAAACCACTCATTTGAGTGGTTTTTTTGTGCCTGAGGAAAGTGATAACAAGGCGGCTGGCACTGGCAATACGGGCTGCGCTAGCCAATCGGGCGCGGTGACCTCTATACGCTTGGCAAGCTGGGGCAAATGCTGGGTCGACACCGCAGGAAAAAGATGGTGCTCCATGTGATACAACAAATTAAAAGTAAAGAGGTTGGCAAGCAGTCGGCGCTCGCTGCGCGCATATACTTCCTCATCGCAATCATGATGCACGCTCCAGACCGCAAAAAATCCCACCAAGGTATTGGCAAGCAGCATCACCAGCACGTGATACACCAAAACCGTCGGTGACCACAGCAGCGCGCTGGCAAAAATACTGATAGTAATCAGCATATCTAGCGCCACTTGCAAGCGCGTGCGTCTGCTGCCATGCGTCAATCCATACCACTGGATACGTAGCGAAAAAATCCCGCCACCGATAATCGCCTGATACCACGGCAAGCGCGCCCAGTTGCCCTCGACATCGCTTGCGCCCAGTGGGTCGCGGTGGTGATTGAGGTGCGTCTTTCGTATCGCGTGCGTGCTGCACAGCATGGTACTGCTCAGCACATACAGCATGAGATTATTAAGCACTCGCCCTACGCCTAAGGTGTTGTGATAGGCATCATGCGCTTGGCGCAAGGCGGCGGTAAAAAACAAAAACGAGCCTACGAGCGCGGGCAGCCACCAGCCTTGATGGGCGCACCACCATGAGAACAAGAAAAACGGAAACGGCAATATCAGATTGTACGCCACCTCAAGTGGGCTTTGCTGACACAAATCTTGCCAAACAATACGGGATAATGAAGGATGACGCATAGTGTTCTCCTTGATTTATTTTTATTCCATAATTTCTGTAAATACAGAAATAACAGATGATAGAAATGCCAAATTATTGTGATAAATCCGTCCTAACATAATGCTTGATACTGAGTCGCTTGGGTTACTGAGGTTTTGGCTGTTGAGACTTTGATTGTTGAGGCTTAAATATACGCGGCGCTACTGGGACGCCGCGCGCTTAAAACTGCTGTCGTATTATAAACCTTACCTTATCCGTGCCCGCTTATTAGTCGCTTTGTTCACGCAGGGCTTCTGCGATGGTTGGCTGCAAAAAGCTGTAGCCACTGTCCTCTAATGCCTTGGGCAACACCTTTTGCCCATCGACCAGCAAGGTTGCCATTTCACCGAACATCAGCTGCAACAGTGAGCGCGGCAAGGTAAAGACAGTCGGACGATGCAGCCAGTGCCCCACTGCTTTGGTAAATACCGCATTGCTGATCGGGTTCGGTGCGGTAAAGTTATAAATCTGCGCGTGCGGCTTAGCATCAGCGGTCTGTGCCAGTTGCTGCTCCAGCACGAATATCAAGGCGGCGACCCAATCCTCACGGCTAATCCAGCTCATGATTTGTGTGCCGTCTCCGAGCTGCCCGCCCAGTCCAAGTTTAAACGGCGGTAGGAGCTTGCCGAGCATACCGCCACTTGGGTGGATGACCACACCAGTACGTATGAGCGCCACGGGGACGCCAAGCTCTGTTGCCTTTGTCGCCAGCTGCTCCCACGCCGCGCACAAACGGTGGGCAAAATCCTCTTCAAAGCTGCTGTCCTCAGTCAAGGGTGTGTCCCCTTGCGTACCATACCAGCCAATGGCTGAGCCGCTAATGAGGCAGGTTGGTTTGTGACTGCTGCGCGCAATAAAGTCCAACAGCGCTTGGGTGGGCTTGATACGGCTGTCCATCAGCTGCTGTTTGCGCTCATCGCTCCAGCGCTTGTCAGCAATGCCTGCGCCCGCAAGATTGATAATCACATCAAACGCGGCATCAGTGTCTTTGAGCGTATCGTAGGACATCAGCTGTACGTCATGTAGATGCGCTTGCTGGGTGTTTCGCGTCAGCCACGTGATGTCTATTGGCTGGTCTTTTGTTTGATAATAGGCGAGCAGCTGTTTGCTGAGTGCTGTCCCTAAAAATCCCGAACCGCCACTGATAAGTACCTTCATTGTCCTGCTCCTTTATCGATTTTAATGCTTATTTTCTTTTATTTTTACAGGGTTTGACGCTAGGTACTGTGTTTGTTTTGTTCTTAGCGCGGCGTTCTGTGTATGTGTTTAGCGCAGCAGTTTGCGGATATTTTTACCCGTTTTTAGTACCTTTTTTAAAATGGCTGTTGGCAATTTGAGCATCTCAGTTGACCATGTGGTAATGGTGTCAATAAATACGAGGGTATCTTTGATGCGCGCGCGCACCTCGGGGCGCTCTTTGGCAAAGTCAGGTGCATCCACGAGCTGCTGTAAAAAGGTCACCGTAGGCGCAAGCTCGCGGCGTTGGCGCTCCATGACGATGGTGCGTGCCAGCGTCCAGACATCAAGCTCGGTGGTAAAGTGGTCGCGGCGGTCGCCTAAAATGGAGACTTTTTGCACCAAGCCCCAGTGCTGCAGCTCTTTGATACTGGTCGATACGTTGGAGCGCGCCACCCCGAGTGTCTCGACAATCTCTTCGGCGTGCAGTGGCTTGCCTGTAATGTATAGCAAGGCATGAATCTGCGACATGGTGCGATTGACGCCCCAGCGCGAGCCCATCTCGCCCCAATGCAAAATAAACTGTTCGGTGATGGGGCTAAGTTTCATGATGTCATCCTGTTGGTGATTAGCAAGTCATTATTAGCTTGCCGTATTCTTTTATTTCTGTCAATACAGAAATTATTAAAATAAAAAGTGCCGTGCGGTGGCTGACGGCTTTGACAATCATAACTTGATGGATGAACAAGACAATGGGCTGCTAACGAATCACCGCGCCTGTGACTGCATCACGGATTTGGCTTGGTAACTCGTAACCTAAGGTGTCGCCTTGTAGGTAGCGTACTTGCGGCGCGTAGTCACTGTGCGCAAAATAGGCGCGCGCCTCAGCTAAGGTCTTGGCAGGTGGCAAGGTCGCGGGATTGCAGCTAGTAGAGACCAAAAAGCCGTAAGGGTTGTGCTCACTGACCAGTGCCGCACACAGCGACTTGACCAGCGGGTGATCAGTCACACGTACTGCCACACTGTCGTGCGCGCCTGTGACCCATGCAGGAATGCCTACAGGCAGCGTATCGGTGATGGGTAGCAGCCAAGTATTGGCTTGGCGCTGGGCTGCGCCTTGTTGTGGTTGCCAGCTGCTGCTGATGCTGGCACGCTGCTCAGGCGTCAAGCCAGCCAGTAGTGGCGCGATACGCTCGATATCATCGGTGACCAGTATCATGCCTTTGGCCTTTGGGCGGGCTTTGATGGCAAGAACGGTCTCAACAGCGTCCTCATTAAAAGGGTCGCAGCCGATGCCCCACACGCTTTCGGTGGGATAGGCGAGCAGATGCCCTGCCCGTAGCCACGTGGCGGCTGTTGATACCTCATGGATGACGGACGCTGCGTCCTCAGATAACTGTGCCTTGTGCATGATACTCATCTCAACCCTGAAAAGACCCACTTGGGTCGTTGAACCATTTGCTACCCGCTAGTGTAGCATTGTTTGAGCACAGGCTTGTAATGACAGCAGACAAGTTGCGACCAGAAGCGCAAGACTATACGCGACTGTAGCGCCCGCCTTGAGTCTGAATCATACCGAGCAGCTCAAGCTCCATCAACAGCCCAATCAATGTCGGCGGCGCAAGCTCGGTCGCGACAACCAGTGCATCCAAATCTTGACCGTGCCAATCAATATGCGCATACAACGCTGTCAGATGCTCAGGCACATGGGTATCTGTGGTAGGCAAAGCAACTGCTGGTGGTGTGGTCGTGGCTACCACAGCGGTGGGTACTGCAGCTTGGCGCGTGACTGCTTGCGGCGGATGATATTGCGTTTGCAGGTCCTCAATGATGTGCTGCGGATGATAAATGAGTGTCGCACCTTCACGTATCAGATGGTGGCAGCCCTCGGCATTGACATTATCAATATGGCTGGGCACGGCAAAGACTTGTTTGCCTTGCTCGTTGCTCAGGCGCGCGGTAATCAGTGAGCCACTTTTGCAAGCGGCTTCGGTAACGATGGTCGCTTGCGCCAGTCCCGCCACCAAACGATTGCGGCGCGGAAAGGTGTGCTTATTGGGCGGCGCGTTGGGCAACAGCTCGCTGATGACCACCCCACCCGACTCGACGATTTGCTTGACCAAACGGTCGTGATGACTGGGATAACACACATTGATGCCCGTCCCCATGACGCCGACGGTACGCCCTTGATACTGCGGCTCATGTTGCGCCAATGCCCCTAGATGCGCGCGAATGTCCACGCCCACCGCAAGACCACTGGTAATCACGTAACCTGCCTGCGCCAAATACTGCGCCATATCAAAAGTGGTCTTTTGCGCGTGCGTGCTTGGTTTACGACTGCCGACAATGGCAAGCTGCGGCTGGTGTAGACGCTCTACATTGCCTTTATAAAACAGCACGGGCGGCGGGTCATATATCTGCTTGAGCTGGCGCGGATAGGCGGCATCGTCGATAAACAGCAGCCGATACTGCTCTTTATTGAGCGCGTCTTGTACCTCGTCAATAAAAGCAGACGTGTGCGCCTCTTGATGGCGCTTTACGTGGCTACTATGAATATGCAGCTGCTGCCATGCGTGGCTGCTTGCGTGTAGCGCCGCATGGGCACTGCCAAAATGCGTCACCAGCTTGTGGTACGCACTGAGTGAGGTGTTCACGCGCTGCCACAGCGCCACAATGGCGCGCTGGGCTTCTGAGAGTTCAAGAGACATGGCGTTTATGAATGAATTATAAATAAGGCGGTGGTAGCAGCTTATCGCCTGCGTTTAAAGGCAGCTCTGAGCTCAGTACATAGGCGTAGCTGATGTTATCAAAGGTATTGAACACCATCACCATACCTGCAGGCTCATCGGGCAAGCGTACAGGGCTGTCATTATCAAACACGTCACGTACCAATGGCCCTTTTTGATAGACCGTCAACACGTCCCCTGGTTTTGCGCCTTGGATTTTGCCCAAGTTAATCGCGACCACACTGCCACGCGCCGCTGAGCTGATAGAGTCCATCACCCGCACAATCAGACCGCCGCGAGTGACATTGGCAGGCGTTGGATAAAATACAGGAGGTATCGAGTCGTCCAGCTCGACGAACACCCGATCGCCTTCGCGCACTTCTTTGTCATAGCTGTCTACCAGCTGAATGCTGCTCACCCCGTTACTGGCGACCGAGGTCACCAAACCTGTTGCCACCTGTGTGGCCTCTAGACCGATGGTCTTTTGGGTGGTTGGGTCAACGTACAGCTCGCCTTTACGGTAGATGCCGTAGCGCTGACCGACCAGTAGTGGGACGCCTTTGGCATAGATTTTATCGCCGCGCGCGGTGATGAGGTTGCGGTTTTTTGACGCCAGCACGTGCGGCGTGGTGTCAAAATCTTTGGGATTGACAATGACTGTCTTATCCAGCCAGTGCTGTATGGCTGACCATGGAATCGGCGGAATGCTGTTGGCTGTCGAGGTGACGGTAACTGCCGCCACCGCTGCGGTGCCCAAGACTTGTTTTTCAATGCCTGCGCAGCCTTCACCCGTATCCACGCCGACCAGCGTCTGACCTTGAATCACGCACAAAATCAGCACGTCACCAGGATAAATCAGATTGGGGTTTTTGATTTGTTTGTTGGTCGCCCAAATCTCTTTCCAGCGCCAAGGACTGTCCAAATAGCGCCCTGAGATGTCCCACAAGGTATCGCCTTTTTTTACAATGTAGCGGTTGGGGGCATCGGCTTTGATGGTGGGTGCAGGGTTATTGGCATGCGCCGCCGAAATCAGCATGGCACTACCAAATATGCCCATCGCAACAGATTTTGCAATACGGCTTAGGCTTGTTTTCATGGTCATATCCATCATCAGTAAAAAGACAGTAGCGATAGCAGGCAGATAAAAGGCACACGCGAACAAGCGGCGCAGGATGGGCGAGTTGCTATCTAAAATAAAGCTACCATAGCACAATATTAAACAACTTTTTACATTAGAGTAACTTAAATTTGCATGAATGGCTGTGATTTTTTACAAAATATAGTCGAGCCACTTAGATGCGTCTAATTCTTTATCCAATAGAATTTATAACGCAGCGTTGAAGCATTATTTGGAGCGGGGTATAAAGAATGGATAGGTATCTTGGACGTATCATTTATCCATAAAAAAGCATCGTTTCACGTGAAACGATGCTTAAATATAAAACAGTAAACGCTACGCTATGACTTAGGCGACTGCCTGTACGTGTGCACGGATTTGCTCAGCGACCAGCTCGGCATCGTTGTCCAGCACCGTGACGTGCTGCGCCAAGTCCTCTAGCCCCTCGGTGTGCGCAGGGCGCGCAATGTCTATCTGTCCGACTGCCTCGGTGATGGTCTCGGCAAACTTGGCAGGCAGTGCAGTCTCAGCGCACACAATGACCTCGCCCACTTGCTGCAAGTCTTTGGCGACTTTGATGCCATCTGCGGTATGCGGGTCAACCAAATCTTGATGCGTCTCATACAAATCTTTGATGGTCGCTAAGCGGTCTGCGTGCGTTGACTTGCCAGCAGCAAAGCCATACTGACCACTGATGGTATCCATCACGTCACTCAAATCAAAGCCTTGACCTTGTTTGACGCCGTCAAACAACTCGTGTACACGCGGCGTGTCTTTTTCGAGCAGCAAGTAGACAAAACGCTCGAAGTTTGAGGCTTTAGAGATGTCCATCGACGGGCTTGAGGTCACATAAGTTTTGTCAGCGGCGCGGGGCTGGTATTTGCCTTGATTAAAAAAGTCGTTCAATACGTCGTTTTCATTGGTAGCGACAATCAAGCGACCAATTGGCAAGCCCATTTCGCGGGCGATGTGTCCTGCGCAGATGTTACCAAAGTTGCCTGACGGCACGCTAAAGCTGACCTTGTCCGCATTGCTGTCAGTGACCGCAAAATACGCCTTAAAGTAATAGACGATTTGCGCCAAGATGCGTCCCCAGTTAATCGAGTTGACGGTACCCAAATCGTACTGCGCTTTAAATTCGGCATCTTGCTGTAAGGCTTTGACGATGTCTTGGCAATCATCAAACATGCCTTTGATGGCGATGTTATGAATGTTGTCATCGGTTAAGCTGTACATTTGTGCGCGCTGAAAGGCGCTCATTTTGCCGTGCGGTGAAAGCATAAACACTTCAATGTTCTCTTTGCCGCGTAGTGCATATTCTGCCGCGCTGCCTGTATCGCCACTGGTCGCACCGATGATGGTAATGCGCTTGTTTTTTTGCTTAAGCACGTATTCAAAGGCATTGCCCAAAAACTGCATCGCCACGTCTTTGAATGCCAAGGTCGGACCGTTTGACAGCTCTAAGACATACAGATTGTCTTCGATTTTGCGTACAGGGGTAATGTCTGCGCTGCCAAAGGTGTCGGCATTATAAGTGCGAGTGATGATGTCTTCTAAGTCAGCGGCAGGGATGTCGGTCGCAAATTTCGACATAATGGCGAGTGCCAGCTCAGGATAGCTGAGGTTGCGCCACTCGCTCAGGGTCGCATCGTCAATCTGCGGATAGGTGTCTGGCAGCATTAAGCCGCCATCAGGCGCAAGCCCCATCAACAAAACATCGCTAAAATCCATGGGCTCGGTTTGACCACGGGTACTGATATATTTCATGGTGTGTCCTATTGGGTGATTAACTTCATTGTCTTGATATCGCTGAGTGCGGACAAGAAGGCATAAGCGTGCTCATAAGATAGCAATCTATACACCCAATGCCAACACACACTTGCTGATATATCCACTTTATCAATAGTGCGGAGCGCAGGCTTTGATTATGCCTCAGCCTTTTGTAACAGCGCATAATAAAAGCCATCGCCGCCGTCATTATCTAGCGGCAGGCACTGACGACCGATGGTCTGCTCAATACCCCAGTTGCAATCCTCATTAAAGTCGATGGCGCGCGCATCACTGTGGGTGCTGATAAAATGCTGCATTTGCTCGACGTTTTCTTGTTTTAAAATCGAGCAGGTCACATACAACAAGTAGCCACCTGCGTTCAGCTGTGACCATAAATTGTCCAAAATTTTTGCCTGTAGCGCGACGGTTTGCGCGACATCGCTTTCTTGTCTGAGCAGGCCAATATCAGGATGACGACGGATAACGCCCGTCGCGGTACAGGGCGCGTCTAATAAGATTGCATCAAAATTTGGCTTGGCTGCCTGCCATGTGGTCGCATCGGCGCAAACGATATCTATCTTTGGCGTGCGCTTATCTTCATTTTGATATACCAGACGCTCCAGATTGTCCTTGATACGACCAATACGTGAGGCTTCGTTATCAATCGCAGTCAGCTGAATCTCATCCGCAGCGATTACCGCATCGTCATGTTTCACGTGAAACTCATTGACGTCACTTTGCAAAAGGTTTGCCCAATGTGCCAGCTTGCCACCAGGGGCGGCGCAAGCATCGAGCAGGCGTACAGGCTTGGTTGCTGGTGTGGTAGCCAAAGCACGCTGCAAAATCGGGGCGGCAAGCTGGGCGTGCGCATCTTGCACACTAACTGCGCCAGTCTCAAAGTCAGGCAATGCCTGAATCGCAACCGACTGCTGTAGACGTAAGGCGGTCACTTCGAGTGCGGTTTCTGTAGCGGCGGTAGCGGTACGCAAAGTGACAGGCGCGCTGTCAATCTCAGCATCTGTAAGCGCGGCATGATAGTGCTCTACATCCGTCACTGCGGTATTGACGCGCAAAAATATCGGCGCACTCTGGCGCAGCGCTTGGGTCAGCGCGTCATACTCTGGCAGCCAATCTTGCTTGAGCTGCTGCGCGAGCCAATTGGGCAAGCTGTGGTTTTTGTTGCATTTTTTGCGGAATTTATTGGGGTTTTTGGCGACTTTACGCAAGATGGCATTGGTCAAGGCAGACGCACGCGCATAGTCGATTTCTTTGACCGCCTCGACTGTCTCGTTAATCGCGGCATGGTCAGCGACTTCTAAATACAGTAGCTGCGTGATGCCCAGCTGAATGCTGGCACGGACAGGCATCTCATCAATAGGCTTGTCCGATAGGCTGTCCACGAGGCGCGCGGTGGCGTGCCAGTGGCGCAGTGTGGTCAATAAAAGTGCGTGCGCAAAGCTTCTGTCCACATCAGGCAGGCGCGATAGCAGCGGCTCAAGCACACCTGCCAAAGAGTGCCCAGATTGAATCAAAAGCAAAGTACGTAACACACGCGCGCGCACGCTGCCTTTTTGGATATCGTGAACAGATAACGCGGGCGGGGTCGAAACAGAAGAGGATTTCATGAAGCTTGGTTTCCTTAACACCCGTATCAGGCATCGGTTATAAAAAAATTAAAGTGCCTGACCACCGAACACATCACCGTCATCGAGCTTGTTGCCATGACACAGCTGCTCTGCGCTCATGGGCTTGCTGCCAGCAAATTGCAGTTCGGTGAGGGCGAGGGTGCTGTTTTTCTTGTCATCACTGCTATCGCTGCCTTGATGCGCCTCATTTGCGCCGCATGCGACCAAGATGGCCTTGCGTCCGATACTAATCACCGTACCTGCAGGCAAGTCGGTCATTTGGCTGTCGTTTAGCGCTAGGCTTGCCAATATTTTGACGCGGTGACCATTTAAAAAGGTATAAGTGCCCGGCCATGGGTTCAGACCGCGAATCTGGCGCTCAATGACTGCCGCAGGCTGCGACCAATCAATCTCGCCTTCGGTTTTTACCAGCTTGTCGGCATAGTTGGCGTGTGTATCGTCTTGCACTGTCGCTTGGTTTTGATACGTCTGCAAATCAGCAAGCACAGTGGCAATCGCTTCAGCCCCTTGCTCGGCGAGCTTATCATGTAGCCGCTGCGCGGTGTCGTCATTCTCAATCGGGCAATGGGTTTTATAGAGCATGTCGCCAGTGTCCAGTCCCTTGTCCATTTGCATGATGGTGATGCCCGTTTCGCTATCGCCAGCCAGTAGTGCACGATGAATGGGCGCCGCACCGCGCCAGCGCGGTAATAATGAGGCGTGGATATTCAGGCAGCCATAGCGTGGGGTGTTTAACACCTCAAGGGGCAAAATCAGTCCATACGCCGCCACCACCATGACATCGGGGGCATACTCACGCAAGGTTGCGCGCGCTTGCTGCCCCTCTTCCACCGATTTTTTAAAGGTGAGTGGCTGCTCAACGGTAATGCCATGCTCGAGTGCCGCAGCCTTGACGGCGGACGGGGTCAGTTTTTGTCCGCGTCCTGCCTTTCTATCAGGTTGGGTATAAACCGCCACAATATCGATATTGAGCGCATCTTGCTTGGCAATCAACGCCTGCAAGCTGCTGGCAGCAAAGTCGGGCGTACCTGCAAAAACAACCCGCAAACGGGCATTACCTGTGGTAGAAGAAGGCTGGATGGTCGCGTCTGTCATAAGCTTGGGCACACTGTATCAATGACGAAAATATGAGGCTATTATAAGGAAGTTTGGGGGGATGCGCCATGTTGCTCTTGGCGATATCGCGCCCGCCTGCTGCACGAGCGCGCCAATTTCATATAAGATAGGCGCTATGACCCGCGCAGTATCGCCATAGCACATCCACAATCTTGTAGTTATTTTATATCGCCACAAAGTTTTGTATCACATTGCACGGCAGCTGTGCTACTTTTAATCTTTGATAAGGCACTTTAAGGTCAGATGCGCAGTGATGACGCACCAGCCTGAATATCTGCGTGTCCGATGCGTAAAGATAGGATTGTTATCCATGAGACAGTATCAGTCATTAAAACGTCTGCTCCTTTTTTATACAGTGACGCTGCTCATTATGCTGGTGTTGTACTACGCCATGATGTTGCTGACCATGCAAAACGCCAGCAAAAAACATAGCGAAGTGATTTTTTCTACCCTTGTGCATGAACTCAGCATTTTGGGTGTGCCTAACGACCAAAGTATCAAAAGCATCCTAACGCGCCCTATATTTAAAGACATCAGTTATCAGCTGATATTTATGCAGCCCTCAGGGCAGACCTCGGTATATCGCCACATCAATCCTGACGAAAAAGACGTCAGTACCATCAGTTTTCCCACCGTAGGCAACCAAGCCACCGCGAACACCAGCGCCTTTCGCGTCAATCATCACTACTTGACTGGTCATCTAAATTTGCAAGACGGTCAGCAGCTGTATGCGGTGATTTACAATGAGCATCCGACCATTCCTTGGCTCAGCTATCAGACTTGGCTGCCGCTGATTACCGCGCTTATTTTATTTCTGATGACCCTGCTTTATTTGCTGCATCGCCGCGACAGTTGGGGTCGCTTGTTGACGTACGCGGAGAGCATCACCACCAATACCAAAAACAGCTACACGCCATCACCGCTCGATGACGCAGAGTCGACCTCCGAATTTTTGCGTTTGGGCTACACCTTAAGCCGCATCAGTTATCAGTTAAACAGCAAGCATCGACGCATACAGAACTTAAATCACCGCCTTGAGCGTTTGGTCGAGCGCGCGCCTTTACCGATGTTGATGGTCTCTCGGCACGGACAGGTCAGTTTTTTTAACCAGCGCTTTGAGCAGGTCTTTACCACGTCTTTTGGTCGTGATGCTAAGTATGTCCTGACCGATTTTGTGATTGGCAGTGATAAGGCGACCCAGCAGTATCTTGCGCGTCCTGAGTCGCTGCGCGTGAGCCGCACCCTACTGGTCTATGGCGCACTGGACAAACAAGCCTATCAATTGCACATCACGCCCGCATTCACCGAGCATGGGCAAATCAATGGCTTTACAGTGGTGCTCGATAACGTCCAGCATTTTTTAAATGAAAAAAAGCAGCTGCAACAACAAAACAAACAACTGCTCGAGCAGCTCTCGGATATGAGCCGCCTAAAATCCGTGCTGGGGCATGAGCTGCGCACGCCACTGAACGCCATCATCAGTACCTTGCAAACTGTCAATATCTCTCGTCTGTCCGATCATGAACAAGAGATGTTTAACACACTCAGTGACTCAAGTCAGTTTATGCTGACCATGCTCAACGACATGCTCGACATGGCAAAGCTAGAGGCAGGCAAGCTCGATACCAGCTATGACAATGTCGATTTGCTGATGCTCAGTCAGCAGTTGTGCGACCTGATGGCCGCCAACGCACGGCGACACAATATTGAGCTGCTGCATTTCTTTATGCCCGATGCGCCGCGCCAGCTGTACACCGACGGCAGCCGCTTGCGACAAATCATGCTCAATTTGCTCGATAATGCCATTAAGTTTACCTCGACAGGCTATGTGGCATTGATTGTTGAGCGCGTCAGCACAGAGCACGTCAAACACCTCGTCACGCATACGGTGCAAGATAAGGACAGTGATGCCAAAGATACAGACAGCGCGTCCGAACACACCCTAGCATTACAAGCGGCAAGGGTGTGGCAAAAACACCACAGCCATGCGCCCAATCACTGGCTGCACATACGCGTAGAGGATACAGGTATCGGCATTCGCTCAGACGAAAAGGCGCGTCTGTTTTCTTATTTTAGTCAAGCCAACATCCATATCGGTCAGCAGTTTGGCGGCTCTGGATTGGGGCTTGCCATCTCCAGTAACTTTGCTCAATTGCTTGGCGGTTTTATCCGTATGGAGAGCAAAACGGGCGTCGGCAGTACGTTTCATCTGTACTTGCCTTATTATGAAGAGCAGGCGCAGCTGGTATACCCCACCTCATCTGCCATGCAATCGATACATCTGGTGGCGATTGTTAATCAAGCGGTCAATAGCGCGCACCTCACGCGTTTGTGCCAGCAGCTGTCTGTCAGCGCGCAGATTTTTGAAGGGTTTGATGAAGCGGCAAACGCGTATATCGAGCACTTGCTGGCAGCGCCCTCAGAGACCCATGCGCCCGTTTTGCTGTTAGATTATGAATACTACATGCGCTATCAAGACAGGATTGAGGACACAGAGGACACCGACACCCTCACCCCGCTGTGCCAAAACAAAGCACTGCCAACGTTGCTGCTCAGCATGAAGCCTGAGCGCGGCATCCCATCGACACTCCTTGAGCGTTTTGACGGCTTTTTGAACAAGCCCTTGGACGTGACCTTGCTGCTCTCTGAGCTGACCCGTGTCACCAAAGACAAACGCAAAACCCTAACCCCGCCACCAGAAGCCCCAGTAACGACTGCGCCTGCCGCTATTGAGGCTGCCACCGAGTCGCCCAAAAAACAGCGCCCCGATACCGTACCTTTGATTTTGGTGGTCGAGGACAACCTGACCAATCAAAAAATCACGGTAAAAATGCTCGAAAAGCTCGGCTATCGCAGTGTCGTTGCCGCTGACGGTCAGCAAGCATTGACCACGCTTGCCGAGCAGCGCGATGAGATTGATCTGATTTTGATGGATTGCCGCATGCCAGTGATGGATGGTCTGGAGGCAACCCAAGCCATCCGAGCGCAAGGCGATACCATCGCCATCATTGCCTTGACCGCCAACAGCAGCGATGAGGACAGCAAAGCCTGTTTTGCAGCAGGGATGGATGGCTTTTTGACCAAACCTGTCAATAAAAACAAACTGCAAGAGACCCTGCAACAGTTTTTGGCCATCAAAGGCGCATAAAAAAAGCGCAAACAGTAACGCTTGCGCTTTTTTCATAACCAAGTATCGACAGTGCTGTATCTACTATTTTAAAAAGCCTGTCTTTGCCAAAAAGGCTTCGTCAATACCGCCTTGGGTGCTTGCTACATCGCTACTGGTCTGCGGCTTTAGCAACAAACGCTCCAAGTAACGCGCGACAATGTCCACTTCCAAATTGACCTTGCTGCCCACAAACCAATGCTTGGCAATATTGGTCATCTGCGCGGTATGCGGAATGATGTTCAAGCAGACAATATTATCACGCACCAAATTAGTAGTGAGACTGATACCATCTAGCGTGATAGAGCCTTTGGTCGCCGTATAATGCGCCAAGTCCTGTGGTATCTCAATCTCAATATAGATAGAGCGTGCGTCTTTTTTTAGCAGCTTTACTGTGCCCACGCCATCCACGTGACCTGCGACGATATGCCCACCAAAACGGGTGGTTGGCAGCATGGCTTTTTCTAAATTGACGCTGTCGCCCACTTGCAATGTCGCTAACGCAGTTCGCTTTATCGTTTCACGTGAAACATCAACGGCGTAGTAGTCGTTGCCAAACTCAACCACCGTCAGACAGATGCCATTGGCCGCGATAGAATCGCCCAAAGACACATCACTAAAGTCCAAACTGGCCGACTCAATCACCAAACGGATGTCCCCGCCTGTGGGCTGCATGGCTTTGACCGTGCCCATACTCTCAATAATACCTGTGAACATAACACCCTCATGACTCATTGTTGGAAAACCCTGTGGATAACTTTTTTATGGCAAGCAAAACTGCATAGATTTCACAGTAATTCAAGAAGTTATCCACAAGACTCTTTTGGTTTCACAGTCTTAATCTAAAGCAATCGTTTTATATATAAGCTACTGATAAATAAGGTTTTTATCTATATATTTTTAAAATAACAGAGCAGGCAATGTTCCATGTGAAACCTATTTTATAAAGTTATACACAGCTTAGCACCCGTTCCATGTGAAACCTTTTTTATAAAACAATTTATAAACGCTATCCACGCTGGCATAAAATCAAGCCCATAACACATCTAAAAAAGCAGGTCGCGACGCTTATACAGGCTTGAATACCAGCTTCATATCACTGCCGATGCGCTCATGACTGACGCAATCAAAGCGCAGCTGCTCAGCAAGCGACAGCGGATGGTAGGTGACCATCGGGCGTGCTGCACTGCCCAGCAAGCACGGCGCTTGATAAACGATAAGCTCATCGACCAGCCCTTGCGCCAAAAAGCTGCCCGCGACCTGTGCGCCCGCTTCGACCAGCACGTCATGACACTGATGGCTCTGCACCAAGTCGCGTAGCAACGCGGTCAAGTCGTCTGTACGCCAAAATACGGTCGCATCACGGCGGCACAGCTGATACGGCGCATCGGCAGAGGGGGTTAAACGCGCGCGCCTGTCGAGCACCACCACCTTAGGCGCAGGAATCTCGCTCAAATCTACACCCAGTCGGTGTGAGCGTACCGTCAATGCAGGGTCATCAGCAATCACGGTCTGGCTGCCTGTGATAATCGCCCCGCTACGTGCGCGCAGATGCTGGACATCTTGGCGCGCGTCCTCTGAGGTAATCCACTTTGAACTGCCATCCGCCATCGCGGTGCGTCCATCGAGACTGGTGGCGATTTTGAGGCGCACATAGGGCATTTGCGTGCGCATCGCCTTTAAAAAGCCTGTATTGAGCGCTTCTGCTTGTTCGGTCATCACGCCGACCGTCACTTTAATGCCTGCGGCTTCGAGCATGGCGACGCCGCGCCCCGACACTTGCGGATTGGGGTCGAGCCCTGCAACCACCACGCGGGCGACCCTTGCGGCAATCAGTGCTTTGGCACATGGTGGCGTGCGTCCTGTATGGCTGCATGGCTCTAGGGTGACATACGCGGTTGCACCAATCGCGGCGTCTCCAGCCTCAGCGAGTGCGTACACTTCTGCGTGACCCTGCCCTGCTTTTGGGTGAAAGCCTTGTCCAACGATATGACCGTCTTTTACCAAAACGCAGCCCACCGCAGGATTGGGGCGGGTGGTATACAGACCGCGCTTTGCCTGCTCGATGGCGAGCATCATAAAATAACGATCAGCGGCCTGTGTTTGTTGTTCAGTACGCATCTCATTGCCCATCGCTTATCCGCCCCATGTCCATCTAAAAAAATAGCCGCATTATGCAAACGGCCTACATTAAACGCGCGCGTTATTCGCCTTTTTTGTCAGTGGGTCTGATATTGGCCAGCTCTTGCTGAAAGGCATCAATGTCTTGAAAGTCGCGGTACACACTGGCAAAGCGCACATAGGCGACATCGTCCAAGGTTTTGAGCTCACTCATGATAATCTCGCCAAGCACATTGCTGCTGATTTCGCGCTCACCCATTTGGCGCACGCGTTTTTCGATACGGCTGATCATCGCTTCTTGCTCATCGATGGTGATGGGGCGTTTTTGCAGGGGCAACATGACCGAGCGGCGCAGTTTTTCATTGTCATACGGCTCAATTTTGCCGCTAGATTTGATGATTCTTGGCATCACCACCTCAACCATCTCAAAGGTGGTAAAACGCTCTTGACAGTTGCTACAGGCGCGACGACGGCGTACCTGTGCGCCATCAGCGGCAAGGCGTGAATCGATGACTTTGGTCTCGGATGCATTGCAATACGGACAGTGCATATGTTACCTCTTATTATCCGCAAAAGCGGTTGGTGGCATTATTTGCCAATACAAAAACTGCCAAAGATTTTGCCCAATAAATCATCAGCACTGAACGCGCCTGTAATCTCACCGAGGCTTTGTTGGGCTTGACGTAGGCTTTCGGCGACCAGCTCACCTGCAGCAAAGATGACCAACTGCTCATGCGCGGCAGCCAAATGCGCGCTGGTACGTCTGAGCGCATCCAAGTGCCGTGTACGCGCAATCAAGCTGTTCTCGGCAGGATGAAAACCCACCCGCTCACACAGCGCATCAATCAGCACATCAATGCCTTGATTGGTTTCACATGAAACATTAACATGCGTATAACCTGATTTATTGACAAGAACAGCGTCATCACCGTCATCTAACAAGTCGCTTTTATTGGCAATCATGAGCAGGCGCTTGGCATCAGGCAGCTCGCCAAACAGCTGCTCAGCCAATGCCAATACGCCGTCTGTACCTGCGATATCACGCGTGCGGTCATAGACCATCAGCAGCAAGTCGGCTTGGGCAATGGCGGCATGCGCGCGCTCAATACCGATGCGCTCGACGGTATCATCTGTTTCTCGCAGCCCTGCCGTATCGGTCAAATGCAGGGTCAGCCCTTTTAATACCACGGTTTCTTGTAATGTGTCGCGGGTTGTCCCTGCCACATCGGTGACAATCGCGCGCTCTTGTCCTGCCAAAGTGTTCAGTAAGCTTGATTTGCCTGCATTAGGACGACCTGCTAACACCACGTGAATGCCGTCACGCAACAGCTGACCTTGCTTTGCAGTATCCAACACTTGAGCAATCTGTGCTTGCGTTTGCTCCAGCTTGTCTTGAATCACGCCATCTGATAAAAAATCCACGTCCTCTTCATCAGGAAAATCAATCGCCGCCTCCACGTGCAAGCGCAAATGAATCAACTGCTCAAGCAGTGCATTAATCTTGGTCGAAAACTCACCACTTAATGAGCGAATGGCGCTACTGGCAGCGGCGGCGCTGGTCGCATCAATGGCATCAGCGATGGCTTCTGCCTGCACCAAATCGAGCTTGTCATTATCAAACGCACGATAAGAAAACTCGCCTGCATTGGCTTGACGCGCGCCCAATTCAAACACGCGAGTGAGTAGCAGACTTTGCAATATCGTTCCGCCATGCCCCTGTAGCTCAATCACATCTTCGCCCGTAAACGAATGCGGCGCTTTAAAATACAGTACCAGCCCTTCATCAATCACGCTGTCGTCCGCTTGATAAAAACGACAAAAACTGGCGAGCCTCGGCGTAAATGTCTTTTTGCCTGTGAGCTGACACGCGATGTCATAAGCGCGTGCGCCTGAGAGTCTGATAATACCGACCCCGCCGCGCCCAAGTGGCGTGGCAATCGCAGCAATGGTCGCCTGCGGCGCGTAAGAAGATGTGCTAGCAGATACAGTCACAATAAGCCTATGATGGTATTTTTAAATACCCCATTATAGACGCCAACGCCAGTGCTGACAAAACAAACTTCGTCGCCCCTGTGCAACACACCGCCATAAAAAAACCACCGCAAGGGCGGTGGCTCTTTTATGACGCAATAGGATTTGGTTTAATCAACCACTTTTACCGTGCGGCGCTTTTGCTCTTCTTGCACCTTTTTATTGACGATATATTGCTGCGTCATACTAAACAAGTTGTTCACGGTCCAGTACAGTACCAGACCTGCTGGGAAAAACAACATGAAAGCGGTAAAGATAATCGGCAAGAACTTCATCAATTTGGCTTGCATCGGATCGGTCGGCTGCGGGTTAAGCTGCTGCTGCACGAACATCGACACACCCATCAATAGCGGCAAGATGAACCATGGATCCATCGCAGACAAGTCACGAATCCATAAAATCCAAGGCGCGTGGCGCAGCTCAATACTCTCAACCAATACCCAGTATAAGGCTAGGAAAATCGGCATCTGCATCAAGATGGGCAGACAGCCTGCCATCGGGTTGACGTTCTCTTCTTTGTAGATGCTCATCATTTCTTGAGACATCTTCATGCGGTCATCGCCATGCTCTTCTTTAAGCGCTTGCAGACGCGGTGCAATCGCACGCATCTTCGCCATAGAGTAGTAGCTCTTGTTTGAAAACCACATCAAGGCAATCTTAACCAAGATGGTCAGAACGATAATTGACCAGCCCCAGTTGCCAATCACTTTGTGAATGCCTTCTAGCAGCGCAAACAAGACCTTAGAGATGGGCCATAGCAGACCGTAATCGACCGTCTTATTCAGACCAACTGCCACATCTTTGAGCTCAGACTGGACTTTAGGGCCAGTATACAGCGTGGCATCTAGCGTCAACTGCTTATTGGCAGCGATATTCACAGGCTCACTCTTAAAGCCAATAAAGTAATCGCCATTGTTTTCATTGCTAAAGAACTGACCGGTAAAGTTGCTTGGCGTCCATGCAGACACAAAATAATGCTGCACGATACCGACCCAGCCGTCTTTACTAGACACGGTCAGCTCGCCATCATTAAAGTCTTTGAACTTTAGCTTGTTGTACGGGTCATCTGGTGTGCCCCACGCACCGCCAAGATAGGTCGCCATGCTAAGCGCACCCTTGTTTGCCATACCAGGATCTGAGCTGTCATCACGCTTTAGCTGCGCGAACAGCTGACCTTGCCACGGCTGATCTGAGCGGTTTTGAATCTGATAACGGACGTCAATAGGATACTTGTCATGCGTAAAGGTAAAGGTCTTGGTCACCGTCACGCCGTCTTTTTCATACGTCAGTGGCACAGACAGCGTCTCTTGACCCTCTTTCATCTCATAGCGATTGGCATCATGGCTGTAGTTGGCACGTCCTGCCGCAGTATCGATACCATTGACGCCCATCAGACCAGACTGCGCCACGTATACACGATTGCTGTCACTCTCTAGTAAGACAAACGGCTTTTCACTGTCGAGCGTGGCATCGTATTGCTTGAGTGCTGCATAGACGATATCGCCCCCTTGCGGGTTAATCTTAATGTCGTAACGATCCGTCACCACAGTAATCAGCCCACCATCCTGCGCCTGGGCAGCAGTTGGCGGTGTGTCCGCTGAAGGTGCTGGTGCGGGAATGTCGCCGACCGCACCTGTGGATGAGGGAATATCAGCACCTACTGAGGTTGTCGTTTCTGGCACCGCATCGACCGCTGGCGCGTCTGCATAGTCATCACGCCATGCCAAAATCAGCAGATAAGCGGTGATTAGCATCGCAATGATGATCATCACCCGAAATATCTTTTGCATAAACCTTTCCTAGAGTGAACCATAAGGACGTAGATCACGGCTGCTTAACGCGACAATAGGGCAGCAAAGCAGAAAAACCGTGACATAAAATGGTCATCATTTTACTAAAAAACCATATTAAATGATACCTGTAGTATCAGAAGCGTAAAGATGAAAAGTAACAGCATGCAACGCACTTACCGCATCAACCAGCAGTTCAAACGCTGTTTATAGCTGTATCTGTCAACAAAGACACAGTGATAATAACCATATCGAGTCGTTTTCACGTCTTGCGCGATCGGCAGGTATTGGTAACGATAGGCGTATAACGGTAGCGGCACAAAATCAACGCCATGACCACCCAAAGGATGACAACGCGCCAAGCGCATCAGTAATAACTTGCTTCCCATCACACCGCCATGCCACTTGATTGCCTGCATACCATAGGCCGAGCACGTGGGGTAGTAACGACAGCGCGCAGGCAATAATGGACTGATTACTTTTTGATAAAATAAAATTAAATAGTAAAAAAATAAAAAAATATTTTATTAATTTTTATTTTTAAAAATTTCATATTATTTAATTTTTAATTTTTTAAAATATTAAATATTTCTAAATCTATTTCTTTATTAGACAATTCATTTATTGGTTTTTTACAATAAAAACAATGTCATTATTTTTTAAATTAATAGTATAGTTTCTAAAATGCTCACGGATATGACGTTTTAACTTATTACGCATAACTGCCGTCGGTACTTTGCGCTTGGTGATTGCCATCCCTAAGCGAGCATGCGCCAGCTCATTAGTGCGTACAAAAGCCATCAAGTGCGCTTGATGCACTTTACGTTCAGGGGCATCAAACACCTGCTTGAATGCTCGCGGCGTCAATAATCGCTGCGCTTTAACAAAAGACTTAGTATTTGATATTGAAGCGTTTTTTTCCATAGTGGTTGCCCTATGATGCGTTGTGTATAACTGCGTTATACACTGGTTTAACAATCGATAGCCACAAAAAAAGCGCCTCTCTTGGCGCTTTTAATATACAGTAATCTGTTGATAAACAGGCTAGATACCTTGTATTACAATCATACAGTGTATGACATAAGGCTGTCTCATCGATAGCTGCGCCTAATGGCTTATCAGCATCATTACTGCAGTATCGTCAGTTACTCAAATTCGTTAAGTAACTACCGTCGATATTATACAGTTAGACGATGACGGCCTTTAGCGCGGCGACGAGCCAAAACCTGACGACCTTTTTTAGTTGCCATACGAGCACGGAAACCGTGAGTACGCTTGCGTTTAATCACGCTTGGCTGGAATGTACGTTTCATAACTCACCTATCTAAACGAAATAATGGACCAAATTGGCAATAACGTAGAAATATATCATTTTTGCTGTTATTGGTCAATAAAGGATTGTCTAATTTGTGATTTTAGTCAGTACCTATGGCTATGCTAATTGTCTGTTTGATGCGTTATCTATGAATACAATAAGCCAGTTGGTACTGTCCAAATAATCGCTAGCACCAGCTGTTAAGTGTGCTTATTTGCAAAAGTTATCCACAGAAAAACGTCAACTCTATAATAATAATAATTAATATATATATAGATATTGTTGTTATTGGGAGGTGTATTTTCTATGGATAACTCAATATTATTTATTACAATCAATAACTTGTACTATGGGTAACCCTGTGGATAACCTGTGGGTAAAATATGGATAACTCTCGATAATAAGTTATCCCCATTTTTATCCCCATAGTTATCCCCAGAAAATGGGATGTTATCCACAGGCGTTTCGTGGTACATTAGCGCGCTGGTTTTGTAGGGGTGAAAAACGTCATGTTATAGCGCTCTACCCAGTCAGTGCAGCATACAATTCTGTCTTTAGAGATCGAAAAGGTAAAAACGAGCGATGATAGATACAGCGACAATATGGGATAGATGCCTAAACGACCTGCGTTATCAGGTCAAAGACAATGTATTTACGATGTGGCTACGTCCATTGTCCGCCCATCAAGAGGCGCAAACGCTGGTAATCAGAGCGCCTAACGATTATTTTGTGTCGTATATCAAAAAAAATCACCTCCAAGATATCGAGCAGTTGGCCATCAAACACGGTCAAGGAGCGATTGAACATGTCGTGGTGCGTGTGGATAACATTAACCACAAAGCAGAGCCCGTAGAAGCGCCTTCTGAGTCGCCTACAGCCACCCCTCTCCCCTCCCCCGCCGTGCCTATAAATAATAGTGCGCAGTCTCAAGGTTTTGATTTTAAAGATAATGTTAATGATGAGGCACATCAGGCTGCGTTGGTTGATGCTTCAGACACCAAATCACTTAATTACCTAAATCCAGACTTTACCTTTGAGACTTTTGTGACGGGCAAGTCTAATAATCTGGCGTATAAGGCGTGTTATGAGCTTGGAAAAAAGCAGTCCAAGAACCGTCATAATCCGCTGTTTATCTACGGCTCTTCAGGTTTGGGTAAAACCCATTTGATGCATTCCGTAGCGCACCGTTATTTAAAATCAAATAGAAGTTTTTATTATTTCACTTCTGAAAAATTTATTAATCAATTAGTCTATTCTTTAAGAAATAATAAAATAGAAGACTTTAAGAAAAAAATAAAAAAAGTAGATTTATTAATTGTTGATGATATTCATGTTTTGGCAGGTAAAACCAAAAGTAGTAATGAATTTTTAACTTTATTTTCAGACTTTACCAGTGGTGATAAACAACTGATATTAGCCTCAGACCGTCATCCTTCACAAATGACAGAGTTTGATGAGCGTTTTCGGTCGCGGTTCTCTTGGGGGCTGACGGTCGCTGTTGATCCGCCTGAGATTGATACCCGCGTGCAGATTTTGCAAAAAAAGGCGGCAAGCTACGGTATGAGCCTGCCAAAAGAGTGTGCCCTATTCATCGCACAAAATGTGGTGTCTAATGTCCGCCGCTTAGAAGGCGCATTAAACCAAGTCTTTGCCAATGCCAATCTGACAGGCGCGCCCATCACGCTTGAGATGGTGCAATATGCGCTCAAAGATATCGTCGCCATGCGGGTGCAAGCGGTGAATATGGACAATATCCGTAAAGTCGTGGCAGAGTATTATGATGTGAGCGTCAAAGACATCATGGGACGCAAACGCACCCGTCATATTGCTCGCCCAAGACAGATAGCCATGGCATTGGCGCGTGAGCTGACGGGTGATAGCTACCCCGATATTGGTCAATCATTCGGTGGCCGTGACCATACGACAGTGATGCATGCGTGTGACAAAGTGGCGCAGCTGCGTGCCACTGACCCTGCCTTTGATAAAGATTACAAGGCGCTTGCGATGATGTTGCAAGCAGCGTAATGACGCGCAGACGGTTACGGAGCGGTCATGTTTTTGGGTAAAAATATGGTTTATAATGCCATCATTTGGGCGTCTTTTGCCTGTGATGGATGTCTGTCGCTACTGGATTTGTCTTTTACCGCTTAAAAATAAGAGTAACTTTACATGCAATTATCGATTAATCGAGAGTCGTTGTTAAAAGCCATCAACTTGATTGCTAAGGCGGCCGATAAACGCCACAACATGGTGATCTTGGGAAACATCAAGCTGCAGCTGTCAGAGTCTGAGCTGGTATTGACCGCCTCTGACTTAGAGGTTGAGCTGACCGCCACCTTGCAGCTGCCCGCTGGCGCTTGTGTTCAAGCAGGCGCGGTGACCTTGCCTGCTGTTAAGCTCAAAGATATTTGTAAGTCCCTACCCGCTCAGGCGCAAATTACCATTACCGCAAAAGACAAAGAGCGTTGCCTACTGACAAGTGGCAAAAGCCGCTTTACCTTAGGCACGTTGCCTGCCGAAGACTTTCCCATCTTGGGCAATCCTGAAAACATCACCGCACTGACCATCAGCCGTGGTCGTCTGCTGGATTTGGTACATAAAACGCAGTTTGCGATGGCGATTCAGGATGTGCGTTATTATTTGACAGGCATGCTCTTTGATGTGTCCGCGCAGCAGTTGACGACGGTGGCGACCGACGGACACCGCTTGGCATTGGCGCGCAGCGTGATAGACGTGGATGCAACGCTCAATATGCAAGCAATTCTACCAAGAAAAGCGGTGATTGAGCTTGAGCGTCTGACATTGGAGCTCAGCAAGCTATTGGGTGACAATGACAACGCGGTCACGCTCAGCTTTGGACGAGAGTTTTTACAAGTCAGCTTGCCGTTCGGTGAGGTGGACAGCACAGGGCGCATTGGTTCTGAGCTGATGGTCACCTTCACCGCCCGTCTGATTGATGGCAAGTTCCCAGATTATCGCCGCGTGATGCCAAGCAATACCGATAAGCTTGCGCTCATGAATCAAGAGAAGCTCACTGACGTGTTGCGCCGTGTGGCGATTTTAAGTAACGAAAAGTCGCGCGGTGTGGTACTCAGCTTTTCAGGGGATGGTACGGTTGAGATTCGTGCCAACAATGCTGAGCAAGATGAGGCGATTGAAGTCTTACAGGTCAAGTATCAAGGCGAGCCGATTGAGCTGTCGTTTAATGCCGCTTATATTCAAGACGTGCTGTCTGTGACCCAAGGCGACGTGCAGATGCACATGAGCCAGTCCAATGCCTCGGTGTTGGTCAATCAGCTGGGTGATGAGCTGCATCAATACGTCATCATGCCGATGCGTATCTAAGCGGTCTGCGTGGTCAACCGCGCGCTTGTTTTTTATCTCTGGCGGGTATGTCTTTTATGATTGAACGTTTGCACATCTCGTACCTGCGCAATATTCAGCAAGCCACCCTATCAATGACCAAATGCAATGTCTTGATAGGGGCCAATGGCAGTGGCAAAACCTCTTTGCTCGAGGGGGTGTTTTTATTGTCACGTGGCAAAAGCTTTCGCCATCATCAGCCCAAACGCTATATCCAGCATCATCAAGCGGCCGCCACGGTTCACGCCAGTCTGAGCGATGGTAGCATCTTAGCCATTCAAAAGCACACCGATGCCAGCACCTTGCTGCGTCTCAATCACAATACCGTCTACAACCAAAGCGTCCTAACCGAGCAGCTACCGACCTTGCTGATTGACCCATCGTCTATGGACATGCTTGAGCAAGGCAGTGCCAGTCGTAGACAGCTGCTTGATTGGTTGGTGTTTCACATGAAACAGGCGTTCCACCCGCAGTGGGTTGCCTACCAGCGTCTTTTAAAACAGCGCAACAGTGTGCTAAAACGCAGTCGGCACTTAAGCAGTGAGCAGCTGACCGAGCTGCGCGCATGGGACAGCGGACTGAGCAATCATGCGGCGCTCATCCATCATTATCGCCAGCATTTATTCGATGCATGGCAGCCTTATTTTGAGCAAACCATCAACGCGCTGTTGCCAGCGTACAGTGGTCAGTTACAACTCAGCTATCAGGCAGGGTTTGACACCAGTCATGCTCTGGACGTGCAGCTGCATGAGCGCTTGGAGCAAGATGCGCAGCTGGGTTACACCCGTATTGGCAGTCATCGGGCGGATATTCATGTGCATTGGCGCACCAAGGCAGACGGCAGCGCTTCAGGGAATATCAAAGAGCAAGCGGCGAACGTGCTGTCTCGAGGAGAAAAAAAGCTACTCATCACCGCACTGCGCTTGTCTCAACTGCCGCTACTGCTCAACCACGCCGCCCATGACGAGCGCTATGCCAATACCCGCGCCAGACCCACGCCTGTGGTGCTGCTCGATGACGTGACCGCAGAGCTGGATGCGCGCGCGGTTGATATCTTACTGACCACATTGGCAAAGCTGCCTTGCCAAGTGATACTCACCAGCTTGACCGAAGATATTTTGCCACAAGTTAAAGCCTATTGGTCAGAAGCCAGCATGTTTCATGTGAAACAAGGCAATATTTCTCCAGCCACTTTTTAATCTAAAACGATGAGTATTTACTCATTACGTGCACGCCAAGATTAGCTTTCATTTTATTTTTATTGTTAAGACAAGCAAGCCAACTTTGTGTGGTGAATCGCGATTTTTTGCGCAGGTTTACCGCCAAACACCCTACCATAAAGTGCCTATTAAACAGTGACTTAAAGTCAAAAAAATGCTAAAATAGGGCTTTATTTTTGTCCAATTATCAGCACATGAGTTGATACGTTTGCCGTCATCTAAGTTATTGAAATAATAACGATTATTTTTTGGATGAGTGGCATTGTTTGCACCGCATCTCTGTTTGCGGTAGTGATATCAGCGCCTGTGTCTATCTGACCTATCAGACCGCTTATGTATGCCTTTGACGCGCTTATAAATGTTTGATATCGGTTTAATTAAGGAATGCCCATGAATGAGTCACGACCTACCGATAACGAGACGCCAACTCCAGAAGTGCTGTCCCAAGAAATGACTGCCGAGAGCCAATTGCCATCTGATTACAGTTCAAAAGACATCCGCGTATTGCGCGGTCTTGAGGCGGTACGTGTCCGTCCAGGCATGTATATCGGTGATACCGAAGACGGCACGGGTCTGCACCATATGGTCTTTGAGGTGGTGGACAACTCAATCGATGAGGCGCTCGCGGGTCACTGTGACCAGATTGACATCGTCATTCACGAAGATGAGTCCATCAGCATCATGGATAATGGGCGCGGTGTCCCTGTCGATATCCACCCCGAAGAAGGCGTATCGGCGGCGCAGGTCATCATGACCGTACTGCACGCAGGCGGCAAGTTCGATGACAACAGCTACAAAGTCTCAGGTGGCTTACATGGCGTCGGTGTGTCGGTGGTGAATGCGCTCTCAAGCAAGCTTGAGATGAACATCTGGCGCGAAGGCTATCACTATCACCAGACCTATACCGATGGCGTCCCTGATGGCGATATCGAGCAGCTGGAGCCGACCGACAAGACAGGCACGCAGATTCGTTTTTATCCAAGCTCTGACGTATTTACCGAGACCGTCTTTGACTACGATATCCTCTCTAAACGCTTGCGCGAGCTGTCATTTTTGAACTCAGGTGTGCGTATTGTTTTGACCGATGAGCGTAGCGATAAGCGCCATGAGTTTGAGCACAAAGGCGGTCTGTCTGAATTCGTCAGCTACATCAATGCAGGCAAAGACAGCATCAATGATGTGTTTCACTTCACCACTGAGCAAGACGATGGCATCGGTGTTGAGGTCGCGCTGCAGTGGTCGGACACCTATAACGAAAAAGTCTTGTGCTTTACCAACAACATCCCGCAGCGCGATGGCGGCACGCATTTATCAGGTTTTCGCTCAGCCTTGACCCGCTGCCTGAACACCTATATCGACAATGAAAACTTGCTCAAAAAAGAAAAGTTCTCTGCCACAGGCGATGATGCACGTGAAGGCTTAACCGCGATTGTCTCGGTCAAAGTACCTGACCCCAAGTTCTCTAGCCAAACCAAAGACAAGCTGGTCTCAAGTGAGGTCAAATCGGCGGTTGAGTCGGCAATGCATGACAAGTTTAACGACTTTTTGCTGGAGAATCCGACTGCCAGTAAAGCGATTGCCAATAAAATCTTGGACGCCGCGCGCGCCCGTGATGCGGCGCGTAAAGCGCGTGAGATGACCCGCCGCAAGACCACGCTCGATATCGCAGGTCTGCCAGGAAAACTTGCCGATTGCCAAGAAAAAGACCCATCACTGTCTGAGCTGTATATTGTGGAAGGCGACTCGGCAGGTGGCTCAGCCAAGCAAGGACGTAGCCGTAAAACGCAGGCGATTTTGCCACTTAAAGGTAAAATCCTAAACGTCGAGCGCGCCCGTTTTGACAAAATGCTGTCATCTGCCGAAGTCGGCACGCTGATTACCGCGCTCGGCTGCGGTATCGGTCCTGATGAATACAATCCTGATAAAGTGCGCTATCACAAAATCATCATCATGACCGATGCCGACGTGGATGGCTCACACATTCGTACGCTGCTATTGACCTTCTTCTTCCGTCAAACGCCTGAGCTGATTGAGCGCGGCTATATCTATATCGCGCAGCCACCATTGTACAAGGTGAAAAAAGGTCGCCAAGAGCTGTACCTCAAAGATGACGAAGCACTAAAAGCGTACTTGCTGTCTTCAACCATTGATAGCACGCAGCTGCACATCAATGCGGACGCGCCCGCGATTACGGGTCAAGCGCTTGAGTCGCTGCTAAATGCCTATAACCAAACGCAGCTGGTCAAAGCTCGTCTACAGACGCGCTATCCTGCGGTCATCCTCGATGCCTTGACCCAAGTGCCCAAGCTGACCATGGAGATGAGCGCGGACAAGGCTGCGATGGAAGTATGGCAAGCTGAAATGCAAAGTGCGCTGAACCATTTTGATGACGAGCTGCGTCCAAAGATTGAACTGGTCAACATCCATGCGCCGCAGACAGAAGCATTAGATGCGGCGGCGGCAGACTTGCAAGGCATGCGCGCGCCTGTGCCGAGCACAGAGAGTGATACGCGCTCGGACAAGCCGCAATGGCTACCGCGCATCACCATCCATGTGCATCAGTTGGCGCACCATTATTTGCTAGACGCCAGCTTTACTGGCTCGGCTGAGTACGCGCGTTTGCTGCGCTTGTCTAGTGAGTGGAACACGCTGTTGAGCGACAGCGCGTATATCCGCCGTGAAACCAGTGGCAGTGCCAAAGACACCGCCATTCGTGACTTTGAGCATCTGTGGCAGCAAGTCATGTTGGACGCGCGTCGCGGTCTTGCCATTCAGCGTTATAAGGGTCTGGGCGAGATGAACGCCGACCAGCTGTGGGACACCACCATGGATCCTGAGAATCGCCGTATGCTGCGCGTGACCATCGAAGACGCCATCGCTGCCGACCATCTGTTTACCTGCTTGATGGGTGACCATGTCGAGCCGCGCCGCGCCTTCATTGAAGAAAACGCACTGACGGTGTCTAATCTCGATATCTAAACGCATTTTTTATACCTGAGCGACAGCGCTCAGGGTGTTATCAGCGGCGAGTCTATAGGGACTCGCCGCTTATTTTTGTTTAAAATACCTCAACCCCTTGCTGTGGTATTTTGTTTCACGTGAAACTGACAAGGAACAGACATGTTTGAGGTAATACTCTTAGCGGTTGCATTGGCGATGGACGCCTTTGCGGTGTCGATTGGTATGGGCGCAAAGGCACAAAAAAAGCCTGCCGAGGATATCAGACGCCTTGCGCTATTCGCGGCGCTTTACTTTGGTGTGGCGCAGGGCGTGATGCCATTGTTTGGATTTTTACTCGGCTCAGCAGTGTTGGGCTGGCTTGCGCAGGCGGCGCCGTGGATTGGCGGTATTATCCTGCTGATTTTGGGCGGAAAAATGCTGTATGAAGTCATTAGCGGCGATGACGATGAGCCTGAAGCAGCGGCTGATGTGATGGTCGGTCACAGTGTCAGTCAGCGTACGCTGTTGACGCTGGCCATCGCTACCAGCATCGATGCGATGGCAGCAGGCTTTACGCTCAACTTGCTCGCGCTCAATGCGTGGCTGGCGTGCGCTATCATTGCCGTTGTGACGGCTGTCTTTAGCTGGGCGGGCGTGTATTTGGGCAAACGCTCAGGCACATGGCTTGAGGAAAAAGCAGAATTGCTTGGCGGCGTGGTACTGATTGCCATTGGTATTAAGATAATGTTTTTTAGCAGTTAAGCTAAATAAACCATTGATTTGTTTGATAAACAAGGCGACCGATAATCTCTAGGTCGCCTTTTTATCGTCTATCGCGTCGCTGTTTTATTCACTTGGGTCAGGAAAACGCCATGCCAAGATACGGGTGATTTTTTGTCCGTGCGTCATATCTATCACGCGCACGTCACTGGCATTCACTTCTTGCAGCAGTTTTTTGAGTGGGCGTAGGTTGTCTGATTTTGACACTAAAGTAGTAAACCAGCCCACGTGCGCAGTGACTTCTACACTCTCATTAATCATCTGACGCAAAAAGCCAATCTCGCCGCCTGCTATCCACAGCTCCTTTTTTTGTCCGCCAAAGTTTAGCGCGTCACTTTCACTCGCGCTGTTACTGGCACTGGTGCTGCCGCGTTTTTGTTGATGGCGGCTCAGCTTTTGCCGTTTGCGCGTATTGGCGTTCATTGCCTCATCGAGTGAGCCTTGAAACGGTGGGTTGCATAAGGTGATATCAAAGTAATCTTGCCGTCCAATAATGCCCTTAAAAATATGCTCAGGCTGGGTTTGCTGCTTGACCTTGATGGCGTTTTTTAGTGCTGGGTTGGCCTGAACAATCACCTTAGCGGTCTGCACCGAGATGGGGTCAACGTCCGTGGCAGTAAAGCGCCAGCCGTAGCTTTGAGCGCCGATAATCGGATAAATACAGCTTGCCCCTGTGCCGATATCGAGCGCGTGTATTTGTTTGCCTGTCGGCGGTGTACCTGCGTCATTCTGATGCGTGGTATCTGCGAGCAAGTCGGCGATATGATGCATATAATCGGCGCGCCCAGGAATCGGCGGGCACAAATAGCCTTCGGGCAACTCCCAAAAAGCCACCTGATAATACTGGCACAGCAGCGCTTTATTGAGCGTACGCACGGCATCGGCATCACTAAAATCAATGGTCGGCTCGCCGCTTGGGTTGGCTTTGGTATAGGACGCAAGCGCAGGCAGCGCACGGGTCAAGGCAGTAAAGTCGTAGCGCCCCTGATGCGGGTTGCGCGGGTGTAGCTTGGCTTTGGGGCGGGTAGGTGTGGACATAGCGGCAGCAGCCATAAAAAAGATGCCTAAAGTGTAGCACAAACCGCGCCCACTCAGGACTGCCCTGACTCGCTATCCTCGACTGAGTCGCTGCCGTGCGTCTTAAAAGGCGTGGCAAACTGCAAAATCAAAAAACCCACGATCGATAAAATAATGGCAATCTCGTAGCGCCCATAGGCGACCGAAATACCGATAGCGCCTGTGTTCCACAGTCCTGCCGCCGTTGCCGTGCCTTTTGCGCCTTGCTTGCTCTTAAAAATCGCACCACCACCGATAAAGCCCATGCCTGTAATCACACCGTACATGATGCGCGCCTCAGCATCTGCGCCCTCGTACACGTCCATACCGACCAGCATAAAGGCACAGGAGGCGATGGTCACGAGCGGAAAGGTACGTAGTCCTGCGCCGTTTTCTTCAAACTCGCGGTTTAAGGCGATGGGCAGGGAGAGGACAAAAGCAATACCGAGTTGCGCCGCATGATAGGTCAATAATGTCAGGCTGATATCAAAATCGAACATCATGACACCCCCTATGTTTTATCTTTTATTTTTTCTTTATAAGACAAATCCGCCACAGATGCCACTACGCTTTGTTGAAGCGCCATACCATAGACAAACAGGATATCAACACGCCATCGCGCGCGCTGTATTATGCTTTTGGGCACACCGTCCCGACTTTTTCTTGATAGGATATGCCCCCTTTATGCCGCAACCTGCCACACGCCCGACCTTGGCGCAGACCGCCTTTGACAGCTTACCGACCGTGATTCAAGAGGCGCTGCCCGATGTGCGCCGCGTCGTCATCATCGCCAACAATCCGAGCATCACTACGGACTATCTGAGCGAATTTTTGCGTGAGGATGACATGCTCGTGCTGTTTAATCACTTTATCCATGCCGATTTTTTTAGCAGCCACCCGATTGCCTGCGCCCTACCCAAGCTGCTGTTTTTCCGTCAGATTGGGGACAGTGCGCTGCATTTTGGCTTGCCGCCACGCGCCAATAATGTGCCGCAAATAATCGAGATGGCAGCGCGTGCGCCGCTGGGTATCATGTTTGGCAATGCCATGTATCAGTACCCCGCGCCGAGCGATGACCCCAGCCCCAATGACGACCCTGTCACTGCATCACGTACGCTCGATATCGCGAGCGACTTGCGTATGCGGCTGGACAGTCTGCATTACAGCCGCGTCTTGTCCGAGCATCACCCTGTGGTCGCGGACTATCCGTACTTTACGGACATTCACTCGTCTGCTGCCTCGTCGGGGTTTTTGCTCTATCGGCTGCTACTGGCGCTGCGGACGTATCAGCGGGAGACGCCGCTTGAGCTGACCTTGCTTGGGTTTAATCATGATGCCAAAACCCCGCACTTTTGGCAGGGGCACAACTGGCAGTTTGAACGTGAAGAGATGCGGCGTGCGCCTGATGGGGTGCGGGTGGTGGTTTGTGGGTAGAGAGTGCAAATAGGCTTAATATTTGTTTTTAAACTAAAATAAGCCGTTAGTCTAAACCTTCCCCAAATCCTTCAAATCCACATATTCCTTTTGACCGCGAATGTTATACATTCTGCGGTCGATATCAGGATAGTTGCAGATATCAATGTCAGGTCGGCTGCCGCCCATCAGATAGGTGGCGTCCGCATCGCTGTCATTACGCATCGAGTGCGCCGCGCCATGCGCAGGAAAGCCGACAAAATCCCCCGCCGATAGCGAATAGTACGCATCACCATAGCGCAGCGTCAACGTGCCCGAAAGGATATAGACGAACTCGTCCGACTCCTCGTGATAGTGGTGCGTCGTGGTCTCATCGCCCGCCGCTATGCGTACCAGATGCAAGCCCACCTTACTCAGACCTGCGATATCACTGAGCGACACCGTATGGCGGATGGCACGCGGGTTGAACTGATGCACGTGGCGGGTCTCAGGGGTATTGCTGATGTCGGCGCGCGTTAGGATGTGTGCCTGCGTATCGGGCGGCGTTGTCTTGGTGCTCATCGTCTCTCTCCTTGTTCGATGCGTGGGGCGGCGTCTTTATAGTAGCAGGTTTTTGCGCCTTGCAAATGGGCAGACAGGAGTACGGATAAGGCGTCACAAAGTCATTGGTGATGCGCTGGGCATGCGCTATGCTACAGGATGGATAATGATAAGGAGCAAAAGGTGGAAAATACAGCGCACTATAGCTTCGATGCGGTCATCGACAGACGCGGCACAGGGTCGCTCAAGTGGCATTATGACGACGATACGATTCCACTGTGGGTCGCGGATATGGACTTTAGGGCGGCGCCGCCGATTTTGGCAGCGATGGATGCCATCGTGCAGCGCGGTATTTTGGGCTATACCTTACCGACCGAGGCGCTGTATGCGGCGATTATGGATTGGCATAGTAGCCGCTATGGGTTGGCTCTTGAGCATGGCGATATTTTGTTTTCGCCAGGGGTGGTGCCCAGCCTTGCCTTGATGCTGCATATCTTTACCCAAGCGGGCGATGCGGTGCTGGTCAATGACCCTGTGTACACGCCCTTTATGAGCAAAGTCATGCAAAACAAGCGCACGCTGGTGCTCTCAGCGCTGGTAGAAGCGGACGGCAAATATCGTCTGGACTTGGACGATATGGAAGCCAAAATTATCAAGCACAATATTAAGCTGTACTTTTTGTGCAATCCACAAAATCCAGGCGGGCGCGTATGGACGGCGGATGAGCTGGGCGCGGTGCTGGACTTGTGCAAAAAGTATGATGTAGCAATCGTCAGTGATGAGATTCATCAGGATTTGACCTTGCGCGGGCATACCTTTACGCCGTTTTTAACGCTGGCACAAGGCTATGAGCACAAGGTGGTCAGTCTGACTTCGATGACCAAGACCTTTAATATCGCGGGGATTAAAGGCTCGCTGATTTTTGCTAAGGATGCCGCACTGATAGAAAAAATTGACGCCCAGCAGCATCTAAACGATGAGTATGAGTTGAACATGTTCGCCTATGCCGCGATGCACAGCGCCTATCGTGGGGGCGGTGAGTGGCTGACGCAATTGCTTGCCTATATTGAGGACAATATTGAGTTTACCTTGCAGTTTTTGGCGGATAAGTTGCCGAAAATTAAAGTCATGCGCCCAGAAGCGTCCTATCTGATTTGGCTCGATTGCTCTGCCTATAGCGATGATGACCAGCAGCTGTATGACGCGCTGCGGGCGGCAAAGGTGGAGCTGAGCGCAGGCTATAAGTATGGCAGTGAGGGACACTCAAAAATGCGTATTAATGTTGCCTGTCCGCGTATGTTGTTAGAAGCGGGCTTGGCGCGGATGGTGGTGGCGTTTGAGGGGTTGGGGGATGGGTAATGTTTTGTTAATAATGTGGTTAAAACTGAAGTCGTTATAAAGATTATGGTTTGATATAGGGGGCTTTATTGGATTTTTATATATAATATCAGACGAAAATTTTTTAATTTTATATATAGCAGTTTCTACTACTTGGCTATTTGATGAAAAAATAGTTATGATACTGACTTTTGATGAAACTGACATATTAAAAACGCAAGCTAACACCTTATGGTAATCATTGTATCTATACGCATAACAATTCATATTGAACAAAGAGTCAAAAATGACAATGTCTAACGAAAAAGAAGTTGAAGTCAGTAATGCATCTAATCAGAGCAATAATTTTGCATACGATAATTTTTTTAAGTCAAAAGAATCATTTCTGATTTTCTCACTATTGTATGTTGATAGCGAAAAGAGAGCCGAGTTTCTTGGCATTAAAGAAGAAATGTATGAGTCAAAAGCAAAGGCGAAAGAATGGCGAAATTCTTTGATCAAAGTACTTCATTCTGACCGTTGCAAGCATTTATCTGCGGATGAGGCCACAGCAAAAGTCAACGAAATTTATTCAAGGATGAAAAAATATGCCAAATAATGAGGACAATAATAGCACGAGCAAGCTTCCTGTAACTTTAAAGCCGACTGACTTTGAGTACCAAAAGCCAAAAAGAAGAAATGAGTTAACTGAACAAAAAAAATACGACAAGATCGATTCGAAAGTTGGTGAATTAGTAAAGCTTGGAACTAATGGCGTAACCTACGTAGATGAAGATGCCTTTCCAACAATTTTTCAAACAACTAGACCGAAAGCTGCTTTTATATTTGAAAATCAGATTCCTGATGCAGACAAAAGAAGTTTTGATGGCAAAAATTACGCTCATAGCTCTGCGGTAGTGGGTTTAGCCGATAAGAAATCACAAGAAGTCAGAGACGCTGATAAGCAAGCATTACTTCAATATTCTCGAGACTCTCTCATTAATTTATCAGACTCACCTGAAGCTCAGGATATGAGAAGGAAGGTTGATTCATTCACATCCAAGACCCTTCCGAAACTCCGAGACGAGCGAGGTGTAAGTACAGATGAAGTAACAGGTGAGGAAAGAAAAAAAGGTTTTGCATTTCATCATGTTAATCCAAAAGAACTGCATACAGACCCAGAAGATGTCTTAGATCCTACCAAAGGACGGAATTTGAACCCTGAAACTCATGCGGATGTACACCGAAAGAACATTAATAATGAGGATCAGTTTGAGAAGTATCAGGCTGAAAAGAAGCCGAAGTAGAGAGTGTAATAATTTGCGGTTCACTGGTAAGTTACTCGCTGAGCTCTTAATTTATTAGTGAGTTAGGTGTCGATATTATTCTAATAGTCGAACTAAACACACTGATTCTAACCTATTAAACCAGTATTACCTAAATGCTTACTTTATCAAAAACGGCTTGCCATGCGGGCTTGAGCGCAAGTATTGCTTAGACGCTTTGACAGTTGCGTCATGTGCCAAAACAACCGCATCCGCTACGATGATTTTCTTATAGGACATATTATTTGTAGTAGCTCAAAAACCACCCCTAAACAAACGGCGCATCGGGACAATGTGCGTCTTGCAACTCGCTATCTGTAGGCGCACGCAGCAGCGTAATCGGCACTGTCTGCGCCGCTTGCCACTCAATCAAGCCAAGCGCGGCAAACTCACCCAGCCAGCCCGCCATTGCCCAATGTTGCCATTGATCATAAAAGCGATTGGCATTGATAACGATGCTGTCCAAGTGATTCAGCGGCGGACGACAGACGCCATGCTGCTGATGGTAGACCAGCTCCCCAGTCAGATAAAACGGCATGCCGCACGCGCGTGCGCGAAATGCAAAGTCGGTATCCTCCGCGCCATAGCCGACATATGCGGTATCAAAGCCGCCAAGCTTATCAAACTGCTGGCGCGTGATGGCAAAGCACAAGCTCCAAAATGCGCCAAAGTCCTCGGTCTGCGTCATCGCGGCGGGCGCGAGTGAGTCTGTGAGCGCAAAGTTCGGGCGGTAGGGGTTGTATACCGAGAGCGCATCTAGCGCGGCATCATTCAGCATCCCAGCTGCCAGCGTTGCCGATTCGGTGGCTGAAAGCGGGCGCGTCAGATATTTGGGCTGCCCCATCAGTAGCGCCTCAGGGTGCGCCATGAGCTTGGCATACAGTCCAGCGATGCTGTCCGCCGCGACCAAGCAATCGACATCTAAGAATATCAACGCCTCATGGCTCGCGTGCGTGGCGCCGATATTGCGATTGTGCCCGATATCAAAGCGCGCTTGCTTATCTTTGCCGTCATTCGTGGTTGGTATCTGTACGATGTTCAGCGCGTATTGGTTCAGGCGCTCGGGGTCGGCGTCGTCATTGACGATGATGACTTCGGCGGGCGGCATGCTACTGTTAGCAAGGGCGGCAAGCAGATTGTATAGGTGCGTGTTGCGTCCATAGCATGTGGTGATGACGCTCACAGGCGCGGTCGGTCGCTTCGGGGAGGTTTGGTCGTGCATCGTAGTCTCAGTTTTTATTATTATTAAAGGAAGCATTAGCAAAGGAAACGTTAGCGCTCGGGACGCAGCTCAAGTTTGGGCAACAGCCACTCATGAAACCATGACCTGATATCACTATAGTCGCCAAAGCTGTGCATCAATACGGCTGCCAACGTGTCCGAGTCAGGCGCGGTCTGCGTAATAGCTGTCGGCGTAGGCAGCTGCCCGTTATTGTTTTGCACCGTTTTACAAAAGTCCTCCCAGCTGAGCGCCCGACCTTGCGCAATCAAGGCATTGGCAGTGGCGACTTGCTCGTCATACGGGCGCGCATCAGGCTGTACGATAAGCGGCGTCTGCTCGTAATAGACTTGCGCGATGCTGTTTAGCCCGCACGCCATGAGTAGCGCATCACTATGAACAATAAACGGGCGCACGTCTTTGACCTGCGTGGCAATATCGACCAGATGGCGCATGTCATCGTCAATAGGACCGAGCGAGATGATAAAGGCATCGGGCAGCAGCTCGCGCAGCTGAGGCAGGCGCGCATCAATCGCTTGGTGTCCGCCATAGCCTTTAATCACCGTGATAATAGGCGTACTCTCACGATACGGCTTAGTATCGTCTGCTAGATTATTGAGTAATGTCAAAAACTCGGAACGGTTCAACTCCGTGCTGGGCGCTGTACCGATAAAGTCCAAATACAGGCTTTTTTGTGGCATCCATGCTGGCGTGTCTATCGCCTCAAGCGCACGCGGATACGGCGCAAGCATTGCCAACGCACCTTTAAAAGCCTCTACGTGCGGCATATCGTCCCGCACGCCAGTCAGGCGCACGTACAGATACGGCATGCTGATCGTGCGACAAAGCATGGCAATCTCCACGCTAACATCGACAATCATCAGATCAATCTGCCGCGCGTGCAGCGCCTGTATCAGCTGATAACTGCGCGCTTGGATATCACGATTGCCCACAGGGGAGTAATGCAAGCCTTCAGGTTGCCAGTATTGTCCCGCGCGACCTTTGAGCACATCACCTGCGCGCTCATCTTCAGGGGCTAGGCGGATGACTTGCGCCTCACAGATATTGCTAAAGCTATAGTCCGCCGCAGACACGCTGGTAAACACCGTGAACTGCGCGCGCACAGGTTCAGGCAGTAGTGCCGCGAGCTTATCCGCCTGCCGACAATGCCCCGAGCCGTGATGATGCGCGTAATAACCGATACGCATCTGTTATACGCCCTTTGCCTGTACGCTGGACGCAGCGCGTTTCGGCAGCGCGCTAAGGGGCGGCATGCGTAAGGTTTTGGTGGTGGGTTTGGACGGTGTGCTGCTCAAGCGCGTAACTGGCTGCGATGGCGCAATCGCTTGACGGTACAGCGCAAGATAACCATCGACCATCGTGGTATCGGCGCAAAATGATGCGGCGCGCGCACGGCAGGCACGGCGTGAAATGTCTTTGATACCGCTAAAGGCGCGTACAAAGGCGTCTTTGTCTTCTTTTTCAACCACAATGCCTGTATCTGGCGTGATAATCTCTGCGCACGCACCGACATTAAAGCCAATCACAGGCGTTCCGCAGGCAAGACTCTCCGCCAGTATCAGCCCATACGGCTCATCCCATGTACTGGTAAACAGCATCGCGGTCGCCTGACACAGGTACTGATTGATGTCTTTTTTGGTCACGTGCCCCACGTATTCAAACAAATCCGTGCCTTGCTGCTTGTCTTGCATCAATAGCGGCGCGACCTGCTGCTCAAAGTATTGGGCATTGCTCTTAGGTCCTGCGATAATCAGGCGCTTGCCCGCCGCCATACAGTATTTCATTGCCAGATGCGTACCTTTTTCAGGGCAAATACGCCCATACCAAAAATACACCTCGTCCGTTATTGGCTCAATATTGGCAGTAAAAGACGCCACATCAATGCCGTTATACACCACCTCTGAGGGCACAAATTCTTTAAACAGTTGCTGCTGATAGCCACTGATGGCGGTGAACTGCGTGCGCGTACCGAGCTTTAAGGTCAACAGCGCCAAGCGCAGCTGCGGAAAAATCGGCGTATGAAAAGTGGTAAAAAAACGCTTGCCAAATACTTGCCCCATCGTCATCGGCACGTGGTGCAAGCTATGATTGTGTACCACATCAATCTCGCCGCGCGCATCACGGGCAATAATGTCTTGTAGCGCATGCTGATAGGTCAAATACTGATACATCTCCTCGCGCCCCATCGCCACCGACTCGTGCTCGTTTGGATAGACCATTGCCTCAAACGCTTGACGCGATAACAAGGGAACAAGGGTCGCGTCTGTTTTACTGTCGCCGTGCGCATACAGCAGCACCTCGTGCCCTGCGGCAACCAGCTTGTCACAGATAAGGTGGGTAATCATCTCAAGCCCGCCCGCATAAGGCTCGGCAATCGGGTATAGCGAATGGGCGATGATGGCGATGCGTAGCGGCTTGTCATGGTGACTGGTGTTCGATGCGGGTAATAGGCTCATAGTGTTTCCAAATAAAGGCAAAAGGTTATTAATCATCTGTTGTTGTTTGTGTGAATGAGGGTCGGCACACAAGGCGTATCGCGACCACAAAGGCTGTCCGTGATGGTTGTTATTAAAATTAAGGGCAAAAGGGAGACGCAAAAATAAAAGGGTGTCGTGATAAGGCGGACTGACCATGCGGGCAGCACGCATATCTTGAGCGCACTATAGGGGTCAAATACTGCCTAACGATGACATCGGTCTAAAAGTTCACTGTTTTTTTATTGTCAAAGCTCACCGTACTGGGTGCAGATACTTTATTAATGACAGGATCGGTCATAGCGGCAATCGGCGTAACGGCGGGTTTGCGTATGGTTGGTTTATCAACTGCCGTTTGGGTCGGTGCAGTTTGGGCAAAGCCGTAATTGCTAAAGGCGACCTTGGCGGCCAATAGTTTAAGACCCAGTACCGTCAGCGCACAGGCAAACAAGACGGGCGAGGACAACGCCGAAAAAGGCGCGACCAAAAACGCGGTCAAGGCATTTAATACCAATAACAGCTTGGGCAATGCCGCGCTATTGGCATGGAACAAGGCAGTGCGCGTTTGGTCTTGTTTTTGTTTTGGCGTACAGACAAAAGGCTTTTGCCGTCCCCACAAGACGGGCAGCCAGCACAGCGCGCCCAACTCCCAAAAGTTCAGATGCATCAGCCATGCCCGCACGCGGGCGCGTAGATTGTGCTGATAGCCGCTATCGACCTGCGAGTTTAGCGGTGCTTGGTCATGCAAATAAGCCCACAGTCGGCGACCCAAAAACACCGCATAGCCTGTGTAGACAGCAGCCAAAATGGAGAGCAGCGAGGTGTGTACATTGCCCAATATCAGGGATAGCAGCAGCACCATCACGGTGGCGGCATGTACCCACATCAGCAGACCTGTAAAGTTCACCCAAGCGCTCAGCTGCGACAGGTGCGCCCATTGATAGCGTTTGCGCTCATCAGCATCGTGTGTGACGCTTGGCATATGGATGTGTGCTGCCGTGGGCTGCGGCTGACCGCGTAGCCGTCGCCATACTGGCTCTGCAACATAGCGGCAGAGAATCTGCATATTGCCATACACCCAGCGGCGGCGCTGATTGAGCAAGTCCGCCAGCGTATTGGGCAGCAGTCCTGTGGCAATCACTGTCGGTATAAAGGCGCTGCGCATGCCGCGCTGATGCATCAAAATACCCATCTGCGCATCTTCGGTGAGTGACGCGCCCGACCAGCCGCCAACGTGTATTAAGTGGGTGCGGCGAATGACCGCATAAGTGCCTGTAGACAGCGCGCGTGTGCGGTTACTCTCGCGGTACAAATGATAGTTAAAGTAATGGTTCAATTCACTGTGGACATCCCCAAGCGCCGTATCGCGGTAAAACTGCGGGAACTGCAGCAGCGTATGCTCAGGATGCGCCTCAATCGCCTGTACCATCGTCTCTCTTGCATGTGCCAGCGCTTCATAATCGCTGTCCACCACCACAATATGGCTACAGCGCTTGTCCATCCACGCCAGCGCCCGATTCAGCGCCCCTGCCTTATAGCCCGCTATCGAATCAATATGATAAAAACGCACCTTATGCTCGGCATCTAACGCATTACAAAACGTCTCTAGCGGCTCGTACAGCGCTTTGTCCGTATGGTTGTTGTCGATAATCAATATCTCATCGTGCACGCTTTTGATGCGCAGTAGCGATTTGATGGTATCAATCACCATGGCGGGTGGTTCAGCGCGGGTCATCAGCTGAAAGCTAAAGGCAATCGTTGCGGCGGGTACGGACTTTGGCGCGGACGTCGTTGGTGACATACCCAGCATTCTGCGCGAGACGGTTTTGGTTGTATTTATCATAAGATGTTCTTTTTGTTGTACAGCTAAGGACACTCACAAAACAAACCGCACAGTGAGCAAAGGGCAATGAGGTCTTACGGTTATTGAACAAAATTATAGTAGTACAAATACAGGTAACTTATTGATTGTGAAGTGTTAATCTGTGCACTATCTCGTAAGATTGCGTAAGTTTTTCCACAGAACGCCGTTATTCTTTAGTAGAACGCCAAAATGTCTCGATAAATATCGTAGGAAAAATTTATTAACCTCACAGCGCCTGTTTTTTACCGTTGGTCTTGATGCGCCAAGCTCTCTTTTTTTAGGATAAAAACAGACAAAATAAAACCCCGCTAGTGCGAGGTTTTTTGTTGGGATTGATGACGTCATGCTGTGTATTAATAGTCAGTTATGGCATTTGTGATGTTGGTAAGGTTTACCAAGCAAAGGTCACACCACCACGCGCACCGAATTTGCCTGTATCGGTACCAAAGCCTGCGCCTGTTGAGAAGCTGACGCTGTCATTGATACGTCCTGCAAATGCGGCACTAACAGCGGTGCTGCTGTTGTAGTAACCTGTGCCAATAGTCATGGCGTAGCGCTTGCCCGCTGGAATCATCGGCGTCTCCATAGACAGTGCCAACGCGATGCCGTCTTCGGCTTCATCCAAGCGGTCGTCATGATCGTTGTACATGCGGCGTAGGTCAGTAAACTGCGCGCGGGTCGCTAAAGAGTCGACGCTGACGCTGGTGCCAAGTGTGCCATTGGCATCGGTAGTGACGATGCTGGTGCCGCCCGTTTGTGCGCCTGTGCTGGCTTGTAGCTGCCCTGCGTAACCAAGGGTGATTTGGTTGTCCTCTGCAGCGACTGCGCCATTACCAATGGCGATGCTGTTCATGCCGCCTGCCATAGACTGGTTACCCATAGAGACCGAGCCCATGCCATTTGCCATCGCGGCTTCACCGACCGCCGTTGAGCGCTCGCCAGTGGCTTTTGCCAAGTGACCAAAGGCTTGTGCGCGCTCGCCAGTCGCCTCAGATTGCCAACCGATAGAGGTCGAGCCAAGACCTGCGGCGTTCGCTTGACCACCGACCGCAGTGGCTGAATTCATTTTTGCCATCGCTTGGTTACCGATAGCGACGGTGTCATTGCTACCACCTGCCATTGCCGCTTCACCGACAGCGGTTGAACGTACGCCAGTCGCTTTTGCCAAATGACCAAAGGCTTGCGCACGCTCGCCAGTCGCTTCAGATTGCCAACCGATAGAGGTCGAGCCAAGACCTGCAGCGTTCGCTTGACCGCCAACAGCGGTGGCTGAATTCATTTTTGCAATCGCTTGGTTACCAATCGCAACCGTATCATTGGTGCCACTTGCCATGGCGTTGTTACCCACTGACACAGAGCCTTCGCCTTCTGCCATCGCCGCTTCACCGACGGCGGTTGAGCGCACGCCATTGGCTTGCGCGAGATGACCAAAGGCTTGCGCGCGCTCCGCATTAGCGCCTGATTGCCAGCCAATCGCGGTTGCACCAGGACCTGTCGCGACCGATTCGCCACCAACAGCCGTAGTTGAATTGCCCGTGGCATTGGCGCTATCACCGATGGCAAGGGCATCAATCCCGTTAGCAATCGTTTCATTACCGATGGCGGTAGAGAAGTCGCTTTGCGCATCGGCATTTTCACCGATAGCGAGTGAACGCTCCCCTTGCGCGGTAGCTAAATGACCAAAGGCTTGCGCACGCTCGCCCATTGCCTGTGATTGCCAACCGATTGAGGTTGAACCGACACCCAAGGCTTCCGCTTGCCCACCAACGGCAGTCGCTGAATTTGATAATGCCATCGCTTCGTTACCGATAGAGACGGTATCGTTCAGACCCAAGCCCATTGCATTGTTACCGATAGATACTGCACCAGTACCCTCTGCCGTTGTGGCTTCACCGACGGCAGTAGAACGCTCACCTGCTGCATTGGCTAAGTGACCAAAGGCTTGTGCGCGCTCGCCCATTGCCTGTGACTGCCAACCGATAGCGGTTGAGCCTAAACCTTCGGCATTGGCTTGACCGCCGACTGCAGTGGTTGAGTTCATTGATGCAGTTGCTCGATTACCAATAGCCACCGTATCATTGGTGCCAAAACCAATAGAGCCGCTACCAATAGATACAGCACCTTCACCATCAGAGTAAGCATCTGTACCGACTGCTATCGAATTGTTGCCCAAGGCAAGTGCATCCATACCGCATGCTAACGTTGTGTCATCAAAACTAAATGCCCCCAAAGTAGTAGCATTTCCCATTTCGTCGTTCACTATACACTCTGCCGCCTGTGCGCTCGATGTCCCAAAAGAAACCACTGCCATAGCTAATGTTAAGGCACTGATTTTTAGCGCTGACTGAGAAGAGAATTCCTTTTTCATCATCTTTATTCCTGTTTTGGTCATTGATAAGAAAGCTATTGTATTTTTAATTAACATTTGACTGTTTTTAAAGCAAAGAAAGTCTTTTTCTACATCGTATTAGTGGTATGGTTAGCAACAATATAGCAAGGCTATTTATAGTGATAACGATGGCAGTCAAATAATGATGGCAGTAATATAAGTCAATGAAAAATGGGTGTTTTATAGATTATTCTATGTATAAAAAACCGTTTTTCTTTAAACTATAAAGTGCGCACAAAAGTAAATGTACATGATTGAGCAACAAAGTACGATACCTAAATCACGTTTACTTTCAAAAAGTTACAATAACAATAATAAACAAAAAACCAATCATTTGATTGTAGATAGTTATCTATAAAATGCGGTTTTATTGAAGGTTATTTCCTTTATGGCATAAAAACTCTGCAAAATAATGTGTGCGGTATTGACAGCAGAGGTGCTGGCAAAAAATAGTTAAGAATAAAGCGCACATCAACCGCCATCAGCAGCGCTAAACTTGTTAAAATAGCGCACTTATTCTTTATTGACGGATACGCATACTATGACCACTGCATCTGCCACGCCCACCATCAAACAAGACCGCATCTTAATCCTCGATTTTGGCTCGCAGTACAGCCAGCTTATCGCGCGCCGCGTCCGTGATTCAGGCGTGTTTTGTGAGATGTTCCCGTACGATATAGACACCCAGCGCATCACGGATTTTGGTGCCAAGGGCATCATCTTATCGGGCGGTCCTGAGAGCGTGCATGAAGAAAACAGCCCACGTATTAACGAAGCAGTATTTGAGCTGGGCGTGCCTGTGCTTGGCATCTGCTACGGCATGCAGGCAATGGCAGAGCGCTTTGGTGGTAAGGTACACGGCAGCGACATTCATGAGTTTGGCGCGGCGACCATCGACGTGACTGGCAACTGCGCGCTACTTGACGGCATCGAAGACAGCCCAAGCAAGCTGCACGTGTGGATGAGCCACGGCGATAAAGTGATTGAAGCGCCAAGCGATTTTGAAATTGTGGCGAGCACGCCAAGCTGCCCGATTGCGATTATGGCGAATGACGACAAGCAATATTACGGCATCCAGTTCCACCCAGAGGTGACGCACACCTTACAAGGTCAAGCGCTGCTCGGTCGTTTTGTGCATCAAATCTGTGGCTGTGCGGGCGATTGGACGCCTGACAACATCGCAGATATGCGTATCGCGCAGCTCAAAGAAGAAATCGGTGACAAGCAAGTCTTGCTCGGCTTATCAGGCGGCGTGGACAGCTCCGTTGTGGCAGCGCTATTGCATAAAGCCATTGGCGACCAGCTGACCTGTGTGTTTGTGGATAATGGTTTGCTGCGTTTGCACGAAGGCGACCAAGTGATGCAAGTATTCGCTGAAAACATGGGCGTCAAAGTCATCCGCGTCGATGCCGAAGAGCGTTTCTTAACCGCACTGGCTGGCGAGATCGACCCTGAAGCCAAGCGTAAAATCATCGGCAAAACCTTTATTGACGTCTTCGCGGACAGCGCGCGTGATGTGAGCGCCAACACCGACGGCAAAGAGATTGAATACTTGGCGCAAGGTACGATTTATCCTGACGTGATTGAGTCGGCAAAATCGCATCAAGGCAAAGCGCACGTCATCAAGAGTCACCACAACGTTGGCGGCTTGCCTGATGATTTGAGCTTTAAGTTGATTGAGCCACTACGTGACCTGTTCAAAGACGAAGTGCGCAAGCTGGGTATCACCTTAGGCTTGCCTGCCAAGATGATTTACCGTCATCCGTTCCCAGGACCAGGTTTGGGCGTGCGTATCTTGGGCGAAGTCAAAAAAGAATACGCCGATGTCTTGCGCCTCGCCGATGCCATCTTTATGCAAGAGCTTGAGCGTTCAGGCTGGTATGACAAGACCGCGCAAGCCTTTGCCGTATTCCAACCGATTAAATCAGTCGGCGTGGTCGGTGATGGTCGCCGCTATGCGTGGGTGATTGCGCTACGTGCCGTTGAGACCGTGGACTTTATGACTGCACGCTTTGCGCACCTGCCGTATGATTTGATTGAGACGGTATCGAACCGCATCATGAACGAAATCAAAGACGTGTCGCGCGTGACTTATGATGTGTCAAGCAAGCCACCTGCGACGATTGAGTGGGAATAATTTTCTATTTTCAGTCGTTGTAAGTACAAAAAAAGCTCACGTTACGTGGGCTTTTTTGTGGACGACTTTCCACACTGCGCCGTACCGATAGCTGTACTCCAAACCCAAAAACTCCCACCCACCACCCAAACGATTAATAATACTTATCAAGACTATCAACTATTACAAATCGGTCATCGGCGTTATCAGGCGTATCATAGTGGCACACGATAAGGCGGCACGGGCTATCTAAGCACAAACGCTGCCGCCCTACAGCACACAAGATACATAAGGATTTTATAATGAAAGTACTCGCCTTTGGTACCAGTAACAGCCGAAACTCAATCAACCAAAAACTGGCACACTATGCCGCCACGCAAATTGATGGTGCGGACGTCACTTTGCTTGATATTCATAACCTTGAGATGCCGATATACAGCGAAGAGCGCGAAAAAGAAAGCGGTATTCCTGCGTTTGCGCATGACTTTTATCAAGCGATTGGCGAGGCGGACGCGATTGTTATCTCGTTTGCCGAATACAATGGGTCGTACACCGCCGCGTACAAAAACCTGTTCGATTGGGCATCGCGCATCGATATGAAAGTCTATCAAGACAAGCCGATGATTATGCTTGCGACCTCACCGGGGGCTGGCGGCGCACAAAGCGTGCTTGCATCAGCAAAAGCGTCCGCGCCGTTTTTCGCCGCCGATGTCAAAGGGGCGTTGTCATTGCCGAACTTCTTTGATAACTTCGATGAACAGACAGGCAAGGTGACAGACGACAGCTTTAACGCGCAGCTTGATGAGATTATTAGTACACTCTAAGGTGTGACAATAAGACAAAAGCACTCAACTTGGTTGGGTGCTTTTTTTTGGCAATGACAAAAAGGCGGGAAATATAGTGTATTTTATTGAACATTTATATTCACTGGTTTTGATTTATTAATTCCAAGTACTAATTTTTTTAGCTTAAAAACAGGATTTTGTCTCCATAAGACTCCCGTGTTTTTAATAAGAAATCCACTGCCGCAGTTTGAAATTAGAGAACCAGATGTTTTAAAGCCGCCTATTCTAGAGTGAGAAGGTGTAAGCTCTATATTTGTACCTGCAACTGTCATATTTACCTCTACAGCAGTTATCGGGAATGGTATGTCTCTAAAAATATCTGTTTCGTATCTTTCTATAGCTTGTGCAAGTGATACAAGATCAATAAATCTTAGGTACAGAGAATCACCATTATCATATCTAACTTCCAACTCTTTACCTTGAGGAGGACTGCGTAAGTCTAATGGTGAACCTATGTTCTCCCATGAGCTATTTTTAATAATTAACCTATCTTCAGGTTCTAAACTAAGCATATTTACATTTAAACGAAGATAGCCTTTTTCATCACGTTCAAAGAAAACTAAGTCAATACCGTCGATAGTTATAACTTTAAGAGTATTGTAATAAAAATTACCACCTACTACAGCTAATAAATCTTTGCGTAACCAATCCAGATTACCTTTTACTAAGGCGGCATGGGTTTTATCTTTTTTTAACGCGTGTAGCTGTTCTATGGTATATGCACCGCCATCTGCTTTTTTATGATGCTGAGCACAGAGGGCTATCATACCTTTAGGATCATTATGAGGCTTTATATGTACAGGAGGATCAAAATGATGGTATTCAAGGTAAGGATTGCCGCAGCCCTTTATTGGACAACCAAAACCAACCTCAGATCGAAGCTTCTCTTTGACATATTTAGGGATAGATTTTCTTCCTAATGCCATGCTACAACTCCAAACCTAAAGAATTTTGAAAGTATATCGGATAGGTTGTAGAGCTTTTGAAAACAAGCTGCCACTACTTCCTAGCCACTTTCAAAATACCATACAATCTTCTAATAGATAGATTTAATTTCTTGTTTAAAAATAAAAAAGCAGCCCTCCCAAACGAGCGCTGCTTTTTTATATCCCATCTAACGATTTATCCTTTCACATTCACCACATAACGTCCCACTGCCTGACCATCAATAAAGCGCTCAAGGTATTCAGGGGTTTGCTCAAGCGTGATTTCTTCGGCGTAGTTGTCTAGATTGGGCAGTTTCATATCGGTCGCCACGCGTTGCCAGATGTCGCGCTTTTCCTCCAGCGGGATACATACCGAGTCGATGCCGAGCAACGACACGCCGCGCATGATAAACGGCAATACCGTCATCGAAAACTCAGGCGATGCCGCCAGTCCGCAGGTGGTTACTGCGCCGCCTGGCTTGGTCTGCTTGAGTAGGTTGGCAAGATAGTCACCGCCGACAGTATCGATGGCATTTGCCCATAGCGGACGACCGACGGGACGCTTGCCCACCTCATTCACGCTATCACGATGGCGCACTTCGGTTGCGCCCAGTGATTTTAGATACTCGGTCTGCTCAGACTTGCCCGAAAAGGCAATGACCTCATAACCGAGCTGTGCGAGGATAGCGATACTGATACTGCCCACGCCGCCTGTCGCGCCTGTAACCGCAACCGCACCATCTGCGGGTGTTGCGCCTGCTTTTTCGAGCTTTTGCACGCTGAGCGCGGCAGTGATACCGCCCGTGCCATATATCATGGCTTCTTTGAGCGTCAGTGACTCAGGGCAGGGCAGCGCCCAATCGGCAGGGATAGCAATCATTTGCCCAAGCCCGCCTGCGGTGTCCATGCCGAGGTCATAGCCGAATACCACGACTTCTTGCCCTTTTTGAAAAGTGCCTGATCGGTCACTGACCACCACGCCCGCCGCGTCGATACCTGGGGTGTGCGGGTAGTGTTTGGAGATGCTTTTGTTGCCTGCGGCGGACATCGCGTCTTTATAGTTGAGCGAGGAGTAATGCACCTCAATCAGCAGGTCATTATCGGGCAGGTCGCTGAGGTTGCGCTCGCGGATGTGTTTGCTAAAGCTGCCGTCATCGTGTTCTTCAACGACGAGGGCGCGAAAGGTTTGCTTATCTGACATCATCATATCCTTATGTGTTGGTTTTTTTTGGTGGTTTAGACTAAAAAAGCCCATAAAATATGAGCTTTTTTGTGGTTAATAGTCAATGTATCCCGTTATGGCTTTAACAGTACTTTGCCGTCTTTTTGCGATTGCACGTCATCAGACACCGCCGTTTTGATGTCATCCAAGTCGTAGACCGCTTGAATCGGCAGCTTGAGTGTACCGTCTTTGGCGCGGGTCATCAGCTCTTTAATCAGGCGCTGTTTGTCCTCAAGGCTCATCTCGGTACTGGTTTTACTGCCCCAAAAGCCTTTGACGGTGGCTTGTTTAAAAATCAAATCGCTTGGGTTTAATACCATGGGCTTGCCCGACATCAGACCGAACGACACCATCGTACCGCCATTACCGAGGAGCGATAGCAGCTCGCCACTGGGCTCACCGCCGACCGAATCGACCGCCGCCGCGATGCTGTCGTCACCGATAATATTTTTGACTTGTTCTTGCCAGTCATCATCATCAGTAACGACGGTGTTTTTGATGCCCAGCTCATCGAGCTCGGCTTTGGCATCGGCGCGGCGTACCAAGTTAATGCTGTGGATGCCGCGCGCGTTCGCCAGCATGGCAAGGGTCTTGCCCACAGCGCCATTGGCAGCGTTATGAATCAGCCATTGCCCTTTATCAAGGTCTAATACTTCTAACAGCATCAAGGCGCTGAGCGGCATGGCAATCAGCTGCGCGGCGAGCTTGTCATCGATGTCATCATCAATAGCAAATACCATTTTGGCAGGCGCGGTGTAATATTCTGCCCACGTGCCATGCACACTGGCGCTGGCGACACGCTGTCCGACCTCAAGGTCAGTCACGTCACTGCCCACGGCATCAATGATGCCCAGCGCTTCACTGCCGCCAATGGCGGGAAAATCAGGCTTATAGCCATAGTCGCCGCTGACGGTCAGCAGGTCGTGATTATGAATGGGCGCGAGGATGGTCCTGATGCGGACTTCGTCGGCAGCAGGCTCAGGAATCTTGCTGTCTACGATGTGAAGCACGTTGGAGGGTTTGCCAAATTCGGTGTGCGTTGCGCTACGCATAATTATTTTCCTTATCTTGTTTTAAACATATCGTTTTTGGAGAAAATGAAACAAACCCCACTATACGCGTCACTAGACCAGTCGTCTAGTGACGACTCAGGGAATTTTGTAGACAAACGTTATCTCGCGTATCTAAAGCGTTAATAAAACTCAATGCGGCTTAAGACATGCTCTTGCACCACATAGGCGCAGCCGTACGCGCTTGGCCATGCGACCACAAAGCCGAGCGCCCATGAATGTAGCAGCTCAGTAAAAAAGCCATCCACAAAACCCACTTTAATAAGCAGCAGCGCGGCGGAGATAATCAGCGACATCATAAGTGCCATCAGTCCTGTAAAAATTAGGCGGTAATATTTGCGGCGGGTACGGATACGAAAAGTGGGTGACGACATAACAAGGCTCATGAATGGGTCAAAAAAGTGGCGCGGACAGCAAAGGCTATCGGCGCAATCTGTGGCAAGGCGCTCACCATAAATCATGGGCTTTGCGAAAGCAATCCAAGCCCTTCTACCAGCCGCGTCAATAGCGTGGTGGTCGGCTCGTCTTTAACCTCACGCACGCCTTGACCCGCCCATAGGGACAAATGCTCGGCATCGCCTATCTTTGCCGCGTGCGCGCGCATCGGCTTGGTCATCGCGTTCAGCTGCGGGTAGGCGGGCAGCTGCGCAGCATCGTCAAAGCGCGCCATTGACTGCATGTAGTCATTGACCAGACCGCGTGCCATCTTGCCCGAAAACAGCCGCGTCAAGCGCGTGTCACTGCTGCGTGTCCCGCGACTGGCAGCGAGCAAGCCTTGTTTATAAGTCGGATGGATACCTGATTTATCCGTGGTCAAAAACGCCGTGCCCAGCTGCGCCATCGCCGCGCCCGCATCCAGCACGGTGCGGATATCGTCCGCGCTCATCAGCCCGCCTGTGGCAATCAGCGGAATTTCGGTTAATGCACGCGTACCCTCTAATAACGGCAATAAAGGCATGGGGTCGCGCATACTCTCAGTCAGCCAGCCGCCACGGTGTCCGCCTGCTTCCGCGCCTTGCACACAAACCGCGTCTGCGCCGACCTCTGCCCATGCGAGCGCCTCTTTGGGGTGGTTTGCTGTACCGATGACGCGCGTGCCGAGCGCTTGCAACCCCTGCACCGCCTCACGGCTAATAATGCCAAAGGTAAAGCTCGCCACAGGCACAGGGTGGCGATACAGCACGTCAAGCTGCTCGGCGAATAACGGCGCAGGCTGCTCAGGCAACAGCGCATCAATGTCCTCATCAGGCATGGCGGTTTGATAATACTCGCGCAGCCAGTCAGGCATGGGCGCATCAAAGGTCGTGGACTCCGCGTGCGACAAGACCATCAGATTCACCATAAACGGACGTTGGGTTAAGCGCTTAATCGTATCGATTTGCGCCGCCAGCGTCTTTGGTGCCGTCATGCCTGCACCCAGCGCACCGAGCGCGCCGAAATTACTCACCGTCGCTACCAGCTCAGGCGTCGTCGCACCGCCTGCCATGGGGGCTTGAATGATGGGGTAGTCGATATTTAGGGCAGTCATCAGGCTCATAGGCGCACCATCTTTTGATTGTGTTATCACTTTACCTTAGCGCGTGGCTGGCGGGTGAGCAACGAATAATGCCTATTTTTTTATAAAATGGGGATGTGATATTGGCTGTACTTTAGTAAAAAATGGTCTGATGTTTTGATATTAGTTTGATTGAAGATTAGCCAGTAACAGGCACTTTTGATAACCCACCACAAAAAGCAGTCATTAACAAAAAATAAAAGCCGCATTGGCAACCTTATACCAAGCGTCTTACTACTGATGTTGTTAAAAAAACTTAGTTTAACTGCAAACCACCTTGGGCACTCATCAGCAGCTCAACCACATCATCACCACTAATCACCGCAAAGCGTTTATCAATATCGGCTTCTTTCACACCGTTGTGCTGCATGCACGCGCCGCAGACCAAGACGTGTCCACCTTTTTCAATAAAGGCTTCTAGCAGTTTGCCCGCAGGCTCAAAAGGTGCGCCAATATCGACATTGTCCAAGGCATTCGGCAGTGCCAGATGCACCGCATCAGCCATCAAAATCACCGTGGCGGAATGTTCTTTTTTTAGCGCCACGCCCGCCATGGTAAAGGCGAGCGTGATTTTGCTTGGGTTTGAGTCGGTATTGTCAAACAGCGTACCCACATAATCTGTCATCGTAGCCATCGTATTCTCCTTATCAGATTGTCTTTGATTGCACGTTGTACCGATTATTATCCTAGCAGTTATTATATGTATTTATATAATGAGTTGTTGTAAAACCGTAGGGATAGCGTGAGACGCGCTAAAAAAAGGCAAAATATACGCTATCACACATATATTTTGCCCTTTTATAAATCACTTTAGACAGCCTAACTCATTCACGCTCAACCGACTCAAAAAACGCCAGCGCCGTATCAGGCAGCCAGCTTAAGTCAAACTTGCGGTTTTTATAGCCCAAAAAGCCAATATGCCCGCCATGCGCGGTGTCTAGTAGGGTGACTGTGTCCGACACGTCCGCTTGCCCTGCGGTAATGCCCAAAAACGGGTCGTCTTTGGCAGTGATAATCAGCGTCGGTTTGGCGATATTAATCAGATGCGGCAATGCCGAGGCACGGCGGTAGTAGTCGTTTTTTGAGCGGTAGCCGTGTCTTGGCGCGGTGAAGATATCGTCAAAATCACTGATGCGGTTGACGCGCTGAATCGCTTTGACTTCCTCAGGGGTCAGGTTGTTTTGGATGGCTTTTTTGATGATAGGGTTTAGCAAATACGGCGTATAAATGCGCCGTCCCAAAAAGCGCTCCATCGCAAACGACGCGGACGATAAGTCCACAGGTGCGGAGGCGACTACCGCTGCGTGACACAGCGCCGCCTCGCCGTACTCGCCCATATATTTGGCGAGCGCATTACCGCCGAGCGACACGCCGATACCATAGATGGTGGCGTAGTCGGTTGCCAGCCGTGCTAACGCGTGCTGCTGCTCATCGGTATTGCCCGCTTCATAGAACACTTTGCCCTTGGCAGGGACGCCACCGCAGCTGCGAAAATGCACCACCACAAAGTGCCAGCCTTTGGCGTGTACGGCGTGTGCCAGCGTGCGCGCATAGTGGCTGTGACTGCTGCCCTCCATACCATGAAATAACACCACCAGCGGCGTTTGCTCGCGCCCATCCTCGCCTTTTTGCGTGCCATCCGCATCATAAAAGTCGTAAGCGATGTCGCTCTCTTCTAGTGAGTCGTGAAACAGCTCGCGGCGATAGTCAGGCAGCGCAGGCTCAAAGAACTTGGGCAAAATGGTTTGTAAATGGGCGTTGGTGAGCCAAAACGGCGGTTTAAAAGGGGTGGGGTGAAAGCCTTGAGGCATATTTGAGGTAGACATAGTTGGCTCTAATTTGGTTGTCGTTGAAGCATGTATTTTTATCAAAAAGACCCCTTAGCAAAGTCAGTAAATCTTTTTGAACTTCACCAATTCATTTGGTCGTAAGATAAGTAGATAGATAGCTCTTGAAAGGATGTCGTCTAATCAAACTTGATAGATGTTAGAGAAGTTTGACCGTTTTTATTTTTTACAAACTGCTCCAAAAGCATATAACATTCCTCGCGGCTTGAACTACCAGTTATACGGTAGTCAGTATTGGGCTTGGGTGTAAATTTTCCGATTACGGTACAACCCGTTTGAGTTGAGCCATTATTAGTGCCCATACTGTATTTAATCTGGATTTGTTCATTAGGTTCAATATATCTCTCAACGATATTAAAGGGTTCTTTCCCAGTAGATTTAGGCTTTGGCATACCCAAGTTCATTGCACCAATTTTTTGCTTATTTTGTTTGCTAAATACTGGACTAACAAACCTAGTCGCAACTACGCCTTCTGTTTTGCCACTGACCTTTGTATTCATAGAGTCAGGCGAGCCTATAAACATACCAAAGTAATCATTGATGACAAATTGGACTCTAGTCGAGCTTTTTTCTGGTAGTTCAGCCACATTGGCTGTGCCACCCACAAAGCCATTAAATAAATTTTTTGAGGTTTGGCAGCCTGATAAACTAATAACAGAAAGAAAAGTTATACCTAATAAATGCGCTGATTTCATAGTTGAGTCCTGATATTCATGTTATCTATTTGAAAAGAATTATTGATGTGGATAGTACTTTGCTTTAGTCAAAATGCATATCGTTAAGTGATATAAACCGCAAAACGCTCGTTTGTGTTAGCGCGCTGTATCGTCTGGTGCATCATCCTCCAGCACCGTTCCCGACATGCCAAGCGCTTCTTTTAGCGCCTCAATATCGGCATCTGCCAAGGTCACGTGCAGCACCACCGCTTGCGTGTATTCGACATCGTCGATGTGTCCGCCGAGGCTTTCGACCACATAGCGGCACTGCGCCTCGCTCGCAAACGTGGTCTGTATCTGCCGCGTAGTCATCGGCACATATGGGGTGAGGGTCATCGCATCGACTGCCGATTGCGCCGCGCCCGCATACGCGCGCGTCAACCCGCCCGCGCCAAGCTTAATCCCGCCAAAGTAGCGCACCACCACAATCAATACATTGCCAATCGACTTGTGCTGCAAGACGTTTAATATCGGACGCCCTGCCGTGCCGTTTGGCTCACCATCATCATCAAAGCCTGCACTGGTGGTATTATCAGGGTCGCCGATGATGTACGCCGAGCAGTGGTGATTGGCATCAGGGTATTTGCTGCGCAATTGTTCCACATGAAACATCGCCTCTTCACGGCTGTGAATCGGATAGGCATAGGTGATGAATGCCGATTTTTTAATCTCAAGACGGGCAGTAATGGCGCTCTTTGGGGTTTGGTAGCTCATATTTCATCAAGGTCTGGGTGGGATATGCTAAAATTAGACAACTTCAGCGCGGCGGCATTTATTTTCACTGCATGGCTGCGCGTTCCTTTTTCACTATAGTCAATTCAACATAAAAAAGACATCGGTAAAATGATGCCGATAGGCGCAGTATTCAAGACGCGCCGCGTGCCTGTGTCAAACAGCGGGCAATACGCTTTTATTAAGAAAAGACTATAGCGCAACCGATGGTAGCAAATAGTATGCGTTTAGATAAATTTATTAGCAAAGCCACTGAGCTGTCTCGCAAAGAGGCCAAGAAGATTTTGCACGCCAGCGAGGTTACCGTCAATGACGCGGTGATTAAAGACCCAGGGCTGCACGTGGATATCGCCAATGACGAAGTGATGTGGATGGGCGAGCCGTTGTCGGTCGCGACTGGCAACCGCTATATCCTGCTGCACAAGCCAGAAGGCTTTGAATGTACGCTCAAGCCCAAAGAATACCCCATCGTCACCGAGCTGATTGCCGTGCCTGAGCTGGGCAGCTTGCGTATCGCTGGGCGTTTGGATGTAGACACCACCGGCGCGCTCATCATCAGTGATGATGGCAGCTGGCTGCACCGCGTCACTAGCCCCAAGCACGCGCACCCAAAGGTCTATGAGCTGACCCTCGCTGACCCGATGGACGCGGCAAAGCAAGAAGACGTGATTAAACAAGTCGCGCAAGGCATCTTGCTGGACGGTGACTATGAGCCGACCAAGCCTGCGCACATTGAATTCATCGACGAGACGCACGCGCGCCTGACACTGGAGCAAGGCAAATACCATCAGGTCAAACGCATGATGGGCTATTTTGGTAACAAAGTCGTTGCCTTGCACCGTGCCAGTATTGGCGAGATTACGCTTGAAGGCTTAGACAAAGGCGACAGCCGCTTTTTAACCAAAGAAGAAATCGCGCAGTTTTAAGTGTTGTATCACGTAAGATATTGGATGCTTTATAAATCAGATATAGCGAGATTGAATGGTATTTTTCGCAACATCAAAAGGCGCAGCCACAGCAAGCAAGGAAAATACCGTTCAATTGAGTACATTTGTCATAATGCATTTTTTATTAAGTGCCAGCGGTAAACGACCGAATAAAAAATCCGCTAAAGTCTGCCTCTAGCGGATTTTTTTATTAGCATAACAGCGACCAGCGTTTTTAACTGGTTTTATGGCAGAACGATATTGACGATTTTCCAATCCACAAAGCCTTGGCGCTGCATCTCGATGGTGAGGGGATAGCCTTTGACCTGCCCGCTGATGGTAAAGCAGTTGATACCGCAGTAGTGCAGCTCAGGCTTGTCCGTGTCATTGCCTTCTGCCGCTTGCTGCTCAAGCACTTCGGCTTGTTTGTCCATCATCAGCTGCATTTGTTTTTCTACCACCGCATCGATGTTGCCACGCTGAGTGATGACGTCTTGGATGAGGTTTTGTAGATTGACCTGATTGCTGGCAATCGCCCACGCGGCGGCGAGCTGTTTGGTGGCGGTGTTGGCTTGCCCTTGGGTGGTGATGAGCTGCTCGATATTGTTTGGCTCTACCGCACCTTTGACCGCATTGGTAATAAAGTCATCTGCCGCTTGCGTCAGCGCAGGACCTGCCAGTTGCGTGACCATCGGGTACTGGGTTAGGGTTTGCTGCAATTTGTCGGTCAGCTGGCGCGTCATGTTGGGCTGTAGCTGCGCGTAGTCGATGGCCGCTGCGATGGCTGCGCCGTCTTTGGCATCATAGGCTTCTTTGAGCTGATAGGCTTTGTAATAAGGTGAGCCGGCGAACACCACCCCGATTATCAGCACCAACAACATCACCAGTGAGGTCAGCTTTTTCATAGTTATCCTTTTATTACCGTCATTACTGTACATCTCGCCATGTCAGCGCCTGCCTGCATTCAGGCATCACCATCGATATCGGCGTGCGCTGGCAAATACTAGCACGGCTTTAGACTGAGCTGCCCGACAAATAGGTATGAAAATGTTACATCGCCTTGCGCGGATAATTGCTTTATCATGACGCCTTAACTGGCTGCTGCACAAAATTTGCGCCGATTAATGCTTGATAAATCAGCAGACAATCACCATTAATAGCGCAAACTTTTATTATTTAATGGGGCAATAGGGTCGGTGCTGTCCACGCGGCAGTCAGCCAGCAGATGGCGTGCCCGATACGCCGCGCCACTCGGTGAGCCAATGATAACCGTGTCGATATCCGACCATAGGTTTCATGTGAAACATAGCACCAGTTGCCCATACCCCATTCTACACCCGATAACCTGTCGTCATGACAAGAGGAGAGCCCATGAGCAAGCGCGATTTTTATGAAATATTAGGCGTCAGTAAAAATGCCGATGAAAAAGAAATCAAGCGAGCCTATCGTAAGCTGGCGATGAAATATCACCCAGACCGCAACTCTGATGACCCTGAAGCCGAAGACAAGTTTAAAGAAGCCTCGATGGCGTACGAAGTACTGAGCGATGCCGAAAAGCGCTCTGCCTACGACCGTATGGGACATGCTGCCTTTGAAAATGGCATGGGCGGTGGCGGCTTTGGTGGCGCAGGCGCAGGCAACTTCCAAGACATCTTTGGCGATATTTTTGGCAACTTTGGCGACATCTTTGGTCAAAGCCGTGGCGGCGGCGGTGGTCGTGCGCGTCGTGGCTCGGATCTTCGCTACGTCATCGACTTAACCTTAGAAGAAGCGGTACGTGGCTGCAAAAAAGAAATCAGCTTTACCGCGCCTGCCCCTTGTGACACCTGTGACGGCAAAGGCGCAAAAAATGCCTCAGACGTGGTCACCTGTCAGACCTGTCATGGTCAAGGTCAAGTGCGTATGCAGCAAGGCTTCTTTGCCGTACAGCAGACCTGCCCGCATTGCGGCGGCTCAGGCAAACAGATTAAAAACCCCTGCTCAGACTGTCATGGCAGCGGCGTGAAAGACAAATCACGCACCCTTGAAGTCACCATTCCAGCGGGTGTCGATGATGGCGACCGCGTCCGCTTAGCGGGCGAAGGCGAAGCGGGCGGCGCTGGCGTGCAAAACGGCGACTTGTACGTTGAAGTGCGCGTCAAGCCGCACAACGTCTTTACTCGCCAAGGCGCGGATCTGTATATGGACGTACCTGTCAGCATCACCGATGCCGCACTCGGTAAAGAAGTCGAAATCCCAACCCTCGATGGTAAAGTCAAAATCAAGGTCGCTGAAGGCACGCAAAGTGGCAAGCTGCTGCGCGTACGCGGTAAAGGCGTGACGCCAGTACGTACTACCATGCGCGGTGACCTCATCTGCCGCGTGGTCGTTGAGACCCCTGTGAACCTGAACAGCGAACAAAAAGCGCTGCTACGTGAGTTCCAAGAAACGCTAGACGGTGACGGCAAACACCACCAGTCGCCACAGAAAAAATCATTCTTTTCAAAAATTGGTGAATTGTTTGAGTAACTGATAAATCGCCGCTGTCTCAACAAGTATAGCGCGTATATTAACGTTAAGATTGCCAATAGTTTCACGTGAAACTATTGGCTTTTTTATGGCTATTGAGTAAGGAAGGTTTGGTTATGGATATCGTTGCTGCTGGCGTGCAAGATTATGATGAGCTGTTAGCCGTATGGGAGGATTCCGTACGTGCTACGCATGACTTTTTGACGCTTGCCGATATTGATGCCTTAAAGCCGATGTTAATGCAACAAGCATTTCCGAGCGTTCATTTGCAATGTGTCAAAAACCAACAAGGCGCAATATTGGGTTTTATTGGTGTGCATAACCATAAAATAGAAATGCTATTTGTAAAAGACAGCGCACGTGGACAAGGTATTGGCAAAGCATTACTCATCCATGCCATGGATACAATGAAGATAACCTTGGTCGATGTGAATGAGCAAAACCTCTTAGCAAGGGCATTTTACGAGCGTATGGGGTTTCACGTGATATCGCGTTCACCTGTTGACGATATGGGCAAGCCATTTCCGATATTGCATTTGCAGCTATCGCCTTAATAAGTAATTGGCATAAGGACGCAGCGGCACGTCAGCATATCTATGAATTCATGCTATGATATTTGCATTTAGGGGCGTACCAACAAGGCGCGCCGTTCTTATTTCTTCTTCTGTTTATTATCATCAATAAGGGCAAGTTATGAGCGAACAAACCACCGCCACCCCCATTCGTGTCGGCGTCATCGGTGCAGGCGGACGTATGGGGCGCATGCTGATTGAGGCGACCACGCAAAACCCAAACACCACGCTAAAGGCAGCGATTGAACGCCAAGGCTCAAGTCTTGTGGGTGCGGATGCAGGCGAAGTGGTCGGCGTGGGCGTGTTGGATGTGCAGATTGTCGATGATTTGCCTGCGGTGATTGATCGCATTGATGTGCTGATTGACTTTAGCTTGCCTGATGCCACTGAGCAAAACTTGCGTATTTGCGCCGACAACAACACCGCCATGGTCATCGGTACAACGGGCTTTAACGATGCGCAAAAATCTGAGCTTGCCAAAGCCAGCGAGCGTATCGCCATCGTCTATGCGGGCAACTATTCGACAGGCGTGAATGTTTCGCTAAAACTGCTGGAAATGGCTGCCAAAGCCTTTGGTAAAGACGCGGATGTCGAGATTATCGAAGCGCACCATAAGCACAAGATCGATGCGCCATCAGGCACGGCGTATATGATGGCAGAAGCGGTCGCCAAAGCACGCGGACAAAACCTTGATGAGGTCGCCATCTATGGACGCGAAGGGCAAACGGGCGCACGTGAAAGCGGCACGATTGGTATCCATGCGATACGCGGTGGCGAGATTGTCGGCGACCATAAAGTGATGTTTATCGCGGATGGCGAGATGGTCGAGATTACCCACCATGCGCGCGAGCGTATGACTTTTGCCGCAGGCGCAGTACGCGCCAGCACGTGGATTGTGCAGCAAGCAGCGGGTCAGTATGACATGCAAGATGTGTTGGGCTTGAGCTAATACGTTTTACCACGTACAAGACTGCCAGCCACAAAAAAACGCGCCCATCATGAGCGCGTTTTTTTATTGATAAAGGATGGCTATCCATGATTAGTCAATATAAATCACTTCTAGCGGCGGGAAGCCATTAAACTCAACAGACGAGTACGAGTTGGTATACGCGCCTGTGGTCAGCCAGTAGATTTTATCACCAATCTCTAGCTCTTCAGGCAGCTGATAGCCCGCTTCTTCATACATGATGTCGGTCGAATCACAGGTCGGACCTGCCAATACCACCGTACCTTGCTCGGTTGAGGTTTCCATTTTTGGCGTATACACAGGGTATTTAATCGCCTCGCCAAGGGTTTCAATCAAGCCTTGGAACAGACCGACATCGGTGTAGACCCAGCGCGTCAAGTCGGTGTTTGATTTGCGCGAGATGAGCACCACGTCACTGACCAGTACGCCTGAACCGCCGACCAAGGAGCGACCTGGCTCAAGGATAATCTCAGGCATCTCTTCTTCACTAAAGTCATCGCTCAAGTAGCGCTTAATCTCTTCGGCATAGACCTGAATCGGGTTGACTTCACTGATATAGTTGGTCGGGAAGCCGCCACCTAGGTTAATCATTTGCAGCTTGATGTTTTCTTCGTTGTTCATCCAGTCAAACATATATTTGACTTTCGCCAGCGCATCATCCCATGCCGCCACGTCTTTTTGCTGACTGCCCACGTGGAACGAGATGCCATAAGGCACCAATCCCAAATCACGCGCTTTGATTAACAAATCAATGGCCATGTCTGGGTGGCAGCCGAATTTGCGTGACAGTGGCCACTCGGCGGTTTCTGAACCTTGCACCAAGATACGTACGAACACTTTTGAGCCAGGCGCGTGCTTAGCGATGTTTTCTAAGTCCGCTTCTGAATCGGTGGCGTATAGGCGAATGCCTTTGTCATACGCATATTTGACATGCTCGGCTTTTTTGATGGTGTTGCCGTATGAGATACGCTCACCTTCAACGCCGCAATCAAGCACGCGGTCAAGCTCATAGATAGACGCGCAGTCGAAGTTTGAGCCGAGTCGTGCCAGTAGCTCAATCACTTCTACCGCAGGACTGGCTTTCATGGCGTAATGGATTTTGGCAGCAGGGAACAGACGCTCCATTTCATGAAACTTGGTTTCAATGCGGCTCAAATCCACCACCAAAAATGGGGTTTGGCGACCCTCTGCGGCTTTGGTAAATTTCTGCCAGCCCGCTTGGTCAAAATACTGCTCGATTTTTATCATGGTAAATCACCTTTGTTAACACATAGCAGCGTATTTGCCTGCTTATCGCAAGGTTCTACAACACGCCGACCCACCGAATATACATAACATCTGGCTACCGCAAAATCAACGTTTCACAGGTTGCGCTTGTTTTTCACGTGCCTTGATGACCTTACGCACTTTATCACGTGCGCGTGTTTGTTTTAAACGCGATAAGTAATCGACAAAGATGACCCCGTTTAAATGGTCCATTTCGTGCTGGATGCACACCGCGAGCAGACCTTCGACTTCTTTATCGAACGCATTGCCATCGGCGTCAAGCGCCTCGATACGCACCTTGGTCGGACGCTCGACAGTATCATACACATCAGGCACCGACAGGCAGCCTTCTTCATACGGTTTTTTATCGTCAATCAGTGGCGTCACTTTAGGGTTAATGAACACCAACGGCTCGTTCTTGTCCTCAGACAAATCCATCACAATCAGCTGGATGTGTCTGTCAACCTGCGTTGCGGCCAGCCCAATGCCCTGCGCGTCATACATGGTCTCGAACATATCATCGATAAGGGTGCGTATCTCATCATCGACTTCCTTGACAGGCTGGGCGATGGTACGCAGACGCGGGTCGGGATAGCTTAAAATCGGGAGTAATGCCATATTTGGCTCACCTCAACAGTACGAATAAAATGGACGGCTTATTATAAGATAAATAAGGGTGAATGTAATGCCTATCAAGTGCACGCTACAATTCTGCTTGCATTGTACGGCGATGTTACGCGTGTGCAATCAGTGGTTTTTTGCATGATAAACGCTTTATTACAGCGAATAAAAAAGCCCTACAAAATGTAAGGCTTTCATCGCTTATTTCTTATTATGGTTTATTTTTACCGCTATTACACACGGCGTTTGTTCATAATAAATTCATAAGCAAACAGTAAAATGATAGCGCCAATGACTGAGAATACCAGACCCGTGAAGCCACCGTCGGCACTGATGCCGAGCAGGCTGGCAATAAAACCACCAAGCATCGCGCCCACGATACCAAGCACAATGGTCATAATCCAACCCATAGGGTCACTGCCTGGTTTAATCGCACGTGCCAATAAACCTGCAACCAGTCCTACTATAATCATCCAAATAAAGCTCATATCGCCCTCCTAAAATCGTTATTATAATCAGTGGCGTTTATCGCCTTGTTATCTGTTTATCAAATGCTTTTTGGGTAAAACATCCTTTAACTGAATGATTTTATTGTAGTCAGCTTTATTTTTTATTGATAATGATGAAATGTTATCTGTGTAGCGGCTATGTGAGATTAGACAGTGATTTGCTATGAAGCACGGGTGTTCGGTAAATAAAAAGTTACAAAGTATAAAAAACGCCGCTAAAATGAGCGGCGTTGGTAAACGGTTGCTATCAGCATCATGCTCGATGTGTTAGGCAGATGCTTCCGCTTGACGGCTTAATGCCTGTAGCAAGCGCTGATGAATCCCTTCAAAGCCGCCGTTCGACATAATCACCACCGCATCACCAGATTTCACATGCGCGCATAGATGGGCAATGATGGACTCCGTGCTGTCGATGATGTGTTGCTTATTGGCAGGGTGCTGCGCTTCAATAGCCTCACGCAGTCCCCACTCAAGCCCAGCAGGCTCAAACCACAGTACCATATCGGCAAGGGCGGCAGAGTCTGCCAAGCCAGATTTGTGCACACCCATTTTCATGGTGTTGCTGCGCGGCTCAATCACTGCCCATAGGCGTCTGCCCGCGAGTTTCTTTTTTGCGCCATCTAAGGTGGTGCTGATGGCGGTAGGATGATGGGCAAAGTCATCATAGACCAGCACGTCATTGACCGAGCCAATCAGCTCCATACGCCGCTTGATACCCGCAAAGGCGGACAATGCGGCACAAGCTGTCTCAATAGAGACGCCCACATCATAAGCAGCGGCGATGGCGACCAAGGCATTATTGACATTGTGCAGTCCGCTCATGCCCCAATCGACCACTGCTTCTGCGTGATGAAGGCTTGGCGCGCGCACCTTAAAGTGACTGCCATCCTCGGCAATCAGCTGCGCCTGCCACTCGCTCTCGGACGCTGCATCGTCTATGCTGGTGCGCCAAACGGGTGTCCAAACGCCCAGTTGTAGCGTCTCTTCAAGGCTTTGTGTGTGGCTTGGCATGATAATTTTGCCGTTTTCAGGCACCATGCGCAGCATATGATGAAATTGGGTTTGAATCGCGCCAAGGTCAGTGAAAATATCAGCATGGTCAAATTCAAGATTGTTCAAAATTGCCGTACGCGGACGGTAATGGACGAACTTTGAGCGCTTGTCAAAAAACGCCGAATCGTACTCATCGGCCTCAATCACAAAGTAGCCGCGTGACGCTGCGCTTTCACTGCCCAAGTGACTGCTATGCGCAAACACCTGCTGCAAGCGCGCATCCTCGGTCGCGACTAAAGGCACACCACCGATTAAAAAGCCCGTATCGATACCCGCATATTGCAGTATCCACGCCAGCATGGTGGTGGTGGTGGTCTTGCCATGTGTGCCTGCGACCGCAAGGACATGACGCGACTGCAAAACCGTCTCTGACAAAAACTGCGGGCCTGAGGTATAGCGCATGCCTGTATTTAGCATATGCTCAACCACGGGCATACCGCGTTTCATAGCATTGCCGACCACCACCAAATCAGGGGCAGGGTCCAGATGCTGCACCAGATAGCCTTCTTGAATCTCAACCCCAGCACGCTCAAGCTGAGTCGACATGGGCGGATAGACATTGGCATCAGAGCCTGTCACGCGATGTCCAAGCGCGCGCGCAATCAGCGCCAGCGAGCCCATAAAGGTTCCACAAATACCAAGAATATGAATATGCATAGCTATCCTAAGACCGATAAAAAAACAGACAAAACCGTCATACCACAAAAACCGAGCGCGTCTGTGCCGAAGCCATCGACATACAGACCGCGCTTGTATTGTAAAGTAAAGGCAAATTGATGACTATGAAAAAACGCCCAATTTATAGGCGCGATAAGGTGTAGTCGTCATCAGGTTGGTCGTCATCGTTCAATCTGACCAGATAATTGCCATCAATATGATAGCTGTCTAGCTCCTGATTTTCGTACACGATGGTGATGGTGCGCTCATCTTGGCGATAAATGCCCGATTGCGTTGTAGACTGGGGTTTGTCGGTTTGGTGCTGATAGACGCTGGTTTTGGCAACCGAGCCATCAGAGAACAGATTGAGGGTGACATCGATACGTTCGCAGTCGCCGCAAGGCACCGTGCCGCCGTAGTCACCGATTAAGGTCGCCTCAAGGCTGTAGGCTTCTTTGTCTTTATTATTAGTAGCCGTATCCACGTCGGTATCGCTTTGTGCTGATGCCAGTAGCGGGCGACCCCCTGTATCATCACTGTCAGCGTCAATGGCAGCATCCTGCATGCTTGGTTCTGCCAGTTGAGATGGGTTGCCATCTGGTTTGGCATACAGCTGACTGTCTGCATTGACGGCGGCTTTTGGCTGAATCGGGGCGTTGGCAGATTGGCTGTCGCAGCCGACCAGTGCCAAGCACATGCTTGCCGCAATCGATAACGACAGCAAACGTGCATTGCAAAAACAGCGGGGAGATAAAGAGGGCATATGTGTCATGACAGTACCAATATCGGCTTGTACGCTAAGCAGCCGCCAGCATGAATATCATGACTATCGACCACATCTATCATCTAAAATAGTGTCTTAGTAAACATCATGACTCATATATCGTACACTATGAAGGCAACCTACTAAAATATATTCTACAAACTATATTAACCTAAGGTAACTAATTCTTTATTGGCATAACCTTAGGTGACAGTTTGCATACCTTATCAAAGCCATCCTTATGGTATGTGGCGTTTTTGTTACTATTTTTCAAAATTGCGTAGGACATATGCTAACAGCTATCTTTTCATGCAAAAACGCCCAAAATCGATGATTTTGAGCGTTTTTATGTTTCTTCGTTTTTATCTGATAAATAAAACGTGAGTTGCTTCTTACAGGGTGTCTGTATTACGCGCTGATAGGACGCCAGATGCGCCATAGAATCAGACCGTGTACCGCAATCAATACGCCAAAGAAAATCAATGACTGCTCAGGGATACTCATGCCCATAAACGTCCAGTCGACCAGTGCGCACTCGCCTGAGCCTGCCAACACTTCGTGCAGTACCTGCTTCATGGGCAGCGCCTCAAGCCAGTAATCCAAACCAGGACCGCAAGACGGCACTTGGTCGGGTGGCAGATGCTGTAGCCACACATGACGCGCCGCGACGCCCATCGACCAAGCAATCCCTGCAAAACTGCCAAGCCAAAGAATGAGTTTGGCAATTTTGGATTTTGGGTTCCAAAGTGCGGCAATTAGGGCAAAGCCGCCCATCACCATCAGACCAATACGCTGAAAAATACACAGCGGGCACGGGGTCAGTCCCAAATGCCCTTGCAAATACAAGAGCGCAAAGCCCATACCCACAAAGGTCATCAGTACCAAAAACAGTTGCAAATAGCGATATTGGGTCAATCGGGACATGACAAAGACACTCACAAAACGATAAAAATAGACAGCAAGGCTGCGCACGTTACTAGCGGTACTGCGCCAAAAACACATCAAAACCAGTCGTATCATCGCGCTCGATGTCTGACTGTTGTAGTACGGATTTTTCTGCCAATACTTCGTATTTGGCTTGCGTGTTCGGGCTGAGGGTTTGCTCAAGCAGCTGTTCTTGGTGCTGCTGGGCTAGGCTGATCCCAAGTCGCCACAAATCGCCCAAGCGCTCACTGTCGGACAGCACTTGCGCGGAGATGGTCGACTCGCTGTGTCCCGCTTTGCCCTGCATCAAGGCGACGGCGGTGCGGTAATCGTTACCGCCATGATGTGCGTCTAACAAGGCGGCCAAAGGCTGCATCTTGCACAGATGTCGCAGCATCCAAGACTCAAGCGGCACGTCTTGCCCATCAGACAGGACAGTCAGTGCTTTTTTGCGCCCTTCATTGACCACGCGCTCAATATTCACGCCGATCATCTCTTCTTCTTCAGGGAACAGCTCGGGCGAGTCGCTGAGCAGGCAGTACAATGCCAGCACTTCTAAAAAGCAGGCGCTTGATAGGCGAATGCCCACATCACTGTACGGGTCCAAGTCTATCGCGCGAAACTCCACATAAGCAATGCCGCGGCGCTCTAGCGCTTCTGTCGGCGTCTCACCTGATAAGGCAATTTGCTTGGGACGGATAGGGCTGTAGTACTCGTTTTCAATCTGCAAGATATGGTTGTTGATCTGAATCGGTGTGCCTGTCTCGTCATCGAGTCCCAAGCGCGCAAAGCCCTCATGCGGGGTGCGAATCGCGCGGCGTAACCCATCGACGTATTCAGGCAAATGGTTGTAGCGGATGTCGAGATGCTCTTGCACACTGTTGGTGTAGCCAAGTTTGCCCATACGCAGGCTGGTGGCGGCAGGCTTATAATAGGTACTGTCATTCATCAGCACCAAGTCATGCTCGCGGCCTGCAACAAAGCTGGCGTTGACGCTGGGGCTTGCGCCAAGCAAATACAGCACAAGGGCGGTCATGCGCTTAAAGTTACGAATCAGACCCAGATACTTATCGTTTTTAAAATCGGCAAAATCTTGCTCGGAGTCGATGGCTTGGTGCCATGCGCTGAACAAGTCGTCACCAAAAGATAGGTTGTAATGCAGTCCTGCGATGGTCTGCATACGGCGACCATAGCGAATGCCCAAACCACTGCGGTATAGGGTTTTGAGCTTGCCTGTATTGGAGCTGCCATAATCGGCAAGCGGAATGTCATTGTCATCTAAAGACAAACGGCACGGCATGGACAGTGGCCACATCAGCTCATCTTCAGGCAAGGCTTTGTGTACCAAGACGTGCAATTGACGCAGCATACCGAGCGCCGCTTTTGGCGTGGCTTTGGGCTCAGTAATCAGCTCAAGCAGGCTTTCAGAATAATCGGTGGTGATAAACGGATGAGTGAGTTTGGAGCCGAGCGCTTGCGGGTGCGGCGTTTGCGCGAGCGTGCCGTCTGGCTTGACGCGCAGCCCCTCTTTTTCAATACCGCGCAGCATGCCTGCAAGGAGCGTGCTGGTCAGCCAGCTTGGGGTTTTAAAGTTGGCAAAATCATTTGCAAGGTCACTCATAATCATCATCTGTTGTTATAGGTTATGGCAGAGCAAACAAGGCGCGGACTTGCTCTATAATGAGGTCAATAATTGCGTCAGTTTAGCCCAAAGCGTGGGCAAAAACCACGCACGATTACAAATTCAGTAACCTTTGGCGGGCACGGCATAGGGCGCAATACCATAGGTTTGCGCGATAATCTGACGCAAGGCGCAGGTTTATACAGCACCCAAGTGCGCCTAAGGTTTATCGCGGGCATAAAAAAAGCATCCAATGTACCAATGAATGCTTTTTTATAGCGTGCGCTGTGCGTTGATAAAAACAAATGGGCAACCACCCAAATCGTCAGCGCGCCGCTAGTATAAATACGATAAGTATTTATGAAAAATCAAGTTCGGTTTCAAAGCTTTTTAGATTGTGGCGTGCCATAGCAAGGTTTGATTTTTGACGGTCAAGCACAAGGTACAAGAACAAGTTTTCATTACGTACCAAAGGACGCAATAAGTGATACTGCTTGCTTAGCGTAATCAAAATATCTTCGATGCTTTCGTTCAAATTCAAGGCAGATGCCACTTTACGCTTTGAGCGCAAGACTTCGGTGTTACCAGCAGCGGCAAGCTCAAGGTCAATACCTGTACCAATGGTAGCCAGTGCCAGACCTGATTCGCTGTCAACCAGCGCCGCAGCGATGAAACCATCAATTTCGTTTAACGCGTCAAGAGATAACTTTGCCATAACGTACATCCTTTTATGATATTTAGTATCGAACGGAAAAATAATCTATTATTAATATCAGCGGCCATCAAGATGACAAAAAAACGTCATGATTTATGATTCTGACTTAACAATGATTCTGACTTAACAATAAGGGTAATGCATCAGTCAATAAAACGATGCTGACCTATTTATTGGCTGACGATTTATACATCGTATCCAACAACATTGCATGTAATAAAAATAATACATATAAGCTCAAGTGTAAAATACTTTTAAACGTTAAATGATGACTTTTTGTAGCAAGGATTAAGTATCATTAAGATTTACATCAAGCGCTCTAAGTACTTGGTTCAATGTAATGAAGCGGCAACGATAAAGCAACAATTAACCGATTAGCTGTCTTCTATGACGCATAATCGGTCAATGGGCACAAAAAAGGCGAGTACGGGCGTTATTATGACTAGATAGAAAACGACGAGCCACAGCCACAAGTGGTGGTGGCATTGGGGTTTTGCACGATAAAGCGCGCGCCTTCTAAGCCTTCGGTATAATCGATGGTCGAGCCTTGCAAATACTGATAGCTGAGCGAATCGACTACTAAGGTCACATCGGCATTGTCAAAGCTTGCGTCGTCTTCATTTAAATCATTGGCAAAGTTAAAGCCATAAGAAAACCCTGAGCAGCCGCCGCCCGTCACATACACGCGCAGCATCAAGCTGTCGTCGCCTTCTTCTTCTCGTAGACGACGTACCTTTTGTGCCGCACTGTTGGTCAGATGCATTAGGGTCGGATCAACAGGCTGAGTGGGATTGTATTGGTTGGCTGATTCGTTCATATCTACCTCAGAGGCTCACATCAAAGATGAGAAAAAAGGGTGTGTTATCAAAGTGTTGGCTATAGTGGGGCGCGTCTGTCCCGATTTTGGTATACGGCGCATTACTGCTAGGCAGTATATCATAATAAGGGGTCGCAAAAATTTATCAAGACCTGCAGCACCCTGCCGCCGCCTTGTATTTTGCCGCCAATGCTAAGCGTTTGCCTATATAATAGCGGTTTGAGACAATGCTTGGCATACCGCCATATTCCTTGTTTGCCGATGATGACTGAGATGAATTTATGATAGAGCTAAAAGATGTGGGCGTACGCCGAGATGGTCGCGAGTTGTTTTCGGGCGCCAGTTTTCAGCTGCACCCCAAGCAAAAGGTAGGACTGACGGGCAATAACGGCACGGGCAAGTCGACCTTATTTGCCTTATTGCTGACCCATATGGGCATCAAAGACACCGAGGTGACCACCGACAGCGGGGAGCTGAGCATTCCTGAGCGCTGGCAAGTGGCGCACATGGCACAGGAAGTCGAAGCCAGTGACCAGACCGCGATTGACTATGTGTTAAGTGGTGATGAAGAGTGGTACACGATCAATCGCGCCTTAAGCCAGCTCGATACCTTAAGTGATGCTGAGATTGGTACATTGCACCAGCGCTTTGATGAGATTGACGGCTACCGCACCCCAACCAAAGCGGCACAAATCATGGCGGGTTTGGGTTTTAATGTGCAGCAGCATGAGCTGCCTGTTTCAGGATTTTCGGGCGGTTGGCGCATGCGCTTAAACCTTGCCAAGACCTTGATGAGCCGCGCCGACTTGTTACTGCTTGATGAGCCGACCAACCATTTGGACTTGGATGCGATTTTGTGGCTTGAGACGTGGATTAACCAGTTTGAAGGTTTGGTCATCGTCATCTCGCACGACCAAGCATTTTTGGATGCCACGGTCGGGCACATCTTGCACGTGGAACAACAAAAAATCACCTTATATACGGGCAACTATCAGCAGTTTGTGCGTACCCGCAGTGAGCGTCTTGCCCAGCAGCAGCAAGCCTTTGAAAAGCAGCAAGCCACGCGCGCGCACATGGAAGACTTTATCCGCCGCTTTCGCGCCAAAGCCAGTAAAGCCAAACAAGCACAAAGCCGTATTAAGCAATTAGAGCGCATGAGCGAGCTGTCGCCCATCATGGCGGACAATCCGTTTTCGTTCCGCTTTTATGAGCCAACGCATATGAGTAGCCCGCTGATTACCTTGGCGCACGCCGATATCGGCTACCGTGCGGACGCGCCGCTACTGCACAATATCAATGTCGAGGTGACGCCTGACACGCGCCTTGGTCTGCTCGGCATGAATGGCGCGGGCAAGTCGACCTTGATCAAAGCCTTGGTCGGTGAGCTGCCATTAATCTCAGGTCAGCAGCGCATCTCAGACACCCTGAAGCTGGGTTATTTTAACCAGCATCAGATGGACAGTCTTGACGCTGATGCGACCCCAATGCAGATGCTGCGCCGCTTGGCAGGTACGACCTCGGACGCTGATTTGCGCGCCTTTTTGGGCAGCTTTGACTTTCGCGGAGAGCGTATCGACACGCCGAGCCGTCTGTTCTCAGGGGGTGAGCGCGCGCGCTTGACCCTAGCGCTTATCGTTTGGCAGCGCCCTAATGTATTGGTACTTGATGAGCCAACCAACCATTTGGATTTACAAATGCGTCAGGCGTTGACCTTGGCACTACAAGGCTTTGGCGGGGCAGTGGTCTTGGTCTCGCACGACCGTGAATTGATTGCCAACGTCTGTGACTCGCTGTATTTGGTGCATGATGGCAAGGTCGAGGACTTTGACGGCGATATCCACGACTATGGCAAGTGGCTCGCGGACAAGCGTAAAGCAGCCAACGTGACCGACAATAAATCTACTGTTTCACATGAAACATCAAAGCAAACAAACGCAGAAACAGCGAACACGCCCGTAAAACCCAGCGCCCCGCTAGCGGATACCAAGCCTGCCATCAGCAAAGAAGAGCAGCGTAAGCTTGCTGCCCTACAGCGCAAACAAACCGCGCCCATTCGCCGCGAGATTGAAAACACCGAAAAAGCCTTGGCAAAGCTCGATGAGAAGCTGGCGACGCTTGAAGTGAAACTCACAGACACCGCACTGTATGAGGAATCACGTAAAGCGGACTTGTTGGCACTGCTGGATGAGCAAGCCCAGCTACAGCAGCAGCACAGCGAGCAAGAAGAAAATCTGCTGATTGCCATGACCACGCTTGAAGAGATGGAAGCAGGGTTTGAATAACAGATTTTTGTGAGTCATAAAATATTAAAATTTGTCGAAAAAAGCTTGCTAAATTCTTAAGCTTTTGTAAAATACGCCTGAAAAATAAACATTTTTGAGGAAATTTTATGATTAAGAAGCTTGCTATCGCGACCGTATGTGCGGCAATGATGCCATTGACTGCTGCAAATGCAGACTTGGGTTCAAACTTTAAAACTGCCGATACTGGCCGTTCTATTGAACAAATCTACAAAGAATGTGGCATCGGTGGCGCATTGTTCGGTAAATCAAGCCCAATTTTAGCCATTATCTCAAATGTGACTTGGGATTTGGGTACAACTGCGGCAACTTCTGACTCAATGTCTCCAGAGACTTGCCAAGGTGGTAACGTACGCGCGGCAGTATTGATTAAAGAAGCATTCCCAAGCGTCGAAAAAGACTTAGCCGCAGGTCAAGGCGCGCATTTGTCAGCCCTACAAAACGTTGCTGGCTGCTATTCAGTAGCTAACATTCGTAAAGAATACGGTGCATACGCACAAACTTCAGCGTATCGCAACGCGACACAAGACCAAAATGCTGAAGCCCTATACAGCATCGTATCAAACAGCTGCGCCATCTAAGGATAGCGGACGTTATCAACACCATGTGCGATTAGCGTCAGCATGGCGATAACTGGATACGGATAAAAACACGTAATCTTCGCGTTTACGTGTTTTTTTTATGCGGTATATACCGCAGCTTTTATGACGATGGGGCGTTATGACAATACAACAGGTGGGGTTACGCAAGGCGCTTATGTACACGGGCGTTATTGTTGCAGTACATACTTTGGCGGCACACGCAGCCATGCCCAGCGAAGCGCCGCGTCAAATCAGCGATGCAGCAGGTACAAAAAACGCGCCAGTGGTTATGCATGAGCGCATTGTACCTGAAGCGCCTACGGTATACACATCGCCTAGTGTTCACGAGCAGCAGCTACATTCACTGGCAACGCATCCACAGTGGCAGCATCTGTTATTTTATAAAAATAATAAAGCGGAAGTTATCTCGGATAACTTTTATCTGACGCAGCCAAAGGCGCAATCAACAAAGTCGTTGCGTCCGTATGACGAGCTGGTCGCGACGCTACAGGCGGCGAATGATAAGGCAACCCTCTGCCGTTATCCTGCACGCTATCTATGGCTCAGTCATCAGCTGCCTGATTTTCAGGTTGATTTGGCAGCGTGCTCTGATTTGCCCAATGCCAATCAACAGGTCAGTCTCATGCTGGTCAGCAGCTACCTTAAAAACCCTGCCTCGTCTTTCGGTCACGTGCTGGTCAAAACCCGTGATGCTAAAGCGCCTTTTAGCGACAGTCATCAGGCAGCAGTCCAAGGCGGTTTATCGAGCGAAGACTTATTAAACGATACTTATAACTTTGGTGCGCGCATTCCCAGCAATGAAAATGGCGTGATGTACGCCTTAAAAGGGCTGTTTGGGTTTTACGATGCGGGGTTTTCTAAGACTGAGTTTTTTAAACAAGATGCCGTGTATTCTAAAAACGAGCAGCGCGACATGTGGGAGTACGTGCTCAATCTTGATACCTTTCATACCCAGCTGTTGAATTATCATTTGTATGAAGCCCAACAAGCGCGGTTTGATTATTACTTTATTAAGCAAAATTGTGGCTACCGTTCAGGCGAGATTTTGGAGCTGGTCAGCGACATCAAGACTACCGAGCGTTTAGGCGCATGGTACGCGCCAGATTATGTGTTTGACCAGCTGGTCGAGTATCAAAACAGTGATGAGCCATTAATTGCTGCGGTGCGTTATTTGCCATCGGAGCAAACCCAGCTGCGCGCCACATTCGTGCAGCTGCCCAAAAAGGTACAAACAGCAATTAATGCTTTTATTGACAGCGAAGACATCAGCGCGCTTGCAGCACTGAGCGAAAAAGAGCAGGCATTGGCGACTGATTTTTTGATTTTGCATCGCAATTATAAAATATCCCAAGACGATACGTCTGAACATCGCGCCATAAAAAAGGCACTGTTAAGCCAGCGTTTTTTGTTGCCTGCCGATAATACCTTGGCGACGCTGCCTGTTCCTGACAAACCCTCACCCGCGCTCAGTAATAAGACAACGCAAACCAAAGTCAGTATTGGCAGCAATGATGCCAAGCTTGGCGTGTCATTATTCGTCAAAGACCCGCTCAATACCTACACCGATATCGACAAGCGCTTTGAAGCCATACAGCTCACGCTCGGCTATGATTACGATGACAATGATGTGGCAGTGACTGACTTTGTGTTCTTAGACATGCAGCAGATAGAAGACGTGGCGCAGCCGTTACATGGCGAACCCAAACTGTCTTGGCAGCTAAAGACAGGTGCGCGCGAAGATATATTCACGGGCGCGCATCACAGTCCGTACGCCACAGCAGGTATTGGCGCAGGTATTAAGTTTGATGACGATATGCTGGGCTATGGCATGCTAAACACAGCCGTACATGACCAAGAGTTGCATGCAGATGTGGGGCTAGAGCTTGGACTGCGTGTCAAAGCGCAAGACCGCGCCGCGGAGCTGTCGTATCAGTTAACAAAGCGTGCGTCACATCCTGCAGCGCAATTAACGACGCTGACCTTGCGTCAGCAATTGAGTAAAAACAACGATGCACGCCTTATCATGACGCATGGTGAAGATACTTATGATTCAGATGGGGTCTCTGCCAGCGCTGCATGGCATCATTACTGGTAAGTCAAAACTCAGACCAACCATAAAAAAAGGGAAAGCCCACTGCTTTCCCTTTTTTGTATGCTGCGTGAGCTTGATTATTCTCTACGATATTTGCCATCGCCATAAGAGAGGATTTTCATTGTCGTGGTGCAGAGCTGACAATCGATTCGGCTTGCTGCCGCTTTGGACAAATCAAGCACGCGCCCGTGAATGTAAGGACCGCGGTCGGTGATTTTTACAACGACGCTCTCTTTTGTCTTTTTGTTGGTGACTTTCACCTTGGTGCCAAAGGGCAAGGTCTTGTGTGCTGCTGTCAGCGCATTCATATTAAAAATGCTGCCGCTGGCTGTGCGTTTGCCATGAAACTTGCTGCCGTAATAACTGGTATTGGCGGCAAAAACACTGGTACTCAGTACGAGCGATAACATAACAACCAAAGATTTCATAAAATAAGCCATTAAATACCTTTTGTGATGAGCAAATAGACAAAAACAGGTGTCTATATAAGTGATACACATGATGAGTATGAACTGGCGAGCTATACTACAAGGGTAAGCTTGTTATATTCTTGCACGGTTGTAAAAAACCATTAAAATCAATAATTTATAAGATACATTGTGTCTGTGAATCTTAATTTTTGTTATGAGTTGCTTTAGTCGTCTACACCCCTCGTACCGCGAAAGTGTATTGCAAATAAGCAAAGCCAAAGCGGTAGTAAAAAAGGACAAGCCCTCAGGTTTGTCCTTTTTTTATGCCTGCGATTTTGGTTAGACAGACACGCTCAGCGCAGGCGGGTCTGTGCTTCATTATCCTTAAACAGTGTCTTTGTATAAGCTTGTGTATCGGTGACTATCAAAAGCAAAGCGTGGCTGCTAGGATAAGTGATAAGCCGCTAAGCGCAGCAGCGCTTGATGCTTACCAGCGGTATCTACACCGATAAATAACAATGATTTCAATGACAGATACCCGCTGGTAAGCGCAACATGTGGTCGATAAATAGAATAAATCAGTAGCAATATTAAGGAAAAAAAATGGCAGAAAAAAACTACTACGAGATTTTGGGTGTCAGCCGCGACGCCAGTGACGGTGATATTAAGAAAAAATACCGCAAGCTGGTGCGCCAATATCATCCCGATGTCAGCGATGCGCCCGATGCCGATGCCAAAATCGCCGAGATTAACAACGCTTATGAAACCCTACGCGATAAAGACAAGCGCGCTGAGTATGACGCGATGCTCGACAATCCGTTTGGACAGCAGGGCGGCCTTGGTGGTCAAGGTGGTTTTGGTGGCGGCGCAGGACAGCAAGGCGGCTTTCGCTGGGAGGACATCAAAGACCAATTTGGCGATGGTGCGGCATTCGGTGGCGGCGACTTCCGCTTTGATGATATTTTTTCAGCCTTTGGGCGCGGCGCACGTGGTGGTAGCACGCAAAATCAGGGCGGCTTTGGTGGTTTTGGCGGCGGGTTTGGCACTGAGGACGCGCAAGGACAAGACCAGCATGCCAATATCAATGTGGACTTAGCATCGGTCTATTCAGGCGATGACTACAGCATTAAATTAAACGTCCCTGTACGTCAGCCAGGTGGCAGCATCAGCCATGAAAACAAAACCCTAAAAATTAAAATCCCCAAAGGCATTACGAGTGGCAAGCAAATTCGCTTGAGTGGGCAGGGTGGCGCCAGCATGGGCAATGGCAAAAATGGCGACTTATTCTTAAAGGTCAACATCACCCATGCCGATAATATTCGTCTAGAGGGCGCGGACGTGTACCAAACCATCAACATCACGCCATGGGAAGCGGCGCTCGGCGATACCCTCAACGTCAGCACGCCCGCGGGCACGCTTGGGGTACGTATTCCAGAGAACAGCAAATCAGGCAGCAATTTGCGTTTAAAAGGCAAAGGCATTCCTGCAAAAACCGCAGGCGATTTGTATTTGACCTTAAATATCGTTAACCCAAAAGTACAGAGCGAGGCACAAAAACAGGCGTATGAAGCGCTCAAAGCGGCGTTTGCTGACAGCCCTATCAGCCGCTAAGCCCGTTTGTATGGATAAAAAGGATGATTGCGCCATAACAACAAAAAGAGAAAAGGATAAAGTGTATGAAACATTCTAACGAGTTGACCGACCTTGTCATGACCTTGGACGAGCTGGTTGCCGCTTGCGGGCAAGAGCGTCAGTGGGTCTTGGCACTGATTGAAGAAAACATCATTGAATACGAGATTCCTGAGCAGCAGCAGTTTAGTGGCTATCAGCTCAGTACCGTGCGCCGCGCCTCGCGTCTGAGCCGTGACTTTGATGCCAGCGTACCTGCGATTGGCTTGATACTCGATTTGCTCGCTGAGGTTGAGATGCTGCGCGAGTTTAAGCGTCAGCAGCTTGCCCAGCAGCATTATATTGAAATTGATTTGTCTGATTATTAATCGCTGTTACGCAGACAAAATGCAGCCATGATAAAAATTACAGGCAAAAAAAAGGGTCGGCTTATGATAAGCCGACCCTTTTTTATGGTACTGATTACTTATTTCTAACGGGCAAACTTAGGGTCTGCCGCGGCGGTGAATAACACATCCGTAGATGAGTTCAATGCCGTCTCTGCCGAATCTTGAATCACACTAATAATAAAGCCGATAGCAACGACCTGCATGGCAATGTCGTTGGGAATGCTAAACAAGCTACAAGCGAGTGGAATCAGCAGCAATGAGCCGCCCGCAACCCCCGAAGCGCCGCACGCACTGACCGTCGCGACTAGGCTTAACAGTAGTGCTGAAGCAAAGCTGACTTCGATGCCGAGTGTGTGTGCAGCCGCCAAGGTCAAGACGTTGATGGTGATGGCCGCGCCCGCCATATTGATGGTCGCGCCTAGAGGAATGGTCACCGAATAGGTGTCTTCATGCACGCCAAGCTTTGCCGCTAGGTTCATGTTCACAGGAATGTTCGCGGCGGAACTGCGGGTAAAAAAGGCAGTGATGCCCGATTCGCGCAGGCAGGTAAAGACCAGCGGATAGGGGTTTTTACGCGTTTTGGCAAAGACAATCAATGGGTTGGCAACCAAGGCAATAAACAGCATACAGCCGACCAAAATAGCCAGGATACGCACGTAACCTGCCAGAGCTTCAAAGCCTGTCTCAGCGATGGTATTGGCAACCAAGCCAAAGATACCAAAGGGCGCTAAGGCAATCACCCATTTGACCACTTGCGAGATGGCATCAGAAAAATCAATCACCACTTTTCTTGCCGTTTCACTGGCACTGCGCAAGGCAAAGCCGATGACAATCGCCCACGCCAAGATGCCCATATAGTTGGCATTGGCAATGGCATTGACGGGGTTGGCCACCAAGTTCATGAGCAGCGTGGTCAAGACTTCTTGCACGTTGGCAGGGGGCGCTTGCTCAACGACGCTATTGACCAAGACCAATTCGGTTGGGAATAAAAAGCTTGCCGCAACGGCGGTCAACGCCGCCAAAAACGTGCCAAAAATGTACATAATCAGCACGGGCTTGACGTACACTTCGCCACCTTTTTGATGCTGACAAATCGCCGCCATCACCAAGATAAACACCAAAATCGGTGCCACTGCCTTTAGTGCGCCGACGAACAGCGTGCCGAGCAGTCCTAGCACAATGCCGACATTGGGCAACAGCCAGCCAACCAGTACCCCAAGCACCAGACCGATAATAATCAGTGGCACCAGTCCTATTCGTTGGTACATTGCTATCAATGAACGCATTAATCCACCCTCATCCTTATTGACAATCAGATTATTTCAAAACAGCATGATAAATGGGCGGAGATGGTAGCATTTTTTTGCCGCTGCGCCTACTCTCAAGTGCTTATCAACTATAGGGTTATTGCGTTTATTGGCTGATGGGTGCTTTTTGGTGCGGGATTAATAACGACAGGTTTTATGAAGTATAAGAAAAAATTATTGTAAGCAGGCGCTATAAGCGAAAATGCTCAAGGGTCGCCCCGCGTTGCTGATAGTGCTTGTACTTGTCGCGTCCGATTTGCACGCTGTGCTCGTCTGGGGCAATCAGCTCCAGCACGCGCGTCACATGACCGCCGTCGCTATGGATGGGAGCATCGTCTAGGTTTAAAACCACACCGTCATAGTTAAGGGGCAGCGCCGTACATAGATAGGCTGCGGGCGCCGCGCGGGTATCGCTTGGTATAGCGGCGATGGGTGCGTCTGTCCATAAATGATGGGGAATAAAGCTGCTGGCATCTAAAGACCACAGCGCCTCGTCGAGCTGTTGCAGGCGCGGCGTGTCTGTGGAGAGAATGACCAAAGGCTTGGCGCTTTGTTTTAACACCTTTTGCGTCAACTGACAAACAAAGCCCAAGATATCTTGGGCCTTATTTTCATTAAGTAAATAAAAACTGACCTGCATGGCGGTTTAGACCGATTCAGCATGGTTTTTTAGATACTGCATAAATAGCGGTACAGGGCGACCTGTCGCTGCTTTTTGTGCGCCTGAGTTCCATGCCGTGCCTGCGATGTCTAGGTGTGCCCATGGCTGACCGTCTTCGACAAAGCGTGATAAGAAGCACGCGGCAGTGACCGAGCCTGCGGCGCGACCACCGATGTTTTGCATGTCTGCGATGGGCGAATCGAGCTGCGTTTGGTACGCGTCATCCATCGGCATGTGCCACACCAAGTCGCCCGATTGCTCACTGGCGTTTTCTAGCGCAAACAGCACGTCTTCGTCATTGCTGTAAACGGCCGAACGGTGATGACCAAGCGCGATGATACATGCGCCTGTTAGCGTCGCCACATCGATGATGGCGGCAGGCTTGTAGCGCTGTACGTAGCATAGGGTGTCGGCGAGTACCAAGCGCCCTTCGGCATCGGTGTTTAGGATTTCGACCGATTTGCCATTCATGGCGGTGACGATATCACCTGGACGGGTGGCATCGCCTGAGGGCATGTTCTCTGCACATGCCAGTGCGCCAACAACGTTAATTGGCAGACGCGCTTCGCATAAGGCTTTGATGGTACCGATAACGGCCGCTGAGCCGCCCATGTCAAACTTCATCTCATCCATCGCTGCGCCTGGCTTGATAGAGATACCACCTGAGTCAAAGGTCACGCCTTTACCAACCAAGACGATGGGCGCATCGGTATCATAAGTGTCGGTTTCGCTCTCGCCAGTACCCTTGGCTTTTTTGCTCGGCAATTTGCCTGCCAAGGTTTTTAGCGCGCCTGTTTTATCTGCGGCGGTAGGGGTGGTTTGGATGCTTGATTTGCCGCGATATTCTAAAATAACCAGCTTGCCTTCTTTACTTGAGCCTTGTGCCACTGCCAAAAAGCAGTTCATGCCAAGCTCATCCATGTCATGCTCATCCAGCACGCTCACGGTCAACAAATCAGGATAGGCGTCTGCAAGATCGAGTGCTTGCTCTGCCATATAGGCAGGAAAACAGATGTTACCTGGCTCATTGGCAACGTCGCGGGTCAGGCTTTGACCAGCAAAGACCGCTTTGGCAAAATCGATGGCTGGCGCATAACGCTCATCAGCGAGCAGATAGATGGCAGTGAGGCGTGGGGTCGCTTGCTCAGATTTGTATTTGTCAAAACGGTAGCTAGCGGCCAACAGCTCTAGCGCAAACTGTTGCATACGGTTGCTATCAAGCGCGTCATCGAGCGCGATGGTCAGTGCCTCAACGCGTTTTTGCGTGTTTTCATAAATGGTGCGTGCGATTTTTTGCAAGCTGGCTTGGTTTAACTTGTCGGCATTACCCACGCCCACGAGCAACAACTGAATGGGGTTTTGCTTGGTGGTTTTTTTGTCGCCTGCTAAGGCATAATCGACCACGGTTTCGCCCGCTTTGCCTTTAAAGTGGGAGACCTCAATCAGCTGCTCAATACGCGTTTGATAGTCGCCAAGTGAGCCGCCCAAGATGTTTTGTTCGTCATCGACCAGTACCACAAGGCATGAGGCGTCTTTTGGTGTGGGTTTTTTCAGTATTTTTTTGGTGTGCGTCAGCGGCAATTGGTTGGTTAGGCTGATATGCATATATTGTTATCCTTATTTAATGTATAGCGCTTATAAAAATGGGGTCATACAGGGGCGGCGTGTTTTTGCGTGCCGATAACTTGGCATGGTCAGCAAATGCCGCACCTAGGTGACGGACAGTGTAGCATATCAAATGCCAAAGACGCTGTCTGCAAGGCTTGGGTAATGTTTGCAAACACTTTCGCCCGCCATCATTTACAAAAACGTGCTAGCATTAGCGCCTATTTTAAGGGCTTTCTCCTTGGTTTGAATTGGGCTGTTATTTGATGATATTGCGCCGTTATATGACCCGTCAGGTTGCCTCGACCACCGCTTTAGTGCTGGGTTTTTTGGTCGTGTTGATGTTGGGCGGGCGTTTGATACGTTACTTTGGTATTGCGGCCGAAGGTGGGCTGGACATCAGTCTGCTGTTTGTCATCATCGGCTATAACTTGCCGTATTTTTTGGAGCTGATTTTACCGCTGTCATTCTTTATTGGCTTGATGCTGGTGTTTGGGCGACTGTACGTTGACCAAGAGATGGCGGTGATTAATGGCAGCGGTCTGTCGCGTGGGCGTTTGGCGCGTTTGATGACGCCATTGATTTTGGTCTTGTTTGTGTTTGAGGCAGGACTGTCTGTGGTGGCTAAGCCGTGGGGTGTGGGCGCATCGGAGGCGGTGTGGCAGCGTCAAGCACTGAGCAGTGCCTTTGACCTTATCCGTCCGCGCGAGTTTATCAGCAGTGGCAATTATCACCTGTACGTCGGCAGCTTAAGCGATGATCGAAAGCAGCTGCAAGATGTGGTATTGATTCAAAACAAAGGCGATGACAGTGAAGCGGCGCGTGCCGATGCGGCAGGCGGCGATACTGAGGCGGTATCGGCGGCGGCAATGGACGACAATTTGCCACGCGCTTTGACCACCGCCATTGATGACGCGCCCTCGATTCGTAAAGACATCATCACCCTTGCCAAGCGTGCCGAGCAGGTCGAGGGCAGCGAGACGGGACAGGCGCAGCTTGATTTGTTTCAAGGTCGCCGTTATGAGGTCGCCGCCAATAGCCTAAAGTACAATCAAGTGAGCTTTGACCGCTATCGCATCACCTTAAATGAAGCGCCCAAAGAAGTGGTGACCGAGGACAATATCGAAACCCAAACCATCGGTCCACTGTGGCGCGCCGCCAGCCGCGGCGAGTCGGCACGTGATGATACGGCGGTGACGGCTGCACAGGCGGAGCTGGGTTACCGTTTGGCATTGCCATGGCTGATGATTATTGCGCCAATGCTGGCTGTGCCACTGGCGCAAGTGCGTCCACGTCAAGGGCGCTGGTTGCGTCTGTTTCCCTCGATTTTATTGTTCGTCAGCTGCGCGCTTGGCATTATTTCCCTCAAAAACGCCGTTGCCAAAGGCAGTGTCAGCTTCTGGGCGTATGCGTGGTTGGTGCTTGGCTTTATGCTGCTCGCGCTGTATCTGAACTGGGGCAGCCGTATCCAGCATCGCGTACGCTTTCGCGGCGCTAAAGGGCAAACCAAGCAGGTGGGAGGAACGCTATAATGTGGTCATTACCCGACATGCCTGCGCTGCGCGTCCTATCGCGCTATGTCAAATACAATGCTTTGGTCGCTATTTTGGCGGCGGTGGCGGGTCTGTGGGCACTGCAGATTGTCTTTGCCTACTTATCCGAGCTGGAATCGCTCAGCGACACCTATACCATGAGCGATGCCATCCGCTTTATTCTATACCGCTCGCCGTATTTTTTAGAGCAGTTTATGCCGACAGGGGCGCTACTCGGTGCGGTGGTGGGTTTGGGGCTGCTTGCCAATAAAAGCGAGCTGGTGGTCATGCGCGCTGCTGGCGTCAGTATTTATCGCATCGTCGGCTGGGTGCTACAGCCTGCGCTGGTGTTTGTGGTGCTTGCCTTAGCACTCAATCAGTTTGTTTTGCCGCACAGCAACCAGTTGGCAAGCGACATCAATAATGAAGACAACAACAGCATCACCTCGGTGCGTGGCTACTGGACGGTACAGCCGCGTATGAGCGAGACGGATGCAGATAACAATCAAGCGGCGAGTAGCGAGCGCGGTGGCAGCGATATTTTGTACATTGATTATGCCGATGTGAATGGCAATATGGGCACGATTAAGCGTTGGCATTTGGATGACAATGGCAATCTGGTGACCGCCATTCGTGCTACCGAAGGGCGCTATGAAGGCGAGGTCCAAGCGCCTGATGCCAATGGCGAGACCCAAAGCCGCTACATCTGGCGCTTGAACAACATGACCGAGCTGAGCATCGCTCAAGGCTTTGACAGCAAACAAGTACAAAGCGCAAGCAATACGCTGGTGCTGCCCTTTGCGCCAAAGTCGGTATCGCTGCTGACCCGCGACGCTGACAATCTGTCGCTCACTGAGCTGTACGCGCACCGTCAGCTGATGAAAGAGCAGGACAAGCGCTCACTGTCGCATGAGCTGGCCTTTTGGCAAAAGCTCTTATCACCATTATCTATTTTGTCTTTAGTCGTGGTCGCCTGTTCTTTCGTATTCGGCTCGCTGCGCAGTCACAGCTTAGGCTTGCGTATTGTTGTGGCGCTGCTGTTCGGCTTGCTGTTCAGCTACATTCAGGATTTGGTGGGCTTTATCTCTTTGGCGACAGGCTGGTCACCTGTGCTGATGGTGCTGCTGCCGATTCTTGCCAGCGCGGGGTTGGGTATTTACTTTATCAAGCGGCAGATGTAAACGCGGCTCGTACCCAGTGCCATTAGGCATCAAAAAAGCACCTGTATACAGGTGCTTTTTTGTGTCTATACGCTTAGTCTTTGGTCGCCATGGTGATGGTGTAGGTCTTGCCTTGCTTCACTTTTGAGGCATGCCCAAACACTTCGGTAAAGGCGCGGCGCATAAACTGACGCAAGCCATTGATGGTCACCACATAAAAGCGTCCGCCGCTACGCATGCGTGCATGTGCGTCGAGCAGATACAGATAGTGCTGCTCTTTACCCACTTTCGCGGGCAGGTTCGACATCACAAGGCTAAAGTCTTTGTTTGGGTCAACGTGGTTAAAGCCGTTTGACAGATGCACGTCAACATTATGCAGACCATTTTTCTCGCAGTTTTGACGGGCATATTCCACCGCCATAAAATCCTTGTCCACCAAGGTATGCTGCCCGTTTGGACATTCGCGCGCCGCCGTCATGCCGAGCACGCCGTAGCCACAGCCCAAATCAATCGAATCATCATCAGGCAAAAAGTCTACATAATCGAGCAGCATCAGGCTGCCATCATCGAGCTTTTGCGGAGAAAAAATGCCCCATGTGGTGGTAAAGTCAAAAGGCTTGCCGAGCACGTCTTGGCGAAAGGCAATGTCCTCACGCCAGTGCTGGGCGTTTCTTAACAAGTCGGCAGGCGGTCGATGGCTCATGAGATTCCCAAACTGGTGATATATAAAAAGGTGCAAGACAAGGGCGCACGCGGAGGTAGCCGCTATTGTAGCGGCAAATGCGGGATTTTGCAGCATCCGATTTATAGAATTGTATGACGGTGGTGACCACAAAGGCGCGACACGGATACAGACGCCTTGTCAGCGGTTGCAGCAAACGGTCAGCCTTGCCTTAACAGACGGTTTATTCAACGATTTTGATGCTACGCGGACTGGGCACAATCATATAGACTTTTGGTGTTTGAATCACTTCGAGCGCCGTCAGCGAGATGGTATCGCCCGCCATGCCTTCGAATTTTTCGTCGCGCGAAAATTCCGTTACGGTGCTGTATTCTTGACCGTTGGTATCACGCAAAAATAGGATTTGCCCATTTTGTGTACTTTTTACTTGCACGACTTGGAGCTGCATTTGCTGCGCGCTCGGCGTAGTGGTGCTGTCACTCGCCATCATCGGCGCAGTCGTGCTACACGCCGTTAAAGCAAGCGCGCCAGAGAGTAAAAATGGACTTAAAAATGTTTTCATTGAGCCTCCTTGTATGGCTGTATGATGACCATCATAGCAAGCATTGATACGATTTGGGACAAAATTTATGAACCACCAGCAAGGATACGGCGCTTCATTTTGTGGCTTAATCAACCATGAACGTCGTATCAAATGCCTTTATTGTCATTCGCCCAAGCGTTTTTTTAACACATAATCAAACACAAACGGACCAAAAGGCAAAAACGAGCCAATCACGCCAGCGGGTATTGCCCAGAGCGGCAGTCTGATTTTTGTCGCCGTAAAAAAGAGCACCACAATATAGGCGATAAATAGGACGCCGTGTGCCATGCCGACATAGCGCACCATCTCAGGCATGCCGAGCATGTATTTGAGCGGCATCGCCACGCATAAGAGCAACAAAAAAGACGTGCCTTCCAAATAGCCCATGAGGGTCAGTTTTTTTAAGGCAAACTGTTGCGCTTTGCTTAAGGCAGGTGCAGCGGTTGATGACGCGTAAGACACAATACAATCCTTGGATTATCAATGAATGTGGATTATTAATAAATGAGATTTTGCATACGTTATTCACCCGCGCGGGTGGTGCTCAGCGTGCAGCTTTTGCAAGCGCGCGGTCGCCACATGGGTATAAATCTGCGTGGTGGACAAGTCGCTGTGCCCGAGCAGCAGCTGGACGCTGCGCAAGTCCGCGCCATGATTGATGAGATGCGTGGCAAAGGCATGACGCAAAGTGTGCGGGGATAAATCTTTGTCAATCGCGGCGGTCTTGGCATAGCGCTTAATCAAATACCAAAAGTTTTGCCGCGTCATGTAGCCGCCTTGCGCGGTCAAAAACACTGCTTGGCAGTTGCCCGCCTTAAGATGCGCGACCAGCTCACCGCGCCCGTAGGTCAAATAGTCCTCAAGCGCGCCCAGTGCATATTCCCCAAGGGGCACGAGGCGCGTTTTGTTGCCTTTACCTGTAATCTGTAGCCAGCCTGCGTTTAGGTTAACCTGCTCGATGGTCAAATGTATCAGCTCACTGACGCGCAGTCCGCAGGCATACAGCACCTCAAGCATCGCCTTGTCGCGCAGTCCGAGCGCTGTGTCCATATCGGGCGCAGCAAGCAAGCGCTCTATGTCTGCTTCGGACAAGTCTTTGGGCAAACTGCGACCGAGCTTGGGCGTTTTGATGCGCGCGCACGGGTTGTCCTCACGCACATTTTCGCTCACCTGCCAGCCAAAAAACTGGCGCAAGCTTGAGAGCACGCGTGCTTGGGTACGGGCGGTTTTGTTGTCGCGCGACAATTGCGCCAAGCAGTGCTGCACATCTTCCGCTTGCCATTCGGGCAGGGGGGTTGCGGTACTTTTGGCGGCATGATGCAAATCGCGGATATAGGCATTGCGCGAGCGCGTGGCAAGACCGCGTGCCACAAGCGCTGCGCGAAAGGCACTCAGATACGGTGGCTCATCCTCGATGGATAAGGCTTTGGGCTTTCTGGGCTGTAGGGCGCGGTCTCGGCTCATAACGGCTCACTTGATTCAACGAACACTACAGCGATTTTTTCTTAACCAAATAGCGATAGCGGTCGGTATCAACGGTTTCTTGATGCAACAAGGTGTGCCCCAGATGACGACAAAAATTAGGAATGTCGCGCGTGGTGGCGGGGTCGGTTGCCAGTATTTCAATCACCTCGCCGCCCTCAGCCTTGCGAATGGCTTTGTGCAGCATCATCACAGGCTCAGGGCAAATCAGCCCTTGGGTGTCAAGATGATGGTCGATACTGACGTCGTTAGGTACAGATACAGTCATAGTCAAAAGGCTTTTGCTCAAAAAAGTAATCAATAAAATAAGAAGCGCGCGGGCTATTGTGCTGTGGCGTCATCATTTGCCACATCATCCGCCGCCAAAAATTTAAAAAAGCGCCGAAAATTCGCCTGAAATAAAAATGCCACCCCAAGCCATGATGCCAGCCCGAGCCACGCGGTCGAAGCGAATAGCAAACCGCCAATCAATAAAACCGTGGAGACACCGACACTCAGCGCAATCATCGAGGGTTGGCTTAGGCGGTAGCGGTACAAGACCAGCGCGTCATACACCGTCAAAGGAATGGTCAGCGCAATCAGCAGATACGGCAAATAATAAAACAGCTGATACAGCACATCACTGCTATGAAAGCTCTGTAAGCTCGCTATCGTACCGAACACCACAAACGCGGCAATCGCGGCATAAATCAAATAGATGGCGATTTTGTTGGCGCGGCGTGCGCCCTCAATACGGGCAATGGCTAAGGGTGAAAAACCATGCCGCGGGGCATCATGGGATAAGCTCATAACAAGTCGCACCAGCTGCTAAAAAAAGAGGCATTATATCAACACCATAAAAATACAGAACCGTGTCACAGATCAAAAGCCACATGACCTACGCCAATAGGCGCAGATACGGCGCTTTAGTCTTTAGACACCGCCGCAATCGCAAGCGCACTGCTTGGCTCAGAAAAATACGCCGAGAGCAAAATACACGCCGAGATGTCATCAATCGGGTCGTTTGGCTGCTGAATCCAGCCCTCATCCCACGCCAGCTCACGCGCCGCGATAGAGGTTAGGCGCTCATCGCAGAGTAACACCTCAACCAGCATTCGCTGCTCACTCATGCGGTGCGCCAAGCGGCGGGCAAACTTGTGCGCGCGCTTTGAGAGCATGGAGCTGCTGCCATCCATATTGAGCGGCAGACCGACGACCACTTGGGTCACGCCCCACGTATCAATGATGCCAAGCAGGTTGTCCCAGTCTGGCTGACCGTTGTTCATGGCCAGAATATCAAAAGCACGCGCGGTATTGGTGATACTGTTACCGAGCGCCATGCCCATTTTTTTGACCCCGTAATCGAGTCCCAATATCAGCTGCGGCTTGGTGTGCGTGGCTTTTTCCGCTGTAGGGGTGTCGCTCATCGCTTCATACTGACTCATTGTAGCAACCATTTTCTCTCATCAAAAACCCTCACTATATGGTCTTCGTTTATGCATCGTGCCCATCGCAGCGGACTGCCCCAGCCATCAGGCGTGACCAATGTCACTGCTTAAGCGCTCAAAATCGACCCCAATCTTATCCGCCGCCACTTGCCAGCGCTCTTCAAAAGGAGTGTCAAACAATAAGGACAAATCGGCAGGACACACCAGCCAATCGCCACTTTCAAGCTCTTCTTCTAACTGTTTTTTGCCCCAACTGGCGTGACCCAAGCACAAATGATAATGCCCAACGCCTTGTCCTGCGGCGATGCGCTTTAAAATATCTTGGCTGGTGGTGATGCACACGTTTTCCGAGATGGCGAACGAGGATGCCCACATCGGCTGCCCTGTATGTAGCACAAAGCCGACCTCAGGATACAGCGGACCACCTGCCAATGCCAAATCTTCCATTACCTCAGGGGTGGTCACCTCAATGCCCAAATCCTCTAACAGCTTGCCCACGCGCGCCGCGGGTATCGGACGATTGACCATCAGTCCCAGCGCCCCTTGCTCATCGTGACGACAGATATAAATGAGCGCCTGCGCAAACCGTGGGTCGGGCATTTGGGGCGCTGCAATTAAGAAGTGATGGGTCAAATTGGTTTTGGACATAAGAGTAGGCACAACCTATGAATGGAACCTTACTATATGGCGATAGCGGCTAAAAAATCAACACGCGCCAACTCAGCGCGCGACGTCGTGTAGCAGACTACGGGCGTGTTCGCGGGTCACCTCAGTGATGTTCACGCCGCCTGACATACGCGCCAGCTCATCGACTTGCGCGTCGTTGTCCAGTATCTCAAGCTCGCTGCGGCTTTGTTCTTCATGATGCTTTTTGACCAAGATATGCTGATGCGCTTGCGCGGCGACCTGTGCTTGGTGAGTGATGGCGAGCAGCTGTTGTTTTTCGCCAAGGGTGCGCAGCATCGCGCCCACCACCTGCGCGGTAGCACCACTGATACCGACATCGACTTCATCGAACACCAGCATCGGCTTGTTGCCCTCATCGCCTTTGGTGGCGTATAGCACCTGCATCACCAAGGCCATACGCGACAGCTCACCGCCTGAGGCAATTTTGTGCAAGGGCTGCATTGGCATCCCCACGTTGGCGCTAAAATGCAGCTCAATATCATACAAGCCTGAGGCGCTGCCTTGGCTTTTTGAGGTAAAGACAAAATTGCAGCGCGCATTGGGCAGCGCTAATGGCTGCAAGTGCGTCACCAGCTGCGCACATATCGCGGGTGCGGCGGCTTGGCGCTCAGCATGCAATTTTTCGGCAAGGCCTAAATACGCCTGCCATGCCGTGTCAATTTGCGCAGACAGTACCGCACTGCTGGGCGCATTCTCTAGTGTCTCTAGTTCTGCTTGCCACTCTTTTGCGGTGTCTATCAATGCCCCTGTCAGCACGCCATGCTTGCGTGACAAGCGGTGCCCAAGGCTAATCAAGTTATCAAGGGTTTGCAGGCGCTCAGGGTCGGGCAGCTGCTGCTCAGCATAATCACGCAGTAATGCGGTGACATCGGTAATGTGCTGCTGCGCCAAATATAGCTGTTCTGAGGCTTGCGAAAAAGTTTGGCTGACGCCGCTTTGCCCGTCGCACAGCTTGATGGTTTGTCCAATCAAGGTCATCACATCTGGCTCATCGCTGTCGCTATCGAGCAGATGCAAACTGTGACTCGCCTCAACCATCAAGGCCTCAATATTAGACAGCTCTTCATGCTCGGCTTCAATCGCGGCATAATCGACATCCAATAATGGCGCAACATCGCTGAGCTGACTGCTGAGCAAATTGATGCGGTCTTGACGCTGCGCCTCATGCGTCGCCAGCGCTTTGGCTTCGCGCACCAATGCGTGATGCGTGTGATACGCCTCTGCCGTTTGCTCGGCAAGCGCGCGTGTCCCTGCCATCTCATCGAGCCATTCAACCACAAACTGCGGCTTTAACAAGGCTTGCTGCGCGTGCTGACTGTGCATGCTGACCAAGAGCGCGCCTAGGCTTTTTAATTCCGCCAGACTGATGGGCGCGCCATTCAGCCACGCTTTGGAGCGACCATTGCTGCTCAGCTGCCGACGAATCAATACTTCAGGCTCATCAAGCATCCGCTCATTGCTGGCAAACCACGTTGCCACCGCCGTATTGCCTGTCACATCAAACTGGGCATAAATATCAGCATGCGGCGCGCCATGTCTGACCATGGCGCTATCGGCGCGGCCACCAAGACACAACAGCAGCGCATCGAGCAGCAAGGACTTGCCCGCGCCTGTCTCACCTGTAATGACATTAAAGCCCTCACAGATGCCAAGCTCATGACGCGCAATCAGCGCAAACTGGTGTAACGTTAAGGATAGTAGCATCAAGCTCTCTCTGACAGACAATAAAGGCAGCATTGCCCAGATAAAGAAACAAAGCACGGTCGTGATGGCAGCGGGCGTGCTTATGATAAGGTGTAAGGCGTTGCGCGCTCATAAATATGCAGATAATAAGGGTTCTCATTGTGCCAAATAGAGGCGATTATCCGCAGGGCAACGGACCGCATAACTGCGTTTAGCCTAGCCACAACCCACGACAAAAGCAACCCAATTATGAGCGCTATTGTAGCGATATTGAACAAAAATCACAGACGTTTTCTTAAGGCAAAGCCATTGATAATGATGGATTATTTAGGCATCTTACAAAAAAAACAAGACGATTATGGATAAAAATTGCCCTGCATTCACATGTGCTGTAACAAACTTTATAGATATAATGTGGTAGCATTATCTTACCTAATCACAAACTCATCTTACAATCTCCACAACAAAACCTCAGGTTCGATGGCGATTCGACGTTCGGTGGCAGCAGACCACACAGACAGAGTGAGCCGATAGGGGAATCGGGTATGTCATCACTGTAGTGCTACTACATGCCTATTATGCAGTGACTTATTTTTTAGTTTAGCAATAATTATTTGATAAGGAAGCCACTATGTCAGCGGCACAATATAAGAATGTGACAATCAATGCGCAAGCCAGCATCTCTTATGATGGACGTTGCTCAAGCCATACCATTATGTTTGAGGATGGTCGCCAAAAAACGCTAGGGGTTATTCTACCTTGTGAAAATTTGGTCGAGCACTACCAGTTTATCACCAATACCTCAGAGCGCATCGACATCATCAGTGGTGAATGTGAAGTGCAGCTGCATGGCGAAGAAGATTTTAGCTATTACCGCGCAGGGCAAGGCTTTGTCGTCGAGGGCGACAGCGGTTTTAACTTACGTACCGAAGAGATTGTTCAATACGTCTGTCACCTAGAAGGCTGATGGCACACAAATACATGATGGTCTGCCGCTTTGTGCGGCAGTTGTTTTTTTGATGGTAGGCTTATTATGGCAAAACCCAGCTATTTTTACGGCATTCACGCCATTGAGGCACTGCTCAACCAGCGCCCGATGGACGCGCTCAGTTTGTTTGTGCAACAAGGACGCGAAAAAGACGCGCACATTGCTCAGATTATCGACACCGCAAGCGCCCATGGTACCAGTATCCAATACAGTCAAAAAGACAAGCTCAGCCAATTGTGTGCAAGCCCGCAGCATCAAGGCGTGGTGTTACATGCCCGTCCTTTGGGCTTTACCGATGAGCGCTGTTTGGATGCGCTCATCGCGCATGAGCAGTGTCTGTTTTTGGTGTTAGACCAAATCACCGACGCCCACAACTTTGGGGCGTGTTTACGTACCGCTGTGGCGATGGGCGTGGATGCGGTAATTATTCCAAAGCATCACGCGGCAAGCCTAACGCCAACGGTCGCCAAAGTCTCTGTCGGTGCGGCAGAATTGATGCCTATCGTTAGCGTGACCAATCTGGCACGTACTTTAGGTCAACTAAAGCAGGCGGGCGTGTTCGTTTATGGCACGGCGCTTGATGACGCTGCTGCGCCCATCAGCACGGTCGATATGCGCGGTAAAACGGCTTTGGTCATGGGCTCAGAAGGGGAAGGGATGCGCCGCCTAACGATGGAGTGCTGCGATGCGCTGGTATATATCCCGATGTCAGGCAACGCCCAAGGCAATTTACAAAGCTTGAACGTCAGTGTCGCCACGGGCATGGCACTATACGAAATCAATCGTCAGCGCCAGCCAAACTAAGATAATACTGATGCAGCGGCGCTAACTGCGCGTGTAGCTCTGCCAAGGTAGCGTCGTTGCACACCACATCATCAGCATGCTCATTGCGCGCAGCACGTGGCAGCTGATTGGCCATGATGGCCTTAATCTTGGCCATACTTTGGTCGTCGCGACCACTGGCACGTACCAACTGCGTGTCTTCGGTGGCATCAATCACCAAAATGCGCTGGCACAAATTGGCCAGACCCGCTTCTGCCGCCTCAATCAGTAACGGCGCTACCAAAATGCTATAAGGCGAGCGACTGTTTGCCAGTTGGCGCTTTGCCATCTCGCGAATGGCAGGATGGGTAATCGCTTCTAGCGCCATCAGCGCCGCAGGATGATTGAACACATGCGCGCGTACCGCCGCGCGGTCCATCTCTCCTGATGGCAAGAGTACCCAATCCCCCAGTTTTTCTTGAATTTTCAGTAACGTTGGGCTGCCTTTTGCCACCACCGCGTGCGCAATCACATCGGCATCAATCACATCAATACCCTGCTCGGCAAACCAAGCACTGGCCGCGGACTTACCGCTACCAATACCCCCTGTCAAACCAATGACCACGGAAGATGGCATATCTTGGTGTGCCGCTGATAACGACGAAGACTGTGTGTGAGGTTGTGACATAAAATTGACTTATTTGCTTGGTAATATCAAAAATAAAAACGGTACACAATAAAAACCACGACCGATCATCAGCGCAGAATAAAAAGTACCACGGACGGTCTGTATCTTGGGGCGGGGAGAATCATAATAAAGTACCCGCCCAGTCCCTCATAATTACCGATTAAACGTACATACCCAAATACCAAGCGGTAATGTCATCGCCGTAAAATAGCGCAATGATGCCTGCAATGGCAATATACGGTCCAAACGCAAAGGGGCGGCTCTCGCCTTCAATTTTCATCAGAATCATACCAATAACCGCGCCCAGCAGTGATGAGAGCAGGATAATCAGTGGCAGCATGGCGGCGCCAAGCCAAGCGCCCAGTGCGGCGAGCAGCTTAAAATCCCCTTGCCCCATGCCTTGCTTTTTGGTCAACAAATAAAATACCCACACCACCGTCCATAAGGACAAAAAGCCGAGCAGCAATCCCCAAATAGAAGCCGTGGGTGAGACCAACCAGCTTTGACTGTTGACCGCCAAACCCAGACCCGCCAAAGGAAAAGTTAAGCGATCAGGCAGCAGCTGGGTATCAAAATCGATTCCCGTTAAGGCGATAAGCACCCACACCAAAACAAGGGCAGAAAGGCCTGTGGCAGTCACGCCAAAATAATAAATGACCAATGCCGATAATAGGGCAGTTATCAGTTCAACAAACGGATAGCGAATGCTGATGCCGTGTTTACAATCCGCGCAGCGACCGCGTAAGAGTAGCCAGCTGATCAGTGGAATATTCTCATACCAGCGAATACGGTGACCACAATGCGGGCAGCGAGATGCAGGTTTACTGAGCGTTATCGGGGTGTCTTTGGCCGCGATATCCACCAAAGGCTGGATGTGGATACTGGGCATATCCGCTTGCATTGCCAAGAACTGACTGGATTCTTGACGCCAGCCGTATTGCATCATCAACGGCATACGGTGGATAACAACGTTTAAAAAACTGCCAACGCACAGCCCCAATAGGGTAAAAACCACAAGGGCTATAGCCATATTGTCTTGCAATAAGGTAAAAAACGACATGAATAACCGATCCTATTTATCCGACAACCGAACCCATTTGGAAAATAGGCAGGTACATCGCAATTACCAAGCCGCCCACCAATACACCAAGAATGGCCATGATCATAGGCTCCATCAAGCTGGTCAATCCATCCACCGCGTTGTCCACCTCGTTTTCATAATAGACAGCTACTTTTTCAAGCATCTCTTCCAAGCTACCTGCCTCTTCACCAATGCCCACCATCTGAATGGCCATACTTGGGAACAAGTTGGTACTGCGCATAGAAAACTGTAGCTGTTGTCCTGTGGAGACATCATTTTTGACCTGCTGAGTGGCATCATAAAACACCACGTTGTTGGTCGCGCCTGCGGTTGAGTCAAGCGCATCAATCAGTGGTACACCCGCGGCAAAGGTGGTTGATAAGGTGCGGGCAAAACGAGCAATGACCGCTTGATAAGCAATCTTGCCAAAAATCGGCGCTTTGAGTACCGCGCGATCTAAAAAGTCACGAAACTTTTTACTGCGTTTTTTGCCTTCAGAAAACGCAATTACTGCACCGCCAATAAGAATGATTAAAATAAACCACCACGCCTGCATCCATTCAGACATACTGACAACCATTCGTGTGAAAGCGGGCAGCTCTGCACCAAATGAGGCAAACAAGTCGGCAAATACAGGCACCACTTTTACCAGCAGAATGATGGTCACAATGATGGCCACCACAATCACTGCAATGGGGTATTTCAACGCCTTTTTAATCTTGGCTTTTAGCAGCTCGCTTTTTTCTTTATAGGTTGCGACCCGCTCAAGCATGATCTCAAGCGCCCCTGACTGCTCACCTGAAGCAACCAAAGAGCAAAACAAATCATCAAAGTAGCGTGGGTGTTTTCTAAGCGCCGAAGCAAAAGTACCCCCTGCCTCGACATCGGCTTTGATGGCCAGTACCAAGTCTTTCATGCTGGGGTTGTCTAATGAGTCCGCCACAATTTCAAAAGACTGGGTTAGAGGAACACCGGCTTTCATCATGGTGGCCAGCTGCCGTGAAAAAATAGCAATATCAATCGGTTTGATGCCCTTCTTCATGCTGAATAAGGGTTTGGGCTTTTTCTTGATACTTTTGACCGTAACGCCTTGCTTACGTAAGGTGGCTTTCGCCAGCTCCATACTGCGGCTGGTCGTCTCACCTTTGACTTTTTGCCCTTGTCTATTGACGCCATCATAGACAAAGTCAAGCAGCATGTCGGTTTTTACTTTTGCTTTTGCCATTTATTACCCCAGTACGCTCGTGTCCATGCTCACTATAATGTGTGTACCGCTTTATGACACAATGTTGCTGTATCTTTGTTGATTGTTTGTTTATCATAGCGCATTGTGTATATGGCTGCCATGGCTATTATGCAGTAATTGTAGCCCAGTGCTCACTTATTAAAGCGCGTATTCATACGTCTATTCTGAGGTTACCCGCATCATTTCTTGAATACTGGTCACACCTTGTAAAACCTTCATAATCCCCGAGCGGCGCAAGTCCCGAAAGCCGCCTGCCACTGCCGCGTCTTTAATATCAATGGCATTGCCATCTTCCATAATGATGCGGGAGATGTCTGGCGTCACTTTCATCACTTCATAAATCCCCACACGTCCTTTGTAGCCTTCACGGCACTCACCACAGCCAACGGGCTCATAAATAATATTGGCAGCATCGTCCAAATCATCATTGGTAAACCCAAGCTCAAGCAGACTTTGGCGGGGCAGGTTGATGGGCTTTTTGCAATTAGCGCACAGTCGCCGTGCCAAGCGCTGTGCAATGACCAAGTTGACTGAGGTGGCGATGTTAAACGACGCCACACCCATATTACGCAGTCGAGTCAGGGTTTCAGGCGCAGAGTTGGTGTGTAGGGTGGAGAGTACCATATGTCCAGTTTGTGCCGCTTTAATGGCGATTTCTGCGGTTTCTAAATCACGAATCTCACCGACCATCACGATATCAGGATCTTGGCGCAGAAAGGATTTTAGGGCGCTGGCAAAGGTCAGACCCACTTTGGCATTCACGTTGACCTGATTGATGCCTTCTAAGTTAATCTCAACAGGGTCTTCGGCGGTAGAGATATTGGTTGCGCCTGTGTTTAGGATGTTAATCCCAGTATACAAGGAAACGGTTTTACCCGAGCCTGTCGGTCCCGTAATCAGGAGCATACCTTGAGGTTTGTTTAAGGCTTCTAAAAACAAGTCTTTTTGGTCAGGCTCATAGCCTAACGCGTCAATACCCAGCATTGCTGACGAGGGGTCTAGGATACGAAGAACGATTTTTTCACCGAACAGGGTAGGTAAGGAGTTGACACGAAAGTCAATGGCTTTGGTTTTAGAGATTTTTAGCTTGATACGCCCATCTTGCGGCACGCGGCGCTCAGAGATGTCCATTTGCGACATGACCTTTAAACGCGCGGCAATCTTGCCTGCCAGCTGTACCGGCGGACTGGCCATTTTTTGCATCACCCCATCGACGCGAAAGCGTACACGGTAAGACTTTTCATACGGCTCAAAATGCAAATCCGAGGCGCCCATACGAATGGCGTCAATCAACATCTTATTGACAAATTTGACGACGGGCGCTTCATCGATACTATTAGACAACGTGGTTTCATTGCTGTCACCGTCACTGGTTTCACCCAGATTGGTGTCAAATTCTGTATCGTTAAAGCTTGCAAAATCTTGAGTGCTGTCGGCATAAAACTCATCAATACAGCGTTTGAGCTTGTCTTCTTCTACCACCACGGTTTCGATAGACAGACGGGAGTTAAAAGCGATGGCATCGATGGCATCGACGCGGGTAGGGTCGCTAAGGGCCACAAACAAGCGCTGACCGCGCTTAAAAATAGGCAGCGCATTGAATTTGCGCACGATTTTTTCATCGACCAAGTCTTTTGGAATGCTGTCTTTATTCAGCGTACTCAAATCAAAGAGCGGATCGCCAAAAGACTGAGACAACAGCACCGCAATGGCCTGCGCATTGGCCATTTTATGCTCGACCAAGTAAGACACCATACTGATTTTTTGTTGCTGCGCTTCTTGTTGCGCGGTTTTCATATGCGCTTCGCTTACAATCCCTGCGCTGATCAGCTGCTGTGCCAAGCCTCCTAGCGTCCCTGATGCGGTTGCCATCGATGTGTCTCCTTGATGTAGATGGTGCGTTGATAGTGCCCAATACCACAATGAGTGGCTTTCACGTACGATAACGCGGCAATACCAAAACGCACAAAACCTGAGTCTACCAGCGTATCTGTGCGTCTTATTCGCCGTCAATATAACGCGTTTTGCTTCTTCTTTATAGACTGTGCATTATGGCATGATAGTGCGGTTTTTCGTATATATTTAGTAGGGCACAAAAATTTGCTATACTGACGCGGCGCGCGGTACCTGACATGACCGCACTCTCATTTTACAGACAGCTCACACAAGGTAGATAAGCAATGCAGGCTTGGGTAATTGGCAATTGGAAACAAAATCCAGCAACGCAGCACGCGGTCAATGCACTGGTTAATGATTTAAAACAAACAGACCGTACATGCCTTGCGCCCAGCTGCCGTCTGATGGTTGCCCCAAGCACTATTCATATCGCTGGGGTGAGCGCTCAATTACAAGGCTCTGGTATCCTATGCGCAGCGCAAGACATCAGTGCCCATAGTGCAAGCACAGGCGCGTACACGGGCGATATCTCAGCCGCGCAAGCCTTTGACGCTGGCGCGCGCTGGAGTATTTTGGGTCATTCAGAGCGCCGCGAGTATCATCAAGAAGACCACGAGACGCTGGTGCAAAAAACCCAAAACGCGCTAAGCGAGCAGCTGGGCGTGATTTTTTGTATTGGCGAGAGCCAGCAGCAGTACGATGACAAGCAAACCCTTGAGGTGCTGAGCACCCAGCTTGATGTGATTGCTGATGTTGTCCGCCGTCTTGATGACCCCACTATCTTGTCAACGCAGCTGATTGTCGCTTATGAGCCTGTATGGGCAATTGGCACTGGCAAAGTACCGACGGTCGATGAGGTGAGCGCCACGCACACACATATCAAGCACACCTTAGCAGGTTATCATAACGCACTTGCCAATACAGCGGTGCTCTATGGCGGTAGTGTCAATGCTGGTAATGCGGCTGATTTTGCTGCAAGTCGCGTCATTGATGGCGCATTGGTTGGCGGCGCGTCATTAAAGGCAGAGAGCTTTATGACTATTGCGCAGGCCTTTGCCGCAGCAAAAGCATAAGCGTCTTTGCGTGACTTATCAGCTATAGTGCGTCAGGGTTTGTAATTTTTGATACAAAAAACTTGCGGCAAACGTCTTAGCGGATTTAACACGTTCCATCGAATCGTGTACAATGCGCCGCATTTACCATGAATTTTGTGTGTTATGACAGTTGGTTTGCGCGGGATTTTACCGCGATTGGCTAAGTGTTTTTGGTGCCAACCGACTTTATCTTTGTTACTTGTCGTCTTAACGCGGCAAAAGAGGTGACCATGTTTACTTTTATACTGGCCTTACATATTATCGTGGCAATTGGCATGATTGGCTTGATTTTGATACAGCATGGCAAAGGCGCAGATGCAGGGGCTTCGTTTGGTGCGGGGTCGTCAGGCACCGTATTTGGTGCAGCAGGTAGCGCCAACTTTTTGACGCGCGCAACAGGCGTACTGACAGCGGTATTTTTTATCACCAGTATGGCGCTTGCCGTGCATGCGCGTGAGCAGGCCGAAGACCAGTTCCGTTTGGATGCGCCAGTGTCAGTACCTGAAACGCCGCGCCCGTTAACCGAAAATCCTGAATCGTAAAAGACAAGGTATATCAAGCGGCCAAAAATAAGTCGCTTGCAATTTTTAATAACTCGCTTTACAATGCCTGCTTCGTTACTGAGTAAGCGCATGCACCAGTCATGCAAACCATGAAGTAACGTCGCTCATATTTTTGCGATTGTGGTGGAATTGGTAGACACGCTATCTTGAGGGGGTAGTGGCGCAAGCTGTGGGGGTTCAAGTCCCCCCAATCGCACCAATATAAAAGCGCGGCACAGCGCGTAGTGAAGATAATCGATACGATATTTAAATTTATTTAAAATAACGTTTGACAGAATGATTATCCTCACCTACAATGTGCATTCTAAATTGATGCGGGGTGGAGCAGTCTGGTAGCTCGTCGGGCTCATAACCCGAAGGTCGTTGGTTCAAATCCAGCCCCCGCTACCACTTTTTATACTGATTATTGTACGAAATACGGTCAGTTGTTATTAACCCACCATTATGTTTGTGGGTTTTTTTGTATCTGATTGTCGGTGCTATCACGGTATCTATCCTACTTATGTTAAGCTCTATGCCATTAGAGTGCGATAACATCCGTTAATCATGCAAACCGCATGAGCCAAACCATTTTGCGCTTTTCGGCGACTGTTTTGTCATATGTTGCATTGTTTATACCGACAGTCAGCAGTGGCTTTATGCTGCCGCGTGCTTGGTCATTGGTCGTTACTGGCATAAGTATGATGCTTGCCATGATGGCGCAGTAGCGACAGGCACAGCGTGACGGCTAAGAAACAGCACAACAGCGACGCTACTGACCGAGCATGGGCTTATGGCCACATCGTTTATCTAAGACACACTGAAGATGGCATGGGTCATCAGGCTAAAAATAAAGGCCTTGCCCACGCTACTTGATATAGGAAATAACAAAGACATCATGAAACTTTCGACCAAAGTTGCTGAATTGACCCGTATTATCGAACCTGCTGTGGCCGCTTGTGATGTGGCATTGTGGGGCGTGGAATTTGTACCGCAAGGGCGCCGCTCTTTATTGCGCATTTACATTGAAGCCTTGCCAGAAGACAAAGCTCAAGACAAGCAAGTGACCATTGAGGATTGCTCTGCCGTTACCCATCAGGTCAGCGGTATCCTTGAAGTGCATGACCCGATTGCAGGTGAATATGTGCTTGAGGTGTCATCGCCAGGGTTTGATCGTGCGTTCTTTGTCAGTGAACAGATGCAAGACTATATCGGTCAGACCATCAGCCTACGCTTGATTCAAGCGATTGGTCAAGGCAGTGACAAGCGCCGCAAAGTGACGGGTAAGCTTGAGCAAATGAGCGAAGAGAGTCTGAATTTGACCACCAATGATGGTGAGCAATTTACGATTGCTTTTAGCAACATCGATAAAGCCAATTTGGTGTACGAGGACGAGTAAGTATAGCAATGTGCGTTAAATAGCGTATGATAAGTGCGCCAAGCAGCACATGCCCGCTTGTTACCAATAATTTAATATACCAATGATAACAGTTGAGTCAGTATAGGACAGGTATAACATGAGTCGCGAGATTTTAACGGTTGTAGAAACCGTCAGTAATGAAAAAGGCTTAAATCCTGAAGATATCTTCGAAGCCATTGAAGACGCTTTGGTGGTATCTACTAAGAAGAAAGTATACACCGAGCAGCCTGAAGTGGCGATTCGTGTATCTATCGACCGCGCTACCGGTGACTATGACACGTATCGTTATTGGACCGTGGTTGCCGATGAAGATCACGAAATGCCAGCGTGCCAGCTTGCCATTACTGACCTTGACCAAGACGAGTGGTCTATCGGTGATATTAAAGAAGAACAAATCGAATCTATCGAGTTCGGTCGTATTGCGGCAACGCAAGCCAAACAGGTGATCATCCAAAAAATCCGTGAAGCTGAGCGCGCCTTAGTTGCTGACGCTTTTGAGCCGCGTATTGGCGAGATGATGTTTGGTGAAGTCAAAAAACAAACCCGTGATGGCTACATTATTGACCTAGGCGACAATGCTGAAGGTTATCTGTCGCGCGACCAAATGCTGCCTCGTGAGCAGCTGCGTGTAAAATCACGCATCAACGCCATTTTGTATCATGTGAACCGTGAAAACCGTGGCGCACAGTTGTTGCTATCACGTACCCATCCTGAAATGCTTTCAGCCTTGATGCAAAAAGAAGTGCCTGAGATTGCCGAGCAAATCATTGAGATTCGTAACGTTGCGCGTCTGCCTGGCACCCGTGCCAAAATCTCGGTCAAAACCAATGACCACCGCATTGACCCTGTGGGCGCTTGTATTGGTATGCGTGGTACGCGTATCCAAGCGGTACAGCAAGAGCTGGACGGCGAGCGTATTGATGTCGTGGTATGGTCAGATGACCCAGCGCAGTACATCATCAGCGCCCTAGAGCCTGCTGATGTCAGCAGCATCATCCTTGATGAAGACACGCAAACGGCAGACATTATCTTTAGCACCAATGATCAGTTGGCACGTGCGATTGGCTCACAAGGGCAAAACGTACGTCTGGCCTCAGAGCTGACAGGATACAAGCTGAACATGATGCTCGAAGAAGAGTATCAGCAGCGTCAAGAAAACGAAACCAAGGCGTACGTAAACTTATTTTATGAGCGCCTAGAGGTCGACCACGACCTAGCACAAGCCTTAGTCGACATCGGCTTTACCAGTATTGAAGAAGTCGCTTATGTGCCTGTTGAGACCTTTTATGATATCGAAGGGCTGGACGATGAAGCCATTGATATGATTCAAGAACGTGCCAAAGAAGTGGTCATCGCCGATGAGCTGATGAAACAGCAAAACATGAAAGAGCCCAGCGAAGAGCTGCTTGCCCTTGAAGGTATGACCACCAGTTGGGCATACAAGATGGCGCAAAAAGACATCATCACCTTAGATGATTTGGCTGAGCAGGCGGTGTTTGATTTAGAAGATATTGAAGGTTTGGATGCCCAAATGGCAGGCAAGCTGATTATGAAAGCTCGGGAATCGTGGTTCAATGAATAGGCGTTGACGGCATATCACTGTCTTTTGGTGGTATGCTATGCATCAAACGTGTTTGTACCCATTGGCGTGTTAAACGTATTAACGCCTGTGGGTACAAACCAAACGCAATCATTTGTAGCCAACAATTGAATTGAAATATAGCAAACAATAGACAGTAGGTGATAATCAATGGCAGATAAGACCGTCAAAGAACTGGCAGATATGGTAGGCAAAACCCCAACCGCTGTACGACAGCAGTTGGTGGATGCTGGACTGCCTGCTCGTGGGGAGGATGACTCAGTCACCGAACTTGAGCAAGAAAAATTGGTGGCGTATTTAAAGCAAAGTCACGGTCAGCAAGAAAAGCGCCGTATTAGCCTAAAATCTAAGACCACAAGCACCGCGCGTGTGACTGGCTCTTCAGGCAAATCTAAGAGCGTGAACGTCGAAGTACGCAAGAAAAAAGTATTTGAAAAGCCAGATCCAGAACAGTTGGCACAAGAGATGGCGGCACGTGAACAGGCCAAAGTCGAAGAACAAAACCGTGCGGCAAAAGAAGCCGTTGAGCGTGCTGAAGCCAAGAAAAAGGCAGAAGAGCGTCAAGCAGCGACCCTAGCTGCCATGCGTGCAAGCCTAGGCTCAAGCAAAAGCTCAGACGACAACAACGAGAAAAGTGCGACCTCAACCTCATCGGTTGTGGTGAAAAAAGGCAGCAAATCGGTTGTTGAAGTCAAAGGTAAAGAAAAAGACAAAGAGAAGAAAAAAGCGGTCGTCACCAAGCCAAAAGTTGAAACCGCAGCTGAACGTAAAGCACGTGAGGCCCGTGAGAAAGAAGAAGAGCGTCTGCGTCAAATCGAAGCAGAAACGCGCCGCGCCCAAGCGGAAGAAGCGCAAAAGCGTACGCTTGAGCAAATGCGTAAAATGGCAGGTAAATATACCGACCGCGAGCCAACTACTGAAGTACGTAAAGATGAACCGCTTGCCGAAGGTTTGGTGGGTGAAGCGCTTGAAGAGTCGTTTGAAAAAGAACGCCGTGAAATCAAGCGTGGCGCCAACAGCACCACCACACGTGGTCGTCGCCGTAAAAACCAAGAAGAGCGTGAGATTAAAAACCGTAAGCACGGTCTACGCTCAAGCCAAGCGCAGCAGCACAAGTTTGAAAAACCTGTTGAAAAAATCGTCTATGACGTTGAGATTAGCGAACAAATCGTTGTTTCAGATTTGGCACAACGTATGGCGGTCAAAGCCCGTGAAGTCATCAAGCTGCTTATGAAAATGGGCGAGATTGCGCGTGAGTCAGACACCATTGACCAAACCACAGCCAGCCTAATCGTTGAAGAGATGGGTCATAACCCTGTACTTATCAGCGACAACAAGGTCGAAAACGATCTGCATGATGCCGTCGATGAGCGCAGCAGCAACGTCCAAGCACGTCCGCCTGTTGTTACCATCATGGGTCACGTTGACCATGGTAAAACCTCACTGCTCGATAAAATCCGTGAAACCAAAGTGGCGAACGGCGAAGCAGGTGGCATTACCCAGCATATCGGTGCCTACCATGTTGAGACTGAGCGCGGTGTTATTACTTTCCTAGACACCCCAGGTCACGCCGCATTTAGTGCCATGCGTTCACGCGGTGCTCAGGCGACCGATATCGTGGTCTTGGTTGTGGCAGCCGATGACGGCATGATGCCCCAAACCGAAGAAGCCATCGACCATGCCCGCGCTGCAGGTACGCCGCTTATCGTTGCCATCAACAAGATGGACAAGCCAGGTGCGGACCCTGATCGCGTCTTGAACGAGTTGACCACCAAAGAAGTCGTTTCAGAAGACTGGGGTGGCGACACGCCAATGGCACGTATCTCAGCCAAAACGGGTGAGGGTATCGATGAGTTGCTAGAATACATCAGCTTGCAAGCAGAGCTAATGGAGCTAGAAGCCCCATTAGACGGCGCAGCGCAAGGTGTGGTCATCGAATCGAAGCTAGAAAAAGGTCGCGGTGCGGTTGTTAGTGTATTGGTCAAAAAAGGTACGCTAAAGCAAGGCGATTTGGTCTTGGCAGGCGAGCACTACGGTAAAGTACGTGCCATGACGGATGAAAACGGTAAACGTATTCAGTCGGCAAGTCCTTCGATTCCTGTAGAGATTTTAGGTCTACCAGAAACACCAGCAGCGGGTAGTGAATTCTTAGTCGTTACTGACGAGAAAAAAGCCCGTGAAGTGGCAGACTTTAGAACCAACCGCGAGCGTGAGCGTCAGCTTGAGCGTCAGAACAAGATGCGTCTTGAGAGCATGTTCGAGCAGATGGGTCAAGGCGATGTGTCTATCTTGAACATCATCCTCAAGACCGATGTGCGCGGCTCACTAGAAGCGCTATTGTCTGCTCTAGAAGAGCTGTCAACTGACGAAGTAAAAGTACGCGTCATCAGCTCAGGTGTTGGTCCGATTTCTGAATCGGATGTGACACTCGCAGAGTCTAGCGAAGCGGTACTGTTAGGCTTTAACGTCCGTGCTGACAGCACTGCGCGCCGCAAAGCGGATAGCGCTGGTATCGACATTCGCTACTACAGCGTCATCTATGGTTTGATTGATGATGTAAAAGCGGCAATGAGCGGTATGCTAGCGCCTGAACATCGTGAAAAAATCTTGGGTGTGGCGGATGTACGTGAAGTGTTCCGTTCAAGCAAGTTCGGTGCGGCTGCAGGTTGTATGGTGGTTGAAGGTACCATTTACCGCAACAAGCCAATTCGTGTACTGCGTGATGACAAGGTTATCTTTACTGGTCAGTTGCAATCATTGCGTCGTTACAAAGAAGACGTCAACGAAGTGCGTACTGGTATGGAATGTGGTCTTGCGGTTAAAGGCTATGACGTCGAAGCAGGCGATAAGATTGAAGTCTTTGAGATTCAAGAAGTCGAACGTACTATCTAATAGCGCGTTACGGCACACAAAAAGGTCTAACAGGGTTTCCTGCTAGACCTTTTTTGTACGATTTATCACAAAGGCGCATCACAGCACCCCTCCGATGCGCTTTTGATATCCCCTATAATGGATATAACCGCAGTCATGACTGATTTGCCATGACACCTATCAAAAATAATGTGTATAAATAGGATTGCCTTATGAACCAACGTTTACAGCGCTTGGCTGACCAAATTCAGCGCGAGCTTGCCGTACTTATTCGTGACGAAGTTAACGACCCTCGCTTGACGGGTTTTGTGACCATCTCTAGTGTCAAAGTCAGCCCTGATTTGGGTTATGCTGACGTGTACGTCACCATCATGGAGCCTGAAATGAATGACGCCATGACCAAAACCAGTCATGAGCAAAGTCTGCAAGTGCTCAATAAAGCGGCGGGTTTTTTACGTACCGAGCTGAGCCACAGCCTAAAAACCCGTACCACACCGCGTCTGCGCTTTCATTATGATGAAGTCACTGCACGCGGCAACTACATGATGGACTTGATCAATAAAGCCGTGACCAAAACTGAGCAAAACGAAGTAGAAGAGTAACGCGGTATGAGTGTGACAGCATCAGCATCCCAAGAGAAACAAAAGGTTTCAGGTGTCCTTTTGATTGACAAGCCTATCGGCATGACCTCGCAGCAAGTGGTCTCCAAGGTCAAGTATCTGTTTCAATCTGCGCAGCACAACAGTAAAAAAGCAGGACACACAGGTACGCTTGACCCGATGGCGACAGGACTGTTGCCTGTCTGTCTTGGCGAGGCGACCAAATTCAGCCACTATCAGCTGGACGCGGACAAAGCCTACATTGCCACCGTGCAGCTGGGCAGCCAAACCGACACAGGTGATGCCGATGGGCAAGTTATTGCCACCCATGCTGTCCCCAAAATCACAGAGGCCATGCGCCAAGCCATCACGACACAGTTTTTGGGCGCGCAGCAGCAAACGCCGCCCATGTATTCTGCGCTCAAAAAAGATGGCAAAAAACTGTATGAATACGCGCGTGAAGGCATCGAGATTGACCGTCCTGCGCGCCATATCGACATTAAAGCGTTACGCATCACGCAAACGGCGGATGACGTACTACAGCTGACCGTGACGTGCAGCAAAGGCACTTATATCCGCGTGTTGGGCGAAGACATCGCGCAGGCATTGGGAACTGTGGGTCATTTAACCGCGCTCAGACGTACCCAAGTCGGCGCGTTTGTGATTGATGATGCCATCAGTCTTGCGGAGTTAGAGGCAGCGCCGCTAGACACACGCTTTAGCCACCTACTGCCGCTTGATGCTTGTATTGAGATGGACAGGCAGCTGACCTTGAGCGAGGCAGAAAGCCTGCGCTTGCAGCAAGGACAGCGCCTGAATGTGTATCCGCTTATGGGTAATGGTCTCAAAAGTGAATTGGCAGCACTCTCTTCAAACGATGATACTGAGCCAACACTGGATATTAAGCTGATCAATGAGGCAGGTGAGTTCATCGGTTTGGGCATGATTGCAGCGTCTGGGCGCTTACAACCCAAAAAGATGATACAGCGCTAACTGAATACGCGCACAACTTACTATCACATTACATTAATCACATACCGATACATTTTATTGCAGGTTTCGCCTATGGTGGAGCCTGCTTTTTTTATATACTAAGAATCACTGGCTAGGACGGCTGGTTATTTTTATAAATAATAACTAACAATAAATAATATTAAGATAATAAGTAAAAAAGGATATAACGACTATTTATAAGAAGAACACAACGATAAATAATAATTGTGTCGAAATATAAAAGTCAGAAAAATAATAAGTAATTTATAAATATAAGAAGTTATAATAATTAAGTGCAAAAAATTATTTATAAAAATATAAATGAGATAACTAAAATAAAATATAATCAAAAATTAAGAAGTATTGAAAAAATTATAAAAAAATAAGAAGTATGTAACTATAAATTATAATATCGATAAGTAAAACGAGTCACTAATTATAAGTCATTTACATTTATAACCGTTAACACAGGATTGTCTATGAAAACCATCGCTTTTTTACTGCACAGCAACTTTGAGCAGGCAGAATATGAAGAAGTCAACAATAAGTTGAAAGCCAAAGGCTACAATACGCTTCTTATCACCACCAACGATGAAAAAGAAGTACAAGCCATGAAGCAAGATGTCGATAAAGGCGACACCTTTACAGCCGATATCTTTGCAAAAGAAGCCAAGCCTGAAGATTATGATGCGCTGGTATTGCCAGGTGGTACGGTTAACGCAGATACTATCCGTGGCAATCAGGAAGCGCACACCATTATCAACGCTATTAATGATTCAGGCAAAGTATTGGCCGCTATTTGTCATGCCCCTTGGACACTTATCAATACAGGTATTGCCAAAGGTAAAACGCTGACTGCTTTTAATACGCTACAGCTTGATTTAGAAAATGCAGGCGCGACCTTTGTGGATAAGACTGTACAAGTAGACGGCAACCTCATTACTTCACGTAATCCTGACGATATTGACAATTTCGTTGATGCGATTGATAAGGCATTAGCTGCTTAATAATCGTATAACATTACAAGTTAATAAATGCCAAAAGAAAACTCATAAAACAACGAAAAGGACAACATCATGACACAGCCAAATCCAAACAATACTGAATTTGAACAGCAAAAATCAGATTCGCAAGTTGCTTCACTAAAAAATCAAGCAGAAGGTAACTACAACGAAGATAGCGAAGCTGCGGCAGAAAATATTGCCAACAATGTAGAAAACGCCAAAGACTAGTTATAGATACCCAAACGTATGAATAACTATCGATGCAGTATTGAAAAGGATGATATCCATTTTTGATACTGCATTTTTTTATGCCTTTTTATTGACAGTCAAGGAGTGAGTGTGATGAGTATAGACAAACAAACGATGGATGCCGAAGAGCGCAAAATTGAGCAGCTTGCCAAGGATATCAATCCAAGCGAAGACATCACCCCAGACAGTGAGGCGGAAATGACGACCGCACTGCTCGATGATGACGCGCTTGGCGGCACAGCAAGTGAAAAAGACAAAGATGCGAAAGCAGCAGATACGAAGGACTGACCGCACTGTGCTAAATAGTGAGTTCTATTGACAAAATTTACTGTCAGTGGGGCAGTTTTTTGCTATACTGTCCCGCAGTCATAAAGACACGTATGCGCCACTAGGAACACTCTAGTAATGCAGGGTTATCCTGAATGGTGCGTGATTTTTTTTATTGTTGTGTGATGCCCAATATGTCATTTTGGCACACACAGCCTTAGCATTGCCGGAGAAAGATATGCTAACCAATACTGACCGTGAACAAATCATTGCTCAATACCAGCGCGGCGAAAACGACACAGGTTCTCCTGAAGTTCAAGTGGCTCTACTAAGCGCACGTATCAACGATTTGCAAGACCACTTTAAAGCACACAAAGCGGATCACCACAGCCGCCGTGGTCTAATCCGTATGGTTAACCAACGTCGTAAACTGCTTGACTACCTAAAAGGTAAAGATCTTGGCCGCTACACCACGGTTATCAGCCAGTTGGGTCTACGTCGTTAATAGTGTGATAGCGATACTGATAGCGACCAAGATGCGGTCCGTGTGCTATTGATAGCGGTCGATGATCGATTGGTAGTAGAAAAACGAACGATTGGTGAGTATCAGTAACGCCATCAACAATAAAAAACGGTGTGGAGTTATTTCACGCCGTTTTTTTATGGCTACTGTCTTGTATCGGCAGCTGTCATAACCACTTGTATTATTGTACATTGAGATGGGTTCGGCGTATTCGTAGCACATTGGTCAAGACGGACAAATCTCTGTAAAATAATGTGCGTTTGGCATAGGCTGACCGCACGCCGAAGGCAGAAGCGCTGACCTTGATATCGAGCGTGTGTTATCGTGCCACAGTAATCTGTTTTATAACCGCCGCGCAAAGGCTTTGGCAGCACTGTTGCTGCGGTGATGTGAAGAAAAATGCCCATGGTGAGTGCTCACCATGAAACAGGCGGCTTGTGCCTGATACCAGCGGCGATACGCGGTATAAAGACAGGTACGCTTGGGTACAGTACGCATGAGCGCACACCATGATACGAGGTCGCGACAGATACCAATATTACGACCCTCGTACTGTCAGCAGTAATGTAGACGCTGATGGGGCAACAACAAAACAAAGACTGCCAACATATTTTTAACGATAAGTATCTGCATCGATTGCTGCCGATACCTATTTCGTCATTCAACATTAGGAAATTTATATGACAACATCAAGCATGTTCAACACCATTAAGCGTGAATTTCAATATGGTAATCAACAAGTCGTCCTAGAGACTGGTCGTGTTGCGCGTCAAGCCAACTCTGTCATGGTCCACATGGGCGGTGTATCGGTACTGGTCGCAGCGGTAGTAAAAGCAGATGCCAAAGAAGGTCAAAACTTCTTTCCATTGACCGTGAACTATCAAGAAAAAATGTACGCTGCGGGTAAAATCCCAGGTGGCTACGGCAAGCGTGAAGGTCGTGCGAGCGAATTTGAAACCCTAACCTCACGTCTGATTGACCGTCCTATCCGTCCGCTATTCCCAGAAGGCTATGTCAACGAAATCCAAATCACCGCAACAGTCGTGTCATCAGACAAGACCCAGCACGCAGACATCGCCGCGATGATCGGTGCATCAGCGGCACTTGCCATTTCAGACGCGCCATTTAACGGTCCTATCGCCGGCGCACGCGTTGGCTTTATCGATGGCGAATACGTGCTAAACCCAACCCTTGAGCAGCTAGAAACCAGCGACCTTGACCTTGTGGTTGCGGGTACCAAATCAGCGGTATTGATGGTCGAATCAGAAGCAGCAGAGCTGTCAGAAGACCAAATGTTAGGCGCTGTTTTGTACGGTCACGAGCAGCAACAAATCGTCATCGACAACATCGTATCACTCGCTGAAGAAGTGGGCACACAAAAGCAAGAATTCACCGCCCCTGCTGCCAATGCAGAGCTTGAGTCTGCCGTAAAAGCGCAGTTCGGCGACAAAATCGCTGAAGCTTACACCATCACTGAAAAGCAAGAGCGTTACGCTGCCCTTGATGAGATCAAGCAAGCCATCATTGAGAGCCTAGCGGGTGATGCTGAAGCGGACGACTACAGTGACAAAGTGTCTGAGCTAAAAGACATCTATGAAGAGCAAAAATATCGCACCGTACGTGACAACATCCTATCAGGTAAGCCACGTATCGACGGTCGTGACCTAGAGACCGTGCGTGCGCTAGACGTACAGGTTGGCGTATTGCCATACACGCACGGTTCTGCGCTATTCACGCGCGGTGAGACACAGGCACTGGTCACCACCACACTAGGCAACAGCCGTGATGTGAACATGATTGACTCATTGGCAGGCACGATTCGTGACCATTTCATGCTGCATTACAACTTCCCGCATTACTCAGTGGGTGAGACGGGTCGTGAAGGCGCGCCAAAGCGTCGTGAAATCGGTCATGGTCGCCTAGCACGCCGCGGTGTACAAGCGATGCTACCAGACAGCGAACGCTTCCCATACGTCATCCGTGTGGTATCAGAAATTACTGAATCAAACGGCTCATCATCAATGGCGTCAGTCTGTGGTGCGAGCCTTGCCTTGATGGACGCAGGTGTACCCTTAAAAGCGCCAGTAGCGGGCATCGCCATGGGTCTGGTCAAAGAAGGCGAGCGATTTGCCGTATTGTCAGACATCTTGGGTGACGAAGATCACCTAGGCGACATGGACTTTAAAGTCGCGGGTTCAAAAGACGGTATCACTGCACTACAGATGGATATCAAAATCGAAGGCATCACGCCTGACATCATGGAGCAGGCGCTCAACCAAGCGCACGCAGGTCGTATCCACATCCTAAACGCGATGAACGAAGTACTGCCAGCGAGCCGTACTGAAATCAACGCGCATGCACCGAACTACGCTGTGATTGAAATCAATCCTGAAAAAATCCGTGACGTGATTGGTAAAGGCGGCGCGACCATCCGTCAGTTGACCGAAGAAACGGGCGCGGTTATCGACATCGATGACGCAGGCACCATTCGTATCTTTGGTGAAAACAAAGCCGCGACCAAAGCCGCTATCCAGCAAATCGAAGCCTTGACCGCTGAAGTCGAAGTGGGCAAAACGTACGAAGGTACGGTTGCGCGTATCGTTGACTTTGGTGCGTTTGTTACTTTGTTGCCAAACACAGATGGTCTGGTACACATCTCACAAATCGCTGAAGAGCGCGTTGAGAACGTGTCTGACTACCTAAAAGAAGGTCAAACCGTAAAAGTATTGGTACAAGACGTGGACAACCGCGGTCGTATCAAACTGACCATGAAAGGCATTGAGCAAGCATAATTTGCTGCATTACCTTTACAATAAAAAAGCCGCGCATTAGATTGCGCGGCTTTTTTTTGTGCATGAAAAATAAAAGCGAGTTATAAAAAATAATTATAAAAACTGTCTCCGCCAATTAGGCAGACAGCGTTGGCAAACGCGGCAGGTGTATGTCAATGCGCAAACGCGGCACGTCTTTTAATTCATCAAATAGCGCCAATACAGCAGTATCGGACGCACTCAGTGCCGTATCTTCCATTTCGCTAGCAGCGTTTTCAATAGCATCAGCAGCGATAACACTGTCATTAGAACATAGAGACAATAACGGACGTGCAAAAATAGCGATACGCCGTACGCCATCGTAACGAATCAGCTTAGTTAATTGCTGTTTTAAATCCATCAGCGCCGCGTTTAACCACACCATTTTTGGGTCGTGATAGGGGTGACGAGCGATGGTCAGATTGGCGATATATTGCGGCTGGTTGCCATTGCTACTCGCGCCCAATCCCGCGTGCTCGCGCTGGCGCTTATGCATCAAGCAGCTGCCTGTCGTCAGCCAAGACTCAAGACAGGCGCGGCGATACTGACGATAATTGTCCGCATACAGCGTTTGCGTACGCATCAAAATAGGGTCAAGTAAAATACCTGCGGTATTCACGGGCAATACCAGCACTTGAGCGCGCGTGTTCAAAATCGGGGCGCGGGTCACGCTAAGTATTGCCATTGATTTTCCTTTAAGACGATGCGTGCTGCGGTGTCCATGCAGCGCAGGTTTTAGGGCTTAAACTGCACGATGCCTTGCGTGCCTGTTTGCATGGCATCTTTAGCAAGGTTGTTTTGCTCAAGGTCTTCAGGCTTTGGGCGGCGCTCGATGTGCCCGCATTGACTGCACTCGATATATTCATCCGCCTCAGGCTCAAAGAGTTGCACCTGCACCACAGCATCCATCGCTTCACACTTTAGGCAGCGTACACCCGCCAAAAACTGGCGCTTGGGTCGGCTCGATTGATAACGCATTACACCACCTCAGCGGTCGGCGTGGTGTCAGGCTCAGCACTGTCAAAGCCGCTGTGACGCAGTAGCGCATCAATGGTGGCGCTGCGCCCACGGAAGTTTTCAAAGTTGGTCTTGGCAGGCAAGCTGCCACCGACCGATAACACGGTATCGCGGAAAGCTTTGCCCGTCACCGCATTAAAAATCCCTTCTTCTTCAAAACGGCTAAAGGCATCGGCGGACAACAGCTCTGCCCATTTATACGAATAATAACCCGCCGCGTAGCCACCTGCGAAAATATGGCTAAAGCCATTGGCAAAGCGGTTATCGCTTGGAGTGTCCATGATGGCAATCTCATTGCGCACGCCTTGTAGTGTTGCCAAAATACCTCTGTAATCAGGCGCAGGGGTCTGCGCATGAATGCGCATATCAAAGAGGGCAAACTCAATCTGGCGCAAGGTCTGCATGCCGCTTTGGAAGTTTTTTGCGGCAAGCAGCGCGTCTAATTTATCGGTTGGCAGTGGCTCGCCTGAATCAATATGACCGCTGATTAGCGCGATGCCGTCCGCATGCCATGCCCAGTTTTCCATAAATTGGCTCGGCAGCTCGACCGCGTCCCACTCAACGCCATTGACGCCCGCGACATCGCCGACGGTGACTTGGGTCAATAAGTGATGCAGACCGTGCCCAAACTCATGGAACAAGGTCAACACCTCATCATGGGTCAGTAGGCTGGGCTTGCCATCGATAGCAGGGGTAAAATTACCGACCATAAAGCAGACGGGCAGCTGTGTGTAGTCCGCCGCTTGGTTGTGGTAGCGCGCCTGAAAGCCGTTCATCCACGCGCCGCCGCGCTTGCCACTGCGCGCAAACAAGTCAAAATAAAAGCCGCCGACCAGCGTATCATCAGCATCTAGCAATTGATAAAAACGCACGTCAGGATGCCATACCGAGGCGCTGTCGGTCGCGTCAATCACGCGGATGCCGTACAAGCGCTGAACGATGGCAAACAAGCCATCAATCACGGTGCTGACAGGGAAATACGGACGGATTTCTTCTTGCGATAGGCTAAAGGCTTGCTGCTTGACCTTTTCGGCAAAGTATCCGCTGTCCCACGGCTGCAAATCAGTGACGCCGTGCTCTGCTGCGCATTGACTGATTTGCGCCAAGTCTTTTTTGGCGGCGGGGGTCGCTTCGGTGGCAAGCGAAGTCAAAAAGTCGCTGACCTCATCCACACGCTCTGCCATCTTGGTCGATAGGGACAGCTCGGCATAATTGTCAAAACCAAGCAGCTGTGCCTTTTGCTCACGCAAGGCTAAAATCTCTTGCATGCTATCGGCGTTGTTTAACGACTCGCCCTTATCATTGGTGTGCGTGTCAAATTCTGAAGCGCGGGTCACGTACGCATGGTACAGCGCTTGACGCAGGTCGCGGTCATCAGCGTAGGTCATCACTGCCAGATAGCTGGGGATATTGAGCGTTGCCACATAATAGGGCGTAGGCAGCGCGTCAATGTCCGCGTCATTCATCTCGCCTGATTCGCGCAGCTTTGCTTTGTGCTGCTCGCCCGCTTCTGCAAGCAGTGCGCGTCCGCTCTCGGTCATGCCAGCAAGCTTGTCTTCTGCTAAGGGCAGGGCATAGTCTTGGGTTGCGTCCAAGATATTGTCCGAGAATTTGGCAGACAATGCCGCAAGTTTGCTTTGAATCTCGGCAAACTGGGCTTGCTTGTCTTTTGGCAATGCTACGCCTGACAGCTCAAAGCTTTGCATCGCAAGGGTAATAGCGCGAGCACGGTCAGTTGGCAGGGCATTAAAGAAGTCGGGGTCATTGACCACCGCTTGATAACGGGCAAATAGCGGCTGATGCTGACCGACACGTGTGCCATACGCCGCCACTTCTGGCAACAGTGCATGATGCGCCTCACGAATGTCCTTGTCACTCATCACGCTGTTCAGATGCGAGACCAAGCCCCAGCTTCTATCGAGTGCCAAATTGACTTGTTCAAAATCAACAATATCGGCAAGCGCCGTCTCGGTATCGGCAGGCGCTGCGCTCAGCGCGTCCAAAAAGGTCTGTGCCTCAGTCAATGCCGCCGTGACCTGTTCGCTCAGTGCGGCAGGCGTGGTGGTGGCAAAATCAACGAGGTGTAACTCAGAAGCAAGGGTCATAAACACATCCCATGTCGTTATAAAAATAAAGAGAAATATGGCGTAAAAATAGGGCACAGCAGGGCACAAATTCAATCCGCGCGCCGCGTGCGTACCCTATCCATGATGGGTGCTGAATTGGCAAAATACAAGGTATCAAAAAAGTGTTTGGACATCAGTACACACCAGCAGCAGGTATATAGAGCACTGATACGGCGGGCACTGCTGCATAACGAGATACGGATACATCCACGTCTATCAGAAAATAAAACCACTTACAAAGCGTCACCATTTGCTTGCAAAGTCACCATATAGCCGATGCGGTGAAGTTGCTAGCATCATAAGGATAGGTCGCTGTATTTGTCTGCGGTCATCCCGCAACCAACAACGCGTGCTATTAATAACGTTCCTGATAGCACATTCCTGATAGCGGTCTGCAGCGACGTCTGAAGATAATAACTTACATTAAGGAAAATAATTATGAAAGCGACGCTCAAAAGTTTACGTGAAACCAAAGCCAACCCTGCGGTCAGTGTGTTCGTCAAGACGCATCGCAATCACCCCGCCAATGAAACCGACCCCATTGCCCTAAAAAACCAGCTCAAAGTGGTCGAAGAGCGTCTGACCCAAGAGTATGACAAGCAAACCGCAAGTACCATATTGGACAACATCCACACCAAAACCAATGAGCTGAATCATAATTACAACCTTGACACCTTAGCGATTTTTGCCAGTACCGATGATGTGCAAATCATCCGTATGCCGCTCGATACCAAAGAGCGCGTGGTCATCTCAAACAGCTTTGCGACCCGTGATTTGGTGCGCGACATGGCAAGCGCAGTGCATTATTACGCGGTGGTATTGACCCAGCACAAAGCGCGCTTGATTGAAGCGGCGAATGACCGCGTGGTGGCTGAGTTCCAAAAAGATTCTGACGCTCAAAACCATATGGAAAATATTCCGTTCCCGATTGAAAACAACAATCCGTACATGACAGGCGATGGCAGCGCTGACCGCTCATCAAGCAATGAAAGCAGCTATCTCAAAGAATACTTTAACCAAGTCGATAAGAGCGTCCAAGAGCTGTGGGGCGAGCACAAAATGCCGCTGGTCATCATCGGTGATACCAAAAATATCGGCTACTATAAAGAAGTGTGTGACCGTCCTGACAACATCATTGCCACCGTCTCAAACGTCACACAGCTCGAAGAGGGCAGCGCCCAGCACATTATTGATGGCGTGCAAACGGCGATTGAAGACTATCGCAGCTCACTGCATCAGGCCGCACTCGGCGAGATTGACAAAGCGCGCGGCGCCAATATGGTCGTCACCGACCTTCAAGAAGTCTACCGCGCTGCCTATCAAGGCATCGGTGAGCGTCTGTATGTGCGTCGTGGCTACATGCAGCCTGCAATGATTGATGAAGAAGCGCAAACGCTAAAAGTCGTGGATGATGCCAGCGAAAAAGGCGTCACTGACGATGCGGTCGGCGATATCATTGAACACGTCATGCACAATGGCGGCGATGTGGTCTTTATGCCTGCTGACATCATGGACGCTGACCAGCCGATTGCACTGGTGACCCGCTACTAAAACACGCATCGCGACGCATAGCACGAGCACAAGGCGCATGGGTTTTGGTAAGCCGATGCGCCCTTATCGTTTTTAGCCCCTTTTTTACAATAAAAAGTACCGTACCTGCACGATAATCAAAACAATAACCTAGGACAACCCTCATGATACTTCCCAACAACGTCATCGGTCACCATATAAAAAGTCTGCAAGCCACCACCAGTACCTTACTGCGTGGTGGGCGCGGCAACATGGGCACGCCTGAGCCCATCATGCCTGAAAAAATGCTGGTACTCTATGAGCACGAAGCCTGCCCCTATTCGCGCCGTGTGCGTGAGGTGATGACGCACCTCAATCTTGATTATGAAAGCCGTCCAAGCCCGCACAAAGGGCATGTCTATCGTGACGAGTTGAAAGCGCGCGCGGGTAAGGCGCAAGTGCCGTTTTTGATTGATGACAATACTGAGGATCAGATTTTGGACTCACAGGCCATCATTGACCATCTGTTTGCCAACTACTCCAAAAATGGCGTGACTCCAGAGCGTTATCAAGCGCCTAATGGTGACAAGGCGACCGTGATTAATAAAGCGGCAAGCGTGGTCTCTATGATGCGCGGCGTCAAAGCGGTACATCCTGACAAAAACCAAGCCCGTGGTCGTCCTGATGAGCCGCTGCATCTGTATGGCTTTGAAGCCAGTCCGTTTTGTCGCCTCGTGCGCGAAAAGCTGAGTGAGCTTGAAGTGGGCTTTATCAGTCACAGTGTCGCGCGTGAGCAGATTGAGGACATTGGTGCATTCGGGATGCGTTTGGGACTGGGCAAATACAAGCCCATCAAAGGCGGCAAGCGTGAGCACGTCATGCAAGAGGTGATGCACGGCAAATTGCAGTTTCCTTATCTGATTGATCCCAATACCGATACCCAGATGTTTGAGTCCAAAGACATCCTTGATTATTTGGAAAAAACGTACGGTTAACGGGTGTATGCTATGCTCCAGCAGTAATATGTGTTTATTTTTATTTGAATGGCGTCCTTTATGAGCAAAAATACCTTTGTATTGACCAGTTATAACATCCACAAAGGCATGTCATTGTTTAACCGGCAGGTCAAAATGCAAGGCATCGCCGAGGCGCTCGAGTCGGTCGGGTCAGATGTCTTGTGCTTGCAAGAGGTGCAAGGGCAAAATCTCAAGCGCACCATGCAATACAACGAATACCCCGAGCAGTCGCAGCACGAATGGTTCGGCGAGTATCTACAGCTCGAAAACAGCTATGGCAAAAACTGCGAATACGACCACGGGCATCACGGCAATGCGGTGCTCAGTCGTTTTCCGTTAGACCCCAAGCACAATGTGAACATCACCGTAAATCGGCTTGAGCAGCGCGGCGTCTTGCATTGTGAAGTGCAGCCTGTGGGCTGGTCGCGTCCGCTGGTGGTGTTGTGCGCGCATTTAAACCTGTTTGAGCGCGACCGTATCAAACAATACCAAGCCATCAGCGACTATGTGCGCCATGAGATTGCTGCCGATCAGCCTTTGGTGCTGGCAGGTGATTTTAACGATTGGAAAAAGCTGTCTTGTGACAAGCTGGCAAGTGACCTTGGTATGACAGAAGCTTTTAAAGTCTGTCATGGCAAGCTGGAGCCGACCTTCCCCGCCAAGCTGCCCGTATTGAGTCTCGACCGCATCTACGTGCGTAACCTATCGGTCAAACGCGCATGGGTACACAGCGGCAAGCCGTGGTCAGACCTCTCCGACCATCTGCCCATCAGTGCAGAGCTGAGCTTATTGTGATAGGGTTTGGTAACGCTTTTTTATTACCGTGATTTTGTATGATTCAAAGACGCGGCTTTTATTAAAAGGCAGATGCTATCTAATTAAAAAGGCGTCAATAGCCTACGAAAATAACAGATACTTATAAGGATATAACCATGTCTAACCATCAGCTACCCACCAGCCAGCACGCTGTTTTAATATGCGAGTTTGGCGCCCCTGAAGTCATGCACTACCAAGACGGCGTCGCTGTGCCTGAGCTGACCGATGGACAAGTGCTCATCAAAGTTGCTTATACAGGTATCAACCCTGTGGATTACAAAACCCGCCAAGGCAAAGGCTGGGGCGCTGAGGCGATTCAAAAAGACAAGTTTGATAATAACGAGCCTGCGATTTTGGGTTTTGATGTGGCAGGGGAAGTGGTCGCAAGTCGTGATGACGCCTACCAAGTGGGTGACAAGGTTGCGGCGCTGTCATTCAATGGCAACTGCTACGCCGAATATGTGGCAGTCGATGCCAATCTGGTCGCCAAAGTGCCTGAGTCTGTGAGCCTCAAGCAAGCAGGGGCGCTGCCGTGTATCGGACAAACGGCGATACAGTTTGTCGAATTTGCGGACATTAAGGCGGGCGAGCATGTGGTCATCAATGCGCCAGCGGGCGGCGTTGGGCATTTATTGATTCAATATTTAGCCCAAAAAATCGCTCAAGACGACATCAAAGTCAGCGTGATTTGCTCACCAGAAAAATACGCCAAGCTCGATGAACTAATCGACACCAGCACACTGGCAGGCTGGATCGATTACACCAAAGATGAGGACTTCCCTGACTTACAAGCCGATATGCTATTGGATTTGGTCGGTGGTGATGCTGGAGTGCGTGCGCTCGATACGCTCAAATCAGGCGCACACGTCTATGTGTTGCCAACGATTTGGGTCGATAAGCTCAAAGAAGCAGGGGAGCAAAAAAATCTACAAGTGGCAGGCTACAAAGCGCAGCGCAGCGGTGACGATATGGCGCGAGTGCTGCAGCAGGTCGCGGATGGTACATTGACCTTAAAGATTCAGCAGGTCTATCCGTTATCAGAAGCGGTTGCCGCGCATCATGAACTACAAAAAGGCGATGCCTTTGGCAAGATTGTCTTGCAGGCTTAAATGACTGTTTATAGAGCATAGACTCATCAAGTCGGTCATTTACTGACCTGATAATGACAATCAGTAGTTAAAACAGGATACGCCGAAAGGTCATGCTGATGCGCCCTGTATCGACCTTTTTGGTCTTGGGAATGGTATGTTTCCAATGCGTTTGCGTCGCGCCTGCCATCAGATTAAGCGTGCCGCTTGGCAATAATAGCTCAATGCGGCAGCCTGTGCGCTGATGTTTAAAGGCGACTTTGCGAGTAGCGCCCAGTGACCAGGTGGCAATCAGCGGCGCATCACCGAGCGCGGCTTCATTGTCCGCGTGATAGCCCATGCCTTCATTGCCTGTGGGATAGTCATTTAATAAGCAGGCGTTAAAATAATCGTCTGCGGTCTTTAATATGCCAAGTGCGTGTAATTTGGCTTCAATTTGCCGCTTGATGTCATAGATCAGCGGATGCCACGGGATACTGTGGCGTGTGTGTCCCGAATAGCGATAGCGGATGCCATCATTACCCATCCACACCACGCGCCGTTTGGTGATGTGCGTCTTTCCAAATAATGTGACCTTGTCCGCCTGCCACGGCAACTCAAGCAGTTGCTCGTAACAGGCGTCTGCGGGGTACTTTGGATGAGTGAGTAAGCCCAAATCATACAGCGCGCCATCATAAGGCAGCAGATTGTCAGGTAAGACTTGCGGCAACGTATCAGGCATCGCAGCGACCGTTTTTATGCATCAATTGCTGCCCAATCACGTTATGCCTCGCCCAAAAAGCCGCCGCTTTGACGTTGCCACAGCTTGGCGTATACGCCGTCGAGTTCAAGCAATTCGTCATGGCTGCCTTGCTCAATGATGTGTCCTTTGTCCATCACCACCAATCTGTCGAGTGCGGCAATGGTGGATAAACGGTGCGCGATGGCAATCACGGTTTTGCCCGTCATGATGTCATTCAGACTCTCCGTAATCGCAAATTCAATCTCAGAATCCAGCGCACTGGTCGCCTCATCGAGCAGTAGAATCGGCGCGTTTTTGAGCATCACGCGGGCAATGGCGATACGTTGGCGCTGTCCGCCTGAGAGCTTCACCCCGCGTTCACCAACTTGGGTATCGAGTCCGGTATTGCCTTTATCATCACGCAGCGCTTGGATAAATTCCCACGCCTGCGCTTTTTTGGTGGCGGCAATAATCTCATCATCGGTGGCATCGGGGCGACCGTAGGCGATGTTTTCACGCACCGTGCGGTGTAGTAAGGAGGTGTCCTGAGTCACCATGCCGATGGTCTGGCGCAATGACTCTTGCGTGACCGCGTCAATCGCTTGCCCATCGATACAAATCTTACCGCTATCAACGTCGTAAAAACGCAATAACAGATTAACCAAAGTCGATTTACCCGCGCCTGAGCGCCCGACCAAGCCGATTTTTTCACCCGCTTTGATGTCTAAATAAAAGTCATCGAGCAGCTTGATGGTTTTTTGCTTACTGGCAGGGGTAGCGACGCTATCGACCGTGTCGCCTTCATTGTCGGTTAAGGTGTCGCCTTTATCATCATAACTAAAATCCACATGGTCAAAGACGATGTGCCCATCGGTGACGTTCAAGTCTTTGGCGTCAGGACGGTCGGTAATCGCGTGCGGTGTGGAGAGGGTACGCATGCCATCTTGCACCGTGCCGATACTCTCAAACAGACTGCTGGTCTGCCACATAATCCAGTGCGTGAGACCATTTAGACGCAGCGCCATAGCAGTCGCGGCGGCAATCGCGCCCACACCGACTGCGCCTTCTTGCCACAAATAAATACCGATAATCGCGGTTGAGCCAATCAAGGTCACACTGATGATGTGGTTGACCACCTCAAGGTAGCTGACCCAGCGCATCTGCGCGTGTACCGTACCCAAAAACTGCCCCATCGCGTGCTTGGCATAGCCCAGCTCACGGCGCGAATGGCTAAACAATTTGACGGTCATGATATTGGCATAGGCGTCGGTGATGCGCCCTGTCATCAAGGCGCGCGCGTCCGCCTGTACAATCGCGGTGCGTTTTAGCTTGGGAATGAAATACCACATCGCCGCGCCAAACAGCACCAGCCAAATGGCAAAAGGAATCAGCAGCAAGCTGTCTAGGTTAAATAAAATCACCCCCGTGGTGACAAAGTACACGGTCACGTACATCATCATGTCGGTGATGGTCATCACCGTATCACGCACGGCAAGCGCGGTCTGCATCACTTTTGCCGACACGCGTCCTGAAAACTCGTCTTGATAAAACTGCATCGACTGCCCGAGCATACGGCGGTGAAAGCGCCAGCGCATCTGCATCGGAAACACGCCCTGAATCACCTGAAAATGTACCAAAGACGACAAGGCAATCCATAGCGGACTTAAAATCAGTACCGCGAACATGAGTAGCAGCATGTCGCCTTTTTCAAGCCACAAGGTTTCAGGCGTATACATGCCGAGCCAATCGACGAGATTACCAATCCACGCAAACAGCATCGCCTCATAGACACCGACGCCCGCCGAGAGCACCATAAACAGCAGCAGCCAGCCGCGCAGACCGTGGGTACATGCCCAAATAAAGCGCAATAGCCCATGACGGGGCAGCGGCATAGGCGTCTCTGGAAAGGCGGGCAGGCGAGATTCAAAAAAGCGAAATAAAGCATTCATAGGCAGCACAAAACGCGCGGGAAGACAGACATCCGCGTCGTTACTTTAATAAAAATGATGCGTCATTTTAACAAATCATACCGCCAAAACCTGCATGGTAATTGTAATTTGCATGCATCAGACACCGACAAATAGGGTTGCAAAAACAGGCATTGTCTGTACAGCCTCACCAAAAACCGATAGACGTACGCGTAAGAGCTTGCTACCGTCTGCACGTTTTTACGTGCTCTGTACCTTTGCTCCGTATAGGGCGTGTTTTGGTTTTTATTGCAGGCTCTTTTTATGCTTTATCTTAGTATTGCTGTGTTGTGCAGCGTCAGCGTCTCGGTGCTGTTAAAGCTGCTGCGTCAAGCGGACTTGGACATTCGTCAGACCATCTTGGCAGGCTATCCGATTGCGTTTTTGCTTACCTTGTTACTGCTCGCGCCTGATACGGCGGGCATTGGTAGCTTAACGGGAACGGCGTGGGCGATTATTGTGGCGCTTGGGGTGCTGCTGCCGACGGTGTTTGTGGTGCTTGGGCGCGCGATTGGCGTGGCGGGAATGGTGGCGACCGATGCCGCGCAGCGCTTGTCGCTGATTATTCCGATTATTGCTGCCTTTGTGTGGTTTGGCGACAGCGTGTCGATGACGCGCTTGCTTGGTTTGGCGCTTGGCTTTTTGGCACTTATCGCGCTGGTGTATCGTCCATCGCAACCTAAAGACAGCACGGATGCTAAAACGCAAAATACGCCGATAGCCAACGTCAGCACGTTATCCTTTTGGCTGTTTGCGGTGTGGGCAGGCTACGGGGCGATTGATGTACTATTTAAACAAGTCGCCAAACAAGGCGCGGCGTTTCCGTTGACCTTGTTTGTGAGCTTTGGCGTGGCGGGCGTGTTGCTGTTCCTATATTTGCTGATGCAGCGCCCCAATTGGCAGCCGCGTGCACTTATGGCAGGCGTGCTGCTTGGCGCGCTGAATATGGGCAACATTTATGCCTATGTGCGTGCGCATCAGGTGCTTGCGGACAGCCCAAGCATTGTTTTTACTGCGATGAATGTCGGGGTGATTGCGCTTGCCAGCATCATCGGTGTCGGCGTGTTTAAAGAGCGTTTAAGCGGTATTAATATGCTCGGCATCGCGCTCGCCATCGCCTGCGTGCTGGTGCTGTTTTTATTATAAATGCTTGAGTTAAGCGCGATGCGCTGCATGAGTGCTGCGGCTATCGTCCTGTTATTTTATGGTGACGGACGGCGCGTGAGCATAGGCAATCTGCGCGCGGTGTGGTAAGGTGTTTTGCACACAAGTTGGCTGGCATTGGCATGGCAGCGACACGATTTTTTCTGATAAAATTGGACTTTTATCAACAATAAACAGGATGAGCATCCCATGGAATATCAAAAACAATTACAGCGTATCAAAGACGGTTCTGGCTTTATCGCCGCGCTTGACCAAAGTGGCGGCAGCACGCCAAAAGCGCTCGCCAACTACGGCGTTGAGAGCGATGCGTATGACAGCGATGAGGCGATGTTTGAGCAGGTACACGAGATGCGTGCGCGTATCATGACTTGCGACTGCTTTGACAGTGAGCGCGTGCTTGGCGCGATTTTGTTTGAAGACACCATGGAGCGCGAAGTCAATGGTAAGCCAACCGCCGACTATCTGTGGCATGACAAAAACATTGTGCCGTTTTTAAAGGTCGATAAAGGGCTGGCTGAGCAAATGAGCGGCGTACAAGTCATGAAGCCGATGCCAAACCTAGATTTATTATTGGATAAAGCCAAAAACTATGCGGTGTTCGGCACCAAAATGCGCTCGGTCATCTATGAGCCAAACGTCGACGGTATTGAACTGGTGGTACAGCAGCAGTTTGACGTGGCAAAACAAATCCTATCAAAGGGTTTGATGCCCATCGTTGAGCCAGAGGTGGACATCAACAGCGCGGACAAAATTGGCTGTGAGCGTCTGTTAAAGGTGAATATCCTAAACAACCTTGAGCGCTTAAACGATGACCAGCAAGTGATGCTCAAACTGACTTTGCCTGAAGAAGCGGGCTTTTACCAAGAGCTCGTTGATCATCCAAAAGTGCTCAAAGTCGTGGCACTGTCAGGTGGCTATAGCCGTACCGACGCCTGTGCCAAACTTGCCGAAAACCCAGGCATCATCGCCAGCTTCTCACGCGCCTTTACCGAAGGCTTGAGCAAGCAGCAAAGCGATGAAGCATTTGCCGACACCATTAACGCTTCGATTGATGAGATTTATCAGGCATCAAAGGTGTAAACTGAGCCAAGACCCAGACCGCTGCACAAAAGCAAAACCCCAACGCGTAGTGATGCGCGTTGGGGTTTTTTAATAAACCTATTGAACCCTACAAAACTTGGCTTAGCTGTGTTTTGCTTTGTGTCGCCACTCCCTGATGCGCTCTTGCGCACTCATCACCACCACAAAGAACATCGGCACAAAATAGATGGCCAACAGCGTGGCACTGACCATGCCGCCAAAGACGCCCGTCCCAATCGCGTGCTGCGTCTCAGCGCTGGCACCACTTGCCAGCATCAACGGCACCACGCCCAGACCGAACGCCAGCGAGGTCATCAAAATAGGACGCAGGCGCAAGCGCGCCGCCATCACGGCAGATTGCACCAGTCCGTTGCCCTCTTCGCGCAGCTGCTTGGCAAACTCCACGATTAAGATGGCATTTTTGGCAGACAGACCGATGACGGTAATCATCCCGACTTTAAAAAACACGTCGTTGGGCAAGTCGCGGATGGTGACCGCCAGTACCGCACCGAGCAAACCGAGCGGCACAACGAGTAGCACCGATAGCGGAATCGACCAGCTCTCATACAGTGCCGCCAGCACCAAGAACACCACCAGCATCGACAGCGCCATCAGTATCGGCGCTTGCTGTGCGGATTGCTGCTCTTGTAGCGCCTGCCCCGTCCACGCAACGGTAAAGCCTGACGGCAGCTCGGCGGCGAGACGGTTGATTTCTGCCATTGCCTCACCACTTGAGACGCCCGCCGCCGCACTGCCTGAGAGACGCAGCGCAGGGTAACCCTGAAAGCGCGTGAACTGCGGCGGCGTGTTGCGCCAATGAGGGGTGACAAACTCAGACAACGGCACCATACCGCCTGCACGGTTACGTACGTACAGACTCAGCACATCGTCGATTTGCATTCGCGCGGGCGCATCGGCTTGGACGATGACTTGCTGCATGCGCCCTTCGTTTGGAAAGTCATTGACATACAAAGAGCCGAGCGCGGTGGACAAGGTGTCGCTGATGTCAGTAAACGAGACGCCAAGGGTTTCTGCTTTTTTACGGTTGATGTCTAAGTCGATACTGGTGCCCGCAGGCAAGCCATCGGCGTAGACGTCGCTGAGTTTTTTACTGCTTTGTACCAATGCGAGCATTTTGGCTTCGGCATCTTTGAGCGCCGCGTAGCCTTGATTGCCACGGTCTTGTAAAAAGAAGCCAATATCAGAGCTGGTACCAAGCTCATCAATCGCAGGCGGCAGCATATGCATCACGGTGCCTTCTGACACGTCAGCCATCGCCGCTTGCGCTTTTTCCAGCTCTTTACTGGTTGAGGTGTCGCTACGCGTTTGCCAATCGCGCAAGGTGGTAAAGCTGAGCGCGGTATTGGTGCCTGAACCTGAAAAACCAAACCCAATCACCGTCATGGTCGATTCAATCGCAGGGCGGGTACTGACGTATTGCTCGAACTGCTTGACCACCGCCAAGGTGCGCTCGGTGGTGGCGTCCGCAGGCAGCTGAAAACTGCTCATAAAATAGCCTTGGTCTTCTTCAGGCAAAAAGGACGACGGTAGCTGACGAAAGGTGACCACCAAGGCGGCAACCAGTGCCACAAACACCAGCATCATGCGCCCTGAGCGCTTTGCCAGCGTGCCGACCTGCGTCTCATAACGCTGATTCATGCGCTCAAAGCGGTGATTAAACCATTTAAAAAACCCACGTTTGCTGTGCGTTTCTTGATTCACAGGACGCAGCAAGGTCGCGCACAGGGCAGGGGTCAGCGTGAGCGCCAAAAAGGCAGAGAATAAAATCGATACCGCCATGGATAAGGCAAATTGCTTGTAAATCACGCCCACCGAGCCACTGGCAAACGCCATCGGAATAAACACCGCCGTCAACACCAAGGTGATGGCAATAATAGCGCCAGTGATTTCGCGCATCGCTTTTACGGTTGCCGCTTTTGGCGACAAGCCTTCTTCGGCCATCAAGCGCTCGACATTTTCGACCACCACAATGGCATCATCGACAATAATACCGATGGCAAGCACCATACCAAACATGGTCAGCACATTAATAGAAAACCCAGCGATGAGCATGATGGTGAACGTGCCCAACAAGGCAATGGGCGCGACAATCGCGGGAATTAAGGTGTAGCGGAATTTTTGCAAAAACAAATACATCACCAAGAACACCAACACCATCGCCTCAAGCAAGGTATGGATGACTTTTTGAATAGAGATTTTTACAAAAGGCGCGGTATTAAACGGGGTCGAGTAGCTCATGCCTGATGGTAAGCTGCGGCTCAGCTCTGCCATACGCGCTTGCACTGCTTCTGCTGTCTTGACCGCGTTGGCACCAGGCGCCAACTGAATGGCAGCGGCGGTGGCGGTTTTGCCATTTTCGCGGTTGATAAAGCCGTAAGACTGCGAGCCAATCTCTACCCGCGCCACATCGCTCAACACGACAGTTGCGCCATTGGTATTGGCACGCAGCACAATGCGCGAGAAGGCATCCACATCGGTCAGCTGCCCTTGCGCGGTCAAAGGCACCGTCACGCGCTGCCCTGATATCGTGGGCGCAGCGCCAATACTGCCAGGGGCAATTTGCGCGTTTTGCTGGGTGATGGCGGTGGCAACGTCGTTCATGGTCAGGCTGAGCGCCGACAGTTTGCTCGGGTCAACCCAAATGCGCATCGCCTTTTCTGAGCCGAACGACTGTATGCGCCCAACGCCATCAATACGGCGCAGCTCTTCGATGATGTTGCGCGCCATATAGTCATTGAGCGTGATTTCATCATAGCGCCCATCATCAGACTTTAGACCGACAATCATCAAAAAGTTGGCGCTGGCAGACTCTACGGTCAGACCGCTTTGGCGTACCGCTTGCGGCAGGCGCGACTCGATGGTTTTTAGCTGGTTTTGAATGTCGACCTGTGCCATATTGGGGTCGGTGCCAGGTTTAAAGGTGGCGGTGATGGAGGCGGAGCCTGAATTGTCCGCTGAGGACTCAAAGTACATCAAGTTTTTGACGCTCGACAGCTCGCCTTCAATCAAACTCAGCACCCCGTCATTCATTGCCTGCGGGCTGGCGCCTGGGTAGGTCGCCATGATGCTGACGGTGGGCGGCGCGACCGAAGGATAGCGCGCGATGGGCAGCTTTGGGATGGCAAGACAGCCAAACAAAATGATGAATAAAGCAATCACCCATGCAAATATTGGACGCTGTATAAAAAACTGGGACATAAACGTATTCTCTGCGCAAAATTAAGAAGCGGTGGGGGCGGTCTGCGCGGTTGGCGCTGTCCAAGGGCGACGCTTAACGACCGTTTTGTCTTGCAGACGATCGATACCCTCAATCACCACTTGCGCATTGGCATCAATGCCAGAGACAATGTGATAATAGCCATTGACCAAAGCGCCGAGCTCAACAGGCGTCATGTGCGCTTGGTTGTTGGCGTCAATCGTCCAGACGTGTGCTTTTTCGGCGATATGTACCACCGCTTGCTGCGGCACGCTCAAGGCGTCCTTGTTGCTGGCGCTCATGACGCGGGCATTGACCAGCATGCCAGGCAGTAGCGCACGCTGGGTATTGTTAACCAGCACCCGCAGCAACACGTCACCCGTACTGGAGTCGACGCTGACCCCTGAGAATAAAATCTGACCGCTGACAGGGTAGGCGCTGCCATCACTACGCAAAATCTCGGTTCTGGCAGCGATTTTTTTGGCAGCAGGGTTGCTGAGTAGGCGGCGTGTGGCATCCAATGAGGCGGCAGGTTGGCGAATGTCTACAAACACTTGGTCTATTTGCTGAATTTGTGCCATAGGCGTGCTGTCGGTACTCGACACCAAAGCACCCTCGCTGACGAGGGTCTGGTCAATCAGTCCTGAGATGGGCGCGGTAACGGTGGCAAAGTCCACATCGAGCAAGCGCCGATCCAGCGTGGCTTTGGCTTGAGCCACTTGCGCGCGCGCCTCTTCGCGGGCGGCGACCGCATCGTCGTACTCTTGGCGACTGATGGCCTCAACTGCAATCAAGGGCTGCAAACGATTGACTTTGCTGATGGCGGCTTGCAGGCTGACTTCCGCTTTTTGTGCATCGGCGGTGGCGATGTCCGCTTCGGCGCGAAACGGTGCGGCTTCGATTTGAAACAGCGGTTGCCCTGCTTTGACTTCTGAGCCTTGAGCAAACAGTCGCCGCTTGACGATACCTGTGACTTGCGGGCGAATCTCAGCGCTGCGTACCGCCACCACGCGACCAGGCAGCACTTCAAAGACGTCCAAGGGTTTGGGGGTGACGCTCAAGGTGGCGACCACAGGCACGACCTCTGTCGCTGCCGCCGCCTCTGCTGGTGCCTCGCTTTGCGGCTGACCACAACCGACCAAAAACAGTAGGGCCAATATATGTAGGCCACTACATACACATATATTTATTTTCCTCACTGAGGTATCCTTTTTGTTGCAATGAAGCGGACGGACCGCGCGAACGATACGCGCAGTCTACCGTGCAAGTATGGAGATTTGATGGACATGAATGAGCCGCATTCAGACGCGCCAGCATGGCAGAGCGCCCCCGACACAGACGCCAGCAGTACGACGCAGGCGCTGATTTTGATTGTCGAAGATGCGCTGGAGATTGCTGACATTTTGGCGGCGTATCTGGCGCACAGTGGTATGCGCACCATTCATGCCGCTGATGGACAACAAGCGCTGGTGCTACAAGAGCGCATGACGCCTGATTTGATTTTATTGGACATTCATTTGCCCAAAATGGATGGCTGGCAGGTGCTGAGCGCTTTGCGGCAGACGACGCAAACCCCCATCATTATGCTGACCGCCATGGACCAAGACAGGGATAAACTCAAAGCGCTCAGAACGGGCGCGGACGATTATGTGATCAAGCCCTTTAACCCTGCTGAAGTGGTGGCAAGGGTGCAGGCGGTGCTCAGGCGCACGCACGCCGCGCAGCAACAAGCCGCGCCCAAGCGGCTACACATTGCGCCTTTTGAGGTGGATTTTGAGAGTCATGAAATCACCACCGTATTCGCAGGCGAGCGCCATCTTTTGCCGCTGACTTTGACCGAATTCAAACTGCTGACGCATCTGCTCGCCGCGCCCAAGCGCGTGTTTACGCGGGACGAGCTACTGAGTGCTTGCTTGCCTGAGGGCGATGCGTTAGAGCGCACAGTAGACAGCCACGTCAGCAAGATTCGCAAAAAGCTTGCGCGCGTTGGTATTGAGGGCATTCCTGCAGGCGTGCGCGGGGTCGGCTACCGCTTTCAGGGGGAGGGATGAGGCTGTCAGGGCTCAGTCGCCAGATTGCACTGTCCATGATAAAAATCGCGCTGGGCACGGCGTTCTTGGTCACGCTTGGCTCGTTTGCGTTTTATTATATTTGGAACAAATACTGGCCGAGCAACATGCCAAGCGAAAGCGACTTTGCGCCCTCGTTGCCAGAATGGGCATGGATTGCCGCGACCTTTAGCATCGCGATTGTGGTGTCCATCAGCGTCGCGGTCAAGCTGTCGAGACGGATTTTAGAGCCACTGAACTCTGTGGCAGACGGCATTCGCCAAGTGGCAAAAGGCGATTTGGCAGTGCGTGCGACCGTCGGTGACCGTTCGCTTGGGGAGGCGGCGCTGCTCGCGGATGACTTTAACTCCTTAGCCGAAAAGCTGCAACAGATGACCGACGCGCAGGCGTTTTGGAATGCCGCCATCGCGCATGAGCTAAGAACGCCCGTCACCATCCTGCGCGGGCGCTTGCAAGGGCTTGCCGAAGGGGTATTTACGCCTGATAAAGACCAGTTTTTAAGGCTGCTGGCACAAGTTGATGGCTTATCGCGGCTGATTGATGATTTGCGCGTGCTCAGTTTGATGAACAGTGGTGAGCTGCACATCAGCCAGACGCGGGTCGATATCACAGCAGAAATCAAAACGGTCGCGGACTTGGCAAGCGGCATGCTACAGGCGGCAGGGCAGCAGGTCATCATCGACGCACAGGTCGTGTGGATGCAGTGTGATGCGGTGCGTATCCGCCAAGCTTTATTAGCCTTATTAGAAAATGCCAGCCGCTATGCGCTCGCAGGCACAGTGCGTATCCAAACGCGCCATGAAGACGGCTTTTATTGTCTGAGCGTAGAAGATGACGGACCAGGCATCGCGCCTGAACGCATTGAGCAAGTGTTTGTGGCGTTTTATCGCGCCACAGAAGTGACCAATAATGGCAGCGGCTTGGGGCTGGCGGTGGTGGCGGCGATTGCACAAGCGCATCATGGCACAGCGCGCTGTTATCTGAGCGCGGCAGGGGGTACGGTGATTGAGCTGCGCTGGCCTGCCTAAAAGATTTTCTTAAAATATAAACAAAAAAAGCCCGAACCTGATGTACAGATTCGGGCTTTTGATGAACTATAGAAAAAATTTAATAAGCAGAAAATTTATACTTCTTTATACAACTGGCGTCCTTCTGCGTGGTACTTTTCGCTCATCTCCGCCATACCTTGACGCACTTCATCGAGGCTCGCTTCGCCAACTTGTCCGACCAGCTCGGTGTCCACGCGCTTGATGCGGTGCTCTTCATCGCTCAAGTCGCCTGTGCTGGTATTTACGCCGTGGTCAAGACCTGCGGCATACTCACGCACATTTTGGGTGATTTTCATCGAGCAGAACTTTGGCCCACACATTGAGCAAAAGTGTGCCGATTTGTGCGCGTCTTTGGGCAAGGTCTCATCGTGATATTCGCGCGCGGTATCTGGGTCGAGTGCCAAGTTAAACTGGTCATCCCAGCGGAATTCAAAACGCGCTTTAGATAGGGCATTGTCACGTGCCTGCGCGCCAGGGTGTCCTTTGGCAAGGTCGGCGGCGTGCGCGGCGATTTTATAAGTGATGATGCCGTCTTTGACGTCCTTTTTATTGGGCAGACCCAAATGCTCTTTTGGCGTCACATAGCACAGCATCGCGGTGCCAAACCAGCCAATCATCGCCGCGCCAATCGCGCTGGTAATGTGGTCATAGCCAGGCGCGATGTCGGTGGTTAAGGGCCCGAGGGTATAAAACGGCGCATCGGCACAGACTTCCAGTTGCAGCTCCATGTTTTCTTTAATGCGGTTCATCGCCACGTGTCCAGGACCTTCAATCATCACCTGCACGTCGTGTTCCCACGCGATTTGCGTCAGCTCGCCCAAGGTTTTTAGCTCGCCAAATTGCGCCTCGTCATTGGCATCTTGGATACAGCCAGGGCGCAGACCATCACCTAGGCTGAACGCCACATCGTACGCCTTCATAATCTCGCAAATCTCTTCAAAATGCGTGTACAGGAAGTTTTCTTTATGATGCGCCAAGCACCACTGCGCCATAATCGAGCCGCCGCGTGAGACGATGCCCGTCAAGCGCTGGGCAGTCAAAGGGACATAGCGGAGCAGTACGCCTGCGTGAATGGTGAAATAATCCACGCCTTGCTCGGCTTGCTCAATCAAAGTATCGCGGAAAATCTCCCACGTTAAATCTTCGGCCACGCCGTCTACTTTTTCGAGCGCTTGATAAATCGGCACGGTCCCAATCGGCACAGGCGAGTTGCGAATCAGCCATTCGCGGGTTTCGTGGATGTGGTTGCCTGTTGACAAGTCCATGATGGTGTCCGCGCCCCAGCGCGTGGCCCACGTCATCTTGGACACTTCTTCATCAATCGATGAGCCCAGCGCCGAGTTGCCGATATTGGCGTTGATTTTTACCAAAAAGTTACGCCCAATAATCATCGGCTCGCTTTCTGGGTGGTTGATGTTGTTTGGAATGATAGCGCGACCTGCCGCCACTTCATCGCGTACAAATTCAGGGGTGATGATGCTTGGCGTCCCTGCGCCAAAGCTCTCGCCCTCGTGCTGGCGCATGTCCGTCAGCTCGTGCTGTTTTTGCGTCTCGCGGATGGCGATGTATTCCATCTCTGGGGTGATGATACCGCGGCGCGCATAGTACATTTGCGTGACGTTCGCGCCCGCTTTGGCACGGCGCGGCTTGTCGATATGTGCAAAGCGCAAATTGGCAGTGGTGATGTCACGCTCGCGCGCTTGACCATAGCTGCTCGATAGCTGCTCTAAGCGTTCGGTATCGCCGCGCTCCTCAATCCACGCCTCACGCAGCTTGGGCAGACCACGGGTCAAGTCCACGCTGTGATTGGGGTCGGTGTAGACGCCTGAGGTGTCATAGACATAAAACGGCGGGTTGTGCTCGCCTTCTTTTGCGCCTGTACCGCCGACAGGGGTGTCGGTTAAGGTAATCTCGCGCATCGGCACTTGAATATCTGGGCGTGAGCCTTGGATATAGACTTTTTTGGAGGCGGGCAAAACGCGTTCAAGATCGCGCGCTTCTTCTTCAAAGCGGGCGTCTTTAGCGTTGCGGTGGGCTGGGGTTTTAAGCGCGTCCGCACGCTTGTCAGCGGGACGGGCATCGGTTGAAGTACTCATATGCAATCCTAGCGTGTTGGTTAAAAACAGCAACACCGCCAGAAACGCGGGGGGAGTAATCATGCAAGGTGGGTGTCGTCATCACCGCAATGTATCCACTGACTGGGCACGCTGCGCTGTTGTCTATCGGCAAATGGCATCCAGCACCAATGGCGCTGAACCCATGCATTTCTGCACGCCAAACAACCCTACCATACATCATCTCAGACTTCCCTGCGTCGGTACTAACCGCATCAGGTTCAGCGGGTGAAATCTCAGCGAATGGGCAATGTCTGGTGGCGTTTTGCCACGAACATCACACACCGCACCCCGAGTCTGCCAGTGTTGTTCATCTGCCCCATACTAACAAACTTCATGGCAGGCGGCTAATACTATTTTGGCAAATGCTTTTTTAACAAAAAAACTGCCGCCTTTATGTCATTTTTAGCGTCTTTTGGTCACATAGCGCGGTCTGTATTTATTTATAGCATTGATTTAAAAATATTTTTTAATAAAAACAGGCGCGCTGAGATTGTCATAAAACTGTCATTAAAGATAGGCAAAATACAACGCATTCAAGGAACATCCTTTTTATAGCAGTTGTTAAACTTTAGGAGTTTTACATGCGTCTTTCGTTATTAGCCGTCGCCGTCAGTTGTACCCTCATGCTTACGGCATGTAATCAATCAACCGATACCGCAGAGCCTGCGGCGGATAACAGCGCAGCAACTGCTCCTGCCACCAGTGCTGATGGCACGCAGCAGTCGGCCAGTGCCGCGCCTGTCGATAGCGATAAAGTCTCTATGAGCATCACTGGCGCGGGTGCATCATTCCCGCAGCCTATCTATGCCAAGTGGTCAGCCGACTACAATGCAGCGACCAAAGGTCAGGTGAACTATCAGTCTATCGGTTCATCAGGCGGCATCAAGCAAATCACTGCAGGTACGGTTGATTTTGGTGCCTCTGATGCGCCAATGACGCCAGAAGAATTAGAAAAAGAAGGCTTGATTCAGTTCCCAACCGTTATCGGTGGCGTGGTACCTGTCGTGAATATCGAAGGCATCGAGCCTGGCGCGCTAAAGCTTGACGGTAAAGTATTGGCAGACATCTATCTTGGCAACATCAGCAACTGGAATGACGCGGCAATCAAAGCGCTAAACCCAGACTTGACGCTACCAGACAGCCCAATCACCACCGTATTCCGCTCAGACGGCTCAGGCACGACTTTTAACTTTACCGATTACTTGGCAAAAGTATCGCCAGAGTGGCAAAGCAGCGTTGGTGTGGACAAAACCGTTAAGTGGCCAACCTCTGACCGCGGCGCGGCAGGTAAAGGCAACGAAGGCGTGGCAAGCTACGTGAACCGTATGCAAAACTCTATCGGCTATGTTGAGTACGCGTACGCTAAGCAAAACAACATGTCACACGTGACCCTAAAGAACGCGGCAGGCAATTTTGTGCAGCCATCAATCGACAGCTTTGCGGCAGCAGGCGACATCGATTGGTCACAGCAAAAAGGCTTTTATAAAGTCATCACCAACTCAGAAACCGACCAAGCATGGCCTATCGCTGCGGCGACCTTTATCTTGGTACACAAGCAGCCACAAGATCCAAAACAAGTGGCAGGCGTGCTGAACTTCTTTAACTGGGCGTATGACCAAGGCGACGCGGCCGCAACAGAGCTGGACTATGTGCCTTTCTCTGACACCGCTGCGGCACTGTTTAAAGACAGCTGGAAGCAAGTGGTGGATAAGGATGGCAACCCTGTCTACACCCCACAATAAGCCGTAAGCAGAAACAGACGTCTGTGACCAAGCCAAAAGGCAGGTTGCAGGCGTCGTTTCATCGTTTGTATTTATCGCATCCATCCGAGTAATGACCGTAACGTTGAGGTGACTATGGCAGGGCTTAATCTGCAAACACAATTGGCAAAACAAAAGCGCTTAGATGCCATCTTTGTAAACACGACCAAGGCGGCGGCCGTTTTTGTACTGCTCAGCTTAGGGGCGATTTTGGTCTCTTTGGTGGTGGGTGCGTGGCCAAGCATGCAGACCTTTGGGCTGGATTTTTATACCAGCAACAACTGGGACCCTGTCGCTGGCGAGTACGGGGCACTGGCACCGATTTACGGTACGGTCATGACCTCGATTATGGCGATTGTGATTGCGGTGCCTATCAGCTTTGGTATTGCCATCTTTTTGACGGAGCTGTGCCCGAACTTTTTAAAGAAGCCATTGGGCATTGCTATCGAGCTGCTGGCGGGTATCCCGTCCATCATTTATGGCATGTGGGGTCTGTTTGTGTTTGCGCCATTTTTTGGCAATAACATTCAGCCATGGCTGACAGAGAATCTGGGCGACTTGCCTGTGATTGGCAAATTGTTCATTGGTGCGCCGATGGGGATTGGTCTGTTTACCGCCGCGCTCGTGTTGGCGATTATGATTATTCCGTTTATCGCCGCGACCATGCGTGATGTGTTTATGGTCGTGCCAAGCCTGCTCAAAGAGTCGGCGTACGGCATGGGCGCCACCACATGGGAAGTGATGTTCAAAATCATCTTGCCTTATACCAAGACAGGCGTCGTGGGCGGGGTGATTCTCGGTTTGGGTCGTGCGCTGGGTGAGACCATGGCGGTGACCTTTTTGATTGGTAATACCTTTAACATCAACCCAAGTATGTTCGCCTCAGGCGTGTCGATTACCTCGGCGCTCGCCAATGAGTTCGCTGAAGCCTCTGACCCGCTGCATCTGTCATCGTTGCTACACTTGGGCTTGATTCTATTTATGATTACCTTTGTGGTGCTGAGCATCTCACGTTTGATGCTGCGCAATATGGACAAGCGCGCAGGACACTAGGTCGCTGCGTGTTTCTTATTGAGTTTTAATCTGCGTTATTTTGTATGAGTGGTCAATCCAGCGACCGATGAATCAAAAGGAATATGTGCATGTCTAGCTTGACTGCGGTATCACCCCTCTCAACCACACCCGCGCAAAAGATTGACCGTGGCTTGTACCGTCGCCGCCGCCTTTGGAACAAAGTCGGTTTGGGCTTTGCGTCTTTTGCCATGATATTCGGTCTGTTTTGGCTGCTGTGGATTTTGGTCACCCTCGGTATCGAAGGGATGAGCGGTCTGGTACAGATGCCTGTCTTTACCGCCGATACCCCGCCGCCGATGACCGATGGTGGTTTGCGTAACGCCATCGTCGGTTCGGTGATGATTGCCAGCAGTGGTCTGTTTATCGGTGCGCCGATTGGCATGTTGGCAGGGATTTATTTGGCGGAGTTTTCAGGCGGCAACAAGCTTGGGCAAGTGATTCGCTTTTTAAATGACATCTTATTGTCCGCGCCGTCTATCGTCATCGGTCTGTTCATCTATGCCTTGATGGTCAAAAACGGCAGCTTTTCAGGCTGGGCAGGCGCGTGTGCGTTGGCACTGATTGTGATTCCTGTGGTCGTACGTACCACCGAAAACATGCTGCTGCTGGTACCGAATACTTTGCGCGAAGCGGCATACGCGCTTGGCACGCCCAAGTGGAAACTGGTGCTTGGCGTGACTGTTAAAGCGGCGCGTGCAGGTTTGACCACTGGCGTACTTTTGGCTTTTGCCCGTATCACTGGTGAGACCGCGCCATTGCTATTTACCGCGCTGAACAACCAATACTTTAGCTTAGATATGAGTAAAGCGATGGGCAACATGCCCAACACGATTTATCAGTTTGCCATGAGCCCGTACGACAACTGGCACGCCTTAGCATGGGCGGCGGCATTACTGATTACCTTTACGGTGCTGGCGCTTAACGTTATCGCGCGTTACATCGGCGCGCGCGAAAAACACTAACGCGCCGCCCATAACCGTACATCGCTTGTATAACAACGCATATCAGACAGACAAAAAGGATACTCCCATGACAGACATCGCGACCAAAACCAGCAAAAAAGTGTTTACCTCCACACCAGCCACTACAGAAGACCATACTGCCGTGAATACAAAAACCCTGCATACCCCAGTATCAGCGCCTGTGGTGCACAGCCAAGCAACCACCGCGACCAGCAAGCAAGACGACGTTGCGCCCGCTGCAAAAATGCAAATCCGTGATTTAAACTTCCATTACGGCGATTTTCACGCGCTAAAAAACATCTCTATCGACATTCCAGACCGCAAAGTGACCGCGTTTATCGGACCATCAGGCTGCGGCAAATCAACCCTGCTGCGTACCTTTAACCGCATGTATGACCTATACCCCAACATGCGCGCGGATGGGCAAATCATCCTTGATGGACAAAATATTCTGGACAAGTCGGTCGATGTGAACTTGCTGCGCGCTCGCGTCGGCATGGTGTTCCAAAAGCCAACGCCATTCCCGATGTCTATCTTTGACAACGTTGCCTTTGGTGTACGTCTGTACGAAAAGATGTCCAAAGCCGAGCTTGCCGAGCGCGTCGAATGGGCACTTAAAAAAGCAGCGCTATGGGATGAGGTCAAAGACAAGCTAAACGCTTCAGGGCTGTCACTCTCAGGCGGTCAGCAGCAGCGTCTGTGTATCGCGCGCGGCGTGGCGACCAAGCCTGAAGTGCTGCTACTCGATGAACCAACCTCAGCACTTGATCCCATCTCAACAGGCGCGATTGAAGACTTGATTGAAGACTTAAAACAAGACTACACCATCGCCATTGTGACGCACAACATGCAGCAAGCGGCGCGTATCTCTGACTACACCGCGTATATGTATCTGGGCGATATGGTTGAGATTGGCAAGACCGACCAAGTCTTTACCAATCCCACTCAGCAAGCCACCGAAGACTACATCACAGGACGCTACGGCTAAGCTGCCTTTTGCATGACCGATGCCGCCACTTTTGCGGCATCTTTTTTGTCTTATTATTGCCTTGTAAGGACACCGTTATGCCGCATCAAATGGCGCATACCTCGCGCAGCTTTGACCATGATTTAAAAGAAACCACCAGCCTGTTTTTGGCGATGGGTGCGCTTGTCGGCGAGCAAGTGGCACACGCTATGCGCGCCTTGATAGAGGGCGACAGCATGCTTGCCAGCCAAGTGATTGAGCAAGACAGCCAAGTCAATCAGATGGAGATGCAGGTCGATGAGCATGTCTTGCTGCTGCTTGCGCGCCGTCAGCCTGCCGCGCGTGACCTGCGTTACGTGATGGCCATCAGTAAAGGCGTGGTCGATATCGAGCGCATCGGCGATGAGGCGACCAAAATCGCGCACATGGCAAAACAAGTGGCCGCCGACAATCACAACACTTACTGCCACCACGAGGTACAGCATCTGAGCAATCAGGTGCGCTTGATGCTACACAGTGCGCTGATGTCTTTTGAAAATCTGCAAGCGGAGCAGGCGTTTGAGGTGATGCGTGATGATGGTAGCGTCGATTTTGAATACCAATCGGCGGTACGCGCCTTGATGACGTATGTGATGGCAGACGCCCGCCAAGTCACACAAGTGATGAATCTGATGTGGGTACTGCGCGCGCTTGAGCGTATTGGCGACCATGCGCGCAACCTTGCCGAGTTGGTCATTTATATCAGTAGCGGCACCGATGTGCGCCACAGCGATTTTCATACCGTCAAGCAAGCGGTCGATGCTGCAAAAGACAGCTGAGCCAAGCAGCAAAAAAAAGGGTCTGCCAATGTGAGCAGACCCTTTTTTTAGGCGTTATTTGTTTTCAGGCGTCCACCCTTGTGGGCGCTCGTAGTCTTCGTTGTCCAAAAACTTATTGCGCTGCTCGGTCAAAAATTGCTTTGCCTCAGGGTCCATCATGCTCAGATGATTTTCATTAATCAGCATGGTTTGGTGCTCGAGCCACTCTTTCCACGCCTTGTCCGATACCGTGTCTTGCAGCTCTTGTCCCAACTTGTTGGGGAATGGGGGATAAGACATCTTGGGCAAATCTTGCTTGTATTTGCGACAAAAGACGGTGTTATTCTGTGGATTAAAGGTCTCCGCCATAATCTTCTCCTTCATAGACTCTAGTTATTATAAGGGGCACTTAGTGGTTACTTTACCTGATTCTCACAACAAAAACACCCGCAATATCGCGGGTGCTTGGATTGAGGCGGGCAATGGGGCAAGCCAATCGCCGCTATCGGTGGTGCGTATTACGCCTCTAGCGCATCGATACGGGCGTGCGCGCGCTCAATCGCTTGGCGTACTTGGTTCGGTGCTGTACCGCCCAAGTGGTCACGGGCAGCGAGTGAGCCTTCTAGCGTCAAGTAGTCAAACACATCATCACCAATCGCATCGCTGAACGATTGCAATTGCGCCAAAGACAAGTCGCTTAAATCAACGCCTTCTTGAATGCCAAGGGCAACGGCATTGCCAACGACTTCGTGTGCGTCACGGAACGCCACACCGCGGCGTACCAAGTAATCCGCCAAGTCGGTCGCCGTGGCGTAGCCTTTCATGGTCGCCTCGCGCATGCTGTCTTTGTTCGGTACGATGTTCGGCAGCATATCGGCGAACGCCAATAGCGAGCCTGTTAGCGTATCGACGCAGTCAAATAATGGCTCTTTGTCTTCTTGGTTGTCTTTATTGTACGCAAGCGGCTGGTTTTTCATCAGCGTCAGCAAGGTGGTCAACTGACCGAATACGCGCGCCGCCTTACCACGTACCAGCTCAGGCACGTCTGGGTTTTTCTTTTGCGGCATGATGGAGGAGCCGGTACAGAAGCGGTCAGGAATCTGTACAAAGTTAAACTGCGCGGACATCCATAGGATAATCTCTTCACTCATGCGCGACAGATGCATCATAAGGATAGATGCCGCAGCGGTGAACTCAATGGCAAAGTCACGGTCAGATACCGCGTCTAGTGAGTTTTGGCAAATGCCTTCAAAGCCGAGCAGTTCGGCGGTGATGGTGCGGTCGATAGGGAAGGTCGTGCCTGCCAGCGCCGCGCTGCCAAGAGGCATCTGATTGATACGGCGACGCGCGTCGATGAGGCGCTCAGTATCACGATAGAGCATCTCAAACCATGCCATCACGTGATGCCCAAAGCTCACAGGCTGTGCGGTTTGTAAATGGGTAAAGCCGGGCATGATGGTGTCGGTGTGCTGGGCAGCAAGACCGAGCAGACCCCGCTGCAAGCGGATGAGTAGCGCGATAATGTTGTCGGTCTCTTCGCGCAGCCATAGGCGGATGTCGGTCGCCACTTGGTCATTGCGGCTGCGTCCTGTATGCAGCTTTTTACCGACCGCACCGACGATGTCGGTAAGACGCGATTCGACGTTCATGTGTACGTCTTCTAGGGTCACGGACCAGTTAAACTCGCCTGCCTCAATCTCTGCCAAGACTTGTTTGAGACCATCAATAATGGTCGCAACGTCTTCTTCGCTCAAGATTTGGCATTCTTTTAGCATGGTCGCATGCGCGATAGAGCCTTCGATATCGTGACGGGCGAAACGCTGATCAAAGCCGACGGACGCGGTAAATGCGGCGACGAAGCTGTCGGTCGCCTCGCTAAAGCGTCCGCCCCACATTTGCTGACCGACCATGGTGCTGTTGTCTGTCGATGGGGTATTCATGCTAGAATCAGAGACACCTGAATTTTTATCTTGCTTGGGATTATTAGGATTTGAAGAAGTGGCATTCATATTGGTCTAATACAAGTCAAAAAAATAAGGGCTCCAGTATAGCAAAGGATGAGGTTGCCTTACTAGCTGAGCGCTTAGAGTTTTTTATACCTAGGCTCATGCAGATGATGTCACCTTGGCAGTGGCTGTTGTACCTGTTTTTTTGGTCCTTGTTTGTCACCGTGATTGACCGCCACGACCTTGACACGTGGATGCAGTTCTTGACGCGCTTTTCAGGTCGCGTGGTCAAAAACGTGTTAACCGTCATCCCAGCCGCCTATTTGATTGATTACCTGCGTCCCACTTTTAAGCACATGAGCAGCATCAAAGCGAGCTTAAGCGTGCTCTTTATCTTTACGCTGAGCTCCGCCTTCTGGGTGACTGTGGTCATGCTGATGATGATCAATCTGGGGCTGATGGTTTATGACCGTGCGGACTTTATATTAAATGTCTGTTTGATGATGGTGATTACCGGCGGTTTTGCTTTTGTGTTTTTGCTGTATTTTATGCGTCGCCACCGCGAGATGATGGCGCTGAAGCAATCGTTTGAGCAAAAGCTGGCCGCCCAAAATGACTTGATTAAAGCGCGTATTGCGCCGCACTTTTTTTTCAACACTATCAATAGCCTGAACTCCCTAATCGAGTCCGACCCGCCCAAGGCCGCCGAGCTGCTACAAGACATCTCCGCCTTATTTCGCGCAAGCTTTAGCGGCATTCATGAAATCAGTTTTGAAGAAGAGATTGCCTTGTGTGAGCATTACTTGGCTATTGAGTCGAGTCGCCTGTCTGAAAAGCTGGTGGTGCATTGGCAGTTGCCTGATGATGAGGTGATGTACGACATGGTCATCACCGCATTGACCTTGCAAGGGGTGCTCGAAAAAATGCTCTCCAACGTGGTCGAGGTGACCACCGAGACGATTGTGATTGATATCAAAGCGGTTTGGGAGCAGCACCATGTGCGCGTCACCGTCACCGTCACCCTCCCGAACAAAACCTTTATTGTGCTACACGACTTGCGCCAGCGGCTCGATTTTAGAATCCAAGCCGAGCGCTTGCAGGCATATTTTGGTGAAACTGCCGACATCACCAGCACCGTCAATCGCGAAAATATTGTCACCAGCATTCATTATCCCTTACAAGATGTAGGGTTATGACGGGGTTGTGACTGGGACGTTTGTTAAGAAAATATCAATTTTTGAGCACAATTGATGACCGTCGTCTGCTATATATACCGCTGAGCCAGATAATGGTATATTTTTTGCTGCACTGGTTGCTAGTTATAGAAACATTAAATTATATTGATTAACTCAATATTTACTTGCTTTAATGAAATAGCACTCATTAGCAAATAAGCACCTGATACCCCTTATTGTGCTGTTGCCTGACGCCACTGAAGCAATGTCAAGACGTGAATATAAAAGACATTGCAAAAAATTGTCGTACAATGTGCAGATATCTGTTCATGATGATATATACAATTGCGCTTTATTTGGTAAAGTAGGAAAGACAAAAGCCCATAAGGTTGATTAAAAGAGCCGAAACGTATTTCGGTAGGCTGTAACAGAGGAATTTACATGCGGATTGTAATTTGTGATGATGAGCCACTTGCGCGCGAGCGTTTGGTCAGAATTGTACAAGAATCAGGTCACGAAGTGGTTGCCCAAGCCACAACGGGTGCTGAAGCGGTAAGTGTGGTCAAGGCAAAGCAGCCCGATGTGATTTTACTCGACATCAGAATGCCTGAAATGGATGGGGTACGCTGCGCTCAGGCGCTCAACGACCTTGAGCATCCGCCTGCGGTGATTTTTGTTACCGCTTATGACCATTACGCCATTGCTGCATTTAAGGCGAATGCGATTGGCTATTTGCTCAAGCCCGCCAATAAAGACGAGCTGATTGAAGCTTTGGGCAAAGCCAAAAATCTAAACGCGGCGCAGCTGAACGAGATTCGTAAGCTCGAAGACCCAACCGCGCGTCCGATTCGTGAGCATATTGCGGCGCGTACCCATCGCGGCGTGGAGCTGATTAGCCTAAAAGACGTGTTTTATTTTACGGCCGATCAAAAGTACGTCAAAGTACGCCACAAAGACGGCATCGTCTTGATTGACGATACCCTAAAAGAGCTGGAGCAAGAGTTCGGTGAGCGCTTATTCCGTGTCCACCGCAATGCCATTATTAATCTGAGCTATTTAGATTACCTAGAAACGGTCGACACAGGTCAATATCAGGTGCGTTTTAAAGGCATTAATGAGACGCTTGCAGTCAGCCGTCGCCACTTGCCTGCGCTGCGTGATAAGATACAAAACATGTAATGCACGCTAGCTCGGGCGCATCTGTACATATCATCTACCCCTTATTTATGCTTAAATAGGGGTATTTTTTTGCATCTGTGTTGAGCACCATTATTGAGGTCAGTTATGAGTACCCCACCAAAGCCTGCGATTGATACATTAACCATTGCAACCCGTCAAAGTCCCTTGGCCTTATGGCAAGCGGAGCATATTCGCGAGCGTTTGCTGGCGCTGTATCCGACGCTTAACATTGAGCTGCTCAAAATCGTCACTAAGGGTGACAAAATTTTGGACACCCCTTTGGCAAAAATTGGCGGTAAGGGCTTGTTTGTCAAAGAACTTGAGCAGGCCATGTACGCGCATGAAGCGGATATCGCTGTACACTCCTTAAAAGACGTGCCCATGCAGCTGCCAGATGGCTTGATGCTCGGTGCGTATTGCACGCGCGCCGCACCGACTGATGCGTTTGTCTCAAACACCTACGACAGTCTTGACGCGCTGCCAGAGGGCGCAGTGGTGGGCACCTCAAGCCTACGCCGTCAGTGCCAATTAAAGCACCACCGCCCAGACTTACAGATTAAGACCTTACGCGGCAATGTGGGCACGCGCCTTGGCAAGCTTGATGCTGGCGAGTACGATGCCATTATTCTTGCCACCAGTGGGCTAAAACGCATTGGACTCGAAGCGCGTATTCGCGGCGAGCTGGATATCGATATCTGCTTGCCTGCGGTCGGTCAAGGCGCACTTGCTATTGAGTGTCGCAGTGATGACGACGACGTATTGGCGCTGCTTGAGCCGTTAAATGATGCCCATGCGCGTCTGCGTCTGATGGCTGAGCGTGCGCTGAACCGTCATTTAGAAGGCGGCTGCCAAGTCCCAATTGCGGCCTTTGCTGTACTCGACACCACGGTGCCTGAAGGCGACAGCCAAGCGCCGCAAACTGAGTTGTGGCTGCGCGGACGTGTGGGCGAGGCGGACGGTAGCGTACTGCTAAAAGCAGAAGCGCGCACGGTCGTAAGCGGCTCGCAGGCGCAAATGGAGGCGCAAGCCAATGCGCTGGGCATTACGGTGGCAGAGCAACTGCTGTCGCAAGGGGCGCAAGAGATCTTAAGTGCGCTGAGCGACGACTAGACTGTCTGTGCAAAGGTACATACGCTCATGACAGCCGCTATCAGCCCGCCTGTATTGATTAACACCCGCCCCACTGCGCGTGCGGCGTCTTTGAGTGCTTACTTGCGCGCGCGTGCGGTTGAGGTGGCGGAGATACCCATGCTGACGCTCACGCCGTGTAGCATCACAGCAGAAGAGCACGGCTATTTAGCGCAGTGGCAGGCGGGGGTGTATCAGGCACTGGTGGTCATCAGCCCAACGGCAGCGGCATACGGTCTGGCGGCGCTGCGTGAGCGCTCAGCGGAAGCGCCCTGTCAAGCTCATGTGATTGCGGTGGGTAAGCGGACGTATACCGTACTTCAACAAGCGGACATGCTGCCCACAGACACGCTCACCATGCCTGCTATCAGCAGCAATGAAGGGCTGATTGCGATGCCTGAGATTGCGCAGTTGTCAGCAGGCGCGCGGGTGCTGATATGGCGTGGTCATGGCGGCAGACGGCTGCTGGTTGAGCATCTACACGCTCGCGGAATACAGGTTGACAGCATCGCGTGGTACGCGCGCACGATGCCTACCAGCGCCCAAGCGCACTATCGCGCATGGCAGGCGCAGTATGTCGCGCGTCATGGCAGTAAAGCCGCAACCCGCGCCCCGTGGGTACTGATCAGTAGTGGCGCCGCTTTTGAGCATTGGGTACATACGCTCAGTCACAATGTGCCAACGCAAACGGATGCGCCTGTGTTTGGGCAGCGGCTGACCGACTTTCGCTACATCGTGCTTGGGACGCGTCTGACACAACTGCTGACAGAGCAGCAGCTCGTTTGCGTCACAGTAGAGGCGCTCGACCCACCGCTGATTTACGATGCGATGCAGCAGACCACTGCCTAGAGCTAAGGCAGTATGATTTTATCTTGGCGCTATCTGTGATTCATAGATAGGCTTCACAGACTCATTAATGGTGCAGCTTTATGTCTACGCAGTCAGATTCTTCTCAAACCCCATCAGCGGGGCAGCAGCGCCGACAGGCGACCAGTCTGCTGCTGTGGCTACAGTGGCTGGTGCTGCTGGTTTTGCTGATCGCGGTGGTGTGGCTGTACGTCAGCCAGCAGCGCTTTGAGCGCAAGATGCAAGACCGCTTACAAAGCAATGAGCAAGTGGTCGGGCGTTTAAACGATATGGACGATCGTCTGTTCGCCATCAGTCAAGCCGCCGCGCCAGCACCAAGCGCAGCGCCCAACAACCAAGCCCAAAATCAGCTCGCCTTGCTGCGTATCCAAATCAAAGCAGTCGATAGCCTGCTGCTTGACAATGACTATGCCTCTGCGGTTGAGCTTTTGCGCGGATTACAGTGGCAGCTGTCGCAAGGCAGCAATGAGATTGCCCCTGCCTTGACCATCGTGCTGCGCCAAAGCTTGAGCAAAGACATCGAGCGCCTGCAAGCCAAAGCTGCACAGCCGAGCCCTTGGCAGCTACAAAACCTTGCCATTCAAAACCTGCAGCGCTATCTGTACGCGCACAAAACCAAAATTCGAGACGGCAATCGCACGACCGTGCAGCCGCTTAGCGCGCGCGAGCTGGTCGTCTCTGAGGTGATTATGACGCTTAATCTAGCGATGCAGTCGAGCAATATGCACCAAAAAGACCAGCTTATCAGTCATCTGACCCAAGCCCGCGAGCAGCTAAAAGTGCTGGTGGACAGTCAGCCGCGCCAGCCTGATGCTAAGGATAAAGATAAAGACGCCTCGACAGAGAATGCACCTTCTACCGCGAGCAATCTGTCTGCCTTACCCGCGCCGCAAAGCTTTTCAGACGTGCAGCGCAGCATTGATGTGTTGATTGCTGCCGCGCCGACACCGACGCCTTTATTTACCAATCAAGTATTGGCAGAGCCAAAACGCTAAGATAATGCGCGCAGTGGGTTTGATGATGTCAAGGTCAAGGTTTTGCATCGCCGCTGACGGCGGTTGTACGTGATGATAGAGACAATTTTTTTATTGATCAGATACCATGAGGTTTTGCCATGTCTGCACCCAATGCCACACCCAGCACGCCTGACGCGCTACACGACTATCCTGTGATACACACGCAGCTTATGCAGTGGGGCGAGATGGATGCGTTCAATCATCTAAACAACGTGGTCTACTACCGTTATGCCGAGTCGGCACGTATCGCCTATTTGCAGGCGCTCGGTATGTTTGATGGCAGTATGGTCACCGTGCTGGCACAGTCGAGCTGTCAATATATGCGCCCTGTTACCTATCCTGATACACTACTGATTGGTGTGCGCTGTCAGCGCTTGGGCACGACCAGCATCACGATGGGTTATAGCTATTACAGCACAGCGCAGCAAGCGATTGTCGCCACTGCTGAAGCGGTGGTGGTTCGTCTGGACAGCAACGCCGCGCACAAGCTGCCGTGGTCAGATGACGAGCGCCAAGCGGTAATAGAGTTAGAACGCAGCGTCGGGCATGCGCCTGATATCGCTTGATATTTAATTTAGGTCGTAAAAAAACCCATCATCACGATGGGTTTTTTATGTGTACGCACTGAACAGCGATAAACGTAGCGTATGGTTTACGCGTCATCGCTTGGCGCGGCGACCGACTCCACCACGTTCAGCTCAAAGCCTGATAGGGCATGAAACTTCATGGGTGAGGACAGCAGACGCATATCACGGATACCAAGATGACGCAAAATCTGTGCGCCCACACCGATGCTGCGGTACGGCTGCTGGCTGATGGTGGTCAGTGACTGGTTGTTTGCCGCACGCTCGAGCGCATCGCCCAAGTCTACAGGCTCATTGCTGGCAATCCAGACCAGCGCGCCACGGGGTGACTGGCTGATTTCTTTAAGCGCTGATTGGACGCTCCAGCCGCCGCGCCCTGTGGCATCGCTCTTGGCAGCGAACAGGTCACGCAGCGGATGAAAACCATGTACGCGCACGGTGCTCACGCCTTCGGTGACATCGCCTTTGACCAATGCCAAATGCGTCTCGTCCGCACCGAACTCGCGGAAGCGGTGCAAGGTAAAGGTACCGTACTCGGTGTCAAAGGGCTTGGCATCGACTTCTTCGATGGTCTGCTCATTGGCAATGCGGTAATTGATCAAATCGCTAATCGTACCGATTTTTAGGTTATGCTCTTTGGCAAATACTTCAAGGTCAGGGCGGCGAGCCATGGTGCCGTCGGCATTGATAATCTCAACGAGTACCGAGGCAGGCTCAAGACCCGCAAGACGCGCCAAGTCGCAGCCCGCTTCGGTATGACCTGCGCGGTGCAGTACGCCGCCGTTACGCGCTACGATGGGGAAGATGTGCCCTGGCTGTACCACATCGCTCGCTTTCGCGGTCGCCGAGACAGCCGCTTGAATGGTACGCGCACGGTCGGCCGCCGAGATGCCCGTCGTCACGCCTTCGGCCGCTTCAATCGATACGGTAAAGTTAGTGCTGAATTTGGCTTCGTTGCGATCAGACATCAGCGGCAATTCAAGCTGGCGTGCGCGTGCTTCTGATAGGGTCAAGCACACCAAGCCGCGCGCATGAGTAATCATAAAGTTGATATCGTCAGGGCGTACGTGTGTGGCGGCCATGATCAGGTCGCCTTCATTCTCGCGGTCTTCATCATCCATAAAGATGACCATCTTGCCTGCGCGGATGTCATCTAAAATCTCAGGAATGGTATTTAAAGTCATAGTTATCTCAGTCATTTATGATGCATGGTGATGCATTATGGGTTATCTGCAATCAGCCTGTCCGCTGTGCATGCCCACCGCGCTTTTATAGGCACAAGCGCTGATGCGTCATGGGTGGCACATACGAAAAATGGTGATATACAGGCATGCGGTTATTCTAACGATTTTTTTGAGGTTTTGCTGTAGTGTCCGTCTACCTTATGGTCGATTCGTCTGTTTGCGGTGCGTATCAGAACGCCCCGCCTGCCGTCGCCTGAGCTGCTACCTGTTTTAATGCCGTTTTTTGAGCCAATGCATGAATTTTTTGCTGTGCTGCTCGCGCTGATTGTCCGCATACTCATAAAACCGTGTGCCTGCCAGATTTTCAGGCAAGTACGCTTGCGGGTGGTAGTGATGCGGATGGTCATGCGGGTAGATATAGCCTTGACCATAGCCTTGCTGGCGCATCAGTTTGGTCGTGCCATTACGCAGATGCATCGGCACAGGTGACGCGTCTTTTTCAGCGAGTGCCATGGCAGCATTGATGGCTTTGTAGGTGCTGTTGCTTTTGGCACTGGTCGCCAAATACACCACCACTTGCCCCAAGATAATACGCGCCTCGGGCATGCCGATAGACTGTACGCTACGCAGCGCTGCATCGGCAAGCAGTAAGGCATTGGGGTTGGCATTGCCAATATCTTCACTGGCAGCGATCACCAAGCGCCGCGCGATAAAGTCCGCAGGCTCACCCGCCACCAACATCCGCGCCATCCAATACAGCGCCGCATCAGGGTCTGAGCCGCGAATCGACTTAATCATGGCTGAGACGATGTTGTAATGCTGCTCGCCATCTTTATCGTATTTGATGAGCGCACTTTGCGCCACGCTGCTGACCAGCGGGTCATCAATGGTCAGCGTGCCCTTACTGCGATCGGCTGTTTGCACCGCGATTTCTAGGATATTGAGCGCTTTACGCGCATCGCCATGTGCCAAGTCCGCGATGGTGTCCGAGGCTTTGAGGTTAATATCAAGGGTTTTAAGTATGTTGTCCTCAAGTGTCGCCCGCTCGAGCAATTTAGCGATTTGACCGTGTGTCAAAGGTTCCAAGCGATAGGTCTGGCAGCGAGAGAGCAGGGCATTATTGATACTAAAAGAGGGGTTTTCTGTGGTCGCCCCAATTAAGGTAATGTCGCCTGCTTCGACCGCCCCAAGCAAGGCATCTTGTTGACCCTTATTAAAGCGGTGTATCTCATCAATAAACACCACAGGTGCCGATAGGCTCAGCGTGTCTTTGCTCTCTAACACCTCGCGCAGCTGCTTGACGCCTGTGGTCAATGCCGATAAAGAATGAAACGGACGATTGACCGCATCGGCAAGCAGCATGGCAATGGTCGTTTTGCCAACGCCTGCCTCACCATGCAAAATGATGGAAGGCAAGTGTCCATGCTCGACCAGACGGCGCAGCGGTGCGCCCTTTGACAACAAATGGCGCTGACCAATCACCGCATCCAGAGTCTTTGGGCGCATTCGTTGGGCAAGGGGTATATCGGTAGGCGAAACAGCAGGCATAACATCCTCAAGCGCGTGGTCAGGGGCTGACCATCATAAAAACAACGTGTTTGGTATTCGATAAGCGGTAGCTTGCATAAGACGGGCGATATCCAGTTATCAACTCAAGGATACCATGCGCCTTATCATAGACAGTCGGCTGACTACGTGCAATTAATGGTTGCCATCCATCCGTAAATCAATAGATGTCCGCTAGGGTAGCGCAGCTGTAGCAAAAAGCCACCTGACAAATGTAGGAATTGTGTCCATACATCAGTGCTGCGTGAGGGATAGCAGCGCAATCCTGATGGCGTGCTGCTAAAATAAGCGCATCATTTTATTGGTTCATTGTTTATATCACTTAGGAGCGTATGTATGCTTAAAGAACGTCTGCGTATAGCCCGTATCAGCGACGCCCTCACTCTACGCGCGCGGCATCATGCATGGCGCTATCCGCAATCGCGCGCCTTGAGCGCAGGTGAGCGCGCGCTTGCACAATCGGTGTTCGGCGATGCGCTACAGCTCGATGACATCCGTCTAAAAACCACATGGTGGGTGCTGAAAAACTACGCCGTCAGTCCAAACGGCAACATTTACTTTCACCCTGATGACTGGACAGTCGACTTTAGCAAAAAGCCCTTGTTGACCCAAAGCTGGTTGATTCACGAACTCACCCACGTGTGGCAATATCAGCACGGCATCAAGGTCATACGCGGGGCGCTGCGTAGCCGCCGCTACAGCTACCAGCTGCTACCGAACAAGCCTTTTTTATCCTATGGGGTAGAGCAGCAGGCACGTATGGTGCAAGATTATTTTATCTTATCAAAGCGCAAGCAAAACTGTGACGCGCTCAGGGCTTGTATTCCATTTTTAAACACAAATATAGATACTTAACCCCAACGTGCAAAATGTTTTGAGTTGTTAAGCCTACATTTACAGTAGGACATGCAATCACTACTAACGAGATGCGATAAGGCAACAGCGCCGCGCTATACTCAACTGATTGATTGGTCGCCCCCTTTGGCTGCTAGAGATTGCCAAGACACGTCGTGACGACTACCGACCATCCGCTGTAGCACATTTTGACGCCTTGATTTGACTCACCAATAGGAGCTGCGCTGTGATGTTTACCCACTCGACCTCGATGCCTGACCATACGGCAACCACCCGCCGTAAAAAACGCCTGCTGTATACCGCCATGCTTTCAGGGGTCTTGTCACTCAGCGCCTGCCAACAGCAAACCGAGCCTGCGCCCACGCCTGAGAGTGACACCAGCGCAGAAGATACCGCTGCCAAGCCCATGACCCCAAGTGAGTCCGCCGCCGCGCGTATCGAAGCGTTTCAGCCGCGCTATGTGATGCAAAAACAAGCCTTACAGCGCCGCTTGCAGGCAGAGTATGAGTCACTACAGGCAGCCGATGCGACAGGCACACCAAGCCCAACCAGCAATCAAGAGGCAAGCGATACCGCACCGAACGCTACTGCGGACAACACATCAGCCGCTGACGCATCAAGCACCGAAGCGCCAGCCGCTGACGCACAAACCGACAGCACCAGCGCACAAGCGATTGCACAAACTGCCGATACCAATGCTGCCGTCAGCAGTGACAGCGACGCAGAAACTATAGATGCAGAAGACATCAATACCAGCGTTGAAGCGGGTGAGCGCGACTTGGCGGTACTACAAAAGGTCACCCTTGAACCTCGCGCCCCTGAGCAGCTCGCGGAGACTGACATCATCGAGCAGTATCAAGACGCGATGAAAGCGCTATACGCGCCTGCCGATACCCCGCTCACCGCCGCGCAGATGAACACCTTGCTGAATATTGCCTCTTTGGTGCCCAGCCTATTTGAGCATACCGAGATTGCCGACAGACTGGTATTAAAAAGCCCCGCGCTGGCGCGGTTGGTGGTACAGCATCAGGTATGGCAACAGATCGAAGCGCAGCAAGCCATCGACATGCAAAATATGAAAAAAGCGCAGCAAGCAGAGTTTGAAACCTTAATGGAAAAGTTCAACAGCACCATCAAAGACTACGATGAGCAGATTGAAAAATACGAGCAGACGCTAAAGAGCTACCAGCAAGAATAACGCTGGCAGGCGCGCGTTGCTATAAAACAAACACGCACAAAAAATCCCGCACATGGCGGGATTTTTTATTATATGCAGTACTTATTTGCGGTCTTCGATGTTTACGAAGTCGCGACGCGTCTCGCCAGTATAGAGCTGACGTGGACGACCGATGCTAAACGGTGCGCTGTGCATCTCAAGCCAATGGCTGATCCAGCCTGCAGCACGTGCCAAAGAGAAGATGACCGTGAACATTGAGGTTGGGATACCGATGGCTTTTAGGATGATACCTGAATAGAAATCCACGTTCGGATACAGTTTACGCTCGATGAAGTACGGGTCTTCTAGCGCAATTTGCTCAAGTTTCATTGCAAGCTCAAGCTTAGGATCGTCGATACCTAGGGCTTCTAGTACTTCATCACAAGTCTCTTTCATGACTTGCGCGCGTGGGTCGAAGTTTTTGTAGACACGGTGACCAAAGCCCATCAGTTTGACTTCACGGCGTTTTACTTTTTCCATGAATTCTGGCACATTTTCGACCGTACCGATTTCATCGAGCATTTTTAGTACCGCTTCGTTCGCGCCACCGTGCGATGGTCCCCACAATGCCGCGATACCCGCTGCGATACACGCGTAAGGGTTGGCACCTGTTGAGCCTGCCAAACGTACGGTTGACGTTGAGGCGTTTTGCTCATGGTCTGCATGCAAGGTAAAGATGCGGTCCATGGCTTTGGCGATGACTGGATTAACTTTATAGTCCACATCCGCAGGGGTCGCAAACATCATGTACAAGAAGTTCTCAGCGTAATTAAAGTCATTACGTGGGTACATGAACGGCTCGCCTTGTGAGTACTTATAGCTCATCGCAGCAAGGGTTGGCATTTTGGCGATTAGACGGATGGCCGTGATTTCGCGGTGCAGCTCTTCACTGACGTCAAGCCCTTCGTGATAGAACGCAGACAATGCGCCGACCACACCGACCATGATGGCCATAGGATGCGCGTCGCGGCGGAAGCCTTCAAAGAACTTACGCAGCTGATCGTGTACCGCGGTGTGCTTGCCAACTTTTTTATAAAAATCGTCTTTTTGTTCTTGATTGGGCAAGTCGCCATGCAATAGCGCGTAGCAGACTTCAAGGTATTCTGCGTTTTTAGCCAATTGGTCAATCGGGTAACCACGGTGTAGCAGCTCGCCTTTGCCACCATCGATATAGGTGATTTTTGATTCAACAGGGGCGGTGACCTTAAAGCCTGGGTCATATGACCAGTAGCCTGCTTCTTGGAAGGCGCTGGCGTCAAGCACAGGGCGTCCTAGCGTACCGTGCATGACAGGAAGGTCGTATTCTTTGTCATCTACAACCAATTTTGCATTGTTATCAGCCATGAATTGTTCTCCATTTATTGTAGCTGGTTAAACCATAACGCTTGTTTGAACGTTTTTTAACGTTGCCGTTCATCCAAAAAAGAAAGAATGAACATAAATTTGACAGTTATTAGAGTGAAATCATATTAGCAGCTATCGTGCTTGATTTGAAAAAAGTTTTGGCAGGGGGTACTGCAAATCCTTGATAAATAGGGCACTGACAGATTAAGTCATTTGTATCAAAATATGTATTACCTCTCATTTAGTAAATAAATACCAAATGGGTGAGCATCACTAAAATTTGTATAGCATAATTTAAGCCATGCCGACCAAAACAAGCGTGCTGACGCCTGCTATAGCGTCGTTTGTCAAAATAGCGGGCAAATTAACAAAACATACCCGCAAATCGGGTTATAATTATCACTATCTTGGCAAAACGTGAGCCATTATATTGCTGGCACCTGCCTAATTGTTGAAATTTACATGATATTCATTATTTAGTGGATAAATTTGTAATTACTTCTCAGTCATTTTATAATTAGTGCAATTTGACTGATATTAGCTTCGCTACATTTGCGGTATGTTCAGGCAAACCGATTGATCACACAAAGCATTGACTTATATTTTGTTACGTTTGCAGGGTTAGTCTGAGATTTATCGATAGGTGAAATGCAGGCGTGGCAACGGCTTCTCTGGTAGCGTTTATTGCGACCGTTTGTTTCTGACGACGCTGTGTTGTCTTTTTTTTACCCATGATTTTGCTTGATGGCTACCCATATCGTGTAGAAATGGGGTTATTGTCGTCGGCTCATGTCAAGAAAAGGACAGATAACGACCAGACAGAGGCTGCTTGATACGGCTGGTGCTCACGACCTATTCGCCCTTTTCATACCCCAAATTTAGCGCAAACTAAGCCAAGTCAGCTAGCTCTTCCTTATTTTATCCGTCTCGTGTAGCACTATGGGTGCGGCAGCAATTGCCATACCGCTCATCCGTCGTTACAGGAGTATAACCGCAAAAAGGATGCCCGCTGTGAAAAGCAACCGACCTATTAATCTATCTATGAGCCAAGTGATTAGCGTCAATGCAAAATCACCGATCGCGATTGCCTCTATTTTGCATCGCATCTCTGGCATTATTTTATTTTTACTTATCCCTGTCATGCTGTGGCTACTACAGACCTCTTTGGCGTCGCCTGAGAGCTTTGCTACCGTGTTTGACAATATCCTAGTGCGCTTTTTGGCGTGGGTGTTTGTTGCCGCCATTGCTTATCACTTTGTGATGGGTATGAAGCACTTGTTTGCTGATATGGGAATGAACGAGGAGCTTAAATCTGGTCGTACTGCGGCTGTGGTGAGCTTTGTGATTGCAGCGATTTTAATTGTCGCGTCATTTGTTTGGGTGATGTTCTAATGATTAAAAATGATTCAGGAATCAAAAGCGCCACAGGTCTTACCGGTTCAGGCTCGCGTGACTGGATTGTACAGCGTATCAGTGCGGTCGTCTTGGCGGTCTATAGCGTGGTTATGCTGGGCTTTTTCTTAACGCATGGCAACGTCGGCTTTGCTGAGTGGTCAGGCTTTATGAACAGTCTGCCGATGCGCTTGTTTAGCCTGGTGGCGATTATCGCGCTTGCCGGTCACGCGTGGGTTGGTATGTGGACGGTATTCACCGACTACATCACCACCAGCAAGCTGGGTGCAAAGGCATCAGGTCTGCGCTTGGTATTGCAGGCGCTGATGATTATTGCCATTTTTGTTTATCTGTTCTGGGGCATTATGATTTTTTGGGGCAATGGCTTTGCCGCACCAGTCGTATAATCTCAAAACAGCGCATGTTTTATCTTTTTCAGCGACACCTGTAGCGGCGCGCGATAACGTCTATCGCCGCCTTGCAGTCAAGCTACCATAAAGTCATCATCAGCACCACACATGGTCGGCGCGTTTGGTATGATGGCTATGCACATTTCAGTAAGTGGTTGCAAGACTTTGATAATATGGCTGTTTTTATTGTTTATTCAGCGTACAATAGAGAAGGCCGATAGGCGCAGCACCAAAGCCTTGTATTTACTTAACAAGCATTAGGAAAACCGTAATGGCGACAAAACAAGATAATACCATCAGCAACATCAAAACCCTCAACTATGATGCCGTCATCGTTGGTGGTGGCGGTTCAGGTATGCGTGCCTCATTACAGCTCGCAGAAGCGGGTATGAATGTTGCGGTGATTACCAAAGTATTCCCAACGCGCTCGCACACCGTAGCGGCTCAGGGCGGTATTGGTGCCAGTCTTGGTAATATGAGTAATGACAACTGGCACTTTCACTTTTATGACACCGTAAAAGGTTCAGATTGGCTCGGCGACCAAGACGCAATTGAGTACATGTGCCGCGAAGCACCAAAAGTGGTGTATGAGCTTGAGCACATGGGCATGCCGTTTGACCGTAACGAAGACGGCACTATTTATCAGCGTCCGTTTGGTGGTCACACCTCAAACTATGGCGAAAAAGCGGTACAACGCGCGTGTGCTGCAGCTGACCGTACAGGTCACGCGCTACTACACACCTTGTACCAAAAGAACCTACAACAAGGCACGCAGTTCTTTATCGAATGGATTGCGCTTGATTTGATTAAAGACGCCGATGGCAACATCAATGGTGTTGTGGCGATTGAGCAAGAAACTGGCACTGTGGCTGTCTTCCAATCACCCATCACGGTGCTTGCTACTGGTGGTGCTGGTCGTATCTTTGCCGCTTCAACCAACGCCTATATTAATACAGGCGACGGTATTGGCATGGCGGTACGTGCAGGCATTCCACTCCAAGACATGGAATTTTGGCAATTCCACCCAACGGGTGTGGCGGGTGCAGGCGTACTGCTGACCGAAGGTTGCCGCGGTGAAGGCGCAATTCTACGTAACAAAGACGGCGAAGCCTTTATGGAGCGTTACGCGCCGACCGTAAAAGACTTGGCACCTCGTGACCTCGTATCACGCTCAATGGACCAAGAAATCAAAGAAGGTCGCGGCTGTGGACCAAATGGCGAATACATCGTGATGGATATGACCCACCTAGGCGTTGAGACCATCATGAAGCGTCTGCCATCGGTATTTGAGATTGGCAAAAACTTCGCCAACGTGGACATCACCAAAGAGCCGATTCCAGTGATTCCAACCATTCACTATATGATGGGCGGTATCCCGACCAACATTCACGGTCAGGTGGTGATGCCAGATCTAGAAGCGGGTACGGATGAAGAAGGTCTGTACGCGCACGGCAACGTCGTCAAAGGTCTATACGCGATTGGTGAATGTGCGTGCGTCAGTGTCCACGGTGCCAACCGTTTGGGTACCAACTCACTGCTTGACTTGGTGGTCTTTGGTCGCGCTGCGGGCAAACACATCGTTGATGAATACCATCAAAATGACCACACGTACAAGCCGTTAGATCCGCATGTACTTGACTACACAGTCGGTCGTTTGAACAAGCTACAACAGTCTACTGAAGGCTATAACGCTCAAGACGTGGCGGATGAGATTCGCGCGACCATGCAAAAGCATGCCAGCGTATTCCGTACCCAAGCCTTGATGGACGAAGGGGTTGAAAAAATCCTAGCACTTGAAGAAAAAGTGAACAACATCCACTTGGCGGACAAGTCACAAGTCTTTAACACCGCGCGTATTGAAGCCTTAGAAGTGGACAACCTATACGAAGTTGCCAAAGCGACCATGATTTCAGCCGCTCACCGTCACGAAAGCCGTGGCGCGCACAGCGTTCTTGATTATGACCGCCCAGGCGATGATGATTATGCACCAAACGGTCGTAACGACCATGAATGGATGAAGCATACACTGTGGTACTCTGAAGGCAACCGTATTATTTATAAGCCTGTACGTAAGAGTCCATTGACTGTAGATTACATCGAGCCTAAAGTTCGCGTCTACTAATCCTAGACTCCGTACGACAACGCTTAATCGTTTTATCCTTTATTTTTTACCAAACAGGTGATTGCCAGCGATAGATGCCCACCCAGCGATGCTTATTTTATCTGCTGGGACGGCATGTCTCCATTATCCGCCCGCAAATCACCTATGTGTGGAGTTTAGCATTATGAGCCGAGGTACTCGCACCATCGAACTTTATCGCTACGATCCTGATAAGGACGCAGCGCCACGTATGCAAACGTATACGATTGAGTTGTTAGACTCTGATCGTATGTTGCTTGACGTACTACTACGCCTCAAAAAAGAAGATGAGACCATCACATTCCGCCGCTCTTGCCGTGAAGGCATCTGTGGTTCAGATGGCATGAACATCAATGGCAAAAACGGCTTGGCATGTTTGATTAACATGAACACCTTGCCTGAAAAAATCACCATCCGTCCGCTACCAGGATTGCCTGTGGTACGTGACTTGGTGGTCGATATGAACCAGTTTTACGAGCAGTATGAAAAGGTACATCCATACCTAATCAACGACCAGCCAGCGCCGCCAACCGAGCGTTTGCAGTCGCCAGCTGAGCGTGAAAAGCTAAACGGTCTGTATGAATGTATCTTATGTGCTTGCTGTTCAACCAGCTGCCCATCATTTTGGTGGAACCCTGATAAGTTCCTAGGGCCATCAGCACTGCTGCATGCGTATCGCTTTGTCGCTGACAGCCGTGATGGCGACACCCAAGCACGTTTGGCACGTCTTGACGACCCGTTCAGCCTATTCCGCTGCCGCGGTATCATGAACTGTGTGTCTGTATGTCCAAAAGGCTTGAACCCAACACAAGCGATTGGTCATCTACGCAACATGCTGATTGATATGGCGGGTTAAGGACGTGATGTCTTGATGCCATAGAAACACCGCCAACTGTGGGCGGTGTTTTTTTGTATATATCAACACCCGCATGATGGACATTAAAGGCTAAGATAATGGCTTTATAGTCGCCATTATTGACGGGTGTCGCCCTTGTACATAGCGGCCAATAGGCGCACAATAGGCATCGATTCGCGCTCAAGCAATGCCCGATTTTTTTGTATATAAACGCGCTTCTGATAAGAATTAGCAACATTGAACGGGCAAACAGGGTGTAAAACCGAAAATACAAAAATGCTATGATGGCAGCTGTTTTAAGCCATCATAAAGCCGTCTGTCATACAAGGTGCAGCGCGGGGTGAAACGGGTCTAAACGCCCGTCACTATCAAGCAAGTACCCTATATAAAGATTGGCTGGTTAAATACCCATTATTGGATAAACAAACTGTATTAGCACTCATATACATGTTATAATTGATAGCAGTGTATGTTCGGTACAGACAACAGCGTTTGTCGATTAATCGATGAGTACCATCGCTGTGATTGGGGCAGATTTGCGTCAATCTTATGAGAGGTCGGTATAGACGTTTTGGTCGTTAAGTGGTCATATAAAGCCTTTAGCATGATTGATATGGATAAAGGTGGGTGAACCAACAGCGGCCAATAGCCATATACTGTGCTGGTCAGCACTCGATGGTTTGGTATTACTAAGCACGATGTTACGATTAGTATCATTGGTATTTTTAGAAACTCGTATTCAAGGTTATACGTTGATTGGTATGCATGCCTGACATACGATGGATTACACAACGACAAGCTTGATTCCATTCATTTATCTATCAAATAGACGATTATTATGAATAGTAAACCTAAAGATTCAGCTCATACTGAACTTGCAGCTGACAATGCCCTCTATATTGAATCCCTTTACGAACAATTTTTAACCGACCCAAACAGCGTCGATGCCACATGGCAGCAGTATTTTGAGCAGTATCAATCTGCCAATGATGCCAAGCACAACGCCATTAAAGATCAGTTTTTGTTGCTTGCCCGCAATCAAACGGCAAACAAAGGCACCATCGTGGTCGAAGGCAATAACAACGGCCACTGCGTTGACCCAAAACAAATGGGCGTGCAAAAGCTCATCTCGGCGTACCGTCGCCGTGGTCATCGCCGCGCACAGCTTGATCCCCTCCAGTTGACCCCTCGCGCTGATATCGAAGACTTGACCTTGGCTTTTCACGGTCTGTCAGAGAGCGATCTTGATACCGTATTCCCAACCAGTGATTTGAACATTGGCAAATCAGAAGCCAGCTTGCGCGAGATTATCGAAATCTTAGAGCGCGTATACTGCGGCAACATCGGTGTTGAGTACATGCATGTCAATACCAGTGAAGAAAAACGCTGGATGGAGCGCTATCTTGAGACCAATCACGGTCATATCAAATTCGATCAAGAAAAACGTCTGTCTATCCTTGAGCGCTTAACTGCCGCTGAAGGTCTAGAGAAGTACCTTGCACGTAAGTACACAGGGGTAAAACGTTTTGGTCTAGAAGGTGGCGAGAGCTTTATCCCTGCGGTGAATGAAATCATTCAGCGTGCGGGTGGCTATGGCACCAAAGAGATGGTTATCGGTATGGCGCACCGTGGTCGCCTAAACCTATTGGTAAACATTTTGGGTAAAAACCCAGCCGACCTGTTCGATGAGTTCGATGGCAAAGTACAGCCAGAAAAAGGTTCAGGCGATGTAAAATACCACAACGGCTACTCATCAAACGTGATGACCCCAGGTGGTGAAGCGCATTTGGCCTTGGCATTTAACCCATCGCATCTTGAGATTGTCTCTCCTGTACTCGAAGGCTCAGTCCGCGCGCGCCAAGTTCGCCGCAATGACACCACAGGCAATATGGTATTGCCAATCGTGGTGCATGGTGATGCAGCATTCGCAGGTCAAGGCGTGGTACAAGAAACTTTCCAGATGTCACAGACCCGCGCGTACACCACAGGCGGTACTGTACACATCGTTATTAACAACCAAGTGGGCTTTACCACCAGTCGCCAAGAAGACGCGCGCTCTACAGAATACTGTACTGATGTGGCAAAAATGGTGCACGCGCCTATTTTGCACGTGAACGGCGACAACCCAGAAGCGGTGGTCTTTGCCTCACAGCTTGCGCTTGATTATCGTCACGAGTTTGGCAAAGACATCGTCATCGACTTGTTCTGCTACCGCCGTAATGGTCACAACGAAGCCGATGAGCCATCAGCAACCCAGCCGCTGATGTATGCGGTCATCAAAAAGCTGCCAACCACACGCGCACTATACGCGCAAAAGCTGATTGCTGAAGGTGTGCTGACTAAAGAAGTCGAAACCGAATACGAAGACAACTATCGTGAGTCACTTGACCGCGGTGAGTATGTGGTCAACTCGCTCGTCCTTGAGCCAAACAGCAACCTATATGTCAATTGGAAGCCTTATCTGGGTCACGACCTTGTCGATGACTGGGATACAGGCGTTGATATCGAAAAGCTAAAAGCATACGGCCGCCGTATGGCAGAAGTTCCTGAAGGCTACAAATTGCAGCGTCAGGTACAAAAAGTCGTCGAGCAGCGCCTTGCCATGCAAACAGGCGAAGAGCCGCTCAACTGGGGCGCGGCAGAAACGCTAGCCTATGCCTCATTGGTGGATAACGATGACACGCTTGTGCGCATCACGGGTGAAGACGTGGGTCGTGGTACTTTCTCGCATCGCCATACAGAGCTGTATAACACAGCCGATGGCAGCATGTACGTACCGCTTGCGCACCTAAGCGACACCCAAGCGCGCTTTGCTACTTACAACTCATTGTTGTCAGAAGAAGCGGTTCTCGCGTTTGAATATGGCTACGCGACCACCGTGCCAAACGCATTGGTCGTTTGGGAAGCGCAGTTTGGTGACTTCGTCAACGGCGCACAGGTCGTCATCGATCAGTTTATCTCAAGTGGCGAGACCAAGTGGCAGCGCGTTTGTGGTCTGACCATGCTCTTGCCACACGGCTTTGAAGGTCAAGGCCCTGAGCACTCATCAGCGCGTCTTGAGCGTTTCTTACAGCTGTGTGCTGAAGACAACATGCAAGTCATCACCCCAACCACGCCTGCGCAGATTTTCCATGCCTTGCGTCGTCAGGCAGTACGTCCAATCCGTAAGCCATTGATTGTGATGTCACCAAAGAGCTTGCTACGTCACAAACTGGCAACCTCAACGCTTGATGAGCTGGCGAATGGTAAGTTTGAAACCGTATTGCCTGAGATCGATACGCACAATGCTGACGCTATCACGCGTCTGGTGGTCTGTGGCGGTAAGGTATACTATGACCTACTAGAGCAGCGCCGTGCATTGGGCCTTGATCACGTGGCGATTGTACGTGTTGAGCAGCTATACCCACTACCAGAAGCGCGCCTAAACGCTGAGATTGCAAAATACAGCAATCTTGAAGAAATCGTTTGGACGCAAGAAGAGCCGCTCAACCAAGGCGCTTGGTACTACCTCGCTCCTGAGATGTATCGTCTGGTAAGCGATCACGCCACTGCTGCCAAATTGCTAAAACCTGTTGCACGTCCAGCCAGTGCTGCACCTGCGACAGGCTCAGCAAAACTGCACGTCCAACAGCAGCAAGCATTGATTGCTGGTGGTCTTGGTATTGAAGTCAGTCAACTTGCACAATAACATTCACTTATTCAGGTGATGATGGTTTGCCGATAATGACTGCGCTAAAGGGTATTTGTATTGTTATGCCCTTTAGCTGTTATCAACCGTCTATCACAACTTATAATAAATAGCGGTATCCAAATCCAAGGAGTATATCGATGGCTGAGATTAAAGCCCCCGTTTTTCCAGAGTCAGTTGCCGATGGCACCATCGTTGAGTGGCACGTAACTGAAGGTCAACAAGTTAGCCGTGACGAGCTATTAGCTGAAATCGAAACGGATAAAGTGGTATTAGAAGTGGTTGCCCCAGACAATGGCGTTGTCACCAAAATCGTAAAGCAAGTCGATGACACCGTTGAGTCAGACGAGCTGATTGCTGAATTTGAAGCGGGTGCAACCGCTGGTGAAAGCGCAGCGCCTGCCGTTGATACTGACCAGCCAGCAGCCCCAGTACAGCCAAAACAAGCGGCTGACGGTGGCGAGCCTGAGCAAGCCCCAGTTGGCAATGAAGACGATCATAAAGATCAAAGCCCAGCGGTCAGAAAAGCGGCCAAAGAAAGTGGCGTTGATCCAAAGAATGTCGAAGGCAGCGGCCGCGGCGGTCGTGTGACCAAGTCTGACATGGCAAACCCAACGCTAAAATCTGACAGCAGCATCACAACTGACAGTGGTCGTCCTGTTGCAGAAGCTGTGGGCGAGCGTAGCGAAAAACGCGTACCAATGACCCGCTTGCGTAAGCGTGTTGCTGAGCGTCTATTGTCAGCGACTCAAGAAACTGCGATGTTGACCACGTTTAACGAAGTCAACATGAAGCCTTTGATGGACATGCGCGCCAAATACAAAGACAAGTTTGAAAAGCGTCATGGCGTACGTCTAGGCTTTATGTCATTGTTCGTAAAAGCGGCGACAGAAGCGCTAAAACGCTTCCCAGCAGTGAACGCGTCACTAGACGGTGACGACATCGTATACCACGGCTTCTACGACATCGGCGTTGCCGTATCGTCAGACCGCGGCTTGGTTGTTCCTGTACTTCGTGACACCGATCGCATGAGCATGGCTGATGTTGAAGGCACCATCCGTCAGTTCGGTAAAAAAGCACAAGAAGGTAAGCTTGGTCTAGAAGACATGACTGGCGGCACGTTCACCATCTCAAACGGTGGCGTATTTGGTTCACTCATGTCAACGCCCATCCTAAACCCACCACAAACCGCTATCTTGGGCATGCACGCTATCAACGATCGCCCAATGGCAGTCGATGGTAAAGTTGAAATCTTGCCAATGATGTACTTGGCATTGTCTTATGACCACCGTATGATTGATGGCAAAGAAGCAGTACAGTTCCTTGTCACCATCAAAGAGTTGGTCGAAGACCCAGCCATGTTGCTGCTTGACCTATAAGGGGATAAGCTTGTATCGGTCGTGACTGATACAAGCTTTTTAGCTTAGGCGGCATCTGTGTTTTTTACCAGCTGCTGCCAACAAGCTGCTGCGTTTTTACACTTTAAATAGACCGCATTGGTCACTGTTAAAAACCAGCGCTCTCATACACAACAGACAAAAAATGGATACGTATTATGAAAGAAAATTATGATTTGGTCGTCATCGGCGGCGGTCCTGGTGGTTATGAAGCGGCTATCCGTGGTGCACAGCTGGGCATGAGCGTGGCGTGTATCGAAAAGCGTCTATACAAAGGCGAGCCAGCACTTGGCGGTACTTGTTTGAACGTCGGCTGTATCCCATCAAAAGCGTTGCTTGACAGCTCACACCGTTATGAAGCCACCAAGCACGAGCTTGGCGAGCACGGCATCAGCACAGGCGATGTGGCCATCGACATCGAGCAAATGATTGCGCGTAAAGAAGGCATCGTTAAGCAATTGACTGGCGGTGTTGCCGCGCTACTAAAAGGCAACGGCGTAGACTGGCTACAAGGCTGGGGTACCCTCGTTGACGGTAAAGGCGCGGACAAGCAAATCAAATTCACCGCCCTAAGTGATGAGAGTGAAACCACCATCACTGCCAAAAACGTCATCCTAGCGGCAGGCTCAGTGCCTATCGAGATTCCAGTAGCGAAGACGGACGGCGAGCGTATCGTTGATTCAACAGGCGCGCTAGACTTCACTGAAGTACCTAAGCGTCTTGGCATCATCGGTGCAGGCGTTATCGGTCTTGAGCTTGGTTCAGTATGGCGTCGTCTGGGCGCAGAAGTGGTGGTCTATGAAGCACTACCAACCTTCCTTGCGGCGGCAGACAAAGACGTTGCCAAAGAAGCAAGCAAACTGCTGAAAAAACAAGGTCTAGACATCCGTGTTGACACCAAAGTAACCAACGCTGAAGTGCAAGGCGACGAAGTGGTTGTGACCAGCGAATACAAAGGTGATTCAGTAGAAACCCGTTTTGACAAGCTGATCGTTTGTGTCGGTCGCCGTGCTTACTCAGAAAAACTACTTGGCGAAAACAGTGGTCTACAATTGACTGAGCGCGGCTTGGTTGATGTTGATGACCAATGCAAAACCAACCTAGACGGCGTCTACGCGATTGGTGACTTGGTACGTGGTCCAATGCTTGCGCACAAAGCGATGGAAGAAGGCATGATGGCGGTTGAGCGCATTCATGGCGAAAAAGCACAAGTCAACTATGACACCATCATCAATGTCATCTATACCCACCCTGAGATTGCATGGGTAGGTATGACAGAGCAAGAAGCGGCGGAAGCGGGTTATGAAGTCAAAACAGGCTCATTTAACCTAGCTGCTAACGGTCGTGCGCTTGCGCAAAGCGAAGCACAAGGCTCTATCAAAGTCGTTGCCGATGCAAAAACCGATCGTCTACTAGGCATGCATGCCGTATCTGTTGGCGCAGGCGACATCGTGCACCAAGGCATGATTGCGATGGAATTTGTCTCAAGCATCGAAGACTTGCAGCTCATGACATTCGCGCATCCAACCGTATCTGAAGCGGTACACGAAGCGGCATTGTCAGCAGATGGTCGTGCGATTCACGCGATTCAGCGCAAAAAACGCAAATAAGGTATTATCCATAACGGGCGGTGATGTCAGGCTGGTATTTAAAGCACGGGCATCATCGCTATGTTGTGCGCGTCCCTGTGTTGGGCGCATCGTTCCACTTTTCTTAATGGTAAATAACAAAGGATACAATCAATGAATTTACATGAGTATCAAGCCAAAGAGCTACTAAAAAGCTATGGTCTGCCAATTCAAGAAGGCATCATTGCCCACAATGGCGAAGAAGCTGCAGAAGCATTTGACAAAACCCCAACCGACATCGCTGTTATCAAAGCACAGGTGCATGCTGGTGGTCGTGGTAAAGCGGGTGGCGTAAAGCTGGTTAAAACTCGTGAAGAAGCCAAGCAAGTGGCTGAAGAACTTATCGGCACCAACCTTGTGACTTACCAAACAGACGCAGAAGGTCAGCCTGTAAACTTCGTATTGGTTGCAGAAGACATGTACCCAGTACAAACTGAATTGTACCTTGGCGCCGTTGTTGACCGTTCTTCACGTCGTGTGACGTTCATGGCGTCAACCGAAGGCGGCGTTGAGATTGAAAAAGTTGCTGAAGAAACCCCAGAAAAAATCTTCAAAGTCATCGTTGATCCATTGGTTGGCTTACAGCCATACCAAGCGCGCGAAGTGGCGTTCAAACTGGGTCTTGAAGGCAAGCAAATCAACCAGTTTGTAAAAATTATGACTGGCGCGTATCAAGCATTCGTTGAAAATGACTTTGCGCTGTTTGAAATCAACCCACTAGCAGTACGTGAAAACGGCGAAATCGTTTGTGTTGACGGCAAAATCGGCATCGACTCAAACGCCCTATACCGCTTGCCAAAAGTAGCGGCGCTACGCGACAAGTCACAAGAAAACGATCGTGAGCTAAAAGCGTCTGAATTTGACCTCAACTATGTTGCGCTAGAAGGCAACATCGGCTGTATGGTTAACGGTGCAGGTCTTGCTATGGCGACCATGGACATCATCAAACTGTACGGCGGCAAGCCAGCCAACTTCCTAGACGTAGGCGGCGGGGCGACTAAAGATCGCGTTGTTGAAGCCTTCAAAATCATTCTTGAAGACAGCAGCGTTGAAGGCGTTTTGATTAACATCTTCGGTGGTATCGTACGTTGTGACATGATTGCAGAAGCCATCATTGCAGCGGTTAAAGAAGTTGACGTGCAAGTGCCTGTGGTTGTTCGCCTAGAAGGTAACAACGCTGAAAAAGGCGCACAGATCCTAGAAGAATCAGGTCTAAAACTGATCTCAGCACAAGGTCTGTCTGACGCTGCTCAAAAAATTGTCGACGCTGTACAAGCGTAATTGCCCCGATGTGATGGCGATGTGCCCTTTATTGGTACAGCCATCACAAGACAACCGAATACAAGGAAAACATAATGAGTGTATTAATTGATAAAGATACCAAAGTATTGGTACAAGGTTTTACTGGTAAAAACGGTACGTTCCACTCTGAGCAAGCCATCGAATACGGCACCAAAGTGGTTGGCGGTGTTACCCCAGGTAAAGGCGGTCAGACGCACCTAGGCTTGCCAGTATTTAACACCATGAGCGAAGCCATGGAAGCGACACAAGCTGATGCTTCTGTAATCTACGTACCAGCACCTTTCGTTCTTGACTCAATCATCGAAGCGGTTGACGCAGGCGTGAAGCTGATCGTGGTTATCACCGAAGGTGTACCAACCATCGATATGCTAAAAGCCAAGCGCTACATCGAAGAAGCGGGCGACGTGCGTATGGTCGGTCCAAACTGCCCAGGCGTTATCACCCCAGGTCAGTGCAAAATCGGCATCATGCCAGGTCACATCCACTTGCCAGGTAAAGTGGGCGTTATCTCTCGCTCTGGTACCCTAACGTATGAAGCGGTTGCTCAGACCACCAAGCTAGGCTTTGGTCAGTCAACCTGTATCGGTATCGGTGGTGACCCAATCCCAGGCATGAACCAAATCGACGCACTAAAACTGTTCCAAGAAGACCCACAAACCGAAGCCATCATCCTAATCGGTGAAATCGGTGGTACGGCTGAAGAAGAAGCAGCAGCCTACATCAAAGAAAACGTTACCAAGCCTGTTGTTGGCTACATCGCTGGTGTGACTGCACCTGCTGGTAAGCGTATGGGTCACGCTGGTGCGATCATCTCTGGTGGTCAAGGTACTGCTGAAGACAAGTTTAAAGCCTTTGAAGATGCGGGCATCGCGTACACCCGCGACCCATCAAAAATCGGCGAAAAACTAAAAGAAGTTACCGGTTGGTAATCTCTGGCAGTTTCTAGACTGTAGCGTAGATAAGTGCGCTGCACTTGTGCTACACAAAAGACACTTCTGTTATGAAGTGTCTTTTTTTTTGCTGCTATACTGAGGACTTTGTGATTTTTAGAACCGCAAACAACACACTATTCAACGAATAATAATGAGGTAGATATGACGACGGTAACGCACGCAGTGATTCCTGTGGCAGGCTTTGGCACGCGGATGCTGCCGCTATCCAAATCGGTGCCCAAAGAGCTGTTGCCACTGGGTAATCGTCCTGCCATTCACTATGTGGTAGAAGAGGCGATTGCCGCAGGGATTAAGCATATTGTGCTCGTCGGTCATGCGCAAAAAAGCGCGATTGAAAACTACTTTGATATTAATGCCGAACTAGACACCCAGCTGCGGCAAAAAGGCAAAGACGATCTTGCCGACAGCTTAAATTGGCTGCCTGAAGATGTGAGCATCTCAGTGATTCGTCAAGGCAAACCGCTGGGACTGGGACACGCGGTATTGGCTGCGCGTCCGATTGTGGGCACCCATAACTTTGCTGTGCTACTGCCTGATGTGGTGCTTGATCCATTCACCACCGATATGCAGACCGACAATTTGGCTTATATGCTTGGGCAGTTTGCTAAGGATGGGCAGTCACAGATTTTGGTGGACAAGGTTGCGGACAGTGAGGTGCACAAATACGGTATCGCACGCTTAAGCGAAGACAGCAAGGTGTTAAAAACAGAAAAAGAGGTAGGCAACCAGTCGTTTAACGTGGCAGGCTTTGTGGAAAAGCCCGCGCTTGCGGACGCGCCATCGCGCTTGGCCGTGGTGGGGCGCTATGTGTTTGACCAGCAGATTTTTGATTATTTGGCAAACACAACAGCCTCGGTTGGCGGTGAGATTCAGCTAACCGATGCTATTGATGCGCTGATTGCCACTCAAGGCGTGCAGGTGACCACCATGCGAGGCGCAAGCTATGACGCAGGTGACATGCATTCATATATGCAGGCATTTATCTATTTTGCCAAACAGCAACTGGGTGATGCAGACTGATATGGCACAGAGTACGCACCCTTACCGACAAGCGCGTGCTTCAGCCGCGTGGCAAACCCTACAAGACTTGGCCAAACGCCCATGGCCGCTTGAGGCGCTGTTCGCCACAGACACGATGCGGGCTGAGCGTTTTTGTGCCAAGGCGCCGTCATTGTATATGGACTATAGCAAGCAGTGTATCAATGATGAGGTGTTGCAGGCGCTGCTTGATTTGGCGGACAGCTGCGATTTGCAAGCACGTATCGATGCCCTGCTGAGCGGTGAGAAGGTCAATACTAGTGAGCAACGTCCTGCCTTGCACACCGCCTTGCGTCTGCCTAAAACTGCCAACCTCACGATAGCAGATACAGATGTGGTACAGGATGTACAAGAGAGCCTTGCGCAAGTCGAGCACTTAGCAACACGTATCCGCGAAGGCACGTGGCGTGGTTTTTCGGGTAAGGCCATTACCGATGTGGTCAATATCGGTGTGGGCGGCTCGGATTTGGGACCCTTGATGGTGACCTCAGCGCTAGAAGACTGGGCAGATACGGATATTGCGGTACATTTTGTGTCCAATATGGATGGCAGTCAGCTGGACAATGTATTAAAGCGACTCAATCCTGAGACCACCGTATTCATTATCTCGTCCAAATCGTTTTCTACTGTAGATACCTTATCCAATGCCCAAACGGCGCGTACATGGCTGTTTGCTGCTGCAAAAACGCGACTTGGCAGTGATGACAGTGTGCTACGGCGGCATTTTATTGGTATCTCTACCCATGCTGCACGTATGAGCGCATGGGGCATTCATCCTGAAAATCAGTTGAAGTTTTGGGAGTGGGTTGGTGGACGCTTTTCACTGTGGTCGGCCATTGGGCTGACGGTAGCGATCCGTATCGGTATGGACAATTTTCGTGAGCTGCTGGCGGGTGCGCACAGTATGGATACGCATTTTGCCACGACACCTTTTGCCAATAACTTACCTGTACTGCTTGGTCTGCTTGCGGTATGGAACAGCAGCTTTTTAGACATTCATGCACATACCGTATTGCCTTATGATGGGCGCTTGCATGCGCTGCCAAGCTATCTGACGCAGCTTGAGATGGAGAGTAATGGTAAGTCTGTGACGCACCAAGGTCAGACCATCGACCACAATACGTGCCCAATATTGTGGGGCGAGATTGGCTCAAACGCGCAGCACGCCTTTTATCAGCTGCTGCATCAGGGCACTCAGCAGGTATCGTGCGACTTTATTGCGTGCGTCGCGCATTACTGCAGTACCGCAGCCAGTCGCAGCCTACAGCAGCAGCATCAACTGGCGCTTGCCAACTGCTTGGCACAAAGCCGCGTTTTGGCTTTTGGCAATGCCAGCGAAGACAAAGACAGTGACGCAGACCGTCACAAACACTATCGCGGCAATCAGCCGTCGACCACGCTACTGCTGGATGCACTCACCCCCTATAGTCTAGGCGCCTTAATTGCACTGTATGAGCACAAGGTCTATGTGATGGCGAGCATTTGGGATGTGAACCCTTTTGACCAATGGGGCGTGGAGATGGGCAAAGCGGTCGCCACCTCAGTATATGGGGTACTGGCTGAGCGTGCGCCTGCCGACTTTGATGCCTCAACCAATGCGCTGTTACAGCACATTCAGCAGTATCAAGCACAAACGATGCCTACAGCAGAAAGATACAGCGAGGAGTAACGACATGACTGAGGAGATGGTACTGCCAAGTGCGGCATGCGTACTGATTGGGCATGGTATCGAAGCCATCACCAGCGCTGTGGTGCTGGCAAGTCTTGGCCATCGCGTGCATTTGTATGCCGACAGCAAGCAGCTTGAGAGTCAGCTACAGCAGTATGCGTTTGAACACCATTTACAAGCCCTATGGCAAATGTATTATGGGCAAGCACTGATTGTCTGTAAGCCGCTGCCTGTAGCACCTGAGCAGGTACTACAGGCTTATGAGGTAACCGCCAGCAATCGCAGCATACCGACCATGACAGTAAGTTTGTACTGGTTGTTTTTGGACAATATCGCGAGCGTTTGGTCGGATGCGGCATGGATTGCCGCGTTCAATCGCAGCAATCAAGCGCAATGCCCTGTGGTATTGAGCGGTATTCAACCGATTGGCAGTGTGGCTCGGCATGCGGATGCGTTGCAGCGCGCGTGGGTGTACTATGTGCCGTTTGTATTTTTACAAGATGGCGAGGCTTTTGGCTCAATGTTGGCACCTAAGCTTTGGCTGCTGGGTGAAAAGACCGCTGACAGCCGTCACCATTTGACGCCATTATTGCCCTTAATGCAGCATGCGCGCGCGTGCCATACGGCGGATATTGCTACGATTGAGTTTGCGCGTAGCAGTATCATGACCATGCTCGCCACTCGCGTGAGCTTTATGAATGAGATGTCGCGTCTCGCTGATGGACTTGGCGTTGATATTGACAATGTCGGACGTATTATGGGGCTAGATACGCGGGTTGGTAGCAGCTACTTGCAGGCGGGTTGGGGCTTTGGTGGACATACGCTACCGACCGAGCTGCGTACCATGCAACAATTTGCCACGCATCACGGCATTGACACGCCGTTGTTGTGCGCGACCGACCATATCAATACTGACCAAAAAGAGCTGATATTTCGCAAGTTTTGGCAATATTTTGATGGTTTTATTGAAAATAAAACCGTGCTGATTTGGGGCGGCAGTTATAAATCAGGCTCAGGACGTACCGCAGGTTCGGCCATTCATCCGCTGCTGCATCTGCTTTGGTCATACAACATCACCACCTTGGTATATGCTGATAAAGCGCGTGGCGCGCTGTGGCAGACATACGCGCATCAGCCGTTACTAACCTTGATTGACAGTCCCTATGACACGCTCGATGTGCAGGCAGTCTTTATCGTTAATGCACTGACTGAGCAGGTGGACATTGCTCGCTTAAACCACTATGCCATGCCGATTTTTGATGCGCAGAATCTGTTTACCCCTGCGCAGATTGCCCAGCTGACGGGTGACTATGTTGGCATCGGACGACGCAAGGACAGCACCTCGCACTAACTGCTGTCCGTTACGCCTTGTGATGCATTTATGCCGCGTGCGCGCCTTGGCTGGTAAGCCAGTCTTGTAAATGGGTGATTTTTTCAGCCAACAAGCTTTGGTCGCCACGGGTTTCAATGTTAAGACGTACCAAAGGCTCGGTGTTTGATGCGCGTAAGTTAAAGCGCCACGCGCCAAAATCCATGCTCAGCCCATCTAAGGTGTTGACCTCTGGCGACTGCTCGGCAAAATGTGCCGCGATATTGTCAATAAGCGCGGGTGCATCGGTGTGGGTCAAGCGAAAATTCAACTCGCCTGAGCTGGGGTAAGCGCTGATGTAATCATCAACCAATTCTGACAGGGGTTTTTGTGTGGTGGAGAGCAGCTCGGCGGTCAATAACCACGGAATCATGCCGCTGTCGCAATAGCAAAAATCACGGAAATAATGGTGCGCCGACATCTCGCCACCATAGACGGCTTTTGACTCACGCATCACTTGTTTAATAAAAGAATGCCCCGATTTGCTCATCGCGGCTTGCCCAGCATGCGCTTTAATGACCGCTTCGGTGTTATACAGCACCCGTGGGTCGTAGACGATGGTTTCGCTTGGGTATTTGTTTAAAAACGCTTGCGCGAGCATACCCACCACGTAGCTGCCATCGATAAAGCGTGCGTTTTCATCAAAGAAAAAACAGCGGTCAAAATCGCCATCAAAGGCAATGCCCATATCAGCATCGTGCGCGAGTACCGCCTCTTGGGTGGCGACACGGTTGGCAATAATCATCGGATTGGGGATGCCGTTTGGGAAGCTGCCATCGGGCGTGTGATGCATGGTGATAATCTCAAGTGGCGCACCTGCCGCTTGCAACGCCTCAATAAGCTTATCCACCACAGGAGCTGCGCTGCCGTTGCCTGAATTGATGACCAGTTTTAGCGGACGCATTTTTTTAGTATCGATAAAGCTCATGAGCTTTTGGATGTAGGCGCTTTTGTCGGTATTGGTACGTTTTTGTCCGCGTGCGCTGGCGGTGAATTCGCCTGATTCCGCCAAGGCTTGAATCTCAGCAAGTCCTTCATCGCTGCTCAATGGCTTGGACTGCTCGCGTACCAGTTTTAGCCCATTATAATTGATCGGGTTATGACTGGCAGTCACTTCAATCCCGCCAAGTGCCTGCATATGACTGGTGGCAAAATATACCTCTTCAGTGCCCGTCATACCAATATCAAGCACGTCCATACCTGCATCCATGATGCCTGCCATTGTCGCTGCGGCAAGCTCGCTGCTTGACTCCCGAATGTCGTAACCGACCACTACAATAGGCTGTAGGCTCTGCCATACTGACGCGTCACCTTGAGCATCATCATTGTTTTGATGGTCCAAAAACCGCGCACGCAGAATCTGGGCAAAGGCGCGCCCGATACGATAGGCAATATCAGCATCTAAAGTAACGCCTAGCTCACCGCGCACATCGTACGCTTTGAAACAGCTTATGGTGATGGGTGAAAAATCACTGGGGTCACGCGGGGCGGGGACAACAGAAGAATCAGACATACAAACAAAACTCCAAAGAATCGATAAATAAAAGACGCATCGTGATTGCGCGCTTGACGCAAAAGGCAAGAGACCCCCGTCCCTCTGCATTCGATGATACACTATCTTTATTCTATTTGCGTTACGGTCTGTCCGCCGTGATGCCGTCACCGATGCTAGGATATATTCATGTCAAATTCTGCTGTTACCCCTTATTTTAAAACTGCTCACGCGCCAGCGCCTGCGGTTGGTACACCGCCTGCCAGTGGTCAAATGTCTGACCTGATTGCGCTGATGGCGCGTCTGCGCATTGATTGTCCGTGGGACAAAAAACAAGACAATCACAGCCTGATTCCTTATGCATTAGAGGAAGTCTACGAGCTGGTTGATGCCATCCAAGACAACGATGATGAAGACATCGCAGGTGAGCTGGGCGATGTTTTATTGCAAGTGGTGTTTCATTGTCAGCTGTACGCCGAGCAGGGACGTTTTGATTTTAAGGACGTCGTACAAACCTTGCAAGAAAAGCTGATACGCCGTCATCCGCACGTCTTTGATGCCGAAAACTTGCCTGACAAAGACGCAGTCAAAGCGCGCTGGGATGAAATCAAAGCCATGGAGCAGGCGGCGCGCGCCAAACGCGGCAAACCAAGACGCACGCTGGATGCGACCAAAGCAGGCAGCGCCTTAATGCAAGCGCAAGACATGCAAAAACAAGCGTCCAAGCTGGGCTTTGATTGGGACGGTGTGGCAGGCGCAGTAGAAAAATTGGATGAAGAAATCGATGAGCTAAAAGCGCTGATACCTGCTGATGATAAGACAGACACCTTAAGCGCAGACACCCGCCGCGCGCTCGAAAAAGAACTGGGCGACTGCTTTTTTGCCCTCGTCAATGTAGCGCGCAAGCTCGACTTTGATGCCGAAGCCGCCGCGCTGACCTGCGTGCATAAGTTCAAATCGCGCTTTTCTCATATTGAAACCCAGCTTACGGCCAAAGGCAGCTCAGTTGCAGCGAGCAACTTGGCGGAGATGGAAGCCTTGTGGCAAGACGCCAAACGCCATGAATAGCACATCTGTATGGTGGGTATGGCTACTGGTGCTGTTTGGCATAAGCAGTGCGGCAAACGCGCGAACGCCGCCGCTGTGCTACGCCGATGCAAAAAGCGCCTATAAAGCCATGACCACGCAAGCGCAAAAGCAAGCAATAAGCCTAGAGAGCCAGCCTATCAACATCAACCGCGCAAGCGAAGCGGAGCTGACCACCTTGCAAGGCATTGGCAGCAGTAAAGCGCGCGCCATCATCTTATACCGTGAGATGTTTGGCGGTTTTGCTAAGCCTGAGGACATCACCAAAGTCAAAGGCATTGGCGATGCCACTTTTACCAAAAACCGCGCACGCATACGCGTTACCGATTAGCCCGATGGCGCATAAGGTAGCGCCCAGCATTGGCCGCTTGAGGGCATTTGTACGCCGTTTGACCCTCCGCTGACAAAATAGCCACGAACATCGCGTCATAACACCCCAAGCGCCTGCAAAATTTGTTAAACTAGCAGGTACATTTGCTTCATGAATACCGTGTTTGTGAGGGATGTCAAGAGTACCGGCAAGGAGTATGTGCATGGCCGAGCGTGCCGCCAAGCAGTTAGAACTGAACAAATCTGAATTACCCAATTCTATCATTGAAGTTATCGCTACCCTGTCTCGCGCAGGTTTTGACGCTTATATCGTCGGCGGTGGTGTCCGTGATACCTTATTGGGTCTGCGCCCCAAAGATTTTGATGCCGTTACCGACGCCAAACCACACGAAGTCAAAGACGTGTTTGGCAAGCGCTGCCGCGTCATCGGTCGCCGCTTTCAACTGGCGCATGTGTATTCAGGACGTGACTTGATTGAAGTGGCGACGTTTCGTGCGCCGCCAACCAATGACGCGCACACCACCCAAGAGGGAATGCTGATACGTGACAATGTCTGGGGCGATATTAAGCAAGACTTTGCCCGTCGCGACTTTTCCATTAATGCGCTGTATTACCAGCCATTAAAAGGCATCGTGCATGATTTTTGTGGTGCGGTCGATGACATCAACAGCAAAACCTTGCGCTTGCTGGGTGATGCCCCTGTGCGTATCGAAGAAGACCCTGTGCGTCTACTGCGCGCACTGCGCTTTAAGGCCAAGCTGGGTTTTGACTTTGATGACGCGCTTGCCGCGCAGTTTCATGATGACAACTGGGCGCTGCTTGACCAAATATCGCCGCATCGCTTGTATGATGAATCGCAAAAAATGTTCACAGGCGGCTACTTGGTACCGCTATTGCCGCTGCTTTTTGAGTCAGGCGCGATTGAGCATTTGATTATCTATCCGCCAAGCGAGCCAACCGCACTGGTGCAGCAAGTGGCGGTCAATACCGACAAGCGCATTGGTGCAGGCAAAAGCATTAACCCTGCCTTTTTTTATGCCGCGCTTTTGTGGGACAACTACCTGTATCAGTTAGACAAATTTAAAAAGCGCAACATGCCTTTTGCCGATGCACAAATGCAAGCGGCGAGCAAAGTCATTGACCGTCAGCGTATCAAAACCGCCATTCCAAAATTCGCTGAGCAGTTTATCCGCGACATTTGGCTGCTACAGCCTAAGCTCTCCGCGCCGCGCAGCAAGCAGATTGTCCAGCTTGCCGAGCACCCACGTTTTCGCGCTGGTTTTGACTTTTTACTCTTGCGTGAAGAGTGCGGCGACAGCCACCCGTTGGCAGAATCGACCAATGGCATGGGCGCATGGTGGCAGCATTACCAAACGCTCTCAGAAGACGAGCAGCAAGCAGCGATTGCCAACTTTGATGACAGCATTCGCCGTGGTTCGCATAAGCGCAGCCGCAATCGCAAGCGCCAAAAAGACGCCATACCGTCACCAGTACAGTCGGTCAGCGTAGAGACGCCGCAAAAGCGCGGCAACGCGACACGTGGCTCAAAACGTGCGCGCTCGCAGCAAAACAAGCAAGACACGCACGAGCTACAACAGCTCCAGCAGCTGTCACTTGCCAATCATGACAGCGCTCAAGACGCGAGCAATCGCCCGCAGCCTTTGTTCGTGGCCAATAAAACCCCTGTCGTGCCAAAATTGCAGCGGCAAACGAGCGCACGCGTAGCGCCACCTGTCAAAGACAAAGAAGCATTTGCTGATAAAAAAGTAGCGCCTAAAAAAGCGGACTCTACAAAAGCTGCGCCCAAAGTCGTTGCAAAAGCGCCAAAACCTGCGCCCGATACGCTGCCGCCAGTAGTGGCACAGACGCCAAAAGAGGCGGGCAATAGCCAAACGCCTATCCCTGCCAAGCGTCGCCGCCGTGCCTTGTCGCTAACACAAGCGCCTGCGCCTAAGACACAAGACGAAGCGCCCAAGCAGGCAGCAGAAGACGCGCCAGCAAATACGCCGACCACACCTGATGCGCCTGCCATGCATGCCGCAGATATTGACGTGCCAAAAACCCGCCGTAAGCGCAGCAGTCGTAAAGACAATACGCCAAACGCAGGTAACGCGGATACGCAGCATGATGCACAAGGCAGCACGCAAAGCGCGACCACGGCCAATAAGCCCTCTGACCAAGCGCCAAACAAGCCAAGCCGTCAAGCAAAAAACAGCGATACCAGCAACAGTAACGGCAGTAGCGATGCACCCGCTACCAAAAAGACCCGCAAAAAAGCTGTCGTGAGCGCTGAGCACAGTAGTGCCCAAGACAAAGGGCCTATCCCTGCCAAGCGTCGCCGCCGTGCAGCAACGAGTACTGAGCAAGGTTAAACTGAGGACACGCGTATGACGCACACCACGACCCCAGTAGCAGAAGCGCCGTGGGTAACGGCTTATATCGGACTTGGCAGCAACTTAAGCAATGCGCTTGGCACACCGACCGAGCACATTCAGCGGGCGGTGGTGGCGTTTGCCGCGCATCCGCATATTCGTGCGGTGGTCGCCTCGTCGCTGTACCAATCTGTACCGATGGGGCCACAAGACCAGCCTGATTTTATCAATGCTGCGCTGCGCCTTGAGACCACCTTGTCTCCGCTGACACTGCTTGATTACTGTCAGCTGCTCGAGCAGCAAGCCGCGCGTGTGCGTGAGCGCCGTTGGGGCGAGCGCAGTTTGGATGTGGACATCTTGCTGTATGCTGAGCAGCAGATTGACGAGCCGCGTTTGACTGTGCCGCACTGCGGTTTGCATGAGCGTAATTTTGTGCTGCTGCCTTTAACTGAGCTTGGCGCGCAGGCGCTGATTGATGGCAAGCCACTTGCCGATCATCCGCTTGCCAATGATTGGCAAGGCATCAAACGCTTAGCCACAGAGGTATAGCGCTTCTTAGCATGAGCGCTTGCGCCAAAGAGCACAAGCGGTGACACAACGCACGATACTGAGTAGATTATGACGACACTATCGACCCTCAATAATTTTAAAAAAAACGGCACCAAATTTACGTGCTTGACCTGTTATGACGCCATGTTTGCGCGCATGATGGACAATGCCGAGATTGACAGCATTTTGATTGGTGACAGCCTTGGTATGGTGGTGCAGGGGCACAGCTCAACCGTTCCTGTGACGGTAGCCGATATGGCGTACCACACCGCCAATGTGGCACGCAGCAATCAGCACGCGCTGATTATTGCTGACCTGCCGTTTATGAGTTACAGCACACTTGAGGACGCCATCAACAACAGCCGCACTTTGATGCAAGCAGGCGCGCATGTGGTCAAATTAGAAGGTGGCGCAGCGCTGTGCAATATCGTCAGCACCCTTGCCAAAGCAGGCACGCCAAGCTGCGTACATCTTGGCTTAACGCCGCAGTCGGTCAATGTCTTTGGCGGTTATAAAGTCCAAGGACGCGCTGAAGACGCCGCTGCGCTGCTACTTCAAGATGCCAAAGCAGTTGCTGAAGCAGGCGCGGCGCTTTTGGTACTCGAATGCGTGCCAGCAGCACTTGCCAAAGCCGTCACCGAGGCGGTAGCGATTCCCGTTATTGGTATCGGTGCAGGCGCGGACACAGATGGGCAGGTGTTGGTAATGCACGATATGCTCGGGCTGCGTCATGGGCGCGTGCCGCGTTTTGTCCATGACTTTTTGACCGATGACAACAACCGCGAGCGCAGCATCGAAGGCGCGTTTCGTCTGTATCAAGAGCAGGTGCGCGCTGGCGAGTTTCCGCGCGCTGAGCACCAGTTTGATTAACCCTTAGAGACATAGTGTGGGCGTGCGTGTCATGCCTTGTGATGAATCTGTTTAATGAGCCTTATAATGCCAACGACGTTTTCTACCATCTCAGCGCTGCGAGCTGCCCTACACCCCATGCGCTCGCATCAGCGTATCGCCCTTGTACCAACGATGGGCAACCTACACGAAGGACATATAGAGCTGGTCAATATTGCCAAGCAATATGCCGATATTGTGGTGGTCAGTATTTTTGTTAATCCCACACAGTTTGGGGTCGGTGAGGATTTTGACAGCTACCCGCGCACGCTAGACGCCGATGTCGAAAAACTTGCGCAAGCGGGGGCAGATTTTGTGTTCGCCCCAGAGGTGGCGGAGATGTACCCGATATTGCCGCTGGCAACCTCAGTGCGCGCAGGTGACATCACCGCTGAGCTGTGCGGACGCTCACGCCCCACGCATTTTGATGGGGTGGGCATTGTGGTGTCCAAGCTGTTTAACATCGTACAGCCTGATGTCGCGGTTTTTGGACAAAAGGACTATCAGCAGCTGGCGATTATCAAGCAGTTGGTCATTGATTTGAGTTATCCTGTGCATATCATCTCCGCGCCCATCATTCGTGCGCCCGATGGTTTGGCATTGTCCTCGCGCAATCAATATCTAAACACCGATGAGCGTACGCGCGCGCCCAAACTGCACGCCACATTGCAGCAGCTTGCCACCGAGCTGCAAAATAATGCGCCACTCACCAAGGACAACTTGGTATCCGCCATCACGCAAGCCGCCGAGCGCTTGAATGAAGCAGGGTTTGAGATTGATTATTTAGAAGTGCGTACCCAAGCCTTGCAGCCTGTATTTGCCGAAGAGCGTTCTGAGTCAGACAGCGACACTGACCCCAAAGTCTTGGTAATTTTGGCTGCGGCGTGGCTTGGTCGTGCTCGTTTGTTGGACAATATCGTGGTCACACTGCACTGACCGTACATCACGCACGCCTTTGGTCATCAGCGATTGTTGATGACTGTGACAAACACGCACAAGGACAGGTCATGGATAAGGTCAACCCGCAGCATGCTATGCCAAGCGACAACGATAGCGACATGCACAGCGATACGGACATCAGTATCTTGGTGGTGTCGGGGCGTTCAGGCTCTGGTAAGACCTCTGCGCTGAACACGTTAGAAGACTTTGGCTATTACACCATTGATAACTTGCCGCTGGCACTGGTGCCTGAAGTGGCCGCCAAGCTGATTAACGACAGCGGCATTCACCGCATTGCGCTTGGCGTGGATATTCGCTCGCCGCGCGCCGATTTGAGCAAGTTTGGCGCGATTCGTGATACGCTAGAGCAGACGCATGGCAAGCAAGCGGTGCGCGTGGTGTATGTGACCGCGCAAGAGAGCATCTTGGTGGCGCGGTTTAACGCCACCCGCCGCGTGCACCCACTCATGAGCGGCGACAATGAACACGCCATGTACAATCTGCCAGGCGCGATTAAAAAAGAGATTGAACTGTTAGAGCCTATCGCCAGCCGCGCTGACATCAAGATTGACACCAGCAAGCTCAATATTCATGAGCTTAAAGAGTGCCTGCGTGACCGTTTGGGCGTCGCCAATAAGATTGTCGTCAACCTATTGTCCTTTGGCTTTAAATACGGCAGTCCCATCGATGCCGATTTTGTCTTTGACGTGCGTATCTTGCCCAATCCGCATTGGAACCCGCAGCTGCGCGGCTCAACAGGAATGGATGCAGAGGTGGCAACCTTTTTTGCCGACTATCCTGAAGTGGCGGAAATGAGCGATGACATCGGCGTGTTTTTAGCGCGCTGGTTGCCCGAATTTTTATTGAACAATCGCCACACCGTCACGGTCGCTATTGGCTGTACAGGTGGCAAGCACCGCTCGGTATTTATCACCGAAGCGCTAGCAGGCTATCTGAGCACCAAGCTGCCAGCGGAGATGATGATATCCGCCAAACACCGTGAAAAGCATCGCTGGTAAGCCAGTGCTGCGTTTAATGCCACAAAATACAGAGAACAGATATGATTGATTGGTCAGAACACGACATGCGCGTCTCGCGTACCGAGCTCAAAAAAGCCCACGAGCGCTTGCAGCTGCTTTCCGTGCCACTGGCTGAGCTGTCCAAAAAACAGCTCAAAAAAATCCCCGCCAGTGATTATTTCATGGCAGAGCTGATGGCACTGGCTGAGCTTACCAGTGCCAATGCCCGCAATCGCCAAATCAAGCGCGTGGGCAAGCTGATGAGTGAAGAAGACCGTCATGCGCTGGTCAATGCCTTGTTTAACATCGTGTTCGCGCGCGAGCAGGTTTCCAAAATCGAAAGCTGGTATGGGCGTCTGAACATCAATGACGAAGGCACCATGAAGCAGTTTACCAAGCAGTACAAAGCCTCAGAGCGCAACAGCTTGTATCAGCTGCTGTTGTGGATTGAGTACGCCAAGCACTTGCAAGATGACGAGCTGCTACAAGAGTCTGAAGCCGATTTGATGAGCTATATTCGTGAAGTGGCGCTGCTGTCACAGCTCAAATAACGCCCTGAGCGCGGTTTTGCCGTAGGCAAAAAAAAGCCAAACGTGATGTTTGGCTTTTTTACGTGTATAAGCGTCTGCGTTTGTGGCGCGCTTATTTTTTCTCAGCGCGGGCTTTGTCGACCAAATAATCCACCACTTTGGCGACTTTTGCGTCTTCACCAGTGACTACGTATTTGCCTTGTACCACAACGGCAGGAACGCCTGAGAGCTGATAGCGTTTCGCGCCTGCTTGTGAGCGACCGATTTTGGTGCCGACAGCAAATGAGTTGTATAGGCTGTTGAATTTCTTAGCGTCTACGCCTTGTGATGCATACCACTTGCTGAGTGACTTTTGGTCAAACAGTTTTTGGTTGCCTTTGTGGATGGCGTCGAACAGCTTGTCATGGGTTTTGTCTTCATAGCCGAGCAGCTGGGCGGCGTAAAAACCACGCGCATTGGCTTCCCAAACAGGGTTTAGCGCTGCTGGGGTTTTAAAGAACGCCACGTCTTTGTCTTTGGTCTTCGCCCATTTTTCCATGTGCGGGTTGAGCTTGTTACAATGAGGGCAGCCGTACCAGAAAAATTCGCGTACGATAATGGCGTCGCCGCTGATATTCTCAGGATTGTCTAATACACGGTAATCTTTTCCTGCAACATAATCGGCGGCTTGTGCACCCATGCTAGATAGCCCAATAGCACACGCCAAGCTGGTCAATGCGATGACACGTTTCATACGGTTTCCTTGGAAATAAATATGCGGATAAAAATACAACGCATAAATGATAAAGGGTTCATGATAATCTGTATATAGTAACGTAAAATAATGCCAATCGCACACCTGATTCTTAAGGAACGGTTGTAATGCTGTGAGCCATTATTGAGAAAATCTAACTACAGCGCAAGCATCACCATAGTGTCATAAAGACACAATTGGTGACGATGTGTTTACGACAAAGCGGCTATGCGCGTGCTAACATGAAGCGCGTGAACGCGCCTGATAATGACAATAAAGGAACCCTCTATGAGCCAAGCCCATGACGTATCATCTGCCAACGTCGACCCAAGCGAAGTCAATAAATTTAACAAATTGGCAAGTGAATGGTGGGACGATAAAGGGGCATTTGCCACCTTGCATCAAATCAATCCCCTGCGCCTAAACTGGATAGAAGAAAACATCAAACGCGGCTATCAATCGGCAGACAAGCAAAAAACAGCCGCACAAGGGCTGGTGGGCAAACGCGTATTGGATGTGGGCTGTGGCGGCGGCATCTTGGCAGAATCTATGGCTCGCCGCGGCGCGGACGTCACTGGCATCGACCTTGGCGAAGAAAACCTAAAAGCAGCAAGCCTCCATGCAGAGCAATCCGAGCTGACCGACACCTTGCGCTATCAGCACATTGCCATTGAAGCGCTGGCGAAGACGCATAAAGAAGCGTTTGACGTCGTTACGTGTATGGAAATGCTCGAGCACGTGCCTGACCCAAGCGCCATCGTACAGGCGTGCTACGAGCTGCTCGCGCCAGGCGGCGTGTGCGTGATGTCGACCATCAACCGCAATCCAAAATCGTATCTGTTCGCCATTATCGGTGCTGAATACGTACTGCGCTTGCTTGACCGCGGCACGCATGACTATGTCAAATTCATTACCCCAGCCGAGCTTGATAAAATGAGTATTGACGCAGGCTTTGCCCGTCAGGACTTGATCGGCCTGCATTACAACCCCCTAACCAAGCGCTATTGGCTCGCTCAAAATGTCGATGTCAATTATATGCTCGCGGTATACAAGCCGCTCAGCGCCAATAGTTAATCGTTAATAATATGAAGAGCCTTTGTTATGAGCCAATTTGTAAAAGCTGTGTTGTTTGATTTGGATGGCACTTTGATTGACACTGCCGCCGATTTTGTACGCATCATTAACACCATGAGTCAACAAAATGGTTGGCAAGTCCCGCCAGAGGCGCAAATCCGTGAGCAAGTCTCAGCGGGTGCGTCTGCGATGGTCAAGCTGATGCTGGAGCACAATCAGCAGCTAGCGCTCACCGATGAGATGCTACAGACCTACCGCGAGCAGTTTTTGGCGGATTATGCCGCAGACATCTGTGTGGACAGCCAGTTGTTTGCCACGCTTGATGAAGCGCTTGCGCGTTTAGAGCTGAACAACATCCCATGGGGCATCGTCACCAATAAGCCGCGCCACCTTGCCAATGCACTGCTCGAAGCGATGGAACTCGATAGCCGCTGTGCGGTGCTCGTTTGTCCTGAAGACGTCTCGCGCAGCAAGCCTGACCCTGAGCCGATGTATATGGCGCTCGAAAAACTGGGCATCCCGCGCGGTGCGGCAGCCAGCGTGCTTTACGCAGGCGACCACGTGCGTGATATCGAAGCAGGCAACGCGGCAGGCATGACCACCATTTTGGCAGCTTACGGCTACATTCCGCCTGAAGATCAAAGCAGCCTTAAAAAATGGGGTGCCGACCACATCGTGGAGACGCCTGAAGCCTTGAGTAAGTTATTGGCATCCAACCAATTTGAATACCTATAACCCCCTCTGCATCGCGCCTGTCTGTCCTGATGGGCGCCTTTCGTTTTCGTTTTTATTATTCATAAAATTTGTAGTGAGAATCTCATGAGTGACCAACCCAACACCGCATCACAACCGACCGCCAGTGCGCTCAGTCACGACGACATCCGTCAATTTGTGCCAAGTGACCACTGTCTGGATGGCAAAATCATCTTGGTGACGGGTGCGGGCGATGGTATCGGACGCATTGCAGCGCTGACCTACGCGCGCTATGGCGCAACCGTGCTGCTGCTTGGGCGTACCATGAGCAAACTCGAAGCAGTATACGATGAGATTGAAAGCGCGGGTGGCAAACAGCCTGCCATGCTGCCGATGAATCTCGAAGGTGCCAGCTATGCAGAAATGCAGCAGCTTGAGCGCTTGATTGATAAAGAAGTCGGGCAGTTGGACGGCATTTTGCACAATGCAGGTATTCTGGGCACGCTTACGCCGCTTGAGATGTACGACGTCGATACTTTTGATAAGGTGATGAAAGTCAACTTTCATGCCACCTTTATGCTGACCCAAGCGCTATTGCCACTATTAAAAAGCGCAAAAAACGGCTCGGTGGTCTTTACCAGCAGCACGGTCGGCACGCACCCGCGCGCATTTTGGGGCGCGTATGCCTTATCCAAGCAAGCGGTCGAAGGCATGAGCGATATCTTTACTCAAGAGACGCAAAACACCACCAACCTGCGCTTTAACTGCATCAACCCAGGTGCGACGCGTACCAATATGCGCGCCCACGCCTATCCTGGCGAAAACCCCATGAGCCTAAAAACGCCTGAAGAGATTATGCCAGGTTATGTGTGCCTCATGAGCGATGCCAGTATCGGTACGCGCGGGCAAGTGGTCGCTTTGCAGCCTAAAGACTAAACCCTCACCGCCTGATTGAAATCGCCCTCAGCTGCCCCCATCTATTTGTTCTAAAAGCAATTATTAGCCAAATAGAATAAAATAAGGAATAATTATGGCAGGTGGTTGGGCGCGCGATGGCGCAGAACACGAACAAATGGATGCCACCGTCAATGACGCACTAGAGCGTGCCAGACGGTCAATGCCAAAAGGCGAAAGCCGAGAGTTTTGTGATGAATGCGGCGAGCCGATTCCAAAGGCGCGGCGCGAGGCAGTGCCTGGGGTCCAGCACTGTATCGGCTGCCAAGTCGAGCTGGAAAAAGACGCGCAAGCTGCTGAGATATACAATCGGCGCGGCAGTAAAGACAGCCAGTTGCGTTGATAGCGTTCAATGTGAATAGCGTAGCATCAGGCGTAAAGCTAAAGTTTAAGATGGACTAGGCAAAACCAAATCCATCAGCGCCGTATCATAAGGCGTCCAGTCGATAGGGGTTTTCCCACGGCTGGGCGCTTTTTTATGCGCGTTATTTTCTTGGTTGGTATCATCTACAGAGACGGACAATATCACCTCAAGGCGGTTGTCCGCTTGCGGCGTGGTAGTGCGCATGGATAAGCTGTCAGGGGTGAAGTTCAGCTGTTGCCAGCCTGTATTGGTACGCACCACGCCTTTTATGCGCTGCCAGTCGGGTAGGGCGAGCAGCCAATCTTGCAACGCATTGCCGTCAAATTGCCAGTCGCTTGGCAAGCGCCAACCTGAAATCAACACGCCCTCTTGCATGTCATGGTAGCGATAGGGCAGTGTCTCGGTGTCTGTACCGTCGGCTGTTGGCGTATTCATCGTCACTTGCTGCGGCGACTGTAAACCAAAGCGCTGTACATGCTGCGTTTGTTGCCCAATCAGATGGCTGGGTGTGTTTAACAGCTCTGACAGTGCCGCTGACGTCTGCTTTTGCTCAGCGTCATCATGACTGTCCCAAATCAGCCGCGCATTGGCATTGAGCGTCTGTATCCAAGCTGCCAGCGCTTCGCGTTCGTCATCATCCAATGCCTCATAGCGATTGACCAGCACCACATCAGCAGCTTTAATGTGGGCGCAGTAGCCGTCATGCTCGCGGTATTTTGGCTGCTGCCACTGTCCCGCGTGCAGTACGGTCATCACCGCGCGCATGGATAGCGTATTTTTCCAGTGCGGCTCGCTCAATTGCTGGGTCAATACTTTGGGGTGCGCCAGTCCCGTCGGCTCAATCAACAAGCGCTCGGGACGATGCTCGGCAAGCAGGCGCATAATGGCAATCTGAAGCGGCAGCTGGCTGGTGCAGCAGATACAGCCGCCGCTGACTTCACGAATGGCAATAGCCTTATCTGCCGCCGCGCCATCGACCAGTGCCCCATCAATACCAATGCGCCCAAACTCATTGATTAGCAGCGCCCAGCGCGCATCAGGCACTTTGGTGGCGAGTAGGCGATTCATCAGTGTGGTTTTACCCGCACCCAAAAACCCTGTCACCAAGGTGCAGGGTATATTGTGAATCGGTAATGATGGTGTCATAACGGCAGACCTAGCGGCATGGATAAGACAGATTAGCCAACCAGCCCCTTATGGCGCTGGTGTTGCAGTCGGCTCGCTATCGGCATCCGACTCGTCAGGGACGAACACATAGCCCACGCCCCATACGGTCTGGATATAGCGCGCTTGTGATGGATTGTCTTCAATCAAGCGGCGCAGGCGCGACACTTGCACATCAATAGAGCGCTCCATTGCACCCCATTCGCGTCCGCGAGCAAGGTTCATCAGCTTATCGCGGGTCAATGGCTCGCGTGGGTGCTGCACGAGTGCTTTTAATACCGAAAACTCACCTGTGGTCAAGGTCACCACGTTGCCTTCGCGTTTGAGCGTGCGCGTGGACAAGTCCAGCGTCCAAGGACCAAACTCAACCACTTCTAGCTGATAGCTTGGCGCGCCTGGCAGCTCACGATTTTGACGGCGCAGTACCGCTTTAATACGTGCCAACAGCTCTTTTGGGTTAAAAGGCTTGGGCAAATAGTCGTCCGCACCCGCCTCAAGACCTGCGATACGGTCAGCATCGCCACCTTTTGCGGTCAGCATAATGATTGGAATGTCGCCATTGTCTTCGCGCAGGCGCTTACAGATGCTGATGCCATCTTCGCCAGGCAGCATCAAATCGAGCACAATCAGAGAAAACAGCTCGCGCTGGATTAATTTGTCCATTTGGCTGGCATCATGCGCGGTACGCACCACAAAGCCATCGTCTTCCAAAAAACGCTGCAACAGTGAGCGCAAACGGGCGTCATCATCAACCACCAAAATACGCTGCGTCATAGTATCGGTATTATCAGTCATGCAAACAGTCCTTTAATAAGCGTTATTATTGTTCAAGGTTATGCATCGGTTTGGTGTAATGGTTATCTTTAAACCAAGCATGGTCAAAACAAATCAACACAAGAATATAACCCCTCACCTTTAGTGTATAAGATTGCATCATTAAATGCATCACCTGCATACACAATTGCTGTATGGGTTTGTTTAAAAGCCCTGTCAAATCAGTCACTACGCGCCGATTTTGTAAAAAAAGCCGTATAAAATCATCAGCGTATAAAAAGGATTTTTATTCATGCAGCTTTTGTTATAATGCCAAACTACATTTTAAAGCGATTGATACGGATATGAGTAGCACTGATACCCAACAGCCTTCAGAAGCCCAAGCCGCAACGCAGGGTTTAGATGCAACCACACACGCGAATATTCATAATAAATTGGCTCGCGCGCTTGGCATTAAGACTGCTCAAGTTGATGCGTTCGTCCAAATGTATGACGAGGGCGCAACCGTGCCTTTTATCGCGCGTTATCGTAAAGAAAAGACCCAAAATCTGGATGACACACAGCTGCGTGCGCTCGAAAAAGCACTGGTCTATGAGCGTGACATGGCCGTACGCCGCGCCAAAATCACTGAATTGCTGCGCGCTCAAGGCAACCTGACCGATGCCCTGCAAGACCGTATCGACAACGCCGAATCGAAACTTGAGCTCGAAGACATCTATCTGCCATACCGCCCGCGCCGCCGCTCATTGGCCGCCAAAGCCCGCGCCGCTGGCTTACAAGTGGTCGCAGATGCGCTGCAAAACCAAGCCATTACGCCAACCGACGCACTTGCCGATTATCAGCTGCCTGCTGAGATTGTCGATGACAGCGGCAATGTGATTGAGGTGGACTTTAGCGACGCGGACAAACAGCTGGCGGGCGCAGAAGCCATCATCATTGATGAGTGGACGCAGTCGCTAGAGCTACTCGATACCTTGCGCACCAGCTTTGCCAAAACGGCAAGCATCGTCTCAAGTGTCGCAAGCGATGAAAAACGTGAAGTCGGCGAGAAGTTCAAAGACTACTTTGAGCACAGCGAAAGCCTTGCCAAACTGCCCAATCATCGTCTGCTCGCCATGCTACGCGGTCGTCAAGAAAACGTCTTGGCGCTCAAAATCGAAGGCGAAGATGCGCCGTTTATCGAGCGTATTACCCAGCATTTTGATATCGACAGCACCACGCCTGATGCGCGCCGCACCTTCTTATTGGACGCCGCCAACCGTTTATGGAAAGAAAAATGGCGTCCGCACATCGAGCACCGTCTATTGACCGAAAAGCGCCTCGTCGCTGAAGCCGATGCCATTGACGTGTTCGCGAGCAACCTTGAGCACCTGCTCATGAGCGCGCCAGCAGGCAGCAAAGTCATCCTTGGCGTCGACCCTGGTATCCGTCACGGCGTAAAAATGGCGCTGATTAACGCGCAAGGTCACGTGATGAGCGACAGTGAAGACAAGCCTGTGGTCGCAACCGTCTATCCGTTCGCCCCTGACAACAAAATGACAGAAGCCAAAGCGGTCATTAAAGACTTGCTGACCACCTATAATGTCGATTTAATCGCCATCGGTAATGGCACTGCCAGCCGCGAAACGGACGCGATGATTAAAGAGATTTTAAGCAGTGACAGCGCCATTCAAGCAACTGCTGTCATCGTCAATGAATCAGGCGCATCGGTCTATTCTGCCAGTGAGCTTGCCAGCGATGAGCTTACGGGACTGGACGTGTCGGTACGTGGCGCGGTCTCTATCGCCCGCCGCTTGCAAGACCCATTATCTGAGCTCGTCAAGGTAGACCCAAAAGCCATCGGCGTTGGACAATATCAGCACGACGTCAACCAAAACCAATTGGCAGACCGTCTTGATAAAGTCACTCAAGACAGCGTGAATGCGGTCGGTGTGGACGTGAATACCGCAAGTCCTGCTATCCTAGCGCACATCGCAGGTCTAAACCGCAATGTGGCACAGCAAATCGTCAACTACCGTCAAGAACATGGCGCGTTTGCCAGCCGTGAAGCGCTCAAAAACGTGCCGCGCTTTGGCGCAAAAACCTTTGAACAGGCGGCAGGCTTTTTACGCGTACGTGACGGCGACAATCCTTTGGATGCCACAGGCGTGCATCCTGAGAGCTACGCCCTCGTTGACAGCATGCTTACGCAGTTGGACAAAACCTTGCCAGACGTGCTTGGCAATCAAGCGGCATTAGATGGCATTGACACCAGTACGATTGAAAACAGTGATGGCAATGTCAGCCTACGCGCCATTGTCTCAGAGCTTGCCAAGCCTGCACACGACCCGCGTCCTGAGTTTAAAACCGCCAGCTTCCGCGATGATGTGAACAGCATCAAAGACTTGCAAGAAGGTATGGTGCTCGAAGGCGTCGTGACCAACGTGACCGCCTTTGGTTGTTTTGTTGATGTTGGCGTACACCAAGATGGCTTGGTACACATCTCGCAGATGGCAAATGACTTCGTCGCTGACCCTATGAACCGTGTCAAACCGGGTGATATCGTCTCAGTACGCGTCATCTCGATTGATGAAGCGCGCGGACGTATTGGCTTTAGCATGAAGCCTGAAGGCGAGGGCAAACCTGCCAAAAAAGATACTGCCAAAACCGAGCGCACGCCGCGCCCACGTCGCAATAACAGTGGTAGTGGCAGTAGTGCCAATAATGACGGCGCACAAAACAAACGCCGCAGCAGCAATGAGCGTGGTAAGCGTAAAGAGCAAGGCGCGTCAAAATCGCCACGCAATAATGCCGCTGAGCAAAAGCCCGCCGCCAACAAAATCGGCACTTTTGGCGCACTGCTACAAGAAGCGGGCGTGACCAAAGGTAAATAATGCGTCAAGCATTTTAAAAAACGCAGACACTAAAAAAGGCAGCTCATGGGCTGCCTTTTTTATTGCTAGAAACAGAGTCAATCCGTATCAAGCACGTTCTTCATCACGCATTAGCGCACTGAAAAGCGGCGCGTTTCGTTGAATTCTACTTCTGCAGGCTGCGTGGCAAGCAGCTCACCGCGCTTGTCTTTTTTCTTTTCTTGTAAAGTAATCGGTACTGGCGTGCTGCGCTGGTCAGCAGGGGTCACGTTGCCTGCTTGCATTTCACCCTCTAATAATGGCTCATTGCTCTCAGTCATCGCTTGTTGACGCGCCATGGCTTGTTGTTGTGCCATCGCTTGATCTTCGGCAGCCATACGCGCTTGCGCCGCGGCTCGATCAGCTACTGCCATTTTTGCACGTGCTTGTGTACTCATTTGCTCTGTACGTGCTTTTTCTGCCATTTGCACTTGGGCAGGCTCAGCCATTTCCATGTCATCGTCCATGGCCATCTCGCTGTCCATTTCCGCATTCATGGTCATATTGGCACTGGCATCGACATCTTCATCAATCTCAACGCGACCAGGCTGGGTGGCTACAAGCTCGCCGTCTTCATCCATCATTTGCTGTTGTAAGGTGTTTTGTGCAGGGGCAGTGCGCATATCTGCGGGCATGATGTCCGCTTGGTTGGCAGGTGCTGCGGTGGCCAGACTTGGGATGGCAATAGCAGCCGTCATCATAATAGATAGGGGTAACTTACGGTTTTTCATACAAAATCCTCCAAATAGACGGTAGGGTAGCTAGGCGATATGCCCACTTATGAGGTTATTAATATAAAAACATAAGGCACACGCATAGCGGGTCAATGTTAACCATCATCAGACTAACAGCACAGACGTGCAGTTTTCAGTAGTGAAAGATTGACCAGCGTCACGGTTTTGTCTGTCTGTGTGCGATTCGCGCAATACTCTGTTATGACTTAGTAAGCAGAGCGAGGGTTAAGAAAAATACCGTTAGTCGGTAAATGCTTCGTTTTATCTTTGACTTTAAAAAAAGTTAAGCTATATCTATGATATCTAAGCTTTTTAGTTTGCCTAAACAATTTGCTAAATAACTTCATTTACTATATACACACCGAATCGCAGACAGAATAACGCACACAATGAAACACAATATCAAGGACTTATGCTTTATGGGCAGTATGTGTTATCTGTATAAATAATTACGCGTCAAGCACATGAAAGCTCAAACCCGCATGCGCCTCTAAACGCTCAATCAACGCCTCACCCATAGCGCTCGCAGGTGTCCAAAACCCACCGCCTACGTCTGATTTGGGTACGTCTAGCAAGCACAGTGCCGATTGCGCCAGCATACGTGCGGTACTGCCATAGCCTGGGTCTTTATCGCCTGTGACTTCGGTCGTCAGTGTCTTACCAGCCGCCGTCTGCCCAAAAAAGCGCAAGGTATAATGCCCTGCTTCTTGTGCATCTTTCGATGGACCGCTGCCTGCTTTGGGCAAGATATGCTTGGATAAAAAGTCACGACTGCGCGCAAAGCTCAGCGCGGTGGTCAGACCGAGCAGTCCTGCGCTCATGCCATAGCTTTGCACTTGACCTTTTATCCCATCTGCCATCCATGTCGCCTCGTCATATAAAAAGTCGCGACCATAGGCATAGTCTTGTAGTTGGTTGCTGCGATGCACCACGCGGGTATTGATGCTCGCCATCACAAATGGCGCAACCCAATGCTCGTGCTCATGGTCATAGCGCGGCTTAGTGACGTTTTGCTGCTTGATGCTTGGCGGGTTGGCATCGTTGTTCAGCAAATACGGATTGCCAAGTTGGCGGCGGCGCTTGGGGTCTTTACTGGCTTCGGCAAATAGTGTGGTCATCGACGCAATCGTTCCGCCTGAGATGCCACCTTTGGCCTCGACCACACGCATCTGGATCTGCTGACAGACCGCGCCGAATGCCTCCTTTGCGCGCGCTTGGGTAAAATATACGCCCAAATCAGAGGGAGTCGAATCAAAACCGCAGCAATGGACGATGCGTGCGCCGCTTTCTTTGGCAGTATCACCGTGCGCATCCATCATGTCTTTAATAAATAATGTCTCACCCGTCAGATCGATATAGTCCGTGCCGTGTTCTGCACACGCCGCGACCAAAGGCGCACCATAACGCAAATAAGGGCCGACGGTTGAGATAATCAGGCGCGTCTGCTTGACCATAGTGGCAAGTGAATCGGTATCGTTGCTATCGGCGATGATGATATCGGTCGCTGTCTGTAATGTCTGCTGCAACTTTTTGAGGTTATCGGCATCACGCCCCGCTAGCGCAATACGCGCCTTGCTATCAGGCTGCGCGGTTAAAAACGCTGACAAATAGCGCGCGGTAATCTGCCCGACAAAACTGGTCGCACCATACAGCACCACATCGTAGCGCGCCTCGTGCGTTTTGTTTTGCGGCTCGGTTTTCTCGCTTGTATGGGCAGTCGTCGATGAGGTCATAACATGCTCTTTTTATTGATTATCGGCATGATGCGGGCGTGTTGCTCAAGTATAGCAGCACTACCACAATCGAAGCAGCTAGGGATATGGCGCAGTCACAAAACTGACCATAACACTGTCAATAGGACTACATAGCTTACACAACGTGGCGTGATTTTTACCAAAAGGAACGTTGTTTTTAAAAAAAGGTTGCTACTCTATAAGCATAAAGCAAAATGAAAAAAACGAACGTTATTAAGCCCTTTGCCGATAGATAATTTGATATATCACGGCGCATGTTTTAAACATCTAAGCTTAATGACCCACACCCTATTAATAAAAGGACGTTTTTAAAACGTCAATAACAACAACGATACCGTCAGCATGATAAAACCATTTACAACCACTGCTGACCACATCATTTAAGGAGAATACTATGTTTCGCTGGGCTATTATCTTCGCCGTTATCGCATTAATCGCAAGTTTGTTAGGATTTGGTGGCGTTGCCGGCTTATCAGCCAACCTTGCTTATATTTTCCTAGCCGTTGCGGTCATCTTGTTCATTGTGGCCTTTGTTAGCCGCAAAATGTAAGTTGTCAAAAGACTTACTTATGACGGTTACCCAAGTACACATCTATCTGAGTCGCCGTCAGTGATAAAAAAAACGTCCTACAGTTAGGACGTTTTTTTTATGGTTTTTATAAAGAAACGCTTACGCGAGCAAAATCAGCCTGCTGTTGTTTCTTTGTTGCGTGAGCTGATGATATATTCCATGCGCTTTGCTAAGCGAATATCGTGGCTGGTGATACCGCCCGTGTCGTGTGTCATCAGGCGCACTTCAACCACGTTATAGATATTGCGCCATTCAGGATGATGCTCTAAGGCTTCGGCATAAAAGGCGGCCTGCGTCATAAAGCTCATAGCTTCGATAAAATCGCCAAAATGATACGTCTTAACGATGCTGTTGCCATCGCGCTGCCAGCCTGCCAAATCTTCTAACTGCAAATCTACTTGTTTGTCCGATAAGCTACTCATAACAGGTTTCCTTTTTTTAATTATCATTGACGATGAACATGACCAAAGGTGACAGAATCAGATATAAAATCAAATGGTGGGGGCGGGTCGTCCTTGTATTGGGGTGCATAGCACTTTGATAAGGATGGTTCATAATGAATGCAATGCATCAATGATGAACCATCAACATGACCAAATCAGGGGCAAAAAGCGATCGATTACCGATAAAAAAACCTACAACTAATCAAAGCGCATGGTGACGATAATGAAAACATCATCAAAGCGCTAGTGATTACCAATAGGTAGGGTCGTTTGCTAAAAAGTACCGAGCAACGATACACGCCGCGCTTATTTGGTCAAATCTTTATACTCAGGGTGTTTTTCAATATATGATGCCACAAATGGGCACTGAGGAACGACTTTTTTATTCTCACTTCGGGCATAGTCGAGCGCATGCGCCACAAGGGCTGAGCCGATACCGCGTCCACCAATCGCGTCAGGCACGATGGTGTGGTCATAAACCAAGCGCTCGCCTTGAATCTGATAGCTGATATAGGCAAGCGTGCCATCGACTTCGGTCTCAAAACGGTGCTTGTTTAGGTTGTGCGTGATATCAAGGACGGTGTTGTCCGCTTGGTCTTGGGTCTGTGATGATGCAGTAGACATAAAAATTCCTATGGGTTATTGATTGTTTATTGTGCGTTATGACGGATGCGGCTTTGATTATCGTTATTTTTGCCGCGCAGTAATCATTATGGAGACAAAGTAGACAAATTTCTAGTTATAATGCGTTGCTTCTGGTAACGATAGTTAGCCCATATGTTGATGCTGAGCAAGTATTCTTACCCAAGATGTGAGGTGTGCACGGTAGCGCCATGCTTTGGTCAAAGCTGCCGCGCCATATAAGTGGACAGGACATTAAAAGGTATGAATCGATTGCTAAAGCGCGCAATATCGCGGCATTGCTTGCAGCGCCCCCGCCACAATGCGATAATGAAGCACAATTTTTTATCCTGATAATCGGCGCAGGCTATAGCTCTTTATGCGTCTGCCTTTTTTTATCTGACATCATTTAGCGGAGTGCTAATGGCACAATATATCTACACGATGAACAACGTGTCAAAACTTGTTCCACCCAAGCGTGAGATTTTAAAAAACATTAACCTATCGTTTTTTCCTGGCGCCAAAATCGGTGTCCTAGGTATCAACGGCGCGGGTAAATCAACCTTGCTACGCATCATGGCGGGCGTCGATACCGAGTATACGGGTGAAGCACGCGCACAAACGGGCACCAAAGTGGGCTATCTGCCACAGGAGCCGCAGCTTGATGAAAGCAAAGATGTGCGCGGTAATGTCGAAGACGGTATGCGTGAAGCGCTAGACGCGCTGGCACGTCTGGACGAAATCTACGCCGAATACGCATTGCCTGATGCCGATTTTGACAAACTTGCTGAAGAGCAGGGCAAAATGGAAGACATCATCCAGTCGTGGGACGCGCACAACCTAAACACCCAGCTTGAAAAAGCGGCTGACGCCCTGCGCCTGCCAGCTTGGGATGCGGATGTCAGCAAACTGTCTGGTGGTGAAAAACGCCGCGTGGCGCTGTGCCGCCTATTGCTATCGCGTCCTGATATGCTGCTCCTTGACGAACCGACCAACCATTTGGACGCCGAATCGGTTGCGTGGCTTGAGCTGTTCTTACAAAACTACAGCGGTACTATCGTTGCCATTACCCACGATCGCTACTTCCTTGACAACGTGGCGGAGTGGATTTTGGAGCTGGACCGCGGGCATGGCTATCCTTACGAGGGCAACTATACCGAGTGGCTAGAGCAAAAGAACAAGCGTCTAGAGCAGCAGCAAAAGCAAGAAGAATCGTTTGCCAAAGCGCTGAAAAAAGAGCTTGAGTGGATTCGTAAAAACCAAAAAGGTCAACAAGCCAAGTCAAAGTCACGTGTCCAGCGTTTTGAAGAGCTGAACTCAAAAGAGTTCCAGCAGCGTAACGAAACGGCGGAAATCTATATTCCACCTGGTCCACGTCTGGGCAACAAGGTTATCGAAGTCAACAACATCTCAAAGTCATTTGATGATCGCTTGCTTTATGAAGACCTCAGCTTTAACGTCCCTGCGGGCGCCATCGTTGGTATCATTGGTCCAAACGGTGCGGGTAAAACCACGCTGTTCAACATGATTACGGGCAAAGACGAGCCGAACACTGGCTCGGTTGACCTTGGTGAGAGCGTCAAAGTCGCTTATGTTGGTCAGGTACGCGACAACCTAGACGACAGCAAAACTGTCTGGGAAGAAGTGTCAGACGGTCTGGACATGATTACCGTCGGTGACTACACCACACCAAGCCGCGCTTATATCGGTCGCTTTAACTTTAAAGGGCAAGACCAGCAAAAACGTGTCGGTCAGCTCTCAGGTGGTGAGCGTAACCGCTTGCAACTGGCAAAAACCCTAAAGCAAGGCGCGAACGTACTGCTGCTCGATGAGCCCTCGAACGACTTGGACGTCGAAACCTTGCGTGCGCTAGAGGACGCGATTCAGGTATTCCCAGGCACCGTGATGGTCGTATCGCATGACCGCTGGTTCCTTGACCGTATCGCCACGCATATTTTGGCGTTTGAAGAAGAAGGTCCAATCTGGTTTGACGGTAACTATTCAGAGTTTGAAACCTACCGCAAAAAGCAGTTGGGCGCGGACGCAGGTCCAAAACGTATGAAGTATAAGAAAATCAGCAAGGCGTAATCGTCTGCTTTGATGCTTAAATAAAAAAGACCGCTTGTGATAAGCGGTCTTTTTTTTATTTATAAGACAATAGCCATGCTTTTTTATAAGCAGGGTTGCTCTATACTCACCCACAGAGCTTCAATCAACCCATACATAATGATGTAAGAACAAAACCAGACATAGAAAGATGGATTTTAAACAATTTTATATTAAAAGGACTTATGACGATGACAGCACCCCAGCAAGACACCATAAAGCAGCTATACGACAGCCACCCGCTATTAAATAGCCTGAGCGCGACCAAAGAAGTGTGCTGGCTCAATCCCAAGTTGCAGCGCTTTACAGACGTGCAAGTGTCACTACCGCTCGGCGCAAGTGATATCGCAGACGCCGCCGAGCGTTTACAGCGCTTTGCGCCTTATATCGCCAAGGTATTCCCCGAAACGGCGGCGAGCAACGGCATTATCGAATCGCCCTTAACCGCCATTCCGCAGATGCAGCAGACGCTGCAAGCGTTTTATGGTCAGACATTATCAGGGCGGTTATTTTTAAAATGCGACAGCCATCTGCCTATCTCTGGCTCAATAAAAGCACGTGGCGGGGTGTATGAAGTGCTCAAATACGCCGAGTCCGTCGCGATGGCAGCAGGGCTATTGACTCTAAAAGATAATTACCAAAAGATAGACAGCCCGCCGTTCAAGGCGCTGTTTGCCAAGCACAGCATCGTCGTTGGCTCAACGGGCAATCTTGGGCTGAGTATCGGCATCATGGGCGCACAGTTGGGCTTTAACGTGACCGTGCATATGTCTGCCGATGCGCGCGCATGGAAAAAAGACTTGCTGCGCAGTAAAGGCGTCCGCGTGGTCGAGCATCAAGATGACTATAGCAAAGCCGTTGAACAGGGGCGTATCGAAGCGCAGCAAACCCCAAATTGCCACTTTGTCGATGATGAAAATTCTCAAGATTTGTTTTTGGGCTATAGCGTTGCCGCCGAGCGCTTAAAGCGGCAGCTGGACGCGCAAGGGATTTGCGTCGATGCGGCGCATCCGTTATTTGTGTATTTACCTTGCGGGGTCGGTGGTGGACCAGGCGGCGTGGTCTTTGGTTTAAAGCAAAGCTTTGGCGATCATGTGCATTGTTTTTTTGCTGAGCCAACGCATTCGCCGTGCATGCTTATTGGCATGTACACAGGGCTGCACGATGGCGTGAGCGTGCAAGATTTTGGCATTGATAACAAAACCTGCGCCGACGGTCTGGCGGTCGGTCGCGCCTCTGCCTTTGTCGGTCGGGTGATGGAACCTTTATTAAGCGGCATTTATACGATGGATGATGAGCACTTATACCGCCTGCTTGCGCTGATGCGTGACAGCGAAGATATTGAACTTGAGCCTTCGGCATTGGCGGGCGTGGCAGGTATGGCTCAGGTTAAGGCAGCAAAAGACTATCTGGCGCAGCATAAACTTACGGACAACATGACTCAAGCGGTGCATATCGTATGGGCGACAGGTGGCAATATGGTGCCCAGCGCGGCGCGTCTTGAGTATTATGAAAAAGGAAAAGCGCTGTTGTAGAGCAAGTCTTTATCGACATCATTTTTAATGCTTCGATGCTATAAAAAAGACCGCTTATTAAAGCGGTCTTTTTTGGCTAAAAATACAGTCTTAAAAAAGGCTTAACGCTTACGCCCGAATTTGCGCTGTTTTTTATTGCTAATCTCGGTGATGGCGTGCGCGATGTCATCTTCATCAAGCGACGCCACTTGCTGCAAAATCTGCATCATATCAGGGTTCAGTACATATTTGGCATGATGCGCGATGTCATCGATACGCTGGTCAAAATGCAGCACGCCCGTCTCGCTATCAGGGGTGAGGTAATCCAGACGAATCAGCGCATTGATAAAGCTGATGAATAAGGCGCGGTCAAAGAAGTCAGGAATGTCATCAGCATAGAGTACCGACAGGCGCTGTCCGAGCAGATGACACAAATCGACCGCTTCTTCAGCCGTCAGATTGCCCGAGCCTTGCTGCGCAAGCAGTGCCAAGGTCAAGAAATAACGCTCAAGACTTTGCTCAACAGGGGCGGCCAAGACTTCGAGCTTTTGATAGCTGCTGGTGTTCGCCTCAGGCGCGCCCAACACGTCATCTCCCAAATCAACAATCAGACCGTGCGCGATAAGGTTGTCAATTTTTTGATTGAGTACCGCCATCAAGCCATGCGCGGGGTAATGCAAAAATAGCTCGCTTTGTAAAAACGGATACAGCTGGGTGACGATGTTGTCCAAGCGGCTGCGCTTAATGCGCCCATTGCGCGCGACCAATGCGGCGATAAACGACAGTAGAATAAAGACGTGCAAGATGTTGTTGCGGAAGTAGCTCAGCAGTGGCGCTTGCTTGCCCGCCACTTGAATGATGTCGCCCAAAATGTGCGGCGTGCGCTCAATGAGTTTGAGCTTAATACCATATTCAATAATCGCCTGCGGCGTCATGTCGGTGACGGTGGTGTCATCGGCATAGGGAATTTGACGCGCAATGTCTTGGTATAACGAGATTTGGTCGCGGCAGACCTCCTCATCCAGTGCCGATTTGGGCGAGGACAGCAGCACCAATGACAACAAGGACACAGGATTGATGACCGCTGCCTTATTGATGTTTTGCATGATTTTGATGCCGATATTGTCAATCATGGTCATCATGTTGGCATCGAACGGAGAGTCGGTGCGCCCTGCAGGTAGACTGCCCGCCTTAACATCGTACTTTTTCATAAAGTCTTCGATATGCAGCGGCGTACCAAAGCTCAGATGCACATGCCCAAAGATACGCTCAATCTTGCGGCTGACCTTGAGCAGCCCCATCAGTGATTCAGACTCTTTGGGCTTGCCTTTGAGCTCACCGATATAGGTGCCGCCTTCCATGATGCGCTCGTAGCCGATGTATGTGGGGATAAATACCACGGGCTTGTTCATCTGGCGCAGCTGGCTGTGTACGGTCATCGACAGCAGTCCCATTTTTGGCGGTAGCAGGCGTCCTGAGCGCGAACGCCCGCCTTCAATAAAGTATTCAATCGGGGTGCTGCGGGTGATGAGCGTGTGCATATACTCACGCAGCACCGCACTGTACAGATGGTTGCCACGGAAGCTGCGACGAATAAAGAACGCCACCGCGCCGCGCAAAAATGGTCCTAAGACAGGCACGTTTAAGTTATCACCTGCGGCAATGTATGGGATGCTCAGCCCTTGCTTATAAATCGCGTAAGAGAGCAGCAAATAGTCCACATGACTGCGGTGCGAGGGCACATAGATGATTTCGTGGTCGGTCGCCAGCTCGCGCACGCGCTCAAAATGATGCACATCAACGCCGTCATACAGCTGCGTCCACAGCCACGTCAAAAAGCGCTCACAGGCGCGAATCACAGGGTAGGAGTAGTCATTGACCATCTCATTGGCGTAGCCTTTGGCAACTGCACGCGCCTCGGTGACGGTGATGCCTTCACGCTCTGCTTCGGCCTGAATGGCGTGGGCAATGGCAGGCGAGTGAATCAACTTTTCGACCAGATTGCGGCGGTCGGACAAATCAGGACCAATCATGCTCGCGCGCTGCTTGTCCAAATAGGTATTGAGCTGGAGCTGCAAGGAGCTGACCAAAGCAATATTGCTGTCTGCCACAGGCACAAGGGCGTGACTGCTGTCTTTGACGATGCTGGCAGCGGCGCTATCTTCGCCGCCAATCAGATGCTCATTGACCAGCTCGCGCAAATCGCGCGGCGTATGAAACTGTACAAAGGTATCGCGTCCCATCACGCCGATGTTAAACAGCTGCTTTAAGATGCTGGGGTCTTGCCAGTTGTCACTCATCAAGAGCTTAAAGAGCGAGTCCTCTTTTTCTGGCGCACGTCCCCATAGAATAGATACAGGCACCAGCTGAATAGTCAGCTCAGGATTTTGTAATACTGCACTGACCAAGCGCGAAAGGCGCGGTGAGAGCTGACGGTCTCTTGCTTTGGGATGATGCAAAAATATCATCGCCGCATTTTCATCAATCTGATGCACCGCATCCTTGACAGGCTGCAAGGCAGGCGGCAAATGATGCTCTTGGGTCTGTAAATCAATCAATAAGCTGTTGGAGCGCGAATACTCTTGTAGCACATAAAAGGTCAAGACCTCATCACGGTTATCGAATGTCGGTAGTTCGCCCATATGCTGGACTTTGACCGCCACATCCAGCGCTTGTCCTGACAGCTTACGGTACAGCCGATTGATGGGAGGGGTGGCAGCCGTTTTGGATGTCGCAAGAGACTTTCGCGTCGACTTATTAAACAGGCTTTTTTTAAGAAACGTCGGTATCATAATCAAGCGTCAAATGTGTATTCAATAAAGGTGCGCTTATAATGCCATAAAAGCCATCAAAGCGATATATGATGTCCGTATCCGCACAAGCGTTCGGCAAGACAGGGGTCGGACTGGCTATTTTTTGCAAAAATGGGTATGGTAAATGAGCCTGTCGCCCATGCCGCCTACAGCCATCATAGGGACGCGCGCCCACCATCTATAAGGATGCGCATAAGAATAAGGATGTTGTTATGACCCCCGCCATCGTACTGGCCAAACGCCAAAAGCTGAGCCATCAGATTCATGAGTATACGCACGATGCGGCCGCGCCCTCATATGGGCTAGAAGCCGCCGAAAAGCTGGGCGTAGCGGCAGCATGCGTGTTCAAAACCCTCGTCGTTGAGACTGACAAACAGACCTTGGCGGTCGCCATACTGCCCGTCAATACCACCTTAAATCTCAAAAAAATGGCAAAAGCGCTGGGCGTTAAAAAGCTGCACATGGCCGACCCCAAACAGGTCGAGCGCGTGACGGGCTATGTGCTGGGCGGTGTCAGTCCGCTGGGGCAAAAAAAGCGCCTGCCGACCGTGATTGATAGCAGCGCTGCGGGGCAAGAGCGCATCTATGTCAGCGCAGGCAAGCGCGGCTTAGAGATTGAGTTGTCAGCAACTGACTTGGCGCGCGTACTAGATGCGCCATTCGCCGACATTACGGATACCGATTAAACGTATAGCGCATATGCTAATGAACACAATCAAGCGCAATAAAAAGTACAACCTGAACGTTATAACTGCAATACACACCCATACGCCGCGCGCGTAAACCTTGAACCTAAAAATAAATAAGGATATCCCATGCCACATCTGATTGTACAAGCCACGCCCAATGTCTACATTCCGCACGAAGAGTCGCTATTAAAGACCCTCAATACCGTACTCTGGGACAGCGGTGAGGTGCAGCAAAAAAGCGACATCAAAGCACGCATGCTGCCCATTACTACCTTTTTGGTCGGCACGGACGATGATGAGCAGCGTTTTGGCTATGTGTATATTGAGCTAAAACTGATGACAGGACGCAGTGAAGCAACCAAAAACGCCCTTGCCGAACAGCTTCTTATAGCGACTGAAGAAAAGCTGGCAAAGGCGCAATCGGGGCGCGTACAGATACAAGTCTGCGTAGAAGTGACTGAAATTAGCCAAAATTACCATAAAAAATTCATTACCCATATTGAGTAGCGGCTAGATACACGGCTATCTATACCGCGCACTAATGCAATTAAGCATAAGTACTGTAGTAATGAAATAGGGCATAAAACCAATCGAAACTGAGCTTAAGATAAACAGCGATTAAAAACATAAAACTCTATACTCTCAATGCAGATTCTTAGTGATGTTGAGGCTTAAGCGCCGCAAATGTCTTGGCTTGCGTATTTTGGCAAAATAACCACCTCGGCATCATAGCCTGCGGTTAAGCCTTGCGTCGCCATATTGTTGCGGGCGATACGCAGCTTATAAGTGCCAGTGGTGGGCAAGCAGCCTTGATAGACGATGCCGCCTTTATTGCCGTCATAACTGCCATCTGGCATGTGCAGCACACCGACGTTGGCAGTTTCTTTGGTGCCTGCTAAGGGCGCGATGTTAATCACCACGTATTGACCCGCAGCGGCACCAAACTGGTACCAGTCTCCCGTCTCTTTGGGTGCAAGTTTGCCCGTCACGTGTTGGCTGATGTGCCCTTTGGCAAAGTGAATAGTGTCCGCTGCTTGCGCGCTCGTTGCTGCTGCGCCCATACTAAGCACCAGCGCACTACTGACGCCAAGCGCCACCGCGCTGCGTTTTAATTGCGAAAACATAAGACGCTCCTTTGTTTATTTACCAAATCTTGATTGATGCAGCTTTTTATATTCAGCTTTTTTACTTATTAAGCTTTTCACTGGTTGAGCTTTTCTACTTATCACATTCAGTGTATGCCCCTGCCTTGTTACTGTCAGTACGCGAATGACAGCGCTTTGTGCCCAAGCTGTTGGTTTTGGTTAACAAAAACTGTCTGGTTTTGCCGCTGTCGTAATAAAGCCAGTGCAATAAAAAAGCGCCTGATAACAAGGCGCTTTTTTTTACATTGTAGCGATTGTCTTTGCCTAAATCAGTCTAAAAAGGCAAAGCTGTCAATATCCATCGCCGTCATGCTCTCGCTTGGCGCGACCATGCTTTCGGCATGACCTGAGGTGCGTGGCAAGATTTTGTCAAAATAAAACTCCGCCGTTTGCGTCTTCGCGGTATAAAACTCAGGCGATTCAGTGCCGCCGTTTTCGAGCTTGTCATACGCGACTGCCGCCATACGCGCCCAGTGATAGCCCATCATCACGTAGCCTGAGTACATCAAAAAGTCATCAGACGCCGCTGAGATAATCTCACGGTCTTTGCGCGCCATCAACATCAGACGCACAGTCAGCGTGTTCCATTCCGCACACAGTTTGGTGAGCGCCCATACAAATTTGCGCATGTCTTTATCAAGGGCATATTCGCCGCACCATTTCATGATGCTCGAGGTATAGTCGCGGATGATTTTACCGCGAGATTGCAAGATGACCTTGCGCCCGAGCAAATCGAGTGCCTGTACGCCTGTCGTGCCTTCATACAAGGTAGCGATACGTGCATCACGGGCAATCAGCTCCATGCCCCATTCTTTAATGTAGCCATGTCCGCCATAAATTTGCTGACCGTGTTTTGCCGCCTCGATACCAAGCTCGGTCAAAAAACCCTTGATAATCGGGGTATAAAAGCCCAGCTTGTCGTCCCATTTTTCAAACTCAGCGTCGTCACCACGGGTGATGCCTTGCGCCATTTTATCCGCGTAGCGAGCCGCATGATAAATCATCGAGCGCCCGCCTTCGGCAAAGGCTTTTTGTGTCAAGAGCATACGGCGTACATCGGCATGATGGATAATGGCATCAGCGGCTTTGTCAGGGTCTTTGGTGCCTGATAGGGCGCGCATAGAGCGGCGCTCTTTGGCGTAGGGCAGGGCATTTTGAAAAGACAGCTCGGTGTGTGCAAGACCTTCGATACCCGTGCCGATACGCGCGGTATTCATAAAGGTAAACATGGCTTTTAGACCCTTGTTTGGCTCACCAATCAGATACGCGGTGGCGGCGTCAAAGTTCAGCACACACGTTGCAGATGAGCTGATGCCCATTTTATGCTCGATAGAGCCGCAGGTGACGCCGTTACGCTCACCAATTTCGCCTTGAGCATCGGGCAAAAACTTCGGTACAATAAACAATGAAATACCGCGCGTGCCTTCGGGCGCATCGGGCAGACGCGCTAGGACGATATGCACGATGTTTTCGGTCAAGTCATGCTCGCCACTTGAGATAAAGATTTTGGTACCGCTTAATTGGTACGAGCCATCGTCTTGCGGGACGGCTTTGGATTTGACTTGTCCTAAGTCAGTACCACACTGCGGCTCGGTCAGACACATGGTGCCCGCCCACGTACCCTCAATCAATTTGGGCAAATAGGTGTTTTTTTGTGTTTCATCCCCATATTGCATCAAGGTGTTGATACACCCTGTAGATAACCCTGGATACATCGACCAAGGCCAGTTGGCGGTGCCTATCATTTCTGCTTTGATAAGATTCAAGGACATGGGCAGGTTCATACCGCCGTACTCTTCGGGATAAGAGATGCCATGCCAGCCGCCTTCGATAAACTGATCGTATGCTTCTTTGAACCCTTCAGGCGTGGTCACTTCGCCATTGTCAAAATGACAGCCTTCTGCATCGGCTTTTTTATACAACGGGGCTAGGACATTTTCAGAAAAATCTGCCATGCCTTGTAAAATCATGTCGACCGTCTCAGGATCGGCATTGCTGCCATTGTCTAGGTCTTTGTAGTGGGTTTGGAAATCAAACACATCATTAATCAAGAATTTCATATCGCGCAGTGGCGCTTTATAAGTCAGCATAATGGCTCTCTTTTCGTGGTTATTGTTGATGATTGTTATGTCAAGATAAGCGGTGTGACAAGGTTTTTCTACAGGCTTATCGCGCCTATTAAACGCCGATGACTGTCCTTGCCCAATTTTAGGGTAACCGACTCTTTGGATGATTTCAGTATAGTTTTTACGCCGAAACAAATATATAACATATAACCATTATTCATGATTATCGTATAAAGGTATGTCAATAAGTTTTCTTATCGCTGTGTACTGTTTTTTATAAGTCAGCAAATGCTGATAAACAGATGACGCGTGTCTGCTGCCGATTGCGCTGCACCGTCCATCAATGCGCCCTTTGCGCTTTGTTTATAGGATACAGATGACTAGGGATATGCCGACCACAGGAGAGACCATGCTCACTATCAAACAGATGCTCCACGCTGAGCTGACACATCTCACCGAAGTACGCCAAAGCAAGCGCCCGTGGCACATGCCATTGATTGCGGCATTGACCATCAGTTTTCCAGTATTCGTAGGGGTCTATTTTGGCGCGCTGTCTTCGGGCATTAAGGCGTCCCTTGGTGCGATGATTATTTTGAATCTGCCATTGATTGGTCACTTGGGTCATCGCTTGGTGACAGTGATGGCGTGGGGCTTTGCCATGGTGCTGTGTTTTGCGTTGGGGCTGATTGCGCAGCAGCTGCCGATACTGCGTCTGCCGCTGATCATGCTGATGACGTTTGGGGTGTGTATGTTTGGGCGTTATTATCGCCAGCCGCCGCCCGCAGGGCTGTTTGTGTTGATGTCGGGGGCGATTGCGCTGTTTATTCCGCTGCCCTTAGCGCAGGTGATGCCAGCGACAGGCTTGGTGATGCTTGGCAGTGGCTTTGCCTTATTGATGGCGTTTTTGTATTCGCTGTATCTGTTATTGACGCGCCCTGTTGCCCCTGTGCCCGCGTATGCTTATGAGCCTGATACCATCATTGAGAGTGTGATGATTACAGGTTTTGTCGGGCTGGCGTTGGCTATTGCGTTGGTGCTGGAGCTGTCCTATCCGTATTGGGTGGCGGTCAGCTGCTTTATTATTATCCAAGGCATTCATCTGCGTACCATCTGGGTCAAGCAGCTGCATCGGATATTGGGGACACTGCTTGGTACGGGCGTGGCTGCTATGATGCTGGCATGGCAGCTGCCTGTGTGGGGCGTGGCGGTGGCTATTTTGGTGATGATGTTTTGTATTGAGTCATTGGTCGATCGCCATTATGGTCTGGCGGTGATTGCGATTACGCCACTGACTATTTTTATTGCAGAGTATGGCAGTGGTCTGCCCATCAGTGCGCAGGGCTATCAAACGGTGATACACGTGCGTCTGGTCGATACGGCGCTCGGCTGCTTGGTGGCACTGGGCGGCGGAATGCTGATGCACGCCTTGGCGATTCGCCCGCCACTGCGCCGCATTGAAAACTGGCTGTTGGCACAGTTTCGCCGCGGCAATTAACAGTGAAGTAAAGCTAAGATAAGGCGCAGGTTAGGTCAACTGCGCACGCGCTGCCGTCACATCGATATCAGCGCCCGTCCATAATGCAAAGCTGAGCGCCGCCTGCCCAATCAGCATGCCATAGCCGTCCGAGGTCTTTGCGCCGCTGTCTGCAAAATGCGTCAAAAACGGCAGCTCGCGCCCGTACATCATGTCGTAGGCATGCGCGCATGTTAGATGTTCAGACAACGGCAAACGCTCGCCTGACAGCCCAATAGAGGTGGCATTGATAATGATGTCAAAGTGACCCGTCAAGGCATCAGTGGCACAAGTATCGATGGGGCAATGCGCCACCGTAGCGCTTTGTTCGCCGAGCGCTTTGACCAAGGTTTCGGCTTTAGAGACCGTGCGATTGGCAAGGGTTAGGCTTTTAATGCCCGCTTGTATGAGCGGTAGTATCGTACCGCGTGCCGCGCCGCCTGCACCGATGATGGCGACCGTTTTATCCTTCAGTATCCAGCCTTGGTGCTGCATGTCATTGACCAGACCTTGACCGTCGGTATTGTCGCCATACAGTTTGCCATCGCGCTGAGCCAGCGTGTTGACCGCGCCCGCCACCCTCGCATGGTCAGACAATGCGCCGTCTTCTAAGCAGTACTCATACGCGATTTGTTTAAAGGGTACAGTCACATTGGCACCGATGCCGCCGCCATTAAAAAAAGCATCGACTACAGCGCGAAAACTCTCAGCATCATCAGGGCAATACTGACGCGCGTAGCGGATAGCCAGTCCTGCTTGCTGCGCGAAGGCGTGGTGAATACTGGGGGACTTGCTGTGGGCAATCGGATTGCCAATCACAATAAAATGCTGGGTCATATCAAAGCTCGCGTTGTCGTCGATAGGCGTGTCGTAGAGGTCATGGCGCACGTGAGGCGGCTGCCGCCACTTATCAAAAAGTAGACTCATCATAAAAGATAATGCAGGCTTTAACAAATTTGCATCTGATACGATGACCACCTGTAACCTAAGCACTGGTCAAGCCTAGAGCAGTTGGGTACACTGTAGCTTATGGCATTCCCCCAGCAGATACCGCCTTGTATTGGTGCGTCTGCGGCAATATTTATAGAACCAACCCAATAGTGTGAGTATATCCATCATGCCAAAGCATACCCTACAGACGTTGTTTCTTAGCCTGACACTTGCAGCGGGCGTTTCTTTGACGGCGTGTAATGATTCTGCGCCCGATGCGGTCGATGAGCAGGTCACCGAGACCACAGAGACGCCAGCGGAGCAACAAGAGACCACAAGCGCACCCGAGGCGGACATGGATGGGGCGACAGCGATTGAGGGCACACCCATACAGTACGATGTCAGCGCATGGCAAGCGCAAGAAGTCACCCCCATCGCCGCCAGTGATTTGGACGCCATCAAATCGGCCTTTGGTAAAGTCACCAGCACCGATGAAAACAGTCTGGATTACGCGAGCAATCCTGCGACCAAATACCGCTTTATGGCCGCCGATGCGCCTTACTTGGACATCGTTGATTCAGAGCGTTATCTGGAGCTGGGCTGGTATTACGCCAACCCAACCGACAACGACAAAGAAAAAGCCATCAGTCAAGACCATGCCAAACACGCCTACACCCTAGCGCGTCAGCTGATGGGTGATGAAGGCGGGCAACTGGTCGCCGATATGCTAAACGGACAAATCATCAAAAATAAAACCATCGGTGAGCAGCAAGTCGAGCTGGCAAAATGTGAGTTTTATAGCTGTATGCTGATATTTAACAAAGCCACTAGCTAAATGGACATCCAGCGCCGCCGCCTTGATGCCCACTGGCATGCCCTATATCCGTCGTCCGCGCCCATAGAGGCTCATGAGCACTTTGCCATGGACAATCGCGGACTGGCGTATGGGGACGGGTTTTTTACCACCATGGCGGTGCAGGCAGGCTTGATAGGCTGGGCAGATTATCACCGTCAGCGCGTGCAGCAGCATGCCGCCGCACTAAGCTTACAGGTAGCTACCGATGCGCTGTGGCAAGCAATCAAGGCACAGGCTGAGCAGATGGGTGAGGGCATGCTCAAGCTCATCATCACCCGCGCGCCGCAGCACGCACGCGGCTATGGCGTCACCCCTGACGCACAGGGCGGCGCGTGGCAGGCATGGCTAAAGAGTATGCCGCATACCCTCGCGCATGAGGGCTATCAGCATCTGCCAAACGGACAGCGGGTACTCAAGCAAGCGCCCTGTGCCGCGGTATGTCTACGCGCTCAGCTGGCGTGTCTGCCAGCGCCTCTCGCTGGATTAAAAAGCCTCAACTGTCTGGACAATGTGCTTGCCTGCGCAGAGCTTGAGCGAATCAAGGCGACCGATAGTCGTATCGGCGAAGCGCTGGTCAGTGATGTCAGCGGACAATGGGTTGAGGGCAGCGCGAGCAATGTCTTTTATCAGTTGCAGCATCACGACGCCGAGCAAGCTGAGCAGTGGTACACGCCGCCCTTGACACAATCGGGTGTGGCGGGGGTGATGCGCCAAGTCATCATCGATGGCTATGCAAAAAGCGCACAACCCATCAGTATGCGCGCCCTACATGATGACGACCTACCGAACCTACGCGCTCTGTTTTTTTGCAATGCGGTAAAAGGCATCATTCCGATCAGTGCGCTGCATTTGCGGGGTGGGGATGTGCTGGGTTTGGCATCTGCGGCTTTATAAACCTTATATTGCTCGTCAGTCCCACCGATAGTGTTACCGCGTGATCGAAACTGATCGCTTTTTGTGATCTTCTATTGTGCCTGCTCATCATCTGATCAAAGATCTCCTTTTTTAACAAGGAGACTTCTATGCGTTCTACTTACGAAGACACCAGAATCCCGTTACAGCTGCGCCGTTTAATGGTATTTACAGAGATTTGCCAGCGTGCAAAAGCCAAACCCGACGAGATGGTGCATTTGTCTTCCTATACCCAGCTGTCACTGGGCGCAGTGTACATCAGCGCATTCAATGCCTTTATTGCTTATGGGGGTGTGTTTGAATACGCGCATACCCGCGATGAAGTGGAAGCGCAAGGCATTCAAGTCATACCCAATGATGAAGTGATTATGTGCGCCCTAACAACGACCATGACGGCGTTTACCAAACCTGCCCGCCATCCATTACAGCTGCTTTGGTACTGGAATCATTACGTCAAAAACCGTTTGCATGAATACGTCGATTCGCACGAGACGCATTTTTTTAAAATCAATGACGAAATTGACTGTGAATATGCGCCGCACCGCTACCATGAACGGCTGATTGCCACCGTCCATTTGCCGCTATGGGATGATGCGGTTTATCGCCGCGCTTATTGAATTTTTCGATACTGTCCCCGCCCGACAAACTCAATAAACCCTTTATCGCGCAGTATTTGCAGCTGTTGGCGGATTTTGGCGTGGATGTGCTGATTGTTCGGGTGTTTTTGGCGCAAAGTATCGCTAAAGGCGTACAGGTGCGTGAGTGAAAAGCGCGCTGGCAGCTGGTCAATACAGCGCCAGACATCGAGCGTCCAGCCACGCGCGGACAAGGACTGCGACTGTAAAAACGTGGTCTGTGCCAGCTGTGCGGTGACCGATTGCCGTGCGATCACTTGCTTATCTTTGACCAAAAATACCTTGCCCGACTCAGGCACATGGCGCAAATCAATATTGCAGCCGACCCAGCCTGCGCGCTTTGCTGTCGCGGATAGCGGCTTTCTTTTGATAATGATTTCAGGCGTAAAAAAATGCTTAGGAATGAGCAAAAAATTATTCACAAGGTAATCTTTGGCATAAGTTAAAAAGAAAAAGCTTGGATTGTCCGCGCTATTGATGCGCGCTATCATCGTCTCGTACGCACCATCGTTGATGACGTGACCGAGTCGGGCTTGTTTGCTTTTTAGCTCATATTGCGCCGCACACTGCGGGCAGTAAAAATCTGCAACGGGCTGGTTGTTGGCAAAATCATTTAAGCTATCGTGACCGCAATACGGGCAGTAGCCATTTTCCCGCACCCACGCTTCACTGAGCACGCGAATGATTTGCGGCTTGGCGCGATAGCGGGCAGCAAGTGCAGTATTAAACATCAAATTCATAGTCGTATGCCCAAGCAATCATCAAAATCTTCGTCCTTATGCGTCAGCACAAATGACAATGGTAAAGCAAACCTTATTGAAAAACCCACGGTACAATGCTAAATTCTAGCAAACTTCTGCCCTGCGAGTTGCCATGAGCAAACCAAACGCTGACAAACCTTCCTCGAAATCCAAACCTAAGAACGCACAGGCGGACAAAGCCCGTGCTACGGACATCTCATTGATTAACGGTAAGCAAAAGCCACGACGCTACAAAAAAAGTGACGTCTCATTTTTTATGCAGCGCGGCTATCAGATACTCTTGGTACTCGGCTTAATCGCCGCCTTTGTCTTATTTATGATTTATCAGACCTTGTTTGGACGCATCAGTCAGCCAGAAACCATGGTGACTATCGAGCAGGGCGATACCTATTATGGGCTCTTGCCAGACTGGCAGCCAGTGACGCTGTTTTCGCCCACCATTGCCAAGATGTACATCAAGGCGACCATCAATGCGCCTTTGCACGCCGGTATCTACAAGCTGCCTGAAAATCCAAGCCTTGTCGAAACCTTGCACGTCCTAGAGCAAGGGGCGGAAGTGGCGATGGTAAAGGTGCAGATTATTGAAGGCAAAACCGCAAAAGACTTGTATCAGACGCTGCGCGACACCAAAGGCATCGAAAAAGAAATCTTTACCACCGATAATGTCGGTAACAATGATATTGCAAGCGCGCTCGACTTGGCAGGGGTATTGCCTGAGCGCGTGCTGAGCAGTAGTGATGATATTGTCAATCACAACCTAGAAGGCTGGTTCGCCCCTGACACTTATTATTACGGCGAGGGCGCAAGCGACAAACAAATCCTGACCGACTTGTACAAGCGTCAGCAGCAGACCTTGACCGAAGCATGGGAAGGGCGCGATAAGGACTTGCCGTACGACAGCCCGTATGAGGCGCTGATTATGGCATCGATTATCGAAAAAGAAACCAGCGTGCCCGACGAGCGTCCCTTGGTCGCTGCGGTATTTATCAACCGTTTAGAAAAAGGCATGCGCATGCAAACTGACCCGACCATCATCTATGGTATGGGCGCACGCTATGATGGCAATATCCGCCGCCGCGATATTGACGAGACCACGTCGTACAATACCTATCAAATCGATGGTCTGCCGCCAACACCGATTGCCCTACCATCGGCGGAGTCTATCAAGGCCGCGATGCATCCTGCGGACAGTGATGCGCTGTATTTTGTGGCGACGGGTAATGGCGGGCACAAATTCACCAATAGCCTAAACGAGCACAACCGCGCCGTACAAGAGTATCTCAAAGTCATCCGCAATAAATAAGTAAGGCGTAGCATCCGTACAGGCAGCATCAAGTACCCCTTGAGCGCTGCCGTTTTGTTTTGCGCTTTACTCACAATATAAGGCAGTATCATGACCGTAGCCACGCCGCATCAGACAAGCCCCGTGCCGCATACCCAAGGGCGTTTTATCAGCTTTGAAGGGACAGAAGGGGTGGGCAAGACCACCGCTATAGAGCGTCTGTGCGCGCGTCTCGACGCCCTAGGCATTGAGTATGTACGCACCCGCGAACCAGGCGGCAGCACGTTTGCTGAGACGCTGCGTGCGATACTGCTTGACCCGCAGACCGACATCACTGACGATACCGAGCTGCTGCTGCTGTTCGCGGCGCGCTGTGACCATATCGCACAAGTGATTTTGCCAGCGCTTGCACGTGGAGCGTGGGTCATCTGTGACCGTTTTGTTGACTCTACCATTGCCTATCAAGGCTATGGCCGCGCGCACAACGACCCCGAGGTACAAGCAAAAATCACCCAGCTGACCGCGCAGTTTGTGCCGCGTCAGCCCGACGTCACGTTTTGGCTGGATTTACCGATTGAAGAGGGCATGCGCCGTGCGGGCAAGCGCGGGGCGGCGGATCGATTTGAGCAAGAGGCGATGGATTTTTTTGCGCGTGTGCGTGAGGGGTTTGAGGCGTGTCATGCGGCTGCGCCTGAGCGCATCGTACGCATCGACGCCGCAGGTGATGCCGATACGGTCAGTCAGCGTATCTGGCAGCAGCTGGGCATGTCTTAGCAGGTGCATCTGACCCAAAGGGGTGGGTCAAAAAAAACAGCATACCCGCATCAAAGCAGATGCGGGCATGCAAGATAGGTCGTACTACGGCTTATGTGTAAAGCCTGATTAGCGGGTAAACTCAGGGTAGGCTTCTTGACCACATTCTGACAAGTCCGCGCCTTCATACTCTTCAGCTTCACTGATACGTAGACCGACCACCGCTTTTAAAATGCCCCAAACGATGATACTGGTGACAAAGACCCACACAAAGATGACCACAGCGCCCAGCAACTGACCGCCAAAGGTCGCATCGCTGTTGGTAATCGGTACCAGCATCAGACCGAGCAGACCACAGACGCCATGCACCGAAATCGCACCGACAGGGTCATCGAGCTTGAGCTTATCCAGCGCCAGGATAGAGAAGACAACGAGCACGCCCGCCACCATACCGAACACCGTTGCCAATAGGGGCGTTGGGGTTAACGGCTCCGCAGTAATCGCCACCAGACCGGCCAGCACACCGTTTAACAGCATGGTCAAATCCGCACGACCAAAGATTAAGCGCGCTGTGATGAGTGCCGCAATCGCACCACCAGCCGCCGCAGCATTGGTATTTAAGAACACCATGGCGACCGAGTTGGCACTGCTCACGTCTGCCAGTTTTAGCACCGAGCCGCCGTTAAAGCCGAACCAGCCGAGCCATAGGATAAAGGTACCGAGCGTCGCTAAAGGTAAGTTTGCACCAGGAATCGCACGCGCTGCACCCGAGGCGGTGTATTTACCGCGACGTGGACCGAGTAGCAAGACGCCAGTCAATGCGGCAGTCGCACCTGCCATATGCACAATGCCTGAGCCTGCAAAGTCTGAGAAGTTCAGCTCACCGATAAGCGGTACGGCTTTACCGCCCCATGTCCATGCGCCTTCAATCGGATAAATAAAACCTGTCATCACCACCGCAAAGGCAAAGAATACCCACAGCTTCATACGCTCAGCCACCGCCCCTGAGACGATAGACATACAGGTTGCGACGAACACCACTTGAAAAAAGAAATCGGAGGCTTGCGAGTATACCGCATCGCCATTAAAGCCGTTTTCCGCCGCTTGGCTTAGTGCGTCAGGTACGAGTGACTCACCGCCTGCGATGCCTGAGAGCAGCAGCGAGCCGTCGTACATAAAGTAATAACCGCAGAGTAGGTACATTGAGCAGGCAATGGCGAACAGCCCAACGTTTTTGGTTAAAATTTCGGTGGTGTTTTTAGCACGTACCAAGCCTGCTTCGAGCATGGCAAATCCCGCCGCCATCCACATCACTAAAGCGCCACAAACCAAAAAATAAAATGTGTTCAATGCATATTGCATCTCAAAAATTTGACTTTGCATCTAAATTCCCCCTTGAATTGACAATGCAGGTATATGTAGGACAGCGCGTATCGAGCGAGCCGCGCTGTTAGCGCTTAGATGGCATCGGCACCAGTCTCACCAGTACGAATGCGGATGACCTGATCGAGTGTGGTCACGAAGATTTTACCGTCGCCAATCTTGCCTGTGCTGGCAATGCGGGTGATGGCTTCAATGGCAGGATCGACCATCTCGTCAGCGACCGCCACTTCGACTTTTACTTTTGGTAAAAAGTCCACCACGTATTCTGCGCCACGATACAGCTCGGTGTGTCCTTTTTGACGACCAAAGCCCTTTACCTCTGTGACTGTGACCCCTTTTACCCCGATATCTGATAGTGCTTCGCGCACATCATCGAGCTTAAATGGTTTTAAAATCGCAGTGATTAGCTTCATAAAAACATTTCCTTATAATGAGTGACATCGCAAGCTGCTGCATGCGTTTTGGTGCAGCGCACCATTATTATGCATACCATCTATGTATCAAAAACTGTGCCAAACACACACAAGGGGGTATGGTGCTGGTCGTTATCAATACAGAGAATGGATAATCGCATAATGCTTAGCGCTGCGTTTTAAAAAAAGATATTTGTCCACTAAAATTTGCAGCATGCCGCCTTTATGAGCGGCAGTGCCACAGGTGCCAAAGGCACAAAACCCCTTCATTATAACCAAATAATCTTAAGTTTAGGACGCTGTTCCTGTGATGTTTTGCTAACACTGCTGCCCGCGCTATTCGCTGATAACACGGGCAGTGCTGCGGTTTTTTATCAAAGCTTGCCTAAAAATATGCATTTTTTTAAGTCAAAAAAAATCGCCGTCATCCTTGATAGATAAAGGATGACGGCGATAAGGGTACGCTAGGCTTTATAGCGCCTCGCAATCAGAACTTTGGAAACAACAGATATGGGGTTTGTACGCAGTCGAGCAGTTTTTTTGTATCACTGCCTTGTAACAACTCACGCAAGCGCGATTGTCCAAACGCGCCACTCATCAATAAACCAATATTATGTTCGGCTTGATAGTAGCTAAGAGCAGCACTGACGTCGCGCGAATCCATAAGCTGGCGCTTACAGCGGATGCCCGCTTGTCTTAGGCGGGCGTAGGCTTCACGCAGCGCATCGCAGTTTTCTGTGGTTTCTTTGCCCACCATCACGATATGGATGGTCATGGTGCGCACCAATGGGGTTTTGCACAGCCAATTGAGCATTTTGTGAGCAGTGACGCGGTTATCAAACGCGAATAATGCCTCACTTGGGGGCGAAAATGGTGCATGCGTCACCAAAATGGGGCAGTGGCTAGAGCGTACCAGCTCACTGAGCGCCACTTTACAGGCCACATGATGACCGATAACCATCAGCTGTGCTTTATCATCGATATAGTCAATACTCTTGCCCAGCGTTTCGTGGCGGTAGAGGGTATAGACGCTTTGTTTGTGCAGCTGCTGCTCGCAATAGCTGCTCGCTTGACGCAGTAGGATTTTGCCTTGGGTTTTTAGCTCGCAGCTGGTCAGGTGCTCTTGGTTGGTAAACTGATCGAGCAGATAGCTTTCATCGTCGATGTTTAGGCAGCCTGAATAGTTGATGGCGCTTTTTTGATGCACGTTCGGCATGGCGTACAGCAGCCCAATCGATGCCTGTAGTCGCGACGATGCCCACATGCTGGCATCGAGTACCGCTTGCACATGCTCAGGACAGTCCAGACAGGCAATCACGCTGTTGGGTTTTAAGTTACTCATAACACCACCGCATCCTATGACAATACCACTGACGAAAATTCAGGGAAAAACGCGCTGTCACAAGCAGCCCTCCTCCCTGAGTATCCAAACACGCTGACTAATCCAGCAAGCCAATATCGCGGCGATCATGTACAGAAAAGCGGTCAATCAAGGTGCGACTGGCGCTGTTTAGTCCAATGACTTTGACATCAATCCCCTCGCGTTGCAAGCGCATGACCAGCTTATCTAGGGTATCGACGGCGCTGACATCCCAAAAATGGGCGTGCGTTACATCAATGTACACGCTATCGAGCGCCTCTTTGGTATCAAAACTGTGCAAAAAATAGGTGGTCGAGGCAAAGAACACCTGTCCTTGTACGTAGTAATAGCGCGCGTTGTTTTGCTCATCGTACTCGCTATAGACGTTAAGAAAGTGCCCGATTTTATTGGCAAAAAACAGCGCGGAGAGCAGCACGCCGACCAGTACGCCATACGCCAAGTTGTGCGTAAAGACGGTGGTAATCACGGTCGCTAACATCACGATGTTAAAAGACATCGGATGCGTTTTAAACTCGCGGATAGACTGCCAGTTAAAGGTACCAATCGACACCATAATCATCACCGCGACCAGTGCCGCCATCGGAATCTGGCGCACCCAATCGCTTAAGAACACCACCATAATGAGCAGCACCACACCCGCAGTCAGCGTGGAGAGGCGCGTACGTCCGCCTGATTTGACATTGATCATCGACTGACCAATCATCGCGCAGCCTGCCATGCCACCAAAGCAGCCCGCCACAAGGTTTGAGATGCCTTGTCCGCGGCATTCTTTGTTTTTGTTGCTTGGGGTGTCGGTCAGCTCATCGACAATCGTCGCGGTCATCATTGACTCAAGCAAGCCCACCACCGCAAGCGCGATAGAATAAGGGGCGATAATCAAGAGCGTCGTTAAATTCAAAGGAATGTCGGGGAACAAAAACATCGGCAGTGCATCTGGCAGCTCGCCCATGCTGCCGACATTACGAATATCCAAGTCCATACTGATCGCCACGATGGTCAAGCCAACAATACAGATGAGCGGCGAGGGGATGATACGACCAATCTTTGGAATCAGTGGAAACAAGTAAATGATACCCAAGCCTGCGGCAGTCATCATATATACCGTCATGCCCACGCGGTCGGTGGCGGGGTTGAGCTCTGGCAACTGCGCGGCAAAAATCAAAATCGCCAGCGCATTGACAAAGCCAATCACCACCGAGCGCGACACAAAGCGCATCAAATTACCAAGCTTGAGCACGCCCATCACAAACTGAATTGCCCCGCACAAAAGCGTTGCCGCGAGCAAATATTGCAGGCCATGCTCAGCGACCAAGTCAACCATCACCAGCGCCATCGCCCCAGTCGCTGCCGAAATCATGGCAGGACGACCACCAACAAAGCTGATGACCACCGCGATACAAAACGAGGCATACAGTCCGACCTTGGGGTCGACCCCTGCGATGATTGAAAAAGCAATGGCTTCAGGAATCAATGCCAAGGCCACCACTAGCCCAGACAAGATGTCGCCACGCACGTTAGAAAACCACTCGTCGCGCACATTATCAAAAAAAGAGGTCATAAATAAGCTGCATCTGGTTAGAGTAAAGACAAAAAAATCATCACCTTAATGAAATAAAGTGACGCGGGTATGAAAAAATCATCCGTGTAAGCGACCACGCGCACCGCCCATTGCGGTACGCCCAGCGTACTATCCTGTCAATCTAAAATCCGTTTGGACGCCACCTGATGGCTGCGTGTGCATTGAGCTGTCAATGACAAGCGACCGTCGGCACGGCACATAGACAGTCATGTCTGAAAGGCAACCAATAAATAGTCAATACCATCATCATGACGATAAGAATGCGTGTTAAGAATGGCATGCACAAGCTGACAACATGCTAAACTAAACAACTTGAGCGAAGCTGCCAGTAATAAGACATCAAAAACACGCGCATAATAGCACAAAGTGATAAAAAAGCAGTACCGAAACGTGAACGATACCGTTATGATGCATGCACGATGTTCATTGCCTGTGTGGCTATGTTGCTATTTATACCGCTTTGTTTTTGTTCGTTTATCAAGGAGAACCCCATGACCGATGCGCCGACCCCTCTCATTCAAAAAGGCAGTGGCCTACAAGTGGTCGTCGGATTGGGCGGCTCTGGCTTGTCTGCGGCGCGCTATTTGTGCCAAGAGGGCTATCGCGTGGCGGTCACCGATGGGCATCCTGCCCCGCCGCTGGCGTCTCAATTGCCAGAGGGCATCCATACGCGCTGTTTTGGCGGTATTGATGCCGATTTGCTACTGCAAGCCGCGCGTGTGGTCATCAGCCCAGGCATTTCTTTAGAGACCCCAGCAGTGCGCGCAGCTATTGACCAAGGCATTCCTGTGGTCAGTGACATTCAGCTGTTTTGTGATGCTTGCCGTGCGCCTATCGTTGCTATCACGGGCTCCAACGCAAAAAGCACCGTCACCACCTTGGTCGGGCAGATGGCAGCCGATGCGGGTATCAATGTCGGCGTCGGCGGCAATATTGGCATTCCTGCGCTTGAGCTGCTTGGTAATGAAGACATGGCGCTGGCGGTGCTTGAGCTGTCAAGTTTTCAGCTGGAGACGGTGAGCAATCTGAATGCCCAAGTGGCGTGCGTGCTCAATATGTCGCCTGACCATCTTGACCGTCATGGCGACATGCTAAGCTACCACCAAGCCAAGCACCGCGTCTTTCAAGGGGCAAAGTCGGTGGTCGTCAATCGCGACGACGCCTTGACCCGCCCGCTGATTGCGGACAATGTCCCGCGCCTGAGTATCGGTACTCAAGCACCTGATGCAGGGCAGTATGGCTTGGTGATTGATGCCGATGGTCAGACGCATATTGCGCGTGGTACCACACGCCTCATTTCTGCAGATGAGCTGCCGATTAAGGGTCAGCACAATCTATTAAATGCCGAGGCCGCGCTTGCCCTTGGTGAGCTGGCAGGCATTGAGATTGACAGTATGCTTGAGACGCTGCGCCAGTTTGAGGGCTTGCCGCACCGCTGCCAATATATCGCTAGCGTTGATGGTATCGATTATTTTAATGATTCAAAAGGCACCAATATTGGCTCGACCATGGCTGCGATTGTGGGCTTGGGGGCGGTATATGCGCCCAAAGACGGCAAGCTGTTGGTGATTTTGGGCGGGCAGGGCAAAGGTCAAGAGTTCGATGAGCTTGCGCCCTTAATCAATCAGTACGTAAGCCAAGTGCTGTGTATCGGCGAAGATGCGGCTGTGATTGAGCAGCACCTGCGCCGCGCCCAACTGGGGCACGATGTCGAAGTGCATCAGTGTCATGACCTTGCACGCGCCTTTGAGTGTATTGAGCGCGTCACCAAGAGCAGCTTGTCACAAGTGCAAGCGGTACTGCTGTCACCAGCGTGCGCAAGCTTTGATCAATTCAGTGGCTATGCGGCACGCGGTGATGCCTTTATTGACTTGGTGCAGGCTCTGGCAGATTAAATGTAACAAGTGACTGCAGCAGGGGCTTTTGCGCGCTCAGCTGATTGTTTTTATTATAGATTACTGCTACTGTCATGCAGGCAGTGATTGGGCTTGGCGGCGGCGCGCACGATAGCGGCTGTCGGTCAATGGCGATGACTCTGCATGGATGTAATGATAAGGCGTGCCCGTCACGCTGTGTTTTTTTTGGTGTATTTGACGATTATGGCGCTCTCATTTTTTTCTCGTTCGACCGCAAAGTCTCAGACCGACAACGACTTTGCTATGTATCCTTTTTTACCCTCTGCCCGTGCGACGCTGTTGTGTAGTGTCGGCTGCATGATGGTGATGAGCCTATTGATGGTGGCATCGGCATCGATTCCTTTTGCGCTCAGTCGCGGCATGACCGAGCTGTATTTTTTTGAGCGTCAGCTGTGGTATATGATTTTTGGGCTATTGGTTGCGGCCATTCCCTACCGCTTTGTGTCGTTAAAGACGCTTTATAAGACCGAAACCCAGTTTGTGCTGCTTGGGGTCACAGGGCTTTTGCTTATCTTGACGCTCTTTGGCACACCGATTAATGGCTCAAAGCGCTGGCTGAACCTTGGTATCATTAACTTTCAGGTGGCGGAGCTGGCGAAGCTGGTGGTCATTGTGTTTGTGGCGGACTTTGTGGTGCGCCGCTCCTTTGAGGTGCGTAATGGCTGGGATGGCTTTTTGCGTATTTCATTAGTGATGGGGCTGCTGACCATGCTGCTCTTGTTCCAGCCAGATTTTGGCTCGCTGGTGGTCATTGTCGGTACGGTATTTGCCATTTTTTACATCGCAGGCGCACCTTACAAGCAGTTTATGGCGCTTGGCGCGGTGGTTGGCTGTTTGGCGGTGCTCGCGGTGACGCTTGTGCAATACCGTCTGACCCGTGTGCTCTCCTTTGTCGACCCGTTTGATGATATTCAAGACACCGATTATCAGCTGGCGCGCAGTTTGATTGCTTTTGGTCGCGGTCAGTTTACAGGCGTGGGCTATGGCGAGAGTGTGCAAAAGCTGTCGCATTTGCCTGAGGCGCATACCGACTTTTTATTGGCGATTACTGGTGAAGAGTTGGGCTTTGTGGGCGTGGCGATGATTTTGATATTAGAGGCGCTCATCATTGGTAGCGCGATGCGCATCAGCTATAACGCGCTCAAGCGTCGGCAGATGCGGATGAGCTATACCGCCTTTGGTATTGCCATCATCTTTATTGCCCAGACCATCATCAATGCGGCGATGAATATGGGCGCGATGCCGACCAAGGGTCTGACCATGCCTTTCTTTAGTTATGGCGGCTCATCGATTGTCATCAGTATGATTATGGTGGCGCTGCTTTTAAAAATTAACAAAGAAAGCCCGCACATTGAGACCAGCCAATGCCGTTATTACTAGGCGGTTATTATTAAATAGGCTAAATAGGCAAACGACATTTGCCACACAAAAAAGCGCGATTCTGATTCGCGCTTTTTTTTATGCTGATGCTGAGTGCTAGGGCAGTGTGGGTACGTGTAGTACTTGTTGCCCAACCAGCGGCTGCTGGCACCACTGGCTGACCGCTTGCGCGAGCATGCGCTCAGGGGTATCGATGTCGATATCAGGCTGCTGGAGCAGCGCGAACGCATATTTTAGCAGCCTACTGGGGTCACGGGTATCGATAGGCTGCGCCAGATTTTGCTTGGAGAGCTTTTGTCCATTGTCGTGACAAATGAGCGGCAAGTGATACCAGTGCGAGATGGCAGGTACGCGTGCGGCGTGCATCACGCTGATTTGTGCGCTGGTCAATGGCAAAATATCGAGTCCGCGCATCACATGGGTCACCCCTTGCAGACCATCGTCAATACTGGCCGCCAAGATATAGTTGATGGTGCCATCCTCGCGGCGTACCACCATATCACCGACTGTCTGCTGCGGGTTTTGCCAGCAGTTGCCTTGGATACCATCAGCAAAGCCAATCAGCGTATCGGGCATTTGCAGGCGCAGCTTGTGCGCATTTTTATTCAGATGGGCATTTAGGCAGCAGCGCGGGTAGCGTTGGCGGTTGTCGAGCGCTTGCCGCAGACTGGAGTCATTTACATTGACTTGCTGCGCTTGCGCGTCCCAGTCGGCATTGAGCTGTTTACGCGAGCAGGCGCAGGCGTAGGTCAGCGGCGCAAGGTGGGTCGCCAGATAGTCGTTATAAATGTCGGTGCGCTCAGATTGGTAGATGACGTCGCCATCCCAAAACAGCGCTAAGGCTTCTAAATCAAGGAGGATTTGTTCACTAAACTGACGGTCACAGCGCGTGATGTCGGTGTCTTCCATACGCAAAAGCCATGTGCCACCTAGAGACTTGATATGACAGTAGCTGGCTAGGGCCGTGGTCAGCGAGCCTAAGTGCAGCTCACCTGTGGGCGAGGGGGCAAAGCGCCCAATCGGGGTGGACGCTTTGGTCAATGCAGGAGTAGCAGCCAAAATGGGTGCCGCCACGTTTAGGTGTGACCTTGGTTTTGACGCTCTTTCATCTCTGACAAGGTTTTGCAGTCGATGCACTGGGTTGCGGTTGGGCGTGCTTCGAGACGACGCAGACCAATCTCCACGCCGCATGTCTCACAAAAGCCGTAGTCATCATTGTCAATCTCTAAGATAGACTTGTCAATTTTACGAATCAATTTGCGTTCACGGTCGCGGGTACGCAGGGCAAGGGCGAACTCTTCTTCTTGCGTGGCGCGGTCATTGATGTCTGGCATGGCGCTAGATTCGTCTTGAATATAGCTCTTGGTACGGTCCGCCTCACCAATCAATTGGGTCTTCCAATCGAGCAACAGGGCACGAAAATGCTCAAGCTGCGCATCAGACATGTACTCTTCGCCTTCAGCAGGCTCATAGGGGGTGAATTTGACATCACTGGGATTGGGGGTTGGGGTACTCATATGGCTGTCCTATTTTTTCAATCAATCAATTGCAGCGCGTATCAAGCACGCTGCCAAAATGTATTCCTTTATCTACCCAAACAGGGTATCACTAATGGCTGGTGCCGCCTATCTGTCGTTATCTTTTCAAGGCATAATCTTACGTCTTTTTTATCGCAATCGTGCCAGCTGTCCTCGCTGGGTCATTGACAATCACGCAGACGGTATATCATGCATAATAGCCCTTTGACGGTCTACCAAATGGGCGTGGATGACCGTCAAGTATCCAATCTTTTCACCCAGCTTGCAACCTGTCCATTGTTAGCTAATTGCAACCAGCGCCAGCCGGGTTTTGCCTGCTCATCATAAGCAAAATCGTCGACCAGCGGCTTGAACTGATAGCAGGTCGACGGGGTGCTATAGACCGTCACGCCGTTATGGGTGTAGACCTTTTCTTGGTGCGTATGCCCACTGACAATGGCCTTGACCTGCGGGTGCGCGCGCAGCTGTTGCCAAAAGGGGCTGACATTTTTGGCGATATGCACATCTATCCACGCCGACTGCATCGGGATGATATGATGATGCAGCGCAATTAGGGCAGGTTTGGGGCACGCGGTCAGCTGTGCGTCTAGCCATGCAATGTCGGCATCTGCCAGCTCGCCGCTGATTTTGCCAGGCACGCTTGAATCGATCAGTAAGATTTGCCAGTGCTCGCTGACAATCGCGTGTTGATTGAGCAGCCGCGCGTCCGCCACTTTTGCTACAAGCGTACGCTCTGAGAACGGCACCGTGCTGTCGCGCTCATCGGTGACATCATGGTTACCCGCAATACAGGCAAAAGGGATAGTGGTGGCATCGAGCACGCTAAAGATATGGTCGTAGATATGCGGCTGTATCTTGCTGACCAAATCGCCTGTGACCAAAATCAAATCGCAGCGAATCGGCTCTGCCAAGGCTTGAGCCAACACCGCCTCAAAACGTTGATGACAGCAGCGGACATCGCCACAGCGTGCGATGTCTGATAAATGCAAATCAGTAATTTGTAGGACATTGACTTGACCATCGGCGGTACTGATATTGCGCGCAGGGTAGTTTTGCATGGGGTAAAAACCTCATCTGATCAAAACGTTTTGGCGGTTTAAAAAACATCACATCGCTTTATAGTAGCATTTTATCTTTTGTGATAAAGCCATAATCCACCACTATCGGCGTCTAAAAGCGTACTGTCGGCTTTATAGCACAGATTGTCCAAAACCTCTAGCATTATCTAAAAACAAAAGTAGGCTGAATAAAAAACCACCCAAACATAGGGTGGCAATTTGATATCACGTCGATAGCCAAGCACTTATCTGCCCGCGCTTCTTAGCAGCTGCCAAGTTTTGCTGACTATCAAGGTAGCAAAAAAGAGCAGTGCCAGTATCAATACAATCGACAGCCCCGTTTGGATGTCGAGCCAAATGCTGCCCCACACTCCAAGCGTCACCCCAATCTGCGCGACAATCAAAGCCGTGATAATCATCTGCCGCGGGGTATGGGTAAGTAAACGCGCGGTTAAGGCTGGCAATACCAAAAGCCCACTAATCAGTAGGCTGCCGACCGCTTGCAACGCCACAGCACAAAACCCCGCCAAAATACCCATAAAGTATAGCCGCTGGCGCATGGGGTGAATGCCCTGAATGCGTGCCAATGCCTCATGGGTGGCAAGCTTGATTTGTGCAGGCCAAATGTAGGCGAGCAAACCAATACCGACCACCACTGAGCCTGCCAGCATGGGCAAATCTGCCCAATCCAGCTCCAGCAAATTACCAAACAAAAAGCCCAGTACATTGGCCTGCTGGTCGGTCAGCTGAGTCAAAGTCAATAGCCCCAAACACAGCAAGGTCACCGCCACCACCGCCAGTACCGCATCAGCGGGCAAGCGCTCATCGTCCATCAGCACCAAGCTGAGCACCACCACCACGCTGACCAGTGCAACGCCAATACCCATCGGCAGCTGCCACCACGCCGCCAGCGCCACCCCAAGCAGTGTGCCGTGTGCCAACGCATCTGCAAAAAACGCCATACGTCGCCACAACACCAGACAGCCAAGCGGTGCAGACAGCAATGCCAAAATACTGCCCGCCAGCCATGCTGGGGCAATAATGCTCAACCATGCACCCATAATCAAAACCCACCAAAACCCAATAAAATTATGTCATTTGCAGCGCATAGAAACCTGCGCCCATCGTTATGCTCACATCTCATGCGGGGCATGATGCTCGCAAGCATGAGGCTTATGCACATACGGCTGCTCGTAATGATGACCGAACAAATCCTGAAATTCAGGCGTCACCGCAAGCTCGGCAGGTTGCCCCTCGCAGCAAATGTGCTTATTCAGACACACCACCCGCCGACTGCCGCGCATCACCCAATGCAAATCGTGTGAGACCACCAGCATCGCACAGCGCAAAAACTCTGGCAGCGCATCAATAAACGCATACAGCAGCGCCTCCGTATCTGGGTCCAAGCCCTGCATCGGCTCATCGAGTATCAGCAAGTTTGGCTTATCGAGCAGCGCCCGCGCAAGCAGCACCCGCTGCGTCTCCCCGCCAGACAGATGGTGCATCTGCCGTGACAACAAATCCGCCAAAGACAAGCGCTCCAAAATATAATCACGCTGCTCACGGCTCAAGCGGCGCTTGTCCGCCTGCGCCAACACGTCCTTGACTCGCAGCGGCAAAATGGCAGGCACGCTAAAGCGCTGCGGCACATAGCCGAGCTGTAACGGCTGATGCGCTTCAATACGACCCTCGGTTGGTGCAAGCAGCCCGAGTATCAGTTTTACCAGCGTCGACTTGCCCGCGCCATTGGGACCGATCACACTGATGGTCTCTTGCGCGCCGATATCCAAGCTGACATGCGATACCAGCCGCTGACGATTGATCAGATAGCTGACGTCGTGCAGGCTCAGCAGTGGTGTTCTCTCAGGCGATACGGGCTGAGCGTCCGAGGTGTGTTTGCGTGGTGATACATGGCTCATGACAGCGTTACCCTTTTTGCTCATGACATACAGACTCAGCGCCACTGAGCCACAATTTCAAAATGCGCATCAACCGTCACTTTTACTCAAGTGGTTTTGACACGCCTGACACCGACCACTCAGCTCAATCACACTGCGCGCCACCACAAAGCCTGCATCGGCCTCAGCAAAATGAATAATCTCTTTAGCAGGCATACTGCTGCACTCTTGCACGCTATGACAGGCGTCACAAATCAAAAAGGCGGCGGTATGCTGCGCCCGTGGATGACAGCACGGCACATAAGCGTTGATCGAGGTCAACTGATGAATCAGCCCCTCCGACAACAAAAACTCCAGACTGCGGTACACCGTCGGCGGCGCAACATTTTTGCTGGCAGGGGCTGGTGTCTCTGACTCATCGTCCAAGCGGGCTTGTTGCAGCAAGGTGATTAAGTCATAGGCACCCACAGGCGCTGCGGCAGACAAAATCAGCGCATAGATTTGCTGGCGAAGCGGCGTAAAGCGCACCCCGCGCGTACGGCAATGCTGCTGTGCGGCAACGATGCGCGCTTGCACCTCTTGGGCGGAGAAAGGCTGTACTTTATGGATATGCTTACAGTCTGCGGCCACGGTCGCTGTCCTCATATGCGTCGGTTAATAGCATAGCAATGCAGGTTCACTGGCTTTTTTTACAAACCAAAACCCACAGCACTGGCGATTATTAATGTTATAGTATAACATAATGCGTTAGGTAAATACCATTATGCCATTATTTAGGCGTCTTTTTGGCACCATTATTCATCATTGTGTTGTTGTTTTGGGCAGACGAGCACGGCATTGCTGATGCAGTCTGCCCCCTGATTTTGTGAGTCCGCATTATGAAGCCGTTATCCACCCACATCCACGCTCTGTCGCAAAAGCTACGCGCGCCCATGCGTCGTCTGAGTATCGTGCTGTGCGCCGCCGTACTATGGCAAGCACCCGCCTATGCCGCAGGCAGTGTCAGCGTCAGTAATCATCCGCTGTTTTTATTGAGCGAAGCCGTCACCAAAGGTACGCCCTCAGCGCATCAAATTTTACACGCAGGCGACGTCGGTCATCACGGCAGCATCAGTCCCAGCGACAAAAAACGCATTCAAGACAGCACCTTTGTGGTCTGGTTTGGGCATTCGCTCGAAAACAGCCTGTCAGGAACGCTTGAGACCGCGCCCAACGCCATCGCGCTATTGGACTTTGACGCGTTTAAACGCCATCCACTGCGCGATATACAGACTCAGCCCATCAGCAACACCGAAGACCCGCACATCTGGCTTGACCCCGATAATGCCAAAGCCATCACCCGTGCGCTTGCCGCCATTCACACCCATGCCAACCCGCAATACAAAGACATCTATCAAGCCAACGTCAAGAGCTTTGCCAAGCGTATGGACGCTGCCGTACAACAAGTACAAACCCGCGCCCCACAGCGCCGCGCGTATTGGGCATACCATGACGCTTATCAATACATTGAAAATGCGGCTAATATCCGTCTGGCAGGCAGCCTAAGCCCTGACCATCACCTAGCGCCCAAAGCCAGCCAGTTGCGCTGGCTCACCAGCAACCGTCCGCGTCCGCAGATGTGTCTGGTCAATCAAGGCGATACAGCAAAAGGGCTACAAGCCAAACTAAAACCACTACAAACCAGCGTACAGTTAGAGGACATGAGCGACAGCGATGACTTTGTGACAGGTTGGCTGACGATGGCGCAGCAAATCAACAGCTGTATCGATGGCGTATAGATAATCACAACCCATGCGCCCTGCGTTATTACTCATGACAGCGCAGGGCAGCGGTCACCTATTATAAAAAGAGGGCAGATGGACGCATAATGGCAGCACGGACAGCCAAAAAATGTTAAATAGTTGACAAACTTAATATTATGCTTGCTTAAAAGTGATGCACTCCTTATAATAAGTGGCGTTTTAAATGGGTTAAAAGGTAATACTGATATAGTGGCTTAGCAAAGTCGCGGCGTTGTTTTTGTCATATATAAGCAAACAACACACCGCATCCTATATGAAGGATATCTGATGACCCAACCTGCCAAACGTACAAAAAAAGACAAAATCGGCAGCGGTTTAAAGCAGCAATCATGGATTCTGCTCGCTATCGTTTTGCTGGCTGCATTGATAGATTATATCTGGTATGATGCCCACTGGGTAATTGCCAAAAGTGCCGCCTTAGGTGCTTGTTTAAGCTATCTTAGCCAAGCCATATTCGCAGGTTTTGTTTTTTGGCACACTGGATACCGCGCTCGCCGACACATTGTACGGCAGATGTACCGCGGTCAAATGGTCAAATGGCTATTGACAGTGTTCGGTTTCGCACTAATTTTTATTACCATACAACCCCTGTCAGCGCCCGCGCTTTTCATCGGTTTTATGGTAATGCAGATTAGTCACAGTTGGATGTTGTGGCGCATAGGCTAGCAGACCTTATTTTTTAGGTGTGTTAATTATTCTGTCATAAGAGTAATGCTTGATGTGTCATCTCGCAGTCCAATTTCTCTACGGCTAATTCATTAAAGTCAATGCATGTTTGCTTTGCATCCAAGCACGTTGTTTGAGTGGATGATAAAAGCAGCAGTACGCACAATGTAATAGGGTTTATACACATATATGCCTGTAGGTATATGTCGCCAAGAAGGGCGCAAAGTACCTACCGCATTGACGTGCGTGTTAAAAACCCTACTGGCAGTATAGATAAAGCAGATAATTGACTTTACACGAATACAACGCTGCATTAAGATAGGCAACAAATTTTTCTGCTTATGTGCGCCAATTGGCGTTATCGTTGCGACAGTTTATAAGTCACAAGATAATATAAGCAAACACTAACATAATGACTTTTTGTGTCTGTACCAAGGGCTGGTAGATGATATCCTTAAGCCCTTTTTTGATAACTAAAATTTATGCTTGGTTATCAGGTTGAGCGACACATAATAAGTTTCATAGGTTGGATGTTGTTGGTTACATGGTAGCTTTAACTGAAATAAAGCACTCGATAACAGGGTAGGGGAGCGTCAATCGCTTGCCTCCACGTATCGACCACTTTAATTCGTTAATCTACTCATCAGATGACAACCTTTTTTTTGGTAGTTGATTAAATCGTTGATTAATAAGAAGCTTATATTATGGCAGCCGAGCAACAAACATCATCAGACTATATCTCTCACCACTTAACGAACTGGACGTACGGCTACTTACCAGGCGAAGGCTGGACGGTTGCGCATAGCGCCGAAGAAGCCTCGCAAATGGGCTTTAAAGCCATTCATCTGGACTCTATGCTGTGGTCTTTTGGTCTTGGTATTCTTTTTTGCGCCGTTTTTTGGATGGTTGCCAAAAAAGTCACATCAGGTGTGCCAGGTAAGACCCAAGCTTTTGTTGAACTGATTGTCGAGTTTGTCGACAACAACGTCCGTGATTCCTACAGTGGTAAATCAAAACTGGTTGCGCCGCTTGCGCTGACCATTTTTGTTTGGATTTTCTTAATGAACTTGATGGATCTTGTACCCATCGATTTCATTCCAGTGCTGGCACAAAAAATCGGCGAGGCCATGGGTTATGACCCACACCACGTCTTTATGAAGATCGTTCCAAGTACCGACCCGAACGTCACTCTTGGTATGTCATTTTCTGTTTTTGCACTGATTATCTTTTATAGCATTAAAGAAAAAGGTTTTGGCGGCTTCTTAGGCGAGCTCACACTGCACCCATTTAGTGCCAAAAACCCAATCGCAAAAATCATCTTAATCCCCATCAACTTCATCCTAGAATTTGTGACCTTGATTGCAAAACCAATCTCATTGGGCTTGCGTCTGTTCGGTAACATGTATGCAGGTGAGTTGATTTTTATCTTGATTGCCCTAATGCCGTTTTGGATTCAATGGGCGTTATCTGTACCGTGGGCGATTTTCCACATCTTAGTTATTACACTTCAAGCGTTCGTATTTATGATGCTCACGATAGTTTATCTATCACTGGCGTCATCAACTGAACATTAATTAGACATTCAATAGGTAAATGAGGATACATCAATGGATCCAGTATTAGGTGGTTACACAGTTATCGCAGTAGCACTTCTGATTGGTTTGGGCGCTCTTGGCACCGGCATCGGCTTTGCTATCTTGGGCGGCAAGTTCCTAGAAGGCGTTGCACGTCAGCCAGAGCTAGGCTCACAGTTGCAAACGCGTATGTTCATCGTCGCAGGTCTACTTGATGCGGTACCGATGATTGGTGTTGGTATTGCTATGCTATTGTTATTCGCTAACCCTCTAGCAGGTTAATCTGAAGGCTCAGTTGTATATGGTTGACTGTATCTATAGTCGATGAATATAAATATGGTCAATAACACTGATGTTTCATTAACAAAGAGGTGATCACGTGAATATCAATTCTACCCTCATCGGTCAAGCCATTGCTTTTGCAATATTTGTGGTTTTTTGCATGAAATTCGTGTGGCCACCACTTATCGGCGCAATTAATGAGCGTCAGCGTAAAATCGCTGACGGCTTGAATGCAGCGGAAAAAGCAAAAGCAGATTTGGCGACCGCGGAGCAAGATGCCCAGCAGGAGCTTGAGCTCGCTAAGACCAAAGCTGCGGCATTGATTGAGCAGGCAAATAAAAGTGCCAATCAATTAGTTGAAGACGCTAAAGCGCAAGCCCAAGCTGAAGGTGAGCGTATCCGTCAACAAGCACAAGCGTCTATCGATCAAGAGATCAACCAAGCACGTGAGTCACTGCGTGCCCAAGTCGCTGAGCTGTCTGTTCTTGGTGCTGAAAAGATTTTGCAAGAAGAAGTCGATATGCAAAAACACGCCAGCATGTTAGACCAACTGGCGGCGAAGCTGTAATTGTGAGGATATAATGGCTGACTTATCAACCTTAGCAAGACCCTACGCTAAAGCCGCGTTTGACTATGCCAATGAACACGGGGTGGTCAATGAATGGGAAGATTTTCTATTTGTTGCCAGTACGATTGTCAACGACAAATCGTTCCACAGTTGGCTAGACAATCCAGCCGTTTCTGCTGAGCAAAAGTCAGCCGCTTTGGTCGATCTTTATGATACACAAGTTGCTAGTGACAATGATTCTGCGTTTAAAGAGTTGTTGGCATCAGCAAAAGGGCATCGTGATACCACGACAAGCTATCCTAAAGTATCAACAGCGCTTAGCAACTTCGTAAAACAGTTGTCAGAACAAGAGCGTCTGACGCTGCTGCCTGAAGTTTATGAGCATTATCGCCGTCATAAAGCCTTGGGCTTAAAGCAGCTTGACGCTTACGTGACTTCTGCCCATCCATTGACCGACGAGCAGCGCGAGCTTATCAAAACGCGTCTTGCCACCTCGCTTAATGCCAGTGTGGTTATTCATGAGTCGGTTGATCCAACCTTATTGGCAGGCGCTAAGATTAAAATCGGTGACAAAGTTATTGATGATTCTATGCGTGGCAAGCTACAACAGTTAAAAACACAGCTAACTGCTTAATGCCAACAGCGCAGATGGCTGCGCAATCCTAAGAGCATTTGAGTCAGTGGGCGGGTTATCATAAATTAAAGGAAACAAGGCAATGCAACAATTGAATCCAGCGGAAATCAGTAATCTGATTAAGCAGCGTATTCAAGACCTTGATGCGGGTGCAACTGCAAAGAATGAAGGCACGATTGTCAAAGTATCTGACGGTATCGTGCAGATTCATGGTCTTGAAGATGCCATGTACGGTGAAATGATTGAGTTTGAAGGCGACATCTACGGTATGGCGCTAAACTTAGAGCGTGATTCTGTCGGCGCGGTCGTACTTGGTGATTATCTAGAGCTACAAGAAGGTCAAAAAGCCTATTGTACTGGTCGTATTCTTGAAGTACCGGTAGGACCTGAGCTACTAGGTCGTGTTGTTGATGCTTTGGGTAATCCTATCGATGGCAAAGGCCCTGTCAATGCCAAGCTGACCGACAAAGTCGAAAAAATCGCACCAGGCGTTATTGATCGTCAATCAGTAGACCAGCCAGTAATGACTGGTTATAAAGCGGTTGATACCATGATTCCTATTGGTCGTGGTCAGCGTGAGCTTATCATTGGTGACCGTCAGACGGGTAAAACCGCACTTGCGATCGATGCGATTATTGCGCAGAAAGACTCTGGCATTAAGTGTGTGTACGTGGCCGTTGGTCAAAAACGTTCAACCATCGCCAACGTCGTACGTAAGCTTGAGCAAACAGGTGCCCTAGAGTACACCACTGTGGTTGTTGCATCAGCCTCAGAGCCAGCGGCACTACAGTACCTAGCGCCATACTCTGGCTGTACTATGGGTGAGTACTTCCGTGACCGTGGTGAAGACGCGCTAATCGTATTTGATGATCTATCAAAACAAGCGGTTGCTTATCGTCAGATTTCACTGCTGCTACGTCGTCCGCCAGGTCGTGAAGCCTATCCTGGTGACGTATTCTACTTACATTCACGTCTGCTTGAGCGTGCATCACGCGTCAACGCTGACTATGTAGAAAAGTTCACAAACGGTGAAGTCACTGGTAAAACCGGTTCACTAACCGCACTACCGATCATTGAGACTCAAGCGGGTGACGTTTCTGCGTTCGTACCGACCAACGTGATTTCAATTACCGATGGTCAGATCTTCTTAGAATCAAGCCTATTTAACTCAGGTATCCGTCCTGCAGTGAATGCGGGTATCTCAGTATCTCGCGTCGGTGGTTCAGCACAGACCAAGATCATTAAAAAGCTATCAGGTGGTATCCGTACTGCACTGGCTCAGTACCGTGAACTTGCTGCGTTCGCGCAGTTTGCCTCGGATCTTGATGACGCCACGCGTGCTCAGCTTGACCATGGTGAGCGTGTGACCGAGCTTATGAAGCAGAAGCAGTATCGTCCAATGTCGATCTCTGAGCAAGCGGCCGTTATCTATGCATCGAACGAAGGTTTCCTATCAGACGTGCCTGTTGAAAAAATCGGCTCATTTGAAGAAGCGTACCTACGTTACATGCATGACGAGCAAAGCGAGCTGATGAAAGAGATTGATGACACCGCCAATTACAATGATGATATTGCCGGTCGTTTGAAGTCAGCAGTGCAGACGTTTAAACAAAACCACAGTTATTAATTTAACGGGTTTGTTGATACAAGGCTTACACGCGTTATGAGTCATAAGCGTGTAAGCTGTTATCAACGGCATGTGACTGCGTAGTGCTGCAAGTCCTTGTTGCATTCGCCAATGCTTTTTTAACCCTCTTATATTGGAATCATTATGGCAAGCTTAAAAGAAATACGTGCCAAAGTCACCAGTATTAAAAGCACCCAGAAGATTACTCGTGCCATGCAGATGGTTGCAGCGAGTAAGATGCGCCGTGCCCAAGAGCGCATGGAAGTGGGTCGCCCGTATGCTGATAGTATGCGCCGGGTTATCTCACATTTGGTGCATGCGTCATCAGACTACAAGCATCCGTACATGGTATCGCGCCCTGTCAACAAAGTGGGCTACATTGTTATCACCTCTGACCGCGGTTTGGCGGGTGGTTTGAATATCAACCTATTCAAAGCCCTGACCAAAAGTATCCAAGAGTACCAATCACAATCGGTACAGGCTGAGTTTGCAGTCGTGGGTGCCAAAGGCGTCAGCTTTTTCAAAAACTTTGGTGGTAAAGTAACCTCAGCGATCACCGATTACGGTGACAACCCAACGTTTGAACAGCTCAACGCGCCAGTACAAGCAATGCTTGATGACTACAATCAAGGCAAATTAGATCGCATCTATGTGGTTTATAACCAGTTTGTCAACGCCATGACACAAAAGCCTAGAATCAATCAATTGGTACCGCTACCAGAGAACGCCTTTGGTGATGAAGAAAGTGGTATCCAAACTGAGCTGAGCTGGGACTATATCTACGAGCCGGACATCAAAACATTGATTGATGGGCTGCTCGGACGTTATATCGAGTCTATCGTTTATCAAGCGGTTATGGAAAATATTGCCTCTGAACAGTCATCGCGTATGGTTGCTATGAAAGCAGCGACAGACAACGCGGGCAATTTAATTAACGATTTACAGTTGGTTTATAACAAGCTGCGTCAAGCGGCGATTACTCGAGAAATCTCGGAAATCGTTGGCGGTGCTGCTGCTGTTTCATAATTGACTACACCTATATATAGAAGTTCAAGGAGAACGCAATGAGTAGCGGTCGTATTGTACAGATCATTGGCGCGGTTATTGACGTTGAATTTAACCGTGAAGACGTGCCTCAGGTCTATGATGCCCTACAAGTCGATGGTACCGAAACTACCCTAGAAGTACAGCAACAATTGGGCGATGGTATCGTGCGTACTATCGCGATGGGTTCAACCGAAGGTCTAAAGCGCAGCATGCCTGTGACCAGTACCGGTGCACCGATTTCTGTGCCAGTAGGTACAGCCACCCTAGGTCGTATCATGGACGTTCTAGGTCGCCCTATTGACGAAGCGGGCGAAGTTGCTGCAGATACCAAATGGTCTATCCACCGCGAAGCGCCAAGCTACGCTGAACAATCAAACAGCACTGAACTGCTAGAAACAGGCATCAAGGTTATTGACTTGCTATGTCCGTTTGCTAAAGGTGGTAAAGTCGGTCTGTTCGGTGGTGCGGGTGTTGGTAAAACCGTAAACATGATGGAATTGATCAACAACATCGCCCTAAAACACTCAGGTTTGTCTGTGTTTGCTGGTGTTGGTGAGCGTACTCGTGAAGGTAACGACTTCTATCATGAGATGCAAGAAGCGGGCGTTGTAAACACCGAAGACTTTAGCAAATCTAAAGTTGCGATGGTATACGGCCAGATGAATGAGCCACCAGGTAACCGTCTACGCGTTGCCCTGACGGGTCTGACTATGGCGGAATACTTCCGTGACAGTAAAGATCCAGAAACTGGCAAAGGTCGTGACGTACTGTTGTTCGTTGACAACATCTACCGTTACACGCTAGCGGGTACTGAGGTATCAGCACTGCTTGGCCGTATGCCATCAGCAGTAGGTTACCAGCCAACACTAGCGGAAGAGATGGGTATGCTTCAAGAGCGTATTACCTCAACCCAGTCAGGCTCAATTACTTCTGTGCAAGCAGTATATGTACCTGCCGATGACTTGACCGATCCATCACCAGCAACCACGTTTGCTCACTTGGACGCCACCGTCGTACTAAGCCGTGACATCGCGTCACAAGGTATTTACCCTGCGGTTGATCCACTAGATTCAACCTCACGTCAGCTTGACCCACAAGTCATTGGCGAAGAGCACTACAATGTTGCGCGTGGCGTACAGGAAGTCTTGCAGCGTTATAAAGAGCTAAAAGATATCATCGCTATCTTGGGTATGGACGAGCTGTCAGAAGAAGACAAACTGATTGTTTACCGTGCACGTAAGATTCAGCGCTTCTTGTCACAGCCATTCCACGTTGCTGAAGTATTTACTGGTGCGCCTGGTAAATATGTCTCACTACGTGACACGATTGCCAGCTTTAAAGCAATCATCGCAGGTGAGTACGATGACCTACCAGAACAAGCGTTCTACATGGCAGGCGGCATCGATGAAGTGGTTGCTAAAGCTGAAAAGCTAAAAGCAAAAGCGTCAGCATAAGCCGCTAACGACCGATAAGCGCCGATTCTGTGCGCTTATCGTATCCTGCATGGCAATTTTTAAAGTGAGGAGAGAGGGATGGCAACGTTTCAATGTCGCGTCGTAAGTGCCCGCGAAGAGCTATACTCAGGTGACGTCAGTATGTTAATCGCTACGGGTAGCGAGGGCGAGGTTGGTGTGCTATCAGGACACACCCCGCTTATCACATTGCTAAAGCCAGGTGCGATGCGCGTACAAACCCCAGACGGTCAAGAAGAAGTTATCTACGTGTCTGGTGGTGTACTTGAAGTACAGCCAAACATGGTCACCGTACTGGCAGACACTGCAGTACGTGCGCATAACTTGGATGAGAGCAAAATCATTCAAGCGCGTAAAAACGCTGAACAAGCTTTGGTCAACCAAAGTGACACCGTACAGGTGAATGCTGCTTTGGCATCATTGGCCGAGTCGGTAGGTCAGCTACAGACCATTCGCAAATACAAAAACCGCGCTTAATCGCCCGTATTTGTCGATATATTTAAAAACAGTCCTTTTAGGGGCTGTTTTTTTTATGTCTGACGCTCATATCTGCGCGCCGCGCGAAAGCTACTGGCAGTATTGATGATATTTGGTTATATTAGTAACAATCGCCTACTGGCAAGTGACCTACAGTATTATTATGAAGCGCAGCGGATGTGCTTGCGATAGGCTAAGGGTTACCAGTGAGGGCACCACCACAGTGCGATGGGCGTAGTTTATAGGTTTTGTTACTGGCCATCACCGACAGTATGGGTTATTGAGGTTTGATAGTATACTGTGCTGTTGATGCCCAATGGCAGTAACTGCAACACTTTAAGTGCTGATGATTGCCCCGCGCTTATTTTTTACAATTTAGAGGACATAACAATGACAATGACTGAAGAAGACAACACCCCCCGAATTTTGATTGTCGAAGATGATGAGCGCCTTGCGATGCTGACTCAAGATTATTTGGTCAAAAACGGCTTGGAAGTGGCTATCGAAACCGATGGTAACCGTGCGATTCGTCGTATTGTTAACGAGCAGCCAGACATGGTGGTGCTTGATGTGATGTTGCCAGGTAGCGATGGCTTGACGGTCTGCCGTGAAGTGCGCCCGCATTACCAAAATCCAATTTTGATGCTGACAGCCCGTACCGAAGATATGGATCAGGTTTTGGGTCTTGAGATGGGTGCAGACGACTATGTGGCAAAGCCTGCTCAGCCACGCGTTTTACTTGCGCGTATCCGTGCCTTGCTACGTCGCTCTGAAAACGCGCCTTCAGAAGATGTGCCACAGCGTCTTGAGTTCGGTGAGTTGGTCATTGACAATGGTGGTCGCTCAGTGACATTGGCAGATGAGTTGGTTGACTTTACCAGCGCTGAGTATGATTTGCTATGGTTATTGGCTTCAAATGCAGGTCGTATCCTATCGCGCGAAGACATCTTTGAGCGTCTGCGTGGTATTGAGTATGATGGTCAAGACCGCTCTATTGACGTGCGTATCTCGCGTATTCGTCCAAAAATTGGTGATGATCCAGAAAATCCAAAACGTATCAAGACCGTACGCAGTAAAGGCTACTTGTTCGTAAAAGAAGGCAATTAATTGCCATTCCTAGCGTCGCTATCCGCACCTGTATGTGCCAACGCTTAGCGGACGATGACTGAATAGAGCCACTCAAAAAAGCCAGCGCGATGCTGGTTTTTTTGCGATTGGAACCAAAAATTTTCAACTTATGCCAATCATTATGTGGTTTAATTAGGGCTGATAAGTGCCCCTCCGTTAGGGTGGGTGGCTGTCTTTGCATCCAAACCGCGCGATAAAAAGCCATGCGCTGCGTGCGTTTTGGTAAGTGATGCGGCACGCGAGACCATGGGACGGTTATCATCACGATAGACTGGTCTATCGGGGTGTCTCTTTAGGGTTTAATAGGTTGGTAACAGCAAGATATGTCATTAGTCTCATCTTTAAAACACAGTATATTTATTCGAATTTATGGCGGGCTATTGATTGTCTGCTTGTGCGTGGCATTGTTTGCACAGCTGCTCATGGATACCATTAACAAAGAGCGCGTGCAGTCGTACCGCGAGAGTATGGCGACAGGGGCGTTTTATTTGGTCGCTGAAGGCATATCGCATCAAAAAAGTGACATTCAGCGTGAGTATTGGCTCTCTGATGCCAGCAGCTTGTTCGGCTCGACCTTTCGTATTGTGCCCACCGAAGAGGTGGAATTTAGCTCAAGCGATTTGCGCCGTTTAAACAATGGCGAAGCGGTGGTGCGTTACGTCAATCAGCCCACCTATGCCGATGTGTACTACCTGCTGCCTGAGGGCAACAACGTGTTGACCGTGCGTATCTCACAGGTCAACGAGCAGCAAGTACGCGCCATGGCGGTGTTCTTATTGGATGATTTGTCGTACTACAACACGCTGTCTGAAAAGCGAGAGCGCTTGGCTGACTTAGAGGACAAGTTCTCGTTTCCGCTGTCTTTGCAGGCGGTCAGCAATTTAAGCTTAGACAGTGACCAGTTGGCGCGTCTGCGCCGTGATGAAGTGGTGATTTTGTTTCAAGACACCAGCTCCAGCCAAAGCAACTCATCAATCAAAGTGATTGTGCCTTCTGAAATTAATGACATGGCCGTATTGATGGGTCCTGTACCGCTTTTCAATTGGTTTCCACTGAATCTGATTGTCAGTATGGTGCTGATCAGTATGTTCCTCATCAGTCTTGGGGTCTATGCGCTGATTTTCCCACTAGAGCGTAAATTGCAGCTGATTCAAGTGGGCGTCAATGAGGTCAGTAAAGGCAACTTGGACGTACAGGTGCAGGTGATTGGTCAAGATGAAATCGCGCGTCTGTCAGCGACCTTCAATGCCATGACTGAGCACATCAAGCGCCTCATTGAGTCGCAGCGTGAGCTGACCCGTGCGGTATCGCATGAGCTGCGCACCCCTGTGGCGCGTATTCGCTTTGCCGTGGACATGCTCGCTGATACCGATGATGAAGACTCGCGGCAGATGCAGCGTGACTATATCGATGAAGATATCGAGTCGCTAAATGGTCTGATTGATGAGATTTTGACGTATGCTAAGCTTGAAGAAGGTTCGCCGAAGCTGGACTTAGAGTCGGTCAATCTTAAAGAGCTGATTGAGCAGATTGAACGTGAGACCAATGCGCTTGGTAAACCGATCAGAATCGTGGCAAAAACGCCTGCCTCTAAAGTCACCGCCATTGCCGACAGACGTTACTTGCACCGCGTTATCCAAAACTTGGCAGGCAATGCGCTGCGTTATGCGGACAGTACCATCATTATCAGTGGTGGCGTGCGTAAAGGCAATGCGTGGGTCAGCGTCGAAGATGACGGTCATGGTATCCCTGAAGCGGATCGCGAAAAAGTCTTTATCCCGTTCTCGCGCCTTGATGACAGTCGTACCCGCGCCTCGGGCGGCTACGGTTTGGGGCTATCTATCGTCTCCCGTATTGCCTTTTGGTTTAATGGCGGTATGAAAGTCGATGAGAGTCCTGATTTGGGTGGCGCGCGTTTTGTGATGACGTGGCCTGTCAAACCGCTCACCCAAGCCATTGCTGCTGATGAGTTGACTCAAGAAAAGAGCGACCGCACTTTAGAGAATGGTCAGTTTTCATAAGCTCAATAAAATACAGCGCAGTTACAAAGACGTTATCGCGCAAAAACAGACGATTGCTTGATGAATAAAGGAGACCCCAATGCCCTATATGTTCGGTGGACTGGTGGTGCTAAATGCATTGATGCTGGGCTACTACCTGTTTTTAAAGCAGCCCAGCCCCACCCAAAGCGTCCAGCAAGCCAAAACCGACTTGGTACAGCCTGTTGAGTTTAGCAACAGTGCGGTTTATATTCCGCCGCGTATCGGTACGAAAGAATAAGCACTGCCGCTGCATGAGTGTCCTGCCATGCAGCGGCAGTGTGTTTTAGGGTGTGGTTTCAGCCGATGGGGTTTCGCCAGCGACTTTGGAGATAAGGGGGATGCGCACGCAGACCTGTAGTCCACCATCAGGATGATTGATGGCCTCAACCGTTCCGTGATGTAGCCCTGCAATACGATTGACAATCGCAAGTCCCAGACCACTGCCTTGGGTGGTACGCGCCGTCTCACCGCGCTCAAAGGGCTGCATGATACGCTCGAGTTGGTCTTCTGCCACCCCTTCGCCGCAGTCGCGTACACAAATCATCAGCTGCTCTTGTGCTTCTTGATTGACCTCATTTTCACTAATCACCTCGCTGTCATGCGCCATTTGGTTGTCAATAAAGGTCGGTACTACGGTCGCAGACAGATAAATCGGCGGTTTACCGTAACGGTTGGCATTGTTCACCAAGTTGATAATCAAGCGCTTAATGGATAAAGGGCGTACAGGTACGGCCTTGTCACAATCGGACTGGTAGACGAACTCTGTCGGCGCAAATTGCACCATGATTTCATTAAAAATGGTGTCGAGCGTGGTCAAGCGTACGGGCTCATCTGAGCCATCTTTCATAAAGGAGATGAACTGCTCCAAAATGGCGTCCATGTCCTCAATGTCATAAATCAGCCCCTCACGAAAAAACTCATCAGGCAGCATCTCAGCAGTCAGGCGCATGCGGGTCAGCGGGGTACGCAAGTCGTGTGAAATACCCGCCAGCATAATCGTACGCTCTTTTTGTGCTTGATTGAGCGTGGTAAACAGGCGGTTAAAGGCGGTATTGACTTGGCGAATCTCAGTCGGTCCTTTGTCGGTCGGCAAAGTGGTGACATGACCTAGGCGGATATAGTTGGTCGCCGCGCGCTGCAAGTAGCGTAGCGGGCGGTTTAATTGCCGCGCCAGCATAATCACGGTCAGCAAGGTTAAAATCGGTAAGCCGAGCAAAAACAGCAGCAGCAGCGCAGGGCTGTACTGAGAGTAATAAATCATCGGCTCGCGAATCCAAAAACTGGTGTCGGCGCTGTCTTGTACCCACAGCTGCGGCGTCGGTTTAAACTTAAAATACACCTGCACAGGACGGCCAATCTGTGCGGTAATCTCGCGCTCTAAAACATTGGTGAACAAATCCACAAACACCTTGTCCTCGACCTGCGGAAAGTCGCGTGGGTTATTGACCACCACCACGTGTGAGTTGCGATATATCCAGCGCTGAAACGCAGGCTCACCGCGCCAATCGTCTTTGACCCGTTTGATTAAATGCAGCTCACTGCTTAAATAGCGGGCATGGGTTTTTAGCTCAGGCAAATACAGACTGCGCCAAAACAGCCACAGCGACAGCCCCACACTGATGCCGACAATAAAGGTCACCATCAAGGTGGTCAGCCAACTGCTGGAATACGAGCGTTGGCGCCAGCTGCGCCGACGAGAGCGGGGGGATGATGTCATGACAGACGCCTTTAGTGAGTCGGTGGACGAAAAATCAGGTGCGCACTGGGCGCATCAAATTCGGTGGCTACTACTATATCTGCAAAAAGCGGGTATCGGCCACACAATCGTCAAATAAGCGCTAACTGATTGTATCGCCACGCATAAAATAAGCAAATAAACACAGTTTATGTTTTCATAAAACTAAGACTATGGTATAATTATGCCCTTTTTGGTATACCTGCGAAAGAGAGAATTCACATGGTTGTTATTCGTTTAGCACGGGGCGGTGCCAAAAAACGCCCATTTTACCAAGTCGTTGTTGCTGATCAGCGCTGCGCACGCGATGGTCGTTACATCGAGAAAATTGGCTTTTTTAACCCACTAGCCAAAGCGTCAGAAGAAGGCGTACGTTTAGACATGGATGCGTATAACGCATGGCTTGCTAAAGGTGCCCAACCTTCAGACCGCGTTGCTGCTCTAGCAAAGTCTTACAAACCAGCGGCTGACACTGAAGCGACTGCTTAAGTAGATGCCCGTGTTTCCATTAGCAACTGCTAAAGGCTACATTTGGTTTTTTTGATGGCGTAACTGGTACTGCCAGTGTACGCGCTTTATCGTTTATGATGAAGTCATCATCAATTTTGTACGTATTTGCCATCTTATTTTGTCTAACATTAAGTACATCGTATGTCTACAACACCTAATGCCGATACACTAATGAAAGTTGGTCAGCTCAAAAAGCCTTACGGCATTAAGGGCTGGCTTTGGGTGTTTAGTGATACCGATGAGCGTGAGGCAATTTTTGATTGGCAGCCGTGGTGGATAAAAACCGCCACTGGCATCAGACCACTTACGGTAACCAACTGGCGCTCTCAAGGCTCAGGGTTGGTGGCTCAGTTTGAGCAAGTACCTGACCGTAATGTGGCAGAGACCATGCATGGCGTTGCCATCTGGGTGGCCAAAGAGTCCTTACCTGAACTGCCTGATGATGAGTATTATTGGTCAGATTTGGTAGGTCTTCAGGTCATCAATGAAGAACAAGCGTATTTGGGCGACATCGCCGAGATGTTTGAGACGGGGGCACACGATATCATGCGTGTGGCACCGACTGATGACAGCTTAGACAGCGAAGAGCGCCTAATTCCGTGGCATAAACAAACCGTCTTGAGCGTCGATATGGCGAGCAAGACTGTCCATGTGGCATGGCAAAGCGACTACTAACCGTCGTACTGAGGTCAGATGTATTTTGCAGTCATCAGTATCTTTCCTGAAATGTTCACCGCGATTCGTGATTTTGGTATCACAGCGCGGGCGTGCAATGAGGGTAAAGTGACGATTGAGTGTATCAATCCTCGTGATTATACCGCTGACAACTACCGCCGTATTGATGAGCGTCCCTATGGGGGCGGTCCTGGTATGGTGATGATGGCAGAGCCTTTGGCCAAAGCCATTGACGATGCACGCAGTCGCGCACAGGCGTATGGTTGCCGTATTGATGCGGCGCATTGCCCCGTGGTCTATCTGTCGCCGCAAGGTCGACAGCTGGATGAAGGTGGGGTGCTTGCGATGAGCAAGTACGAGGGCATGATTTTATTGTGTGGTCGTTACGAAGGCATCGATGAGCGCTTGTTAAGCCAATACGTTGATACCGAAATCTCCATTGGAGACTATGTGTTAACGGGTGGTGAGCTGCCTGCTATGGTCGTTATGGACAGTGTGATACGCCGCTTGCCTGAAGTGATGGGTGATGCCCAATCTGCAGAGCAAGATTCGTTCGTTGATGGCTTGCTAGACTGTCCCCATTACACCAAGCCGCATGTGTTTGCGGACATGCCCGTCCCTGAAGTACTGATGTCAGGTCACCATGCCAATATCGCCAAATGGCGATTTACCCAGCAGGTGCAACGTACAAAAGCGCGTCGTCCCGATTTGTGGCAAGCGTTTCGCCCGTCCGCCGAACAGGCAGCGTGGCTAAAAAAGATGCCCAAGGATAACGACGCCTCATAAGCATATGTATTGTTTATTGATGTTATAAAAAGCGGTCATAATGATGACCTCTAACCCATACCCTTTGACGTCATGGCTTTGTATTTGAAGTTATGACATTTATTACAAACAGGTGATACGCGTGAAGCCTCTATCATCTAATGTGAGGAGAGAACTCTCATGAGCAACAAGCATCCATTGGTTCAGGTCATTGAAAACGCTCAATTGCGTGAGCACCCAAGCTTCGCACCAGGCGACACTGTCGTGGTTCAAGTAAAAGTACGTGAAGGTGAGCGTGAGCGTCTACAGGCCTTTGAAGGCGTTGTTATCGCTAAGCGTAACCGTGGCCTAAACTCTGCATTTACCGTACGTAAAATCTCAAGCGGTATCGGTGTAGAGCGTGCCTTCCAGTTGCACTCACCACTTATCGACAGCATTGAAGTGAAACGCCGTGGCGCTGTTCGCCGTGCGAAACTATACTACTTACGTGAGCGTTCTGGTAAATCAGCTCGTATCCGTGAAAAGCTTGGTGCGCGTCCAGCACAGACCAAAACTGACGCTGGTGTACCTGATGCGGTTGAGACTGCACCTGGTATCTAAGTACCAAGATAGCCTTGTGACGATACTTCGCAGGTCGTGACAAGGCAAAGAGATACAAGCCCTTATTCATAGGTTTATTTATAAATAAGCAGGCGTACCAAAAAAGACAAAACCCCAGTTTGTGCTGATGCCAAACTGGGGTTTTTGTTTGTTAAAAACAATCATAAAGGATGTAAATCCTTTAGCCTTCATGCGCCTCGTTGATGATTTGGCTGGATTGATCTGCCGATTTGCTGTGCTTACGCAGGCGGATATAGACGGTTTTGCTGACCGTCGCCACCACTTTTTGTTGGTCATCGACGATATCGACCGTGTATTCACGAAACACAGGTGCGCCTTCTTTTGCCAGCTCTTGAATGTCGGAAATCTCCGAGCTTGGGATTTTGATACGTGCAGTGACCTTGTCGTGACCCGGCGCGATAAAGTCAATCTTGGCGCTTTTGTCCCACACCACGTAGCCGCTACCCAGCTGGCGCATCAATATCAGCATATAAAATGGGTCGGTCATTGAGTACAGACTGCCACCAAACTGAGTGCCCACCACATTCTTATTAAGCGCGGTTAACGGCATGCTCACCACACACAGCCCTTGGTCCAAATCAATGTGCTCAACCTTGATACCTGCACCCACATAAGGGGCGTAGGTGTTGATACGCAATTTAAGCAGATGAGGCGTGAGTAGGGGTATGATGTTTTTTTTCGCATTGCGCTTTAGGGTCTCTAATCTTTTCGGCAATAAACTCATGTACTTATCCTTTCATCCTTCATATAAAATCCATGGCCGAACACCATCCCTAGTGCCGTGCCATTTAACAATCAAAAGATTTCTATCATAATTAAAAACGCGCTTATCAGCCAGTTGTAAAGCGTAACGAGCCGTGTATCGGCGCGCAGATGGCTTGCAAAACCGTGGCGATTCCCCATAATAAAAGCACTCATTTTGTTTGATAAGCAGGGTTTTATGGCAGAGACACAAGCATCGACGTCTAAGGACGACAAGCAAGCAAGGCTTAAGCACTTAATCAAACGGCTGCCCAATTTGCCTGGCGTTTATAAGATGCTCGGTAAAAATGGCGACATTTTATACGTTGGTAAGGCAAAATCACTAAAAAGCCGCGTCAACAGCTACTTTGCCAAAACCATCGACCACCCAAAGACGCGTGCCTTGGTGGCGCGTATTCACGATATCGAAACCATCATTACCCGCAGTGAGACCGAAGCGCTATTGCTCGAGCAGAATCTGATTAAAGAGCATCGCCCGCCGTATAACGTGCTGCTGCGCGATGACAAGTCCTATCTGTATGTGTTTATCTCAGCGGACAAGCCCTATCCGCGTTTGGCTTATGGACGCGGCAAGGGCAATCATCAAAAGGGGCGTTTTTTTGGGCCGTTTCCGTCCGCGCACGCGGCAAAAGAAACCTTACTGCTTATGCAAAAAATGTTTCAGATGCGCCAGTGTACCAACACCTTTTTTCGTCAGCGTAAGCGCCCTTGCCTTGAATATCAAATCAAACGCTGCCGTGCCCCTTGCGTGGGGCTGGTGTCGCCTGAAGAATACAATGAGGATGTGAACAACACCATTCGCTTTTTAAAAGGTGACTCCAGTGACATCCACGGCGCGCTTATTGACAAGATGGAGCATGCGGCAGAGGGGCTGGACTTTGAAAAAGCGGCTTTTTATCGCGACCAGCTGTCGATGCTGCGCGAGGTGCAAGCCAAACAAGCGGTCTACACCGTGCAAGGCGAGGCTGATGTCATTGCCATTGATAGCCAAGCGGGCATGACCTGCGTTAATGTGCTGACGGTACGCGGCGGGCGGGTGCTTGGTGGTAAAAACTATTTTCCTGACATCGACAGCAGTGAGCCGATTGAAAATAATTTATCGGCGTTTATCACCTCGTTTTATTTTCAGGTGACCGACGACTTGCCCGCCGAGATTATTTTAAGTCACGACACCCCAGACCGTGCGGCACTGGCCGAAGCGCTCAGTACGCATTTTGGCAGTAAGGTGGTGATTAAGGTCAATGTACGCGAGCACCGTGCAGAATGGCTACAACTGGCGAACCTCAATGCCAGCAACGCGCTAAAAACCAAACTCGGTGACTATCTGGAGCTGCACGCCCGCTTTGGTGCGCTCAAGTCGGTACTGGCAGACGTCAGCGAGCGCGAGATTGACCGCATCGAATGCTTTGATATCTCGCACACCATGGGCGAGGCAACGGTCGCCAGCTGCGTGGTGTTTGACCAAGGCGGCGCGCGCAAACGTGACTACCGTCAGTATGCCATTCACGACATTCAAGGTGGCGATGACTATGCGGCGATGAAGCAAGCGCTCACGCGCCGTTATAAAAAACAGCCACTGCCTGATTTATTATTGATTGATGGCGGTAAAGGTCAGCTGAATATGGCAAAAGAAGTGCTGACCGAGCTGGGTATTTTGGATGACACTTTATTGATTGGTGTGGCCAAAGGCGAGGGGCGCAAGGCGGGACTTGAGGTGTTACACTTTTTGCAGCATCCACCGCTCGATTTACCGATGGACAGCAAGGCGCTGCATTTATTGATGCATATTCGTGATGAGGCGCACCGTTTTGCCATCACCGCGCACCGCAAAAAACGCGACAAGCGTCGCTCGTCATCGGTATTAGAAGTCATTCCAGGATTGGGGGAGAAGCGCCGCCGCGATTTGCTGAACCACTTTGGCGGGATACAGCAGCTGTTGGGCGCATCGGAAACCGAGTTGGCAGGTGTGCCGGGTATCGGTAAAGTGCTGGCGCGTACCATTTATAAAGTCTTGCACGAATAGTGATTGTACCAGACGTTATAAACGGCGCACGCGTGGTGTCAATGTGCTTTACGCAGAGGCGCTGCGCTCATAGCGCACGAACCGATAGCTCAGATTGCTGTTGTCATCGTGCTGCTCAGCGCTTTCTTCTGCGGTGCTAAAGGCAGGCGGCAGCTCAGGATAAAACGCGTCGCCGTCTTCGATATCGGTATCTACCAAGGTCAGCTCTACGCGGTCGGTGTAGCGCAGCGCGTCACGGAACACACGCTCGCCACCAATCACCCATACGGTGTCTAAATGCATGCCATGTGCCAAGCTCGCCGCAGACGTCAGTGCGTCATCCAGATTGTGCATCACGTGTACGTACGGACGCATGTCTAAGGCATGTGTCTTGGCATAGTCCATATCGCTTGTGATAATAAAACAGACGCGCTTTGGTAGTGGCTTGCTGCCCATCGATTCAAACGTTTTACGCCCCATAATCACAATGCCGCTCATACCATCGGCATGGTCGTTGTCACTGGTAGTCAGCTGCTTAAAATGCTGCAAATCGGCTGAGATATGCCAAGGCAGCGCATTGTCTTTGCCAATGCAGCGGTTGCGGCTGATGGCAGCGATTTGGGCGACTTGTGTACCGGCGTAACTCATAATGAATCCTTGTTTTTGTTCATTTTATTATGCCCGAACGCACGCACAGCGCAGGTTATACCGCGACGGGTGCCTTGATGGTCGGGTGCGATTCATAATTATGAACGTGGATATCCTCATAAGTAAAGGCAAAAATGTCTTTGACTTGTGGGTTTAACTGTAACGAAGGTAAGGGCATAAGTTCACGCCCAAGCTGGGTTGCCACTTGCTCAAGGTGGTTTTGATAAATATGGCAATCACCGCCCGTCCACACAAACTCGCCAACCTCAAGCCCGCACACTTGGGCAATCATGTGCGTGAGTAGCGCGTAGCTGGCGATATTAAAGGGCACGCCCAAGAACAAATCTGCCGAGCGCTGATACAGCTGGCACGATAATTTATTGTCCGCCACAAAAAATTGAAACAGCGTATGACACGGCGGCAGCGCCACTTGGTCCGCCTCGCTGGGGTTCCAGCCTGAGACAATCAGACGGCGCGAGTTGGGGTTATTTTTTATCTGCTCAACAAGGTTGGCAATTTGGTCAACACCATCGCGGTTATAGTCGCCATCGGCGTTTTTACTCGCGCCATAGTTGCGCCATTGATGTCCATAAATCGGACCCAAATCGCCTTCGCGGCGGTTAAAGCGCGCGGTTTGCGCGGCGGTCGCCCACTCATTCCAAATGCGTACGCCGTGTTCTTGTAGATAGCCCACGTGCGTATCGCCGCTTAAAAACCACAGCAGCTCATACACGATGGATTTAAAATGCACTTTTTTGGTGGTCAATAGCGGAAAGCCATCGCTTAAATCAAAGCGTAATTGCGCGCCAAAATGACTGAGCGTGCCTGTGCCTGTGCGGTCGCCTTTGACCGTGCCGTGCTCGCGCACATAATCTAGCAGCTCAAGATAAGCGCGCTCGTTTTTACTGTGTATCATAACTGTCGTACCTAAAGCTTAAAAAATGTGCCCGTATTTATCAATGATATAGCCATTACTTAATAAAAAAGACACATCATGACCAACTCGCTCGATTTAATAGTATTTTTCTTGCTTGCTGTGACTGCGTCTCCAGAGGCTACGAAAAATACCATTAAGTCTCGCTTTGTCTTATTTATAAAGAGTTTACTATAACTATGCTGAATAAGTGGCCTGTTTGCCCCAATCATAGATGCCGCGCTTGTATGCGTAGGCGAGCATAAACAGCCCCAAAATAATCATCGGTGCGGTTAGGATTTGTCCTTTAGTCATCCAGCCAAAGAGGATAAAGCCTTGGTCGGCATCGGGCTGGCGGAAAAATTCGATAATAAAACGGCTCAAACCATAGCCCAATAAGAACAGCGCAGAGACCGCCATACGCGGACGCGGCTTGCTTGAGAACCACCACAAGATGATGAATAACAACAACCCTTCGGCAAAGGCTTCGTACAGCTGCGATGGGTGGCGCGGCAGCACGTACTGACCGTTTACTTCAATCGCCAAGCGCTGCAAGCTTGGGTCTTGTTGCAGCAGCTCGGCATCAAAGGGCGCGGCTTGCGGGAAATACGTCAGCCAGTTGTAGCCGCCATCAGAGACGCGTCCCCACAGCTCGCCATTGATAAAGTTGCCTAGGCGACCAAAGAGTAAGCCTGTTGGTACACATGGCGCGATAAAATCGAGCACCTGAAACGGGGTCTTTTTGTACTTACGTGCAAAAAACCACATGCCCAGCACCACGCCGATAAAGCCGCCGTGGAACGACATGCCGCCTTCCCACACGCGCAGCAAGTAGGCAGGGTTTTGTAGCAGCTCGCCGAACTGGTAAAAGAGCACATAACCAATGCGCCCGCCCAGAATCACACCCAGCGCCCCATAAAACACCAAGTCCGACACCATATCCGCTGACCACGCATCACGCTTGGTACTGCGATACCATGCCAAGCCATAAGCGGCGGCAAAGGCGAGCAAATACATCAGTCCATACCAATGGACTTGTACAGGCCCAAGAGAGAGGGCAACAGGGTCAAACTGAGGATGAATCATCATAATGAGTACTTAGTGACGCGCGTTGGCGTGTGTAGTGAGACAGTTGAAAACCAAACCATAAGGCGACACATCGCCGTGGCGCTGGCTTGTAGCGGTCATATATCAGGGTGACAACGGCAATCAGTTGCCCAAAATTGACCAGCGTATCATAGCAAAAAACGACATAAATAATAAGTCATGTCTGAGTGAGATGCGTAACCAGACCTCGCATCACTGTAGCCATGCAGGGTCATCAGCGCGGTAGAGGCTGTGCTATAGTGGCGTGTAACATCATGGTCACCATCTAGGAGCGCTTATGTGTATTGTCGCCATCGCTTGGCAGTTGTTTGATGAGCTGCCATTGGTGCTATTGTCCAACCGCGATGAGTTTTTCCAGCGTCCAACCAAGTCGCTACATCAGTGGTCTGATCAGCCCATCTATGCAGGTCGTGATGAAAAAAGTGGCGGGACATGGCTGGGTATTCATCAGCAGCCGCTAGCAGAGGCAGAGGCAGCGGGCGAGCATAGTACCGTTTATCAACAAAACGGACGTTGGGCGGCGGTACTCAACTTTCGTGATGGGGTGCAGGCGAACAGTCAAGAGCGCTCACGCGGTGAATTGGTGACGCATTTTTTGACCAGTGCGCTCAGCCCGATGGCGTTTGCACGGCAAATTGATTTACAACAGTATGCAGGTTTTAATTTGATTGTCGGTGACGCTGGGCAGGCGGTCATGGTGAACAATCGCGGACATGCGCCGACGCCGCTCTATGCAGGACTGCATGTGATTTCAAATGGTCAGCCAGAGGAGCGCTGGTTTAAGACTGAGCGCTTGCGCGCGCGCCTGCGTCAAGAGGTGCTGCCGCTGATTGCGGAAGACCCTACGCCAGAGTACTGGCAGCCTGCTGCTTTTGCTGTGTTGTCCGACAGCACCTTAGCCACTGCCACTGAGCTGCCTGATACAGGTATTGATAAGGCGATTGAACACGCGCTGTCGTCGATTTACATTCGTACAGGTGAGCCTCGCGCAAAGGATGGCAAAAACCTGCTGTCCAATTATGGTACCCGCACGCAAAGCATTTTGACATTATGGCGCGTTCTTGATGCTAAGCCATCTACCGTCGATATAAGTGCCTGTCTTATCAGCCGTGAGACTTAGGGCATGTCATCAATGAGACCATTCAAGAATGTAGCGGTCTTAAACTGGCTAAATCTTGCCAAATATCGTCAAAAATTTTGTGAATATACCGATATTCTCTGCAATTTTTTCCTTGTTTGACTGCGATTTATCTTATTTTAAGCCTCGCTATCTCAATGATGACACGCCCAAAAAGCTTAAAGATAAAGGTTTACTTCGCCCATAAAAAAAACCTGCCGCTTTACCTCACAAAATGAGCTAAAGCGGCAGGTAAGGCAGCGTCACACAATCAAATGATTGTCTTGCTTGGGCAAAATCAGCTCAGGCTTGAGTGGCAGCTCACGCGCAAGCTCTTGCAATGCCCGACGGTAGACGCCGCGTTTAAAGTGAATGACTTGACCGAGTGGATACCAGTAGCTGACCCACTGCCAATGGTCAAACTCAGGTTTACTCGCATCAAAGCGAATGTGTTGTGTGTTCGGCTCATCTAAGCGCAGCAAAAACCATTTTTGTTTTTGCCCAATACACAAAGGTTGTTGTCCATGACGTACGTAACGTTTAGGTAGCCGGTAGCGCAGCCAGTCTTGAGTGACTGCCAACAGCTCGACATGGCGGGGATACAGTCCCACCTCTTCCCAAAGCTCGCGATACATCGCATCCATCGGCGTCTCCCCGCGGTCGATACCGCCTTGAGGAAACTGCCAAGCGTTGTGACCAATTCGTTTTGCCCACAGAACTTGCCCTTGTGTATTTGCCAAGATGATGCCGACGTTGGCGCGAAAGCCATCTGCATCTATCATGACGTGACCTTATAAAAAATTAAAATGACTCGTTTTATGTCCTGCATCACGTATCGACCATAGTTATTATTGGGTGGCAGATACAAACAAAAACCATAAAACCAGTGTGATTACTGTTATTAAACCAAGAATCGAGCAAAATGTGTAACAATATTTTGCTATAAAATGTTTCACAAGATTAAATCAATAAAATCATTGATTTATGCAAAGCAGGCACTGCGGGCAATTTTGGACAAACTGGCGCAAATTTTGGTATTTTTTACCGCTTTTAGACAGGCAGTTGTGTGCCGTATGCGCCTTACCCATAAGGCAGCAATGCGCTGGGCACAATCTTGGTTTTTGCTTGTGCTACACTAATGCCCTTTGGCAACGATTTTTAAAACCACCGTAAAAGATGATGAGTATAAGGACGGGTTATGGCAGAACTTAAAGCAAGCGTAACGTGGCAAGAAGACAAAGCCTTTTTGGGCGTGGCACCCTCAGGGCACGAGGTACAGCTCGATGCCAATAAAGAAAAAGGCGCAAGCCCGATGGAATTGGTACTGCTCGGTTTGGGCGGCTGCGCAAGCTACGATGTGGTGTCTATTTTACAAAAATCGCGCCAAGAGGTGACCGACGTGCGCTGTGAGCTGACCGCGCAGCGCGCTGATACCGTACCTGCGGTATACACCGACATTCACCTGCATTTTATTGTCACAGGTAAGGATGTTAAAGAAAAGCAAATCGAGCGCGCGATTCATCTGTCTGCCGATAAATACTGTTCAGCCAGTCGTATGCTGGTCGATGGCGGCGTGAACATCACGCATGATTACGCATACATCGCAGAATAAAGGCAGTAGAGATTATGAGTGCATGGGTTGAGATGATGACGGACAACCGCGCAGCGGGTGCCATATGGGCGATGGTGGCGGCGTGCTTGTTGCCGTTTGTGATGACGATGGTCGCCAAGCTGGCAGGCGGGTTTCGCCCGTCGGACAACGCCTATCCGCGCGAGTTTTTGTCACGCACCTCAGGCATGGCCGCTCGCGCCAATGCCGCGCAGCAAAACAGCTTTGAGACGCTGCCTATCTTTTTGGTGGCGGTGGTGGTCGCTATGCTGTTTTTTGTGCCGCAAGGGGTGATTAATAAACTGGCGTGGCTGTATGTGCTGATTCGTATCGGCTACTGCGCCGCGTACGTGAGCAATTTTGCTTTGTTTCGCTCGATTTTATGGCTGTTGTCGATGGCGTGCCCTGCCATGCTGTTTTATCTGGCGATACGCATCAGCGGTTAAGCCATCGTTAGTGAACCATGCGCACGCAAGGTGTTTTGTAAGGCAGCAATAATGGCTGCCTTATTTTTTTCGCGTTTAATGTCATTCCATATCGTCTGCGCTTCAGGATAGCCTTTGCTCAGCATCCCCAGCCACTGCTTATAGCGTCCGATCAGCACCGTATCGTTTTTCGCTTCACCTTGTAAAAAGGCAATTTGATGCGGCACGAGCGCCTGCCAAGACAGCGTGCGCGTATCATCAATATCAGGCGTATCAATACGCGCCACCAAGTCAGGGCGCGTCACCGCCCCGCGTCCGAGCATCAAATGCTGCGTGCCTGCCTGCGCCATACACTGCGCGGCGTGACTGTGCTGCCAAATCTCACCATTGGCAATCACGGGTATCGGCAAGCTGTTAAACGCCAAGATTTTATCCCAATATGCAGGCGGCTTGTAGCCTTGGGTCTTGGTGCGAGCATGGATGGTCAGCCAATCCGCGCCGCTGGCTTCAATCGCTCCGCGAATGTCGTCCATGCGCGAGGTGTCAGTATAGCCCAAGCGAATCTTTGCCGATACAGGAATGTCGTCAGGGACAGCGCGGCGTACGGCATGGATAATCTCGTACATCACCTCAGGCTCATCGAGCAGTACCGAGCCGCCACGGTGGCTATTGACCGTTTTTGCGGGGCAACCAAAGTTAATATCAATGGCAGGCGCGCCAAGCTCGGCAGCGTAGGCGGCGTTTTCTGCCATCAGTTGCGCGTCACTGCCGAGTAGCTGCACATGAATCGGTGTGTTTGATGCGGTCTTAGATGCCGTTAATAGCTCAGGCACGTATTTATAAAACACGTGCGCGGGCAAGACGTGCTGCGTCACCCGAATAAACTCACTAACCGACCAATCATAAGGACGCCCCAAATCAGTTGCAATCTGTGTAAGAATCTGGCGCATCAGCGGATCGGTCAAGCCCTCCATGGGCGCAAGGAGACGGACGGGGTGGGGGAAGAGTTTATTTGAAAAATTCATTAGGCTTATACAAACATAAATAAATGAGGCATATGATAACGTATCTGTATTTTAATAGTAGACCAAAAGGAAACAGTCATGGGTATAGATGTAGAAAGTGCTTGTTCAACCTGTAAGGAAATATTTTGGCTAGGATCTGCTAAAGAATATAAATGGTCAGGATTTCAGTTTGGTAATCGGCAGGTTTTTTCTTGGTTTGCCAGACATGCGCACCCTAACTGCAAGGTCTTTATAGGCAATGATCATGGATCATTATATTTATGGGAAGCTGATTTAACAGAGGAGCAAAGGAAGCTTTTTAAGTATATGGCTTACGATACAGAAAATAGTCACTGGTACTGTGTTTATACTGAAGAAAGTCAAGATGATGTTGACTCACTAAGTTATTTCCCTAATCTATACGTTAGAGATCATGAAGTCAGCCAACCTACAACTTCAGAAGGTGAAACTATACAGGCATTATCCATTGCTTTCAACGTGTCTGATATAAGTGCAGTAGATGCGAACGAAGATGACCTTAGAGAAATTAAACGCTTTAAAAATCCTTTAATCGTACGCTATAAGGACTTGGCAATAGAAGACACTACTACTGAGTGGGCACATCAAATTTTTTATCTTTCATCTTATTCTGTTTTTTTGTCTGTGAGCTTAGCCAATAATTTAAATTGCTAGTACAAAACATGATGAGTGTCGAATAAGCAACGGGCTTACGTTAAGCGATTCAAGCCAGACTTAAGACCCATAAATCACCTTTTTACCTGCCTGCAATCCTGAAATCAAGCCTTGGATGTTTTGAATATCGAGCGTGCCTTGGGCGCGGGTGCAAGCAACGTACAACAAGCGCAGCTCCTCAGGACTGATTTTAATACCATGCGTGGTGAGGTCATAATAAAAGTCATCATCGAGCTGTACGCGTCCCCATTCCAGCCCCTTTGCCTTGTGCGCAGTTGAGATAATGTAGTCGGCATTATTGACCTCGGTCAGGCTATTGACCGCTTGGCTCAGTACCTGCGTGCCGTGGTCATCGACCAGCTTGACCAGCGTTTTTAGGTCGCTGCCCTCACTGGTCTCGGCGTACTCTTGCACATCGGACCAATTATAAAAATACGCCAGCTCAGGCACGCCATACGCGGACTTGCCATGTTTTAAATTTTCAGCGGCTTGGCAAAATTTCAGCATACGCTCGGTGTCGGCTTGTAATGCCACACGGTGTCCGAGCTTAAGCCCTGTCAGCAGTTGCACCATCGCAGCGGCATTGGTACGGCACAAGATGGCGTCTTTACTGCCGTGTGCGGAGATGCGTTCGGTGCTAGAGGTGCGCGCAGGATTGCCCTTTAAAGGAATGTCTTCTTGCAAGGCTTTTAATAAGGTATTGGCAACCTCGGCAATCGGCTCACCAAAGCGGAACGACTGCGTCAGTAGCGTTTGCGGCAAAGGCAGCTTTTTCATGGCATTCACCGCGCCGCGCCACTCATAAATCTGTTGGTGCGCATCGCCCACATAGATGACCTGTTTAGATTGCTGAGTCAAAATACCCATCATCAGCGGGTCGGCATCTTGCGCCTCATCAAACAAAATAAAATCGGCAGGAATGCTCGGTTTTGAAAGCGCCCACAGTTTGAGATAAATGTCATGCCCGATACCCGCAGGATGACGCGGGTCAATTGATTGCAGCCAGCGCTTTTCAACCGCAGGATATAGCGTCTCGCGCAGCTGCTCTTGGTCGGCATCCATCATCCAATTGGGAAACTGCAAATGACGCGGCGCAGGGTAACTGGCGTGCGTGCTACAAAAATAACTGATGGCATCACTGACAAAGCGCGCCAGCTTAGCAGGAGTAAGGTTGACGTATTTATACACGCCATCCATCTGCCGCCGTACTTGCACGGTCTGTAAGCCTAAATCGTCGCCCAAGCGCTTGGGGGAAAAGCGCGGCAAAGACAGCTTGGCAGTAATGTCACGCGGTACATGACGATAGGCGAGCGAGTGAAAGGTGCGGCAGTCCACGTGCTCAGGGAATTTGCCTCTTGCTTCGGTAGCGATGGCTTTGTTAAATGCCAAATACAGCCCACGCCCGCGCAGCCGCTCGCCAATCAACTTAAGCGTTGTCGTCTTACCCGCGCCTGCGTATGCCACTACCTTAAACGACTGCCTGTCCATTGCCATATTGAGCGCATTTAGCTGCTCATCTGTGGGATGGCTCATATACGTGGGCATCGATGAAGACATAATAGGCAACCTACAGGGCAAAAGACCACCGGACACCCCGCCGTACTGTCTGAATATGCCTAAGGGCTGACAGTGTAGCGAGGAGTGATGGTAATGATAAAAAAGAAGGTGGGGCAGATAAGTCGCGGCGCGAATGACTTATGTAGACGCGGCGTCACTACCGCGCTGGTCAGTGATGAGTAACGCTGCCAATAGCAACCCCAGCTCAAACAACAGCCACATCGGAATGGCGAGCATCAGCATAGATACCCCATCGGGTGGCGTGACCACTGCCGCGACTGCAAAGCAGCCAACGATAATGTATCGCCGCTTGTCCTTGAGACTCTCAATGGAGACGATACCGACCAATATCAACAGTAACGTAACGACAGGAATCTCAAAGGTTAAGCCAAAGACCATAAACAATTTCATGGCAAAGCTCAGATAACTGTCGATATCGGTCATCGGCATGACGTTTTGCGGCGCAAAGGTGATAAAAAACTTCAGCACCCCTTTTAAGACCACAAAATAGGCGAACGACACGCCGGCATAAAACAGCACAATCGAGGACACCAATACAGGAATGGCAATGCGCTTTTCTTTACGGTACAGCCCTGGCGCAATAAACGACCAAATCTGATACAAGATATACGGCATCGCTATAAACGCCGCCACAAATACGGTCAAGCGAATGGGCGCCATAAAGTTGGAGGTGATGTCTGTGGCAATCATAGTCGCATTGGCAGGCAACTGCGCCACCAGCGGCTCAGACAAAATATCGTACAGCTTGCGCGAAAAGCCCACCAGTCCCAAAAACACTACCAATATCGCCACGCAAATCTTAATCAAATGCGCACGCAGCTCAATCAAATGCTCAGTAATGGGCATCTCAGCCAGCGCATCGGTCACGCCATCTATACTGGGACTGTCGGTGGTAGCGTGCGCATCATTGGCTTTGTCGGCGGGTTTGCGCTTGAGTAGGCTCATGATGCCTCCTGAGGCGCGTTACGGGCAGCGGGCGGCTGGTGAGTGTAGAGCAGGGTATCGGCTTGATAGTTAGGCAGACGCGGGGCAGGCGGCAGGCGGCGCGCCTTGTCATACGCGCCTAGATAAAACCACATATTTTCCCATGGGCGGGTCATGATTGGGACATCGACAGCAGTATTGTCTTTTGCTAAGTTATCTGCTGAGGTGTCGTCATTATCGATATTCATATCAGCAGCGGCGGCACTTGCGGCAGCGGCGCTTACTTGTGACGTGCTTTGGTTGGCAGTAGTCGCGCCAGTGGTGGTATGAGCCGACTGTTTTAGTTCCTGCATATTGCTGCGCATCGCGGCGATTTCTTGCTGCATTTGCGCTTCAGTTTGGCGAATCTTTGCCAGCTCCTCTTGCATTTGCTTACGCGTCTCTGCCAAGTCCAGCTCCGCCTCAATCTCAGATTGCAGCGTGGTGACGGTGCGGCGCAGCTTGGCATACCACTGACCAGCGGTGCGCGCCGCTTGCGGTAATTTTTCTGGACCGAGCACAATCAAGGCAATCACGCCGAACAGCAACAGCTCAGAGAATCCAATATCAAACATAAGCGCTCAATACCGCCCGTAACGATAAAAAAGTATCAGCCATCAAAACCTACCTGCCTTAGCGTCAGCACGGATTATACGTGGTGCTTGTCTTTTTCTGTGCTGATGCTGGCATCATCGATGGCGTGCGCCTTTTCGTGGTCAAGCACACGCTGCTTGTTGGCGTGCTCGGTTTGCTCGTCTTTCACCGCGTCTTTAAAGCCTTTGACCGCACCGCCCAAATCTTTGCCAGCGTTTTTAAGCTTGGAGGTTCCGAACACCACCACAACCACCACCAACAAAATCAGCCAATGCGTAATAGAAAAACTGCCCATACTGGGTATCCTTATGTCTTGAAGAGACGTACTGTCTATTTTAGCACCTTTTGCTCATTCGCCGCATCTTAACCTGCAAATATGAAAGTTTGATGTATTGGCATAAATAAATGCCTGCTACAAAAGGACAGGCACAAAGGTGTCACAGTCAATACGCGCTATTATAACGCGTCTATAGGACAAATAGGAGGGTGTGCGTTGACGCATTTAGTAAAAAATACTGCCAAGTCAATCACTTACTTTGATGGCGTGCGCGCGGCTTTCTCATCGATGCCTGATAGACCAAAACGTCTGCCAAGCTCATCTAAGACCGCATCTGATGAGATATCAAACCACGATAAGGCAACCAAGCTATGAAACCACACGTCCGCCGTTTCATAAATCAGCTCACGGCGCGCCTCGCTGTCGCCTTTATTGGCATCGAGGTCTTTGGCAGCGATGATGCTCTCGACGCTCTCTTCACCGACTTTTTCTAAGATTTTATTTAAGCCTTTGGCATAGAGGCTTGCCACATACGAGCTGTCAGGGTCAGCGGCTTTGCGCTCGGCAAGTACCGCGTCCAGTTGCGCCAGTATTGCGGTCGTATCGCGCGCGTGCGCGTCAGTCTGTGTGTTTGATGTTGATTCAGGTGCAGGTGGGGTGTTTGTTGCTTGATGATAGATGTCTTTGGGGTCTTTTAAGATGGCATCGACACTCTCCCAAGTTGGCGTGTCGCTATCGGTATCTAAGCGGCGATAAAAGCACGATTCGCGCCCTGTATGGCAGGCAATACCGCCGATTTGGGTGATTTTTAGAATAATGACATCGGCATCACAGTCGAGATAGATGTCATGGACTTGCTGGGTGTGCCCTGAGGTCTCCCCTTTGTGCCACAAGCGGTTACGTGAGCGTGAAAAATAAATGGCCTCTTTGCGCTCAGCGGTCAGCGTGAGCGCTTCAGCGTTCATCCACGCCATCATCAAAACACGGCCAGATTGCTTATCTTGAGCAATTGCAGGAATCAGTCCGTCAGCATTAAAGCTGACCTTATCAAGCCAAGCGGGTGTCATCATTATCGGTACGCCATCTTATATCAAGTCAAAGAACCGCACAGTAAAGAAACCACCTGCACGACCAGAAGCGTTAAAGATAGCATAGGATTCTGTTACAGCTCAAACGGTTGCGGCTCAAGCGCCTCTTTTAACAGCTCATTCATAGCCACAGTGCGATTTAAGCGATAATCGTAGTTAATAAAGTGCATGTGCGCCCCTGCGACCAATGAGCCGTCGTACATCCGCGTCACTTTGATGGCAATCTCGCCACCTTGCTCATCCAAAGACTCAACCCCAACCTCAAAGAGCAGCTCTTCACGCGCCCGTACGCGACTGCTTACGGACAGTTGCAGATTGTCGGTCAATAGTCCTTGGTATTCGGCATTCATCTCCTTAATACCTTTAGAGTATAAAAAGCGGGCACGCGCTTCTGAAAGCTGCGCGGTCAGTGCCTCAAGGGTTAAGTACTGAGTGCTGTCTATCTCAGTATTGCGCACACGCATGACTGTCTCAAAGACAAACACCCTGCTATCAAACGTCAGATCTTGGTGTATCAACGTCGTCTCCTGCAATGATATGTGATGGCCTAATAGAATGTGGCAGCATGATGATGCGGGCTTACGCACTGCCAGTAATTAACATTCATCAACGAAAATAAAGCCGAAAATACTTATATTAAGAATAGGTTGCGGCTAAAGCACAAGTGCTAAACTTGATTTTAGCCTCATCCTTACTAAAACATAGCTTGTGTTTGGTTTCAATCAATTTAGGGATAAGCGGTAGAATTCTAAGGCTCATTTTATAATCAATACAGCCGCCTGTTGGCAAGCGCTGCGCGTATAGAGGCTTAAGATGGTACTGGACACGCATTATCGTCACGATTTTGCCCAAAAGTCTGTCACGATTGGCAAAACGGTGCTTGGCAAAACAGGATGCATTCTGCTAAAATACCGCCTCCCACCTCAAGGCAGAGTGTCTGATTTATATCAGATAAGACTCTGACGACAAGGTTCTTACTTTATCTGTCTGGTTTGATACGCCTTGGTGCATCAAACGACAACAAAGACAAAGAGGCAACTCACATGAAAGTGAAGATGAAAACCAAGCGTGGCGCTGCCAAACGCTTCAAAAAAACAGCGACTGGCTTTAAGCACAAGCAAGCGTTCAAAAGCCATATCTTGACCAAGAAATCAGCTAAGCGTATTCGCCAATTGCGCGGTCTTAAGATGGTACACAAGTCTGACGAAGCTGCTATTCGTCGTATGTGCCCATACATCTAATCGACACGCATTATCTGAATCTTAACTAATATCTTGGAGTAAATTATGGCCCGTGTAAAACGTGGTGTACAGGCGAATCGCCGTCACAAAAAAATCCTAAAACGTGCTAAAGGCTATTACGGCGCTCGTTCACGCGTCTATCGCGTAGCGGTACAAGCAGTAACCAAAGCTGGTCAGTACGCTTACCGTGACCGTCGTAACAAGAAACGTACTTTCCGTCGTCTATGGATTGCACGTATCAACGCTGGTGCACGCATCAACGGTCTAAGCTACAGCCGCTTTATCAACGGCCTTAAAAAAGCCAACATCGAAATCGATCGTCGCGTTCTAGCTGACATCGCGATGCACGACGCTGCTGCTTTTGGCGCGTTGGTTGAAAAAGCAAAAGCTCAGCTAGCCTAAGGTATCAACGCTACGGCGTATCTTAGCTACTGATTAAAAAAAGCTACCGCTGGTCGGTGGCTTTTTTTATGTGTATAGGGTCGATTGGTGATAGACTAGCTGTCCATCATTGTCCCTTATTTGCCAGTGGCGCTATTACCGCCATGGTCAAAAGGCGACCCACCGCGGCGCAGGCAATGCCCTGCGGATGGTAAATGGTTTGCAATATCCCATTAAATCTTTACAATAAATAGTCTGTTCAAATCAGGAATACTGCGTCTTATGACTACCCCTGCTGCTACCAACGATTTGTCGGCGTTACCGACCTTATCTGAGACACTAAGCGACATTGGCCAACAGGACTTCAGCACCTTTATTGATGCGGCAATCGCTCACATTGAGCACGCGGATAGTGCTGCTGACTTGCAGCAGCTGCGCGTCACGCTGACGGGTAAAAAAAGCGCCCTGACAGGCTGGTCAAAGCAGCTGGGCAAACTCGATGCCGACGCCAAAAAAAGCTATGGCGGCATGTTGCATGACGTGCGCAGTCGTATTCAAGCGGCATTGAGCGAGCAGCAGCAAGTGCTGGACGCCAAAGCATTAAATGCCAAGCTAGAAGCCGAACGTATTGACATCACCTTGCCAGCACGCGGCGCACAAAAAGGGCATCTGCATCCTGTGACCATGATTACCCAGCGTATGCAGCAGTTTTTTGTGCAGGCGGGTTTTAACGTGGCAACAGGTCCTGAGGTTGAAAGCGACTACTATAACTTTGAAGCGCTTAACATCCCCTCGCACCATCCTGCGCGTGCGATGCATGACACCTTTTATTTTGATGCGCATTATTTGCTGCGTACGCACACCAGTCCTGTACAGATTCGTACCATGGAAGACAAAGCGCCGCCGATTCGCGTGATTTGTCCTGGTCGTGTGTACCGCTGTGACTCTGACCAGACGCATTCACCGATGTTCCATCAGCTAGAGGGCTTGATGGTCACCGAGTCAAGCACCTTTGCTGAGCTTAAAGGCTTAATCAGTGAGTTCTTAGAAGCGTTCTTTGGTAAGACGTTGACCGTGCGTTTTCGTCCGTCTTTCTTCCCATTCACTGAGCCATCAGCAGAAGTCGATATCTTAACCGACAGCGGCAAGTGGCTTGAGGTGATGGGCTGCGGTATGGTACACCCGCAAGTCTTGACCAACTGCGGTATTGATAGCGAAAAATACACAGGCTTTGCCTTTGGTATGGGCATTGAGCGCTTTGCCATGCTGTATTACGGCATTGATGACTTGCGTCTGTTCTTCCAAAATGACGTGCGCTTTTTAAAGCAGTTTGGCTAACCAAACCTCCTTACTTATAGATAAGGTTATCCAACCTTATCGCCCTTATTTTGATATTTTGATTCGAGACAGTTATGAAAATCAGCGAACAGTGGCTACGTCAATGGGTAAATCCTGCTATCAGCAGTGCAGCACTTGCTGAGCAGCTGACGATGGCGGGTCTTGAGATTGACGATCGTTATAGTGTGGCGCGTGCGTTTAGTGGTGTGGTCGTGGGTGAAGTCGTTGAAGTTGCGCCGCATCCTGATGCCGACAAGCTGCGCGTGACCAAGGTCAACATTGGCAATGATGAGCCGCTACAAATCGTCTGCGGTGCGCCCAATGTGCATGTGGGTATGAAAGCCCCTGTGGCGACCATTGGCGCGGTACTGCCAAGCGATGACGCCAAAGGCTTTAAGATTAAAAAAGGCAAGCTACGCGGTGTGGCGTCACACGGTATGCTGTGCGGCGCTTCAGAGATTGACTTGGTCGATGAGATTGACGGTCTGCTTGAGCTGCCTGCGAACGCGCCTGTAGGCGTCGATATCCGTGATTATTTGGGTCTGGACAATCAAATCCTAGACATCTCCATCACGCCAAACCGTGGTGACTGCTTTAGCGTACGTGGTATCGCGCGCGAGCTTGCGGTGATTAACGCGCTCACTGCGCAAACGCCCAGCATTCCTGATGCGCTAGAGGCGCACAGTGATGCCATTCACGCGCCGACTGTACGTTTGAGCGCTGATGAGGCGTGCCCGCGTTATTTATTGCAGCGTATTGATGGCATTGACCGCAGTATCGCCACGCCAAAATGGCTACAAGATGCCTTGCTGCATTCAGGTTTGCGCAGCCATAACTTTTTGGTCGATGTGACCAACTATGTGTTGCTAGAGTTGGGTCAGCCGCTGCATGCCTTTGATGCCGATTGTATTGAAGGCGCGGTTGACGTGCGTCTGGCGCAGGCGGGCGAAACGGTAACCTTGCTTAATGACCAAAGCGTGACGCTAACAGGTGACGAGCTGGTGATTGCCGATAGCCAAGGGATTCTAGCACTGGCGGGCATCATGGGTGCCAAACGTGGCAGCGTCTCAGATGAGACGACCAACATCGTGATTGAAAGTGCGTTTTTTGCGCCGCTTGCCATTGCAGGGCGTGCACGCCGCTTTGGTCTGCATACCGATGCCTCACAGCGCTTTGAGCGCGGGGTCGATTTTGAGTTGCCAGCGATGGCACTTGCGCGCGCAGCCGACATCATCACCAGTGTTGCAGGCGGGCAGGTCAGTAGCCTTGTGGTCACTGAACAAGTCGGCTATCTGCCGACCCGTGCGCCAATCACTCTACCGATTGCCAAAGTTAAAGACGTCTTAGGCATCGAGATTGCTGCCGATGAGATGCAGCGTATCTTAACGCAGCTGGGCTTTGACGTTGAGCTGCAAGCGGACGCATTGGTGTGTACGCCGCCGTCATACCGCTTTGATATGAGTATCAAAGAAGACCTCATCGAAGAGATTGCGCGTATTTACGGCTACGACAATATTCCAAGTGCGCTGCCTGCGCTAAAAGTCAGCATGGATTATGACGATACCGCCGACTTGACCTATTACTTTAAGCGCGCGCTGGTGGATATCGGCTACATGGAAGCCATCAGCTTTAGCTTTAGCGATGCTAAGCTTGAAGCGATTTTAAATGATGATGCGCTGGGTGAAGTGCTGGCACTGGCGAATCCCATCTCAAGTGACTTGGCAGTCATGCGTCGTACCCTGTTATCGAGCTTGCTACCTTGTGTACAATACAACCTAAACCGTCAGCAGTCGCGTATCCGCTTTTTTGAGACAGGGCTTAGCTTTGTCGGTCAGCGAATCAGCGAGCTGGTACAGACCCCAAGCATTGCTTTGGTGTCGGTCGGCGACGTTTGGGACGAGCAGGCATATCAAAACCGCAGCAGCGACTTTTTTGATTTAAAGCACGATGTTGAGCAGCTGTTGCCTGTGGGTATCGATCCTGCACGCGTGCGCTATGAGCGTGCGGACTTGGACTTTTTGCATCCTGGTCAAAGCGCCAAGCTGTATATTGATGAGGTGTATGTTGGCTGGCTTGGACAGCTGCATCCGAACACCGGTAAAGCACTGGACTTGCCCAGTACTTGGGTTGCCCAATTGGCACTTGCGCCGCTGCTTGACTTGGCGCGTGAGATGCACGCCATTGCCACGCCCAGCAAGTTCCCACAAGTGCGCCGCGATATTGCGATTCTTGTCGATGAAGCCATCAGCGTGCAGACCTTACAGACCACCATTCGCCAAACGGCAGGCACACTGCTAAGCGATGTGTTCTTGTTTGATGTTTATCAAGGTGAGCACGTACCAAAAGGTCAGCGTTCACTTGCGTTTGCCCTGATTTGGCAAGACAAAGCGCAAACCTTGTCTGATGACACCGTCAAGCAAGCTACCGATGCTGTGATTGCTGCCCTAACTACCCAGCATCAAGCGCAGTTACGCGACAGTTGATGCTGCTACAAGTATAACCATCATGTTATAATGGCTATAGTCCCATAAATATTGCCAATACCAAGTAGTCCACGCTATCTTGGTATTGGCTGTTTTTGTGGTGTTGTTAGCCAATTATCATACCGCCACATCATGTGACGTGAATTACCCGCCTAGGCTAGGAGATGTACTGTGAGTACTTTGACCAAATCTGATATGATTGAGCATTTGATGAGCCACCTCAACCTGACCCGCCAAGAAGGACGCTGTCTGGTTGAAGGTTTCTTTGATGAGTTATCAGAAAGTCTGATTGAGGGCAAGGAAGTAAAACTCTCAGGTTTTGGCAACTTTGAGCTAAAAGACAAAGACAGTCGTCCTGGTCGTAATCCGAAAACAGGCGAAGCCGTCGCTGTCTCAGCACGCCGCGTGGTCACCTTTAAAACAGGACAAAAATTCCGTCAAAAAGTCGACGAGCACCTGTTAGAGGTTTAACCATCACTACCGCCAGTTTATGACCTTGCGATTGCTTTCATTAACATCAGCAAGGTCATACTGGGCACGCCTTTTATCATCACGTCTTTTTTAGCAATGATACGATGCCGACATACAGGCAATGGCATTGCTGTATCCGCAACTGTCCTTTCTTCATAAAATATCTATTGTTGCACGACTGCAAGTCTCTTTTATACCTATCGGTTTACTCTCCAAATAGCAAATTCAAGCATGCTGCGCATCTGTCTAAATCGCCCTCGTAGATTGATTTTTTAAGCAGCAAGTCTTTGTATAAACCCCATTTATGAGACGATTTTTTGGGCTGCTTATTGTCTTAGGGATGGTAGAGCTGTCAAATACAAGCAACACGGAGATAGAGACTATTGCCAAAGACGATACATCGACTGCGCTTGATCTTTCCGCCTTTAAAACAACGACTGTCTGTTATAAGGACGGTCAACCCAAAATACAGACATAAAAAAAGAGAGCGTAAGCTCTCTTTTTCGTACCACATACGTGTACTGTCAGAATTACTGAGCAGTAGTAGTAGCTGGCTCTTCAGTAACGGTAGCGTCAGCAGGAGCGTCAGCAGCTGCAGCAGCTTCTGCGTCCATAGCGTTAGTGCCGGCATCGATGTCAGCAGTAGCGCCGCCGTCAGCTGGTACTTCAGCGTCGATTTCAGTAGTAGCAGTAGCGTCTTGAGCTTCAGCGATGTTTGCTTCAGCGTCAGCTACAGCAGCGTCAGCGCCTGCAGTTGCTTCGCCTTCAGTAGCAGCTTGGTCAAGCTCTTGCTGTGCGTCTTGCACTTCTTCTTGCGCGTCAGATAGATCTTCAGCAGCGTTTTCTTTGTTGCTGTCACAGGCAGTTAGGCCCATAGTTGCAGTCATGATACCAGCTAGAGCAAGTAATTTAAGTTTCATATCTAAATCTCCAAAAAATGAAATGAGCAGAAGCCGCAAAAAAAAAGAAAACACTTGGAAACTTTAGGTATCCAAATGTGCTAGTCACAGCTCCTCAGCTTTCACGCATTCTATAGTCTTTTTTATGAAATGAAAAGAGGTTGTACAATTGAGTAACAATAAAATTTGTAAATAAATTTACACATCTTCATTTTGGTATTGTTTTTAATACAACATCGATTCTTACTTTTCGTATAATTGATTGTATCAGTCAGATAGGCCTCAATAATTTTCGTATTCTAGCATGCGTTTTCTTTAGGTAAATAAATCTTATGTCACTATTTGTCATAGGGTGCGCCGATTTACTACAGTAAAATAACGAATTGATAACAAAAGGATATTTAAAATATCGCTAATGTCGTATAAAAAGGCGCAGCACAATGCCTATGGGTTCGTTAGGCGGCTTAGTAGATAAATGAGATAAAGAATCATTTTTATTTAAGAGAAAAACAAGCGATAACTGACATTATAATAAAAAGTAAGTAGAGGAGAGAGTTATGAAATGGCAAGGCAGACGTGGCAGCGATAATGTGCGCAGCAGCACAGGGGGTGGCAAGCTTTTAGGGGGTGGTATCGGCGGGATTGTTATCGCAGGTATTCTGTGGCTGGTATTCGGTGTCAATCCGATGACGGCTCTGCAAACGGGTCAAGTGATCGCGGGTGGCGGCGGTAGCAGTGAGACAGAAGTCGCCACGGCAAACGACCGTGATACGCAGTTTGTTAGAGTGGTATTGGCGGACACAGAAGAAGTCTGGCATCAGATTTTTCAGCAAAACAATTTAACGTATGAAGAACCGCAACTGGTGCTGTTTAATAACCGTATCAACTCGGCTTGTGGGTCAGCATCCTCAGCGACAGGGCCTTTTTATTGCCCAGGGGATAAGACCGTCTATTTAGATACCAGCTTTTTTGCTGAAATGCGCCAAAAACTGGGCATCTCAGGCGATCAGCAAGGCTCAGGCGATGCCGAAAACCAAGGTAAGGCAGGCGATTTTGCACAGGCTTATGTCATCGCGCACGAAGTCGGTCACCATGTACAGACATTGCTGGGTATCTCACAGCAGGTCAACCAAGTGCGCCAGACTGCCAGTCGCGCTGAAGGCAACCGCCTGTCGGTATTGCAAGAGCTACAGGCCGACTGTTTTGCTGGCGTTTGGGCAAATCGCAACCAAGAGCGCGTGAACTTTTTGGAATCAGGTGATATTGACGAGGCAATCAATGCTGCCAGTCAAATTGGCGATGACCGTTTGGCACAGGCCAGCGGCGGCGCGGTATCTCCAGACAACTTTACGCACGGCACCAGTCAGCAGCGCGTAGAGTGGTTTACACGTGGTTTACAAAGCGGCGATGTCCAATCGTGCGACACCTTTGGCAATCGCTTGTAATTATCTGTCAGCACGCGGCTTATGGATATGACAATAAAGGTATCTATAAGCTGCGCGCCGATATGGGATAGATAGCATATATAGAAGCTTATAAATGATATATGGTGCAAGTGCAATATATCCCTCTACCAACGCAAAAAAGCCTACAGCATGCTGTAGGCTTTTTTTATAGGTCACGCAATTATGGGATTAAGCGTTATTACATGCTTTGCTTACTCAATAAACGATATAGCGATGATACACAATCATCGCTAATATTAAAGCATTCTATCATCGCTTTGCCCCATAATAGAGCGCTTTATCAGTTGCTGTGGTCAATCACATAGCCGCCAGCACCACCAATCGCTGCACCTGCCAATGCACCGCGTGCGATATCTTTGCTGTCGCCTTTGCTCTTAATCAATGCACCAGCTGCTGCGCCTGCGGCGGCGCCTTTTGTGGTGTTGCTAAGGCCGCTGTTATAGCCTGCAGAGTTACACCCTGTCATTACCAAAGCTGCACTGGTAATGGCCGTCATCGCGATAGTTTTGGCAAATTTCATAGTCTCACCTATATGTGTCATGGATGTTGAAATACACGATGTATAATGACAGATATCTTTGTACCCTAAATGGCGCACATCAAATAAAAAGATACATGACTGTTTTTAAATTTGTCGCAATAAAGTTTGTTTGCAAAAATAGATTTTAAATAAAAGAGTTTTAAAAATATTTTTGCATGAATAAAAAACAAACTTTAAAACCAAAAAGACATTAAAATAACGTCTGAAAAGAGCAAATGATCTAAATAAGCATTATCATCTTGTCCTCATCATAAAGCAGAGCGCATCAGGCAGACGTAGTAAAAACGCTAATCTTTGCAAATGCTATGTAATTGATGTTTCCGCTGTGTATCATAGGTAACGCTTTCTTACGTGATTCTTGGGTTGGCGCGTGATGTCGCTACCTAGCATCCGTGCGCTGTTCTTAGCTATTCGCGCCCAAACGTGCCGTATTTAAACATAGGTACGCAAATAAAAATAGTATAGACAAAAAAAGACCACCCATGAGGCAGTCTTTGATTATCGATAAAATGAACAATGATTGAGTCAATAGATGCGTCGTTTTGCTGTGATTGCCGTAATAAACGGATGATATGCAGAACAATGCAGAGCAGAATAAGACGATATACAAGCGAGGCTTAAAACACCAATAAACGCTGTTTTAAGCCAATAGTGGGCGCTTTAATTCTGTGATTTGCGCTTCATTTGCTCAAAGAAGTCATCATTGGTTTTCGCTTCTTTTAAGCGATCCAGCAAGAACTCGGTGGCTTGTACGCCATCCATCGGCTGCAAGAGTTTGCGCAGAATCCAAACTTTACGCAGGGTGTCTTCATCGAGCAGACGCTCTTCGCGGCGCGTGCCTGATTTTTTGATGTTGATGGCAGGGAAGACGCGCTTTTCTGCCAAATCACGCTCAAGGGTAATCTCTTGGTTACCTGTGCCTTTGAACTCTTCAAAAATCACGCTGTCCATCTTGCTGCCCGTGTCGATAAGCGCGGTCGAGATGATGGTCAAGCTGCCGCCTTCTTCAACGTTACGCGCGGCACCAAAAAAGCGCTTTGGACGCTCAAGCGCATTGGCGTCGAGACCACCCGTCAGTACTTTGCCTGAGGACGGAATGACGGTGTTGTAAGCGCGGGCAAGGCGGGTAATAGAGTCGAGCAAAATCACCACGTCTTGCTTGTGCTCGACCAGACGCTTGGCTTTTTCGATGACCATCTCAGCCACCTGAACGTGGCGCTGTGGCGGCTCATCAAAGGTTGAGGCGACCACTTCACCGCGTACAGTACGCACCATCTCGGTCACTTCTTCAGGACGCTCATCAATCAAAAGGACGATAAGGTAACATTCTGGATTGTTGCGCGTGATGGACTGGGCGATGGTCTGTAGGAGAACGGTTTTACCTGCTTTTGGCGGGGCGACGATGATAGAGCGCTGACCTTTACCGATAGGGGCGATTAAGTCAATCATACGTCCCGTTAAGTCTTCGGTGGTGCCGTTGCCGACTTCCAATTTGAGCTGCTCGGTGGGGAATAGCGGGGTTAAGTTCTCAAAAATCAGCTTGTGACGTGAGCGGTCTGGGGTATCAAAGTTAATCTCACCGACTTTTAGCAGCGCAAAATAACGCTCAGAATCTTTTGGCGGGCGAATCGTACCTGCGATACTGTCGCCCGTTTTTAGATTAAAGCGGCGGATTTGGCTTGGGCTGACATAGATGTCGTCAGGACCTGCCAAATACGAGCCTTCTGAGGAGCGCAGAAAACCAAAACCGTCTGGTAGTACCTCAAGTACCCCATCACCATAGATGGCTTCGCCGTTACGGGCATGGGTTTTTAAGATAGCAAAGATGATGTCCTGCTTACGGCTACGCGCCATGTTATCAAGACCCATTTCTTTGGCGATTGCCAATAGCTCTGCGATTGATTTTTTCTTTAATTCAGTTAAATTCATAGATAAGTCATTAGCGGTTGATCAGGTGAGGACTGCCGTTAGCAGCACAACCTATGCCATGGATAAATGCAGCGATGCTATCGCAATAGGTGTGTGCACAGAGTTGATTGCTATGTAGCACTTGTCACCAGCCGTATGGTCATGCGGCAGGGGAGACAAAATAATGATGAGGGGCTACATAAGAGTTTTTGATAAAAACTCAGTATCAGTAATTGCGTTCAATAAAGTAATTGTGTTTTGTGTTGATAAACACGAGGAGAATGGCGCTCAAACGCCTAAGAACGCAGTTATGCTGTTCTTGTGAGCAGACTATACGGTTTTAGAGCTTCTATTGTCAATTATTTTCACTAAAAAATGCACATAATCGGTGTTTTGCAGGCAAAAAAACAAAATTGGTCATTATTTTGTGCAGATAATGACCAATTCGGCACTACATGGTGGGGATAGTGAGCACAATAGAAGTGCTCAAAACCTTATTTATACATGCTTATCAAGGACTTTCGCCAATTCTGCTTTTGATTGCAGACCGACCACAGAGTCCACTTTTTCGCCATTTTTAAAGACGAATAGGGTTGGGATGTTACGGATACCAAAGCGGCTCGCTGATTGTGGGTGGTTGTCCACGTCAACTTTAACGACTTTAACTTTGCCTTGGTACTCGTCGGCTAGGTCTTCTAGTACAGGGGCGATGGCTTTACATGGGCCGCACCAAGCTGCCCAGAAATCTACCAATACAGGCACATCAGATTGCAATACGTCGGCATCAAAATCGCTGTCTGTGGTGTTTACAATAAGGTCTGACATAATTGTTCTCTCTTGTCGTGCCATTTAAGGTATCACCGAGCCCTATTTGTGGGCTTTATGGCAGTAAAATGACCTTAAACGGATAAAAATGTGCCATCATATTAGCACGTTTCTGCGCGGATGGCAGAGGCTGACGTGTTAAAATACTTAACCATGATTATGAGTAAAACCAATGACCACGCGCTTACCAGCCAAGGCGCCGTTCGCGCGTGGTCATTCTTTGATATAAGTTGCTGTGTTATGCCGATTACTGACGAGGATGTTGCCTTATTAAACGCTGCTGAGGCGCGTTATAGCATCGATTTTTTTAAGGACTTTGCCCAGTCGATTACCGTCTATGAAGACGACGACATTTGGGTGGTGGACAAACCTGCAGGGCTACTGAGCGTCAATGGCAAATCGCTCAAGGTCAGCCTGTTGTCGCGCCTTGAGCGTGCCAATCCTGAGGTCAAGCTGATACATCGGCTGGATATGGACACCTCGGGTCTGATGATTTTTGCCAAAAACCCTGCCGCGCAAACGCATATCAGCAAGCAGTTTATTGAGCGCTTGCCGCAAAAGCAGTACGCCGCGCGTGTGATGGGCAAATGGCTGTCGGTGGGAGATAAGGGCGAGATTAATGTGCCTGTACGCTATGAGCCTGCCACCAAGCCGCGCCATATCGTGGACACCGAATGGAAAAAGCACGCCTTGACCTTGTATGAGGTGCTGGGGCACGAACAGTGCGCGGGCGAGTGGGTGACGCGCGTGGCGCTCAAGCCTGTAACGGGACGTAGCCATCAGCTGCGCGTGCATATGGTGCATGTGGGGCATGTGATGATTGGCGACCCGATTTATGCAACCGATACCGCGCTTGCCATTGCACCGCGTCTCAACCTGCACGCGCACCAGCTGCGCCTCAAGCATCCTGTCTTGGGCGCGTGGATGGATTGGGAAAGCCCTGTACCGTTTTGAACAGCTTTAAACAGTCAGCGCCGTCCCGCGTTTAGGACGTGTGCTAGCGTTTATTAATAAAGTCATTAACCTGCGTACATAAGGTGTCCCATAGGTTCAGCTGCGCCGCCTTGCTGCCCCATGCGTTGTGCGGGCTAAAGATGACGCGTGGGTGCTGCGCGACGCGGTGTAGCGGGTAGTCGCTGGCAATCGGCTCTTGGGCAAAGACATCGCTTGCGTAGCCTAAGATTTTGTCATTATCAATCGCATCGACGATTGCGCCTGCGTCTACCACACCGCCGCGCGCGACATTGACGATAAGCGGGCGCTGTTGCATTTTATTAATGGTATCGGCATCAATCAGCTGTTCGGTGGCATCGGTCAATGGGCAATGCAGACTAATCACGTCCGACTGTGCCAGCACGGTATCAAAGTCGGTATAGTCGCTGCTGCGCGGCTCGCGTCCTGCATGCTCTGCCCACAGCACGGTCATGCCAAAGGCGCGGGCAATCTCGGTGACGCGCTTGCCAATCGTGCCGACACCGATGATGCCGAGCGTGCGGTCTTCTAAATCAAGCAGCGGCACGTCCAATAAGCAAAAATTGCCATCCGCTGCCCAGCTGCCGTCTGCGACTTTATTATGATAATGCAGCGCGCTGCGCATGGCGGCGAGCATCAGCATAAAGGTATGCTCAGGCACGCTTTTGACTGCGTAGCCTGCCACATTATATAGCGCCACGTCATTTGCCGCACATGCATCACTATCGACATTGTTCATCCCTGTTGCGGTCAGCTGAATCAGCTTGAGCGTGGGTAGGCTGTCGATGACGTCTTTGTCTAATTTGACCTTGTTGGTGATGATGATGTCCGCGTCTTTGCAGCGCTCAATGAGGGTATCGGTGTCTTGCGGGGTGTCCTCGAACACTTGGTAATCGGTGACGCCCTCAGGCTGCGGCAAATCGATATCGTCTGAGAACGTGCCTCTATCTAAAAATACAGCGCGCATAGTGTGACCTTTGATGATTATGATGGATAGGGGTGGGTGGCTAAGTGAATCAGTGACTCATAAAAAATAATGTAACACGATTTTTGTGTGCCGCGCACGCCCTGACAAAAAGCAAACAGCTTGCCGCTTTGATTTACCGTCTTACACAGACTTTGCGCAATGACTTGAAAAATGAACTTAGCATACGCATCTAGCCGCTAACGTTATATAATGACGGTTTTGGTGATACACATCGCTCAATCGGTGTTATCGGTCATCAACACGACAATCCTTACGTCGCCGCTGTGACGGTACGTTCTAGCGGGCGCGGTACGTGCACTCTGATGACTGTGCTACCATGACCCTCTTATTTTTCATCTAAGTACAAAAGACATCGCCTTATGACTATCTCTGCCGCTGCATTGCACAGTACCCAATTCGCTGTTGGTCAACGCTACCTCTCTGATACTGAGTCTGAACTCGGCTTGGGCGTGGTCATTGATGTGGATGACCGCTGCGTACATATCTTGTTTCCACAAAGTGAAGAAACCCGCGTCTACGCACAAAACTCCGCGCCGCTATCGCGCGTGGTCTTTAAGGTCGGTGACAGCATCAGCGACCAATCTGGTAACAGCTACACCGTGACAGGGGTTGAAGAGGTCATGGGCGTTTTAAAATACAGCGTCGATGGCAACGATAAGGGCATTATGGAGACGCGCCTTGCGGCGAACATCACCCTTGCCAAGCCCCTTGAGCGCCTGCTGGCAGGTCGCATTGAGCGTGGCGACTGGTACGAGCTGCGCCAAGACTTGCTGCGTATGCAAGCGGCACTGGCAGGTCACCCGCTCAAAGGCTTGATGGGCGCTCGTGTCGACATCATCGAGCATCAGCTGTATATCGCGCATGAGGTAGGCAAGCGTATTGCCCCGCGTGTACTGCTGGCGGACGAAGTGGGACTCGGTAAGACCATTGAGGCAGGTCTGATTATCCATCAGCAGCTGTTGACGGGTAAGGCGACCCGCGTGCTTATCTTGGTGCCAGACAGCTTGCAGTATCAGTGGATGATTGAGCTGCGTCGCCGCTTTAATTTGAACTTTGCGCTCTTTGACTTGGTGCGTACGGCAGCGATTAAAGAGCACGACCCTGAACAAAACGTGTTCTTGACCGAACAGTGCATCATCGCGGGTATGGACCTTTTACTTGACCATCATGACTTGTACGAGCAGGCGATGGATGCAGGCTTTGACTTATTGGTCGTCGATGAGGCGCATCATTTGCATTGGGATGAGGCGCAAGGCGGCAATGATAAGTATGACTTGGTCGCCGATTTTGCTGAAGAGACGCCTGGGGTCATGCTATTGACCGCAACGCCAGAGCAGCTGGGCGCGCAAAGTCACTTTGCCCGTTTGCGCTTATTGGACGCCAACCGCTTTGATGATTTGGACGACTTTATTGCATCGCAAGATGCTTTTGCCGAAACCGCTGCGGTCGCTGGCGTTTTGATTGAAGACAAGCCATTAAGCCAAGGGCAAATCTCGGCGCTGAGCCATTTGCTTGGCATGGATGACAGCGAGCTTGCCAGTATCAATGATGATGACAAGCTGCGCACCTATGCGCTAAACGAGCTGCTTGACCGTCATGGCACAGGTCGCGTGCTGTATCGCAACACCCGCGAGAGCGTGCAGGGCTTTTATGGACGCCGCAGCGAGCCGCATCCGTTGCCTTTGCCTGAATCGTGGGTCGGCAGCTATCAGACCACAGGCAAGTTGCGCGAGCAGCTGTGGGGCGAAGAAAACCAGCCCGATGGTGGCTGGCTCGAGGACGACCCGCGCGTGCCGTGGCTGATCGATACCCTAAAAGGGGCGCTCAAGCATGACAAAGTGCTGCTCATCGCGCGCAGTGGTGCGACGGTTGAGAGCTTAGAGGCCGTACTTCGTCTGCATGCTGGCATCAAAACCGCCATCTTTACCGAGCAGATGAGCCTGCTTGAGCGTGACCAAGCGGCGGCGTTTTTTGCCGATAGAGAGGGGGCGCAGATTCTGCTGTGTTCTGAGATTGGCTCAGAGGGGCGCAACTTTCAGTTTGCCAGCCAGCTGATACTGTGGGACTTGCCTGCCAACCCTGACACGCTAGAGCAGCGCATCGGTCGTCTTGACCGTATCGGACAGACGCAGCAAATCACCTTGCACGTGCCTTATGTTGAAGGGACGGCGCAAGAGCGTTTGTACCTATGGTACGCCGATGCCCTAAATATCTTTAATCAAATTTCGCCCACCGCGCAAACGGTGCAAGAGCAGTTTATTGTGGATTTAAAGCCACTACTCGAAGGCGCGGACACGCCTGACAATCGCATAGCGCTAGAACAGCTGATTGAAGAGGCGCAAGCGACGCGTCTGGGGCTAGAGGCGCAGTTGCAAGCTGGGCGCGACCGTCTGCTTGAGTACAACTCGTGCCGTCCGCGTGTGGCGTCACGTATTGCCGCAGCGATGCATGACTTTGATGACAAAAACCTATTGCCGCAGTTTGTCGAGCGCTTTTTGGCATCCGCCAACATCGACCACAGCGTGCAGCGTGACGGCTCATGGATTCTCGCGCCTATTGATAGCGCCCAAGCCAATGAATATATCGAGGGCTTGCCGCTGGATGAAGAGGGTATGACCTTGACCTTTGACCGTCAGCAGGCATTGATGCGTGAGGACATGGACTTTGTCACCCATGAGCATCCGCTCATGCGCGCCATTTATGAGATGGCGAGTGCCAGCACCTTTGGTAATACGGCGGTGGCGATGCTCAAAAGCGCTGCTGTACCACAAGGCATGGTACTGCTCGAAGTGAATTTTCGCATAGAGGCCATCGCGCCTAAGCTCTTGAACTTGCCAGCCATGCTGCCAAAACAGCATCTGCGCGTGTTTATCAGTGAGCAAGGCGGCGACTTGTCTGAGCGCATCAGCAGTGAGATGATTTTGCCGCACATTGAGCGCTTGGACAAAAACCGTGCGCGCCAAGTCGTCAAAGTGCGCGGTGAAGTGATTGAAAGCCGCTACCACGATGCCGAGCGCATCGCCCAAGCACAACTGGCAGACATCAGCCATACTGCCAAAGAGCGCTTTGGTCAACAGTGGTCGCGTGAGATTAAACGCTTGCAGCACTTGCAAAGCATCAATCCCAACGTACGTCCTGAAGAGATTGAGCGTCTAGAGCAGCTTCAAGCCCAAGGCATGCAAGCACTTGAGCAGCTGTCTTTGGTGCCCGATTCTATCCGTGTGCTGGTCGCTGTCAAGCCATAAGCCTGACATATCAGTTAATCCATTATTATGAGATGCCTGCGGGTGTCTCATTTTTTTGCCTGTAGTTTGTGTGCTGATGTTTGCTTCATATCATGCCGTCATTGTCCATGGGCGCAAGAGTCAGATTAATCTTACACAATTATTGGTGATTGACTGGTCAAGGCGTGGGATATTGGGTAATATAATTTCGCTCTTTTAGAGCGCATTGATGTTTATGTAGTTTAAGTTAACTATTCATTCATAGCACGCATGGGGTACATAGATACGCCATGGCAAACGCGACCCGACGCCCCATGATATGGACGTTGTCAGGCACAGTGGTCACTATAATCACCGAGGAGACTTGCCGTCATGTCTGATAATACCACCCTTATTGACCAATTATTGCAAACGGTCACGCTGACAGAAATCGCCACCGATGTTTTTGAAGGTCAAAGTTATGATTACGTCGGTGCGCGTATCTTTGGCGGGCAGGTGCTGGCGCAAGCTGTGATGGCAGCGGCGCACACGCTAGAGACAGACAAGCCTTGTCATTCGTTGCATGGCTACTTTTTGCGCGGTGGTGATATCCGTCAGCCCGTCATCTATCAAGTACGCCGCCTGCGCGATGGTCGCAGTCTGTCGGCGCGTGAAGTGACGGCTGTACAGTATAAGACAGGCTCTGATGGCGAGGCGGTCGAGCAGGTGATATTCTCGATGATTGCGTCATTTTCTCCAATGGAAGAGGGGCTTGATTACCAAGAGCGCATGCCTGTTTATCCGCCGCCTGAAGATTTACTCAGTGAACAAGAGCTGAAACAAAACTACGTCGAGGGCGTGCCTGACAGCCTAAAAGCGCGCTTTATGCGTCGCCGTCATGTCGAGATTAAGCCTGTGCAGCCGCGCGACCCTATCAGCCCTGAGCCGATGAAGCCCAAGCAAGCCAACTGGATACGCATCCATGAGCTGGGCGCGCAGCCGATTGCCATTCAGCAGGCGCTGCTTGCTTTTGCTTCGGATTTTTATTTGGTGGGTACAGGCTTGATGTCGCACGGCATCAGCTTTATGACCAAAGGGTTGCAGGCGGCGAGTATCGACCACTCGATGCACTTTCACCGCGACTTTGATTTGAACGATTGGTTGCTGTACGACATGTGGAGCGATACCACCTCAAATGCCAAAGGACTGAACCATGGGCAGTTTTGGCAAGCGGGCAAACTTATCGCCACCGTGCAGCAAGAAGGGCTGATGCGTCTGCGTATGCCGCAGCCATCACAGACCACATTGGCGTAATACGCTGTCTTTCTCCCGCTATTCTGCCGCGCCGCTGTCTAAAATCTTGACCATCGCGCGCGGTAGGCTAAGCGCGGTTGCCACGTCCACCGTTTGCCACACAAAGCGCACGTCCGCTGCCTTGAGCATGTCACTCAACGCTTGAGCGTCTTTGCTATCCACGCGCTGTATATGCGGCGTTAAGAACCAATGAAAATGCGTCAAGGAATGCTTAATAGCGGCTGGCGCGTCCATTGGCTGATTTGCATCAACCACCTTATTTTTCTTTAACCACGTATCAATGATTTGCTCGGCGGTCGAGTACTCTGCCTCAAACGCCTTGTCCTCAGTTGCCACGCTTAGCACTTTTTTGCCTTGCGTTTTTTGCTCAAAGGCTAAAGGCAAGCTCCACAACCCACCCCAAATACCATTGTCAGGGCGCTGTAGCCACAGCAGCTCGCCCGCTGGATTTTGCAGCAGTAATGCTTTGCTAAATTTGCTCGGTTTGGCTTGTTTTTTTGCTTTGACAGGGTAGTCGGTCTCGCGTCCTTGCGCGTGCGCGATGCAGTCGGCTTGTAATGGGCAGAGCAGGCAGGCAGGCTTGCGGCGGATACAGAGCGTCGCGCCCATATCCATCATGCCTTGGGCAAAGCGCCCTGAGTGCGCGCGCGGGGTCAGGCGCGTTGCCAATGCCCACAATACCTTGTCGGTGGCACTCTTAGTAATGTCGCCATCAATGCCCGCCCAGCGCGTCAGCACCCGCTTGACGTTACCATCACAGATGACGCCGTAACCGTGCAAGCCCATCGCCACAATCGCGCCTGCGGTTGACGGACCGACACCCGCAATGGCTTGCCAGCCGTCAACCGTCTGCGGAAAGTTGCCTGTCTCATTGATGACTGCTACCAGCTGCTTTGCGCCTTTGTGCAAATTGCGTGCGCGCGCGTAATAGCCCAGCCCCGCCCAATGCTCTGCGACCGCATCCCAGTCCGCCGCCGCCAAATCCTGCACGGTGGGGAAGCTCTCCATAAATCGCGCAAAGTACGGCAAGACGGTCGCTACCTGCGTTTGTTGCAGCATGACCTCAGAGAGCCATACCATATAAGGATTGGGCGTGTCGGTCTGGTGCTGCTGCCACGGCAAGTCGTGACGACCGTGCGTCTCGAACCACTCGAGAATACGCGGCGCGAAGCTGTCAAGCGACTCGGCAGGCTGGGTAAATGCGGTGTTAGGTAGGGCGGTCGGTTGGGTCATAGGCTCTTATACAAATCAGCAATAAATTGAGGTGCGCAGCTTAAAGATTAAACTGCGTTGATAGAAATATATGGTGACGGCGCACACGATTTACTAGCGGTAAATGTCGCTTAGGGTTTGTCCAGCAGCATTTTTCCATACAATCCAGCCATTGTTAGAGCATCCTGCTACCAACTGGCTGCCTTCACTTGGGGTTTTAAACAAATAGGACTCCATTAACTCATAAACATTATCATCCACCTCTCTTAATATTCCGTTCTTAAGTAAATTATCCCTTATCTGAAGAGTGATTTTCGTTATTGAAGGAGTATTTCTTTTTAACACATATGAGCCTGCAAGAACTACAAAACCATCATCGTCATAATATCCTTTAGCAGTAGCCTCTTTGGTTTTAAAGTAAAAAAGCATGGGCTGCGGATCAGCAATTACTGCGGATGCGATTTCTGGCAAAGCGGGCTGCTGTGGATTTTGCGGCGCTCTTGTATCTACTATGGTGCTGGGGGTATGAATGCCAATGGATTCAAAGATAGGTTGTCCAAGCGTAGACAATAAAATGTCTAAGGTATGAAACAGCTCTTCACAGTCCGCTTGCAGTGGCGCAGGCGTATAGGGCTTACTACCAGTATTACCATTTTGCAAGTCATAGCGCGCCACTTCTGTGGCTATGTGAATGGCTTTATGCTCCATATACAGCGCGTGGGTTTGGGTCATGGTGTTGTTGGTGGAGAGCATGACAAAGACCCGTGTCCAAAAATCTTTGTCATTGTTATGGTTCTTTAGGCGCTGCGTTAGATCGCCCGTTTGCCCGATGTAAAGCAAGGGCTTGTCCGTGCTGTCTGTATCACCGATTAAAAAGTATAAGCCTACTTGCTTGGCATCAGGCATATTTAAAAAATCTGCAATATGAATACGCGGTACTTCAATCACGCGCACGGTACGTGTGGTCATTTCAGCGACACGCAGCCCACGAGGATTGCCTGTGGGCAGGTAGATTTGGATGGTTTTTGCCGAGGGAGTAGAGGTGTTCATCATTACCTATAGATTCTAATACGTTATTTCCGATTCTTTCTCGTTTTTAAACGGCGTAAGCGCTTTTCTTCTTCACGCGCCTTTTTCTTTTCTTCAGCGGCGATGCGCTGCTCGGCGACGATGATTTCTTCGGCGTCCATCATTTCAGGGGTTTCAAGCGTGATGCGCCCAAGCGTACCGCTACGCAGCTCGTTGATAAGAATCTCCGACATGCGGTAGGTGTCGACCTGATTGCCCGAGCGCACGCAGCCGCGATTGCGCCCCGCGACTTCAAAAAACTCCCAGTCGGTTTTTGGCAGCGTTTCAATTTTATAGCGGCTTTTGAGCAGCTCAGGGTAGGCGTGTAGCAGGTACTCGGCGGTGTAGCTGGCGACATCGGCAAAATCAAAGGCGGTGTCACGGATGCCGCCCGTTGCCGCAAGGCGGTAGCCTGAGTTTTCGTTTTCAACCTTGGGCCACAGCATTCCTGGGGTGTCATAAAGCATGATGTCGTCATCGAGTTTGATGAGCTGCTGCGACTTGGTGACCGCAGGCTCATCGCCCGTTTTGGCGACCGCGCGCCCTGCTAAGGTGTTGATGAGGGTCGATTTGCCGACGTTGGGAATGCCCATAATCATGGCTTTGATTTGGCGACCTGTGCCGACTTTGTTGGGCACGAGATTTTTGCACAGCTGCAAGATGCGCTGTACGTCCGCCGCTTTATTGGTGTCGCAGGCGATGGCTTTGACTTGGTTTTGCTGCTCAAGATGCGCCATCCAAGTTTGCGTCAGCTCAGGATCGGCAAGGTCGGCTTTGTTAAGGATTTTGATGACGGGTTTTTCACCGCATAGGGCAGCGACCATGGGGTTTTCGCTGCTGTACGGAATGCGCGCGTCAATCACCTCGATGATGACGTCCATCTGTGGCATGATTTCTTTGATTTCGTTGCGGGCTTTGTTCATGTGCCCAGGGAACCATTGAATGCTTGCTCTCTTGTCCATCTGCTTATATCACCTTTTGATTGCTATGGGGCGTAAAAGACGGGCGAGATGCCGTCTTTTATCATAGGGGTCAGTTTACTACAGAACGAAAAAGATAACGGCGCAATTTTGGCGTACACGCATAGCGAGGCGATGGGTCATCGTTTTTCGGTATCGGGTGTGGTCTGCGCAGGCGGCAAGGGCGCAAGATAACCGATTAACAAAATCAGACTGCCCGCGACAATAAAGGATGCCACACGCAGCAAGGTTTGCGTCTGCGACAAGTCAATAAACATCAGCTTGAGCAGCACCACGCCGAGCAGTCCAATACCGCCGAACCACAACAAGCGCTGGCGGTAGCGGTTGGCAATAAAGGTCGCGGCAAGGGCAATCAGCGTCCATAAGATGGTCAGCCCCGTTTGTACTTGTTCGCTTTGCCACACGTTTGGATGTTGCTGCAACCAAAGCGGCGTGCCAATAAAGGCGTGCAGCGTGCGCACAAGGATGCTCGACAACCAGTAAAAGCCAATCACTGCCAATGCCAAAAATGCAAGGCGATGATGCTCAATCAGGCTGGCGTGCGGGGCGCGGATGCGTTTGAGTACGATTAAGAGCAGCAGCGAGCAGCCCATGATTGCCGCCATCGTGATGTCTACAATGCTGAGTACAGGCAGGTAGGGCAAGTCCCACACCTTACCATCCTCAAAAAGGTTGCTAAAAATCACCCACACAAAGCCAAAGGGCAGCAGCGCATTGCCCGCGCCGATGAGCGCGTGTGGCAGACCCATCCAAGCAGGCGCACGCGATATCAGTGAGGGCGTGCGCGCATTCGCAGGCGCGCGCATTTGGCGGTAGTAGCCGTATAGCGGGATGCCATAGAGCAAGGTCACCAGCAGCATCGGCGGCGCGATATGGGCAGTCGCCATGTCGGAGTGCAGTAATAAGCTATAAAAAATCACAGCCAGCACCGTGATGAGTAAGCCTGTCGCGTCCCATGTGCGCTGCTCGCCTACCCGATACCAGCGCTTGAGCCACAGTAGCGCCGTGCCAACTGCCGCCAGCATGCTCACGATAAACAGCAACCAGTTGCTATCCGACCATGGATAATTCAGCGCGATATTGACTGGATGCAAGGTCAATAGCAGGACATATAAAGCAAGGAACAATAAATGCGTAACTTTGCGCGCCGCGTACCACGGGGCTTTGCTGTCCAGCAGCCAATATGCTGCACTGTGCATAATAAGCGCAAGAGCAAATAAGGTCATGTCCTCAACAGACCACCACAAATCAAAGGCGCAATACGTCGCCCACACGCTCCAGCCCGTCGCTATAAGGGTAAAGGCATAGAGCGGCACTTGGTTTGCCCAGTGGGTCAGTGTTGTTTTTTTGCTGCGTGTATTGTCTTTGGGCGCTTGATACTGCGCATGCTCACGTAAGACAAAGGCGCTGATGAGTGGCAACCACGCGGTGATCAGCCACACCAATACCAGCGAGCTGTCGCCTGCATATAGCCGATTGGGAATGTTCCAAAACCACAGCCAAAAGATGCTAAAGACATGCAGTGCCAGACCAAAAGATACCGCCCAGCCACGCTTGCTACGCTCGCCAAGCCAAACGAGCGCCAGCGCTTGAATCGACCAGCCCGCCGTGGTCCAATCGGCGTTTAACGCGAGCGCCAGCATGATTGCCAAAAATCCTGCACCCACGGCGAGCATACTCTCGGTAATCAGCAGATAGCGCGCGCTTTTCTTGGCAAAGACATAGCCGACACCCAAATACATCAGTGCCAATATCCCCGCGGTTATGGTCAAGCCGTCACTGATAGGTTCAAGCAATACCGCAAAGATACCAAAGGCTAAGACAGGCACCGAAAACAGCAAGCTGGTATCGATGGGGAACAGCGAGCGCGTATCTTGTGGATAGGTTTGGGTTTGGCTGTTATAAGCAATGATATGCTGCGCATAGCGCACCGCCACGAACAGATACAGCAATACGTGCAGCGCCGTGAGGAGCACCAACATCCAGCGCTGTTCATTAATTTGCGCGGCGACACTGATAGACTCGGTCAAGCCCAAATAATACGCCACACCAAAGCTCGCCAGCACGCTGACCAAGTTCAGCACTTTCCATGCGCGGTAATGCGCCATGAGTGCGACGGCGGTATTGAGCAGTAAATAATAGCCAAACAATAAGCTTAAACTGCCACTGTCTGTACCCGTCAATAACGGCGCAAAAAAACCGCCCGACAATGCCAATACCGCCAAAGGAAAGGCATTCTGGCGCACTGCAAGCAGCGTCGTCGCAATCGCCAGCAGTGCAAGCAGGGTAAAGCTTGGCGCATTGCCCAGCACTTGATACACCCAATAAGCAAAAAATACCGTCAAATACGTGATGGCAAGCCCCGCGCCTTGCAGCGTGATGCCATAGGTAAAGCGTTTATCCGTCAAGCGATAGCCCAGCCCCGCAAGACCCAGACCCACAAATGCAATCGCGCCAAGCTTGAGGCTAATCGGAATCTCGATATAGTCGCTAATCAAGCGCAGCAGCAGTACCACGCCTACGAGCAGGACGATGACGCCGACGCGCACCACCAGATTGCCACCGAAAAACCAGTTTTTAACTGAAGCGGCTAAAGACGTGACCATCGGTAGCGAGCGTTCATCAGGCTCGCTCGGGCTGCTGGGCGGCGTATTTGTGCTGTCGTATTGCGGAGCAGTATGCGTGCTTTGCTGATTATCAATAGGCGTTTGGGTATTTTTTCTGGGATTAATGTGTCCGTACAGGGTTTGATAAAAGGGGGCTACCGAAACAAACGGCACGGCGACAGTCATGGGCGATATGGGCACAAACTGCGGGTAGCGGCTCGGCGGTGCTTGGGTAGCGGTGTCCTCAGGCAACGGCGGCGGAGTAGGAGACGGCGTTTGCATTTGCGCGTGCGTCTGATACGTCGTCTGTGTTTTGGGGGCGGGCGTAGGCGCTGTTGGCTGTCGTTGCTGCGCTGCCGTTAGGGCGCGGACTTGCTGTTCAAGTACGGTAATACGGCGACTGGCACGCGCGTACAGCACAATCGTCACAATCAGCAAGGCGACGAACACCCACCAGCCAAGTACGTCCAGTAAAAAATGCAGCATAACGACCTTCACCCATTGCCCTTGATTTCAATAGCCGATGATGCCGCGATTTTGACCCAAGTACAAGATAAGATACGTATAAGTGCAAACAATTGATGATAAAAAGGTCAGCGCCGAAAAGACAGACAAAAAAAAGCCGCCAAACGGTGAGGTTTGGCGACTTATCAGGACTTTATTCATTTTTTATTAATAAAGCCACTTGTTCGATGGCTTACGCGAGGTTTTCTTTCATAAAGTCCATCATGTTTTCCCAGCTTTGCTTGGCGGCGTTTTCGTTGTAGCCGAGATCCACGTCATTTTTCGCCGCGCGCTCATCGGCGTTCGGGTTGGTAAAGCCGTGCTTGGCATTGTCATACACATCGATGGTGTAATCAACGTCCGCCGCATCCAGCTCTTTTTTCAAATCTTCAATGGCGTCCATGCTGACCATGGAATCATCACGACCGTGCGCGACCAAGACTTTGGCATGGAAGTTGTCTTTATCAGCAGGTTGTTTTGGTGCTGGGTTGCCATGGAAGGTGGCGACCGCTTTTAGCGGCATGCCTTCGCGTGCCATATCTAGGACGATTTTGCCACCGAAGCAAAAACCAATCGCGCCAAGTTTGTCGCTATTGACCACGAGCTGGTCGCTAAAGTCATTTAAAATCAGCTGACAGCGCGCCATCAGCATATCTTGGTCTTCTAATACTTGCTGCATCCACATATTCGCTTGCGCCGCATCAGTGGTCAGCTTGCCTTCACCATAGATGTCCATCGCCACTGCCGCATAGCCTGCTTCTGCCAAGCGCTCGGTGACGGCTTTTGGATGCTCGACCACGCCCCACCATTCAGGTGCGACCAAAATGCCTGAGGCAGGCTTATCTTCAGAGGCTGTCTCAGGGACAGCGACATAACTGATAAGCTGTACGCCATTTTCTGTGGTGCTGATAAGCTCAAATGTTTTAATTGACATAAATGGTATCCTTTATTTTATCGTTTATAAGTATTTATAGAGAGTTTACTAATGAATTGCGCGCCCCGCTGTGCTTGTCTTTAGGTGTGTATATTCAGTGAAAGCGGCAAACACGCGTATTACCTTAACGCCGCTGGCAAGCGAAAACAGCTATAATACTGTAACGCCCGTTAAAAAATTGCTAATACCGTGTTAGTACGGTTACGAGGTTTACTTTGTCTGATATCTCCCGCACACCTGACGTAAAACAGCATTCGCCTGATGCCGCGCCGCAGCCGATTGCGCACGATGACAGCGCGTTACGCCCGCAGTTTTGGCAGCATTATGCGCTGAATGAACTTAATGATGAGGAGTGGGAAGCGCTGTGCGATGGCTGCGGCACGTGTTGTTTGGTCAAGTTTATGGACGAGGATGATGATATCGTTGAGTACACCGATGTGGCATGCCGCCTGATGGACTGCTCAACAGGACATTGTCAGCATTATGAGACGCGCCAAGATTACGTGCCTGAATGTATCCAGCTGACGATGGACAACTTGCCGCAGATGATGTGGCTGCCTGCGCACTGTGCGTACAAACGCTTATACCAAGGGCAATCACTGCCCGACTGGCATTTGCTCATCACCGAGGATGCGGCAACAACGCATGCGGGGATGAAAGCGGCGAATATCGGTATTGCAGGGCGCTGTATTTCAGAGCGCGGTCTGGATGATGATGCGATTGAGATGCGGCTGGTCAGCTGGGTGGATGTCTGATGGCAGCAGACAGGCAAGTGGTTTAAGGCGTCTGCTGCGCCGCGGCACGGGCGGTCGCCGTCAGCTTCGGCGTTGGCAGCCCTTGACGGATGCGCTCGGAGAATACGGCCGCATCGGTATTCGCCTGATAGGTCAGTGAGGTTACTTTCGGGTTGATGTGCGCGCGCAGATACCAAGTGTCCATCGACCATTTTTGTGATGTAGGGGTTAACAGCTGCTGCTCGTACAGATAATCGGGCAGCCAGCCTGACACCCAAATTCGGTAGTCATAAGGCAAGCGATTGCCACTGACCACCCGCGCCATGTCAAAGACAATGCTGGTGCAGTTGCTGGTCAAGGTGTTGTACCATTCAGGCGTACGGTTCAGGTCATCTGCCTTTTGTAGATACGCCTCGAACAGTCCGCGCACCTCGCTTTGGTGAATCCCACTAAGCGGGAACAGATACACCTGCTCGCCGCGCACATTGCTGCGTGTGTAGATGATGTCGCGCTCTTCTGCGGCAATCAGGCTCAGCTCATACTGCTTAAAAAACCCGCCCAGTGCCGAAAACGACTCGCCCTTTTCTTTGCGAATCTCGAGCGAAAAGGTCAAGGGGCGCGCGTCAGTAAAGCGAAAGCTCACCAGCGTATGCGCAATCTTTGGTCCCATCCAGTACGAATTGACAATATCAATGCCAGAGAGTGTGGACAAATCAACAGTGCGCGTCTGCCAGCGCGTCTCCGCCAGCGACTCGGTGCGCCAGTCAAAATTGCGCACGTTATGCAAGGTCACGATATCAGGATTGTCCGCCGCGCGCGTATAGCTTAAACGCTCGCCCACCTCAGGCTGCCAGTCGCGCGTTTGCATCGGCGCGATAGATAAAAACCAGCCAGCGCCGAGCAGCCACACCGCGCTATAGACCGCCATGAGCTGGCGCATCGACACACGGCGCAAAGGTGTCACGCGCACGCCACATGCCCGCGCGCCCATAACACCTAACAGGGCAGTGGGCACAGCAGCAAGTCCATAGGTCAAAACCTGCCCTGAGCCGAGCTGAAACCACAACAAAAGCAGCAGCCATATCAAAGACAACAGCAGCATCAGAGCCACCACAACTCGCAGCAACAATCGCCGCCATGAGCGTAAGCGTGTGGGCAGTCGGTGCGGCGCAGTGGTCACCGCACGGCGCAAGCGTCGAGCGATGGGGCGTAGGGCAGGTGGCAGCATAAGTCATGACAGCAAAAAGATAGGGCTTGACGATAGCAAAGTTTTTGGCACACTGACAATACAATTTGGCAAAAATTGTCGTTGAATGTCGATAAGGCTTACGCTAAAGTGAGAGCCATGGGCGCCGCGCCGACCGTGACAAATCTGGTGACACGCGCACGCCGTTGCCTGCTTTATTTTTCCTATGGCGACCCCATCTAATGCTGCCGCTCCTTGCAGTAACGAGTGATACTTTTTTTTACCAACCAAAGAGGTTAATGTACATCACCATGTCTGATGACACGCCAAGCCCGAGTAGTTGGTCGATGCGCGGCTTAAAACGCTGGCTATCGACCGCCCCTGAAACCCGAGACGAACTGGTACGTTTGGTGCACGATTCGCGCCAATTCTTAGAGCCTGATACGGTAGATATGCTAGAAGGCGTACTGGATTTGCCCGCCACCCAAGTGCGCGAAATCATGACCCCGCGTCCGCAGGTCATTGGTCTGCACGAAAGTACGGGCATTGACGATGTGATGGACATCATCTTAGATACGACCCATTCGCGCTATCCTGTGTTCGACAGCCAAGACGACGACGCGGTGATTGGTATCTTGCTGGCCAAAGATTTGATTCCGATTTTGGTGCACATGCTGCGCAAAGAAGAGGACAAAATCGACAGCAAGCGTCTGCGTGATTTGGTGCGTCAGCCACTTTATATCAGCGAAACCGCGCGCTCAGACACCTTGCTGCGCTTGCTACAAAACACGCAAGTGCATATGGCGATTGTGGTCGATGAGTTCGGCAACTTTGCAGGCGTGGTGACCATGGAAGACTTGCTGGAGGAGATTGTCGGCGACATCGTCGATGAGCATGACGATTTTGATGAAGACAGTGACATCAATAACATCGTGGTACACCCCACCAAGCCCAATACCTGGCACGTCCAAGCCTCAACCGTGATTGAGGATTGTAACGACGAGCTGGGCAGTCATTTCGACGATACCGATGTCGATACGATGGGCGGTCTCGTCATGCAAGCACTCGGTTACGTCAGCGACTTGGCAGGCGAAAGCGTGCAGATTGATGAGTGGCAGATTACGGTCGTCGATGTCGAAGGGCGCTTTATTCATACCCTTGAGCTGACCAAGACCAGCAGTGAGGTCGGCATCGATAACAGCAGCTATGAATAACTGAGCAGCAATATAGCGATAGACTAATGACCAATAGGTCAACGCTTGATGAATAAAAAAACACGATATCCCATCGTGTTTTTTTTATTACGGTATGCAAATCTGCCCCTTTTGTGGACGAGACTGGTATCATGTGAACGCACAAATGCGGGCAGGTGGCGACAAGGGTCGATGCGTGCGCGGGGTCACAGGTTTTGGTTATTTTGGGTCGTATGATATGCGCATGTCCACAGTTGACGTCACCAAGCGTCTGAACACAAAAAAGTCTAAAAGCATACCGCTTGCGGTCAGTGTATTGCTCGCGTGGTTGGCGGGTGCGCTGTTTGTCTGGGCGCTTGCGCCGTATAAAGTGTGGGGGCTGGCGGTGGTCTCCCCTGCGATACTCTATGCGCTACTGCTGCCGCAAATGAGTGGCAAACGCGCTTTTTTGATTGGTGAAGCGTACGGCATGGGACTGTGGTGCGTGGGTGCGTTTTGGCTCTATACCTCCATTCACACCTATGGCAACACCCCGATGTGGCTTGCGCTGATTTTGATTGCGCTCATGGGACTTGGCATGGGGCTGTTTCATGGCTTTTTGGCAGTGTTGTTTCAGCGCGTGGTGGGCAAGCAGCCATTGTCTTTTGCTGCCCTATGGGTGCTGCAAGAGTGGCTAAAAACATGGCTGTTTACAGGCTTTCCGTGGCTGTTTGTTGGTTATGCCTTTACCGAGCAGCATTGGCTGTCCTCGCTTGCACCTGTGATGGGCGTCTTTGCGGTATCGTTTGTCGCGGTGCTGTTTGCCGCCAGTATCGTCGAGCTTGCGCGCCGCCGTGCAGGGTATGTGTTTGCCTCAGTCGCTTTGATAGTGGTCAGCAGTGTGCTGTGGCTCGTGCAGCCGCAATGGACCAAACCCAAAGGCACGCCTGACGTGTCGGTGTCCTTGATTCAAGGCAACATTCCGCAAGACTTAAAATGGCTGACCGATTATCAGATAGAAACCCTCAAAATCTATGCCGATTTGACGCGCAGCGAGTGGGGGCGTGACATCATCTTGTGGCCTGAGTCATCGATTCCGATGTTCCAGACGGAGGCGTGGGGCTTTATCACCGAAATGGTCAAAGAAGCCAAAGCCACGGGCAGCACATGGATTACGGGCATTCCTTATAAAGACGAAGCCGCCTTTGATGCCAAAACAGACAAGTACCCGCCGTTTTATAACAGTGTGATTGCGCTCGGTACCGATGCCAAAGGCTTGTATAAAAAACAGCGTCTTGTGCCTTTTGGTGAGTACATTCCGTTTGAGGGGATGCTCGACATTTTGCCCGACTTGGCAGGCAGTCAAGACATCATGAGCTATAGCCGCGGCATGGACAACCAAGCGCCATTAGAGGTGCGCGGGCACAAGCTGGGCGCGGCGATTTGTTACGAAGTGGCGTACCCTGACACCACGCGCAAAAACGCCATTGGCACCGACTTTTTATTGACCATCTCAAATGATGCATGGTTTGGCACCTCAGCAGGTCCTTTGCAGCATTTGCAAATGGTACAGATGCGCGCGCTTGAAAACGGTCGCTGGTTTATGCGTGCCACCAACACAGGCGTGACCGCGATTATTGACCACGAAGGACGCATTGTAAAGCGTGCGCCGCAGTTTGCGCGTACCGTACTTCGCGGCGATATTCAGGCACGCACAGGCAGCACCCCTTATATGCAGCTGGGCAATTACCCTATTTTGGCGCTCATCTTAGTGTTATTATTGCTCAGCTATTTTGGTCGTCGCGCGGGTGTGCAGGCGCGTGTTGGGAGATGATACCCATGCGCTGTGCGGGCAAGGCGCATTTTTAGACGAATAATTCCTTTAAATGTTTAAGGGTTTTAACAAATTGGTATAATTTGCGATATAATGGCAAATATTTTAAATATTTTTTGTGCAAGGTGAATTGGATATGTCAGAAGGTATCAGCAACAACAATCCCAAAAAAGAATTTGTGTTTATGCTGGGCGGCATTGCTCTATTCTTGGCTATAGTATTGCTCATCGGCGTGTCAGGCTATCTGCGTCCAGCGGGCGAGCACATTGAGCAGGCGCCAGCTGCGGCAGAAGCGACAGACGCAGAGGCTGATGCCACGGCAGAAGCGCCTGCTGATACCGCGGCTGCCAGCACAGATGCCGCTGAAGCGGGCACTGACGCTGCGCCTACCGAAGTGGGTGCAGGTGAGACGCCAGCGGCAGGCAGCACCACTGCTGATGCCACCACCACACCACCTGCCGAGTCAGGCGATGCTGTGGTCAGCGCGACAGCAGGTACAGCAACTGCAGAAGGCACCGTACGCCAAGCAGCGACAGCCGATGCTGACCTAACCGCAGAGCAAGCGGACGCTGATGCTGACGGTCAAACCCCAGCGGCACAGTAAGCGCTTTATTATTTATTGACTGGGCATATACGCTATAAACCCCACTGCTATATTGGCATGTGGGGTTTTTTTGTTACAGAAGTCTGTCCTTGAGAGTCATTCTCTATACCTTTACTTCACATCTTAGCAGTGGAACAATGTTGAGTATAGATGACTATTGGTCGCAATGAGGCGCCTTTAGTCATTATTTTTTTGCGATATGAAGGAAGAGTACGATGAACAAGGACGCTCAAACGCCTTTGAGTACCGCTGAAGTGGCGGCGCTTGATAATAATTTTATGGGTCACCCAAAACCACTGCGTTCGTTATTTTTTACAGAGATGTGGGAACGATTTTCTTACTATAGCATTCGACCGCTATTGGTCTTATTTATGGTAGCTGCGGTGGGTAGCGGTGGATTTGGTTTTGATGAAACTACGGCGTCTGCCATATACGGTATTTTTGCAGGGTCGCTATATTTAGCAGCAGTGCCTGGGGGTTGGTTGGCAGACAACTGGTTGGGACAAGAACGCGCGCTGTGGTGGGGCAGTATCGTCATTGCGCTCGGTCATTTAAGCATTGCGCTATCAGCCGTGTTTGGCATGAGCCTATTTTTTGTCGGTTTGATGTTTATTGTTGCAGGTTCAGGACTGTTTAAAACCTGTATTTCAGTCATGGTTGGGGCGCTTTATCCTAAAGAAGACAGCCGCCGTGACGCTGGTTTTACCTTGTTTTATATGGGTATTAACATTGGGGCGCTACTCGCTGCGCTTATTGTTGGCGTGTTTAAAGAAAAAGCCATGTGGCATGTTGGTTTTGGTGTGGGCGGTATAGGCATGTTGATTTCGCTGCTGGTGTACCGATTTGCCGCGCGAAAAAACTTACAACGCTACGCAAGTGCCAAAAATATTGACGCAGAATGGGAGCGCTCTAATGAGGGCTACCGTCATGTTGGGCGCTGGGTCACAGGCATTGTGATTGCGGTCGCATTGATGGCGCTTGCGATTGGTTTTGAGATACTGCCATTCAATGCAGTCTTGGTAGCCGAGTATATGACGTATACGATTGCCGCGGTCGTGATTTTGTATTTCTTGATTATGTTTGTCTCACCGCGCTTGAATGCTGCGGACAAAAAACGCTTGCTCGTATGCTTTTTATTAATCATTGGCTCGGTACTTTTTTGGTCCAGCTTTGAGCAGCAGCCCACCTCTTTTAACTTATTTGCTGATGGTTATACCGACCTTGATGTCATGGGCTTTAGCATTCCAAGCATTTGGTTTCAGTCATTAAATCCGCTTTTTATTTTATTGCTCGCGCCGATTGTCAGTATTATTTGGGTTAAGTTGGCAGACCGAAACCTTGAGCCAAACAGTATGGTCAAATTCGCCATTGGGATGTTGCTCGCAGCCGCAGGTTTTGGCTTAATGGTTATGGCGTCAAAAAGTATTTTGGTCACCCCAGGCGCGCTGGCTTCTCCATTATGGTTGGTTGGTAGCTTATTTTTATTAACACTCGGTGAGCTTTCACTCAGTCCAGTCGGTCTGTCTGCGATGACCAAGCTTGCACCAGCAGGTATGCAAGGTCAGATGATGGGGCTGTTTTTTGCATCCATCGCACTTGGTAACTTAGTCGCAGCGTTCTTTGGCGGTCATGTATCCGCAGACAAGATTGAGGGGCTACCAAGCTTATTTACTACAATGATGGTCTTTTTGATTGTGAGTGCGGTGATTTTATTGTTACTGTCAAAGCCTATTAACAATATGCTTCACAAAAGTACCAATGCAGCGCTATAACAGGATGTTTATATCTGAGGTAACAAGCTCTAGATAGTAAATGTATCATTCGCACGACAAGGACACTGTCAGCTGTTTTTGACGGCGTGTTACTATAAAACAAAAGACGCCATCTTATAACTATAAGTGACTGACAGATGGCTACTTATTCTACTTTAGATACAAAAAGAGGTCTTATGACAACACCAAAAACAACAGTACATCAGCGCATAGAAACTGTTCGTGCTGAGATGTCCTCGCAGGATGTGACTGCACTTATCGTGCCCACTGCCGACCCGCATTTATCTGAATACCTACCAGAATATTGGCAAGCGCGTGAATGGCTTACAGGTTTTACAGGCTCGGTGGGAACCTTGGTCATGACCGCTGACTTTGCGGGACTGTGGACAGACAGTCGCTACTGGGTGCAGGCCGCCGATGAGCTGGCTGAAACAGGCATTCATTTACAAAAGCTTGCACCATCCGAGCCTACGCATGTCGATTGGCTGGTGATGCATTTGTCTGCGGGCGATAGTGTGGCGGTAGATGGTCAGGTATTGTCGATTACTGAGCAAGACCGCTTGTTAGAAGCGCTTGATGCCAAAGACATTACCCTCATCACAGAGCGCGATTTGCTCAGTCATGTATGGATGGAGCGTCCCTCTTTGCCAACGGCGGCGCTGTATCCACATGACGGTCAGTTTGTGGCGCAGTCCTGCGCAGACAAGCTCACTGCGGTACGGGCGCAAATGATAGAGGCGGGCGCAACGCATCATCTGTTGTCTAGCCTTGATGACATTGCATGGCTAACCAACCTACGCGGTGCCGATGTGGATTACAATCCTGTTTTCTTAGCGCATGTGCTCATCAGTAGTGATAGCGCGGTACTGTTTGTTGATCAAAATAAAGTCAGTGACGAGATTGCGACCACGTTAGCAGAAAGTTGTATCACGCTGGCAGACTATGCGGAGGTGCAAGCGGCGCTTGGTCAGTTAAGCGCTCATGACATTTTATTGTTAGATCCCAACAAAGTCGCTGTCGGAACACTGGCGCACGTGGTTGATGATTTGGGCTTTATTGAACAAATCGCGCCCAGCACTTATTTAAAGTCAATAAAATCTCCTAGCGAGATTGCTCATATTCGTGAGGCGATGCGCCAAGACGGCGCGGCGCTGTGTGCATTTTTTGCTGAGCTGGAGTCCAAGCTTGAGGCGGGCGAGCAAGTCACCGAGCTGGATGTGGACGCGATGCTGATAGATGTACGTAGCCAGCAGCCGCATTATGTGTCGCCGAGTTTTCCGACCATTGCAGGTTTTGCTGCCAATGGCGCACTGCCGCATTACCGCGCGACCGAAGCGGGCTTTAGCGTCTTATCCGTGCCAGCAGGTGAGGGCAGTTTGTTGTTGATTGACTCAGGTGCGCAGTATCAAAACGGCACCACCGACATCACGCGCGTGGTAGGTATTGGCGAGGTCAGCGCTGACCAGCGCCGCGACTTTACCTATGTATTAAAGGCGCATATTGCTTTGGCCGCTGCTCATTTCCCTGAAGGTATCTCCTCACCACTTATCGATGCCATCTGCCGTGCCCCATTATGGCAAGCGCAAATGGACTACGGGCATGGTACAGGGCATGGGGTCGGTTATTTCTTGAACGTGCATGAAGGGCCGCAGGGCATCTCCTACAGTGGGCAGCCGACCAAGGCGCGCGCCATGCGTGCAGGTATGCTGACCAGTAACGAGCCTGGGCTGTATCGCGAGGGCAAATGGGGCATTCGTATCGAAAACTTGGTGGTCTGCCATGCGCTAGATAACCCGAACGAGACGGAATTTGGTAACTTCTTACATTTTGAGACGGTGACGTATTGTCCGATTGACACACGCCTTATCGACAAGACGCTATTAACCGCGCAAGAAATTGACTGGCTTAACGACTATCACCGCATGGTCTATGACGCGTTACGCACACGCGTTTCAGGCGCGGCGCTTGAGTGGTTAAGTACACGCACCCAATCTATTTAAGCCTTTTTATTGTCCGTCTGCTGCGTCTTTGGGGGTCATGTTGCTTAACTGACGCCCAATCTCATCGCGCAGCCAAGACTTTAAATCTTCAGAGATTTGCGCCATTTGTTCGCTCAGATAATCATCAATATGCGTGCCAAGCTCTTGGATTAATGCTTCGCCAAAGGCACTGTTGATGGCTGCGGCATCGCCTGCATCCGTTGCCGCCTGCTGGGTGTCCGTCACGGATTGCTCATCCGTATCAACGACAGGCATCGCCTCAGACGTGTCTTCATCAGCGATGGGGTCTACAGTCGCCGCTGGTGACGCTACAGGCGCGGCCACTTGTGCCTGCTGTGCTTCTAATCGTGTCTGCTCTTCTTTTTCAAGTCGCGCTTGCTCGGCTTGCGCCTGCGCCACTTGGGTATAATGCTCGTCATAAAGGCTATCAATATGCGCATCCAAGTCAGGCTGCGTAAAGCGAAACTCAGCCAAAGCGGTCTCAGGGTGCAACAGGTCGATAATATCGGATAGCTCGTCAACGATTGCCGCGCGTATACTGCTGGGGGTATCGGTCCAGTGCTGATAAAACTGATGCGAAAAAGAATAGCTTGGCATGATGTTATCCATATTTTATCCATAAAAGTACCCCTTATCATACGAAAGTACGATAAGGGGCTGCAAGGGGACAAACGTAGCGAATCTGAAGCCGACAAAGCGTCATAACAAGGTCAATCGCTGACCTGTCAGCTCGGGCGCGTTACGTCCAACGTGAAAAGACTAGCGTACCATTGGTGCCACCAAAACCAAAGCTGTTTGAGACGGCGTAGTTTAGGTTCTCAACTTTGCGCGACTCGTGCGCCACATAGTCCAGATTACAGTTGTCTTCAATATTGTCTAGGTTAATGGTCGGTGGTACGTGCTGGTTTTGTAGGGCAAGTACGGTAAAGATGGCTTCGATACCACCCGCCGCGCCGAGCAAGTGCCCTGTCATTGATTTTGTTGAGCTGACAAGAATGCTGTCTTTAACGGGTGCAAACACACTTTCAATCGCTAAAGACTCCGCCACGTCGCCTGCGGGCGTACTGGTGCCGTGCGCATTGACGTAGCCGACTTGTTCAGGGCTGATGCCCGCATCATGAAGCGCGTTTTTCATTGCGCGTGCTGCCCCGCGACCGTCTTCTGGTGGCGCGGTAATGTGGCTGGCATCATCACTCATACCAAAGCCTGCCACCTCAGCCAAAATGGTTGCGCCGCGTGCTTTGGCATGCGCCAAACTCTCTAGTACCAAGACACCTGAGCCGTCACCGAGCACAAAGCCGTCACGGTCTTTGTCAAACGGGCGTGAGGCTTTGGTAGGCTCTTCATTGCGCGTTGATAGCGCGTGCATCGCCCCAAAGCCTGACATACCGAGCGGGCTTGAGCCTTTTTCGCTACCACCAGCAATCATCACATCCGCATCGCCATAGGCAATCAGACGCGCTGCCAGACCAATGGCGTGTGTCGCTGTGGTACAGGCAGTAGCGGTGGCAAGGTTAGGGCCTTTTAGGTTGTGCTTAATCGCCACCAAGCCTGCCGCCATGTTCACAATAGAGCCTGGAATAATAAACGGCGATACTTTTTTAGCGCCTTTATCGTTTAAAGTGGCGCAGCTGTCTTCGATGGTCTGAATACCGCCGATACCTGAGCCCAAAATCACGCCAAACCGCTCAGGATCGGTGCCCTGAATCGGCGCGTCATTGGCATCCACAGTCTCAATATAGCCTGCTTGCTGTAGCGCCATGCCTGTTGCGGCAACCGCATAGTGCATGAATGTATCATAGCGGCGCGAGTCTTTGGGGTTCATGTACTGCTTGGCGTCAAAGTCTTTGACCACCCCTGCGATACGCGCACGAAACCCGTCGGTGTCAAAATGATCGATTTCTGAGATGCCGCTTTCGCCATTTAGCAGACGCGTCCAAGTACTCTCAACGTCCAAACCAAGTGGCGTAATGGCACCCATGCCTGTGACCACCACACGCATGTCATCTGGGCGCTGATGATGCGGCATCTTAGAACGCGGCGCACTGCTCGTGCTGGCTTGAGGCGTAGAGGTACTGCTTTGCTGGCTCATTGGATATGTCCTTTATTGACGTCGTAAAGGGGTAAAGATGCGAATAGCTGACAATTTTCTAGGTTATTTATAGCCTTATATGGCTATTATAGCAACCACATTATAAAACACATAAGTGTACGTCTGTAAACTTAAATAGTTATCAAAAACACACCTGTCCAAGCACCACTTTTTTATCCGCGCCTGTGACCGCTGGCAAGTTGCCTGTCTCGCTCATTAATGTCTGGCGCGCAAGCCACGCAAAGGCTGCCGCTTCTACCCATAGCGGGTCAAGTCCCAAATCTTTGGTACTGCTAATCGTCCAATCAGGCAAATGCGCGCGCAATCGGCTCAATAAATGACTGTTCAGTGCACCGCCGCCGCACACATAGACCTGTGAGGCATGTGTGTTTTTAAAACGGGCAATCTGCTCGGCAGCAGCGATGGCGCTCAGCTCTGTCAAGGTCGCTTGCACATCGGCAGGGGTGTGCTCAGTGGCATCGGTGCTGTTAGCAAACTGCTCAAGCGACGCATCGAGCCATGCCAAATGAAAGTCCTCGCGCCCCGTACTCTTTGGGTAGTCTTTGGCAAAGAATGGGTGCGCCAGCAGCTGATTAAGTAATGGCGTAATAACGTGTCCCGAGGCTGCCCATTGCCCATCGGCATCAAAGCTTTGCTGAATATGGCGCATCGCCCACGCATCGAGCAACACATTGGCAGGACCCGTATCGTAACCGACCACCGTTTGCGCATTATTCAGCGCAGGCAGTACGGTGATGTTGGCAATGCCACCCAAGTTCAGCAGCACACGTGCATCGGTTGCGTGCGAAAATAATGCTGCATGAAAGGCGGGAACAAGGGGCGCCCCTTGACCACCGACCGCCATATCCCGACGACGAAAATCATGCACCACGCTGATGCCTGTACGCTCGGCGATGATATTGGCATCAATCAGTTGTAGGCTAAAGCCCCACTCAGGGCGGTGGCGTATCGTCTGCCCATGACAGCCGATTGCCAATATATCATCAGCTGACGTATTTGCCTGTTGCAGCAGGCTGTTTACCACGCTACTAGCAAACTCGCCATAAGCGCGACTTGCCCAGCCGAACCAGTCGATTTCGTTATTCGGCTCATCAGCGGCAGGGTTTAGCGCCTGTACGCCGTTGGGCTGACACAAGGCGAGCAACACCTCACGCAGACGCGGCGGAAATGCTTGGCTGTAGGTGGCGACGATGTGTAATGGCGCAAGGTCATCATCAGTAAATCGGCACAGCACCGCATCCAACCCATCCAAGCTCGTACCCGACATCATGCCGATATACAGACCATCGTCAAAGTGCTCGAAGAACATTTCGGCATCGCGGTCAGTCAGTTGCGACGTCTCAAGGTCGCTACCGAAGTCAGGGCTGGTATGATGATTGGGGTCAAGGGCGGGCTTACTCATGGCAATTTACCTTAAAAAACGCTAGTATATCTGGCAAATTCTAACACTTTTTTGCCCGCCTTCGATGGTCAATGCCGCCATCAGGGCATTATCACCAAGCAATAATCATAAGTTGAGACCCCTATGACTGAGCATGCACTGACTTTAGATGAACAACTGGCGCTGATTGAGCGTGGGACGCAAGAGATTTTGTCACGAGAAGACTTGATTGCTAAACTCAAGCAAAACCGTCCATTACGCATTAAAGCAGGCTTTGACCCCACCGCGCCAGATTTGCATTTGGGTCACACCGTTTTGATCAATAAGCTCAAGCATTTTCAAGATTTGGGGCATGAGATTTATTTCTTGATTGGTGATTACACCGCAAAAATCGGCGACCCAACGGGCAAAAACAGCACCCGACCACCGCTAAACGATGAGCAAATCCGTGAAAACGCGCGCACCTACGCCGAGCAAGTCTTTAAAATCTTGGACAAAGAAAAGACCAAAGTGGTGTTTAACTCCGCGTGGTTTAATGACATGTCCGCAGGCGATATGATTGCCCTTGCCAGTCAGCAGACCGTCTCACGCATGCTTGAGCGCGATGACTTCTCGAAACGCTATGCGTCGCAAACGCCAATCTCTATCCACGAATTTTTGTACCCACTGGTGCAAGGCTATGACTCGGTCGCGCTAGAAGCGGACGTGGAGCTTGGCGGCACCGACCAGACCTTTAACTTATTGATGGGACGCACATTGCAAGGGCGCTACGGTCAAGAAGCGCAAGTATGTATCACCGTGCCGATTTTGGAAGGGTTGGACGGCGTCAATAAAATGTCTAAGTCACTTGGCAACTATGTCGCCATCTATGACGCCCCAGGCACCATGTACCAAAAAATCCTATCGATGCCTGATACCCTGATTCGTCGTTACTTTGAGTTTTTAAGCTTTAAGCCGATGGACGATGTCGAAGCGCTGATGGCAGAGATGGAAGCAGGGCGCAACCCGCAAGAGATTAAGCGCATCTTGGCAGAAGAATTGATTGAGCGTTTCCATGACGCAGACGCGGCGGCGAACGCGCACAAATCGGCGGGCAATGTCTTAGCTGATGGCGAGCTGCCTGTCGATTTGCCAGAAGTCACGCTCGACCTTGATGGTCAAGACGCCTTATTTATTGCGCAAATCCTAAACCAAGCCGAGCTTGCCAAAAATGGCGCAGCAGCAAAAGACATGGTCAAGCGCGGCGCGGTCAAGGTTGATGGCGAAGTGGTCAACGCAGGCTTTAGTCTCACTTCAGGTCAGAGTGTCGTCATTCAAGCGGGCAAAAAAGCGTATGCGAAAGTGACGGTAAAATAAAAATAGTATGTAAGATTACATACTCATATTCAAAATGAAGTTATAATATTTGATTATAGCTTCATGTATGTAATAGTAGGATAGATAAAAAATATGGCAAGTCGTCAACTAGTGACACACTCTCCTAATGCTTTAAAACATTATCGACAACAGATGTCGCTATCTGTAGATTTGCTCGCCAAAAAAACTTCTATTAAGGCAGCTAAAATAGAAGATGCTGAGGCTAATAATAGGGTTTTTACTATTAAACAGTTAAATAAAATAGCTGAGAAATTATTAGTGCCCGTATCTTATTTAACTTTCGACTCAGTTATTCATCGTGATTTACCTGAAGTAGTTGATTTCAGAAATAAAATTGAAGAGGTGTCAGAAGGTGATGAGGAACAACAGTATCAGTTTAACAAAGTAGTTCAAGAAGCATATATTGATAGGGATAATCTTCTAGGCATTTATGAGTCTTTGAACGACGTTCCAAATAATTTCAGCTTGGAACTTTCTGGATGTAATGCAAAGCAGGATGCTAATCTAATTACAGAATTCCTGCAGCTAAAGGATGAAAGTTTGTTAGAGTCAAACTCTGATTACTATAAATCTTGGCGCACTATAGTTGAAAAAAATGATGTCTTAGTCTTAGAAAAGTCCAATCCCCATTTGAGTTCAGAGGGCATGGCTTTATATTACGAGAAACTTCCTATAATTGTAATTCTAACTACAGGACAGCCACCTGCACGACGACTCTTTACCTTGATACATGAGCTGGTTCATTTAGGTCTAAAACAAAGTGTTTTGGATGGTAGCTTGATAAATTCTAGTTATGATGAAGAAATCTACTGTAATAAGGTGGCGGGATATGTGCTAGTTCCTGAATCAGTTGTTCAAAAATGCTACAGCCATAGTGCTACACTGACTGAAAATGTTTTAAATATTAGAAAGATAACGAAAGCTAGTCGGCAGGCAGTCGCTATTCAGCTTAAGCAATTAGATCTTATACAGCAGAATGAACTAGAAGATTACTTAAATAGTCTTCGAGTCGAAATTTCTGGTAATTTCGGTGTCAAGAAAAGATACTCAACGTACAATCACTTTGGAAAAGTATATCTCCAACAAGTATTTTCAGCTATTTGGCAAGAAGAATTAACTATAAATACCGCTATGGATTTATTAAGAATTCCTAATCGTATCGAGGACTTAAAATATTTAGAAGAAAAGGCGTTTTCTTGATGAGAAAAATTTGTTTAGATACGAATGCTATTATTGATATATGTTATCGTTACTATCCTAGTAGTGTATTCAGGACGATATGGGATTATTTATTAAATTCCATATCAGCGGGTATAATAAAATTTATAGTTTCTGAAGAAATATATCAGGAAGTTAATGCTAAAGTTAATTTTTTTGTTAATTATGATATAAAGGTACTCGAAAACTTCTTTACCTCTTTTAATATTGATGTTATACCTAAAGTTAATTATGACTATCAACTTATAGAGCTACAAAAACAAATGGTTGATGATCTTCCATATTTCCAAAATATGAAAGTTGACAAAAGGTTCAAGCAAATCGAAAATATCAGAAACGATCTGTCGAATGTAGCGGTAGCAATTGCTAACAAAGCTTGTGTTTTAACAAGTGAACAGGGTTTGCGTAAAGATATTTCAAAGGATGTGGTTGCAGTTATCAAAATACCTGATACCTGCTCTTACAAAGAAGTAGATTGCTATTCTTGGTTAGAGCTATTTGATTATCTTGGCATTCCAGAAATTTAATAAAATCTTAATTTGAAAAAGTATTTATAAATGATCAACGTCACTCAAGGCATCTATCGCCATTACAAAGGCAGTCTGTACCAAGTGCTGCATACTGCTCAGCATTCAGAAACTGAAGAGGCGCTGGTCATCTATCGTTGTCTGTACGGTGATTACAGCGTATGGGCGCGTCCGCTTACCATATTTACCGAGTCGGTGACCGTTGATGGCGAGACCCAGCCGCGCTTTGCTTTGGTGCAAGCGTTATCTGATTAAATGCCCAGCTAAAAATAGTTCATAATCAAAACACTGCACAAAAAAAGCGACCACTTAGGTCGCTTTTTTATAAGTAAGGTTTTTATTTTATAATAGTGTAGCTGCTTTTATTTTTAGGCTTCGTTTAAAAAGGCAATCAACGCGCGGTTAAATTCATCGGCATGCGTACCATTGATACCGTGTGGACCACCCGCGACCACATGCAATTTGCTGTCGGCAATCATCTCGTGTGAGCGCTGACCACTGGCTTCAAAGGGTACGATTTGGTCAGAGTCACCATGAATCACCAAGGTCGGTACATCAAAAGCTTTTAAATCTTCGCGGAAGTCGGCATAGCTGAACGCTTTGACACAATCATAGGTCGCTTTTGGTGAGGCAAATGCCGCAATGTCACGATGGTACAGACGCATGGGCTTGCTGACCAGCAGTTTGCCTTCTTTTGGCGTAAAGAACTTTTTGGTAAAGTCATTCAAAAAGTTGATGCGGTCATCACGCACCCCATTCAAAAACTCTTGAATGTCCGCTTCTTCTAGACCGCCATCAGGATTGTCATCGGCTTTGAACAGATAGGGCGGTACGGCAGAGGCAAGCACGGCTTTGCTCACGCGCTCCGAGCCATAATTGCCGATATAGCGCGCCACTTCACCACCGCCCATCGAAAAGCCCACGATGGTCGCATCTTGTACATCTAGCGCTTCCATCAATGCCTTTAAGTCGGCAGCCATCGTGTCATAGTCGTAGCCTTCCCACGGTTTTGACGACTGTCCAAAGCCGCGGCGGTCATAGGTGATGACCTGATAGCCTGCGTCCACCAGTGCGGGCACTTGCGCTTCCCACGCACGTCCACTGAGCGGCCAACCATGAATCAAGATGACAGGCTTGCCTGTACCTTGGATTTCATAATAGATGTCGATATCGTTGTTATTTTCTTGTCCCACGGTCACGTACGGCATTGTTATTATCCTTATATGATTATTAATGAATATTTTGAGTAAATAATGCTGGTTTTTAATGTTGTCTAATACAAACGAGTTGTTTGATAAAAACAGACAGACGCATTCATTGAACAATGAGTTTGCGCCTTTTCATTACAACGGCTGCTTAATCACAAACAATCACCAGTATAAGAGAGTAAAAACAGTATTGTGGTACAAGGTTGTACAGTCCGCGTGTCCAGCGTGACTTTTTATACGTTCTTTGTAAATATTCACCGTAATATCATTACCTTAGCTAAGGATTATAAGCGTGCTTTTACTTAATAATTGCTTAAGAATGCTTTAATATGCTGATAAAAAGCGACAGGCGCATCCATAGGAATCGCGTGTCCTGCGTTTGCCAAGGTTTTAGTAGTGACCTGCGGCAGTAGCGCGGCAAGTTTGCGCTGTTCGTTGGCAGGGTAGAGCTTTGAGCGCGCGCCAATCAGCCACGTGACAGGAATATCAACCGTCGGTAGCACTGCCCGATAGTCGTAAGGCAGGGTGGTATAAGCGTGCAAGGCGCGGATTTTGTGTTGCCATGTCAAATGCTTATAAAACGCGCGCCGATAGCTGGGGCGCATACTGGACAACTGCGTCACCCCAAAAGCGGCACGACTGCCCACTGACAATAACGAAAAGTCGCGCTCAGTATCCAAAAGCGCTTTTTTAACACTGTCAGGCACATGGCGAAAGTCAGATAACGCCATATACGGCTGGCTTACGGCAATAAGTGCCCGAAAGCGGTCAAACATCTTTGCTTGTGCATCGCCAAACACCCCGCCTTGAGAATCAGGCTGATGATGAATCATCGGCGCTTGGTCAATGTTTAAAAACCGACTGACCTTATCCGTGCCAAAGCGCCCAAAATACGCCCACATCACCAGCGCCCCCATAGAAATCCCCGCCACAGGCACGCGCTCGGTCTGCGTCGTCGCGGTAATATGATTAAGAACAGTGCGGGTGTCGATGGCATAGTGCTCAATAAAATCAAACTGCGGTAAGCTGACATCGGCTGCCATACCAAACCCACGATAATGCGGTAAATAAAAGCGGTAGCGCGATAGTAAGGGCACAATAAACGGAATAAACTGCCGCGCATCCATCCCAAAGGCATGCAGCAACAATACAGGCTTGCCCGTGCCGATGACCGATACAGGCAAGCACGTACCATCGTCAGCACGCACAAATTCACACGTCAGCCGATAGCGTGCTTTGATACCTTTATACATAAACGCTCCTTATATCCTAAAAGCACACCTGCTATAGTGAGGGCATGTCTTTTTTACCCGCTTTAGTTTTTATTCACTGTAGATTGATTGCCCCGATACAGAGCGCTGCGGCTTGGTATCGCCACGACCACTTGAGGTGCCGATGAGTCACGAGCCACTCGCGCTACTAGATGCCAGTTTTTATCCCCAGTGTTGGGACGAGCGCTGTGCGACCGACGCTTTGGCATTGTTGCATGCCTTGCTGCAAGGGAACGTCACTGCCAGCGCCGAAGACATTGCCGCACGACTATTAGAAGACAGCGCCTACCGTGAGTGGATTTATTTTAGTGTGTTTGGGCGCTACTTGCAGCGCAGCTTTGACGCGTTTTATCGGCAAAGTGAAGACAGCTTTAACAGCGAGATGCCCGATTTATTCCGTGCCGAGCTGATGCGCCACGCGCGTCCGTTAGCGATGCAGCAGCAGCTGTTTATGGCAGGAATGTTGCCCGAGCATACCCGCAGCGAAAAACTACTGACCGCCACCGTCAATCCTGCGACCGCTATCCGCCGCGCAGCATTGAGTAGCCAGCCCGTGATTAACCATATCACCATTACAGGTAAAAATGTGGCGGCGTTTCCGATTCGGCACAATCGGCGCACCTCCGAGCGTATCCGTAACGAAGTGCTGATTTTGGACTTTCACAGTCTGCGTTTGGTCAGTGAAAACATGATGACCCAAGCGCCAGTGACTGTTGACAATAAGCCAGCAAGCGCAGGTTTTTGGCAACGCTGGCTAGCGCCAAAACCAGAAGCCAATGAGCCAAAGACAAGCAGTAGCGCGCTGCCATTACATTACTGCATCCGTCATTACGAACTGCGTTAAATGAAAGCTGGCAAGTACATTGCTAAACAAGCGGTAAATTAGAAAAATTTTAGAGAAACTAAAGGCAAAAAAAATACCCAGCACATTCAGCACTGGGTCTTTTCAATATTAACGGCTTAATTATTGGTAAAACGTACGTCTTTAACGTGACGCGTAGCTACCAAAAATCTTATCGCCCGCATCGCCAAGACCAGGGATAATATAGCCTTGCTCATCCAAGTGGCTATCAAGCGCTGCCGTGAAAATCTGCACATCAGGATGCGCGTCATTGACCAAGCGCACACCTTCAGGCGCGGCAACTAACACCAATGCCTTGATGTTTTTACAGCCGTGCTTTTTCAGCATATCAATGGTCGCGACCATCGAACCGCCTGTCGCCAGCATCGGATCAACGATAAGGGCAGGGCGCTTGTCCATGTGATTGACGAACTTTTCAAAAAACGGCACTGGCTGCAACGTCTCTTCATCACGCTGCAAACCCACGACCGAAATCTTCGCGGTCGGTATCAAATCAAGCACACCGTCAAGCATACCCAGACCCGCGCGCAAAATCGGTACGATTGTCGCCGTCTTACCGACGATTTGCTCGCCTTCAATCTCACCGCACCACCCTTGCATGGGGAACGTCTCAATCTCAAAGTCGCGGCTCGCCTCATACGCCATCAAGCGCGCAAGCTCTTTGGTGAGCGTACGAAATTTATACGTACTGGTGTCTTTTTCACGCATCAAGCTGAGCTTGTGGCGCACCAAAGGATGGTCGATAACCGTGATGTTCAAATCCGTCATAAGCGGGTCTCTTTCAAATAGCTGGATAATTTGCGTGTGCTATTATAACAAAAAACCAACTTTCTGATGGACATTATCATGACTCAATCGCCATCCGCCGCACACGCCGCGAATACATCAGACACACGCCCCATCGAAGACCACCCATTTGCGCCCGTCTTATCGCCTGATGCCGACATTATGATGATGGGTACATTTCCGCCCACCGAAGACAAGTGGGCAATGCCGTTTCATTATCCCAACTTCTATAATGACATGTGGCGCATCTATGGCGCGGTGTTCTTTGACGACCCCGACCACTTTCGTATTGGTCAAGAAAAGCGCTTTGACCATCAGCAAATACGTGACTTTTTCTTCGAGCGCCGCATCGCTTCTTGCCCCACGGTCAAACAAGCCATCCGTGAGACAGGCAACGCCTCAGATAAAAACCTCACCGTCGTCACCCCTGTCAACTTAACCGAAGTGCTTAATCAAGTACCACAAGTCAAAACGCTCTTTACCACAGGCGGCAAAGCGACCGAAGTCTTGTACTCCTTACTTGACCCTATACCACCAAAGTCAAAACAGCCAAAAACCAACCAAATGGTTAGCTACCCATATCCGCACACAGAAGGATATGAGCTTAAGCTATACCGTCTGCCATCGACGTCGCGTGCGTACCCGCTGGCACTGGATAAAAAAGTCGCTGCCTACCGTACGTTTTTTGAAAAAATGGGCAAGCTATAATTAAGTATAGTCAATCAAATATAGAACGAATGCAGTGATGCTGACATGAATTTTGCGAAGCCTCTGGAGCGCCTAGTGCACAGCAAGCGAGTAAAATTTATGTCAGTAGCACGTTATCATGTTGTGTTACTTTTATTTATGATTCACCATGGAGTAGATAGCGTTAGAGGCAAAGCGTTTAATAACAAGTCTCAACACTACAAAATCAACGTCTTACTTACCGTTTTACTGTGCATATCAAAAAAAAGATAAAATAATCCCAACAAAGTGTTGACACGAGAATTAAACTCTCTATAATACGCCCCACTGACGAGGCAAAGCGGTTGTTAAAGAGCTAGTTTGCGGAATTGGTAAAAAAAGGGTTTGACAGTTTGTGATTTTATGATAGACTAGTCAGCTCGCCCATGTAGCGAAGCGTATTAGCTTAGTGAAATTGGGTAATAAATATTTACTGGACGACAGTAATATTACTTTTTAAAAGCATACTAAAGAACAACTTGTGTGGATTTTTGCTGACACAGAATGTTAGTTATTCAGCCAGTAATGGCAAAGAAGATTATCATTCAAGATTAGCAAATAACTCAAGTTAATTCATATACGAACATACGAAAAGTTAAATGCGAGTGATTGAATGAGCCAAGATTAGGGACCATCTTAAAAGGTCTCAAACAAGATTAAAACTGAAGAGTTTGATCATGGCTCAGATTGAACGCTGGCGGCAGGCTTAACACATGCAAGTCGAGTGGTAATGGTAGCTTGCTACCAGATGACGAGCGGCGGACGGGTGAGTAATGCTTAGGAATCTACCCAGTAGTGGGGATAGCACGGGAAACTCGTGGCTAATACTGGATACGTCCTACGGGAGAAAGCTAGGGATCATTAGACCTGCGCTATTAGATGAGCCTAAGTCGGATTAGTCATAGTTGGTGGGGTAAAGGCCTACCAAGGCGACGATCTGTAGCTGGTCTGAGAGGATGACTGCCACACCGGGACCGAGACACGGCCCGGACTCTACGGGAGGCAGCAGTGGGGAATATTGGACAATGGGGAACCCTGCAGATCCAACATGCCGCGTGTGAAGAAGGCCTTTTGGTTGTAAAGCACTTTAAGCAGAAGAAGAAGTTATGGTTAATACCCATAATGGATGACATTAGCTGCAGAATAAGCACTCTATTAACTCTTGCAAGCCAGCAGCCGCGTAATACAGAGGTGCGAGCGTTAACTGAATTACTGGGCGTAAGCGAGCGTAGGTGGTTTAATAAGTCGATGAAACCCATGAACCTGGGAACTGCATTCGAAACCGTTAGGCTAGAGTAGGAGAGGAAGTAGAATTCAGGTAAAAAGGTGAAATGCGTAGAGATCTGGAGGAATACCGATGGCGAAGGCAGCTTCCTGGCATCATACTGACACTGAGGTTCGAAAGCGTGGGTAGCAAACAGGATTAGATACCCTGGTAAACCACGCCGTAAACGATGTCTACTAGTCTGGGTCCCTTGAGGACTTAGTGACGCAGCTAACGCAATAAGTAGACCGCCTGGGGAGTACGGCCGCAAGGTTAAAACTCAAATGAATTGACGGGGCCCGCACAAGCGGTGGTTAATGTTTAATTGATGCAACGCGAAGAACCTTACCTGGTCTTGACATACAGAATTCGCAGAGATACGAGAGTGCCTTCGGGAATTGTGATACAGGTGCTGTATTATTGCCGTCAGCTCGTGTCGAGATGTTGGGTTAAGTCCCGCAACGAGCGCAACCCTTTCCTTAGTTACCAGCGGTTTGGCCGGGAACTCTAAGGATACTGCCAGTGACAAACTGGAGGAAGGCGGGGACGACGTCAAGTCATCATGGCCCTTACGACCAGGGCTACACACGCTACAATGGTAGGTACAGAGGGCAGCTACACAGCGATGTGATGTGCGGAATCTCAAAAAGCCTATCAGTAAACTAGATTGGAGTCTGCAACTCGACTCCATGAAGTAGGAATCGCTAGTACTCCAAAGTGATCAGAATGCCGCGGTGAATTACGTTCCTGGGCCTTGTACACACTGCCCGTCACACCATGGGAGTTGATTGCACCAGAAGTGGATAGCCCAACTTAGTGAGGGCGTTCACCACGGTGTGGTCGATGACTGGGGTGAAGTCGTAACAAGGTAGCCGTAGGGAACCTGCGGCTGGATCACCTCCTTAAATACGACATTCGGTCAGCAAGAATTCACAGCAAGTTGTTCTTTAGTAAAAGCGAGTATTAAGCTTAAGAGGTTTGAGTTTGGAGAAAATCATTTAAAGAATTTTCCTCTGCGCTCGGGTCGCTTGGTGCTTTGACAGTATCCTCGCTCAGGGTCTGTAGCTCAGCTGGCGAGCACCGTGTTGATAACGCGGGGGTCATAAGTTCAAGTCTTATCAGACCCACCATATATGGGGTAAATATAGCTCAGCTGTGAGCGCCTGCCTTGCACGCAGGAGGTCAGGAGTCTGACTCTTGGCTCCACCACATGGCTTAATACGAGAATATAAAATAGAAACAAGTGATTGCAAATGATTATTTGCTTCTGTTTTATACAGATAATGGACTGATGAGAGCGTAGGTATTATTTAAAAACATAGATATGAGTTCAAGTTAGTGATGACATTTCACGTGTCGTCATTAAATAACCTTGGTAATCAACTCCTTAATGACATCAGTTGTTATCCCAGGGTTGATTGCCAAAAGTAAAGAGAACTGAATCAAGCGTAAACATAGGTGATATCGTTATCATTCACATGATGCGCTTTAGTGGTTGAGAGACTGCTTGGGGTTGTATGGTCAAGTAATGAAGCGCAATATGGTGGATGCCTTGGCAGTCAGAGGCGATGAAAGACGACAGCCTGCGATAAGCTTCGGGGAGGCGGCAATATCCTGTGATCCGGAGATTTCTGAATGGGGAACCCACTTTAGCATAAGCTAGGTATCTTATATTTATATAAGAGGCGAACGAGGGGAAGTGAAAACATCTCAGTACCCTTAGGAAAAGACATCAAATGAGATTCCCCAAGTAGCGGCGAGCGAACGGAGAAGCCGATGTTTTTTAGTGTAGAAGAACAGCGGGAGCTGACCGTAGTAGGTGATAGTCCTGTATTTTAAATAATAAAGAGCACATATTAAGTAGAGCGGGACACGAGAAATCCTGTTTGAAGATGGGGGACCATCCTCCAAGGCTAAATACTCCCTGATCAATCGATAGTGAACCAGTACCGTGAGGGAAAGGCGAAAAGAACCCCTGTGAGGGGAGGAACAGAACCTGAAACCGTGTGCGTACAAGCAGTGGGTTTCACTATTAGGGTGACCGCGTACCTTTTGTATAATGGGTCAGCGACTTATATTCTGTAGCGAGGCAACCGCCAGGGAGCCGTAGGGAAACCGAGTCTAATAGGCGAATAGTTGCAGGTATAGACCCGAAACCGAGTGATTCATCCATGAGCAGGTTGAAAGTGCCGTAACAGGCACCGGAGGACCGAACCCACTGTCGTTGAAAAGCCAGGATGACTTGTGGATAGGGTGAAAGGCTAATCAAACTCGGTGATAGCTGGTCTTCCCCGAAAGCTATTTAGGTAGCGCCCGGACGAACACCATTGGGGGTAGAGCACTGTTTCGGCTAGGGTCATACCGACTTACCAAACCGATGCAAACTCCGAATACCGATGAGTGATATCCGGGAGACACGGCGGGTGCTAACGTCCGTCGTGGAGAGGGGAAACAACCCAGACCGCCAAAGCAGGCCCCAAATTCCTAGTTAAGGGGGAAACGAGGTGGGAAGGCATAGACAGCTAGGAGGTTGGCTTAGAAGCAGCCATCCTTTAAAGAAAGCGTAATAGCTCACTAGTCGACGGCCTCGCGCGGAAGATGTAACGGGGCTCAAACTAGGCTGAAGCTGCGGATTTGATAATTGTTTCAAGTGGTAGGGGAGCGTTGTGTGTTTCGTGAAGGTGTGTTGTAAAGCATGCTGGAGGTATCACAAGAGCGAATGCTGACGTGAGTAACGATACGAGTGAAAAGCCCGCACGCCGGAAGACCAAGGGTTCCAGTCCAACGTTAATCGGGGCTGGGTGAGTCGACCTCAAGGCGAGGCCGAAAGGCGTAGTCGATGGGAAATCGGTTAATATTCCGGATACTTGTTTATGATGCGAGATGGAGTGGACGGAGAAGGTTATGCCAGCCTAGTGATGGTTATCTAGGTGGAAGGATGTAGGTAGACAATAGGCAAATCCGGACTGTTATATACCGGAGATCTGATAGCAAGCTGTACTTGTACAGCGAAGTGGCAAATACCATGCTTCCAGGAAAGCTTCTAAGCGATAGTCATAAACGAATCGTACCCGAAACCGACACAGGTGGTCAGGTAGAGAATACCAAGGCGCTTGAGAGAACTCGCTGAAGGAACCAGGCAAAATGGTACCGTAACTCTGGAGAAGGTACGCTGCTGATGGTGAAGGACTTGCTCCGTGTTATTGGCAGTCGCAGATACCAGGCTGCTGCAACTGTTTATTAAAAAACACAGCACTCTGCAAAACACAAAGTGGACGTATAGGGTGTGATGCCTGCCCGGTGCTGGAAGGTTAATTGATGGGCTTAGCGTAAGCGAAGGTCTTGATCGAAGCCCAGTAAACGGCGGCCGTAACTATAACGGTCCTAAGGTAGCGAAATTCCTTGTCGGGTAAGTTCCGGACCCGCACGAATGGCATAATGATGGCAGCGCTGTTCCAGCAGAGACTCAGTGAAATCGAAACTGCAGTGAAGATGCTGTGTACCTGCTGCTAGACGGAAAGACCCGTGAACCTTACTACAGCTTTACATTGAACTTTGACCTGACTTGTGCAGGATAGGTGGGAGGCTTTGAAACCGAGACGCTAGTCTTGGTGGAGCCATCCTTGAAATACCACCCTGGTCATGTTAGTTCTAACTCAGGTGCTAACAATACCGAGGACAATGTATGGTGGGTAGTTTGATCAGCGGTCTCTCCCAAAGAGTAACGGAGGAGTACGAAGGTGCGCTCAGAACGGTCGAAATCGTTCAAAGAGTATAAAGGCAAAGCGCGCTTTCTTAACTGCGAGACCCACAAGTCACAGGTACGAAAGCAGGTCTTAGTGATCCGGTGGTTCTGTATGGAAGGGCCATCGCTCAACGGATAAAAGGTACTCTGGGATAATAGGCTGATACTGCCCAAGAGTTCATATCGGACGGCGGTGTTTGGCAATTTCGGATGTCGGCTCATCTCATCCTAGGCTGAAGCAGGTCCGGCGGTATGGCTGTTCGCCACTTAAAGAGGCACGCGAGCTGGGTTTAGAACGTCGTGCTCGGTCCCGGTCTACCGTGGGCGTTGGAAATTTGAGAGGATCTGCTCCTAGTACGAGAGACCAGAGTGGACGAACCTCTGGCGTGTTCGGGTTGTTACGCCGCATTGCCCGGTAGCTACGTTCGATGGGGATAACCGCTGAGCATCGCCGGGAAGCCCACCAAGATTAGATTTCCCTAAAGAGCTGCTCAAGACTCAGGACGTTGATAGGTCAGGGTGTGGAAGTGCAGCGATGCATGTGAAGCATTGATACTAATTGCTCGTTTTGGCTTCTTGACCATACAACACCCAAGTGGTTTGTATGTCAATCATGAATCTATCTTGTAAGTTAAGATAAAATCGATATCACCATATAGCTTGATTCAACAAGACTCATATCTAACCCCCTTTGCTGACGACAATAGCACGATGGAACCACCTGATCCCTTCCCGAACTCAGAAGTGAAACATCGTAGCGCCAATGGTAGTGTGGTTCGCCCATGTGAGAGTAGGTCATCGTCAGCTCCTTATACTTAAAAAGCCCCCAATCTGCTGATTGGGGGCTTTTTTTTGGTTTGGTTTTAATATCAGTTCATATACCCAATATTTTTTATTCCAATAGTCATATTTTTTACATTAGTGGTACCTGTACTACATATCAGACATGGCACTACTGTCAATACATGACGCAATGCTACATGAGACGACTACTATCCTTATATGTCTGCGTTATACTGAATAAGTGATTCACGAACAAGTTTAGTTATTTTTAATTAGATATATTGATAACGTATAAAAAAGGATACCATTATGAGCATTGCAAAGAATATCGAAATCAGCAGTACCTCAAGTACAAGCTTTGAAGACGCAATCCAAAAAGGCGTTGCCCGTGTCGCTGAGACCGTAAAAAATGTCCAAGGCGCGTGGGTAAAAGAACAAAAAGTCGGCGTGACCGATGGCAAGATTGACAAATATCATGTGATTATGATTGTTAGCTTTGTTATCGATGAGGCTACTGATATCAGCTAATCTCATATTTAAAAAAGGAGACCGCGTTTGCGGTCTTTTTTTCGTTTAGGATTTGGCGCGTCACTTTAAAAAAATCATTTAAAGTTTTTAGTAGCGTTAACCATCAGATACGATGCGCTACTGGTGATAAGGGATAAAAACGGTTTATGATGTTTTTATTTTGATTTGAGTGTTTGACTTATGGCTGTTGATTTTTCTAATACCTTGATTGTGGCCATATCGGCGACGGCGTTGTTTGATTTGTCGGCGTCCGAAAACTACTTGGCGCAATTACTACAAGAGACGCCAGAGACCGCGATCAAGACGTTCCGCGAGTATATGGCAGCACGCGAAGATGAGCCGTTACAGACGGGGGCGGGCTATCCTTTGATTAAGGCGCTGTTGCACCTGAACAGTTACGCGCAAACCGATTACGAAACCGAAGCGCCACTGGTTGAGGTGGTGATTGTCTCAAAGAGCAGCCCAGATACGGGCATTCAGGTGTTAAATGCCATACGTGAGCATGGTTTAAATATCTCTCGTTCCGCGTTTATTTCAGGCAGTTCGGTGGCGCCTTATATCGCTGATTTTAACGTCGATTTATTTTTAACGACCAATCGTGAAGACGCGCAGCAAGTGACCGATGCCGATATTTGCGCTTGTGCTATTTTGGACGCCACACCAGTGAATACCTATCAATTAGACACGCATCAGCTGCGTATAGCCTTTGACGGTGACGCGGTGTTGTTTGATAATTCAGGCGAGCTATTGTACAAACAGCAGGGTCTGCGTGCGTTTCATGAGCGCGAAGATAAGATGCGTGATTTACCCATTGAAAAAGGACCGTATGCTGAGCTGCTGATTAAGCTGTCACATTTGCAGCAAAATTTGCCAGCGCGTATGCAGCACAGTCCGATTAGTATTGCGCTCGTTACTGCGCGTAATGCGCCTGCTGATTTGCGTGCGATTAAGACGCTGCGCGAGTGGGGCGTGAATGTCGACATGGCGTTTTTTTTGGGGGGGCTGGATAAAACCTCGGTACTCAAAACATTCGCCCCGCATATTTTCTTTGATGACTCTATCAAGCATATCGATGCGGCGCGTGATTTTGTGCCCTCGGCTTTGGTACCCTATCATTCAACCTCGCAATTAAACCAGCAAGACTATACGCCCATCGCTGAGGCGTCGCCGTTATTAGCATTTTTGCCCACAGATACGGTAGATGACGCGCCGCAAGTCTAAATCGGCTAAATAAAATCGCCAAAGACAGCCGTCAGACAATTAAAAAGTCGTCTTAAGATAGGAGTATGCATGCAGCTACACCCTTTTTTCACCTTGGTACTGAGCCGATTACAGCAAGTGATTGGGCTGTATGCGTTTGTGCTTGTGCCGATGTGGGCGATGTTTGTGATTAATAAGGTGCTGCTGTTTGGGTTCTGGCATGCATTTGGTATCGCCCCGCGCGTGCTGGATGTGCGTAGCATTGTGGGTATTTTTGCGTCGTGGACGATGCATGGCAACTTTGCGCATTTATTGGGCAATACGCTGGTCTTGTTGCAGATTTTGTTTTTATTTGGCTTGTTTGAAAACAATGCTTACCGCACGGTGGTCAAGCTGATGGTCGCCTCTGGGGTGATGACGTGGCTGATTGGCTCGCCCATGTCAATTCATATTGGCGCGTCGGGTCTGTGTTTTGCGATGCTGGGGTTTATGATTGGTGGCGCGTTGTTTGCCAAGCGCTGGGGCTATTTATTGGCGTGTGTCATTATGGGAGCAGGCTACTGGCTGACGATTAAGCAAGGGCTTATGCCGCAGCCAGGCGTATCGTTTGCCGCGCACTTTGGTGGGCTGTGCGCGGGGGTGATTTTGGGCGCAAACTCCAAGCACGAGTACCGCCCCATGCGCCGATATTAAGCGGCATCGCTTGTGCTCGTAGTGCAGACGTTCAGATACAGAGGGTCATCGGTAGTCAGCTGATACCAGCGCGTGGCTTGGTTGTTGCGTGCATCAGCGTTGCTGTCGGGGGTGACGGCTGCCAAATAGTCAGCACGCGCAGGCGTACGGCAATCAATCACTTGAGGAATCTGCTGAATACTCATGCGCCGCTCAAACAGATACAGATTGACCAAATGCAGCTGAGGGGTGGTCTTAGAGGCGCTGCGACGACTGTCGACGGCCATAAAGCGCACCGTTTGCGGCTTAATATATGACCAAGGACGGAACCACGTGCTGTCCTCAACGGTCTTAATGACCTTGACACCTTTTGGCAACTGGGCGGCTTGTTGGTCGTACCAGCTGTATTCTTGATGGATTTGAAAAGAAAAAATACCAATCGCAGCAAACAGCGGAATCAGCCATTTGGGCGTGCGTTTGCCTGCAAGTTTGCTAAGATGGGTAATAATCAGTGCCAAGCCCGCCAAGCCAAAACCTGCGGTCATGGTGGCAATAAATTCATAAATCATAACGATCATCCCTTATATCGTCGGTTGTGACAACCGCATCGTCCTTGATGATAACAACAAGAGAAAATAAAAAATCACTCACAAGCGACTGTGACTTGTGAGTGATACAAACGATCAGTCGCTGTCTTATTTCTTAGTGGTCAACCGCGCCGCCTGCACCGCGTGGGTAGCGTACGCTCTCAACCAATTCTTGTACTTCAATCGGTGGGGCTTTGGTGCTGTAAGACACCGCAAACGCTACGATAAAGTTCAATAGCGCACCAATAGCACCGAATGATAATGGCGAGATACCAAGCATCCAATACGCTTCAGTGTCAGGCAAGTTCGCGGTGCCTGCGATGAAGAACCAGCCTTTGTACATAAAGATGTACACCAGCGTGGTAATCAAACCAGTCAACATACCCGCAATCGCACCGACGTTATTGATACGTTTGGAGAAAATACCCATCATCAGCGCTGGGAACAAAGATGCACCAGCAATACCAAAGGCCAATGCCACCACCTGCGCGGCAAACCCTGGTGGATTCATCCCCAACCACGTTGCAATCACAATCGCCACACCCATAGAAATACGTGCTGCCATCAGCTCGCCTTTATCCGTGATGTTTGGGTTAAAATGACCTTTAATCAAATCATGACTGATGGCGGACGAAATGGCAAGCAGTAGACCTGCTGCAGTAGACAATGCTGCTGCCAAACCACCTGCCGCAATCAAACCAACAACCCATGGTGGTAGCTGTGCAATCTCAGGGTTGGCGAGTACGAGGATATCGTTGTTTACATCCAGCTCGTTGCCTGCCCAGCCTGCATCAGCAAAGCGGCCGTCATTTTCTAAGTCATGCGCCGCTCTTGCGGTCTCAACCGCTGTCGTTGCTGCGCCAACATCACCGCCTTCGGTCTGTGCATTGGTCAATGCCAGCTCAGCTGCGCCCAAACCGCTGTCATTATACAGCTGAATTCGGCCATCGCCATTTAAATCGTTATATTTAATCAGACCTGTCTGTTCCCACGTCTGCATCCAGTCAGGACGCTGCTCATAATTGATGGCAGGCTCAGAGGTGCCTTGTGGGTAGATGGTGTCAATCAGATTCAATCGAGCCATTGCACCGACCGCAGGTGCGGTAAAGTAGAGTAGGGCAATAAAGACCAGCGCCCAGCCTGCTGACCAGCGTGCGTCTGCAACTTTGGGTACGGTGAAAAAGCGAATGATGACGTGCGGTAGACCTGCAGTACCGACCATCAAGGACAAGGTAAAGAGCACCATGTTCAGCTTATTAGGTACATCTGCGGTATAAGACGCAAAGCCCAAGTCAGTCACCACTTGGTCAAGCTTGGTCAGTAGCGGTAAGCCTGATTCTGTATGGGTTGAGAACAAGCCCAAACCTGGAATCGGGTTGCCTGTCAGCTCAAGTGAAATAAACACTGCAGGAATGGTATAAGCGACAATCAACACCACATACTGAGCGACCTGCGTATAGGTAATGCCTTTCATACCGCCAAGAACGGCGTAAAAGAACACCACAAACGCAGCAATAATCAAGCCTGTGTTGCTCTCCACTTCCAAAAAGCGTGAGAACGCCACACCTGCACCAGTCATCTGACCGATAACATACGTGGTCGAGGCAATAATCAAACAAGCCACTGCCACCATCGCAGCGGTTTTAGAATAAAAGCGGTCACCGATAAAATCAGGCACAGTGAACTTGCCAAATTTACGCAGGTAAGGGGCAAGCAACATGGCGAGTAGCACATAGCCACCTGTCCAGCCCATCAGATACGATGACGCGCCATAGCCGCCTGCAGCGAGTAGACCCGCCATAGAGATGAATGACGCCGCACTCATCCAGTCCGCACCTGTGGCCATACCGTTTAGTACAGGGTGCACCCCGCCGCCTGCGACATAAAAATCACTGGTTGAGCCAGCACGCGCCCAAATAGCAATACCAAAATACAAGGCAAAAGACAGCCCTACAAAAATCAGGTTAATGACAAATTGACTCATGGGTCTACTCCTCGTCTAGGCCGTATTGCTTATCAAGTTTATTCATCCGCCACGCATAAAAGAACGTGAGCACAATAAACGAAGCAATAGAGCCTTGTTGGGCAAACCAGAAGCCAAGATCTGTACCACCAACGGCGATACCTGAGAGCAACGGGCGTAGAAGAATCGCGCAGCCGTATGAGCAGAGCGCCCAGAAGACCAAGCAGATGAGGATAAGTCGGACATTGGCACGCCAATAGCCTGAGGGATCATTTTCATTTTGCATACGACAACTCCTTTTGTCTTACAAAAAAGCAGAATAATCGAGAAAATACATGGCTGTAGTACAGGCTTCAACCATCATTCACGCAGCATTAATCACATTCCATGTATTTTAATGTAACGCTTGATACTCAAATAAAGTACAAACTTATTTTAAGTTATTCCTTTTATACGCTATCTGATTTGTCGCCACAACTTTTATATTGGATTGGTGAGTCATCTTTTTTAGCGTGATTTTTAATGGGGATTGTGGGTAGGATTGTCGCTTTGTTCGTGCTATAACGCGCACAAAGCTAAGTCATTGTTATTGTTTGTCTATTGGTAAATTTATAGGCAAAATTTTATGATTTATATCTGTAATCAAGAATATGTGTTGTTTTTAGATAAGTTAACGTACAAAAGTAATCAATGAGTTTTTATTCTATGACATGCAATGGTGAAGTCTGTGGTAAAAAATCCGCTTCATGTATGTGTTTTGTTAAAAAAAACGCGTAATTAATGAAAACTTGAAGAGCGAAATCAAGCGTGTTCGGTTAGAATACCGCCACAGCAGCGCTAGAGAAAAAGCGCAAGATAGGTTGATACGCATATGAGTGTCATGCACCCTTTTATGCCTATCGACCCTGAAAAGTATGTACCTATCAGCTCAGAGGATTGACCGCCTCGGGGCTAGGCGAAGTGCGTGCTGCTGTTACACTCAACAGTAAATGAAGGGAAAAATATGGGTCAAGAAATAGTAAGATGGTTTAATGAGTTGGTCGGCTTCGGGGTCGGTATCATCTGGGGTAACGACAATTGGTTCATCGCCAGCAATCCTTGGTATGGGCTGCTGATGTTCATTTTGATTGGTACGGGCTTGTACTTTACGGTGGCGACGCGTTTTATTCAGTTTCGTCATTTTGGGCACATGTGGAAACTGCTGCGCGTGTCCAACCAAGGGCGTAAAGATGGTGGTATCAGCTCATTTGAAGCCTTGATGACCTCACTGGCAGCACGTGTTGGTACGGGTAACCTTGCGGGTGTGGCGATTGCCATTTATTTGGGTGGTCCAGGTGCGGTGTTTTGGATGTGGATTACCGCGATTGTTGGCATGTCCACGAGCTTTATTGAATCGACGCTTGCACAGGCGTACAAGGTGCCGCATACGGACAATGTTTATCGCGGTGGCCCTGCCTACTATATCGAAAAAGGTTTGGGCAGCCGTGCGCTTGCGATTTTCTTTTCGGTGTGTCTGCTGATTGCTTTTGGTTTGGCATTCAATGGCGTACAGTCAAACACCATCGCCCAAGCCACGCACGAAGCCTTTGGCGTACCGACATGGGCAACGGGTCTGTTATTGGTCGTCTTAGTCGCGCCTGTCGTCTTCGGTGGTTTGCGCTCGGTGGCGCGTATTGCAGGTAAAATTGTACCGGTCATGGCGATTTTGTATGTGTTGCTCGCCCTGTTTATCATCGTGACTAACTTTAGCCAGTTCCCAGCCGCAGTTGCTCATATTGTGAAGTCGGCCTTTGGTTTTGAACAAGCGGCGGGCGGTGTATTGGGTTATGGCATTGCGCAGGCGATGATTAATGGTATCAAGCGTGGTCTGTTCTCAAACGAAGCAGGTATGGGCTCTGCGCCGAATGCGGCAGCAACTGCAAAAAGCCATCCTGACCACCCTGCAGTACAGGGCTTTATGCAGATGCTCGGCGTGTTTATCGATACCTTGGTCATCTGTACAGCGACTGCGTCCATCATCATCTTGTCAGGCGTCGTAGATCCCAGCTCTGAGCAGACAGGCATTCAGCTCACGCAGCTCGCCTTGTCGCAGTATGTGGGCAATCTGGGTATCATTTTCGTGGCGATTGCGATTTTCTTCTTTTCGTTCACCTCTATCATTGCCAACTACAGCTATGGTGAGTCGAACCTTGAGTTCATCTCAGGTAAGAAGAATGCCAAAGGCATGATTATGATTTTCCGTTTCTTGGTGCTCGGTATGGTTTTTGTCGGCTCGGTCGCCAGCCTGCCTGCGATTTGGAACTTTGCGGATTTGTCGATGGGCTTGATGGCGCTGGTCAACTTGGGCGCTATTATTTTCCTATCGCCTGTGGCGCTGCGCGTGCTGCGTGACTACGAGCGTCAGCTAAAAGAAGGCAAGTCGGCGGACAAAATCAAATTTGACCCTGACCAGTTTGTGAAGCTCAAAGACGAAGCCAACCGCGATGCGTGGACGGACTGATTGTTTGATGGCTTTAGAAGGTGTTTATAAAAAACCGCGCTATTGATAGCGCGGTTTTTTTGTGACGATAATAATGGCTGTCTTGTCTTACATGTTGGGGTAGTTGGGACCGCCGCCGCCTTCTGGTGTCACCCATGTGATGTTCTGTGATGGGTCTTTGATGTCACAGGTTTTGCAGTGGACGCAGTTTTGTGCGTTGATAACAAAGCGCGCGCCTTCGGCATCGGTGACTACTTCATAAACCCCTGCTGGGCAGTACAAGCGCGCAGGCTCGGCATACAGCGGTAGGTTGATGGAGATGGGCACGGTCTTGTCAGTTAGCTTAAGGTGCACGGGCTGGTCTTCAGCGTGGTTGGTGTTAGAGATGAACACCGATGACAGCTTATCAAAGGTCAGCTTGCCATCCGCTTTTGGGTAGTTGGGCTGATAGGCATGTGCCGCGCGCTCCAGCTGATCATAGTCACGCAAGGTGTCATGAATGGTCAACGGCATTTTGCCGCCCAACAGGTTGTGCTCGACGAAGTTAAACGCGCCGCCCATCCATTTACCCATACGGTACATGGCAGGGGCAAAGTTACGTGCTTCGTAGTTGTCTTGATACAGCCATGATTTGCGGTACATGGTGGCGTAGTTGATGACGTCATCGTGCGCGCGCCCTTCTTGCAGTGCTTCAAACACCGCTTCGGCAGCGAGCATGCCTGACTTGATAGAGGTGTGCGTGCCTTTGATTTTGGCAGGGTTTAAGAAGCCTGCATTGTCACCGACCAACACGCCACCTGGGAACGACAGCTTGGGTAAGGAATTCAGACCGCCTTTAACCAATGCGCGCGCGCCGTACGAGATGCGCTTGCCGCCTTCTAATACTTTACGAATGATAGGATGCAGCTTGAGACGTTGCAGCTCGTCAAAGGGCGACATATAAGGGTTTGAGTACGACAGGTCAATAACGATACCAAAGCTGACTTGGTTGTTTTCATCAAAATACAACCACCAGCCACCTGAGGTGCCTGTGTCGCTGAGCGGCCAGCCTGAGCCGTGCATGACCACGCCTTGCTCGTGCTGAGCCTCAGGTACTTCCCACAGCTCTTTAAGACCAATGGCATAATGCTGCGGGTCGCGACCTTTATCCAGACTAAAGCGGCTGATCAAGCGCTTGCCCAAGTGACCACGGCAGCCTTCGGCAAACACGGTATATTTTGCCAAAAGCTCGTAGCCTGGCTCAAAGCTGGACTTTTCACTGCCGTCTGCCGCCACACCCATATCGCCTGTCAGTACGCCTTTGACCGAGCCGTCATCGTTGTACAAAATGTCTGAGGCAGGAAAGCCTGGGAACATCATGACTTCCAGCTCTTCAGCTTGTTGCGCAAGCCAGCGCACCACATTGCCGAGCGAGACGATGTAGTTGCCATCGTTGTGCAAGGTGCTTGGTACGATAGCGTCAGGGAGCTGCACCGCTTTGGTCTCTGATTTGAGCATATACACACGGTCTTCGGTGACAGGCACATTAATTGGCGCGCCTTTTTCTTTCCAGTCAGGAATCAACTCGTCCAAAGCGCGGGTTTCAATCACGGCTCCTGATAGAGTATGTGCGCCAAATTCAGAGCCTTTTTCGACCACACAGACCATAAACTCGTCATTGCCCGCCTCGATGGCCAACTGGCGCAGGCGGATGGCGGCAGATAAACCAGCGGGACCACCGCCGACAATCACCACATCAAACTCCATGGATTCCCGTTCGATTTCAGGCTCAGCAGCGACTGGCTGGGTGTCGATGGGGGCGTCTGTGTGAGCGGTGTCTGACCCCGTGGCGTACGTTGGCTTGTCTTGCTCTTGCATAGCTACTCCTAAACGTTTAGTGGCTTCTGTGCGGCGACCATGTGCATGGTGATAACATCCGTTGTCTACATGACGGATACCTTTTGTAGCGTGGGTAGCCTCTTCCCGTATCAGATGACGTACCACCCGCTGGCAGGTAGGTTTTTATCTTAACGGCTTTTATACAGCAGACGTACCACAATCGGTGACTCAAAAGACAGTATCCACATGGTCATAGATAGGTTGTGCTTACCTATTATAAAAGAAACCCTTTACAAACACGATACGCATTGCGCGGTAATGGTGCTAAGGTAAGGGTTAAGGACATAACAGGCAGACAGTCAATGCCTCATCATACCCCAAACTAAAATCAATAGTCACTTTAGATACATTCTCACCATAATCGTAAGGAAACAGGTCATGAGTCATGCCGACAATGCCGCAAATGCTGCCCCTGATTTGGACACCCTAAGCCGCTATCTAAAAACCAGTGAAACAGCAACGAGCCGCCGCATACCGCCCCTTGAAAAATGGCATCCTACTGAGGTGGCGACGATGGACATGCACATCAAAGCCAACGGCGAGTGGTGGCATGAGGGACGCAAAATCGAGCGTCCCGCACTGGTCAGCTTGTTTGCCAGTATCTTGGGTAAAGAAGTCGATGATGAGGGCGCGGACAGATACTATCTAAAAACCCCAGTACAAAAGCTGTATATCCGTGTTGATGATGCGCCGCTATACATCCAAGATGTCGGTGTCGTGATGGAGGATGGCGTACAGTGGCTGGAGTTTACGAGCAGTACCGAAGATGTGTTTCGACTCAATGACGCGCACCTCATTACCCTGCGCGCGCGGGACAACGATGCGGTGCAGCCGTATATCCTTGTGCGCCATAACCTCGAAGCCCTCATCGCACGCTCAGTGTTTTATCATCTGATTGAGCTTGGCGACTTGGTCGAGAAGGCAGGGCAAACGGTGCTACTGCTTGATAGTGGCGGCGTGCGTTATGAGATTGGCATGCCTGCGGACTAATCTGGCGGCGGGCTTTATATCATGCGTGAAAGGACGCTGATGACAAAGCACTTATACGTATAAAAAATGCTAAAATACGCCTTTTTTGCGGCAGTATGTACTTGTTTGCATGCACGTTTTGTAGTATTGATGGATAATCGCGATTGATGACAGCACCGACCCTTAGCCCCTTAGTTGACACGCCCGCGGTGACGCAAGCCCCAGCGCCGCATGCGCCCATTGGATTGTTTGATTCAGGGGTGGGCGGACTGTCGGTGTATCAGCATTTGGCAAAAGCGCTGCCTGCAGAGCGCTATATCTATTACGCCGACACGCTGCATGTGCCTTATGGCAGCCGCGATGGTAAAGACATCGAAAACCTAACACTGCGCGCGGTCGACTGGCTGTATCGGCGCGGCTGCAAACTGGTGGTAATGGCGTGCAACAGCGCGTCGGCGCATGCACTTGATACGGCGCGCGCGCTCTACCCACAGCTGCCTATCGTGGGCTTGGTACCTGCGCTCAAACCTGCGGTGCGCGCCAGTCGTACCAAACGCGTGGCGGTACTGGCGACCAAGGCCACCTTGAATGGCGCGCTATTGGCGCAAGTGATTGATACCGTTGCCACGCCTGCAGGGGTAACGGTGGTTAAGTATTTTGACCCGCTGCTTGTGCCGTGGGTCGAGGCGGGTATGCCTGAAGAGGATCCGACGGCGACGCGGTTGCGTGAGCAGCTCAAGACCTTTGACAGTTTGGGTATCGACAGCTTAATACTCGGCTGCACGCATTATCCTTTTTTTAAAAATTTTTTGTACCATGAGATTGATAAAGCAGGTCTGACGATGCAAGTGCTGGATTCTGGGCAAGCGATTGCCGCCCGCGTACAGCACTTATTGGCAGAGCGGGGTCTGCTTGCGCCCAATCAAGACGTGCCTTTGTCAGGGCATGTCTTAGCCTTTTATGCCAGCAGATACGATGACGGATTGCTGCAAGTGGTTGAGCGCCTGCTGGAATCTTCAGTGCCGATTGCGGTGCTTGGCGCACACGCAGAATGATGCCTGATGCTGATATGGATGTGTTGTCTGTCAATAACCATGTTTATAGCAAGGTTTTAATATAAAATAGACATAAAAGCATAACAATCGGCAGATATTATGCTAGGCTATCGCCCTTAGAATAAGATATTTGTGCGCTATTTGAGAGATTTTACTGGATTATAGAGGTCATCGTGTCCCAACGTCGCTATCATATTCACGTTATATGTGCTGCTAACGATCAGTTGCATCTGTTAGAAGAAGTGGCGATATTCTTTCAATCGCGGGCATTTTTGACCTATGATATCTCCAGTCAGATTCCAACAGCGACCCTCTACAGCCGCCAGTGCATCGATGCCTGCGACTATACCATGGTCATCGTGGGCGACAGCTACGGCACCACGCACAAAATTGGCGTCAGCCAAATGCACCTCAGTTATCTGAGCGCCAAGGCAAAAATGAAGCCGATGATGGTGCTGATAAAAACCCAAAGCGATGAGCTGGACATCAGTCGTCAGCTACAGGACTTTATGCGTCTGGTCGAGCAGCAGGCACACCGCGTGTACTACTACGATGCCGAAACAGACATGATGCAGCTGCTCAGCTATGCCTTTGACAATATGGTCGAAAAACACGCTGCCGTCGGCTGGGTACAAGGCAGCGACGTGCCATCGACATCTGCGCCTAGCCATGCATCGCTTGCCCCGCATCTAAACACCACTTATAAAAACAACCGTCAAAGCTATATCATCACCAAAGACCAAGACAGCATAAGGACGCAAGAGCACAGCAGCTCCGTGGACAACGTGACAGAAATCTTGGGGCTTGAAGACACCTTTCGTATGGAATACACCGCGCAAGCATACGAAGGCGGCAACTTGACCGACATGCGTATGAACATCACGTTTACATGGCGCGACATTCTAGGCGCGCTCATCCATATCCCTTCCGCCTTCTCCAAATATGGTCTGCAAAATGCTATTAACAATCTGATTGCGCCTAAAGCAGATCGCGACATCAAGCAAATGATGCCCAGAGTACACGCCGTCTCCCGTTGCCAAATCGTCCCTGATGACCTGACACGCCTACAGCGCTATCTGATTACAGCCAACTGGATTGAGCTGATGGCGCCCTCCAACAGCCGCATCTCAAAAGAGCTGTGGAAAGTCACCTTTTATGCCAGAAAGCAGTACGAAGAGGGGCGGTAACGCGCGCTTATCCTAAATGGCTAGCACAGCACCCCATAGCGCACCAAGGTTAAGCGGCGCTGGGCTACGTTTTGTAATACAAACTATACGCGCCCTGCCTTGCGGCATGTGTCAAAACATCGAATAATAAACCCACGCATTCAAAACACCTATAACAACGATAATGAATACCCATGGCGTTGATTGTGCGTGATGTGCAGTTATAAACACCGCGCATCACAAGCCCTAAAACGCAGTGCAAGATTAAGGAGAGAATAATGAGCAACCCAAAACACGATGCCCTAAACAAAGAGATTGATGAGTTGTCAAAAACCATGCACGATGCTGACCAGTTCCATACCCTAGAAGAACAAGTGGCGGACATGAAGCGCCGCGGCATCGACCCAAGCAAAGCCTATCGCGATTGGGACGAAGAGCAAGCCAAAGAAGACTGGGGCAACGACACGTGGAAAGAAAACGGCAAGTGGGAGCCAAAAACTGCTGAAGACTTAGATGAGAAAGCGCGTGAAAACTGGACAGGTGATACAGGTAAGCCGAACCCACCACCCTTTGTATAATGTCGCATCGGTATTTTTTGCATAAAAGTAGCCATGAGCATCAAATAATAAAAAAGGTCATACATCACGTATGACCTTTTTTTGTGCGTTATAAAAGCGAGGCAGACGGCTTATTGCTCACCATCATCAATACGTACCAAACGAATCACCCCATCGGCATCCATCGTGCGGCGATAGCGTGGTTGGCTGGTTTGTTGATTGCTATAGCTGTTTTGGCTGTATGAGCTTTGACTGTTATTGTTCTGACTGTAGCTATTTTGGCTATAGCTTGGCGTTACGGTCGTTTGCGTGCTTTGCTGCTCAATCAGCTGTCCCATGCTGTCGTTAGCGCTGCGGGCAGGCGGGGTGTAGCCACTGTTATAGGTGTTAGGGCTGGGCGCATCACCCACGATGAGGCGATAAAACTTTTGCCCTGCGCGGCCATCGGCAGGGAATACGCCGCGGCTGGTCTGATACTGCTGGATGGCGGTACGCGTGTTGTCACCGATGATGCCATCGACGCCGCCGATATCGTAGCCTGCATCAAGTAGTGCCTGCTGAATGTCTTTAGCTTGCTGACGGCTGATACCAGGGTCATCGGTCGGCCATGCGGTGATAAAGTCGGTCTTGCTGCTGTCTTCTTTTTCAACCAAGCTCGATAGATGTGCAATCGCCAACGCATAGCTCTCTGAGGCGTTATACGAATAAAAAGTATCGAAGTTTTTACCGACCAAAAAAGCGGGACCTTCTTTCCCTGCGGGCAACAATAACCCTGCACTGCTCAAGTCATACGGGAGCGGGCGACCGTTCGCGAGCGTTAAGCCCTGCTGACGCCAGTAATCCATGGACTTTTTGTCTTTACGGTTTGAGGTTGCCCAGTAGCCGTCTGGCAAGCGCACTTCATAGCCCCATGGCTCACCTGTGCGATAGCCGCGCTTTGATAAAAAATTGGCAGTCGAGGCGAGCGCGTCAGGCACACTGTTTACCAAGTCGCGGCGACCATCGCCATCAAAATCAACCGCCAACTCTAAAAAGGTACTCGGCATAAACTGCGTTTGCCCAAATGCACCCGCCCATGAGCCCGTCATATCGCTTGGGCTGATATCACCGTTTTGCACGATTTTTAATGCATTGGCGTACTCACCGCGAAAGTAACTTTGACGGCGGTCAAAACAAGATAAGGTCGCGAGCGATTCGAACAGCGGTTTTTTACCGAGTGTCTGTCCAAAGTTCGACTCCACGCCCCACACGCCGAGCACGTGCTCACTTTTTACGCCATAGCGCGACTCGATACGGCGCAAGGTGTCTGCCCATTGGTGCTTGGCGCGGATACCGTCTTCGACGCGCTCTTTATCCACGAGTGAGGACAGATAGTCCCAAATGTCTTTACGAAACTCGGGCTGATAGTTGAGCGATTGAATCACGCTGGGGTCAGGCGCGCTTGGGCGATAGCGCTCAAAGGTGCTGTTCGATACGCCATTAAATTGACTGCTGTTTTTAAGTCCGTTTAAACACTGCTGAAACTCACTATTGGACAAGTCAGGCGCAGGTGGGCTTGCGGCATACGCGCTGCTCATGGTCAATAAGCCAATCGCCGTACCCAGCGCAGAGAAAGAAAATGAAGAAGATGAACGCATAACCATATCCTATAATCGCTCAATAAAAAGCATCACTGCTATAAAAAACACAAGTAACAAAAGAGTAGCGAAAACCAACAAACATTTAAAGCATTAGCGGTACGCCGTTACCATATTAAAACGTGGTGCGAGATAGCAGACAGATAGCATTGTGGTTGTTTGGATATGGTCGGGCAGGATATATCTTGGTTGGGCTTGCCGCAGCAGTCATAAAAAAACCCTGCGCGATGCTAAAATGCACCGCCGCAGGGCAAGGTGAGGGGTGGTACAAACATTTTATTTATAAATAACTGCTTAACTGGTCATGTATTTATTAAACTCTTTACGCAGTTTGGCAAGCTTTGGCGGAATGGCAAAGTTGCAATAGGCTTGACCTGGGTTTTTGTTAAAAAAGTCTTGATGATAGTCTTCTGCAGGATAAAAGGTCTCAGCAGGATGAACTTCGGTCACCACATTAACGCCCATATCGCGTAGCTTATTGATGGTGCGGTCAACCGTTGGTTTTTGATCTTCTTCAGTATAAAAGACCACGCTGCGGTACTGACTGCCGACATCGTTGCCTTGACGGTCTTTGGTCGTGGGGTCATGGGTCGCAAAAAACGCATCGAGTATCACCTCTAGCGGAATCACGTCGGCATCAAAATCAATTTTGATAACTTCGATGTGACCGGTATCGCCACCGCATACCGCTTGGTAATTGGCTGTGGCTGCATCGCCGCCCATGTAGCCTGAGGTGACGCTATCCACGCCTTTTAATGATAAAAATACCGATTCGGTGCACCAAAAGCAGCCGCCGCCGAGAATAATGGTTTGCATAATGTGTCCTAGTTTTTGTGTGTGGGTGTCGTTTTAACTGTCTTATTGGTCATGCTGTTTACTGTGTCAGACTTATTATATTGGGACAGTGCGGCTGTAAATCAAAGTGGACAACCGCGATACGACAGTGATATTTAGCTTATCAGGGCAGTGCAGGGGGCTAAGTAACAAACGGTAATGTTATACTAGGCTTTTGCTACCTGCCACGCTGACAATTTGCGCTTATTTGTAAAAAGGGGCGTCAAGGTCACTGATAGGTGGGCATACTTTTTTAAAGGTCATGGTGACTGTCACCATCAGTATGTACCCATGCTGCGCGCCTGTCCGATATTGTCCGATGATACGAGCTTTTTTATGAATCCATTAGCGCCTGAGCAAGCTGTCCCGCAGACCGAGCACGATACTTTATTTACCACGCCACTTGATAAGGCGGCGCGCTTTTCGTTCGATGAGCAGGTGGTGGCGTGTTTTCCTGATATGATTCGCCGCAGCGTGCCAGGCTATGGGCAGGTGCTGGCGATGTTGCCGATTTTTGCCAAGCGCCATTGCGGCTATCAGCAGCAGACAGCGGACGGTCGCCGCGTCAGCCGAGTGTATGATTTGGGCTGCTCGCTTGGGGCAGCAAGTATGGCGCTGGCGGGCGAGTTTGCGGCCACCGATTTGCAAATCAAAGCGGTCGATGTGTCGCCTGCGATGACTGAGGAAGCCAAGACGCTGCTTGAGACGCATTACCCTGAGCATGATATTGAGGTAATGACGGCGGACATTCGCACGCTGCAACTTGAGCCTTGCGATATGGTGATTTTAAATTTAACCTTGCAGTTTTTGCCTGCCGATGACCGCCGCGCCTTATTGGATAAAATTCATGCCGCGCTTGGCGAGGGCGGTATTTTGGTATTGACTGAAAAGACACACGATTTTGATGAGCAGCAGGACGCGTGGTTGGTCGAGCGCTATTACGACTTTAAACGCGCCAATGGCTATAGTGAGCTTGAGATTAGCGGTAAGCGCAATGCGCTTGAAAATGTGCTGATGACCGACACGTTAGAGGCGCATCATGAGCGCTTGGCGGCGGTGGGCTTTGCCCGTCATACCACGTGGTTTCGTTTTTTAAACTTTGTGTCCATTGTGGCGTTTAAGTGAGTTGATTGAAAAACAATAAGGCATCACTATGATTCCGTTCATTGCTGAAAAACAGATTCATCAAGTGCTGATAGGGAAAATAAACTTAAGGTCATTTGAGCAATGGCTATATGAAGACAAAGTATTAGAGTCTAGCAACCCTGATTTGTATCTTGAGTTGATTTCATTTGATTATAGTTCTGAATATGAGTTTTATGATAGTTTTGCGAAATATGTCCACTTTTATAAATTTGAAGCTGAACGAATAACAGAATATTTGAACTCAATCATTGATAGAGATGAAAATTGTAGTCATGCGACTCGGGAAATGTACGAGCTATATTGTCACGGTTATGAGTTTCTTCAAAAGTTAGGATTAATTTATGGCTTATGCTTGGTAGATTGCTCTCACCCAGTTAGCTTGGTCGACGGCTGTGCCAGTATTATTGATAAGTTTTATCCTGATATTGTTGATGATGCAAAGAATGTCATACGTTGGTTAGAGGACGGCAAAATTGTCTTCAAAGGTCAGGACAATGGCTACGGTATTTTTGAATATGATGATTTTCGTAGTGAATCGGAAATTGTGCAGGGTAAAGCATAATGGTCTAAAAAAATTCTTTTTTATTCATTTAATTTTTTAACTTTATTGACCTTTTTTGATTAAGCAGACGGTTTTTTTTATGACACAAGACACCATCACCCGCGCTGAGCGTGAGCTGTATTTGACGCTATTGGCATGGTCAGAGCAGCGCCCATCGGTCAATGAGTGGCTGGCGCGCCTGCCGCATTGGCTTGCGCACATCAAAGACAAAGCCAACTACGCGCACGCACCAGCTTACCAAGCGTCAGTAGCACGTTTACCAAAGTTGGCGGTCAATCGTGTCGATCTGAGTAGTGATACATTAACGGTTGATACAAGTCTTAATCAGTCTCAGCATAAACAAACGACAGCGTTATTAAAGCAACTCATGCCGTGGCGCAAAGGACCGTTTCAGATTGGGGATGATGAGACAGGCATCACCATCGACACCGAGTGGCGCAGCGATTGGAAGTGGCAGCGGGTTGCGCCGCATTTGAGCAGGCTGGATGGTCGCCGCGTATTAGACGTGGGCGGCGGCTCAGGTTATCACGGCTGGCGTATGGCTGGGGCGGGGGCTGATACGGTGATTATCATTGACCCGTCGTGTTTGTTTTACCATCAGTTTATGGCGATACGTCATTTTGTCGGCGCGGCAGATGCGCATGAGACGGGTCGCTACCGCACGCATTATATTCCTGTGCCGCTTGAAGCCTTACCTGAGCACAGCCAATTGTTCGATACCGTGTTTAGCATGGGCGTGCTGTATCACCGCGCCTCGCCGTTTGAGCATTTGCAGCAGCTCAGAGGACAACTGGTCAAAGGCGGCGAGCTGGTGCTCGAAACCTTGGTGGTCGAAGGCGATGCCAATACGGTATTGGTGCCCCATGATCGTTATGCGCAGATGAACAATGTGTATTTTTTACCGTCTGTCGCCGCACTGACAGGCTGGCTAAAAAAAGTAGGCTTCTCGGATGTGCGCTGCGTTGACGTTGCGGTCACCTCCACTGAGGAGCAACGACAGACCGACTGGATGACCTACCATTCGTTGACAGACTTCTTAGACCCCAATGACCCGACCAAAACCGTTGAGGGCTATCCTGCGCCCATGCGCGCAACCTTGGTCGCCAAACGCGCTTAAGCTATAAAAAAGTGCAGAACACTGAATATCGTATAACTTAGATAAAATGGATATAGCGTAAGACACACGCCCGATTAAACACTATTTTTCTTGCTTGCTGTAACTTCGTCTTTTGCTGCTGCGAAAAATAGTCTTTAATCTCGCTGTACTGTTTTTAAATTAACTTGATCCTATAAAAAACAGAGCCATTATCAACCGTGGCAGATTATATAAACCATTTTTCAAACGCGACTTCCATCAGTAGCTTAATCAAAAAGCCAACCGAGCCTGCGCCCAAGGCTAAGAAAATCCAAAACGTGCCTGCGTGTCCTGCTTCAGACTTTTTGGAGATGTCCCACATGATAAAAAACAAAAAGGTAATAAAGATGGGCAATAAAATATAAAGCCCCCAATCGGTAATGGTGCTGGCTGCAATCGCAAACATAGCGTCATCCTATTGATAAAAGATAAAAGCGCCCCTAAATCAACGTCGTATCGCTCGGCGGTAGGCGCGCAAGTAGGGCGTATTATACGTCAGATACGCCGCGCTATAAACGGTCAACGGCAAGGTGGCACAGGAATACGACAATCTGTGCTAGATGCTCTGTCAGCATCATCCAAGGCTGCCAAAATCGGTTGCTCATCATCAAAAAAATCCATCATTAACACACAGTCGCCGCAGCTATTTTTTGGTGAAATGATGCAATTGCGGGTAAAGATTGTTATATTTACAGGTTATCTGTTTTTTTTGATTTTGCTTGACGGCGGTTCCTATGGGTTTCTTGGCTGTCAGCTGTTTTTATTTTTAATTTGAGTGCATCCTTTATGTCACAAGCGCAAATCGATACCTTAGCCGCACTGTTTGATACCGCTGCCGATACGCTAAAAGCGGACGGCACTTTGCCGAGCGATTGGCAAAACAACAGTCAAATTACCCGCACAAAAGACGCCAGTCACGGTGACTTTGCCAGCAACATCGCCTTAGTGGCAGCAAAAGCGGCAAAGACCAACCCGCGCGCCCTCGCCGAGCGTATCGTAAGCGCGCTGCCTGAGAATAAAGACGTGCGCCAAGTGGACATCGCAGGTCCAGGCTTTATCAATGTCTTTTTAAACGCGGATGCTAAGTTTGCGGTGTTGAGCGATATTTTTGCGCAGCAAGAACGCTTTGGCCTCAGTGATGAGTTTAAAGGGCAAAAGGTGCAGGTCGAGTTCGTCTCTGCAAACCCAACCTCCAGCCTACACGTGGGACACGGTCGCGGCGCAGCGTTCGGTATGAGCGTGGCAAACTTGCTCGAAGCGGTTGGCTATGATGTGACGCGTGAATATTACGTCAATGACGCAGGGCGTCAGATGGATATTTTGGCGACCAGCACTTATTTGCGCTATTTGGAATTGAACGGCGAGCGCGTCACTTTCCCAACCAACGGCTACCAAGGCGACTACGTACGCGACATCGCCGAGAGCGTCAAAGCACAGCACGGCACAGACTATGTGCATCCGTTTGCCAGTATCGCAGCGGACGTGCCTGAAGATGCGACATTCGATATCAATGACGCGGGCGAAAAAGTATTGCTGTCAGGTGATAAAGAAGCGCACATTGATGGATTGATTGCGGGTAGTAAAGCGCTTCTGGGCGCGGACGGCTACGCGCTGTTTTTAAACGCGGCATTGACCAGCATCTTGGCAGACATCAAAGACGACTTAAATGACTTTGGCGTCAGCTATGAGCGCTGGTTTAGTGAAAAGTCTATCGAAGCTGAGATTGAGCCTGCCTTGCAAGTGCTTGAGGACAAAGGCTATCTGTACGAAAAAGATGGCAACATCTGGTTTAAGTCGACTGATTTTGGCGATGAAAAAGACCGTGTGGTACGCCGTGCCAATGGTCAGAGCACGTACTTTGCCTCAGACATCGCCTATCATAAAAACAAGTTTGACCGCGGGTTTGATAAAGTGGTCAACGTCTGGGGCGCTGACCATCACGGCTACGTGCCTCGCGTACAGGCGGCATTGACGGCGCTCGGTATCGACGCTGAGCGCTTGGATGTGGTATTGGTGCAGTTCGTCGCGCTATGGCGTGGCAGCGAAAAAGTGCAGATGTCATCGCGTTCAGGTCAGTTCGTTACCCTGCGTGAGCTACGTGACGAAGTCGGCAACGATGCGGCGCGTTTTTATTATGTGGCGCGTAAGCCTGAAGTCCATGTGGACTTTGACTTGGAATTGGCAAAATCACAAAGCAAAGACAACTTGGTGTACTACATTCAGTACGCACACGCCCGTGCATGCCGCGTATTAGAAAAGCTGGCGAGCCTCGGTCTGTCGGTCGATGATGCGGCGGGTGCTGAGTACGAGCAGCTGCTTGATGCGCCGAGCGAAGATGAGCTGTTAAAGCTACTTGCTGCCTATCCAGCGACCTTGCGCCGCGCTGCCACAGGCTATGAGACGCACGTCTTGACCAACTATCTAAAAGAGCTTGCCGCCTTATTCCACGGCTGGTACGACAGCAACCGCATCTTGCCTGTCAGCGTCACTTCAGGGGACGCGCCAAGTGCGGACGAAATGGCACTGATGCAAGCGCGTCTGCGTCTGTCAAAAGCGGTGCAGCAAGTATTGGTGAATGGGCTTGAGCTGCTCGGCTTGTCTGCGCCAAGCAGCATGTAAGCAACAAGACCGTTTTGCATCAAGGCAGCCTGCCAGCATAGCGTGCGCATGCGCCTTGTTGCGATAAGTTTGGACAGCTATCCGCTGTCATTACGGATAACGACCATCTATTGGTAAGGAGAAAAAATCCATGTTAGCCAAAAAACCTAAAGGCGCGACCACCAAACGCGAGCGTAGCAGTGTCGCAGGCTTATTATGGATGTTCGTGGGTGCGGTATTGACGTTGATGATTGGCGTATTTTTGTACCTATCGCCACTGTTCGACTTTAACAAGTCGCCAGACAATGCCAATGACACCGACAGACAAGTACAGCCGCGAGTCAACACCGACACGGACAATGAAGACTACGAGTTTTACGACATTTTGCCCAATCAAGAAATGGTCGCCATCCCTGATGAAGAGTTTGGCGATGGCAGTCAAGCACAAGTCGGCGACAATGGCTTTGAGCCTGATGTGGTCGTGACCGAGCCGCCTGTAGACAGTGGCAACTTTGGTGTGTCGGAAACCACCACCATCGAGCCAAGCGGCACCAATGCGGCAGGCAGCGGTGATGACGGTCAAATCACCGTCGTTGAAGAAGACGCGACTTACGATGCGCCGAGCGCGCCGAGCAACAACGGCAATGGTAATGCCAACAGCAACAATGGTAACGGCAATGGCAATGCAGGACGCGCCAGCGTACAAAGCGCAGGCGGCACGACCTATATCTTGCAAATCAACAGCTTTAGTAATGCTGATGAAGCCGACCGCCGCCGTGCGCAAGTATTGATGGCGGGCGTCGATGCCAAAGTGATTAAAAACACCACGGCAAACGGTGAGCCGATTTATCAAGTCATCTCGCGCACCATGAACAGCCGCCAAGCGGTCAGCCGCGCGCAGCAAAGCCTACAAAACAATGGCATTGATTCCATCATCGTTGAGCAGCGCCGCTGATGGGCTAGGCTAAGCAAAGCCATAGCGTGCCCACCTGCTCAATGACGGTACGTTGTAGCAGAATATAAGCCGATGAATAAAATAAAAAAAGCGTCTGGTTATGGCGCTTTTTTTAGCGCTACAATATATGCCCGCTGTCAGTAGGGCGGGTGTTTTGATTGGGTTATTAGGGATGCGTTATGGACAACACCTCACAAAGTAGGCTCAAAGCCTTTTTTCACAAATACTTTATCGATGCCTTTACAGGGATGGCGCTTGGCTTGTTCGTCACCCTGATTGCAGGTCTGATTATCTCGCAGATAGGCAACTTTTTGCAGCTGCCTGCATTGATGGCGATTGGCAAGCTCGCTTCCATATTAATGGGCGCGGGTATCGGTGTGGGTATCGCCTATTATCTTAAAGCGCCGACACTGGTGATGCTCAGTTGCTTGGTAGCGGGGATGCTGGGCGCGCACTCTGAAGCGTTGATGGCAGGCACGCTGTTCACCCCTGTTGAGGGTGCGCCTGCGACCTTTACCGCCGTGCCTGGCAATCCGATTGGCGCATATCTGAGCGCGGTTTTTGCGTATCGCGCAGGGACACTGGTGGCAGGCAAGACCAAATTGGATATTTTGCTCATCCCGCTGGTGGTCTGTGTGGTGGCGCTCGCGGTCTGCGCGTGGCTCAATCCGCCTGTGGTGGCGGCAGTCAATGCCATCGGGCAGGGCATTCATGCGGCGACCACACTCCAGCCACTTCTTATGGGCATCGTGATTGCGGTGGTGGTCGGTATTTTACTAACCATGCCGACATCCAGCGCGGCGATTTGTATCGCCATTGGTTTGGGCGGTGTGGCTGGCGGCGCAGCGGTCGTGGGCTGTGCGGCGCACATGATTGGCTTTGCCGCCGCCAGCTATAAAGACAACGGCATGAGCGGCGTTATCTCGCAAGGGCTGGGCACGAGCATGCTACAGATTCCCAATGTGCTTAAAAAGCCCATTATTCTACTGCCCGCAGTGGTTGCCAGTGCCGTGGTCGGTCCAATCGCTACGGTGGGCTTTGGGCTGGCGTGTACGGCGACGGGCGCGGGGATGGGCACGGCAGGGCTGGTCGGTGTGTTCGGTGTGTTAGAAGCGTCCAAAGACATCATGCCGCCTGCGCAAATGTGGACGGCGATTATCTTATTGATGTTCGTCTTGCCTGCGCTCATTGCATGGGGAACCGCGTTTATCATGCGCCGTGCGGGGCTGATCGTTGATGGTGATATGAAGCTGCCTTAACTGCTTGGCACAAGTAATACGCAAAAAAAGTCCAGCGCTCAGGCTGGACTTTTTATTGGGCAATGCGAAAGACGGTTTACACAATCTTTGGCGCGCTGCCGGTGTTAATCACGTCTTCATCGACCGTGACCGAGGTTGCGCCTTCCATTGAGGGCAGCTCGTACATGGTATCAAGAAGGGCATTTTCAACGATAGAGCGCAGACCACGTGCGCCTGTTTTACGCTCAACCGCGCGTTTGGCGATAGCAACAAGCGCGGCCTCGGTGAAGGTGATTTTCGCGCCTTCCATATCGAACAAGTACTCGTACTGTTTGACCAAAGCATTCTTAGGCTCGGTCAAGATTTGTACCAGTGCCGCTTCGTCCAGCTCTTCGAGCGCTGCGATGACCGGCAGACGACCGATAAGCTCTGGAATCAGACCAAACTTAATCAAGTCTTCGGGCTGTACTTCTTGCAGCAAATCAGAGCTGCGGCGGCTGTCGTTTTTTGAGCTGACTTCAGCATTAAAGCCAATGCCGCCTTTCTCAGTACGCTGCTGAATGACTTTTTCTAAGCCTGCAAACGCGCCGCCTACGATAATCAAGATATTGCTGGTATCGACCTGAATCAGCTCTTGCTGTGGGTGCTTGCGACCGCCATGCGGTGGAATCGCTGCGACCGTGCCTTCAATCAGTTTAAGCAAGGCTTGCTGTACGCCTTCGCCCGATACGTCACGGGTGATGGACGGGTTGTCGCCTTTTTTACTGATTTTATCAATCTCATCAATATAGATGATGCCTTGCTCGGCTTTGCTCACGTCATAGTCTGAGGCTTGCAGCAGCTTTTGTACGATGTTTTCCACGTCTTCACCGACATAGCCTGCTTCGGTCAAGGTAGTGGCATCCGCCATGGCAAAGGGCACATCCAGTAGGCGCGCTAAGGTTTGCGCGAGCAAGGTTTTGCCTGAACCTGTCGGACCAATCAGCAGGATATTACTTTTTGCCAGCTCAACCATCGCGTCATCTGCGCCGATTTTGGCTTGTTTTTTGTCTTTTGCCAGCGTTTGGCTGACTTTCAGACGCTTGTAGTGGTTGTATACCGCAACCGCCAGCGCTTTTTTGGCAGCTTCTTGACCGATGACGTACTCATCAAGGTGCGCGCGCAAGGCTTTTGGCGTGGGCAGTTTTTTATTGACCCACGAGGTATCCATGCTGTCATCGTCGTCACTGTCGGTGATGCTGCCATCGGCAAGCAAATCGGTGCACAGCTCAATACATTCATTACAAATATTGGCGTCTTCTGCGCCTATCAACTGTTTGACTTCATCTTTGGCTTTACCGCAGAACGAGCAATGCGGCTGATGGTTATCTGCCATAGAGTGGTACTCCTAAAATAATCGGCTTTCGTCTTATTGCTGATGCTTTGTCACTATCCAAGCAAGCAAATCAATGGGTGTCGGTACAAGCGCCATCGGCACGCCCCTAGAGCGTGCCAAGTAGCGCCAAGGTCGCAGGCTTATAGGGCTGCTGGACGACGCTCCAATACCTCATCGACAAGACCGTAATCTTTTGCCGCCGCCGCGCTCATAAAGTTGTCGCGGTCGGTGTCTTTTTCTAGACGCTCAACAGGCTGACCTGTGTGCTCTGACAACAAGCGGTTTAGCTTGGCTTTTAGCTCAATGATTTCGCGCGCGTGAATCTCGATGTCGGATGCCTGACCACGGAAACCGCCAAGGGGCTGGTGAATCATCACGCGAGAGTTCGCTAGCGCATAGCGTTTGCCTTTTGCGCCCGCTGACAGCAAGAACGAGCCCATAGATGCCGCTTGACCCATGCAAATGGTCGATACGTCAGGCTTAATAAAGTTCATGGTGTCATAAATCGCCATGCCTGCGGTCACCACGCCACCTGGCGAGTTGATGTACAGGTGGATGTCTTTGTCTGGGTTTTCTGCTTCCAAAAACAGCATTTGCGCGACAATCAAGTTCGCCATGTTGTCTTCAACTTGACCGGTCAAGAAAATCACACGCTCACGCAATAGGCGCGAGAAAATATCAAACGAGCGCTCGCCACGTGAGGACTGCTCTACCACCATCGGTACAAGGGCATTTTGCGCAGCGGCGTCTTGGTGGGCGCTCATTAGCGTATCAAAATGCGGATTGGCAGTAATACGGTCATAATCTGTCATAAATACTTCCTATATCTCAATATAATTCGCAAAAAAAAGTCATCATCGACGCAAGTGCTTGTGTGGTGATGATGAAAAAGAGGTGGTCTGTTTTACATGGGTTGTTATAAGAATACGTTACGATAACCGCATTTCATCATAAGCGTCCGTTTGCGGCAATCACTGTCCACGCCGTGCCTGCACGCATTGCTCGCGGTCATCATGGCGGTCTGTGCCAAGCGTGTCGCCTCAGCCTACCCAGCGCATACGATAACGCATCAGCCTAAACATAAGACACCAGCGCAAGCTTACGAACATTAAAAAAACGTCTCCTATTAATAAGGCGTTTGCCTGCATTTATCAAGAGCTGGTGACACAAAGCCAAAACAAAAATGCCCCAACATGGTGTTAGGGCATTTTTGGGTCATCAAGACGGCAAAAAAGCAAAAATTACATGCCTTGCTGCTGCTGTGATGCCAATAGGTCTTGATAGCTGACTTCTTTGTCAGTCACTTTGCCTTGGGCGATGATGTAATCAACCACTTGGTCTTCTAGTACTACAGACTCAATGTTCGCACGTTGTTGCTTGTCATTGGTGTAGTATTCGATGACCTCAGCTGGGTCTTCGTAGTTTTCAGCGGCTTCTTGGATAAAGCGCTCAACACGCTCTTGATCCACTTCAAGACCTTGGGTGTCGATTAGACGTGCGACGATGATGCCTAGACGCGCTGCACGTAGGGCTTGGTCTTCGAACAATTCGTTTGGCAGCATGTCTTTGTTAAAGCTGTCTGCGCCTGCGCCGAACTGCTGCGCAAAACGCTGCATCATCATGTTACGCTGACGCTCAATTTCTTGCTCTAGCATCGCGCTTGGTACGTCAAATTCGTTCTTTTCTAGCAGTGCGTCAAAAGCGGCTTGTTTTACTTGGCTACGCGCAGCGTTTTTGATTTCGCGTTCCATGTTTTTACGCACGTCTTCTTTTAGTTTGTCAACGCCGCCTTCTTTCACGCCGAACAGCTCTAGGAACTCGTCGTTGATTTCTGGCAGTTTTGATTTTTCAACTTTTTTCACGTTGATTTTGAACTGTGCTTCTTTACCAGCAAGCTCTTCTGCTTGGTAGTCTTCTGGGAAGGTCACGTCGATGACTTTTTCTTCACCCGCTTTCATACCTTTGATGCCCGCTTCAAAGCCTGGAATCATTTGGTTGCTGCCGATAATCAGTTTGAAGTCTTCTGCTGAGCCGCCTTCAAATTTTTCGCCGTCGATTGAGCCTTCGAAGTCAAAAATCACTTGGTTGCCTTTGTCGGCTTTACCGCGTTTTTCAACGAACTCTTCGCGCTGCTTTTGTAGGTTCTCAATCATGGTGTCAACGTCGTCATCGTTAACACTTGCGGTTTGACGCTCGATTTCGATCTCGTCAATGCCTTGTACATCTACTTCTGGGAAGATTTCAACGGTCGCTTGATAGACCAAGAAGTCGTCTTCTAGTTTCACATCATCGATGTTTGGCATGCCAACCGCGCGGATGTCTTCCGCTTTGATGGCTTCGAATACGGTGTCACGAATCACATCGTTGATGACTTCTTGCTGGATGCCAGCGCCGTACTGTGCGCGGATGTGCGATACAGGAACGTTGCCTTTACGGAAGCCGTCGATTTTGGCAGTTTTTGCCACTTGGCGGATACGACCGTCGACTTTCTGCTGGATTTTTTCTACAGGAACTTTGACAGTCAGCTGTGTTTCTTTGTTTGACAGCTTGTTGGTGGTTACTTGTAAATCTGTAGCCATGTTAATTACACCTTTAGGATTGAAATAATGGACAACCGCGCACAAAAAAACCGCTTGGCTGCGGGCGATTGCCATGGAATGAATGGGGTATTTTATTAAATTTTAAAAGTAGATAAGTATAATCTATCTGCCAATCAAAGTAAAAGCCATCTATCCGTAGGCATTGCGCTGCTTATCGTACTGCCAAAGAGCGTTATAAGCTGGGCAGCTGCGTGAGCAGTTTACGAATGGCTTTACCGCGATGGCTGATGTCGTTTTTGTCCACGGCGCTCAGCTGGGCGGCGCTGGTTTGCAGGCTGGGCAGCCAAAACAGCGGGTCGTAGCCAAATCCGCCGTCACCGATAGGCGCGTCCAAGATTTCGCCGCGCCATAAGCCTTGGGCGATAAGCGGTAAGGGGTCATCAGCATGACGCACCATCACAAGGACACAGACGAACAGCCCTTCAATCGGGTGCTCAGGGTCGGCTTGGCGTATGGGCGCGAGCGTCTCAATCAGTTTGGCGTTGTTTTTGCTATCGTTGCCATGCTCGCCTGCATAGCGCGCCGAATGGATGCCAGGTGCGCCGCCAAGCGCGGGCACGCACAGCCCAGAATCATCAGCGATGGCGGGCAAGCCACTGATACGGCTGGCATGACGGGCTTTAATCAGCGCATTTTCAATAAAGCTTTTGCCATCTTCAATGGCATCATCAATGCCCAGCTCGCCTTGCGGCACGACATCAACGCTCAAGTGCGCGCTAGCAAACAGCCGCTGAAACTCGGCAAGTTTGCCTTTATTGTTGCTCGCAAGCACCCATTGGGCAGGCTGGTCAGTAGAAGTAGGGGCAGGATGATTCATGATAAGACTCTCGTACTGGCGTCACCATAGATAGGGATGGCCATTTGAGGATGGACATAACATTCGGTAACGGATATTATCTGCGACGGTTGCTATAATAGCATTCAAGCTATAGTGAATGGTAGCTTATGAGTTGTACACTAAAAATTAACAATGCAGATATTTGCGCATTGTATTTATTTTTAGGGACGTTTTATGCTTGGCTAGCCAACGCACAGTATATAAGAATTATCATTCACCTATAACCACTTAGCCAATTTAGTTCGCTGCTTTTGGCTTTTTTGTTGCGCGGTATCGGTTACAGATGCGGCGGCAGCATTACCAGAGCGGACATTTTTTTATAACTAAACCAGCAAGGATACAATAATTATGTCTACCATCACATTGCCAGAACTACCATACGCAAAAGACGCGCTAGAGCCACACATCAGCGCAGAAACACTAGAATACCATCATGACAAGCACCACGCAGCGTATGTCAACAAGCTAAACGAATTGCTACCAGGCTCAGGTCTAGAAGACAAGACCCTACCTGAAATCATCAAAGCCACTGCAAAAGATGACAGCAAGCAAACCATGTTTAACCAAGCCGCTCAGGTTTGGAACCACACCTTCTATTGGAACTGCATGACGCCAAAAAATGGCGGCGGCGAGCCAACAGGTGACCTAAAAGCAAAAATCGAAGAAGATTTCGGCAGCTATGACAAGTTCCGTGAAGAGTTCAAAAACGCAGCAACCTCACAGTTCGGTTCAGGCTGGGCATGGCTGGTCGCTGACAAAGTCGGTGGCAAACTGTCTATCGCTAAGACGGGCAACGCAGACACCCCACTTGCACACGACCAAGTAGCTGTATTGACTTGTGACGTATGGGAACATGCGTACTACATCGACTACCGCAACCGTCGTCCTGACTACGTAGATACCTTCCTAGACAAGCTCGTAAACTGGGACTACGCAAACGCAAAATACAAAGGTCAAGACGCAGGCGTTGAAGAGTAATCTTTACGCTTAAGTTTTGATACAAAAAAGAGCGCCTTTGGGTGCTCTTTTTTTTTGGTTTAATTTGGTTTAAAAAGTGATGCTTTGATAAGAAAGATAATAAAAAACCCATGTGCTGATAACCGCCATCAAGGTAAGATAGCGGTGTCTTTTGCCAATACACATGCCGCAAAAGCGACCATAACAAATAACGAGACAATATAATGATAACCTTACAAACACCGCGTTTAAACCTGCGCCCCTTTACCGCCGACGATGCTGCCGACCTGCTCGAGTATCTGTCCAGTCCCATACCCAGCTGTTTTGCAGGCGATAAAGTCACCTCGATAGAGGCAGCCGTAGCAAAAATCGCCAAACGACAAAAAGACGAAGGCGACTATCTCGCCGTGTGTCTGAATGAGACGGGCAAAGTGATTGGCGAGATATTCTACGTCAAAGAAGAGCCCGACACCTATTCTGTTGGTTGGAACTTTAATGCGCAGTTTCATGGCAAAGGCTACGCCAGCGAGAGCGCGCAGGCGTTTATTGATTATTTGTTTGACAAAGACGATGCCAGACGCGTCTATGCGTATGTCGAAGTGGACAATGTTGCCTCACAAAAGCTCTGCGAGCGCTTGGGTATGCGTAAAGAAGGGCACTTTGTGGAGTTTATCTCGTTTATTAAAAATGCAGACGGCACGCCAAAGTATGAAGACACCTTGCAATATGCCATCTTAAAAAAGGAATGGCAGGCAAAGCGTGACGCTGCAAGCTAACGGGTATCGGCAAAAATAATCCCGCCAGCGCTATAATGCGCATTATCAATAATGAGAATAAGACGAGGGCACGGTGAATAAAGCACGCATCGCAGTACTTGCCATATTGACACTCTCGGTCATCAATTTGTGCTTTGTGATATTTAGCAACTTGGTCGGGATGCGGGCGCTGCCTGATTATTCACCGATGGTGATGACGCTGTTTAATGTGTTTTTGATGACCCTTGGGCTGCTGAGCATTTGGCAGCTGTTCGCGGGGATTGACGGTCATTTGATGCGCGGCAAGATACTGCTGTTACTCGCGGTGGAGTTTTTCGTGGTGTATATGGCAGGCATCACCAATATCTTCCCGCACTCGGTAGAGCCGATGGGGCAAACGCTGTTTATAGTACAAGCGTTTGGCGTACTGCTGGCGGTGCTGTTGTTTGCGAGTGCAGGTTGGTATATGAAAGCAGTGTCTGTGCCTGAGTCTATGTGATGGGCATGGGGTGATGTGAAAAAAGGACACGGTGGGTGTCCTTTTTTTATACGAAGATGAAATATATTATATCTACCAAGGTGAATTCCAACCGAACCAAATCCAATAAATTACTAGAGCCAAAATAGCTATGACTAATATATAAGACAGAAAATCTAGGAGAAGTGTAAAATATATAGCAAAGTTAGTACGCCACCACTCCAAGCCTTTAATGTTATAGTTTTCAGGCATTGCAAGTCTTGCCTTCTTGTGATCACTGCTAGAGTAATTTTTCGAATGAGTTTCAAATAGTTTTAATATATTGTAGTATGAATCTCTAAAATTATCATAGGCATTCTGGTCATGCAGTTTATTTAGGAATGGATATATTTTTTGTTTAAGTTCGCCGAGCTGTGTTGCACAAGAGTACATTTTTTCAGCTAAATTTGAGTAATCATTTTTATCAATTAAAAGAGAATAAACTAATACTGCAATAGTTGAGAAAATTTGAATTAAGGTTACTAATTCGTTGTTTATATTTTTCCCAAGACTGTAAGCTTGCATCAAAGATATGAGAATTAAACCCAAGGATATGGTCACAACTGTATAGGTTGAAAATTTGCTATGCAGCCTTAGACGGTCAGATGCATTGAATCTTGTTTTTGAAGTGGCATCTATTTTTTTATATAAATTATCGAAGCTATCTTCTTTTTTCAAAGTTTTTCCCTTCTATCAGAGCTATTGAAATTATTTTACACTAGTTCTGTAATTTTATTAATGTCTTACTTATTTATTTTATAAAAATAAAACCATCTAAAACCCCAACTTTTCAAGCGCTTCTATAAATATCGCAGCATCGTAGCATCGCAATATTATAATAAGTATCTACATCGACTTCACTCTAAAAACTCAATTTCTGTCACCATTAATAACCAACTTTATTCAACCACTTTCCAGCCACTATCCCCATCTACCATCGACTCATCAAATACCCGTGCAAAGCCTTCCTGAATCAGTTCAAAACGTGACGACGTAGGCTCATTATCTACCTTGATAACAGGGGCGTCTATCGGGGTGATGGCTTGCCATTGCGCATTTTGATTGGCTTTATCTGCCAACACAAAACTAAAGAACGCCGTGTCACCTGCCATCATACGCAAGTCATCAACGATCAGTTGTTCGGCTGCATCGCCAGTGGTAGAAGCGGCGGGTAGCATTTGGACGCGATACCCTGTCCAGTGACCAGAGAACCAGTCAAGACGCTGGGCGTAAGGTTGGCTTTGCGCTGGCAGGTTTGCCCGTAGCGTCTGCGCGTTGTCGTACTGAATCAGGTAGCGATATTCAGGCAAGCGGCTATCTAAGACACTGCCTCTGAGTTCAATCAGTCTATGCTCATTATCTTCGGCAACGGTACGCCACATGAGTATCGTCGGCAAGACGGGCATGGTTTTGATGCGCGTCGTATGGATATTAGCTGCTGCCAAAGTTTGCTTAGCTTGCGACTGTGCATAGTATTTTAATCCTAAGCCGAGCAGTAAATAGCTACTACTGAGGAGCAGCATCCAAACCGCAAGACGCTGACAGTTCATCAGCAATCCTACTTTGAATACCGCAAGTTTGCACCCTTTTATAATGCCCACGATTACCGCTATCAGTAGCGGTAAGGTATAGAAGGGATCAATGATAAAGACGGAAGCAATACTGATTGGGGTTATCTGCAACGGGTCTTGTAGCGGCCAAAATAGCTGCGTGCCGTAGACGGTAAAGCTGTCCAAGATAGGATGAGTGGTCAACACCAACGTCATGGCGAGTGCTAAGCGCCGCGTTGAATAGGGCAGCGGCATATCGCGCCATCGATGATAGCGGCTAATGAGCCAAGCGCCGACAATACCTAATGCGCTCAGGACAAATAAGGAATGACTAAAGCTGCGATGGTAGGTCATGTCGCTGATAGGGTCGGGGTAGCTAATCAGGACATCCAAATCAGGCAGCGTGCCCAGTATCGCCCCGTATAGGTAGGCTTTGCGGCCCTGATATTTGCCAAGTATTGCTCCTTGGACACTCGCACCTAAGACGATTTGACTGAGTGAATCCATAGCGCTCTTATTAAATTAGGGTTTAGGTTAACTACAATACGTCAAAGTTGTGCGCTGCTAACGCCTCTCTAAGCATCGCAATATTATAGTACGCGTGCGCCTTTACCGTGTTTTGAAAAAACACATACAGCACATCAAAGTGCTGGCGTTGATTGGCAATCGCTTGCGCCCAGTCCTGCATCTCCGCCGCACTATAGCGGTAGTCGTGACGATCGGCCGCGCTCATCGCGTCCCACCAGTTCAGGTTATTGCCATGCATGCGCAGATAGCCTGTGCGCTCGGTAAATATCAGGCGCGAGGGTGGCAGCCCGCTGACTTTGGGATAATCGACACTGCACCAAATCAGCCCTTGCTCGCGGAAGCTATCGACCACTTGCGGCGTGTGCCAGCCGTTATGACGAAACTCGATGGCGAGTGGATAGTCCTTAAACCAGCTGACAAGCTCTGCTAAGTAGAAACGATGCTCACGAGTACGGTCAAAGCCATGCGGGAACTGGAGCAATAACGGTGCTAAAGCGTCGGCGTCCACCAGCGGAGATAGCGCATTTAAGAATGCTTCGGCGTGCTCGGGCGTGCCTTTACGGACATGCGTAAAGTCTTGATGCAGCTTGACGGCGAATTTGAGCGCGCTGTTCGCTTGTACATATGCTTTATCCACCATGCCCGCAAATGCCTTTTGCCCAATCGGCGCATAAAAGCTGCTGTTAATCTCCACCGCGCCATATTGCTGGGCGTAGACTTGCAAAAAATCCGTCTTTTTGGTGCCAGTAGGATACAGCGTGCCGAGCAAATCCGTGTCGCTATAGCCGCCTGTGCCGAGGTAGATGCGTTGTGCGCTCATGGTTTGCTCGCTTTTCTTATTATAGTTATCGCTTTACTTATCGCCGCGCTTATTTTTTGCGCGCCCACAGCCAGTCAATCAGCGTCACCAATGGCTGAGCAGCATCGCTGTCTTTACTGATAGTGCTGGCGGCGGCGCGACCTGTGGCAAACAGCGACTCGGCGTATTCGGTTGCCGTCTCTACTCCCATCAGTTTGACGTACGTGGACTTGTCCAGTTTTTCATCGCTGCCCGCAGGCTTGCCCAAGTCATCGGTGCTCATGGTGACGTCCAAAATATCGTCTTGCACCTGAAAGGCAAGCCCAATCGCTTTTGCCGCTTCAATCAATGCCGCTTGCTGGGCATCGCTTGCGCCTGCACAGATGCCGCCCATCAAGATAGCCGCTTCAATCAGCGCGCCTGTCTTGTCGCGGTGGATGGCTTCTAGCTCGCTTTGTACAATCGAGCTGCTGGCTTCGGCGTTTAAATCGAGCATTTGTCCCGACACCATACGGCGGGCGCGTGGGGCAAAGACAGCGCTTAGACGGCTGGCAATCAATGCATCACTGGGGCGAAAGGTAGGCAATTCGGCATGCAGCGCTTCAAAGGCGAGCGTTTGCAGCACATCGCCTGCCAGCAGCGCGGTCGCTTCATCAAAGACGATATGGCAGGTCGGCTGCCCGCGGCGTAGCGCATCGTCATCCATACACGGCAAGTCGTCATGCACCAACGAATAAGTATGTAGCAGCTCCACCGCGAGGGCGGCACGGCGCGCCATGTCATAGCGTGACTCGGCTGGGTCTTGCTCGGCATGCGCGCTGCTATCAATACTGGCAAAGGTGCTAAACACCATCAGCGGACGCACGCGTTTGCCGCTCGCGGTCATCACATAACGGCAGGCATCGAGTAGTGGGCTGGGCAAGTCAGCAGCGGTGAGTAAGGCAGCAATATCTTGGTCGAGCTGCGCGCGCATCGCATCATGGCTGGTGGCGGGGCGAGCAGGGCTGGCGGGCGCTTGGGCGCTCTTAGGTAATACAGAAACGGTCATAAATACACCACGGTATGAGGCAATAATAAAACCTGCTTAGTGTAGCACGTTCAGGGTTTTAGCGGGCTTTGTACGCGGCGTATCCGTGCATCTCGTTACGCATTTGCGATATAACTTAATGGGCAAATGTGCTGTGATGAAACACGCGCCCAGCTATAGCGGAAAACGGGCACACGGCGCAAGCACTAATAAAAAAAGATAGTGACTTGTGCGCCCACGATAGCTTGTGACAGTGCCCAGCACAGCCCCTACACTAAAAGACGCTTTATTACCGCCGCGACATCAATACTAGAATAAATGCACGATATAACAAGGAGATTTTTATGGTCTATCAAGGAAACCGCATCACGGTGACCATGCTAGAAGATGGCATTGCCAATATGCAATTTAATGCAGAAAACGAGAGCGTCAATAAGTTTGATGCCGAAACCAACCAGCAGTTTAGCGAGGTGGTCAACACCCTAGAAGCGAGCAACGACATCAAAGGACTTATCGTCACTTCCAGCAAAAGCGTGTTTATCGCGGGGGCGGACATCACCGAATTTGTCAGCGCCTTTACGCAAACCGAAGATGAGATTCGCGACTGGATTATCGAGATTAACGAAGTCTTTAACCGCTTCGAAGATTTGCCATTTCCAAAAGTTGCCGCGATTAATGGCGCAGCCTTGGGCGGCGGCTGTGAGATGACGTTGGTCTGTGACTACCGCGTGATGGGTGATAAAGCAATCATCGGTCTGCCCGAGACTCAGCTTGGTATTTTTCCAGGTTTTGGCGGCACGGTACGTACCACGCGCCTGATTGGTGTGGACAATGCGCTGGAGCTGATTGCCACAGGCACGCCCAAAAAGCCGCTTGATGCGCTGCATGTGGGCTTGGTCGATGCGACGGTTAGTAATGATGACTTGCAAGATGCGGCGCTTGATTTGGTTAAAAAATGCATCTCAGGCGAGCTGGACTGGCAAGCCAAACGTGAAGAAAAGCGTCAACCGATTAAGCTCAATCCACTTGAGCAGGCGATGGCGTTTAACAGTGCCAAGGGCATGATTTTTGCCAAAGCCAATCCCAAGCAATATCCCGCGCCTGCGCTTGCCATTGAAGCGATTGAAAAACACGTCAATAAAACACGTGATGCCGCGATTGAAGTCGAAGCCACTTATTTTGTGAAAGCGGCAAAAACCCCGCAAGCGGCGAGCCTCGTTGGCTTGTTCTTAAACGACCAATTGGTTAAGAAGCTGGCGAAAAAACACAGCAAAGACGCGCACGACATTAATGAAGCGGCGGTACTGGGCGCAGGCATTATGGGCGGCGGCATCGCTTATCAAGCGGCGAGCAAAGGCTTGCCAATCATCATGAAAGACATCAAAGCCGAGCAGCTGGACTTGGGTATGGGCGAGGCGAGCAAACTGCTGGGCAAACTCGTGGACCGTGACAAAATCAGCGCTACCGACATGGGCAAAACCCTAAGCCGCATCCGCCCAACCTTAAACTATGGCGACTTTGGCGAGACCGATATCGTCATCGAAGCGGTCGTTGAAAACCCAAAAATCAAACAAAGCGTGCTAAAAGAAGTCGAAGGACTGGTCAAAGACGATTGTATTTTGGCATCGAACACCTCGACCATCTCTATCACCTATCTTGCCGAAGCGCTTGAGCGTCCCGAAAACTTCGTCGGCATGCACTTTTTTAACCCTGTGCATCGTATGCCGCTCGTTGAAGTCATTCGCGGTGAAAAATCGTCAGAAGCGGCGATTGCCACCACCGTTGCGCTGGCGAGCAAAATGGGCAAAACCCCTATCGTGGTCAATGACTGCCCAGGCTTCTTGGTCAACCGCGTGCTGTTCCCGTACTTTGGCGCGTTTGATTTATTGCTAAAGCAAGGCGCGGACTTTACCCACGTCGATAAAGTCATGGAGCGTTTTGGCTGGCCGATGGGTCCTGCGTATCTGATTGACGTGGTCGGTCTGGACACAGGCGTACACGGCGCAGAAGTCATGGCAGACGGCTACCCTGATCGCATGAAGCCCGACTATAAAGGCGCTATCGAGCATCTGTACGAAGCAGGGCGCTTGGGTCAAAAGAACGACAAGGGCTTTTATCGTTACGAAACCGACAAGCGCGGTAAGCCGAAAAAAGTCACCGATGACGCGACCTACGCGCTATTAAAAGACGTGACTGATAAAGACGCACAAAGCTTTGATGATGACGCGATTGTCAATCGTATGATGCTGGCGTTCTGCAATGAGACCGTGCGCTGCCTTGAGGACAACATCGTCGCCACGCCAGCGGAAGCAGACATGGCTATGATTATGGGCGTGGGTTTCCCGCCGTTCCGCGGTGGTCCTTGCCGTTACATCGACCAAGTGGGACTGGATACATACATCGCCTTGTGTGACAAATACGCGCATTTGGGCAAAGCCTATGAAGCCCCGCAAAAACTACGCGATATGGCAGCAAATGGTGAGCGTTTTTATCCTGTGAATTAATGCGTAGCAAAGCTGCGTCACTGATTAGACAGCAGCACACGCGACACACACATAAAAACGCGACAACAAGCATCAAGGATAAGGAATAATCATATGACAACATTAAGCCCAAAAGACGTGGTCATCGTGGATGGTGTCCGCTCCGCCATGGGAAAATCAAAAAACGGCATGTTCCGCCATGTGCGCGCCGACAGCCTCTCGGCTGAATTGGTACGCGCCTTGGTCGAGCGCAACGACTTTGACCCGCAAGACGTCGAAGATGTCATCTGGGGCTGCGTCAACCAGACGCTAGAGCAGGGGCTAAACATCGGGCGCAATATCGGTCTGCTTGCTGACATCCCCAAAACCGCAGGCGGACAAACCGTCAACCGTCTGTGCGGCTCATCTATGCAGGCGCTACACACCGCTGCCGCGCAAATCATGACCAACCAAGGTGACGTCTTCATCATTGGCGGCGTCGAGCACATGGGTCACGTTGGCATGATGCATGGCGTGGATCTAAACCCCGCCGCCTCCAAGCATTACGCCAAAGCCTCAAACATGATGGGCTTGACCGCTGAGATGCTCGGACGTATGAACAACATCAGCCGCGAAGAGCAAGACGCCTTTGGTCTGGAGTCGCACCGCCGCGCATGGGCAGCGACCACCGAAGGGCGCTTTGACAATGAAATTATCGGTATCGAAGGGCATGATGAGCAAGGGCGCTTGCAGCTGTGTACCGTCGATGAAGTGATTCGCCCCGATGCCACGCTGGAGCAAATGCAGCAGCTGCGCCCTGTGTTTGACCCCAAAGGCGGCAGCGTCACGGCGGCGACCTCGTCAGCACTGTCGGACGGCGCATCTGCCATGCTGGTCATGAGCGCGCAAAAGGCAAAAGACTTGGGACTCAATGTGCGTGCGCGTATCCGCAGCATGGCGGTGGCAGGCTGTGACGCAGCGATTATGGGCTACGGTCCAGTGCCCGCCACCAAAAAAGCGCTCAAGCGTGCGGGCATGAGCCTCGATGATATCCAAACTATTGAACTTAACGAAGCCTTTGCCGCACAAAGCCTTACGGTATTAAAAGCGCTGAACCTGCAAGACAAGCAAGACATTGTTAATATCAATGGCGGCGCGATTGCTCTTGGGCATCCGCTGGGCTGCTCAGGCGCACGCATCACCGTGACTCTATTAAATGCTATGGAGCAACAAGACACGCAAATCGGTCTTGCCACCATGTGTATTGGTTTGGGTCAAGGCATCGCGACTGTGATTGAGCGGGTGTAGATAAGTATTAACTGTCGTCTGTGATACAGCTGGCTTTTTAAGACGACTGTCCATAAAATATACTGTTAAAAGAGCGTCTGATATTCAGGCGCTTTTTTTATTTAATAATGAATAATGAGAGCAATATTGTATTGTGTATTGCCCGCTTTTTAGATTTGTTTAAAAGCGTATGCGGCTCTCAATATTAGACGTTTGTTTGTGCTAATCTGACTGAAGGCGCTATGAATCCTCATAGTGCCCATACCGCCTAACTGTTTTTATTAGGTCAACGAACGATAATAATATGAGGTCGATTATGTCAGACAATCAGAACGCTCAGGATTCTAAAACAACAGCCACAAAAGTTGCCGTCGTCACTGGCTCAGCCGTTGGACTCGGAAACGCCATTGCCAAACGCTTAGCACACGACGGCTTTAAAGTGGTCATCCATGATATCAATGAAGACAACCTGAAAAAGGCAGAAAAAGAACTCACTGACGCAGGCTTTGATGTGAGTGCGGTCGTCGGCAATGTGCTCAAACGTGACGATCAGTTTAAGCTTGCAAAACACGCGGTAGACACATTCGGTCGCTTAGACGTCTTTGTCAATAATGCAGGCGTCGAATCGGTGGCGCCTTTTTTAGAGATTGAAGAATCAGAGATTGATCGGGTATTTGATATTAATATCAAAGGCGTGATTTTTGGTACCCAAGCCGCTGCCGAACAGATGAAGAATCAAGACGGTATTGGCAAGATTATTAACGCCTGTAGTATCGCAGGTCACGAAGGTTATGAGATGCTCAGCCTTTATTGTGCCAGTAAATTTGCGGTGCGTGCGTTTACTTACGCGACCGCCAAAGAGCTTGCAAAGTATGACATTCGCGTCAATGCCTACTGCCCAGGGGTGGCTGATACCTCGATGTGGGAGCGCATCGACCAAGCGTTCGTCGAGCACAAAGGCTATGAGCCAAAACAAGCGTGGAATGAGTTTACCAGCGGGATTTTGGCGGGTCGTCCGCAGCAGCCCAACGATGTCGCAAACTTAGTGTCTTTCTTAGCCTCAGAAGATTCCGACTACATCACAGGACAGACCATCTTAACCGATGGGGGCATGGTGTTTAGATAAGCTGAACGTGTGAGATATGCTTAAACGCCCAGCCTGTGTTTAAACGCTATAAACGCATTGAATACAACAACAAAGGTCTGACATCGATTGTGAGACCTTTTTTATGTTGCGGATAACGTATCTTAATTGACGTACTCAACAAATTATGACTAAATGATAAGGTCACTCAATCAATAACAAGAGCAAAAAACAAGTACGATAAACCCGCACTACTCGTTTGTACAAGGAGCGTATTATGTCCACAATGATTACCGACCGCACGTACCGTATCGCCCGCGAAAACACCCAAGCCATGATGGTGGATGTGCAAGAGCGCCTGATACCGCACATCGATGACCACGACAATATTATTAAAAAAGTCATCATCTTAACCAAAGGCTTGCAAGCACTGAATATCCCCATCATGCTAAACGAGCAGTACAGTCATGGTTTGGGCAGCACCTTGCCTGAGGTCATGGACGTGCTTGAGGAAAAAAACCGCCAGCGCTTTGACAAGACCACCTTTAGCGCCTGTGACAACAACGACGCATGGCATTATCTGGCGCAGCAAAACCGCAGTACGGTGCTGGTCTATGGTGCTGAGGCGCATGTGTGCGTCATGCAGACCTCGCTTGACTTATTAGACAATGGCATGCAGCCTGTGATTATCGCCGATGCGGTCGGCTCGCGTTTTCCTTATGATAAAAAACAAGCCATCCGCCGCATTCGCCGTGCAGGTGGGGTTATTACGACCGTAGAGTCCATCCTATTTGAGCTGTGCCGCAGTAGCGAAGACCCTGCGTTTAAGACCATCAGCGGTCTGATTAAAGAGATTCAATAATCTATAGGCGACCAACACAAAAAAGCGTACCAAACTCGGTACGCTTTTTTATATAACGACTGTCGTGCGCGGTCTACGGCGTTTTTGGGGGTAGCGGTCCTTCGGTGGGTATCTCCGCTTTCGGTGTGGCCAAATCAACGGTAGATGACGGCGTGTTCGCAGTCGCAGCGGTGTCCGCTACGGGCGTGACTGCCGCCTCGCTCGGCGCAACGGCTGAACCGAGCAGTTGACCCATGACCACGGGCATTTGCGCGCGTAGGTGCGTTTGCCAATGCATGCCCGCTGCTTTTGGCAGTACCACAATCGCGGTAGAGCCAAGATAAAAACGCCCCAGCTCATCGCCTTGCATCAGGCGCAGATTGTGGGTTTGTTCTTGGATGTGCTCGGTGCGGCTGATTTTGCCCGTCGCACAGGTCTCAATTCCCGCGACAATCATCGCGCCGACCATGACCACCGCCGCCTTGCCATATTCGGTATCGAACATACAGACCAAGCGCTCGTTACGCGCAAACAGGTCAGGAATGTGTGTGGCAGTGGTGGTATTGACCGAAAACAGCGTGCCTGGCACGTAGCGGGTTTTGGTCAACGTCCCTGCAAACGGCATGTGTACGCGGTGGTAGTTGCTGGGTGCCAGATAAATCGTCGCAAAGCTGCCATCTAAGAAGTGACTGCCATCGTCGCTATTGGCAAGCAGCTGACCGATGTCATAATAGCGCCCTTTGGCTTGCAATAGCTTGTTTTCATGAATCTGACCGAGCTGTGAGATGACGCCATCGGCAGGACAGACGATGCCATGATCGCCACGCTCAATCTGCCGCGCATCGGTTTTTAATTCGCGGGTAAAAAAGTCGTTAAAGCTCTCATACTGGTTTAAATTTTGACGCGCATAGTCATCTAATTTAACATCGTACGCTTTGGCAAAGCTGCGGATAAACGCGCGCTTGACCATTGGGTGACGACTGGCAGCCAAACGTCCAGCCACTTCGCTCAAGCGCTGCTGGGGCACCAGTTGTTGCAGCGTGGTAAATAAATTCATATCAAAACCGCCTACATAATCAATAAAGAATAAACCGCTTATCCGTGCCCAGTGTAAGCACAACGCTGCCCAGCACACAGGATAGTGTTCAGATGACCTGTGCTGATCATCCAGTGAAGTCACTGCAACAAGCACACAGCTGCAATCGCATTGCGGCATTATGCTTGTCAGTTAGGGTCTATAGTAGCATGCTCACTGTAGCAGGTATGCGTATAATCGTAATAGGAGCGTAAGATGAAAGCATTGATTCAGCGTGTTGCGCACGCATCTGTAACCGTCGATGCGGTGTGCGTCGGTGAGATTGAGCAGGGGGTACTGGCGTACATTGGGCTTGGGCACGACGACACGCTCGCGCACGCGAAGCGCATGATTGATAAAATTTTGGGCTACCGTATTTTTGAAAATACCACGGATGAGAACAAACGCGGTCTTTTGGATTTAAACGTCGAGCAAGTCGGCGGCGGGCTGCTGCTCGTCTCGCAGTTTACCTTGATGGCGCGCACGCAAAAGGGACGTCGCCCTGACTTTGGTGACGCGATGCCGCCCGATGCTGCGCGCGATTTGTTCGCTGAGCTGGTCGAGTATGCCAAAGCGCGTTACCCCAATGTAGCGACAGGGCAGTTTGGCGCAAATATGCAAGTCAGCAGTACCAATGATGGACCACTTAACTTTATACTGGAGATAAATTAACATCAAAGTGTCATCAATTCGTCATACAAAAGCCGTTTAATAGGGGCATAGTGGCGAGTACTTATCGTTTTTTTTCGCACCTAATGTGTACACCCATGAGGTTAAGATATGCAAAGTGAACAAATTTTAATCGTCGAAGATGAGCCAGCCATTTGTGAGATGATTACAATGACACTTGAAATGGCAGGGTATGAGTGCCTACAAGCGACGGACGTCTCTGAGGCGCATCAGCAAGTGGTTGACCATCGTCCTGCGCTGATTTTACTCGACTGGATGCTGCCTGGGGACAAAAGCGGCATTGATTTTTGTCGCATGCTCAAAAAAGACGACATGCTTTCTGAAATTCCCGTGATTATGCTGACCGCGAAAGGTGAAGAGAGCAACAAGGTACACGGTCTGGACGCAGGCGCGGACGACTATATCACCAAGCCGTTCTCGACCCGCGAGCTGGTATCGCGCATCAAGGCGGTGCTGCGTCGTAGCAGTGCGCTGAGTGGCAGCAAGCCGATTACCGTCTCAGGGCTGAGCCTTGACCCAAAAAGCCAGCGCGTCAGTGCCGATGGCAAAGTGATTGAGATTGGCCCGACCGAGTACCGCTTGCTGGCATTTTTTATGAGTCATCCTGACCGCGCCTACACTCGCACCCAGCTGCTCGACCAAGTGTGGGGCGGCAATGTGTATATCGAAGACCGCACCATTGACGTACACATTCGCCGTTTGCGCAAATTGCTTGCGCCCTACGACTACGCAGGCTTGATTCAGACCGTCCGTGGTACAGGCTACCGCTTTTCTAACGTGATGGAATCAGAATCCTAACGCGCCAAGCGTTTTTGGTACTTTATCTCTTGTATTGATAAATCTGTGATTGAGGATAGGCGCAACGATGATGCCGCATAACCAACCGCCGTCCAATACCCACCGCTATGCCTTGCTGTTTGCAGACATCCGCTGGCTGCTGTTTTCGTTGTGCATGGGGGTGCTGCTTGGGCTGTATAGCTCGTATCTGCTCGGTTGTATCACCGCCTCACTGCTGCTGTATATCTTTTGGCGAATGTATGCGCTACACCGCTTTGATGAATGGCTGAACAAATCCATCAGCACGCCGCCACCAGACATGCTCGGCGGGCTGAGCGTGGTCGCCGCACAGCTGTATCACAACCGCCAACAAGAACAAATCACTCAGCAAAAAATGATGGGTTTGGTCAAAAAAATCCGCAGCTCCCTGCTGGCGCGTCAAGATGCGGTGATACTGCTCAACGACAACGACGGGCTGGAGTGGTGGAACCAAGCGGCTGAGGATTTGCTCGCGCTAGAATCCAGCGACCAAGGCAACAGTATCTTTAATCTCATCACCGAGCCTGAATTTCTCGAGTATTACCGCACTACCGCCGCGCCGAACAATGGCATCCATCTGGTGTCATGGAAAAGCCCTGACCGCTACCTAAAATGCGAAGTCACCCATTTTGGCGGCGACAAGCTGCTGATTATCTATGACGTGACCCGTCTGCAACACTTGGAGCAGATGCGCCGCGACTTTGTGGCCAATGTCAGCCATGAGCTGCGCACGCCATTGACGGTGCTGATGGGCTATCTTGAGACCTTTTCTGACCAGCCCGACCTTGAGCCCAAGTGGCAACGCGGGTTGTCGCTCATGACGCAGCAAACCGCACGTATGAACAGCATCGTCAATGACTTACTGCTGCTTTCACGCCTTGAAAATGAAGAAAAACCGACCTTAACCAAAATAGACATGCGTAAGCTGCTGACCCAGCTGTATGACGATGCCAAGGTATACAACAAGGACTATGGGCACCATATCAGCCTTGAGATACACAGCGATGACAACCTATACGGCGCGGAGCTGTATTTAAACAGTGCGCTGTTAAACCTTGTGGTCAATGCTATCAAATACACGCCAAAAGGCGGCAACATCGTCATCAGTTGGCAATCGGTGGTTGAAGGCTGCGAGTTTTCGGTGACGGATGATGGCATTGGTATCGCGCCGCATCATATCTCGCGCTTGACCGAGCGTTTTTATCGCGTCGATAGCGGACGCAGCCGCGCCACTGGCGGCACAGGTCTGGGTCTGGCGATTGTAAAGCACGTCTTGTATCAGCATAATGCCAAGCTGCACATCGACTCAGAAGAGGGCAAAGGCTCGACCTTTAGCATCGTCTTTCCCAATAACTGTATCAAGGCGGATGATAAGAGCGTGCCCAAACAGCACGCCTTGCCAAAAATGCCGCTGCTATAACGCGGCATGGTTTATGGCGCATGCCTGATTTGATTATTGCGCAGGCGCATCTTTTTGGAGTAGCGGGTAGGGATTGACCGCGCTACCACTGATATAAATACCATAATGCAAATGCGGCGGCGTGCCTTTGGCGTTGCCGCTGTCGCCCACATAGCCAATCACTTCACCAGCATCGACCCAGTCGCCAACCACGATGTCTGCATAGTCCTCTAAGTGCGCGTAGTAATGTCCTGCGCCGCCAGGACCGACGATACTGACCACGCGTCCGCCCAGTCTGTCTTCACCGACCTTGCGCACGATGCCATCGGTGGTGCTTTGAATCGGTGTGCCACGCGGCGCAAAAATATCGATGCCCTCATGCGTGCGCCCATTGCTGCGCGCGCCGCCCCATGTGTCCACCAATCGCTGCTCGGGCAGAGGATTGGGCAAGCTGTTTTCGCTCGGTAGCGGCTCTTGTAACAGTCGAATGCCTTGCCATTTTTCTTGCACATATATGGACATATCGGGCAGCCCTTTGGTGATGATTTGCTGCACGACGAACAAAAACAAGATAACCGCGACCGCCTTTGCACCCGTTGCAAACAGGCGCTTGGTCGGATGAGGGTTCGGTGTGGGGGCGTCTTGGGACATAAGCGTTTTACCTATTGGCTAAGTAATGTACAAATTGCGTATAAATGCCGCGCAACGGGCGCGTGCACGAATGGCTTGTGCTAATATGAAGACAGCGCCAATACGCTGTGATGCCGTAATACGCTGGCAGTGATTGAGCCAAATAATGACGATAAAACCAAACGACAACGACTAAAAATATACTCTACCATTCATCAAGGACAGCATATGCAAAAAAATCGTAACGCAAACCCTTCTGAGCCTTATGACGTACTGACCAGTAAAGACATCAGCCATATCGAGCAAGCCGTAGACAAAGCCAGCTTAAACATGCCCCTTGTTGCCGTGTATTGCGGCTCTCGCTTGGGCAATGACGTGGTGTATGAAAACGCTGCCCGTGAGTTGGGGGCTGCCTTGGCAAACAACGGCATGGGACTGGTCTACGGCGGGGCAAGCATCGGGTTGATGGGTACGGTGGCAGATGCGGTGATGGCAGGTGGTGCTGAGGCGGTGGGCGTGATTCCGACCTTTATGCTCAAGCACGAAGTGGCGCATCAAAATCTGACCCGCCTGCACTTAACCGACACCATGCACACCCGCAAAACCGTCATGGCAGAATACGCCGATGCCTTTATCACCCTGCCTGGCGGTCTTGGCACACTCGAAGAGATTATGGAAATCGCCACATGGCGTCAGCTGTACCAGCACGAAAAACCGATGATTATCTTAAACATCGATGGTTTTTATGACCGTCTCATCGAGCATTTGCGTTATACCGCTGCAGAAGGCTTTATGAAAGCGCAAGACCTAGAGCGCTTGGTGGTTTGTAACAGCATCGCTGAAGCCATTGACGCGCTACAAGTGATTGTGGCGATTGACGATCAGGTCGATACCCAAACCATGGTGGGCAATTAATAGCGAACCCCGCTGATTCTACCGCCCATTGATACCACGTAAAAAAAGGCGCTGTTTTGATAGACAGCGCCTTTTTTGTGATGAGCTTTTATGGTGTGTCTGTTCTAACTTTCTGCAGGAGTGAGGCTGACCAAGCTCAACTCGCGTAGGCTGTGATTGACCTTGGCCATCGCCGTTGGAAACCCACGCTCGCAGGCAAGTGTCCGCGCGACTGCATCAACCATGCCATCATCGGTGTGTACCAGATAGTCCCATTCATGCGCATAGCGGTCCTGATTGGCAGGCAAATCAGCGCTTAGCAGTCCGATGTCCTCAAGCTGCCCGACGATTTCATCTGCCGCAAGCAGGGTAGAGGAGGCTTTGACGTTTTCAGCACGCGCGTAGTATTTGTCTGGATACAGGCTCACGTCCGCCACGCGCAGGGTGTCATCTTCGCCAGGGATTTGCTGCGCGCCATACAACGCATTGCCCACAGTGCGTGCGCTGTTAAAGGTCGGTACAAACTCGCTGACATAATCAATGGCTTGCTGACTGCGCGCTTGTAGTGGCGCACGGTCCCAGCCGTCTTTGATGTAGTGTAGGTACTGCTCAGGCAGTGCAGGCTGGGCGCTGTCTTCACTTGAGGCCACGAGCCCATCTTCAAATAGGGTAATGAATTTACTCATACCATGAATCTGAAAATAGCCCTCAGGATACGGCGTCAGCTGTGCCATGCCCTCAGGCGTACCGCGCTGACCGTAGATGATAATCTCAGGTATCTGCCCGCCCGCTTGACCCCAATGGGTGATGTAAGAGGACTTAAACTCCACCATACGTGTGACGGGCACGCCGACCATATCGTCGATAATCCCTGTCTCAAAACCGCAGGCATTGACCAGATAATCCACGTCCACGTGATTATGGCTGCCGTTTGCCATCTCATAATCAATGCGCCAGCGCCGCGTGCCATCGAGGTCTTCATTTTCCTTGGGCGCGGTTTGCTCAGACACCTCAATGACTTGGGTGTTGGTCAAGACATGCGCATGGTCATAGGCCTCGAGTGCCAATGACGCTGACGCCGCCAAGCGAAAAATATTCCAGCCGTATTCTTGTACCACAATCAAAGGATATTTGACTTTATTTAAGTCCAAATACTTCGCAACAGGTATCATCCACTCATCGACGCTGCGCGGTACCGCCACTTGTTTGCGGCTTGCCAGCTCAAGCAGTTGGTCATGACTGTATAGCTGATAATAATCTTCAGGCTCGCCCAACACTTTGTTCAGCTCATCTTCTGCAATCAGCGCACGATAGGCTTGGGTGAGGGTCTCAAGGCGCGGCAGCAAGTCCTCAGGCTGCCCATCATCACGGGTCGGCACTGCGAATACTGTGGGGCGCACATCGATGGTGTAGGGGTACAAACGGACGATATCAATGCACTGCTTGAGCAGCGCCACGCAATCGTCATCGGGTATCTCACGGTACAGATTGCCACCAGCGTGCAAATGACACATCGGCGGACCATCTATCAGTGAGGATTTTTGCTCAAAGACATACGTTTCAATACCCAGCGCCGCCAGACGGATGGCAATGGTCGAGCCTGCCGTACCGCCACCCAAGATACCTACCCGAGTGGGCGCGGCCGTGTCTGTTACTTGACTGGAACGCTGCTCGTGAGCACTGGAAACGAAAGTTGCAGAATCGGTCATGGTCGTCGTTATATCCTTGATGTCAACATCAACAATGAATGGGGAATAAAAAAGGGCAATTTTATATCAATAAAGACGGTGTCAGCGGAATGCCGACCGTCGTATAAGCTTTATCGGTGGTTAAAAGCCAGTTTGTTACTGCGTTGTGTACATTTTTGCGTTGTGTGCGTTTTTATAAGCGTAGTGTACGAAAAAATTAGGTAACTAACGCGGTAAATACGTAAACAGATACATAAGTTTTGTCAAAAGCGTAGGTCTCTGTTAAGCGCGCCAGCCTACGACCGCCCGCAAATAACGGGCGCGTTGGTTGCGCGGCAGCACGCACAAGAGCACCGCGCAGTGCTGGGGTATTATGCTACGGTTTTGTAAGTTTTTGCAGTGAGACCATACGCTACTTTGTGCCTATGCTATATTAAAGCCATCAATAGCTGGCGTAATAATACCGCTGTACAAGAATATCGACACGCACGCTTCAGTCATCATATTCGTGTCCCGCGTTATTGGCATGAGGCTATTGAGCGCACGCCCAGCGCTAAACATGCGTAGGCAGCGATAATACAACAACCGATGGCAACAACAATAACGATATAAAGGAATTTGATATGAAAAAGATACTCATGACCTCAGCCTTGATGGGCGTGTTGGCACTCACTGGCTGTTCAACCCTAAAAAATGCGGTGGGTACCGATGATTCAGGTATGCACGATGTGTATAGCAACACCAACAATATGGCGCCTGTGACCAGCAAAAACGGCATCTTGGTGGACGCCAAAAACCACATGACCCTATACACCTATGACAAAGACTCGATGAACCGCTCAGAGTGTGGCTCGGTCTGTATGGTCGCGTGGCCTGCATTTATGGCATCGAGCAATGCCAAAGCCTCAGGACAATTTGCCCCATTCCAACGTGAAGATGGCAAATACCAATGGGCAATGAATGGCAAGCCGCTATACTTCTACGCCAATGACACCAAAGTCGGCGACATGCACGGCGATGAGAAGTTTGACGTTTGGCACGTGATTCATGCCAAATAATCAGTAGCTATTTATAAAAAACACCAAGACAGCTACTTGTAAAACGTAAAAAAGCCCGCAACCGATAACGCGTTGCGGGCTTTTTCTATGGCGCTTTTATAGCACTTTTATGGCAAAAACGCGGGCTTATTTGGCGCTTTTTTCGACCAATTCTGCATCAATTTGAATCGGTACATTGGTGGTGATGCCAGCGGCGTACGCGTCCATACCATAGGCAACACGGTCGATATTACCTGTCGCACGGAAACCAATCACAGGTGCGTTGGTCAATGGGCTGTTGGCGATTTTATTGAGTGTCACGTTTAGCGTTAGCGGCTTGGTTTGACCCAGCATGGTTAGATTACCCATTACTTTGGCTTGCTGCGGGTTCATGAACTGTACCTTGGTTGACTTAAAGGTCATGGTTGGGTACTTCTTAACGTTAAAAAACTGCTCGCCCATCAGGTGCTCATCACGCGCTTCCCAGCCTGTATCGATGCTGCTGGTTGGAATGGTGAAGTTGACCGTCGTTTGGTTCGGCTGTGCCATATTGTAGTTGACACTGCCTTGGGCATCTGCAAAGCGCCCCATGACGGTTGAAAAGCCCATGTGGTCAACAGAAAAGCCCACGCGGGTATGCGAGTTGTCCAGCTCCCACTGGGTCGGTAGTGCAGCGCTGGCAAGGCTGCTGGCACCGATAACGGCACCTAGAATAACGGCTTTTGAAGCAGTAGCGGCAAAACGGCTAGATAAACGAGTCATAACAATATCCTTGTCTCATAAAAATAATAAAAACGGCAATACAATGTTAAGCCCTATTGTTTAATTAAACTTAAATAATAAGTCTTATTGTGAAACTGGATGTTATTATAATGGACTTCGTTGCGGTTATCACAGGCCTTTATGTTACGATTTTTTACATTCCTGTATACTTGAGCATGAGCAAAACGCTTGATATTAAGCAAAAGCAAGCACACGCAAGGTCGATGGCGGCTTGCCACTGGCGCAAAAAGTCGGTAAAATCGCGGTTTGATTTTCCCACTGGGGAAGGCTAAGTAAACAAAAATATGGTGCTTGGTGCTGGAATGAGCCAGTGACCCAGTTGCTGTATTTTCAGATGGGCTTAGTGCCTCAGTCACGTAGCGGCACTCGCTGTCGATACATCGGACCTAGAGAGTATATTATGCGTAAAGATATCCACCCAAACTATCAAGAAGTTCTATTCCACGACACCAACGCTGACGTGTATTTCTTGACTCGCTCAACCGTAAGCACCAAAGCGACTCGTGAGTATGAAGGTAAAGAATACCCATACTTCCCACTTGATATCTCAAGTGCATCGCATCCGTTCTACACAGGCGAGCAACGTAAAACGTCTACCGAAGGTCGTGTTGCGAGCTTCAACAAGCGTTTTGGCGCTTTTGGTGGCCGTAGCAAGAAAAAAGCTGCTGAATAAGCCGCTCTTTTTGCCAAAAAAAACCGCTGTGTCTTCAGCGGTTTTTTTGTGCCTGTTTTATGGGGTCGGTCTTTTATGGTGATGCAGCGCGCTTTAGTGCTCGGCTAACAGCTCGGCAATCTTTTCTGCCAGCTGCCCCGCCCAGTGTTGGTAGGTCAGGCTGCTCGGATGAAAGCCATCACGGGCAAATACCAAGGCAGGCTCGATACGCTGCTGCGTAGCCAGTTTTGAAAAATCAACAGGCAGATAATACACGCCGTCATGCTGCGCGCAGATATCTTGTAAGTCGTGATCCAGACGCTGCGCCTTGGCACCGATAAAGCCACTAAGCGGTGCAGGTAGGGCGGGCATTTCTGCCATCGGCGGCAAACCCAAAAAAATCAATGCCTGTGCCCCAAATTTACGCTGTGCAATGGCGATAATCTGCGTCAAATGCTGTTGCCACTGTACGCGCGCGACGTTTTTGGTGGTGTCATTCACGCCGACATTGATGACCATCACGTCAATAGGCTGCGGCGGTTTTGGCAGCACATACAGGCGACGTAAGACATCAAAGCTGGTATGCCCTGTCGTGGCGTTGACCGACTATATCAGCGTTTTAAACTGCGCCGTTATAGACGGTTGTTGCGGGAATGCCAATAGCAGTTGCCCTACGAGCGCGTCTTGCTGAGTGTCGCTACCGACCCCAGCGACCGCAGAGTCACCGACGATCATTAGTCTTAATGTCTGCTGACGCTGCGTCGCTTGGGCATTACCACCATGCGCAAAATCCATCTGCCCACAGCGCGCGCCTATAGGCTCAGGCAAGCGCAGGGTGCTGCGTTTGACTTTGCGCCCTTGATACAAGTAGAGCGGCGCAAAAAGCAGATGCTTGATGTGCGTTACCATCCAGCACGCTCACGAATGACATCAAGGCGCTCATCAATCATCAGCTTACCATCCAGATACACCGTCTGTAGTAGGTTGTCATCTGTATCGCGCAGTTCCTCTTCACGAATGGTGCTGACTTTGCCGTTGTTGTCTTTTATCAGTGCCATGCGTCCTTTTTTGGAGCGTTTGGCGTGGCTGGTAACGGGGTCTTTATAGACGTCATGCCACTGCCCATCGATACGAATGGCGCTGGCTTTCATCGCCCAGCTCATGGTGTCGCGGTTGACCTGCTGCAACAGCCCGCCGCCCATGCCAAAGGTGACGTTTTCTGCGCTAAAGCCTGCCTGCATGACCGTATCTAGGATGCCTTGCAAGCTGTGCGGGTTGATGCCATCGCCTTGAATGATGCGGATATAGTCGGGCAAGACTTTGTAGCCCTTACTGTTGGTGCGCGTGCCGAACTTGACCGCAAGGCGCTCTAATGCTTCGCGTACCACTTTGGCAGGCTCGCCGCTGTCGGGACGGATGACCAGCGTGCCACCCATGGTTTCCACCTCTGCTTTTAGCGTACCGCCCCAGATATTGTCAATGGCATTCCACAAGTCATAGCTGTCTGACACCACCGAAAAGGCGCGACCCTCACCGCCGAACTGATCGAGCATATTGGCGTAGGCGTCGGTTTCGCCCGCGCGACCCCATGCGGTCATGGTGCTGTGCTCGGCGGCAGGGATAGAAAACGCGGGCATCTCATCGGTCATGCCATACCAGCGGCTGGCAGCGACCAGCGCGCTCAAGGCGTCAGTGCCCGCAAAGTTGACCAAGTGCGCAAGACTGCCCAGCGCCACCGTTTCCATGCTTGACGCGCCGCGTGCGCCAAAGTCATGCAGACGAAACGTCAGCGATTCGGTGCTGTCGGCGGATTTTTCTAGCGCTTGACGAAGAATGCCTTTGCAGTAATGCGAGATACTGGCGACTGTGGATGGATACCAGATGGCGCGCAGCAAAGCTGTCTCGATATAGCTCGGTAGCCAATAAAACTCAGGGTCGGTATTGACCACCTGACAGACCACGTTCGAGACGGGCAACACGCTGCCTTCACGTACCGCATCGATACGTAGCGGCAGATAGCCGCCATGCTTGTCCACCAGACGCTCCCAGCCTGCACGGTTAAAGGTCAGGCCATGCGCATTGATGACCGCTTCTGCCTCGTCGATGTCTTGATGGGTGATGGGCGTGCTGAGGTACTCTTTAATAAAGGCTTGTAAGCCAAAAAACAGCACATCAAAATCGCCTTTGCGCGCCTCAATATAGCTGGATAAATACTCGCTGCCTTTTGGGTATTGCACCCAATGCGAGGTTTTGTAGCTGTCGGTATTTAATATCAAATTGTGCAAATTACGGGTAAACATACGGCGCTCCTGTGCCTGATTTTTTGCTTTTCTTATCGGTAATTATTTTATGTTGTGATGACTTGTACTATGGCGGTGCCATAAAATAGGCTTATCTACTCTTTTAACCCTTACAATCCCACCATCTTAGTAATAATCGCATAGTGGTCTTCGAACATTTTGGTCGCATCAAGCTGGCACAGTGGCAACCAAAACGCCTTTGCCGCATCGTCCGCCGCCGTTAATGTTGGCAAGCCCATCGGGTCGTTTTTAAGCTGAAAGTAAAATGCTTGGGTAATGGTGCGCCCGCGTGCCGAGCGGTACGGGTCATCAAAGGTATGCTGGCTGTGGCGCGAGCTGCGCAGTGCCGATTCAGACACGCTCAGCCCCGTCTCTTCAATCAGCTCACGGATACAGGCATCAAACAGCGTCTCTTTGGGATTGATAAAACCGCCTGGCAATGCCCACAGTCCGCGCCCTGGCATACCGCCGCGCTCCACAAGCAAGATATGCCCCGACTGCACGACCAGCGCATCAGCGGTCATAAAGGTCGGCGGGTAAGGGGCATTGCGCCACTGTTTTTTGTACTCATCAATAAAGCCTGCCTCTTCGTGCAAGCGCTTATAATCGGCTGTCTGTTTAAACTGCTCAAGCACGTGCTGCGTCGATTCGGGCGTGCGTACTGAGGTGGGGGTCGCGCCCATCAAAAAACTGTCGCGTATCGGTGTGGCAGAGAGATTTTGATAATTGGGTACAGAGACCGATGCCCAGTTGGGGAACAGTGACAGATAATACGACGAGCTGTCTTTTGAATGTCCAATCAAGCCAATATCGGCGTGGACATCGCCTGTGACCGAGACCACACCTTTTTGCACATATTGCAGCCAGCGGGTATCGTTGTACAGTGCATCATCCAGCCCAACGCAGTGAATACGTGCGGCGTCCTCGGCAGAATACGCGTCCTTAATCATCGCGCTGCGCTCTTCAACGCTAAAGGGGTTGCGCAGGCTGCGCGGCAGATTTGCCGAGCCGATAAGCATGATGACCTCGTCGGCGCGGGTCAGTGCCTCGTCAATCACGGCTTTATGTCCGTGGTGAAACGGCTGAAAGCGGCCGATAAAGACCAAATATTGATAATGTCTGTCGTCCATCGCGTTGTTATGCGTATCGTCCGTGGACGCTTGTAGATTGTGTTCAGGTAGCATACTCATACCCGCCAGCTCCTTAGCATTGCTTTTATTTTTAGTGTTGCCAATACTGACATAGCCCCCAAGGGCTGACAAGTGACAACGCGTATAGAAATACCATGACGCGTGTAGCGACTGCCTTGGTCATTAAATCCGCAGTAGCGCGGTCGGAATTAACCGAAGATTGCGTTATAATGTTGCCAATGACTTGATATTTACGGCAAGAAGACCGATATGATAAGCACTGTATCGCGCTTTGTGCCGAAGTGATGCGCAAACGGCTCATTTTGGACACGCGATAGCCCTTATATTGCCAGTGACGGGTCGCCGCCAGCTGGTGCAATCACCGATAACGATAAGACGTGCTGCTATAAAGCCTTGAGCGCTTTTGGTGACCACGCCTTATATCACACACCCGATTAGGAATGATTATGAGTGACGCCCAAACGACCGACTACCAATCTGCGCTAGATACCGAACAGACCGATATCAAAAGCAACATCACCATTACCGAATCTGCGCAAGGCTATCTAGCCGAGCTGTTGTCAAAGCAAGACACCGACGGCATTGGCGTGCGTATCTTTGTTGAGCATGCAGGCACGCCGCGCGCTGAATGCTGCATGGCATACAACCAACCTGGCGAAGAAGATGCAGCAGATTTGCAGCTGCGTTATGATGACTTTAGCGCCTTTATTGACGCCGCTTCTGTGCCGTATCTTGAAGATGCGGTCATCGACTACAACAAAGACCGCTTTGGTGGGCAGCTGACCTTCCGTGCGCCCAATTCAAAAGTGCCTAAAGTGGGCGCGGATGCCAGCATTGAAGAGCGTATCAACTATGTACTGCAATCAGAGATTAACCCCGGTCTTGCCGCGCATGGCGGTGACGTTCAACTGCTTGAATTAATCGAAGAAGAAGGTATTGGCCTGACCGCGGTGCTAAAATTCGGCGGCGGTTGCCAAGGCTGCTCGGCGGTCGATATGACGTTGCGCCAAGGCGTCGAAGTGCAACTCAAGCAGCAAATCCCTGAGCTGACCCAAGTGGTGGATGATACCGACCACACGCGTACCGAAAACGCGTATTACAAATAGGCGTTTAGCCAGACAAGCAGCGGTCTGCTGACATGGCAGACTGTATGCTTGGAGGGTATGACAGACACGCCGCACAAAAAAACCCATATCGTGATGATATGGGTTTTTTTATAGCAAATCGTTTTGCTTAAACAGCCAATAAACGCTTATGCAGACAGCACGCGGCGGGCAATCTCTTGATAGTCTTGTGACTCAAGGCGTGGACCGAACTGCTGAATCACTTGCGACGCCACTTCACCAGCAAGGCGACCGCATTCAGGCAGCGCGTGGTGCTGCGATAGCGCGTATAAGAATGCGCCTGCGTAGTTGTCGCCTGCGCCATTGGTATCAATCACATCAACCACAGTCGGTGTGGCGATTTCGTGTACCACAATCTCGCTGTCGGCATCGGCTCTGTGCGCGATGACCGCGCCATTTGCGCCATCGGTGACCACAGCGGTCTGACAATGGTCCAATAGGGCACGGGCAGCGGCTTTGAGCTGTTTTTTCTCAGTGAACAAACGCGCCTCTTCACTGTTGCAAAATATCACCGCAACTTTATTGCCCAGCATATCGAGCAGACCGTCTTTGGCAAACTTGACCACCGCAGGGTCAGCAAAGCTCACCGCGATTTTGGCATTGTGAATGCCCGCTTGTTGGCGCAGCTTGTTCATGGCAGGCAAGATACTCTCAGACATCGCCAAGTAGCCTTCTAAATACAGCCAATCTGACTGCATTAAAGCATCAAAGTCGATGTTTTCATCAGCAATCTCGCTGGATGTGCCAAGATAGGTTTGCATCGTGCGCTCGCCATCGTCAGTGACGGCCACCACGCAAGAGCCCGTGACCCCGCCTGGATGCACAGAGTTTTTTGAGGTGGCGACGCCTGCGTTATTTAAATCTTTTAAATAAAACTGACCTTGCTCATCATCGCCGACACGGCAGGCATAAAATGGCTTGCCGCCGAGGCTAGCAAAGGCAAACATGGCATTGGCCGCAGACCCACCGCCCGCTTGCTTTGATGGGGCAATGTCAGCAAGCTGAAAATACGCCAACAGCTTTTGTTGCTCTTCAAAATCCGCCAGCGTCATATTGCCGCGCGTCAGCTCAGTCTCTTCTAGCGCTGCATCACTCAGTAGATATTCGTGGTCGACCAGTGCATTGCCGATTGCCATGACATCATACATACCGCTTTTCTCCCAGTATTGTTGCCCTATAGGGGTCAATAAATAAAATACTTTTAATATAGATTAATCTTGCAACGTAAGTAAACGTTGATACAGTGCATTTTTTTTGCGTCCTGTGATGTCCGCTGCCAGTGCGGCGGCTTTTTTGACCGACAAGTCCATCAGCAAACGCTTGAGCAGGGCATCGTGTACCGAGACATCTTCAGCATCTTCGTGGCTGTCTGCGCCTGCCACCACCAGCACAATCTCCCCGCGCTGCTGATTGTCATCGTCACGCACAAACGCGATAAGCTCGCCCAAGGTAGATTTGTGTACCGTCTCAAAGGTCTTGGTCAGCTCGCGGCAGTAGGTTACGGCGCGCGTGTCCCCGAGCACCGCCGCCATATCTTCAAGACTGGCAACAATACGGTGCGGCGCTTCATAAAAAATCAGCGTCTCAGTGCGCGTGGTGAGCGCCTCTAACTGCTTTTGGCGGCCGTGCGTCTTGGCAGGCAAAAAGCCAATAAAGCTAAAGCGGTCGGAGGGCAGACCTGCCACTGACAAGGCAGCGACGGCGGCGGACACGCCAGCAATCGGCGAGACAGGCACGCCTGCCGCATGCGCGGCTTGTACCAACTGATAGCCTGGGTCACTGACCAATGGCGTGCCCGCGTCACTAATCAGCGCGACCGAATGCCCACTGTGTAGCATCTCGATGATTTGCGGGGTTTGGATGGCGCTGTTGTGCTCATGGTATGCCCACAGTCGATTCAGCGTGCGCCCGTCCTCAGTCTGACTTTTGGTATCAATACCAAAATGCGCAAGCAATTTGCCTGACGTGCGCGTGTCCTCGCAGGCGATGATGGCGACCGTCTTGAGCGTCGCGATGGCGCGCGGGGTCATGTCCTCAAGATTGCCAATCGGAGTGGCAACGATATACAAGCTGGCAGGGGCAGATGTGGGGGTGGACATGAAAACCTCTTTGGACGATATAAAAAGACAGCGTCAGGCAGCACGCCATACAAAAGTGGCTAGTTTAGCATGTTGTGCTATGATATTTCTTAAATGTTCACCGAGAGCTGACGTGAGTACCTCGCCACCTAAAAAGCGACGCCCAAAGCTGCCTGCGCCCATGCCGATGCACGCGCCAAAACAGCAACAAGGTCATGCCTTTGAGCAGCAGGCGCGCGCGTATTTGGAAGCCAAAGGATTGTCTTATCTTGCTCACAACTGGCAACAGGCAGGGGTGGGCGAGATTGACCTTATTATGCTAGAGCGCGGTACGGCTTGGGACATTGTGGTGTTCATCGAGGTGCGTCAGCGGCGCGTATCCCACTTTGGCGATGCAATAGAGAGCGTCACGCGCAAAAAACAGCAAAACATCGTGAAGACAGCCAAGCACTTTTTGCAGCAGCATCCGCAGTATGCTGATTGTGAATGCCGCTTTGATGTGCTGGGCTATTCAGGTACGGATGCGCAAGGGGCAGCATCCGCGCCCACATGGATACAAGGCGCTTTTATGGCGCAGGCATGGTAATCGGTAGCGATAGTAAGCTTTTGCTAAGGTATCGTTACCAAAAAATTAACCATCGTACACAAAAATTCAGTACAGTATGACGGCACGCGTCAGCGCACTTAATCTTATTCGGCTCTATGGGGTATATCATGACCAGATTGCACACGCTTACCACATTTTTTCGACCCACCATTCGTCGCATGACAGTCGGGTCACTGGTGGCCGTCGCTGTCGTTAGCACAGGCTGTACCACCAACTATTTGACCAACAGCACACAGGGTACTTACGGTGTGCCTGTGACTGAGCGCACCATTCCCCAGCGTCTGCTTGATGGCAGCATCGAGCATACCATCAAGGTCAATGCCTACGGCTTGCAAGAGAACCTAAAAGAAACCAGCCGCATCAGTATCGACAGCTTTTATAGCGAGGTGCTGCTGACAGGCGAAGTGCCAAGCGAAGCGATTAAAAAAGAAATCGGCGATATGGTCGCCTCAATGCCTGACGTGCGCCGCGTTTATAATGAATTGAATGTCGGTGTCGCACGTGGCTACAGCGCCACGGTGCATGATGGCTACATCACCTCAAAACTGATGGCAAAAGTCGCTGCCAATGACGCCATCAAAGCCTCGCAAATCAAAGCCGTCACCGATGATGGCGTGGTCTACGTCATGGGTCGCATGACGCCCACCCAGCAAAGCAACTTGGTTGATATTGCCAACAATACCGTGGGTATCACCGAGCTTGTGCTGTTGACCACACTGATTAATGACAACGGCGCGCCCATTGATGACAAAGACATCATGTACGAAAATGGCGACAGCGCCGAGGGTAGCAATTTATCAAGCCGTGCGATGCCGTTAATTAAAGGCAGCAGCGTCTACAATCAGCCGATGCTGGCCGATGCTGCCACCGTGCCAAGCGACTCCGAAGAAACCAGCGGCTACATTCAGCTGTATCAGCAGTAAAACGCTGCTAAATATGGGCATGAAGCAGTTGAAATACTGTCACAAGAATACTAAACATCCATAACAGGAAAGACACGGCACAGGGCAGTGCGATTGATAAAATGATTGGTTTCAGCATTGGGTTTATATCAGCGTTATCAAGCTATTAAGCTGATTGAGAGTTTACATATCAAGAGTTGATACAACCCCAATATGTCCTATACCGCCACATAAGACTGTATTATGAAGCCATCATTAGCCACTTTTGTTCCTACATTACCGCGCCGTATGACCGTCATAAGTGCGCTGTGCGTGACCGGCGGCGTATTACTCGCGCCGCAAGCACGTGCCCTTAGCGCATTAGACGTCGTCAATAAGTTCAGTCTGGGCAATGGCGTGGGCGTGACCAAAGACATCGCTTATGGGGAAGACGCGCTACAAAACCTCGATATCTATTATCCAAAAGCCCTTGCCAAGCAGCTGCGTCAACAAGATGGCGCAGTAGCGGTGAGTGGCGACTACCCGATGGTGGTGTTTGTACACGGCGGCTCATGGCAAAGTGGCACTAAAGACGATTACGCCTTTGTCGGTGAGAGTCTTGCCCAAGCAGGCTACGTGACGGCAGTGATTAATTATCGTAAAGCGCCTGAGCACGTCTATCCAGATTATGTACAAGATACCGCGCAGGCGATTGCGTGGAGCTATCAGCACGCAGGTGACTATCATGCCGACGCCCAGCGGGTGGCGGTGGTGGGGCATTCGGCAGGCGCGTTTAATGCTGTGGCCGCAGTCGCTGATGAGAAGTTTTTAGCGCCTTATGGCATGCAGCCAACCGACCTGCGTGCGGTGGTGGGCATTGCTGGGCCGTACAGTTATGATTTTCGTGAGTATCCGACTGCCGTTGCCTTTCCAAGCGGCGCGACTCCTGATGAGGTCATGCCTGACAGACACATCACTGGCGCGCAGCCGCCCTATTTATTATTGACCGCTGGCAATGACAAGACCGTTTATCCACAAAACGCCATCAACATGCACAAGGCACTGCTCGAGCATGGTGTGGATGTCGAGACGGGCGTGATTAAAGGCGCCAGCCACGCGACCAGTATCGGCGCGTTTGCGTCGCCACTGCGCTGGCTCAACGACAGCCGCGCCCAAGTGCTGCGCTATCTTGAGCGTCAGTTGAGCGTCTCTTCTATCGATAGTACCGAGTCGTCACAAAACAGCGCCAATTAACGCATGATGGCTGTATGCAAGCACAACTCTTGCTATAATGACGCCCGTTTTGCCACGATAGGTGGCGTTAAAACGCACGCTAGCACCATTCATCCAAACACTGACCCCAAATAAGTCATCATAGGTATCATTATGAGTATGAACGCGGACGATTTAATTGCATTACTACAGCAGCATTTTCCTGACGCTTTTATCCAAGCGGCCAACCAAGGCAACAAGTTTGACGTGCGCGTCGTGGATGCAAGCTTTGAAGGCAAACGCTTGGTACAGCGCCAGCAAGCCGTCTATGGGTTGGTGAATGAGAAGATTGCCAGTGGTGATATCCACGCGCTCAACATTCAAGCGCTAACCCCAGAGGAATGGGCAGCCCAGCAAGCACGCAGCGAGTGATAGGTTGCCTTTTTATTTTTTTATTTACAGTTAGGTTGTCACCTTTATGGATCAGTTTTTAATCACCGGTAGTAGTCGTATCGCAGGGGAAGTTACCATTTCAGGCGCAAAAAATGCCGCCTTGCCCTTATTGGCCGCAATGATATTGGCGGAGACGCCCACGACGCTACACAATGTGCCGTCGCTACAAGACGTGCGCACGTTGATCAAGCTGATTGCGGGTATGGGTATCGATATCCAAAAAGAAGGCAGCACGGTCACTTGCGATACCAAAAATATCGACAGCTTCTATGCCCCTTATGATTTGGTAAAAACCATGCGCGCCTCCATCTTGGTGCTCGGTCCGTTGCTGGCGCGTTTTGGTGAGGCAGAAGTGTCACTGCCAGGCGGCTGCGCGATTGGCTCGCGTCCTGTTGACCAGCATTTAAAAGCTTTTGAAGCGATGGGCGCGACCATCAGTGTCGAAAACGGCTATGTTAAAGCACAAGCGCCAAAAGGCGGTCGCTTAATCGGTGCGCGTTTTTCGTTCGATATGGTCACCGTTGGCGGTACTGAAAACGTCATCATGGCAGCAGCATTGGCAAAAGGCACGACCGTGCTTGGTAACTGTGCGCTTGAGCCAGAAGTCGTTGATTTGGCGAACATGCTGGTAAAAATGGGCGCAAAAATCAGCGGCATCGGCACTGCGACCATGACCATCGAAGGCGTTGAGCGTTTGCATGGCTGTGAATATTCGGTAGTGGCTGACCGCATCGAGACAGGCTCGTACTTGGCAGGTGCGCTGATGACCGAAGGCGATGTATTGACCAAAAACACCCATGCCTACTTGCTCGACCCTGTACTCAAAAAGTTCGAAGCGATGGGCGCTATCATTACCACAGGCGATGACTGGATTCGCGCGCAGATGACAGGCCGTCCAAAGCCCGTCGATATCCGTACTCAGCCGCACCCTGGCTTCCCAACCGACATGCAGGCGCAGTTGATGGCGGTGTGCTGCTTGGCTGATGGCACCAGCACCATTATCGAAAACATCTTTGAAAACCGCTACATGCATGTGCCTGAACTGATGCGTTTGGGCGCTGATATCAAGGTTGACGGTCATACTGCTGTGGTTGAAGGCGTTGAGCGCTTTACCGCCGCCCCTGTGATGGCGACCGACTTGCGCGCGTCGATGTCTTTGGTTATGGCAGCAGCAGCGGCAGAGGGTGAGAGCTTAATTGACCGTATTTATCATATTGACCGCGGTTACGAAGATGTGGAAAATAAACTGCGTAGCCTTGGGGTATGTATCCAGCGTGTGAACTCAAACGCGGCGTCTGTCTAACCGACGTCTTTGAGCGCACCACTGCTGGCCACTGCGCCATACACCACACACCGACACGGACATACTGTCATTATGAATGAGCAATCTGAGCGCTTACAAAAGAGTGGCTTGCTAAACGAAGTGGACAATGAATTTTCAGGTTTGACTTTGGCGCTGTCAAAAGGGCGCATCTTAAAAGAAACCATGCCGCTACTCAAAGCGGCAGGGATTGAACTGCTAGAAGACCCTGATGCCTCGCGCAAACTGATTTTTCCCACCTCGCATCCACAGGTACGCGTTTTGATTTTGCGCGCAAGCGATGTGCCGACCTATGTAGAGCATGGGGCGGCAGATTTTGGTGTCGCGGGTAAAGACGTGCTCCTTGAGCATGGAGCAAATCATGTCTATGAGCTGCTCGATTTACAGATTGCGCAGTGCAAATTGATGACCGCAGGCATAACAGGGGCCGCCATGCCCAATCGCCGCCTGCGTATCGCCACCAAGTATGTCAACGTGGCGCGTGCTTACTTTGCCAGCCAAGGTCAGCAAGTCGATGTGATTAAGCTGTACGGCTCGATGGAGCTTGCGCCCTTAGTCGGGCTTGGTGATTTGATTGTCGATGTCGTGGACACAGGCAACACCTTGCGCGCCAATGGTCTTGAGCCACTCGAGCATATTTGCGATGTGTCGTCACGCTTGATTGTCAACCAAGTCAGCTACAAGCGCAAATTTGCATTGCTTGAGCCGATTTTGGACAGTTTTAAAGACAGCATCCAGCAGGCGTCTTAATCTTATAACAAGGGCAGCTTTGCCACAGTTATCGACCCATTAAGATTGCCGCTATTTTTTAAACCAGTTTTGTTCGCCAGCGTTTTAGGCGTGCTAAACTGGTTTTGTTTTGTCTGACATGCACGGGCGCAGGGCGCGCCAATATAGGTGTCACAGACGATTATTTTTCGTGGTCATATAGGATTTGATTATGCGTAAGCTCTCTACCCAAGATGCCGATTTTGAACAACAATTAACCGAGCTATTAGCTTTTGAGACGGTTAACGACCCGCAATTGCTACATACGGTTGACGACATCATCGCCCAAGTGCGCCAGCATGGGGACGAGGTGGTATTGCACCTTACGCAGCAGTTTGACCAGCATCCTGCCCAAAGCATGAGCGAATTAGAGATTGCTCAAGAAGACTTGGCAAAAGCCTTTGCTTCGCTCGATGATGAGGTTAAGGCAGCATTGAGTACGGCAGCCGAACGCGTCAGCGAATTTCATAAGCGCCAAGTGCAAGAAACGTGGGAATATACCGACGCGCTCGGCAATCGCTTGGGTCAAAAGGTCACGCCGCTTGACCGTGTGGGCATTTACGTGCCCGGTGGCTTGGCGTCTTATCCGTCATCGGTACTGATGAATGCCATTCCTGCCAAGGTCGCAGGCGTCAAAGACGTCATCATGGTCGTGCCAGCGCCCAAAGGCGTGCTCAATCCCTTGGTACTCGCTGCCGCGCATTTGGCACAAGTTGACCGCGTGTTTACTATTGGCGGCGCGCAAGCGGTTGCCGCACTGGCGTATGGCACACAAAGCATTCCGCAAGTCGATAAAATCACAGGTCCTGGCAACAAATACGTGGCGGCAGCAAAGCGTGCGGTGTTTGGTCAAGTCGGCATTGATATGATAGCAGGCCCTTCTGAAGTGCTGGTCTATGCCGAAGGCGAGGCCGCTGACCGTGCCGATTGGCTGGCGATAGATTTATTGTCACAAGCCGAGCACGACCGCATTGCTCAAGCCATCTTTGTGACCACGAGCGCCGAGCAATTGGCGGATGTCGAGACAGCGATTGATGCGGCACTCGCCGAGCTGCCCAAAGCCGACATCGCGCGTGATGCCTTGCGTCATCGTGGCGCACTGATTTTGGTAAAAGACCGTGCTGAGGGTTTGGCGCTGATTAACCGCATTGCCCCTGAGCATTTAGAATTGTCTGTCGATACGCCTGATGATTTGATTGATGACATCCGTCACGCGGGCGCGATATTTATGGGGCGTCACACGCCAGAAGCCATTGGCGATTACTGTGCAGGACCCAACCACGTGCTGCCGACCTCAGGCACGGCGCGCTTTTCTTCACCACTTGGCGTCTACGACTTTCAAAAGAAATCCTCGCTGATTTATTGCTCAGAAGCAGGCAGCAAGCCGTTGGCAAAGACGGCAGACATTCTGGCGCAGCGTGAGGACTTGGACGCGCATGCCCGCTCAGCACGCTACCGCTACGAGTCGTGATGTATAGATATTCACTGTATTGATTAACTGCTAGGATTTTTTATGACCGCATCTCAGATTGATACGCGCCTATGGTCACAGACCGCGCGCCAGCTCTCGCCTTATGTGCCCGGCGAGCAGCCAAAGCATGACAACTTATGCAAACTAAACACCAATGAAAACCCCTTTCCGCCCTCGCCAAAAGTCGCCGAAGCGATTGCTAGAGTGATTGCCGAGCAGGCGACCGCACTGCGCCTATACCCTGCGCCTGAGTCGGATGATTTGCGTCAAGCCTTAGCGACGCGCCACAACGTTGGCATTGAGCAAGTGTTTGTGGGTAATGGCTCGGATGAAGTCTTGGCACTCACCTTTGCCAGCTTCTTTTTAAAAGATGCGCCGCTGCTCGCGCCTGATATCAGCTACAGCTTTTACCCTGTGTACGCGCATACTTTTGGCGTCGATTTGCAGCCTGTCGCCTTGCGCGATGACTTTAGTATTGATGTTGCCGATTACGACCAGCCGTGCGGCGGCGTCATTGTTGCCAATCCCAATGCGCCCACAGGTTTGCTGCTGTCACTCGATGAGATTCGCCGCTTAGCGACGATGCACCCTCATTCGGTAGTGGTGATTGATGAAGCGTACATTGACTTTGCCGATACCGACGCGCCTGCTTCAGCGGTCAGCTTGATTGATGAGTTTGATAACTTATTGGTCACGCAGACCTTTTCAAAATCGCGTGCGTTAGCGGGTCTACGCGTGGGCATGGCGTTTGGTAATGCCTCACTGATTGAAGCCTTGACGCGTATGAAAAACAGCTTTAATAGCTTCCCGCTGGATAAGCTGGCGCAAGCGGGCGCGACTGCGAGCGTAGAAGACGAGGCGTACTTTACAGACAGCTGCCAGCAGATTATTGACCTGCGTAATGCATTGATTGAGGATTTGCGTGCGCTTGATTATCACGTGCTGCCGTCACAAGCCAACTTTGTTTTTGCCCGTCCACCTGCGGGCAATGCCAGTGACGTGGCGGCGCGTTTACGCGAAGAGGGCATCATCGTGCGTCACTTTAAGCAGCCACGTGTCAATGAATATCTGCGTATCACCGTGGGTACTGCCGCGCAGAATGAGCGCTTAATCACCGCATTACGCGCCGAGCATGCTTCTGCATAAATAGGCTTTACAAGTGATAATAAGAAAAACGCACTGGCGATAAGCGGCAGTGCGTTTTTTTATATTTACTGGCTTCAACTGATTTAAAAGACAAAAAAGTCATTAATTAGGCTGCGCCAATATCGACAATAGATTACCTACTTTGTCACTGCACTCTTGATATTCTGCCGCACATTCTGACGCGATGGTGATGCCGCCGCCTGCCCATAGGTTGACCTGCCGCGTCTCGCCTTGCTGCTGTGCTTGCAAAGTGCGAATCAGTACGTTCCACTGCCCACTGCCATCAAAGTTCATGTAGCCGAGCGTACCACAGTAGGCGCCGCGTGGGGCGGCCTCTAACTCATGGATAATCTCAACGGCGCGTTTTTTCGGCGTGCCTGTGATGGAGCCTGCGGGCAAACTGCCAAACAGCACCGCAAGCGGATGCACCTTGTCATGCAGCGTTGCAGTGATGGTGCTGACCATGTGATGCACATTGCTAAAGCTCTCGATGGCAAACAGCTTGGGCACTTTAACGCTGCCTGTCTTGGCATATCTGCCCAAGTCATTACGCAGCAAGTCGACGATCATCACATTTTCAGCGCGGTCTTTTTCGCTATTGCTCAGCGCCAGCTTTAACGCCGCATCGGTGTCCGCATCCTGACTGCGCGGACGCGTGCCTTTAATGGGCTTGGTGCAGATGCTGTGCTGGTCGTTGTCGTTATAAAACGTAAAAAACAGCTCAGGCGAGCAGCTTAACAGCTCAAAATCTAACGCCGCTGTATTGGCATTTTTTAAGCCAATAAAGCCTGCAAACGGCGCATGCGTATTGGCATTCAAGCTGGGCAGGTAGCTTAATAGGGTAGGCGCATTATTTTTTACCGTGTGACTAGGGGGCTGCGTGGGTAACGTGCCTTGCCATTTTTGTGTAAGGTTAATCTGATAGCAATCGCCTTGTGTCAAATAGTCTTGTGTGCGCTCAAATGCTGCCGCATACGCTTGCGGCTGCCAAGTCGCTTGTAAGTGTAGGGCAGGGGGTACGGGCTGACTGACTTGTACGCCTAATGCCGTATCAAAACTGCTCAGCGCATTTGCGATGGTGTTTACAATCGCTGGCGCACCATTAACCTCAGTGTAAGGCTTGCCAGCGTAATATAACTGCCAAACGGCGTCCTGTTGCATTAAGCAAATATCATAGTGCCCCATATAGGCAGCAGGCTGGTCGCTGAGCACTGTGACCGCTTGCGGACTCATCGCCCGCGCGGCAAGGTCATAGCCAATAAAACCAATCAGACCGTGGTTATAGCAAGGGGCGTCTTGCGTGCCATTGTGAACGTCAATAGAGGCGTCCGCTTGTGCTTGACTATAAGCAATCAGCTGCGCTTGCCAGCCCTCATAGCTCATTGACACTTCGCGATTATTCGTATCACGTCCATGCTCATAGACGCGATATTGCGGTACGTCACCACCATTATCAATGAAATCACTGTCGCCGACAGGGTATAGCGTCCACGCACGTTTGGGCAGCAGCCCAATGACAGGTTGCCCATCATTGTGTAGCCATGCCAACTGCCACTCTGCTTGCGTGTCCATTTGTGGTAAATACGCTTGCAAACGCGGCAAGATATCGGCAGCGCTTAACGCACCAAAACGCCATCCATGACGAGACATGGATGGCGTTTCTTGAGTGTACTTATGCGGGGGTACGACTGGCATAATTACGCGTCGAATCGCTTAACAATCAACGTCGCGTTGGTGCCACCAAAGCCAAAGCTGTTGCTCATGACCGTCTCAAGCTTGGTATCACGCTTTTCGGTGACGATGTCAAAGTCAGCCGCACGCTCATCTAGCGTTTCGATGTTGATGCTTGGCGCGATAAAGCCTTCTTTGAGCATCAATAGGCAGTAGATCAGCTCTTGTGCGCCGACCGCGCCTAAGCTGTGCCCTGTCATCGACTTGGTTGAGCTGATGGGTGGTACGCGCTCACTGCCGCTCTCTGTAAAGGCTTGAGCAATGGCTTTTAGCTCAGTGATGTCACCCAGTGGCGTACTCGTGCCGTGGCTGTTGATATAGTCAACGCTTTGTAGACCAGCTTGCTCAAGTGCTTGTTTCATGCAGCGTACCGCGCCTTCACCGCTTGGGGCGACCATTTCTGCGCCGTCCGAGCTTGCGCCGTAGCCGACGATTTCAGCGAGGATAGTTGCGCCGCGTGCTTGTGCGTGCTCAAGGCTCTCAACCACCACCATCGCACCGCCGCCGGCAATCACAAAGCCATCACGGTTTTGGTCATAGGCGCGCGAGGCTTGTTTTGGCGTGTCGTTATATTGCGTGCTCATCGCGCCCATGGCGTCAAACATACACGACTGCGTCCAATGCTCCGCTTCACTACCGCCTGCAAGGATGACGTCCGCTTTGCCGAGCTGAATCAGCTCCGCCGCGTGACCGATACAATGCGTTGAGGTCGCGCAGGCAGAGGAGATAGAGTAAGAGATGCCTTGGATTTTTAGACCCGTTGCCAGTGCTGCCGATACCGAGCTGCCCATGGTTTTGGGCACTGCCATCGCGCCTACACCGCGCAGCCCTTTTTCGCGCATCGCATCAACGGCGTTCACCACGTCTTGGGTTGATGAGCCGCCTGAGCTTGCCACCAGACCGACGCGTGGGTTGTGATTGATGGTGTCTAAGCTCAGACCTGAATGTTCAATCGCTTGCAATGCACTGACATACGCATAGAGACTGGCATCACTAAAAAAGCGCTTGAGCTTACGGTCGATACCTGAGGTGTCGAGCGCCGACTTATCTATGCTGCCACTGACTTGCGATTTAAAACCATGCTCAGCGTACGTCTCATTAAATGTGATACCGCATTGCCCTTGTGACAGCGCATCGGTGACTGTGGCTAAATCGTGTCCGATACAAGAGACAATCCCTGCTCCAGTGATGACGACTCGGCGCATAGCGTATTCCTTATAAAACGATAAAAAAATAAAAACTCATCAAGAGTCAATAAACGGCCTCTATACAGTACCCTTGCTTTTCATCAATGAAAGAACGCGCAAGTCCATACCGTGGGCAATAACTATGAGCGGTATAATACCGTATCAACACCGCAAAATCTTTGCCAAACTGTAAAATAAACGCAAAAAAACGATAAGCCGCATCGCGTAACGCGTCCTTATAAACCCCTATAGTTGGTTGGAAAAACGCGCGTAAACGCACCAAAACGACTCAGCCAAAGCGGAGACTTTCCATGCATTTTGGTAAACATGACAGCGCATTTAGATACAAACCCCTTGAGCTAATAACATTGTGTACACTGACAATCAGCGCTTGAGTCGATTATAATCAGCCTTCTATGCAATATGAATGTTTATCAATCATTTGTATTGCCGAAAATTACAGACCACAGGTGCCAGACAATACGGACACTGCGCCCCCATCGGGTCATATTTTTATAAAAACCGTTTTTTAGTATATTAAGGACAGCATCATGGCAAAACGCAACGCGTTATCTTCTAGTATCAGCATGGTCGGACACTTTACCCGCAGCAACCTTGAGCGCATGGGTGCCTTGCTTGACAACATCAATACCAAAAGCAGCAACCAAGCGCGCAAATACCAAGCCGTTGAGCTGGGCAAAGAAGACTACGAGCGCGACCTGTTTCGTGACCAAACGCTAAAGACCACACAGCAGCTTATCGGTACTCGTTTTGCCACCTATGGCAAGTACGCCAAAAAAGTCGTACCGAACAGCATGTTTCAATCGGTACTGGACAGCGCATTTGTACAAGTCGCCAAACTTGCGGCCAACTGGAGCCAGATGGACTTGCCAAACGAACATCGCTTTGCTGACGTTGCCCAGCTGGATGACGAGCAGCGTTACGCCCTAGCGACAGATATCGCCAACCAAAACCGCGCTTTGGCCACGCTCGGCGGCATCACAGGTTTGGCAGGCTTGCCAGGACTGCTTGCTGACACCTTATGGCTGCTGTTGGTATCACTTCGCACCGTTTATCAATTGGCTGCCGTGTACGACCAGCCGCTTACAGGCAAGCAAGGCATCAAAATGGCCTACGAGCTGCTCAGCCGTGCTGATTTGAGCAAAATGCAAGAAAAACAAGCGCTCTTAGCAGGTATTGGCGTCGGTAAAGGCTTGCTGGACAATGCCCAAAGTCGTGGTCTGCACAGCGAGCTTAAAAACCTAGGTCTAAAAAATCAAAATGTCAATTACTATGCCGAGCAAGTCGACAGCATCGCAAGCCAAGTCGGCATCGACCTTGATAACATCGACCTCACTTGGATTCGCCGCTTCTTGCCCATCACTGCCGTTGGCGTTGGCATGCGTTATAACAGCCAATTGATTGATGAGGTCATTGGCGTTGCCCAAGCCACCTTTGCCCCTGAGCCAAAGCTTGCCAACACCTTATTGACCGATGATAACAAAAAGAGCGACAGTACCGCCAAAGACACCAAAAAAGCAGACGCGACTGATAAGCGTGCCGATAAAGCAGCGGACAAAACTGCTGACACGGACGCTAAAAAAGCTGATGCTAAAAAGACTGACGACAAAACCACTGACGCCAGCAAAAAAGCGGACGATAAAGCAGATACCAAAGCCGCTGACAGCAAAAAGGCAGACACCAAAGCTACTGACAGCAAAAAAGCGGACGTAAAAGCCAATACTGGCAAAAAAGAAGAAACAAAAGCAGCTGCGGATAAAGTTAACACTGACGCGTCAAAACAAGCGGACAAAGCGGCTGACAGCAAAACAGACGCTACTCACGCGCCTGAGATGGAATCACAACACGTCGAAATCGCCAACAAAGCTGTGACCGATGTCACCGTTGAAAAAGTGCACAAAGAAGATGACAGCAAAGGCGACAAAGACAACAGTAAGACAGAAAAAACAAGCAATAAATAAGCGGTTCGGGCGTGCAGGCTGCCTTGTCAGCACGCCCATTATTCCCACCAAAAGCCATACATTTCTGCACAATCACCTTGAAAAGTACGCGCCAAGTACCATATAACAGCGCATACCGTTATCTCAAAGCACACTTGCCCGAGTTTGTAAAGTCAAAACACGGATAAGTGGTTGAAATAGCAGTAACATATCTTTATAATACACTGTCCTAAAAATGGGTACCGCCGATTATTGATACACATCAAACATCGGGCAGGGTTGTCCCATTTTTTTGTTTTATACCAAACGGGAGAAGGATGCCTTATGGCAACAACTAACCAATTGATTCGTAAGGGTCGCAAAACCATCAAGGAAAAATCAAAAGTTCCTGCGTTGCAAGCGTGCCCACAACGTCGTGGCGTATGTACTCGTGTATATACCACCACTCCTAAAAAACCAAACTCAGCCATGCGTAAAGTATGCCGTGTACGTTTGACTTCAGGCTATGAAGTATCAAGCTACATCGGTGGTGAAGGCCACAACCTACAAGAGCACAGCGTTGTACTTATCCGCGGTGGTCGTGTAAAAGATTTGCCAGGTGTACGTTACCACACCGTACGCGGCGCACTTGACTGTGCTGGCGTAAAAGACCGTAAGCAAGGTCGTTCTAAATACGGTGCAAAAAAACCTAAAGCATAAGCTTAGCGTTTGACTGTATCACTTATTAACTGTGCATGGGTTCGGTGCTGATAATGGCGGGTTGTAGCCCTAAATATACCCCAGCATACCACCATGCAGTAAGGCTGACTGACAACGTACTTCGCTTAAGATAAGCGCTAGAGTTTGTGAATGTCAGACACTCCTGAAGACAAGGAAATTTATTATGCCAAGACGTCGCGTCGTTGCTGCCCGTGAGATTCTTCCAGATCCTAAGTTCGGTAGCCAAACCATTGCAAAATTCATCAACCACGTTATGAAAGATGGCAAAAAATCTACTGCTGAGCGTATCGTATACGGTGCCCTTGAAACAGTAAGCCAAAAGCGTAACATCGAAGATCCAGTATCTTTCTTTGAAGAAGTACTAGAAAACGTACGCCCAATGGTAGAAGTAAAAGCCCGCCGCGTTGGTGGTGCCACCTATCAAGTACCCATGGAAGTACGTCCCTCCCGTCGTACTGCTTTGGCAATGCGTTGGTTGGCTGAAGCTGCTGCTAAGCGTTCTGAAAAATCAATGGCTCTACGCCTTGCAGGTGAACTTGGTGATGCTTTTGAAGGTAAAGGCAGCGCCATGAAGAAGCGTGACGAAGTACACCGTATGGCTGACGCCAACAAAGCGTTCTCGCACTACCGCTTCTAAGCGCCTTGACGCTATAAAAGAGGAGGGTTTTGTCATAAAACCGCCTCTTTTACAGATGTATCATAAGCGCAGCCTACAAACACCTACCTTGGTAGGTTGTTTTGTATCTGCACTGCTCAATGATATGATTGGTACATCTGTTGCGCGGCTTTGGCTATAAGACACTGTTTGTCAGCGTTTTAGCACACAAAGCCGCGTTTTATTATAATGTTGTCCCAAACTTGATACCCCCGATACAAAGGTCACCATTGGCATACCGCGACATCCGATCGCGACACGATTGCCATACTGTGTGTTACCGCATAAGGGGTAGGCAAAATTACTACATACACGACTTTCCCTAGGAAAACACTATGGCTCGTACAACTCCCCTAAAGCGCTATCGCAATATTGGTATCTCAGCGCACATTGATGCTGGTAAGACGACCACTACTGAACGTGTCTTATTTTATACAGGTGTCAGTCACAAAATCGGCGAAGTTCATGATGGCGCAGCTACCATGGACTGGATGGAACAAGAACAAGAGCGTGGTATTACCATTACTTCTGCTGCGACCACTTGTTTCTGGTCTGGCATGGCAAAACAGTTTGATGAACACCGCATTAACATCATCGACACCCCAGGTCACGTTGACTTTACTATCGAAGTAGAGCGTTCAATGCGTGTACTTGACGGCGCGTGCATGGTGTACTGTGCAGTAGGCGGCGTACAGCCACAGTCTGAAACCGTATGGCGTCAGGCGAACAAATACAAAGTACCTCGTCTTGCATTCGTAAACAAAATGGACCGCGTTGGTGCCGACTTCTACCGTGTTATCGACCAAATCAAAACGCGTCTAGGCGGCAAGCCAGTACCACTAGTTATCCCAATTGGTAAAGAAGACGACTTTGAAGGTGTTGTTGACCTTATCACCATGAAAGCCATCTATTGGGACGAAGCGTCTCAAGGTATGAACTTTGATGAGCGTGATATCCCAACTGAACTTCAAGACAAAGCAGAAGAGTACCGTGAGTACTTGGTAGAATCAGCGGCTGAATCTTCAGAAGAGTTGATGAACGAATACCTAGAAAACGGTGAATTGAGCGAAGCGCAAATCCACAACGCAATTCGTCAGTTGACTATTGATAACGAAATCATCCCAATGCTTTGTGGTACTGCCTTTAAAAACAAAGGCGTACAAAAGATGTTGGACGCCGTTATTCAGTACCTACCAGCGCCAATCGACGTACCTGCAATCCGCGGTATCCTAGATGACAAAGCGGAAACTGAAGCGACTCGTGAAGCGTCTGATGATGCACCATTTGCTGCACTAGCGTTCAAAATCATGAACGACAAATACGTGGGCAGCTTGACCTTCGTACGTGTGTACTCAGGTGTTATCACTCAAGGTAGCAGCGTTTACAACCCAGTTAAAATGAAGCGTGAGCGTGTAGGCCGTATCGTACAGATGATGGCAAACTCTCAAGAAGAGCTTGCAGAAATCCGTTCAGGTGACATCGCAGCCCTAGTAGGCATGAAAGATGTGACCACTGGTGACACGCTATGTGATGAAGACAACATCATCACCCTAGAGCGTATGGAATTCCCAGATCCAGTAATCAGCTTGGCAGTAGAACCAAAAACCAAAGCTGACCAAGAAAGAATGTCGATCGCTCTTGGCCGTTTGGCAAAAGAAGATCCATCATTCCGCGTTCACACTGACGAAGAGTCAGGCCAGACCATCATCAGTGGTATGGGTGAATTGCACCTTGAGATCTTGGTTGACCGTATGAAGCGTGAATTCAACGTTGAAGCCAACATCGGTGCGCCTCAGGTTGCATACCGTGAGACGATTCGTGCAACAGTTGAGCAAGAAGGCAAATTCGTACGTCAGACTGGTGGTCGTGGTAAATTCGGTCACGTATGGCTACGTCTTGAGCCGCTTGATCCAGCGGGCGAAACTGAATACGAATTCGCTGAAGAAGTTGTCGGCGGCGTGGTACCAAAAGAATTCCACGGTGCGGTTGACAAAGGTATTCAAGAGCGTATGAAAAACGGCGTTCTAGCGGGCTATCCAGTGGTTGGCGTAAAAGCGACCCTATATGATGGTTCATACCATGACGTTGACTCTGATGAGCTGTCGTTCAAAATGGCTGGCTCTATGGCGTTCAAAAAAGGCTTCATGAATGCAAACCCTGCACTTCTTGAGCCTGTAATGAAAGTTGAAGTAGAGACGCCAGAAGAATACATGGGCGACATCATGGGCGATCTAAACCGTCGCCGTGGTATGGTTCAAGGTATGGACGACCTACCTGGTGGCACCAAGCAAATCCGTGCTGAAGTACCGTTAGCAGAGATGTTCGGTTACGCAACACAGATGCGCTCTATGTCACAAGGTCGTGCAACTTACTCAATGGAATTCCAAAAGTACGCAGAAATTCCAAAGTCAGTATCAGACGCGATTATCTCTAAATACAACGCAAAAGATGACGACGAGTAAATATTACTAAATACAACGGGCGTACAAAATTGTGCTACCGTTTGTATGAAATCGACCAATAACGGGTGAAAAAGCTTGTTATTGGTCTCGATTTTCTTATAATATTTGCACATTGTATCTATAGCTTTTTACAATTATCTTAATTTAGTCGATAACAGACTTATTCTGTATTGACTCCAAATAAAGAGGAATAACCCATGGCAAAGGCCAAGTTTGAACGCAGTAAGCCACACGTTAACGTCGGAACCATCGGCCACGTTGACCACGGTAAAACCACATTGACAGCTGCAATCGCAACGGTAGCAGCTAAAACTTCAGGCGGCGAAGCAAAAGACTACGCGTCAATTGACAGCGCACCAGAAGAAAAAGCACGTGGTATTACCATCAACACCAGCCACATTGAGTATGACACTGAAGCACGTCACTACGCACACGTAGACTGCCCAGGCCACGCTGACTATGTTAAAAACATGATCACTGGTGCGGCACAGATGGACGGCGCTATCTTGGTTGTATCAGCAACTGACGGCCCAATGCCACAGACTCGTGAGCACATCCTACTATCTCGTCAGGTAGGCGTACCCTACATCATCGTATTCATGAACAAATGCGACATGGTAGACGACGAAGAACTGCTAGAGCTAGTAGAAATGGAAGTTCGCGAATTGTTGAACGACTATGACTTCCCAGGCGACGACACCCCAATCATCAAAGGTTCAGCGCTAGAAGCATTGAACGGCAGCGATGGCAAATACGGTGAGCCAGCAGTTATCGAACTACTAGAAGTACTAGACACCTACATCCCAGAGCCAGAGCGTGACGTTGACAAAGCATTCTTGATGCCAATCGAAGACGTATTCTCAATCTCAGGCCGTGGTACTGTAGTAACTGGTCGTGTTGAGTCTGGTATCGTAAAAGTTGGCGACGAGATCGAAATCGTTGGTATCAAAGCAACTCAAAAAACCACCTGTACTGGTGTTGAGATGTTCCGCAAACTGCTAGACGAAGGTCGTGCTGGTGAGAACTGTGGCGTACTACTACGTGGTACTAAGCGTGAAGACGTACAACGTGGCCAAGTACTAGCGAAGCCAGGTTCAATTACCCCGCACACCAAGTTTGACGCTGAAGTATACGTACTAAGCAAAGAAGAAGGTGGTCGTCATACTCCGTTCTTGAACGGCTATCGTCCACAGTTCTACTTCCGTACTACTGACGTCACTGGCGCAATCCAGCTACAAGACGGTACTGAAATGGTAATGCCAGGCGACAACGTTGAGATGGGCGTAGAGCTTATCCACCCAATCGCAATGGACAAAGGCCTACGTTTCGCGATTCGTGAAGGCGGCCGTACTGTAGGCGCTGGTGTTGTAGCAAACGTTCAAAACTAATTTGAACCCGCTATAGCATACCAATGCTAAAAAAGAGCCACTCGAAAGAGTGGCTTTTTTTATGGCTGGTAGGTATAAGAGATTGAATGAGTCGGGCAGAGTTACTCTACGAGTTTGTCCTTTTGTTTATATTTAAAAAAAGAGAAGCAAAATTATTGATTGATTGATAATTTATGATTGCAATATACAGGCTTGCTTGATATATTATGCCCTCATGTAATAGACAGCATGAAACGCACTACCAAGTCCGAGCATTTGTGCTAATTTTAGTAAAATGTTCGATAAGCACTTGATTTGTCGTTTGAATATTGTATAATGCTGTCCTTTAACATCTATAGGCGATTGGCTCAATTGGTAGAGCATCGGTCTCCAAAACCGAGGGTTGTAGGTTCGAGTCCTACATCGCCTGCCATCTTTATATCATATCTTTGCGGTACTCTTTTATCTCCGAAGCGAGTCCTTTATGAGCAATAATCAAGATAACCTCGAGACTAAGTTATCTGATGCTAAGGCAGTTGCTAACGGAATGCTCAGCAAAAATAAGCGTCAGAACGTGAGCAATACCAGCGCTGTTGAAGTCGCCAAGACGGGTTCAGCAAAAGATATCATATTGTGGTTGTTGGCTATTGCTGCTTTGATTGCAGCAACGCTTGTGAATCAATACTTACCAGGTTATTGGCAAGCCGCTAATGATCTGTGGACGCGTATTGGTATTATTGTCGCTCTGATTGTATTCGCCTTTGTTTGTTTGGTCATGACGCATCAGGGTCGCGCATTTAAAATTTTGTTAAAAGATGCCGTGGTAGAGCTGCGCCGAGTGACGTGGCCGAGTAAAGATGAGACGGTACAGTATACTTGGCAAGTGATTGTCGTCATCGCCATTGTAGGTTTCTTTATTTGGTTGTTGGACAACTTCTTTAACTGGTTTGTGGGACTGTTTATTGGCTAGTCCACCATTAGGGTAGTGTTGGCAATCTATTGGTCATTTGATTCAAGATTTATTTATAGCGATTAGGAGCGTGACATGCGTTGGTATATTGTCCAAGCGTTTTCAGGATATGAAAAACAAGTACAACGTTCATTAACTGATCGTATCAAGCGCAGCGACTTTGCTGAGTCGTTCGGTGATGTCTTAGTGCCCACCGAAGAAGTCGTTGAAATGAAAGACGGCAAAAAGCGTAAGAGCGAGCGCAAGTTTTTTCCAGGTTATGTGCTTATCCAAATGGATATGAACGACGACACTTGGCACATTGTCAATGAATGCCCACGTATCATGGGTTTTGTCGGCGGTACACCTGAGAACCCTGCACCGATTACCCAAGTAGAAGCAGACCGTATTCTAAACCGTTTGAATCAAACTGAAGTCGCGCCACGTCCGAAGACTTTGTTTGAGCCAGGCGAAGAGCTATTGGTTATTGACGGTCCGTTTACTGACTTTAAAGGTATGGTCGAGAAAGTGGACTATGAAAAGTCAAAGCTGCAGTTGACCGTAAACGTATTTAATCGACCCACTCAGGTCGAGCTTGAGTTTAGTAAAGTTGAAAAACTGGACTAAATATTTATAACCCGGGGAGCTGTTGTGATGTGTTGCTATCAGCACATACTGGCGCTATCACCCATTTAGGAGACAATCATGGCTAAAAAGATTGATGGTTACATCAAACTGCAAGTGCCTGCAGGTAAAGCAAACCCTTCACCACCTATCGGTCCTGCATTGGGTCAAAAAGGTGTGAACATCATGGCGTTCTGTAAAGAATTCAACGCTGCGACTGCTAACCAAGAGCCAGGCTTGCCAATTCCTACGGAAATCACCGTATACAATGATAAATCATTCACGTTTATCATGAAGTCGCCACCAGCAGCATACTTGCTACGCAAGGCCGCTGGTATCGCAAAAGGTTCAGGCACGCCAAACACCGCTAAAGTCGGTAGCGTTACTCGTGAGCAACTAGAAGAAATCGTTAAAACCAAAGACGCAGATTTGACTGCGGCTGGTCTTGACGCAGCGGTTCGTACCATTGCTGGTACTGCTCGCTCAATGGGTATTACCGTGGAGGGTGTATAATGTCTAAGTTAACCAAACGTCAAAAAGAAATCCAAGGTCGTTTTGACAGCGAAAAGCAATACACTATCGATGAAGCGGTACAAATTCTAAGCGATTTGCCACCACTAAAATTCAAAGAGTCTATCGATATCGCTGTAAACCTAGGTGTTGATCCACGTAAATCTGACCAAGTCGTTCGTGGCGCAACCAACCTACCAGCCGGTACTGGTAAAACCAAGCGCGTTGCTGTATTCGCTCAAGGCGCAGCAGCAGAAGCCGCTAAAGAAGCGGGCGCTGACATCGTTGGTTTTGAAGACCTAGCTGAAAGTATCAAAGCGGGCAACATGGACTTTGACGTTGTTATCGCTGCACCAGACGCAATGCGCGTTGTCGGTCAGTTGGGTACTATCTTGGGTCCACGTGGCTTGATGCCAAACCCAAAAGTTGGTACTGTAACGCCAAACGTTGCTGAAGCGGTTAAAAACACCAAAGCAGGTCAGGCTCAGTACCGTGTAGACAAAGCGGGTATCATCCACGCGACTATCGGTCAAATCGGCTTTACTGCTGAACAAGTTGAGCAAAACGCGCAAGCGATCATCGCTGATCTTAAGCGTGCAAAGCCTGCAACTTCTAAAGGTATTTATATCAAGAAAATTACCTTGTCTAGCACTATGGGCCCTGGTCTGACTATCGATCCAGTACCATACCGCGTTGCTAAATAATTTTATCGCTCCTTTGAGTGATTGAGACAAAAGAATGTAATGAATTAGGTCAGCGTAGCGAACGCTACGCTGTCTAAGACCGTAGGTAAAAAACAGGACAACCCTTGTGGTTGGGCGGTTTTTGTTAATCGACGCAGATGAAAATCTAGGTTGGCCTACGCAGACGGTGACCCAAACAGCTTATGATAAGAGATGATAGATAAGTTTCTACAGCTCAACGTCATTCTGATAATGGTGCCGTAATCAGTCGCTACCAGTAGCTGGTACTATTGCTGGTGGTGTGTCGTATCAAGTCAATGATAGGACAGGGGTTTGAGCAATCTTGCCTTGTTTTATGATTGATAAGATTAAGGAGTCAACTTATGGCATTAACGCTAGAACAAAAACAACAAGTTGTGGCTGAAGTGTCTGAAGTTGCTGCTAATGCTTACTCAGCGGTAGCTGCCGAATATCACGGTATTAGTGTTGCGAAGCTTACCCAGCTTCGTGTACAAGCCCGTGAAAAAGGTGTCGTTTTGAAGGTTGTGAAAAACACCCTAGCAAAACGTGCTTTTGAAGGCACAAAGTTTGAGTGCATGTCAGACAGTCTGACTGGTCCTTTGCTTTTGGCATTCTCAATGGAAGATTTGGGTTCTGCTGCTAGAATCGTTCACGAATTTAGCAAAGAAAACAAAGCCCTTGAGACCAAAGCGGTATCAGTTGGTGGTGAACTATTTGGTCCACAAGAATTAGAACGCGTATCGAAGCTACCAACTCGCGACGAAGCGCTTGCTATCTTGATGGCAACCATGAAAGCACCAGTGACCGAGCTTGCACGTACTTTGAAAGAAGTACCAGGCAAATTCGTTCGCACCGTAGCAGCAGTCAAAGACGCAAAAGAAGCTGCTTAATTGCTTGTTGTAATCACTTGTTAATATCGCAAGTAACCATGGCTAACCTTTTTGATGCATGGCTACAGGCGATAGTAAAATCATTTAATTTTTATCAGATAACGGAGAGTTCCCATGGCACTATCTAAAGAAGATGTGTTAAACGCAATCGCTGAAATGTCAGTAATGGACATCGTTGAACTAATCAGCGATATGGAAGAAAAATTCGGCGTAACTGCTGCTGCTGCTGTTGCTGCTGCTCCTGCTGCTGCTGAAGCTGGCGCTGCTGCTGAAGAAAAAGACGAGTTTGACGTAATTCTTGCTGGCTTCGGCGACAAGAAAGTTGCAGTAATTAAAGCTGTACGTGAAGCTACTGGCCTTGGCTTGAAAGAAGCTAAAGACCTAGTTGAAGGCGCTCCTGCTCCTATCAAAGAAGGCGCATCTAAAGCTGAAGCTGAAGAGTTGAAAAAGAAACTTGAAGAAGCTGGTGCTTCTGTTGAACTAAAATAAGTTTAACAGCGCTATAAAAAGAGCTGGTAATGCCTTGCATTATCAGCTTTTTTTTATTATAATTCTTAGCTTGACCTTTTGTGTCTGCCAACATTCGTATGCATTAACGGTGGATACCCATCAAAAGGACAGACGATATACATGCACGCAAAAACGCCAGTGTTTTACTATAAGTGACTATGAGCTAAACGTCATAAGATGTTTGGCATTTTTTCGTGTCTGTGCGCTTTCCCATTAACGACAACGTTAATATTGATTCTAACCCATATTGATTCGCTTAGCATGATTGTACTGTTGGTGCATAGGGTCATAGACAGTATATTTCACTGACGGTATCATTTGGTATCTAAGCTGTAGATGACTAAAGACAGCAGACTAAAATCAGGATATGATTGAGTATTTTTTATAAAATGGCAGACATTGCCGACCAGCACCCGAAAAGACAGTTTCTATAGTCGATTATGGTTTGGCTGTCATCAGTACATATTGCTTATTAACGGTTGCGCTAGCAGCCATGGTTTCTTTTATTATCGTCTACGTTGCCAAAGTTGTATAGCCTCTATACAGACCGGTCACGCTTTCAATTTGTTTTCACGTCTACTGTAAGGACTCTCGATGGCATATTCTTATACTGAAAAAAAGCGTATTCGCAAAAGTTTTGCTGAATTGCCCACTGTAATGGACATTCCTTATTTGTTGTCTATTCAGGTAGATTCTTATGAGCACTTTTTGCAAGAGCACAAAAAGCCTAAGGCTCGTGAGAATATTGGTTTACAAGCTGCGTTTTCTTCTATTTTCCCTATCGAAAGTCACTCTGGTAACGCTGAGTTGCAGTTTGTGGAATACCACCTAGGCACCCCTGAGTTTGACGAGCGCGAATGTATTTTGCGTGGTTCAACCTTTGCTGCGCCAATGCGTGTCAAAATCCGTTTGATTATCAAGGATAAAGACAGCAAAGATAAAGACAGCAAAGCGGCCATCAAAGATATCCGCGAGCAAAGCGTCTATATGGGCGAAATCCCACTGATGACCGACAACGGTACCTTTATTATCAATGGTACTGAGCGTGTTATCGTATCACAGCTACACCGTTCACCGGGTGTTTTCTTTGACCATGACAAGGGTAAGTCACATTCAAGTGGTAAGGTGCTGTACAACGCGCGTATCATTCCTTACCGTGGCTCATGGCTTGATTTTGAATTCGATGCCAAAGACTTGGTATTTGCACGTATTGACCGTCGTCGTAAATTGCTGGCGTCTATCATCCTGCGCGCATTGGGTCTTGAAACTGCCGAAATCTTGGACATCTTCTTTGATAAGGTTGCGGTTTATAAAGGCGAAGAGCAGTTTGAGATTGACCTTGTGGCCGACCGTCTGCGCGGTGAAATGGCACAGTTTGACATCGTATCACCAGACGGTGATGTCATTGTTGAACAAGGCAAACGCATCAACGCCCGCCGTATCCGTCAGCTTGAAGAAGCGGGTATGACCAAAATTGCTGTGCCTGACGAGTACCTATACGAGCGTATTTTGGCAGAAGATATCGTGGTTGATGATGAAGTCATCGCTCGCGCCAACACGCTGATTGACCATGAACTGCTTGTTAAGCTGAGCAACACTGATATCAAAGAAATCAGCATTCTGTTTACCAATGATATCGACCAAGGTACTTACATTGCCGATACTTTACGCGCTGATACCACCTCAAGCCGTGAAGAAGCCTTGATCGAAATCTATAAAGTCATGCGTCCAGGTGAGCCACCAACGGTCGATACCGCAGAAAAGCTGTTTGAAAGCATGTTCTTTAACGCGGATCGTTATGACTTGTCTAACGTCGGTCGTATGAAGTTCAACCGCCGTCTTGGTCTGCCGTTTGAAAATACAGACGATCCAGACGTACAGCGCGAGCGCAGCGTACTGACCAATGATGACATTATCAATGTGCTAAAAGAGCTGATTGAGATTCGTAACGGTCGCGGTGAAGTCGATGACATCGACCACTTAGGTAACCGTCGTATCCGTTCGGTCGGCGAGATGGCAGAAAACCAATTCCGCGTCGGTCTGGTACGTGTTGAGCGTGCAGTAAAAGAGCGTCTAAGCTCAGCGGAGTCTGACAACCTATCGCCACAAGATTTGATCAACTCAAAACCTGTTGCTGCTGCAGTTAAAGAATTCTTTGGCTCAAGCCAGTTGTCACAGTTTATGGATCAGAACAACCCGTTGTCTGAGATTACCCATAAGCGCCGTGTATCAGCCCTAGGTCCAGGCGGTCTAACGCGTGAACGTGCAGGCTTTGAAGTACGTGACGTACACGATACCCATTACGGTCGTGTGTGTCCGATTGAGACCCCTGAAGGTCCAAACATTGGCTTGATTAACTCGCTAGCGGTATTTGCGAAGACCAACAGCTTTGGTTTCCTAGAGACCCCATATCGCCGCGTTGTGGATGGCAAAGTAACCGACACTGTTGAGTACCTATCAGCGATTGAAGAAGTCGGTACGGTCATCGCACAGGCTGACTCGCCGATGAACGAAGACGGTGAGCTGAGCGAAGAGATGATCAGCGTACGTAGCTACGGTGAATTCGTGCGTATGCCTGCTGAAAAAGTCACGCATATGGACGTGTCACCAAGTCAGGTTGTCTCAGTTGCCGCAAGCTTGATTCCATTCCTAGAGCACGATGATGCTAACCGTGCCTTGATGGGCTCGAACATGCAGCGTCAGGCAGTACCGACCCTACGTGCGGACAAGCCACTTGTTGGTACCGGCATGGAGCGTCACGTTGCGCGTGACTCTGGTGTGTGTGTGATTGCCAAGCGTGGCGGTGTGATTGAAGACGTTGATGCCTCACGTATCGTCGTTCGTGTGAATGAAGATGAGATGACGGCGGGTGAAGCGGGTATTGATATCTACAACCTAATCAAATACACCCGCTCGAACCAAAACACCTGTATCAACCAGCGCATCATTGTGAACCAAGGTGATGAAATTGCTTCAGGCGATATTCTAGCCGATGGTCCATCAACCGATTTGGGCGAGTTGGCACTGGGTCAGAACATGCGCGTCGCGTTCATGCCTTGGAACGGTTACAACTTTGAGGATTCAATCCTACTATCAGAGCGTGTGGTAAAAGAAGATCGCTTTACCACCATCCACATTCAGGAATTGACCTGTGTGGCGCGTGATACCAAGTTGGGTCAAGAAGAAATCACTGCCGATATTCCAAACGTTGGTGAAGCTGCGCTGTCTAACCTAGACGAAGCAGGTATCGTATATATCGGTGCTGAAGTCGATGCAGGCGATATCTTGGTCGGTAAAGTGACGCCAAAAGGTGAAACGCAGCTAACGCCAGAAGAAAAGCTACTGCGTGCCATCTTTGGTGAGAAAGCCGCGGACGTGAAGGACACCTCACTACGTGTACCAACCTCAAGTAAAGGTACGGTTATCGACGTACAGGTATTCACTCGTGATGGCGTAGAAAAAGATGCCCGTGCGCGCTCTATCGAAAAATCACAGCTGGACAGCTATCGTAAAGATTTAAAAGAAGAGCTGCGTATTTTTGAAGAAGCGGCACGTGGCCGTATCAGCAACTTGCTGGACGGTCAAAAAGTCAGCGGCGGCGCGGGTCTAAAAGCAGGCACGGTCATGTCAGCAGCAGACATGAAAGACATGACGCTTGAGACTTTGCTTGATATTCAGCCTGTTGAAGAAGAAATCTCTGAGCGCTTGACGCAAATCTCAGATTACTTGGTCGATAAGCAAAAAGATATCGACACCAAGTTCGCTGAGAAAAAACGCAAGCTGACTGCGGGCGATGATTTGGCGCACGGCGTACAGAAGATTGTGAAAGTCTACTTGGCCGTAAAACGTCGTATCCAGCCTGGTGATAAGATGGCGGGTCGTCACGGTAACAAGGGTGTGGTATCACGCATCATGCCTGTAGAAGACATGCCATACGATGAGCACGGCAACCCTGTTGACATCGTCTTGAACCCACTCGGTGTACCATCACGTATGAACATCGGTCAGGTACTAGAGACGCATTTGGGTATGGCGGCCAAAGGCTTGGGTGAAAAAATCGACAACATGCTAAAAGCACAAGCGGCCATCAATGAGCTGCGTGAGTTCTTAGACAAGATTTATAACCAAGTGGGCGGCGAGCGCGTTGATTTGGACAGCCTAAGTGATGATGACATCCTAGCATTGGCGGGCAACCTACGCGGCGGCGTACCGATGGGTACCGCAGTATTTGATGGTGCAAAAGAAGAGCAGGTTAAAACTTTGCTTGAGCTTGCAGGTCTTGACAGAGACGGTCAGCAGGTATTGTACGATGGTCGTACCGGTCAGAAGTTTGACCGTAAAGTGACCGTCGGTTACATGTACATGCTCAAATTGAACCACTTGGTCGATGACAAAATGCACGCCCGTTCAACCGGTTCTTACTCACTGGTGACGCAGCAGCCACTGGGTGGTAAAGCTCAGTTCGGTGGTCAGCGCTTTGGTGAGATGGAAGTGTGGGCGCTAGAAGCTTACGGCGCAACTTACACCTTGCAAGAGATGCTGACGGTGAAGTCGGATGACGTGGAAGGTCGTACCCGTATGTACAAAAACATCGTCGATGGTGAGCAATACATGGATCCAGGCATGCCTGAGTCGTTCAACGTATTGACCAAAGAAATCAAATCACTAGGTATTAATATTGAGCTAAAAGAGACCCGCTAAGTCTTGTTCAGTGTAGTGATACACGCTTAGCAGTCACACCAAGGCAGCAGGCACCAGCGGCTGCTTTTGGTGGTTTATCTCATCCCTATGCATTGCCTTCAGTCGCTTGATGCCCTCATATAGAGCCATCAGGTGATTATAAAGATAACGGAGAAGCAACTTGAAAGACTTACTCGATATTATGCAAAGCCCTGCCGGCAACGGCAGCCGTGAATTTGACAGTATTCAAATTACGCTCGCTTCGCCAGATACCATCAAGTCATGGTCACATGGTGAAGTCAAAAAGCCTGAAACCATCAACTACCGTACGTTCAAGCCTGAGCGCGACGGTCTGTTCTGTGCCAAAATCTTTGGTCCAGTAAAAGATTTTGAATGTCTGTGTGGCAAATACAAGCGCCGTAAGTTCCAAGGCGTGATTTGTGAAAAATGTGGCGTAGAAGTCACTACTGCTAAAGTACGTCGTGATCGTATGGGTCACATCGACCTAGCGAGCCCAGTGGCGCACATTTGGTTCTTAAAGTCACTGCCTAGCCGCATTGGTCTACTGCTTGACATGACGCTACGTGATATCGAGCGCGTCTTGTACTTTGAAAGCTACATCGTGACCGAGCCTGGCATGACCAGCCTTGAAAAGTACCAGTTGCTAGACGATGAAGACTACTACAAAGCGCTAGAAGAGTTTGGTGATGAGTTCGTTGCCAAGATGGGTGCTGAAGCGGTTCAAGACTTGTTAAAAGACATCGATATCGATGTTGAGATTGACGAGCTGCGTGAAGCAATTCCGCAAACGGGTTCTGAAACCAAGCTTAAAAAGATGTCAAAGCGTCTAAAACTGCTTGAAGCGTTCCGTGACTCAAACAACAAGCCTGAGTGGATGGTTATGACTATCCTGCCAGTCTTGCCACCTGATTTGCGTCCACTCGTACCGCTTGAAGGCGGCCGTTTTGCCACGTCTGACTTGAACGACTTGTATCGCCGCGTCATCAACCGTAACAACCGTCTAAAGCGTCTGCTTGAGCTGAGCGCACCTGACATCATCGTACGTAACGAAAAACGTATGCTGCAAGAATCGGTCGATGCCCTACTTGATAACGGTCGCCGTGGTCGTGCCATCACTGGCAGCAACAAGCGCCCACTAAAATCACTGGCTGACATGATCAAAGGTAAGCAAGGTCGTTTCCGTCAGAACCTTTTGGGTAAACGTGTGGATTACTCTGGTCGTTCGGTGATCGTTGTTGGTCCAACTCTACGCCTGCACCAGTGTGGTCTGCCTAAGAAAATGGCACTTGAATTGTTCAAGCCATTTACTTACTCAAAACTTCTATCGCATGGCATGGCTACCACCATCAAAGCGGCGAAGAAAATGGTCGAGCGTGAAGAGCCACAAGTATGGGATATGCTGGCGATGGTTATTCGCGAACACCCTGTACTGCTAAACCGTGCGCCAACCTTGCACCGTTTGGGTCTGCAAGCGTTCGAGCCTGTATTGATTGAAGGTAAAGCAATTCAGTTACACCCATTGGTATGTACCGCCTTTAACGCCGACTTTGACGGTGACCAAATGGCAGTACACGTACCCTTGACGCTAGAAGCGCAGCTTGAGTCACGTGCCTTGATGATGTCAACCAACAACATCTTGTCACCAGCAAACGGTGATCCAATCATCGTACCGTCACAAGACGTTGTACTCGGTCTGTACTACATCAGCCGCTCGTCAATCAATGTCAAAGGCGAAGGCATGGTCTTTGCTTCGGTAAACGAAGCACTGCGCGCTATCGGCTCAAATGACCTACACGTCAACGCCAAAATCAAAGTGCGTGTGACCGAAACGGTGATTGATGAAGAAGGCAATCGCAGCCAGACCACAGGTCTAAAAGAAACCGTCGCGGGTCGTTTGTTGATTTGGAACATCATGCCTAAAGGTATGACGTTTGAAGAGTGCAACCAAGAGATGACCAAGAAAAACATCTCACGTTTGATCAACTCTTGCTACCGTAAACTTGGCGTAAAAGACAGTGTTATGTTCGCTGACCAATTGATGTACTTAGGTTTCGCGCAAGCGACCCTATCAGGTGTGTCTATCGGTATCGAAGACATGGTCATCCCGCCAATGAAAAAGCAAATCATCGAAACGGCTGATGCTGAAGTACGTGAAATCGAAGACCAGTTTGAGCAAGGCTTTGTGACCGCAGGTGAGCGCTATAACAAGGTTGTCGATATTTGGTCACGTACCAATGACAAAGTCGCCAAAGCGATGATGGACAACCTAGCGACCGACAAAGTCATCAACGCGCAAGGTGAAGAAGAAGAGCAAAAATCATTCAACTCTATCTTCATCATGTCAGACTCAGGCGCTCGTGGTAGTGCCGCGCAGATTCGTCAGCTTGCTGGTATGCGTGGTCTGATGGCAAAACCAGACGGCTCAATCATTGAGACGCCGATTAAAGCGAACTTCCGTGAAGGTTTGACCGTACTTCAGTACTTCATCTCAACCCACGGTGCACGTAAAGGTCTTGCCGATACCGCACTAAAAACCGCGAACTCAGGTTATCTAACTCGTCGCTTGGTTGACGTGGCGCAAGATTTGGTCATTACCAGTGATGACTGTGGTACCGATCAAGGCCTACTCATGACCCCGCACATTCAAGGTGGCGAGATCATCGAGAAGCTGGGCGACTTGGTATTGGGTCGTGTGACGGCGCGTGATGTGACGTATAACGATGATGCCAGTAAAGTCTTGATTCCAGCAGGTACGCTGATTGATGAGCAGTGGGTACAAATCCTAGACGACAACGCGATTGATGACATCTGGGTACGCTCAGTCATCACTTGTGACGTGGCGCATGGTGTTTGTTCGCAGTGTTATGGTCGTGACCTTGCTCGCGGTCATAAAGTGAACATCGGTGAGTCTGTGGGCGTTATGGCAGCACAGTCAATCGGTGAGCCAGGTACTCAGTTGACCATGCGTACCTTCCACGTAGGTGGTGCAGCAAGTTCGGCCTCTGTCGACAACAGCATCTCTGTACGTAACGAAGGTCAAGCGCACTTCCACAACATGAAGACGGTAGAGCACACCGACGGTCACTTGGTTGTCGTCTCGCGCTCGGCTGAGATTGCGTTGACTGACGATTTAGGTCGTGAGCGTGAGCGCTATAAAGTACCTTACGGTTCAAGCGTTTTGGTCAAAAACGGTGACAAAGTGGATGGTGGACAGACCATCGCTAAATGGGATCCGCACACGCACCCCATCATCACAGAATTCGCAGGTAAAGCACGCTTTAGCGACATTACTGACGGCTTGACAGCAACCGTTAAGATGGACGAAGCGACAGGCATGAGCTCATTTGAGATTCTGGCCACGCGTGACCGTTCAAGCGCTGCTAAAGACTTGCGCCCTGCGATTATCTTGACCACTGATGAAGGTAAAGAAGTGGTGTACTTCTTGCCAGCAGAAACTGTCATCCGTGTCAGCGATGGCGAAAACATCGCAGCAGGTTCGGTACTTGGCCGTGTACCACAAGCGTCATCAGGTACCAAGGATATTACCGGTGGTCTGCCACGTGTTGCTGACTTGTTCGAAGCACGTCGTCCAAAAGACCACGCGATTATGGCAGAAATGACAGGTGTCGTGAGCTTCGGTAAAGAAACCAAAGGCAAAAACCGCTTCATTATTACCAATGAAGATGGTGAGACGCATGAAGAGCTGATTCCAAAATGGCGTCAAATCAACGTCTTTGAAAACGAAACCGTTGAGCGCGGTGAGGTCATCGCTGATGGTCCACAAAACCCGCACGACATCTTGCGTCTAAAAGGCGAGACGGCACTGGCAAACTACATTGTCAACGAAGTACAAGACGTTTACCGCTTGCAGGGTGTAAAAATCAACGACAAGCACATCGAGGTGATTATCCGCCAGATGCTGCGTAAAGTTGAGATTACCGATGGCGGCGACTCAAGCCACTTCAAAGGCGATCAAGTGGAATATGCTGACGTGAAAGCCTTGAACGAGAAGCTAGAAGCGGAAGGCAAGTTCCCAGTGCAGTATGAGCGTCAATTGCTGGGTATCACCAAAGCCAGCTTGGCAACAGAAAGCTTTATCTCAGCGGCGTCTTTCCAGGAAACCACGCGCGTACTAACTGCAGCAGCGGTTACTGGTAAGATTGATGACCTACGCGGCTTGAAAGAAAACGTCGTTGTTGGTCGCTTGATTCCTGCAGGTACTGGTCTTGCGTATCACAACGCACGTAAAGTGAAGGCAGAAGAGAGCCTAAACGATAAAGAGCTAAGCGCGGCATTTGATATGGGCGCGAGCACTGACAGTAAAGACTTCGCAAGCTTTGATGAAGCCTTTGCGCAAGAGCTGAACCAAGACAGCCAGTAATCCGCCATTCTTATTGTTTGATAAAAAAAGCCAGCCACCGTGCTGGCTTTTTTTATACCCAGTCGTGCTATCATGTTTGCCAGACAATAGAGTCCGCGCAACGCATAAGCCGAACTGGCTTAAAAATGGTCATAGCACAAGGAGGCGATATGGCACAAAAAAACCCCGCCGCACAATACTATCAAGAGCGTACCAACCAAAAACTGTATTTTTGCCGCTTGGCGTGTCAAGCTGCTGGCGAAACCGCAGACAAACAGCTGTACCAAGCGCACTGTGAAAATGCCATTTTTCATTTATACGGTACGTTTTTGGCATTTTTACAAGAATTGAATCAGTATTATGAGTTGCCATTGATGGCGCCCACCGTGCTTGAGATTCAGTCGGCGTTAGAGGCGCGGACGCAGATATCGCCTGAGATTAACCGCTTACAGCAATTGCAAGAGGCAGGATTTTTGGCGGATATTTTGCACGCTTATGAGCGCTGCTTGCAGCCAAATTACGACGCTGCGCAGCAAGCCATGCCAAAGGTGCAAGACAAAGATATTGTGATTAATGTGGTCACCATGTCCAACCGCTGGCTGCCCGATGAAGACAGTATTCGTGAATGGCGACAGCAGTTGCTGGATTTGATTGATTCGCTGCGTGAAGGGATGCGCAGCTATTAGATAGGGCTGATTTTGCTTTGCTCTGAATAGACAATAAAAAAAGCTTACGCCATGAGACGTAAGCTTTTTTTATGCTTAAAGTATGACGCGACTTATTCTGGCATTGGCGGCATTTCTTGAGTGGGGGTAACCACGAGCGGCTGTGATGAACCTGCGCTGATGGTATTGTTTGACTCTAACGCACTACGAATACTGGGCTCAGGTAGGGGTCTGCGCTGCGTGACAGGCATGACAGGTTTTTTGGCTTCCTCTGGGGCAGCATTACTTGCACGAGTATTACGCGTACTGCCTTCATTGGTCAGCTCAATCACCTTTTGCTCAGGCTTTTCTGATTTGGCGCGATTGTTCAGTGAGACCCACTGCTGGGGAACGCCTTTGAGCGCTGTACGCATAAAATCAATCCAAACGGGTAGGGCAGCGACGCCGCCATACTCATGACGCCCCATAGTGGTGGGCTGGTCAAAGCCCATCCAAACCACAGTGGCATTGGTAGGCTGAAACCCTGCAAACCAAGCATCTTTGGCTTCGTTGGTGGTTCCTGTTTTACCGCCAATATCATCACGACCCAGTGCGCGTGCGCGTACCGCTGTACCATGACGTACCACATCGCGCAGGATACCTGCCATATCATAGGCCACTTGTGGTTTTAAGATACGAGGTGCTTGCTCCGCATAGACGGGGGTCAGTTTGGGTGCGTGTAAGCGGTCTGCAACAGGGCTGGCATTGTGGATTCTAAGACGTGCGCGTTCTTCGGCTGTCTGTTCATCCTGCGCTGGTGCTGTATCATCCGTAGCGTTAACCGCTTCTAGAGCCTCTGCGCCATCTTTTGGCTGATCTTTTTGTTCCTGCTCGGCCAATTTTTGCGCGTCTAAGGCATCATTAAAGCATTTGGCACAAGCTTGCTGCGGATTGGCTTGGAACAAGAGCTCATTTTGATAATTATAAATTTGATCGATAAAGTACGGCTGCACGCGGTGACCACCATTAGCAAACGTGGCGTAAGCGGTTGCCATCTGTAGCGGCGTTGCTTGTCCTGTACCCAGCGCAAGTGATAAGGTAGTAGGCAGCTTTTCTTTATCCAGACCAAACTGATCGAGCAAGTCGCGTGCATCAGAAATACCCACCGCTTGCAACAAGCGGATAGAAACAAGGTTGCGTGATAGATAGAGACCGCGGCGCAGTGTGATGTTGCCTAAAAAACGACCATCAGAGTTTTTAGGCTGCCAGTCGCCCACTTGAATGGGGCTGTCTGAGACGATACTGTCAGGACGATAGCCTTTTTCAAGCGCAGTGGTATAAATCAGCGGTTTGATGGTTGAGCCAGGTTGACGCCAGCCTTGTAGCGCGCGGTTAAACTTACTGCGATTAAAATCAAAGCCGCCAACCAGTGCGTTTAAAGCGCCAGTGTCGGGGTTTAGTGACACGAGGCTGCCTTGTACTTTTGGCAGTTGCGCGAGCTGCCAGTTGCCGTTTTCGGTGGCAACCAAGCGCACGATATCTTTTTCGCTCACCACTTGTGCGGCATTGTTCGGATAATAACCGATTCTATCTGCGGAGATGTGTTTGCGCGCCCAGCGAATACCTGACCAAGGTACCGTGACTTTTTCGCCAGAGGGCATAGTCGCTTCAAAGCTGCGCGCGTTGACTTTGTCCACGCGGGCAGGATACATGCCGCCATAAACGTCAAAGTCGCTAAGCGGTTTGTCATTGGCCTCAGCGCCGCGCCAGCCATGACGGTGGTCATAAGCGATAAGCCCTTTGAGTACCGCAGACTCGGCTGCAATTTGTTGCTTGCTGTCTACTGTCAGACGTACGCGCCAGCCGCCATTTAGTACCTTTTCACCATAGCGATTGACCAGCGCAGAACGGGTCATTTCTGCCAAATACGGCATGTTGACGTCCAGCTTTTCTTGGTACAGCGCCAGACCTATCGGCGCTTTAATCGCTTCTTTGTACTGCGCATCAGTAATGTAACCAAGCTCATGCATACGCCCAATAATCCAGTTGCGTCGCGTCATAGCGCGTTTGGGATTGGCAACGGGGTTGTATTTAGATGGGGCTTTGGGTAGACCTGCCAGCATGGCCATCTCAGCGATGGTCAGCTTATCAAGAGATTTGCTGTAGTATTTTCTGGCCGCCGCACGAATGCCGTACGCGCCTTCACCAAGATAGATTTTGTTGACATACAAGGTCAAAATCTCATCTTTACTGAGCTCATCTTCCATTTTACGAGCGACAAACAGCTCAGTTAATTTGCGGTTCAAAGTCCGTTCAGGACTTAAAAAATAGTTTTTTGCTACCTGCATGGTGATGGTGGAGCCACCAGTTTGCCCTTCATCGTCAGTGACCACTTCAGTGACCGCGCGCCCCAGACCTTTGATACTGATACCACTGTGCTGAAAAAACGACGCATCTTCAGCCGCCAAAAACGCATGGGTTAGGTTTTTGGGAATTTCATCATACGTCACGGGCAAAGACATGCGGTTACCGTACTGCCCAATCAGCTTGTCATCACGACTATATATCTGTAACGGCATCTCTAAACTGGCAGTTTTAATTTCTTGAATACTTGGCAAAGTGGGTGCCAAGTACATCGCCATACTATAAAAGCCGATAGGTACGGCAAGGGCCAGTACAATGGCAAGCGCAAGACAGGCAACCACAAGTCTCACAATATAGTGAATGAAATGAACAGGTACTTTGTTTTCGGTCATAATGAGACTTATCGATTCGCAAATGTGACAAAGGCCACATTATACCTTGAAGCAAAACGGTAGGTCACATAAAAAGTGTAATTTCTCTACTATAGTTGTTTTAAATACTTGAAAGTGTCTTTTAAGTAACGTATTGTATTCAATTATTACAAATTCCCATCAAAGCGTATGCGCCACAATAAGGTATAAACTTGTGAGGCTATTTTCTTCTAAAGGTCGGCACTTGATTGGGGTAGACATCTGTGCGACTTCCGTCAAGCTTGTGAATATACAGCGTCAGCAAGGTATATTTCATCTAAAATCTTATGCTATAGAGCGACTGCTGCCAGGGGCGGTGGTTGATAAATTGATTGTGGACACAGAACTGGTTGGGGAAGCCATTAGTCGCGCAGCAAAACGCTGCCAACTGGCAGGTAGCGATGCGGCAACCGCGGTATCAGGCTCCGCAGTCATTACCAAAATCATTGATATGGACATGCTGCTAAACGATATTGAGCGAGAGTCGCAGATTCGTTTGGATGCCGACCAATACATTCCTTATCCTTTAGAAGAAGTGAATTTGGACTTTGAAGTCATTGGGCCTTCGCTGGTCGATGACAGCATGGTACAAGTGCTTTTGGCCGCCTCGCGTTCAGAAAACGTTGATCAACGAGTGGACTCTCTAGCCTTTGGTGGTTTGAACACTAAGATTGTGGATATCGAATCGCATGCCATTGAGCGTGCGTTTAACGTCATGGTGGACGGTTTGCCGGGTGCCCCGCAGCTGATTGCGCTTGTGGACGTTGGTCATCATCAGACCACATTATATATTGTCAAAGACGGCGAATTTGTATATAGTCGCGAGCAATTGTTTGGCGGAGCGCAGTTGACAGAAGCGATTCAAAACCGCTATGGGTTGTCTTTTGAAGAAGCGACCATCAGTAAACGTGAGCGCAGCCTACCTGACGACTACTATTATGAAATTCTAACGCCCTTTATGGAAAGCGCTATTCAGCAAATCACCCGCTCATTGCAATTTTATTTTTCTTCAAGTCCGTTTAGTAGTATCGATCATTTGGTACTGTCAGGTGGCAGTAGTGCCATACCTGGTCTGCCAGGCATGGTGCAACAAAAGCTTGGTGTCCCGGTCACAATCGCCAATCCTTTTGTCAATATGAGTGTGGATCCGTATTTGGATAATGAGCAATTGATGAATGATGCGCCAGGTCTAATGGCCGCTTGTGGTTTGGCACTAAGGAGCTTTGACTGATGGCGCATATTAACCTACTGCCTTGGCGACAAGCAGAACGCGAAAGACGCAATAAAGAATTTGCCGCTTTGATAGCAGCAGTGACCTTGTCGGCTTTATTGGCAGCATTTGGTATATGGAGTTATTTTAACAATGAGCTGCAAGAGCAAAATGATGCCAATGCGTTGATTGAGCAAGAAAACGCTCGTCTTGATGTGGCCTTAAAAGAAATTGACAGCTTACAACAACGCCGCGACGATATTGTCTCGCGCATGCAAGTGATTCAAGACCTACAAGGACGCCGTCCAGTACCTGTACATTTATGGGATGATATTGCCAAAGCCATTCCGCCGGCGATGTACATGACCAACCTTAAACGCGAGGGCGATTTGATTACGCTCACAGGTCAAGCGGACAATCCCAATGTGGTCTCCAGTCTGATTCGCAATTTGGACAGCAGCGAATGGATGGGCAACTCTGCTGTAAACAACATTCAGCAAGATATCAGTGCGTATCAAGCCGCGCCCACACTACCGCAGCCGACTGCTGAAGGTGAAACACCGCGCCCAATATATCCTGAAGACAGCTATGTTCAGTTTGTGGTCACCACGCAAGTGGCAACCACAAGCAAACTGCCAGAAGATGCTGGTACTGATGCGGTAGCCGCAGGAGGGACACCATGAAGCTGCCTCGCAAAAAAATATTGCTAAAGAAGAAAAAAGCAGCTGCCGTAGACAAAAAGCCGTTTGATTTTAATGAGTTTCGGCGCAGCTTTGAGTCGCTGGATAGTGAAAACTATGGCAGCTGGCCGGTTCATGTCAAAATCACAATCTTAGTATTTATTGTGGGATTGATTGCCGCATTGGCATGGGCGCTGCCCATCAGCAGCAAGCTCGATGAAATTGAGGCAGCAGAAGCGCAGCAGCAAACCCTTCTTGAAAGCTACCGCGAAAAAGAATCGCGCGCAAGACACTTGCAAGCGTATACAGCGCAAGTGCAGCAAATGGAAACCGAGTTTAATACCCTGCTTGATCAACTGCCAAAAGACACGCGCGTGTCTGAATTGGTAGAAGGCATCAATATGACGGGTGTTGGCAGTAATATTCGTTTTCAAGACATCTCAGTGGAGCCTGAAATCGAGCAAGAATTTTTTATCGAACAACCGATTCGTATTGCAGCGCTGGGCGATTATCATCAGTTTGGTAACTTTGTCAGTGGTTTGGCCGCGTTGCCACGTATTATCACCATGCATGACTTTGAGGTATCAAACCCTCAGCCAACACTAGATACGGTGCCTGAGCTGACGTTGGTGCTACAGACCAAGACGTATCGCTCAAAAGAGATTACAGAGGACGCACCAGCAGAAGGGGCAGCGCCAGATGCTGCGGCAGCGCCTGAGACGGCGGGAGGCAACTGATGTTAAAGCAATTACCAATGTGCCTGATGCTCAGTGTCACAAGCCTTTGGCTCACAGGGTGTACCGACCGTATCGGCATGGCGGAGCAGGCAATGAGCGAGATTCGTAATTCGCCCGCGCAGCCGATTGAGCCACCACCCAAAGCAGAGCTGGTCGAGGATTTTGTTTATAGTGCCAGCGGCTTTCGCAGCCCGTTTTTGCCGCCAAGCTTGGTGAATTTACAATCCTCTTCGACAGCAACCGATGGGGTGCGCCCAGACATTACGCGTCAAAAGCAGCCACTTGAGCAGTATGAACTGTCGCAGCTGATTTTCCGTGGTATGGTGATATCGCCTGAAGGTCAGCAGTACGCATTAATACAACGCCCTGATGGCTCTGTGGCGAACGTCACTGTGGGTGATTATATTGGACTCAATGATGGTCGTATTGTTGAAATCACACCGACCCAAATTAATTTGATTGAAATTGTGCCCGACAGCCGAGCCGGATTTGTAGAAAGACCGCAATCTTTGGTCTCTCCTATCAGCTAACGTGGCATCTTTTTTGAGGAACGAACAATGACAGTACGCCATAAGAAGGTCATGATGAGTAATCCAATCGCATCTCGCTTTGCCATTTCCGCACTCAGCGTCAGCTTGATTGCAATCAGCAGCAGTGCGCATGCCGAAGAGCGTATCAACAACATCTCTGTGGTGCAAACCGCGCCTGCAGTCACGCAAATGCGCCTTGGGTTTACAGGCACGCCTGTGCTGCCAAAAGCGTATCAGCTCAGTAACCCAAGCCGTTTGGTACTGGATTTTGAAAAGGTACAAAATGGTCTGGTCAGCCGCTTTACCGATTATAATATCGGGATGGTCAAAGACGTCACCACGCTCAATAGCGACAATACCACGCGTCTGATTGTCAATCTGAACCAAGACGGTCAGTACACGACCGCCATCGATGGCAATGAGCTGCTATTGACCATGACCAATCCTAGCGGCGCGACCAGCGTGGTGAGACCGACAGCCGTAACCACAACCACGGTCGTGCCTGCGACCACGGTGATTCCTGCGGCGGCAGCGGTGATTCCTAATGATAAAATCATTAATAACACCACACCTAATAACACCACTGCCTCGGGTGCATCTACCGCACTGGCTACCAGCGTGCAGGTGACGCCGACGGTGCCTGCCAACAGCGACACCATGGTGGTGCGCGTCAACCCCTTGTTAGACCCCGCACTCGCTGCCGCACAAGTCAGCCGTCAGTACAGCTACGATGGTCTGTCAGCACTTAATTTTGCTGAAGGCGGCAATGGCGGTGGCAACGTCAGCATTGCGCTGGCCAATGAAGCCATTCCTGTGGATGTGCAGCGTCAAGGCAATAAACTGGTCGTACGCCTAACAGGCAGTACCGTACCGCGCAATTTGCTACGCCGTCTTAACATAAATAACGGTCTGGTCGACAGCATCGATACCAAAAACCAAGGACAGACGGGCGTCATCACCATCAATATGGTCGGTGATTACGAGTACCAAGCGTATCAATCCGGCAATCAGCTAAACATCAGCATCATGCAGCCAAAATTACTGCGCGAGCCGACGATTGAAGAGAAGGTCTATACGGGCGAAGCGCTCTCTATGGAGTTCCAAGACGTTGAGATTCGTAGCGTGCTAGACATCTTAGCGCAGTTTACGGATATGAACATTGTCGCCAGTGATTCAGTCAGTGGTAACATCACGCTGCGCCTGATTAACGTGCCTTGGGACCAAGCGCTTGATATCATTTTAAAGAGTAAAAATCTTGATAAGCGCGAAAATGGCAATGTGATTTTGGTCGCACCGGCAACCGAGCTTGCCGCTCAAGAAGCGCAGGAGCTAGAAGCACAGCAAGCGGTCAAATCATTTGCGCCTTTGCGTACAGAATACATTCGCCTAAGCTACGCCAAAGCCTCAGTCGTTGAAGAATTGATTTCGCAAGGCAGCGGCGCTCGTAGCACAGGTAACAATAACAATATCGATGCCAACACCACGCTACTGTCAGATCGCGGCACAGTGACTGTTGATGAGCGTACCAATACGCTCATTATTAAAGACGTGGCCGACAGCATCCAAAATATCCGCGAGCTGATTGCAAAAATTGACATCCCTGTACGTCAGGTGATGATTGAAGCGCGTATTGTCAGTGCTTCTGAAAACTTCAGTAAAGAGATTGGCGTTAGCTGGGGTATTTTATCCGACGGTGCGGCAACTAACCGCAGCCTGCTCGTTGGTGGCAGTCAGCAGACCTTGGCGGATCTCAAGGACTTTAGTGTTGAGACCACGACCATTAATGGTCAGCAAGTATCTTATCCTTCTTACGACATCAGCAGACCTGATAACCTAAACGTCGATTTGGGTGTGTCAAACCCCGCAGGTCAGATTGCCTTTGGTTTGCTCAACCTATCAGGCGTGACCCTTGATTTAGAACTGTCCGCCCTGCAAGCGGACAACCGCGGTGAAGTGATTTCAACGCCGAAAATCTTAACCGCTGATAAGCAAACGGCAAAGGTGTCTTCAGGTACGCAGATTCCATACCAAGAAGCCTCCGCAAGTGGTGCTACCACTACCAGCTTTAAAGAAGCGGCGCTGAGCTTAGAAGCTACGCCAAACATCACCCCAGATGGTAAAATCGGTCTTCAGCTCAATATTGCCAATGGCACGCCAACCATTATTAATGGTGACATTGCTATCAGCCAAGATGCCATCTCGACCAATGTGATTGTTGAGGATGGACAAACGGTCGTCTTAGGCGGGGTATTTAAAAACACAATCTCTAATGGGGTAGAGAAAGTACCGTTCCTAGGCGATTTACCGTATATCGGTCGCGCATTCCGTAAGGATGTGCGCAGCAATGATAAACAAGAACTGCTGATTTTTGTGACACCAAAACTGATTAACGATGGGGTCAGCTATTTGCAGTAAAGCAGACCGTATCTTTGACGGGCGTGGCGACTTTACGATCACGCTATGATGCTAAAGAGAGCCAACCTGATAGGTTGGCTCTTTTTTTTATGATGATGGACAAACTTATAGAGCCATAAACAAAGATTTGCCACAATAAACAAACTCGGTTACTAGCCAGAATATCGGCGACGTTGTATGATAGTTGATTTATCTGAGTGAGTGTTATGTTGGAGGAAGTGCCGTCGATATTTTTGGTCGGGCCGATGGGTGCAGGGAAAACCACGGTCGGTCGACTGCTGGCCAAACAACTGTCACGCGAATTTGTAGACAGTGACTGGTATATCGAGATGCAAACAGGCGCGGATATCCCATGGATATTTGCCAAAGAGGGTGAAGCGGGCTTTCGAGCGCGGGAAACACGGGCGATTGATGAGCTGACGCAGCGCCCCAATATCGTCTTGGCTACAGGTGGTGGCGCAGTGATGGCAGAAGAAAACCGTCGCTATTTGCACGAGCGCGGCATCGTAGTATATTTAAATGCTCCCGTAGACATTCAGCTGATACGTACTGCCAAAGACAAGTCCAGACCCTTGCTACAACAGCCCAATCCCAAAAAAGTGCTGCAAGAGCTGTATCGTATCCGTGACCCCTTATATCAAGAGGTGGCGCATATTGTATTGCCAACAGGGCACACATACCCTCGGCATATGGTGCAGCAGCTGCTCACCCAGCTGCAAGTCTTATCAGCAGAAGCAAGCAAATACGAGTGATGACGGTCACGTTGATAAGTGGCAGCGCGTCAGTTTAGACTATTATTGATACACACGATAGGTAAGGAATACGGTATGGTTTCGTCTTTATTTAACGACACGCTTTTGGTCAACACCCAAAGTCACGATTACCCCATCATCATTACTCAAAACAGCGATATGGGCGCACAAATTGCTCCTTATATTCGTGGTAAGCAAGTGCTGATTGTCACCAATGATACCGTCGCGCCGTTATACCTTGAGCCGCTACAGACCACCCTCAGTCATGATTTTGACGTGGCGGTATGTGTCTTACCTGATGGTGAGCAATACAAAAACCAAGACAGCATCAACCAGATTTATGATGTGCTGATGACCCATCACTTTAACCGCGATGTGACTTTGGTCGCTTTGGGCGGCGGTGTGGTTGGCGACATGACTGGCTTTGCGGCCGCCAGCTTTATGCGCGGGGTGGATTTTATTCAGATTCCAACCACGCTATTGTCGCAAGTGGACTCAAGTGTGGGCGGCAAAACGGGTATCAATCATCCAAAAGGCAAAAACATGATTGGCGCATTTTGGCAGCCACGTATGGTGCTTGCTGACATGAGTACCTTGACCACCTTGCCCGCGCGCGAGCTGTCTGCTGGCTTGGCAGAGGTCATTAAATATGCGCTGATTATGGACGCCGATTTTTTGACGTGGCTTGAAGAAAAGCTGCCTGCCATGATGGCGCTCGACTTGGCGGTGCTGGGCGAGGCGGTCAAGCGCTGCTGCAGCTATAAAGCAAAAGTGGTTGCCCAAGATGAGCGTGAAGCAGGGCAGCGCGCGTTATTAAACTTTGGGCATACCTTCGGTCATGTGATTGAGACTCATGAAGGCTACGGCAACTGGCTCCATGGCGAGGCAGTCGCGGCGGGCATGGTACAAGCCGCCGTACTGTCAGAAATGCTCGGCTGGCTCAATCAATCAGACGTCATACGTATCAAAAACGTACTGGCGCAGGCGAATCTGCCGACCACGCCGCCGCTGATTGCCACGGAGACTGCTCTTGGGCTGATGGGACACGACAAAAAAGTCAAACGCGGACAAATACGCCTGATTTTGTTAAAATCACTGGGTGAGGCAGTGTTGACCACCGAATTTGCCACCGAGCAGCTGCGGGATGTTTTGACCCCTGCCACTTGTTAAACGCGTTATGGGCGTATTGCGACCGCGACGCGGCTTGATAAGCACTGATACCTAACGCACCAGCGTTTTATAAAGGACATAGCATGGCTTTATTTTCTGCAACCAACTCGCCAAACCGCACGTCATATCGGCGGCAGGCGCTGATTTGGCTGATGACGACCTTGATTATGGGCGTTATTACGGCACTGGTATGGATGTTTAGCCAGACCCCTGCCATTGGGGCCAAAATCGAGAACGCACCCATCACCGCCCCGCAAGCACAAGACACGCTGACCGCCTTTGAGCAGCCATCTAGCATCAAGCCGCTGCATGAGCTGGACACCGATGTGCAACCGATTAACTTTGAAGAGACGGTACGCGACTTGCGCGACTATCCTGATGAGTTTAAAGACAAACGCTACCTGATTGCCAATAAAGGCAAGTGGACGGTGCAAGTGATGAACGTGGCTGAAAATGACGTCATCACCAACTATTTAGAAGGGCGTGACGACCGCAAAAAGTTTGCCTATTTTCGCTATCGAGACAGCAACAACCAGCCACGTTATATGCTGACCTACGGCATCATGAGCAGTCCTCAAGAGGCGGTCGGCGCAGCCAAGCTGATAGATTTTGATTTGCCGACGGGCGTGCGCGTGTTGCCAGAAGAAATCAATCGCTATCTGAGCATCATTGACAACTATGAGCGCCCTGAGCCGCTCAAGGACTTGAGTACCCACCGCGCGCGTACCGTACGTCTAAAGCCGACCAGACGTGAAGTCCCCGTGCGTCAGCCAAAACCTGCCCCTGTGGTCAGAAATGACAATAGTGCCGAGCGTGCGCCCGCACAAAGCATCCGTCAGTCGGCAGACACTGCTGACACGCTATCGGTCAATGAAGAGCGCACCGTAGCGAACGATGACAGCGCCAACACATCGAGCAATACCGCCACTGAAGCGCCCAAAAGTACACCTAAGAACAATGATGCCCCTGCCAATGACAAACCGCCTGCCGCTGAAAAGCCCAACAAAGGCAATAATGGCAATGGCAACAGCGGTAACAATGGTAACGGCAATGGGAACAATGGCAACGGCAAAAATAATGGCAATAACGGTAACGGCAACGGCAATAAAAACAACAGCGACAGTATGAAAGCCTTGATTGAGGACAAATCTAAATAAAGTTGCACCTGCTTAACCTCTGTTGTTACATCGCTTATATTTATCAAAAGCTTGGCGTCTATGGCGTCAAGCTTTTTTTATGGCAAAAATCATTTAATCCTGTGCTGTCATTGATAGGTCATTTATTTGCGTTTTAATACAGTTATAGGCATTTACGACAAAAGTTGCATGCCTAGGGTCGTAGTAGTAGAAATAAAAGTGATTTATAAGAATCTAAAAAAAGACGCTAAAAAAGATATAGTCCTTACGTATAATTATTGTAAAAAATAGACCCTATAAATGGTGACTATATCATTATCGATATAATGGTCAAATGTATACACATAAAAGATATGCATGAATTATATGTACTAAAATCTGTTATTATCGCTGAATATAGAGGGTTTTTTTAAAATTAATCTTGTATTTAGAATTTATATAGAACAATAGTTTACTTAAAAAAGTTCTGGCTTTTATGAAAACTATTTAATAAGATGACTGTAGACAATATTTTATTAGGTAATGACCCTTGGTCATAAGTGCATAGGATGGTGCTTGCTACTGCCTACAGTTGTCGTCACCCATGCTGACGGCATTTTAACTTAGGGACAAGTTGTCTACATGCATTCCTCTACGCCTTCGTATTTAAGGCAAGCCATTTGCCGATGACCGATAGGGTCAATATCTTTAGATACCAGCGCTTTAATTGTATTGTCTTGATTATAGTACCATCCATCGAACCTACGCTATAGCGCACGCCTTTTACCATTGCTGCCGCTGCAAAGTTTGCCTTTGACATCAGCGGTCACCAAGTCGCCCCCTGCATTTACCCATTATGTGGATGTGGTGGACGGGTAACGCCTTGCGCCAGTTATATTGTGTATTCGTTTTGCGGTGTCTTGTCGATGCATTATCGTCTGCCACTCGCCCCTAACATAAGGAAATGCCATGTCAATGATTTCGAACACCTCTTATCTTGCCTCGCCTGAGGATTTTTCGGACAACTGCGGTTTTGGATTGATTGCACACGTTGAGGGGGTTGCCAGTCATGACTTGGTCAAGACGGCGATTCATAGTTTAAGCTGTATGACGCACCGTGGTGGTGTGGCCGCTGATGGTCGCACTGGTGATGGCTGTGGTTTGCTGCTTGCGATGCCGACCACATTTTTTGCGGCGGTTGCGGCAGAATCCGGCTTTACGCTCAAAGAAAACTTTGCGGTAGGTATGGTGTTTGTGCATACCGATGCCGACAAAGCGAACCACAGCAAAGAGGTGCTCAATGACGCGCTTGCCGCAGAAGGGCTGAGTGTTGCAGGCTGGCGCGATGTGCCGCACGATTTGGATATCGTGGGCGAGATTGCCATGCAAAGTCTGCCAGGGTTTCAGCAGGTGTTTGTTAATGCCCCTGATGAGATGAGTAATGAAGAGGTCAATCGCAGACTGTTCGTCGCCCGTCGCCGTGCAGGGCTGCAACTGACCGATGACCCCTTGTTTTATGTGTGTTCGTTAAGCACACAGACCATCATCTATAAAGGGCTGGTCATGCCCTCAGATTTGCCAGCGTTCTTTTTGGATTTGCAAGATGAGCGCTTGGAGTCACACATTGTGGTTTTCCACCAGCGCTTTTCGACCAACACTTTGCCGCGTTGGCCACTGGCACAGCCGTTTCGCTATCTGGCGCACAATGGCGAGCTGAACACCATCACAGGTAACCGCAACTGGGCGCAAGCACGTACGCCAAAGCTAAAGTCTGCCAAACTGCCTGAGCTGCCTGAGCTGACCCCACTCGTTAACCTGACGGGTTCGGACTCTTCAAGCCTTGATAACATGCTTGAAGTACTGATGGCGGGCGGTATGAGCCTGTTCCATGCCATGTCTATTTTGGTGCCGCCTGCGTGGCAAAACGTGGACAATATGGACATGGATTTGCGCGCGTTTTATGAGTTTTACTCGCAGCACATGGAAGCGTGGGACGGCCCTGCAGGCTTGGTGATTCAAGATGGTCGCTATGCGGTGTGTATGCTCGATAGAAACGGTTTGCGTCCCTCGCGCTGGGTCACCACCAAAAATGGCTATATCACAGTCGCCTCAGAAGTGGGCGTGTGGGACTATGCGCCCACTGAAGTGCTGGCAAAAGGTCGCGTCGGCGCAGGGCAAATGCTGGTCATCGATACCCTAAACGGACAGATTCTGGACACTAAAGCGATTGGCATGCAGCTGAAAAAAGCGCACCCTTATCGCCGCTGGCTGCGTGAAGAGGCAGTGCGTATCCGTGACAATGAGCGCCTAGAAGAGCAAATCGCCGCTGATACCCAGCGCGGTGAGCCACTAAAAGCGCTGCAAAAAATGTTTAACATCACCAATGAAGAGCGCACCGACATCATCCGTCCAAACGCCGAAAACGCGCAAGAGCCCGTAGGCTCGATGGGTGATGACACACCTATGGCGGTATTGTCACAACAAATCCGTCACATGGGCGACTTTTTCCGTCAGCAGTTCGCGCAGGTGACCAACCCGCCGATTGACCCGCTGCGTGAGTCTATCGTGATGTCATTGCAGACCTGTCTTGGCGCGCAGACCAATATTTTCTCTCCTGTCGCCAAAGACGCCCACCGTCTGATTTTGTCTTCGCCGATTTTGTCTGCAAGTAAGATGCGTCAGCTTGAGCAGTTGGATGATGCAGCGTTCCGTCTGGCACGCATTGACTTGAACTACGACCCTGAGCTGTCACTGGATGTTGCCATCACGCAGATTTGTGAAAAGGTCAAAGACGCCATTTGCTCAGGCAACACCTTGATTGTCTTATCGGACAAAAACATCAGCGCCGACAAAGTGCCCGCCAACGCCATCATGGTTACAGGCGCGGTGCATCATTACCTTATTGAGCAGCAAATCCGTACCAATGCCAACCTGATTATTGAGACAGGTCTGGTACGCGATTCGCATCAAGCGGCGGTACTGATTGGCTTTGGTGCTACCTGTATTTATCCTTATTTGGCTTACGATGTGATTGAAGATTTGGTGGCCTCAGGTGAGCTGCTCGGCGACCCATTGCAAGCGCGTTTGAATTTCCGTAAGGGGCTCGATAAGGGACTGCTAAAAATCTTATCAAAAATGGGCATCTCGACCATCGTCTCTTACCGCGGCGCGCAGTTGTTTGAAGCGGTCGGTCTGTCTGAAGAAGTGGTCAATCAGTGCTTTAAAGGCGTGCAAAGCCGCATCAAAGGTGCGACTTTCGAAGACATCGCTGCTGACCAAGCGCAGCTCGCTGCCAATGCCTTTAAACGCCGCTTGCCCCTTGAAAAAGGCGGCTTGCTCAAATTTGTGTTCAATAAAGAATATCACGCCTTTAACCCTGACGTGATTAAAGCGCTACACACTGCGGTACGCACGGGCGATTATCAGGACTACCGTCAGTATGCCGATATCGTCAACCAGCGTCCTGTGGCGACCTTGCGTGACTTATTGGTACTAAAAACCGACAACAGCATTGATGTCAACGAAGTCGAAGACGCCGCAGACATTTTAGCGCGCTTTGACTCGGCAGGCATGTCGCTTGGTGCGTTATCGCCCGAAGCGCATGAGTCGATTGCGATGGCGATGAACAGTCTGGGCGGTCGCTCAAACTCAGGCGAGGGCGGAGAAGACCCTGTACGTTACGGCACGCTGCGCAACTCAAAAATCAAGCAGGTGGCATCAGGTCGTTTTGGGGTCACGCCCGCCTACTTACGCTCAGCGGAAGTGATGCAGATTAAAATTGCGCAAGGGGCAAAACCTGGTGAAGGCGGTCAGCTGCCAGGCGGCAAAGTTAATGCCTTGATTGCCCGTTTACGTTATTCCGTACCTGGGGTGACATTGATTTCACCACCGCCGCATCACGATATTTATTCTATCGAAGATTTGGCGCAGCTGATTTTTGATTTAAAACAAGTCAATCCAAACGCGCTGGTCTCAGTCAAGCTGGTATCGCGTCCAGGGGTCGGCACGATTGCCACAGGCGTGGCGAAAGCGTATGCCGATTTGATTACCATCTCAGGCTATGACGGCGGAACGGCGGCCTCACCCTTGTCGTCTATCCATCACGCAGGCTCGCCATGGGAGCTGGGGCTTGCTGAGGCGCATCAGTCATTGCGCGTCAATGGACTGCGTGACAAAGTGCGCGTCCAGACCGATGGCGGACTCAAAACAGGTCTTGATGTGGTCAAAGCGGCGATTTTGGGTGCAGAAAGCTTTGGCTTTGGTACCACGCCCATGATTGCGGTGGGCTGTAAATATTTGCGCATCTGCCACTTGAACAACTGCCCAACAGGGGTCGCCACCCAAAATGCTGAGCTGCGTGACGCGCATTACACGGGCGAAGTCGAGATGTTGATGAATTTCTTTAAATTCGTCGCCGAAGAGACGCGCGAATGGCTGGCACGATTGGGCGTGCGCCGTATGGAAGATTTGGTTGGGCGTACCGATTTGCTTGAAGTATTGCCTGGCGATACCAGCAAGCAGCAGCATTTGGACTTGATGCCATTGCTCTACAGCCATCCTGCCAGTGAGGGTAAGCCGCAGACCTGTCAGCAAGCGCGCAACGAGCCGTTTGATAAAGGCTTGCTGGCTGAGCAAATGCTAAGCGATATGGCACCTGCGATTGAGCAAGGTACAGGCGGCGACTTTAGCTATTATATCGGCAACTGTGACCGCTCTATTGGCGCGCGTCTCTCAGGCGAGATTGCGCAAATCTGGGGCAACGTCGGTATGAGTGAGCACCCCATCCGTCTGCATCTGACGGGTACCGCAGGTCAAAGCCTTGGGGTGTGGAACGCAGGCGGACTACATATCGAGCTAGAAGGCGATGCCAACGACTATGTGGGCAAAGGCATGGCAGGCGGCGAGATTGTCATTTATCCTGCCAAAGACACCCAGTTCCAAGCGAGCACCAGTGCCATTATTGGCAACACCTGTCTGTATGGTGCCACAGGCGGCAAGTTGTTTGCCGCAGGGACGGCAGGCGAGCGTTTTGGCGTGCGTAACTCAGGCGCACAGGCGGTGGTCGAGGGCACAGGCGATCATTGCTGTGAATATATGACAGGCGGCATGATTACCGTACTTGGGCGTACTGGACTGAATTTTGGTGCGGGTATGACGGGCGGATTTGCCTACGTACTCGACATGGAAGGTGACTTTTTCGACCGTTGTAACCACGAGCTGATTGACTTGCACCGCATCTCAAGCGAGCAGACCGAGACCTATCGCATTCACTTAAAACAAGTGATTGAGGAGCATGTGGAAAAGACAAACAGCGTGTGGGGACGTACGTTATTGGCAGACTTTGAGCACTATGTGCGCAAGTTCTACTTGGTCAAACCCAAAGCCGCGAACATTGCCTCGCTGCTAAAAACCACGATGGCTGACCCCCAATAACCTTGCACACGGATTGAGATAATACAGAGGAATTTATAATGACCAAACGCTTACAAAACAGCTTTCAGTTCGTAGATGTACCGCGCCTTGAGCCACGCAAAAAAGACATCGTGACGCGCTCAACCGAGTTTGTAGAGATTTATCAGCCCTTAGAGCACGAGCCGATGGCCGCGCAAGCGCACCGCTGTCTGGATTGCGGCAACCCTTATTGCGAGTGGAAATGCCCTGTACACAACTACATTCCCAACTGGCTAAAACTCGCCACCGAAGGGCATATTTTTCAAGCCGCAGAGCTGTGCCATCAGACCAACAGTCTGCCTGAGGTCTGTGGCCGCGTCTGCCCACAAGACCGCCTGTGCGAAGGCTCATGTACCCTAAACGATGGCTTTGGTGCAGTGACCATTGGTAATGTCGAAAAATATATCAATGACACTGCTTTTGCCTTAGGCTGGCGTCCTGATATGTCTGAAGTGGTGATGACGGACAAAAAAGTCGCCATCATCGGTGCAGGACCTGCAGGTCTTGGCTGCGCGGACATTTTGGTGCGTAATGGCGTCACGCCCGTGGTCTTTGACAAGCGCCCTGAGATTGGCGGTTTGCTGACCTTTGGTATTCCTGAATTTAAGATGGAAAAGCACGTCATGAGCCAGCGCCGTGAGATTTTTGAATCCATGGGTGTCGAGTTCCGCTTAGGCGTCGAGATTGGTACAGACGTTGAGATGGAAGATCTGCTCGCTGACTATGACGCGGTGTTTATGGGCATGGGCACGTACAGCTATATGCGCGGCGGCTTTGACGGTGAGGAGCTGGACGGCGTGTATGACGCGCTTGATTTTTTGATTGCCAATGTTAACCGCTGCCACGGTTGGGAGCAGCAAAACGAGACCTACGTCGACCTAAAAGGTAAGCGCGTGGTGGTGTTGGGTGGTGGTGATACGGCTATGGACTGTAACCGTACCAGTATCCGTCAAGGCGCAGAAAAAGTGGTCTGTGCCTACCGCCGTGATCAAGAAAACATGCCAGGCTCACGCCGTGAAGTGGTCAATGCCATGGAAGAGGGCGTGGAGTTTTTGTTTAACCGCCAACCGATTGAAATCATCGGTCTAAACGGTCAAGTCAGCGCGGTCAAAGTGGTGACCACGCAGCTGGGCGAGCCTGATGACCAAGGTCGCCGCCGCCCTGAGCCGATTCATGGTTCAGAAGAGATTATCGATTGTGACGCGGTGATTATGGCATTTGGTTTCCGCCCAAGTCCCGCCGACTGGTTTGCCACGCATGAGATTGCGATGGATGGCTCAGGTCGCGTGCTGGCTGAAGAAAAACAAACCTACCGCTTCCAGACCAGTCATCCCAAAGTCTTTGCAGGCGGCGACATGGTGCGCGGCTCAGATTTGGTGGTCACTGCCATTTGGGAAGGACGTCAAGCGGCTGAAGGGATTTTGGATTTCTTAGACGTATAATTTTTCTTAGACTTTATAGAGCACTAGCCGCCTTTATCAAAAGATACAGGCGGCTATTTTTTTGGGACGCGCTTGGCAGGTGGACATACGCGCTGCGTCATGACGGCGATGACAGGTATAAGATAGGCGAGGGTAAAGAGATGGACAAATGGCTTGACAGTAGGGGGTAGACTGCCTACAGTGGCGGTATTTGGGCGGCGCTTTTGACGCTGCTGGTATTGTGGCAATGCCCTCTATAAGGAGCGTTACTTCGTGAAACGTTTGGCTGCCTTGCTCGTTGAGCCGCATGCACGCTATCAATATGCGAATGTGCTACACGGTATTCGTCTTGGCGTAGCGGTCATCTTGGCGCTACTTATGAACCTCATCACCCGCTTTCCACATGGTGAGTGGACGACAATTACCGTTTTTATCGTTTTGGGTTTGTTGCAATATCAAGGCGCGATTTATACCAAAGCCAAGGAGCGCGTACTGGGTACCGTCTTTGGTATCGCTGCAGGTCTATGTGTGCTCGGACTGGATTATGTGACAGGCTCATGGACGGTGGTGTATTACACCAGTATTGGTGTGGTCAGTGCGCTGATCGGCTATGCGGCGGTGAAGCAGCTGGGCTATATTGGGCTGCTGACAGGCATTACCATGATGATGATCATCTCAGGGGCAGAGCAAAATGCGCTCGGTGAGGATGGGGTGTACCGAGTCCTCAATGTGTTGATTGGAACGGGGGTATCGGTCGCAGCGACACTCATTTTGCCGCTAAAATCGACGCTGATGTGGCGTTTTTTATTGTCCAGTAACCTAGATGCGTGTGCAACGCTGTATGCTGGCGTTGGCAATCATGTCGAGCAAGGGGAGACTGAAATGCCAAAGCCGACCAACACACCGCGATTGATTAAATTACGTACCCGCTATAGCAGTGGTGAAGACGAAGCTCCTGTTGACCGCAGTCTGTCGCAAGCGCTGGCACGTATCAATAAGCGCTTATTGACAGTGCGCGGACATATCGCCGCCACAGCCAATGAAACCAAAATCAATAAGCAAACCTTAGAAGACATTCAGCGCACGCACCGCAATATCATTGGCACGATTGACTTGTTACTCCAAGCCTCACCGCGTCTTGCGCGCACGGGTATCGACGAGGACAATCATGTGCTGCTGCAGCATTACCAGAATGAGCTGACCCATGCCATGCGCCATGTGGCCGCGGTGCTACGCAGCCCAAGCGAGCAAGAGTTTCGTCCGATTACACGCATTTTGGTGGCAGATTATCCCAGTGTGGGACAATTAAGCTTTGAATGGCAAGGCTATTTTTGGCTCACGCAAACCTTGCAGCAGCAGCTGCAGACCTTGAGCGACTTGTTACAAGACAGCAAACCAAAATGGTACGCGGCCTCAGGCTTGCGTTATCAGCGCCGCGAGCAGCAGCGCATTCGCCGTGCAGGTGGCGAGTCGGATTTGGACTTATAGTCTATTGGTAGCAATATATAAAAAATAAGACGTATAAAAAAGCGGCGTTATTCATGGTGAATAACGCCGCTTTGTCGTTTAGCCTATCTGGTTTTGGCTTGCCGTCTTAGTTTTGGTTGGCTTTTAGCTTGTCCCAATATTGCTGGTAGACTTGCAAGGCATCGTCGCCGACATCTTCTTGGAATTCCGCCTTAGCGATGGTCGCCTTGTCTGGATAGATGGCGGGGTTGTTCTTCACGTTATCGGGCATCAGCTCGCGCGCGGCGGCGTTGGGCGAGGCGTAGCCAATCTCTTCGCTGACGATTTTGGCATTTTCAGGGCGCAAGATATAGTCAATAAACTGATGCGCGGCGTCAACGTGCTGGGCGCTTTTGGGAATGACAAAATTGTCCATCCACAAAATCGCGCCTTCGCTTGGGTATTTATATACCAAGTTGGTCAGCCCTTCGTCATTCGCCATCACCGCTTCGCCATTCCAAATCATACCGACATTGGTTTCGCCTTCGATATACGGCATGCGCGCCGCATCCGAGTTAAAGGTTTTGACATTGGGCATTAGGCGGGTCAGCTTGTCATACGCCGCTTTGATTTCTTCAGGGTTTTTACTGTTGCCCGAGTAGCCCAGCGTCGATAGTGCCATGCCAAACACTTCACGCATGTCATTGGTCAGCATGACTTGCCCTTTGTATTCAGGCTGCCACAAATCCGCCCAGCTGTTGACGCTTTTTGGGTCGACTGCATCGCCATTGATGGCAAGACCCGTGCTGCCCCACATATAGGGGATAGAGTATTTATTCTCAGGGTCGACCTTGGTATTGATAAACGAGGTGTCTAGGTTATTAAAGTTACTGAGCTTAGATTTATCAATTTCTTGGAGCATGCCTTCATTGGCCATTTTTTCGACATAGTAGGTCGAGGGAATGGCAAGGTCGTATTGGCTGGAGTCGTCCAGCAGTTTTAGCTTGGCATACATGGCTTCGTTAGAATCAAAGGTCACGTAGTTGACATGAATGCCTGTCTCCGCCTCAAAACCGTCCAAAATCTCTTGCGGCATATACTCCGACCAGTTGTATAGGTTCAGCGTCACGCCGCTGTCGGGGGCATCGGTAGCAGCATCGTCGCTGTTGCTACAGCCTGTCAGCACCAGCGCAATGGCGGTACATAAGGCAGCTTTTGGAAAAACACGGGCAAGGGCAGTCAATGAGGACAAAATAGCGCTCCTAAAATAAAAGATAAAATCAGTACCATGTCTTATTATGACGGTGATGCGCCGCAATTTAAAGGGCGGCGGCATCTTGCCTTATAGCCTTGGGGCATGAATGGTCGGTACCAAGTGGATTATGCAGGGACATGAACTGCCAGCTGCTCAATCACCGCTTGAATACCATGCTCTTCAATCGTACCTGTGACCAAGTCAGCACGCGCTTTGAGTGCTTCTTTGGCATCGCCCATCGCTACCGCAAAACCCACCAAATCAAACATCTCTAAGTCATTCATGCCATCGCCGAACGCCATGCAGTCTTTGGCATCGACGCCGTAATAAGCACACACATCAAGGATACCGCGCGCTTTGGACGCCTCAATCGGTAAAATATCCGCGCCGATGTAGTGCCAGTGCACCAGTTTTAGCCCGTATGCGGCAAAGTCGATGTCCTGCATCTGCTCATCGGAGTGATTAAAAAATACCGAGCATTGGTACACCGCATTGTTGTGATGGTGCTCAGGGTCGATGATGGAATAGATGTTTTTGTTATTGTATTCGCGTATCAGCTCATTGTCATTGACCCACGCCAGATGCGTTGCGGAGTCAAACTTATAGGTCACATTACTCGATTGGCAAAGACGCTGCATGTCCTCGATGTGTGCCTCGGTCAGCGGGTAGTCGCTGATGATGCCTTGATGGTCATAGCTGTATTGCCCATTCATGCAAATGATGGCATCCAATACTTCTGAATCGAGCAGCGCAATGATATCCTCGGGCAAAATGGCTTTTGAGCGCCCTGTAGATATCACCAGTTTGATGTCTGTTTTAGCAAGCGCTTGCAGCGTGGCTTTGTTGTGCTCGGCAATGATACCGCCACGGCTCAAGGTATCATCAATATCAAAAAATATGATTTTTGGGGTCGGCACAGAGGCGTTGCTGGCGGTGTGCTTGGGCGCGACGGGCGTAGAAGCGGCTGGCATGAGATTCCTTTTTATTATAAATGCTGATAATCGTAAACGTTAGGACTGAGCTATAGCATAGCAAGGCTGCGGCAAATTTGTTTATGGCTTTTGTGAGGGCGGGCGGGTTTTGTCACGGTTTTGTTGTGCCTATCGTCGGGTTGTACGCGCCCTACATGAATTGTTGAACACTAATCGTCATAATAAGGGCAAAGTCTCATACAGCGGCACTATTGATTTTTCCAGCTTTGCCGTCATATATGCTTCATAGTAAGCATCTACTGTTTAGTTTTATTAACAAAAACAGTAGACGCACAGCATAAAGGACAAAGCGATGACTGAACCGAACACCACAAAAACCACCGAAGCGCATGCTGGCGCACGTCTTGCGCCGCGCCATCCTGATACGCGGCTGGACAGCGACTGGCTGTTTTTGTATCAGCAGCTGCCGCCTGAAGAATGGCAAAGCGTTGATTATGGTTATAAGACTTCATTTTGGCTCAGTATTCATGCTGACATTCGCCACAGCCAGCAAACGCTGAACGACATCAGCGCCCTGTATCAGGCGGGCAAGCTGACGTGGGCAGACTACCGCAAGCACCTGTTGCCGCGCATGCGTCAATACATTCTCAAGCTACATCAGCACCACAGTATCGAAGACCAAGGGTACTTTCCGCAGTTTGTGCGTATGTATCCGCAGCTCAAGGCAGGTTTTGAGATATTGGACGCCGACCATGTACATTTGGATACGCTGCTCGCCGATTGGCAAGTATTGAACCAAAGCCTTGCCGTCAGTGAGACTGAAGATGAGGCATTGGCAGCCAAGCTGCACGCGATGATTGCTGAGGTTGGGTCGCTGATGTCGCAGCATTTAAGCGATGAAGAGGACTTGGTGATTCCGATTTTGGGATTGGGCTAGAGCTGTTATTGTTAGTAAAAACGTTGATGAGAGGGGATTTTTTGTGTCTGTACGGTATAAAAACGAACCTTTATAGAATAAAAATCTTAAAAGACTATTGATTATTTTTATAAGCAGATAGTATGCTACGAGAGGTTAGTTTTTATAAAAAGGATTTTTTTATGGACATCTATACAAGCTATCCTTCAAACACTTATAAGCGAAATGGTGAGCATATCCTTATCAGTCTGACGTATCTTGCAAAACATACTGATGAAAACACAGGTCTTGGTCTGATGCGCGAGCTTGAGCAGTGGCGCAGGTATCTCAACGAGATGGGTATCGTTTCAATCCTTGTGATTAATGACGGTTACTTTATCCAAAACTTTCAAGGCCCGCGACCTGAGGTCAATAAGGCGCTGTCTCGAATAGTAAGTGATTATCCACAAATCTCACCGCAAGTTGTGGAGGTAAAAGAGATTGACGAGTGCCAATGGAATGGCTATCTGATCAGACATCTCACGACCAGCGTAGAAGACGAAGAGCACACACTAAAATACTTTTCAGCAGGTCACGATTTTAATCCCTACATGATGAGTAATGCTCAGATTGACGGTTTTTTAAACGCCGTATTCAAAGATAAAAAATCTCAAGGCAGTGTGCGCTAGTTATCAGCGCTATGCTTTACTATAAAAAATCCAGACAGCGTCGGTTGTCTGGATTTTTTATAGGAGGGGATGACCAATTCGTCTGTTCTGCGATAGACTGTCCTGTATAATCCACTGTCTGATAAACTTCTGTTTTATGCTGTATGTATCGACGCTGCCAAGCACTTGCAAGCTGTAGCGCTTTTATATAGTTTCGCTGAAACTGTATAGTGTCGACATGTTCAGGGTAGTCCAGCTGTTTGATTAAATGGTTGCTATCCATTAGCGAAAACAGCTTGTCAAAATCTTCGGTACCTTCTGTTTTACGCTCATCAATACCTAACCAGAAATCTAAAATCGCTGCGTTTTTTTCCTCTATAGTGTTTGCTTGACACAGCTTATCTATATACATGAGCGTCTGAACCTGAAGTGCCTGTTCTAAACCTGGCAGTATAAAACCGAGCGCATTAATGACTTTTAGAAAATGTCGAAAAGGTTGTCCTTCAATATCGCCCATAGTCTCTGTAGGCATATCGTCTAAAAAATAAAGCATCGTGTCATCATAAACGTTCTGCATCAGCCATTTATTGATAACGTCTCTATAAAAAATGTAATGCTGCCGCTGCAAAGAATAATAATGCTCAACAATAAGTAAGACCAAGTTATCTAATATATAAATATCTTGGTCGCTAAGCTTATGTCGGCTGAGTGAATCACCCAGCCCATCACTATTGCTCACAACATCACTCCGCCACATCCAGGCTCGTCACGTTTTGAAAACCGCGCGGCAGCTGTCCGCCACGGTTGCCGCGATTGCCTTGATAGTTGGCGATGTCCATTGGCTTTAGGGTCACGTGGCGTTTGCCTGCGGTGACGACGAGGCTGTCATTCGGCTGTAGCGCGGTCATGGCGATAACCGCTTCGCCTGCTTTTAGTGCAATCATCTTGTTGCCTTTGCCGCGTGCTTGCTCAGGCAAGTCATCTAAATGAAACACCAACAGATAGCCTGCATTGGTCGCCACAGCGATACGCAAATCGTCCAAAGCTTCTGCGCCGTCCAGTGTCTCAGGCAGCATCAATGCAGGCAATAAAGTTGCATCTGCGCCGAGGGTTAGGATTTGTTTGCCTGCTTTTTGGTTGGTGTCCAGATTGCCGAGCTGATTGATAAAGCCATAACCGCTGCTGCTCGCGAGCACCAAGCGCGCGTTACTGTCGCCAGCTAAGAGCTGCTCAAAGCTTGCGCCTGATGGCGGCTTTAACACACTGGTCAGCGGGTCGCCCTGTCCGCGTGCTGAGGCGAGGGTGTGCGCGTCAACACTGTAGCTGCGCCCTTTATTGTCAAGGATGTAGATTTTTTCATTGGACTTGCCGCGTACTTGCGCCTGATAGCTATCGCCTGAGCGATAGCTCATCCCTGAGGCGTCGACCTCATGTCCTTTTGCCGCACGTATCCAGCCCGCTTTGGACAAGATGGCGGTAATTGGCTCACTTGGAATCAAGTCAGACTCTTTTAGCGCTTGCGCTTCGCCGCGCTCAACCAGTGGCGAGTTGCGGCTGTCGCCGTGCGTCTTCATGTCTTCGTTGAGCTCATCGATGATAAGCGCGGTCAAGCGTTCAGGGTCGTCAAGGCTCGCTTGTAGACCATCGCGCTCGGCTTGTAGCTCGTTTTGCTCTGACTTTAGCGCCATTTCCTCAAGCTTGGCCAGCTGACGCAAACGAATGTCCAAAATCGCCGCTGCTTGCGTGTCTGACAAGTTATAGCGGTTCATCAGTGCTTGCTTTGGTTCGTCTTCTTCACGAATGATGGCGATGACGTCATCAATGTTGAGATAGGCAATCAGCAAGCCCGCCAAAATGTGCAAGCGCTTATCAATTTTATCAAGGCGATGCTGGATGCGGCGCGTGACCACCGTGCGGCGGCTATCGAGCCATTCGCTGAGGATGTCTTTTAGGTTTTTGACTTGCGGCTTACCATTTAAGCCAATCATATTCAGATTGACGCGGTAATTGTGCTCAAGGTCAGTACTGGCAAACAAGTGCCCCATGACGCGCGCCACATCCACACGGCTAGAGCGCAGCTCTAAGACGATGCGGCAGGGGTTTTCGTGGTCGGACTCGTCGTGAATGTCCGTGACCCACGGCAGTTTTTTGTCCATCATCAGGCGGGCAATTTGCTCTTGGATTTTGCTGCCTGAGACTTGATAGGGCAGCGCATCGATGATGATGAGGTTCTTTTCTTTGGGGTCGATATAGTAGGTCGCGCGCATCTTATAGCTGCCGCGTCCTTTTTCATAGATGGCTTGCAAATCTTTTTTGGGCGTGATGATTTCTGCTTTGGTGGGCAAATCAGGCGCGGGCAAGGTTTGCGTGAGCTGCTTGACTGACAGTTCAGGGTTTTTAAGCAGGCGAATGGCAGCGCGCACCACCTCGCTTAAGTTATGCGGCGGAATGTCGGTCGCCATACCGACCGCGATACCTGTCGTGCCGTTTAATAAAATATTGGGTAGGCGCGCAGGCAGGGTGACAGGCTCTAGCATCGAGCCGTCAAAGTTGTCTTGCCAATCGACCGTGCCTTGCCCCAGCTCTGCGAGCAAAGTATTGGCGTAGGCGGACATTTTGGCTTCGGTATAGCGCATCGCGGCAAAGGATTTGGGGTCATCAGGGCTGCCCCAGTTGCCTTGACCTGTGATGAGCGGATAGCGGTAGCTGAACGGCTGCGCCATCAACACCATGGCTTCATAGCAAGCGGTATCGCCGTGCGGATGGTATTTACCCAGCACGTCACCGACGGTACGCGCCGACTTTTTGGGTTTGGCAGAGGCTTTGAGTCCAAGCTCGCTCATGGCGTAGATGATGCGCCGCTGTACAGGCTTTAGCCCATCGGCAATGTGCGGCAGCGCACGGTCCATAATGACGTACATCGCATAGTTCAGATACGCCTGCTCGGTAAACTCTGCAATGGAGCGTGTGTCCATCGCATCATCGGGCAGGGCGGGCGTGGTCGGGTCTAACACATCAGACATAACAGCATCACTTATTAGGTTATATGAATAATAAAAGCAGAAACGGGCACAGCAGGACCAGCGCGTCTGACGCTGGTTGGTGCGCGCTTGAATGAGAAGAAAAATATACCGCTATCGTAAAGCAATTTGGGCAAATTAAAAAGCCGCCTGCTTGGGCTAAACGTCAAGAACTGTCGCGCACAGCAAAACGAGCACTTCCCATACAGAACGACGTTGCCAGTCATTTGGCGGCAAGCTATAGAATAATTTGTTTATTTAATATACTTTTGTGCATTTATTATTGCTATATTATCGACATCACTCAAGCATTATAAGGACAGCCCTGCCATGACTCTGCGCCGTTCATCGTCACCCTCTACTCAGGCTTTATTGCCTTTCATGACCATCAGCGCGCTCGGCATGGCGCTGAGCAGCTGTAGCCAACTGCCAAGCGAGCAGGTCAGTAGCAGCACGCAGCCGACACCCATGCCAAGCGAGGTTGTATACGTGCCGCCAATGTCCGAAGCGGTATCTGCAGACAGCGCCTCCATTGTAAGCGCTCAGCCATCGCCCGCACCGAGCGCTATGCTAAGTGTAATACCTCTCTCAGGCGGCACGCCTACCGCGCCAATGTACACCAAGCAGCGCGCAGACATCATGCCAAGACCTATCAATGACGCCAACCGCGACAACTACCAAGACACCGAGGCGAACCCCATTCACCGCACCGAAGAGATGCCAGTTGCCACCTTATCTATCGACACCGATACGGGCAGCTATGCCAATGTGCGCCGCTATCTAAAAGAAGGTCATCTGCCGCCGACAGATGCGGTGCGTATTGAAGAGATGGTCAACTATTTTAATGCCGATTTTCGTCATGCCCAGCAGGTCAAAGGCGCGCCGTTTGTGGTCACCACAGCATTGACCGAATCGCCGTGGGACGCGACAGGACAGCGTAATCAGCTATTAAAAGTCGGCATCAAGGCAGTCGATAAAGTGAGCAGTGCGCAATCGAGTATGCCGCCTGCCAACTTGGTATTTTTGGTAGACGTGTCAGGCTCGATGGGCACGGACGACAAATTGCCATTGGCAAAATCCAGCTTGCGCCTACTGGCAAAGACCCTGCGCGCTGAGGACACGATTAGCATTGTCAGCTATTCAGGCTCGACCGAGGTAGTGTTGCCCGCAACCGCTGGTGATAAAACTGCCACCATCGAGCGCGCCATTGACCGTCTGAGCGCAGGCGGCAGTACCAACGGCGAAGACGCGCTTAAACTGGCTTATCAGCAAGCGGCAGCTTCTTTTAAAAATAAGGGCATCAACCGTATCTTGATGCTGACCGATGGCGACTTTAATGTCGGGGTCAGTGATGTGGACAGCATGATTGACATGGTCAAGATGCAGCGCGACCGTGGTATTTCGCTGTCGACCATCGGCTTTGGGCGCGGCAACTTAAACGACTACATGATGGAGCAAATCGCGGACAATGGGAATGGCAACTACAGCTATATCGACAGTCTGACCGAAGCCAAAAAAGTGCTCGGTGATGAGCGCGCCGCCACCTTTAATACCGTCGCGCACGATGTCAAAGTGCAGCTGGAGTTTAACCCGCGCTACGTGTCCGAATGGCGCTTAATCGGTTATGAAAATCGCGTTCTTGATGAGAGCGCATTTAACAACGACAAGGTAGATGCAGGCGAGCTGGGCGCGGGCAAGTCGGTGGTCGCACTCTTTGAGCTGACCCCGCGCGGCGAAAAAGGCATGTATCCTGCGCGCCGTTATGACGCCAAGCAAACCGTAAATGGCAACGCAAACGAGTTGGGCTTTTTGAAATTTCGCTATAAAGACAGTGCAAAAAGCAGCTCTAAGCTGATTAGCCTGCCACTCACCAACACCCGCGCTAGCTCCCTGAACAGTAGCGATGCCGATACGCGCTTTAGCGTGGCGGTCGCAGGCTTTGCCCAGCGTTTACAGGGCAGCCCGTATGTCCATGATTGGCGGTACCAAGACAGTGGTAGCTTGGCACAAGGTAGCTTGACGAGCTTGTCTGACCCCTACGGACTGCGCCGCGAGTTTGTGCAATTGACCGAGCTTGCCGATGCCTTGACACCGACAAACCATCAAAACGACGCGGATAAATAAGGCGGCGCGCAAAAACGAACAACAGCACAGCATAGCATAGTGGCGATTTATGCAAACGGTTTGTGCAAACCCAAGATACGCCTTTTACATTGAGTCGCTTGCATAAAATGTGTATGTTAAAACCATAAACAAAGGAAACGTTGATTAAAAATTTGCCACGATAACAAGGAGAGCTCGGTTATGGACAATACGCACAAGCCTGTAAGGCGCGATGACAAAGTGTGGTTAAAGACTTATGAAGCCCTAGGCATGGATTATGACATCCAGATGCCTGCGGACAACACGTCTTTGATTGATATGTTTGAAAAAAGTTTTGCCAAATACAGCGACAAGACCGCCTACATCTGTATGGGCAAGTCCTTGACGTTTCAGGAAGTCGATTTATATAGCCGTCTTGTCGCCGCCTACCTACAATCCTTAGGACTGACCAAAGGCGATAAAGTCGCGGTCATGATGCCGAACATCTTGCAGCTGCCCATCACCGTCATTGGCGTGCTGCGCGCAGGCTTGACCTTGGTCAATGTCAACCCGCTGTACACCACCAAAGAGCTGGAGCATCAGCTGACCGACTCCGATACCAAAGCCTTATTTATTCTAGAAAACTTCGCCAAAACTTACCAAGACATCGGGCGTAACGTGGTCGAGCATGTGGTCATTACCAGCATGGGCGATATGATGGGCGCGCTCAAAGGTTTTATCGTGAATGCCGTGGTGCGCCACGTCAAAAAGCTCGTGCCTGATTACAAGGTCGCAGGCAGTGTGCGCTTTAAAGACGCCTTGGGCGAGGTCACCAGCAGCAAGTACAAGCGCCCAAGTCATGTCAGTATTCATGACGTGGCGGTGCTGCAGTACACTGGCGGTACCACTGGGGTGGCAAAAGGCGCGATGCTCACGCACAAAAACCTGCTCGCCAACTTGATGCAATCGGACACCTTTTTGGGCAGCGTGTTTGATGATTTTGAGCACAGCGGCGAGCAGCCCGTCATCATGACCGCCTTACCGCTGTATCATATTTTCTCGTTTACCGTGTGCGGCATGTTCGGTCTGTATCGCGGCTGCATCAACCTATTGGTGCCCAACCCGCGCGACCTAGACAGCTTATTAAAGGCCTATGAGGCGCATCCGCCCGCGTTTTTCCCAGCGGTCAATACGCTGTTTAACGCCCTTGCCAACAATGAGCGCTTTGCCGCGATGGACCACAGCAAGCTGACCACCTCAATGGGTGGCGGCATGGCAGTACTTGCACCCACCGCTGAAAAATGGCGACAAATCACAGGCAATGTCATCACCCAAGGCTACGGTCTGTCTGAAACCTCACCTGTCGCGACCGCCAACCCCATTAACAGCGCGCACTTTAATGGCACGATTGGTATTCCGATGCCTGCGACCGATGTGGCGATTTTGGATGAAAACGGCGATGAGTTGCCCCTCGGCGAGCGCGGCGAGATTGGCATCCGTGGTCCGCAGGTCATGAAAGGCTACTGGAAGCGTGACGATGCCACCGCCGAGTCGATGACCGAAGACGGATTTTTCCGTACAGGTGACATCGGCATCATGGACGATGAAGGCTACGTGACCATTGTAGATCGCAAAAAAGACATGATTTTGGTCTCAGGTTTTAACGTCTATCCGAACGAAGTTGAAGAAGTGATGGCCGCGCATCCAAAAATCCTAGAATGCGGTGTGATTGGCGTGCCTGATGATAAAAGCGGCGAAGTGCCCAAAATCTATGTGGTCAAAAAAGAGGACAGCCTCACCGAAGAAGACGTGCTCAGCTATGCCAAAAAAGAGCTGACAGGGTACAAGCGCCCGCGTCATGTCGAGTTCATTGATGAGCTGCCAAAGTCCAATGTGGGCAAAATCTTGCGTAAAGACTTGCGTCAGCTCGAAGAAGATAAGCATGGCAAGAATACCAAAGCGGCGGACACGTCAGCGGCAGCAGACAGCGTAGACGCAGGCGACACGCAAGCCTAACCGCGCTCACTGCTCTGCGGCAACCCAGCAATATCAAGGTATTGACACTGCACTAAGGCTGAGCGCCTTATAAACGCGCTCAGCTTTTTTTGTGGCAGAGAGGTCGTGCGCTGGCACATAGCGCTTTTTCAACAAAACTGCTATAGTGCCAGCGGATGATTTTTTCTGACCCATGCTGTCCGCCACGCGGCTCAAGTGTCACGCGGGCAGACTTGCAGGTATTTTTTTTGCCGCAAGCAAGATGCACAAATCACCATTAACGTATACGATAGTGGTCCCCACATTCCATTAAGCTGTAGTTTTTATCAACACTTTTAGGACAAGTCATGACTGACCATACCAATAACAACACCAGCCAATCATCTGACCAAAAGCCTGCCCATAAGCATAACGATAAAGACATCGCCGAGGTCAATGAGTTTCCGACCATGCCTGAAGTGCCAAGCGACCGTCCGTGGCTGAGTGCCTATGAGCGTTACGGCATCAAGGCAGACATCGACATGCCCGCAGAGGACACCTCGCTCCTTGACGTCTTTGAGCGCAATTTTCGCCGTTATGGCAACAAGCCCGCCTACATTTGCATGGGCTCGAGCATCAGCTATAAACAGCTCGATTTATACAGCCGTCAGATTGCCAGTTATTTGCAATCGATTGGTCTACAGCAGGGTGACAGAGTCGGCGTGATGATGCCGAACATCTTGCAATACCCGATTGTGGCGCTCGGCATTATCCGCGCAGGCATGATACTCGTGAACGTCAATCCACTCTACACCAGCCGCGAGCTGTCGCACCAACTGTGTGATAGCGGCGCAAAAGCGCTGTTCGTGGTCGAAAACTTTGCCAAAACTTATCAAAAGGCAGAAGATAAAGGCGCAGTCAAGCACGTCATCGTCTGTAAACTCGGCGATATGCTCGGTCTGCTCAAAGGCACAGCGGTCAATCTGGTCGCCCGCCACGTCAAAAAAATCATTCCCGCTTATCGCTTGCCTGAGAGCGTAAGCTTTAAACATGCGCTCGGCGAAATCTCAGCCAGCCATTACCAGCGCCCCTCATTGAACCTCAGTGACGTTGCCTTGCTGCAATACACAGGCGGCACGACAGGCGTCGCCAAAGGCGCGATGCTCTCGCACGGCAACCTCGTCGCCAATATGCTACAAATTAATGCACTGATGGAAAGCGCCTTTGATGATGACGTACACGCTGATGACGTGATTTTGACCGCGTTGCCGTTGTATCACGTGTTTTCATTTATGGTCTGCGGCATGTATGGCATGTATCAAGGCTACGCAGGACTGCTCATTCCAAACCCACGCGATTTGGACGGTTTGATTAAAGAGATGGGCAAATACAAGCCTGCCTTTATCCCTGCGGTCAATACCTTGTTTAATGGCTTGGTCAATAAAGACGGCTTTGCTGACCTTGACTTTTCGAACCTCAAAGCCTCGATTGGTGGCGGGATGTCGGTACTGCCGAGCGTCGCTAAAAAGTGGCATGAGATTACTGGTCTGCCGATTGTTGAGGGCTATGGTCTGTCTGAGACCTCACCTGTGGTCGCCTTTAACCCCATGACCATCGCCGAATTTACGGGCAAGATTGGCATACCAGCGTCCAGCACCGATGTTGTCTTGATTGATAATGATGAAAACGAAGTGGCACTCGGTGAGCGCGGCGAGATTTGTGTCAAAGGTCCACAGGTGATGATTGGCTATCAAAACCGCCCGAAAGAAACTGCCGAGAGCTTTACCGCATCGGGCTATCTCAAGACAGGCGATATCGGCATCATGAATGAAAAAGGCTTTATCAAAATCGTGGATCGCAAAAAAGACATGATTTTGGTCTCGGGCTTTAACGTCTATCCGAACGAAATCGAAGAGGCGATGAGCGAGCACCCAGCGGTCAAAGAATGCGGCGCTATTGGTGTGCCAAGCGAAGAGCGCGGCGAAGAGCCAAAGATTTTTGTGGTCAAAAAAGGCGAGGTCAGTGAGCAAGAGCTGCTAGATTTTGGCAAAGAGCAACTGACAGGCTACAAACGCCCACGCCATGTCGAATTCGTTGATGAGCTGCCAAAATCAAACGTCGGTAAAATCCTACGTAAAGAGCTGCGCAAAATGGAAGGGTTGGAATAAACCACCGCCAAAACGCAGTCGCCTAACGCAGCCACTTTCTTGCTATTGCGCGTGGTCCGCGTTAGGATATCCCGATATTGGGCAGGGCAGCGCCTATACTGCCTTGGTGGCAGGCGGGCGTAACAGGCGTCCGCGCATGGCCTGCGTCAATATCACCCCTTAGAGCATCGTACTGGAAAACATTATGCGTATTGATAATCGTCAGCTGGACCAACTTCGTTCAATCAGTTTTGAGCGCCATTACACCAAACACGCGGAAGGCTCAGTATTGGTCAGCTTTGGAGACACCAAAGTGCTGTGTACCGCCAGTGTCGAAGCAGGTGTGCCACGCTGGCTCAAAGGCAAAAACAAAGGCTGGATTACTGCTGAATATGGCATGCTACCCCGTGCGACCAACACCCGCAACCAACGCGAAGCGGCACGCGGCAAGCAGTCTGGACGCACCCAAGAGATTCAGCGCTTAATCGGTCGTAGCCTACGCGCGATGATTGATTTGAGCAAATTGGGCGAAAACACCATCTATATCGACTGTGACGTACTGCAAGCAGACGGCGGCACACGCACCGCGAGCATCACAGGTGCGGCCATCGCGCTGATTGATGCGCTTGAGAGCGTACAAAAAAGCAAAAAGCTTAAAACCGACCCGTTAATCGGCTTGGTGGCGGCGGTGTCTGTGGGCATCAAAAACGGCGAAGCCTATCTGGACTTGTGCTACGAAGAAGATGCCAGCTGTGACACTGACTTAAACGTGGTCATGACCCAAAAAGGCGAGTACATCGAAATCCAAGGCACCGCAGAAGAAAAGCCCTTTAGCCGTATGGAAGCGAATAAGATGCTCGACTTGGCAGAAAAAGGCATCGCCGAGCTGGTTGAGCTACAAAAGACAGCGCTTGACTGGTAATGGGCAGACGGCTTTGACTCACTGATAAGGACTCGCTATGCTTAAACTGACCGATGAGGGCGCAAAAATCACCCTACAAGGACAGCCACCCACGGCGGATAATGGCATGTTTTGGTTTGGGTCGGCGCTGCTTATCGGAGCGGTTGCGGTTGCGATGGCGATGAGCTTTTTGCCTGAGCGCCTAGCGATTGGCGCGCTGGCATTATTGATTATCGGCTCGTTTATTTTTAACCGTCAGCGCTTAAAGCAAAAGCAAGCGAATGCTGGACGCATCTGCGGCGGTGTGTTGTGGGTGCGGGCAGGCGAGCTGGTACATGATGGCAGCAAGCGCGAGCATATCGTGCTTGAGCCGACCGATCACGTCACCATTTATGGCGCGCAGCTACAAATCGTCGCTGCTGACAATACGCGTAAATACCACATCAGCGGCTTTGACAGCGCGCAAGAAGCTGAGGCGACCAAAGCCATTTTAGAAGGCAAAAGCCTCACCAAGCGCCACGTCAATATCAAAATGCAAGACAGTCCCGCACCGTGACTCTGCGGTATGGATTGATGTGAATAAACACACCACCTTATCCCTATCGGGTCGAGCATAGCGCCGTTGTCGGCGTTATTTTTATGCCTAATACAAACCTATCAAATGCGCCTGATGCCTAAAAAATCGCGGTCACATACAGCGCGCTGCCTGTGATAAACACAGTCAATTTGCCCCTTTTGTCCTGATAAGGTCACTTTTTGTCGGTAATAAGACTTGCACAAGCAGGGCAAGATGGTTTATAAAATAGGACGGGTCAGCTCATCACGATAATACGTTTACAGGTAAGATTCTCGTTTTATAACAAGGAGTTAGTTATGCCGTGTTTGTCCCTGTTTACCCCCGCAAGCCAGCGACCGCACTCAGCGCGTCGTTCTTTTTTTAACGTACCGCATGCGTTGTCCGTCGCCGTAGGTCTGGGCGGTATGCTGACTGTGGGCAGTATCAGCGCCCATGCCGACAGTCTCGGCGCGCTGATTGCGCAAAAATCGGTACAAGCGGATGATGGTGTGCCGCCTGCGCGTATCAGCAACCGCATCCGTATCCAGCCCAGTAGCGCACGCGCGAACGTCAATGCCCAAGCTACCATCAGCCCCAGCTACACCAGTACCCGCCGCAGCGCCAGTTATCAAAGCACAAGCCAGCCTGCCCAATCCAGTTACCGTATTTCAAATCAGTCAGGTCGTCAGATGTCCAGCGCGGACAATGCCCCAGCCACCCGCAATACCTACGCCACCCGCTACGTCACGTCCAACACCTATAGCGCACCCACCTACAGCACGTCTTATAGCGCCCCTCAGCCTGCGCAGCAAAGCATCTCGCACCAAGCCTCTATGGCACTGCTCAATCAACTAACCCGCAGCCAATACGACAATGTGGACAGTGCGCATTTGCCACTGGTCAGCAATGCCGAGAGCGTAAGCAATCAGGCGGTGCGTGAGGTGATGAATACCGCACGGGTCATGGCATTGAATGAGCGCGCCATTATTAAAGGCGGCTGCTGGGACTATTTAAACGCGGTATTCAACCGCGCAGGGGTCAGCCGCAGTACCGTGCATAAAGGCGAGTATCGCGGTGGTCCTTATGCCAATCGTGAAGATATCCAAGTCGGCGATTGGCTGTATTACATCAACCACGGCTACAACGATATTGAGCACAGCGGACTGTTCGTCGGCTGGGTGGACAAAGAAGCCAACCAAGCCTTGATACTGAGCTACGCGGGCGAAAACCGCCACGAGCCTGCGCGCTATCGCGTGTATGACTTGAGCCATGTGTATAACATCATGCGTCCCAATGCCTAATTGGGGCATCATTGTGGCGTAATCGGGCGCTGCTGCTGACCCACCAGCCGCCCAAAACCTAGCGACAGGCTCAGCCGATAGCACAAAAAAAGCCCACATAAGGACATGTGGGCTTTTTTGCGGCGGGGCAGCGTACTAAAACGGCTTGACCACCACCAAAATCACAATAAAAATCAAGGCAAACACGGGCACTTCGTTAAACCAGCGCCAAAACTTATGCGTTTTATAATGCGGGTTGTCGATGAGCTTTTTGCGGTAATAGCCGCACATGCCGTGGTAGCCAGAGAGCAGCACCACGAGCGCCAGCTTGGCATGTAGCCAGCCTTGGGTTTTGTACACCTCCCAGCCAAGCACCACCATCCACAGACCGAGCGCCCATGTGGCAATCATCGCAGGGGTCATGATGCCGCGATACAGCTTGCGCTCCATCACCACAAAACGGTCATGACTGACGCCATCGTCACTCATCGCATGGTACACAAACAGGCGCGGTAAATAGAAAATCGCCGCAAACCAGCAGACCATAGCGATGATGTGCCACGCCTTAATCCAAACAAAATACTCTGGCATAATCTCGCCTCTATCGGTGAATCGCTATCGGTCGTTCAATCACTCAGCGAGCATCATTTGTGATTCGTGCCCACTCATGGCATCAACCACAGGCAGCACTTTTGGCGCGCGCGGCTTGGCATACATCGGGGTCAGCCCAAGCGTCTTCATCAAGCGTTGGTCACCTGACTGGCTGGCATTGCCCGTCGTCAATAGCTTGTCACCATAAAAGAATGAGTTGGCACCCGCCATAAAGGCTAAGGCTTGCTCAGCGTCGGACAGGCTCTCACGTCCTGCCGATAGGCGCACATAGCTGCTCGGGCAGCAAATACGCGTCACCGCAATGGTGCGAATCCACTCAAGTACTGACAGCTCGCCCTCGGCAAGCACTTTGTCACCAAGCGGCGTACCTGCGATAGGCACGAGCAAGTTGACGGGAATAGACTCAGGCGGCTTGGGCATTTTTAGCAGTTCATGCACCCAGTCAATGCGGTCGTCACGGCTCTCACCCATACCAACGATGTTGCCGCTACAGACATTGATGCCCGATTGACGCACGTGCGCGAGCGTATCTAAGCGCTCATCATAGGTGCGCGTGCTGACCACTTGCTCATAGTAGCTGCGCGAGGTGTCAAGGTTGTGATTGTAGTAGTCCAAACCTGCGTCAGACAGCTGCTCGGCTTGGTTGGGGCTGAGCATACCTAGCGTCATGCAGGTCTCAAGCCCTAGGCTTTTGACTTCTTTAATCAGCTCGACCACATAGGGCATGTCTTTTTCGCTGGGGTGCTTCCACGCCGCTCCCATACAAAAGCGCGATGAGCCTGAGGCTTTGGCTTGCTTGGCAGCGGCAATCACCTTATCGACCGCAAGGCGCTTTTCGGCTTGTAGCTTGGTTTTGTCGCGGTGGTGTCCTGATTGTGAGCAGTAGCCGCAGTCTTCAGGGCAGTTGCCCGTCTTAATCGACAGTAGGGTGCTGATTTGCACTTCATTAGCGGCAAAGTGCTCGCGGTGTACGGTTTGCGCTTGGAGCAATAAGTCCATCAATGGCAAATCAAACAGCGCGGCGATGGCTTCGCGGCTTTTGGGCGGGGTGGGGGCAGTTGAAGTCATAGGCGTATCGGTTGCTGAGTTGGGGGTATTTGCGGTAGGTTCTGTGATTGAGAGCAGTCCTGCCATGATACAAATCCTTTTATCTGTAAAGCTTAAAAAACAGCGTTAAAGAACGGTGTCTAAGGGTGTCGCCATAGCAGCGCGCGTCGTTTGGGCGCTGAAAAAAAGGCTGCGATACCTGTAGTATACCGCAACCTTTGGTATAAAAGCACACTTGTACACCAAACCATGGCGCAACGCACGAAGCAAAAGCGTAAAAGCGTGTGCTGCACAAGCTAGGACTTATGATTTGCCCATTTTGTGCTTGGCCACACCAAGCCAGTGGTGGGCGGTTTTTTGTGCTTTATACGCATAGGGCTTGGCGCGCTGGATATAAGGCGTCAGCTCTTCTGGTACAGGTGGTACGATGTGTTTTGCCAATTTATTAAACCACATAATCAGGCTGTAATCACCCTCCATGCTCAACTTGCCTTCTTGCACAGCCGTCATAAAGCCTGTGGCGTTGCCTTGGGTCAATAGCTTAACACCCGTCATCGAGTCTTTAAACTTGATAGACAGTGATGGCGCGTCAGCGTGACCGCTGTGCTGAGAAAACTCACCATTGTCAAACACATAGTAGCGCGCGACGCCCGTTTCTTCACTGGTGAACTCAATGGTCGCTTGACGGTCAGCAAATAGGGCTTGCACGTCTTCGTTATCACTTGAGGCCAGCATAGACAGACGATAGCCAATGACGGCAAGCAGCACGTCTAACGGGTCAGATTTGATATCCAAAACAGGAATAGTAAACATAATCGCGCTCCTAAAATTGATCAATATAAGGGGGTCATGAAATATAGCACATCGGTGCTATAGCATTGGCACTGAGTATAAACCATTTCTGCTAAGCGACTCTTTATGAATTACGTAGAAGGTATTAACTATCTTGTAACAATATGCACAAGCGTCGGTTGTTGCTTCTGGCGTATTCAGGCTTGACAAAGCACTTATGCGCGCAGACAACCCGCTACTCAAAGCGCGGCTCAAAATCCTCGCCATAGACGGGGGTGTGCTCGACAAGACGCGGTGGGTGCGTGCGGCGCGCCTGTGCCACTCGTCCGCTGACATCGTCATAACGCAGCGCCCGATACAGCACCCATGCAAACAGGGGCAGCCAGCTGATACCAAGCGCCAGCACATAGCTGTGCCATGTCGATAACTGCGCAAAATGCACAAGGCTGCTGTGTATCAGCGCCACCAGCAGCGTATACAGCACCCCGCCGCACACATACCATAGCAGCCAGCGCTGTGCAGGCAGCAGCACCGCCGCCAAAAATCCCAGCGACATCCCTATCACAAACAGGAGCCCGCCCTGCATCGCGACCGCCCCATGTGTCAAACCAACCAGTAATAGCATCGTTATTCTCGCTGTCATTAGGTGAATGTGAACCCCTGTATTATGACAACAAGCACCCAAAAGCTGAATACGACCCAAGCGCCTAAGCGTCAGCAGCTGACGTTTGGTTTTACTCATGGTACACAGCAAAAACTGCAAGCAGCGCAGTTATCATAAAGGTAACCATCAGCCGCAAAAAAGGGCAGCCAAAGCCGCCCTTATCTTAGTCAATCTTAGGGAATGATATCCCAGCGAATCATCGCTCTAGGTTTGGTATATGTAGCGCATCACGCCTCGTGGCGCGCGCCCCACCATGACAGCAGCCATACCAGTACCGCCCCTAAGATGATTAAGCCCACAGTCACAGGCCACTGCGCCCCACCAGGATAATGCCACGGCGCAACGTTGTGTACCGCTTGGGTCGCAAGTGTCGTCACCTTCCACGGCCAGACCTTGACCAGCGAGCCTGCGATAAAGCCCGTTAGTAGCGCAAGCGTGCCTTGATAATAGTGCGACAGCAGCCACTTTAGCAGACGCGTAAACAGCAGCAGTCCTGTGACCATACCTGCCATCACCGTCGCCACAATACCGATATCCAGTCGATGTACCGCGTCGAGCACCGTATCATACACCCCAAGCAGCAACAGGATAAAGGAGCCTGACACCCCAGGCAAAATCATCGCACAAATGGCAATCGCCCCAGCAAAGAACAAATACGGCAAGCTCGGCTCAGTCGTCAGTAACGGCAATGTGCTGATAACCACTGCCGCCACCATACCGACCCCGAATAAGGCAACGCGTGACAACGTCCAGCGCTTAATCTCCGCCAGCAGAATGACCACCGTCGCCACGACCAAGCCAAAAAAGAACGACCAAATCAGTAGCGGCTGATTGTCCAGCAAGTTTTTGATAATGCCTGCAAGGGTCGCAAAGCTGGTGGCGATGCCGAGCACCAAGCACAATAAAAAGGTCGCATCGACATGTCGCCATACCGCTGCAATGCCGCGCATCCCACCTTCAGCGCGAAAAATCGACCACAGATGCGGGCCAATACGACTGAGCGCACCAATCAAGCGCTCATAAATGCCTGCAATCAGCGCAATCGTACCGCCTGAGACACCAGGCACGATATCGGCGGCACCCATTGCAATGCCTTTGACATAGACGGTGGCGAGTGACTTTGGGGTGTTGTGGTATTCAGGCGGCTGATGCTGGGACGCGGTAGGTTTTGAGGGTGTGGTCATGACCACTCCTTGTAACGACAAAAAAGGTAAAAAAGAAAAAGAAGGCGATAAATAAATCCGCGTCAATCAAGGCGGTCACTATAATTTGGCGTGACCTGTGCCTTATTAAACGCGGATAGCAGTGTAGGGGTTATCAAGATGCCTGTCAGTAATGGACGTGTTATGTTCGGTCGCTTATGCGCGTGCGGGAACCAGCGCAGGGTAGCCAAGCGCGTACAAGACGCCTTCGAGCCCTGTGACATTGACCGCCGCATCTGCGCGCGCTTGCACAATCGGCTTGGCATGATACGCCACACCCAAATCAGCAATGCCCATCATTGGCAAGTCGTTTGCGCCGTCGCCCACACATACCACTTGCGACAGCTCAATGCCCAGCTGCTTGGCAGTTTGTTTGACGATTTCAGCTTTTTTGGCGCCGTTGACAATTGGCAGCTGTACGCGCCCAGTGACCGTGTCTTCATCAATGTCCAAATGGTTGGCGTGGACTTCATCAATGCCCAACTTGTCAGCGATGTATTCGGCAAAATAGGTAAAGCCACCTGAGACCAAGACCGTGTGATAGCCCAAAGACTTGAGCGCACGAATGGTGGTCAGCGCCCCCGTTGATAGGGTCAAGCGCGCACAAATCTCATCAAGTACCGTGGTCGGAATGCCTTCTAATAAGGCAACCCGCTTGGCGAATGACTCATCAAAATCAATCTCACCGCGCATCGCCGATTCGGTGATGGCTTCGACTTGCTCGCCGATGCCTGCGGTCTTAGCCAGCTCAACGATGACCTCTTGCTCAATCAAGGTCGAATCCATATCAAAACAGGCAAGCTTGTGCGTGCGCAGCATGTGCCCGACCGAGAGAATATGGCAATCTACCAAGTGGTCACGGTCAACGGCAAGCAGCGCTGTCTTCTCGCTGTCTTGGCTGTCATAATGGGCAGCAAGGTCACGGCGCAAGCGCGCGGTCAGCTGCTCATCGATGATGTGCGCAGCGGCAGTCTTTTTGGCGGGGTGCATCAAGGTATCGCCGACAGGCACCAGCAGATAGCGAAACACCGACGCGCCTACGAATGAGTTTTTGGGCGCTTGGTTATCAGAGGTGAGCGACACATCGACAAAGCGCGCGTGCTGGTCTTCAGCCACCGTCACCAGATGCCAGCTTGGCTGCTCATCGACCCATGATTGTACATAATTGTGGATATCAAGGGCGGGCACGTGCGCAGGCAGTACCACCACCAGAGCAAAGACAGGTAGGGACTGCAATGCATCAAAATCTCGCAAATTCGTACCATCAGGCAATAATGAGGCCACAGAATCCACAGCTTGTTGCCAAGCTTTGCTGTCTTTTGGTAACGAGTAAGGCGTATTTTTTAGCATGGCTGAATTGTCCCTTGTATGCTCAGATAAGATTAGGAATAATAACAGCTTTACTGCGTAGCGACCATAGGCGCTATAGGAAGTATTTTTGTGCGCTTTTGCCAAAAATAAGTTGATGATAAACTCCCATTGTTACGGGCTTTGGCGTAAAATGGCGAAGCCTGCAAGCGCACAATGAGCAGCGCGCGACACCGTCATGTGCGCGGCATGATGGCAAGAGATGACAGACCGTATGGGGTGTGCGCAACCAGATTATTCTAAGATGAGCGATTGGCTCATTTTTATTTTTTTCATTCAATAAAGTTTTGACATCATGATGTATTTTGCGCCACGGCAAGGGTTGTTTGCCATTATTATCTTGGTTAGTTTTTGTTTGCAGACTCTGCTACTTATTATCAGTACCGACCAACAGCTGACCAAAAGCCGTGAGCAAAAAGGCGAACAGATGGTCACCCAGCTGATTGACGAAGCGCGTCTGGCGATGGAGAACAAAGACCGCGTCAGCCTAAGCGTGATTGCCAACCGCTACACCAGCGAGCAGGACGTGGCGCGACTGGTAATTACCGATGGTAAAAATGATGTGCTCGTTCCTGTCGGCAACGCGCCGATGCAAAAGGGCGACACCATCCGCCAGATTGCCACCCAAGGCGAGTCGGTCATCGGTACGGTCGAGCTGACCTTAAAAGATGTCAGCACCGGCGAGATTATCGCCATGCAGTGGCCGTTTGTGGTCGGTTCATTAATATTGCATCTGTTTTTATGGCTGATTTATGGCTATATCGCTCGCCCAACCAAAGAGCAAATCAATGCCCTAAGCCGTGATATACACAGCTACAAGCTTGACATGGTGCCGCCTGCCGACAATAAAGACGCCCAAGCGCAAGAAGAGGGCGACATCGACGGTCAGCAGCACACCATCGTCAAACGCGCCGCGCTCAAGAGCAAAACCATCCATCAAGAGCTAAACGCCTACCTGAAATCGCACCAGCGTACGGACAAAGACGCGGAAGAAACTGCGGACGCGCCAGTACAGCCCATCAGCGCCCAGCCGACCAAATTGTCAGCGGCGCGCGAGTTTGATAGCGTCAGCGTCAATATCATGTTCCATGATGAATACAATATGCTAGAGCGCCTCGCGCCTGAGATGCGCATGCCGTATCTTGCGCTATGCACCCAGCTGCTGAATCAAGCCATCGACGAGCTGCTCACGCAGCCGATACTCTCAGGCGTGCAGCTACAAAACCGCCCAAGCTTTGATGACAAAGGGGCGTGTGCGCTACTAAAGGCGGACAATCGCCATGCCAAAGTGGCGCTCGCTGGCGTGATGCTCGGCAAGCTGTATCTGATGCTCAACAAAATCATCCATGACAAGCACATTGAGCTGTCACGCTTTGCGCTGCCTGTCAAAGTCGGCGTCAGCGATGAGGGACAAACCGATGCGCTAGAGCGCCTGCTCGACAGTAAAGGTAAAAAAGAGCAAATGCTCATCTTACTGCCCACTGAAGGGCTCAAGCAAATCGGTCATCATGTGCAGGTTTATAGCTTTAAGCGCCCAACCAGCGTTTATGAGCGTGAATGCGCCGTCTTTGATGGCGCCAATGAAACGCTCATGCAGCGCTTGGCGGATGCGCGCAATGCTGTACTTATGAGCGGTAATAACGAAAAGTAAACATTGCCAACAAGTCGTGTAGCCTGACTTAAAGGCACTTTAGTATGCGTTTGGCGTGTGAAAAGGATTGACAAGACGATGCCAAGACTTTATAAGGCATATATAAATCGAAGTAGTTTTTCATACGCCCACATAATAGGAGTTTGTCATGAGTGATTCTGATATTGATGACGATTTTGATGGTGATTTTGCAGATGACGATGATGCCAAACTGGTCGAAGAAGCCGAAACCAGCGCCCGCACGCGCCTAAGCAGCCTAGAAAAACGTCGTTTGATTGACAATTTGCTTGAAGAAAAGCGTTTAGAAAAGGCGCTTAAAGACGAGCTAGAAGACCTAGGCGACGATGACGACTGGGATGATGATGACGACTGGGACGACGATGACGACCTATAATGGCGCGTCATAACCCATATTGCCGCACGACCACTACCACTAGGAGACGTACTTAATGAGCAACCTACTAAGCTTTGATGAATTGCTGGATTTTTTGGACAGCTCAGATAGTCCTTATATCTTAGACAGTGTGGCAACACACGGGTTTTTGACCGCGACCATTATCGGGCCTGAGCTGCCCAACTGGTTGGACGCGTTGTTCGACAACGAAACCAAACAAGTCCCTGACAACGTCGTTGACGGCATTAAGCGCTGGCGCATGGCGATTATCAATGATTTAAAAAACGAAACCCCCATTGAGCTGCCGTTCAATGAAGACGCGGGCGACAGCGAAGTGGCGGTGGACTTTTCTGAGGACTCAGACATCGTGGCGTGGTCGATTGGTTTTGTCGATGCCATGTATGCCGATGATGCCGAAGACTGGTTCGCCGATGACGACACGGCTGATGATGTCGCGGTATTGACCCTGCCAATGGTGGTGCTCAGCGGCGTTGATGACGAAGACGAAGAGCTGATTGCCATGCGCAATGACGAAGACACGCTGGCTCAGATGGCGAACAGTATTGAAGGCAACTTAACGGAGCTGTTTTTGTTGTTTCATACCAACGACTAAGCAGCACGGATTCCACTTTTGGCACATAAGGCACTTCTATGCAGCTATCGAACCTTGAGCATTTGCCCAACTACCGCATCACCGAGCGCCTCGACGTGGTATACGGCAGCACGGTACGCTCTAAACACGTGGGCAAAGATTTTTTTGCAGGGCTACAAAACCTTGTCGGTGGCGAGCTGACCGCGTACACCGAGCTGCTTGAAGAGTCGCGCCAAGAGGCCATCGACCGTATGATTGTTAAAGCCAACGCCTTGGGCGCAGATGCTATCGTCGGCATTCGTTTTTCGACCTCCAGCATCGCTCAAGGCGCATCCGAGCTGTTCGTCTATGGCACGGCGGTCAAAGCTGTGCCGAGCACAGAGGTCAGCCCGCAGCCTTACGTCCAGCCTGCCAGCGCGCAGTCTGCCGATGACTTACCGCGCTTTAATCCTTTTGGTGAGTAACACGGCCGTCTGCATCCTGCGCCCCTACCGAGACGTCTCATGAACGATACGTTAACCAATCTGTTGATTAACTACGGCCCGATACTGGTTTTGATTGCGGTGGGCTGGTTTTTTGGGCGTCGCCATGAGCAAAAGCACCTAAACACGCTGGCACGTGACGAAGCAAGTCTTGCGTACATCAGCGTCTCTAACGAGCGCTTTTATCAGCCGACATTGACCGTAAATACCGAGGGCGCACTGGTGCTCGGCAGTGTGGTCATTGCCCAAGATTACTTTAAAATGTTTATCGCCAGAGTATTGAATTTCTTTGGCAAAAACCTGACCACCTACGAAACCTTACTTGAGCGTGCGCGCCGTGAAGCCTTATTGCGCCTGCGTCAAGAGGCCGCCGAGCAAGGCTATGACGCAGTCTACGGTCTGCGCTTTGAAGTTACTACCTTGAACCCGATGGGCACCATGGTCGAAGCCATTGCCTACGGCACAGCGGTAAAAAGTGCGCCGCGCTAAGCGGATGCTTATCTGTTTTACCTCAATGCCTTAATGCCGCACCTGCGCTTTGGTTTTTTCAAAATCAAATAAGAAGGTACGGTTTTTGAGCACCGCCACGAACACCACACCGCCAATCGTATTGCCCGCCAACACCACCAGCAAAAACCACAAATACGTACCGAGGCTCACTGTAGTGCCGTACATCAGCGCCGAAAATACCTCGATATTGCCAACGATGCTGTGATGTAAGCCCAAAAAGCCAATGCTGCCGGTAATCAACGACACCAGCACAATACGGCTCAAGGTGTCACGCGCCGAAGTCACGAGCCACGCGGCAACGCCCATCATCCAGCCCGCCAAAATCGCACTGCCAAAAATCACCCACCAATCAAAGCCCAGCACGTGATGCGCGTAGGCGTCGATGCTGTCGGTGGTAAACAGCTGCATATGAATGCCAAGCCCAATCATCAGCGCGGCAAACAGACAGCCGCCCGCGATATTGCCCGCAATGACGATGCCCCACAGACGGAGCAGCTTATACAGCGGCTCGATTTTGTTTAACACGGGGAGGCTCAGCAAAGAGGTCTGCTCGGTAAATAACAGCGACTGCCCAATCACCACGATGATAAAGCCAAGCGGATACAGCAGGGAGGAGAGTATCATCGCGTATTGGCTGGGCATTAAATCATGCAGCACCGCAAAGACCGATAAAATGACAAACAAGCTAAAGCCAATCTCCAGCCCTGCGGTAAAGGCACTGGTAAACAGCGCACCGAGTGAACGATTAAACGTTGCCTTAGCGTCCATGACCTGCTCGAGCAAAATGCTGGCGTAGCTCTTTGGCTCGCTGATGTTGTCTTCGCTGGTCACCGCTTCGATGGTTTCTTTGTCCTCGTCGCTGATGTCTTCGGTCAGCGCGTCTTCACTGAGTGGGTCACTGACCGTTGTCGGAGTAGCATCGTCGCTGTGCTTCTCATCGCTATCATGTGTCGGGCAGGTATCGGTTGCTGGGTGTGTGCGCAGGTCGGTCTCAAGTTTGGGGTCGGACATGAAAGCTACTCATTGAAGTGGGGCGACGCATCATGTGATGCGTGCAAGCCGCGTATTTTACCACGATACCTTGACGCTGACTTTTATCCAATTGCTATCAGAATGCACGGACAAAACGCATTCGATGCTAACAAAATGCGCGCATATAAGCTAAAATCAGTGCTATTGTGCTTTTTTGCCGCCGAATCTATAGCTGTTATTTTTTATGACCCGATATTTTTCGTGTTGGTCATCGTAACCAGTATTGGCTACTTCCTATTATCCATTCACTTTTTTGTTTGAGAACTTTATGAGTAATCAGAACTTAACCACCTCTATCCAAGCCGCCTTGCAACAATTAGAAAACGCCTATCACCCTGCGACGGTCGAGGCTGGCATGTACCAAGGCTGGGAAGACAACGGTTATTTTGCCCCCACTTTTGATAAAGAAGAATCGTTTTCTATCGCCTTGCCGCCGCCGAACGTCACAGGCTCGCTGCACATGGGGCATGGTTTTAACAACACCATCATGGACGCCTTGACCCGCTTTCACCGTATGAATGGCGAAAACACCCTATGGCAGCCAGGCACTGACCATGCGGGCATTGCCACGCAAATGGTGGTTGAGCGCCGCCTAAACGCTGAGGGCATCAAGCGCCATGACCTTGGGCGCGACGCCTTTGTCGATAAAGTGTGGGAATGGAAAGAAGAGTCAGGCGGCAACATCACCAGCCAGATTCGCCGTCTAGGCAGCTCGGTCGATTGGACACGCGAGCGCTTTACTATGGATGATGGGCTGTCGAACGCAGTACAAGAAGTGTTCGTGCGTCTGTTTGACGATGGCTTGATTTATCGCGGCAAGCGTTTGGTGAACTGGGATCCCAATTTCCAAAGCGCGCTGTCTGATCTTGAAGTCGAAAACCATGACGAAAAAGGCAGCCTATGGCACTTTCGCTATCACTTTACCGACAGCGATGTGACCACCCAAGACGGCAAAAACTATCTGGTCGTCGCTACCACGCGCCCTGAAACCCTGCTGGGTGATACCGCCGTCGCAGTCAACCCAAGCGATGAGCGCTATGCCCATTTGATTGGCAAAACCGTAACGCTACCCATCACAGAGCGCGTCGTGCCTATCGTTGCTGATGATTATGTCGAGAGCGACTTTGGTACAGGCTGCGTAAAAATCACCCCCGCGCACGACTTTAATGACTATGAGCTGGGTCGCCGTCACAACCTGCCACTAATTAACATCCTAGATGCGCAGGCGCATATCTTGCCTGAGATGCAAGTCTATCCTGATCTGCAAACCCGCGAGCCAAGCCTTGAGACCACGCCTGAGCGCTATGCAGGGCTAGAGCGCTTTGAAGCGCGTAAGCAACTGGTCGCCGAAGCCACCGAAAACGACTGGTTAGAAGCCATCGAAGACTACGCACTCAAAGCGCCACGCGGCGACCGTAGCGGTGTCATCGTTGAGCCGTGGCTGACCGATCAATGGTATGTCGCGGTCGAAAAACTTGCCAAACCTGCGATTGAGGCGGTCGAAGATGGCAGCATCGAGTTCGTACCCGCGCAGTACAAAAATATGTATATGGCGTGGATGACCGACTTACAAGACTGGTGCATCAGCCGCCAGCTGTGGTGGGGTCACCGTATCCCTGCATGGTATAACGAAGCGGGCAACATCTATGTAGCGCGTGACGAAGCGGAAGTGCGCAGTAAATACAATCTGGGCGCGGATGTGACCCTAACCCAAGACAATGATGTATTAGACACGTGGTTCAGCTCGGCGCTATGGACCTTTAGCACCCTTGGCTGGGCAGACGGCAGCGCCGACCCACGCGTGATGGCGACGTTTCACCCGACCAGCGTACTAGTGACAGGCTTTGACATCATTTTCTTCTGGGTCGCCCGTATGATTATGATGACGCTCTACTTCGTCAAAAACGACGACGGCAGCGCGCAAATCCCATTCAAAACCGTCTATGTCCACGGTCTAGTGCGTGATGGCAACGGACAAAAAATGTCTAAGTCAAAAGGCAACGTCCTTGACCCCATCGACATCATCGACGGTATCGACCTTGAATCATTGGTTGCCAAGCGTACCAGCAACATGATGAACCCTAAAGACGCCGCCAAAATCGAAAAGCAAACGCGTAAAGAATTCGTTGATGGCATCCCCGCCTACGGTACAGATGCGCTGCGCTTTACCTTTACCTCGCTGGCAAGCACAGGACGCGACATTAACTTTGACCTAAAGCGTGTCGAAGGCTACCGCAACTTCTGTAACAAAATCTGGAACGCCAGCCGCTTTGTGCTCATGAACTGCGTGGACAAAGAAGGCAACGCCAAGCCCATCGACCAAAGCGCCAACAGTGACGTGTGGGAGCTGCCAGAGCGCTGGATTATGAGCCGTCTGAACTCTACCATCAGCGACATCCGCCAGCACTTCGCCCAGTATCGTCTGGACATGGTCAGCCAAGACATCTATGAATTCATCTGGAATGAATACTGCGACTGGTATGTCGAGCTTGCCAAAGCCAGCCTCAATGACGACGCGGTATCGGACGAGCGCAAGGCGCAAATCCGCTATGTGCTCCTGCATGTACTTGAAACCGCACTGCGCTTTACCCACCCCATCATGCCGTACCTGACCGAAGAAGTCTGGCAGACCATCGCCCCGCTACTGGGTCGTAAAGACACCGACAGCATCGTCGTCGCCGCCTACCCACAGGCGAATGATGCGCAGATCAGCGAGCAGGTCGAGGCGGACATGGCATGGCTACAAGAAATGATCGCAAGCATCCGTAACATTCGCGGTGAGATGAAGCTTGGCAACGCGGTGCGCCTGCCTGTACTGCTCCAAGGCATCACCCAAGACGAGACCGACCGCCTAGCGCGTATCGAAAACCAGTTCAAAGCGCTGGCTAAAGTCGATAGCCTCGATATCCTAAGCACTGATGACACCGCGCCACTGTCGTCATCGAGCATGGTCGGGCAGCTGCGCGTCCTTGTACCGATGAAAGGGCTGATCGACCCCACCGCCGAGCTAAACCGTCTGGGCAAAGCACAAGAAAAGCTGCAAAAACAAGCCGACGGCATCGCACGCAAGCTGGGCAATGAAGGCTTTGTCAGTAAAGCGCCAGCAGACGTGGTCGAAGCAGAACGTGCCAAACTGGCTGAGCTAGAAGGGCAGCTTGATACCATGAATGCACAGATTGAGCAGTTAAAGGCGTTGTGAGTTAAAGCCTTAGCCGTCTGATAAATAAAAAACGCCTCCGTGATGGGGGCGTTTTTTTTGGTTTGATATTAATATTCTGATAAAAATATAGATAATTGTGTGGTATTATTTTAAGCGAAATTATACCAAAGTGAGTATTTTTGAATATAAAGTATTATATTCATATAATTATTTTTTATAAAGGAGAATAGAAGTTGCTAAATTTTGAGCAAAAGAAGAAAGAGTTGGAAGAAGAAGTAGATATTGAGAGAAAGAGATTATCTGCTGATAGAATGGATATATCTTTTGGCGAAATAATAAATATGTATAAGTCTGAAGAGTTAATAATAAGACCTGAATATCAGAGGTTGTATAGATGGAATGATGTTCAAAAGACTGCTTTGATAGAGTCTTTACTGCTATCTATACCAATACCCCCAATATTTGTCGCTGAAGACGAACAAGGTATATGGGAAGTAATAGATGGCTTACAAAGAATATCAACATTCATTAGTTTTTTTGGTGAATTAAAAGAGAATTTTTCTTCTATAGCTAACCAGTCAGAAGAATTTTTTGATGGAGAAGTGCCTGTACAGGAAGACCTCTTAGAGACTGAAGAAGAAAATACCGAAAATCCACAAATTAATGGTAATAGATGGGTGCTACAATCAGGTTCTATATTAGAAAATCTTGAAGGGTTTAATATTGATAACTTACCAGTATCTTTTAAGATAAATCTAAAGAGGTCAGTGTGTAGGGTAGAAATATTGCGAGGGCAAAGTAAGACTGAAATGAAATATGAGCTATTTAAAAGACTTAATTCTGGAGGGTCTAAGCTTACACCACAAGAAATAAGGAATGCTATATATCGAGGTATAGATTCTAGATTGAATGAACTATTATTGAGACTGTCATTAATTAATTCATTCCAATCATTAACCACCCTTAGTCCAAAACAGAAAGAAGAGTTATATGATCAGGAGTTAGTACTAAGGTTTCTAGCATTTTTTGATAGGGTGGAATTAGTTAATGAGAATACTGAAATATACTTAAATAAATTTATGGAAGAAACTGTAAAAGATGAAAATTACGATTATGAAAAAATGGAGAAAATATTTTTAGATACGCTTGAAATATTATATAGTCTTCCTAACAGCCATGATAAAGTGTTTAGAAGTCGTAGGAATAGGTTTGTACCAGCATTTTTTGAAGGTATCACTATTGGTGTGGCTCAAAATATAGATAGATATAGAGATGATCTAAATCTATTAGAAGAAAAAATACAGATGTTGAAGGAAGATGAGGATTTCAAAGCTTATTCTGGTAGTGCTTCTAATAGTAAGACGAGAATTAAGAGAAGATTACAAAGAGCTATTGAGATATTTTCTGAGTAAATTCGGGCTTAAAAATGAACAATTATACAGATAGAATTATGGAGCTTGTACAGGAAACTGAGAGTAATATATATAATATAGAGAAAATTATATATACTGGGAGGTATAGCTATCTAGAAAATGATTTTAAAGTGATATCTAAACAATCTTTGGTAATGTTATACTCATTATGGGAAGGTTTTGTTCAAGATGTTTTTGGTATTTTTTTAGATGAAGTTAATAATAATGTAAATTCTATTTATGATCTGAAAGATGATTTTATGTTATCTCAAGTTGAGAGTACTTTTCAACAATTTAAGGAGTATCCTAAGAAAGACAATAGCAGAAAAAAATTTCATAATGGATTATTTTCTTTTTTTAAAGAAAGTAATCATAATCTAAATAAGATTGTAAGATGTAATAATAACGTAGAGATAGATGTTCTGAATAAGCTTCTTGTTACTTATTGCATGGACGAAATACCTAATAATTGGAGAGAGTATTCACGACCTAATAAAAACCTAAAAGATACTTTGAAGGACTTTCTTCATTATAGGAATAATCAAGCACATGGAAATAGAGCAGCTACAGAAGTAATAGTTAGTCATAATGATTTTGAAATATACAAGAAAGTTGTTATTGATTTAATATATGAGGTTTCCGAAAAAATAGAAAAATGTTTAACAAGAAAAAACTATTTGAAACAAAATGGAGTTCCATGAGCCTCACTATTGGACAGCGTTTACCCATCAGCAGTCTTGCCATTGACGCTAGCGCCCCACTGACACTCACGTTCACGCGCCAAAGTTTGATTTAGTGTGGTATCTTTTTTCATCGGAAGAAAAAACAAGGACGTCCCATGCTCTTAAATCTTAAATATGCCGCCAGTTTAGCAACAGCACTGCTACTCTCAAGCTGAACGAGTACCAGTCAGGCAACATTTTATTATGCTCAAAGCGCTGGCGCTAACTATGCTTTTCCTGACGGTATCTACGAGGGGTTTTGGGCAGCCGATGACGTGATTGACAATCATGCTGTCGTCGTAAAATTTGAAAAAGACTTCAACGTACTTTTCTATTTTGAGTGCCAGTCAGACGCAAACTTTAAACTTGATACTGTCTATAAAAATGAGACTGTACCACGCGCTGAGAGTATGGGGATAAAAGATAGTAAAGGCGTGATATGGACAGAGCTTCGCGTCACCGATATTGTCCCGAAGCAAACGTTGTCGCTGCATCAGAATTATATTGCTAACACGAAGCGCAAGCGTGAAAATCCTAATGGTAAAGACTATACCTATACTTACACACCAACACTGACGCCGAACTGCCCATAGTGAGTCATTCATTAACGCCAGTAGCCACCATATACGCTGTATATAAAATCTGAAATGTAATAAAAACAAAATAAAGTCCGCTTTTTGGTATAGAATCATATGACAAGCCATTCATATATCATTATTAAAGGACATACCATGAGCCATCACACCAAATGTTTGACCGCCTTTGCCCTAGGCAGTGCAGTATTATTATCAGCGTGTGCCAGCACAGGGCAGGGACAGGCAGCGCACACCACCGCAGCCCAGCACCAAAATAGCAACTTATATGCGTTTCCAAACAGTATCTATGAGGGCTATTGGGCGATGACGAGTGACATCAACGGCGAGATGCCCGTGATAGGCTTTCGTGACAATGTGAGTTACAACTATCGTTTTAAATGCAATGCAGACGGCAGCTTTACCCAAGTGGATAGGGAAGTTGCTACACTGGTGCCGAGTAAGACAGGTATGCAGCTCAAATACCCAGATGCTTCTATTATGTCAGAGCTAAGAGTAGATCAGCTCACGCCAAAAAAAGCACTGGCGCTGACGCAAATGTTTATCGAACCGACTTTGAAGGCAGCCGTACCTGATGGCATGCAGTTCATTTATGTTTATCGACCCACGCCTACGCCTATCTGTAAATGAGTCGCCATAGCACGACAAGTGTATAACAACAAAAACCGCCTAAGATAGGCGGTTTTTGTTGGAACGAGAAACAGTTACTCTGCGTATAACGGGCTGAGTATTTTATCTTTTGTATTAACAGTACCTGTTACTGGACTTTTGAATACTTCAGTAGTAATCAGACCTGAGTTGTTCCACTGCACTTGATTGGTTTTTAGATTTACTAAGTGAATAGAATAAACGCTACCTGGTGCTCTATTGATCAAAGCGCCAGCCAGTGGCGATGTAGAGGCTGCTACAAATCTGAGACCAAATGATTGCTTGTTAGCAGCAGCAAGGAGAACAAAGACTTTGTCGCTATTTTCGGTCTGACGAATTTTATTCAGGCTCGCGGTATCTAGATTAAGCGGGACGTTTGTGCCCGTTTTCTGACTTTCGGCGCTCTCTTTTCTAACATTAACCAGAGCTTTATACAGATTTAGATACGCTTGATTGGTAACGTTATCAAAAGCATTGTTCGTACTTAGAATCGGATAATCTGTATTGGGGACATCTTTAGCATCTTCAGTCGCTAAGATATCCATTTCAAGCAATTCTTTTTGTGTCATAGCACCACAGACAAAGGGAGAAGATAAATGGTTGACAGTCACCCCTTGTTTATTCAGGCTGTCTTTTAAAGTGTTTGCCATGGCGACAGACAGCGCATTTGAGTGCTGATACATAATATCGTCTTGTCCCATTTCCACCAACAGTACACAAGCATCACTGACGATACTCACTGGCTGCGCCTTTAAAGACTGCTGGGTCTTGTCATAAGCAGAGCGGGCTTCGGGGCTAACGGTAGTGGTCGCACAGCCAGTCATCAGCGCCATAGCGGCAAAGGCGCTGGCTAGGGCAGTCGTTTTGGTAAACCAAGTTGTCATAATCATCCTTATCTATCGCACAAGAAAAACACAGGTCTCTAGCGTTACGGCTTGGGTTTGCGTGCCTGAAATAGCGCCGACTATGGGCGCAAAACTACACGATGAAACAATAACTTACGCGATGTAACGATATAGAAACGTCATGATTATGCCCAAAATTTAAACAAATATCTATAAAAAAATCAGAACTTTTGCGTATTTTTTTGGAATATTGACGTACGGTTGTGAGCCCATTAAACAAAACACAAACCAAAGCTGCAAAAGTCTGCTTGAGGGCGGGGGCATACTCGGTGATGATAAGGGTTAGACAGCCAGCCCCATTGACCTTTGTTTGATTAGATTGATTGTTTTTGATTATGAGTGAATCCAAGCGCACGTTTTATCATCGTCCCCGCAACAACCAAGCCAAAAGCCCAGCCGTGCGCTGGCTGTTTGTTGTTTTGGGCTGGGTGTTTTTTGTGCTCGGGATTATTGGTACAGTTTTGCCTGTAATGCCGACCGCGCCTTTTATTTTGCTCGCCGCCGCGTGTTGGGCGCGCAGCTCAAAGCGCTTTCATTTTTGGCTGATTAATCACAAATGGTTTGGCAAGTTTGTACGTGATTGGGAGGCAAACCACGCCGTGCCGCGCTATGCCAAATGGCTTGCGACGGTGATGATGGCGGCATCGACGGCGCTGCTGTTTTATCGTCTAGAGGGTAACATGATGTGGATAGCGTGGCTCGTGGCGGTGGTGTGTACGGGTGTGGCGATTTATTTGTTTCGCTTGCCTGATGCCAAGTGAGCCGCGCTTCATTTGACTTTATAATAAGCTAACGCCAACATTAATCAGCCCGCCACCCAAGATAAGCCAACCAAACACTACCGCACCCAGCAACAAGGGCTTGATGCCCGCTTCCTTAATTGCGCCTAAATGCGTGGTCAGACCAAGGGCAAACATCGCCATGGTCAACAGCACATTGTCCATTTGTACCAACGCGCTCACCAGCCGCGCATCGATCGGCAGCCACGTATGCACAGCGACCATCGCAATAAACCCAAAGGCAAACCACGGCACATTGACGCGCTGTAGACGGGTTTTTAGGGGCATTTTTTCGGTATTCGGCTCGCGTTTGGCGGTCAAAACAAAGGACAGTAGCAGCAAAAACGGCGCAAGCATCATCACCCGTATCATCTTAGTGACCACCGCCGTATTGCCGATATCGGCATTAATAGCGTTGCCCGCGACCACCACTTGCGCCACTTCATGAATGGTCGAGCCGCTATAAATGCCATAGCTTTCGGCGTCGAGCCACGGCGCAAGCCAGCCCAAATGATACAAAAACGGATACAGCAGCATGGACAGTGTGCCAAAGACCACCACCGTCGCCACGGCTATCGTCACCTTATGCGCCTTTGCCTCGACCACAGGTTCGGTCGCGATGACCGCCGCCGCGCCGCAAATGCTTGCACCCGCACCGATTAATAGCGTGGTTTGCTTGTCGAGTTTTAGCCAGCGCGTGCCCAACTGATAGGTTAAGAAAAACGTCGAGCCGAGCACCAAGGTATCACACAATACCGCTGGCAGCCCCACGCCCGCGACTTGGGTGAAGGTCAGCTTAAAGCCATAAAGGACAATCGCGAGGCGTAAGAGCTTGCTTTTGGCAAAGCCCACACCCGCCATGAGTTTGGGCGCATAGCGCGGATAGATAGAGTTGCCAAGCAGCATCCCAATGATGATTGCCAGCGTCAGAGATGACAGCCCAAGCGTGCGTCCGACAGATGATGTCGCCGCCACGTGCGCGAGCCACAGGCACAGCATGCTACCGATAGCCACCACCACGATGCCGAGTGCGTGCGGCGTGCGCGGGGTATAGCTGTCGAGCGTGCGCTGTAGGGCGGTGGTCATGGTCTGTCCTTTCTTGCCAATGCGGCATAATATAATTATTTTTCGCAATATAGACAGTATACGGCGCGGCTATTTATAATAAAAACAGATTGATAAGATAGTTATTATCGGTTTTTTAGGTAAATTATTTATGAAGTTATTTGTTAAGTGATTTTTTAAAAAATGACAGTCACAACAAAACAGGACGCGCGATGACGCCAGATACTCCGCCATTACCAAAGCTCACGCTCAAGCAGCTCGCGATCTTTGTCAGTATTTACCAAACGGGCAGCACCAGCGCCGCAAGTGAGTCGCTGCATTTGTCACAATCGGCGGTCAGTAGCGCGCTGGGGACGCTGGAGGCGCGTTTACAGATGCCGCTGTTTGAGCGCGTCGGGCGGCGTCTGCTGCCGCATCACAATGCGCACGCTATTTATGTGCAGGCGCAGACGTTACTTGAACAAGCAGTGAGCCTAGAGCAGTATCACGAGCATCAAGCGGCGCAAATCCGCATCGGCGCGAGCACCACGATAGGCAACTATGCGCTGCCGCCACTTATCGCCCAGTTGTATGGCGCGCTGCCTGAGGCGCATATTGACGTGACCATCGCCAATACCCAAGAGATTATCCGTGAAGTCGAGCAGTTGACCGTTGATATGGCGCTGGTTGAGGGTACACCGCGCCCGAGTGATGCTAAGCAGATTGTGCAGCGCGCATGGCGCACCGATACGCTTATTATTTTTGCGAAGGTGGGCAGTCAATGGCTTGATGCCAGTGATTATGATGCCGATGAGCAGTGCTATCGCTTGAGTTTACAGCAGCTGGCGCGCTTACCGCTGTTAGTGCGCGAGGTTGGCTCAGGCACGCGGCAGGTGATTGACGCACAGCTATTGCAGCATATGCCAGACGCGCGGGTGATGATGGCGGTGCAGCAGTCAGAGGCGATTAAACACATGGTCTGCGCGGATGTGGGTATCGGCTGCCTGTCGCAGCACGTCATCCAGCCTGAGCTACGCTCGGGGAGTCTGGTACCCGTCAAGGTCACAGGCATCAACCTTGCGCGTACGTGGTGGCTCGTCTGGCACAAAGCGCGGCATAAAAGCACTGTTTGGCAAACCTTTATGACGCTGCTAAATACGGATAAGGCGTGAGAAGAAGTAAAAAATCGGGTGTAACAAGAAAAGCGATTCAGAGCAATGAAAAAAGAAACGCATAACAATACCAGCGCTATCTACTAGCGCTGGCAAGTCCCTACAAATCAGACAACGACAAAACGCAGGTCGTTACTCATTTCTATCTTATATGTCGTTTGGTTTGGGTTTGTCCAAGCGTACCACCAAGCTGTCGCAAGGTACATTGGGCAAGATGTTGTCTGCGGTCGCACCGCTCAGCCATGCGGCAATGCCGTGGCGCTCATGGCGACCAATGACCAACAAATCGACGTCGTGTTTGTGGCAATAGTTGACGATGCCCTCGCTGCTTGAGATGGCGGTCGTGACTTCGGAATTGACCGCGTGCAAGTCATTGTCGGTCAAGAACTGCGCCAGTTTCGCGCGCGCTTCTTGGCAGCGCTCGTCATCAATCGCGTCATAGAGGCTGGAGGCGGGCACCAGCTCGTAGCCAAAGCCGACCATAGTATCGCGGACGATATGCAGTACGGACAGCTTGGCATTGGGACGATTTTCGACGATGCGTTTTGCTTTTTGCGCGACGATGTGCGCGTCGGGCAGTAGGTCGGTGACCAGTAAGATATGTTTGTAGCTCATGGGGATGCTCCTCAAAACCGTGTCTTTTATACTAGCACTACTGTGAGGGACTGTTAAGGGGTGCGCGTGTGCTTATTGTGTGCGTATTTTTAGCGCGGTTTTTGGCTGTTCTTAAGTGTTGGTAGGGCATGATGGTTAGCCGTAGGTTACCTCGTAGAGGGATACCCTTTTTTTATAGGTGTCTCTTTTTTCTTTTTCTGAATGCAGCTTTAGGCGTACCTTGATTTAGCGTGCTGCGTCCCCAATTAACAGCGTTAGGCAGGCTCCTTTGGCATGTGCACGCTTCATGTGTACGGAGTACCCCCTCTTTTTTTTACCAACGCTTTTTTATTGAATCATATTTCACGCACTGACCGCGACCCTACAACAACAGACGATAGGGCACCGCGCCATATAAGGACAACCATGACCGAGACTGATTTTACTGCTGATTTGACCTTGCATCCTGAATTTGCGCTGATTGAGCATCGCCATATCGAGGCGCTGTCGATGGATGTGCTGATTAGCCAGCACAAGCAAACGGGCGCAATGCACTACCATTTGGCGCATCCAAGTGACGAAAATGCCTTTTTGGTCGGCTTTCGCACCCAGCCGATGGATTCTAAAGGCGAGGCGCATATCCTAGAGCATGTGGCACTGTGCGGCTCAGAAAAGTTCCCAGTACGCGACCCGTTTTTTTCGATGATTAAGCGCTCGCTAAATACCTTTATGAATGCGATGACCGCCGCCGATTGGACGGCGTATCCGTATGCCACGCAAAATAAAAACGACTACTTTAACTTGCTATCCGTGTATTTGGACGCGTCATTTTTTCCCAATATTCACCCGCTGGACTTTGCTCAAGAAGGCATCCGCGTGGAGCTGGACGAAAACGATAAGCCGCAGTTTAAAGGCATTGTGTTTAATGAAATGAAAGGCGCGATGAGCGGCGAGATTGACCAGCTGTATCATGCGGTCGCGCATCATCTGTTCCCGACCACGACCTATCACTACAACTCAGGCGGCGACCCTGCGGACATTCCTGACTTGACGCACAGCGAGCTGGTGGCATTCCACGAAAGCCATTACCACCCGTCAAACAGCGTGATTATGAGCTTTGGTAATATTCCTGTGCAGGAAACCCAAGCCAAACTGCATGACGATGCTTTAGCGCGCTTTGAAACGGGCAAAAAGCACGTCTCACGCCCTGAGCAGCGCTTGTCAGCACCGATTACCGCGACTGAGACTTACGGCGTGGACGAAGCGGGCGCGAACCAGACGCATCACGTGTTGGCGTGGCTGCTACCGAGCATCACCGACCCTAAGCAGCGCTTGGCACTGCGTCTGTTAGAGGGCGTATTGATTGAGCATGCAGGCTCGCCACTGCGCGCGTATTTGGACAGTCATCCCCTTGGCAAAGCGCCCAGTCCGCTACTTGGTTTGGACGACAGCCATTATGAAATGGTGTTTTATACAGGATTGCGCGGCTCTGAGCCTGAGCACGCCGAAGCGGTCGAGCAGGGTATTTTAGACTTGCTAAACCAAGTTGCCAGTGCGCCGATTGATGATGAAGTCATTGAAACCATTTTGCATCAGATTGAGATTGACCAGCGTCATATTGGCGGTGACAGCATTCCTTACGGACTGAACTTGATGCTCGAAGGCTTTAGCACCGCTGTGCATGATGGCAATCCGATTGATGTGTGGGCGGTGGATGAACATCTGGCGTGGCTGCGTGAGCAAGTCAAAGACAAAGATTGGCTGCCCAACTTGATTAAGACGCACCTGATCGATAACACGCACCGCGTGCGCGTGAGCTGTGTGCCTGACAGTGAAAAATCAGCACGCCAAGCCGCCGCCGAGCAAACGCGCTTGGACACCATCGCCGCGAACCTCACCGACGATGACAAAGCGATTTTGCGTCAGCAAGCGCTTGACTTGGCAGCGCGTCAAGCAGCGCCTGATGATTTGAGCCTATTGCCAAAAGTCGGCTTGGAAGATGTGCCAGAAGACATCCAATGGCAAGACGGCAAGCGCACGACCGTGAACCTAAGCGGACGCGACAGCAGTCTGTTTGAATATGAAGCGGGCACCAATGGTTTGTATTATTATCAAGTGATTGTGCCATTAACCGCGCCACTTGCAGGACATGACAATGTCGGTGATTTGCCCGCCAATGACGTGATTAACCATCCGCTATTACCGATTTATCTCAGTCTGTTATCGGAGCTGGGCACTGACAGCATGAGCGCGCACGAGATGCAGGCAAAGCAAGCCGCGCATTCTTCAGGTGTGACCGCGCGTATCAGTCAGCGTACCAGCGTGGATGCGCGTAATGATATTAACAGCTACTTTGTGGTGGCGACGCGCGCATTAAACCGTAAGCCAAACGCCATCGACTTGTTAAAAGAAGTGATGGAGCACAGTGTCTTTAGCGAGCACAGCCGTATTAAAGAAATCTTGCAGCAGCGCCAAGCGGGCTGGCAGTCGCGTCTGGCAAGTGCAGGTCACGCCTACGCGATGCAAACCGCGAGCCGTGGTATGAGCCGCCAAGCGCACCTTGAGTATGTGCGTAGCGGTCTGCCTGCGTTAAACGCGTTAAAAGGCTTTTTGAATGAAGCGGATAACGATGACAGCGTGTGGGACGACTTGGCGAGTGGTTTAATGGCACTGCATCAACGCTTGATTCATTTGCCCAAGCACGCGCTACTGATTTGCGAAGCCGAGCAAACGGACAACTTGCGCGAGCGCATTATTGACAGCTGGCAGTTGGATGCGCCTGTAGCGTATAGCGGCGCGGACATCAATCAAGACGTGCCTGAAGTGTTTAAGCTGCCGCTAGATGCCGCTTTGTCAGGCGACAACGTAGAAAGTGACAGTGCAGATAGCAACAATGAAGACGCCCAAGCAGTACAACCTGTGACCGACAGCGCGTGGCTGGTGGCGACCAATGTCTATCACAATGCTAGCGTGTACGCCGCGCCGCCTGCGGACAGCGAAGATACCGCCGCTTTGATGGTACTTGCGCCATACTTGCGTAACGGCTATTTGCACAGCGCGATTCGTGAGCGTGGCGGGGCGTACGGTGGCGGGGCAGGCTATGACGCCAACGCCTGCGCCTTTAAGTTCTTTAGCTACCGCGACCCGTACTGCGCGGAGACCTTTGAGCACTTCACGTGCAGTATTGATTGGTTGTTAAATGAGCCGCAAACTGAGGCGCAATTAGAAGAAGCCATCTTGGGCATTATCTCAGGCATGGACAAACCCGGTTCGCCAGCGGGTGAAGCGGTCAAGGCATGCTTTGCCGATTTGCACGAGCGTAGCGCCGATTGGCAACGCAAAATGCGCGCGCTTATCCTTGGGGTGACTATTGATGACTTGCAGCGCGTGGCACGCAAATACCTGCTCGACCAGCCGCATGTCCGCGCCGTACTTGCGCCGTATGACAAAGAAGCGCATGTCCGCGAGCTGGGCTTTGAGGTCAATAAAGTCAAAAGCTAATTTTGCTTAATTAAGTTGTTTAATAAAAAAAGCCAAGCGTGATGCTTGGCTTTTTTGTGCGTGCTTATTTTTACTGTGTTTTATTTATCATAAAGATGATTAATTACACCTAATACCGCTTAATGCTTTTGTCTTTGCTGATGCGGTCTTGATGCACAGGGTAGCTGGCGCGGCTATCATGTGTAACGCGGTCATTAAAGTAGCGCTTGAGCGTGCGTTTGACCGCTTCAAAGGCGACATCATCCCACGGAATGTCCACTTCATCGAACAGCGCGCATTCTAGGCTCTCAACCCCAGCGCCATACGCGCCGTCTTTTAGGTCGGTCAAGTAAATGATATAAATCTGCCCAATATCAGGAATGTCATAGATGCAGTACAGTTGCGGGTTGATGGCGGTGGCGTCCGCTTCTTCAAAGCTCTCACGCGCTGCGCCCTCGGCGATGGTCTCGCCATTTTCCATAAAACCTGCAGGTATCGTCCAATAGCCGTAACGCGGCTCGATAGCACGGCGGCAGAGCAATATTTTGTCTTCATGTACCACCAGCGTGCCGCAGATGATTTTGGGGTTTTCATAATGGATGTAGCCGCAGTTTGGGCAGACCAAGCGCGGCATGTTGTCCATTTCAGGGATTTTGTATTCGGCCTCGTGACCGCATTCTAAGCAATAGCGCATACGGGCTACCTTTTAGCAAAAATAAAAATAAGCCCCATTGTAGCGCAAATGTTGGGCATGCATAGGGACTTCCTGTGACAAAGGGTGGCGCTTTTTATCGCGCTTAGCCATTGGTAATCATGCCGCCATTAACGTGAATCGTCTGCCCTGTGACAAAGCTGCTGTCACTTGAGGCTAAAAACACATACGCACCGCCCAGCTCATACGGCTGCCCGATACGTCCCATCGGTGTGGTCATGGATGTGATAATGTCTTTATCAAAGTCCTTAAACGCCTTTTGGATTTCGGTGGCGATAGGACCAGGGGCGACTTGATTGACACGAATGCCGCGCTCCGCAAGCTGCAAGGCAAGCGCGCGGGTATAGCCGACGATAGCGCCTTTGGTTGCGGTGTAGGGCACGAGCACGTCATTACCGACAAAGGCATTGACCGAGGTGGTGTTAATCACGCTGCTGCCTTTTTGCATGTGGGGCAGTGCGGCGCGAGTGGTATAAAAAATCCCTGCCATATTGACATCAAAATGCTGTTGCCAGTCGTCATCGCTGATGTCGGTCAAATCGTTATACGGCTTTTGCATGCCTGCATTGTTGACGAGCACATCCATGCCGCCCCACGCATCAACCACTTGTTGCACCGCATCTTTGCAGCTGTCGCTATCACTGGCATTGTTTTGAATGACCAGCGCTTCGCTGCCTTCGGCTTCGATGCCTTTTTGTGTCTCATTGGCTTGCTCTTCATCGCTGTGGTAAAAAATCGCGACTTTTGCGCCCTCGCGTGCCATGTGTAGTGCCACCGCGCGCCCGATACCGCTATCGCCACCTGTGATGATGACGCGCTTGTCTTTGAGCTTGTCCGCGCCTTTGTAGTCGTCGGTGATGTATTCTACGTCAGGGAGTAAGTCGTCGAGATGGTCTGCCATGAGGGTTTTCCTTATCGGTTTTATTATTAATAGAAAGTTATTGGTATTTGCAGGCTTGGCGCGTATTTTTTATAAAAACTTTATTGGTGTCGCTTTAAGCCAGCAGTAGCAAGCGTAGCACGCACAGACTTGAGGCAAGGCAGTTTGTTGCTACGGTGCGTTACTGCGCGTAGCGGCGATGTAAAAGCAGCAAGATATCTACAACACGCGCGCCATTTATGCTCAACACAGATACGCGGATGATTCAAATTGCGTTTTAGGCTATGCTAAAGAGCACAGAAAAACATATAAAAATGATAAGGAGTAGGGCATGCCGCTTGAGCACTCACCACGTTTTGATGAATTGAGCGTTGCTTTGCCGCAGCATATCGAGCAGCCGATACTCAGACAAATGACTGCAAGGCTCCAGCAAAGGCTACTCGGCACGGCGGACATCCCAAGCCATGAGAATGAGACCAGCGACATCTCGCACAGCGCGCAAATCTTAGCGCGTTTGTATCAGACGCCCATCGCCGATGCGTCGATTTTGGTCGCCATCACCAATGAGGCACGACCGCGCTTGTTATTAACCCGCCGTGCTGGGCACTTGAACAATCATGCAGGCGAGGTGTCGTGCGCGGGCGGCAAGCATGACGCAGGCGATGGCAATAATGTGGTGACCGCGCTGCGCGAGGCGAGTGAGGAGACTGCGTTGCCCGCAAGTCGCGTGCATATCATTGGGCAGCTGCCGCCGCAAGAGTCCAAAAAAGGGCTGAGCGTGCGTCCTATCGTGGCACTGATTGACGCTGATTTGGTACTCGTGCCTGAGCTTGGCGAGATTGCGCGGATATTTTGGGCGGATTTTGAGGCGCTGCTTGCCGCGCCGACCGTAGAGTACACCGTGCCTTATACAATAGGTGAGCAAAATATGACACTGGTGACGCCCAGCTGGCAGGTCGATGGCGAGACTGTCTGGGGTCTGACGGGGCGTGTACTGGCAAGTCTGATGGAGATTGGTTTTGATAGGGAGTTTGACTGGTATTACCGCCGTCCTGCCAGTGCCCGCGATTGAGTCTACTCTTCATGCGCTAGCGGTTGGCGCGCCAAAGCACTCAACAGGACAGCACGGTACCTTAGCGTTTTTATGACAAGTATTACTGATAATACTTGTCGTTTTGTTTGAGCCACCAGTTCATGTTGTCTTGGCGTTTGGCACGAAAGCGCTCCAGCTTGTCCGCAACTTTATCGTTGCGCTGGCGCGCGGTGTCGAGGGCAAAGAGAATCGGTACGGAGGACAAGACACCAAAGCGCAGTTTGGGTTTGGGTAAGTCCAAGCCATCACCGATATCATCGCCGACCAGCGTACGCGTCACGCTGGCATTGACCTGCTCGACAAAGCGCCCGCGCCGATTGTCTTCACCCATGATTTGGCTGGGCAAGTCGTGCAATGCCTTTGCCAAAGGTCGCCCCATCTTAAAGTCCAGCTGCTGTATCGACAGATAGCTGTACAGCCATTCCCAGCAGGCGGTTTCGTCCTCGGGCAAGCGCTTGATGTCCACACCCAGCCAATAGCTGGCAAGGCTCCAAAGGTGCAATATTCCCGCTGCTTCCTCTTTACTGATACGTGCGCCCAAAAGCTGCAAACCGCGCATAATAAGCAAAGAAAACTGCAAATGCGTCGCCACCATGTCGGTTTGATTGATGGGTATGCCCCAGTAATCGGTATTCCATGTGGGCGTAGCGCCGTTCGCCAATGCCGCCGCGCTCGGCGTCTCGTGCAGTAGCTGACGGCGCACCACGCTATGAATGTAGCGCACCTGAATCGACTGTCGCCAGCCCTCGCTACCAATCGCCAGTACTTGTGACAGGGGCGCGTCCGCTTGTTTTTTGAGGGCAGGATATTCCGACACTGCCAAAATATAGGCATAGGTGCGCATCAGTCGCGGTAGCGCGTCGTGTACCAGCGCTCCTGTTTGTATGAGCGGTAAGGATAGGGCAGGAATGCTATAGCCCGCCATCAATGCCACATTGCGCAGCAGCCAAATCAGCATCAGCGGATAGCGGCGATAAGCGGTCGCGCCGATTTCGGCAAGCTTAGGGTCGAACCACTCAGGATGCGCGGAGAATTGCTCGGTCAATGCCGCAAATTCAGGCAGCGCCATATACTCGTGCGTGTCAATATCGCCTGCCGCCATTTGCTGCAAAGGCTTAATCACAGGCAGCCGCTGCATACACAAACTGTCCATCAACCCATCGCCAATATCATAGCCTGCCGCCATATCGCTCAACAGTGCGGGCGAAACCACGAAATCCTTGGGCAACAAAAAGCGCTTGATACGGCGCAGTACTTGTAAATCACTGTGGTCATCAGGACGTGTGGTGCGCCCGTGGCGTAAGTAACACGCAGCATCAACAGAAGTATGAGCAGTCGGCATAATCAACGCAGCCTATGAAAAGTAAAAAAGGATAACAAGGTGAGCCCTAAATAGCAGGCATAAAAAAACGACCGAGGCACAGGGCGTCGGTCGTTTTTTGACAATCTAGAGCGCACAGCCGTCGACTATCAATGTAGCATCATCGCTACGCAATGTCATTAATGACGCGTCAAGTCCACCGACGTGGTGTTCACATTGTCTTTTAGCGTCAGCTTGAGCATCACATAGCCTGCGATACCTGAGATGATTGAGCCCATAATGATGCCCAAGCGCTCATCGAAGCCAGGCGTCTCGCCGCCAAATGCCAGACCGCCGATGAATAAACTCATGGTAAAACCCACACCGCAGAGCAGCGCCGCGCCATAGATTTGTTTAAAGTCCATACCGCTTGGCATTTTTGAGATACCAAGTTTAAAGATAATCCAGCACATCAGCATCACGCCGACTTGTTTACCAATAAACAGACCTGCCGCGATGCCGAGCGGTACAGAATGGAACAGCTCGGCAACGCCCGCGCCTTGCAAAGAAATACCCGCATTGGCAAAGGCAAAAATCGGCAAAATACCAAAGGATACCGTGTTCTGTAAGTCGTGCTCCAGCTCCTCAAGCGGTGAGTGCTCAGGGTCGGTGCGGTCAAACATCGGAATAAACAGCGCCAAGACCACACCCGCAAGCGTCGCGTGAATGCCTGATTTGAGTACCGCAATCCACATGATGATGCCGATAAGCAAATAAGGGGTGATGCTGGTCACGTTGCGGCGGTTTAGTAGATATAAGAACGGTAAACACAGACCCGCAATCGCCAATGAGCCGAGCGACAAATCACTGGTATAAAACAGTGCAATGATTAAAATCGCGCCAATATCATCAAAAATCGCAATAGATACCAAGAACACTTTGAGCGAGTTGGGTACTTTGTTACCCAATAGGCTTAAAATACCAAGAGCAAAGGCAATGTCGGTCGCCGCTGGAATCGCCCAGCCTTTTAGATAATGCGCGTCATGGTAGTTAAAGAACACATACACCAAAGCGGGCATAATCATACCGCCAACCGCCGCGCCTGCAGGCAGAATAATCTGCTTGACGTTCGACAGCTCACCGACCAAGACCTCGCGTTTTAGCTCCAAGCCGACCAAGAAAAAGAACACCGCCATCAGACCATCATTAATCCAGTGGTGCGCATCTTTAGCAATGGCAAAATCACCAATACGAACGGAGACAGGCGCATGAATAAAGGCTTCGTACCAATCATGTAGTGGCGTGTTCGCGATAATCATCGCAGCGATAGCGGCGAGAGCCAAAACAATGCCACCTGCTGCCTCGTACTCAAAAAACGCCTTAACCCTTTGTATTGCCATATCATCCTCATTTGCTAAATACTAAAAAATATTGCCATCTTTATCCTGTGCCGTCCGCCATCACAAAAGGGATGTCCGCACGCCAGATAAAGGAGTTTTGTCTACTACGGCATCCGTTGCGCGTAGCCGATGTCTTAACAAACACCGTTATAATGGTTGTAAAATCCGTCAAACCCTTGACCCATTCTTGATATCATACCCCATTGTTACGCTTAGGTACGTATCAATGGCGTAGTCTCGTAAGCCTTGTCCCAAGACCCTTGGCGAGGACGACCAAAACGCATCGTTCACCAAAAGTTTGCTCATTTTGCTGTGCAATTTATATCAAAGCTGTTACCTTTTAGCATAATTTTTTTTATAAGGCTAGCAATATGGACATCTCCTTATCATTAGACATCATTGCTATGCTGGTTGTCGTCGCCGCTGTGGCGGGCTTTATTGACGCCATTGCAGGGGGTGGTGGGCTGCTCACCATACCCGCAATGCTGCTGGCAAACATCCCACCCATCCTGACCTTGGGCACCAACAAATTTCAGGCAGCATCGGGCGCGCTTGCCGCATCCATCACCATGATAAAAAAAGGCGTGGTCAAGCCAAGCCAAATGAAAACTGCGATTGTTGCCGCATTTTTAGGCTCAGTTATCGGTACGATAGCGGTACAGCTCTCCCCACCTGACATGCTAGAGACCGTCATTCCTTTCTTGATTGCGGCGATTGGTATTTATACCTTGTTTGCGCCAAGCCTTGGCGATGTGGAAGCAGAGCCGCGCATCAGTGAGGGCAAATGGCAAAAAATCGCCGTGCCCTTAGTCGGTGCCTATGATGGCTACATCGGTCCTGGGACGGGGATGTTTTTTGCGCTCGGCAATGTGGCACTGCGCGGTCGCCAAATCATCGAGGCGACAGGCACCGCTAAGGTATTGAACCTATCTACCAATATCGGCTCGCTTATCTTTTTTATTTTGGGTGGCAAGGTATTGTGGGTCGTTGGCTTTGCCATGCTGGTTGGGCAGACCATCGGCGCGTACTTGGGCTCGCATATGGTGGTCAGAGGCGGCAGCAAGCTGATACGCCCTGTGATTGTGCTGGTGTGTTTGGCGATGGTCACCAAATATGTGATGAGTGAATAGCGGCTTTTTCTTATGTCTCATACCCATGAACAACCATAAAAAAAGCCACCAATACGTTGGTGGCTTTTTTATTGCATGATTGACTAACGAGCGGTTAAACGCCGTTGGCATTAGGGACGATTTTCGTACTCGCTGCCCATTTTGCCATCGTGGAATACCGCTGACAGCTCACGCTCGCTGTCTTCGTCGATGTGACCATCATACACGTCTTTTGAACCTGCATCAGGGTCGTTATACACGGCAAGGTCGAGCTTGCTTTCAGATTTGGCTACGATAGCCGTTACTGCCGCATCACCGCCGACGTTCACTGCTGTACGTAGCATGTCTAGAATACGATCCACACCCAAGATGAGACCAATACCTTCGACAGGCAAGCCGACTTGCGCAAAGACCATCGACAGCATAATCAGACCCACACCAGGGACGCCTGCCGTACCGATAGAGGCGAGTACCGACATCAAGATAACGATAAGATAGTCCACAACGCTCAAATCTACGCCGTAAATATTGGCGATAAAGATGGTCGCTGTACCCTGCATGATGGCCGTACCATCCATATTGATAGTTGCACCAAAGGGAACGGTGAACGACGCGACCGAGTTATCAACACCCATACGCTTGGTGACGGTACGTAAAGTAATCGGAATCGTCGCGTTTGAGCTTGAAGTACTGAACGCAAAAATCTGTACTTCACGCATTTTGGTCAAGAACGTGCGTATAGAGAGTCCTGAGAACAGCTTTAAGATAATCATCATAGTGACAAAGAAGTGGAAGGCAAGCGAGCCAACCAAGACTGCCATATAGCTAAGTAGTGACAAAATCAACTCAAAGCCCAGCTCCGACATGGCTTTGGCAAGTAGCGCAAAGACACCATAAGGGGCTAGGTTCATAATGATGGTCACCATCTTTAGGATGACTTCGTTAATCAGCTCTAGGCTCTGTACCAACCCCTTAGCAGGTTTGCCCACCATCAAGATACTGACGCCAAGCAAGATGGCAAAGAAGATGATGGAGAGCATATCGCCGTTAACCATCGCAGCGATGGGGTTTGATGGGACGATGTTTGAGAATACCTCTAGTAGCGGCGGCGCTTCCTTGGCTTCAAAGGCAGCATCAGTGGCGATGTTCATACCTGAGCCGATACCAAACAGCGAGCCCAAACCAATGGCGGTGGCAATCGCAAGGGCGGTCGTTACCATATAGATAAAGAAAGTCTTGGTACCGATACGTCCGAGCAAACGGATGTCACCAATACCACAAACCCCGCAGATGAGCGAGACCAGTACTAAGGGTACGACCAGCATTTTTAACGAGTTGACGAAGAGTGTGCCGACAATGGCAAAAAAGCCGTTGGTGATGTATGTATTTACAAAGCCGCCTTCACCATTGAGGTTCAGCCCGTTTATCACCAGACCGACGATGATACCGAGTATCATGGCAACGATAATCTTGCCCGTGAGTCCTAAATTTTTCCACATAATCCATATCCTTGGTCATGCATAACAGCGGTCAGCAAAAAGGGCAATAAAGAGCGTATCTACCCATGCCTGCGACACTGCGGTTATGTCTGTAACATTCTTTTGACAATCACTTACGTCAATTGCCCGCGCCACTATAAAAGCATTCACAAAACAACTGCAAGATTTTTTTGAAACTCGTAAGTTTTTTTCATCACAAAGTGACAGCCCGCTTAATGTAAGTCCTTTTAATTAGGGAGGTGGTACGTTATGGCCGATGTTTAGCAAGAAAATCCTTATTTATATCAGCAAGTTTTTCTTGTTAAACAGGCAGCCATACGCTTATATATATTCAATCATTGTGCATAGCCGTTTACTTGACTATACATTCAATATGTCTATTATGTTACGCCTTTTATATCGTAGGATAAACAAAAGTTTTTTTGTTAATGCGTAAAAGGCAGAACTGGCAAGGGCTGGACGGCATAAAAAAGCGCGCCAGTGGTTAGCGCGCGCTCTAAAACAATCCTTGCTAAGCCATAAAAAGACAGATGACTTTACAGGCAATAGCGTTAGCTACTTGCGTGGTGGCGTATCATCTTCCCCATCGGCTTCTGTAGTAGGGTCGTCATACGCATCGTCGTCCAGCGATGCGTGGTTGCGTCCCATACGCTCGCTTAAGGTCGATTCGGCATCGCGGTAACGGTGCGCTAGCGCTTCCTCATCAGGATTGGACTGGTTAAAATTGGTTTGCTGCGCGGCATCTGCTGGCGAGCGTTGCTGATTTTGGGTTTTGACATCGCCATCAGGCTCATAGCCGTGGTTGGGGTTTTCATCGCCGCTGTGCGTCTCAGGCACTTTTGGAGGGAGCGAGTCTTGATAATCACGTTTGCGCTCGGCGTAGTCGGTCAGCTGATACACTGCATTGTCTAGGCTGTGCGGGTTGGGGCGCTCTAGCGCGTTGGTCAGCTGTGCATCGAACACATCGGTCAAGAGCGCATCAAAGCGCATGGCGTTGTATTCAATCAGCACTTCGGCTTCTTCTTCGGTAATAAAGGCTTGCTGGCTGGCGGCAACCACATGGTCTTCAAAGCTCAAACCTGCAAACTTGCCTTGATGCTCCGCCTTTTTAAAGCGCTGCCACAGCGGCTCGACACCAATCAATGACTGATAGGCATTCTCTAGGCGACCTGTAACGTCATCGGGATTGGTGTTGTAGTACACCATGCCTTTGAGATAGTCGCGAAAAGGGTTGTCCGCGCCATCGGTCATAAACACATCACCCAGCTGACGCTTAAGCTCATCGCTGACAGGGCTAAAGATGCGACCCGTCGGGAACGTCACAAAGCGCACCACTTTGGCGGCCATACGGTTCGGGAAGTTGTCAAAGAACGCCAAAAAAGCCTCTTGAATGGTGTATAAGCTGTTGTCTAGCGCTACGCGTGCGTGCAAGCGCTCCGCTTCTGACTGACTGCCATGCTGATAAAATTGCAAAATGGCGGTGACAATAAACAGGTGCGCGTGAATATCTGCAAGACGCCCTGAAAGCATCTCTTTACGTTTTAAATCGCCCGCGAGCAAGCCGAGCGCCATGTCTGCTGTCAAAGCAAAGCCTGCGCTCAAGCGGTTGACGTGCTGATAGTAGGGGCGGGTAAACTTGTTGGCAAAGCGCGGTACTTTGTTGCTGCCGCCTAGATAACCTGCGACAAAGGCTTTTGCGCCACGGTTAAAGGTGTAGCCCAAATGCTTAAAAAATAGCGTATCAAAGTCTTTGAGGGCAGCAGACTTGTCCTCTTGCTGTAATAGCTGCAGCTCATCGAACAAGTACGGATGGCAGCGCATTGCCCCTTGACCAAAAATCATCAAAGAGCGGGTCAAGATGTTCGCGCCTTCGACCGTGATGGACACAGGAATAGACTGATAAGAGGTCGATAAAAAGTTGCGCGGACCCATCTGAATGGCGCGCCCGCCGACCACGTCCATACCGTCATTGATGATGTCGCGCATGGTTTCGGTGGCGTAATATTTTGCCATGGCGGTCATGACCGATGGCGTGCCGCCTTGGTTTAGCCCGCAGGTGACCAAATGACGAAATGCCTCTAGCATATAGGTTTGGCTCGCCATACGGCTGGTCACGTCTTGCACGCCTTCAAACTTACCGACCGAGATTTTGAACTGCTCGCGCACTTTGGCAAACGCGCCGACATTCAGATACGCCATTTCACTGGCGGCGGTCGATAACGCAGGTAAGGAGATACCGCGCCCAACGCCCAAGCATTCCATTAGCATGCGCCAGCCGCGCCCTGCATTGTCCACGCCGCCGATAATGTAATCGAGCGGAATGAATACGTCCGTACCATCGACTGTACCGTTCATAAAGGGCGAGCCGCTTGGATAATGACGCGCCCCTGTAATCACGCCGTCATGGTCGGCAGGAATCAGCGCGCACGTGATGCCGTAGTCGCTTTTTTCATCGTCACCGAGCAGCCCTTCAGGGTCATAGAGTTTAAACGCCAAGCCCACAACCGTAGCAATCGGCGCAAGCGTAATCCAGCGCTTTGAAAAAGTCATGCGCAGACCGAGCACGTTTTGTCCTTCATGCTGACCGATGCACACCACGCCCGTATCAGGAATCGCGCCTGCGTCCGAGCCTGCCTCAGGTCCTGTCAAACCAAAGCACGGAATCTCATCACCTGAAGCAAGACCAGGCAGCCAGCGCTCTTTTTGTGCGTCCGTACCATAGTGCATGAGCAGCTCGCCAGGACCGAGCGAGTTGGGCACCATGCAGCTGACGGCGGCAGTAGGTGAGCGCGAGGCGATTTTACTCATGATGCGGCTTTGCGCGTAGGCGCTAAATTCAAGCCCGCCATACTCTTTGGGAATAATCAGACCAAGCAGTCCGCTGTCTTTAATAAACTGCCAAATATGCGGCGGCATGCCTTGATAGGTGTGCTGAATCTCCCACTCATCGAGCATCGAGCACAAGGTTTCTACTTCGTTGTCAATAAAGCGCTGTTCTGTCTCGGAGAGTAGCGGATAAGGATAATCGGCAAAGGTCTTCCAGTTGGGCGCGCCCATGAACAGCTCTTTTTCCCACCAGCTGGTGCCTGCGTCCAAGGCTTCGCGTTCGGTGTCGCTCATGCTCGGCATTGCCCCTGCCAGCGCCTTATACGTGGGCTTAGTGATGAGCGATTGGCGAATGGGGTCAATCAATAAGGTGAGACACAATAAAATAATCGGCACACCGACAATCAGCGCCCACGGACTGATATAGATGGTCAGCAGTACGGCAATAATCGCCAGTACGCTGCCTGTGGTACGTGACAAGGACAGCAAAAAGATGACCAAGACGACGGCAAGCTGAATGAGGACTGCTAAAATAAATAAGCCAATCGCCATGATTGTCTCCCTAACAAAGCATGAATAAAAACCAATAACAGACGCGCTGAGCGTGCGTCACCCGCTTTTTTTAATGATGAACAACACCGTGTGATAACCTATAGCGCATCTATTGGCCATTATGTAGGTTACTGTGAGGATTATAATATAATTATTCACAATCGCTGAACAATGTTGTCATAAAATAAGGTTGCCCTAAGTAAGAGTAACACTATGTAAAAATGGTCGACGCTTATCAAGAGCAATCATGCTACGCTGTGTCGAGAATCTGTATCAATAGCCATGCTCACTGGCAAAAGTCGATTTTCTGCATACGAAAACACATCGTTGCGCCCCACAATAATATGGTCAACGAGCGTCATGTCTACCAGCGAAGCGGCTTGTGCCAAGCGCTCGGTCAAGTGGGTGTCGGCGGCTGAGGGCATAGCGTCTGTGTGCGGGTGGTTGTGCGCGACAATCAGCTGTGTGGCACTGTGGCTGAGCGCATGGCGCAGCACTTCTTTGATACACACCGAGCAAGACGACACCCCACCGATAAACAGCTTTTCAAAATTGAGCATCTGTAGCGCATTGTCGAGTGACAACAGCGCAAAGACTTCGCGCCGCTCGCGCCGCAGCTGGGTGCTAAGATACGACTTGACCACCTCAGCATGGGCAAAGTTTGGCTTCGCTTTGAGCTGACTGCCCAAATAGCGCGTACCCATCTCAAGTGACGCTATAATCTGTGCGTACTTGGCAGGGCCGATACCATGGCAGGCAAGCACCGTCTCTTGCGGCGCGCCAAGCAGCTCCGCCAAACTGCCAAACTCCTCAATCAATGACCGCGCAAGCTCAATAGCCGATAACGACGCTGTACCCGTGCGCAAAAATATCGCCAGTATCTCAGCATCACTCAGATGCGCTGCGCCCAAATTCAGCAGCTTTTCGCGCGGGCGGTCGTCTGCATGCCAGTCTTTGATTGCCATAAGCGTGTCTCAACAAGCGAATAAAATAAACCATAAGACCAGAAAGTATGACAATTTGCACAATAAATGTCGATAAACGACTTCAAAAAAACCGCGAATAAAACCTTACCCAATACAAAGCATAATTGATACTATAGACGCTCTTTTTTGCGTATTCCTATCTGTGTGAACCTTGCTATGCCAACAACCAATATTTTACTTGCCATCACAGGCGGCATCGCGGCCTATAAATCGGCTGTTTTTGCCCGTTTATTAATCAAAGCAGGCTTTGATGTGCGTGTGGTGATGACCACAGGCGCACAGGCGTTTATTACCCCTTTGACCTTGCAGGCGCTGACGGGCAATGAGGTACACACCTCTTTATTGGATGAGCGCGCAGAAGCAGGCATGGGACATATTGAGCTTGCCAAATGGGCGGACCTTGTGGTGATTGCGCCTGCGTCTGCCAATACACTGGCACGCCTTGCGATGGGGGCGGCAGATGATTTGTTGACCACAGTATGCTTGGCAACCACCGCCCCTGTACTGATTGCCCCAGCGATGAACCAACAGATGTGGGCGCACCCAGCGGTACAGCTGAATGTGACCACAATGCGCGATTTGAACTACCACATCATCATGCCTGAGAGTGGCGAGCAGGCGTGCGGCGATGTGGGGGCAGGGCGCTTGCCTGAGCCCGAGCAGCTGCTCGCGCAAGTGCTGCACTTTTGCGTCCAGCAAGCGACGCCGCAGGTCTTGGCAGGTAAGCGTGTGGTGATTACCGCAGGTCCGACCATTGAGGCGATTGACCCTGTACGCTATTTGTCCAACCACTCATCTGGCAAGATGGGCTTTGCCTTAGCACGCGCCTGTATCGCGGCAGGTGCTGAGGTGGTGCTGGTCGTTGGCGGTAAAGTGGCATTAGAGACGCCGATTGGCGCGACGCGTATTGATGTGCGTGATGCTGCCGAGATGCTGGCGGTCAGTGCAGCATGCGTCGAGGGTACTCACCCTGCGCTGCCGTGCTGCGATGATGAGCATGACCACGACCACGACCATCATCATGACCACGACCACCATCACCATCATGATGACACCCCGCGTCCCGCCGATATCTTTATTGCGACGGCGGCAGTGGCGGACTATCGCACCCGTGACGCTGCGCCGCAAAAGATTAAAAAGACCCAAGACACCATGGCGCTTGAGCTGGTCAAAAACCCCGATATTCTAGCGACCATCGCGGCGAACTATCCTGATTTGTTCGTGGTGGGCTTTGCGGCAGAGACGCAAGATGTCGAGCATTATGCGCGCGGTAAACTGGTCGCCAAAAAGCTCGATATGATTGCCTGTAATGATGTGTCACGTACCGATATTGGCTTTGCCAGTGATGACAATGCCATGCGTGTGTTTTTCGCTGAGCGTTACAACAAAGCCGCCGTCACCTTGGATAAAGACAGTAAAGCAAATATCGCGCAAGCGCTTGCCGCGCTTATCGGTGCGCTGCTGCCCGAGCATACGCCGCAGGTAACCTGCACGCATTAATCTTTTACCCTATCGTCCGCCTAAGGAGCTGACATGACTGACCATTCTGAGGTACAGACGCAGCTCTTAGCGATTATCTTTGCGGCAGCCGCCTTATTGCATGGCATCAGTGGTCTTGGCTCGACCTTGGTGACCACCACCGCGCTTGCCAGCATGTATCCGCTGTCACACGCCATCGTCCTTGTGCTGTTTCCCTCAATGCTGATGAACATCATGACGTGGCTGGTCGGCGGCGGGCAGGGTCTGTGGCACAATGCGATTTATTACCTCAAGCATTACTGGCTGCTGGCGCTGATGAGTCTTATCGGCGGGGTCATCGGCGCGCAAATGCTATTGTGGGTGGACAGCACGTATTTGCTACTATTGCTGGCGGCAGTGATTGCGTATTATGTCATCAGCAGCCTGATGGGCAAGCAAATCCGTCTGCCCAATACACGCGCTTCTTTAATCGGTGCGGGACTCTTGGCAGGCATTATCGGAGGCTCGACCAATGCGATGTCCACCATTTTGATGATGTATCTGCTGTCGATTAGCGATGATAAAAACACCATCGCCAAGGTCGGTAATCTGTGTTATTTCTTTGGTAAAGTGGCGCAAATCATCGTTTTGCGCGAGCAAATTGGCGCGCTTAGTGCGCCCGATTGGCAGCTGATTGCGATATTAAGCGCCTTGTCTATGTTGATGCTGTGGTTTGGTATTTATCTGCGCCGCTACTTATCACAGGCGCGCTTTCGCCAGTTGATACTGCTGATTGTCAGCATATTGGGCGTGCGCGTGGCGTGGCAGGGTCTGGCAGAATTATTGATGTAAGCACCCATCAACCCGCAAAAAACAGCGCCTGCGCCAAGCGAAAGGTGTTGCAGTGCGCCTCGACCACATCATTAATATCTTCTGAATAGCCGCCACCCATCACCACTGCCACAGGAATGCCCGCGTCTTTGGCTTGACTTAAGACAAAGCGGTCGCGCTCATAGCAGCCCGCTTGCGTCAGTGCTAGCTTGCCAAGCTTGTCTGTTGCCAGCACATCGACTGCCGATTGATAAAATATCATGTCAGGCGCGACCTCAGTAATCAGGCGCGGCAGCGTGTCTTTGAGCACCGATAGATAATCGGCATCGCCCGTATCGTTTGGCAGCTCGATGTCTAAGTCGGAGGGCGGTTTGCGAAACGGATAGTTTTTTGCGCCATGCATGCTAAACACAAACACCCGCGGCTCATCTGCCATGATGCTGGCATTGCCATTGCCTTGGTGTACGTCCAAATCTACGATTAAGATTTTTTGCGCTTCCCCGCGTGACAGCAGCAAATTGCTGGCGATACACACATCATTAAACACACAAAAGCCCTCGCCATGGTCGGCAAACGAATGGTGCGTGCCGCCTGCGACGTTCATGGCGATGCCGTATTGTTTGGCATATAAGGCGCATTGATAGGTGGCGTGCGCGATATGGCGACCGCGCTCGACCAGCTCAGGGGTCATCTCAAAGCCAATCGGGCGTGCTTCTTTTGCGCTTAGGGTTTGGGTTTTGAGCTTGTGCCAGTATTCGGCAGTATGCGTGCTCAGTATTTCATCTTCAGTCAGTGCCCGCGGCGCAAAAAAATTCTCCGTCGTAATTGTGCCCTCCGCTAGCAAGCGCTCGGGTATCATGGTGTACTTTTTCATGGGAAAGCGGTGCTTTTCGGGCACGTGATAACGAAAAATCTCGGAATAAGCAATCTTGAGCATACACAATATCTCTAAACGATAAATGACAAACGCGTGAGGGTGACTACTGCACCGAATCGGTGGGCAAAAAGAAGGTACGCGCATCGGCTTCTTGTTGCAGCTCTTGGAGTAAGCTGTCCATATCGCTGGCGGGCGATTGGGTTTTTAGCAAATCCCCAAACACTTCGTACGCCACCGTCGTCATGGCGACCACACTTTGTAGCAGATGGTCGATGATGTCGTGACTGATGCCCACCACCTCGATATCGAACGCGTTTTTGAAGCGTATCTCGCCATCACTGAGGTCCATCTCCAGATTGCCCACAATCATATCGTAGTTAATCTGCGTCATCAGCAGCAGCGCCGCGTTTTTATGACTATCAGGAATGGTAAAGGGCAAGATGCCATACACTGCCAGTAAGCCATTGTTTTCTTGAATACGAAACAGATAGCCACACTCAATGTCTTTGTGGCGCATGCGTAGCGATAAGTGCGTGGTGTGCAGCGCGTCATCGGACTTGGCGGCATATTCATTGTACTGCCAGTCTTGCTGCTCAAAATAGCGCTTGAGCGTATCGGTGATGGGCGTGGCATTGGTGTTGTCCGTTGCGCTCTTAGCGCCTTGCGGCTTGGCTTTTGCTTGAGTATCGGTGGCGGCTTCTGCAATGTCGTCAGCGGCATTATCGGTTGCGGCGCTGATCGGCTGGGCGGTGTGCTCTGCGTTTGCTTCGGTGGCGGCAGGGTTTGACCCAAAAAGCTGTTTGATTTTTTGCCAAAGGGATTTGTTGTTTTGACTCATAAGTAAGCGTGTCTTTATTAGTATAGTAAATATGCTGAGCGTCGTATCACGGTCTGGGGTTATGCCTCGCGTAGCGCGTAGAGGCATCTGTAGGTAGCATCTCATATAAACGCGTGTTAAACCAGTCACCGCGCGCATCTGTACTTTGGAAATGTGCGGCAGCAACGCGCAATCATAGCTGTTTTGGCAGGGGGACAATTTGCTATACTGTGGCGTTTATCACAAGCGGTATGTGCTGCCCGATGCGCCTTGCTGTGTCGCAGCAGCCACACACAATTGCCCCCGATGGGAACGATGAATGAGCCAGATGACGACAACAGAGCCGACCCCTTTGGTATTGGCATTACAGGCGTGGACGGTACAGCGCGGAGAGGCTGCCCTGTGTGAAGGGGTGACGCTGCAGCTGCCTGCGGGCGGTATTTGCCACTTGATTGGTGCCAATGGCACGGGCAAGACGACGCTTTTGATGCAGCTGGCGGGACTGTTGCCTGTATTGACAGGGGAGGTGCGCTATCTGGACGCGGAGACCTTGCCCGTTCAGCCTGTGTACGTGTCGCATCAGTTGGGCATTCATCCCAATCTGACAGTGGCGCAAAACCTGCGTTTTTTGCTAAATCTTTATGGTATCAATCCAAGCGATGAGGACATTGATGCGGCATTGTCTTGGGTGGGGCTGGCAGGCTTTGAGCGCATCAGCTCAAGTCACCTATCGGCAGGGCAGACGCGGCGCATTACGCTGGCACGTTTGTATTTATTGACCCCCAAGATTGCGCCTTTGTGGCTGCTTGATGAGCCGTTCACTGCGCTTGATGTGGAGATGGTGGCGCGAATGGAGGCAAGACTGCAAGCGTTTGCGCAAGCAGGCGGCGCGATACTGATGACCAGCCACCAACAGGCCATGGTCGCCAATCAGACGCTGGACTTGTCCGCGTATATGGTATGACAATAGGATGAGGAGCGCGACTATGCGTAGCAACACTGCGACAAGCCACGCCCAGAGTATCCGCTTTGGGCAGATGTGGCGGCGTGAGTGGCAGCTCAAGCAGCAAGGGGCGGTGCAGTGGCTGTACCCGCTGGTGCTGTTTTTGGTGATTATCACGCTGTTCCCTTTGGCGCTCGGTAGCGAGCCGCAATTGCTACAGCGTCTTGGGGTGTCGGCGGTGTGGATTGCCGCGCTGATATCTTTGGTCATGGGCGTCGATGGTTTGTTTAAGCCTGCCTTAGACAATGGCACGCTGGCACAGTTGATTGTCGCACGCGCGTCGCTTCCGCTGTGGGTGCTGATACGTCTTAGCATCCACTGGCTGTTTAGCAGTGGCTTTGTGGCGCTGCTCAGTCTGCTTGCGGTACCGATGTTTGGGCTAAGCTTGAGCGAGACGGGGGTATTGATGGCGTCTATTTTGGTCGGCAGTCCCATGCTGTTGATGCTGTCCGCTATCGCCAGCAGTTTAACCTTGTCATTAAAAAACGGCGCGGTACTGGTGCCACTCATTGCGCTGCCGATGCAGCTGCCGGTCTTAATCTTTGCCACAGGGGCAGTGGACTTGTTCGCCACAGGGCTAAATGGGCTGCCGATTTTTGCGCTGCTGCTGGCAGGCAGTATCTTTTCAGTGCTGATTGTACCGTGGGTGATTGCGCTGACGCTAAAGATGGCATGGCTAAATTGAGGTACTGTCTGCGCGTTAACTGCCATCAACAGGTGTGCTGAAAACGGGCAATTTTGCTATAATAAGCCTGACAGATGCCTATCCCATCTGAATCGCTATGCGATGACAGGTTCTCATCACCATGCTGTGCAATAGGTCAACTCCATGCCCAATCTAAAAAACGTTTCATCACCGAATCTCTGGCAGCGTCTGTGGCAGGGGTTCTTGATTACTGTGGGTACCAAGCAGTTTTTTCATATCTTTGCGCCATGGGTCAAGTGGCTCTCAGCGCTTGCCGCGCTGTGTCTGCTGGTCGGTAGCGTGTGGGGCTTGGCGTTTGCGCCGCCCGATTATTTGCAAGGCAACAGCTACCGCATTATCTTTATTCATGTGCCTGCCGCAAGTCTTGCCATCTCGATTTATTTTGCGCTCGCGGTGCTTGGGGTTATTTATTTGGTCTGGAAAATCAAGACCGCCAACCTTGTGGCACAAGCGCTTGCACCTATTGGTTTTTTGTTGTGTGTGATCAGTTTATTGACAGGCTCGATTTGGGCAAAGCCCACGTGGGGCACTTATTGGGTGTGGGATGCGCGCTTGACCTCGATGCTGATTTTGGCATTTTTGTACGCGGGCGTGATGGCGCTGTTTGCTGCCTTTGAACACACCGCCAATCGTGGCAAGGCGGCCGCGATACTCTCTATCGTGGGCGCGGTGAACCTGCCGATTATCAAGTATTCGGTGGAGTGGTGGAACACCTTGCACCAAGGCGCAACATTCACGCTGACCGAAGCGCCAAAGATGTCAGCGGATATGTGGATGCCTTTGTTACTGATGATGCTGGGCAGCTATCTGCTGGTCGCGGCGCTGACCATTTATCGCACCAATACCTTAATCCTTGCCCGTGACCAAGGCAAAGCGTGGGTCAAAGAATACGTGCGCATGCAGCACAAATAATTGCTAGGAAATCACAATGCAGCCTTATTTTTATAGCTTGTCTGAGTTTTTTGCGATGGGAAAGCACGGGGTGTTCGTTTGGTCGTGCTGGGGCATTACCGTCGGTGCGGTGCTGCTGCTGATTCTCTATAGCCGCAAACAGCGCCAAACCCTGCTCAAAGAGCTGTCCATACAGCAAGCTCGCCAAGCTCAGCGCGCCGTCAATAAGTCGCTATAACCGCGCCTGTCCTCGGTCTGGCTATGGCAAGTGCTTAGCAAAATGACATAAAAATCAACAGCTTGAAAATACGGCGTGATTGCTGCTATTATCAGGCAGCACACGCAAGGATGAGCGCCTCAGCACCGCAGCCACTGCATTGCAAGTCGCCCCATGGAACGCATCCCCACCCAAGGACGGTCTGGCATATCGGCAGGGTTTGTGCCTGCCATCTACTCTTCTATGAGGTCGCTTAATGAACGCCGTTCGACGCAAAAAACTGATGTGGGTCTTTTTCACCTTGGCAGGGGCTGCCATCGCGGTGGTGCTGGTCATCTACGCCATCGGTCAGCAGACCGACTACTATTTTGACCCCACCGCCATCGCCCAAGGTGAAGCGCCACAAGACAAGCGCATTCGCGCAGGCGGCATGGTGGTGGCAGGCAGCGTTCAGCGCTCCGCTGACAATCCGCTCAATGTCGAATTTGCCATCACCGACTTCAAATCGACTGTGCCTGTCACTTATCAAGGGATTTTGCCCGACTTGTTCGCTGAAAACTCAGGCGTGGTCGCCACAGGCAAAATGCAGGGCAAGACCTTTGTTGCAGGCGAAGTGCTGGCAAAACACGATGAAAACTACATGCCGCCAGAGGTTGCCAAATCTTTAAAAGAAAACAACCGCCAAAGTGCGCCAAGCTCTGAGCAATATAACCCTGCCGAAAAAGTACACCAAAGCGAAACCTTGGTGCAGTAAGCTCAATCCTTGGATAGCGTACCGCCTTGCAGCAGCAATGCTGCGCCCATAAAAAAGCCGCCTAATGATTGGGCGGCTTTTTTGTGCTTAATACATCAATAGAGCAGAGGACATATCAGTCATCCCATTCAGGCGTATAGTCTGGATGCTCAATTTTACGACCATCCGCGCGCGCGAGGCTGTTGATTTTTTCAATCTCGTCATCGCTGAGCGTAATACTGGCAGCGTCTAGGTTGCCTTGTAAATGGTCAGGGTTCGCCGTTTTTGGAATCGCCACGCGGTCTTTGTCTGACAAAATCCACGCCAGCGAGATTTGCGCCGCATTCACGCCATGAGCATCAGCGATTTCTTTTAACACTTCATTGTCAAACACGTCGCCACGCGCCAGCGGTGAGTAGGCTTCGAGCAAGATATGATGGTTGTTCAAAAAAGCTTGCAGCGTGTTTTGTTTGATAAACGGATGAAACTCAACTTGGTTGACGACCAACGGCACGTCCGCGTATTTTTGCGCCTCAGTGAGGTGCGCGATATTAAAGTTTGAGACACCAATATGCTTGGTCAGTCCTTGCTTTTGTAGCTCGCACAGTGCAGGAATGGTTTCTGACAAAGGCACGCGGTCATCTGGCCAATGCAGCAATAATAAATCCACATAATCGGTGTCAAGGTTCTCTAGCGAGCGCTGTGCCGCTGCTTTGAGTTTTTCTGGCTGAAACTTCAAATCATCAGGAAAGATTTTGGTGGTCAAAAAGAACTTGTCGCGCGCAACCCCAGATTGTTTGATGCCTTCGCCGACTTCTTTTTCGTTGTCGTAGGCTTGCGCAGTATCGATATGCTCATAGCCCATTTGTAGCGCTTTACTGACCACATCGATGCAGTCTTGACCTGTGGATTGCCACGTGCCCAGTCCCAAAACAGGAATGTTGGCCGCGCCTGCGGTACGAATGTTATAAGTCTTATTACTCATTAGGTATCCTTATTATCGATTTATCATAGTTATAAAGGCGGTAGCTTTGCCCGCCTTGGTTATCAGTAATCGTTATTATCAATAATGCAAGTTGTGATGATTATAAAAACGAACGATAAATGCCCAAGCGTCAGTGAATATTAAAAAATACGCACGGCGGCTTGAACAAAGCGTCTCTACTATAAGAAAAATGGCAGGCAAACGATAGGGCGAGTGACGCTTTCATACAAAGGACACACAGGCTGTAACGTCAAAATATAGCTGCATACGGGCATAAAAAATACCCAACCAGCAGGACTGATTGGGTATACGTGACGTAAGACGGTGCTTTAGGTACTACTGACAGCAGGATTACTGCGCTGCTGCTGGAGCTTCGGTGCTTGCTGCCGCGTCAGTGCTGGCGGCTTTTTTGTCGCCTGCCATGTGCGCGCCGTGGTCTTCACCCCAGATTTTTGGATACTTGTAGCCAGGGAATGTCTCGTGCGCGTATTTTTTGAACGCGTCAGAGTTGTAAGCGGCGGTCACGTCTTGTACCCACTTGGCGTCTTTATCAGCGGTCTTCACGGCTGACCAGTTGATGTACGCAAAGCTTTGCTCTTGTGCCAAAGCGTCGGTCAGCTTGATGCCAGCGTCGGTGGCGTAGTTACCATTGATGATGGCAAAGTCCACTTCGTCACGGGCGCGTGGCAACTGAGCTGCTTCTAGCTCAACGATTTCGATGTCGTATTTGCTGTTGTCCGCGATGTCTGATTTTGATGCGGTGAGTGGGTCAATGCCTTCTTTTAGCGTAATCCAGCCCAAATCTTGCATCATGACCAGCGCACGCGCAAAGTTACTTGGGTCATTTGGCGCAGACACGCTCATGCCTTTGTAGGCTTCTTCGATTTTGGTCTTTTTGCCAGAGTATAGACCAAGCGGTGCGGTCGGTACTTGGAAGACTTCAACCAAGTCTAGGTTGTTGGCTTGTTTAAAGGTGTCTAGGTAAGGCTTGTGCTGGAAGATGTTGATGTCCAAGTCGCCTTCGGCAAGTGCCAAGTTCGGGCGTACATAGTCAGTGAACGGTACCAGCTCCACTTCATAGCCTTGCGCTTCTAGTGAGCTTTTAACTTGGTTACGAACCATATCGGCAAAGTCGCCTTCGGTCGTACCGATAACGATTTTGGTATGGTTAGGGTCGATGTCACCGCTTGCCGCAGTGGTGGTCGTTTCGCTGGTTTCAGCAGGTGCGCTTTCTGTGCTGCCTTCAGTGGTGCTTTCTGGGGCTGATGAGTTGTTGCAACCGACCAGTACCAAGCCTGATACGCCAGCAATAGCAAACGCGCCAACCACTTGACGGCTGATGTCTGTAAGTTTCATAGGTTATCCTTGAGTGATAGAACAAATAAAGACTGCATGAGCATGTAACACCCCCGTAATGCCAAAATCATACAACAAAGCACTATTGGGGTTATAAATCTGAAGGTGGCGTTTTGCGCATCAATAGGAGCGCGCAAGCCACCATTTGGGTCGATATTTTAACGCTTATCTAAGCGTCTCGCCAGCCAGTTACCAAAGGCCTGAATGCCAATCACCATGATAGAGAGCATCAAGACGATAAACACCATCACCTCTGTTTGGTAACGATAATAGCCGTAGCGGATGGCCAAATCGCCCAAACCGCCGCCGCCAATCATACCCGCCGCCGCCGAATAGGACAGCAAGCTGATACACAAGATGGTCACGGACAACACCATACCAGAGCGCGCTTCATTCAAGAGCACCTTGATGATGGTCATCGGGCGTGCGCCCATAGACTCAGTCGCTTCCATAATGCCGCGCGGCACTTCGCGCAAGTTTTGCTCAACTAAACGGGCAAAGTAAAACGAGCCTGCAATCGCCAGCACCAAAGAGGCGGCAATCGGACCGATGCCCGTACCGACAATCATCTTAGTAAACGGACTCATGGCAATCATCAAAATGACAAACGGGAACGCGCGCATAAAGTTGGTGACCGCGCCCAAGATGCCGTACAGCGTCTTGTTTTGCAAAAACTGCTTGTCGCTCGATAAAAACAAAAAGACGCCGAACAAGCCACCGATGACAATCGCCACTGTGGTTGAGATGCCGAGCATCAAAAAGGTCTCTAGTGAAGCCTGCCAAATCTCTTTACGCAGCGCCCACAGCTTGTCTATCGAGGCGGACAGCTCAGTACCTGTTAACATAATCTCTCTCCTGCCGCGTCAGTCTTCGACAATCAAACGTTGACCAATCTCAGTATTGGCATGAATCTGGCCATCGGCAATATCCGCCACTTCAAGCAAAGCGCCCTTGTGTAAGAGTGCCACGCGGTCGCACAAACGGCGAATCACGCTCATCTCATGGGTCACGATGACGATGGTCACGCCAAGCTTGGCATTGATATCGCGCAGGCAGGTCAATAGGCTACGGGTCGTGGCAGGGTCTAGAGCACTGGTCGGCTCATCAGCGAGCAACACTTTGGGGTTTGGTGCGATGGCGCGCGCAATACCGACGCGCTGTTTTTGTCCCCCTGAGAGCTGGGCAGGGTAGTGCGAGGCACGGTCGGTCAAATCGACAATCTCTAAGCACTCCATCACCCGCTTATGTATTTGCGCGCTTGGGTAGCCAGAGACGGTCAGGTTAAACGCCACATTCTCAAACACCGTGCGGTTACTCATCAGGTTAAACTGCTGAAATATCATGCCGATATTGTGCCGCGCTATACGCAAATCACTGGCAGACAGGCGCATCAAATCGACGCCATCGACCAGTACTTGACCGCTATTAGGACGCTCAAGCAAATTAATCAGACGCAGCAATGTGGATTTGCCCGCACCAGAGTAGCCCATTAGACCGAAGATTTCACCTTGCTTGATGGCAAGGGATGTCGGCTCTACCGCAGTAAAATAACGGGGCGTATCGGCTGGGCTGCCTTTGGTTGGTGTACTGGCAAAGCGCTTGGTCACCTCATTTAAGACAATCATGTCATTCATAGAGTGCTCAAAATACAATAAAAAATAGGTCATCATGCCCGCTGTAGGCAAATACACCACAGCCAAGCATCATGTCATCAACGCGTCAGGCCGCGCAATATAGAAGAATAAGGGGCGCTAATATAGCATATTCACTGCGCTTTGAATATGTGTAGGCGTGACTTGTCAATATGCTAAGTGTCAGTGTAGCTTATGCTTATTTGTCATAAAGCGGATGTTGCAAGTGCCACATCCGCGTTAAATTCTTATTAAGAAGTGCTGTTTTGTGCCGTGAGGGTGGGCAAACGGTGGGTGTTTGCTTCGTTTTTTGGCGCATGGTCATGGTAATGTGGGTCGTGAATGACAGGCAGCACCACCAAAAAGCGCGTGTGACCGTAGAGGGTATCTGTGGTGATGCGGCCTTGATGCGCGGCGACGATTTGAGACACCAAAGACAAGCCAAGCCCTGAGCCTTTGTTCTTTTGCTGTAGGCGCACAAAGGGGCTAAATATCTCTTCGCGCTTGTCCTCAGGAATCCCGCTGCCTTGGTCAATCACTGCCAGCACCATGTATTTGGGCGCGTTGCGGACGCTTTTGGCTTTTTTCAGATGCTTTTTAAACAGGCTTTCTTTTTTGACGTCGGCTTTGTTGTCCTTATCGGTCGCAATGCCTGCTTTGGCGGCATCGCTAGACGCCTCAGGTACGGCGCGCCACATCATCTTTTTGAGTTTGCCTGAGTATTCTGCGACCCAGTGGCTGTCGTGATGCATGGCGGCATCGTCAAACGGTGGCGGTAAGCGCGCAGGATTGTCGGTAGACGATAACGGGTGCGTCGTTGGCAGATAGGCATTGGCGTCTAGGCGCTCGCCATTTTGGTAGAGAGCAGGCCAGTTTTCGATTACTTCTGGCGATATCGGTGGCGCAGCGGTGGCTGTCGCTTCATTTGCGCAATCACCGATCAGCGTTTGTAATACAGGCTTGAGATAAACGGGCGTCTCGATGGCTTCGGCCATCTCTTCGACACCGTACAGCAGTACCGTTACAGGCGGCGTACCGTGCAGCATGGCGTTGTTTAATAGGTTACGAATCAGGTGCGTCAATAGCGGCGGCTGTCCTTCGATGGTCAAATGCTCACCGACAAAGGTCGCTTGCGAATAATGCTGGCGCTCTTGATTGATTAGATCATAGACCTCGATAGGCTCGATTTGCTGCATCGCATGACCCGCGTCCAAGCGACTGACCAATAAGATACTCTCGACCAAATCATTCAGCCCTGATAAATCGCGGTTAATCGCCTGCGCGCGCTTATCGAATTTTGCTTTGACATCGGTAGGCAGGTTGCCCGCCAGCATGTCCATCATCTCAACTTGTAGACGGATGCGGGTGATGGGCGTGCGCAGCTCGTGTGAGGCGTGCGCCAGCAATAAGTTATTGGCATTAATCAAATGCTCGATTTTTTGTGCCGCTTGGTTAAAGCCGCGCGCCAGTGAGGCAATCTCATCATTACCACGGCTGTTGACGCGCACGGTAAAATCGCCGTCGCCCAGCTGACCCATCTGCTGGCTCATCTGATTGATGCGCCACGTCATTGAGCGCGCAATCCACCACAGCACGCCTGCCATGATGATTAATAGCAATAAAGTACCTGTAAATAAGTTCAGCGCGGCAGATAAGACAGGTTTTTTGGGTGGCAGACGCGATTCGTAGAGTAGGGTGTAGCCTGTGCTGCTATACACTTGCGCCTGCTGAGGAATGGGCGGCATGTCTGCAAATGAGGGGAAAATACGTGCCAAAAAAGACGGCGCAGCGGGCAGTTCGCGCGGTAAATCGCTGTTGTCGGTTTGCATAAGCAGCATGCCCTGCTGGTCATACAGCCCCATTTTGGCTTGCAAAGACTCATCAAAGATATCAAAGCTTTTTTTAATCACCGCCAGCATAAACCGCGCTTGCAAGCGGTTGTTGTCTTCAATGGCGGTATTGAGCTCGCCCAAAAAGGGGTCGACTTGCCCCAACACTTGGGTTGCGACGACCTCAGAGCGAATGGTCGCGTCCTTGTCGTGTACCAGCTGAGTCAGTAGCACCATCGCTACCGCAAACAAAATCAGTGCCAGCATCACACTGGCAAAAAGCTTGGCAAAAACAGAACGAAAACCCAGCTGTTGCATTAAGCAGTCTCTATCGTCAAAGGCTTAAAATAAAAGATGCCGCGACCAAAGGCGCGCTTGGCTCGGCACATACAGACGCAAAAAACCACAAAAGGAGGGCAATGCCTCCTTTTATGGTTGGTGCTTATACCTGATCGGTGGCGAACTGATAGCCGACACCGCGAACGGTAATGATGCGCTTGGGCTGACGTGGATTGTCTTCAATCAGCGCACGCAAACGCGAGATGTGTACATCAATCGCGCGGTCGATATTGTCCGAGCTGTCATCATTGGGCATTGCTTGCCACAACTGCTCGCGGTTCAATACCTTGCCTGAATGGGTCGCAAAGTAGTGCAATAGCTGGAATTGATGCGTGGTCAGACGCACAGGCTCATCATCAATGGTCACTTCATGGCTGTCAGGAAACACACTCAAGCGACCGAAGGTCAAACTGTCCGACTGGCTGTCTGCCTGATTGGGCTGCTCATGACGGCGGATAACAGCACGAATACGTGCTAAAAGCTCGCGCGGCTCAAAAGGTTTGGAGATATAGTCGTCTGCACCCATCTCAAGACCCAAGACGCGGTCTGTGGTGTCGCCTTTGGCAGTCAGCATGATGATGGGCACTTTACTGGTAATGTTGTTTTTATTGCCGCGGATTTTTTGGCAGACCTGCATGCCGTCCATATCTGGCAGCATCAAATCAAGCACCACCAAATCGATATCACGCTCTTTGGCGTCTAGGATATCCAAACCTTCTTGACCCAAACCTGCATGATGCACGTCATAATAGTTCATGGTCAAATAATCACTGATAAGCTCTGCCAAATCAGGGTCATCTTCAATCAATAAAATCTGCTTACTCATAAAATATCCTCAATAATGTCACTGTTGTTGTTTTTTCAGCATAAAATCTAACAAATAAGGGTCAAATGCCGCATTTGCCTGCAACAATACCCAGTTATTACCATAATGCCTAATACTGCCCGTTTTGTACAAGACGCGCTTTGTTACGATTTCTGTATAGTGTAACGCGCGTATGGCAGGCATCTAAACGCTTTGCTGCGTTGTCCGCTATTTTTGTGGTTTTTATTTGTTTGTTAATACAAGGCGATAAATTGCCCTTTGGTTATGGGGTTATAAGTTTTATTCATACTGCCCCGATGTCATTGCCCATGGCGATGCTAAGAGATAACCACTTTTTTGCCCGCAGAGGCAATCGGTAAGTCTGCCAAGCAAATCAAGCTGTCATTACTGATACCTGCAACCAGATATTGCTTGGTGTCAGGGTCGTATTCAATCACCTCAACGGGTTGGCGCATCAGGCGCTGGTCTTGTTTGATAATCCAGACGTTCGCTGTTAAAGGCGACAATGGCTGATAAGGGGGCGATTTTAACGCGCTCAAATCAGCATCATGGATACCGCGCTCAGGCACGATGGTGCCGACCTCAATCTGACCGTAGTTGACCCGACCCGTGACCGCCATGCCAGATTGTAAAGGCAAGACCTCTCCTTCTTTTTGAATCACATGCACCGCGACCAGCAGCTGATTGGGCACATGGCTTGCCACCAGCTCACTGATTTGACCGGTGAATTTTTCATCGCGCTGCTCGGTGCTAAAGCTCACCGTTTGACCGACCGACAGCTGTGATTTGGCTTGTAGGGGCACGGCTGCGACAAATTTTAGAGTGCGACTGTCTGCGATATGCAGCAGCTCAGCATCCGCGGGCACACTTGCGCCCTCTTCGACATACAGCTTGTCCACCCGTCCAGCAAAGGGCGCGCGTACCAGCAGTGTTTTTTGGCTCGCTGCCACGCTTTCACTCATATTGTCAGCGAGTAAAGGGGAGCGACTCTCGGCCGCTTGTTCTTGGATTTCAGCCTCACTGTGCCCATCAGGGGCACGCTGCGCCTCTGTCTGACTGCCCTCTGCTTGCGCGCTATTTTTGACTTGCAGTACCATCAGCGGCGTGTCTTTTTCGACCCACTGCTCAGGCTGTACCAGTATTTGGGTGACCTCGGCTGCCCGCTGGGCGCGGTAGATGATTTGATTAATCGGCTCAAGCGTCCCTTGCAGCCCAAGACTCGGCTGATAACGAGAGGACTTGATACTCAAGATATCATCGCTCGCCATCGCCACGCTGTCCTCATTGACAACGATTGGGGTATCGTCCGCAGACGTTTCACCACCCTCGCGCGCGTCGCTAGGGTTTTGCGGCTGGCAAGCACCAAGACCAAGCACCAGCAGCAGCCACCACTTTCGTTTTAGTATCAAAACCAAGTGTCGTTCTCCCTATTGTTCATGATATTACGCTAATAAAGGCAGTATATAGTGAAATCAGAAAGCTGGCGATAGTCATATGCTTATCACATAAAATGTGTAAACTAAAGCTGTGTCGTCGTATTTATCAAACAAAAATAAAATTTCTGGAAAAGCCTTGCAGAGTGTGCTAAAACGAACATAGAATACGATGAAGATACATAAGCGTTACAAAGATAAAAATCATAACGCTCTATCTTCTTGCCACAAAACGGTCTAGGGTAGCGTTTGGTGGTGATAATATCGTAAACACCGTCATACAACCGACAAAATGGACTTGTCTGACAAATGGCAGCGACTACTTTTATTATGAAGTGAAATGCTATTTTATTGTTAAGTGTTGCTTTATTTTTGCTATGATTGATGCGCACATGGGCAAGATATACTGCGGTATATCGACATGATTGCCAATTTGATAGCTACCACTGTTATTAATGATGTACTTATATATTGTCATTGGTATTTAGAGTAAACAGTCATTCATAGGATATGAATAATGGAAAATAATTTTGAAGGGTTAAAGGTCATGGTTATTGATGATTCAAAAACCATTCGCCGTACCGCTGAAACGCTGTTGCAAAAAGCAGGGTGTGAAGTCATTACCGCCATTGATGGTTTCGATGCACTTGCTAAAATTGTTGACAATAATCCAGATATCATCTTCGTTGATATCATGATGCCACGTCTTGATGGCTATCAAACTTGCGCACTTATCAAAAACAACCCCGACTATGCCAATAAGCCCGTCATCATGCTGTCTTCAAAAGACGGTCTGTTTGACAAAGCGCGCGGACGTATTGTTGGCTCTGATGAGTATTTGACCAAGCCATTTAGTAAAGATGAGCTGTTTGATGCCATCAATCAGTATCGTGTCCAAGCATAGCCAAGGGTAGGTATTTGTATCGACAGCAGCATGCTATGGGTGCAGTACGCTGTACCCACTATACCGATGCCACACGTACAAATACCTTGTAAGTCGTAAATGATATGAGCAAGGGTAAAGGGGATATTCATGACAACTGTATTGGTCATTGATGATTCGCCATCTGAAATGGCAAAATTTCGCGATATGCTGGCCAAAAACAACTTTAAAGTGCTTGAGGCCTCAAATGGCGAACAAGGCTGCGCTATGGCAGTCGATCATTTGCCTGATGTGATTTTGATGGACGTGGTGATGCCTGAAATGAATGGCTTTCAAGCGACCCGCAAAATCACGCGTAACAAGGCCACCGCACACATTCCTGTGGTTATTATCAGTACCAAAAATCAAGAAACCGATAGAGTATGGGGCAAACGTCAAGGGGCTAAGGAATATCTTACCAAGCCTGTTGATGAGTTGCAGCTGGTCAATGTCATTCGCAACGTAGTGGGGTAACTCGTGGCTTCTAGAGGGTTCATTGAGCTACTGCGCCTTGCAGATTTAGCCAAATCTCGAAAGAGTGGTCGACTGGGTATTCAGGAGACCGATTGGCAAGGTGTGGTCTTTGAAGTGGGTGGGCAGCGTCTGGTCGCGCCTCTTGGCGAGATTGCTGAGGTGCTGGTCGTGCCTGACTACACGGGTGTGCCACTCGTACAGCCGTGGCTGCTCGGCATTGCCAACGTGCGTGGACGCCTGTTGCCTTTGACCGATTTATGCAAATTTTTGCAAGTATCTAGCCGTGCCCGCCAGCTCAATCAGCGTAAAGTCATCGTAATAGACCAGCCATCGGTGTTTTCAGGTCTGCTCGTCGATCGCGTTTTAGGCATTGAGCAGTTCACCAAGTCGCAGTATCGTCCCGCTGCGATTGATGCCGACTCACCTTTTGCACCTTATAACCACGGCAAATTTATCAAAAACCAAGAAGATTGGTTTATTTTTATGCCCAGTTTATTAATGCAAGACCCGCGCTATATTGAAGCTGCCATATAAGTACAAACACCATCATGGTGCTGCATTCAGCCCATGCAAGATAACTTTGACTGGCATGCCACTGTGATATGTCGGCAAGCATACCGGCTTTAATCCTAGTGAGCGCCATTTTTACGATATAGTGCCCGATAATGAATGGACTCACTATGAATAAAGTCAGTCACGATTTGACTCAGACGACCGTTTGGAAGGAATAAGCACAATGAGCGATACCAAAAGCTTTGTCAATAATGCCAGCACCAACACACCAGGAGCCACAGATTCAGAGAGTTTGTGGACCAAACTACTGGGCGTGTTTGCCCTTGTGAGTATAGCCTGTTTGCTTTGGCTATTTATAGATATTGACCATGAGGTTCTGGCCAGCAGCAACGTTATTATCCCAGGCTTGTTGTTTTTGCTGAGTGTTGCTGGGGTGCTGTATGCCTTTTTCCAGCTGTTCAAACAGCGCGGCGCTGCTGAGCGTCTATTGATTGAAAAAGAAACCCTGCGTCGTCGCCAAGAGGCAGAAACCGACTCTGAGCGTGCGCGTCAGATTCAAGAAGAAAACGAACGTAACCAGATGGCGATTTTGCGTCTGCTTGACGAATTGGGCGATTTGGCAGAAGGGGACTTGACGGTCAATGCCACGGTATCTGAAGACTTTACAGGGGCGATTGCCGACTCTGTAAACTTTGCAATCGACCAATTGCGTCAGCTGGTATTGGTGATTAACAGTACCGCTGAGCGGGTATCGCAATCCTCAGAACAAACGCAGCTAAATGCTGTTGAGCTTGCTGAGGCGTCTGAGCATCAGGCACAAGAAATTGCAGGGGTGTCTGCGGCCATTAACGAGATGGCGGTGTCGATTGACCAAGTATCTACCAACGCCACTGAGTCAGCAGCGGTTGCGCAGCGCTCGGTTGCGATTGCCTATAACGGGGCGGACGTGGTACAGCGCTCTATCGAAGGTATGAACGTGATTCGTGACCAGATTCAAGAAACCTCAAAGCGTATCAAGCGCTTGGGTGAATCTTCACAAGAGATTGGTGATATCGTTGGTTTGATTAACGACATTGCCGATCAGACCAACGTTTTGGCACTAAACGCTGCCATTCAGGCATCGATGGCAGGTGAAGCAGGACGTGGTTTTGCGGTCGTTGCCGATGAGGTACAGCGTCTTGCAGAACGTTCTGCCAACGCAACCAAACAGATTGAAACGCTCGTAAAAACCATTCAGGCCGATACCAACGAAGCGGTGATGTCGATGGAGTCGACCACCTCTGAGGTTGTACGTGGTGCGCGTTTGGCAAAAGATGCGGGTGAGGCACTAGAAGAAGTGCAAAACGTATCGAACACGCTTGCTGAGCTGATTCAAAACATCTCAAACGCCGCCCAGCAGCAGGCAGATTCAGCAGGTCACATCTCGAACACCATGAACATCATTCAAGACATTACCTCGCAGACCTCTTCAGGGACGATGGCTACTGCGCGTTCGGTAGGTGAGCTGAATGAAATGGCGGCGGCGCTACAAGAGTCGGTCGCAGGCTTTAAACTCTCAAGTGATGATGATGAGGGCTACCACAGTTTTTAGGGGTCGATGACACCATCATGGTGAGCGTTGCTGGTTTGCATGGAGTATAGGTACAGTGATGCCGTATTGTGTGCTGGTTTTGGCTCGCATTATTTGCAACCATATCGTAATCAAAGGTGCCTAGCATGGATCGCGGCAGTGTATTTCCAGTCGAGCAATGGCAACACTATATTGAAAAAGAAATAGGGTTCATATTGCCACACGAGCAGCAGCAGTGGCTGATCAATGCGGTCAGTCACACCGCTTGTGCCAATGACTTGTCGGTTGAGGCCTTGTGGCAGCAGGTACCCAATGACCCAGAGTTGCACCAGCAGCTGATTGACAGTGTGTTGATACCTGAAAGTCGGTTTTTTCGGCACCTGCCTTCTATTCAGTTTATTACCAAAGCGGCTGAGTTTGCCGCCAAGCTGCCAGCGACAGCGGCGCAAGCCACACCGCCGTTTCGTATTTGGAGTGTGGGCTGCTCGGCAGGACAGGAGGTTTGGTCATTGGCGATGAGTTTGGCCGCAAAACAGCTGTACCACTATCGCATACTCGGCACCGACGTCAGTCAAACCGCGCTTGCGCAAGCGCGCGAAGCCAAGTATGAAGGGCGTCAGCAGCACTTAATCCCGCACGACTGCCAGCAGTTTATCAATCCCATTCAAGCGTCATATCAAGACCAGAACAACCGAGCGATGAAGGGCACAGCAAAGGAGCTGCCATGCTGGCAAGTCAATCGCATCCTTCGTGAGCGCGTCGATTTTGTTTGGCACAACATATTTACCAAAGAGATGCCCACCACGCACTTGCAGCAAGTGATTATCTGTCAAAACATGCTGATTTATTTTCGGCAGTTTGATCAGCGCGATATTTTAAATCGCTTAGCGGCACAGTGCGCGGTCGGTGGCTACCTTATTTTAGCACCTGGAGAAGGCTTGGGCTGGCGTCCGCAAAACATGCGCCGCCTCAAGCATGTACAAGTAAATGGCTGGCAAAAAGTCAGTCCATAATAGATGATGACACCCCAATAGGGTCGGCATAATATTGCCCAGTATCACTTAATAACATCAAGGCTTCAGTGGTATATGGGCGAATGATAAACGAGTTAGGACAATCCTATGAAGAACCAGCCCAACGAAATGGTGACGCTTGAATGGCTATTGCCACTCTTAAATCAGCAGTTAGAGCAACTGTCTGAAGGCTGGCTTGAGGATACCCAAGCCGCTGACATTGCGCCTTTAGCCCAGCATTATCACGACATTGATGGTGCGTTGGTGATGGCACAGTTGCCGCGTTTGGCAGATTTGGCAGGGGCGCTTAGCCTATTGGCTGCCGCTTGTGCACGTCAGTCGATGGACGCTTCGGTGTCTCGCCAAGCCATCTTTGCGCATCAGCTATTGCAGCATGAGTTGATGGCCTATATACAGACGGGCGTCTATCGTGAAGCGATGGTGTATAAGACCATTGATGGGCTGATTGAGCTGGCACAGCAGCTGTCTGATAGCCGTGATGACACAGACATAGCGCCTCGTATACAGCGCCTGCGTGCGCGCATCACCGCGCCTGCTCTTGATGCGGTAGATGCGGTGAGTCATGAGCCTTTTGTGTTGCCAGATTTGGAATATCGCGCGCAGCTGAGCCAATGGCAAACAGAGGCGCAGGCATTGAGCGCGCACAATATCAATCACCCCGAGCGCTTAGCTGCTCTGCAAGCGATTAGCCATACGCTTTGGCAAAACATATCTGACGCGGTGCATCAGCGTTTGTGGTATGTGGTGGAGATTTGGCTGGACAATCTGGCACGAAATACCCAGCCTACGCCTGAAGCCTACAGCGCCATCTTGTCTGAGCTTGAGCGTATGATTGCGGTCTACGCGGCGTGTCAGTCAGACGCAAAGTTAGACAGCGTCAGTGCGGGACGTATTGAAGCCATCATCGCTGATATTTACCTCAATATGAGCCGCTTTGCCGACTTGGACGATGCGGGCAAGACCCTTATTCATCAAATGCCTGCTTCAGATGTGTTGTCTGCGCGCTTTTTGCCCCGTATTTTGAATGACATTGAATCGATTATTTTTACGTTAGACCGTCCTTTGTCTTTGATTGAGCCATTGCGCCGTGTTGAAGAGCGGTTAGGCATGCGTGGCTGGAAGCTGTATGAAGCGCAAGTCACACAGATTTTGGACGATGTAGAGACGACAGCACATTCAGAAGAGGCCTTTGCACAGGTGCAATGGCAAATCGAGCGCCAGCTGCAAGAGCTGTACAGCGCCATTTATCACACCGAGCAGACCATCCGCACCAAGATTGGTGACGCCACATCTTTCACGGTGCAAGCGCAGCGAGCAGAAGACGAGACACCCCCTTTAAGTCATATCGACGACCATGCACTGCGTGAGCTGCGTATTTTGGTTGAGAGCGTCAAGCGTCATTTTAATGATTACGTACAGCGTCAGCGCCCGCAGTTGTTGCCGCCCATGGAGACTTTCACGCAGATTGCCCATGCGTTTGAAGACATGGGTCTGCCAGAAGCACGCGCCGTTACAGACAACATTGCCTCGTTATTCACACAAATCATCGCGCACGACTTGCACACCTTGGGGTGGAAGCTGACCCAATCACTCGCTGAAGGTCTCTCTGCTATCGAGCTGCTGCTGGATTATCTGGCGCAGCAAGTGTTGGATGCACCTTTGTTGGTACAGGCGGCCAGCTATATCGATGAAGCCAGTCACCTGCTCGACGACTTGATTGCCCGTCCGATTGATCATACAGATGGCAATGACAGCCGTGCCGCATTGGCCTATACCAGTTTGCAAAACGCTGCAGAAAACGTGGTGCGCTACGATGACAGCGGCGAGATTGTGCCTGACGATATCGAAACAGCAGAATCGGACAATACGCACAGTGATACTGAGGGCGCTTTGCCTGAGCATGACGCGGCTGATGATGCAGATGCCGATAGCGATGAGCATGGTGATAGTGAGCAAACAGAGACCGCTGAAAAAGCGGCACCCGCCGTGCCAGAACAAAGCGCCTTACTACAAGAAGCGCGCAGTAAAACCAAGCCAGACAGCTTTGAGATTGACGAAGAGATACGAGAAATCTTCATCGAAGAGGTGGACGAGGTACTCGAAACTTTAGAAGAATTTTTGCCCATTTGGCAGCACGCGCCGCAAGATTTAACCCCACTGACAGAGGTACGTCGCAGCTTTCATACCCTAAAAGGCTCAGGGCGTATGGTCGGCGCATTTAGTATTAGCGAGATGGCGTGGGCCGTAGAGAACCTGCTTAATCGAGTGCTGGACAAGACGCTTGAGGTCAGTGACGAAGTGGTCACTGTGGTGCTGTCTGCGGTCGATGCGACCAAGCCCTTGATTGCTGATTTTGCCGCTGGCGAACCACCAACGGTCGACACTGCAGTGATTATCTTGCATTGTGACAATCTACTGGCGCACCGTGACTATAACGATGGTCTGCCAGCTTCTGTCGCAGCAGGACAGGACAGCGTCCATCACGACGCGGCGCTTGAGTCTGTCAGCGACACATTGAGCGCGCCCGTGCTTACCAGCGATACCGACACCATCGCGGACACAGCGCATACCGCCAGTGAAGCGTCACCTGTGGCCAGTGCGTCTGCCGATACGGGTATGGCAGGACAGGTGCCCGATGTGCTTATGCCTTTTATAGATGAGGCCGTGCTGCCTGCGGACAGCGATGATGCTGACCCTGACATCAAAGAGATTTTTATCGAAGAGGCGGAAGAGGTTCTAGAAGAAATCGTACCGCTTTATGAGCAATGGCAGCAAGCACCTGAGTCACTCGACGTGCTCAAAGATGTGCGCCGTGGTTTTCACACACTTAAAGGCTCAGGGCGCATGGTGGGCGCGCACCATTCAGCAGAGCTGGCATGGTCTATTGAAAATATGCTAAACCGCATACTCGACCATACGGTGACGGTATCAACAGGCATGGTCGCGTTGGTCGGTGATGTGCTGGATGCCTATCCTGAATTGATTGAGATTTTTGCGCAGCAGCACCGCGCGTATCCGCAAAAGATGGCATTGTGGGTGGCATGTGCCAATGCCTATAACAAACAGCTTGGCGATGCGTTTACTTATCTTGACGTACAAGCAGATGCGCCCGCTGACGAGATTCAGGATAGCTATGAGGCAGATGTCGAAGCGCCAATCGTTGACGAAACCCTACAGACCTTGTATTCAGTGAGTGAAATGATTGGTGAAACGCCAGTCATCGAGCACATACCTGATGATGAAGAGCGCGAGCTGTGCCATATCTTTGTCGAAGAAGCGCAGTCGTTATTACAAGTGATTGATGGCTTTATCAGTGAGCATGAACAAGACACCGAGACAGCCGTTAGTGACGAGTTGGTTCGCGCATTTCATACCTTGCGCGGCGCGTCAGGCTCGTGTTCTTTGAGCGCCATCAGTGAAGTCAGCGCTGCGATTGAAAAGAGCCTAGAGCAGCTCCAGCATCATGACACACCGATTAACGCGCAGCACTTACAAGCGCTCAAGCAGTCTGCCGTATTGATTAAAGAGTATCTGATCAATTACGAAGAAGGGCTACAGCAGCATGAGACAGCAGCACCAGATCGCACGCAGCAGGAGCAAGAGCTGCTATCACTCCAAGGTATGCTAGAGAGCACCGAGCAGCCAGTCACCTCAGTATCACATCTGAATGTGGTCGAGCTGTTAGATATCGGCGTAGACGATCTGCTAGATGCAGACATGGAGCTCGAGTCTGTATTGGCGAGCGCCAATGAGACGCAGCTGCTGCATTACGCCAATCAGCAGCAGCAGCAAATCACTGCCTTGATGAGCCAAACCCAGTCTTCACGTAAGTTCACACGTATTTTGACGACGTTACAGAATGCTTATACGCTGCTGGCACAGCACCTTGAGGTGCGTTTTAAGCCTGAGTTTGTGGCATTATTGCTCGGCGGGCACAAGCAGCTGGTGGGTCTGTTCGATGCATTGGCCGCCAGTATGTCTCTTAAAGTAGACGAGGCCGCACTTGAGTCATCAGAGCGCTGGCTAGCAGATTATGAAGCTACCGCGAGCCGTCATGACAATGCAGCGGACGTCGCACCAGTAGTCGAAGACAGCGCGCCGCCATCAGCGGATATGGCGCCCGTCACTGCGGTCGCGCCTGTTATCAGTGCTGAGCCTATGCCTGTCAAGCCTGTGCAAACGACATCGGCGGAGCAGTCAAAACCTGAGGTTATCGATACCGACATTGAGCTGCTGGAGATTTTCTTAGAAGAAGCGCAAGAGTTAGATACCGCTGTGGCCACGACTTTTGGCACATGGCGCGATGATATTTATAACTTAAGTGCACTAAAAGTGCTGCAGCGCCATTTGCACACCATCAAAGGTGGCGCGCGTATGGCAGGCATTCAGAGTATCGGTGACCTGACGCACGAGGCTGAGAGTATCTATGAAGCCTTTGTTGAAAACACGATTGAGCCAACCGATCAGTGGTTCACCATCATGCAGATGGTACAAGACACCTTGTCCTTGCAAATTGACCATGTGGTACGTTATCAAGAGTCTTTCTTTGCCAATGAACTGATTGAGCAGCTACAAGCCTTCTTATACATGAAAGAGCTGCCAGAAACCGTCACTTTGGTACTGCCAGCGCTGCAAGGTCAGAACGCTGCGCAGACTGAAGAAGAAATAGTGACGCCTGAAGAAGACATTACTACACAGGCAGATTCTGACGATATCGTCAGTCTCGACATGATGGTCGATGCCTCATGGAGTGATGGCTTGCCTGACCCTGATATTCTAGAGGTGTTCTTAGAAGAGGCGGACGAGCTTATCTTGAGTAGCAGCAAGTATTTGCAGCTGTTCTTAAACAACATCAGCGACCTTGTGGCGCTACAAACCTTGCAGCGCAACTTACATACCATCAAAGGCGGCGCGCGCATGGTGTCGGCCAATGGTATCGCAGACTTGGCGCACCAGATGGAAACGGTCTACGAAGAGCTGGCCATCCGTCGTCGCCCAGCCACCAAAATGGTCGCGCAGCTGTTGGTTGCTTGTCATGACTGGCTCTCTGATGCGGTGTTTATTCTTAAACACAAAATCAATGCGCCGATGCCAAGCGCCTTGATTGGTGCTTTGCAAAAATTCATCAAAAACCCAGACAGCTTAAAATCGATTCCCACGCAGTCCCTACAGACGCAGCTGTCGGCTGTGCTTGCTAAGCAAAACAAGCAAGAGACGGTGCGCCGCGTTGAAGACATCAGTCGTATGCCACCAATGACAGGGCAGTTCGATACCCAGCAGCAAAGCAGCACCAATGAGATGATTCGTATCTCAAGCAACTTGATTGAGCATATGATTAACCTCTCGGGCGAGTCGGCGATTAACCGTGCGCGTATCGACATGGGTATGAGCAGCCTGACCAACAGCTTGGAGGAGATGGGCACGACGGTACAGCGTTTGGCTGACCAGCTGCGCCGTATGGAAATTGAGCTTGAAGCGCAAATTCTGTCACAAATCGACGATGCTGAGCTGATTGAGAATGAAGGCTTTGACCCGCTTGAGATGGACCAATACTCTGCCTTAAATCAGCTGTCAAAGTCACTGACCGAGTCGGCATCGGATTTGCTTGATATTAACAATACCTTGCTCGAAAAAACGCGTGACAATGAAAACTTATTGCTACAGCTGTCACGGACGCAGGCCGATTTGCAAAACGGTTTGATGAGCTCGCGGATTGTACCGTTCTCGCGCTTGATTCCGCGTCTTGAGCGTATCGTACGCCAGACGGGTAACGAGCTGAACAAGTCGGTGAGTCTGGTTGTCGATAATGCCGATGACGAGATGGACAGAACCATCTTGGAGCGCATCACCTCGCCACTAGAGCACATGCTGCGTAACGCGGTGGACCATGGTATCGAAAGCCCGCAAGAGCGTCTTGAGGCAGGAAAAGAGCGTAACGGTCAGATTCGCCTTGAGCTGATGCGTGAAGGCAGTGAGATGGTGATTCACTTGAGCGATGATGGTCGCGGCATCAATGTTGAGGCCGTCCGCCAAAAAGCCATTGCCCAAGGGTTGATTGATGAAAACGACCGCTTATCCGACCTTGAAGTGATGCAGTACATCTTTAACGCGGGTCTGACCACCACCAAAACCGTCACCCAAATCTCAGGGCGCGGCGTGGGTATGGACGTGGTCATCAGTGAGATTCGTCAGTTGGGCGGCGTGGTTTCGGTCAACTCCGTAGCGGGTCAAGGCTCGCGCTTTACCATTCGTGTACCGCTGACGGTTGCGGTTTCTGATGCGCTGATTGTTCGCGCCGCTGACCGCTATTACGCCATTCCGCTGGTACACATTGAGCGTGTGGTGCGTATTGAGCCTGAGCATCTGTACGACTACTACCGCTCCGAGCGCGCCACCATGCGCATTGAGAATAACGACTACCGCGTGCGCTATTTGAATGAGATTTTGACAGGCAGCAAACTTAATGAGCTGGCGGTTAACACCAGCAGCAGTTTACCTGTTATTATCATTAAAAACCGCGCAGGGCAAAATCTGGCTTTGCAGGTAGACCAGATTGCAGGCTCGCGTATTGAGGTGGTGGTTAAGCCACTAGGACGCCAGCTGTCGCACCTTGCGGGTATCTCTGCCGCGACCATCATGGGTGATGGCTCGGTCATGCTGATTTTAGACCCCATCGCCTTGATGCGTAACACGACCATCATGAAAGAGATGAAGCAGGTCAGTCAGTCCACGAGCCAGAGCCGTGACGATAAGAAAGTCAGCGTCTTGGTGGTCGATGACTCGGTAACGGTCAGAAAGGTCACCTCGCGCTTCTTAGAGCGTCAAGGCATCACCGCGATGGTGGCAAAAGATGGTATCGATGCGATAGAGATTTTGCAAGAAGCGCTGCCTGATTTGATTTTGTTAGATATTGAAATGCCGCGTATGGACGGTTTTGAAGTGGCGACCCAAGTGCGTCACAACAATCGTCTACGCGACATCCCCATCATCATGATTACCTCGCGCACAGGCGAAAAACACCGCGAGCGCGCGTTTGAGACGGGGGTGAATGACTACATGGGTAAGCCATTCCAAGAAAATGAGCTATTAAACAAAATCCAAACCCTACTGGGGATAGAACTAAGTGCGACAGATGACTGATGACACACAGACGAAACCCTTAGCCGACACCTCGACCAGTGACATCACGATGCTGGTCGTCGCCGAGAGCCAACACCAACGCTTGGCACTCAGTGAGACCATTCGTGGCTGCGGTTTTACGCTGATAGACAGCGTGAACCGCGCACAATTAAAACGAAAACCCATTAGAAATAAAATCGATGTCTGGCTGATTGACGGCGACTACGATGATGACACCGCAAGTATGATTGCCAATACCCAATCAAAAGCGGTACTCGTCGGGTTTTCGCAAGCGCCATACTTCAATGCTATCCAGTACTATGCCAAATGGCAGCGTAAGCTTAAACGCAAACTGGCGCAAATCCTTGAAATGCCCGTTCTTGCGGCGTCTCCCGTCTATGAGCACACGCAGCCGCATTGGCAGTACGTGGTGCTGCTGGGCGCGTCTATGGGCGGTCCAAGCGCGGTAAAAGAGTTTTTGGACAACCTATCGCCTGATTTGCCAATTTGTATTTTGCTCGCGCATCACTTTAATCCCAGTATGGTTGAGACGCTGCCACGAGTCATCAATCGGCACAACGATTGGCGCTGCCAGTTAATCACCAGTACGCGGCGGCTACAAGCAGGGCATTGTCTGATTGCCCCCATCAATCAGCAGATTGTCTGCGACTCTACTGGACGCGTGATTGTTACCGATAAAACGTGGCCGGGCGGCTACAAACCTGCGATTGGCGAGATATTGAAAAACGCCAGCGATGTCTATGGCAGCCGCCTTATCAGCATCATCTTTTCAGGGATGGGTACGGATGGGTCGCAGCATTTGGCAACGATTCAGGACAATCACAGCCAGCTGTGGGTACAAGACCCACGCCTAAGCACGTGTCCCAGTCAGCCGCAGAGCGTACTGGATTCAGGGTACTGCCAGTTTTCAGGCAGTCCCACCGCACTTGCACAAAAGCTGACCGACTATATCGCTGAGATGACGCAAATCTCATATTCGCTGTCTTAAAGCGTTTTAAGTAAATTTTGATAATCGTTAACCCATGGTGAGTACCTTATGAGCCAGATTCGCAAACATACCTTTGAGGCAGTCAGCTTATTGTCGGCTGATAACGGCTTACTTGACGTCACAGTTGTACCTGCAAAAAACCAGCCCGATTGGCTCGTGCCGAGCAGCCTGATTTTGAGTGTGGATGACTATCAAGAGCGTATTTGGACGTATCTGTGGCAAGACCAAGAGGTGGCGGTCTTTCACTTGCTGCCTCGAGGACATCAGCCAGATAAGCTGGTGGTGCTAGAGGGCAATACCGATGTACACCGTTTGGCTTTGCAGACCGCAGGTGAGCTTGACAGCTTTACCGTGCGTATCGCCGATGTCAAAGACATTGAGCTGCCTGAGCAGTATCAAGTGGTGGCGGCGGATAACATCGAAAAAAACCGCCAAAACAAAAGCGGCAATATTTTTCGTGAATCGGCGAGCCAAGATAACAATAATGATGCACTTGCAGAACAATTGCGAGAAAATGTTTTGATATCTTATCTGTTCCAGACCGTCATGGTGAACGATCAAATCTATTTGGTACCTGACTTGGATAAAATCGCCCACAATATGGTTGACCTTGACAGCTAGTCAAAGCGCCGTGAAAAACAGTGCCGTGCTGTATTTACTTTTTGCCACAATAATAACCACCGATAACCATCTATAAGATAAATAATAAGAAGACGCCTTATGAATAATACCGCACCCGCGCTGCACAAATGGCCCGTCAGTAGCCGAATTTTTCATTGGATCAGCGCGCTGTTATTACTCATCACGTGGGGCATGATTTTATTGAGTGAAAATATTGGTGGCAGTACCTATATCGGTTTGCACAAAGCATTTGGTTTAAGCTTATTGTTTTGGATGATAGCGCGTGTCATTAATCGCTTATTCACCCAAGCACCACCTGAAATGCCTGCGCCCAAATGGCAAATGCTGGCGTCACGTCTGACCCATTTTGCCTTATATGCAGCCTTGATTGCCATGCCGATTGCGGGGCTATTGATGACTGTTTATGGCGGTCGCCCTGTCGATATGTTCGGTCTGTTTGCGATTCCTGTCTTTGTGACCCCCGATAGAGGTATGGCGCGTTTTTTTAATGACATGCATACTGAGATTATCTGGCCAATGATTATCGCCTTTACGCTTTTACACATCGGTGCTGCGCTTTATCATCAGTTCGTCAAAAAAGACCGTCTAATCCATCGTATGAAATAAAGCCTACATACAAAAAAGCCCCATTCACATGGGGCTTTTTTATTACGGTGCGCAAACGGCAGTCTGCGAGCTTATGGCTTTTTTTGATGCTCAGGCAAGCTGATGTTCATCTCAAGCACATCCAGACTGTCTTCGTGGCGGTGATTGATGTTGACATCATTAATCTGAACACCATTCACGTACTTGTTCACCACTTCTAAGATTTCACGCTTCATCTTTTCAATACGCTCAGCGGTCAAGCGACTGTTCAGACGATTTTCGCTGGCAACGATAACCTTAAGGCGTTCCGTTGCCGCGTTTGCACTGCCACTTGCTTGATTCTCAGAACCAAACAAATTGCTCCAAAATCCTTTTTTCTTGCTCATTATTGACCCCCAAACCAGCGCTGTAAGAAGCTCTTTTTCTTCACCTCAAGATGACGCAGTGGGCGCTCTTCGCCAAGGAAACGAGCGACGATATCGTCATAACATTGACCCGCGACAGAGTCGGTGTAATGAATGACAGGTTCACCGTGGTTTGATGCTTCAAGGACAGCGTGGTTTTCAGGAATAACCCCAAGCAGTGGCACTTTTAGAATGTCATTTGAGATGGTGTCGATATCCATCATCTCATTGGCAGCCGCGCGCTCAGGATTGTAGCGGGTGATGACCAAGTGCTCACGTACCGTGCCTTGGTTTTCTTCCACTTTTTTGGTGCGGCTTTGTAAGATACCGATGATACGATCCGAGTCACGTACTGAAGAGATTTCAGGGTTGGTGACGATGATGGCTTCATCGGCATGGTACATAGCAAGCTGTGCGCCGCGCTCGATACCGGCAGGTGAGTCGCAGATGATGTAATCAAACTGTTTTGATAGCTCATCCATGACCTCCGCCACGCCTTCGTTGGTCAGCGCGTCTTTGTCACGCGTTTGGCTGGCTGGCAGAATGAATAAGTTTTCGAGCTGCTTGTCTTTAACGAGCGCTTGAGATAGGCGAGCGCTGCCGCTGATGACATCAACAAAGTCGTAAACAATACGGTTTTCACAACCCATGATCAAATCAAGGTTACGCAAACCCACATCAAAATCAATAACGACTGTCTTATAGCCTCGTAACGCCAAGCCGGCAGCAAAAGAAGCGCTGGTCGTGGTTTTGCCCACACCGCCTTTACCTGAAGTGATCACAACAATCTTTGCCACAATGGCGCACTCCTATGAATTTATGAGATGACTGATGAATAATAAAAAATTGGCTCAATACCGCAGGCAAAAAGGCACTCAAAAATCAGGGTGTCTGACTTTGACTGTTTTGGCTCAAAATAGCGTGTAATAAGCGCAATCTACGACCGTAAGCCTAGCATAAATAAACAAAAATTTATAGCGAGTCACGGTGAAATAATAAAAAGTGATTTTAAAGCTGTTATTAATAATAACGACAGCTTATGTTATGAATAATGGCATTGATAAATTTCCCACCAATACGCTTAATCTTCGTCGATAATACTAAATATCAAGCCTTCGCCTTCAATAAAGCGCACCTGTACCGCGCGGTCAATGACCTCTTCGGGCAAGTTGTCACGCAAACAGTAAGTACCCGCAACGGACACAAGCGTTGGGTTAAATACTTGGCAAAAAATACGCGCATCTTTATCGCCCGTTGCGCCCGCGACCAAGCGCCCTTGCGCACGACCGTAGACGTGTAGGCTGTTGTCGGTGATGGCTTCAGCGCCGCTGTTGACACTGTTGGTCAAAATTAAATCGCCGCCGACGTGGTTTAGGCTTTGTCCTGAGCGCAGCATTTGATCATAAATCAGCGTGGTGTTTTGCTCAGCAACATCAAGCGTTTCATTGGGCGCGTCATTGACCTTGGCAGTAGGCGCTGCGGTTTCGACAGGCTGCGGGGCAGGGGGCTTTTTGGGGATAATGCGCTCGATGCGTTTGCCATCGGCAGGGAAGATGGCAAGGCGCTGCTCGCGTGCTTGCTCTTCTAAGATGCCTGTGACCACACCGATAGGCTGCAAGCCCCAAGACCACAGCAAATCCACCAATGCGCTCAAGTCCTGCTCGACGCTGCTGTCGATAATGATAGGAATGTTGCTCTCTTTGTTGCTCAGCGTGTGTGCAAGCTGCGCCTCGACGGTTTGTAGGTCATCGGTATGCAACTGCAAGCGCGAAAAAGTCAACATTTTGCCGTAAAAATTAACGGCGGGGGTGGCGGCGTGAGAGTCGGTATCCGAAATCGTCATAGAGCTTGTCCTTAAAAGATACTGGTGCTGCCATCGCGGCGCATGGTGTCATGAGGTTGTGGTTTGGGTCGGTGCGGCTAGGCTACAGATACCCAGCAGTGTACTAAGAGACAGACGGGTTTCACAAGCCCCCGTCTGGATAAAATCGTACAAAAATCTATGGCAACCCAAGGATTGGGTCTCAGATAGAGGATTATAGGTTCAGCATGTCTTTGTGCTTCCACTGCTGGACTTTGACCTGCGCTTCAAGCCCGCTTAAGCTGTCGGCAATCAAGGCGGCAATCAAGGTTTCAAGCGCGCTGTTTTGGGTATCCATATTGGCGATGCCGTGCGCGATATTTTGCATCAAAGCGTCCAAGCGCTCAGCATCTAACAGACGCTCAGTGACGGCGCTGGCGACATTTTCGCCGACATTGTGCCCGATTTGGAGCATCTGCGACTCAATCAAGCTGCCAGCAATCGGAATCATACGCACGTAGCGGCGCAGCTCAGGGGTATTTGCCAAGCCTTCTTCAATCGCATTGCCCACCTCAGTGGCGATGACGTTGCCCGTGGTTGGGTTGCCCTTTAACTGCTGCAACTGCGGTATCAGCTCTTGGCGCAGCATAGAGAGTACCGCCGCCTCTATATGCGCACGATTGCGCGTCAGTGTCGAGTTGATAATCGATTGCTGCGCATTGGTGTCGGTCAGCTCGCCACGAAAATTGGCAATGATGGTCAAGACCACGCGGTCGGACAGCTCTTCGAGCAAAATATCGCCATAAAACTTGATGCGCTCAATCCACAGCTGCGGCAGCACCTGATAGCCGAGCTGATAGAGTCTGCGCCCGATGACCACCACGCGGAACAAGCGCAGCATACGCAGCTGCGGAAAACAGCCGAGCACCTCGTACCAGTGGACGAACGGAAAAAAGAACCAGCGATAATAAGTGCGCCGCTGAATGGCAATCATCCAGCGGACGAACAGCTCAGCGACCAAGAATATGGTAAAAAATCCGCCCGCCGTACGCAGTGGCTCGTGCACGGTACTTTGATACCACACAAGACTTTGGGTAATGTTCAGCCACTCTGCCGCATTGGCGCTGAACTGACTCATCAGCACCGCATCAAGGCTAATCAACAATAAATCAATGCTGATAACGATGAGCATAAAAATATCGTAGCCCAGCTTAAAGCGATTGGGCGGCTTTGGCGGTGGGCTTGGGACGTGTGTGACGGTCTGCGTCGATGCGTTCGAAATCGGAGGTTGGGACACAGGCTTACCTTATTATCAGTGAATATTTATCCGTGACTATGAAAAACAATACGCGTGATGACCGCACGTAGCGGCAGGCGGGTAATATCGCGCTAAGTCACTGGTGATTTTGCAAACATCGCCAGCATGCTGCTGATGCGTTTGTCCTTTTGTTGCCACAGTTCATCAAGCCAATCGAACAGCGCCGACTTGACCGTCTCGTCACGATCATAGCCGCCATCTTTAATCTGTGTAAACAGCTCATCTGGCATCTCGACATGGCGAATGTGAACGCCCAAGTGCTTAATATTGCCTTTCCATAGGTCGCTGTAGGTCGGTACGCCATCAGGATACACGATGGTCATGTCCAAAATACCATCAATCTCCTCGCCGAGCGTCTGTATGGCGAGTGCAAAACCACCCGCGCGCGGCTTGAGCAAATGCTCATAAGGCGCGTTTTGTGCGTCGTGTTTGGCTTTGGTGAAGCGCGTGCCCTCAAGATAGTTGAGCAAAGTAAACGGCTTGTCTTTTAACAAAGCGCAGGCGCGTTTGGCTTCTTGAATGTCTTGTCCGCGTAGGGCAGGATTTTTGGCGATGGCTTCTTTAGAGTGACGGCGCATCATCGGAAAGTCTAAGAAATAAAAGGTCTGACCGACCACGGGAATATAAATCAGCTCAAACTTGGTAAAAAACCGCGTCAACGGCAATCTGTTTTCACTGATGTACTGCATGATGCTGGTGTCCACCCATGATTGGTGGTTACTGACGAGCAGATATTTGCCATTGGGGTCGATGTCATCAGGCAAATCGATGCGCCAGTCTTTTTGCGGCAACAAGTTATCAATCATGGCATTGTTGACCCCAATCCAGTGGTTGGTAATGCCAATCACTGCCTTATCGGCAATCTTTGCCCCTGTGATGATTTTGGCACCACCAGTCAGCCAAATAGGCACGCTACAGGCCAGACTGTTGGCAGCGATGACGCCTGTCGCTGTGGTCAATGAAACGGCTTTGGCAAGCTTGGGGCTGCGTTGGTGTAACTTTTGAATGACAGAGGCCAGTTGCATGGGGAGTGTCCTTTTATCCGCAATAATAATCGGTGGAATAAATGCGCTATGCGTATGATTTTAGCAGAAATATGGCTGAGTGTACGACTGTTAACATAAGCAAAAACACCGAAAACAAACGCAAGATACGTCTCAAAAGCGTCGCGTGCATAAGTGATGACGTTGTTCACAGTAAAGTTATCATTGCGCTGCAATCTATCATGCACATCTCATACATAGGTGTGACAAAATATTACACACAGTTAGGTTTGCCTCGCCATAATGATAATGAAAGTGCCCAGCACTATTATTACATTGATGAACTACCCCATGTCGAGGTGCAGATTTACCATAAATCTATGACCAAAATGCGGCGCGGGGGATGACACTATTTGTTGAGGAGAATTTTATGCGTAACCAACTTATGATTGCAGCACTTGCATCTGGCATGGTATTGACAGGCTGTACCACTGATCCAACGACAGGTCAGCAGCGTCTGAACAAGACCGCTATCGGTACCATCGCAGGCGCAGTAGGTGGTGCAACCATCTCTAAAGCGACTGGCGGTGACAACACAGGTCGTGACGCGGCTATCGGTGCAGCACTGGGTGCAGGCGTTGGCTACTACATGGAGCGTCAAGCCAAGCAGCTTGAGCAGCAAATGAGTGGTACGGGCGTAAGCGTTGAGCAAAACCCAACCACAGGTAACATTGATCTGGTCATGCCAGGCAACATTACCTTTGCTTTTGATGATGCGACCCTAAGCTCATCATTCAAGCCAACACTGGACAAATTGGCAACGACCATGAACCAGTATAACAAAACTACCGTGACTATCGCAGGTCATACTGACAGCCGTGGTGATGCCAGCTACAACATGCGCTTGTCTCGTGACCGTGCGTACTCAGTAGCCAACTACTTGACCGCTCGTGGCGTTTCTGCCAACCGTATCCAAGTGGTCGCTTATGGTGAGTCACGTCCAGTCGCTAGCAACAGCACTGACGCAGGCCGTCAGCAAAACCGCCGTGTTGAGCTGACCATCAACGCCCCACAAAGCGTAAACTAATCTGATTGCTCACTTAGGTGAACAAATCATTAAGTTAGTAAAAAAACATAAAATACGAAAAAAAGGCTGGCGCGATGTCAGCCTTTTTTTGTGTCTGATATTTGGTATTTAGCAAAAGTGAGACTTAGTTTTTAGCTACAGTGTAGCGGTCATAAACAACAGCAAACGACTATGAAGGCTGTATTGATAACCGAAAAAAATTATCAAAAATAAGAGGCTAAGCGCATAAATACTATTTGATAATAGTTATCAATAACATTATAATTTAGCCCATTGTTTGTAACACAATTATTACCAAATTTATCTGAACTTTTATCAAGGATACGTATGAACCCCATCACGACAAGCCGTAAGTTGTTACCGACCACTGTGGCAGCAGCATTGGCAGGTGTGCTGCTCATGACGGGCTGTACCAAAAAAAGCGAAGAAACGCCTGCTACCGATACCCAAGCGCAAACAGACACTGCGGGCGCAGAGTCAGGCAACAAGCGCTCAGCCGTTGAGCAAGCAAGCATCGACAGATTGGTAATCAGTTACGCAGATATGGCGCACGCCGCCTATAAAGACTCTTTGGATACTGCAAAGATGCTGCAAACCGCCATCAATACCTTTGTAGACGCGCCGACTGAAGCCAACTTAGACGCGGCTAAAGCTGCCTACAAAGCGGCGCGCACGCCGTACTCACAAACGGAGATTTTTCGTTTTGACCAAGGCTTTGTTGGCAAAAGTGACAAGCGCGCCATCAGCAGTACCGATGACTGGGAGGGGCAATTAAACGCGTGGCCACTCGATGAGGCGCTGATTGACTATGTCAGCGACGACTATCAAGGCGAGTACAACAGCAAAGACAATATTATCAACAGCGAAAGCATCAGCGTCGGCAGTCTGCAAAAAGACACCAGCAACATCACGCCTGAGCTATTGGCTGACCTCAGCGAAGTGGGTGGCAGCGAAGCCAACGTGACCACAGGCTATCATGCCATCGAGTTTTTATTGTGGGGTCAGGACACCAATGGCGTGGGCGCAGGCGCGGGCAATCGCCCTGTTAGCGACTACCAAACAGGCGCAGGTGAGTGTACCAGTGGCAGCACGAGCAATGAAGACGCCAAGGTCTGTACCCGCCGAGGCGCGTATCTAAAAGCCGCCGCGCAGCTCTTGGTTGATGATCTAAGCGCAATGGAAGCCCAGTGGCGAGCTGACAGTACCGACAGCTTGCGCAGTGACTTTTTGGCGCGTAAAGACGACAACGCACTGCGCCAAATCATGTATCAAATGGGCAGCCTTGCGCTGGGTGAGCTGGCATCAGAGCGTATGCAGGTGGCGTTTGTCACAGGCTCGACCGAAGATGAGCATGAGTGCTTTAGTGACCTGACGCACCTAAGCTATGCCAACAACGCGCGCGGCATCCAAAATATCTTTGAAGGCAACTACGAGACGGTATCTGGTGACAACGTGGGTGGCTACGGTCTCCAGAAATATCTGGTCGATACCAATCATAAAGACGCAGCGGACAAGCTTGCTGCAGATTTCCAGCAAGTCAGCAATGCCTTTAATACCATCGTGGTGCAAGGTGAAGAGCAGGGCGTAAAAGTCGATCAGATGATTGCCACTGTCGGTCAAGCGGACAAGGTCGGCGTTGCGGCAGAAGAGCAAACCAAGCGCCGTGGCTATATCGAAGCTGCCATCAGTAGCTTACAAAACCTCACCTCAGGCATTGAAAACGCCGCCAATGCCATCGGTATTGACAATCTAGACGCTGATACAGGCTCGCAGTTTTAAGCGAGTATTGCTGAATGGGCAATGACGCCATCGTTTGTGGTAACGCGCTGTGCCTACGTGCCAAGTGCAAAGCCGCAATCGGTGGCGTCTTTGGTTGCCGATGAGGGTCACGGCAACGTCGATGCTGCTGATTCGGTGTTTTTTTGCATCATCACTGGTCAATCTCGTGCCTATCAAAGGTGCTCGATATCACGATGACTGACGCATGGATTTTTGTTTGTTTAAGGTCGCTTTTATGAAAACGTTATGGACTGCTGTTTTGGATACCGTGACTGCCGCACCCGCGCGCCGCAGCAATAAAAAATGCGCGCTGCCAAAAACAATGACTGCCCTTAGCCTCTGCGCGTTATCACTGAGCGGCTGTCAACCGACTGAGCAAAAGACAGAGCATACCGCCGCACCCGCAGCGAGCCTAACGGACGCCCGCACCAAAACCATCGAGTCGCTGGCAGGTGTGCCGATGCAGCAGTTGGTCAGCTTTGACCCCAAAGAGATTCAACAAGGCGGCGATACGGGCATCACTATCAGCAGTAGCGAGAGCTACTCTAAGCCATCATCGAACATCAGCGCCTCGCGTAAGGGGCAGTTTTTTATTGGTAATGCGTTTTTTAAGCAGCCGTGGGTCATTGCGCCAGCGAGTACCGACAGCCGCGATGGCTTGGGACCGCTGTTTAATGTCGCAGCGTGTCAGTCGTGCCACATCAAAGACGGTCGCGGACATGCGCCGATGGATGCGACCGACAGCGCCGACAGTCTGCTGATGCGTCTTGCCATGCCTGCAAGCAATGACAACGAGCGCGAGCAACTCAAAAATTCAATGATAGAAAAAGTCGCGCACCCTATCTATGGCGGGCAACTGCAAGACCGCGCTATTGAAGGCGTCCCTGCCGAAGCGCGCATTGAGGTCACGTGGCAAGAGGTGCCGATACGCTTTGCCGATGGCTATGTCGAGACGCTGCGCAAGCCGACGTTTCGCTTGACCCATGCAGGCTATGGCGCACTCGATGATGCGCTGATGCTCTCGCCGCGCACCGCGCCGCCGATGATTGGTTTGGGTTTGCTTGAGCAAATCGCTGACACTCAAATCAAGCAGCAAGCGGACGCGGAGGATGAAGACGGGGACGGTATCCGTGGGCGCTACAACTGGGTGCTTGACCCGCAGACAGGCAAGCAAGCGCTCGGACGCTTTGGCTGGAAAGCAGGACAGACGCGCCTATTGACCCAAAATCAAAGCGCTTTTAATGAAGATATGGGGCTGACCTCAAGCATCCGTCCGCACGAATCATGCACCAAAGCCCAAACCGCGTGTCTAAACGCGCCGACAGGCGCAGATGCGCAAGGCGAGGGCAAAGCGCGGGTCGAAGTCAGTGATGAGGTCGCGCGTTTTGTGGAGTTTTATACCCGCAACCTTGCGGTGCCGAACCGCCGTAACGCCGATGACCCGCAAGTCTTGGCAGGCAAAAAGCACTTTTATGCCATTGGCTGCCAAAGCTGCCACACCCCGCGCTATCAGCTGCCGACCACCGATGACGACCGCCTCGAACAGCACGGACAGGTGATTTATCCTTATACCGATTTGCTGCTGCATAATATGGGCGAGGGCTTGGCTGACCGTACGGTCGCAGGTAAGCTGCCTGCCAAAGACGCGCAAGTAGAGTTTTTGGCGACCTCGTATGATTGGCGCACGCCTGCGCTGTGGGGTATTGGCTTGGCAAAAACCGTTGATGAGCAAGCCACTTTCTTGCACGACGGTCGCGCCCGCACGCCGATGGAAGCAGTGCTGTGGCACGGCGGCGAAGCCCAAGCGCAACAAGAAAAAGTCTTGACGCTCGATAAACAGGGCCGCGCAGAATTAAGCGCCTTTTTGCAGTCTTTATAAATAAATGTATTAGGGCGTGTCTTCAATTCAAACGTCTGTGACTAAATGGGCTAAAAACGGCTAAATCTTGCCAAACATCGTCAAAAATTTTGTGAATATTTCTATATTCTCTGCAATTTTTTCCTTGTTTGACTACGGTTTATCTCATTTTTATCACCATTTTTAAAATGAAGACACGCCCTAGAAAAATTTGTGAAGACAGGCGCGCCGACCCAATCCGCGCCATGTCTAGCAGCCATATTGAGCGCGGCAATACCAAAAACGCGCTCAGTATACATACCTATCAGCCCATTATGCTGAACTCAGCACCGAGAACTTTATGAAAAAAAATCACGCCCTCATGATGGCACTCTCCGCACTCAGCGCAGGCTTTTTAATCAGCTGCGCCAAGCCCGCCGAAAAGCCAGAGAAAAATGCAGACGCGCAAGCCGACAGCCAAAACGTCGATACCAAAACAGACACGAGCGCCGCTACTGCTGACAGCCAGCCAACCATTCAAGCGGCGGACATCAGCCCTGAAGCCGAAGCGGCGTATCTCAAGCACGTCGCCAATGATTTGGTGATTCCCGCTTATGCCGATGCCGCTAAACAAAGCGAAGCTTTAAACACCTTAGCGCAAAAACACTGCCAGAGTGCGCCTGTCTCAGGTGAGGCGCTAGAGGCACTGCGCGCACAGTGGCTGGTCTTAGCGCAAGCGTGGGCAAATGCGGAGATGATTCACTTTGGTCCTGCGACCGAGAGCATGAACAATCTGTATATCAACTACTACCCCGACGAGCGCGGCTTGGTACACAGCGGCGTCGCCGATTTGATTAGCGCCAATCCAAGTCTGACTGCCGATGCGCTCGCCAATGAAAGCGCCATTGTCCAAGGCGTGCCAGGATTGGAAGAAGTGCTGTACAGTAATGACAGCCTAGACGCTGGGCAGTGCGCCTATGTGATGAGCGCAAGCCAAGCACTACAGACGCGCCTACAAAGCATCACCGACAACTGGCAACAAAACGCCAGCAAGCTCTTAGCGATTGATGAGACCAAAGACAACGACATGGGCTTAAACCAATGGATGAACTCCTTGCTGTCCTTGGTTGAAACCATGAAGTCCAGCGCTATTGAGCAGCCGCTTGGCTTAAACGGCAAGAGTAAAGGGCACGTGCCAGCAGCAACAGCAGGTGAAAGCCGCGCCATCATCAATGCCAAAGTCGCCGCGCTAAATACTGCCTTGACCGACCCTGTATTGACCGCCATGCTGAGCAGTAATAACAGCCAAATCGGCAATGACCTATCGACGGCGCTTGCCGAAACCAGCAGTTTGCTCGCGCAAATGCCTGAGGACATCACGCAAGCGGACAAAGCGCAGCAAACCGAATTGCACGAGCATTTGACCCGCGTCACGCAGCTCATCAAGCGCCAGCTGATACCTGCACTCGGTATCCGCGTGGGCTTTAACAGCACTGACGGCGACTAATCATGACCCGCTTATCCAAACCCTCCGCCACCGCGCAGCCTTGGTGGTATGAATCGCTAAAAGCGGTCGCAGGCACGCTTTGCGGTACGGCGGCTATCGTGGGCGTGCATCACTGCTATCGCAAGCGGCAGCACCCTGATGCCACACTGCGTGACTATAGCGATGGCGTGCGTCAGCGGCTGACCGAGTTTACACGTCCGCAAACGCTTGATATGCAGCATCAGTACGAGGCGCTGACCAGCAGCAGCACCTGTAAAGACGGTATCCGCTATCATACCCAGCAGCTGCCGCGTACGGTGCGCTGGGTCAGTGGTGTCGCCTCGATGCCCTATGCGCATCGTACAGACAAGGCCTCTGATAGTACAGAAGCAGGCTTTGGTGTGGTCGGTATCGATGCCGAGCGCCAACTGGTGTGGCAGACCACCATGCCCGAGCGCGTGCATGACATCGTGGTGCAGCCGAGCGCGGATATTGCCACGCGAGATGTGGTGGTGATGGGTCGGCGACCGAGCGCGCGCTTTTGGGTGCTCGGGAGCGCACACGGTCAGCTCAAACACGCGATTACCGCGCCGCCGCATCGGCATTTTTATGGGCATGCGTGCTACAGTCTAGACGGTCTGCTGCTGTACGTCAGTGAAAATGACACGGTCAATTTAACGGGCAAAATCGGCGTTTATGATGCGCAAAAGGATTATCAAAAAATCAAAGAATTCGACGCCTACGGTATCGGACCACACGAGCTGGTGATGCATCCTGATGGCGAGACCTTGATTATCGCTAATGGCGGCATCAAAACCGAACAAGCCTCGCGCGAGGAGCTGAACCTCGATACCATGCGCCCAGCGCTCGCGTACCTGAGTCGCCACGATGGGCGCTTGCTCGAAGAAGTCATGCCCGAGCACCCTCAGATGAGCATTCGTCATTTGGATGTGCATGATAATGGTCGCGTGATGATTGGCGTGCAGTTTCAGGGCGAGCGGCATTTGAACTTACCGCTGGTACTCACGCATCAGCGCGGAGAGCCAAGCCTCACTGCCATGCACATGCCCGATGGCGCGTGGCAGCGTTTTCATCAGTACATTGCGAGCGTAGCGGTGGACAGTGCGCGGGATATATTATGCGTCACCACACCCATCGGCGGCTGTGCGGCGGTGTTCGATGTGGCGACGCATACCTTCATTGACAGTGTACAGCTGCCTGATTGCGCGGGCGCGTCTGTGCATACGCTGGGCGACGAGACAGGCTTTATTGTCAGTGATGGGCAAGGGCAACTGACGCATATTGCCGTGATAGAAAATGACGTTAAACACAAAGACGCGAACAGCGATACAGACAGCACAGGCAATACATGCTATCACCTAAAAGTGCAGCACGTGCGCCACCGCATGTCTTTTGACAATCATTTGCAAGCGGTCAGTGATTAACAGTCAGGCACTCATCAAAAAGCCCTTTGCTTGATGAATAAGCAAAAGGCTTTTTTATTATCCGCTGTATTTGTCTTTGCCGTTATTCAGCCGTGGTATTGGCGGTAAGTGCTTCTTTAAACACATCGCCGAGTAAGTTCACATCGTCCACGCGCGCGTAGTTAAGGCGGGTAACAAAAGCGATGCGGCGATGCGGTCCTTCTTCCGCGAGCGGCACGGCCACGGCATTGCGGTTTTGTAGGTGCAGCTGCTTGAGCGCCATCTCAGGCACAAGCGTCGTGCCCATATTGGTCAACGCCATCTGAATCAAGGTATTTAAGCTGGCATCAGAAAAGCTGGATTTCATATCGCTGCGGTCATAATGACATACCGACAGCGCTTGGTCGGTCAAGCAGTGCCCTTCACCGAGCAGCATCAGATTGGCAGTTGCCAGCGTGTCCGCGTCAATGTTGTCAAGCTTGGCATGACTGTCATCTTGCGGGAACACCGCAAAAAAGTCCTCTGACCAAAACTCAAAAGTATGCAGCCCATCTACCGCATAGGGCAGCGCAATGATGGCGGTATCAATGTGCCCGTAGCGCACTTTTTCGAGCAAGCGCTCGGTCTGCTGCTCAATGATGGTCATACGAAAGCTGGGGTACTGCTTACGCAAGGCAGGCAGGACTTTGGGCAATAGATACGGCGCGATGGTCGGAATGATGCCCACGGTCATGGGGTAGGCAAGCGGCGTCTGATGACTCTGCGCGCGCGCTGTCAAATCATAAATCTCAGCGAACACCCGCTGCGCCCGTGTCAAAATCTCTTCACCGATGGGCGTTATCAGCACCTGCTTGTTATTGCGCTCAAATATCTGGGTGTCGAGCTGTTTTTCCAGCTCAGCGATACCAAGGCTGAGCGCCGATTGAGAGATGTTGCAGTCTTCTGCCGCACGTTTAAAATGGCGGTGTTTGGCCACCGCCAAAGCAAATTCAAGTTGACGTAGAGTAATCATAATCGCTCGCTTATAGTGAAGAGAATAGTCTAACAACATTAATAAAACAAAACATCAGAATAAAAAGTTTTAACTGGATAAACCAACCGATTCACGTATAGTAGTCACAGTAAGTCGAGGTGGTCAAGACGACACGTGGCGACCACCATAAACACAGCACAATAAATCCACAATAAAGGAGCCATTCATGGCAGCAATTATCAATCAAGAAATCCCAGAATTTGCAACTCAAGCATTCGTTAACGGTGAATTCAAAACCATCACTTCAGACGACGTGAAAGGCAGCTGGGCAATCTTTATGTTCTACCCACACGATTTTACTTTCGTATGCCCAACTGAACTTGAAGACATGGCCAACCATTACGAAGAACTAAAAGGCCTAGGCGTAGAAGTATATGCCGTATCAACCGACACCCACTTTGTACACAAAGCATGGCACGACTCTTCAGAAGCCATCGGTAAAGTACAATACCCAATGCTTGGTGACGGTACTGGCAAAATCACCCGTGGTTTTAACATCATGATTGAAGAAGACAACGCAGCACTACGCGGCACCTTCTTGGTTGACCCAGACGGCTTGATTAAAGTTGCAGAAATCCATGACCTAGGCATCGGTCGTAGCGCAAAAGACATGGTTCGCAAAGTAAAAGCGGCTCAGTACGTGCGTGAAAACGACGGCGAAGTATGCCCAGCAGCATGGGAACAAGGTTCAGCGACCCTAAAGCCAAGCCTTGACCTTGTTGGTAAAATCTAAGCAATACGTTTAGGATACCGTGTTATGATGCCCATGCTACCCAGCGCGGGTATCAGAGCACAACGAAAAGCCCCCATTTGACGATGGGGGCTTTTTTGTTGTGCTGAGGGAATGTTGTGCTGAGGGGGTATCAAAAACTAAGTCTGCGCCTCGGTCTTATTTTTTTGGATAATCTGATATATCTCGTCTTTTAGATGCAGTTTGCGCCGTTTCATCTGCTCAATCTCTTCATCTCGGCTGCTGTGCTTGATGAGGTCTTGGTCTAGGCGGTTGATTTTTTTATCAAGCTGACAGTGTTCTTCAAATATCTCTGCAAAGTGGGCATCGGTCTGTTGCAGCTCTTTGATGATGTCGCGATTCTCAAGCCATGTGTCGGTCTTTATCATAAACGCATCCTTGTATGTGGCACCAATGTGGTCGCACCGCGTTGGCGCATCTGATGTTGATAGCCTAAATACTGTCATCGTATCTGACCGATACAGGTCGCGTGACAGCACTGATTTGCATGGCATCATGCCTGCTTTATTTGCGACCTATTCTCGATTGTAGCGAAAATATAAGACACTTGCCAAGATTATTTATGTGCTTTTTATTAAAAATATAAAATTATAAATAACTAACGATTGGTTTTATAAAACTTAGTAATTGGGTTTCTCAGCTTGTCATCACCGCGTGAAGCCTTGATAATAGAGCCACTGATAGCCGCTAGCGCTACTTTTTTTTGGTTTATAACTACCAAAGCGGCTCAACAATTTGATACGTATAGACGCATAGATGACACGTGCGTAACAAAGCTTATAATAAGAGGATACATCATGATAGATAAGAGCTTAATCGACGCCATCACCAGTTACAGCACCAACATGAGCCACGCCGTTGCCTTTGTCCTTGGCGCAGGCGAGCACGAAAAGCGCGCCGAGCTTATCGACTTTTTAAAACAAGTGGCGAGCGCGACCGACAAGATTGTTTTTGATGAGTCAAAAAGCGATGACAGCTTGCCAAGCCCCATCAGCTTTAGTGTACAAAGCCTTGCAGATGATAATGCACGCGATACAGGCATCATCTTTAGCGGTATCCCAGGCGGGCACGAGTTTACCTCGCTGATTTTGGCAATTTTGCAAGCGGGCGGACACACGCTGAAATTGGACGAAGGCATCCAAAGCATCATTAAGCGTATCGGTCAGCCATTAAACTTCCAGACCTATATTTCATTGTCTTGCCACAACTGCCCAGAAGTCGTACAGGCGCTGAACCAATTTGCGCTATTAAATGACAACATCAGCAACGAGATGATTGACGGCGGTCTGTTCCAAGAGCAGGTCGATGCCAACAATATCCAAGGCGTGCCTGCGGTCTTCTTAAACGGCAAACCGTTTGCCAATGGCAAGATTGATACGGCAAAGCTGATTGAAAAGTTGCAAGACCAATATCCTGACCTGTTGTCAGCACCAAGCGAAGACAGTGCTGGGCTTGAGCAACAAGACGTGACCATCATCGGCGCAGGTCCTGCGGGCGTAGCGGCGGCGATTTATACCGCACGTAAAGGGCTAAAAGTGACCATGGTCGCTGACCGTATCGGCGGGCAGGTCAAAGACACGCAAGATATTGAAAACCTGATTTCTGTACCACTGACCACTGGCAGTCACTTATCGAACGATTTTGAAAAGCACTTGTCAGAATATGAAATCACCACCAAGCAGCACGTGACGGTGAAAGAAATCAGCGAAACCGAAGACGAAAACTACCGCATTCATCTCAACACAGGCGAAGCCTTTACCACGCGCAGCATCATCCTTGCGACAGGGGCAAAATGGCGTAAGCTTGGCGTGCCTGGGGAAGAAGAAAACATCGGTCAAGGCGTGGCGTACTGCCCGCACTGCGACGGTCCGTTCTTCAAAGGTAAAGACGTGTCGGTGATTGGCGGTGGTAACTCAGGTATTGAAGCGGCGCTTGATTTGGCAGGTATCGTCAAGCATGTGACGGTGTTTGAATTTGCTGATAGTCTCAAAGCTGACCAAGTGCTGATTAATAAGGCAAAAAGCAAAGACAATATCGACATCATCACCAGCGCGGCGACGCAAGAAATCAAAGCGACGGATGGCAAAGTAAGTGCGATTGTCTACCAAGACCGCGTGACAGGCGAGACCAATACGCTGGACTTATCAGCGGTGTTTGTACAGATTGGTCTGGTGCCCAATACTGAGTTTGTCAAAGGCTTTATTGATGTGAACCGCTTTGGCGAGATTGAGATTGATGAGCGCTGCCGCACTGACCGCAAAGGTATTTTTGCTTGTGGCGATGTGACTACTGTCCCCTTTAAGCAAATCAACATTGCCATGGGCGAGGGCAGTAAAGCGGCATTGTCTGCCTTTGAATACTTGGTTATGCAATAAGTTTTAAATCGTTTTAATCAAAAAGCTATCTCTATTGAGGTGGCTTTTTTTATGCGTGTATATTCGCACAGTTCATAAAATCGTATTTTAAAATTAAAAAACGTCACTTAAGTTGATAAATACAGCAATTTTTTCAAAAAAAAGCCATCATTTATGTTACAAAATCTGCATTTACGTTACAAATTTATCTTTATGATGCGATAATGCGCTCGGCAAAGCCTATTGTAATACCATGTAATATAAGGAAATTAGGTATGGGATATATTGAGACTTTTTTCGCCCAAGTCGGCGATTTAACGTGGGGCTGGGCGCTCGTGCCTATGCTGATTATTTTCGGGTTGCTGTTCACGATTGTGGGCAAGTTCGCTCAGTTTAGATATTTTAAGCGCATGTTCCGTGTGTTTAGGACCGATGAGGTCGGCGACGACGGTATCTCTGCCCGTCAGGCATTGCTCGTCTCAATCGGTGGACGCGTCGGCGGTGGTAACATTGCAGGTGTGGCTGTTGCGATTTCTTTAGGTGGTCCTGGTGCGGTTTTTTGGATGTGGGTGGTCGCGCTCATCGGCATGATGACCAGTATCGTTGAGTGTAGCTTGGCTCAGGTGTATAAGCGCAGAGACCCTGACGGTAACTTCCGTGGTGGTCCTGCCAGCTACATCTTGCATGGTTTGGGCAAAGACTATCGTTGGCTTGCGGTCATTTATGCCATTTCTTTACTCCTGTCTTTCTCGATTGGCTTTGTGGCGTTCCAAGGCAACACGGTGGCAGGTTCTGCATTAGAAAGCTTTGGTATTGATCGCTGGATTTCAGGTGCGGTACTGGTGGTTGCGGGCGGCTTTATCGTCTTTGGCGGTATTCAGCGCATCGCAAAAGTCGCCGACGTGGTCATTCCTGTGATGGCACTCATCTATCTGAGCATGGCGGTGATTATCATCGCGCTTAACATTACTGAATTGCCTGCCTTGATGGCACTGATTGTCAAAAACGCGTTTGGCATCGAGTCTGTCGTCGGTGGTGGTATCGGTGTGGCGATTGAGCAGGGCATGAAGCGTGGCTTGTTCTCGAATGAGGCAGGTCTGGGTTCTGCACCGAACATCGCAGCCACCGCGTATGCCACACACCCTGTGAGCCAAGGTATCTCGCAGTCACTGTCGGTATTTATTGATACCATCGTTGTGTGTAGCGCGACTGCGTTTATGGTATTGCTGAGCGGCGTGTATCAGCCAGGTGCAGAAGTCGATGGCATTGTACTCGCGCAGCAAGCGCTGACCGCTCAGCTGGGTGACTGGTCGCAGTATGTGTTGACCATCTCGCTATTGCTGTTTGCACTAAGCTCAATCATGTACAACTACTACATGGGTGAAAATGCCATTAACTTCTTGGTCAAAAAGAACATCAAAATGGCAACCTTGGTATTGCGCGTGGTTGTGATTGCCATCTTGTTCTTGGGCGCAGTAGCGCCGACGGCAACCGCTGTATTCTTCTTCGCGGATCCGTTGATGGGCGTACTGGCGCTTGCCAACTTACTGGCACTCATCATGCTGTTCCCGCGTGCCAAGCGTCTACTGGACGACTTTGCAGGTCAGCTAAAAGCAGGCATCGAAGAGCCGTTGTTTGATGCGCAAGAGTACGAAAAGCTGGATCTTGATCTGAGCGCATGGGGCAAAAAAGCCGTACAAGAAGCGTTAGAACAAAAGCAGTAATCGTTATCTGACTCGTTTAAAAAACCACTTTGGCTCAGCTAAAGTGGTTTTTTTATGGCAACTACTATTGGCTTGTCAAAACTCCCAATACCGAAACTATCTCACCCGCTTCGTCTTCTGGGATGATGCGTGTTTTGCATCATATTTTTTAAGGTATCTACTTAGAGCCTGAACGGTGACTTACTCAATAGGCTTATAGTTCAGCACTATGTTTTTACATTCAAACACCATAGCCGTGCCGCCCAATAAGAACAATGAGTGTACGACATCACTATCAGGAGTAACGTCTACTTCATGCGCCATGATGGTGATTGGTAATATCCAGCAATCAATATTAAAATTTATAATCTCAGAATAGATGAGTTCTATTAATGCTTTGCCTTGTCTTTGCTCAATCGTCAACGATATTTTTTCATTTTCCAAATCACAATAAATCGTCTTGATAACACCCTTATTAAGCGTTTTTTCTCGATTATCTATGCCGTTTAAATCACTTGATAAGATGGCGCTCAAATCCTCTCTACGTTTAAGTAGCTCGGGCACGACTTCATCGTAGTAGTGCGAAAAATTCCAACTACGGACGCCGCAAGACTCCTTAACGTGTTTGATGTATTTCATCATTGTCCTCGCAACTTTTTATTAATTGGCTGAGCTATAATTATTAACGTTCACAATATGAATGATTAAAAAACTGACTGTATCACGCTATTTGCATGCGTTTTGCCATATACCAGACAAAAAAACGCCCATCCAAATTTTGGACGGGCGCAGCTTATCGTGGTATGTGGCAATTATTGACGCGTTCAAAGGCGTATTAGTCGTCTAATAAATCCATCTGTTTTGCCGCTTCATAAATGCCTGTTGAGCGGTTGCCTGTACGGCAAAAAATTAGCATTGGCTGCTCGGCTTGATTGAAATAATCAGCAAAATCTTCGACATGCTGCTGCGTCAAGCCGTTACCTGAGAACGAAATCTCTTTATAAGCGATGCCCGCTGCTTCACATGCCGCGGCAATCTCAGCGCTGGTTGGCTGGTCGGGAGACTCGCCATCAGGACGGTTATTGATGATGGTTTTAAAGCCATTTTCAGCAATCATCGGTACTTGTTCTGGGCTGATTTGACCGGTGATATGGATATTGTGGCTCATGCGTTTCTCCTTATTATGGTATGTGTTCGGTACAGGCGGCATGCGCGCCGCTAAATACTGGCGTTACAGTAGCATGGATAGCCGCGTTACAATAGTCCTTGTACGCAGGCGATTTGATACAGTTTTTTGGCGCGTGCGCCTGTGGCACAGCACATAAATATCGGCTTGGGCGCGACTTTGTAATAGTCGGCGAACTGCTGCACTGCCTCTTTGCTGATGCTTTGATAGCGTACAGGCAAGTGATAATAGCTCAGTCCTGCCTCTTTAGCCGCATCGGCAATTTGCGCACTGCTCGGCTGCTCAGGCGCCTCATCATCAGGGCGCACATTCATAATGCTTTGGTACCCAAGCGCTTTTAGTGGCGCACATTGACTGGGGTAAATCTGTCGGTAGAGGGTGATATCGTCACTCATAACGCTTCATCGTATTATTGCTATAAAGCAATATAATAACAGAATAAGGGCTGCGAGAATATTGCCCTAAAGGAATATAGTAAAACTTTAACTATCACGTCTCTTTATGCTCGGTACTCAGCGCATGCACGGCATCGACCGTGCTCAGATAGACGTACCCTGACAGCTCGGTAATGATGGGCGTATTGCCGATGACATCCATCACAGGACCTTTAATAAAACTAAAGTGCAAGCGCTTGTCTTGCGCCATCAGCTCTTGGTTGAGTTTGATAAGCATCTCTTGCGCGGTCAAATCAATATGGTTGACCGCCGCCATAATCAGCACGATTTCGGTCGCCTTGGGATAGGCGCGCATGGCATCGACAATGTGCCGATGCACCGATTCGCTATTGCCAAAAAACAAGCTCTCATCGACGCGCAATAGAATCATGTGCTCAAAGGTGCGCACGCTGTGGCGATGGATATTACGAAAATGTCCCGTGTCTGGCAGCTCACCGACGATAGCGACATGCGGGTGACTCGATTGCCAAATCAGGCTGGCAAAGGACACCATCAGCCCGATGACAAGCCCTGTATTTAGCCCAAAGGCTAATACGCCAATAAACGCCGCCAAAAAGCTCGCCGCATCCAAGCGGTCGCGCTGCCATGCTGAACGCAGCGTCGCCACATCAATCAGACCAATAATCGACGCCATAATGGTCGCGCCAAGCAGCGCATAGGGCAGGGGCGCAAGCAATTGCCCAAAAGCAATCAGCGCGCCAATCATTACCAGCACCGTGACAAAGCTGGCAAGCGGGGTTCTTGCGCCCGAATCGACATTGATTGCGGTACGCGAAAAGCCGCCCGCAACCGCAAAGCTTTGGAACACGCCGCCTGCGATGTTTGCCAGTCCCAAGCCTGTCAGCTCACGGTTGGCATCAAACGGCTCGTTACGCAAGCGCGCATACGTGCTGGCGACCGAGCTGCTGGACACAAAGACAATCAGCGCCATCAGTCCTGCGCTCGGCAGCAGCACTAACACATCATGAAAATCAGGGAAATAAGGCACGGTAAAGGCAGGCAAGCCCTCAGGTATCACGCCAATGACCGACACCCCCTTTTGTGACCAGCCCAATACCATGCTGAGCGCGGTGGCAATGATTAACAAGACCAGCGGAAACAAGCGCTCCGCCCATTTTGCCGCCGATGCTGACAATAGTGGACGCCACACCCAATGCGATGCATAGCGGTTGATGACTAATAAAAGAAAAGACAGCCCACCGATAATCAGCGTCAGCAAATGCCAGTCGGTGAGATGCTGCTGCATTGTGGTCAAATAGCCAATCAAGTTATCGCCTGAGATGGGAATGTGCGTCACATACTTAATCTGACTGACAAAGATTAAGACCGCCGCCCCACTGACAAAGCCTGCCGACACCCCGCGACTGATAAACTGCATAATCCAGCCCAACCGCAAGCGCCCTGCGATAAATAGCAGCGTACCGACCATCGCCGCGAGCAAACTTGCCATTAACGCATATTGCGCGCTGCCGTCATCGGCAAAGCTGTGTAGGCTGCTCGCGGTCATAATCGCGGTAATTGCCACAGGTCCGACCGCCTGCACATTGCTTGAGCCGAGCCACGCATACACCAGCACAGGGACAATCGCCGCGTACAACCCATAGACAGGCGGTAGCCCTGCGAGCACCGCATAGCCAAGACTCTGCGGAATGACCAAGATACCGACCACGATACCCGCCACCACGTCGGTCGGTAAGGATTTGAGCGTATAGTGGCGTATCCATGTGGGTAGCCAATCCAGCGCTGTGCGCATGCCGAGTTCACCTTGTTGTGCGTTGATGGTCGCTCATTCGTACGAATGCGTTATGCCGTGGGTTAAAAAAAGGCTTACGAAGCGGGTGTTTTGGCACAAAAGCGCTCGTACAACAGCGCCAAGATCGCCATCGCATCGTCGCTTGCGATACGGTAATAAATCTGCTTGCCTGCGCGGCGGGTGCTGACCAGCTTGTCTTTACGCAAAATGCCCAGCTGCTGTGACAGACTCGGCTGACCAATGCCGACCTGTGCCTCAAGCTCACTTACGCAGTACTCGCCCTGCGTCAGCTGACACAGCAGCAATAAGCGGTCAGGGTGGGACAAGGACTTGAGCAGCTGGCTGGCTTGTTTGGATGCCGACTGCATATGCGTGGTCAAGGCTTCGGCATCGACTTGACTGGCGAATGGCGCGGTCATCTCTACGGTGGTGTTGGCATCTTCAGACGATGCCGTATGGGGCGGGGTTGGCGTCTTTGTGGTCATAAGCGCATCCAAAAAATAACGAATAAAGCATCAACAATAAGGCAGCGACAAGCGCACGCTGCCAAATGATACGCCCATTATTATCAGGCATCTACACAGTGATATCAAGTTATATTTATTTACATTATATAAATTGATATAATGAAAACAGATTGCTAAGGTAGAGCCATACACCAGCGCTGCCAATCAACGCGAATTTTATGCCACGGTCTTACTCATAAAGGGCGACTATTATGCAAGTACATTCATTTTTACACGCAGACACCGAGACTTACACGCACGTACTCGCGGATGTCGAAGCGGGGCAGTGCGCCATTATTGACCCTGTGCTCGATTTCGATGCCAAATCGGGGCACACCAGCACGCAGTCTTTGGATGAAGTGATTGATTTTGTCAAAGAGCAAAACTGGACGCTCACCTATATCATCGAGACGCACGCGCACGCTGACCACGTCTCAGGCGCGATGGCGGTGAAAGACGCGCTGGGCGGCAAGCTGGTGATTGGCAAATACATCAGCGACGTACAAAAGATATTCAAAGAGATTTATAACTTTGACAGCAGTTTTCGCACCGACGCCAGCCAGTTTGATATTTTGACCGATGAGGGCAGTACCTTGATGCTCGGTGATATTAAGATTACTGCCATGCACGTGCCAGGGCATACCCCTGCGGACATGGCGTATGTGGCGACCGATAGCGATAAGCACGCCGTTTTCGTCGGTGACACCTTGTTCGCGCCTGATGTGGGCACAGCGCGCTGTGACTTCCCAGGCGGTGACGCCGCGACCTTGTACCGCTCGATTCACAAGCTCTTGGCACTCAACGAAGACACCATCATGTACCTGTGCCACGACTATCCTGCCCAAGGGCGCAAGCACTGCCCAACCACCACCGTGCGCGCACAAAAACAAGGCAACATCCACGTCAAAGACGGCATCAGCGAAGCGGAGTTTGTACAGATGCGCGAGCGCCGTGACGCCACCTTAGCAATGCCGCGCTTGATTATCCCGTCGGTGCAAATCAACATTGACGCAGGGGCGTTACCTGAGCCAGAAGACAATGGCGTGCGCTACCTAAAAGTACCGCTCAATGTCTTGGGCGTGAGCGTCCACTAAGGCGGTTTTTTGTTATAAATACCGCGTTTACCAAATCCGCACTGACCAAAATCGCCAAGCTGGGTCATGCTAAGACAAAGGGCACCACGCATAAAAAAAGCCTGTCTGATAAGCAGCAGGCTTGGTCTATAAATACCAATAAATCATCGTAAAAAGGAAATCGACTATGAGTGCACCGTCTCAGCATATCGTCTGTACCCACTGTAATGCCACCAACCGTCTGCCCATCGAGCGCCTGCAAGACGCGCCAAAATGTGGCAAATGCGGACAAGGGCTACTGACGGGGGAGGTGCAGGACTTAACGGATACCAATGTCGCCAAAGTCACGCAAAAAAATGACGTGCTGACCGTGGTCGATTTTTGGGCGAGCTGGTGTCAGCCGTGTTTAATGATGGCGCCGCAATTTAAAGAAGCGGCAAATCAAATGCCAAACGTGGTGTTTGCCAAGCTACAAACCGACCGCTACGAGCAAGCCGCCGCCCCATTCAATATCCGTAGCTTACCGACGATGGTCGCCTTTAAAAGCGGGCAAGTTATCGCACGCCAGTCAGGCGCACTGTCCACCGCGCAAATCATGCAGTGGGTGCGCTCGTTACCTGCATAACCTGAATGGCTGGCAGATTTTATTCACCGTACAGTTTTAGATTGCTGGCGAAGTTACAACCCTTCGCGCGTGCCGATTGAATCAGTGCATCACGCTCACCATAGAGGCGGGCAAGTTTGGCATCACGCGCGCGGGTGTTGTTGCTTTGACCGACACCAAGGCTGATGTTGGGCGAGATGCCCCAACGCCCTGCCGAAATACCCACGCCCACACCTGATGCCGCAAGGGTGCTGTGCTCACGGCGCGCGCCATCAATATAGCGCTCCACGCGGGTGTATTCGTTGGCGAGTGTCTGACAGTCGTACGGTTGATACTGCGCAGGGGAGACGTATTGCGGCGCGATGTGACCTGTCGAGGCGCACCCTGTCAGACCCACGCCGCCGAGCAGCAGCACACCAGTGGCTAACCATGCTTTCATATTGCCTCCTTTGCTTTGTATCATTGATGGCGTTTTTCATTTAAACAGACCATCAGCATAGCAAAGATGGCACGCGCCTTCTGTGATTTTGCTGTAGCCTGTTTGCTCGCTTTATTTTTAACGAAGCATTGTAAATAGCACCGTTTCAACGCTGTTTTAAAAAAAGTTATCAGGCTTAATAAAGGCGAGCATCACGATGCCGATATACGCCACGCCCGCGATAAAGACGCCTGCTTTGGTTTGCGCGGCGGTCGCTTGCGGGTTAAAGGCTTTGATACTCGCACTGATGGCAGCGACCAGCAAGACAATCTTTGCCATCACCCATTGCACGGGCGCACCCACGCTCATCAGTTGCATCAGCATCCAGCCACCAGAGAGTATCAGTAGCGCATACAAAATATGCGTGCCGATTTTTATCGCTTTTGGCGCACGTTTATTGGCACTGATTGCCAAATAGCTTTGGTACAAAAACAAGATGATGATCAATACTGCCATCAACATGTGTAAGTGCTTCATAACCCTTATCCTAGGTTCGGTGTGTTTTTATTAGCAAATGATAAAACGGTTATTGCGCTTGGCGTTTGCTCGCGCATAGCGGGCTGTCAGGGCTTTGTCCTTGCCACTCATCAGGCGTGTAGGCATGAATCGCCAGCGCGTGTACCGAGCCGCCTTGCGCGGTCAATAACGGCGCAACCAACGCATAAATCTGCTGATGGCGCGCAACCAAGCGCTTACCGGCAAACGCATCACTGACGATGGTCAGCTTAAAATGGCTCTCTTTGCCCTCAAAATAGCCCGAATGATTCATCGACTCATTAATCAGCTCAATATGCTGCGGCGCTAATACCGTCAAAGCGTTAAGTAAAGCGGCATGGACTGGAGCAGTGGTGGCGTCATACATGGCGTCTTCCTCACAAAAAAATGTCTGCCCGATTATAACAAAGCCGAAGCGCACACACAGAAAATAATGGTGCCAATGACCCAGAGTCGGTCAAGTGATAAACGCGCGACAACAGCCATGCAGAACGCTCATGCACAAAAAAGCGCCTATAAACATAAGCGCTTTTATTATTAAACCTGCTCATCAAGCCAAATACATAGCCCTGTCATCTTAACAAGACCGTATTAGCGAATCGCTTGCTGATACAGTGGACGTACTTTTGGCATGAGGCTTTGTAGCTGTGCGATACGGCTGTTGCTGTTCGGGTGGGTGCTCAAAAATTGTGGTGGCTCGCCGCTCTCAGCGCGCTGCATTTTTTGCCATAGCGTAATGGCGGCTTCAGGGTTGTAGCCTGCGCGTGCCATCAGCTCAAGACCCATCTGGTCAGCTTCACTCTCTTGAGTACGGCTGTGCGGACGACTGATACCGACATCGCCTGCGATATTGGCAAGCTGCGCTTGGTTTTGTGACAGCCCAAACACGCTGGCAGCCAGACCGATACCCGTTTGTGTCGCATACTGACGTGACAGACGCTCGCGCGCATGCTCACGCAGCGCGTGCGCCATCTCATGCCCCATAATCGCGGCAATCTCGTTATCGGTCAGGTTCAAGCGATTGATAATGCCTGAATAAAACATCACTTTACCACCAGGCATCACAAAGGCGTTGAGCTGGTTTGATTTGATGGTATGAACTTCCCAGTTCCATTTTGCCGCATCAGGGCGATAGATGCCCACTTGCGCTACCAAACGATTAGCGATACGCTTTAGGCGGTTTAGCTGTGCGGCATCGGTATCAAGGACACCCTGCGCGCGTGCTTTTTGAATACTCTCGGCGTAGCTCTGTGCTGACATCTGTAGCACCTGCTCGCTCGATACCAGTAGCAGCTGGTTACGGTCAACGCCGACTGCGCCTGTATTGGTCGTACTGGTGCAACCCGTCAGTCCCATCGCTGATACGGACGTTGCCAGTAACGCTGTCGTTAGTAACTTTTTCATAATCATCCTCACAATAAATCTATCAAAACAGACGCAGTGCCGAATAAATAACACCCTGCGCTAATGATAAAAAGTATAAAGAGACAGACGTATAAAAACCAAGAAGTAAACCGTAACATTACTGCGTGCGATTGTAAGTGTATACCTACTTTCAGCAATATTTTCACCCTTAACTACCTATCTGGTACTTAGCCGCCGCCAATGGGTTTAAAAAGATAAAAAAAGTGCTGCCAATAATTATATTTTTATCAAATACTTGGCAAAAATCGCCGAAATATTTTAAAAAACTTTGAGAAAAGGTGTTGACAGTAAAATTAAATTCTCTATAATAGCCAACCTATCAAGACGGCACAGACAGTAAGGCAACGGCGCATCGCTTAGCCAAACGTCAAACACCACAGACCGACTTGAACTATGCGGGATTAGCTCAGTGGTAGAGCACAACCTTGCCAAGGTTGGGGTCGAGAGTTCGAATCTCTTATCCCGCTCCAAATTCTAAAAAAGCCTCACAGTATTTGTGGGGCTTTTTTTATGTCTATTATTTTTTTAATGATTTGCTCTTGCTAGCTATTGAGAGCTAGGTTTAAATTTCGCTTTCGCTTTCGCTTTCGCTTTCGCTTTCGCTTTCGCTTTCGCTTTCGCTTTCGCTTTCGCCTTCGTGAATACAGACGTCATTCTATTTCTAGGTTACATATATAACCTCGCCAAAGCCCATCAGCTATGATGGGCTTTTTTATTGCCTGTAGGCATCATGCCCGCCATCTATAGATAAAAAACAAACATATTTTCTAGTTAATGAAAATAAATCCGTATTTATATAAGGGTTTTTTAAAACAAAAATCTACCTTATTAATATAATTTGTTGACTATTATGATAAGTACGAAGTCACACTCTTTGGTGCTTTTTAATGAATAATTGATTAATTACTTAGTAATAAAGGGTTATAGAGTAATTTTGTTAAGAAAAACTTATAAGTAGATTGAAAAATAAATATTTTTATTGAAATTTTGTTAGCTATATGTATAATCTTTTCTTCATTATATGGAAATAATGTTCGTTATTTTATTCAGTGAAATTTCGATACAGCCTCTATCCATAATTACTTATTTGTCTTTTGTCCGTCATTGGGTAACTATAATGATACTACGTACCATCGCAGTAACTGCTGTACTGACATTGTCGGCCGTGCTATCGGCCTGTGACACAACGGGTAAAGGCAGTAGTGCCACACCTATATCAACGCGAGTCAGTCTCCCTATTCTTAGTGCTGATCATTTGGTGTCTGATATGGTGGATGAGGAAACAGAGCTCACAGCGGATATTTGGCTACAAAGTGCTAAGACGTATTTTGAGGCCAATGACTATACTCGTGCGCTGCGTGCCGCTAACGAAGCCTTATACATAGAGCCAAACACCACAGAAGCACGCAAGATTGTGCTCCTCTCTACCATTCGCATCGCGCAACAAAACAGTGCCATCTATCACGATGAGGCGCTGATCACTGATTCTGACAAAGATGACATCAAAGAAGGTTTAACCACCATCACCAGTTTGATTAATGCCTCTTAGTGACTTCTGTTATGAGGCATAGGGTCAAAACATCAATCAAAAGAATATCGACATGACACATACATACTCTATATATCGTAAAGCCTTAATGGCGTTGATATTGGTACTGCCGTTTCAGCTGGGTCATGCTGAGGACAACGCTGAATTGTCAGCGGAAGATACTGCGTCAGTATCGCTAGAAACATCATCTTTAGGCAATGAAGATGTTGAGCGTTTGGTTACTCAGTTAAATGCGTATATTACAGAAAATCCAGACAATCTACGTGTGTGGGAGACACTGGCGCAGACCTATCATCAATATGGTTATTTATCTGAGGCACTATATGCCGCGGGTGAAGCAGAGGCGCTGGGCAGCGAAGCCCCCACTATCAAAAAAATCTTGCTCAATGACAGTGTCAGTCTTGCCGAAGCACAAATACAAGAAGGATATACCGTCGGTATTACTGAGGCAGATGCGGGTTTTGTGAAAGACTACCAAAACGCCCTTAGCAAAACCTATGGCAATATTTATCAGTTTAACTACGATGAGTCACTACCAAAGCCACGCCGAACAGTTAGAAGTTATCGCGCACCAAAACGTGCCAAAACTGCGCGCCCAGCAACAACTTACAAAAAATCGCCAGCTCGAGCTAGGTATGTCGCGCCTAAAGTAAGACGCAAAAGTCCTACAGTAACCGCGCCAAAACGCCCAGCCAGTAAAGTAAGCAGTGCTCCAAGAGACCCCTTTAAATCTGTACGCTGAGCTGTACAGGGGTTACCTTTTATCATGATTAACGTTAGGTAGTAGATTATGGCAAAGCAAGACAGTATCCAAAAAAAGCTCTCTAAAGTCCGTGCGCCGCGCGTGCACTTGACCTATGACGTCGAGATTGGTGATGCAATTGAGACCAAAGAAATTCCTTTTGTGGTTGGTGTGATGGGGGAGTTCTCTGGTGACTCAACTCTTGAACAGCCAAAGCTAAAAGATAAAAAGTTCGTTGAAATTGATTTAGACACCTTTGATGAGGTGATGTCAGGACTCGCACCACGCGCAACCTTTAAAGTTGACAACAAAATTAGCGAAAAGCGCGGCGAATTTGCGGTTGATTTGGCATTTAACAGTATTGATGATTTTCGTCCTGAGTCGATTGCCAAGCAAGTTGAGCCACTACGTCAATTGGTTGAAGCCCGCGACAGACTGGCAGATATCCGCAATAAAATCTCAGCCAATGAAAAGCTTGAAGATTTGCTAGAAGACGTGCTGAACAACACTGAGCAGGTCAAACAAATGGCAAAGACCAGCACCGCCAATCAGGAGTAAATGACCCATGAGCTTAGCACAGCAATTGCCGATGGCAGAAGAGCAATACGACATCTTAGACGATATCGTGACCCAAAGTAATATTGCTAAATCGACTGAAGAAAAAGACCGCGCGAAAAGTCAAATCTCTGAGCTTGCCCATGAAGTGATGCAAGGTACAGTGGTCATGTCTGACAATTTGGCAGCTTCTATTGATACTCGTATTGCTGAGATTGATGCGCTGATTTCAGAACAGCTCAGTACCATCATGCACGCGCCTGAATTTCAAAAGATGGAATCTAGCTGGCGCGGGCTGCATTACCTATGCAGCCAAACGCCGTCTGAGTCGATGCTAAAAATTCGCATGCTTAACACCACCAAGCGTGAGCTGACCAAAGATTTTCAATCGTCTATCGACTTTGACCAAAGTACGTTGTTCAAAAAAATCTACGAAGAAGAATTTGGTAGCTTCGGTGGTGAACCGTATGCCGCGTTGATTGGTGACTTTGAGTTTACCCGCCAAAATGCAGATATGTATTTGCTGGAGCAGCTGTCACACGTTGCTGCAGCTGCGCATGCGCCCTTTATCTCAGCGGCGTCTTCAGAGATGTTTGGCTTAGACTCGTTCACCGATATTGGTCGTCCACGCGATTTGTCCAAGATTTTTGAGACTGCAGAATACATCCGCTGGCGCGCGTTTAGACAGTCAGAAGACTCAAGATATGTGGCGCTGACTGTGCCGCGTTTTTTAGGTCGTCTGCCGTACAATCCAAAAGACGGTACGGTTGTTGATGGCTTTAACTTTGTAGAGTCGGTATCGGGTGCAGACCATAGCGAGTATCTATGGATCAATGCCGCGTATGCCTTTGCCTCACGATTGACCGAAGCCTTTTCAGATTACCGCTGGTGTGCCGCGATTCGTGGTGTTGAGGGTGGTGGTTTGGTCGAAGGTCTGCCTGTGTATACCTTTAAAACCGATGAAGGCGACTTGGCACTAAAATGCCCAACAGAAATCTCTATCACTGATCGCCGTGAAAAAGAGCTGAGTGATTTAGGCTTTATCCCATTAGTTCACTGTAAAAATACCAACTACGCGGCATTCTTTGGCGCGCAGTCTGCGCAAAAAGCCAAAACCTATCAAAACGATGACGCCAATGCCAACGCGGTACTGTCAACTCAGCTTCAGTACATCATGGCGGTCTCGCGTATTGCTCACTACTTAAAAGCCATGATGCGCGATAAAGTCGGCAGCTTCTTGTCTGCTGGTAATGTCGAGACGTTCTTGAACGATTGGATTTCTCGTTATGTATTGCTTGATGATGGCGCCTCTCAAGAAGCCAAAGCGCAATATCCACTGCGTGAAGCTTCGGTACAAGTTGTAGAAGTACCTGGTAAACCAGGTGTCTACAAGTCGGTGGTCTTTTTAAGACCGCATTTCCAACTTGATGAGCTGTCGGTTTCTTTGCGCTTGGTAACGCAGTTACCACAAGCAAATGGCTAATCAAGTTATCTTACTTTTTTATTTTTAAGGGTTTTTAATGAAAGATATTTATATTCAGTTCCGTGGTAAATACAAGGTTGACGGCGAGTCACGTGACAGCGAGCACAAAGGCTGGCTTGAAGTAAACACATGGGATCACCTGATTCGTCAGCCAAAATCAGCCACTGCCAGTAGCGTTGGTGGTCACACCTCAGAGCGCTGTGAACACGCCGATATGACTTTCCTAAAAGATTTGGATTCAACCAGTCCAAAACTGTGGGAAGCGTGTTCAGCGGGTTATACTTTTGATGAAGTACAGATTGACTTTTACCGTGCCAACGGCGACAAGCGCGTGAAATATCTTGAAGTAAAACTCAAGCATGCACTGATTTCACACGTTGAGCCATCAGTACAAGCAGAAGGCGTACCGACTGAAGAGATTGGTCTAAAGTACGCTGCGGTTGAGTGGACTTACACTCAGCAAGACATTAACGGTACTGCAAAAGGCGCAGTCACCAAAAAATGGTCATTGGCCAACAACACCCCAACGTATACCGCGTAATGGATATGATGGGTTAAACAAAAAAGAAGGGTTTGGAAACAAGCCTTTCTTTTTTCTGATTTAGGTAGGTGCGCGATGAGCTTTGGTAAACAAGCAATTGGTTTTCGACCCAATTTATTCGATTTGCTATTCGATGATAAGCCGCGCGTCGCTGCTGAAGACATGCTGGTCAGACGCTTAAACCTAGAAGAGCTCAAGGCGTCGGTCGCCAAAGATTTAGAATATCTACTCAATACCCGTGCAGTGTTTGATAAAAATGTCGCAGGTTATGAGCATATTGAAGGCTCTATTTTGAACTTTGGCATTTTGGATTTTGTAGGGTTAAGCAGCGCCAATCCTAATGATTGCGATTATATTTGCCGTCAAATTGCGCGTACGGTCGAACTACAAGACAGCCGTTTGAAAAACGTCAAAGTCAGCCTTGATATTGGCGCCGCTGAGGTGAATCAGCTGTGCTTTTCTATTGATGCGCTATTAAAAGTATATCCCTCGCAAGAGCTGGTGAGCTTTGATGCTTATTTTGAGCCAAGCACCCAGCGTTACGAGATTATGTAGTTTTTTAAGACAGCTGTCGTATCAGCGTATTGTGCTGCTACTGATGCTACCGAGGTATTATGGACAGTTTGCTGCCTTATTTTGAGCATGAGCTTAGCTTGTTTAACAAGCAGTCAAAGGCGTTTGCCAAAAAATATCCCAAAATTGCCAGTCGTTTATTGATGGGGCAAGATACGGTCGATGACCCGCATATTGAGCGGCTGATTCAGGCGTTCTCACTCATCAGTGCGCGTATCAATAAAAAGCTCGATGACTCGTATGCGGATTTTACCGAGTCCTTGCTACAAGTGGTCTATCCTGATTATCAAAAGCCACTGCCCGCAACGTCCATCGCACAATTTACCACAGGCGTGCATGCCAGTACGCTCACAAACGGTGTACGTATCCCGCGCCACAGCAGTTTTAACACGCAAAAAATCAAAGGTACGGTCTGTCAGTTCAAATCCACCCAAGACGTGACACTATTGCCGATTGCCATTGATGAGGTGGTTTTTGAGTCGTTAAAAGACCCGATATACTCAAAAGGCAGCTATCTCAATGGCTGTATCAAAATCAAAATCTCACTGACCAATCCCAATATTGATGCCACTTGTCTGATGCAGCATCCGATTGATTTATACGTCGATAATGACGCCAGTCAAGGCACCAGCCTATGGGATTTATTGTACTGCGATGTCGAGCAGACGCGTATTCGCGGCATCCGTGATATCAATAAAACAGGCAGTCCTTTTACGCTGCTGGGCTTTGACCCTGAGCAGCAGATACTGCCTGATACCAATGTCAGTAATGCCGCCTCTACGTTATTAAAAGAGTATTTTTACTTTCCTGAAAAGTTTAACTTTTTGCGGCTAGAGCTTGATACGCTGTGCTCAGCGCAAGATATTGATTCTCAAGGCTTTGAGATACAATGCTTTTTTAAATTTGATAAAAAAGACTCGATTCGCCTAAAGAACTTGCAGCAATTGAGCGCAGGCAGTCTTAAGCTGTTTTGCACACCAATGGTCAATATCTTTGACTGCGCGGCAAAGCCCATTCAAGTTACGCATCAGAGCGTGTATTACGACCTTGTCCCTGATACCAATGCGCTGTATCAACATGAAGTATTTGATGTGACGTCCGTCACCGCATCAAAAAAACGCGACCATCAGCTATTACAGCATCGTTACTATCCGTTTTATGGTCTGAATCACCATGAGCAGCAAGGGGCGGGGCGCTATTATCATCTTAAGCGTGATAAAGATATGGCTGAGTTTCATCAAGGCTTTGAATATCAGATTATGTTTGTTGATAAGCATGCTGAAGACGTCGCCAATACTTTGACGATGAGTGCCACCTTGCGTTGTACCAATCGTGATTTGCCATCGCAGCTGCTCTTTGGGCAAAGCCGTGGTGATTTGTTTAGTGACAGCATGACAGGCTTTAGCCGTCTGGCATTTTTAAAGCAGCCGACCCGTACGGTCCGTGTCAACTATACAGGCGATGAACGCTGGCGCTTAATCTCCTTATTGGGCTTAAACTTTTTGTCCCTGTCCGCACAGAATGCCGACTTGTTAAAAGAATACCTAACGCTGTTTGATGCGCCTGAAACTGCTGCCAACAAACAGCTGATTGATGGTTTGGTCTCGGTAGAGACGAGCGTAAAAACCAAGCGCATCCAGCGCTATCCACAGCCAGGATTCATACGCGGCACCGTCATTCATATTGGCATTCAAAAAGAGCCATTTTTAGAAGTCAGTATCCGTCAGTTTGCGCATTTATTGGCGGTGGTGTTTGGCTACCATGCCAGCCTAAACAGTTTTGTGGAAATTGCGATTATAGATGCCGTAACCAAAGAGGAGATTTATCGATGTCAGCCCCGCAGCGGTTTTGCTCCTCTTATTTAGGCTCGCTACTCGCTGAGCCACAGCGCTACGAGCTGGTACAAGCCTATCGTTTGATTCAGCAAGCGGTGAACCGTAGTGAACAGCCGATAACGGTGAATTTTCGCGCTTCACTATCGCTCGCGTTTCCACTCGCTGAGATTGAATCCATGACCTTGCAGCCGCAGGAGTCGTGGGACAACCATCAGCCGAGCTTAGATATTTGCCCCAGTGTCATTGGTTTGACAGGTCCTTTGTCGGCAATGCCCGCGCTATATACCGATTACTTGGCTTCGCGTGTGCAGCATGGCAAAGACAAAGCTGCTGCTGCTTTTATGGATTTGTTTAATCACCGTCTAACCCAGCTGTATGTCGATGCCAGCTGGTTTTATCACTTGCCGCTGCAATATGAGATGGGCACGCAAAATGATAAATATCTGTTGAGCCTACGCAGCCTTGCACGCCAACCTAAAAAAATCTCGACAACCGATAGCCTGATTGCTTACGCAGGGACGATTGCCCCAGGGCGCTTGACGGCAGCACAGCTCGCACACGCGCTATCACGTTTTTTAAATATTAAAGTGACGGTAGAGCAGTTCGTTGCGGAGTGGTTTGACTTGCCAAGCGAGGAGCAAACGGCGCTGGGCACGCAGTATGCGAGTCTCGGTGTGTCCACCTTTTGTGGCTCGCGGGTGGTGCAGTATGACAGCAAAATCAGGCTGATATGCCACCGTCTTAACGAAGAAGAGTATCTGCGTTTGCTACCATCGGGCGATATGTGCCGCGTGATTGTTGATTTTGTGCGTAAGTGGTGCGGTATCACGCTTGCCATTGAAATGACCCTTGAGCTGCACAAAAGGCACATTCATGGTTTACAGCTCAATAAAAACAGTCTGGGCGGACTGGGTCAGGGCAACTTCTTATGTTCAAAACCCGCGACCGAGCATCACCGCGATACCCGCTATTTGTTACCTGCAGCATAAAGGTGATGACGGTGTCCTTTTACTTTATCTGCTGGTTTCGTTCTTATTGTTAACGCAAACCCCTGTTTATTTAGCCATTATTTACCTAGGATATCTATTATGAGCCAATTAAAAGCGGTCATCACGCGCCTCAGTCCAAGCTGCCGTCAAAGCCTGCAACAAGCGGCAAAGCACTGTATCGAAATGGGGCATCAAGAGGTCGATGTTCTGCATCTGCTCTATGAGCTGGTTGCCACGCCAAATAACGATGTCGCTGCCATTTTAAATAAAAATAGCATCAATCAACCTGAGCTGCTGGCTATGCTACAAGAGCAGCTAGAGGCGTGGTCGGTCAGTCCTGACAGCTCGGTCGTCTTTAGCAGTCGTTTGATGGCGCTATTACAAGACGCGTGGCAAGTGGCGAGTACGCAAACGAACCACAGTGCCCAAGAAGCACAAGTAAAATCAGGGCATATCCTGCTGGTGATTTTAAATTTTGATGACTATCAGCCACTTTTGGCAGGTCTGCCTGAAGCGCTGCGCTATATTGATGCGGTAATGCTAAAGAACGATTACGACAAAATCTGCGCACAAAGTACGGAATCTGCATCAGTCGCTGGCGAATCCGATGCGCCAGTAAACAAGGACAGCCAGCAAGCGTTTGAGCCAGCAGCAACTGTAGACACCACTAAATCGGGTAATAATGACGCACAGGCAGCGCTCGATCAATATACCTATAACTTAACCGCTCAAGCAAGCGCAGGCAAAATCGACCCTGTTATTGGACGTGAATTTGAGATTCATCAACTGATTGATATTCTTATCCGCCGCCGTCAAAACAACCCTATACTGACAGGGGAAGCTGGCGTGGGTAAAACGGCAGTCGTTGAAGGGTTGGCACAAAAAATCGTCGCTAAAGATGTGCCTGCACAGCTGCAAGATGTGGCATTACATACCTTGGATTTAGGACTTTTACAGGCAGGTGCTAGCGTCAAAGGCGAGTTTGAAAACCGCCTAAAACAAGTGATTGAAGCGGTACAGTCGTCGCCGCAGCCGATTATTTTATTCATTGACGAAGCCCATACCTTGATTGGGGCAGGCGGCGCGGCAGGGCAAAACGATGCGGCAAACTTGCTAAAGCCTGCGCTTGCACGTGGGGAGCTGCGTACGATTGCCGCGACCACATGGTCAGAATATAAAAAATACTTTGAAAAAGACGCGGCATTGTCCCGCCGTTTTCAAGTGGTACAGGTCAAAGAGCCTGATACCGAAACCGCGATTGCCATGATTCGTGGGTTAAGCGCCAAGATGCAGCAGCATTTTGACATCATCATCGAAGATGACGCATTGCGCGCCGCTGTCGAGTTATCAGCGCGTTATATTAGCGAGCGTCAATTGCCTGATAAGGCGGTCAGCGTCCTCGACACCGCCGCCGCTCGTGTCAGCTTGTCAAAAACATCCATTCCAAACGCGATTGATAAGCGCCTTGCCACCGATAAACATCTCACTTTGCATATCCAACATTTGGATGATCAGCTTAAACGTGTGGGCAGTACCGAGCTACAAGAAAAGCTGAGCCAAAAAATTGCTGCCCTTGATGAAGAACGTCAAGAAAATAAAAAAGTCACGGACGCGATGACCGCAGCGTGGCAAACCCAGCAAACGCTCAATCAACAGCTAGACACGTTAAGTGCTGAGCTGCGCGGTGAGCTGTCATCAAGTGAGCGTTTAGACAAACAAGCCGAATATCAATCAATCGAGCAAGCCTTAGTAGAGGCGCAAGACGCTTATCACTTGGTACATGCGGTATTGAATGAAGTGGTGATTAAACAAGTCATTTCTGACTGGACGGGCATTCCACTTAACGATATGGCGGGCGATGAAAAAGAGCGTGTGCTCAAGCTTGCGCCTATATTACAGCAGCAAGTGATTGGGCAAGACCACGCCTTAGATGCCATTGTAAAACGCATTCATACCGCAAAAGCGCGCTTGGATGACCCAAGTCGTCCACAAGGGATTTTCTTATTGGTCGGTCCCAGTGGTGTGGGTAAAACACAAACCGCGCATACCTTGGCAGAAGTGCTGTACGGCGGTGCGCAGAACCTGATTACCATTAACCTATCAGAATACCAAGAAGCGCATAGCGTGGCATCACTAAAAGGCTCGCCCCCAGGCTATGTGGGCTATGGTGAAGGCGGCGTGTTGACCGAAGCTGTCCGCCGTCGTCCTTATAGCGTATTGCTGCTCGATGAGGTTGAAAAAGCGCACCCTGATGTGCTCGATTTGTTTTACCAAGTGTTTGACAAAGGCGTGATGGAAGACAGCGAAGGTCGCGTCATTGACTTTAAAAACACCTTGATTTTACTGACCAGTAATGTTGGCTCGTCGACCATCATGCAGGCGTGCCTCAATACCACAGGCGACAGTGAGCATGTATTGCCTGATAGCGAAGCGCTCAAACAGCTGATCAATCCGCAGCTGTACAAAGACTTTAAACCTGCGTTTTTAGGGCGTTTGACCACCATTCCTTTTTATCCGCTAACGGATGATGCGCTAGCAACCATTATTGATATCAAATTAAATAAAATCGTTGCGCGTATCCATACCAATTATGGTGTGGAGTGTCAGATTGATCCTGAAGTGATTGAGGTGATTTTGTCACGTTGTCATGAAGTCGATTCGGGCGCGAGAAACGCGGACGCTATTATTAACCATACCTTATTGCCGCAGCTTGCCAGTCAGTTGCTCGCGCATGATGATACTAAAGGCACACTTGAGCGCATCACAATCAGCGTTGATGAGGCGGATGGGTTTGTTTATGAGTTAATCACCACGCCTGTCGTACCTTTGTCACAAATGGCACAATCAAGCGCACAAGCGGATAGCAGTGCTACTGAGTCAGAGGAGGCATTGTCATGAGCCGTACGGTATTAACGGATATTGAGACGCTACTGACACCGATTGAGCCCAGTGACTACGGCGTAGGCGAGGACTTAAGTTTTGACCCCAGACTGGATGCCATCACGGCTGCCCGCATCGAAGACGACCCAGCATTGGCACAAGGGGACTGGGTAACTGAGCTGCGCGTGGCGGATTGGGATTTTGTCAAATCAGAATGCGCAAGCTTGATCACTGAGACCAGTAAAGATCTTAAAATTGCGCTGTGGTACGTGGATGCGCTCGGTCACACCGATCACTTAACGGGTCTTAATCACGGTCTTGCCTTTTTGAACGCGCTCAATACGCAGTATTGGGCAGCGATGTATCCACCGCTCGATGATGATGACAGCATGGACATCCGTGCAGGTCTGCTGTCTTGGTTCGTCAAAGCGATGATTGATAATTTACGTCAGCTGCCGCTATCGGACGCCGCGCATCACAGTTATAACTACAATCACTTTTTAAGTGCGCGCGAGCACGACAAGCAGCGTCAGCAAAACCATGATGTCGAGGCGGGTCTGAGTGTCGGCGACTATCACCAAGCCATTCGCCAAAGCGCACCGCATTGGCAGACCACACTGTTTGATGCGTTAAAAACCATTCAAACCCGCTGGCAAGTACTGACCGATCAGTTAAATGATGTGATGGGTATGGATGCGCCTGTCTTTGCGCCAGTGACCGAGCTGCTTGAAACCCTAGACGCGCACCTTAGCCCATTGATTGCTGAGCACGCATCGGCAGCGACAGCAGCTGAGACAGCGAGCGCAGTCAGTGAGGGTGTAGAAGACGCGGGGCAACCCATCGCGCAGCCGCAACCTGCTGTATCGGGCTTTAATCCTCAGCACAGCGATCATCTTACCAATCGACAGCACGCACTGACACAGATGGCACAAATTCAAGACTACTTTGCGCGTAATGAGCCACACAGCCCTGTGACTTTTTTATTAAAGCGGGCGATTGAGTGGGCGGATATGCCGCTGGATCAGTGGCTGGCACGGGTCATTAAGGACGAGCAGCAAATGTCTTCATTGGTGGATATGATTGGTATCACACCGCCAGCCCCTGCTTATGATGAGTATTAAAACATACAGCGGCATTGACTAGCAGATGCCGCTATCTACATCGGTCATGGTCTTTATCTACAGAAAAGTCATTAATAAAGACCAAAGACCAAAGACCATAGCCAATCAACGCATTACTTTAATCCTTTAAAAATCAGACGCAGGCAAACACCCAAGATGTGATGTATGGGTCACTGCTCATGACGTGAAGTCATTCAATAGGAGTCAATCATGGTGTGGACACAGGCGCATCGATACCTACAGCTGCGTAGCGCACAAACAGAGCTGGCGCAAAGTATCATCAGTGAGGCGTTCTTATTAGAAAGCTTGCTCGGGGCGGATATCCCTGATGCAGCGTATCAAGAAACTGCCGCGCTGCCTGCGCCTGAGCATTATCCCAGTCCTTATCATCAAGACCTACGCCGACTGTCTTACAAGGCGCGTACCGAGGCGCTATTTTGCGGCTATCGTTATGTCATCACACTGGTCAATGAGCGTGCAGGGCTGTCGGTCGCGTCATGGATCGGTCAGGCGCTGTCTTTGCATTGGCAAACAGGCAGTATGCTCACGCCCAACCAAGTACGCCACGGTATCATCACAGAGGCAATTGCCCTTGGCAGTAATGGCGGTATGGCAACCTATCGCATCGTGGTTGAGCCTGCTTTGTATCAATTGCGCCTGAGCGCGCACAATCGCCGTCACCACCACCTAAGCTTGGCTGCCTTGGTAGAGGACATTGTCAGTCCCTTTGGCTTTGACATAACAATGAGCGACGCGCTCAAAGACTGTCACATACAGCACAGCGTCCAGTACAACCAAACCGACCTTGCCTACTTGCAGCAGCATCTACAGCGCTTTGGTATCACAGGCTACTACGAGCATAGCGATAGCGCGCATATCCTCGTGCTCGTGCGTCACGATGACAAAGCCTTGCACCCTGATGGCGATGACATCATCGATACCCTAAGCCAAAACCCTGCAAGCATGGCAGACACCCAAGACCGCATCACCATGCTACGTCCGCAAACCAGCGGTCATGTTAAAGAAACGCACCTGCACCGTTATGACAATCGCCTGCGTGACCGCTATAGCGGCAGTCATCAAAGCGACACCAAACAAGACAGCGCGCATCAACGCTATCTGCACAGCCATACCCACATGGACAGCGACGCCCTTGAGCAATTGGCACAGCGCCAGCAATACTATTATGAGCAGCGCGCTTATCAAGGCGAGCTACAAGGCAATATTCGTCATTTACAACTGCCGCACAGCTATCACGTAGCAGGCAACCCCTTTGTCACCGAGCCTATTAGTATCAGCGCCATTTGTCATAAGATAGACAACCACCTACCTGTAGAATGGCTCGGGCAATCGTATATCGACCCGACTACCTTGCAGCCCAAACAGCGCGGCAAGGCCAAGCTCGCTAAGACCGACCACACCCATCACCTCATCGCGCACTATCAGCCGCACCCGTATCACCATCACATTCCCTACGGGCAGCAGCTCACCCGTTTAGGGCAAGCGCATCCGAGCCTGCATGGACTCATGAGCGCCAGCATCATCGCAGAGGGCAACCAAGGTATCACCACCGATCGCAATCACCGCGCCCATATCCGCTACCACTGGCAGCACGAAGACGACATGAGCATGGACGACAGCGCACAGTGGGTACCCATCGCAAGCCATCTGGTCGCTGACCACATGGGACAGACGCACCCATTGCGTCACGGTCAGCACGTCTTAATCGACTTTATCGGTGGTGACATTACTCACCCTGTCATCGTCGGCAGCACGCACAATGGTCAAGGCAACCCTGATGCTCAGCACAACAGCATCACCAGTGACAGCGATGCCATTGACGCCACCAGCCCCACATGGTTTATAAACCAAAGTCACAATCATCCTATCGACGGTATCAAGACCCAAAGTATCGATAGCAGCCGTACAGGGGACGCTACCAAAGACAGCAGCACCAACGGCTACAACCAGCTGATGTTCGACCTGTATAGCGGCAGTGAACAAATCAGTCTCTACAGTAGTAGCCATCACAGCATGAACCTTGGGCAACTGTATCAGCAGACCGACCACACCCGAGGTCAAGCGCGTGGACAAGGTATCAGCATCGAAACCCAAGCGGCAGGCAGTCTACAAGGCAGTACAGGTATCTATATCAGTAGCGACAATAGCAAAGGGCACATGAGCCATCAAAGCCACAGCCAGCTACAAACCGCCGACCAGCAGCAACAAGCCTACGCCACCCTAGCAAGTACCCATCACCCTGTTGGACTAAAAGACAACAGTGAACCACCCATGGAAGACGGCGAAACCCCCTATGCAAAGGTCAGTAAAGACAGTACCGACAATGCCTTGAATGATGCAGGTGCATGGCAACAGCCGCATATCCTGATACATGCCCAGCATGATATGGGTATCTTTACAGGGCAGCACCGCCAGCAGACCAGCATGCAAACACGCACAGTCATGCCACAGCGCATACGCATCACCACAGCCAATCGCAGATCAATCATCTGGTCGCGGGCAATGTACAGTACTACAGCAACAAAGCCCAGACGCACACCGCCGCTCATGGCGATATGGTCATCCAAGCGCATCAAAACGAGATGCGCCTAGACAGTGAGCAGACCCTACGTATTCATAGCCGCAGCAGTATCGACATCATCGCGTCTGATACCTTGACCCTTAAAGCGGCAGGTAGTGGCATTGAGATGTCAGGCGGCGATGTGACCTTGATTACGCCAAGCCAAGCAGGCTATAAGGCGAGTAAGGTAGATTGGGGGAGTGGGGGTGGAGGTAATGGTAGTCAAATTTATCTAGCGCAAGCAGAAATAGCAGATGAACCTTTATATACAACACAGTTTCAGCTCTTAGATGCAAGCAATAAGCCGAGAGAAAAAGTTCGATATATTGCAATGTTCGATAACGGAGATGTAACAGAAGGTATTACCAATGCAGAAGGAAAAACACAGCAATTCCAAACTAAGCAGCCAGAAGAAGTAGCTGTTCATTTTGATATTGAACTTTTAAGTGGCGTTGAAATTACTAGAGTAGGTGAGAAGTGAGCAGTCAAATGATAAAAATGAGATGTCAGATTAACTATAAAAATCCTAATGGACGCTTTGGATTCGATGGTGGTGCTTATAGATTAAAGAACGCTAGAAAAGAAGTCATATCTCCTTCTAAATCTTCTGTAGTTTTAGATAAGTATGGTAGGACAGAATATATAAATGTTAGAGATAATGAGAAAATATATATAGAAATGAAGAATATTGCTGAGAATAAATGGCAGTCAATATTTATAGATGGAGTTGCTTTTGTTACCTCAAATAAGAATAAACCTATTATCAATGTAATAGTTGAAAATCACTATTTTAAGATGAAATTAGTAGATAGTAACGGAAAGGCTTTAAATTGGGGTTATATTATTACCTTTAAAGACAGTAAGAAAAGAAGTTTTTCTGTGCATGGAAAGTGTAAAAATGGAGAGTCTAAATATATTTCTTCATCGATATTGACAGGAAAGAATAAAGAGATATTTGATGATATGTCAAAAAATAAAACACATGATGTACATATAAAGGCTATACCTCCAAAAACTAAATTAGTACATCCAGAGTTTAATCTAAGATTAATACCTATAGGATCAGATAAGGCGTATAGGCTGCATAAAATTGCAGTAGCATCAGGAAATACTGAAGAACTAGAAAAAGAATCTATAACTAAGTTAAAGGACTTAAGAGAGTATCGTAAGGTTTTACTAGATATAAATATACAAAAGGGTGCGAGCTATACAATAGAGAGAGAGGACAAAGGAGTCTTGTACGATCATGATATTGCAGAGACAAGAAAGGTAACATTTCAGGACAATACGCTTAGAAATGTATATATACCTAAGAAATATAATGGTAATTTATTATTAAAGAAATCAGGAAAACTGATATCTAAGTTTCCTTTAGGTTCGCTTGATCCTAATAAAAATAATAAGTCTTTGGTATTCTGCTTAAATAATAAATCAAACAGTGTAACAAGACAAAAAATATCTTCTGATAGTATTGTAAATACTGAAGTTATGATGTGGCATTTTGCAACTAAGGAAGAAATTAATGAAGGGTTTTACGAATTCGATAGGGAGAGCAAAGGTAATACTAATGACTTGGTAAAAATTGCTAATACTATATTTAGCTCGATAATGTTTGATGGAGTTGTGTTGCCTACATTAGGAGAAGCGCAGAATGCTTTAAAAGAAAATAATAGAGGTTTTATATATGATTCGCTCAAAAAGCTTAAAGTCGGTAAGGAAAAAAAAGAAGTTCTAAAATTCTATATTAAAAAATCTAAAACTGGAAGCAATATGATTATCTTTAAAGGCTATTCTGGCTTGAGAAGTTTTTTAAAAGGTACAAGATATGGTATAAATAATATGAAGGTAGGAATGATTGCTTCTGCATCTAGCGTGTATATTGCTGCATCTACAGCGGGAGTAGGAGCGGCAGTCAAAACTACTGCATCTACGGCTGGTAAGAGTCTAGGAGGTATAGGGTTTGGTATAGTTGCTTATTTTGAGATAGCAGAATGGCTTACTACAGACGATCCATTCAATAATTGGTCAGATTTATGGATAGGGTTAGGGAGTAGTGCAATCAAAGGAGTCGTCGCGACCGCAGCTGGTGTAGTAATGGGAGGCTTAGCAATTGCAACCATGACGGCAGCTGCACCAGCTATTGCCATAGTTGCAATAGGTGCTGTTACTGTCATTGCAGTTTCGTTTTCACTTGAGTTTGTAGATAGGAAATTTGCAATTACTGATAAAGCTAAAAAATATATAGATGAAGCTGGTTATTAATTTTGGAGAGCTATTTTGAAAAATATGTTATGTCGACTACCTGATATAAATGAATTTCCAGAAAAACTTTATATGCACTTTATTGGGAAAATAAGTATTCCCGCAGTTGTATTAATCGCATCATGGTCACTCGCCTTTGCTCATTATTTATTGGAAATAAGTCAGTTTTGGACAGTTTTCATACTGTCTTTTTTTTTGATGTATACTGTCATTCCTACTACATGGTATATGTATAAAACTTATAGATTTTTCATAGGTTCTTTTATTGGTACATTATGTACCTCTCTGCTTTTTTATTATATTGGAGGAGTTTTTCTTATAGAAACAGGGTTTAAAATTTCATTAAAAATTCTTGCTATTGTGTTAATAGTATTTTACTTTTCCTTGTTTTTTCTGGATATATATATATCTTATAAAAATATAAATATATATAAAGAAATAATTAAGAACTCTATTAAAATTGATAGTAATGGTAGCTTTGTTTTTATGATAGATTTTTGGATTAAAGGTTTGAAAAAATCATCGTTCAACTCAGGGCTAGGTTTGAGTATGATTGTAATGTTATGTTTATCAGTACCCATTATAATTGCTGGTTTGTTTGGTGGTCATCCTCAAGTGTCAGCAAAAATTATGTTAAATAATAATCAGAACTCTTTAGTATCTTTCGTTATTTCTCTATCCATGATTGCATTGAGTATGATGTTTTTATCTTTATCTGTTAAAGAATTTTTAAAATTAAACGCACTGGTTAGCTTTAAGATTTAGAATTATTATCAAGACGCCAGTATTTTTGTATAAATAGTCATAATAGGTATATCGTTAATATCCCGATTTTCTAATGAGACACTAAAACTAGTAGCGGCACTGAAGGTTTATAAAGATATAGAAAATGAATATTATTAGATTTGGGAGCGGGTGATATTACTTGTTGTGATCGCAAGCCATCTGGTTGCTGACCACATGGGGCAGACGCACCCACTACGTCACGGTCAGCACGTCTTAATCGACTTTATCGGTGGTGACATTACTCACCCTGTCATCGTCGGCAGCACGCACAATGGTCAAGGCAACCCTGATGCTCAGCACAACAGCATCACCAGTGACAGCGATGCCATTGACGCCACCAGCCCCACATGGTTTATAAACCAAAGTCACAATCATCCTATCGACGGTATCAAGACCCAAAGTATCGATAGCAGCCGTACAGGGGACGCTACCAAAGACAGCAGCACCAACGGCTACAACCAGCTGATGTTCGACCTGTATAGCGGCAGTGAACAAATCAGTCTCTACAGTAGTAGCCATCACAGCAGCATGAACCTTGGGCAACTGTATCAGCAGACCGACCACACCCGAGGTCAAGCGCGTGGACAAGGTATCAGCATCGAAACCCAAGCGGCAGGCAGTCTACAAGGCAGTACAGGTATCTATATCAGTAGCGACAATAGCAAAGGGCACATGAGCCATCAAAGCCACAGCCAGCTACAAACCGCCGACCAGCAGCAACAAGCCTACGCCACCCTAGCAAGTACCCATCACCCTGTTGGACTAAAAGACAACAGTGAACCACCCATGGAAGACGGCGAAACCCCCTATGCAAAGGTCAGTAAAGACAGTACCGACAATGCCTTGAATGATGCAGGTGCATGGCAACAGCCGCATATCCTGATACATGCCCAGCATGATATGGGTATCTTTACAGGGCAGCACCGCCAGCAGACCAGCATGCAAAACACGCACAGTCATGCCACAGCGCATACGCATCACCACAGCCAATCGCAGATCAATCATCTGGTCGCGGGCAATGTACAGTACTACAGCAACAAAGCCCAGACGCACACCGCCGCTCATGGCGATATGGTCATCCAAGCGCATCAAAACGAGATGCGCCTAGACAGTGAGCAGACCCTACGTATTCATAGCCGCAGCAGTATCGACATCATCGCGTCTGATACCTTGACCCTTAAAGCGGCAGGTAGTGGCATTGAGATGTCAGGCGGCGATGTGACCTTGATTACGCCAAGCCAAGCAGGCTATAAGGCGAGTAAGGTAGATTGGGGGAGTGGGGGTGGTGGGGGCTCTTCTAATGTGTTCTTACCAAGAGCGAAATTACCCGAAAACTTAGACTTCTATCTTCGTTATATTGTTAAAAACCAAGATGATGAACCACTACCTTTTACTAAGTGTCTGCTTATCAAGCCTGATGGTTCGACCGAGGTATGTACAACTGACTACGAAGGTAAGCTAAAACTTATTGTAGATGATGAATCGAAAAATTATGTACTACATGTGATTACCAACGAAGTCGATGAAGCCATAGAACCAGATGAAAATGATACAGAGGTTGAAGAATAAAATGTCCAATTACTATACCAGACTTAAATTAACATCATCTACAGTCATTGATATGAGTTCAGTGAAATATGATCTGATCGTTACCTATAAAAATTTATACTCAAAACCAGAAGGTAAAACGCCACCTATTGATAAAAAAGATTTGAGCTTCGATGCGAATGGATTATCTCAAATACAGAAGTTATCCAATCGTGAGGTAGAAGAAATAGCGTATTATATTAGAGATAGCTCAGGTGATTTAGTTAAGAAAGTTACGGCTAAGCGCTTGTCTAAAACGGGACGATGCAGTGTTTATCCCTTGAAGTTATCTGAGAGTCAATCATTAAATGATCCGAAAAATAATAAAATAGTTGAAGTAGATGATACAGAAGTTGGATGGATGATCATAGAGGAACAGGAGACGCTACATGATTTTCTAACAAGAATATATCAACATCATTATCGTAAAAATGTAGAAGAAGTTAACTTTAGGAAGAATAATCCACATTTAAAAGGAAATCCTATTCTTAATCTCTATCCTGGAGATTTTGTTATTATATCTAACTCTTCAAACGATAAAAATAAAGAGTTAGCAGAAATGAAAAAGGATGTTAAAAAGGAAAAGATTGAGTTCGATAAAACAAAAAAAGAATTTGGTTTTGAAGGTGAAAGGTTCGCAAGAAATATAGATTTTTTACATGATGTGTTATCAAGTTCAGAATACGTGGCACTAACGGAAAAACCTAAAAATCAGAAAAAACCTTCAGATGGTGTTAACTATGCTGCTGTTGCAGCAGGAACTTCCCAAGGAATCGTCACTTTCAATGAAGTGAGTAATAAGAAGGTAACAGAAGCATATTCCAAAATTGTTAAGGCTATGGATTACGAGAAGTCTAAGAAGACTAAATTGGCTAACCCTAAAAACTTCAAATTATTTAAGCAGAAATATAGTAAGCTATTCAAAAATTTTGATAATTCATTTGCACAAAGTTATTTTAAATACAATGCGGGAGTACAGACAGATAAGCTAAGACGACAGATAAAGAAAAATATCTATGCGCGCTCTCCTACATATAAGGGGGGGATAAGTTTACAAAAGTAGGCGGTAATTTGCTTGTGGCTGTTAGCGTTGCTGATGCAACTATGAACATAAAAGATGCATATGGTACAGGAGATAGCAGTCATACTCAGAAAACTATCATTAAAGAAACCTTAAAGCTAGAAGGAAGTCTAGGTGGAGCAGGTATTGGATCAGGAGCAGTAATGTTAGCCGCAGGTGCATTTGGTATTGGAACTTTCGGTGTAGGCTTTATTCTAGTTGGAGTAGTGGCTGCTGGAGCGGGGATCGCAGGCGGTTTATATGGAGCGGGGTTAGGTGAAGATGCTGCTGAATTTATTAATAAGAGAATATGATGAATCAAAAAGATACTTTAGAACTGATTGCTATTTTTATTTTTATAGGAGGAATGCTTAGTTGGATGATTACATATCAATTGTGCATTGTTTATTTTAGAAGAAATAAGAAAGATATATCCTATATTTTGTACTCAGATGAAACGTATTATGATAAAAAAATGGATGGGTATGATATTCATTTTTTTTATCATCGCCATGGCTAGTATTTACATGAATTATCATTTGAAATATAAAAAATATGGTTCGTTTAAAATACCGCAACTAGCTTGGTATCCTGCACTTAGTGACAAAAGTGCACTTAAAATGTACAAGCAACACAAAAAGCTAGTTATTGGTTCATTTTTAACTTTTTCATTAATGGTTTTCTGGTTTGTTGGCAGTAGTTTGTTTATTTGGTTGGCTAAAAAGTAGAATAATATTACAGAAAAGCGTTAGCTTTATTAGAAACTATGAAGACAGTAATGATTGCAAAACATTTATGACGGAGATAGCAATACCGAAATAAAGTTTAGCATATGGAACTGCTGGGGCAGCTTTGGCTACTGTTTTAATAGGCGCTAGTACAGGCGGCGTAGGCTTGATAGTTATTGGTGTTGGAGCAGCTGGTGAGGGGGGGGGTAGCTGGAGGGTATTGGGGTGGTGAAGCTGGAGCATTCTTTGGAGAAAGGCTTGGAGATAAGGTAAATAGTCTATGACTTATGACTTATTAGCAGATATTGGTACTCTTATTTTTATAATAGGTATAGTTTTATGGATGATTTCACAGCAACTAGTTATTCGATACACCCATCGTAATTTAAAGCCTTTATGCAAGTACCTTTATGGTAGTGAAGAATATTATAAAGGAAAGTTGAATATGTATGAAATGTTATTTATGAACTTCATCGCAATCCCTATATATTATTCAATATCAGTTAATATACAGAAAAAAAGGATACTTTCCTATGTTTAAAAATGGTGCTGGTACGATGCATAATAACTTAGACGAAAAAAATACACTTGTACTAATTAAGTATCATTATCAATGGTTAGTTCTAAATGTTATATCTTTATTGATAGCCTTATTCTGGTTCTTTGGTAGTATTCTTTTTATGTTCTTAGCAAAGAGAGCAGATACAGGAAGTTAGTATAGAGAGTGTTTTAAGAGGGATAAAAGAGGTTTTATGAATAGGGTAAAGTTGTTAATTGTACTCGCTATAATTTTTTTAGTTTGTGTGATTTATATTAATTTTATGAATCCGAAAATTATTATTAATAATGATACTAGCCATGATATAAGATTGTATATTACAGAAATAAACAGTAATAATAAATCAGAACCAGATATAGAAGAATCCGATGAAATGACATATGGATACATAGATATAAAACCTAAAGATAGTTATTCAGATATATTAAATTTAGATATTTTTTCTTACAATAAGAAAGACGGTGTTTTGATAGCGGCTATAGCAAAAGATAGTGATTATAATATAAAATTAAATACAAATTCATATTTTTATTTAGATAAAAAGGGTTTTTGTAAGTATGTAATTAATATATACGAAAATAATATAGAATATAATAATGAAGAAATGGGATTGTGTTATAGGAAAATTCTATTAGATGATTATTTTAGGTAAGAGGATATGAAGACGATAAGCTGATCAGCAAAAAAGAACTTATCGGGCGTGATGCTCATACAGGCAAGGCAGAATATAGCGCCGTTCACTATAAGTATGTCGGCAATCAGCTTGTCGCCTATAAAGATGCTTTGGGCAATACGCAGCGCTTTTTTTATAACGATAAAGCGCAACTAACCGAAACTATCAATCCTTTAAAGCATGCCACTAAGTACAGCTATGACGATAAAGGCAATATCATAGAAAAGGTACTGGCAAACGGTAGCCGCTTTAAGTTTGAATTTGATGATAGTGGTAATCTGGTACGTCAAACAGACTGTAGCGGTTATAGCACTGAATATGTCTACGATGAGCAGCAGCGTATAGCACAGGTTGTCAATGCGGAAGGACAAAGTACGCGATATCACTACGATGATAGCAAACCTTGGCTGGATAGCCTTGTGCGTCAAGTTGACTATCCTGATGGTAATACTGTGCAAATGCAATATAACGATCTGGGTCAAGTCACTAAGCGGTCTGCCAATAATGCTAAAGAGGGTATGACGTTTGATTATGACATAGATGGACTATTAAGCAAGCAAACCAATGAGGCAGGGTATAGTCTCACTTATGCTTATGATAGCTATCGTCGTCTGTACGAGCTGACCAATGAAAACAATGAGTATTGGTACTTTAGCTATGACAAAGGCGACAATCTTATAGCAGAAACGCGCTTTGATAGTTATCAGAGTCGTTATACTTATGACGCATTAGGTCATTTAACTACCCAAACAGACAATACCCAACAATCAACGGCACAGCAACGCCGCATCGTTTATGAACGCGACCTACTCGGTCAACTGCGCTACCAAAGTAGCAGTAGTGGAGACCAGACCGAACGCACGGACTATACCTTCAATAAACTAGGACAGCTACTTACGGCAACAAACGAGCACAGCCAAATCAGCCTAACCTATGATGCCAATGTTCAATTGATTAAGGAAAAGCAGTCAAGCTGGCTACCTATCGATGGTATCGAACAGAAATATAATCTTGAGCTACAGCATCATTATGATGAAGTTGGCAACCGTATAAAAACCATTTTGCCAGACGGTAAAGAAATCAATCAGCTCTACTACGGCTCAGGTCATTTGTACAATCAAAGTCTGTTTGACCCCAATGCTGATCAGCATATAGAGCTGCGGCATAGTGAGCGCAACAAACTGCATCTTGAGGTCAGTCGTCAGCAGGGTGTGCTCGATAGTCACTATCACTATGACACTATGGGAAGACTACTTGAGCAGTCCAGTATGTATGACGGACATACCGTCATACAACGTCAGTATCGCTATGACGCAGGACAGCTCACTCAGCTAACAGGTCAGAGCATGGTTCGTCAGCTGAATGATATCCACCCTAACAAAGACAGTGATGACTATGAACTGCTAAACACCTTCACTCGTCATCACCAATATCAGTATGATGTGCTCGGACGTCTCACTGAGCATAAATTCAACAATAGTTATAACGAGCAAGCCACTATTGAACATTTTGCTTTTGATCCAGCCAGTAACCGTGTATCAGTACAAACAGTAGATGATATAGCAGAAAAAGCATTCGCCCATCATGGCAGACCAAGTGAGCTGATTCAGAATAACCAGCGTATTCGCTATGTCTACGACACGCATGGTCGAGTACATCACAAGGCAATAACATCTATTAACGCCACTGATGCCGCATCAAGTGTAGACCTACAACTACACTACAATGCTAATAATGAGCTAAAAAGAAGCGTCCGTATAGAGCACAAAAATACGCAAATCACTGAAACCCAAACCACTTATTACTATGATGCCTTTGGACGGCGTATCACTAAGTACAGTGAAGTTAACAGCCGTACGCAGAATAAAGAGCAGTCAGCACAGGTCAGTACAACCCAATACGAATATATACTTTGGGATGGGGATTTACCGATACAAGCGTACAGTAACCGTCAGGTCTATACCACTGTCTATGATCAGGGCAGCTTTGTTCCTGTTGCTAGATTGATGTGGTTGCGTGATGACCTGTCAAAAGTGGCTAATGATGATTTTAATCAAATAAATCACGAACAAGATAGCAGCGCAATACGAGTCTATCATTATCATAACGATCAACTCGGTACGCCAAATGAGCTGACTAATGAGAAGGGCGAGGTAGTTTGGCTGGCTGATTATGAGGCTTGGGGAAATACTGCAAAGGTTATTTGTCACGAGCAAATGATTGGTAATATACAAGTCAGTCAAAATGAGCTACAACCTATCAGGTTCCAAGGTCAGCACTTTGACGAGGAAACGGGACTACACTATAACCGTTTTAGATATTATGACCCTGATATGGGGATGTTTACCACGCGTGATTCGATAGAGCTCATGGGCGGTAATAATGTGTTCCAGTATGCACCAACTCCCACAGGTTGGGTGGATCCTTTGGGGTTAGAAGTTAGTATTGCAAACGCTGCGAAAACGGCTGGGAGGGTTGGACGTGGTGTGCCAGAAGTTATTTGGCAAGCTATAACGCCGACAACGATGGGTGATGCAACCTTTCATCCTACAGAAGAACAATTAGCGAAAGCGAAAGCAAAATCAGCTACTGATAATCCTTGTACTTCGGGTAATTGTTGTCCACCATGTAATCCTGTTAAAGGCACTATAGGTTACCGCCCCGATTCTGAGGGTTCTGCTCCGCATTATAACAAGCCAAAGGACGTTGCAAAAGCACAAGCACTCGGTGTGCCCGCTGTGGTTGGCATGGAGCCAGCACCCCATTTCAATATGTCTCAAATGAACCAAAATCCAAAAAATTGTCAATGCTTTTGGAAGAGTTTAAAAATAGCCGTACCACCAGTTACACAGCCAGGATGATATGGACCAATGGGAAAAGATTTTTCAAGATAAGGTATTGTAAATATATGGATACAATTTTAATGGGTTACTCCGTGAATATAGTAAATAGTGATCCTGACTGGACTAGGGAGCGAAGGTTACAGTTTTTAATAGATCCTCATATTAGGCTACCAAAGTCAGTAGATAGTAGTGTTTGGGAGGAGAGCTATGATTTTTTAGATGAGTTATCTGAACAAGAGATGATGGATAACTACATTAAATGGCGTGATAAAGAAAGACTGATAGATTTAACAGGTTATAGCGTCACAGAGAAAAATAGGGTGCTAACAGCGAGTTATCTACATTTTTTCGATTATGTTCCAACGGAGGTATGGGCAATGGAATACAGATCAGAATCTATTAACAAGGATTTTATATTTCTTGGATATGATGTTGCAAATGGCAGCACGTTGAGTGGATTATCAAACTGAGGTTATAGTAGTAGCTCTTTAGAATATTGTAGAGAAAATTATTTAAAATATATTAATCAGCATGGTTTATTCGAAAGCTTTGAGGTAGCTTGGGATTTTTTAAGCTATACTAATCAAAGAATCCCAGCAGACTCACCTTTTTATATTTATAGCTTATGTGTAGATAAACCTATTTATTGAGAATCGTAAAATTGGAATAATAAAGTAATAGTATTTTTTAAATTATGATAAATAGCAAAGATGTTTTGAATGCCTTTGCGAAATAGATTGTAAAAAATATATAGCGTTTGATATTTAAGTTAGCATATAAAAATATATGGTTTTTTATGTTTCACGGTATTATAAAAAATAAAAAATAAAAAATAGAGAAAACTAAGAGCTGTCCTATGATAAAGGAGGCTTTAGGAATACGGTTTTAAATGTGTTGTATCGGGTGCGCGCTGGTTGTCCTTGGTGTGACTTACCACTGTATCTTAGCAAGCTTAATATTTTCTATAAATCTTACCAAAAGCGGTTTCGCAGTAGTAAGCTGATTGCACTTTTTACATCATGAGTCAAGTACTCAGATCTTGAATGGATTTTTATAGATAGTACTCATATTAAAGCAGATCAGCACAACAGTAGGCACTATAAGAACCTAGAATAATCTAGTAAAGGTGTGGCAGGGGGAGCGACTAAGACTTACCTAGCAATGGATAAATATACAGAGCCTTATAATAATATACAGAAAAAATTGGGATGTTGTCATGCATGTATCAGCGTTAAGTAAAAGTTTATATTACATATCGAGATTTATACATATATTGCTTTTACCCATAGTATTTTTATCTACTCTTTGGTTTCCTACAGGGCGATGGTGGGAGATAATAGGACTGGTGATACTTTTTGCTATTTGTTTTTATCCTGTCATTACAAAAATAAATATTAAGGTTTTTTTAATATTGATTTTTTCCTCATATTTAATCGTTGCTGTTTTATTCTTTCCAAAAAGCACCTTTGAAAGTGTTTATTTATTCGATTACAGAGCCCTTGTTTTTATGGATGTATTTTTACTCTTCTTAGCAGATGTACTTTATACAAGGAGTATAAGATACTAACAGATAGAGCAGTTAAGTATAAAAGTGGTGTAATAAGATTACAGATTTTTTCTGTAATCTCTTGCGACACAATAAAAAAACAAGAAAAATACCTTTTAGTTATCCTTAATCAACTGGCGCAGCGTCAGAAGTACTATACAAGGCAAAGCAGTAGATGGAACAGAATAAGTTATGGACAGTCATTTAATAGACATGAATGGGCGCTTAGGGTTTACAAAGCGTTTTCCTTATATTTATAGAGGCTACTGGCATATAGGCAGTAAGATTGATGACCTAAAAGGTATTGAGCATATTGTACCGCTGCGCAAAAGCCGTCGCTACGATGTACCGTTGCATCCGCAGCAGACAGTCGTTCAATTCAATTCAACTTATCTTGAGACAATAGGGCGAAATGATAGACGTCGAGGTGATGCGGTAGTTGTTTCAGGCGCTTTAGCAGGTCTAGGAATATATATGCTGATACCTTTTATGAGTTTTGCGTTAGAAGATTTATTAAATGGTGATTACTTTAGTAGTCTTTTTCTAGTTATCGTTTCTCTCACAGTTGGTATAGTAACCTTTCTCATGTTATTCGCTGTTTCTACCGAAGTGCTTACCAGTCGTCATTACCCTGTTCGCTTTAACCGAAAAACACGTAAAGTATATGTTCGTCAATACAATAAAAAAGTTGAAGTATTTAATTGGTCAGACATACACTTTTATATTTTCTATATGAAAGAAGATGCCGATATTAGAGGAGTTAAATTCGCATCAGATGGCGAAACCATAGAAGCGATGTTTGCCTTACCATTTCATATTAAAGGAGATGAAGAAGAGCTAATTATGCATTTTGAATTTTTTACTAGCTATATGAGTAAAAATGAGAAGCAATTTTTACAGGCTAAAAATGCTGTTCGTTATGTCTACCCAATACATAAATATAGAGAAACCCCCATTCAGTCTTTAGAGCGTATCAAGTTAGAGTTTCATTTTGATCATATGAATATGGAATATCCTAAAGAGACCGTCATGCCTAAATACATTTTTGCTATATTCTCTCCTATGATAGCTATTCGGTATGTTGGCAGACTTATTTCAATGCTAACATGCTATCGGCATCGTTTCCCCGAAGCAATCGAAGCTGAATGTAAGATTGACCCCAATGATCCTTATGACTTAAATAAGTATTTACCAGAAGGTAATCTGGAGCAAAACAACAAGCTCTTTTGGAAAACTGTCATTAACCTGATTATGTTTTTATGTGCGCTGATTCTCCTATTATTCGTAGGCGCTTTTCTTATAGATATGATGGGCGCTGCAAGACCACACGGTGACTATCCAAGTTTGGTCGATAAGCTTTGGTACATGGTTAGTTTGGGTTGGTTGCCCTAAAATATAAGTATCTAATATGAAGCATGCTAACGGTCGACATTCTGTCAGTAGAAAGGCTAAACAATGCAATTACGCGACGATTTTTCCAAACACATTAGCGAGCTGAATAACCCGCTTGAGCGACCTTATAGCAGAGATATTGATACCTCTTTACTAAAAAATATTGACGACATTAATCATTTAAATAAAGAAATTCAAAATATAAATCCTGATTATATGACATTTTTACCAGCTTATTTCTGGGTCTTTTACTTTGCTATTAGCTGGGTGTATTTCTCAGTATTTTTCTTTATAATCAGTTTAATTGACGATATAAACTATTTTTATTTGAATGATTGGTCTATTATAAACGTTTTTGTAACGCTTTTTATATTTGTATCATCATGTACACCCTTAATTCTACTTCTCTATCAGTTCATCAGAAAATATCCATACCGCACTCAATACTATTTCTTAAAAAAAGAACAAAAGATTGCGTATTACTATCGTCCATTAATGAAGTTTAGGCAGCCTTATGAGCTTAGAATAGTCGATTATAAAGATGTTCATCCAGACCTACATTTAGATCGCTATAACTAAGCTTATACACCGCTCAATCTTTATGTCGCAGATCCTAAAACGGGTGCTATCACTCATCACCTTAAGCTTGAGGACTATAGAGTGGATCCCCGCGTACAGTGGGCATTTATTCGTACCTATATGGAGCGTCCAGCTGAGGATTTACCGATTGATAACGAGATTTGCCAAGCCTATCCTGCAGATACCAGCAAGTCGTTATTTGCGTGCGCAGATATTATTTATCGTAAATTAGGCATACTAAACAGCCGTCATACAGGCGCTGGGCGGGCGGTTATGCTGATAGTTGGGTCACTCATTGCGCTGGGTAACTTATTTCAATCCAATCATTATCAGTGTACCAAGCGCGCTATTTTACACCCTGAGGTAAATAAGCTATTGACGTGGGATAGTCAGTACAACCCTTACCCCATACAACCGATAACCCCCGAAGCGCAAAAGGCATTTGCAGGTAAAAACTGGCAGGTCAATCTCTCTTGGATGGTTGCTATCGGTATTAATGTCTGGCTATTTGCGCTGGCAGTGATGGCTTATAACGGTTAAATGAAATGCAACTATTGCTATATTGTCACACTGGTCAATGAGCGTGCACGATTACCTAAGCTTGGCCGCCTTGGTAGAGGACATCGTCAGTCCCTTTGGCTTTGACATAACAATGAGCGACGCGCTCAAAGACTGCCACATTGCTGTTCAAAGACCTTTACCACCAAGCAATACGTGGTCTAAAACCTTCTATTATAAGTACAAATATTGCGATGTATATACCTCTAAGAGAAATAACTTTTTAGTCGAATAATCAAGTTTAGATTCTTAAAGTTAAAAATTATTGTCTTAGATGATTAATAGGGTTGTGTTTTTTAAATTTATACGAGCTTTTATATGAAATATAAAACAACTGTATTTACATTGATTGTTGTTGTGTTCGGTGTTTTTTACAGCTTTTTCTTTCCAAAGTTAAAGGTGATTAATAATACAGGTTATGCTATTAGAGCAACTAAAGGTGAATTTAAAAATAAAAATTCCGATCCTGATCTGGATGAAGTAGAGGATATTTTTGATAATATAGTATATGTAAAACCAAATGAAAGTCATACTTATAATATTAGTATGAGATCCATAAGAAATGATGAGAAAATAAGAGTGGATGTATCATACGAAAAAGAAGGTTTGGTTTTAGGAAGGAGTTTTATGATAGGAGATAGCGGATCTTGCAAGTATAAAATAAATGTCTATGATAGTTACAATGACATTGAGAGCACAGGATTGAATATTTGCTATAAGAAGTTATTTTTAACTAAAGGTGGTATTTATTTGAATTAATAATAAAAATTAATCGCTATTGTTTTAGGTAGACAGTGGATGCTAAAAAATATGAGAATTTTAAAATACTCTTTACTGTTTATAGTTTTATTTATAGTTCTCTCTATTACATATTCTTATATTCTGAGCCCTAGGATAGAAGTAGTTAACTTAAAAAATTATGATTTAAAGTTATTTAGAGGTGAGTCTAACGCTAATTCTATAGAGCCTTCATTGGAAGAGGTAGATAGAATGCTCAATAGTACTACTACCATAAGACCCCAAGAGTCATATTCCTTTAGCATTAGACGAGAGTACGTTTTCTCTAGTGAAAAAAACAAAGTCAATATGGCTTTGTATGATGCTGATTCAATCAATACAACATCTACAGAGTATTCAAACGAATTTTTTATTAGTGATAGTGGGTTTTGTAAGTACACGATTGAAATTTATAATGATTATATAGATGTAAAAACAAGTAGTTTTAATATTTGCTATAAGAGGCTGCTTATGGTCGAATAAACCACCAAGATTTTTAAGTATACTTAATATAAAATAAATAATAGTTTTCTTTTATATTATATAGGAAAAGACCTTGCATTCTCAGAAATGTGTAATTGCTTGGTTAGTGGGTTTATTAGGCTATCAGAAAATAACGGCTACTTACGTAAAATTATTAACGCTATAAGTATAAAAAATCGGAAAGATTGAGTGTCTAAAAATATAAAGGCAAAATTTAAAAATATTAACTCTCATAACTAGCGTTCCTATTTACAAGAGTTAAAAAAATTGAGCCCAAAGAGTAGCTTGTTAAAGCTCGTAAAAATTTCATTGCAGCCATAAAATATCTTGCTATTTACGCTGGCAGTGATGGCTTATAACGGTTAAACGGTTTGTTTATACCTAACAGCTTACCCTAAACTGACTAAAAGTGTAGGGCAAGACATTAAGTAAGCTTTATGAACTCGCTGGAGTTTTGGCGGCATCTTGCTCACTACGCTGCCACTCATACAAGCCCACAAAGGCATTGACCTGATACACCATGGTTTGAATGGCAAAGATATAGTTGCCTGACATCAGATTGACGACGAGCCAAACGAAATTCACAATAATCCACAGCCACCAGTTAAATGAATAGCGTAAAATCATCGCCGCCTGCGCGGTGATAGACAGCACGAACGCCAACACGTTAATCCAAAAGAACGATATCACGCCCAAAAACAAGCTGTTGTCATTTTCGACCACCGCATAGCCGTAGCTGGCGAGCAAACGGTTCACGGTTGGGAAAAGCGCCAAGCCAATCACAATAAATGCGGCAGTAATCAGCCACACCCATTTGCTTGCCGATTTGGGTACCATATCGCCATCAGCATCGGTGTGCTTTGACCAATAAAAAATACCGTAGACATGAGTAAAAAAGTTAAACAACGGCGCGAGCATCAGACCCACCGCGCCTGAGGTCGCCTGTACCACCACTTCACCTGCGGTCGCTGCCATGCCCAGACCATTGCCCATGACGTTTTTACGAAATGACAGCGACACCACGCAGATGAGTCCCACAAAGGACACGCCCAAGTAAAACATGTCCAGTCCCGTGTGTTCTGTCGTCAGCCAAAACCCCGCTGATAGCGCCGCGACCCCAAAGATAAACCAAGCGACAATCCATTGCATCGCCCATTTGCCTGTTAAATTGTCCAAAAATTCAATACGCATACGCTCATCCTTACTCGTGTTGGTTGTTCTTTTTATTATTAAAAATGATTAACAAAGGGTCAAAATCTCAAAAATCGTGCTTAATAGGCACGTTGTCCGCGCACAATAAACAGTCAATCAATCGTCATTTTGCTGATAGATATGCGCGTTAATAAATGCCACTGCCGCCTGATAGCGCGCGTCATAATCAGGCTCATCAATCACATGCGGGGTGATGTTATGGCGCGCAAATATCTCAATCAGCCGCCCTTCAAAGCGTCCACGCGCTTCAGGGTCGCCCAGCGAGCGCATGCCATCATCGACCCACGGCGTATTGTTGTCGAGCATGATGGTGTAGTCGCAGCGAAAGGTCTCCGCGCAGGCAGCCACAAACGGATGCGTGCGTCCCTCATACTCTTCACAAAATGCCTGCGTGGTCACAAAGTCGGTGTCAATGATGGTGACAGGCGCCAGCGCTTCTTTTGTCGCAGCGCGCATCGCCTCGGCATGGTCGAGGGCAATCGGCGCGTAGTCGCTGTATTGCAAGCCCAGCTCACTACCGCCCAAGTCCGTGCCCACATACAGCCGTCCCATTTCCAGCGCGTAGCTTGCGCCATAGTGGTTGACCAGCTTGTGTACCAAGGTGGTTTTGCCTGAGCTTTCACCGCCGACGATAGCCACGGTTTTGGTATAGTCGCCGCGCGCCTCAGGATGCAGCGTTGACCAATGCGCCACAGGGTTTGCCGCGATGGCTAAGCTATCAAAGTCCGTTTTTGCTAACGTCACAAAGGGCAGGGCAGCGGTTGCTATCTCTTTGTCGTGAACGTCATCTAGCTGAGCAAAGATACTGTCTTCGGTCACATACAGCGGCGTCTCGGCAGGGCATTCTAGCGTTTTATAAAGGTCAGTAATTTGCGTTTGATAATCGCTCAATGATGTAGGCAACGCCTTGGTATCGTAAGCAGGAATAGGGTCTTGTGACAGATGCAGCACCACAAAAGGCAAATCGGCGCACGCCATCTGTAGCCAGCGCGCCTTGTCTTGCAAGGTAATGGCAAAATCAGTATGCGGGTGCGCACTTGGGGTAATCACCACATGCAGCGTTTTGACTTGTCCTACTGCTGCCATAATGTGGCGCAAATGTCCCAAATGTAGCGGCTCAAAATCCGATATCAATACGCCAATCTCATCTGTCATCGCTTGTCTTATCCTTATTGTTTTTGTTGTGTGTGTTACCTACGCGCCTTAAGGCTGCGTTACTTCGGATATGGTATAAACAATCGCTACGGCTTGCAGGTGGGTTATTGTAAATGGCGGGGCGGTTGTGCTGCATAGATGTAAATAATCACCGAATCAAATTTATGCGTTTAATTTGAAACACTTAGCAGTCAAAACAGGCAAAAGTAACATGAGCGCAACAAAGCTCACGTCGAAACATTTTGAAATAGTTATTTAGAATCAGGGGTTTACATTAAGGCGTGACAGGTAAGGGCAACGTTACGTTGCACAAGTTCACAAAGTACACTCATACACTCAACAGTAACAAAGCATCTGCTTGTTATACTCAAAGGCAAGTACACAGCACGATACTTTTATAAAAAAATACGCTCAACAAATGAGTAAGTAGAACAATAAAATAAATATAAAAAAGTGTCGGTGCTGTGTTCTGATATCTGACGGTTACTATTTATAAGTAGGGCATGATCAATCGCTTATAAAACATAAAACGAATAAAAAGTGTCACAACACATTATAGAGAAGAGAGGTACGTATTTTGGCATCACTTGCAAAACTACACAGGTCACGAAAGAACCGCATGCTTGCTGGTGTGATGGGTGGTATTGCCGAATATTTTGGCTGGTCGCCATTTTGGGTACGCGTACTATTCGTTATCATTTCTTCAGTGAGTGTTGCCGTTCCTGGTATTTTGATTTATATCATTTTATGGATTGTGATGCCGAACGCGACTGACGCTTCCTATCGTTGATGTTGATATGGTTAACTGTAGACGATAAATCAATAAAAACGAACCCTTTAGTAATGAATGATAAGCAGTAATGAACGATAGCGAACATAGGGACGTGTTCGCCTGATAGATTCAGTTACCAGTATAAGTGACAGATTAATAATAATAAGAACAAGTGCGTACTTATAATAATAAACCTGCACAAGCAGGATTACCGACATCCGCTTTTCCTCCTGCCCAGATGCTCATCCATCTGGGTATTTTTTTGTGCAAAAACTGCCACATAAAGCCTTGGCCGAAAATTTAGTTGCGCGACGTATGGATAAAACCCCCATTTTTTAGTAAGGTGAGCAAGCAAACGGACGCACTAAGGCTACGCACGCTGATATTGCCAGATGCGCAGGCGCGCTGCGTTCGTCTGGTCTCATACTTTTTATTCTAAAGTGACTTTTTTATGACTTCCCAAGCTATGACCTCACAACCGATGACCTTTCAAGATTTGATTCTCACGCTACAAAATTATTGGGCGTCTAAGGGCTGCGTGATTTTGCAGCCGTATGATATGGAAGTGGGCGCAGGCACGTTTCATACCGCGACATTTTTGCGCTCGTTAGGTCCTGAGCGCTGGAACGCCGCCTATGTGCAGCCATCACGCCGCCCAACCGACGGACGCTATGGCGACAACCCCAACCGTTTGCAGCATTACTACCAGTTTCAGGTGGTACTAAAGCCAAACCCACCAAACATCCAAGAGCTGTATTTGGACTCGCTGCGTGCGATTGGCATTGACCCTTTGGTACATGACATTCGCTTTGTCGAAGACAACTGGGAATCACCAACGCTCGGCGCGTGGGGTCTTGGCTGGGAAGTGTGGCTGAACGGTATGGAAGTCACCCAGTTTACGTATTTTCAGCAAGTGGGCGGCATTGAGTGCTTCCCTGTCACAGGCGAGATTACCTACGGTCTTGAGCGCCTTGCGATGTATGTGCAAGGGGTGGACAGCGTATATGACCTCGTGTGGGCGGACGGTGAGTTCGGTCGTGTGAGCTACGGCGATGTGTTCCATCAAAACGAAGTGGAACAATCGACCTATAACTTTGAGCACGCCGATATTGAAAAGACCTCAGAGCTGTTTGATTTTTATGAAGACCAAGCGGATAAGCTAACGGCGGCAGGCTTGCCATTGCCAGCCTATGAGATGGTGCTCAAAGCGTCACACGCCTTTAACCTACTGGACGCACGCGGCGCGATTTCGGTCACTGAGCGTCAGCGCTTTATTCTGCGTGTGCGCACGCTAGCGCGTAAAGTTGCCTTTGGTTATGTCGAAGCGCGTGCCAAACTGGGCTTCCCATTAGCGGACGACGCACACCGCGCCGAGGCGTTAGAAAAATACCTGCCCAAAGAAGAAACGGCAGCCACTACCGAAAGCAACACCAAAGACAGTACCGAAAACAACACTGCGAACGCGCAACAATAGGAGCACCTCATGACCACCATTTTATTTGAATTAGGATGCGAAGAGCTGCCCCCAAAAAGTCTAAAGCCACTACGTGACGCGCTTACCAGCAGCGTGACTGAGCAACTAAATGCCGCTGAGATTGGCTTTGCCGAGATTGTTGCCTTTGCTGCGCCGCGCCGCTTAGCGATTCAAATCAAAGACATCGCGGACAAACAGCCTGACCGCAGCGAGCAAAAACGCGGTCCTGCGATTAAAGCCGCCTTTGATGCGGACGGCAACCCAACCCGCGCAGCCATCGGCTTTGCCAAAGGTTTGGGCATTGAGCCATCGGAGCTGACGACCATCAACACCGATAAAGGCGACTACGTGGGCTATGAGCAGACCATTCATGGTAAAGCCACTGCCGAGCTGCTGCCTGAGATTTTCCAAACCGCGCTCGATAACCTGCCGATTGCCAAGCGTATGCGCTCGGGCGCGTCAAAAGAAGAGTTTGTACGTCCTGTACAGTGGGTGGTGTTGATGCAAGATGACGCGGTGATTGACGCGACCATCCAAGGACATCAGACGGGCAAGCAAACCCGTGGTCACCGCTTCCACAGCCCTGACTATCGCGACATCGACCATGCCGATAACTACGAAGCCCTGCTCGAAGACGCACGCGTGATTGCCAACTTTGACAAGCGTCAGATGATGATTGCCAATCAAGTCAAGGCATTAGCGACCGAAGTCAACGCCCAAGCTATCGTGCCTGAAGCGCTACTCGATGAAGTCACCGCACTGGTTGATTTACCGATTGCATTGCGCGCCAGCTTTGAGCCGCGCTTTTTGCAAGTGCCACAAGAGGCGCTCATCTCGACCATGCAGGCGGACCAAAAGTATTTTTGTCTGACCGATGATGCGGGCAAATTGCAGCCGTACTTTATTTTTATTACCAACATCGAATCTAGAGACCCTGCGCAGATTGTCTCTGGTAACGAAAAAGTGGTGCGTCCACGTCTTGCCGATGCTGAGTTTTTCTTCTTACAAGACCAAAAGCAACCTTTGTTTGCGCTGACCGAAAGCTTGAAAACCCGCGTCTTTCAAGAGCAGCTTGGCACGATTTTTGAAAAATCAGAGCGTATCGCTAAGCTTGCTGGCTTTATCGCAGGCTTGCTACAGCAAAACGGGCACACGATTAATATTGATGAGACCGTACGCGCGGCGATGCTCGCCAAAGCCGATTTGACAAGCTCGCTGGTCGGTGAGTTCCCTGAGCTACAAGGCATCGCTGGCACGTATTATGCGCGTCTGAACGACGAGCCTGAAGCGGTCGCCGCAAGTTTAGAGGAGCAGTATTTGCCCAAGTTCAGTGGCGACGCATTGCCACAAACGCCGATTGGCATTTGCTTAGCACTTGCTGACAGACTCGATACCTTGGTCGGTATTTTTGCCATCGGTCAAGCGCCGACAGGCTCAAAAGACCCGTTCAGCCTACGCCGTCAAGCGATTGGTATTTTGCGTATCTTGATTGAAAAGCAGCTGCCTATCAATGTCGTGGCGCTGGTTGAGCAAGCGATTAAGAACTACAACAGCGGCGAGACGCAAAAAGTCGCTAAGATGGGCGAGACCTTTACCCAAGTGATGGCGTTCTTAAACTCGCGCTACCGTGCGATGTACACCGAGCAAGGCGTGAGCGTGGACACTATCCAAGCGGTGCAAGCGATTAACCCGCACATGCCGCTTGATTTTGACCAGCGTATCCACGCCGTGCAGCACTTTAGAGCCTTGCCACAAGCGGCAGGTCTTGCTGATGCCAATAAGCGCGTGGCGAATATCTTGGCAAAGTCAGAAGATAAGCCAAGCGATGCGGTAGATACAGCGCTACTACAAGAAGCGCCAGAGCAAGCCTTGTATGAGGCGATTGAGCAGGCGAAAGCAGTCACCGCGCCGCTGATTGATGACGCCAATTACACGCAAGTGCTTGAGCAATTGGCGCAACTAGAAGCGCCGTTGACCGCGTTCTTTGCTGACGTGATGGTGAACAGTGAAGACGTGGCGCTACGCCGTAACCGCTTGGCGTTACTCAGCCAAGTACGTGCGCTGTTCTTAACCGTTGCCGATATCAGCGAATTGCAGATGTAAGGCTATAGCTGGTTATCCACGACAATAAAAAAACTGACCATCATGGTCAGTTTTTTATGGCGGCTGAATAAGAAAAAGGAATAAGACAGACAGGCAAAGCGGCTCACGGATACGGCAAAAACTGTATTTATATCCTGATTTACAGTACACTTAAGACCACGCGGACGATGGTTTTTATTGTCCAAGCGCTCATTGATGTCTGCCATTAGGCAGCCGCTTGGGTGTCAAAACGCGCTTTATATTAAGGAGCTTTCCTGTGTTTGCTGTGCTTACCACGCTGATTATTATTTGGATTGTGATGTGGGGCTTTTTTAAGTTTATGTACCCACGCCCGCCCAAAAGCATGATGCCCAAAAAAGGCGATGTCACGACCCCGCGTAACTGCGACTATTGCGGGCACAGTCTGGCAGAATATCGCGGCGTGCTAGAGAGTCCTCCTGACGCGGCAAGTACACAGACCGACGTGCCTGCGTTATTCTTTTGCAATTATGAGCACCAAGCGGAGTTTCATCAAGCGCGCGGTACGACGCCGCCTAAGCGACCTGAGCCGCCGACCGCGCCCCCTTCTACAAACGCCTCGTAAGCGCTTGTCTGCTAAGTTTATGACGCGCTTGTTAATACCGAGTGCGCGTCTTCGATAATTTTATTCAATAACGCGCTCGACTGCTGCTCATGCTCGTGCGTATCCATGTCTTCTTGCTCACGCTTTTGGATTTTTTCATACAGGTGCAGGCAAGAGAGCAGCAGCAGATTTTCTTGCGCAAGGTTTGGCGCGTCTTTTTTGATGTCGAGTACAAAGTTATTGATATAGCTTGCCGCTTGACGCAGATGCGCCTCTTCATCAGCAGGGCAGTAGATGCTGTAAGTTACGCCTGCGATGGCGATGCTGACTTTTTTAACAGGGTTCTCATCCATTACTTGTGGGTCGCTCGATTGCTCGGGTACGTGGTCGTCTTCGTACTCAGGCGCGGTAGGCTGGTCGGTCATGGTCAATCCTAAAAAGTTGGGTAAAGATTCGGTGGTTGATGCGGCGCTTACTCAGCGTTCATCTGGTCGATTTGCGTTAGGCGCTCTAAGACCACTTGCGTACGCTCAGCCGCCAGCTGATTTTTTTCTTGTAGCTCATGGTTGATTTTTTTGATGTCCATGGCTTGTTGTTTAAACAGCTGGTTTTGTTGTTCAAGGCGGGTATTGCGATGCTGCAATTCTTCGATTTGGTTTTGTAGCTCTTCGTGCTCCTCACCCATCATGTGATGCGCTTCGGCAAGGCTTTGATAGCGGTGGTCAAGATCAGCGAGTTGCTGCTGCGCGCGCTCATGAGCAGCGACACTGTCATCACGCTGCTTTTGCAACTGATGGACGTCGCGGTCATCGGTTTTTGGTTGGCTTTTTAGATGCTGAAGCTCTGCACTGACCTTATGATACTGCTGTTTGATGTCGAGTATCATGGCTTCTAGAATTTTGAGTTGTTCATACATAGTCAGTTTTTAACCTTATCAGTGAGCGTCGAAGAATTAAAGTCGCGATATTTAATAATGCCATAGGTGACCACATAATATCTATATCAACAAAGTAATTGCACCGATTGTGTATGTTTTTCTTAAGATTGGCGGTAGCGCTGCGAGTGGCGTAGGGCTATGATGGTCAGTCTACATGTAGGACGATTGATTATGAATGACAATATCTCAGGTTGGAACGACTGGTCAGCCGCATTTAGCGATTGGACAGACGTCAGTATCAGTGAGCTGCATGGCTTGATGACGGGGCTGATGACCGCGTGTCATGCGCCCGATGAAGATGGCTGGGCGGTACTGCTGAACGAGCTGAGCTTTGCGCCGTTGCCAGAGCCTGCGCTGACCTTATTGACCGAAGAGGCTGAAGACACGGTGTTTCAGCTCAAAGACAAAGACGAAGCCTACGCCTATAATCCGCTACTCCCTGATGATGAGCACGATTTATACGAGCGCGTGATGGCGCTAAAAGGCTGGGCAAATGGCTTTATGACCGGCTTTGGCGTGTCTGATTGCAACATCACTGCCGAAGAAAACGAAATGCTGTCTGATTTGGCAAAAATTGGCGCGATTCGTTTGGAAGAAGACGAGGACTTTGAGGGCGGTGAAGAGGCGTTTTTATACTTATATGAGTTTGCGCGCATGGTGCCTGTCAGCTTTGCGACCAGAAAGCGTAAAGCGCTCAAGTCACTGTCACTCATCGCAGGCTTGCCAATAGATGCCAAAACGGTAAAAGAGCAGCAAGCAGAAGGCATCACACAAAAGCCGATGCCGCCTGTTGTTGACGTGATGAACCAAAACACCCCATCATAATATTTGTCTTATGATAACGCCGTGCATGCGCGTTTGTGTGCATGGCGTACCCTTTGCTTTGCTCTAATCAAGCACGCATTTGCTTTGTAATACATTTTTCTACCTTTTTTTGCATGACCGCGACTTGCCATAAGCGCTATAACTAGACAATAAATGATAAATACATAACAGGAGGCACGATGTCTGTATCTATAAATGACAACCCTCAAAGCACCAACGGTCATACTGCTGACGCATCCCACTCGCTTGCCAACAGCTATCCAAGCAACAGTATCGATTGGCTGACGCGCTTGATGGGCTTTAATACCGTCAGTCGCTATTCCAATTTGGCGCTGATTGAGGACGTGCAGGCGTATTGCCAAGCGCTTGGGCTACAACCGACCTTGACGCACAATATCGAGCACACCAAAGCCAATCTGTTTGTGACCGTGCCGGCAGGGGCAGCGCAAGAGATTGTCTCAGGCGGCGTGGTGCTGTCAGGGCATACCGATGTCGTGCCTGTCGATGGACAAGACTGGGACAGCGACCCCTTTGCCGCGACCATTCGCGGTGACAAGCTATACGGGCGCGGCGCTTGTGATATGAAAGGCTTTATCGCTTGTGCGCTGTCTATCGTGCCCGAGGCGGTGCGCTTGTCTAATGCAGGCAAGCTCAAACGCCCCCTACATTTGGCGTTGTCGTTTGATGAAGAGGTCGGCTGCTTGGGTGCGCCGCTGATTTTGGCAGACTTGGCAGAACGTGGTATCACGCCTGATTATTGCATTGTCGGTGAGCCGACCAGTATGAGTATGGTCGTCGCGCACAAAGGCATCTCCGTCTATCGTTGCCGTGTGCATGGCAAGTCGGCGCATTCGTCGTTGACCGCGCAAGGCGTGAATGCCATCAGCTACGCCAGTCAGCTTGTCGGCTATGTGGACAGCCTTGCCGAGCGTATCAGCCGCCGCGATGATGTTGATGCGCTGTTTGATGTGCCGTATTCGACCTTGTCAGTCGGTACGATAAAGGGTGGCACGGCGACCAATATCGTGCCCAATCTGTGCGAGTTTACCTTTGACTATCGTAACTTGCCGCACATGACGCAAGACGATATCTTAGTACCCATTGAAGAAAAAATAGCCGAGCTACGCGCCACCATGCAAGCGCGTGCGCCCGAAACGGATATCGAGCTGCTACAAGAAGAAAGCGTGCCTGCGATGACTGATGCCGACAGCGCTGCCTTACAAACGCTGGTAGCGGGGCTGATTGACGATGATGCGCGGCATAAGGTTGGCTACGCCACCGAAGGCGGGCAGTTTACCAATGCGGGTATCCCAACCATTATTTGTGGTCCTGGCAGTATTGAGCAGGCGCACAAAGCCAATGAATTCGTGCCGCTTGATGATATGACGCGCTGCGATGCCTTTTTGGCGCGCTTGTTAACCCATTGCCAAGCGGATGCATAATGTAATAAGGCACTATTGCACCCATATTTTATGACTCATCACAAGCGCACTGTTAACCCAGTGCGCTTTGTTCGTTGTACGCTAAAGTACAGCCAAAGTACGCGCAAATTTATTCCAACATATGTATAGTATATAGGGCGTATCCTCAATTAGACCATTTAAGAATTTAGCGCTCTTAAAAGGGCTAAATCTTGCCAAACAGCGTCAAAAATCTTGTGAATATGCCTATATTCTCTACCATTTTTTCCTTGTTTGACTACGATTTATCTTATTTTAAACCTCGCTATCTAAATGATGATACGCCCTCGAGCGGCGCATGATTTTGTGCTGCATTTTTTTGCTTTGAAAGTCGTCGTTAAGGAACTGTCAGTATGTCATTACAGCTATTTATGGTGTTTTTCGTCAGCGTGTTTTTTATCTCCGCGACACCAGGTCCGAACATGCTGCTGGCATTTCAATACGGTCTAAATTACGGCTTTAAGCGCACGCTGTGGACGCTGGCGGGACTGAGTGTTGGCTTGTTAATACTCTTACTATCAACCTTGCTCGGTATCGATGTCATTAGCCGCGAGATGCCGTGGCTGTTAGAAGTCGTCAAAGTGGTGGGCGCGCTGTATCTGATTTATTTGGGCGTCAGCGCGTGGTATGAGCGCGGCGGCGACAGCGGACTGGGTACGCCTGCGGATGTCGATGCCTTTGATACAAACGACTACACGCCTAACAGCTATGCCTACGCGCAAGCACAAGGCACCAACGTGCGCGCAAAAGCCATGCCCAGCCGTGGCAAACTGTTCCGCACGGGCGTATGGGTGTCGCTATCAAACCCGAAGGCGATTTTGTTCTTTGCGGCATTTTTTCCAAAATTTATTAACTTTAGCGCACCGCTGTTTCCCCAATACCTACTACTCACCATCGGTATGTTCGCAAGCGAAACGCTGTGGCAGATGATATACACCGTCGGTGGCAAGCAGCTGGCAGGCTGGCTGAATGTCGGCGACCGTCTGCTATGGCTCAATCGTTTTTGTGGTGGGATTTTTGTTTTAATTGCGGCAGCGTTATTGGCAGAAGTGTTGTTAAAAATATAAGAAAAATATAAAGGGTTTTAAAATAAATAACTTTTAAATTTTAAAGTAGTTTTATTTTTTTAAAAATAAAACTTGACATAAAAAATAAATTTATTATTATATTGGCTATATTAAGTGGCGCCTCATTGATGACAGCTGCTTAATATCATTATCCCTACGCTGATGCGATTCATCAGCAGTCATTCACTTATTATCGCTTGGGACTCACTTGCGCTGATAGCAACCTACGGAGGAATTATCATGTCCCATCATCATGTACTGCCCGTGTTAAAGACAGTGTCGATGTCAGATGTCATCGCGATAATTTTGCCGTACGGATTCGATAAGTTTTAATCATTCAATTACCAGTATTATTCAGACACCTATTTTGCTGTGCCGATGTGTGCTGCCTTTACTATATAAGGTATTGCTCAATCAGCACGCATACGTGACGGTCTTCTTATATCGTCATTAAGGTCTGAGCCGCTGCTATAAGCGCAGTGTACTGTACTTATCTGCCTACCGCCTTTTTATTGTCCTTGACGTCATCTGTCGTCCTGTTGCCTATGCTGCGCTTGGTTGTTGCCTTGTGTGCATACTGGCGCTATGCGGCTGCCTGTGTGTTTTTGCGCTTTGCCTAGCGATGCGTTTTGCTGAGCCATGCGCTGACACATCACAGCTACTGTCTGCATTTTTTGCTGTCTTTAACTTTTTTATTTTAATTAAAAATTAATTTTATTATTTATTTTTATCTTATTTATTTAAGAGGGGTGAGTATTGCCTAATAGTTTTAAAAATAAATAAAATGTATGAATAAATAAAAAGAGTTTGGATTATGAGCATTAAACAGATATTAAATAAAAGTGGCAAACATGGCGTGCCTGTGAAGATTTATACCGATGAGGTGGACATCAATGCCATTCAGCAGCTACGCAACTTGGCGCAGCTGGAATTTGTGCATTCACACATTGCGGTGATGCCTGATCTCCATGTGGGCAAAGGTGCGACGGTGGGCAGCGTGATACCGACCAAGTCGGCAATCATTCCTGCGGCGGTCGGTGTGGATATCGGCTGCGGGATGAATGCGGTGCGTCTGTCGCTGACTGCGTCTGACTTGCCCGACAACTTAAAGGCGCTGCGGGGTCTGATTGAAGAAAAAGTTCCTGTGGGCTTTAATATGCATCAGCAAATCACGGCAAAGATGTCGACCTTGAACCCGCTGGCCAAGCGCTTGCAGCCGATTACCGACAAGCATCCTGGGTTATTAAAAATGCTCAAAGGCTTTGAGCGTACGTGGGCAAAGCAGCTCGGCACGCTCGGCGGCGGCAATCACTTTATCGAGCTGTGCCTTGATGAAAATCAAGACGTATGGGTGATGCTGCATTCAGGCAGTCGCGGCATTGGCAACTGTATTGGGCAGTATTTTATTAACCTTGCCAAAAAAGAGCATCAGTCGCGCTTTGGTCATGTGCCTGACCGTGATCTATCGTATTTTGCCGCAGGCTCGGCAAGCTTTGATGACTATATCGAGGCGGTCGGCTGGGCGCAGGAATACGCGCAGCACAACCGTACGGAGATGATGCGTCTGATATTGCAAGTGATGCAGTCGCCCAAGGCGGGGCTGCCACGCTTTCGCCCGACCAAAGAGGCGATTAACTGCCATCACAATTACGTCAATGAAGAGGTGCATTTTGGCGAGTCGGTATACGTGACGCGTAAAGGGGCGATTAGCGCCTATAAAGACGAGCTGGGCATCATTCCTGGTTCGATGGGCGCAAAGTCCTTTATCGTACGTGGTCGCGGTGAGCCTGAGTCGTTTTGCTCCTGCTCACACGGGGCAGGGCGGCGCATGAGTCGTGGCAAGGCGGTGCGCGCCTTTACCATTGATGAGCTAAAAGCGCAGACCGATGGCGTGGAGTGCCGTAAAGACAAAGGCGTGATGGACGAAATCCCGAGCGCCTATAAAGACATTGATACGGTGATGGCAAACCAAAGCGACCTTGTGGAAGTGGTACATACGCTAAAACAAGTGATGTGTATTAAAGGGTAGTTGCCTTATAAATTTTTATTTTCACCCTTAGCACTTTATCAGACAAATACTAAGGAGATCATTATGAAACGTTATCCTTATATCAATAGTAACGGTAAAAAAAGACCTCAATCGAAAGAGTGGTCTGATGTACGAGCAGAAATTATGTGCTTAAAAACAAAGTTGAATCTAACAGATAAATTTCTCCGTATGTTAACCCCTTATGAAGACTACAAAGGTATAGAAGAGCAGATTTCTGAAAATTTTCTTAACATTAAAAGCGGTGCAAGCAATCCAGATTGGCCATTACAAGGTCTAGTACAGGAAGCATATTCAGTTGAAATTAAAAATGCCCTCGAGAGTTATTTGTTACACCTCGTTCCGCTTAATGAAGAGATTTGGTTTGGTGTAACGGAAACATTTAAAGAGCGTTCAAAAATCTGGTTTTATGAAGGCAGGATTGAGGGAATAACAAAAATACTCAATGAAATCTGCTTCTTTGATGAATGTTACTTTGTTTCGAAAAAATATGATTGGCTCATACGTTATGACCGCCATGACATATTGATGGTTACAGGCAAAAATATACCAGAAAAGTTAAAGGCTATAGAAGATGTAGCCAAGCATAAAGGATAAAATAATGAGCTTAAAACAAACCTTAAAAACCGCGCGGCAACTTGACGCGGCGGCAAAAGACGGGCAACTGTCCTTGCCGCCCATCAAGCCGCGCAACCCACTTGCCAATGACCCGCTGCTTAAAAAAGGCGGCGTACATGCCAAAGATGATGTGCGCCTGCAACACAAAAAGCAGCGCCACGCACAAAAGCGCAATTTGCGGCAGGTGGATTGGCTGTCAAAGTAAGGATAAGGTCTGACCATCTTTGCTGATTTTTGCAAAGTATCTACGCGCTAACAACGGAACGCATTATGACTCGCAATGAGCCATGGTGCGTTTTTATTACCAACATAATTTGAGCAAAATCTGTTTTCGCCGTTGTTCACTCGGTATAATCATACGTCCATAAGATGATGCGTTAGGTATTCAGGGCGATTTTGAGCAATAAAGGAGAAGTTATGAGTGATAATAAGGCGGTTAAAGCGTCAGTAGATTTTGAGATGATAGCGGCATTAAAAGACAAAACGCTGTGCAACGTTCGGACGGTGACGACGTTCGTCCGCTTAACGTCCGATGAGTCGGCATGGCAAGCGGTGTTAGAGGCAGCCATTAGCCACTGTGAAAACATCGCTGCTGGACTGAGCAATCAAGGATATAACGTACAGTCCATACGCATCGTGACCAATCCTTACGGCGAGTATTTAGATATCAGCAGTCTGTCCACGGCGGCGGCGGGACTGGCAACCATCACGGATATTTTAAACACACTGAATGAAGGCAAAAATAGTCTAAGAGTACGCTTTGCCATTGGTGAAGCCAAGACCGTACGGGAGATTGCCTTACTGCCCGAGCTGATTGCTGAATATGGCGACTTGTGCAACGCTTGCGTGAACGTGCCTGCCAACGAAATAGGGGTGCTTGATAACGAACTAATTGAGCAATGCGCCGAGACAGTACAAGCCATCGCGGCACTCACCCCCAGAGGCGAGGGCAATTTTAACTTTACCGTCAACTTTAATTGCGATGAATTTATTCCTTATTTTCCAGCGAGCTATCACAGTGGGGAGGTAAAAAAAGGCTTTGTCGTTGGGCTAGAGACGCCTGATTTATTGGTCAATACGTTGCAACACATCCATGACAATGCGCTATTGGAGGGTCTCACGTACCAACAAAGTCGCCATCTTATCTTTAATGCGCTGCACGCTGCCTTGCAGTACCATATTGATATTATTGATGGCTGTGTGCGTAAGTTGAATGCGGCATCCGACTGGCGCTATCTGGGCATCGATACGTCGCCCGCACCGTCAAAAGACTGTCATTCTATGGTCGATGTTTATAAGTTACTGGGGGTGCCTTATTTTGGCGCTTCGGGGACGGTTGAGAGCTCGGCACTATTGACCAGAGTGTTTAAATCTATCGAGAATGTCGACATGGTTGGCTTTTCAGGGTTGATGCTGGCGGTCACTGAAGATAAAGGCTTGGCGCAAGCGACACTCGATAAAGAATTTGATATTCCGATGCTGCTGACCAACAGTGCCATTTGTGGTATCGGTCTTGATACCGTGCCCATTCCAGGGGACACGTCAAAGGATAAGCTCTGTGCCTTGATGCGTGATACGGGCACGATGGCGTACCGATTAAACAAGCCACTGACCGTGCGCGTCTTTCCTGTTCCAGAACTGACGGCGGGCGAGGTAACGCAGTTTGAAAGCAGTGACTTGTGTAACTGTGCTGTGTTGGCAGTGCCTTAAAAGCACAACTTTTTAGCCCATTTTTTAATCCTAATAAAAAAGCCGTTCCTCACAGAACGGCTTTTTTGTTTAAGTAGTCAAACAGCTTATGCCAAAACTTCCAGCAGCTCGCCTTTGACCATGTGCGGGCTGACAAAGTCGGTGACTTTGACTTGGACGATTTTGCCCAGCAGCTCGTCACGCTTATCGATATCGTAAGGGAACATCACGGTACGTGTGTTGTCCGCAGTGCCAATCAAGCAGTCAGGATGACGGTCGGCGATTTGCTCGACCAAGACGCGGGTGGTGGTGCCGACCATTTCGCGAGTTTTTTGCAAGGTCGAATCGACGATGACTTTTTGGAAGGTGGCAAGGCGCTCTTTTTTGGTGGCAAAGCTCACATCATCAGGCAGCTCAGCGGCAGGCGTGCCGGGACGCTTGGAATAAATAAAGCTGTATGAGTGGTCAAAGTTCAAATCTTTTGCCAGCTGTAGCGTGTCGTTAAAGTCCTCATCCGTCTCGCCAGGGAAGCCGATAATAAAATCGCTCGATAGGTGAATGTCAGGACGTATCGCTTTTAACTTATTAATCTGATTGATATACACATCAATGGTGTGGTTGCGCTTCATTGCTGCCAAGATGGTGTTGGAGCCACTTTGTACAGGCAAATGTAGATGCGATACCAGCTGCGGCAGCTTGGCATAGGCGTCAATGATGTCATCGGTAAACTCTAGCGGGTGGCTCGTGGTGTAGCGAATGCGCTCAACGCCGTCAATATGCGCCACATAATGCAATAGCTCAGCAAAGCGGCAAATGCTGCCGTCATCTTTTTCACCGCGATAGCCGTTCACATTTTGACCGAGTAGATTAATCTCGCGCACGCCTTGGGCGGCAAGGTTGTCAATCTCAGCAAGCACGTCATCAAGTGGACGCGACAGCTCTTCGCCGCGCGTATAGGGCACGACGCAAAACGAGCAATACTTTGAGCAGCCTTCCATGATGGAGACGAATGCCTTGTAGCCTTCTACGCGTGGCTCAGGCAAAAAGTCAAACTTTTCAATACTTGGGAACGACACGTCCACCGTACCGATACGGTCTTTGGGCGCGATTTTGCGCTGTTCATGCGATTGGTCGTACAGCTCAGGTAAGCGGTGCAAGGTCTGTGGACCAAACACCATATCGACATATGGCGCGCGTTTTTGGATATTGTCGCCTTCTTGTGACGCCACGCAGCCGCCCACACCGATGACCAAATCAGGACGTTTTTCTTTCAATTTACGCCAACGACCCAGCTCAGAAAATACTTTTTCTTGCGCTTTTTCGCGGATAGAGCAGGTATTCATCAACAGCACGTCGGCTTCATTGATGTCGTGCGTCACCTGCATGCCGTGCGAGTCGCCCAAGACATCGACCATCTTGTCCGAGTCGTAGACGTTCATCTGGCAGCCTTGGGTGGTGATAAACACTTTTTTAACAGGCGCGTCCGCACTTGGCGCGGCTTGGGTATGGTCAGCGCTCGATTGGGTGTCTGCGCTGTCATCAAGGCGGGGATTAAATACAGAAACACTCATAAGCGACTATCCATCATGACCAATAAAAATCAAAAATAAGACCGCTGGTCGTGCGCCGCTTAGTAACACGTGGCGCGGGCAGGGTCAAAAGGAGGCGTATTTTAACATAATTTGCATGCAATGTGAAAAGTTGCCATCGCAGCCGCCCTAGAAAAGTTGCAAACTATTTGTAATACTATCAAGCGTTTATCACAGGAAGTGCTGTATATGGGACAAAGGCTGCGCCATGACCGACGCTGTAAGCGTTAGACGGTCAATACTTCTGTGCTACTAACACGGCTGTGTTACAGATTGCTGTCTTATTTTTTAACAAAAGGTAAGTCGCATGGGCGCATGCTGCTGAGTGTAGTATGATGGACGCGTTAGGCTGTGCCAAAAAGTCGTCCTTTGTGGAAACGATATGGTGTCAAGAAGCCGATAAAAACGGCCCACGTGCCCCGTTGATAATGATGCTTGTGACCAAGCACCCCCAAACCATATAGAAAATCACACAATATAGAGAGTTATTATGGCAAAGCCGACCAACGCCGCCCAGTCGTCTCCTTCTCACCCGCATGCTGCGCCCTATCAGAGGCGAGGCAAGATGGGCATGCTGTCGTCTGTATCCTATGCACCGCGTACGCTTGGGGTCAAGCTGTTTGGCGCGGCGGCCACCTTGGGCGCGCTGGGTCTGATGCAAGTGGCGTGCGCTGAGCCTGCCAGCTATAGCGGCTACAATCCGAGCTATCAGACGGACAGCAGCATCAACTATTTTACAGATGCACTACGCGCGTCAGGGCAGGGCGATATCGGCTCGCTGTACAACTACGAGCAGCTGATGAGTGGCGGATTGTTTGCCATGTATCCGACCTATTGGCGCTTGAATGACCGCTTGGTTGAGCAGAGTCCTGCGACCATCAGCCAGTTTGTACGTCAATATAAAGGCTCGGTGATGGCAGAAAAGCTGGTCGCTGACTATGCCGAGGACAAGGCATCTGCGGGCGACTATGGTGCAGTGCGTCAAGTGGCAAACCTTATCACCAATGCCGACAGTAGCGAGCGCTGCGCCGTGGCTTTAGGGTTCAACCATGGCGGCGACACCATGCGCGCTTTGTCTGAAAAGTCAGGGGTATGGCTGACCACGCAAAAGCAGCCCGCGCTGTGTGATCAGCTGGCGATGGAAATGAATGACAATCCTTTGATCAGTAATAAAGACCGCGAGTCACGCCTCAAGCGTATGCTACGTGTGGGTAAGACGGGCGACATCATGGCATTATCGGCACGTCTAGGTACGCCCATCAGCTACGATATGCTGAGCAATATCCAGCGCTCGCCTGCGCGCTTTATCAACGAGATGCAAAGTCAGCCATATAGCCAGCTCAATCAGTATCTGTATCTTTACGCACTTGGGCGCATCACTGATGACTCTTACCGTCAGGCAGGCATTCAACTGGCATCAGACATCAGCGCGGACAATCAGCGCCGCCAGCATCTGCTCTCTGACGAGACGCGCCGCTATGGCTATCGTATGCTGGGCGTCAAGCGCATGAACTTTAATACCGACGACGGTTTTGATGCGCAAGCGGTCGATTGGTTCCGCCAAAGTTTGGATGATGATTTTAACTTTGAAGAAGCCGAAGATTACGCCATGGCTGCCATTCGTTTTGGTCGCTGGGATGATGTGATTGAAGCCATCTCTCAGATGGACAGCGAAACGCAAAAAGAGAACCAATGGCAATATTGGCTGGCACGTGCGTACGCGCAGTCTTCGGACAGCAAAAAGCGCAGTACCGCCACACGTATGTACCAGCATCTGGCAAAGAGCAATGACTATTATGGCTTGCTCGCCAAAGACAAAGTCGGGCAGCGCTTTAGTGCCAGCAGTGGTACTGCCTTGCCAAACGTCAGTAGCCAAGACACCAACCGCGCCTTACAAGACCCGCATTTTGCGCGTGCTTTTGCCTTATATAACGCCGATGCCAGCCGCGCCTATGCCAACCGCGAATGGAACTGGGCGGTCAAAACAGCGCGCGACAACCATGATGACCAGCTGCTCATTGCCGCCGCCCGTCAAGCCCATGATATTGGCTGGCTCGACCGCGCCATTTATGCCATCGACAATACCGAGCGCGTGGACAGCTATGCGCTGTCGCATCCGATGCCGCACCAGTCGAGTGTCGTGCGCTACAGCGAATCGGTGGGCATCGACCCCGCGTGGGCATACGGCATCATGCGTCAAGAGAGCCGCTTTGTCACCTCCGCGCGCTCCAATGTCGGCGCAAGTGGCTTGATGCAGATTATGCCAGGCACTGCCAAATACATTGCCCGTAATCTAGGCGAGTCTTATAGCGCCAGCCGCGCCAATAGTGGCGATACCAACATCCGCTACGGCACATGGTATATGAGTGACATTTTGGGCAAGCTCAACTATCAGCCTGTCCTTGCGACCGCAGGCTATAACGCAGGACCAAACAAAGCCAAACGCTGGCAGCCAGATTATGGCTCGCTTGCCGCTGACCAGTATGTCGAGACCATTGCCTATCCTGAGACGCGCAACTATGTGAAGCACGTCATGGAAAATGCCACAATCTACAGTCACTTGCTTGGACGCAATTTGCCTATCAGCCAGCGTATGGGGGTCATACCCGCTGGTTATTGATAGCGCTTATGCTATAAGTTTGTTGGGCGGCAGCGAAAGGGCAGTCCCTATAGCCCACGTGCCGTCCGAAAGCAGAAGAACAAAAGTTACGTTCCTGCTATAGATAAAGCCACGTGATTTGCTACCATTATCTTAGTTTGCGTCCACAGATGTGGTTAAGATGAAAAGCTTGGTGTACTGTGGCCAGTTTTTTATGGTGTACCTAAGGCAGCATTGCCTTGGGTATAGGGCATATTGCCGCTGACCCTTGATAGTCGCCTGTTTGATAATTGCTAGATGTCTTATTGATTATGATGAAAACTCCCATGCCACCGCCAGATACCATGGCATCCAAGCCAGCAACGTCTGTGACGCCGCCAGTACTGCTGTCAAAAATACTACCTGCACGTATTCTAAGCCCGATCCCTTTATGGTCCTCGACCGCCTGCGCCGCCCCCCTCCTTTTTGCATTACTGCCCTTGTCCGCACCTGCACACGCAGCGCCGAGCAGTCCTAGCGTCTTGATGATTGAAATGACGCCAGCGCTGTGCAGTATGCAAAGCTCTCGCTCGCGTATGCGTCAATGTTTAGAAGGCTACTCATTGACCGTCTCAGGGCTGGATTTGGGCTACGGCAGCAGCTGTAACAACCGCAGTGAGCCGCGCCTGACGCCGCTACAGCTCAAAGTCGTCAACCGTATCATGCCTGACAATACCGTACGTACCCAAGCATGGCAGCGCTACGGCGCATGTAGCCCCTATAGCAGCAGCAGTTATTTTCGCCAAATCGTCAATATGGCAAGCGAGCTTGAGCTGCCGCGCGAGCTGAACACAGGCAACAGCTATACTGTCACCAAGACCAGCTTTGTCAATCAGATGCTGCGCCTCAATCCTGGTATGCGTGCGAGCAGTTTGGACCTCATCTGTAAAGACGGCAACCGTCGCCAATCTATCTTGACCCAAGTGCGCGTCTGCTATGAAGGCGGCGGTTTTGGTCAATGTCGCACCGTGGTCGATAACTGCGGCAACAACTTTATCATCTCAGGCGGCAAGTAATCGCCTTGCTTGCTGTCGCTGACATGACGCACAAACGGCGCGTCCACCCCTGTATATAGGGTATAAAATGTAACAATATTGCCCGCATTGCCCGCGCGCGATATTTGATTGTCCCTAGACGGCTTGTGAAATGAAGTGCTACACTAACCCTCGGTTTGTGCCTGCACAAACAAGACAACCACACCACAAATGATAAGCTTGTATAAGACCACAAATGATAAGCTTGTATAAGTCAATAACTTGTATTATCTAATAACAAAACGAGGGAGTATTGTATGAAACAGCCTTTACGTGTTGCCGTGACAGGAGCCGCTGGTAATATCAGCTATGCCATGTTATTTCGTATCGCATCAGGTGAGATGCTAGGCAAAGACCAGCCCGTTATCCTACAGCTGTTAGAAATCACGCCAGCACTTGACGCCCTAAAAGGGGTGGTCATGGAACTCGAAGACTGTGCATTCCCATTACTGGCAGGTGTGGTACAAACTGACGACGCAAGCGTTGCTTTTAAAGACGCAGACTACGCGCTATTGGTAGGCGCACGTCCTCGTGGTCCTGGCATGGAGCGTAAAGATTTGCTTGAAGCCAATGCTGCGATTTTCTCAGCACAAGGCAAAGCATTAAATGACGTGGCAAGCCGTGACGTTAAAGTATTGGTCGTGGGCAACCCTGCCAACACCAACGCGCTCATCGCGCAGCGTAATGCACCTGATCTAGACCCACGCAACTTTACTGCCATGACGCGCCTTGACCACAACCGTGCGATTGCCCAGCTTGCTGAGCAAACAGACAGCACTGTCAATGACGTCAAGCACATGACCATCTGGGGCAACCACTCATCAACCCAGTATCCAGACCTAACCGCTTGCACCGTCAACGGTAAACCTGCGCTTGATTTGATTGAGCGCGACTGGTACGAAAACACCTACATTCCAAGCGTACAGCAACGCGGCGCGGCAATCATCAAAGCACGTGGCGCGTCATCTGCCGCTTCTGCTGCCAATGCTGCCATTGCCCACATGCGTACATGGGCGCTCGGCACTGATGAGAACGATTGGGTCTCTATGGGCGTGTACTCAAATGGTGAATACGGCATCGCTGAAGGTTTGATTTACTCATTCCCATGCACGTGCAGCAATGGCGATTGGCAAATCGTTGATGGCGTAGACGTGTCATCAGACTTCTCAAAAGAGAAAATGGCTGCCACTGAGCAAGAGCTGACAGAAGAACGTGACGCAGTAGCGCACTTGCTGCCATAAGCGTTTTTGCTCGATTGACAAAAAGCCCTTTTTATAAAGGGCTTTTTTTGTATTAATAACTTGTGACGGGCACGCCACTTCACACAATCACTAACAACCGATAACGGTTCTTTGGTAAAAACTTGCTACACTGGCAAACAGTTTATAGTCATAATTAAAATCACTATCTATTAAATAAAAATTGAGCGCAGGTATGTGCTCATCATAAAGACAACGATGACAACAAGTGACCAAGGAGTGTACGATGTTAGGTGAACCAGAATACAGCATGAATGATTTGTTTGCCCAGTTGGGACTGGACAGCTCGGATGACGCGATTGAAAGCTTTATCGCTAACAACCAATTAGCAAAAGAGGAAAAGCTCGTTGACGCCCATATTTGGAGCGACAAACAGCGTATGTTTCTACAAGAAGAGTGGCGCCAAGATGCGGTATGGGCACAGACGATTGATGAATTAAACGTCCGTATGCACCCCGACGCGTAAGGCGCGATTAACCGTATTGCGGTTAGTAAAAAAATCCACCAGCAATATTTGGTATTGATGGTGGATTTTTTATGCCTGCAATAAAATCGCTTAATCCGTGCGGCTGGCAAGCGCGGCGTTGCGCCATGCCAGCAGCGCCTCAACGTCGTCTTGAATACCTGCTTTTAGTGCGTCCAATCCTGCATAGTGCTTTTCACCGTGCAAAAAGTGTAAAAAGCGCACGTCCAAATGCGCGCCATAGAGGTCAGCATTCAATTTGGGAAAATGCACTTCAAGACGCCATTCTTTTTCATTATTGACCGACGGGCGCGTGCCGATATTGGCGGTGCCGAAGAGGCTGTGCGCACGCAATCCTGTCAGACCCACTTGCTCCGCTTTTGCTAGTGGGGCAAAGCCGTCTGGCATCACATGACCGTCCTCATCCAAGCGCACCACGTCCACCGCAAAAATCCCGTGTAACGCAGGTTTGATACGTGCAAGCTCAATATTGGCCGTAGGGAAATTTAGCGTGCGACCAATCTTGTCGCCACCGACCACCGTCCCGCGCATGCTGTAATCACGTCCGAGCAGGTCGCCTGCGGCATCAATATCGCCTGCCAAGAGCAGCTCGCGCACCCGTGTTGAGCTTATGCGCTCTGGTGTCTGTCCGCTGTCGGTGACGGTCTCAAGGTTGGTGACTTGTAAGCCATAATCGCGCAAAAACTGGCTATCGCCTGTGCGGTCGTGTCCAAAGCGAAAGTCATCGCCGAGTACCAAAGCACGCACGTTTAATGGCTGTACCAAAATATCGGCAAAAGCTTTGGCGCTTAATGCGCGAAACTCCGCATCAAACCCTGCCACGATAAGCGTCTCCACACCACATTCTGCGAGCAAGGCTTGTTTTTCTGCCAAATTGGTCAGGCGAGCAGGGGCGCGCTCAGGCGCGAAAAACTCACGCGGCTGCGGCTCAAATATCATTACCGCTGAGGTCAGCTGCATCGCCTCTGCTTGTGCTTTGACTTGCGCCAGCATCGCTTGGTGTCCCAGATGCACCCCATCAAAGTTGCCAATCGTCAACACGCATGGCGGCAGCTGGTGTGAATGAGAGGGCGTAATCAGTTGCTCTAAAAAATAGGTATTCATAAATGTGCAGCTATGATGGGACCAAAGCACCGCAATAGGGGCGGCTTTAATCAAAGAAGAGGGTTTATTGTGCGTTATTATAAAGTAAAATGGGCAAGCTCACACCACCCGCACCCAGCTATGGCAAATTTCGTATGACCGCATCTGATTTTTCATCGACCAGCCCTTTTACCACCGTCCTTGAGCGTCTGTTGGACCATGACGTGCGTTTGGCGCGCCCTGATGACTTGCCCGCCATTACCGCCATCTATAATCAAAACATCGCGAGCAAACGCGCCACCGCTGACTTGTTACCCGTGACGGTGGCGCAGCGTCAAGCATGGTTTGACGCGCACTATGACAATCCCAAACGTCCCATTTATGTGCTTTGCAATGAGGCAGGAAAAATTGTCGCGTGGGGCAGCTTTAGTGATTTATACGCCCGCCCAGCCTATCATATCAGCAGCGAGATTAGCGTCTATATCCATGAAGACGCGCAAAAACGCGGCTTAGGCGCAGCCTTGGTCGACTGGATGCTACAGCAAGCGCCAAGCCTTGGCATTCATCATGTGGTGGCGCTGATTTTTGCGCACAACACGCCCAGCATCAAGCTGTTTAATAAATTGGGCTTTTGCCAATGGGGGCATATGCCCAGCGTGTGCGACATGGATGGCTTTTATGCGGATGTCGTCATGCTTGGGCGGTCTGTTTTCACTGACATAATGCAGCCATCAGCATAAGCGGCTCATAAAAGCTTTAGCCCAAGATTTTCCACGCGCCATCGACTTTTTGTAGCTCGTAGGTAGCGGGGGTTGGTTTGTCTTGACCTTTGAGCATCAGCTCGCCATTGACGGTAGCTTTGGTTTTGTCCTCATTGTATTTGGTGTCGGTCAAGGTGATGCTGTCGACCGTCTTTTGGAACGCCATTTGCGTGTCAGCCAGCTGCTGTTTAAAGTCAGCCATGTCCACCTTGTAATAGTCAACCGCGTCTTCCACGTTGCCATAGTAGGTGGCGTTCAGTGCTTTTTTGACGGTATCTTCAGGCGTGCCTGCGCTTGTGGTGTTGGTCACGATGCTCGATTGACTGCTGGCAGAGGCGTTGTCTCCTGCATCGACCATCACGTCAGAGAGAGTACTGTCCGTCTCGGTAGTGTCTGCAGCTGAGGTTTGCTCGGCGGGTGCTTCCGACTCAGCATTCATGTCTGCATTTTCAGTCACAGCCATATCAGGACCTTCGGTGGTCTCGACTTCTTTATCACTGGCATTGCTGCAGCCGCTCATCATTAGGGTGCTGATGACCGTACCGAGCATTAGGGCAGACAAGCGTTTCGATAACATGGGCATAAAAAAGTCCTCAATCAAAAATACGAATGAGGACAATTATGCCAAGGATACGGCACTTGGGCAGTGCAACTATTGCGAATGCCCGTATGCGTTTGGTAAAGCGCCTAGCCGTGCTTGAGCTGACGCGGGCGAAAACCTGAGGCGAGCAGCACGCCGCCGTATACCACCGCACCCAAAACGCACAGCAGTATCAATGCGCCCACGCGCTCCCACTGCGAGGCATGGGTCGGAAAATAAGGAATCGCCACGTACAGCGCGCCGACCATGGCCAAGGTGGAGACAACAAACTGGGTGAACAGTTTTTTCCAGTGCGAACCAAAGCGGAAAATACCGCGCTGGTGCAAGAAGTAATACAACAAGCCTGCATTCACAAACGATGCGCCCGTGGTGGCAAGCGCCAAGCCGCCATGCAAGGGCTTGTCCAAGATATAAAAAATACCGATAAACAGGACACTAAAAATCATATTGGCAAACACGGAGATGATGCCGATTTTAACAGGGGTGCGTGTGTCTTGACGGGCAAAAAAGGCGGGCGCAAAGATTTTAATCAACATAAAGCCCAAAATACCACCCGCCATGCTTTGCAAGGCAAGAGCGCTCATGTCGGCGTCACGTAAAGTGAATTCACCGCGCAAAAACAGCGCCTGCATCAAGGTGTCTGACAAGATAAACAGTGCAGCAGCGGCTGGCATGCCGACCAAGACAATCAGACGCGCCGCCCAGTCGATGGTCTTTTTAAAGGTCACATCGTCTTGTTTGGCTTCACTTGCCGACAGGCTGGGCAAAATCACCGTACCAATCGCCACGCCAATCAAGCCAAGCGGCAGCTCACTCATACGCTCAGCCGCATACAGCCACGATACCGAGCCGCCAATCATGAGCGAGGCGAACACGGTATTTAACAATAGGTTAATCTGCGTGACCGACACGCCAAAGATGGCGGGCAGCATCAGTTTTAAAATACGCTTGACGCCTTCATGTTTAAAGTCAATCTTGGGGGCGACCAAGAGCTTTTGTTGCCACATTTGCGGCAGCTGTAGTAACAGCTGGAGCAGACCTGAGAGGGCAACGGCGTAACCGAGCGACATAATCGGCGTGTCAAACATCGGCGCAAAAATCAATGCTGCGCCAATCATACACAGGTTCATTAGCACAGGCGCAAAGGCAGGTGCGGCAAAGCGCCCGTAGCTTTGTAAAATACCGCTGGCAAACGCCGTCATCGAGATGAATAACAAATACGGAAAGGTCAAGCGCAGCAGCTCTGCGGTAATCTCAAATTTGTCAGGCTGGTCGGCAAAGCCTGGCGCAAACAAGGTGACGACCCATGGGGCAATCAGTATCACCACCACGGTCAGCATAGATAGGATAAGCAGCAAAGCGCCTGAGGTGCGACTGATTAAAATCTGTACCTCTTGCAGGGTATATTTTTCTTTGTATTCGGACAACACAGGCACGAAGGCTTGACTGAACGCGCCCTCGGCAAACAGCCGCCGCAAAAAGTTGGGGATTTTAAATGCCACCAAAAAGGCATCCATCAGCCCGCCTGCCCCAAACACACTAAGAAGCACCACATCACGCACCAAACCTAAAATACGTGACAACATGGTCATGCTGCTGACCACCATCGTGGAACGAAACAATCGACTTTTTGCCATGAGAACCTATTGTGCTAATTTGCAAACACCAGCGGCTATGAGCTGCGCTTGTATCGGGCAGCTCATCAAGACTGATGATATGAGTGGAGGAAAAAACGCACGGATTATAGCATTTTCAGCCGTGTGATAAATGGAACGCTCATGAAATTGCACGGATGGACGGTCAGCAGGCTTTTCTTATCAAAACATTACAGCGCGCCAGACTGCATCAGCTGAGAGATACGCGCGCGTATCCGCGCCCAGTCAAAATACTCGCCAGGGTCGGTCTTGCGATTGGGGGCAATATCGCTATGACCCGTCAAGTGCTGGCGTGTCTTAGGATACGCGTGATGAATGGCGGCGATACACTGCGCCAATGCCTCATACTGCGCGTCGGTAAAGGCAATAAAATCTGACCCTTCAAGCTCGATACCGATGCTATAATCATTGCAATCAGGGCGACCCAAATAGCTGGACTTGCCCGCATGCCACGCCCGCGCCTCAAAATTCACAAACTGGGTGATGCTGCCGTCGCGCTCAATAAAGAGATGCGCGGACACCTCAGCGCCTTTGATGGTCTGAAAATACGGATGCGCGTCCCAGTCTAAGCGATTGGTGAATAAGGCTTTGACATAATGCTGACCTGATGCGTCACATTGAGCAAATTCATTGGGTGGCAAGCTGATATTATGAATGACAATGGTGTCAATCGCGCACGTGTCGGGACGCGTATTTTGGTTGGGTGAGACCAGCCATGTCGCCGCAGACAAGCGCCCTTTGCAGACAGTCATAGTGCGATGGGACAGCGCCGCGTTAGACACAGAATGTGACATGAAAACCTCAACGATAGACAGCAGACTGCGGATTGTAGCGCAAATGATTTGCATTCGTACAGTTGCTTTGTTTGTTGTCTGCTACAAAACGCGCGGTGCCTCAGCTTCATACCCACGATTCTAGGGATTAAGTTCAGGCAAGCCCTAAGGATGATGCCATGCGCCCGACCACACGCTTTGCCAAACGCTGCTTGTCAGTCTACCGACCCTTACCCGTTATCGCGGCGCTCAGCAGCTTGCCGATAATCAGCGTTCATGCTGCCAGCACAACGCCGCCTATAGCGCCAGATGCTGCGCTCACAAGCGACGCTGCCATTACCCAAAGAGTTAATGACAGCAGTGTTAGCGAACACGCTCAGACCGCTGATGATACCGCCCAATTGACAGCACTGCGCGCACAGATTGAAGCACAGCGCTTGTATGAACATACCACATGGCGGCGCTTGCTGTATTTTGTGGACAAAGGCGGCATCACCCCTAAAAGGGCAAAAAGCAGCGCCGTTACCGACCGCAGCTTTTATTTGACCAAAAACGGGCAGCATGACCCCGCGGCGGAAATGGACGCGCTATTGCTCGCCATCACCACGCATCAAGCCCGTGCCGATAAGGCACGCACGCCAATCACCTTGCCTGACGATGATGCGCTGTGCCGTTTTCCTGCGCGTGCACGCTGGCTGAGTGCTCAGCTGGGACTGGGCGATATTTATACGTCTGTGGATTGCCAAAATCTGGACAATTGGATGGACACATTGTCGGCAAAACAGCTGTCGGTGATGTTCGCTGAAGAGTATCTGGACAATCCGATGTCCGCCTTTGCCCATACCTTGTTGCGTATTGACTCGCAAACCACAGGCAGCCCTGAAGCGCGCATTCGCCATGCCTATTCGCTCAACGACACGGTCGATGGCGACGCGGCAGACAACTTTGTCATTTATGCCATCAAATCCATCTCAGGCATTTATGACAATATTATTGAGATTGACCCATATCCTGAAAGATTGACGAAGTATGTCAATGAGGATGAGCGCGATGTGTGGACGTATGATTTGGCATTGACGCCTGCTGAGGTCGAGCAGATCATGTACCACGTGTGGGAAACCAAAGACTTAGCGCTGCCGTATTACTTCACCACCGACAACTGCGCCTCTGAGATATTGCGCCTTATTGACGTGGTGCGCCCTCAGAATGCTTTGCTCCAGCAGCTGCCGTATGCCGTCGTGCCCGCTGAGGTCATTACCTTATTGCAAGACTATCAGTTGATTGACGGTCAAAGCTACACCCCATCCGCCGCGACCCGCCGCCAAGCACTGCGCAATAAAGCCGCCGCAGATGGTGAGATGCTAGACAAAGACGCGCTTGCCAGTGCCATTGATGCCAGCGACATTCAGACGCTATTGCCCGATGATACATTGGTCGCCTCAGACAACAACCCCTTGACCCGCCACCCGCTACAGATGGCGAGTATTGGCGTGGGGCAGGCGGGCGGTGACCGTTATACCGAGGTGGGTATCCGCGCAGGCTATCACGACCGCTTGGATAGTGCGTCAGGCTTTCCGCAGTTTTTTGACTTGGGCGGGCTTGAGGCGCGCGTGCGTTTTAATGAAACAGACACCGATAGAGACAATGACCGTGTTGAGTTACAACAGGCGACCTTGATTCGCGGGCGCTCCTTTAACCCTTTAAACACCAGTCACGCTGGCAGCAGCTGGGGCGCTGCCATACAGGCAACGCGCGTCAATGATGGTGCTGACCCTGAGGGACGCGACCATCTGGTCGGTAGCCTCGGCTATGAGCGCGGGGTGTCGTGGGCACTGGGCACGCCGCGTGCAGGCACAGGCGAGATGCCGCCGCAGCTGTGCTATGGCTTAGCGTCTGCGACGGGGCAGGTTGGTCGCGGTATCAGCAAAGGCTACCGCGTCGGCGCGGGCGTCAATCTGGGCTGCGACTACCAGATTAACAATCGGTTACGCGCACAAGCCCAATTGCAGTTGCCATATTGGTATCATGGCAACAGTGACGTGGCGGGCTATCGCGGGCATTATTGGCAGCCGATTACTATGCTGGGATTGCAGTACGATATCGATAAACAAAGCGCCATCCGCCTAGAAGCCAATCACGAATGGCAAGAGCGCATCGAAAAAGGCGATGAGGTACAAGTCGCCTACCGCCGTTATTTTTAAGGCTGTCTTTTCTTTAAAAAGACAATCGCCAAAATAGCAAAGACAACCGCATACAGACACAACAAAAGGTAAGGCTATGACCAAAGAGCACTGGCTCATCATCGGACAAGGCGCGATTGGTCTTGATGTGACCAACCAACTGGCAGCAGATGGTCATCCTGTGACAGGGCTGGCACGGCGCGCGCGTAGTGCGTACGATTTGGCAGCGAATGCGGACTTTATACAGCACGATGCGCGCACATTGACCGCCGAGCAGCTTGCACCGTTTAGTCATATCGCTATTATTGTCACGCCTGATGCGTATTCAGAATCGGGTTATCAAGACAGCTATCTTGCGATTGCTGAGCATTTTGCCACGCTCGCCGCGCAGTTGACCACCTTGCAGCGCGTGGTGTTTATCTCCTCAACAGGCGTATACGGTCAAGACGGCGGCGAGTGGATAGACAAAGACACCGTACCGACCACGCCCGCGCGTGCTGCCTCAAAAGTGATTTATCAGGCGGAGCAGGCACTGCAGTCGGCGTTTGCGGCGCGTCTTAGCATCATTCGCCCAAGCGGAATCTATGGCACGACGCGTCTTATGCGCCTGCGCCAAGCCCAAAAAGGCGCAGTGAGTGTGGATGCTGAGCACTGGAGCAATCGCATTATGGACAGCGACTTGGTGCAGATTATTGTCAATGTCTTGACCTTGGATACGCCTGAGCCTTTGTATATCGCCACCGATTATGCGCCAGTGACCACCCAGACCTTGATGACGTGGCTGTGTGCAGCGCTTGGGGAAGCAGAGCCGAGCGTCAATGACAGCGTGGCAGTAACGGGTAAGCGACTGCACAGCAATATTCCATTGACGTGGCTTACGTATCCTGATTGGCAAGCGGGGTATCGCCATATTTTAGCCGCGCAGCCTGATAGCGACAGTATCGCGCCTTAGCGCCATAAGTGTTTAGTACGATAAGCCCAACAGTAACGGAGAGATGATGACTCAGCCACATGAGCCACACCATGATGCGTCTGCGTCAACACCAGATAGGGAGCATGCTGCCAGCAGCCATACGCATGCAGGGCGACCAGCACGGATGCATCCGAACTTTGACCCGGCGCAAACGCCCATCAATCCTGCCCGTCCATTAAATGACATCCCTGAGCCTGCGCGGCGGATGAATCAGCAGCTGCGCCGCCTATACGGTCAGCGCTGTTCCCTGCATACCCCGAACGATGCGCAACTGTCCAAGTGGCAACTGATGGCGTCACAGCCTTTTGCCGAGCACTTGGCGTTTTTGCAGGCAGGCGGGCTGATAGATTTGCCTGAGAGCTTTTATCACAATCACAGCAGCTATCCGCTGTTGCCATTATTGACCGATATGCCGCTGCTTGATATGGCGGATATCCAAAAAGCCTTGCGCGTTTATCCGCAGTTGACCCGTTACGGCATGAGCGCGACCGACAAAAAAAGTGACACCACTTCTGCAAAAAATGCAGCGAGCCTACGCGCATTGGTGCGCCGCTACGACCCTGATGAGCTGATGCGCAGCGACTATGCGGATGATTGGCAAGTCATCTTGCAGCCGCAAGACTTTGAGACAGGCGCAGGCAGCCTTGCCACGGACATCATGGCCTGTAGCGTGGCAATACATGTAATCAAATCCTGCCCCAAACGCCAAAGCATCAACCACAGCTACAGCGCGGACGACATTTGCCAGTATGTGCGCAGCTATTTGCTGAGCCAAACTATCCTGACTCCCGCGCAGCGTGATGCGTATCGGCAGATGCCTATTTTTACAGGGCACATCATTGTCGCGGCGCATCATTTGGGCTTTGACATTCAGGTTCAGCGTGATGGCACGTGTTACTTTAACCTCTCGTCGCGCTGTAGCTTGCTGGCGCGTTATGCCAATATACAGGACTATCACATCAATGGTTGGTCAAGTTAAATAATAATGCGTACAATAACGCCTCATTTGTTGTTAGACCTTTTGACTGTTTTTATTCTAAGGAATGCCTTATGCATAGCGACGCTTTTTCAGCCCATCAATTTATTGAGCTGGCACTGGACAATCAGGTACTAAAATTTGGTGAGTTTGTTTTAAAGTCAGGACGCATCAGCCCTTATTTTTTTAATGCAGGCTTGCTTGCGACGGGTGAGATGCTGTCGGTATTGGCAAACGGTTACGCCGATGCGTTGGCAGCACAAATGAAAGATGATAACCAAGACGAGCTGGTCATCTTTGGTGCGGCATATAAAGGCATTCCGTTTGTCGCCGCGACCGCGCAGGCGCTATGGCTCAATCACGGCATCAATGCCAAATGGGGCTACAACCGTAAAGAAGTCAAAACCCACGGCGAGGGTGGCAATCTGGTCGGCGCGGATGTGTCAGGTCGTGCGGTCTGGATTCTGGATGACGTCATCACCGCAGGCACCGCAATGCGCGAAGTGGTCGATATTTTATCGAACGCAGGCGCGAGCGTTGCGGGTATTTTGGTGGCGCTCGACCGTAAAGAAAAAGGTCAAGCCGAACACTCTGCCATTCAAGAGCTTGCCGCGACCCTTAATGTCCCCGTACAAGCGCTCGTCGATATGGATGACATCATCGGCTATCTTGAAGCTGATGACAGCCCTTATCAAGACGCCACCCAGCTTGCAAAAATGCAGCATTACCGTAACCAGTATGGCGTATAATTTTTAGGTTTTTTGTCTGTGTTTGTCCGTCTGCCTTTGGCGCTGTATCACAACGGGCGTGTCTGTTGTGATACAGCGAGGGGCAGTGCCTATTTGTCTATTAACCAAGTGAGCGCCTTATGACTCAAGCAGCTACCACCGCATCATTACATATTTTGGTCGTGATGGACCCGATTGAGCGGGTCAATTATAAAAAAGACACCACCCTTGCTATGATGTGGGCGGCGCAGGACCGTGGGCACACGCTCAGCTATTGTCAGATTCATGATTTATGGCTGGACAAAGGACAATTGATGGTAGACGCGCAGGCAGTCAGTGTGGCGCGCAATCCTGATAATTTTTATGAGTTAGCGGCGCAAAAGACCGAAGCCATCACCAGCTTTGATGTGGTGTTGATGCGTAAAGACCCGCCATTTGATATGCGTTTTATTTACGCGACGTACTTATTAGACCATGCTAAGGCGGCAGGGGTGCTGGTGGTCAATGACCCAAGTGCCATCCGTGATTGCAACGAAAAGCTGTTTGCCACTTGGTTTAGCGAGCACATGAGCCCGACCATCGTCACCAGCCGTCAGGCGCACATTCGTAAGTTTATTCAAGAACATCAAGACGTCATCGTAAAGCCGCTGGATGGTATGGGCGGTACAGGTATTTTCCGCCTGCAAGCGGACAATCACAACATCGGCGCGACCCTTGAGATGCTCACCGAGCTTGAGACTTTGCCGATTATGGCGCAGCGCTATTTGCCTGAGATTAAAGAAGGCGATAAGCGCGTGTTAATCGTTGATGGCGACGTGGTTGAGTATTGCCTCGCGCGTATTCCAAGCGATGGCGAGACGCGTGGCAATCTTGCCGCAGGTGGGCGCGGCGTGGCGATGCCGATTAATGATGCCGAGCGTAAGGTCGCTGAAGTGGTCGCCCCGATTGTCAAAGAAAAGGGCTTGATGTTCGTCGGTTTGGACTTGATTGGCGGACGCATCACCGAGATTAATGTCACCAGTCCGACCTGTGTGCGCGAGATTGACGCTCAGTGCGGTACGGACATTGCGACCCAACTGATACAGGCGATTGAGTCACGGTTTTAAGCCGATTTTTTACACAGCAGTACCGCGTGTCAGCACAGAGCAGCGGGTAGAGATGCCCTCACAGACAGCGCAAAAATAAAGCCGCTATCTGCGTATAAAATACGGTGTATCTGCACAGGCTTTGCTCTATACTAGGCACGCTTTTTTTAGGACGGTATGTGGTACGTTTTGCTTGAATAAAAGCACGCGTTTTTACCACGACAAGACAATACAGGCATGCGCTTATGAAAACACCGCACATATTAATGATGGCTGCAGGCACTGGCGGACACGTGTTCCCCGCCTTGGCAGTCGCTGAAGTATTGACTGAGCGGGGCGCTGTCGTGCATTGGCTTGGCACGCCTAGTGGTATGGAGAATGACTTGGTTCAGCCGACAGGCTATCCGTTTCATGCCATCAACATGCAAGGGCTGCGCGGAAAAGGGGTCGGGCGCGTGCTTAAGCTACCGACGACGTTATTGTCTGCCACGATGGCAGCGATTAAGGTCATTCGTAGCAATCATATTGATATGGTGGTCGGGTTTGGCGGCTATGTCAGTGCGCCTGGCGGTATTGCTGCGCGCGTAACGGGCACGCCGCTGATTATCCATGAGCAAAATGCCATTGCAGGGATGAGCAACCGCTATCTGGCAAAAATGGCGACCCGCGTCTTGCAAGCCTTTGAGCATACCTTTCGCCAGCCGTCTTTACAGTCCAAGCTCGCCACAGTTGGTAATCCTGTGCGTCAGAACATTACAGGCGTTGCCGCGCCAGCTGCGCGCTATGATGTGCACGATACCAGCCCGCTGCGTATCCTAGTGGTCGGCGGCTCGCTGGGCGCGCAGGTGCTCAACGATACCCTGCCAAAAGCGCTTGCCAACATGACGCAGCCTGTGGCGGTCAGACATCAGTGCGGTCGTAATAATGAAGCAGCAACACAAGCGGCGTATTCATCGGTCGATATTGCGCAACACGACGTTACGGTGCAGCCCTTTATCCGTGATATGGCGGAGGCGTACAATTGGGCGGATGTGGTGGTGTGCCGCGCTGGCGCATTGACCGTCACCGAAATCCAAAATGTCGGTATCGCGGCGATTTTTGTGCCGTTACCACACGCGGTAGACGACCACCAAACCGCCAATGCGCGCACCTTGACCGAGCATGATGCCGCGATATTGATGCCGCAAGCGACGCTGACGGCAGCGCGTTTAAGCGACACCTTAACGCAGCTTGACCGCAGTCGCTGCCTTGAGATGGCGCAAAAGGGTCACGCCTTAGCCAACCGCAACGCCAGCATGCAGGTTGCCGATATTCTTTGGCAGCAGCTGTCGATGTGATAAGCCGAGCGCCCAGCCGTTCTGATTTGTACTTATTTTACCCATTATAGAGAATTTACTATGTCACCCACCGAGCTACGCGATAACGCCCAGCAATCTGATTTTCCAAAACGCCTGATTGAGATACCCGAGATGCGCCGCATCGAACACCTACATTTTGTCGGTATCGGTGGCTCTGGCATGTGCGGTATCGCTGAGGTGATGTGTAACCAAGGCTATCACGTGAGCGGCTCAGACATTGCGGAGAGTGCAGTTACCCAGCGTCTAGCGAGCATCGGTATTGAGATTTTTATCGGTCACGACTCCAAAAACATCGCCAATGCCGATGTGATTGTGGTGTCATCTGCCATTGACCGCAGCAACCCTGAAGTGACCGCCGCCCTAAAAGCGCGTCTGCCAGTCGTGCGCCGTGCGGACATGCTTGGTGAGTTGATGCGCTATCGTCACGGTATTGCTGTGGCGGGTGCGCATGGTAAGACCACCACCACCAGCTTATTGACCACCATGCTGGCAGAAGGCGGCTTGGATCCCACGTACGTGATTGGCGGTAAGCTGAATGCGTCGGGTAAAAATGCTGCGCTTGGCAGCAGCCGTTTTTTGGTGGCTGAAGCCGATGAGTCAGACGCGTCGTTTTTGTCATTGCATCCGATGGCCGCGATTGTGACCAACATCGACCAAGACCATATGGAAACCTATGAAAACAGCTTTGACAAATTAAAAGCCGCCTACATTCAGTTTTTGCAAAACATGCCGTTTTATGGTCTCGCAGTCGTTTGCGGTGATGACCCTGAGTTGTATGCGATGATTGATGACATCTCACGCCCTGTATTGACCTTTGGCTTGGAGTCTTATAACGACGTACAGGCGGTTGATGTGGTCAGCGATGGTACTAAGACGCACTTTACCGTACTGCGCCGTGACCGCGACCCATTGCCACTGACCTTGAACATTCCAGGCATTCATAACGTCTATAACGCGCTTGCCGCCATCACCATGGCGACCGATGAAGGCGTGGATGATGAAGCGATTAAGCGTGCATTGCAAAAATTTGCAGGCGTGGGTCGCCGCTTTGAGCAGCAAGCGTGCGTTGCGCATCAAGAAGGCGATGTGCTACTGATTGACGACTACGGTCATCATCCAAAAGAAGTGGACGCCACCATCAAAGCGGCGCGCCAAAGCTTTCCTGACCGCCGTTTGGTCATGTTATTCCAGCCGCACCGCTACAGCCGTACGCGCGACTGTTTTGATGATTTTGTTGAGGTGTTGTCCACAGTCGATGAGCTGTTGATGCTTGATGTTTACTCAGCGGGCGAAGCGCCTATCGTTGGTGCGGACACCAAAGCCTTAGCACGCAGCATTCGTTTGCGCGGCAATGTCGAGCCGACCATCATTGATAAAGACAATATCGCGCCTGCCATGCAGCGCCTGTTACAAGGCGGCGATTTGTTGATTACGCAAGGCGCGGGCAATGTCGGTCATATCGCGCTTGAGCTGGCTGCAAATGACTTGTACTTAAAATAGCGTTGTTTGCCAAGTTTATTTAATTTTATCTTTTGTCATTATTTTGGATGTTTATTATGAGCCAATCTTCTTCGACGCAAAGCCTTGATAGCACAGACAACGCGGCACAGACCGCGCCTGCCAGTCACATCACCGACGCCAAAGCATTTGGTCGTGTGGCGGTGGTGTGCGGCGGCAACAGCAATGAGCGCGATGTGTCCTTGAACAGCGGTGCTGCGGTGCTAAAAGCGTTACAAAATCGCGGCGTCGATGCGGTACATTTTGACCCAAAAGAGCAAGATATCACTGAGCTTAGCAGTTATGACCGCGTGTTCAATGTGCTGCACGGTCGCGGTGGCGAAGATGGCTTGCTCCAAGGGGTACTGCAGTGGCTCGACATTCCGCAAACAGGCTCAGGCGTCTTGGCGTCCGCGCTGGGTATGGACAAAGTACGTACCAAGCAGTTGTGGCAAGGCTGCGGCTTATCAACCGCGCCCTTTTCGCTACTGACGGCGCAGACCGACTGGCAGCAAGTGGTCAATACCCTAGGGCTGCCGCTTATCGTCAAGCCTGTACATGAAGGCTCGAGCATCGGCATGACCAAGGTCAATCACTTGGATGAGCTGCCCCTTGCTTACGAAACCGCCGCTGCGTGCGGAGATGTGGTGATGGCAGAGCGCTGGATTACAGGGCGCGAATTTACCATCGTTATCATCGATGATGAAGCCTATCCTGTCATTCGCCTTGAGCCTGCGGACATTACCAACTTCTATGATTTTGAAGCCAAATATAAGCGCAACGACACCAGCTACTATATCCCCTGCGGACTGAGCGAGAGTGAAGAGCAGCATTTGCAAGCGCTCAGCCTTGCTGCCTTTCGCGCCGTTGATGCCAAAGGCTGGGGGCGTATCGATGCCATGCAAGACCACAATGGCAACTTTTGGTTGTTAGAGATTAATACCGTACCAGGCATGACCAGTCACAGCCTTGTACCGATGGCAGCCAAGGCGCGCGGCATGGACTTTGACAGTTTATGCTGGCACATTTTGGCGCAAACGGTGGCATAAAGTTTGTCTGTTCATCGGGTGAGGGTTGCATAGGTTTACGGATAATAGGCGTGTGGACTGGATGTTGACGCATCAAATGGCAGATAACTGGTCAAACAGATGCCAGATTGTGCGCGATAGCATGACGCCAGCGTCTGTTTTCCATGTAAACTTATGTAATGTAATCTCTTGATACAAAGCTTGAGCTATTGTTTGTTACCAAAATACGTTAATATTGCAAGAATAATTTTGCTATGGCACTATTGCTTGGGCGTTGACCCATACTGATGAATGGTCAAAAAATCAAAGCAAATCAAGGCTTATGGATGATGCACTGCTACATTGCGGTCAGATGGTAATACCGACACTTGTCGTACAAAATCATCACCCTAAGTAGCGTCGAGGAAAGGGGTTTTTAGTAACATGACTCAAACTGTCAACGAGGTAACTGACTTGATGAGGTCGACACCCCGCAAATATAAAATGCCGCAAGCGCTTTCAGGACATACCATCAAGTATGTTTTTATCAGTGCTCTTGTGCTGCTTTTATTATTGATTGTATTTATGGGCACCAAGCGTCTGCAAGAAGCGCCGCCTGCCGATGTATATATCGACGCCTCTACACTAAATACTGCCCAATACCAGTCATTAAAGCAAACCGTCAGCCATCAGCAAGTGGGCAGCTTCTTTAATACCGACTTGCAGGCGCTGCGTGATGTGGCGTTAAGACTGTCTTGGGTCGATGAGGTCAGTGTCAGCCGTGATTGGCAGCAAGGCATCGTGATTACCGCTTTGCCCAAAAAGGCAGTTGCCCATTTTGGTACCGAGCGTTTGATTGATGCAAAAGGCGCTGTATTTGTTCCTGCCGATGGTCGAGAGCTGACCAATGACAGCTACGCTACCTTGCAAGGCGAGTCGGATAAAGGGCCGGTGATTATGCAGCAGATGCAGCAAGTCAATGAATGGTATGAGCCACTGAATATGCACGTGGCAGATATCATTTTGACCCCGCGCATGACGTGGGTGGTGCGTTTTGATACGGGTTTGCGCGTTATTGTGGACAATGAGAGCACCGCACAAAAGCTGATTGCGCTGCGTGACGCGCTGAACCATCAGCTCAAAGACCGCCGTGCTGAGATTCAATCGGTAGATTTGCGCTACAAAAACGGTTTTGCGATAGCATGGCACAGCAACGCAGCATCCTAAAGTGTCTGTAGCCGTACGGTGGGAGATAGGCGTACCCACAGGGAGTCGTACAAAAAAATACAATACATACCCTTCGTATGTAGGCCATGGCTTTGTAACGTATGTTTTTAATGATTTAATAAAGGTCTTTGGGCTTTTTATTCAGCGATAATTTATTTGTTACCATGAAAAATACTGAAAATCTGGTTGTTGTTCATCTAAGTGCCACCGCCGTCCATGTGGTTATCGGTCATGTTGTGTCTGCAAAAGACATTCGTATTATCGGGACAGGACACGTTAAAAACAGCGACTTTTATCAGGGACAAATCAAGCATCGCGAGCGCTTACAAAGCGCCATCAAGCAAGCCATTCAAGACGCCGAAGACATGGCCAACTGCCGTGTACACAGCGTATGGCTGACCCTTGCGACCCCCGATTTGGTCAGCACCAACAGTGCAGGCAGCGTATTGATTGAAGAGGACAGCGTCCATGCTCAAGACATGGTCAATGCCCTAAGCGCTGCTAAAAAAGCCGACCTGCCTTCAAATTACTACCTCATGCACTGCTGTCAGCAAGGCATCTATATCAACGACCATGACCATATGGTCGATAATGCGATCGAAATCGTCGCCGACGAGATTACCGTCATGTATCACATGATGATGATACCTGTCAGCACGCGCCAAAACATCCAAAAGCTGCTACAAAGCTGCGATGTTGGCATCGACCATGTGGTGTTCGATGCGGTGACCAGCGCCGAATACAGCCTGATGCTAGAAGAGCGTCAGCAAGGCGTGTGCTTGGTCGATATTGGTGCCAGTACCACCAGCATTTGTGTGTATAAAGAAAACAAGCTTATCTTTACCCGCTGTATCCCAAGCGGCAGCCACGAAGTGACGATGGACATCTCAGCGGACATTGGCATCTCGATGATAGAAGCGGAGAAGCTCAAAAAACTGCATGGCACTGTCGATATCAACAGCATCGACCCAGGCTACTTTTTTAAGTTTAAGCCGCAAGGCACCAGTGAGGCGCTGAACATTCATATGTACAGTTTGGCGCAGATTATTGAAGCGCGTTACATCCATATCTTTACCGAAGTGGTGCGTCAGCTGCACGAAGCGGATTTGTTGGGCTATATCGACCGTGGTATGGTACTGACAGGCGGCGGCAGCAGTATCAAAGGCATGGTACCGTTTGCCAAAAAATTGCTGAAAATGCCTGTGGTGTTGACCAACACGCATCCGCACATTACTGCTGATGACCAGACGGACGATGAAGACATTTTCAAAGTGCTTAACACCAGCATTCATAACCGTGAGTATCAGACGGCATTTGGGGCGCTTTTGTACAGTCAAAGCGAGCAGTTCCGTAACAGCGAGCAAAGTGAGCCTGAAGCCATTGCCAATTCAAACTCATTGAGTTTGTTTAAAGGGATGCGTCAGAGCTTTGGTAATGTGCTCAAAAAGATACTATAATCAACCGCTATGAACCACGGATATAAGCTCAGCTGCGCCAAATTTTATTGACACCCCTTATATATATCGTTAGTAAGTCGATAGCCCATAAAATGAGCGCTTGGTCACAGGCTTCTCATTTTGCTATGTAACTGGAGAATCTTTTTTATGCTAAAGTACAACATGTCAGATGACAACCAAAACCCAAGTAACGGTCAAGCGCACTTTACCGTATTTGGTGTTGGTGGTGGCGGTGGTAATGCGGTAGAACATATGGTACAGCAAGGTATCAAAGGTGTGACATTCGTATGTGCCAATACCGACAAGCAAGCCCTTGACCGTCTGTCTACCCCGCACAAATTGCAGCTGGGCGCGAAGACCAACCGTGGTCTTGGTGCTGGTGCCAATCCTGAAGTGGGTCGTGAAGCCGCTGAGAGTGAAGAAGAAGCCATCCGCGGTTTGCTAAAAAACTCTGATATGGTCTTTATCACTGCGGGTATGGGCGGCGGTACAGGTACAGGCGCGGCACCTGTGGTTGCGCGTATTGCCAAAGAGATGGAAATCCTAACCGTCGCTGTGGTCACCACGCCATTTCGCTTTGAAGGCGGCAAGCGCGTTAAAGCAGCGCAAGCGGGTATCGATCAGTTGTCTAACTTCGTAGACTCTATCATCACCATTCCAAACGACAAGCTGATGAGCGTGTACGGCAACATCTCAATGAAGGATGCGTTCAAAAAGGCAGATGACGTACTGTTGCACGCCGTACAAGGCATCGCTGAGACCATCGCCAGCGAAGGTATGATTAACATCGACTTTAACGATGTCCGCACCGCAATGACTGCTAAAGGTCATGCGATGATGGGTATTGGTCGTGCGAGTGGCGACGACCGTGCGCGTCAAGCGACCGAAAAAGCCATCCGCTCGCCGCTACTTGACGATCTACGTCTTGAAAACGCCAAAGGTCTGTTGGTCAACGTTATCTCGTCTGAGTCACTATCATTGGATGAGTTCAGCAAAATCAGTGAAATCGTGGACGACATCACCGATATCGATGACGCACACATCTTCTACGGTTCAGTGATTGATGAGCAGATGGGTGATGACTTGCACGTGACCGTTATTGCAACGGGTCTGACGCTAAATGAAGACATCGAGCCTGAGCCAGTTGCACCGCAAGCCGTACCGTCAGCGAACAGCACGCAGTCGGTAGATCCTAACGTACACACCAGTGCGCTAAACAGCCAAAAGCGTCAACAAACGCAGCTGTATCAAGAAAACACGGTTCGCCCAAGTACCAACCAAGAGCAACCACAGACCAAAACCAACAGCATTCAGGACTATTTGAAGCGTCAGCAAAACAAATAGACCGACCAGTCATACAAAAAAAGACCGACGCTTTGGCGTTGGTCTTTTTTTATTTTATAGACCTACCCATATAGATTCGCCCTACGAAACCCATATAGCGTCTGACATGGCGAGCAATATGGGGGCATAAACGTGCATGACTTTTGTAGGCTGATAAGCAATATCAATCAACACGATAGAAAAAATTGCGTTTTTTGACTATAGCGGATAGGGGTGTGCTAATGGTACACTAGGTTAATTGTAACAAATTATGTGAGAGCGCCGCCATGAATCAACGTACTATTCAAACAGCGATTGCCGTTACGGGTATTGGTTTGCACAGTGGCGAACCGGTTGATCTTGCGTTTTACCCGCAGCCGACAGACACAGGTATCATTTTTGAGCGTTCGGACATTATTGGCACCGCGCCAGTACCCGCCGATGCCTTTTTGGTACAAGACACGTTGATGTCGTCTAATCTGGTATTAGACGATGTGCGTATCGGTACCGTTGAGCACTTACTCAGTGCCGTCGCAGGTCTTGGTATTGATAATTTATTGGTACGTGTTTCAGCCGCCGAGATTCCGATTATGGATGGCAGCGCTGCACCTTTTGTCAATATTTTGCTCGATGCGGGCATTTGCGAACAAGAGCAGCCCAAGAAGTTTTTAAGAATCTTGCGTCCCGTGCGCGTGCATTTGGGTGACAAGTGGGCAGAGCTGCGTCCTTATGACGGCTTTGAGCTGAACTTTGAGATTGATTTTGATCATCCTGCGTTTGATAAAGACCAACAGCACGCGCAATTTCATTTCTCAACGCACAACTTTATCGAAGAGCTGAGCGCTGCCCGTACCTTTGGCTTTTTAAAAGACATTGAGCTGATGCGCCAAAACAATCTGGCGCGTGGTGGCAGTATGGACAATGCCATTGTCATCGATGACATGCAGGTTCTGAACGTAGATGGACTGCGTTTCATGGATGAATTTGTTCGTCACAAAATCTTAGACGCGCTCGGTGACTTGTATTTAATCGGTTATCCTATCTTAGGTCGCTTTAATGCTTATAAATCTGGTCACGCTTTGAACAACTTACTCGTGCGTGAGATTTTGTCTGATGAAAATAATTTTGAAATTGTAACATTTGATGACAATGTAAGCTCACCAATCGACTATTTACGCTCTACTGACGCAATCGTTTAAAGAGAAGTACAGGGATATACACGATGTATCGCAACACTTACGTAATATTACATTTTACGGGGTAGGCGAATATCAATACAGATGTTATGGCAATGCTCTAGATTTTGTGACAAGTTGCCAATCCCCGCCAGCACGTCCTTTCACAGACTCCTTATTGATACCCAGATTCTTATTTCTTAAAAGAAGTAAAAAATCTGGGTATTTTTTTTAATTAAATTTTGAGAACAATTCTTGTTATTGATAGTTCGCTACTGACAAAGTTTACACAAAATTACAAAGTAAACGCGTAAAAATCAGTCATTAACTAAGCGCAAAAGTGCATTTTTGAGTTTTTGGTCGGTGGTGACATGCTCAGCAGCCTGTGCTATAGTCCGCTTTGTGTTTTGGCTAAGGGCCTGATTTACATTGGCTTTATAGGGATTTTCAGACACATCGGGTCGATGAGTTTGGGAAGACTGAGCAACCTTACTGGCGCAATTGTCCACTACCACGACACGCAACTCCTTGAGTTGTCGAAATGTAAGTGATTGATTGGTCAAGAGTTCTAGATACGCTTTTTGTAAATAGCGGATATGGTTGGCAGCGGTGACGGAACAAACACTGAGTGTAAGCTCAGTATCAGTGAGCCCCACCACCCAACAGGTAGACAAGATTTCATCTGGCAGACACTCTGCCAACAGGCGCTTTATTTCAGCGGTCGCCGTAACGAATCGATGCATGTCATTGGTCAGCGTCGCAGGTAAAGCACTACCAGCAAAGGCTTGATGTTCAATAAGCTGAGCGAGCCGATTGGGCTGTTTTTTTGACATCGTAAGCGTCATCCCCGTGGTGATAAAAATACGGTTCAAAAATCCATTTAAGATAAGAGGTGCGGCAAACCACCACCACGGATATGCGTTCATAGACCGTTGCAGGTTTGCTGATATGAAGAGTGTAGCATGATTGGTAATCGGTACTCTTCTAAATGATTTGATGCTTTGTTAAGGATGACAAGCACTCTTGTATTAACAATAGGTAGCAACTTTATGAAACGAGCTTTATTTCTTTTTTCAGTATTAGGCATGGGTGTGGCACAAACGAGTGGTGCGGCAGAAGTCTATTACCAACCAAATAACGCTTCTATCAACACGGTCACTAACCGTACGATTACTGCCAATTATGGCTCTAGCAAGAATATCTACAGCACCAACAGCGGTGCTCACGTCTTTAGCAATGACGAAATCAGTCAAGCTATCGATAACCTAAGCGCACATGCTAAGCAAAAAGAGTATGAGCTGGCGTCATTGACCAGCAAGCTATCATACGAAAAGCGTCAGCAAGCACGCGCTTCAGTGCCAAGCAGCAGCTCAGCGCCTGCGCTTGCCGCCTCTCGTGCCTCTAGTGTGGCACTATCAAGCAGCTCAGGCTGGTGTGCGCGTTACGTACGTAAAGCGCTACAGTACGCAGGCTACGACTTTACGCCAAACCCATCGGCCTATCAGTACGCGACTCGCGGCACTTTGGCAAATGCAGGCTTTAGCAAAATCAGTAACGACAGTGCGCCACAAGTCGGTGACGTGGTGGTCTTTGACCGCACCTCTAAGCACCCACATGGTCACATCCAAATCTTTGACGGCTCGCATTGGATTTCTGACTTCCGTCAAAACGGTCTAAGCCCATACAGCGGTGTGTACAACTACACCACATGGCGCGACACGCGCTACGTTGATGACGCCTCAGATCGCGGCATCTACCTTGCCATGGCAGACAAATAAGCGAAGTATGCTTGGGTAGCATCGCTGCCGCCCAATACGCGCAACCGTTTCTCCAAACCCAGCAATTTTCACGTTGAGATTGCTGGTTTTTTTTGTCTGTTTGATGGCAATGTTTTTATAAATGGTGCGGCTTGAATAAGCGCAGTACTGGTGAATAACAGCGCTAATAACAGATAAGACACGAAACGCTATGAGCGCGCTATAGCGCTGTCCAATACTGTCTGTCATGAAAGTCGGGCGGCATAGGATGCTTAGGCGCAAAATACAGATAACTATCGGCAAATCGTAATATCACACACGGATGCAGCCGTGCGGGGTGGGCGGCATGGTCTGCGCCAAACAAAACCGCCAAAGGCAGCGAAAAACGGCGCTGATAGCTGTATCCTGCCTTCGTCAATGTGCCATCGAGCGCGGTATCAGGTTGCCAGTCAATCTGTGCCTTGGTTTGCTGTATTGGGTCAATCAGTGCAGGCGGCGGCAATGTGCTTGGGTGGCGGTAATGCTCAAACTGATAGAGGGCATAACGACCATCAGGGTGCGCGTTGATTTCTAGGTAGCGGCTGTCCGTGCTTGGGGCAATGAAGCACTCAAGACAGGTCTCTTGCCACAGGTAATCGGTAAAGCCCACACGCTGCGTTTGCCACGGTGTCCACGCCAGCTGCTTGGCAAGCGCCTTGTCCGCAATGCTTATTTGATAATCAAAAAAGAGTGTCGGCTGCGGCTGCTTATCGAGCGTCACCGTCACCACAATACGTATGCTGTTTAACGCCGCTTGCGTGGTGTTGAGTCGCGCGCGTATGGTAGCCAACTCAAAATCTGCGCACTGCAAACAAAACTGCCAGCGATGAGGGACGGTATCTGATGGGGCGGCGCAAGCCATGGCAGTCAACCTTGAGAATCAATAAAAAGTTTTGGTATGGGACATTCAGCTACCAGTCAGCTGTCCGTCAGCGCCAATGTATGCCCATAAAAAAGGCGCTAGCCGCAGGATAAGGACAGTTGCCTTGATGCCTGCGGTGCGCCTAAAGCTAACCTGACAGGCTTAGCCGTGGCGGGTTAGATTCGAGAGTTTTGGATTGGCATTCGGGTTTTGGCGCAAAAGCAATGCCATACGGCCGATGCTTTGAATCAGATACGCATTGGCAGTGGTCGCAAGCTCAGTACCAATCATATCGCGGTCGTGTTTGCTACCTGCTGGCAGCTTTACCTTGATAAGTTCGTGATCGTTCAAAGCGCGGTCAATCTCTTCGATGATGGCAGGGGTCACGCCGTTGTTGCCAATCATGACCACAGGCTTTAGCTCATGACCGATGCCTTTTAAGCGTTTGATGGTGGCGTTATCTAGTTCCATAAGTGTCCTAATAATGTCAAAAATAATCTGGGGTCAATACAGCGCAGATGCGCATAAGAGTGCCGCAATCAGCGTATAAATAATCTGTAAACAGCGGCGTAAAATATCAAGCCATCTAAAGCGGGCTATACCGTTATTTTAACACTGTCCTTTTATGAATATGGGCGGATATGTTACAAAAAGGCGGTTATCTGATATAAAAGCGTGTCTATAGCCAGATTTGGGCGCTGTGATGATGTTATAAGAAATGCCTGCTACGAATGACTGCCTGCTGTGCGCCGTATCAGGCTTTTTTTATAGCCGTTATTGGCACACAGAGCATATATGCTGGCGTCTGATGTTGGCAAGTAATGTAAAAACGCGCTAGTGTAGCAACAGACCCTTTTATAAGCAATTCCTGCCATCAGATTATTTATAAATTCCGTATAAAACGTTTGCTATTGCTTCGATGGATTGCTGATTGATAACGCGAGATGGATATCGGGCAGATTAGATAAAAGAGCAGGCGCAAAAATGATAAACTGACGCCTTTTAACACATTGATATTGCACCACATCAGCACCACATAAAGGTGATAAGCGATGATGATACGCCACTGCTGATAGAAGCGGTGCAGCTTAGGCTGGTGCGGCATCACAAAGGATAAGGAGTAAGGGTTGGCAACGCGCATTGAAAACAAAAAACTGTCAAAGAGTAGCCGTGCTTGGATGAAAGAGCATCTTGATGACTATTACGTCCAGCAAGCTCAAAAAGAGGGCTACCGCGCCCGTGCGGCCTACAAGCTGCTTGAGATAAATGACAAGACCAAATTGATACGCCCAGGTATGACGGTCGTAGATTTGGGTTCAGCGCCTGGCAGTTGGTCACAAGTGGCGGGTCGGCTGGTCGGTGACAACGGCATTTTGATTGCCTCAGACATTCTGCCGATGGATGCCCTAGAAAACGTCACCTTTATTCAGGGTGATTTTCGTGAGCAAGACGTGTTTGAGCGCATCATGAGTGAGGTCGGCGGTCGTAAGGTCGATGTGGTGCTCTCTGATATGGCGCCGAACACCTCAGGCAACACCGCCGTTGACCAGCCACGTATGATGTATCTGTGCGAGCTGGCGGTTGAATTTGCCGAAGCAGTCTTACCCGCAGGCGGTTCACTGATTATGAAAGTGTTCCAAGGCGAAGGCGAACAAGCGCTACGCCAAGACATTCAGCAGCGCTTTAGCAAAGTGCGCAGCATCAAACCTGCCGCCTCGCGCCCACGCTCCAAAGAGATGTTTTGGGTCGCAACAAAATAGCCCTTGATGTAAAAGGATGGCATTGACATCATCGGTCAAATCAAGCACAGTCATACGCTGTGGTGCAAAAGGAAGGCACTGTCATAATAGTCAAGCAATAAGTGGCGCTGTTGCTTGAATTATACGGGGCAAAACCACATATCATGATATATTAACTTTGCTTGCTTTAAGCAAAGTCGTCTGACAACGGATGACTTATCATACAAGGACACGGCAGCGCATCAACGCAAAAACCGCGCACCGCTCCTTGAGCAGATAAAGCATTCATAGGCGTTACGTGTTTGATAAAACACACCAATAAGTAAGGGATGGGAATAACTAGTGAGCGACATGGTAAAAAATACCTTATTGTGGCTGGTGGTCATCGGCGTTTTGGTACTGGTATTTAGCGGCTTTGATCAGTCGTCTGAACCAGACAACCTGAACTATTCTGAATTTGTGACCGCAGTGTCAGAAAATCAGGTAGCCAGCGTAGAGATTGACGGCGAGCAGATTACCGGCGAAAAGAAAAATGGTTCAACGTTTGAGACCATTCGTCCTGCCGTGTCTGATGATCAGCTCATGCCACTGTTGCGTGAAAAAGACGTTGAAGTCCAAGGCACTGCGCCCAAACGCCAAAGCATATTGATGCAGCTATTAATAGCCAGTTTCCCAATTTTATTGATTATTGGTCTGTTTTTATTCTTTATGCGCAATATGCAAGGTGGTGCAGGCGGCCGTGGCGGCGGACCGATGAGCTTTGGTAAATCAAAAGCCAAGATGCTGACCGAAGACCAAATCAAGGTCAACTTCGATGACGTGGCAGGCTGCGAAGAAGCCAAGCAAGAAGTGGTCGAAGTCGTTGACTTCTTACGCGACCCTGACAAGTTTACCAAGTTGGGTGCGATGATTCCTCGCGGTATCTTGATGGTCGGTCCACCAGGTACGGGTAAAACGCTACTTGCTAAAGCCATTGCTGGCGAGGCCAAAGTACCGTTCTTCTCAATCTCAGGTTCTGACTTTGTTGAGATGTTCGTCGGTGTCGGTGCGTCTCGTGTGCGTGACATGTTCGAGCAGGCGAAGAAAAGCGCACCATGTATCATCTTTATCGATGAGATTGATGCGGTCGGTCGTCATCGTGGCTCAGGCATGGGCGGCGGTAATGATGAGCGCGAGCAGACCTTGAACCAGCTACTCGTTGAGATGGATGGCTTTGAAGGTAACGAAGGCGTGATTGTCATCGCCGCGACCAACCGTGCGGATGTATTGGACAAAGCGCTATTGCGTCCAGGTCGTTTTGACCGTCAAGTGCAAGTGGGCTTGCCAGACATCAAAGGCCGTGAGCAAATCTTAAACGTGCATTTGAAAAAACTGCCCAATACCGTTGGCGTTGATCCAAGATCATTGGCACGTGGTACCCCAGGCTTTAGCGGTGCGCAGCTTGCCAACCTTGTGAACGAAGCCGCGCTATTTGCCGCCCGTCGTAACAAGCGCAGCGTCGATATGCACGATTTTGAAGATGCCAAAGACAAGCTGTATATGGGTCCTGAGCGTAAATCGATGGTACTGCGTGAGGAAGAGCACCGTGCGACCGCTTACCATGAAGCGGGTCACGCCTTGGTCGCTGAGCTGCTACCAGGTACAGACCCTGTGCATAAGGTCACCATCATGCCGCGCGGCTTTGCCCTTGGTGTGACGTGGCAGCTACCAGAGCACGATACAACCAGTATGTATAAATCAAAAATGCTGAACGACATTGCGATTTTGTTCGGTGGTCGTATAGCAGAAGAGGTCTTTATTCATCAGATGTCAACAGGCGCATCAAACGACTTTGAACGTGCGACCAAAATGGCACGCGCCATGGTCACCAAGTACGGCATGTCCGATGCGCTTGGCGTGATGGTCTATGAAGACGATGACAACTCGCAAGGCTACTTTGGTGGCGGTCGCAGCATCTCAGAGGCCACTCAGCAAAAGGTCGATGATGAAGTTCGCCGTATGCTAGAAGAGCAGTACGACATCGCGCGTGAGCTGATTGAAGGCAACCAAGACAAAATGCACGCGATGGTCGATGCCCTAATGAAGTGGGAAACCATTGACCGCGATCAGTTGCAAGACATCTTGGCAGGTGAAGAGCCACGTCCACCAAAAGTGTATCAGCAAACAGAAGTGTCTTTGTCAAAAGACGACAAGAACACCTCAGTGACGCCGCCGCCGCTACCTGCGATGTAATCACTGACTGCTAGGTTTACCAAATCACTGTCAAAAAGGCCCTTTTTTCATAAAAGGGCTTTTTTATTATCTGTTTTTTGTTGTTATGATTGATACCGTTCATTCCTCACAATAATACTAAAACACCACTCAATACGGACGTCTTATGTCATTATTTCAACCGCTTCCACCTTATATCATCAGCAGCCGTCATAAAAATCTGGATTTGTCGCATCCGCACGTGATGGGCATTTTAAACGTCACGCCCGATTCGTTTTCAGATGGTGGGCAGTTCACCTCAGTAATGACCGCCACACGCCACTGTCAGCAGATGCTCAGTGCTGGTGCCAGTATCATCGATATCGGCGGCGAGTCGACACGTCCCAATGCCGATAGCGTCAGTACCAGCGAGGAGATACAGCGGGTGGTGCCAGTGGTCAAGGCCATCCGCCGTCAATGTGGGTCAGCGCCATGGCTGTCTATCGATACCAGCAATCCTGAGGTGATGCAGGCCGCCTTTGAAGCAGGCGCGGATATCTGGAATGATGTGCGCGCCCTCAAGCGTGAGGGTGCGGCCGAGATGGCAGCCAAGCTCGATATCCCAGTGATGCTCATGCATATGCGCGGTGAGCCTGATACCATGAATGATTTGGCCGCGTATCAGCAGGTCGTGCCTGAGGTGAAGCATGAGCTGATTGCGCGTATTGATGAGGTGACGCAAGCAGGGGTACGCCGTGATAACATCATTATCGACCCAGGTTTTGGTTTTGCCAAAAACTACGAGCAGCACTGCACACTATTGACCCAGCTGCGCCAGTTCGAGAGCTTGGGCTTGCCTTTGATGTTCGGCATCTCACGCAAACGCTTTTTGGCAGAAATCCTTGTCAATAGTGGTATTGATGCTTTTGCTCATACCGAGGCCGATGAGCGCGATGCCGCAGGGACAGCAGCGGGACTGTTTGCCATACAGCAGGGCGCGTGTATCGTGCGTACGCACAATGTGCCGATGATGGCGCAAGCTGTGGCGCTGTGGTCGCAGTTGTCTGAGCGAACGCACAATACGTTGTCGCTATAAGCGTACGGCGTATCTTGGCTATCTATCTTTGCCAAGGTTATTTACAATAGCGTGCAAGCGTTGTGATTCGTGCCCGAATAGGTCGGATGCTGCGCGTCTTTTTTATTGTTATGAGGTTTTATTATGAGTCAGTCTGTTGCCCCTGAGCCGACCAATGAGCAGCGCCGTGTTATTTATCAAGCGCGCCGCGGGTTAAAAGAGCTGGATTTTTATATCGACCCGTATGTGAAAGAGCTGTATTTGCATGCCTCGCCCGAAGAGCAGGCGACCTTTGCAGAAATGCTGACTTATGAAGACCCTGACCTGCTAGATTATTTTACCAATCAATCGCGCCCTGATGATGATGCGGTATGGGCACTGGTCAATCAAATCAAAACGTGGCGTCATGGAAAAGCCCTATAGGGGAGCAGCATTACGCGTTGATGCTGCCGTGCATCCAAGTCGAGTTCCTGTTGTTATCTTTGCACTGCTTGGGATGCTATGGACGCTCGCACTTCTTGCTGACTTACTGTGGTGGCACTATGCGCTTTTGCTCGCGGTATGTGCCCTCACAGGCTATCTGACCCAGACGCGCTGGCAGGTTATACACCTGAGTCAGCCGCCTTTGTCTCAAGGGCTGCATACAGGGTGGCAGCTACTGATAGCACAGTCACCGCGCCCCGCGCTCTGGCAAGCCCAGCTCCTTGGCGCGCGGCATTATGGTTGGGCGGTACACTTAGACTTTATGGTACAAGAACCATATCCCCGCCGCTTGTCTTTCCTCCTTTATGCCGACCAGTTCTCTGATACCGATTGGTATGCGCTCGGTATTTTGGCGCGCAGTATATCTGCACATACAAACGGATAGCTTCGTATTCTCCATCTTACTTGTATCTTCGTTTATCGCTTCATGCCTTAATCGCTTTATGCCTTAAAAGCCCAATACCATGTCTGCCTGTTCTATGGCACATATCCCGCGAAAGCGCGGCACTTGTGATGATTAACAAAGCGCTACAGCTCATAACAAAACCCTTATTTTAAGTATTGCCTCATCTGCTATGGTAAAGGCAATCAAAAGCTGAGCGTTATTTCTTGGCGTATTGAGTACGAATAATAAAACAAGTTTTTCATTACATAATAAACAAGGACATCATTATGAGCTTACTGGGCAGTCTTATCACACAAATCGCACGCAGCGCCGCCGACCCACAAGACGCCGAGCGTCATCCTGTGGGTCAACGTACCACCACTCGCCGTACTGGTGGCTTGGGTGACATCTTAGGCAGTGTCTTGGGTGGCAGTACGCAGCAGCCCCGCACGCAGCCACAAAGCCGCCAAACGCAGCAAGCGGATAATGGCTTTGGCTTAGATGATATCTTAGGCGGTCTGGCTGGTGCAGGTGGCGCGCGTCAAGGCGGCACAGGTGGTCTGGGTGATATCTTGGGCAGTGTCCTTGGTAGCCAGCGCAATAAAGGCGGCTTTGGCGGTAAAGGCATGCTGATTGCGGCGTTGTTGCCATTGGTGCTGGGCTGGATTCAGCGTAATGGTGGTCTGGGCGCGGCATTGTCCAAAATGACCAATATGGGTTATGAGCGTCAAGCGCACTCGTGGATGAGCAATCAAGAGCAAAATGACAATATCGACCCTGATGACATCAGCCGTTTGTTTGATGAGCAAGAGATTCGCCAAGTGGCCGCCCATACAGGCGCAGACACCGCAGAAGTGCGTCAAGGTCTTGCTGAGTTGCTCCCTGAAGTGGTCAATCAGCTTACGCCAAATGGTACGCTAGACAATGAAGCAGAAGCCAACCAAGAGGTAGACACCATCATCAATCAGCTGTCTGACCGCCTAAAAGTCTTACAGTAAGCTGTTTTGTTACTGAGCTATAGCGCATGCACTGCTATCATGCTATGTATATAACCATAAAAAAGGAACGTCGTTTGGCGTTCCTTTTTTTATGTGTGTTTATAGCTTTGGTGTGCGCGTTGTAGGTATGAAATAATCATCCGCATAAGAACCACTCAAAAGGACATCTAGATGCCGTTTAAGCCCATTCCGACACTACTCGCCATCGCCACCGCACTCATTATTTGGTTTGTGATACCCGTACCTGAGGGCGTCACGCCCAACGCATGGCACATGCTGGCGCTATTCGTTGCCACTATTGTTGCGATTATTGGTAAAGCGCTGCCCATTGGTGCGATTGCGATTATCGCGGTGACTTTGGTCGCACTGACAGGCGTGACCAGTGACAGCCCAAGCACGGCCATCAGTGATGCGCTATCCAGTTTTTCAAGTCCGCTGATTTGGCTGATTGGTGTGGCGGTGATGATTTCGCGCGGTCTGATTAAGACAGGTTTGGGCAACCGCATTGCCTATTACTTTATCTCAATTTTTGGTAAAAAAAGCATCGGCGTGGCGTATTCGCTAGCAGCGGCGGAGCTGATGGTCGCGCCGATTACACCCTCAAACACCGCACGTGGCGGCGGCATCATCCACCCGATTATGAAGTCCATCGCGCAGAGTTTTGACTCCACGCCCGAGGCAGGCACGCAAAATAAAATCGGTCGCTATCTGGCGATGGTCAACTATCACAGCAATCCAATCACCTCAGGCATGTTCATTACCGCGACCGCACCCAACCCGCTGGTGGTGGATTTGGTCAATAAGGCGACGGGCAGCGAGATACAGCTGTCATGGACGACGTGGGCAGTGGCAATGTTCATTCCTGGCATGCTGTGTCTGCTGGTCATGCCTTGGGTGATTTATTTTTTATACCCGCCTGAGCTAAAAGCCACGCCCAATGCCAAAACCTTTGCAACAGACAATCTGGAAAAAATGGGTAAAGTCAGTCAAGCTGAAAAAATCATGCTCGGTGTGTTCGCGCTGATGCTTCTACTGTGGGCGAACATTCCTGCCATGATTTTAGGCGATGCCTTTAGCGTCAATGCCACGACCACCGCCTTTATTGGCTTGAGCGTATTGATTTTAACAGGGGTGCTCAGCTGGGATGACATTTTAAAAGAAAAGTCGGCGTGGGATACCATCGTCTGGTTTGGCGCGCTGATTATGATGGCGTCTTACTTGAGCAAGCTTGGGCTGATTGATTGGTTTGCGGGCAGTATTGAAACCATGATTGGTACGACGGGCGTCGGCTGGGTCGGTGCAGTCGTCATTTTGACCTTGGTGTATTTGTACATTCATTACTTTTTTGCCAGTACCACCGCGCACATTACCGCGCTGTTTGCCGCGTTCTATGCCGTGGGTCTCAGCCTTGGTGCGCCGCCGATGCTGTATGCGCTGATTTTGGCGGCGGCAGGTAACATCATGATGACCTTGACCCATTATGCGACGGGCACCGCACCCATCATCTTTAACTCAGGCTATGTGACCTTGGGTGAGTGGTGGCGCTTGGGGGCGGTGATGAGTGTGGTAAATTTGGTACTGTGGATTGGCGCAGGGCTACTGTGGTGGAAGCTGCTGGGCTATTACTAACTATTAACGGCAAAACGATTGAATGAAATAAACCCAAAATGGCTCGTTATTCGCGCTCCTCTAACGTTTGCAAATCGTGGTTTAAGGCTTGAAAGCAAATGTCCGCCTGAAAGCCGCGATACTGCAAAAAGCGCAGCTGGCGGGCTTTTTCTTTGGGGGTGCTTGGGATAGCGTCGCCGTATTTTTTAATGCGCGCCTCGACCGCTAAGCGCAACCAGTCAACGCTTGGTTCGTTGTTCTCACTGTCTTCACGCACGATATCGCTAAAGGCTTCGGACGCCGCTTGCGCTTCATCAATCAGCGCATCAATATTGGGCGGTATGTCGACCTTGCGCTGATAAAAGCTGCGCTTGATGTGCGTGCGCCCGCGACCTTTGCGGATACCTTCACGAATCAGCATCAGCGCGGTGCGATAGTCGCTTTGGTAGCCTTTTTCGGCAAATTCTTCTAATAACTTTTCAGTTTGCTCAGGGTCTTGCTCTTTATCGAGCAGCTTTTGTTTGAGCTCGGCGCGTCCATACTCACGCCGCGATAGATAATAAAAGGCAAGCCAACGCAAACGGCTTTCAGCTTTTACCGCGTCGATGTCGGCTTGGCGCTCTTCTGGGCTACGCAAGTAGGCTTTTAAGGCAGCGGGCAGATTGTCGGTATCGTCTGTCTCGCCATTATTGTCCTCGCTATCTGCATCAACAGCGGCGCGGGCATCTGCGAGCAGCTGGGCAATGCTGCCATCAGCGATGGACTTGGGCGCTGTTTCGCTTGGGGTGTCAGGGTGATAGGGCGCGGCGGGATGCCATTTTTTTTTGCGCTTTTTACGCGACTGTATAGGATTTAGTGTGTCGTTGTCATCAGCACTGGTGTGATGGCGGGTGCTAGCATCATTATCCGCCATAGCGACAAACGCTGTCGACGCGACAAAGTCTTCTGTATCATCAGTATCCGATTGACCAGTATATGCTTGGCGTTTTTTATTGGGGCTGTTTTTAGAGTTGTATTTGGTGTTGTTTTTTTTATAAGCCGCTGGTTTTGCTTGTGGCTTTGGAGTTTGGGCAGTATTTGAAGCGGGGGTAATAGCAGATACGGCGGCATCGTCACGCGTTGCCGCCGTCTTTTTGGCTTTGGGTTTAGGCTTAGTGCTTGCTGAGTCTGTGTTCGACTCAGCAAGGATTTGCGCCAGTGTTTTTATTTCCATAACGGGTTACTTATGCAATCAGACAATCGGCAGCGTTATTCGACGACTGCGGCATCATCTTCAGTAGCCGCAGGCTGCGTGCCTTCTTCTGCGGGCAAGCCCAGTTTTTCGGCGCGGATTTTACGCTCAATCTCTTCGGCAATCTCAGGATTTTCTTTGAGGTACTGCGCTGAGTTGGCTTTACCTTGACCGATTTTTTCATCGCCGTAGCTGTACCATGCGCCCGCTTTGTTAATCGCGCCCACTTCAACGCCGAGGTCAATGACTTCTGCCAAGTGGTTGGTGCCTGAGCCGTAAGTGATTTCAAACTCCGCTTGGCGGAACGGCGGTGCCATTTTGTTTTTGATGACTTTGACGCGGGTTTGGTTACCGATGATTTCATCGCCATTTTTGACCGCACCGATACGGCGAATGTCCATACGCACTGAAGCGTAGAACTTAAGCGCATTACCACCTGTGGTGGTCTCTGGGCTGCCGAACATGACGCCGATTTTCATACGGATTTGGTTAATGAACACCACCATACAGTTTGAGCGTTTGGCGTTACCTGTGATTTTACGCAGCGCTTGGCTCATCAGACGCGCTTGCAAGCCCATGTGCGAGTCGCCCATTTCGCCTTCAATCTCAGCGCGTGGGGTCAGTGCCGCGACCGAATCGACGACAATCATATCAATCGCGCCTGAGCGTACCAACATATCGGTAATCTCGAGCGCCTGCTCGCCGTTGTCAGGCTGTGAGATGAGCAAGTCATCGGTATTGACGCCCAATTTGCGCGCATAGACGGGGTCAAGTGCGTGCTCGGCATCGATAAAGGCGCAGGTGCCGCCTTGTTTTTGACACTCAGCAATCGCTTGCAAGGTCATGGTGGTTTTACCCGAGCTTTCAGGACCGTAAATCTCAACAATACGTCCCTTTGGCAAGCCGCCGATACCAAGCGCAATATCTAGGCTCAATGAGCCTGTCGATACCACATCGACATCCAGTTTGGCACCGTCATCACCGAGGTGCATGATGGTGTTTTTACCAAATTGTTTTTCAATCTGACCGAGTGCCGCTTTTAGTGCTTTGGCTTTGTTCTCGTCCATGGTGGACTCCTTTATTAAGATGAGATGATGCAATAAACAATCATAATGGGTAAGGCAAAATCTGACGGCGCGCGTGGGCTGACTGCCATAACCGCGCAAACCTGGTGCGACCGCGCCTATAAACGCTATAAAGTATGCTAAGCCACTATGCGTTGATAGCGCGCTCCAAGGCGGTGTGTACTGGTGCTGATGGTCATCGTGCTATGACGCAAACAGCAGCGCAAAAACAATCGACTTGGTTTTGGCTATTTACTATAAAACGAAAAAGTGGCGGTGTGAATCGATGAGATGATTATAACAAAGTCGAGGGACAATAGGAGGGCTTGGTCGATGCTAGGCGACACTAAGTGTCGTCTCAATGCACTGTCATCAAGACGACAAAAAGTATTAGGACAATGACAGAAGCTGTGCTAAGTTAAAAGCAGTATCTTGTATGAAAAAGGTGCCGCATTTATGCCAAAAAGCCGCCAAATAGCGCTCGTATTGTGAAACACTTATGACAACGACGTCTTTTTTACATAAAAAATACATGAATGATGCAAAAAGTGACCTTAGCTGTAACTCACTGATTTTATTATCAAAAATAATTGTACAAAAAATGAGCAATTTTACCTAAGCCGTTGTCTTATTAAGGCATATGAGCGCTAAAAAGGCAGTTATCCACAGGGTTATCCACAGCTTATGGGGAAAACTCAGCAAGCCCTTATACGACCGATGATTGCGCCGATGTTAAGTTATGCCGAGTTGCCATTATCTGATTGTGCCATCTGCGCTGCCGATGGCTTTTTTTGTGCCCAAAGTCTGTAATCGCTATGTTTCACATGCCATAAGCGTGTGGCGCGTCTAGGGTTATCTTGAGCTACAGCTGTACAGTGTAACGGGTGCAGTTGATGCCTTTGCTATGTCACTACCCCATAAAAAAACGCCGCGAACAGCTCGCGGCGTTTTGACTACTATTTGTCTTGATAGGTGGGGTGGCGAATTTAGTCTTTGGTATAAATCAAATCCCAAACACCGTGTCCGCGCTCGATGCCGCGCTTTTCAAATTTGGTCATTGGGCGAAAGTCAGGTCGTGGGGTAAAGTTGCCGCGACCTGCGTGATTGCTCAAGCCTTCAAAATCGTCCAACACCTCAACCATCCAAAACGCATAATGCTCCCAATCGGTGGCAGTATGGAACCAGCCGCCTGACTTGAGCGCGCGGGTGACAATCTTCATGCGCTCAGGGCTGACAAAGCGGCGCTTGTGGTGGCGCTTTTTTTGCCATGGGTCAGGGAAGTACAGCTGAATGCGGTCGATGTGGTTCTCAGGCAGCTGTTGTAGCAGCTTGATGGCATCACCGTTGATGATTTTGACGTTGGTCAGTCCGTGTTGGTCTGCCATGTACGCGCATTTGCCAATACCTGGCTCGTGCACTTCGATACCAACAAAGTTGCGCGCAGGCTCGGCTTGCGCCATCTCAATAAAAGAGTCGCCAAGACCAAAGCCAATCTCAAGGGTCAATGGTGCATCGCTGCCATTTGGGGTGTCAGCGAATAGGGCGCGCAAGTCGGTGATACCGCTCAAGTCGCCATCGCCTGTGCCATTATTGACCAAATAGCGTGCAAACTCAGGGTGATTGAGCGCGTGCTCGGCTTTTTTGTTCATGTGCGTGCGGCGCTTCATGAACGTATTGACGATGCGCTTGTATGGCGCGTCATCGTTTACGTCTTGGGCGGTGGGGTCATTATCAAGGGGAGAATGTGAGCTCATAAGATGGGGTACTTTGTTTGTCAAAAATAAAATATAAAAAACAATACACTAGGGTAGCAGGCATTATAAGTGAAATCCCTGTCAGTGGAAACGCACAATCAATGCCTGTAGGGTGCCACCGTCACAATAGCACATTGCGCGCGGTACTTGTGTGCTGACAGCGGTCGCAACGGGTTCAGGCTTGGCTTATAATAAGGCTGGGTTTTGGTATCTGTAGAGCTGGGCTATGTTATTTATCGAGACGGATTCACCGCCGCCATTTTATCAAGATCAACTGACCGCAAGCAGACGGCAGCAGCTGGACAGATGGTTTATCGGGCATCGCTCGCAGCGGTATTACATGAAGCGCTTTGAGCAGTTTGATGCGCAAGGGTATCTGTCCCCCAAGTGGCATTGGGCGGCGTTTTTTATGACGCTGCCGTGGCTGTTGTACCGCAAGCGCTATATGGACGCCATTGTCTATAGCGTGGCAGGCTGGTCGTTTATTCAGTTGAATATCACACTTGTGCTACTGGCGTTTGAGTTCGTGGCGATGTCTTATGTGCCCGAGGCGTATCAGATGGGCGTGCGCGTCGGTATCGCATTGGTGATTTGGGTGTTTTGGGCAGCGATGGTGGCGCGCTGGACGGACGCGTATTATTACCGTATGGCACGGCGCGAGATTGCAGACGCCATCAATGACTACCCGCGCGATATGGCGCAGCAAGAGGCACATCTGCGCCGTGAGGGCGGGGTCAGCACGGTGGGACTGGGGCTGGGCTTTGGGTTTTTTGCCTTTGTCTTGATGGTCATTTACGGGCAGTTTTTACCCATATTTGCACTCAAAAAAGAGCGTGAGGTCTTGTTCGACGCCTATAACGTGACCCAAAGCGCGCAAAGCCGCGTGGCGCTCATCTATGAGCAGACAGGGCGCTGCCCGACAAACTTACCACTCGGCACGGATTTGCAAAAAGTGCGCATGCACATCACCCAAGAGGTGGCAGGGGTCGCGGCGACTGATTGCGCGGTGGTGGCGACCGTGCGCGAGGTGCAGTTTCCCATCCGCTATTTAAACGGTAAGACGATGGTGTTTTATCATCAGCCGAGTACGGGCAACTGGCGCTGCATCAGCTCGCTTAATAAAAAACAAACGCCCAAGCGCTGTTTGGCGAACTAGGGCGTTTGTGTATTTTTGCGAAACCTAGGCGTTATTGTTTAGGGTTGTCCTTATTTGCTTTAGAGGCGTCGTCTGCGTTATCGGTTTCGGTGTCTGTAGGCGTGTCTTTAGATACATCTACTTTTGCCACACCGTCCTTTGCCGCGTCTGTTGATGCATCTTCCGATGTCTCTGCATTCTGCCTTTCATCGTTTTGCAACACGTTATAAAACTCGCTCAAATCCATCTTACGCGCCTTGCCAATATCTTCATCAAACAAGCTCTCAAGCTCGGCAATCGCGGACTGTGACGACTCAATCATACGCGCTTCGTCATCGTAGATGGCTTGCTGACGCTCAATCAAATCATCATCATAATCGCGGAACGTATGAATGGTCTCGCGGGCCTTTTCGGGGGTGATGCCGAGCAGTTGCAGCGACTCACGCGACATGTCCAGCGCTGAGAGGTAGGTTTCGCGCCAGATATGACGCACGCCGACTTCACGCAAGCGATAATAATGCTGACGGTCACGCGCCCGTGCCAGCACAACGAGGTTGGGGTAGTTGTGATGCAGATACTGTGCGGTGGTGATGGAGCGTTCCAAATCATCAACGGCGATGATAAACAAGCGCGCTTTGCCAATGCCTGCGGCGCGCAAAATCTCAGGGTTTTTGGGGTCGCCGTAGTACACCTGATTACCAAACTTGCGCACAAAATCCACGCGGTTGGCAGAGCGTTCAATGGCGGTAAATTCGATATTGTGCATACGCAAGACGCGCCCGATAATCTGCCCCATACGCCCAAAGCCTGCGATAATCACAGGATGCTCGTGGTCGGGAATGGTGTCGTAATCGCGGCTTGGTTTGCGTTTGGCAAAAAAAGGCTCGCCGATTTTTTCGAGCAGTAAAAATGCCACAGGCGTCAATGCCATGGACAAGGTCACAATCAGATTGAGCATGTTTGCCAGCTCAGGGCGCAAGACGTTTTGACTGGTCGCCACGCTAAAGAGCACAAAGGCAAACTCACCGCCCTGCGCGAGCGTCACCCCAAGGCGAATACTGGTCGGCCAGCGGTTGCCGAGTATCTTGGCAGTGATGGCAATCACCGCAAACTTAATCAGCATCAGCGCAATCGCACAGCCCATAATAAATAGCGGCTGCGCCATGATGAGTTTGACATCCGTCAGCATACCGACCGACATAAAGAACAAGCCGAGCAGCAAGCCTTTGAACGGCTCAATACTCGCCTCTAGCTCGTGACGGTACTCTGAATCCGCCAGCAGCACGCCTGTCAAAAATGCCCCCAGCGCCATAGATAGCCCAATTTGCCCCATCAAAATCGACACGCCCATGACGATAAATAACGCCACGGCAGTGAGCAATTCGGTTGCGCCGCTCGATGCCACAAACTTAAAGAACGGACGTACGATGTAGCGACTGGCAATAATCAGTCCGCCAAAGACGGCAAACACTTTAGCAAAATAAATTAAATCATAGCTTTGCTCGCGCACGCCCGATAAAAAGGGAATGACCGCAAGCAGTGGAATCACCGCAATGTCTTGGAACAAGAGGATGGTAAAGGCTTCGCGCCCGTGTGTGCTCGACAGCTGCTGCTTTTCGGTCAAAATTTGCAAGACAAAGGCGGTCGAGGAGAGCGCAAGACCAAAGCCGACGATAAACGCGGTGTCCAAGTGAAACGGGAAAATGCTATACACCAGCCCCATCAAGAGCACGCCTGTCACGCCGACCTGTAGCCCACCAAGCACGAAAATGGAGCGGCGCAGCGCCCACAAGCGTGAGGGCTGTAGCTCAAGCCCGATGATGAACAGCAGCATCACCACGCCAAATTCTGAAAAGTGCAAGAGACTCTCAGCATCGCCTGCCACATCAAGGACGCTAGGACCGAGTATCAGACCCGTAATCAAATAGCCCAGTACGGTTGCGATACCAAAACGCTTTCCTAACGGCACAAAAAGCAGCGCCGCCCCTAAAAAAATCGTCGCTTGTAACATCAAATTGGGTGAGCCAGCAGCAGCGGCAGCGAACATATCACATCCTTAACAATCAATATCAATTCACGCCATATTTTTATGGCGCTGGTGAGCATGGGCGTCAACGGTGATGATTACCCAAGCTCAAGCGTTGTGCGTTATTTTTTCTTATAAATCTTCCACACGCCATTATCGGCAATGGGGTCTTTGTACGCATCATTGCGGCGTTTTCTTGGGGTTTGCCGACTGTCGACAATCTTAAAATTGGGCAGCGCATGGATAATGAGCCCAGTACGGTAAAAGCGCAAACGCTCAGGCTCAAGCAGCTCGCCTTTTTGATTGACACAAAACACATAGGCGCGCAGGTCAATAAACTCACGGTGCGCCACCAAGCGCGCGTCATCGTCTTTATCAAAAACGTCCTGCATGCGCGCCACGTGCGCGTCGCTATACTCGCCGCACTTGTCCACCAGCGCCCCCACTGAGCCAAAGCTTTTGGACTCTTTGGCGCGGGTCTTGGTCAGGTGCAAGCGCTGCACATGATAGACGAACTGTGGTATCTCAAGGCTGGCGGGTAAAGGGAGATGCTCTGGCGGCAAATAGGCGGACGGATAAAACGCCATCGCGCGGGTGATGAGCGGCTGCCACTCGTCTTGATAGGCCTGCACTTCGGCAAGATTGCCTGAAAAGATGGGCATGTCACGCACTTGCTGCAAAATATCGGGCGGAAACTTGGCATGACGAAAGCTGGCAATATCGTCTTGTAACGTCGACAGCAAGGCTTTGGCTTCTTTTTTGCCTGCCTTGGAGGTCGGGTCAAGGATGTCACTGGGCGCGACAAAAGCGGCGGAGCGTCTGGACATAGCAATGGCTCATTATTCAGTAAATATCAAGTCGGTGGTCGGTAGGGCGAGACCATAGCCAATACCGACGTTCTGGCTTTAAGCATAATCGCTTACGTCAGGCATGGCAATGCCAAGCGCCATAGCGGTGGCGTCAGTGGCGTATTTATTGGCGTTGTTGGTACGCTGTACGCCTGGCTAAAAATACCTTAGTGGTTGTGCCCGCTGTGCGCATCAACGCTGTGTCCTGCATTGATATCGCAGACCAATTCGTCTGAATGCGTCAAGGTATGCGGGTGCGCGGCGCCTTCGACCTGAATGGTGGCGTGATGAATACCAATCGCTTGCAAACGGTGCGTCAGCGCGTCAATCAAGGTGCTGGACTCAGAGATACGCATGTCATCATGCACCAGCACGTGACAAGATAGGGCGTGTAAGCCGCTCGTAATGCTCCAGACGTGCAAATCATGCACCGCCTGCACTTGCGGATGCTCAAGCAGACGCGTCTGTACGTCAGCAAGCGAGATGCCTTTGGGCGTGCCTTCCATCAAGATATGCACCGAGTCGCGCACCACGCGCCAGCCACTAAATAAAATCAGTACCGCGACGATGACTGAAGCCAGCGCATCCGCCCACAGCCAGCCAAAGCCCATCATCAGTAGCGCGGCAATAATCGCCGCGACCGAGCCGAGCAAATCACTCAATACATGCAAATACGCGCTTTGCATATTCAGATTGGTTTCACTACCGCCCTCATCGCCATGGTCGTGTCCATGACTGCCGCGATGCATAAACCACGCCACCACGATATTCACGAGCAAACCAATACTGGCAATAATCAGCATGCCCGTGGTGGCAATCTCAGGTGGAGTAGAAAAGCGCTGCACCGCCTCATAAAAAATCATCAAGGCAATGGCGATTAAGGTTGCGCCATTACCCAGCGCGACCAAAATCTCAAAGCGTTTGTAGCCATAGGTTTTGTGCTGGTTGGCGGCTTTTTCGCCGATTTTAAAGGCAAGTAAGGTCGCCCCAAGTGCCGCCGCATCGCTCAGCATATGCCCTGCGTCAGAGAGTAGCGCCAGACTGCCTGTCAGCCAGCCACCGACCGCCTCAACCAACATATAGCCTGTGATAATGACAAAGCTGATCAGCAGCGTGCGCTGATAGCCTGAGGTATCGGTGGCAGCGTTTTGCTTATCATGGTCGTGGTCGTGGTCGTGGTCGTGGTCGTGGTCGTGGTCGTGGTCGTGGTCGTGGTCGTGGTCGTGATCGTGATCGTGCTTAGGAGTATGCGAGGCATCGTTTTGCATCATTCAGGCTTACCGAAGCAATATATGTAGCAAAAAGATAGCACGTGCGCGCGCTCGATGCTGTATTGCCGAAGTAAGCGTATGCGTCAGCCAGAGCTTGCGCGGTTACCAGCCTGCGGGGTCGACATCGAGGCTTAGGCGCAGATATTTGCTCTCAGAGAGTCCCAGCACTTGTGGCCACCAATGGCTTAAGCACTGATGCAGGTGCGCGCGGTCTTTGGCAAGCAGCAGCAGCTGGCTGTGGTAGCGGCTGTTTTTCTTAGTCATCGGCGCGTCAATGGGTCCAAGCACGGCAAGCTGATGCTTGGCAGGTAAGATGGCGATGGCCGCGCGCAAGGCTTGGGTGGTTTGGCTCAGCGCCTTGCCCTCACAGCGTACCAATGCTGCATGACGATAGGGTGGCAAGCCCATCAGTTTGCGCTCAGCGAGCAGCTGGCGGGCAAAGCTTAAATAGCCGTCTTTGACCAGCTTGAGCAACAATGGGTTTTCAGGCTGCAAGGTCTGAATCAAGACGCGTCCTGCCTTATCGCCACGCCCCGCACGTCCTGCGACCTGAATCATCAGCTGAGCGGTGTGCTCAGGCGAGCGAAAGTCAGCGGACAAAAACCCACGGTCGGCATTGGGCAGACATACCAGCGTCACGCTTGGAAAATGATGTCCTTTTGCCACCATCTGTGTGCCCACCAAAATGGCAGGCTTGCCTTGGCTAATCTGCTGATAAATCTTCTCCCAGCTGTCTTTACGTCGTGTGGTGTCTCTATCAATCTGAATGATGGGGTAGGTTTGCTTACTGGTTTGCGGATTGCCAAAGATGGCGTGCAGATTGTCACTCAGGCGCGTCGTGCCCATACCGCGCGCGTCCAAGTTTTGACTGCCGCAATCGGGACAGGCGGCAGGAATGTACGCCTGCCAGTCGCAGTGATGACATTTGAGATAGCTGCTGCGCTCAGCGCCTTGGGTATGGTGGACGGTCAAGTGCGCATCACAGCGTGGGCAGTCCGCTTGCCAACCACATGCCCCGCACAGCAAAATGGGCGCATAGCCGCGCCGATTTAAAAATATCAATACCTGCTCGCCTGCCTCTAACGTCTGGCGAATGGCGGTCAACAGCTTGTCCGTCAGTCCTGTGTCGTAGCGCGTGCCATCTTGGCTGTTTTGATAATGCGTGCTTTCAAGACGCGCATCAATCAGCTGCATAGGCGCAGGTTTAGCACGTCCCGCCCGTGTCAGTAGCGTGCATTCCACCAGTTTGCCTTCATCGACCAGATGCAGATGCTCAAGGGTTGGGGTCGCCGTGCCCAATATCACAGGTATCTGATGCTGGACGCCGCGATACAGCGCCACATCAGCCGCCTGATAGCGCAAGGTATCTTGCTGTTTGTACGATGCGTCATGCGCTTCATCAACGATGATGAGCCCCAAATCAGCAAACGGATACAGGATGGATGAGCGCGTTCCAATGATGATTTGCGCGTGTCCTGTACGGCAGTCTTGCCAACCCTGCATGCGATGGGTGTTACTCATGCCTGAATGCAGCATCACCATATTGCCTGCAAAGCGACTGGCAAAGCGCGCGCGTGTCTGCGGCGTCAGACCAATCTCAGGCACCAAAATCAGCACCTGCTTGCCCGCTTCCAATATCGGCTGCATGACCTGCAAATACACTTCGGTTTTGCCGCTGCCTGTGATGCCGTTTAATAAAAACCCCGTATAGCACTTATCCTGATGCGCTTTTAAAATGCGCGTGACCGCCACTTGCTGCTCGTGATGCAAATCCAGCGGCATACGCGCCAAGCTGACCTGCGCGGGTGGGGCTTTTTCTTCGATATAGTGCTCAATCAGCCCTTTTTCTTCTAAGCGCTGCAAAAACGGTCGCTCCATACCCTCCATCAGCAGCACTTCCTCACTCGCGCCGCGTTTGCCGTGCAGTTTTAGCATATCAAACTGCTGTTTTTGTTTGTGCGCACTGGGGTGAAAGTCATCATCGGTGACATTGGGCTTGATACGCCAATGAGTGATGAGCAAATCAAGCGGCTTGCCTTGACGAATCAAAGTCGGCAGCATGACCGCAAACACATCGCCGAGCGGGTAATGATAGTAGCGCGCCAGCCACTGCGCGAGACTGAGCAGCTTGGGGTCGATGATGGGGTCATGGTCGACAGCTTGCTTGATGGTTTTGAGCTTTTCAGGCGGAATGCTGCTGTCTGCCAGTGGCACATGCGCGACCACAATACCAATTAGCGTCTGACGACCAAAGGGCACCTGCACGCGGCAGCCAATCTGTGGCAGCGTATTACCTGCGTCAATGCGGTAGTCAAACACCCGATAAAGGGGGACGGGCAGCGCGACTTGTACCAACATAAAGGCTCACAACGTAAATAGAAAAAGAAGAAATAAGAGGAACATCAAAAAAGGGGTAAGCAATAAGCAATGCCCGCAAGTTTTCCCAGCGGGCATCACATGTTACCTAAAACTTTAACGCCTATCAGAGCAAGAATTAGCCCAAATGCAAAATCGCCTCAATCTCAACCACCGCACCTTTTGGCAATGCCGCGACCTGTACGGCGGCACGCGCAGGATACGGCTCGCTCAGATTCGCCACGAACAATTCATTCAGCGCGGCAAAGTCGCCCAAATCGGTCAACGAGACATTAAACTTCACCACATCTTTTAAACTGCCACCCGCCGCTTCGCAAATCGCTGCGATGTTGGCAAAGACTTGTTTTGCTTGCGCGTCAAAGCCTTCTTGCAAGGTCATGGTGCTTGGGTCAAGACCAATCTGACCTGAGACATACACGGTGTTGTCTACTTTGACCGCTTGTGAGTATGTGCCTACGGCGGCTGGGGCATTGTCGGTATGGATGGTTTGACGGCTCATAATAATCCTTATTTATCATAATAAACGGCATCACAGTGGATAGCCAACATCGAGAACGCAAAAAATACTGCTGGTATAGATTTTAAAAATAAGTGGCATTTAGCCTGTCTGTTTATAAAACGCATACCAGCAACATGAGGTCATGTTCCCATGGTTTGAGATACTGCTGCGCAGCGGGTTTATAGCTGATAGAGGCGCATGATGTTCGGAAAACCGAGCAGCGCGCGCAAGTCGCGAATACCTTGGGCTAAATGCACGCGGCTACGTACAATAATGTGCAAGATGGTATCACTATGGCGCACATCGACTTTCTCGACCCCGATGTTCAGCTGCCGCAAGTGATAAATCACCTCGCTGATTTGCTCATCGTTTAGCACAATAGACAGCTTTAGATAGGCAGGGAAGCGCACTTTTTCTTCATACTCGCCTGCATCGCTTTGGCGCAGGGCATGGTCATCACGCCAGCGCAGCTGAATCGCTTGGTAGGGGTTGTCTTTACGGATGTCATCGAGTGAAAAGCACTTGTGACGATGCACCACCAAGCCATGGCGTGATAAATGCCCCAAGATAGGGTCGCCATAAATCGGATGGCAACAGTTGGCAAAGTGCAGCTCCACCCCTGCGGCATTGGCAATCAGCTGCTGCGGATGCGTGGCGTCTGAGGCGTTTTGGCGGTTGTTGACTTCATCACTAAAAAAGCGCGATACCACCAGCTGCGGCAACAGATTGCCTGAGCTGATTTCTTCAAACAGCGCCGCCTTAGTCTCCACGCCGCGCCATGCCAACAGGTTTTGCCAGTCACTGTCGCTTAAATCATCGAGCGATTTTTGGTAAGTGCGTAGCGCACGGTCGAGCGCTGCTTGACCATGGTGCTGTTTTTGCTCTGCTGATAGGTCTTTGAACCAGCGCATAATCTCTTCACGCGCTTTATTGGTGACCACAAAGCCGAGCCATTCCGCTTTTGGTTTGGCATTGCTGTCGACATCAATCTCGACCATTTGCCCATCTTTGAGCGCGGTGCCGAGCTTGGCAGGCACGTTTTCGATATTCGCGCCAGTAGCCACGTTACCGACCATCGGACCGACCGCGTAAGCAAAATCGAGCGCGGTTGAGCCTTGCGGCAGCTCGTAAGCATGACCCTGCGGGCTGTAGCAGATGATTTTGCTCGAATGCAGATAGTCCATCAAGTCATTAATAATCGACACCGCCGCCGAAAAGTCCGCATGATTGTCATTGATATTGTCTTCATCAACCAAGTCTTTCATATTGCGTAGCGAGGCTTGGATGACCGACTGACTGACGTCTGAGGCGTGCTCGACACCGATGACGCCAAGGCGCGCGGCGTGCTGCATTTGCTTGGTCAAAATCGTGACTTTGATGGTGTCGTTATCGCGCTCATAAATCAGCGTTAATGACTGATTGCCACCAGGGCGCGGGCGGCGAATGTTGTCTTCAATATGGTCGTCATCGATTTGATATTTTTTAATCAAATAATACGCAAGCTTATCGCAGGCTTCGACATTATCCAGCACAATCTCGAATGAGTAATGACGCAATAAGGTATTAATCTCGCCGCGATTGCGGAAAAACTGACGATACATCGACACGCGATTGTCCAAGACTTTGACATGACCGCCCAGCCCAAGATTGGTCAAGACGATGGTCAAATAGCGATGGATAATCTCTTTTTGAAAGTTGCGCCCGAGTCCATGCTGTAAGAGCTTATCCGAGAGCTTGTTGTACATGTTGGAGTTCAGATTGCGGTAGCACAGCACCTCAATATAATCGGCGATGTCGTTGAGACCCATCAAGCGAGCAAAAGGCACATAAAAATCTAAAGTCTCTTGCGCGGTAGAGCGCTGCTTTTCGGCACTGACCGCATCGAGCGTTGACATGTTGTGCAGACGGTCGGCAAGCTTAATAATCAGCACGCGCGGGTCGTCTAACGTTGCGGTTAGGATTTTATGAAAGGTAGCGGCTTTGTTTTGCTGCTTGTTGTGGTTGGACGATTTGAGCTTGGTCACGCCATCGACCAGACGGGCGACGACTTTGCCATAGCGGTCCTCTAAATCCTCACCGCTGACCTCGGTGTCCTCGACCGTGTCGTGCAAGATGGCAGCGATAATCGTATCGCGGTCAAGGCGAAAGCCTGCGAGTATCTCAGCCACCGCAATAGGGTGGGTGATGTACGGCTCACCTGATTTACGCTTGTCTTTGATATGGGCGACATCGCCAAACTCGCAAGCATCAATCACATCTTTGCGCTCTTGGGCGTTTAGGTAGCCAACCGAACGTAATAGGTTATATTGAGCGTCGTCTACCATGGGGTGACTGAGTTTTGGCAAGGTTTGAGTCATAAATGGGCAGTCCTATTGCTGATGATGGGTCTGCTGCGCTGGCAGCCATGCAGGCGGGGGATGACTAAAGTACCAATGAGTAGCTGTGTCGGTATCAGACACAGACAGTGTCAGTATCGCAGCATATAATTAATCGCAAATCGCGCCCAATGTCAACTACTAAGCCGCCCGCTGACGTAAAAACGCGCCAAACGCCTCTTACACGTCGCCTTAAACGACAAAAAGCCACAGCATCAGACTATGGCTTTTCAAAAAAACGGTCACCAACAGCACTTAGAAGCTGTGGTCTCCTGACAATGCCAAATCCAGTGAGCTGGTAGCAAAGTTGTGTTCAGGCTGATTGAGGATATCACGGGTGATTTTGCCAGCGGCAATCTCGCGCAGTGCCAATACAGTTGGCTTGTCGTTATCCACCTCAACCATAGGCTCGGCGATGCCTTTTGCTAACTGACGCGCGCGCTTGCTGGCCACCAAAATCAGCTCAAAGCGATTATCAACATTATCCAAACAATCTTCAATCGTCACTCGTGCCATAGATAGCTACCTCGGTTGGTTATATAGACGGTATGTGAGAGGGACCTAAATATCCACAGTCACAAACAAAAAAGCGGTATGAAAAATAGCTAAGGAGTATAACACTTTTTTGCTCAAGGGCGCAGCGGCTTTTTGTGAGTGCGCCCAACTTAGCCCTTTACTTAGCCCTTTAATGGGTGACCCAATCAAGGAGCGAGTATAAAACGCCTTTTACGCCTGCGTGCCAACAAGGGCGGCGATGGTGCTGGCGTAGCGGTCCTGCTGGCGCGCTAAGGTCTGTCTGTCAGCGATGATGATGGCTTTTAGCTCAGCGAGCGCCACTTCAAAGTTGTCATTAATCACCACGTAATCAAAGTTCACATACTGCGCCATCTCAGTGACGGAGCCTGCCAAGCGTTTTTCAATGATTTCTTGTGAGTCTTGACCACGTGCCGATAGGCGCTGACGCAAAGTTGCTACGCTTGGCGGCAAAATAAAAATCATCACCGCATCGACGAAGATTTTTTTGACCTGTAGCGCCCCTTGCCAGTCGATTTCCAAGATGACGTCCACACCTGCCTCTAGCTGCGCACGCACGCTTTGCTCTTTGGTGCCGTAATAATTGTCAAAGACCTTGGCATGCTCCAAAAATTCGCTGTTGTTCACCGCATCGACGAATGCCATCTCAGTAGTAAAGTGATAATGATGCCCATCAATCTCACCGGGGCGCGGGCTGCGCGTGGTGTGTGACACGCTGACGGTCAAGTCATTGGTGGTCGCAATCAGCTGCTTGACCAAAGAGGTTTTGCCTGTACCTGAGGCGGCAGTGATAATAAAAAGTGAACCTGTCATACAAGCTGTCCTAATCAAAGAAAAAATCTAAAATGAAGCGGAATAAACGCCTTGTGCCGCGCAGCACTTTGGGCAGCAAATGACTTGCAATTCAAGCGCATCCGCCCCAAATTATGCTAAAGTAGCGTCGTCGTTATGACGTTCTTGCTGCAACTGTAGTTTGTCATCACTGTAAATTATCCAATGATAGGTCGCCTTATGCAAATTTATCTTGCCAATCCGCGTGGGTTTTGTGCTGGTGTGGATCGCGCCATCGCGATTGTCAACGAAGCCTTGACGCGCTTTGAACCGCCCATTTATGTCCGTCATGAAGTGGTGCACAACAAATTTGTGGTGTCCGACCTTGCCAATCGGGGCGCGGTATTCGTCGAAGAGTTGGACGAAGTGCCCGATGGCGCGATTGTGATTTTCTCCGCGCATGGCGTGTCAAAAGCCGTTGAAGACGAGGCCACCCGCCGCGACTTGACCGTCTTTGATGCCACCTGTCCACTCGTTACCAAAGTGCATATGGAAGTCTCTAAGCTTGCGCATGACGGTATGGATGCGGTGTTGATTGGGCATGAAGGGCATCCTGAGGTTGAAGGCACGATGGGGCGCTTTAGCCGCAAGCACGGCGGCAACATCCATTTGGTCGAAGACGAAGATGACGTGAGCGCGCTGGAAGTCAAAGACGCTGACCGCTTGGCATTCGTTACGCAAACGACCTTGTCCATGGACGATACCGCGCGCGTGATTGATGCGCTGCGTGTCAAATTTCCCAATATCCAAGGACCACGCAAAGACGACATCTGCTACGCGACGCAAAACCGCCAAGACGCGGTCAAAGACTTGGCAAGCCGCTGTGAGGTGGTGCTGGTGGTCGGCTCGCCCAACTCCTCAAACTCCAACCGCCTGCGCGAGCTTGCTGAGCGCATGAACTGCCGCGCCTATCTGATTGACAATGCCAGCGAAATGAACCAAGCGTGGTTTGACGGCGTAAGCAGCGTCGGCGTCACTGCGGGTGCTTCTGCGCCTGAAGTCTTGATTCAAGACGTGCTGAACCAATTGCAAACGTGGGGCGGCGACTTACCAAATGAGCTGTCAGGCATTGAAGAAAACGTGACTTTTAGTTTGCCAAAAGCCTTGCGCATCCCTGTGACGGAGGTCAAAGGGTAAGCGGTTTTAATAAAGTTTAAGACAGTATAAATAAGTCACGTTATACATAAAAAGCAGTGTCCGCTATTGGGCGCTGCTTTTTTTTGCCGTCATAATCCTGCCGAATAACCTCCCGACAATATCTCTATGTCATGCGTTGTCACAATTTTGCGCTACTTTTCTAGGCATCGCGCTTGAATTTTAATCCGCTGACCCTATTTGTATACACAGCACAGTCGCCGATTGTCCGCCCTTTAGGTCATGTTATCGACACATCTCTTGGGCAATAATCATAACGGACACGGCCGCTGGCATTTTTGTCTTATTTTTAAGGAGTTTTTTGTATGAGTGATAATCATCAGGCAGACAAGCAAAATCCTGAGCCAACCAAACACAGCTTTGAAGCCGAAGTCGCGCAGATATTGCATTTGGTGACCCATTCGCTGTATTCAAACGCCGATATTTTTGTGCGTGAGCTGGTCTCAAACGCCTCGGACGCGTGCGACAAACTGCGCTTTGAAGCGACCAATGACGACAGCCTATATGAAGACGATGGCGAGCTGCGTATCCGTATCGACATCGATAATGATGCCAAAACCATCAGCTTCATTGATAACGGAATTGGCATGAATGAGACCGATGCCATCGAAAACTTGGGCACGATTGCCAAATCAGGCACCAAAGCCTTTTTGGACAAGCTGTCTGAATCACAAAAGCAAGACGGTCAGCTGATTGGTCAGTTTGGCGTGGGCTTTTATTCAGGCTTTATCGTTGCCGACACCATCACCGTTGAATCACGCAAAGCGGGCGAGCCTGCGGATAAAGGGGTGCGCTGGGTGTCTGACGGCACAGGTGTATTCACCGTTGAGACCATCGACAAGGCGACTCGTGGCACGACCATCACCTTGCATCTAAAAGACGAATACGCTGAGGGCGAAGACAGCTACCTTGAGCGCAGCAAAATCAAGCGTTTGGTCAACAAATACTCTGACCACATCAGCTTGCCGATTCAGATGCGTAAAGAAGTGTGGCAAGAAGACGTCAGCGAAGATAGCGATGACGAGACGCCAAAAGGCGGCGAAATGGTACTCACCGATGAGTGGGAAACCATCAATAAAGCCAGCGCCCTATGGACACGCAGCGCCTCAGAAGTCGAAGACGACGAGTACATCGACTTTTATAAAAACATCAGCTACGACATGGACGACCCATTAACGTGGACGCACAACCGTGTCGAAGGTCGTGTACAGTACACCCAGCTGCTGTACATCCCCAAAAAAGCACCGATGAACCTATACACCCGCGAGCAGCAGCATGGTCTCAAGCTGTATGTAAAGCGCGTGTTTATTATGGATGACGCCGAGCAGCTGTTGCCGATGTATTTGCGATTCGTCAAAGGGGTGATTGATTCGGCGGACTTGCCGCTAAACGTCAGCCGTGAGCTGTTGCAAGAATCACGCGATGTGAAATCTATCCGCGATGGTAACGCGCGCCGTATCCTAACTTTGCTTGCCAGCCTTGCCAATAGCGAAGATGCCGACAAACAAGCCAAGTTCAGCGAGTTTTACAAAGAGTTTGGCGATGTCATCAAAGAAGGCTTGGGCGAGGACATGGGCAACCAGTCGCGTATCGCCAAGTTGCTCCGCTACACCACGACGACGCATGACGGCTTAGAGACCAGCTTTGCTGACTATAAAGCGCGCATGAAAGACGGGCAAAAAGCCATTTACTACCTGACTGCGGACAATCTCGCTGCCGCCAAAAACAGCCCACAGCTTGAGCTGTTTAAGAAAAAAGGCATCGAAGTTATCTTGATGACCAGCCGTGTGGATGAGTGGGCGATGAACTTCTTGACCCAGTTTGACGACACGCCGCTACAAAACATCGCCAAAGGCGCGGTGGACTTGGGCGACTTGCAAGACGACGCCGAAAAAGAAGAAGCCAGTAAAGCGCAAGAAGCCATGCAGCCTGTGGTCGATAAGCTAAAAACCACGCTAAACGGTCGCGCCAAAGACGTTAAGGTGTCAACGCGTCTGGTAGACAGTCCCGCGTGCTTGGTCGTTGGTGAGGGCGAGCTGTCGCCACAGATGATTCAGATGCTCAAGCAAATGGGTCAAGACGTGCCTGAGAGCCAGCCGACGCTTGAGATTAACCCTGAGCATCCCTTGATTAAAAAGCTGGATGGCAACGCGCAGTTTGACGACTTGGCGCAGGTCATCTTTGACCAAGCCTTGCTCGCGGACGGTGGTCAGTTAGACGACCCAGCGGCGTATCTAAAACGCGTCAATGAACTGTTGATGAAATAATCGTATTTTATAAAGCACACGCATAACAAAGAGGTCTGTTCGCAGGCCTCTTTTTTTTGTATTTTTATGGCAAAAATGCGTTAACGTGAGCAGCCATGCATGAGGTTTCTTTTACGTCTGCGACTTTACAATTTAGCCTTATCCTCTTTACTGACAATCCGTTACAATTTCGTTAGATTGAGCAGATACACTAACCATAATGACAATAAGCGCGTGCGCTTATGCCAGTGTACGCACCCGTAACAAACATGATGCATTGACGATATCGTCGGTGTGGGGCTGTTGTTATTCGACCAGATAGAGGTTCTAAGTCTTTGTCACTTTCGTCATTCAAAACCATCTCATTACAGCGATTTTCGCTGAATTTTGCTGCCAATATCATCGCTGCGCTGTGGATGTTGGTCGGCTCCAGTCGCGCCTTCTCTTGGGTCAAGCCCACCTTTATGCAGTTTGCGGTCTTCGCTTTATTGGCGCTCGGCAGCAATGTGCTGTTTTCGTGGCTCACCGCCGACACAGGCAGCATTTTTAATGAGCAGGGGCTGATTAGCTATCTGATTTGGCCGACCATTATTTTGCTTGGCGGGATTATTTTAGCGCGCCGCTCGGGCAATCAGATGCTGGTTTTTGTGCCTGTGGTGTTGTGGTTGGTCGCAGACAGTCTGCTAGTATTGTTAAAAAGCGCCTTGCAGTTTTTGGGCTTGCGCGGCTGGTTGCCAGAGTGGAGCTATTCGTTTTTGCCGCTGTTATTTTTGGTGCTGTTTGTATGGCAGACTTTGGCGCTGATATGGATTTTTACCCGCCGTATGCGTACGCCGTGGTGGGAGCGCATCATCTTATTGGTCGGCTCAATGGCGCTACTCACCATTTGGCAAAGCAACGTCGCAGACCAGCCGATTTTTAAACCCGTCCTTGTGCAGCCGGTACTGCCTGAGGCAGCACTCTACGCGCAGCCCACACTGCTACAGCAAGCATTGGGCGATATTCGCAGCAGCACCGCAGGGCGCACCGATTGGTATTTTATGGGTGTGGCGGGCTTTTCTGAACAAGACGTGTTTCGCTCAGAGATTGACCATGCGCGCCAGCTGTTTGATGTGCGCTTTGGTACCAGTGAGCATTCTTTGGCGCTGATTAACAACACCTTTAGCTGGATGGATGAGCCTGTCGCCACCAAGACCAGCATCTTACGCGGACTCAAAACCATCGGTCGGCGCATGAACACGGATGAAGACGTGCTGTTTTTGGCATTGTCATCGCATGGCAATCAAGACGTGTTTCAACTCGCCAATCCGCCGCTTGAGATGGAGAATCTGGACCCTGCTTGGCTGCGTGATGCGCTCGATGCGTCAGGCATTCGCTGGCGGGTGATTGTGGTATCGGCGTGCTATTCAGGCTCATTTATTGATGAACTGGCATCCCCGACCACGGTGGTGATTACCGCGTCGGCGGCGGACAAGGCCTCATTCGGCTGTACCAATACCGCGGACATGACCTATTTTGGGCAGGCGTTTTTTGCCGAAGGGCTGCGCAGCAATACCAGTTTTGCCGCTGCCTTTAATGAGGCAAAGGTACGCGTGAGCGAGCGTGAGGGCTTTATGGGCTTTGAACCGTCCGAGCCGCAAATGGTGGTCGGTAGCCTCATGAAAACCGCCTTGCCCGCCTTTGAGCAGGTCTTGTTTGACCAGACGCGCTTGTCACAGCAGGCAGGTGCGCCATTGACCACAGCTGCTGAGCCGCCTGCAAGCATCAATAGCACGGTCACGCCTGCGCCGAGTACGCAGCCCAATGCCAGCCCCTAGCCGCAATACATAAGACCATTAATATGTGACAAGGGCATTTACCAACGCACATACCAAAGTCAAGGTTGAACCTGTATCATGGTAACGAGGCTGAGCAAGGCACCTTGTTTTAAGCCATTTGCTTTTATTATTCATCATAACCAATCATAAATAACGCATAAGGAAACTAAGAATGAAAACCACCGCCGCGATTGCTTGGGAAGCCAACAAACCATTAACCTTGCACGAAGTCGATTTGCAAGGGCCAAAAGACAATGAAGTTTTAATTGAGCTCAAAGCCACAGGCATCTGCCACACCGATTATTACACATGGTCAGGCGCTGACCCTGAAGGGCTGTTCCCTGCGATTTTGGGTCATGAAGGCGCGGGCATCGTGCTGGAAGTCGGCAAAAACGTCAAAAGCCTCAAGCCTGGCGACCATGTGATTCCGCTATACACACCTGAATGCCGCGAGTGTAACTTTTGCTTGCACCCAAAAACCAATCTCTGCCAAGCCATCCGTACCACCCAAGGTCAAGGCGTGATGCCTGATGGTACATCGCGCTTTAGCTTGGACGGTGAGCCGATTTTGCATTACATGGGCACATCGACCTTTGCCCGCCATACCGTATTGCCTGAGATTGCAGTCGCAAAAATCCGTGAAGACGCGCCGTTTGATAAGGTGTGTTACATCGGTTGCGGCGTGACCACAGGCGTGGGCGCAGTCGTTTATAGCGCACAGATGGAAGCGGGCGCGACCGTGGCGGTCTTTGGTTTGGGCGGTATTGGTCTGAACGTCATTCAAGGTGCAAAATTGATTGGCGCGCGCCGTATTATCGGTGTGGATGTTGACCCAAGCCGCGCTGAATGGGGTCGCCGCTTTGGTATGACGGATTTTGTCAATCCAAATGACGTGGACAATGTGGTTGACCATATCGTACAGATGACCGACGGCGGCGTGGATTATTCATTTGAATGTATCGGCAATGTCGAGGTGATGCGCCAAGCACTTGAGTGCGCGCACAAAGGCTGGGGACGCTCGATTGTGATTGGCGTTGCAGGCGCAGGGCAAGAGATCAGCACCCGTCCGTTCCAGCTGGTAACAGGGCGCAAGTGGGAAGGCTCGGCATTCGGCGGCGCACGTGGGCGTACCGATGTACCAACTATCGTTGATTGGTATATGGAAGGCAAAATCGATATCGATTCACTGATTACCCATAAGCTCAAACACGAAGAGATTAACAAAGGCTTTGAGCTGCTCAAAGACCCAAGCTGTATCCGCAGCGTGATTGAGTATTGATAGGACACGCGCGTCTGTATCTGTCCGTTTGCGCCAAATGTGCAGGCGGATAGGTCGTTTGTTATGTCATCATTGATGGTCTTTATTTTTATTGTTTTTATCTAATGAGCGCCCCTATGAGCTATTACGCACGCAACACCTCAAGCCGTTCGACATTGACGCAAGTGAGCGTCAATCGCTGCTTTGACGGCGAGCAGCATTATTATCGTCATCAGTCATCAAGCACCAACACACCGATGACCTTTAGCATTTATTTGCCCGATGAGGCGCTGGCAGGTCGCTTGTGCCCTGCGGTGCTTTATCTGTCAGGCTTAACCTGTAATGCTGATAACGTTACGCACAAAGCGCATTTTCAGCAAAAATGCAGCGAGCTTGGTATGATTTTTATCGCGCCAGACACCTCGCCGCGCTCAGATGCTGAGGGCACTATCGATGTCGCTGATGATGAGCGTTTTTTTGTTGGGCAAGGGGCGGGCTACTACGTCAATGCGACGCAAGCGCCATGGTCTGAGCATTATCAAATGCAAAGCTATATCGTCGATGAGCTGTATGATTTGTTGCGCAGTGAGTTTGCCATCGGCAGCATCGGTATCATGGGACACTCGATGGGCGGGCACGGCGCTTTGCTGCTTGGCTTTACCTATCCGAGCAAGTTTATTAGCGTCTCCGCCATCGCCCCTTTGTGCGCTGCGAGTGAATCAACGTGGGGTGAGGTCGCTTATCAGGCTTACTTTGGCGATGATAAGGACCAATGGGACGCCGCCGACGCCAGCAAAGTCATTACCAAAGCCGGTCGTCAATACAGCCAAATCTTGGTTGACCAAGGCGGTGCAGATGATTTTTATAACCAAGGCGAGCTACAGCCTGAAAAACTGCAAGCCGCTTGCCAAGCTGCTGGGCAGCCGTTGACCTTGCGCTATCAAGCAGAATACGACCACAGCTATTACTTTATCCAAAGCGTCATCGGCGAACACATCGAGCACCATTGGCGAATGGCGCAGTTAAACTGATTTGGGGCTTGATATCCCCGCCCATCGTCATTATGTATACCACCCCAAGACTGAGACGGACTCTGTTATGACAACGACCAACAGCACACAGCCTGAGTATTTAATCGCGCCTTCTATTCTTTCAGCCGACTTTGCCCGTTTGGGTGAAGAGGTCGAAAACGTACTGGCATCGGGTGCCGATGTGGTGCATTTTGATGTGATGGACAACCATTACGTGCCCAACTTGACGTTTGGTAGCATGATTTGCCAAGCGCTGCGTGATTATGGCATCACCGCGCCGATTGATGTGCACCTGATGGTCTCACCTGTCGATAGCATGATTGAGCAGTTTTTGAGCGCAGGGGCGAGCATCATCACCTTTCACCCTGAAGCCAGCCAGCACGTTGACCGCTCATTACAGCTGATTAAAGATGGCGGTGCAGAGTGTGGCTTGGTATTGAACCCAGCCACGCCGCTACATCACTTGGATTATGTGATGGACAAAGTCGACCAAATCCTTTTGATGAGCGTCAACCCAGGCTACGGCGGGCAGTCATTTATCGAAGGCACGCTCGATAAAATCCGTGCGGTACGTCAGCGTATCGACGAGAGCGGTCGCAATATCCGTCTCGAAGTCGATGGCGGCATTAAGGCGAGCAACATCAAAGCGGTTGCAGAAGCAGGCGCGGATATGTTCGTGGCAGGCTCCGCGATTTTTAATCAGCCTGACTACCATGCGGCTATTGATGCCATGCGCGCAGAATTGGCACAAGTACAGGCGTAATCGTGATGCAATCTGATCATAAACCCACGACCGACAATGCCTCTGCCGCCCCGCGTAACGAGCAGCACTTGGTGCCCAAATACATCACCGTTGGCTTGGCGCTATTTTCATTAGTGCTGAGTCTGGCAGGCTACGGCTTTCGCTTGGCAGTCGGGCACGAGCTGGTGGACGTGCTGCGTCATGCTGCTGTGATTGTGCCTGCCTTTACATTGGGCATTCCGCTGCTGTTTTGGCTGGGTGCAAAGCTGTTTAACAAGGTACAAGGCACGCACATTGAGACCCGCAACGCGCTGAGCCTTGGCTGGCTGACTGCGTGTGTGTCCATGCTGTGGCTTATGGGCAGCTACAGCTAGCAGTGGCACACGTTCGTTGACGCGGCTGTCAATCATCGATAACAAACCTCCTTTTATCGTTTAAAGATAGGGGAGCTGGGCGAGACTATGACATTATCAAAACTGACCGACACCTTATTTCCAAAAGAGATTCCCAAAGTACTGATTTTTATGCTGATTATTGGCTGCTTGCTTTTGGGCTTAGGGTCATTGAGGCGCGGCGCGGACATGCAAGGCTGGCTCAACGTTATTGAAAACTGGCTATTGATGCTGCTCATTTTACCGACAGCCATCACCACTTTGGCACTGCCGTTTAAATATCGTGACCCCAGCTTTGATTTAAAGCTCACGTATTACATGGGTATGTTCGTGGCGTTTTTATTCACATTAGGTAAGCTGCGTTATTGGCATTAGCCATAGGGGTTGGCAATAAAGGGTGCGCTGCCCTTGAATTTTAAGCACAGCGTAACCACCTATGAGCTATGATGAGTTAACCTGTATTCAGTAGCGCTGGTTTGTTACTGTCAGGATAATAAGGAAAGGCTTATGTCCTATTATGATTTTGAAAACGAGATAGAAGTGGATAACGATACCAAAGACGCGCACGCAGGATTTGCTAAAGAGACCACCCTTGAGCTGGTTGAAGCCGACGATGGTACGCTGCTGCTTCGTGACGCCAGTACCGATGACGCCCCGCTGATGAGTATTGATTTTTCAGATCAGCTGAAAGAAATCATGGGTAACGACACCCAGCTGATAGGTCAGCATATGATTCATGCGGCGATTCAGGTCATTATGCAAAAGCAAATGAGCCAGTGGCACGCTCGCGTCTATGACAAAGAGCCTGAGCATTACAGCTAATGCTATTATAAAAACACACGCATAAAAAAGGGCTTATCTGATGATAAGCCCTTTTTTATTGGCGTATGCTTGGCGCATCTTATACAAATCTGAGCCAAACACACTGCCGAAGCGGTAACGCTTAACGATAATCAGCAAGGCCAATTATCAGTAAAGCATTACTTGATTTTCGCTTCTTTAAAAATCACGTGCTGGCGAATTTTTGGATCAAACTTTTTGATTTCCATTTTGCCAGGCATTGTGCGTTTGTTTTTGGTGGTGGTGTAGTAGTAACCAGTACCCGCGGTAGACACCAACTTAATTTTATCTCTCATGATAGCTTTCCTTTCAATAATGGCATGCAGCGCGTGGTTTAGATTTTTTGACCTTCGGCGCGTAGATCGGCCAATACTTTGTCAATACCATGCTTATCAATGATACGCATACCTTTACTAGAAACACGTAGGCGCACAAAACGGTTTTCAGATTCTACCCAAAAACGATGGTTGTGTAGGTTTGGTAGAAAGCGACGACGGGTTTTGTTGTTTGCGTGCGAAACATTATTACCCACCATAGGGCGCTTTCCAGTCACTTGGCAAACTCGAGACATGGCGAACTCCTAATTTGTGAGGTATGAGATACTCATACCAGTCTGGGCAAGTTGCGCTTTTTTGCGGCATGGACACAGCAAGCGGGCACATTGCACCAAACAAAACTATATGAAGATTGAGCTGGTATTTCTGTCATCTAAAGGCAAATTACAGATGCACCAATTCAGAAAATTTTAAAGCCGACATTTATACCACATAATCCTAAAATACTCAAATTATTTTACAGTTATCGTCCTGTTGCCAGTGACAAAACGATGCGGTGTCAGCCCGTGTTATCTTATCGATTTACGACAGTTTTAGGTTGTAAGTTATAACAAAAGTCAGTAAAGTTACTGTTATAATTTTCACACAATATATTAACAAGAATGACATAGCAGTAATCTCATTCTTAGACGTTTTTTATTTGAGCGTGCCCAGTTGTATGTGCATAACATACATCACTGCGCCGCAGCGGAGTATCAACATGCGATATGGTATACGCCCAGTAGGGTCAAAGACTTTTGGATTCACAAGCTTGGTACTGGCTTTGGCCTTGGCAGGCTGCGGTGGTGGCGGTGGAAACGACTCTATCAAGCCTGAGCCAGACTTAGGACCGATAGGCGGCGGTAGCGGTACGCCAGGTGATGGTACGCCCGGCAGCACCAATGCGCTAAACATCAACAGCAGCACGCTACTTGATACCAGTGGCAATACCATCAGCGCTGTAGGCATCAATGGTGCCTATTATCAAGTCACGGTTACCGATGCAACAGGCGCACCTGTACCTAATGCGAAAGTCAGCTTTGCCATTGATGCCACTGGGGTCAGCTTGACCCAAAGCACTTCAGGCTCGGTACTGACAGACAGCGATGGTCAGGCACGGGTGTTTTTAAAGCCAGACAGTCCTGCTGTGTCAGGGGCGTACACCGTAACGGCGACCGCTACCTTTAATGGCAACACCGCAACATCGAGCAAAACCTTTTCGGTACAAGCCACCAATGTTAGCGTTGTCGATTTGCGTGCAGACAATAGCGCCTTAGAATCAGGCGCTCAGACCTCTGTGTCACTTAAAGTCACGGACAATACGGGTGCTGCGCTAAATGGCGTATTGGTCAATCTAGATGCCAGCTGTGGTCAATTGCCAGCGCAGATGGTTTCAGATACCAACGGTATGGTTGAGGTGGTATATAAAGCCATCAATGAAAACAACACCCTATGTAGTGGTCCTGTGACCCTCACCGCAAGTGCTGGCAACAGCACCCAAACGACCAACATCAATGTTGCGGCACCGCAGGCGACCTCAATTGTATACACTTCAAGTGAGTTGACATTGGGTATCGCCAACAGCGGCTCATCGTCGAGCGGTACGGTTGAATTTACCGTGTACTCTAATACCGCGCCCCTTGCCAATGCAGAAGTGATTCTGTCACTAGAAAAATCACCTCTTGGCTTGTCTTTTGGTCAACTGGGCAGTACCGCTGATGTCATTAGAAAGACAGATGCCAATGGCAATATCTCAGTCAATATCTATCCAGGTTCAACCCCAGGACCTGTCGAGATTAAAGCATCGCTCGCCAGCGATACCCGCATTAATGCCTTATCAAAGGGCATCTCTATTGCCAGCTCACGTGTGACCCAAGATGGATTGAGCATCTCGCAAGAAAGAAATGTACTTGATTGGAGCATGGATGGTGACAGTACAGATATTGTTGTTCGCATGGTGGATCGTAATGGCAACGCAGTGCCTGATAATACCGTGGTTAACCTAACGGCAGAAGGCGGCAAAGTATCTCCTGCGCAGTGTCTGACCGATAACGGTCAGTGTACCGTGAGCTTTTCAACACAGAACCCGCGTCCAGGTGATGGGCGTGTGAGCATTCTAGCAGTTGCCGAAGGTGAGAAAGCGTATATTGACAATAACCGTAACAACGCATGGGATCGCGGTATAGATACCTTGGTACACAACATCGGCGATACCTTCCGTGATGACAATGAAAACAACATTTTTGATAGTGGCGAGTTTATTTACCCGCTAACCACACAAGCCACAGGTGTTTGTGAAAACAATCTTGATCAGTTTATTCAGTTGAAGTTCCCGACTGCTAGCGTGAGCAAGAAAGATACTTATAAGCAAAGTTATATCAATAGTTTTGTTAATCCTAATATTGATAATACTTGCAATTCAGATCTAGATGCAGTGGTGCGTTATCAATCTATCCAGCTACTCTCTGATGGCAGTAGTGCACGTTTTACTTTAGTGAATAGTATTGGTTTACCTTTAGGCTTACAGGCTGTGCGTGCTTCTGATACATTCGTTAATGTTCGTATAAATAGTGGTGGTTTTTATGACTTGAACCCAATGCCATCAGGTACGACCATTGCTGCTACTGTAACAGATAAAACAGATGGCCCTACTAGCGGAAGCTGCAAAGTAGAAATGATATCAGGCTATAGCAAGGTGCCTGCCCTGGTGAATACTGGTTCGCTAGGACAAAATTTAGGTACGATTACAGGCTATGCTCTTACAGAGTGCGAAGCCGGTGACTATTTCAAAGTTACTGTCAACACACCGAAAGGTAATAATTTTACACGTACATATATCATCCAATAAGCCAATAGCGTCTCACCCAAAACCCCGACCCTGCGTTGGGGTTTTTTGTAGCGCTCCTGATGCCAAAATGCTAAAAAGCGCAAACATCCTCAGCAAAAAAGTGTAAAAGCGATTAAAATAGCTGCCTTACTTGATCTGTGCGCCTTATTGCTCGCGGACGAAGTTCAATTTTTTGTTTAACTGGATATCTTATGCCAACTAAAAAAACCAATCCAACACCACCTGCTGCTGACGCTGCCAACCCAGCCACAGACACTGCCACTTTACTCATTAAATGTAAGGATCAAGCAGGTATTGTCCAAGCGGTTTCTGAATTTACGCACCGCTATGGCGCGAACATCATCACTCTAGACCAGTACTCAACCGCACACGAAGGCGGGCAGTACTTTATGCGCTTGGAATTTGCACTAGCGGGGCTGAGCGATATTATTGATAACTTTGAAGCCAGCTTTGCGCACACGGTTGCCAAGCGCTATGAGATGACGTGGCGCTTACATGACAATGCCATTAAAACCAAAGTCGGCATTTTGGTGTCGAAGTTTGACCATGCGTTACTTGACTTGTTGTGGCGTCATCAGCGCGGCTTGCTCGATTGCGAGATTACGTCTGTCGTCAGTAACCATAACGATTTGCGTCAAGCGGTCGAAAACTTTGGCATCACCTTCCACCACGTGCCTGTGACCAAGAGCAACAAAGCCGAAGCCGAAGCTGAAATCCACAAGCTGATGCAGGGCAATGACTTATTGGTCTTAGCGCGCTATATGCAGATTCTATCTCCAGACTTCGTCTCGCGCTGGCCGATGCAGATTATTAACATTCACCACTCGTTCTTACCTGCATTCGTCGGTGCAGACCCATATCGCCAAGCCTATGACAAAGGCGTCAAACTGATTGGTGCAACGGCGCATTACGTGACCGAAGAGCTGGATCAAGGACCGATTATCGAGCAAGACGTACAGCGCGTGACCCATCGCCAAAGCGTGCCTGAGCTGCGCGCCATCGGTCGTGATGTCGAGCGTAATGTGCTGGCGCGTGCGGTCAACTGGCACGTACAAAACCGCGTCATCGTTGCAGGCAACAAAACCGTGGTTTTTAACTAAAGTGCTGTTTATAAAGACCTACATTGGTTTTATAAAAACTGAGTGATTACCCATAAAAAAAGGTCTGATACGTTATCAGACCTTTTTTTATGACGTGCTCAACATCAAAGCAAAAGCTCAATCACAAACTTACTGCCAACAAAGCCAATGGCCAATAAGATAAAGGCATAAACGGTTAAGTTTGCCGCCCGCTTGCCGCGCCAACCTGCGCGCCAATGCCCCATCAATAAGCCACCGAGGAGCAGCCAAGACAGCACACTAAACACCGTCTTATGCACGATATGCTGCGCAAATAGGTCTTGGACGTACACAAAGCCCAAGCCCAGCGCAATGCTGAGCAGCACAAAGCTGACCAAAATCATATCAAAGAGTAAGCCTTCCATGCTTTGTAAGGGCGGCAGCTTATGCACCCAAAAGCGGTGAATGGTTTGGTGCTTCAGTTCACGAATTTGCAAGCGCAAAAACAGTGCCTGCACCGTCGCCATCAGCAGCACACAGTAGGCGGCGAATGAGATTAAAATATGCGCCTCTAGCCCCATGCTAAGGTCCGTCAATGGGCGATACGGCGCACGGCCAAATGCCCCAATGGTCATTCCCAATAGCGCTGTCGGCGCCGCCAATACCCCAAGACTTAAAATCGGACGGTATAAGCAAAACAGAATATAAAACAACAAAAACAGCAGACTGATAAAGCTCAAGACATTGAATAAATTAAAATTCAGCCCATATAGCGTGACCATATGGGGATACAAGACCGCCGCGTGTGCCACGACACCCACCAACAATCCTGCCAAACTGATGCCTTTGTGCATCGGCGTTTGCTGAATCAGCGCCCATACAATATGGGCACCCACCGCAATATACGCCATACTGGCTATCACAAATGCAAACGACACAGGCAAGCCTCACTACATATCAAAAGCATATTAACGACGCGACGACGCGTGAAAATGGTATGATTAGAATAATCCCTCAATTTATCATAAAATAGAGCCAGATTGAGCGCCATCTCACTTATTATTTGAGACAAATTATCAATAAGCATCTTTTGCCCGCCCGCGTATTGCCGCGGCGACCGTGCTGTATTGCAACCGATGTATAGATTCACCCGTAAACTGAGAGCCAGATATGTTTGATACTTTAACTGAACGCTTATCATCAAGCCTGCGCAACATCGTTGGCAGTGGGCAACTGACAGAAGACAACATCAAAGACACCCTACGCGAAGTGCGCATGGCATTACTAGAGGCCGATGTGGCCTTGCCTGTGACCCGCGACTTTGTCAAACGCGTAAAAGAACAAGCCCTCGGCGCAGAAGTGCTCAAAGAGCTCGCGCCAGGTCAAGCGTTTGTGAAAATCGTCCATGACGAATTGACTGAAATGATGGGCAGCGCCAACCAGCAACTTGAAATGACGGGCAAGCCGCCTGTGGTGTACTTGCTGGCAGGTCTGCAAGGTGCGGGTAAAACCACCACCGCGGGTAAACTTGCCAAATACTTGCAAGAGCGCCAAAAGAAAAAAGTCATGCTGGTGTCTGCCGACGTATACCGTCCCGCCGCGATTAAGCAGCTTGAGCAAGTCGCAGGTCAAGTGGGCGCAAAATTCGTGCCTTCAAGCACCGACCAAAGCCCCATCGATATCGCTCGCCGCGCCATCGAAGAAGCCAAGCTGCAATACCAAGACATCCTTATCATCGATACCGCAGGTCGCTTGCACATTGATGACAACATGATGGACGAAATCAAAGCGCTGACTGCGGCTGTGAATCCATCAGAGACGCTATTCGTCGTTGACTCAATGACAGGGCAAGATGCGGCGAATACCGCCAAAGCCTTTAACGATGCGCTGCCTTTGACGGGTGTTATCTTAACCAAGACCGACGGCGATGCGCGCGGCGGTGCGGCGCTATCGGTACGCGCCATCACAGGCAAGCCGATTAAATTCCTCGGTCGTGGTGAAAAACTGGACGCGCTTGAAGCCTTTCACCCTGAGCGTATTGCCCAGCGTATCCTTGGTATGGGCGACGTTTTAAGTTTGGTCGAAGAAGTCGAGCAAAAAATCGACCGCGAAAAAGCCGAAAAAATGGCGCAAAAAATGCAAAAGGGCGGCGAGTTTGACCTAGAAGACTTGCTCACTCAGTTCCAGCAAATGAAAAACATGGGCGGCATGGCAGGCTTTTTGGATAAGATGCCCGGTATGGGCGGCTCAGACATGCAAAAAGCGGTCGAAGATGCCAAGCCTGAAGAAAAAGTCAAAGAGATGGAAGCGCTGATTAACTCGATGACGCCGTTTGAGCGCCGCAATCCTGACAAAATTAACCCAAGCCGTAAGCGCCGTATTGCCGCAGGCTCAGGACGCAACATTCAAGACGTCAACCGTTTGCTCAAGCAGCACAAGCAAATGGCAAAAATGATGAAAATGATTTCCAAACCTGATGGCATCAGCAAAATGATGAAAGCAGTGCAAGGTCTGGCAGGCGGCGCTGCAGGTGGCGGCGGTCCACTGTTCGGCGGCGGCAACCAAGGCAAAGGCGGCATGCAAGACGTAAACCAAGCGGAACTTGCCAAGCAAATGGGACTCGACCCCAACAACATGCCAAGCGCTGAAGAGATGCAAAAAAAGATGCAAGAAATGCAGTCGCAAGCGCCAAAGAAGTTTAAAACCCGTTTTTAAGTTAATCGGCGCACAAGTACGACATCACTCATCATGATTGACACGCCCTTAAAGCGCGCTGCTTTGAGGGCTTTTTTATGTGCTTATTACAAGATATTAGTGATGAGTGTATTGTGCTGCAAACGTGCTTATAGCGTGTTTGATTCGCAGGTTTAGCACGCATCTGCTCACGTGAAGAAACGATGAAAATCACAGAAAATCACACCAGAAGACATGCTAAGTGCTATGATAGGCGCAATTTTGTATTGCCGATTGATACAGCTGAGGTGAGGATGTTTTTAGCGATAGATACCGTATTTGACCAGTGCTCTGTGGCGCTGCTGGACGCATCGGGCAAGGTGCTCGGCGAAGCAACCAAGCGCGACAAACGCCAACAAACACAGCAAATCCTACCGATGATTGATGCGCTCTTAGGCGCCCATGATTGCAAGCTGCCTGATATTCAGGCACTTTTTTTTAATCGCGGACCAGGGGCATTTAGCGGTATTCGTATCAATACGGCGGTGGTACAAGCCTTATCGGTCGCCCAAAACATTCCGTGCGTGGGTATCTCAAGCCTACAAGCCATCGCGCAGCAAGCCTATAGCGAGCATCAGCTGACTGAGCTGTACAGCGCGCACGATGCGCGGATGTCTCAAGTGTACTTTGGGCAATATGCCTTACAAGCAGGCATCATGCAGCCTGTCAGCCAGCAAGATGCGGCAGGTGAAGATGCAGACACTGAGTGCTTGCTCGATTATGATACCGCGACCGAAGCGCTGCTGCCCATCGCAGGTGATGGCGCGCCCTTGTCAACCAAACAAGCGGGGCAGACGTATTACGCCGACATTATTCCCACTGCCGCCGTTATTGGTATATTGGGGGTTGCTGAATATCATAAGATGGGCGGCGTAAGCGCTGCCCATGCCCTGCCCAAATATCTGCGCAACAAAGCATGGAAAACCCTCAAAGAGCAAGGCAAAGCCTAAACCCTATCTTTATCTTTTTTCGAGTACCGAGCGCCAAGCCGCGCTTGGTACAGTATTCTCAACGCACACATAACACTGCATATACGACCAGTATACTGGTCTTAGGACTACCATCGTGGATATCATTTTATTAATCAAAGCCGTCATCATGGGTATTGTTGAGGGCATCACCGAGTTTTTGCCCATATCGAGTACGGGGTATTTGATTTTGTCTGCGGACATCATGAACTTTTGGGACAAAGACAAGGTCGACTTGTTCGTGGTGGTGGTGCAGCTCGGCGCGATTTTGGCAGTGATTTATGATTACTGGGGGCGTTTGTGGCAAGCGCTGGTCGGCTTATTGACGGGCAAGGCTGACGGCATGAGCAATCCGCGTCAGCTCGGCTTAAGCCTGATTGTGGCGACCATTCCTGTGATGATTGTCGGCTTTACCTTCGCCGATGAAATCAAAGCCTATTTGTTCAATCCCATTACCGTCGCTATCATGCTGATTATCGGTGGTTTGCTAATTTTTTATGTAGAAAAACGTCCCAAAGAAATCGTTGCCCATGAGGCGGAGCAGATCAGCATTAAGACTGCGTTGTTGATTGGTTTGTTTCAGTGTTTGGCATTGATTCCTGGCACGTCGCGTTCAGGCTCGACCATCATTGGCGCGCTGTGGCTTGGCGTTTCGCGTAAGGCATCGGCGGAGTTTTCGTTTTTCTTAGGCATTCCTGTGATTGTTGGTGCAGCGCTCTTAGATTTGCTCAAGCATCACGAAGTGCTGAGCAGTAGTGAAGACTGGTGGGTGCTCGCGGTGGGTACGGTTGTCTCCTTTGTAGTGGCATTATTATGTATCCGCTGGCTGGTCGATTGGGTCAGCCGCCGCGACTTTACCATTTTTGCGTGGCTGCGTATCATTACGGGTATCTTGGTGTTGATTGCTACATGGGTGTTTGGCTATCAAATCACCGCCTAAGCGATAGACCGCGTATTTTTCAGACAAACGCGGTCGATTATGAGATATACGCGCTGTGACTTTCATAAAAACAGCGCTATGATAAGGACAATGATGTATTCATGAGTACTTCGCTTACAGCGCTTGGCTGCCAGCTTTTATATACCGATTCGGTGGCGCTTGAAGATATTGCGGCGATTGAGCGATTGGTTGCCGATGCGGCAATTCCGCTTACGCTGCAAGCTGCGCCGTTAACAGGGAAGCTGAACACGCGCTACAAGCGCCAGCTCAGTGAAGAAAGCGCGTCTCCTGTCTTGATATTGGAAGGCAGCTATGAGCTGTCATGGCTCAGCGGTGAGCTGTTGGTGACACCTGCATGGCACAAGCTACAGCGGCGCGTGGTACGGGCAGGGCGCAAGTATGAGCTGTTATTGCAAGCGGCAAAAATCAACGAACACAGCCGCGTTGTTGATGGAACTGCAGGGTTTGGTCATGACAGCCTGATTTTGGCCAGTACTGGCGCAAAAGTATGTATGCTAGAAGCTGCGCCCATTATGGCGCTTTTGTTATTGGCTGAGCAGCAGCGTATGCGCGGGCAGCCCAACTGGCAAAAGCTGATGGCGCGTTTGCAGATTCGCTACGGCAGCATGCAGCAGTATGCAGATGCCTTGGCACGCACGGCAGATGTCGATATGGTGTATCTGGACCCGATGTTTCCAGAAGGCAGTTACCAAGACCGCAAAAATGGCAAAGGCGCAAAGGTCGGTAAAGAGATGCAAGCCTTGCATCGTCTAGCGCTACCCCCTACTATAGAAGAAGAAAAGACCTTGCTTGCGGCCGCCACGCGCTTATGTCAGACCGATACCCGTGGCGGGCGTGTGATTGTCAAGCGCCCAAGCGATGCCCCTGTATTGGCAGACGCATCGCCTGATGAGCAGTGGCACAATGATGCATTGCGTTTTGATGGCTATTTTGTGTGACACGCTCAGCGTAAGATACGCTGCATTTGATAAAACCCGAACCATTTTTTATTTGTAATTTGATATGCCTATGACGTTGTCTGCCCCTGCTATGAGTCTTAAAGACAAGCTGCACGCTTATATCCAGCTGACACGCTTTGATAAGCCTGTGGGCATTGAGCTGCTGCTATGGCCGACATTATGGGGCGTGATGCTCGCAGCAATGAGCGCGGCACAATCGGAAGGGCTAAGCGCGGGTCTGCCAGCGCTAAAGATACTCACGATTTTTGCCCTTGGTGCGATATTCATGCGGGCGGCAGGCTGCGCGATTAATGATTTTGCTGACCGCAAGGTCGACGGTTTTGTGACACGCACTAAAGGACGCCCACTTGCCGATGGTCGCTTGAGTGGTAAAGAGGCGGTCGGCGCGTTTGTTGTCTTATCGCTTATCAGTGCCAGTTTGCTGTTTTTCTTGCCCGTCTCGGTGTTTTATTGGTCACTTGGCGCGGTTGCTTTGGCGTTTATTTATCCGTTTATGAAGCGCTATACCCATTTGCCGCAAGTGTTTTTGGCCGCCGCCTTTGGTTGGGCGATACCGATGGCCTATGTGGCGATAGCGGGCGCGCCTGATATCTGGTGCTGGCTGCTGTTTATGGCCTATATGTGCTGGACGGTGGCGTACGACACTCAGTATGCGATGGCAGACCGAGCCGATGATTTGCAAGTCGGTATTAAGTCCACGGCGATACTCTTTGGTCGTTTCGATATCGTGATGATTGCGCTGTTACAGACCGCGTTTTTGCTTTTGATGGGTGTGGTGATGTGGCATTACTTTGTGCCAACGTCGCTGAGCGTTGCCCCTGTATTTGGGCTTGCCTTGGTGGCGATGATGTTTGCCAAACAAAACCGCGCCTGCGCCACCCAAATGCCCATGGCGTGTTTTCGCGCGTTTTTGGACAATGTGTGGGTGGGGCGTTATTTGTTTGTGGTGATTGCTATGGTGTGTGTGTGGAGTACCTTCAGCGCCACATAATACGGATGTTTGTCTGAATCGAGGTCATGTATTTGTTATGCAACGTTTAAAAATCGTCTTTAGTGGCCCGATGGGGGCAGGTAAAACCGCGGCAATTGCCAGCTTGTCCGATATCGAAGTGGTCTCAACTGAGGTGCAAAATACCGACCTTGAGCAGCACAGCAAGTCGCTGACCACTGTGGGCATGGATTACGGCGAGCTAAGAGTCGATGCCAATACCAGTATTGGTCTGTATGGCACGCCAGGGCAGGAGCGCTTTAGCTTTATTTGGCCGATTTTGGCACAAGGGGCGCTTGGGGTGATTATCCTCATTGACCACTCAGCGCGTGATTCGGTCGCGGACTTGGCGCACTATCTTGAGACCTTTGATAAAATCTATCAAGGGCGCGTGGTGGTTGGCGTCAGTCACGTTGACGCCATGCCTGAGCGTCCTTTTGATATTTATCGTGAGTGGCTTGACAGCAAAAACCGCATGCTGCCGATTTTCCCTGTTGACTTGCGTGAAAAAGACGATGTGCTGCTGCTGGTTGAGACCATCATCACCGCGCTAGAAGACGCCTAATGTCATACCTTGCCTGTATTTGGGCAAGCGCTGTAACTGCTGTATAAAAAAGATGTATGTTGATGGCGCTACTGGCGCTGGTATTTAACCGTGTTATAACCTTGATGACGGATATATTATGTTCGATGATGCGTTGTTTCAAAATCAATCTAGCCGCGTAAAACCTTCAGATGCCTATATGGGCGCTGCCAAGGCGGTGCTGCACGAGCTGGTACACACCACCAGTGGTATCGATGGGGTGCTGCTCGCCTCAACAGATGGCTTTGAGATTGTCTCTATTTTTCAAAAAGACTACGACGCGGGCAAGCTGTCGGCCGTCGGCAGCTCAATCTTGGCACTGGTGCAGGCGTTGACCGCCGAAGCCCAGCTGACGGGTTGTCGTTCGGTGATTTTGGACGCCAATAATGGCAAGGTCATGATAAGCTCAGTCGCCAATGAAAATCAGCCGATGATTATTATCCTTGTGACCAAACAACAAGTGCTACTCGGGCAAATCATGCACGGCATGAACAAAGCCACCAACGAATTGGTGGCGTTGGACGCCGAGCATAACGTTAAAGCGTCTGCATAAATTATTTGCTGTCTTTAAAAGTGGCAATGGTGTCTTTACGCGCCGCCTTGTGATCGACGATAGGGGCAGGATAATCAATATCGTAATAAGGATTGTCCTGCTTTTTGTCTTTTTGCTTGTTCTTGTCTTTTTTCTTTTCTTCTTTGTCCTTATCCCCAAATGCCTTGTTCAGCTTAGCTTCAGAGTGCAGGACATCCGCAGGCACGTCCGCGAGCTCAGGCAGCCATTTTTTGATAAACAGTGCGTCTTTGTCATGGCTTTTGCCTTGGCTAAAAGGATTCATGATGCGAAAGTAGGGCGCAGAGTCTGTACCTGTCGAGGCGCTCCACTGCCAGCCGCCATTGTTTGAGACAAAGTCGCCATCAATCAGATTTTGCACAAAGTACGTTTCGCCCCAGCGCCAATCTATCAATAAATCCTTGGTCAAAAACATTGCCACCACCATACGCAAGCGATTGTGCATAAAGCCTGTGGCGTTTAAGCAGCGCATCGCGGCATCGACAAGTGGCACGCCTGTACGCCCGCAGCACCACGCGGCAAAGTCATCTTCGTCATACGACCAGTCCACCGCTTTATCCAGCTTTTTGTTATACGCCTCGTGGCGAATCAGCTCAGGCTTATCACACAGCACGTGGCGGTAGAAGTCGCGCCACGCAAGTTCACTACACCAGCGGGTGATGTCCGTCTCATCGCTGTCCTTGTTGCTGCGCTTGCGCTCTAGGTGCTCTATGGCGGCAAGGTAGCAGCGGCGCGGGCTAATCATGCCTGTCGTTAGATAGGCGGATAGGCGGCTGGTGGCGTGCGAATGCGGGGTGTCGCGGTGGGTATCGTAGTCGTCGATATCGTCGCTGATAAAGTCATGTAAACGCGCCTCTGGGGCGTCCATATCGGCAGGATAGTTGTCACGTGTGCGCGCCAACTGCTCGGCAATATTGATGTGTTTGAGCGCATCACGCTTTTGCCAGTCGTCTTGATAGGCGTTGACAATGTCTTTGGTTAAGGTGTCGATGCTGCTTTTGCTATCGGCATGCGTGACTTTTTTGGTTAATGCCTCGGCAAGCGATGTTACGGGCGCTGGCGTGTTTTCATTGACCAGAGTAGGGCTGTGACAACTCATCGGACTGACGTCGAGATGCTGCTGCCACTTTTTATAAAATGGCGTAAATACCTTATACATCGTGCCTTCACCTGTGGTGATGCTGGCGGGCGGCAACACGCATTGGTCGTGATGGCGGATGACGCTGATATTGTGCTCGGCAAGATTGGCAATCAGCTGGGTGTCGCGGTTGATTTCGTTCTCTTCATATTCATGGTTTGCCATCACGCAGGTGACATCGGTGTCGATACACAGCTGCGTTAATATCTCGGCGCAATCATCGAACGTATCACAGACCGCGACCGTTAATGTGATGTTGAGTTTGTCTTTGAGTGCTTGAGCCAAATGCGGCAAACGGCGGGCGATAAAGTCCACTTGCGTCACCGCCGTGTCGTGCTGTTGCCACTGTTTGGGTGTCATAAAAAAAACAGCGGACACGTGGGCGCGGTCTTTTTGCGCTTTGTCACACAATGCGCTCAAGGCAGTGTTGTCATCGATGCGCAAATCGCGGCGAAACCACATCAAATAATGCAGCGGCGTCAGTTGGTTGTTATCATCGGTTTTTTTATCAGCCATCGGGTGTCCTTTTTTTTAATTTTTTAACGTCAATTTAAGGTAAAAATAAAACAACTACACCAGCGAACGCCAGCGGGTACAAGATGGCTAAAAGTATGCTAGGATAAGTTTTTACGCGCAATTGAAACCCCGCAGGATTAACATTATTACCTGTACGGGTAACAAATTGTCATCACTTCTTTACCCCAAAGACCGCAAAATAAAGGGCATTTATGCTTGCGGGATTTGGGTTTGTCTTTTTTAGCCCATCGGCTTGTTGGCAGAGTGCAGCAAGCGCGGTCGAGCGATACAGGTGGCAGCATGCAAGTGAAGTTTTGTGGATTTACCGAGGCAGCAGACATTCAGGCGGCGGTGACGCTGGGTGCGGATGCGATAGGCTTGGTGTTTTATCCACCCAGCCCGCGTGCGGTAGACATCGAGACGGCGCGTGAACTGGTCAAGGCAGTGCCTGCCTTTGTCAGCATCACCGCCTTGGTCGTCAATATCTCCGCGCAAGATTTACAAACACTTGCCGATTCAGTATGCTTTGATGTCGTTCAGTTCCATGGCGATGAGTCGCCCGAGCAGTGCCAAGCGCTGGCAGGTGCGATTAACAAGCGCTGGATAAAGGCGCTACGCGTCAATAAAGACACGCACAGCTTAGCCCGTATCACCGATGAGATTGCCGCTTATAGCGAGGCAGGCGCGAGCAGTGTGCTGTTAGACGCTTATCATAAGGATGCTTACGGCGGCACAGGGCACCGCTTTGATTGGTCACTGATACCCAACGACAGCGCTGTGCCCTTGATTTTGGCGGGCGGGTTGACCCCTGACAATGCTGCCGATACCTTGCATCTGCCCATACAAGCGCTGGATGTCAGTGGCGGTATCGAATACGCCAAAGGCAAAAAGGACAAGGACAAGATGCAGGCATTTATAGCAGCAGCTAGCGGCAACTAAGGGCAGGTGATGCGCCTCAAGCGCTTTTTTATCACGCTACGAATAACGAAAACGACAACGACAAAGATAAGGATAAGACGATGCAAGTGATGGTCACTGGTGCAAGTGCAGGATTTGGTACCGCGATAGCGCGCGCGTTTATTGAAAAAGGGCACACCGTTATCGGTACAGGTCGCCGCCAAGAAAAGCTCGATGCGCTGCAAGCTGAGCTGGGCGATAACTTTATTCCGCTAAGCTTTGATATTACTGACGTTAAAGGCACTGAGCAGGCATTGCAATCTTTGCCAGAAGCACTACAAACGCTCGATGTACTCGTGAACAATGCAGGGCTTGCCATTGGTCTTGAGACGGCGGACAAGTCGGACATGAGCGAATGGCAACAGATGATTGATACCAACATCACGGGTCTGTGCAATATCACCCAGCTCTTATTGCCAAAGATGGTCGCTGCCAACTCAGGCTACATCATCAATATCGGCTCAACGGCAGGCACATATCCGTACGCAGGCGGCAACGTCTATGGCGCGACGAAAGCCTTTGTGCGTCAGTTTAGCCTAAACCTGCGCGCCGATTTAATCGGTACGGCACTGCGCGTCACCAATGTCGAGCCAGGCTTGTGCGAAGGGACGGAGTTTTCGAATGTGCGCTTTCGCGGTGATGATGAGCGGGCACAAAACGTTTATAAAGATGTTGATGCCATCCGTCCAGAAGACATCGCAAATATCGTGTTGTGGCTTACCGAGCAGCCAAAGCATGTTAATATCAACGCTATTGAGGTCATGCCGACCGCCCAAAGCTTTGCGCCCTTACACGTCCAGCGCCAAGCCTCATAATAAAATGTGAATCGTAAGAACCACGTAAGATAACAAGGATACTTTCCATGTCAAATGCAACTGCAATTAACTTTAATGCCCAGCCCGATGCCAGTGGACACTTTGGGGTTCATGGCGGCCGTTTTGTGTCTGAGACGCTTATGGCAGCCCTAGAAGAGCTAGAAGCGCTTTATACCAAGGTTAAGGCAGACCCAAAGTTTTGGGAAGAGTATCACAATGACCTCGTCAACTACGTCGGGCGTCCAACGCCGCTATATCATGCCAAGCGCTTAAGCGATGAGATTGGTGGCGCGCAGATTTATTTTAAGCGTGAAGACTTAAACCACACAGGCGCGCACAAGGTCAATAACACCATTGGTCAGGCACTGCTTGCCAAAATGTGCGGTAAAAAACGCATCATCGCCGAGACAGGTGCAGGTCAGCACGGCGTGGCAACCGCGACCATCGCGGCGCGTCTTGGACTTGAGTGTATCGTCTATATGGGCGCAGACGACGTCGAGCGCCAAAAGATGAACGTCTACCGTATGCGCTTATTGGGCGCAAAAGTCGTGCCCGTGACCTCAGGCTCTCGCACCCTAAAAGATGCCATGAACGAAGCGATGCGCGACTGGGTGACCAACGTGGACAGCACCTATTACATCATCGGTACGGTCGCAGGGCCGCATCCGTATCCGCTACTGGTGCGTGATTTTCAAGCGATTATTGGTAGAGAAGCGCGCATTCAGCACTTAGAAAAAACCGACAAGCTGCCTGATGCGCTGGTTGCCTGTGTCGGCGGCGGCTCGAATGCCATCGGTCTGTTCTATGACTTTTTAAATGACAAAGACGTTGCCATGTATGGCGTGGAGGCGACAGGCGATGGTATTGAGACAGGTCGCCATTCTGCCCCGCTAGCGGCAGGTCGTATCGGCGTCTTGCACGGCAACCGCACCTACCTGATGGCCGATGATGACGGTCAGATTCAAGAGACGCATTCTATCTCGGCGGGTCTTGACTACCCAGGTGTGGGTCCTGAGCACAGCTTCTTAAAAGACGTTGAGCGTGTGCAATATGTGGGCTGTACCGACAAAGAAGCGTTGTACGGCTTTCATGAAGCGACCAGCAAAGAGGGCATCATCCCTGCGCTTGAGTCAGCGCACGCGGTCGCCTATGCATTAAAGCTTGCCAAAACCATGACCCCAGAGCAAAGCATCATCGTCAATATGTCAGGTCGCGGTGACAAGGACTTGCATTCTGTGATGACCGCAGAAGGAATTGAGCTGTAAGTACCCACACGGCTCACGTCTTGCATGTATATTATTGTCATCATTTATAGGATTTAAAAAATATTATGACCCGAATTAAAAGCACTTTTGACACCCTAAAGTCACAAAACAAAAAAGCCCTGATTCCCTACGTGATGGCAGGCGACCCAAACCCCAGTGTCACCGTAGATTTGCTACACGACTTGGTAGCGCACGGCGCGGACATGATTGAGCTGGGCTTGCCATTTTCTGACCCGATGGCAGACGGTCCGACCGTATCACTGGCAGGCGAGCGCGCCTTGGCGGCAGGTACGAGCACCCGCGATGCGCTGGACATGGTTGCCAAATTCCGCGAAAAAGACAGCAGCACGCCGATTATCATCATGGGCTATTTAAACCCTGTAGAAATCATCGGCTATGATAAGTTTGTCGCGCGCTGCACCGAAGCGGGCGTGGATGGCGTATTGATGGTGGATTTGCCGCCCGCTGAAGCAGGCGATTTTACGCAAAAGCTGCAAGACCACGATATGAATGGGATTTTCCTATTGTCACCGACCACGTTAGCAAAGCGCCGTAAGCAAGTCTTAACCCATTGCAGCGGCTACATTTATTATGTCTCATTAAAAGGCGTGACGGGTTCTGCGACGCTAAACACCGATGATGTGGCGACACAAGTACAAGCGATTAAAGCGGACACGGATTTGCCTGTGTGCGTGGGCTTTGGTATTCGTGATGGCGAGTCAGCAAAGGTGGTCGGTCAGCATGCCGATGGCGTGATTGTCGGCAGTGCGCTGGTGCAGAACTTCGCTAATGTGGGCGAGGACGCAATCGCGATTGCCAATGCCCGCGCCAATATCATGGCAAAAATGGACGAGCTGCGTGCCGCATTAGACAGTCTGTCTGTCACAACCGCGTAGTGCGCTGTTACCCAGATGACTTTGCTAAATTTAGTTTACGTGTGTAAACTAATATGACGTATAATCCTTAATAATGAGCATATAGGCGCGTCTCATAGCCGTCTGTGTGCGCCAGATTCTTTATTTAAATGGATGAGTGTATGAGCAAGCTCGTCCAGCAGCCTTTGATAATGGCAACGACTATGACTGATACCCAAACCCCAACTGACGTGGCAGCTGCTGCCAACAACAAAAAATCCTCTTGGTTAGAGCGCGGTGTGCCTGGTGTAAAGCAACAGCTGACCGCACCTTTGACAGCGGTGAATACTGAGCCATCAACCGAGTGCCCGAACTGCCACACGGTAACCACCAATACCGCACTGATTTTTAACTGCTATGTGTGCCCGCATTGTGACCATCACTTGACCATGACCGCGCGTGACCGCTTGCAGTGGTTTTTAGACGAGGTCGAAGGCGAGCTGGGTCAGCAGTTCTCTGCAAAAGACCCGCTACAGTTCGTGGACAGCAAGCCGTACCCTAAGCGTATGGCAGAAGCGCAAGACAAGACGGGCGAGAGCGAAGCCTTGATTGTGATGCATGGCAAGCTGCGTAACCTAACTGTGGTCGCCTGTGCCTTTGATTTTCGCTTTATGGGCGGCTCGATGGGCTCAGTCGTCGGTGACCGTTTTGTCGAAGCGGCAGAGTACGCACTAGAGCACCGTGTACCGTTGGTGTGCTTTGCAGCCTCAGGCGGCGCGCGTATGCAAGAGGGTCTATTGTCATTGATGCAGATGGCGCGTACCGCGTCTGCCGTTGAGCGCCTGCGCTTGGCAGGTGTGCCGTATTTGGTGGTGTTGACCAACCCAGTCTACGGCGGCGTGACCGCGTCTCTTGCGATGCTCGGTGATATCCACTTGGCAGAGCCAAAAGCCATGATTGGTTTTGCAGGCAAGCGCGTGATTGAGCAGACCGTACGCGAAAAGCTCGAAGAGCCGTTCCAGCGTGCTGAGTACTTGCTCGACCATGGTGTGGTCGATGAAGTGGTGCACCGTCACCAGCTGATTGACACCAGCTACCGCTTACTTGCCAAATTATGTCAACAGCCGAATATCCAAGCGTAAGGCGGCATTGTTGCGCGCTCATTTAAGCTGAATATTTTTATAAATAGCATTTGTCACTTTGAGTGATAAGTGCTATTTTTTGGCCTGTACATTTCGGTGTGCTACCACTGCGTTTTATTTATTGGTTATGGTCTTTGACCACTCTTTATAGGTGCTTTTATGTCTGCCTTATCTGCCTCTCCCACACCGACTGCCCATTCTGACTTGGGCGCATGGCTTGACTATATATATCAGATTCATGTCTCTGCCATCGACATGGGACTCTCACGCGTGACGCCTGTCGCGCAAAAACTGGGCTTAACCAGCACCGCAAAAAAAGATGCCTACGTGTTTACCGTAGCGGGCACGAACGGTAAAGGCTCGACCACCGCGACCATCGCGGCGATGTGTCAAGCCGCAGGCTACAAGACCGCATTGTACCAATCGCCGCACTTGATTGATTTTAATGAGCGCGTGCGTATTGATGGGCAGATGGTCAGCGATGCCGAGCTGATCGCTGCCTTTGCCAAAGTCGATGCCGCGCGTGCTGAGTGCGACGTGACGCTATCGTTTTTTGAGATGACCACCTTGGCGGCATTTTTGATATTTGCCGAAGCGCACTGTGATGTGTGGGTGCTCGAAGTCGGTCTTGGCGGTCGTCTGGACGTGGTCAACATCATCGATCCTGATATGGCAGTGATTACCAATATCGGCATCGACCATGTGGACTGGCTCGGTGACAATGTCGAATCGATCGGCGCAGAAAAGGCAGGTATCTTGCGTGATGGTATTCCGCTGATTTTTGGTTCAGACAAGATGCCAAAGAGTGTGCAAGCCCGCATTGACGCGCATCAATCAACCGCGTATCAGGCAGAGCGCGACTACACGCATCAGGTCATCGATGAGACGACGTGGCAATACAGCAGCAGTAGCGTCACCCTGCGCCTGCCGCGCCCAACCTTGTCGCTCATCAACACCACCAATGCGCTCTCCGCTGTCCTTGCAAGCCCGCTTGACATCTCAACCGATGCCATCGAACACGCCTTGCAAACCGTACGCTTGGCAGGTCGTTTTGACAACCGTCATATCGCAGGACGTGACTGGGTATTTGACGTCGCGCACAATGAAGAGGGCGTCAGATTTTTATTGGCGCAGCTGGTACCCAAATGGCAGGCACACGTTGAGAATAAACCCAATGCCCGTATGCACTTGCTGTTCTCGATGCTGATGGACAAGGACATCAACACCGTGGTCACGAGCCTCAAAGCCGCTGGACTGCCGATTGCCAGCTGGTATGTCGCCCCCATCGACCACCCACGCGCCGCTGAAATGACGCAGCTGGTCACCGTGCTGGACAAACACGTGGACAGCAGCAGCGTGCATACCTTTGATGGCTTGCCGCAGGCGACCGCCGCCATCATTCAAGACAGCCATGCCGATGACCTGCTCGTTGCGTGTGGCTCTTTCCACACCATCTCTGAGGCGCTGACCGCTTTGAGCACAGATGATACACCGACCAGTGCTATGCTGAGTGCTTAGACCCACAAACCGTGGCAGACAGTATCGGTAATATACTTTATAATCGGTGTGTTTATTATTAATAATCAGTCATTTAAGCGCCCTTATGTTCAGCATTTTGGGCGCTAAAGACATATAAAGAGACGAGTACGGATGAATTTGTCAAGACAAGCCTTATTGGGTATGGGAATGATTGTTGGTGGTAGCGTGATGTTATACGCTATGGTCAATCAAGTGAACAACAACCCAGCGCCTGCTGCCAAGCCTGCTGCCGTAGCGCAGACAGAAAAAGCACCTGCCGCCAAGCCACCGCTCACCACGGATGTCGAGACTGAAAAACGTCTGCTCGCACAAAAACAAAAAGAGCGTGAAGCCCGCGTCGCTGAGCAGCAAAAGCGTGCGCAAGAAATCCTCGCCGAGCAAGAAGAAGCCGCGGCGCAAGCGCTGGCAAAATCACGTGCTGAAAACCAGCAGTACCTAGAAGACAACAGCTCGGTCGGTGGTGACAGCGACAGCCCAGAAGCCGCGCAGACCAAAACCGACAGCAAGACAGAAGACAACGCCGCAGAAAGCACAAAAGAAGCCGAAGCGGTCGCTAAAAAAGCACAAGCCGAAAAAGACAAAGCTGAGAAAGAAAAAGCAGCAAAGGCAGAAAAAGAAAAAGCGGCGAAGAAAAAAGAAGCAGACAGCAAAAAAGACACCAGTAGTGCCAGCAGCACCGCAGGCACACACACCATCCAAAGTGGTGACGTGCTTGGCAGCATCGCCCGTCAATACGGCGTCTCAGTTGCCGCACTGGCAGCCGCGAACAACATGTCACCCTCAGACCCCATCAAATTGGGCAAAACCCTAAAAATCCCAGCCAAGGGTGATGTCGAAAAACTGGAAAAATCGGCAGCAGACGCAAAAAAAAAGCGTGAACTAGAACAAAAGTCGGCTGAAGAAAAGAAAAAAACCGCAAAGTCTGAAGACGCTAAACAAGACGCGCAAAAAAAGCTTGAAAGCGCGCGTCAAAAGGTCAAAGAAACAGATGCTAAAGGCAGCTTTGGCGTCCAAGTCGCCCTAGCAACCAGCCAAAACTCAGCCGACGAAGTCGCCAAACGCTTCAAAGCGGCAGGGTATAAAGTCAAAACCAGCCGTACCAGTCGCGGTGTGCGCGTGGTCGTTGGTCCCGAGCGCGGTAAAGTGGCCGCCCTTGCGCTAAAGGACAAAATCAATAGCGACCCTGAGGTGAAAACCACCAGCGCATGGGTACTGTACTGGTAGTCGTCGCGTCAACAACGCTTTGATAGCGACGAGAGTGACAGCATACAGGCAAAGGATATAACGACAGAACACGGCAGCTTTTGCCGTGTTTTGTTATTTGGGCAACACATAGAATGTATAACAATAGGCAGCAGTTATGGAAATGGTAGTGGTCTTGGGGTTTGTGGTCGTGGCAATCGGCTTTATCGTATTGCTGATGCGGCGGCGCACTCATGAGGCGACCATAGCACATACGGACTCAGACGACACGCCATCTGCCGCCATCCAAGATGCGGACGCGCAAAGCGTTTGGCCCTTTGTGCCGATGCCGATTATGACCGATACTGAGGTTGTCTTTTTTGATAGGCTGACCCAAGCCATTCCTGAGTGCTATATCTTTGTGCAAGTGCAACTGTCACGCATGATTGAAAGCGACAGCGATACCGCGTCCGAGCGCAATTTTTGGTTCAATCGTATTTGCCGCCAAAGTGTGGATTATGTGCTCGTCGATAATGACGCTCAGCGTATTCTGGTCGCGATTGAGCTGGACGACTGGACGCACCAAAGTCGCTCGCGCGAAAAGGCGGATGCCAAAAAAGACAAGGCGCTCGCAAGTGCAGGTATCGCCGTAATGCGCTACCATGCCGAGCGCATGCCAAGCGTTGAGATACTGCGTGCCGAGCTGTTAGAAGTGATAGAGCAGCTGTAAAGCGCATAATGTCATTCAGGCGCTACACTGCGGTTTTTATCCACTTCTCTTGCCTGATAGCGTCGATGCACCACCATCGGTGCACCATCATAAAAGTAAAGCCCAGAGCGTAGCGGCATATCACTCATATCTACAGGCTCGCTGCGCGCTTCATAAAATGGGCGCTTGGTAAACCACTCAACATAGCGCGCACGACGCAAATGACTCGCCTCTAGCGCCATCAGCGCGTCGGTATCATCGCGGTCATACCAGCGGTGTAGCGGAAAGTCTGTCGTCATCCATTCAGGGCGCACAAAGTCATCGCAGTCATGCGGCACAAAAAAATGCCCCTTGACGATGCCAAAGCGCTTATCAATCTTTACCTGCCCATCGTCTTTGGTATCCACCCACACACTACGAAACTGCTTGGTCTGCATATGAGTCATTTTGCGCTCAAGGTTGTCCTTTGAGTTAATGCCCACCCAGTTTTCAGGCGCAAATGGCGCTGACCCCATAAAAAACTTAATCGCCAGCTCCCAATGCTCGACCTCATCTGTCGCATGATTGCGCAGCAGCAAATCCAGCTCACCAATGGTCTGCTTGCCGCGATACAGCTGCACATTGCTTGCCAGCATCTCATACGGGTGCAGTCCCAAGCGATAGCCATCGGTCAACCAAAAGGCAATCAAGCCTTCAAAATGAAAGCCCAAACGACTGGGACTCGGACGCGACATTAAATAGCGGGTGAGGGTTTGATAGGCGCTGCTACTGTCCATCTCCTGCAAGCGCGGCGCGTAAGCGGCATATTGCGCCTGCCAAAAGTCCGCATCATGTACATAGACTTGATGGTTGTTTTGATGCGGGGTAAAGTCCAGCCAGCGGGTAATCACATCAGGGCAGGATAAGACAAACGCCAAATCGCGCACAAACGGACGGTGATAGCGCTCCCACGGCGCGGCGGACGTCTCTGTGCTGGCGGGTGGGGAAACAGGCTCGGTCATAAGGCAACCCAAATCAATCGATGAATAAGTGAATTCCTACCGTACCCACTGCACCCCAAAAAGTCTAGGAGCAGCAGGTAGCGTGGGTATGGACTGCGTAATAGGAAACGGCAGTTTTGTTATGCGAACCAGATTATGGTGAGGTTATGAATGGTGATATTGATATCGTATGGGAAAAACAGGTAAGGAATCAGAAGAAATATCAACTTGATGAGTAGGGGAGACAGTACTCGATACAGCTTAATTAATAGGTGGCGGGGTTGGTTTGGGGTGTTTGGGTTGGTCATGTTTATAGCTCCATAGTATGCCGTAACGGTTGATCACGGCTTATATGGTTCTATGTTATGAGCTAGACGTTTATAGCAGTTTTATATAAAGGCAAAGTGGTTTTATATAAAACTCTAATCGTCTTTAGTTTGTTCATTAGCGAGCTTTAGCCAGTTGCCTATAACTTGATTGCTTACTTTCATACCATTAGTTTTGATTTGGTCAAAAATAATAGAGTTAGTAGTATTAGGTTCTTTGAATGCATAGGGGTTATCAAGGTCTAACTCAGCTATTTGCGCTATAGCCAAAACAATTTTAGCAACATAGTTTTGCGATTTTGTATTTAACTCTTTATCTTCATCAGCTGGCTTTTCTGATAGCTTAGCCTTGGCTTGTGATAATTTTTTCTCAAGGTCAATTATTTGAGCTTTGGCAACTGCCAACTCTTTAATAAGTTGCTCATTATTCGGGGGCTGGGTTTGAGTTACTGTGGGCTGTGATATCTTGTCGGTATCGTTTGGCAGGTTGTCATTAAAACCCTTAAGAATGAAGTTATAACGAGCAAGCCATAATTTTACTTGTTCAGCTGGTATCTGTTCTTTATCGTTAATAGGGTTTAAGGCTTTTGCTTCTATTGCGTTGCTTATCATATCTTTGTAAGCGTTGTATTTATCATAGTTATGGCTATATGCTGGGTTATCGTTAGATAATAGACAAGTGATTTGATGGGGAGTGAATAGAGCATAGCTAATAAGTAGTCGTTGGCTGCCAGTCGGTTCTATTAGGTCATTTCTTGCATTCATGTCCGCTGTAACACTATCTCTTATTGTTTTAGCAGCACCCATATAAAACTCAAACTCGTTTTGTGCATTCTCGTATGGTTTTTTGACGTTAAATAAATCGATTAACTCATTTCTCGAAAAACGTACCTCATCGAAATCAATATGTGAATGCTTTAGGTTTTCAAGTTTATCTACGGTAGTAATAGGGCTATTCTTGAACAAAAATACTTCATCAAAAACGCTATACGCTTCAGTCTGCTTTTTAATAATATGCTGAATTTTGAAAGGTGAATGTATTTCTATCCATTCGGGTACATCAGCATCACCATACAGAGAATAAGTTTCATAGTTTCTAGTTTGATGCATGAAAAAATCATCATGTGTGAAGTAAGATTTCATCTTTTCGTAAGGTATTTTTTCCCCGTCAGGATAGCCAACATAACCGCTAAATAAAAATACTGGAGTCAGCTTATCTGTATTGCTTAACTCCTCAAGAGTTGACCAGTGTATTTTTTCGCCTGTCAATTCAAAAACAAAATTAACAGCTTCTGTCATGGACAGATATTCTTTTACTAACACAATCCACACCTTTACACACCTTTGAATAAAAAAAAGTGCAAGGCGGTGACAGCCCAAAGGTGTGTTAATGGCTGTTCTTCGGATATTAGCCTTACAAAATCATTATCTGCCCAACGCGAACAAATGTATTTTCTTAGTATAAATACTTCTGATAGACGTGTGCTAAATTTTGTGCCAAAAAAAAGAGCCAGTAACCTAAGTTACTGACTCTCTTTTCAATGTTTGGTCGGAACGGCAGGATTTGAACCTGCGACCACCACACCCCCAGTGTGGTGCGCTACCAGACTGCGCTACGCCCCGAATGACTGACTATTTTACGCAAAATAATACATATTGCAAGGGCTAATTGCATCTCTTACGCCGTCAGCCCTTACCTCCTTGTATTATCAGACATTTAGCCGAGCAGCTCTTTTAGCAGCTGGTTGACTTGCTGCGGATTCGCACTACCACGGCTTGCTTTCATAACCTGACCGACCAAGCCGTTAAAGGCTTTTTCTTTGCCGCCGCGATACTCTTCGACCATCGCTTGGTTGTTGGCAATGACCTCTTCGACCATCGCTTTAATCGCGCCAGTATCGGTCTCTTGTTTGAGTCCTTTGGCGTCGATGATTTGGTCAGCGGCGTCGTCCGCGTCACCCGCTTCACGGGCATAAAGGGCGGCGAAGACTTTTTTGGCAAGCTTGCCTGATAGGGTGTCGTCATTGATGCGTTTTAGCATACCTGCCAGCTGTTTGGCGCTGATAGGGGCGTCGGTGATGTCGGTGTCGTCTTTGTTGAGCGCCCCGAGCAGCTCGCCCATGACCCAGTTGGCTGCCAGTTTGGCGTGCTCTGTGCCCACTTCCGCGACCACCGCTTCAAAGTAATCGGCAAGCTGACGGCTGCCTGTCAAGATGCGCGCATCATATTCTGACAGCTGCAAGTCTTGCTCAAAGCGCTCGCGGCGAGCCACAGGCAGCTCAGGCATTTGCGCTTTGATTTCATCGACGGTGTGCTGTTCGATGCGCACAGGCAATAGGTCAGGGTCGGGAAAGTAGCGGTAATCGTTGGCTTCTTCCTTGGTACGCATGGCGCGGGTTTCGTCATTTTCAGGGTCATACAGACGGGTTGCCTGAATGACGCGACCGCCATCTTCGATCAGGTCGATTTGGCGTTCAATCTCGCGATTGATAGCGCGCTCAATAAAGCGGAATGAGTTGAGGTTTTTGAGCTCGCAGCGCGTGCCCAGCTCTGCACCTGGCTTGCGCACTGAGACGTTACAGTCACAGCGGAACGAGCCTTCCGCCATGATGGCGTCTGAGATACCCAGCCATGTCACGAGCTGATGGATGGCTTTGACATAGGCGATGGCTTCAGCAGTTGAGCGCATGTCAGGCTCAGAGACGATTTCGATGAGTGGTGTGCCCGCACGGTTTAAGTCGATGCCCGTCATGCCGACGATGGCATCGTGTACCGATTTGCCCGCGTCTTCTTCAAGGTGACCACGGGTGATGCCGATGCGTTTGGGGTATTCGTTTTTCTCACCTTCATTGACCACCACGTCGATATGGCCGCGCCCGACGATGGGGTTTGCCATTTGCGTGATTTGATAGCCTTTGGGCAAATCGGGGTAAAAGTAGTTTTTACGGTCAAAGGTGTTGTACAGACCCAGCTCGGCGTTGACGCCCATGCCGAACTTTAGCGCACGTTCGACGACGCCTTCGTTTAAGACAGGCAGCACGCCTGGCAAGCCCAAATCAACAAGGCTTGCTTGGGTATTGGCTTCGTGACCAAAGTCGGTCGGCGCGGTAGAAAAGATTTTACTTTCGGTGTTCAGCTGGCAATGGATTTCGATACCAATCACCACTTCATAGCCATCGACCAGTAAATCGGTACGCACAGGCTGCGCTTGACTCTCAGTTGTTGATGCGTGCGTCATTATACGGTCTCCTTAGCGATGGCAGAGTGTTGTTGATGGTGGTCGGTGTGCTGCTGGAACAGGTGCGCGGTGGTCAGCAGTTGGCTCTCTTGCCAGTGCTTGCCGATGAGCTGTAGACCAACGGGCAGACCGTTTGGCGTCAGCCCCACAGGTTGACTGAGCGCAGGCAGACCCGCTAGGTTGACGCCGATGGTGTAGACGTCGCCCAGATACATTGAGGCAGGGTCAAGGTCATCGCTGAGCTTATAAGCGGCGGTCGGTGCGGTTGGGCTGGCGATGATGTCGCAGCTGGCAAACGCGGTGTTAAAGTCCTGCACGATTAGGCGGCGGATTTTTTGAGCCTTGGTATAGTAGGCGTCATAGTAACCTGCCGATAGCGCGTAGGTACCCATCAAGATACGGCGCTGTACCTCAGGACCAAAGCCTTCTGAGCGCGAGCGCGTGTATAGGTCGACCAAGTCTTTTGGCGCTTCACAGCGGTAGCCAAAGCGCACACCGTCAAAGCGCGATAGGTTTGATGATGCTTCTGCGGGCGCGAGCATATAGTAGGTGGCAAGGGTAATCTCAGGATCGGTGATGTTCACCTCAACGATGGTCGCGCCAAGCTCTTGATACTTTTGCAGCGCGCTACGTACCACGGTTTCGACATCGCTGTTTAGACCTGCGCCAAAGTATTCTTTTGCCACACCAATACGCAGACCTGCCAGCGGCTTGTTCTCATCGCGCTTTTCAGCGTCGATCATGTCTTGCACATAGTCAGGCACGTCATGCTTGATAGAGGTCGCATCGCGTGGGTCGTGTCCGACCATGGGCTGGAGCAGATACGCGCAGTCTTGAGCGCTGCGACCCATGCTGCCTGCTTGGTCAAGGCTTGAGGCATAGGCAATCATACCAAAGCGCGAGACACGACCATACGTTGGCTTGATGCCTGTTAAACCGCAAAATGACGCTGGCTGACGGATAGAGCCGCCCGTGTCACTGCCTGTCGCTACAGGCACAAAACCTGCCGCCACCGCTGCCGCACTACCGCCCGATGAACCACCAGGCACGCGCTCGATGTCCCACGGGTTGTGGACTTCGCCATAATGTGAGCTTTCGTTGTCCGAGCCCATGGCGAACTCATCCATATTCAGCTTGCCAAGGCTGATCATGCCCGCTTCGTCAATCGCGGTGACGATGGTTGCGTCATAGGGCGCGACAAAATTATGCAGCATCTTTGAGCCACAAGTGGTCAATACGCCACGGGTACAAAAGATGTCTTTGTGCGCCATAGGCACGCCAAGCAATGCGCGGTTGTCGCCTTGCAGGCGCATCTCATCAGCGGCTTTGGCTTGTGCAAGTGCAGTCTCAGAGGTGTGGGTAATAAAGCTGTTGATTTTGCCATCCAGCTTTTCGATACGTTTGATGTAATGTTCGGTCAGCTCAACACTACTAAATTGTTTGCCTTCTAATCCAGTAATCAGCTCGTGTAGGCTTAAATGATGAAGCTCAGACATAGTCGGTCGTCCGTTAATAATGAAAAAAGTAAAAAATAGCGGCGGTTATGGTTGTTATTCAATCACTTGTGGCACAAGGTACAAGCCTTCTTCGACCGCAGGTGCCATTGATTGGTTGCGCTCGCGGTCAATGTCGTGCTCAGCAAAGTCAGCGCGCAGCTCTTGGCAGGCTTCGTGAATGTTTGCCAAAGGCTTTAGGTCGCTGGTGTCCACCGAGGCGAGGGTTTGCATCATTTTTAATACTTTATTGATGTCGCCTGCGTAGCTGTCGGCGGTGCTCTCATCCACACCTAGGCGGGCAAGGGTAGCGATTTCTAATATTTCTTGACGACTGACTTGGTCAGTGCTTGAGGATTGCTGTGACATAAACGCTCCAGTTTAAAATAAGCAATGTGGCAATAAACCGTTGCCAAGCAAATTTGACAACAAATAAGGATTCATGGGCGGGCGGGTTTAGACAGCGCGCCCTTATAAATATGAGGCTATCTATCGTGCCTGCTGGCTTGTCTTGATTGCAATCACAAGCGGGCAAGCCGTTGGTGCGTTATTATAAAGCATCTGCTTTGAGATTACAGAGCTTACCCACCGCCGAACGGGTGCAAATCGTCAGTGACGATGCGCGCGCCGCCTGTGACCATACGGGCACGATGCCATTGTGTACAGGATTGGCATCATCTTAGCATTATTGTGCCTATCTGACTTGTTGCATCGGTAAACTTTCGCTACAGTGAGTCCTTATAAGTATCGTGCTGCCGAGCAGTGCGATGTTGACCTGCTTTTGCGTGCCGCTTTTGGATAGACTTGTCATGAACGTGTTTGGATTGTTAGCCAATAATATTGCCATCGATTTGGGTACGGCAAATACCCTGATTTTTATTCCCAATAAAGGCGTGGTGCTCGATGAGCCGACCATCGTTGCCCTGCGTAGCAATCGCATGGAGCGCCCCACGGTGGCGGCTATTGGTCATGACGCCAAAGCCATGCTCGGGCGCACACCTGCGGACATCTCGGCGATTCGACCGCTCAAAGATGGCGTGATTGCCGATTTCGAAGTGACCGAAGAGCTGCTCAAGCGCTTTATGCACAAGGTTAATGCCAAGCGCTGGTTTTTGCAGCCGCAAGTGGTGGTCTGTGTGCCGTGCCGTTCGACCTTGTTTGAGCGTCAGGGTATTCGTAAAGCGCTACTGTCGGCAGGTGCGAGCAATGTGTTGATGCTAGAAGAGCCGATGGCAGCGGCATTGGGCGCAGGCTTGCCCGTTCATCATGCCAGCGGTTCAATGATTGTCGATATCGGTGGCGGCACGACAGAGGTTGCCATCATTGCGCTTTCAGGCTGCGTGTATTCAGCATCGGTGCGCGTAGGCGGTGACATGCTCGATGATGCCATCATCACGCATGTGCGCCGTACGCATGGCTGTATCATCGGTGAGCCAACGGCAGAATATATCAAGCATAAAATCGGCTGCGCCCAGCCGCCTACAGAAGATGAGGCGGCAGAGACAGAAATAGAAGTGCATGGGCGCAGTATCGCCCAAGGCGTGCCGAAAACCGTGCACCTCACCGCACGCGAAGTACAAGAGGCGCTGCATGAGCCATTAAACAGCATCGTCAGCGCGGTAAAGTCCGCCTTAGAGCAAACGCCGCCTGAGCTGTCTGCCGACCTTGCTAAATACGGCATTGTCTTGACAGGGGGCGGTGCGCTACTGCGGCACATGGACGGGCTGCTATCCAAAGCCACAGGTCTGCCCGTGATTGTCGCGCCTGACCCATTGACCTGCGTGGCGCGTGGCGGCGGCAAAGCGCTTGATTTTATTCATGACAAGCGGCTGAGCAGTATTTTTGTATGATGCATGGTTGTAGCGGGGATATGGTGTCAGGTCAGCAGAGCTTTGGTTATGAGAGTTAATGCGTCATTGCCCATCACGCGGACAGTATGCTTATTGCTCATATCCGCGCTTTTATTGTGGGCAGAGGGGTATTACCGTCCTTTGTTAGCGCCCTTATACACCCACGTCGAGCATTTACTCTCGCCCATACAGCGGCTGGCGACGCTGCCCAAAGATGCGCACCATTGGTCACAAAGCATGAGCCAAAGCCATGAGTCTTTGCGCCGTGATAATGCGCAGCTGCGCGCCCAGCTCATAAGTACCGAAGCCAAGCTACAACAGCAAAACCAAATCCTAAGCGATAACATACAACTAAAGGCACTGCTCGGCATTCAGCAGCCGCCCACAGCGCGCTTGCAAATCGCTACCGTCATCGGCACCAATCCCAATGCGCAAACGCCCATTTTACTGCTCGATAAGGGTCGCAGCGCACACGTCCGCGTGGGACAGAGCGTGATTGATGCGTCAGGTCTGCTGGGACAAATCATCCACACCACCGATACCACAAGTAAGCTGCTGCTGCTGACCGCACGCGACCAAGCGGTGGCTGTGCATGTGGCACGTACAGGACAACGCGCCATTGTCACAGGCACAGGCATGCCCGATACGCTGGCGCTATCTTATATGCTAAAGAGCGCTGATATTCGTGTCGGCGATACGCTGATTTCCTCAGGTCTGGGCGGACGTATGGCGGCAGGCTATCGGGTAGGGCGTGTCAGTCACATCACCCGCGATGCGAGCGCGCGTTTTTTACAGATTGAGGTTACGCCTGCGGCAGCGATGGACAGCGGGCACTATGCCTTGATTGTTCAGCCATTGCTTGCGCCTACCGATACCGCGCCGCATACCTTAGCACCGACAGCGAGCAGACCTCATGCACCGCACTCTTGATGACCGCTCAATGCCGCGCGTGCCTATGGCGCTGAGTGTGCTGGCAGGTTTTATAGTGCTGCTGTATCCATTGCCCGCGCAGGCGGTCATGCAGCGTCCGCTATTGCTGATGATGGTGCTTATTTATTGGCTGTTGTACCAGCCGCGCTATGTGGGGGTGGGCTATGCCTTTGTGTTGGGGCTATTGGCAGATGTATTTCTACAGCAGCCTTTGGGTCAGCACAGCATCATATGGGTTGTGACCGCCTTTTTGGTCATGGTTTGCCGCCGTTATCTATTGCCTCTATCATGGTGGCGGGCATGGCTGATTGCCGCTTTGGGTATCATCGTCGCAGGCATCGCGCAGAGCCTATGGCTGTATCCGCGCTACTTGTCGGCAGATGGTGTGTTTGCGCCTTTTATCTACAGCAGTATTATTGCTTGGCCGCTCGTGATGTGCCTTTTGCACCGTAGCCATCGCCCGCAAATGCATGACGATTGGTAAGCCTGCGCTATGCGTCAACGAGCGCGCCATTACAGCGGTATGCGCCATTTTATTTTACGTTTATTGATTCAGACCAAGGACAGATTATGCTTATACTCGCTTCAGGCTCGCCGCGTCGCCGTGAGCTGCTTGCCAGCGCTGGCGTTGATTGCACCGTGCTGCGTGTCGATATTGACGAGACCCCGAGTGCTGGCGAGTTACCGACCGATTATATTGCGCGTATGGTCAGTGCCAAGGCAAAGGCCGCCGTACAAGCGCTACAAAGCGACCCCTCATTATTAAAAATATCAGAGACAGCAGAGGATACCCAAATCGTCTTAACGGCTGACACCATCGGCGTACTGCCTGATGGGCGTAGCGTATTGATTAAGCCTGAAGACAAAGCGGACGCCTTTGCCATGTGGCAGCAGATGTCGGGGGTGAATCATCAAATCTGGACCGCGGTACAGGCAACACAAGTCAAAAAAGCTGCGGATGATACCATCACAGTGACCAATACCGTTAATATCTTAGAAAAAACCGACGTGCAATTCGTAGCCCTTGATGACGCTATGATGGAGCGCTATTGGCAAAGCGGTGAGCCGCAAGATAAGGCGGGCGGGTATGCGATTCAAGGCGGCGCAGCGGCGTGGGTTGCGCGTATTGATGGTAGCTATACCAACGTGGTTGGCTTGCCGCTAGCGCAGACTTTGACGCTGTTGCAGCAGCTTGGGCATCAGGTCTAAAATTACCCAAAAAAACCTGCAGCGCGGTGCCTATTTGTTACACTAATGGGCACGAAAACATCAGGGGCATCCTCTAAGATGCGCCACATTACCGTATTATGATAAAAAAAGAGGCGTTATGTCAGAAGAGCTGCTTATCAATGTCAGTCCCATGGAATCGCGTGTTGCAGTACTCGACAATGGCGTACTCAGCGAAATCTATATCGAACGTCATCACAAGCTGGGTCTGGTTGGCAATATTTATCTGGGTACGGTTGTGCGCGTCTTACCGGGCATGCAGGCAGCATTTGTGGATATTGGTCAATCACGCACCGCCTTTTTGCACGTTAATGACATGCAGCGTCCAGCACCCATACCCGCGCCTGCGCTGTCTGCCAAAGACGTGACCCACACCTCAAAGCTTGGCAGCGATAGCGACATCGACAGCGAAGACAGCACCAACGCCTTGACCGTATTGCCGACTGTGCCACCACCTGACCTGCAAGCGGGACAAAACCTGATTCAGCACCGCCTGCACGAAGGGCAGCGCATCTTGGTGCAAGTCACCAAAGACCAGCTTGGCAGCAAAGGCGCGCGCCTGACGACCAACATCTCATTGCCCTCGCGTTACCTTGTGTATTTGCCATCGAGCACGCACATTGGCATCTCACAGCGCATTGACAGTGAAGAGGAGCGCAGCCGCCTAAAGACCGAGCTTGCTGGCTTAATGCAGACCGTCAACCTCCAAGGCGGACTGATTGCCCGCACTGCCGCCGAGCGTGTGCCTGTGGACAAGCTCGAAGAAGACATCTACTACTTATTGCAGCTTTGGCGCACCGTTTGCGCCCGCCGTCAAGAGATTAACCATCACCAAAGCTCCGAGCTGATATATCAAGAGCTGTCTCTACCCATGCGCTCCATCCGCGACTTGGTACATGCCAACACCGAAAAAGTCGTCGTGGACAACGTACAGATTTATGAGCAAGTACGCCACTTTGCCAAAGAGTTCGTGCCTTTCGTCTATGACCGCATCATGCACTATACCGCCGAGCAAGCATTGTTTGACGTCCACCGCGTCGAAGAAGACCTGCGCGATGCCCTAAAGCGGCGCGTGGACCTAAAATCGGGCGGCTACCTTATCATTGACCAAACCGAAGCCATGACAACCATTGATGTCAATACAGGCTCGTTTGTCAGTGGGCGCTCGCTTGAGGACACCGTCTATAAAACCAATCTAGAAGCCACGCACGCCATCGCGCGCCAGCTGCGCCTGCGCAACCTTGGTGGCATCATCATTCTTGACTTTATCGACATGACAGAGCAAGAGCACAAAGACGACGTGTTGGCGAGCTTGCAAGAGCAGTTGACCCAAGACTACGCCAAAACCAACATTACTCAGGTCAGTGAGCTCGGACTTGTTGAGATGACGCGTAAGCGCACGCGCGAATCGTTGGGGCAGCAGTTGTGCGAGCCATGCTCTACCTGCCAAGGACGCGGCTTTGTCAAAACCGCCGAAACCGTCTGCTTTGAGATATTCCGCGAAATCATGCGCTGCGCCCGTACTTATAACTCCCCCAAAAAATTCACCGTCGTCGCCCATGCCGCCGTCATTGACCTATTGCTTACCTCAGAGGCGGATACCGTCGCTGACCTTGAGTACTTGCTTGGGCGCGTCATCACCTTTGAGGTTGAAAACCTCTACACCCAAGAGCAGTACGACATCGTACTTGACTGATAAACCGTGCCTGAGCGCATAACGCCGCAACGATAAAAGATAGGGCAAAAACGCGCTTTTTTGCCTGCAAAATCCCAAAAATCGCGACAAAATCAACGGTTTTGCCTGCGAATTATTCGTTAAGAGTAGGGATATTGCCCTTGCAATCATCAGATTAAAGTGTATAATACGCACTACTGAATTATAAGCGCACGGCCAAGCAAACAGCTGGCGCTATGACAGCTAGAGCATCGTTTCTAGCACTATTTCATATGCCTTTGCTGCTTTCCAATACATAGGAGGGCTGGCGGGGCTTTAAACTATTTTGCTTTTAGCACGCTGCTGGTTCTGTTTAAGAATATAAAGCCGCTTAAAGTAAATCTTTAACCAAACGGCTTTTCGTCAGCAACTTGCAGCGCAAGAATGACAAAAGCACATTTTAGGAGCTTGCTGGCATGGCTAACCAGAGAATCCGTATCCGACTAAAATCTTTTGATCATCGATTGATCGATCAGTCGGCACAAGAGATTGTCGATACTGCAAAGCGCACTGGTGCGCAAGTTTGTGGTCCTGTACCGTTGCCGACTCGCATTGAGCGATTCAACGTCCTAACCTCGCCACACGTTAACAAAGACGCGCGTGACCAGTACGAAATTCGTACCCACAAGCGTATGGTTGATATTGTTCAGCCTACCGACAAAACTGTGGACGCGTTAATGAAGTTAGACTTAGCGGCGGGTGTTGACGTTCAAATTGCTTTGGGTTAATGCATAACACCCAACCCATTAACAGAAGATATAAAGAGGTTTAAAATGGCGATCGGTTTAGTCGGTAAAAAATGCGGCATGACCCGTATCTTCACTGAAGCAGGTGCGTCTATCCCTGTGACTGTGATCGAGGTCGATGCAAACCGCATTACTCAAGTAAAAACTACTGATACAGATGGCTATCAAGCCATTCAAATCACCACAGGTACTCGTCGTGACAGCCGCGTAACTGCCGCACAAAAAGGTCATTTCGCGAAAGCTGGCGTTCAAGCTGGTCGTGGTGTTTGGGAATTCCGTGCTAACGAAAGCGATCTTGAAGGTCGTGAAGTTGGTGGTGAAATCCTAGCTGACCTATTTGAAGCAGGTCAGATGGTCGATGTCACAGGACAGAGTAAAGGTAAAGGCTTCCAAGGCGGCGTGAAGCGTCACAACTTCAGCACCCAAGATGCCACTCATGGTAACTCAGTGTCTCACCGCGTCGTTGGTTCAACTGGTCAAAACCAGACACCAGGTCGTGTATTCAAAGGCAAAAAGATGCCAGGTCAGATGGGTAACAAGCGTGTGACCGTTCAGGGCCTAGAAGTGGTTTCGGTTGATGCCGAAAAAGGGTTACTGGTCATCAAGGGTGCTATCCCAGGTGCCAACGGTGGCGATGTCATCGTACGTCCGTCAATCAAAGCCTAAGCAAGGGGATTAACGTGGATTTAAAAACAGTTACAGGTGCAGCGGTTGAACTTTCTGACACAGCGTTTGGTCGTGAATTCAACGAAGCATTGGTGCATCAGGTTGTAACCGCATATCTTGCTGGTGCTCGCCAAGGTACACGTGCACAAAAAACCCGTGCCGAAGTTTCTGGCGGTGGTATCAAGCCATGGCGCCAAAAAGGCACTGGTCGCGCTCGTGCAGGCTCTATTCGTAGCCCAATCTGGCGCTCAGGTGGTCGTGCATTCGCGGCAAAACCACAAGATTGGTCACAAAAAGTTAACCGCAAAATGTATCGCGGTGCTATGCAGTGCATCCTAGCCGAACTAGTACGTCAAGAGCGTCTAATTTTGGTAGAAGAATTGAATATTTCTGCACCTAAGACCAAAGAGTTGGTTGCAAAGTTAAGTGAACTAAATGCACCTCGCGCATTGATCGTCACCAAAGAAGTTGACGAAAACTTATACCTAGCGGCCCGCAACATTCCACACGTCAATGTACTTGGTACAAACGAAGTGGATCCAGTGAGCTTGATTGCTTTTGATAAAGTAATCATGTCAGTTGAAGCTGCGAAACAATTTGAGGAAGCACTAGCATGAATAACGCAAGACTTTATCAGGTCTTAAAAGGGCCTGTATTCTCAGAAAAATCTCAAATGCTTGGTGACTCACTTGGTGTGCAGGTATTCAAAGTTGATACTGATGCGACTAAACGTGAAATCAAAAAAGCAGTTGAGTTAATGTTTGAAGGTGTTGAAGTCACTCGTGTGAACACTTTGAATGTTAAAGGTAAGACAAAGCGTTTTGGCAAAAGCATCGGCCGTCGTAATGACTACAAAAAAGCCTATGTTACCCTAAAAGCTGGTCAAGATGTACAAATGGCTGATGCTGGTGAGGAAGTCGCTTCTTCTACTAGTGAAACAGCGAACAACGAATAAGGATAACAATCATGCCTATCGTAAAAGCAAAGCCAACATCACCAGGCCGTCGTTTTGTTGAAAAAGTGGTGCATCCACACCTTTACAAAGGTCGTCCATATGCAGCACTTGTCGAATCAAAAGGCAAGTCAGGTGGTCGTAACAACAATGGTCGCATCACCACTCGCCATATTGGTGGTGGTCATAAGCACCATTACCGTGTGATTGACTTCAAACGCACCAAAGACAATATCCCAGCAGTGGTTGAGCGCATCGAATATGATCCTAACCGTACCGCACACATCGCACTACTAAAGTATGCTGATGGCGAGCGTCGTTACATCATTGCGCCAAAGAAATTGGCTACTGGTGATACTGTTCAGTCAGGTGAAGGCTCTCCAATCCGTCCAGGTAACTGCCTACCGCTAAAAAACATCCCATTGGGTACTGTGATTCACAATATCGAGCTTAAAATCGGTAAAGGTGCACAGATGGCTCGTTCTGCGGGTGCTGGCGTACAGTTATTGGGTCGTGATGGTATTTACGCGATTCTTCGTTTGCGTTCAGGCGAGACTCGTCGTGTACACGTAAACTGCCGTGCGGTTATTGGTGAAGTTTCTAACACTGAAAACAACTTGAAATCACTTGGTAAAGCCGGTGCTTCACGTTGGCGCGGTGTTCGTCCTACCGTTCGTGGTGTGGCGATGAACCCTGTTGATCACCCGCATGGTGGTGGTGAAGGTCGTAACAAAGGTCGTCATCCTACTAGCCCTTGGGGTCAGAAGTCCAAAGGACAAAAAACGCGTCACAATAAGCGTACTGACAGTATGATCATCCGTCGCCGTCGCGCCAAGAAGAAATAAAGGAAGAATTTCATGCCTCGTTCATTGAAAAAAGGTCCATTCATCGATGCGCACTTGTTTGCCAAAGTTGAGAATGCTATCGACACCAACTCACGCAAGCCCATCAAAACTTGGTCTCGCCGCTCGATGATCCTACCACAAATGGTTGGCCTAACTTTATCTGTTCACAACGGTCGTACTCACGTACCTGTTATCGTAAGTGAGCAAATGGTTGGTCATAAACTAGGTGAATTTGCCCCGACTCGTACCTATCGTGGTCATGGCATTGACAAGAAAGCTAAGAGATAAGGTGCTTACCATGGAAGTAACTGCAAAATTACGCGGTGCCGCCATCTCGGCACAAAAAGTTAGACTCGTTGCTGATGAAGTTCGTGGCAAATCTATTGAGCGTGCTTTGGATATTTTAACGTATAGCAATAAAAAAGGCGCTGTGTTTGTTAAGAAATGCCTTAACTCAGCCATCGCCAATGCCGAAAACAATCACGGCCTAGATATCGATAACCTAAAAGTATCGACCATCTATGTTGATGAAGGCATCACGCTAAAGCGTATCCTACCACGTGCGAAAGGTCGTGCTGATCGTATCAGTAAGCGTACCTGTCACATCACTATTAAGGTAGGAGAATAAGTTATGGGTCAAAAAGTACATCCAATCGGTATCCGTCTTGGGGTTGTCAAAAAGCATAATGCAAACTGGTATGCGGATCCTAAACAGTATTCTGAATACCTAATCAACGACATCCAAGTACGTGAATACCTACGCAAAAAGCTAGACAGCGCTATGGTTAGCGGTATCACGATTGAGCGCCCAACAGGTGCTGCGAAAATCACTATCGCAACCGCTCGCCCAGGTATCGTTATCGGTAAGAAAGGCGAAGACATCGAGAAGCTTCAGAAAGAATTGACCAAAATTATGGGCGTACCTGCTCAGGTCAACATCGAAGAGATTACTTCTCCTGATCTAGACGCTCGTCTTGTTGCTGATGGTATCGCAAGCCAGCTTGCCCGTCGTGTTATGTTCCGCCGCGCTATGAAACGCGCAGTACAGAACAGCATGCGTGCTGGCGCTCAAGGTATCAAAGTTGAGCTATCTGGTCGTCTTGGCGGTGCTGAGATTGCTCGTACCGAATGGTATCGTGAAGGTCGTGTACCTCTTCATACCCTACGTGCTGACATCGACTATGCATCAGTACGCGCAGAAACTACTTACGGCACCATCGGCGTAAAAGTTTGGATTTTCCGTGGGGAAATCCTTGACGGTATGAACAGCGTATACAATCCCGTCACTGAAGAGAAGCCTCGTGCGCCAAAACGCCGTGGTCGTGGAAACCGCCGAAACTCAGACAGAGGTTAAACTATGTTACAACCAAAACGTACCAAGTTTCGCAAAATGCATAAGGGGCGTAACACAGGGCTAGCTCAGCGTGGAAGCACCGTTGCTTTTGGACAAATTGGTCTAAAATCTTTGACTCGTGGCCGTATGACAGCACGTCAAATCGAAGCGGCACGTCGTACCATTACTCGCCGTGTTAAGCGTGGTGGTAAAATTTGGATTCGTGTATTCCCAGACAAGCCAATTACCAACAAACCATTAGAAGTACGTATGGGTAAAGGTAAAGGTCCTGTTGAGTACTGGGTATGCGAAATTAAGCCTGGTAAAATCTTATACGAAATCGAAGGGGTTTCAGAAGAGCTTGCACGAGAAGCACTCACGCTTGCTGCTGCAAAACTGCCCTTTAAAACTACCATTGTTAAGCGGACGATAATGTAATGAAGATCAGTGAATTACGTGATAAATCATTAGAAGAACTGACTCAGTTACTTGATGAAAAGCAACTTGATGCTTTCCGTATTCGTATGGCTAAAGCAACTGGTCAGTTGGGTAACACCCATGAAGTCAAAAGCAATCGTCGCTCGATTGCTCAGATTCAGACTTTGATTAACGAGAAACAACGAGGCGACTCATGAGTGATAACAATCAAGCAACCCAAGATGTTGGCGTATTGACAGGACGAGTTGTCAGCAACAAGATGGACAAGTCCATCACGGTTTTGATTGAGCGTCTGGTTCGTCATCCTTTGTATGGCAAGCAGCTTCGTCGTTCTACTAAAATCAAAGCCCATGATGAGAACAACGTTTGTCAGCAAGGCGACCTTGTACGCATCAAAGAAACGCGTCCAATCTCAAAAACTAAGTCTTGGACTTTAGTTGACGTGGTTGAGACAGTAGAAAAAATCTAAGTAAATTGCATTAGAAGCCAGAAGCTGTTAAACTACTTGCCTTTTTAAGGATGCTGATTGCGCCGAGCGTATAGCACTCATATATCAAGCAGGCAACAGCTTTTGAGATTTCAAGAGCTGCCTGCTGATTTTGTGTCAGCGGCAGCAGCTGGCTTTTTATTGCTCACACGTGTGGAGTAACGCTATGATTCAGACTGAGTCAATGCTGGAAGTTGCAGATAATAGCGGTGCAAGACGAGTTCAGTGCATTAAAGTACTGGGTGGTTCTCATCGTCGTTATGCATCGGTTGGCGATATCATTAAAGTAACCGTCAAAGAAGCCATTCCTCGTGGTCGTGTCAAGAAAGGCGACGTGATGAATGCAGTAGTTGTACGTACCAAAAAAGGCGTTCGTCGTCCCGATGGTTCTGTACTACGTTTTGATGATAACGCTGCTGTTTTGTTGAACCAAAACAAAGCGCCAATCGCAACTCGTATTTTTGGACCGGTAACTCGTGAACTACGTGGTGATCAGTTTATGAAAATTGTATCACTAGCCCCAGAAGTATTGTGAGGTAACCCATGGCTAAATTACGAAAAGGCGATACAGTTATCGTGATTGCTGGTAAAGACAAAGGCAAGCAAGGTACTGTGTTGGCTGTAAAAGATGATCGCATCAAAGTAGAAGGCATCAACATTGTCACTAAGCATCAGAAGCCAAATCAGGCGACTGGCGCGGAAGGCGGCATTGTTAAACAAGAAGCTTTTTTGCATATTTCAAATGTCGCAATCTTTAATGCGCAAACCCAAAAAGCAGACCGTATTACTTACCAATTTAACGACGAAGGCAAGAAACAGCGCGTTTATCGTTCAAATGGTGAAGTAGTGGCGACTGCGTAAGACACTAAGGGTGTAATGGTAATGGCAAGATTAAAATCTTTATATAACGATGAGCTAAAACAGCAAATCAAACAAGAGCTTGGTTTAGACAACGTGATGCAAGTGCCTAAAATCACTAAAATCACACTAAACATGGGTGTTGGCGGCGCAGCTCAAGACAAGAAATTGCTTGAAGGCGCAGTATCAGACATGACCGCTATCGCTGGTCAAAAGCCTGTAATCACCAAAGCGCGCAAATCAGTTGCTGGTTTTAAAATTCGTGAAGAATGGCCTATTGGCTGTAAAGTAACGCTACGCGGTGAGCAAATGTACGAATTTTTAGATCGTCTCATTGCCATTGCGATTCCTCGTATTCGTGATTTTCGTGGTTTTTCATCTAAAGCATTTGATGGACGTGGTAACTACTCGTTGGGTATCAAAGAGCAGATCGTATTCCCAGAAGTAGATTTTGACAAGATTGATCGTATCCGCGGTATGGATGTAACGATTACTACGTCAGCTCAAACTGATGATGAAGGTCGTGCGTTGCTTAAAGCATTCGGCTTCCCATTTAAATAAGGTAAAGACGTTATGGCAAAGAAGAGCATGATTAATCGCGAATTAAAACGCGAAAAAATGGTAGCGAAATATGCTGAAAAGCGTATCAAGCTAAAAGAAATCATCAGTGATGTCAATGCAAGTGACGAAGAGCGTATGGATGCGATGTTAGAGCTACAGGCTCTACCACGTAACGCATCACCAGTACGTCTACGTAATCGCTGTGGTGTTACAGGTCGTCCTCATGGCTACTTCCGCAAGTTTGGCTTATCACGCAATATGCTGCGTGAGCGAGTCATGCAAGGCGATGTGCCTGGTGTTCGTAAAGCAAGCTGGTAAGGAGTAATACATGAGTATGCAAGATACCGTTGCGGATATGCTAACCCGTATTCGTAATGCGCAAATGGCGAACAAAGTATCCGTAAATATGCCAAGTTCAAAACTGCGCAAATCTATTGCTGACCTACTTGTCAGCGAAGGTTACCTAACAAGCGCTGAAGTTACTGATGAAGGTAACGGCAAAGCGACTCTATCTATCGAACTGAAATACTTCGAAGGTAAACCTGTTATTGAAAGTATCAAGCGTTATAGCCGTCCAGGTCTTCGCCAGTTCCGTGGCAAAGACAGCATCCCTACTGTTAAGCAGGGCATGGGTGTGGCTATCGTTTCTACCAGTCAAGGCATTATGAGCGATCGTGCTGCTCGTGCTGCTGGCATTGGTGGCGAAATCGTTGCATTTGTTGCTTAATGTCTCGATTCGATAAAGTCTATTTGAATCAGCAATAGGCGTCATCAATTTTAGTGGTGCTTATCTTATTCAATTATGCTAAACTAGCAGGCTTTTTAGCCTGTTAGTTTTTTCGCAAATATCAGTTGTTAATTTTTTTAAGGAATACTCCTATGTCTCGTGTGGCTAAAGCCCCAGTAGCGCTGCCTAACGGCGTAAGCGTTACTTTGAACGATCGGCAGGTCGAAGTTAAAGGCAAGAACGGTAATATGTCTTTACGCCTGCATGAATTGGTCGAGCTGAAACAGGAAGAAGATAACATTGTTCTCTCACCTGCAGTAGATACCAAAGAAGCCATGATGCACACTGGCACCATGCGCGCCCTAATCAATAACTATGTGAAAGGCGTTCATGAAGGCTTTGAAAAGCGTCTTCAGTTGATCGGCGTTGGTTACCGCGCACAAGCTGCTGGCAACAAAGTAACGTTGAACGTTGGTTACTCACACCCAGTTGAGTACACATTGCCAGAAGGCGTATCAGCCGAAACCCCAAGCCAAACTGAAATCGTTCTAAAATCAAACGATAAGCAGAAATTGGGTCAAGCTGCCGCCAACATCCGTGGTTTCCGTCCACCAGAGCCTTACAAAGGCAAAGGTATTCGCTATAGCGACGAACACGTTGTTCGCAAAGAAGCTAAGAAAAAATAAGGTGAGTTGAAATGTTTGATAAAAAAGCAGCTCGTCTGCGTCGAGCTAAAAAAACCCGCGCACATATCCGTAATCTAGGTGTTCATCGCCTAACGGTTAACCGTACGCCAAAGCACATCTATGCCCAGATTATCTCTCCTACTGGTGGTGAAGTGATCGCTCAAGCATCTACCTTAGACAGCAGCTTGCGCTCAGGCGCAACTGGTAACGTAACTTCAGCAACATCTGTAGGTCAGATGATTGCCGAGCGTGCCAAAGCCGCTGGTATCACTAAAGTTGCTTTTGACCGTAGTGGTTTTAAATATCATGGTCGAGTAAAAGCTTTAGCAGAAGCTGCTCGCGAAAATGGATTGGAGTTTTAATCATGGCGAAAAATGAACAGACAGACGGTTTGGTAGAACGCTTGGTTGCTGTTGATCGCGTTGCAAAAGTGGTCAAAGGTGGTCGTATTTTCTCATTCACAGCATTGACTGTCGTTGGTGATGGTAATGGTCGTGTTGGTTTTGGTCGTGGTAAAGCCCGCGAAGTACCAGCTGCCATTCAAAAAGCACTAGAAGCGGCTAAGCGCAACATGATTACTGTTGAGCTTAACGATGCAACTTTGTTCCACCCAATCAAAGCCCGTCACGGCGCAAGTAAAGTATACATGCAGCCTGCCTCTGAAGGTACTGGCGTAATCGCTGGTGGCGCAATGCGTGCGGTTCTTGAAGTTGCTGGTGTTAAAGATGTATTGACCAAATGCTATGGCTCTACCAACACTGCAAACGTCGTACGTGCAACGTTCAACGGTCTGCGTGATATGTCAACTCCAGAGAAGATGGCAGCAAAACGTGGTAAATCTGTAGACGAAATTTTGGGCTAACTTAGAGTAGGTGAGTTACGATGAAAACAATGAAAGTCACTCAAACGAAATCGGCTGCCCATCGCCTTAAGAGCCACAAAGCGTGCTTGAAAGGATTGGGTTTACGCCGTATTGGTCATACCGTTGAAGTAGAAGACACCCCTTCAACTCGTGGTATGGTAAATCGCGTCAACTACATGGTAAAAGTGGAGGAAGCGTAATGGGTCTTCGATTAAATGAATTATCACCAGGCATTGGCGCGAAAAAAACCGCACAACGTCGTGGTCGTGGTATCGGTTCAGGTCTTGGTAAGACTGGTGGCCGTGGTGTAAAAGGTCAAAAATCTCGTTCAGGCTCTAGTGTTCCTGCAGGTTTTGAAGGTGGTCAAATGCCACTATACCGCCGCCTACCAAAATTTGGTTTTACCAGTAAAATGGCAATGACAACAGCAGAAGTGCGTTTGTCTGAGCTTAACAAGGTAGAAGGCGACGTAGTAAGTGTTGAGACGCTAAAAGCGGCAAACGTTATCCGTGGCGATATGAAGCGTGTACGCATCATCTTGTCAGGCGACGTCACCAAAGCCTACACCTTTAAAGGTGTAAAAGTAACCAAAGGCGCTAAACAAGCAATCGAAGCTGCTGGTGGCAGCATCGAGGAGTAGTCACGTGTCCAAACAATCAATGTCATCGGCTGGTATCCCACTCAATCCACTGGCGTTTATTCGCAAGTATGATGAACTGTGGTCGCGCTTATTGTTTTTAATCGGTGCATTGATTGTTTATCGTTTAGGGTCTCATATTCCTGTTCCAGGCATTAACCCTGTCAATTTGGCTGATTTGTTTTCGCGTAATGAGAACACCATTTTAAGCATGTTTAACATGTTCTCTGGTGGTGCACTCGAGCGTATGTCTATCATGGCATTGGGTATTATGCCCTACATTTCAGCCTCAATTATTGTACAGATGATGTCTACGGTACTCCCTTCTTTAGAAGCACTCAAAAAAGAAGGCGAAGCAGGCAGACGCAAGTTAAACAAGTACACCCGTCAAGGGACGCTGGCGCTAGCGTTGGTACAGTCTTTTGGTATGTGTGCTGGCCTTATCAGCCAAAACTTGACGTTGTCTACAGGACTTACCTTTTACGTTCCTGCAGTGACCTCTTTGGTTGCAGGTGCGATGTTCTTGATGTGGCTCGGTGAGCAAATCACTGAGCGCGGCGTCGGGAATGGTATATCGATGCTCATTTTTGCCAGTATTGTGGCAGGAATGCCAAGCATGATCTCCCAATCCATTGAACAGGTCAATCAAGGTCAGATGAATTTGATTGTACTGTTCATATTTGTGGTTTTGGGTGTTGCTGTCACAGCGGGTATTGTTTATATTGAACGGGCGCAGCGCCGTGTTCCAGTAAACTATGCACAAAAACAGCAGCAAGGTCGCAAGATATACGCGCAGCAGCAATCGCATTTGCCGCTAAAGATTAACATGGCAGGGGTCATTCCTGCGATTTTTGCCAGTTCACTACTTCTGTTCCCTGCCAGTTTAGGGCAGTGGGTAGGTCAGTCTCCTGATCCTACTTTTGTACAAAAGATACTGCAAAATATGGCACTGGTTTTATCGCCAGGACAGCCTTTGTATTTGGTACTCTTTGGTGCGATGATTATCTTCTTCTGCTATTTTTATACAGCATTGGTCTTTAGTCCGCGCGAAGTTGCTGAAAACCTTAAGCGTAGTGGTGCGTATATTCCAGGTATTCGCCCTGGTCAACAAACCCAGCGTTACCTCGATCATGTATTAAACCGACTGACCTTTATTGGTGCCATTTATATGACGGTCATCTGTTTAATGCCTATGATTATTCAGTCGTCATTTGGTGTGCCATTTCATCTTGGTGGTACGTCGCTACTGATTATGGTCGTTGTGGTCATGGATTTCATCTCGCAAATTCAGGCACACTTGATGACCCATCAATACCACGATCAGACGTTAATTCAATCACCTACTCAGTCTTAATCGACGCCAAAAGTTAGGATGATATCTCAAGGAGCATGCGATGAAAGTTCAAGCATCAGTTAAGAAAATTTGTGGTAGCTGTAAAGTTGTACGCCGTAAAGGTCGTGTACATATCATTTGCACATCAGAGCCACGTCATAAGCAGCGTCAAGGTTAATCTTTAAACGATCAGTGATGGTCATTTAAAATTAACACTTGAAAAATAACGGCGGATACGATATTATCCGCCACTTGCCGTAGTTTATACAGATGTTGGATACTGATATGGTTTTTGGTGCCAGACACTAAGACTGTATTACGTATCTTACTTGTTTGTATTAACAGCAATAAATCTGAAAAATAGACCGTGATATTACTAAGTAAACGCTATTTTTCTTTAATGGAGAGAAATCAATGGCTCGTATTGCCGGTGTCAACATTCCGGATAATAAGCATGCTGTTATTTCATTGACTTACATTTTTGGTGTTGGTCGTACTACTGCTGCACAAATTTTGAAAGCAGTAGATATTGCGCCGACTACTAAAATCAGTCAATTGGATGATTCACAGTTAGATGCTATCCGTGCAGAAGTTGCAAACTATACGACTGAAGGTGATCTTCGTCGTGAAGTATCAATGAATATCAAGCGTTTGGTTGATTTGGGCTGTTATCGTGGCATCCGTCATCGTCGTAACTTGCCTGTAAACGGTCAACGTACGAAGACGAATGCGCGTACTCGTAAGGGTCCACGCAGAGCAATCAAAAAATAATCAACTTAGGAAGCTAAAAGATGGCTAAAGACAATCGTAGTCGCAAAAAAGTGACTCGTCGTTCAGTATCGGAGGGCGTTGCCCATATCCATGCGTCTTTTAATAACACCATTGTTACGATTACCGATCGTCAAGGTAATGCATTGGCTTGGGCCACCTCTGGTGGACAAGGCTTCCGTGGTTCACGTAAATCTACACCGTTTGCTGCTCAGGTAGCTGCTGAAGTGGCTGGTAAAGCTGCTCAAGAATACGGTGTTAAGAATGTCGATGTTTTGGTCAAAGGACCAGGACCGGGTCGTGAGTCTGCGGTAAGAGCACTAGGTGCATTGGGTTATAAAATCAACAGCATTTCTGATGTAACCCCAATCCCACACAATGGTTGCCGTGCGCCGAAAAAGCGCCGCGTCTAATATTAAAGACGAAGCTTTTTATCCCGAAAGCTTAAGGAGACATAAAAATGGCCCGTTATATTGGACCAAAACTTAAATTATCACGTCGTGAAGGCACTGACTTGGGTCTTAAGTCTGGTGTTAAGCCTTATGATGTGAAGACTAAAAAAGCGGCTCGTCCACCAGGTCAGCATGGTGTAAGCCGTAACAAAACTTCAGAATACGCATTACAGCTACGTGAAAAACAAAAAGTTAAGCGTATCTATGGTGTTCTAGAGCGTCAGTTCGCTAACTACTATAAAGAAGCTGCTCGTAAGCGCGGTGCTACTGGTGAAAACCTACTGGCCATGCTAGAAAGCCGCTTGGACAACGTCGTATATCGTATGGGCTTTGGCTCAACGCGTGCTGAAGCACGTCAGTTGGTTAGCCACCGTGCGGTTATGGTGAAAAAAGCTGGTCGTGATGAATTTGTTCGTGTGAACATTCCATCAATTCAGCTACAAGATGGCGACGTGATCGCTATTCATGAAAAATCTCGTGAACAACTACGTATTAAAAACGCTGTAGAACTTGCAACGCAACGTGGTATTCCAGAGTGGCTAGATGTTGACCACAGCAAACTTCAAGGTACTTTTAAACAAGCACCTGATCGCATTGATCTACCTGCTGAAATCAACGAAAGCTTGATCGTTGAGCTGTACTCTAAGTAATAACGTTAAGTAACGAACGTTCATTAAACCAGTTAAATAAATCGAGGTGACATCATGATGCTAAATGCAACTGAGTTTCTAACGCCGAATGCCATCAATGTGGACACGGTTAATGAAACGATTGCGAAAGTCACGCTCGAACCGTTAGAACGCGGCTTTGGGCATACCCTAGGGAATGCCTTACGCCGTATTTTATTATCTTCATTACCCGGTGCAGCTGTGATTGAAGCTGAGATTGATGGTGTTGACCATGAATACTCAACGCTTGAAGGCTTGCAAGAAGATGTACTTGATTTGCTGCTTAACTTAAAAGGCTTAGCAATTACACTTCATGACCAAAATGAAGTATTCTTGACCTTGGACAAGCAAGGTCCAGGCACCATAACTGCCGCAGACATCACACTGCCACATAATGTTGATATTGCCAATCCAGATTTGGTACTAGGTACATTGAGTGAACGTGGGCATCTAAAGATGCGCTTGCGTGTAGTTATGGGTCGTGGATATGAGCCTGCCAATCAGCGCCGTGAAGATGGTGACACCAAAGCAATCGGTCGCTTGAAGCTTGATGCAAGCTTTAGCCCTGTGTTGCGTGTTGCATATCAAGTTGAGAACGCTCGTGTTGAACAGCGTACTGACCTTGATCGTCTTATCGTTGAGCTTGAGACGAATGGCACGATTGATCCAGAAGAGGCAATTCGCAAAGCAGCGACTATCTTGCAACAACAGATTTCTATCTTTGTTGACCTAGAAGCTGAAGAAGCGCCTGAGCCTGTGAAAGAGAAAGAAGAGGTTGATCCAGTGCTTCTACGCCCTGTAGACGACCTTGAACTAACGGTTCGCTCAGCCAACTGTTTAAAAGCTGAAAACATTTACTATATCGGCGATTTGGTCCAACGTTCAGAGACTGAACTGCTCAAAACCCCAAATCTTGGTAAGAAATCATTAACAGAAATCAAAGATGTACTTGCATCTAAAGATCTAGAGCTTGGAATGCGCCTTGACAACTGGCCGCCAGCTGATTTACGTGTTGATGATCGCTTTTCTTATCGTAGCCGTTAAACTTTAAGGATAATTGACCATGCGCCATCGTAAGAGTGGAGTCAAGCTGGGTCGTACCAGCAGTCATCGTAAGGCAATGTTCCAGAACATGACCAACTCACTGTTTGAGCATGAACTGATCAAAACTACATTGCCAAAAGCTAAAGAATTGCGTCGTGTTGCTGAGCCGCTAATCACTTTGGCTAAAGAAGATAGCGTTGCTAACCGTCGTTTGGCGTTCAGCCGTATGCGTAGCAAGCCTATGGTAGGCAAGTTATTTAGCACCCTAGGTCCTCGTTATCAGGATCGCCCAGGTGGTTACTTGCGTATCATCAAGTGCGGCTACCGTGACGGTGATAATGCACCTATGGCATATGTTGAATTGGTTGATCGTGACTAATCACAGCCGTAGTACTAAAAAAAGCTCCAATTCGTTGGAGCTTTTTTTATGCCTGTTTTTTGGTTTTTAAAACAGATTTAAAGTAATAGAGTACTCACATCAGCTGCGCCCTGACGAATGACTTCAGGGATGCTGCTGGTCATGTCGACAATGGTGGTCAGCTGCGTGGTTTTGATGCCTGCATTGATAAGCCCGTCGATTTGATTGCCCAGCAACTCTTCAATATCAAAAGGATCATCTAAGACGCGCTCGTCATTGGGCAGCAGTAGCGAGCTTGTCAGAATCGGCTCGTCCATGGCAGCGAGCAGTGCCTGTGCAATTGGGTTGCTTGGCACGCGGATACCGATGGTTTTTTTCTTAGGGTGTGCCAGTTTTTTTGGGACGTCTTTGGTGGCGTTTAAAATGAACGTAATGGGCGCAGGTGTATGTGCCTTTAACTGCTTAAACTGTGCATTGTCTACGGTGGCATAAGTGGCAATCTCGCTCAAGTCACGGCAAAGCAGGGTGAATTGATGCTTGTCGTCCAGTTCGCGGATGTGCTTGAGCTTGTCTAATGCCGCTTTTGCGCCCAAGCGACAACCAAAAGCATAGCTGGTGTCTGTGGGGTAGACGAGCAGCTTGTCTTCTTGAAGCAGTTTTGCTGCTTGTTCAATCAGTCTTGGTTGCGGATTTTCAGGATGAATGTATAAAGTTTGCATAAGCCCTCGATATAGTTATAAGTTATTGTTGATATGTTTTTTTAGTATAGCCTGCACTTTACTGCCAAAAGTAGTGTCATCACGTGACAATACACGCTCGGTTTTAAGTTGTTTGGGGTCTTGTTAGCGATTTTGTATCTACATTGAATTTTACTCAGACGATTTGCTGTTTTCTAGGTATTTAGCAGCAGCTTAACAGTACCCACAATAGACGCTTGGCGTCTTTCGGCAAACGCGCAGGATACTCAAGGTAATTTAGCGCTTGTTCATAGACGTCATGAGTAAAGGTGCTGCCACTGGTATCAAAATCGGCAAACAAATTGTCTTGGGATACGCGAAACGTGCGTCCGCAAGCAAGGGTCAATAAACACTCTATCGCCTGCGGCTTTATCTCTACACGCTCAAAGGCGGCTTGCTCTGCCTGACTGCGACCATCGGGTGCATACCAATAGCCAAAATCAGGCTGCGTGCGTCTGTGCGTGCCAGCGAGACACCAGTGGCTGATTTCATGCAATGCACTAGCAAAAAAGCCGTGCGCAAATTCAATACGCGCAGGCGCATCACTGGTTGCAGGAAAATACTCAGGCTCTGCCGTACCGCGTACCAAAATCGTGTCATGCATACAAAATGTGGCGTTAAAGACAGCGATTAACCAATCAACGTGTGCTGCTTCCCTATCATCGCTATCGGGTGATACCGTCAATGTCTGCCACTGAGTTTGCCATGATTGTAGCGCTGCTGCGCTAAGCGGCTTGTCTTGTAGTTGAGTATCCAACATATGACGTAATGACACTTTGCGCTCGGGCGTCAATAATGATGCGAATACAACCTCAGATGGGGTGTGAGACATAATCTTCCTACATACAAAATCAGCAGCGTTTCTGCGTTACTACACTGCTAAAGGGTCAAAAATCGTAACATACTAGCGCTGGCGTCAAATAAGGCTTTCCGTTAGTATGGCGGGTAATATTATACATTGTTTTGACTGATGAGACCGCGTATGACCACCACGCCAACAAGCGAGCAAGTAACACACAATAAAAACACCGATGCCAAAACATTGCCTGAACATATCGTATTAGATAAGTGGGCAGATAGCGGCTTTGAGTGGGCAGGGGACGTTGACGCCTCAGTCTTTGAGCGGGTATCGGCACTTTTGAGTCAAGAGCATGCGCAATCGGCGCTAGGCGTACAAGCGACGCTATACCGCGACAGCAACGTGCTGCATTTGAGCTTTAAGCTTAATGGAACGCTTTGGCTGACCTGTCAGCGCTGCTTGCAACCAGTCGATGTGTCTTTAGACGATGACTTTGACATCGCACTTCTTGATGACGACAGTCAGACACGTCTGCTCGATGACACGCAAGACTATCTGCTTTTAGATGAGGTGGTGATACAGCAATCTTCTGAGCGTTTATTGCCATTTAAGCAGCTGATTGAAGACGAGATTTTGCTCAAACTGCCGATGTCGCCCAAGCATGACGATTGCGAAATGGCGGTTGAACAAGTGGGCGAGATTGAAGAAGAAGACAATGAAAATCCCTTTGCAGCACTGGCGGCACTTAAAGGCAAGCTCTCTTAACATTTTACTGGCTTTTAGATTTCACTTTTGCGGTGAAATGGGGCTTTATTAATGTTTTAAAGATGCGTATAATGCTGGGTTTATTGCATTCTGGCAACAAGCTATTTGATATATCACCCGATGCAGAACAACATCATCAACGATACTTTGTTCTTATCTTTGGTTTTATGACAGTAGCAAACTGATTTATTCAATGATGCATAAGACTTAGGTTGTTGTGATTCCATAGCCTGTGTCAGTATCGATTAAAGCTGAATTTTAAGCTTACCCCTTTAAGTATAGGAGCTATATCATGGCTGTTCAAAAAAGTCGCAAAAGCCGTTCTCGTCGTGACATGCGTCGTTCACACCACCACATGACTGTGGCAGAGCTAAGCGTTGATGCCACCACTGGTGAAAAGCATCGTCGTCACCACATGACCAAAGACGGTTTTTATCGTGGTCGTCAGTTGTTCAAAGTCAGTCAAGACGCATAAGTGATTGACCGTACGATGGTGGAAGTGATCTCTCAATGGCAACACAGATTGCAACAGCGAGACTTTTATATCGTACATTAGACACTGATTAACAAGAGCCAAGTTATTTTGCTATCCTCCATAAGATGGCCAGATAACTTGGCTTTTTGTTATGCGCTGTTTGCGACAAGTCGTCACATAGCGCCCAGATTGCATCAGGCGCAAGCACGATTATCGCAAAATTGCCGACACTATCTGAGTATAGACGCTATGATAATGCGGCGGCTCAGTGTATAGTCTACCTACCGTCATTTACTTTTTATCTCGACGATATTTAGGTCTTGTTGCCAAATATCGGTTATCATTTAAGGAATATGGGCTATGGCATCTGCATCTGATACGACAACGACGCAGCCACCACGTATCGCGGTTATCTTTCCAGGACAAGGATCACAAATCGTTGGTATGACCAGCGAGCTTGCCGAATCTTATCCACAAATTCATGACACATTTGCTGAAGCCAGCACCGCATTGGGTGAGGACTTGTGGGCGATTTGTCAGGATGAAGACAAGCTCAACCAAACCCAGTACACGCAGCCAGCACTACTAACAGCCAGTATGGCGATTTGGCGCATTCTTGAAGACAAGTTGCCACAAAAGCCTTGCTATATGGCAGGGCACTCACTTGGTGAGTACAGTGCGCTGTGCGCTGCAGGCGTCATTGAGTTTGCTGATGCAGTGCGCTTGGTACATGCGCGTGGTCAGCTGATGCAAGAGGCGGTCATGGGCATCGATACGGCGATGGCAGCAATTTTGGGTCTAGAAGACCAGCGCGTACAGACACTTTGTGAGCAGACCACAGAGCATGTGGATGGTGCGATTGTTGGCGCGGCGAACTTTAACAGTCCAGGTCAAGTGGTCATCTCAGGCAATGCTGCGGGTGTCACGGCAGTGGTCGATGAAGTGCAAAACGCAGGTAAAAAAGCAATCATGCTGAAGGTCAGCGTGCCTTCACATTGCGCCTTGATGCAGCCAGCGACAGACGCCTTGGCAGAGCTGTTGTCTGAGATTAAATTTGCGCAAGCCGATATTCCTGTGATTCAAAACCGTCACGCACGCGTTGAGAGCACCATTCAGAACATCAAAAAAGCATTAACAGAGCAATTAAGTGAGCCAGTATTGTGGTCACAGACCATGCAAGAGCTTGCTGATAAGCAGGTCAATCTCTTGATAGAGTGCGGTAGCGGTATTGTGCTGAGCAACCTAGCGAAGCGCCAAGCCAATCCTATCGTTAGCTATCCTGTCGATAAGCCTGCGCGATTAGAAAAATTAATGGAGATTTTATTGTGAGTAGAACCATCACCTTAGTAACTGGCGCAAGCCGTGGTATCGGTAAAGCGGTCGCCAAGCGTTTTGCTAAAGAAGGTCATTTTGTTATCGGCACTGCCACCACTGAAAAAGGCGCAGAGCTTATCAATGATTATCTGCATGATACAGGTGGTATCGGTCGCGTATTAGACGTCAGAGACCCTGCTCAGATTGAAAAGCTGTTTGAAGAGATTGAGAGCGTTTATGGTGCTGTACAAGTACTCGTAAACAATGCGGGTATCACCAAAGACGGTCTGCTCATGCGTATGAAAGACGATGACTGGGACAGCGTCATCAATACCAACCTATCGTCAGTATATCGTATGAGCAAGCGTGCGGTACGCGGTATGATGAAAGCCCGTCGTGGTCGCATCATCAACATCAGCTCAGTCGTCGCCCAAATGGGTAACGCGGGTCAAGCCAACTATGCCTCAACCAAAGCAGGGGTAGAGGGCTTTAGCCGTACGCTAGCGCGCGAGCTGGGTTCACGCCAGATTACGATCAACTGTGTCGCGCCTGGTTTGATTGAAACCGATATGACCGATGAGATGGATGAGCGTCTACTCAACTCTATGTTAGATGCGGTACCTGTTGGTCGTTTGGGTCAGCCAGAAGACATCGCCGCTGCGGTCTCTTTCTTAGCCAGCGACGAAGCCAGTTACATCACAGGCTGCGTATTGCCTGTGAATGGTGGCATGTACATGTAGTGGGCATTAACGTATATTAGGATACGCTTGAGCAATGATTGCTCACAAGGAGACAATAAATCTTTTTGTGAACGAGTGTAAACTGTATGCAATAGTGTTATAATGCTCATCAAATTTCTGACCAGATACAGCCTGATGGCGATAGGTCTGGATAGGAAGTAAACTGACGATAGTGAGGCGCTACTATATAAAGCGCCCATTATATTAGACATCACACATCATTGATTAACAAAAATCCTATTTGGTTTGGGTTTTTAAAATACTGATACAAACGAGGAGTTCACCCCATGAGTAATGATATCGAATTGCGCGTAAAATCTGCCGTTGCCGAACAGCTTGGCATGAACGTTGAAGACATCAGCAACGACGCTTCTTTTATGGAAGATCTAGGCGCTGACTCTCTTGACCTAGTTGAGCTGGTTATGTCATTTGAAAGTGATTTTGGTATCACTATCCCTGACGAAGATTCAGCAGAATTGACTACTGTACAAAAAGCCATCGACTACGTAAAAGCTCAGCTATAAGCTGACGTTTTTGCTCGATGACAAACCGCTTGTTTTAGGACAAGCGGCTTTTTTATGTCTGCATATAACTGTAGGATTTACAATGCTACATGCCTATTACATTACTCAACATACCTTTACTATAAAAAAGATACGCCTTGGTTATACTCATATTCAGCATATCAGGACGCATTTTTTGCGCCTGCTACTGTCTAACAACTAACAATCATGAATAACAATGACGCTGTTTTATTTGATTCACGGTTTATCAGTGAGCAAAAAGACAGCCTAAGACAATAATATTTTAAGGAAAAAATTATGGGTATTTTTAGTTTTGCCAAAGACATGGGCGATAAGATTTTTAACCGCGATGACGAAAAGCATCAAGCACAACAAGAAACCAAAGCCGATGCCAGCAAGCCTGTAAACAACACAGAGCCATCAGCGCAATCAGTAGCTAATATTTTGCTGCGCCGTATTCAGCAGCAGCATCTAAACATCAGTAACCTAAAAGTCAAATATAACGGCAGCACCGATACCGCTGAAATCAGTGGTGTGGCAAAAACACAAGCTGACCGTGAAAAAGCCATCATCGCTATTGGTAACGTACAAAACGTCGCTAAAGTGATTGATAACATCGATATCGAAGAAGACGCACCAGAATCAACCATGTACACCGTAAAATCGGGCGACAGTCTGTCAAAGATTGCCCAAGAAGTGTATGGCTCATCTGACGACTATATGAAGATTTTTGAAGCCAACAAGCCAATGTTGTCTGACCCAAATAAAATCTACCCGGGTCAAGTACTGCGTATTCCTAAGCCATAATAGGCAAAAGGTTATCAATAAAAAATTGATAGCAGTATAGAGATAAAACAAAGCCCCGCCATCTATGGTGGGGTTTTTTATGGTCTGTATTTATTACCCAATATAGGCAGATTAAGACAATTTGCCTTGTTGCTCTATAATTGCCCATTCAATATGCTCATCCAGCATCTCGCCATGTTCACCTAGGTGCGTATGCAGGGCTGTGACAATCTCAATGCTGGCGGGTGCGTTGCCCAAAGCAATGGCAATATTGCGCAAGAAGTTCACGTAGCCTGTACGGCGAATCGGACTGCCCTCAGTGGACTTTAAGAATGTTTTTTCGTCCCAGCGCCACAAGGTCAATAAGTCACTGTCATCGAGCCCATGGCGCGGTGCAAAATCATCGACTGCAGTCATCTTGGCATAGCGATTCCAAGGGCATATCAGCTGACAGTCATCACAGCCAAAGATACGGTTGCCCATGGCGCGGCGGTATTTTACATCGATGCTGCCTTTATGTTCGATGGTCAAATAAGAGATACAGGCGCGTGCGTCCAGCTCGTGTGGGGCGACGATGGCATTGGTTGGGCAGATATCAATACAAGCGCTACAGCTGCCGCAGTGCCCGCGCACAGGGGCGTCATCAGGCAAGGCCAAGCTGGTAAACAGCTCACCTAAAACGAAAAACGAGCCTGCTTGTTTGTTAATGAGTAAGGTGTGCTTGCCTGTCCAGCCGAGCCCAGCCGCGTCGGCAATAGGGCGTTCGAAGATGGGTGCTGAGTCACTAAAGGGACGAAAGACAAAGTCATCATCGGCGGCAATGTCTAAATGCTGCCACTCTCCAAGCATGGTCTCAATTTTTAGCGCCAATTGTTTTAGGCGGCTACGCATGATTTTATGGTAGTCGCGACCACGGGCATAACGTGCAATGATGGCACTATTGGGACGCAAGTCGTCCTCAACCGTACGCGGTTTGGGCGCTGTGGTCAGATAATCCATACGCACGCTGATAATCGTACGTGCGCCTTCAACGAGCGCTGCTGGGTTGGCACGCAAATGATGGTTTTGATGCATGAAGCTCAAATCCCCTTCGTAGCCTTTTTCTAGCCAGCGCTCAAGGTGGGTAATTTGCTCTTTAAACAGCGGATGATGTACGGACAAAAAGCCGCAGTCCGCAAACCCAAGTGCTTGTGCTTGGTCTCTTATCCAAAGCTTGACGTCATTGGCATCATTAAAGGTATTGGCAATGGTATGGGTCTGGATGGAGGTCATAAGAGCAGGTGCGTCCTTTTTGTCAAAATACCGTTTTGTCAGCGTACAATGCGCGATTATAGGGTGGGGTGACCACTACAAAAACCAAATAAAGCGCCACGTAGAAACATACAACATATTGCTACTGCCTTTGTTAGGCTAAGTCATATTGACAGATCTCATGCACAACGCGCATGCAGCCACTCACAGAGAATAATAGGACGGCACAATGATAGCCCTTTATAACACTGAGCAAGTATATCAAATAGAAAAAGCATGGTTTGCCCAAGGTCATGACAGTTTTGCGCTCATGCAGCAGGCAGCTTGGCAGTGTGTGCAGCGTATCATACACGCTGTGCAGCAAAAACCACAAACCAAGCGGGCGTGTGTCTGGGTCGGTCATGGCAACAACGGTGGTGACGGTTGGCTCATTAGCCATTATTTGCAAAAGCTTGGCTGGCAGGTGACGACTGTAGTGATGAGTGCAGACAGCTTGCTGGATATGGACGATATGCTTGATGCCTCAGACAGCGACGCACACAAAGCGCAACGTATTGCCCGTCAGCATCGTGACAACTTCCATGTCTTTCAGCAGGAAGCAAGGGACGCATTGGCAGTGCACTTGGCAGCTGACGTGTACGTAGACGCTTTATTTGGTATTGGTTTTGACCGCGCGCCAACAGCGCAGGCGGCGCACACCATAGGTGCGTTTAATCACTATGCCGCACAGCATCAGGCACTCAAGGTTGCGATTGATGTGCCAAGTGGGGTGGTGGCGCAAACAGGGCAGGTGTTTGATGGCGTCGCCATACGCGCGGACATCACGCTGTGCTTGGTCGCGCGCAAACAAGGACTACATACCAAAGATGCGCTGGATTATATCGGACGGGTGACGGATATCCCCTTGGTGCCGCATAGCGACAGCGTGCCGAATGCGTGGCTGTTGTCACAAGCCTACCCATTCGCTGCCCGTCAGAATAACAGTCACAAAGGCAGCTATGGGCATGTGCTGATTGTAGGTGGTAATCGTATCGATGGCTCACAAGGCATGGGCGGCGCGGCGATACTTGCAGCCTCCAGCGCGATGGCAGCAGGGGCAGGCAAGATTACGGTCGCGTGCCACGATGCCTTTCATGGTGCGGTATTGACCAGTTTGCCTGATGCCATGACGTTAGATGTACATGATACCCAAGGGGTGAGGGGCTTAATCCAGTCAGCGCAAGTGGTCGCGATTGGTATGGGGCTTGGGCGTGATGCCACAGCCGAACACCTATTTCAAGCGTACGTGCAAACAGCGATGGAACACCAAGTGGCGCTGATTATCGATGCAGACGGTTTATATCATCTGGCGACATTGGACAAAAAAGCGCCTGATTTTGTGCAGGCATTAAAAGCCTATGCACAGCGTCATAGCGTGCGCTTTACTCCGCACAGTGGTGAGGCGGCGCGGCTGCTGCATACAGAGGTTGCTAGTATTGAGCAAAATCGGTTTGCTGCTATTCGTAAGTGTGCACAGCATTATGGCGGCGACTGGCTACTCAAAGGGGCAGGCTCTTTAGTGCTTGAGGAAGACGTATTGTATGTCTGCGCGGTGGGCAATGCAGGGCTGGCAAGTGCAGGTATGGGCGATGTGCTCTCTGGCGTCAATGCAGGATTAATGGCGCAACAAGACTTAGATACCGACCAGCGCAGTTTGCGTCAGGCCGTACTTTTGCATGGTATGGCTGGTGATACGTTGACTCAGACAGACATACCAGCAACTTGGCGCATCGGTCAGCGCGGCTTGCAGGCGCAAGATATGCCTGCGGTCATTCGCCACGAAATGACGACCTTAAGCGAGTGACAACACACTCGCTCAAGATTCATTATTAGAAGTCACTAGGGGATTGTATATGGTGAACTAAAGTGAGGATCAGCTGGCGCAGTATTGGTCAATGGCTTGCTGGACGCGCTCGCGCTTTAGCTCAATCTCACGCCCATCTAGATAACGGCGATTGCCGCTATCGTCCATCTCGTAAATACGTCCGCCCACGTTTAGGTTGGTTAGGTTATTGCGCAAAGACTGACAACGCTGGGCATTGGCATTGGCGTCTTGCTCTTTGATACGTGCCTCTAGTGCAGCGATACGCTGCGCTTCAGGGTCAAGCGCGGCCGCTTGGTTGGCATCGGTCTTACCTGCCAGCTGTCCTGGATTGTTTTGGCGACCGTCGCTACGAAACTCAATCACCTCGACATTTTTGGCATTTTGTGGTGGGTATTGGCTGTATTTGACTTCGCCATACGCACCGATGGACTTATAAACCTGAATGGCTTGGCTGGCACTGGTGGTGGTCATCAAGACGGCAGCAGTCAGCAATGGCAGTGATAGGCGAGTTACGGTATTTATCACAGAGGGGTATCCCATGACAGCAGTCCTTGTAAGCGGCAAACGGGTCTGTTTGTGCCAGTGACAAAAGCATCAAAGGCGATCAATAGACGACAAAGCAATGATTGAATAATTTTCGATTCTAGCAAAAAACGCGGATAAATGTATATTATTTAATAACCATTAGTTGGCAATCATGACAGAAATTTTTTCTTGACAATAGGGTTTAAAGCGTTGAATATAAGAGCTGTTAATTGGTCAGTAAAGCACTGCCAGAGCAGATGATTTTACTTGAAAGCAGACATCATCTTACGGTTTATCGACCGTTGGGCTGATGTGGTTTTCTTTGTGACGTTAGCACAATGAGGATGACCGTCATACGCTTGATTACCCTCATTGCTTGCCTCGTCTTTGGACTTATCGGTCTACAACGACTAAGACACCCTTATTATGAGGACACAGCCAGTTTTATTCTTGATAATAAAACCACAATGGCTACGATAAAGAGAACAACATATCGCCTAATGTCAGTCGGCTTTTGCGTTACTCACTCGGCTCCTAACCTACCATAATAACTGTCTCATTCAGATGACGCGCTCATCTTGTCGCCGTATACCGCAAGCCTCCAATCACAAACGACCGCTTTCTGTTGCTATGTTTGAGCCTTATGCTGGCATTTTGCCGCTGAGCTTTGGCATGGTGGGCACACATTCTTGATATGGATTAAGATGACCTATTTAGCAGCGCTGCCCCATACGCTGCACAATAACGCATCTATGCCGCAAAAAAAGGTGATGACAGTGACGCAAACCACGCAAAGTCCGAACATGACAGGACACACTCAAACGAGTGATGCCGCCAAGAATTTTGATAAAAAACAGCAAAAGCTTGCAGAAAACACTGCGCAGCCAGTGATGATGTCTGGTGCGGAGATGCTGGTACAAGCCCTAACCGATGAGGGAGTCAAATATATCTTTGGCTATCCAGGCGGTGCGGTACTGCACATTTATGATGCGCTGTTTAAGCAAGACAATGTCGAGCACATACTGGTGCGCCATGAACAAGCGGCAGGACACATGGCCGATGCTTACTCACGCGTGACGGGACAAACGGGCGTGGTCTTAGCAACCTCAGGCCCTGGCGCGACCAATACGGTGACCTCAATTGCGACCGCGTTTATGGACTCAGTGCCGATGGTGGTCATTGCAGGTCAGGTGCCCAGTGGTCTGATTGGCGAAGATGCGTTCCAAGAAACGGACATGATTGGTGTCTCACGCCCTATCGTGAAGCACAGCTTTCAGGTGCGTCACCCAAGTGAAATCCCAACCATCGTTAAAAAAGCCTTTTATATCGCGCAGTCAGGTCGCCCTGGTCCTGTGGTCATCGATGTACCAAAAGACATGACCGCGCCGAATGAAAAATATGTCTACGAGTACCCAGAGGAGGTGTTTGTACGCTCATATCAGCCATCTATCAAAGGTCATCACGGTCAAATCAAAAAGGCGGTTGAAGCCTTACTTGATGCCAAGCGTCCTGCGGTCTACTCAGGTGGCGGTGTCATCTGGAGCAACGCGCATGAAGAGCTGACCGACCTTGCGCATCGCTTGAACCTACCTGTTACCAACACGCTGATGGGCTTAGGGGCATTTCCAGGCTCAGACAAGCAGTTCTTGGGTATGCTTGGCATGCACGGCACGTATGAAGCCAACATGACCATGCACCATGCGGATGTGATTTTGGCGGTAGGCGCACGTTTTGATGACCGCGTCACCAACAATGTCAAAAAGTTCTGCCCCAATGCGACCATTATTCATATCGACATTGATCCTGCTTCGATTTCTAAAACCATCTCAGCGCACATTCCTATCGTAGGGGATGTCAAGTCGGTGTTGACAGACATGCTAGAGATGATTGGTACCGACAAGCAGCTCGATGACAAAGCCCTAACCGATTGGTGGTCACAGATTGAAGAGTGGCGCTCGCGTCATGGTCTGCGCTATGACACCGATACTGAGCATGGCATCAAACCACAAAACGTCGTACAAACGCTGTGCAAAATCACCAATGGTAATGCCATCATCACAAGTGACGTGGGTCAGCATCAGATGTTTGCAGCCCTGTACTACACCTATAATGAGCCGCGCCAATGGTTAAACTCAGGCGGTCTGGGCACGATGGGTGTAGGCTTGCCCTATGCGATGGCAGCCAAGCTTGCCTGTCCTGAGCGTGATGTGGTCTGTATCACAGGTGAAGGCTCTATTCAGATGAATATCCAAGAGCTCTCGACCTGCTTGCAGTACGATTTGCCTGTCAAAATCTTGAACCTTAATAACGCCCAATTGGGTATGGTCAAGCAGTGGCAAGATATGCTCTATGAAGGCCGCCATGCGCAGTCTTACATGCAGTCATTGCCAGACTTTGTCAAACTGGCGGAAAGCTATGGGCATGTGGGTATCAAGATTACGGACCCAGAAAAAATGGAAGAACAATTGGCAGAGGCGATGGCCATTAAAGACAAGCTGGTGTTTATTGATGTTTATGTCGATCGTAACGAGCATGTGTATCCGATGCAGATTGCAGGACAAGCCATGCGTGATATGTGGTTATCAAAAGGAGAGCGTACCTAATGCAACAGCATCTGATTTCGGTATTGATGGAAAACGAAGCAGGCTCTTTGTCACGCTTGGTCGGTCTGTTTTCACAGCGCGGTTATAACATTGAAACGCTCAATGTCGCGCCAACAGAAGACCCAACCATTTCACGCTTGACGTTGACCACCATCACCTCGCCTGAAAAAATTGAGCAGATTACCAAGCAGCTGCACAAGCTGATTGAAGTGGTCAAAGTCATCAACCTATCTAACAATGTGCATGTCGAGCGCGAGCTGATGCTCATCAAAGTGCGTGCTACAGGCAGCGTACGCGAAGAGATTAAGCGCAGTGCAGATATTTTTCGTGCGCAGATTGTCGATGTGACCGCTAATCTATACACCATTCAAATCGTTGGTGATACCGCCAAACTCGATGGCTTTATCGACGTGATTGGTCGTGAGCGTATCTTAGAAGTCGTACGCTCAGGGGTCATCGGTATCGCTCGCGGCGAAAAGACGCTCAGCTTATAACTGGATTTACAAGATTATATTTAGGATTTAAACGCAGTGTGGCTGGATGCTTACTATGCTAGGAGCATCACCACGCTCACTACCCATGGCTCTCCATGATTGAGGAAAAGGACGCTATTTATGAACGTTTATTATGATAAAGACTGTGATTTGTCTATCATCCAAGGTAAAAAAGTTGCGATTGTTGGCTACGGCTCACAAGGTCACGCACACGCACTAAACTTGCAAGATTCTGGTGTTGATGTGACTGTTGGTCTACGTGCCAACTCAAGCTCATGGAAAAAAGCAGAAAACTCAGGTCTAAAAGTCGCTGAAGTTCAAGAAGCCGTATCAGCCGCTGACGTGGTCATGATTCTGACCCCTGATGAGTTCCAAAAGCAGCTGTACAGCGACGTGATTGAGCCAAATATCAAAGAAGGCGCAACCCTTGCTTTTGCTCATGGTTTTGCTATCCATTACAACCAAGTTGAGCCACGTAGCGACCTTGACGTCATCATGGTTGCACCAAAAGCACCTGGTCACACCGTGCGCTCTGAGTTTGTAAAAGGCGGCGGTATCCCTGACCTTATCGCTATTTACCAAGACGCTTCAGGTCAAGCCAAAGAATTGGCATTGTCTTACGCGGCTGGCGTTGGTGGCGGTCGTTCTGGCATCATCGAAACCACATTCAAAGACGAAACCGAGACCGACCTATTTGGTGAGCAAGCAGTACTTTGTGGCGGCGCGGTAGAATTGGTTAAAATGGGCTTTGAAACCCTAACCGAAGCTGGCTACGCCCCTGAAATGGCATACTTTGAGTGCTTGCATGAGCTAAAGCTTATCGTTGACTTGATGTACGAAGGCGGCATCGCCGACATGAACTACTCAATCAGTAACAACGCTGAATACGGCGAATATGTGACTGGTGTTGAGGTCATCAACGAAGAATCACGCAAAGCCATGCGCAATGCCCTAAAACGCATCCAGTCTGGTGAATACGCGAAGATGTTCATCAACGAAGGCATGAGCAACTACCCATCAATGACTGCCCGTCGTCGTAACAACGCGGCGCACCCAATCGAACAAACTGGCGAAAAACTACGCGCCATGATGCCTTGGATTGGTGGCAACAAAATCATTGATAAAGAGAAAAACTAAGCAGAATTTGCTTTAGGCACTATACGAGACGTGTAGTCGCTGTTTTGCCCATGTTACCGCAAGGTGGCATGGGTTTTTTATTGACGGCGTGTTTTATTTAGCCGTACTGTCCTACAAGAGGCGGGGCGCTTGAAATGACATATTTTTGCCTCATATAAAGAAGCATCGCTTGCGGCGCGCCTTTAATCCTCATTGCTGTAAAAAAACAATGAGTAAAACGCTTTATAGCAACTGCTGATAGGATACATACCGCGCATAAGCGATATGCTGGCGATACTGTGCAGGCAGTACGTCAATAAACAGGTATGCTTTAAATATAGGTTGAGTGTTGTGCAAATATCGTTTCCAGAATGGCTAGATGGGCAAGTGGCTTATGTGATGTTGAGTGCGTTGGTGGCCGTACTGATTGGTATAGAAGGGCGGATGCTCAAAAAAAATGACGGTGCCTTACCACGCAATACCTTGTTTCATGTCTTCTCGCTTATCGATACGCTGTGGTTTTTCGTCTCGCTGACGGTACTGTACGCGGTGGATGGAATATCTATCATGACCAGTGTGCCTGTCGCCTATGCAATTTATACCATATTTGGTTGGATATACGGTACGCGCTTGCTCAGACGCCGCGGCATTCCCGACTCACCAGAAGATTTGGTGATTCCGCCAAAGTATATTGCCTATAGTCAGTCGTTTGCACTGATATTTTTCGTTCTATGCTTGGTATCGCTCACACATTTTAGTTGGGCAGGGGTTTTTTAAGGGTTTGGCAGGGGTTTGTGTTTGATTTTTAAGGTTATTGACAAGTTACAAAACTCTTTAATTTAATCTTCTACATCCCATAAAAGCTGCTATACTAAGGTCGTACTTATGAGAAAGAGAACAAAAATAATAGGGTATCATCAGATAGTTTATTATGCCTCACAAGGCATTTGCTCTTGGTTTATGTAAGTATTTATCAATCAATCAGTAGCGACAAATTCGCTGCGAATAGTTTAAGAGTTAGGAAAATATATGTCTGATAAAGTTGAAGGCACTGTAAAGTGGTTTAATGAAGCTAAAGGTTTTGGTTTTATCGCTCAAGATAACGGTGGACAAGATGTGTTCGCTCACTACAGCGCTATCCAAGGTAACGGTTTCAAAACCCTAGCCGAAGGTCAAAAAGTGTCTTTCATCTTAGGTGAAGGCAAAAAAGGCCCACAAGCTGAGCAAATCGAAGCTCTTTAATCTTCACTGTTGAATAGATGTGACTGACGTATCAGACATTTTTATTTGCAAAAAGATTAGCGACAAACAACACCACTGAGTGCGTTTGTACACCATATTGTATAGATTGTAATTCAAAAGCAACCTTTTTAAGGTTGCTTTTTTTATGCCTAAAATTTATAAATCTAGAAAATAATTTTTATAAAAAACATCAAAAGACGTTTTTACTTATTTGAATAATAAAATGAATAGATGTCATAAGTATTCTGTTATACCGTTTTTTCTTTATAAATCTATTGCTTGCCGAAAAGCGTGATTTTAAAGACCTATATCCTAGGCGCTAAGATGCTGACACTGACTTGTAATCGCAACGTATGATGGTAATATGAAGGTTTGCATGCGCATATGGCGATGATAGGTGATGGCATAGGGCAGGCGCTATAGCGCGAATAAAACAGGCGCATCCATATACAGATACAGCATACTTTTGTGGTAATGCCTTTTTATAAAAAGGTTATTATAAATAGGCAATTTGGCTACTGTTATCTTTCTTGCTGATATTAAGCGTTATGCTGGGTATTTTGGTTTTGCTGTATAGTAAATGGCGCGCTCATGGGTTACAAATAGATGACCCAGTGTTCATTGCACTGTCTTGACCTCGGTGGTGCGCTCACGCAAGATACATAGGGCGGCTTAAACACACAAGCACAGACATTCTGCTGCTGTTCGAGCATTTTTTTTAGTAATGTGTCCTCCGCATTTTGGAGGGTTTATTTTTTATTGACAACAATTCATAAAGAGGAACGTATGAAAGCATTAGTCGCGGTCAAGCGTGTCATTGATTATAACGTAAAGGTTCGTGTCAAGGCAGACCACTCAAGTGTGGATCTATCAAACACTAAAATGTCTATCAACCCCTTTGATGAAATCGCGGTAGAAGAAGCGGTACGCCTCAAAGAAAAAGGCGTGATTGATGAAATCATCGTCGCTTCAATCGGTCCAAAAGAAGCGCAAGAGCAAATCCGTACCGCGTTGGCATTGGGTGCTGACCGTGGCGTGTTGGTGGTTACCGAAGACAAAACGCAGCCACTACAAGTCGCTAAAATCCTAAAGCAAATCGCTGACCAAGAAGGCACTGAGATTGTACTGCTCGGCAAACAGGCGATTGATGACGACAACAACCAAACCGGTCAGATGTTGGCGGCATTGATGGGTGTTGGTCAAGGTACGTTTGCTTCAGAAGTGGTCGTCGAAGGCGATAAAGTCAACGTCACCCGCGAAATCGACGGTGGTCTACAGACCGTTGCACTTGACTTGCCAGCGATTATCACCACCGACTTGCGTTTGAACGAGCCACGCTTTGCCAAGCTACCAAACATCATGAAAGCGAAGAAAAAACCACTGGATGAGAAAACCCCAGCGGACTTTGGTGTTGACATGACCTCAAAGCAAGAAATCGTCAAGGTCGTGCCCCCTGCTGAGCGCAGTGCAGGCGTGAGAGTCGCCTCGGTCGATGAGCTGGTCGACAAGCTAAAAAATGAAGCGAAAGTAATCGGATAATAGCGTCTGCTAACAACGATTGGGACAGGGCGGGTAAAGATACCAGTGACTGTGTCTACCGCGCTTGCCCAACAATCCACAGACGATGATGCGAATAACAAGAGGATAAAAATCATGGCAATTTTGGTATATGCTGAGCATGACAATACCAGCGTAAAAAAAGCGACGCTAAGCACCGTTGCTGCAGCAAAACAAATGGGCGACGACGTACACGTATTGGTTGCAGGTAGCGACAACGAAGCGGCGACGAATGCAGCAGCACAGATTGAAGGCGTGAGCCGCGTACTGCGCGCTGACAATGCTGCCTACGCGCACCAAATGGCAGAGAACATCTCGCTACTGGTAGCAGACATCGCCGCAAACTACAGCCACATTGTAGCGCCAGCGACCACGACAGGTAAGAACTTTATGCCGCGTGTGGCCGCACTACTAGACGTCAGCATGCTGTCGGATGTGACCGCTGTCATCGACGCGCAAACCTTTGAGCGTCCTATCTATGCAGGTAACGCGACGGCAACGGTAAAAACAACTGAAGACAAAGTGGTCGTGACCGTACGTACGACGAGCTTCGACGCGGTTGCTGCGACTGGCGGCAGCGCAGAAGTTGAAACCCTAGACAACGTCCAAGACGCAGGTAAAGCAAGCTTCGTTAGCGAAGAGATGGCAAAATCTGACCGTCCAGAATTGACCTCGGCAGAAGTGGTCGTATCAGGCGGTCGCGCTTTAGCAAGTGGTGAAAACTTCACCAAATACATTGAGCCACTCGCTGATAAACTCGGCGCAGCCATCGGCGCATCACGCGCGGCTGTGGATGCTGGCTTTGTGCCGAATGATATGCAGGTCGGTCAGACAGGTAAAATCGTCGCGCCGCAGCTGTACATCGCCGCGGGTATCTCAGGTGCGATTCAGCATTTGGCAGGTATGAAAGACTCTAAGGTGATTGTGGCGATTAACAATGACCCAGAAGCACCGATTGCAAGCGTTGCAGATTACTTCTTAGAAGCCGATTTGTTCGAGGCATTGCCTGAGCTGACCAGCAAAATCTAAAGTCTGCTCGCAAACCATAAAAATCCCGCTAAGATAGCGGGATTTTTTTATTTAAAAAAATATAAGCATTAGGCGGTCAGGTGACGATAACTACGCTGGCGCAAGGTCTCGTATAAGCACAGTGCCCCTGCAATCGCGACATTAAGGCTTTCTTGTCCGTTTGGCTGTGGTAGCGCAATCGGGGTCGCCGAGTGTAGTAGGCTGGTATCCACGCCTTGACCTTCATTCCCCATCACCCATGCCAGAGGCGCACGCAAATCATGTTGATAAATCAGCGTGTCGGTGTGCGAGCTGGTGGCAAGGAGCGGGACGTTTACCTCAGATAAAATGCTATCAATAGACACATCTTCATAAATCGTCAACGCAAACTGTGCGCCCATACCTGCGCGTAAGGTCTTGGGTGACCATACTTGGGCGGTCATCGGCGTACAGATGACCGTATCAATACCAACGGCAGCTGCAGTGCGCAGCAGCGTGCCGACATTGCCGCTGTCTTGAACATCGTTAAGAATCAAGCAGTCGCTATCAATCGGCGCAAGGTTATGCGCTGGCGTGTCAATCAACGCCATGATATCAACGCCAGTACCGAGTGTACGCACGTTTTGGTACACGGCATCGTCAAGGCATAAGATGGGCGTCTTGCCTGATTGTAGCTGGCGCAAAATCGCTTGCACTTCAGGATGGTGACAGCTTGATTCGGCAACCAATATCTGCGCCAATGGATAATCGCTACGCAGCGCCGCATCAATCAAATGCACGCCTTCGAGTACCGTTTGCTGCTGTTTTTTACGCTGCCGCGCTTGGGTTAATAGCGCTTTGATGCGTTTGATGGTCGGGTTTTTATCCGAGCGAATCGGCTCATGAGGGTATGCAGTCATAAACGGGCGCTTTATCCTAAAAAGTAACAATCAATAAGGGCAATAGGGGTATTGTCCGAGGTTTAGCCTTGGTGCTGTAGGTGCAAAGTCTTGACGTACTCGACTTCGTTTTTGCTGCCAAGTACCACAGGCACGCGCTGGTGAATGTCGGTTGGGGTGATGTCCAAGATACGCTGCGTGGCATCGGTTGCGCCGCCGCCTGCACGCTCAATCAGTAGGCTCATGGGGTTGGCCTCATACATCAGGCGCAATTTTCCCGCCTTGTGCGCGTATTTGGTATCAAATGGGTAGGTGAACAGACCACCACGGCATAGGATTCGATGCACGTCACCGACCATCGCAGCCACCCAGCGGGTGTTAAAGTCACGACCGCGCACGCCCGTTTCGCCAGCAATCAGCTCATCGATATATTGCTGCATGGGCGCAAGCCAGTAGCGGTAGTTTGAACTGTTAATCGCATATTCACTAGTATCGGCGGCGATTTGCACACGCTCATTGACCATCACATAGTCGCCGCTGTCAGGGTCGAGGCTAAACATGACCACATCGCTATCAATGGTCAGTGCCAGCATGGTCGAGGTGCCGTACAGCAAGTAGCCAGCCGCCAACTGTTTGTGCCCATGCTGCAAAAAGTCAGTGTCTTCGATTTGCTCGCCTTGACGCTCGTAGGGCAAGACCGAAAAAATCGTACCGACCGCCATATTGATATCAATGTTCGATGAGCCATCAAGCGGGTCAAAGAGTACGAGCAGTTCACCGTCATTATTGGCAGGGGTGGCATGGTCCAGCTCTTCTGAGGCGACGCCTGCGCAATGCGTGTTTTGTGCTAAGGCGTCAAGCAGCATGTCATTGGCCAGCACGTCGAGCTTTTTTTGTTCTTCGCCTTGGACGTTTTGGTTGCCTGCCTCGCCCAAGATGTCCGCCAAAGCGCCTTTTTTGAGCAGGGCGGCGATGTCTTTGCCAATATCGGTAACGGTAGTAATCACGCTGCTGACAGCAGGGTAAATCTCTTGGGACTGTAGATAATGGGTCAAGGTGGTCATAACATTTCCTAATAAATGCGATTATAATAAAAAACAGCCGCGTGCAGGCTTGGTGTCAGCACAGTGCGGATGATGACAAATTCTGTCAATACACTCAGGGCGTCTTTGTCCCAACCATAAAATCAGCTACACTATAGGTATGAGTGCATCATCAATGCTGCATGTGCGCACACTCACTACCATGGACAATGGAGCGCGGGCTGATAAGGTCACGGATATCATTGCGGTAAAGTGTAGCAAATAAGCGCCAAAAAGTCGTACTTATCATCGTATTGACTCAATATAAACCAACCATAAGACGTGTCATTATGCCAACCTCGACCTCTACTGTTCCGCCCAGTGACTATGCCAAGCTTGATTCTGATACCATCCAGCACAAACTCGACACTTCGCTCAGCCGTCCACAGCTCAATGCTGACGGTGGCTTTCGGCACTTTTTGGGTGTGGAAGGCATGAGCCGTGCCCAATTGCAGGCGATTATTGATAAGGCGGAGACGTTTTTTGATGACAACAACCAGCTGATTAACCGTCCTGAGCTGGAAGGCTGCACGGTCATGAACCTGTTTTTCGAGCCATCGACACGTACCCGCACCACGTTTGAGGTCGCTGAAAAGCGCCTTGGCGCAAATGTGCTGAATATCGATATCGCACGCTCAAGTACCAAAAAAGGCGAGAGTCTACGCGATACGCTGTGGAACTTGCAAGCGATGGCCGCCGATATCTTTGTCGTGCGTCATTCGGCATCAGGTGCGGCGCATTTTATGGCGACCGAAGTGACGCCCAATATCGCCATCATCAATGGCGGCGACGGCTGGCACGCACATCCGACCCAAGGCATGCTCGATATGCTGACCATTCACCGTGAAGCACCGCGCCCCTTTAGCGAGCTGTCGGTCGCCATCATTGGCGATATCAAGCATTCGCGTGTGGCGCGCTCGGACATCAGCGCGTTACAAACACTGGGCGTCAAAGACATCCGCGTGATTGCTCCGCGTACTTTGTTGCCAAAAGGCATGGAGCGCTTTGGCGTGACGGTCTATGAAGACATTGATGAGTGCGTGGCTGATTGTGACGTCATCATGGGTCTGCGTATCCAAAACGAGCGTATTGGCTCGCCGCTGCTCGCGTCATCGAGCGAGTATTATAAGCATTATGGCATCACCCCTGAGCGCGTCGCGCGCGCCAAACCCGACGCCTTGGTCATGCACCCAGGTCCGATGAACCGCGGCGTTGAGATTGCCTCAAGTGTGGCGGACGGTGATCAATCGGTGATTTTAAAGCAGGTCAATAACGGCATTGCTATTCGTATGGCGGTGCTGTCATTGGCAATGGAAGGACAGCGTGCCCACCAAGCCTCGCGCTAAGCAGAGGGCTGCCTGCCCGTTGACTGTATTTGGTCAAACGCTATTGGCAGCGCCTCGATTGGTTTTATTCTTTTTAGACACAATACGGTAATAACGCTCATGACTCATCATACCCATGCTGACAACACCAGCGCGACGCTTGTTAATCTACTTCCTGATAACTTTACCACTCCCGTTTTTTCTGATGACCAACAGCACACGATAGAACAAAGCCCGCATTGGCTGCTGCCACCACTGGTGGACTTGTGCGCGCACCTGCGTGAGCCAGGTCAAGAGCAGCATGGCACGCTGGCGTCTGAAGGTCGCGCGGCGCGTGCAGGGGGCTTTTTGCACGTTGTGACCCCGCCAGACACCAAGCCTGTACTAGAAAATGGCTCATTGCTCAAAGGGTTACGCGAGCGCGCCTATGATGACGGTGGTATTCATCTGCACATTATCGGCGCGTTGACCGCTGGGCTGGCAGGCGAGTGCCCCTCAAACATTGCAGGACTCAAAAAAGGCGGCTGTATCGCCGTCTCTAACGCCCGCCGCCCGTTTGCCAATGATTTGGTGCTGCTGCGCACGCTAGAGTACGCCGCAACGTTTGGCATGAAGGTTTTCTTTTACCCTGATGAGCCAAGCCTATCAAAAGACGGGGTGGCGCATGAAGGCTATATCGCCTCGTATCATGGCTTGCAAGGGATTCCGTGGATTGCCGAGACGGTCGCCTTATCTAAGCAGTTACTGATGGTTGAAGAAACAGGCATCGCGGCGCACTTTAGCCAGCTGACCTGTAAATCCTCGGTTGAGCTGATGCGCTGGGCAAAAGGCAAAGGGCTGCCTGTCACCTGTGATGTGGCGATGCATCAGCTGTTCTTAACCGATGACAATCTCGAAGGCTTTAACGCGCAGGCGTACGTCTTGCCACCGCTACGCAGCAACACCGACCAACAAGCGCTGCGTAAAGGCTTGCAAGATGGCACGATTGATGCGATTTGCAGTCATCATGAGCCGCTGAGCAGCACTGCCAAAAAAGCGCCGTTTGCTGAATGTACGCCTGGTATCTCTAACTTTGACACCTTTATGGCGCTTGGCTGTCAGCTGGTGCGTGATGGGGTATTGAGTAAAGACGCCTTGGTCGAAAAAATCTGCCTAAACCCTGCCAAGATTGCGGGCATTGAGGCGCAGTATGCCAAGATTGGTGGCGCAGTGCTGGTCAATCCTGAACAGCTATGGGAAGTGAACAGCGACACCATGTATTCAAACGGCAAAAACACCCCGTTCTACCAGCAGCAGCTGCAAGGTCGCGTGGTGGAGACGTTCTTTGAGTAATGTGCCTGAGCCAAAGCTACCCCTTGAGCCGATGGCGACAGGGGAGCGCCCATCACCGATGCCCGATACCGAGCATACCGCCAGCGAATCGGTAAAAGCAGTCGCCATATACGAAATCATCAAGGGGTCGGCGGCATTGATGGCGGCAGGCGCGCTTTGGCTGTGGCACATGGATTTGACCAACTGGCTGGGACGATTTGCCGAAACGTGGCAGCGTCATTTTGGCACTTTGCTCGCGCCGCAGGTTGAGAGCATCAGTCAAAGCGCCGAGCAAGCGAGCGCCCACTGGGTGTATTTTTTACTGCTTATTTTTGCTTATGCTGCGCTGCGCTTTATCGAAGCTTATGGTCTGTGGCACGATAAGACGTGGGCGTATTGGTTTTGCGTGATTGGCTACGGGATTTTTATTCCTATTGAGCTGTATTATCTGATTGCGCACCCCTTTGATTGGTTTAAAGTGGGCGTACTGCTGCTCAACGTCACTATTGTGATTGTCGTCTATCGCAATATGAAACAAAAAGGTCTGCTGTAGGGCTGCGTGAAAGGCGCAGGGCGGCTAAATATTTACATGGTTAAAGATGCGCCTAGCCAAACCTATAAACTGCCGATAATCGCAACAGACAAACAAGGCAAACCAAGACACAAACGCAGAGCGCAAGATGTCTGGTTTGCTTTTTTTATGCCTAATTGCTTAATTTTTTACTTTGGGCGGGGCGAATGGATTTTGCCACCCGTCCGATACTCAGCCCTTGTACCAAAATAGAGAACACCACCACCGCATAGGTGAGGGCGAGCAAAATATCGCGCTCGCTACCCATCGGCAGCTGTAATACCAAGGCAACCGAGATACCGCCGCGCAGACCGCCCCACGTCAGCACTTTCCAAGCGCCTGAAGGCAGCTCCAGCTGTTGATGAAAGGTCTTGCTGGCCATACCAACGACGATTAAACGCGCAGCCAGTGCCAAGACAATCGTCAGACCCGCCGCGATGAACAAATTGCCAGAATAGGCAATCATCACCACCTCAAGACCGATGAGCACAAACAAAATCGCGTTTAAAATCTCGTCAACCAACTCCCAAAACAAATCCACGTAATGACGCGTCTTGTCACTCATGGCGAGCGCCCGACCACGGTTGCCGACCATCAGCCCGACCATGACCATCGCCAGTGGACCTGACAGATGCCAATGGCTGGCAAGCGCATAACCACCAATCACCCCAGCCAAGGTCAACAGCACTTCTTCTTGATAGCTGTCGATGCTTTTTAACAAATAATACAAGATACCGCCGAGCACCAAGCCAAAGACAATCCCGCCGCCAGCTTCTACAGTGAGCGTATGAATCACATAATGCGCATCAGGCAGCTGTCCACTGGACAAAATACCGAGCAGCAGCACAAAAATCACCACGCCAATACCATCGTTAAACAACGACTCGCCAGCGATGACCGTCTCAATGCTTTTGGGTGCGCCTGCCGATTGCAAAATGCCCATCACCGCAATCGGGTCGGTCGGTGAAATCAGTGCGCCAAACAGCAAGCACCAAATCAGCGGCAAGCCAAAGCCTAAGAGCGGCAACAAATAATACAGCACGACCGCAATAATCACCGCCGACAGCAGCGTACCGATACACGCTAGCACGCCAATGGGCAGCTTATAACGGCGCAAATCGCTGATATTGATATGCAGCGCCCCTGCAAACAGCAGCATCGAGAGCATGCCATCGAGCAGCACTTCGGTAAAGTCCAGCTGGTCAAGCAAGCTGACCTCATAATCAATCAGCTGGTCAAACCCCAAAAATCCCAAAAAAATGGCACCGATGGACAGCAGCATCGAGATGACCATCACCCCAATGGTGGTAGGCAGACCAATAAAGCGATGATTGATGTATGAAAGGGCGGCGGTGATGGACAAAAACACCGCACTGATTTCAAGGACGGTAAGGCTGGTTGCAGATGCCATGGCAAAACTCTCAAATAAAAAACGGGGCGAGTGGGCTGATGTCTCAGGACTCGGAAAACTGGCGGCGCAACTGACTGCGGATATGGGCATCAAAGTCGCTCACATAAGCAAAATGCTTACGGTGGGCGTCTTTATCGTTGATAAATTCGCGGGCTTGCTTGCACATGGCTTCTAGGTCTGCAATCAGCTCAGTATAGCCTAGGTTGTCTTGACCTGCGCGCTCAATCAGCCCAAGCTCATGCAGCAGGCTTTGGCGCTGTGCATCATTGACCCGCGCGTAGTTCAAATCCACCATCGACTGACACAAGGCTTTGAGTACCATCAAATCTGCCATCGCGTAATGTCGTATTTCACCCAATGAGGTGGTAATAAAATCCGATATGGTGGGTCGGCGTGCCACCACTGCCAAAATGGCAGGGCGCGGCTGATTGGCAACCAGCGGTATCTGGTCATAGTCGTCAGGCGGGGTAAAAAAATGATACGGGCTCGGCGGCTGGCGACGCATCATGATGCTGATGCACATGGTCAGACTCTGCACACAGTTGACCGCTGTTTTTGGGTCATTGATGCCAGGGGACAGCGCACGAATAGCAATCTCAGTCATCTGACTTAAGCTGTAGCTGATGTCATTAGAATGGGTGCGGCGGCGCTCGATATGTAAAGATGCGGCAAAACGCTGCCAAAACAAGGCATCAACCGCGCGCGGTAAAATGGCCAAATAACGATTGCGCGAGCGCTGAACGTGACTGCCGTGCTGCTCGGGTCGCTGGTAAAAGTGCCCGACCACATTGCGATCGGTAACGAATGCACCCAAATGCGCGTGCATCTCAATCACCCCGCCGTAATCTTTTGCTAAGGTCACCAACGATTCGGTATACAGCTGGACGATATAACCTGAGATGGGCGCGTATATCGGTATCTTGTGCCAGTCTCGATAGTCATTGATGTCGCTGCTGTCTTCAACGTGTCGGTTGTGCTCGGTATCGCAATACGCCCGATACCAATAATGAATGTTAGAAATCGCGTCGTTGCTCGCGCCTTGGATGACGTGTGATGCTTGAATGGCGTGAACCATATGCTGCACAAAATACACCAAGAGCAGCGCACAGACAATCGCCATGACAATGGCAAAGGTCACCGCCAGCTGCGGCACACCTGAGGCCACATCACTCTTATAAATCGATTTTAAAATCAGCAAGCTGTAGCTGAACGTACCAATAAACGCACCCAAAACGAACTGATTGGGCGTATCGGTCAAAAAGTTACGCAGTAAACGTGGACCAAATTGCGATGACGCCATCGACAGCACAGCAATGGTGATAGAAAACGTCGTGCCCGCCACCCCAAGCACCGCGCTTGCAATCGAGGTGACAATCGCGCGTGCGGTGTCGTCATTACCCGTAAAGGCGATACCAATATTTTTAATCGACTCACTGTCAAACTGATGGTCAATCGCAATCAACGTCGGCGCAAGCAAGATACCGAGTAGGACGCAAGCAGTCGGGATAAACCAATACGAGCCAATCATCTTTTGCCACAGATTGTGCAGACGCTCAGGCACATCGGTGAGCGTCTGTAGCGACCACAGGCGCACGAATTTTCTAAGCCAATGCAGGGTGCGGTAGGGGCTTTCTTTGATGCTGTCTCGGTTGGTGCCTTTATGTTGAGTCATAATGCCTTATAAGGTTGCCAGTCACTTAGGTTGTTCATCGTTTAGCGTTGTCTATTACTGTGGCGTGTCCGTCATGAGCGCCCGATTTTGCCTCTGGGGTTATCCGCCTCGGTAATGATGTAGTCATCAGCGTCAGGAATCACCGCCTCATTGTCGTAGTTGTCATGCTCGACGGTGCTGTCTTTGTCATACGCTTCGGGTTCAAAGTCGGGCTTACCGCTTTTTTTGGCTTTAATCGCATGATGCGGCTGCTTTTCAGGGTCGGTTTTTTTGCGCGGCGGATTGTGAGCAAATATCTGCGCCAATGGCAGATGCAGCTGCTCTTTGGCGTAGGCTTCGGTATTGATAAAACGGCGCACCAGCAAGCTCAGCCACGGCTCTTGATGCTCACTTTTCATCTCATCAAGCTCATCTTTAATCGGCAGCGGGTAGGGTAAGGTGCGATAAAAATCCCACAGACTCATTTTGGTCAAGTCTCGTTTGAGCACATAAGCGTTGTCATCGGTGACGGTAATCAGATTGCTGTCTTTGAGATAATTGATATAGGTGTACCATTTGGGCAGCTCTTTGCGCCCGAGCACATTGCGCAGCTCTTGCTCGGTCACGCTCTCGCCACTTTGGTGCTTGCTGTACACCACGTTTAACATATCGAGCAGGCTAAGCAGTGGATGGCGCGGATAGACCTCCTCGGTCTCAAAAATGGTCAAGGTATAGCTGACCTCCACCCCAAGCAAAATCAAATTCCACGACAAAAAAATCCACAACAAAAAGACAGGCAGCGCCGCAAACGCGCCATAGATGGCTTCATAACTGGTAAAGTTACTGATGACCGTACCAAAGATATGCTTGAGCAGCTCAAAGACGAGCGCCACCATAATACCTGCAATCGCCGCATTTTTAATGGGCACTTGCGCTTTGGGGATAAACCAGTACATACCAATAAAACCCGCCACCGTCACGCTGATTGATGCCGCCTGAATCCAAAACGACCAATCAATACCGTAGCCTGCAATCTGCTGATTTAAAAAGCTCAAGCTTTGAATGGTGCTTGAGGCGATAAACGCCGTACCCAAAATCAGTGGACCTAGCGTCACAATCGTCCAATAGCGCAAGATGCTTTTGATGCCGCCTGAGCGGTCTTCGACACGCCATATCTGGTTAAAAGCGCGCTCAATGGTCGTCAAGGTCATGATGGTGGTGACGAACAGAATCATTGCCCCGATGATGGTCAGATTGGACGACTTTTCAGCAAAGCTATTGATGTATTGGCTGACTTGTAGGCTCGATTGCGGCAGCAAATTGCTATAAATCACCTCGTATATCTGCGCGCGCACGTCCGCAAGCGCGGGCACAGAGGAGAGTATCATCAGCAGCACCGTCAAAATCGGTACGATAGAGAGCATGGTGGTGTAGGTCAGTGAGGCGGCTTTTTGCTGGCAGTCATCCTCAAAAAAATGTCGCGTCAAAAAGCGCAAAAACTGAAACCAGCGCTGATGTGCAAAAGGGATTTTTTTTAATAAATTATCCATACAAGCCGTTTTTATGAATATAAGGTAAGAATTGAGAAACAGTGTAACAAATATCGTTTATGAACATCTGCTTTTGATTTGTGTAAAAATGCATAGGCGGTAGGGTTTGTGCGCTCGGCAGCATCCTTATGCGTCGCTTTGCCTGCTGGCAAGCACAAGGCACACGTAGGTTTGCCAGCGTCACAGCAACTGGGGCATAATATACCGACAATCGGTTCGTATCAGGAACGAGCCGTATCAAAACGCTGTAAATACAGTCCTCATGCTAATAATATGAATAAGCCGCGACTGCGTATAAAAAAGGATTGCGCTCATGAGTCAGACAGCCCCTTATGTGCTGGTTTTATACTACTCCAATCACGGCACGACTAAGGCCATCGCCCACGGCATTGCCAAAGGCGTGGTGTCTGCAGGGATGCAAGCTCGCGTGCGTACCGTCCCCAATGTGGTGATAGAGACCGCCGTACGAAAAAGCACCTGCTCGGAGCAAGACCTACCCGATGTCGGTGATGCGTACTGCACCATGGATGATTTAAAAGACTGTAGCGGCTTGGCGCTCGGCAGTCCCACGCATTTTGGCAATATGGCCGCGCCTTTAAAGCATTTTTTGGACAATACGGTCACGCTTTGGCTGGGCGGCAATCTGCAAAACAAGCCCGCGTGTGTGTTTACAACGTCAGGCTCGACCCATGGCGGGCAAGAAACCACGCTACTGACCATGATGCTGCCCTTAATGCACCACGGCATGATGATGATTGGCTTGCCGTATTCTGAGCCTGCGCTTAAACGCACGGTGCGTGGCGGCTCACCTTATGGTGCCAGTCATGTCAGTGGCGTGATGCATGATCAGCCGATTGAAGAAGATGAGCTTGAACTCGCCGTTGCTCAAGGGCATCGTCTGGCCATCAGTGCCGAGGCGCTTGCACAAGCCAACTGGACGCGCTAAGCTGCGCACCTTATACATTCGACTCAATGAGCAGACCCGCCCATGCCCGATACCCCAGATAACGCCGCACGTCCTGTCACCCTGCCGAGTGCTAAGAGCACACCGCCTGCTGCCCAGCGCATCACGCCGTGGCTGCAAGGGGCGTGGCTGACGTGGCTGGTCTATCGTTTGCTGTGCCTGCCGACGCTCGTGCACTTGGTTAATGTCAATCATCCAGATATCTTAGGCGGCATGGTGTGGCAGGGATTGTGGCTGTTGCCCGCGTTTATACTCACGCCATGGATGTGGCGTGCGCGTTCGCCTTATGCGTTATTGCTCGGCAGCATGCTGACGCTCATCTATTTGGGTGCCAGTGGCGTGGTACTCTTTATCCGCGTTTATGGTAGCGGCATGGCGGAGCTGATGATTTATATCGTTGATTTTGTGCTGCTGCTGCTTATCAATACCTGCTTATTTATTTTATTAAAGCGCTTGCCGTCGATGAATAAAGTGGTCAAAAAACCACGACCACCGCGTTACTAGACGCTATGTCTAGCAGTATTGATAACATACAAACGAAAAAAAGCGGCTTATTAATAAAGCCGCTTTTTTTATAGATTGTTTTTGCCTAACGGTGTTGATGGTTTAGTTGACCTTGGTCAATTCCAAGTCCATTTTTTTACCGTCATTGACCTGCATGACTTTTACAGGCAAGTAGTCGAGACTGGGCGCAAGCCAAAAGCTGGTGCTGCGGCTGCTGTCATCATGGACGCGGTCGACACGCACGGTATCAAAAGTCCCTGCGGGCACGGTGATTTTGGTTGAGCCTGACTTTTTAAATGGCGTCTTTTCGACCTTGTCTTTTTTGGCAAGGTAATAGTTGCCTGAGAACTTACCGTTTAACAGCTCTTGGCGAATTTGCGCCTCTAGGCTTAAATCATCAAAGGCTTGCTGCGGCATCGATAGGGTATTGCTATCGCCCTTATAGCTGCTGACCACTTGTTTTTTGCTGTTATTAAAGCTCAAGTTGTGCGTGCTGCCGATGCCAAATACTTTGTAGGTGGTGCTGGCTTTGGTTGGGCGCACTTGATTGCCACTGATACTAAAGCTGCTGCTTTGCGCAGCACTTGCCACACCCGCCACGCGTGCTTTGACATTGTACTGCCACGTGTTGCCCGAGTTGCTCAAGGTGCGGGTCGCCGTGCCTTTGTATTTGTCCTCAACCGTGAAGTTGTAGCTTGCGCTGCTCGGCTCCAAGGTTTTGGCACTCGCGATGCTAGGAGCGGTGATGCTGGCGATACCAAGCGCGGCGACGCCCATACCTGTCATGCAGGATTTTAACCAAGTTTTTGTCGCAAGATTGACCTGCGCGCTGCGATGTCTTGTCATAATCCATCCTTATTGTCTGGTGCAAAAGCGGGGTAATTGTGCCCTCTATAGTGGTTATACTTTGTTACATATTCAAGCCCGCTGCCTTACAGCGCTGTGGCGTTTTTGTTGCCGATATTGCTACAAGCTCACCTGGCGGCGTGTTCAAAGCATCCGTACTTTCGCCCGCGCCAGATGGTGTGGCGGCTGGCGCCGTCTTGGGTCTTGAAAAATAAGCATAGCTGAGCGCGTAAATCTGCGCCGAATACGTGCAAATTTTTTGCCAAAAATTTATGGATGCCACTTGAAGCAACACGCCTAAGTCCCCACTATTGGCAACAAGCTCGATAAGAAAATCGAGCCCCCTTACTTAAATAATTTCACAATCAACGACTGATTTTTGGAGTCATACAGATGAACATTCGTCCTTTACATGACCGCATTGTTGTTCGCCGCGTAGAAGAAGAGCAAAAAACCGCTGGTGGCATTTTACTGCCAGGTTCAGCACAAGAAAAACCCTCTCAAGGTGAAGTCTTGGCTGTGGGTAATGGTCAAATCCGTGAAAACGGCGACGTCCGCGCCCTAGATGTGAAAGTTGGCGATACCGTATTGTTCGGTCAATATGCAGGTCAAACGGTGAAAGTTGACGGTGAAGAATTATTAATCATGAAAGAAGCCGACGTGCTTGGCGTACTAGAAGCATAAATGCTCGCCGAGTAGCACACGCACAACCTTATATAATTAGATGATTCTTGGAGTAATATCACATGGCAAAAGATGTAAAATTTGGTATTGACGCACGCAAACAAATGATGGACGGCGTAAACGTACTGGCAAACGCAGTACGTGTGACCCTAGGACCAAAAGGTCGTAACGTGGTCATCGACAAATCATTTGGCGCACCAACCATCACCAAAGACGGTGTCTCGGTTGCCAAAGAAATCGAACTTGAAAACAAATTTGAAAACATGGGCGCGCAATTGGTACGTGAAGTTGCCAGCCGCACCAATGACGTGGCGGGTGACGGCACGACTACCGCAACCGTATTGGCACAAGCCATCTTGCAAGAAGGCATGAAGTCGGTCGCTGCGGGCATGAACCCAATGGATCTAAAGCGCGGTATCGATAAAGCAGTACGCGCTGCGGTAGCACAAATTCAAGAGCTATCAACCCCAGCCAACGATGCCAAAGCCATCGCGCAAGTCGGCTCTATCTCTGCCAACTCAGACACCAAAATCGGTGAGCTGATCTCGCAAGCGATGGAAAAAGTCGGCAAGCAAGGCGTCATCACTGTTGAAGAAGGCTCAGGCTTTGAAGACACGCTAGAAGTGGTCGAAGGCATGCAGTTTGACCGTGGCTACATCAGCCCATACTTTGCGAACAAGCAAGACAGTCTGACTGCTGAATTTGAAAACCCGTTCATCCTATTGGTTGACAAAAAAATCGCTAACATCCGCGAAATCGTGCCATTACTTGAGCAAGTCATGCAGCAAAGCAAGCCATTGCTTATCATTGCTGAAGACGTAGAAAACGAAGCGCTAGCGACATTGGTTGTCAACAACATGCGTGGCGGTCTAAAAACGTGTGCGGTTAAAGCCCCAGGCTTTGGCGATCGTCGTAAAGCCATGCTACAAGACATCGCAACCTTGACAGGCGGTACGGTCATTTCTGAAGAAATCGGTCTGAGCCTAGAGAGCGCGACACTTGAGCAGCTAGGTACCGCGAAAAAAGTCACGGTCGGTAAAGAAAATACCGTTATCGTTGATGGCGCGGGCAACAAAACCGACATCGAAGAGCGCGTTGAGTCTATCCGCCGTCAAGTCGAAGAGTCTAGCTCTGACTATGACAAAGAAAAGCTACAAGAGCGTATTGCTAAGCTATCAGGCGGCGTTGCTGTCATTAAAGTCGGCGCAGCGACCGAAACTGAAATGAAAGAGAAAAAAGACCGCGTTGACGATGCCTTGCATGCAACTCGTGCAGCAGTAGAAGAAGGCGTCGTACCTGGTGGTGGCGTTGCGCTCGTACGTGCGCTTAACGCGTTAGCTGACCTAACTGGTGACAACCAAGACCAAGACGCAGGTATCAACATCCTACGTCGTGCGATGGAAGCGCCATTACGTCAAATCGTTACCAATGCAGGCGAAGAAGCGTCAGTTGTAGTGAACGAAGTGAAGAACGGCAGCGGCAACTACGGCTACAACGCCGCATCAGGCGAGTACGGCGACATGCTCGAGATGGGTATCCTTGACCCAGCCAAAGTATCACGCTCAGCGCTAGAAAACGCGGCATCAGTAGCGGGTCTAATGCTCACCACTGAAGCCATGATTACCGACTTGCCAGAGAAAGATGACGCGATGGCAGGTATGGGTGCTGCTGGTGGTATGGGCGGCATGGGTGGTATGGGCGGCATGATGTAATCGTCCCTAATACTGCTATAAAGCTGGTTGAACCCATCAGCCAAACAAAACCCCCGATAGGCAATCGCTTATCGGGGGTTTTTATTGCCAAGCGTATCGCTTTAAATAGGACAGCTGTCCTTACTGCGCATCCGCATCGCGGCGGAACGTCCACGTCTTAGCATCAGACGCCGCTTCGCAGTAATAATAGCCTGCCAAGTTAAACCCCTTTAACCCTTCAGCCTCAGTAATCTTATTCTCGGCGGCGTATTTCACCATCAGACCGCGTGCTTTTTTGGCATAAAAGCTAATCACTTTATAGTTGCCATTCTTTTCATCTTCAAAACGCGGGGTAATCACCCGTGCGCGTAGGGCTGCCTTTTTAATCGCCTTAAAGTATTCATTGGATGCCAGATTGACGAGTACAGGCTTGTCCTCATCGCCTTGTACCGCTTGCACGCGCTCGTTGACCACTTGCGTGATGGCGTCATCCCAAAACGTGTATAGGTTTTTGCCTTTGGGATTCTCTAATGCTGTGCCCATCTCTAGGCGGTATGGCTGGATTAAGTCCAGCGGTTTTAACACGCCATACAAGCCTGAAAGGATGCCCACGTGCGCATTGACATATTCGGCTGCGGCTTTGTCCAGCGCATAGCCGTCTAAGCCTGTATACACATCGCCATCGAACAAGTACAGCGCAGGCTTGGCATTGTCGGTGGTAAATGGCGTTTGCCACTGCTGGTTACGCTCAGCGTTTAAGGTCGCCAAGTCGTTTGAGATGCCCATCAGCTCTTGCAAGTCCAGCGGGTCTTTGTCTTTTAAGACGTGCATCAGCTCGCTGGCGGGTGCAATCAGCTCAGGCTGCGAAAATTCAGTTGCCGCAGCGGGCACAGCGTCTGTTTCGTTCAGTGATTTTGCGGGGGAGAGTAAGAAGTACATGATTATTCCTCATCAGCTAAAACGGGTTTAAAAATAAGTCAGGTCAATATACCAATAAAACGGCGAGCAGTAATGTAAAACCGAATTTATCACTTAGTTTTAAGGTATCGCGCACAGCCAAGACAATACAAGGATTATTTATATAATAAATGTTCGTGATGGCTACTATAATTCCATTTATTTACTTGATAGTATTTGTGAGGTTACTACCTTTGCGAAATGATGGTGTCCGAGTCCTAAAGAATACCGCTCTTTTGCTAAACAATATTGCTCCAATTCTAATCTGAATATCGTCTGATGCATTATCCGTGCGATGCCGTCACTCACTACAAGGAAAGCGTATGAACATAGGTGTTATCCGTGCCACCAGTGCCCTAGAAAATCGCGTAGCACTCACCCCTGACGCGGTCAAAAAATTACAAAAGCTGGGGTTTTCTGTAGTTGTTGAAACAGGGGCAGGTGTGGGCGCTTATTATACTGATGCCAGCTATCAGGACGCGGGTGCCAGTATCGCGCCAACGAGCGCTGAGGTCATCAAGTCCGCAGATATGATTACTGTGGTAGATGATTTGTCAGCCAATTTGGTAGAAGGCATGCGCTCAGGACAACTGCTGATGGGTATGCTCGACCCGTATCGCAATACTCAGCTAAACACGTATGCAGAAAAAGGGGTTTCGGCATTTGCAATGGAGCTGCTGCCACGTACCTTGTCGCGTGCTCAGAATATGGATGTACTGTCTTCACAGGCCAATCTTGCAGGCTACAAAGCCGTGTTACTCGCAGCCAATACCTACTCGCGTCCTTTTCCGATGTTTATGACGTCCGCAGGCACGGTAAAACCCGCCAAAGTTGTTATTTTGGGTGTCGGTGTGGCAGGTCTACAAGCCATTGCCACGGCAAAGCGTCTGGGCGCGGTTGTTGAGGCCAGTGATTTACGCCCTGCGGCCAAAGAACAAGTGGAATCATTGGGCGGTAAGTGGCTGGATGTGCCCATGAGCGAAGAAGAAGCCCAGCAAGCAAAAACCACGGGCGGCTATGCATGGACGCCGTCAGCGCAATACATCAAAGACCAAGCGGCCGTGGTGGACAAAGCCTTGCGTGCGGCGGACATCGTTATTACGACCGCGCAAATACCCGGACGCCAAGCCCCAAGGCTGGTACATAAAACGACGCTCGACACTATGAAAGCAGGGGCCGTAATTATTGATATGGCAGCTGCGACGGGCGGCAATGTCGAAGGGTGCATTGCGAATGAAACCGTCACAACTGAGCAAGGCGTACGCATCGTAGGGGCAGCGAATATTCCGTCCATGCTCGCAGCGCAGGCTTCTGACTTATACGCCAATAACTTGGTGAACTTTATTACAACGCTTATCAAAAGTGAGGCGTCTGATGGTGACAAAACAACACTAACTTTACACCTTGATATGAATGATGACATCCAAGGGGCATTGGCCGTGACCCATGCAGGGCAGATACGCCTCGCACCACGCTAATGACGCAGCGACGCATTGACAACACAGTTTGACAACTTTAAAGGGATTTTAGGAGAATCAGATGATAGCGACCGTTTTGGGTGTAGCGCACGCTGGAGACATGGGTAGCACACCATTTGTAGCGATTTTTACCATTTTTGTGCTGGCGATTTTTGTGGGCTATTACGTGGTATGGGGCGTCACGCCTGCGCTGCATACGCCGCTGATGGCAGTGACCAATGCGCTATCAAGCATTGTGATTGTGGGCGCGATGCTACAAACCGCGACGATTGATGGTAGTGACTTTAGTGCCACCAGTCTGTTGGGTGCTTTTGCTGTATTTTTAGCCAGTATTAATATTTTTGGTGGCTTTGCGGTCACGGAGCGCATGCTGTCTATGTTCAAACCCAAAGCCAAAAAAGTAGCAGCCGACACTGGGAGCGACGCATGAATTCTATGAATGTCATCGCTGCCAATGCAGACTGGTTTTATCTTGTCGGTGCGATATTGTTCGTATTGACGTTACGCGGCTTATCTAGTCCCAAAACCGCTATCCGTGGCAACCGTTTGGGTATGGCGGCCATGACCATTGCGGTGATTACGACCTTTTTCTTAGCGGATGGCCCTATACTTTGGCTGATTATTGGTGCCATGGTGCTGGGTGCGCTAGTTGGTTTATGGAAAGCCAAAACCGTCGCTATGACGCAGATGCCAGAGACCGTCGCGCTGATGCACTCATTTGTAGGTTTGGCGGCAGTTGCGATTGCTTTGGCAACCGTATTACATACCGAGCAAGCACACAGTACGGTAGCGCGTCTTGAATTGTTCGTCGGCTGTTTTATTGGCGCGATTACCTTTTCGGCATCCGTATTTGCCTTTGGTAAACTGGCGGCAAAAAGCTGGGCAAAAACAGTGGCTGGCAGCTGGGTGAAGCCCGTGCAGGCGCTGTTATTTATTGCCATGATTGGCTTTGGTATTCTGTATTTTACGACTGATTCTTTGACCGCATTTTATATCATGACGCTATTGGCGGTAATTTTTGGCTGGATGTGGATTGCACCGATTGGTGGCGGTGACATGCCTGTTGTGGTATCGCTGTTAAACTCATTCTCAGGCTGGGCAGCCGCAGGTATCGGTTTTACGCTTGGCAACTCCATGCTGATTATCGCAGGCTCTTTGGTTGGCTCATCAGGCGCTATCTTGTCGTATATCATGTGCCGCGCGATGAACCGTTCCTTATTAAATGTTTTGTTTGGAGGTATGGGTACGGCTGCTGCTGTTGCTGGTGACGACGATGGCTCGCCAAAAACCTACAAGTCTGGTTCAGCAGAAGATGCAGGTTTCTTAATGGCCAATGCCAGTGATGTGATTATCGTACCAGGCTACGGTATGGCTCAAGGCCGCGCGCAGAATGCGGTTAAAGAAATGTACGCGCTATTAAAAGATGAAGGCGTCAATGTTCGCTTTGCGATTCACCCTGTCGCAGGGCGTATGCCAGGACACATGAACGTGTTACTTGCCGAAGCAGACGTACCTTATGATGATATTTTAGAAATGGATGAGATTAATTCAGACTTTGCCAGTACTGATGTGGTGTTGGTGATTGGTGCAAATGACGTGGTCAATCCATCTGCCAAACAAGACCCAGCCTCACCGATATTTGGCATGCCCATCCTTGAGGTGACCAAGGCACAAACCGTGATGGTTATCAAACGTTCAATGAGTACAGGCTACGCAGGTTTGGACAACAGCTTATTTTATATGGACAAAACCATGATGATATTTGGAGACGCCAAAAAAATTGTCGAAGAAATGGTGCGTAGCATCAACGGTACGGGTCACTAACAGTTATTCACTTACTGTGGCCTCATTGCCGTATTGAGTCTTGAACTAGGGCGTGTCATCATTTAGATAGCGAGGCTTAAAGTGAGATAAATCGTCGCCAAATAAGGAAAAAATTGCAGAGAATATCGGTATATTCACAAGATTTTTGACGCTGTTTGGCAAGATTTAGCCAGTTTAAGACCGCTAAATGATTTCATGGGCTAATTGATGATACGCCCTAGATTTTATCATCAGCCTAAAAGACTGCTTCGGCAGTCTTTTTCTTTTATACTTTATAAAAATAACCAAAAACATGACAAGGACCACCTCAGCACATGAACATGCTTATCCGTTTTTTTATCATGATGGCACTCTTAAAACAGTAGCTAAAGCACACCCAGTCATCAACAACTGAGTCAGCCGCATCACCATCGCAAAGCATTCAGCTTAACCATGAGCAATTGTTTTCGCCCATCTCTCGCAGCTATCGGGTTTTGCCACATGACATGGGCTGGCGTGATCATTTGCCAAACTATCGCTATCTGTCTTTTATTGAGCTGAACATCACCAAATGGATAGTCGAATGCTGTCATCACAAAGGCATACCCAATCTGTTCTGGATTATCTCCATGCAAGAGATGGTCTATTTAAAAGAAGTGCGTTTTTTAGAAAAGCTCACGGTAAAAAGCCAGCTAGAAGGGTGGGATAAAAAATATCTGTATTTTCAGCACCATTTTTTTGTAAATAATAGCTTGATGGCAATTGGCATGACCAAGTTTATGCTAAAAACCAAAAAAGAACTCAAGCTTCCGCAAATTCTGGTCAATGAAGACAGCCATCCCAGTGCCGTGATAGATACGTGGAACGCGCATCAAACCGCCATCAAATCGCAAAATTAAAAAAACTAAAACCTTTAAAAGTACCAAAATAAAAGTATCAAAATATCAGGCATCAATGAAGACCCCGTTTGCGGTAGTGGCAATGGCAGTGTGGCAGCATTTATGAGACACCATGCGGTCTTTGATTATGCAGAAGAAGAGGGGGCAGATGGTCTCACAATACAGTCTAGCCAAGGTCAGGTATTGGGTCGAGACGGGCACATCCGCCTACAGATTCAGCAAGCGGCAGTTTTGGTCGGCGGTCAAGCGGTGACCTGCATTGATGGCAGCATCCAATTGCCGTCGCTTAAATAAGTTTGCCCTTATGTGATGGCGCATTAAACGCATTTTTAGCTACCCTTAGCTACTTTAGGCAGACACAAAAAAAGCTGGGATAAGTCCCAGCTTTTTTATCGAAGGTCAATGGTTTTTAGCAGTACAGGTATAAAACAGCCTATACCTCGTACAGCGCATACATAGGCTGTGCTTATACAGGTTGAGTCTCCAGACTGGGCGCAGCTTCTTGCCGTTTTTTAACAACTGCATACACCACACCAGTAACAATACTACCGGCAGCAATCGCCAACAAATACAGCATGGGCTGAGTGATGGCATTGGGTATCAACAGCACAAACACCCCGCCATGTGGTGCCATTAGCTGGTTGTTAAATAGTGCCACCAGACCACCAGTCAACACTCCACCCACGATACAGCTGGGAATCACCCGTATCGGGTCTTTGGCAGCAAAGGGTATCGCCCCTTCCGAGATAAAACACAGCCCCAATACAAACGCCGCCTTACCCGCATCACGCTCTGGCTGGCTAAATTTATTTCTAGCGACCAAAGTCGCAATGCCCATACCAATCGCAGGCACCATACCGCCCGCCATGGTTGCCGCCATTGGCATATAAGTTTGCGTGGTCAGCAGCCCAACGGTAAAGGTATAAGCAGCTTTGTTAATTGGACCACCAAGGTCTATACACATCATGCCAGCCAGCACCATACCCATCAGTACCGCATTGGTCGTGCCCATATTGTTCAAGAAGTTTTGCATGGCTTCAAAGATTTGCGCCACAGGGTTGCCAATCACATAAATCATCGCCAAGCCAACAATCAAAGACGCCAGCAGGGGAATGATTAAAATGGGTTTTAAGGCCTCCAAACTGGCGGGCATTTTTAACTTTTTGGCGATGAGTAATGCCACATAACCGGCCAAAAATCCAGAGACAATCCCGCCCAAAAACCCTGCTTGTAGCTGACTTGCCAGCACCCCACCTATCAATCCGGGCGCCAGCCCTGGACGGTCGGCAATGGAGTAGGCGATGTAGCCAGACAGCATAGGCACCATAAGTAAAAATGCCGCATCACCCACTTGCTTGAGTGCTGCCGCCAGTGTGCCCGGCTCTTTAAATGCCTCGATACCAAACACAAACGACAGCGCAATCAACAAACCACCGGCAACCACCATAGGCAGCATGAAAGACACACCTGTCAGTAGGTGTTTATAAACGCCTGCTTTTTCTTTTTTCTCAGCGCCTTGAGCGCCGCTACTGACATCAGCAGCTTGATTGGCAGCAGTCAGCACTTTGGCTTCAGTGATCGCTTGCGCAAAAGCTTTATCGGTCTGTTTTAAGGCAAATCCGGTGCTACAGCGGTACACACGTTTGCCCACAAAGCGGTCAGTATTCACTTCAATATCTGCCGCCAGTATCACAATATCTGCCTGCTCAATGTCTTCATCAGACAAAATATTTTTTGCCCCCACCGAGCCTTGGGTTTCCACCTCAATTTCATAACCCAGCTTTGCGGCGCCTTGTTCCAAGGCTTCAGCCGCCATAAAGGTATGCGCGACCCCAGTTGGGCAGGCAGTGATGGCAACAAAACGGGTAGGGTCGCTTGTCGAGGGATTTATAGAGGGGCTGCTTGAGGGGCTACTAGAGAGGCTTGCTGCTGGCTCGCCTGCTTGACCTGTTTCCAAGTCTGCTTCATTAACGCTTGCATGACTTAATGCCGTCGTTAATAACGCCTGAGCATCTTGCTGGGCATTGGCTAAATGAATATTCGCCACAGGCTTGCCTTGTAGTTTTCCGACAGACTTTAGCGGCTCGCCCACCACAATCACCGCATCCACCGCACTGGCATCAAAGGTTTTGGCAGACTCAGAAATAAAATGCTCATAGCCAAGCTGGGTTGCCACACTGGCAAGTTTTCTGGTCAAAATCAACGCATTAATGGGCTGCGTGCTGCTATGAGGAATAAATAAAATGTGTTTAATATCTTGCATCATACTAGCCTAATGGGTGGACAGTGACTTGCTGCTGCAAATCGGTAATAGAAGAAAAATCAGAAATGCTAAAGCCCACTTGCGTCACCGCATGACTGGCAATCGCAGTAGCTTGAGTCAAAATTTGTTCGGCACTATCATCGGACAACAAGCCATGCACCATACCGGCTAATAGCGAATCGCCAGCGCCCACGGTGCTTTTCACCGTCACATGGGGTGCTTTGGCATACAGTGGCTGTTGTGTATTGAGCCAGTTAACCCCTTGCTCCCCCATCGAGATGACTACATGCTCAATGTTCTGGTTAATCGAGGCAAATAGCTTTTGTTGTTCTCGAAACGTTGCCGCAGGTCGGTGAAAGGTTTCTGTCAGCTCGTCGGTATTGGGTTTTATCAGCCAAGGACTGGCAGCAATAGCCGCACTCAGCGCCTGACCGCTGGTATCCACGGCCACTTTCTTGCCTTGTGATTTAAGCCATTCAATCAGTGCAGTCAGCTCTTTGGTTTTATAACCTTGTGGTAAGCTGCCAGCAATGATAACCACATCCACTTCATTGCCGCCAGTTTCTGCATCGCTTTGCAAAACAGCACTGAGCTGAGCTCGCAGCTGGGTTTTGGCGTTGTCATCCACCCAAAATCCTTTGCCATTAATGTCGGTCATGCGTCCTGACGCTTCAGCAATTTTCAGGTTTTGCCGAGTCTCACCGGACACATACACAAACTGATTATCAAACCCTTCACGAGCAAAGTGACTTTCAAATATCTGACGGTTCTCATCCCCCAAAAACCCACTGACAACAACTTCATGCCCCAAGTCTTTGAGCACTTGTGCCACATTCAAGCCCTTGCCAGCTGCATGGGTGATGACAGACTGCTGTCGGTTCACAGCACCTACCATCAGCTCATCAATGCCCACCGTCAAGTCAATGGCAGGGTTTAGGGTAATGGTTAATATCTTTGCCATGCCTTATTCCTGATTTGCTTGTGAGTTATTTGCCGCTCGGTTTTGCTCAGCGCTCACCAGCTCTCTGACAGCGGTAGCGCTATCACACGCCAAGGCTTTATGCACCAGCTGTTGGCAATTGGCAAAGTTCAGCGTGCGTATCTGAGCTTTAGCCAGAGGAATGCTGGTGTTTGACATGCTTAGTTCATCCACACCCAGTCCCACCAGCACGGGCACTGCCAAGGCATCCGCCGCCAGCTCACCGCACACACCCACCCATTTTCCATGAGCGTGTGCAGCTTTCACAGTTTGGTCTATCAGCATTAGCACACTGGGGTGCAGTCCATCCGCTTCTGCCGAGAGTAGGGGATGACCACGGTCTATCGCCATGGTGTATTGGGTCAAGTCATTCGTACCAATGCTAAAGAAGTCCACTTCTTTAGCCAGTATTGGCGCAAGCAATGCCGCAGCAGGCACTTCAACCATAATCCCCACTTGCAAATTTTCACATGGGTAGCTGACCAACAGCTCATCCAAGATGGCTTTGGCAGCCCGCCATTCTTCCAGCCGCCCAACCATTGGAAACATAATGCGCAATGGGCGATTATCTGAGGCTTTCAGCAATGCCGTCAGCTGTTGACGCAGCAACTCAGGACGACGCAAGGTCAAACGAATGCCCCGTAGTCCTAAAAATGGGTTTTCTTCACTGGGCACAGGCAGGTAGGGCAATGGCTTATCGCCACCCACATCCAAGGTACGCACCACCAAAGGGCGTCCGGCAAGCGTGTCTAACACGTGGCGGTAGTCTGCCTCTTGCGTTTGCTCATTGGGTGCACTGGCATGCGCCATAAACACCAGCTCAGTACGCAACAGCCCAATCGCTTCTGCACCGGCGCTCACTGCGTCACGGACTGCTTGAATCTTACCAATGTTCGCCGCCACCTCAACCTGATGCGCATCTGTTGTGATGGTAGGGTCTTGGCTAGATTTTTCTGCAATAAGGCGCAATTGCTGCTGGCGAGCACGCTCTTGTATGGCGTTGTCAATCAGCGCTTGTTCTGGGCTGATGACATATTCACCGTTGTCACCATTTATAAGTACCGTCGTTTGCGTCTCTATGTTTAGCACTGCCTCACCAGCACCAACCACCGCAGGAATGGCAAGTGCCCGAGCCACAATGGCACTGTGTGCGCTTGCCCCACCCACCGCAGTGAGTATGCCCGCCACACGGTCTTTGTTGAGGCGTGCCACATCGCTTGGGCCCACATCATGCATGATTAAAATATATGGCGCGTCAGGCTCTTCGGTTGCTGCCACCCCACACAGTACCGCCAGCACCCGCTCCCCAATGTCTCTTAAGTCAGCCGCTCGTTCAGCCAGCACCTTATCCTTTAGAGCCTCTTGAGCATCGGCAGCCGCCTCTATATGGGCATGCCATGCGGCTGGGGCAGACAGGTCGTGTACCAAATGCTCATTCACCCCTTTCACCAGCTCAGGGTCATCCAGCATCTCTAAATGCGCCTGAAAAATCTGCTGAATCTGCACCGCTTCGGCACTGTCTATGTCATCTTGGAGGTGGCGTTTGACTTCAGCCACGGCGTGTTTTAGTTTTTGCGTTTCTTTTTCTACGCCATCCCCAAAGCGCTCATAGCTAAACTGCTTTGGTTTAATCACATGGGCAGGGCCAAATGCCAATCCCGCAGAGGCAGCAATGCCAATGCTTTGATCGTTGCCATCTATGCTACGGGCAAACTCCAGATCAGGCGCTTGTGCCGTGAGTGTGGCTTGCTCATCAACGGGCTCTACCTCTTCACCCAATCCAGACTTCACCGCCTGTACAATTTTAGCCAAACCTTCCACAGCGTCGGTCTCTGGCTGAGCAATAAAGGTCAGCACCTGACCACGTCTGCAACCCAAAGACAAAAGCTTGGTCAGGCTTTTGGCAGAAACATAACTGCCGTCGTCCAGCGCTACCAAAATCTCACCATCATATGCCTTGGTCAGCTTCACCAAGTTGGTAGCAGGACGCGCATGCAGTCCATGCGCATTGGCAACCACCACCTTGCGGCTGGGCCAGTCAGGATTCACCTCAGCGCCTATCAGATCAGCAATTTGACGGCGGTCTTGTTGTTGGTTTAATCGTTGAAATTGCTCAGGGTCAAACAAGATATCCATCAGACGATGCAGCTGTGGCATGTCGGTCTTGTCATTATTGGCAATACAGATGAGCGTACCAAAGGGCTGCTCATTATAAGTGACTGGATTTTGCGCCTTAACAATACTGACCGCAGGACTCAGCACGTGGTTGTTACTGGTAATAGACCAGATGTCACCACCTAAGGGTATCAGTTGATTTAAGTTCAACCCCGTTAAAAACCCGCAAGACACTAAGTTTTGTTTTTTGAGCAATTGCGTGCTGTGCCAAAGCAAATCTTCGATGTCGTCGGCTGGCACTTGGGTATCAATCAAATTTTCGTGGAGGGCAAGAGAAGGGGGGCTGGCTTGGAGTAAGTCGATAATTTCTTCAGCAGAGGTTGATGTTTTTACTTGTTCAGAGATGTCTTCAGACAGCGCACGGGTCAATATCTGTAGCACTTGCAAATGCTCATCAGATTTGGCAGCAATGACCACCGCCAGATACACTTTGTTTTCCCCGTCCCACAAGACACCCTCAGGAAAATGTGCCAAGCGCACGCCAGTTTGTAAGATGTGTTGTCTGGAGTCGGGCGTACCATGGGGTATGGCAATGCCTTGACCCAGATAGGTCGGGCTTTGTTTTTCTCGGTCTTGTAGCCCAGTCAGATACTCTGGTGTCACCAGATTGTCTTCTACCAAAATATTTGCCAGACATTGCAACGCCTGAGATTTATCCGCAGCCTGCTGCTGCATACGCACATGACCTGTCTCTAACGCTAACATAACAAATCCTTGTATAACATCATCAATTACTCTCAAACTAAAAGGCGTCTAATCAAATCAAATCAATGACTAAAACCATCGTCTTAATTGGGTATGGTAAAAATAACAGGGGATTCTACAATAAATTAGACGAAAAATCAGTCAACATGAGACTGAATCTGTATCGAATCGGCAGATGAATATCGCCCAAAACTTGGCGTGTAGATGTTTTTTTATCAAAAAATAATGACAACTTCCTTGTCAGTGCTCAGTGTAGCAAAAAAAATCAAGGAATTTCGACAGAGGTAGAAAAAATTTGCTAGCATTAACAACCAAGAGAGAATACCATTCCCAAAAATCAAGATATCTAATTTATCGAGGAAGAGGAGCGAAGATAGTACAGTCAGTACAGCAAGCGAGTCTGATAAAGGTAGGTTGTTTTTAGGGATTGGTATAATGAAGGTTGAAGCCCACTTTGTCGTGCATACATTTTAAACATAGCTTTAAATGACAAGGTGGTTTTGTAGTAAGCCTAAATAAAAAGCCTAAAACCAAAAGTTAACCTGCGTTTTGATGCGTTATAAATCAGCCACTTAAAAGGAGTGCTACATGTCTTTAAAATGGTCAGACAGCTTAGAGATTGCTATCCAATTGTCAGAAAAATATCCCGATACCGACCCACAATACGTGCGTTTTACCGACTTGCATCGCTGGGTGACTGAGCTCGAAGATTTTGACGACGACCCACAAAAATCAAACGAGCGCATCTTAGAATCGATTCAGATGAACTGGATTGATGAAGCGGAATAAGTGCTACGCGTATGCTGCGTGGTAGTAACGCGCAAGCTAGTCATAAAAAAGCGCCCCAGTCTCCCGAGGCGCTTTTTTTATACGATAATAATTGGTGAAACCCAATCAACGATTAATCCAGCAACAAACGCTCCAAAATCCCTTCATAAATCTGCGCCAAACGTCCAAGGTCGTCCACCTCGATTTTTTCATCGACTTGGTGAATGGTGGCATTACGTACGCCAAGCTCGACCACTTGCGCGCCCGTTGGCGCAATAAAGCGCCCATCAGACGTACCGCCTGAGGTAGACAGTTTGGTTTCTGTACCCGTTACCGATTTAATCGACTGCTGGCAGGCAGAGACGAGCTTACCTTCTGGGGTTAAGAACGGCTCGCCTGAGAGTTTCCACTCAATGGCGTAGCTGGCATCGCTGTCAGCAAAGTGCTTATCAAAGATGGCGTGTGTCTTTTCTTTTAGCGCGTCTGCCGTGGTTTCGGTCGAAAAGCGGAAGTTAAATACCACTTCTACGGTTTCAGGAATGACATTGGTCGCGCCTGTGCCGCCATTGATGTTTGAGACTTGTAGTGATGTGGCGGGGAAGTAGTCATTGCCATTGTCCCATGTTGCAGCCGTCAGTTCCGCAAGGGCAGGCAAGAGCGCATGGATAGGATTGAGCGCCAGATGCGGATAGGCGACGTGACCTTGTTTGCCCGTCACCGTCAATACCGCTCCCAAAGAGCCACGGCGACCGTTTTTAATCACATCACCCAGCGTATCGGTGCTCGATGGCTCACCGACGAGGCAATACGTGATTTTCTCAGCGCGCGCTTCTAAGGTTTCGACCACTTTGACCGTACCATTGACCGACGGACCTTCTTCATCCGAGGTAATCAGTAGCGCGATAGACCCGTTGTGCTCAGGATGACGCTGGACAAAACGCTCCGCCGCCACGCTAAATGCCGCGATGCCTGTTTTCATATCTGCCGCGCCGCGTCCCCACAGATAGCCGTCCGCGATGGTCGGCTCAAACGGTGGGTACGTCCAGTTGGCTTCGTTGCCCGTTGGCACGACATCGGTGTGCCCTGCAAAGCAAATGACAGGATTGCCCGTACCACGGCGTGCCCATAGGTTTTTGACCTCGGCGTGTTGTCCTTGCTGCGCCGCGTCGCCAAAGTACATAAACTCGCAATCAAAACCCACGCTGCCCAAACGCGCCGCCAAGACATCTTGGCAACCGATGTCTTCAGGAGTGACAGACGCACGCGCTATCAAGTCTTTACTGAGTGCCAAAGTTGCCGCTTGTGGGCAGTCATCAGGGGTGCTGGCATGCATTACCGCAGCATCGGCGTGTTGTTGAGTGGACATATGAAACCTTTTTTAATCAAAAACCAAGGAAAAAATCAGTAACTACAAAAAATAAAACCGTAAAGGAAGTAAAAATAAGAGATGGGTTAAGGCGTATCGTTGACAAAGGGCACCAGACCATCACGGCGCATCCATGTGGCGATAGAGTAGCGCTGACGGTGCGCGGTCTGCACTTGATGGCGTAAATTGCTGTCAAAGATGACCAAGCGATTGGCGACAGGGTTGACTTCATGATGGACGCCATGATTATCCACCACTTCTAGCGCGCCGCCGTCGGCATCCGTCCAGTCATCATTTAAATAAAACACCGCCGAGATAACGCGCTCATCGCGTCCCGCAGGGTTGTCGCTGTGCCACTGATAGCCAAAGCCGATTGGATAGCAGGCATAATGCGCCTCGCTATGACGTATCCCCGCGAACAAGTAGCGGTTGAGTAGGGCAGCCAACGCATTAATACTGCTTAAATAATAAAAGCCTGCAAAAAAATCTTGGCTAATCCAGCGGATACGGTCGCCGCGAATGTCTTTGATTTGAATGCCTGCAGTCAGTGCCGCCGCACGGTAATCGACAAAGCCGCTTTCTTCTTGCAATGCCGCCAGCGCCTCGGGCGAAAATACCTCGTCCAAGACCACCCAGCCATTACCCGTCAAGGCGTCTAGTGCTTCATTGTCCAGACGCGCTTCCCAATCGACGGTGAAGGTCTCGGCGGATAACGCCTGCTGCGTTTCGGGGACGAGTGACAAATCATCAGTCAGCGCGGCACGCGTCAGTTCTAGATTGCTGGTAATCGTTGTCATCGTCTAAAGCGCCTCTTTACCAAAACCATCGTTATCTTTTACCCAGCCTATGCTACCATAGATACAATTTTTCTGACTTTAAACTTTTATACTTATGAACTATCAACACGCCTATCACGCTGGTAACTTCGCTGACGTGGTCAAACACATCTTATTGGTACAACTTCTGAATCAACTCAGCCAAAAAAACAAGCCCTATTATGTGCTTGATGCTTATGGCGGGCGTGGATTGTATGCACTAAACAGTATTGAAGCGCGCAAAACAGGCGAGGCCAAAGGTGGCATCGAAGCCTTGTTGCAAGCGGACACCGAAAAAGCCCCGCAAGCGGTCAAAGACTATATCGACGGCGTCAAACAAGCCAAACAAACCTACGATAAAAACGTCTATCCAGGCTCGCCTTGGTGGATTGCCAACCATATTCAGCAAAACCCAGACGTTGCGATTCGTGGCGAAGCTTTTGAAGCCAAAGCCAACGAATATGACGCGCTGAACTATCAGGTATATCAGCTGCCCATCGGCATTCATCACCGCAACGCCTACGAAGGCATCCCTGCGGTTGTGCCACCAAAAGAGCGCCGTGGTCTGATTATGCTGGATCCGCCGTATGAGCAAGAGCACAGAGACTTTACGCAGCTGGTCAACCTACTGGTAAACACCTATAACAAATGGCCACAAGGCGTCTACGCACTGTGGTTCCCCATCAAAAACGTCGATGCGGTCGAGCTGTTTTATAAAAAAATGAAGCGTACCGACATCCGCCGCCAGTTGGTGTGTGAGCTGAATATTTATCCAAACGACGTGGCAGTCGGTCTTAACGGCACAGGCATGCTGATTATCAATCCGCCTTGGCAATTTGACAACCAAGCACGCGACATCGTCCGTTTCTTGCAGCCTATCTTAAAAGCTGCCGACGCCCCACAGCTATCGCCTGACAGCGCGACCAACGTACGCTGGCTGGTCGGAGAGTAAGGACTTATCATGACACCCAAGCAGCCGCCCAATCACCCCTCGGACACCGACCTAGCGCCCACACCGCATGCGGGTACCAAGCCGCCATTTACCGATGACAGCGAGCACAACCTGCATCTGGCGGACACTGACAACTATGACGGTCTGACCTTTGAAGTGATTGAACAAGAAGTCGCAGAAGGCAAGCAAGTGGTGAGTCGTGGGGTGTATCTTGCGCCCAACCTCATCACCACCTTATCCTTATTGTCTGGCTTTTTCTCTATCCTTGCCAGTACGCAAGGGGAGTTTTACAAGGCGGCGCTTGCCATCTTCTTATCAGGTATTTTAGATGGCATGGATGGTCGTGTCGCACGTATGTTAAACGCCCAAAGCCCATTCGGTGAGCAGTACGATTCGCTCGCCGATATGCTCGCCTTTGGGGTGGCGCCTGCCATCTTGGTCTATAGCTTTGCGCTAGAGCCATTAGGTCGTATTGGTATTGGCTGCGCGTTTGTCTTTACCGCCTGTGCAGCATTTCGTCTGGCGCGCTTTAACGTGCAGATTGGCGTCGTCGATAAAAAATACTTCGTTGGCTTAGCCAGTCCACTCGCCGCGATTTTGGTCACCTCCGCCGTCATGGTTGCTGTTGACCACAACGAATGGGTCGGGCAGTTTGATGCCATCGTCATGACTTTGTTTGCCGTTTGGATTGTCGTCTGTGGTCTGCTTATGGTCAGTAACGTCAAATACTACAGCTTTAAAGAATTTGATAAGAAAAAAGTTCCTTTCGTCGCGCTAATTATCGGCGTGCTTGTCATGAGCATCGTGCTGTATGACATTCCAGTTGGCATCTTAGCAATTGGTATTATCTATGCGCTATCTGGTATTGTGACCACGATTAAAGCAAAAATATAAAAGTAATTATGAACCTTACTAAGGGACTTACCGATAGGTAAGTCCCTTTTTTTATACGTTATTTATTATAAAAACAGGGTGTTATCGAAAAATATTCAGATTTTATATACCTTTCATCCTTTTTTAAAGCCATTCATCGCGGTTTCTAAATGCAATACACATTCAAACGACTATTCATATATATGAAAGCCATAAGCGCAAATTTATAGAATTTTCAAGCTTTATTTATAGATTTTGGATAGTAAAAACTTGTAGTTTTATTTCTGCTTTGTTGCAGATAAGATTTTCTAAAAAAAGAAGCGTATAGTGCCTGTCAGCTAAAAAGGGTTGCATTTGATGGCTTTATACCCTACAAACAGCATGGAATAGTGCTGTGGTAGCCAGATAAAATTTAGCCTCAAAATAAGCCATTCTTAAATATTACATCCCTTTTTAGTAAAGCAATTTGCCCATCTCCTCAGTCTTTTAAACCGATAGAAACAGTACCTTATTGCTACTGTTTCGTTATTCTGTGCGGCTGTTTTGATTGGGCAGATAGCGTTAAGACCTACTCTATTGATGATTGTTGCAATCTAGTGACCGAATGCACTCTTTGCCGCTTAAAGTTGTCAGCAGTGTTACCCACCAAATTTTGATTGGTAACAGTGCTGACATAATGATAGCCAACGCGATAGAGAGTATTAATAAGGTCAAAACTGAACGTCATCTCTTTACTGTCCATTGTAAAAATGTGACAGCCATGGAGTGTTTCTGACATTTAACATGTATTAACAAAACTGACCGAATATAAGGTTAACAAGGCATGACGTTTTTCAAATTACCGATCTGGCTAAAAGCCAACGTAGTGGTATTGATAAGCAGCTTGCTCCTGACCGCCTGTGATAAAGGTGTATTGCATCCTCAGGGTGCAGTTGGCGTGCAAAATAAAGAACTTATCATTGTCACTACTGCCTTGATGTTGATTGTGGTTATACCAGTCATCGTCATGGCGCTCTGGTTTACTTATCGTTATCGCGCGAATAGACCAGATGCTGATAAAGACTTCGACCCGCAGTGGTCACACAACAGTTGGATTGAATTTTTAATGTGGACGATTCCCATTATTATTATTGCAATCTTAGCTGTGATTACTTGGCGCAGTACTCACGCGCTGGATCCCTACAAGCCACTAGAGACTCAAAAAGACAATCCGCCGCTTGAGATTCAAGTTGTGGCACAAAACTGGAAATGGCTATTTATCTACCCAGAACAAAATATTGCCGTTGTCAATGAGCTTTATCTACCAGTAGACCGTCCAGTTAGCTTCAAAATTACCTCTGATACGGTAATGAATTCGTTCTTTATTCCTAGACTGGGCAGTCAAATTTATGCCATGTCGAGCATGGTGACACAGCTGCATTTGATCGCGAATAAGCCTGGTGTCTATAACGGACTTTCTGCCAACTATAGTGGTCCTGGCTTCTCGGATATGAAGTTTTTGGCGCATGCTGTCGATAAGCAAGGTTTCGATGATTGGGTTTCTAAGATTAAAGCTGGAGACAATAAGGTTCTCGATACGGCGGTTTATGAAGAGTTATCAAAACCTTCAGAGAACCATGCCATCGAATACTTCAAATCAGCACAACCTGGCATGTTTGACTATATCGTGAATCAATATAGCTCAGATACACAGCAACAAAATCAGTTTGTAGCGCCAGATGAGGTCAATCAGCGTGATAATCCAAACGCTGTGAATAAGGGCTTAGAGTCTGATCTGAAGGATGACGGCGAAGGTAGCATTAACCCAGCAGCGCCATCGAATAAAGATGATGCGCAAGAAGCTGACGCTCAATAATAGGAAAGCTGATTATGGAAGCAATATTCGGTAGATTGTCCCTTGAGGCAATACCTTACCACGAGCCTATCATTATGGCGGCAGGTGGTATGATGGCCTTGGCTGGGCTAGCGGTTTTAATTTTTCTAACCAAAAAGAAGCTTTGGGGCGTTTTTTGGCGCGATTGGCTGACCTCGGTTGACCATAAAAAAATTGGTATCATGTATATCGTCGTCGCAATCGTCATGCTATTACGCGGCTTTAGTGACGCTATTATGATGCGTACCCATCAGATGCTGGCCAACTATCCTGAGACAGGGTATTTGCCGCCGCATCATTACGATCAGATTTTCACCGCCCACGGCGTGATTATGATTTTCTTTGTTGCCATGCCTCTGGTTGTGGGACTTATGAATGCGATCATACCGCTACAGATTGGGGCGCGTGATGTGGCTTTTCCGTTCCTAAACTCACTGTCATTTTGGCTATTCGTTACAGGTGCCTTGTTGGTCAACGTGTCACTCGTCATTGGTGACTTTGCGGCAACGGGTTGGTTGGCTTATCCGCCACTGTCAGAGCTGACATACAGTCCAACAGTGGGGGTGGATTATTACATTTGGGCCTTGCAGCTGTCAGGATTGGGAACCTTGCTGACGGGTGTCAACTTCTTAGTGACTATCTTAAAGATGCGTGCGCCTGGCATGAAGCTGATGCACATGCCAATTTTTACGTGGTCAGCACTTTGTACTAACATTTTGATCGTTGCCGCTTTCCCTGTATTAACGGCAACGTTGGCAATGCTAACGCTGGATCGCTATCTTGGTATGCACTTTTTTACCAATGATGCTGGCGGCAACGTCATGATGTATATCAATCTGATTTGGATTTGGGGTCACCCAGAGGTATATATCTTGGTATTGCCTGCTTTTGGTATTTTCTCAGAAGTCATCTCGACGTTCTCGCAGAAAAAACTGTTTGGCTACGTCAGTATGGTCTATGCCTTGATGGTTATTGCCATCTTAAGTTTCATTGTTTGGTTGCATCACTTCTTTACCATGGGTTCAGGCGCGAACGTCAATGCCTTCTTTGGTATTACCACCATGATTATTGCCATACCGACTGGGGTGAAGGTCTTTAACTGGCTCTTTACCATGTATCGAGGCAAGATCGTCTTTGGTACGCCAATTTTATGGACACTTGGCTTTATCATTACCTTTACCATTGGTGGTATGACAGGTGTCATGCTCGCGGTTCCTGGTATTGATTATGTCTTGCATAACAGCCTGTTCTTAATCGCGCATTTCCATAACACCATTATTGGTGGTGCTGTCTTTGGATACTTTGCGGGTATTACCTTTTGGTGGCCAAAAATGTTTGGCTATCGTTTGGATGAGAAGTGGGGCAAACGTGCGTTTTGGGGTTGGCTCATCGGCTTCTTTGTGGCGTTCATGCCGCTGTACGTTTTAGGATTCTTCGGTATGACGCGTCGTACCAACCATTATGCCAATGATGTTTGGCAGATCTGGTTGATCGTTGCTGCGGTTGGTGCCTTTATTATTCTATTCGGTATTTTCAGCCAATTGATGATGTTCTATGTCAGCTATCGCGATCGTGAGCGTCTTGCTGATGTGAGTGGGGATCCTTGGAATGGTCGTACGTTAGAGTGGAGCACGCCATCGCCTGCACCGTTTTATAACTTTGCTCAACTGCCTGTTATTAACGATCTTGATGCCTTAGCGCATCTTAAAGACAGCGGTTGGACGTCAGATAAAGCGCCCAATTACTATAGCCCAATACATATGCCAAAAAATACAGATTCTGGTGTGATTATTGGTTTATTGTCGTTCGTCTTTGGTTTTGCTTTTATCTGGCACATCTGGTGGTTGGTCATTGCCTCTTTCTTAGTCATGATTTTCTTTGTGATTCGTGAAGCCAACAAACGTGATATCGATTACATCGTGCCCATTGATGAAATTGAAAAAATTGAAAATGCTTATTATAAGCGTCTTCGTACGGTTCACGCAGGAGACGGATTATGAGTAATACCGAAACTATGAATAAACATGACGTAAATAGTAACTTACCAGATGATAACGGCGAGGAGTTGTTGCCCTCTGATGATCATCACGAAGGCAACATAGATTACTTTAACCACAGTGATCCTCATCATCCAGACCATTTGGATGTGCAGGGCAATAAGGTACTCGGTTTCTTTGTGTACCTAATGACGGATTTGGTTCTGTTTGCCACGTTTTTTGCCGCTTATGCGGTACTCAAGGTTGGCGTAGCAGATGGTCCAAGTCCTAAAGATATTTTCGACCTTAAGTTTGTTTTGGTTGAAACGTTCTTGCTATTGATCAGTAGTATTACCTTTGGTTTTGCCATGCTTGGTGCTTATGACAAAAACATGTCAAAGCTTAAGCTATGGCTGATTATTACGGCGCTATTTGGCATGGGCTTTGTTGGGATGGAAGTTTATGAGTTCCACCATCTCATCGTCGAAGGCTTCGGACCTGATCGCAGTGCCTTCTTATCGAGCTTCTTTAGTTTGGTAGGTTTGCACGGTATTCACGTCACGGTCGGTATCTGCTGGTTATTGTTTACGTTGTTCCAGTTGAGCAAATTTGGTCTTTCTGAGCGTATGATGACGCGTTTAAGATGCTTAAGTCTGTTCTGGCACTTTTTGGATATCGTGTGGATTTGCGTCTTTTCGCTAGTGTATCTGGTAGGAGTGGCAGTATGAAGAATGAAAATTTACATGCAGCCGAGCAGGCTCATGCACATGGAGACGTAAGTCACGGCCAGAGCAGTCACGGTAGTAAAAAGAGCTATCTCATCGGTTTTGTATTATCAGTAATCCTGACTATCATTCCTTTTGGACTAGTCATGGGTGAGATGATGTCAGGTACTAGCGCGATTTGGATGATTGCTGTCTTTGCTGCGGCACAGGTTGCTGTGCAAGTGTACTTCTTCTTGCATGTGGACTTTAGCCCTGAGCAGCGTAATACACTCTATAGCTTCTTATTCACCTTGTTTGTGGTGGCGATTGTGATGATTGGTTCATTGTGGATTATGCACAATGCCAACGAAAACATGATGCCTGGCATGGGTAAAATGCAGATGGACATGGGCATGAAAATGCCAACCAATGCCGATGGTACACCAAGATTGGATCGTGAGCTTGAAGGTTTTGAAGACAAGTTAGATCTACCAGAGACTTACCAGCCGTCTCATCAAGGTGCGCCTGCTGCTACAGCACAAGAAGACCACTCGGACATGGCTGATCATTCAGACATGACCAATATGCAACAGTAAGTTCCTACCTTTCTTATGTGCGCGGCAAACTTGCGTGTATAAGTTATCGCAAATGTCTAATGATGAGCTTTTATATCTAGGCTCATCATTCCTAAATGGCAATGTTTCATCCATAGGGTACAGACATTTGAAGATATTAACTGATGGACTATCATGAATAAACTTGCACAGTTAAAACTCGATGTCGCCAAACAACCCCTTGTTCAGGTCATCAAACCTGGCATTGTGTTTGGTAACGCTATCACCGTTTTGGGTGGCTATTTTTTAGCCGCCAAAGGCAACCCCGATTGGTTGATATTGCTTCAAGCCTTGATTGGGACTTTGACAGTGATAGCGTCTGGTTGTGTAATCAATAACATCATCGATCGTGATATTGACTCGAGGATGCAGCGCACCTGTGACCGTGTTTTGGTTACAGGTGAACTCTCTATTACCGGAGCCATGCTCTATGCAGCCGTACTGCTAGGTATCGGCGTCGTATGTTTGACCTTTACCACGCCATTGGCTTTATACTCAGCGTTGTTTGGTTATGTCGTTTACGTCGGATTTTACAGTCTGTACTTTAAGCGGCACTCCGTCTGGGGAACATTCATTGGTAGTTTTTCTGGTGCTATTCCGCCAGTGATTGGCTACGCTGCTTTGACGCCGTCTATTGATGGTGTGTATTGGGTACTATTTGCCATGTTTGCTATTTGGCAAATGCCACATGCGTATGCCATCGCTGTCTTTCGTAAAAAAGACTACAGCGCGGCGAGTATTCCTGTATTACCAGTCAAACGCTCCTTTAGAACGACTCAGTGGCATATTACCGTTAGTATTGCCATTTTCTTAGTCGTGGGCAGTTTGCTCACAGCGTTGAACGCAACTGGCTATTGGTATCTGGGCGTCCATCTACTGTTGTCAGGCTATTGGTTACTTGTTGCTATGAGACCGATCAAGGTCACCAATGAACAAGACCAAATTCAGCAGCAGATTAAGTGGGCGTATAAAGTCTTTGGACTATCCATTATCATCATGATGGCGCTATGCTTAATGATGGCGATTGATTACGTATAAAATTGCGTAGTAAAAAATACTGTTCATTCATACCACCAAAAGCCACTAACACGAGTAGTGGCTTTTTTATGTCTATCGCTTTAATAGCAGCACTTTAGAATAGTAGTAGCCTCTTAAAAGTAGTGCTAAATCCTGTTTTTCATAATTTTTGTTAAGTCAGTAAAGCGATTAAAGTATATAAACTATTGAAATGTCTCTACAATTTGATGTCTATCAAGGCAGTGAGAAAAATCCTCAAAATAATCCTTGACCCAGTTTTAAATCCGCTTATACTGCCTCCCAGTTGAAAAGGAAGTGGGTTAATAGTGTAGCCAAGTAAAATATTTGAATAAAATATCAAATGCTGCTTGACACACAAAATAAACTCTCTATAATACGCCCCACTGACGAGGCAAAGCAGCTGATAGATAGCTGGTTTGCGAAGTTGGTAAAAAAAGGGTTTGACAGTTTATAATTTTATGATAGACTAGTCAGCTCGCCCATGTAGCGAAGCGTATTAGCTTAGTGAGAATGGGTAATAAATATTTACTGGACGACAGTGATATTACTTTTTAAAAGCATACTAAAGAACAACTTGTGTGGATTTTTGCTGACACAGAATGTTAGTTATTCAGCCAGTAATGGCAAAGAAGATTATCATTCAAGATTAGCAAATAACTCAAGTTAATTCATATACGAACATACGAAAAGTTAAATGCGAGTGATTGAATGAGCCAAGATTAGGGACCATCTTAAAAGGTCTCAAACAAGATTAAACTGAAGAGTTTGATCATGGCTCAGATTGAACGCTGGCGGCAGGCTTAACACATGCAAGTCGAGCGGTAACATTGGTAGCTTGCTACCAGATGACGAGCGGCGGACGGGTGAGTAATGCTTAGGAATCTACCTAGTAGTGGGGGATAGCACGGGGAAACTCGTATTAATACCGCATACGTCCTACGGGAGAAAGCAGGGGATCATTAGACCTTGCGCTATTAGATGAGCCTAAGTCGGATTAGCTAGTTGGTGGGGTAAAGGCCTACCAAGGCGACGATCTGTAGCTGGTCTGAGAGGATGATCAGCCACACCGGGACTGAGACACGGCCCGGACTCCTACGGGAGGCAGCAGTGGGGAATATTGGACAATGGGGGGAACCCTGATCCAGCCATGCCGCGTGTGTGAAGAAGGCCTTTTGGTTGTAAAGCACTTTAAGCAGTGAAGAAGAAGTTATGGTTAATACCCATAATGGATGACATTAGCTGCAGAATAAGCACCGGCTAACTCTGTGCCAGCAGCCGCGGTAATACAGAGGGTGCGAGCGTTAATCGGAATTACTGGGCGTAAAGCGAGCGTAGGTGGCTTAATAAGTCAGATGTGAAATCCCCGGGCTTAACCTGGGAACTGCATCTGAAACTGTTAGGCTAGAGTAGGTGAGAGGGAAGTAGAATTCCAGGTGTAGCGGTGAAATGCGTAGAGATCTGGAGGAATACCGATGGCGAAGGCAGCTTCCTGGCATCATACTGACACTGAGGTTCGAAAGCGTGGGTAGCAAACAGGATTAGATACCCTGGTAGTCCACGCCGTAAACGATGTCTACTAGTCGTTGGGTCCCTTGAGGACTTAGTGACGCAGCTAACGCAATAAGTAGACCGCCTGGGGAGTACGGCCGCAAGGTTAAAACTCAAATGAATTGACGGGGGCCCGCACAAGCGGTGGAGCATGTGGTTTAATTCGATGCAACGCGAAGAACCTTACCTGGTCTTGACATACACAGAATCTTGCAGAGATGCGAGAGTGCCTTCGGGAATTGTGATACAGGTGCTGCATGGCTGTCGTCAGCTCGTGTCGTGAGATGTTGGGTTAAGTCCCGCAACGAGCGCAACCCTTTTCCTTAGTTACCAGCGGTTTGGCCGGGAACTCTAAGGATACTGCCAGTGACAAACTGGAGGAAGGCGGGGACGACGTCAAGTCATCATGGCCCTTACGACCAGGGCTACACACGTGCTACAATGGTAGGTACAGAGGGCAGCTACACAGCGATGTGATGCGAATCTCAAAAAGCCTATCGTAGTCCAGATTGGAGTCTGCAACTCGACTCCATGAAGTAGGAATCGCTAGTAATCGCGGATCAGAATGCCGCGGTGAATACGTTCCCGGGCCTTGTACACACCGCCCGTCACACCATGGGAGTTGATTGCACCAGAAGTGGATAGCCTAACTTAGTGAGGGCGTTCACCACGGTGTGGTCGATGACTGGGGTGAAGTCGTAACAAGGTAGCCGTAGGGGAACCTGCGGCTGGATCACCTCCTTAAATACGACATTCGGTCAGCAAGAATTCACAGCAAGTTGTTCTTTAGTAAAAGCGAGTATTAAGCTTAAGAGGTTTGAGTTTGGAGAAAATTCTATTTAAAGAATTTTCCTTGCGCTCGGGTCAAAGCAGTGCTTTGACAGTATCCTCGCTCAGGGTCTGTAGCTCAGCTGGTTAGAGCACCGTGTTGATAACGCGGGGGTCATAAGTTCAAGTCTTATCAGACCCACCATATATATGGGGCCATAGCTCAGTTGGTAGAGCGCCTGCCTTGCACGCAGGAGGTCAGGAGTTCGACTCTCCTTGGCTCCACCACATGGCTTAATACGAGAATATAAAATAGAAACAAGTGATTGGTAAATGATTATTTGCTTTCTGTTTTATACAGATACTGCGACTCGATGAGAGCGTAGGTATTATTTAAAAACATAGATATGAGTCTGGGTTAGTGATGACATTTCACGTGTCGTCATTAACCTTGGTAATCAACTCTTTAATGACATCAGTTGTTATCCCAGGGGTTGATTGCCAAAAGTAAAGAGAACTGAATCAAGCGTAAACATAGGTGATATCGTTATCATTCATGATGATGCAAGCTTTAGTGGTTGAGAGACTGCTTGGGGTTGTATGGTCAAGTAATGAAGCGCACATGGTGGATGCCTTGGCAGTCAGAGGCGATGAAAGACGTGACAGCCTGCGATAAGCTTCGGGGAGGCGGCAATATCCTGTGATCCGGAGATTTCTGAATGGGGAAACCCACTTAGCATAAGCTAGGTATCTTATATTTATATAAGAGGCGAACGAGGGGAAGTGAAACATCTCAGTACCCTTAGGAAAAGACATCAAATGAGATTCCCCAAGTAGCGGCGAGCGAACGGGGAGAAGCCGATGTTTTTTAGTGTAGAAGAACAGCGTGGGAAAGCTGACCGTAGTAGGTGATAGTCCTGTATTTTAAACACTAAAGAGCACATATTAAGTAGAGCGGGACACGAGAAATCCTGTTTGAAGATGGGGGGACCATCCTCCAAGGCTAAATACTCCTGACTGACCGATAGTGAACCAGTACCGTGAGGGAAAGGCGAAAAGAACCCCTGTGAGGGGAGTGAAATAGAACCTGAAACCGTGTGCGTACAAGCAGTGGGAGCCTTAATTTATTAGGGTGACCGCGTACCTTTTGTATAATGGGTCAGCGACTTATATTCTGTAGCGAGGTTAACCGTTTAGGGGAGCCGTAGGGAAACCGAGTCTTAATAGGGCGAATAGTTGCAGGGTATAGACCCGAAACCGAGTGATCTATCCATGAGCAGGTTGAAAGTGCCGTAACAGGCACCGGAGGACCGAACCCACTGTCGTTGAAAAGCCAGGGGATGACTTGTGGATAGGGGTGAAAGGCTAATCAAACTCGGTGATAGCTGGTTCTCCCCGAAAGCTATTTAGGTAGCGCCTCGGACGAACACCATTGGGGGTAGAGCACTGTTTCGGCTAGGGGGTCATACCGACTTACCAAACCGATGCAAACTCCGAATACCGATGAGTGATATCCGGGAGACACACGGCGGGTGCTAACGTCCGTCGTGGAGAGGGAAACAACCCAGACCGCCAGCTAAGGCCCCAAATTCCTAGTTAAGTGGGAAACGAGGTGGGAAGGCATAGACAGCTAGGAGGTTGGCTTAGAAGCAGCCATCCTTTAAAGAAAGCGTAATAGCTCACTAGTCGAGTCGGCCCGCGCGGAAGATGTAACGGGGCTCAAACTAGGAGCCGAAGCTGCGGATTTGATAATTGTTTCAAGTGGTAGGGGAGCGTTGTGTAAGCCTGTGAAGGTGTGTTGTAAAGCATGCTGGAGGTATCACAAGAGCGAATGCTGACGTGAGTAACGATAATGCGAGTGAAAAGCTCGCACGCCGGAAGACCAAGGGTTCCAGTCCAACGTTAATCGGGGCTGGGTGAGTCGACCCCTAAGGCGAGGCCGAAAGGCGTAGTCGATGGGAAATCGGTTAATATTCCGATACTTGTTTATGATGCGATGGAGGGACGGAGAAGGTTATGCCAGCCTAGTGATGGTTATCTAGGTGGAAGGATGTAGGTAGACAGTTTAGGCAAATCCGGACTGTTATATACCGAGATCTGATAGCAAGCTGTACTTGTACAGCGAAGTGGCAAATACCATGCTTCCAGGAAAAGCTTCTAAGCGATAGTCATAAACGAATCGTACCCGAAACCGACACAGGTGGTCAGGTAGAGAATACCAAGGCGCTTGAGAGAACTCTGCTGAAGGAACTAGGCAAAATGGTACCGTAACTTCGGGAGAAGGTACGCTGCTGATGGTGAAGGACTTGCTCCGTAAGCTATTGGCAGTCGCAGATACCAGGCTGCTGCAACTGTTTATTAAAAACACAGCACTCTGCAAACACGAAAGTGGACGTATAGGGTGTGATGCCTGCCCGGTGCTGGAAGGTTAATTGATGGGCTTAGCGTAAGCGAAGGTCTTGATCGAAGCCCCAGTAAACGGCGGCCGTAACTATAACGGTCCTAAGGTAGCGAAATTCCTTGTCGGGTAAGTTCCGACCTGCACGAATGGCATAATGATGGCAGCGCTGTCTCCAGCAGAGACTCAGTGAAATCGAAATCGCAGTGAAGATGCTGTGTACCCGCGGCTAGACGGAAAGACCCCGTGAACCTTTACTACAGCTTTACATTGAACTTTGACCTGACTTGTGCAGGATAGGTGGGAGGCTTTGAAACCGAGACGCTAGTCTTGGTGGAGCCATCCTTGAAATACCACCCTGGTCATGTTGGGGTTCTAACTCAGGTATAACAATACCGAGGACAATGTATGGTGGGTAGTTTGACTGGGGCGGTCTCCTCCTAAAGAGTAACGGAGGAGTACGAAGGTGCGCTCAGAACGGTCGGAAATCGTTCAAAGAGTATAAAGGCAAAAGCGCGCTTAACTGCGAGACCCACAAGTCGAGCAGGTACGAAAGTAGGTCTTAGTGATCCGGTGGTTCTGTATGGAAGGGCCATCGCTCAACGGATAAAAGGTACTCTGGGGATAACAGGCTGATACCGCCCAAGAGTTCATATCGACGGCGGTGTTTGGCACCTCGATGTCGGCTCATCTCATCCTAGGGCTGAAGCAGGTCCTAAGGGTATGGCTGTTCGCCATTTAAAGAGGTACGCGAGCTGGGTTTAGAACGTCGTGAGACAGTTCGGTCCCTATCTACCGTGGGCGTTGGAAATTTGAGAGGATCTGCTCCTAGTACGAGAGGACCAGAGTGGACGAACCTCTGGTGTTCGGGTTGTTACGCCAGTAGCATTGCCCGGTAGCTACGTTCGGATGGGATAACCGCTGAAAGCATCTAAGCGGGAAGCCCACCTCAAGATTAGATTTCCCTAAAGAGCCGTTCAAGACTAGGACGTTGATAGGTCAGGTGTGGAAGTGCAGCGATGCATGTAGCTAACTGATACTAATTGCTCGTTTGGCTTGACCATACAACACCCAAGTGGTTTGTATGTCAATCATGAATCTATCTTGCATGTTAAGATAAAATCGATATCACCATATAGCTTGATTCAACAAGACTCATATCTAACCCCCTTTGCTGACGACAATAGCACGATGGAACCACCTGATCCCTTCCCGAACTCAGAAGTGAAACATCGTAGCGCCAATGGTAGTGTGGTTCGCCCATGTGAGAGTAGGTCATCGTCAGCTCCTTATACTTAAAAAGCCCCCAATCTGCTGATTGGGGGCTTTTTTTTGCCTATAACTTTCTGTAAAATCCGCTTCCTTTTATATTTCTACTTTACTCAAAGTTTTACGGAAGCGAGCACATGAAAAAAATAAATGTAATCGGCACCAGTGGTAGCGGTAAATCCACGTTTAGCCGTCTACTGGCAAATAAATTGGGCTACCCTTATCTGGAAATGGATGCTATATTTTGGAAACCTAATTGGCAAGAGTCTACTGATGACGAGTTTTTCTGTAAGTTGAAACATTCTCTAGCACAAGAAACTTGGGTGCTTGATGGTAACTATAGTAGAACGACTGATATTAAATGGTCTAATATTGATCACGTGATTTGGATAGATTACCCATTCTCTCGTACGATGTACCAAGCGATAAAGCGTGCTTTCATACGCTCAGTGACTAAAACCGAGCTTTGGGGTACGGGCAATACTGAGACGTTTGCTAAGTCATTTTTTAGTCGTGATTCAGTTATCTTATGGACATTAAAAACGTATAAACGCAACCGTGTTCGCTATTCCAAAATACTTCACGATCCTAGATATCGTCATATAAAATTTATCAGACTCACAAGTCCAAAAATGGCTAAGAAATTCATAGAGGAGTTAAACCGATAGCAGTAAGTTCACTCGAACTTATCTTATGCTTAACTCTATGGTTACCAATCTTCATATCAGTTTAACTTATTCGAAAAGGCGCTGAATGACCTCTCATTTTAAAAGGATTAGATGATGCACGGTGAATGTCTTTGTGGCAACGTAAAATTTGAAATCAAAGAAGAGATACGCAATTTTTATCAATGTCACTGTTCTTTATGTCGCAAAGTGACGGGTTCGTCATCGAACACCGCAACTTTCGTCAACGCCAGTGCTTTTCGCTGGATTTCGGGTGAAAGTGACATCCGTTCTTACAAAAAGCCTAGTGGCTATCAGAGTGATTTTTGTTCGGTGTGCGGAAGCTTGGTTCCCAATAGTTTAAGAGACAGCGCAATGATGTGGGTACCTGCTGGTTTGCTTAGTGAGCCGATCACTTCTAAAATAGCTGTTCATTTGCATACCGAATCTGCTGCCACTTGGGAGTACGATTCTGCCGAGTGCGTTCGATTGGGTGGTGGACCTGAGAGCTTAGAGACGCTTAACAAATTGCTGTAGTTTGCTCAACCTTGTAGAAAGCAAGTGGTAAGAAATATAAAAGTACGTAAAGGGGATTAGAGGAAAGTGTAACTAAATCCTCAAAACACTAAAAATTATTTGGACAGCTAAGAGGTCTACAGTGCAACACTATAATAACTGAAGACGTCAGTGCGAGAGTAATAGACAAAGGTGAAAGTCTACGTTTTACTATGTGATTTGTATTGATAAAACGGGGTGAGAAAGGTGTAGAATGGTAAGCTGATAGTCAGAAAAGACAGCCGAAGTAAGAGTTTGTGCTATTTAAATCAATTTTACTTCTTAACTGGAACTCTCTTAGATGTCTCAGGTGGATATAAGTGGTATAAAAGGTTTGAAAGTAGTGATAAGTACATAAGTTTTTTGCTTGGTTCATTTGAGAGTAGGTCATTGTCAGATCTTCATTCTAAGAGCAACATTTCTCCCCTCTTCGTAAGCAGAGCGAGGGAGAAGGTACACGTGTTATTTAAATTTAGCGATACTTTCGTTGATATTACACTGTGCATAGTGTGACTTTTGTTGGTATGTGAAATCAGCGATAAACTTTTAAGATGATAAATTACTAGTATATACTCTGATTCTGTAAAGGTAAGTTATTTTATGAGTGCTTGGAATAGGTTTTTAGAAGAGGTGAAGCAAGCTGAGATTGAGCTTGGTAATCCTCGCGAGATATGGTACCGAGGACATTCTCAAGAGTCTTGGAAATTAAATCCAAGTTTACTTAGATATAGCGATTGGAAAACCAAAGAAAAGGAATTGTTCTTTGAATTCAGTCAAACGGCTTCTAGACTTTTTGATAAAAGGAATAATGATTGGGAAATATTATTCGATATGCAACATTACTGGATTCCTACGAGGCTACTTGATTGGACAACTGTCATGGGTGTTGCGATCGCATTCATTCTGCATGCTGATTATGAAGGTACAGAAAATAGCTGTTTATATATTTTAGATCCTAGATCTTTAAACCAGTTGAGTGGTCGTAACGAAATTATAAGTTTGCCCGATGACAAAAAGTTTGATTACAAATCTATTTACTGGGAGCACATCCCAGTAGAAATTGAAAAACCAATCGCAGTTCTTCCGCAACAGCAAAGTCCTAGGCTATTAGCTCAGAAAGGTGTGTTTACTGTACACGGCAACTTAAATGATAGTTTTGAAAACAGTGCAACTGATTGCTATCGAAAAGTGGTGCTTCCAAACGAAGCTAAAGAAGAAGCTAGAACTTTTCTTAAATGGGCAAATCTTGATGAGTATACTATTTATCCAGATATAGTGGGTATGTCACAACATATTAAAAGAAAGATATTAAGAGGAGAGTGAAGTGAATTTTACTGAAAAAGAAAGATTGAACCTAATTAATCAGTATAAAATTTTATCAAAGTTGTATCCTGAAGATTCAGAGCATTATGATGAACTTCGTGAAATATTGGAAGATGGTTACGAGATTTTTTACTCACAGATTAGCGAGTGGATTAGTCAGGGTATGCCTAAAGATGCAGGTAAGTTTGTATTAGATGTATTAGATCTGTATAGAGCTATTGAAGACTATAAAAGAATGTCTAAAGACCAAGAAATTATTGACAGCCGTTATTCATACTTTAGAGGATTTGATGGTAATAATGAAGGACAATACATGCATTTCGCAAGATTCCTTATCCACAAGCAAAATAAGTTCTCTGAGCAGAAAGATTATTTAAGAAAAAATGATAATTTGAATAGCCATATGCCAATGGTTAGCACTTATGAGAAAATGTTATCAAAGTGGGAAGAAATAGGTAAACCGTGGAATCTAAATGCTCAAAATATTAATGATATCCTTAACATTTAGGTTGTAAAATCTTAGAAAAAATTTACACCTTTTATTTTTTTATTCTAAAACCTCTTTTATTTTGCTAAAAATGTAAATAAATCCTATTGAAGAGTAGAATGGATGCTTGATAAAAAAATTACTACAATCTTAAATATTCTTACATTAATATTTTTGGCTATTGCTGTAAAAACTGTAGATGGCATCGGTTACGATAGTATGCTTTATTCTCTGAGTATGGGCTTTATCGTCAGTTATATTTTTTATTTCCTTGTAGTATATATTCCTGAATATAAGCGTAGGAAGATTCTACGTGAATCACTCGAGAGTCAATACTTACAGTTCAAAAAGTCATGTATAGACGTGTTCTTAATAATTAGCGAATCTCAAGAATTCTCTAATAAAGAAGAACTTCTGTATCTATCTAAATTTCGTAATTATTTTAACAAAGAAAATAAAAATGGAGAAATTCGTTGGGGTGTTATAGTAAACTGTCTTCAGGAAAATGAGTATTATCTCAAAGAGATTATTTATTATCTTCAAATGTTAAATGAAGAAATAAAATATACACGTTATTCCGTAAGCTTGAGTGATCCTGAAGTATTCGAATTTCTTAATAGGCTTTCGCAGCTCATTGCGAGAATGAAGTCAACAGAAAGAGATTATGATGATATAAAGTCATTTTGTGGATTTCTTTGGTCCATATTTACAGGATGGGACTGGACTAAAGGTTACAGTGAGTCAGATATCATAAAAGATATTATAGGACGTGCGAAATAAAGATTAAAAATCATTAACTGAAGAGAACCCCATGACTACATCAAAAGTAAGATACGAAGGGCAGTTGCGCACTGCCGCAGTACATCTCCAATCAGACAACCGCATCATCACCGACGCACCGACTGACAACCACGGCAAGGGCGAGGCTTTTTCGCCGACCGATTTGCTGGCGACCAGTTTGGCAAGCTGTATGCTGACCATCATGGGCATCAAAGCCGAGCAGATGGGCATTGATATCGCAGGTACGAGCGCCGAAGTGACTAAGATTATGGCGGCTGACCCGCGCCGTGTGAGCGAAGTGCATGTGATTGTGACCTTTCCGCAGCCGCTAGATGACAAGACGCAGACCATTTTTTATAACACTGCATTGACTTGCCCTGTGGCAAAGAGCCTACATCCAGACATCACGCAAAATGTGACCTTCCGCACCGCACGCCATGACGACTGAGCGCAAAAAGGTGTTGCTGATGGTGATTCATGCGCCATCAGCGAACACAAAGCGCTTGCAGCACGCCGCGTATCAAGCCGTAACCGATGCGGACGTTGATATTGAGCTGGTGCTTAAATCACCGCAAGACACCCAGCCCGAAGACGTATTGGCGGCAGATAGTCTGCTGCTCGGTACGACAGAAAACCTTGCCTATATGTCAGGGCTGACCAAAGATTTTTTTGATCGTTGTTATTATCCCATTTTGGAGCATACTCAAGGTTTGCCGTGTGCGGTATATATCCGTGCGGGGCACGATGGCACGGGCACAAAAAATGCCTTGATGACCATTGCGACGGGACTGCGCTGGCAATGGGTGCAAGCGCCCTTGATACTGCGCGGTGAGTGGCAAGAGAGCTTTATTGATGAGGTAAGCGAGCTGGCATTGACCTTGGCGGCAGGACTGGAGGCGGGCATTTATTAATGCTGCCAGTCGTTTTTGACTGAATAATAATTGATAAAAAAATAAGGAGCGCGCATGTCTGATATGCCAAATGCTGCACGCGGTAATACGGATGTCTCGATGCTTGCCGCGCTGCCATTTTCGCAAGCGTGTGAAAACAACCGCGAGCCGATTTTAAGTGTCCTTCGCGAGTTATTGACGGACAGCAAGCGCGTCTTAGAGATTGGCTCGGGAACGGGGCAGCATAGCGTCTATTTTGCGCCGCGTTTGCCGCATGTGTCGTGGCAGACCAGCGATGTACCCGCCAATCACGCCGCCATTCATGCGTGGCAGCAGCAGTACCCTGCGGACAATGTGCAGCCGCCTTTGGTGTTAGATTTAACCTCGCTTGATGATATTCGTGCTGTGACGGCGCGGCCTTATGATGCGGTATTTACGGCGAATACTTTGCACATCGTCTCGTGGGATTTGGTGCTGCGGTTGCTTGGCGTGGCGGCATCGGTGTTACCTGCGGATGGCTTACTCATAGTGTATGGTCCATTTAACGAACATGGCGACTACACCAGTGCGGGTAATCGCCAGTTTGATGCGGCATTGCAAGCGCGGGGTATGGGCAGCGCCATTCGGGATATTGAGACGGTGACGGTAGCGGCGGGGCAGATGCAGCTTTCTTTAATCGACCGCTACGCCATGCCTGCCAATAACCAACTGCTGGTCTTTCAAAAGCAGCCTGATACGCTGTAATTTACGTCTTAAATCCTGCCTGTTTTCTTTGCTTTTATTTACCCAAGATTTACTGGGGCGCTTTTCCTTTCTTATCATTTTTCAAACATTAAGGCATTAGCATCATGTTATTTGGGTATTTTTCATCCAAAAATGCCATATAACGCGCCCAAGAGCGTTTGTCCGCGCGGGCATCATAGCGCTCGCTGCCCATGACACTAAAGGCATGCGGCGCGCCGCTATAGGTGACCATCTCGTGTGGCACGTCGGCAGTCTCTAGCGTCTTGCCCAGTGTGGCAAAATCATCCATCGATACCGATTCATCTGCCGTACCGTGTAGTACGAGGATTTCGCCTTGGGTCTTGCTGTAGTCTTGGCGTGGCGGGGTGTCTAAGCCGCCATGAAAGGAGACGAACGCCTTTTGTGGGAAGCCTGCGCGTGCCAGCTCCAATGCCACCGAGCCGCCGAAGCAATAGCCCATAGTCACACCTTGACGCACGTCATTGCCCTCAGCGCGCCCAGCGTTCAGCGCCCCTGTCAGTATGCGGCGCATTTTGTTGCGGTCGTCGTACAACTCGCCTGTCAGGCGTTTTTTATCGTCCATTGTGGTCGGACGCACGCCTTTACCAAACATATCGGCAGCCAAGACATTGTAGCCACGCTCGGCGAGCATGTCGGCGCGCATACGCTCATAATCGGTCAAGCCGTCCCAGTCGTGAATCAATAGGATAAACGGCGCGTTTGGTTTGTCGGCACGGGCGTAGTAGCCTTCAAAAGTTTGGTTGTCAACTTGGTAATCGACGTTTTGGGTGGTGATGGCAGCGGCAGATTGACTGAAAGTAAGCAATCCTGCGGTGGCAAGGGCGCTGAGCGCGGGGGTGGTGACGCGAGCAGATGGCAACATGACATACCTCATAAAATAAGTGATAAAAATAGGGGCTAATAAGGTCATAATAAAGCAATACAGCAGGGGTAATAAACAAAAGAAGCGTCTTTGATACTAGCACGCACTTTTATGCAAGCACACAAAATATACCGCTCGGATGCAAACTTTAACCAAACGCGAACAAGGTTTGTCATAAGTGGGTCATGGTTTTTGGCTAGTATGGGGAGTTGATAAGGGATTGCCCTTGTTTGCGCTGGTGCAGTGACGCAAAAGAAAGATGGCGCACGATACAGACAGCGGTAAGACGAATACGATAAAAAACGATTGGAACAACGATAAATAACCATAAGCTAGGAACCATTATGAACAAGAATATTGATCATACCGACCCCGCCAAAAACATGAACCCAACACGCGGCAACGGCGGCGAGACGCATCAAGGTGCCGAGCAAGGCGGCAAGGTGTTGACCACGCAGCAGGGCGTACCTGTTGGCGACAACCAAAACTCGCTCAAAGCAGGCAGCCGTGGTCCTACGCTGTTAGAAGACTTTGTATTGCGCGAAAAAATCAATCATTTCGACCATGAGCGTATTCCTGAGCGTATCGTTCATGCTCGCGGTAGCGCGGCGCACGGTTATTTTGAGTTGACCGAGTCGTTAGAAGAATACACCACTGCAAAAGTCTTGACCGAGACGGGCAAGCAAACGCCACTATTCACCCGTTTTTCAACCGTAGCGGGCAGCACTGGCTCAAAAGATACGCCACGTGACGTGCGCGGCTTTGCGGTAAAAATCTACACCGAAGAAGGCAACTGGGACATCGTCGGCAACAATATGCCGATTTTCTTTATCCAAGATGCCATTAAATTTCCAGATTTGATTCATGCGGTCAAGCCAGAGCCCGACCGCGGTTTTCCGCAAGCGGCATCTGCACACGATACGTTTTGGGACTTTGTGTCTTTAAGCCCTGAAACCATGCACAACCTGATTTGGCTGATGAGTGACCGTGGTCTACCGCGCAGCCTACGTATGATGGAAGGCTTTGGTATCCATACTTATCGCTTGCTGAACAAAGAAGGCAAGAGTACCTTTGTGCGTTTCCATTGGAAGCCTGTACTCGGCGTACAGTCAACCACATGGGACGAAGCGGTCAAAATCTCAGGCGCGGATCCTGATTATCATCGCCGTGATTTGTTCGAAGCGATTAATAACGGCATGTACCCAGAGTGGGAATTTGGCGTGCAGCTATTCACCGAAGAAGAGGCGGCAGAATTTCCGTTTGACCACCTTGACGCCACCAAGATGATTCCTGAAGAATTGGTACCTGTAAAAATCGTCGGTAAAATGGTGCTTAACCGTTATCCTGATAACTTCTTTGCCGAGACCGAGCAGGTTGCCTTTTGCCCATCGCACGTGCCACCAGGCATCGACTACAGCAATGACCCATTATTGCAAGGTCGTCTGTTCAGCTATCTAGACACTCAGCTGTCACGTCTAGGCTCACCGAACTTTGCGCAGATTCCAATCAATGCGCCAAAATGTCCGTTTGCCAATATGCAGCGTGATGGTCATATGCAAATGCAAGTGCCCAAAGGTCGCGTTGCCTATGAGCCACAAAGCCTCGACCCTGATATGCCACGTGAAGGCGGCAAAAAAGGCTATCAGTCGTTCGCCGAACAGCTTGATGACAATGTAAAAGGTCGCATCCGCGCAGAAAGCTTTGCTGACCATTACAGCCAGCCACGTCTGTTCTATCGTAGCCAGACGCCGATTGAGCAAGCGCACATTGCCTCAGCGTATGCTTTTGAGCTGGGTAAAGTCGATACCGCACACGTACGCACGCGTATGCTCGGTCATTTGCAGCATATCGATGACGATTTGGCAGAACGCGTAGCGACTGCACTGGGTATGGACTTGCCAGAGCCAGCGGACGCAGCAGCGCCTGTACAAGACTTGGGCACCTCAAAAGCGGTACAAACCATTGGTTTATCGCCAGAGAACCTAGAGGGGCGCTTGGTTGGTATTTTGGTCGCTGAAGGCTCGAGCCACAGCGAAGTCAAAAAGTTTGAGACTGCGGCGAAAGAAGCAGGTGCAAGTGTGAAAATCGTCGCGCCGAACAAAGAAGTCACGCTCGATGACGGCACGCGTATCCAAACGGATGAACGCTTGGCTGGCGCGCCATCCGTGCTCTTTGATGCGATTGTTAGCATCATTATGCATCCACCTGCTAAGAAATTGGCAATGGACAGCGCTGCGTTAGACTGGTTCAATGATGCTTATGCACACTGCAAAGCCATTGCGTATTGCCCTGCGACGGAAGAGCATATCTTGAGCAAGCTGCCTATTGAAAAAGACAGCTTCGTCACGCCACTTGATGATGTCGATGGCTTTATTGAAAACGCCAAAACCCGTCTGTGGGAGCGTGAGCCAAAGGTACGTGACCTTGCGTAATTGGTACATAAAATTGATATGTAATAGATAAAAAATATTTGATGAGAAACCCAGCCTAAGCGCTGGGTTTTTTTATGCCTAAAATATGAGCAAACCGCCCAAATAAGCAATTGCAATGGGTAAACGGAGTACAAGCGTTCATTGAAAGTCACGCTCTGCGCAGGTTGCTGTACTACAATCAAGGTAAGGGATTGACGCAGGATTATTGGTATAAGCAGTGCCAAAGAGGATTGAACCCTTATACAAGGTAACGCCTTGGACTTCGAAAATGCAGCAATAAACGAAAACTCAAGGATGACTCATGAGCTTAGATAAGATTGTGCGCTTGGACGGCTATATTCAAAGCATTTATTTGGCGGTATATACTGATAAATTGCTGCTGCTCGATGGCTGCTGCCGTGCTGATGTCTCGATGGTGCTGGCGTACATCACAGACACGCTACAGCGCCCGATAAGCCAGCTCAAAGTCGTGATGGTGACGCACATGCACCCTGACCACGCAGGCGGCGCAAACGCGCTTAAAAAAGCCACAGGCTGCCGTATTGTATCGGCAGAAAAGTCGCGGCAATGGTATGCAGGTATCGGCGGGCAAATGATGCATCTGATTGATACGGGGCTCGCGTATTATGTCGCGCATCGGCAACAGCGCAAGCTTAAAAACCTCTGGTATCCCGCGCATCTGTATCCTGATGTGACGGTGAGCGAGGGTGACAACATCCCTGACTTTAGCGATTGGTTGGTACTTGAGACACCTGGGCATACCGACCGCGACTTATCGCTGTTACATCTGCCCAGCCGCCAAGTGTATACTGCCGATTTAATTATTAAATTGCGGCATAAGTTTGTTGCGCCATTTCCGATTTACAGTCCGCCTGCGTATGCCGCGTCGCTACAAAAAATCAAAGACATGCAGCCGAGTAATGTGATGATGGCACACGGGCGCGAGCTGGCGATTGATGCGCCGACCTTTGATACGCTGATTGCCAATGCGCCCACAGAACGGCGCACCATAAAAGACACGGTGATGCACAAGCTATTATGGCGGGCAGGCAAGCGACCGATATTTGGTTAAATGCTTTACTAGTACAAAGCTTGTGATAACCAGAGAAGAAATAACAGACGAAAAAAAAGCCCAATCATTAATATGACTGGGCTTTCTTAAATATGGTGGGCCGACCGCGACTCGAACGCGGGACCAATTGATTAAAAGTCAACTGCTCTACCAACTGAGCTATCGGCCCTAAAATGGTGTGAAAGAAAAGGTGGTGGGCCGACCGCGACTCGAACGCGGGACCAATTGATTAAAAGTCAACTGCTCTACCAACTGAGCTATCGGCCCTAACTTTTCTTTCTCGTTTAAGAAGTTCTGTATCCCTAAACGTGAGAGCATAGTATATAGATAATTATGAGGAATGCAACCCTCATTTTAAAAAAAATGCCCTTTTTTGCAAAAAACCGCTTTTTTTCTTAGTCTGCCGTAATATTGGTTATAGTTGCCCCTGATTTTGCCCTAATCACGCGATAAGGCGTCGACGGGGTCAAGTTTGGCGGCGTTGCGTGCGGGCAAGAAACCAAAGATGATACCAATCAGGGTCGAGCAGACAAAGGCGGCAATGATAGAGGTGGGTGAGTAGATGACCTGAAAGCTGTCACCCGCCACGCTGTTAATCAGCTCGCCGATGGCAAACGCCAGCCCAATACCGAGCAGACCGCCCAAGACACAGACCAAAATCGCCTCAATCAAAAACTGCTGCATAATGTCGCTTTGGCGTGCGCCGACCGCCATGCGTACGCCAATCTCGTTGGTGCGCTCGGTGACCGATACCAGCATGATGTTCATAACGCCAATACCGCCAACAATCAAAGAAATAATGGCAATCGAGGACACCAACAAGGTCATGGTTGAGGTGGTGGACTCGATGGTCTGGCGAATCGAGTCGGAGTTGCGCACGCGAAAATCATCCGCACCGTGCCGCTCTTCAATCAGCTGCGAGATGGCAGACTCTGCCGCTGATGACGAGATGCTCTCGTCAATCAGTGCCACAAAGCGCTCAATATACGCGCTGCCCTCGATGCGCGACATGACGGTGGTGTAGGGCATATAGATGGTCGGGGAGTCGGAGCTGGGACCAAAGCCGCTGTCTTTGGGCGCAAGCACGCCAATCACCCGCCCAGGTACAGCGCCAATCAGTAAGACTTCACCGATGGGGTCGTCCATATCTGGGAAAAAGGTCTTTTTGGCATTGTCATCCAAAATCACATCCTGCATGCGCCGTAAGATGCTTTGCTCGTCAAACGCCTGTCCTTGCGCGAGCGTTTCGCCCGTGACACCTAAATAATCTTCACCCACACCGCTGATGGTCGCGGACTCTTGGATACTGCGATAGCGCACGGCAGCGCTGCCATCCAATTGAGGGCTGACACTGACCACATAGGGCTGCGCGGCAACGGCATTGGCATCCTCTGGCGTTAAGTTGTCATCATTATAGCTGCGCCTCGGGTCGCCCCATGGGTAGCCGTCGGTGACGGTGATGGTATTGGTACCAAGGGCGCTGATATTGGTCAAAATCTGCTGCTGTGAGCCTTTACCCAAGCCGACCACTGAGACCACCGAGGCAATACCAATGATAATGCCCAGCATCGTGAGCAGTGTGCGCATTTTGTGCGCGCGCATGGCAAGCAGCGACATTTTAAAGGCTTCAAGCAGACGGTCAATGAAGCTGCCAAGGCGGCTTTTTTTATGCTGCGCTAAGATGGCTTCGGGCTGCTGCGTGCTGTGCTGATAGTGCTCATTGTGATAATCATCAATGATGTAGCCGTCTTTAATCTCAATCACGCGCTCGGCTTGCGCAGCAATATTGGGGTCGTGCGTCACCATGATGATGGTGTGCCCTTGCTCGTTTAACGACTGCAAGATTTGCATCACGTCTTTGCCAGATTGACTATCAAGCGCGCCTGTCGGCTCATCGGCAAGAATAATCTCGCCGCCATTCATCAGGGCGCGCGCGATAGAGACGCGCTGCTGTTGTCCCCCTGAGAGCTGGTTTGGGCGGTTACCAACTTTTTCTGCCAAACCCAAATCACCAAGCAAACGCTCGGCACGTTCGCTGCGCGCTTCTTTATCCATGCCTGCATAGACCGCGGGCACCGAGACATTGTCGCGGGCAGTGATGTCGCCGAGCAAATGATATCGCTGAAAAATAAAGCCAAAATGCTCACGGCGCAAGGTCGCCAGCTCATCGGCTTCGAGTTGATTGACCGATTTGCCATAGATTTTATAATCGCCCGCGCTCGCCTTGTCTAAGCAGCCCAAAATATTCATCAAGGTCGATTTGCCTGAGCCTGATTGCCCGATGATGGCGACCATCTCGCCTTGATAGATGGTCAGGTCAATATCGTGCAGCACCCGCATCATCTGCTCACCTGCGCGAAACTCCTTGATGACGCCTGTCAGCTGCATCAAGGGCGGTGCGTCGTGAGACTCAAGGGGCGTGTGTTGGGTAGTTATATCAACCATCTGTGGTCATCACTGTTCAGGTAGGTTTTGTCGTTGGACACTGTGGTTTGCTGTAGCGGCTGCGTTTTAGAAGGGCGGACGACCGCCACCTTTTTTATCAGCGCCATTGTCTTCACTTAAAATAATCTCATCGCCTGCTTGTAGCCCCGTTAAGATTTGCGCATCCACGCGGTTATTGATACCCACGGTGACAGGCTGTTCTTTTACTATGCCATCCGCTTGCAGCACGCGTACCGTAGCAGTGGTTTTGCCGCTGGCGTCGGTTTTGCTGTTTTTTAGGGCGGTTGCGGGTATCAATAGCGTGTCTTTGGCTTGGTCAATCACGACATACACCTGCGCGGTCATATCGATACGAAAGCGGCGCTCAGGATTGGGCACTTCAAGATAGCCAATATAATAAATGGCGGTGTCGGTCGAGCTGGTGTCGCTGATTTGCTCGGGCGCAGGCTCAATCGCCTTTAGCGTCGCGTCAAATTTTTGCTCAGGATTGCCAATGATATTAAAATATACGGGCATCCCTGCTTGGACATTAATCACGTCGGCTTCGGAGATTTGCGCATTGATACGCACGGTGGATAAGTCAGCGAGGGTAACGATGGTCGGCGCGGTCTGATTGGCATTGACCGTGCTGCCTTGCTCGGTGGTGATAGAGACCACGGTGCCCGACATCGGCGCACGAATGGTGGTGTAGCCCAAGTCTTGCTGTGCGGTATTGACGTTGGTTTGTGACTTGCGCAGTTCGGCTTGCTGGCTGCGGATATTGGCAGTGGCGGTCACCAGTGCGGCTTTGGCATTGTCAATCGCAGCGCGGGCATTGGCGACAGCGGCTTTCGCGGTCTCGACAGCCGTGCCTTGGGTGTCGTACTCTTGCTGGCTGATGGCATCGATGGCGACCAACGACTTTAAGCGGCTAAAATCGGCTTGTGCTTGTTTTAGCTCCGATTGCCGACTTGCCAAATCAGCATAAGCGCTTTTCAGGCTGGCTTGTTTGCTCAGCACCTCGGCTTGTGCGCTTTGCAATGCTGCGGAACTCTGCTCAAGGCTGGCTTGCTGGTTGTCTAAGGTGTTTTTTTGCGTGACTTGGTCAATTTGAGCAATCAAATCGCCTTGCTGGACTTGGTCACCGACATCGACGTACAGGCGTTTGACCTCGCCTGAGACCTGCGCGCCGACCTCAACGGTATTGAGCGCTTTGACCTTGCCCGATGCCATGACGCTGTTTTCAATGTCACCCATTTCGGCTTTGGCGGTCAGATAATTGGGCTCAGGGGCTTTGGGTTTTAGTTTTTGATAAGCGAGGACACCCAGTACCAGCACGACAAGCGCGGCAATCCCCCATTTGATTGCCGTTTTTTTGTTTAGCTTTCGCATGACCACCGCCCCATAACCATAAATCTAAAGCCCTCATGGTAAAGGGTTGTTCGCTAAAAGGGAATGAGAATTAGTTTGCGAAAAGTTAAGCGGCAGACATTGGCAGGGAAAATAAAGCAATTAAGGGCAGCGAGTGATGATAAAACATAGAGGCTCAAAGTAAGCCTTGCTGATCAGCACAATAACAACTAGGTCGCATAAAAAAGTGTCGTACCCGTCAATGCCAGTGCGGCTTGTAATAGCAGCTCCCACGCAGGCTGACGCAAAATGCCTTTGATAGCGGCGTCGCAACGATAAATCAGCGTTGACCACTCGGCAGTACTGGCGGGCGTATGGCGGCGCATGGCGTTCATATACAGCCCTTGTTTGCTGCGCCAAATGCCCAGCGCTTGTGGGTCTTTGCCGTCCTGCAGCGCCATGATATGGCGCATGTCTTTGCTAATCGCCCACAGTATTAAGGTCGGAGGCTCATCGACGGACTTTAATTGCAAAAAGATTTTGACGACTTGTTTGGCGTCGCCTGCGAGCATGGCATCAGACAAGTCAAAGACGCTAAACTGCGCGTCACTGACCAGCGCGGCCTGTAAGTCGTGAATATCTAGGGCAACTGCAGGCGGATGGGCGCTTGGCTGGTCGGCGGCAGCGGCCTTGTCCGCCAGTGCGGGCGCGAACAAGTAAGAGAGTCGCCAAAGGGTCTGATAAGCGCTCAGCAAATTTTGCTCAGTATGAGACATCAGCAGTTGCCACGCGTCCTGCGACAAACGCAGCCCAAAGCGCTCGGCTTGCAGCTGCAAAATCTGCTGGCGGGCGCGCTCGTCATAGACTTGGCAATCAATCACTTGCCCATACTGAGTAAAAGGCGCAAACCAAGCGGCGCTTTGGGCGCGGCGGTCTTGCTTGGGCAGTAGCCAAAGTAAGCTGTGGCTTTGCTCACCGCTGGCGGCAGCTTGGGCAAAACGTACCAGCTCGGCGATGGTCGCTTTATCAGGCTTGTGATTGCCCGTGACAATCAGCGCGCTGGCATCATCAAACAGCGACAGACTGCCAAGCTCGGAGAGCACCTCTTGCCAGCTTTTGGATGAGGTCAGCTCAATGCGCGTGATGGTGTAGTTTTGCTGCTGCCAGTGGCGGCGTAGGGCGGCAATAATCCACTGCTGTAACAGCGGCTCATCGCCATGCGCCAGCCACAGTCCTGCGACCTGTAAGTCAGGTTTTAGGAGCTGTGGATAGCTATGAATAAAGGTCTGTGCCATAAAAAAGGTAACAATCCGTCTATGGCGTGGGGGCGACTACCACAGGTGTGGCAGCCCCAGCGGCAGCGCGTGACTGCTGAACGGCAGGTAAGCCAATCGCCACGTACTGGTCGGTGATGCGCTGCGCTAGGCTGTCATAGAGCCAGTCGCGAATCTGCTCGCCTTGCTGGTCATCGGTACTGACGGACGCCTCATTATACTGATAGCTGCGTGTGACCTGAATCGGGTTGGTCAAAGTCACAGGCTTGCCGTTTTGGATGGTGTTGTAAGTCACATCCGCTGAGAGTACCAAGCGAATCTCAGTCAGTACGCCGACCAACTCATAACGCTTAAAGCGCACGTTTTCTACCGTGATGGTCGCTCTATCTTTACTGCCCAAAAGGCGCGTGGCATCCTCGGTTGAGACGTTGTTCTCAACCAAAGGCAAGCTGTCTACCACATCGACGCCCAAAGACTCTAAGCGACGCGTTAAAGGCAACTTTAAGGGAAAAGAGGTGCGGTCATCATTAATGACAATCGCTGTCTGCTTCGCCTCAAAGTTCATGGGCGCTTGATAGCCTTGCAAATGAAAGCCGCAAGCGCTCAAGCTGCCCGCCGCCACCACAACAGCCCCTAAGGGCAGGGCGCTATAGAGCATAGCGCCGACCAGACGTAACACAGCGGCAGGCTGCGACTTACTTTGCTTTGACATATTCGCCATCCTTGTTTGTGCATCCGTACAGGGCTTAGCCTGCAACCACGATGTTCACCAGCTTATTGGGCACGACGATTTCTTTTTTGATATCGCCTGTTATGAATTTTGCCACACTCTCCAGACTGCGCGCCTGAACCTTGATGCTCTCGCTGTCGCTGTCAGGGGCGACTTCCATTTTTCCGCGCATCTTGCCATTGACCTGTACGACCATGGTGATGGTGTCTTGTACCAAAGCGCTGTCGTCAAGGGCAGGGTAGCTGAGGGCTTGGGTATCGAGACATAAACGCTCAAGCAAATGCTCGCCCACGTGCGGCGCATAAGCGGTCAGCATGGTCAATAGCGCGATAAGGGCTTCATGCTGGACGTGCAAGTCTTGTGCGCTTTGCTGTTTAAAGCCGCCAAGCTCGTTTGCCAATTCCATGAGGCTCGATACGGGCGTGTTCAATGCCAAGCGCTCGCCCAAGTCATTGTCAATCTTCGCAATGGTCTCGTGCGTTTTGCGGCGCAAGTCTTTAGCCGCTTTGCTCAGACCATCCACACTTGGGGTCGCTGCGTTCAGGCTACTCACATCCGCGCCTGCATTATCCAGCGCTGCCAAATGGTCGGTCGCGATACGCCAGACTTTTTTCACAAAGTTGTACGGTCCTTTTAGCGCGTCATCTGACCATTCTAGGGTTTGGTCAGCAGGGGCGGTAAATAGGGTGTACAGACGCACGGTATCTGCGCCATATTGGTCGATGGTGGTTTGCGGGTCGACGCCGTTGTTCTTTGACTTTGACATTTTTTCGATTTTGCCGATGGTCACAGGCTGACCGTCTGCTTTTAGCGTGGCATTAATCGGCTGCCCGCGCTCGCTGTATTCGATGTCCACATCATTGGCAAAGTAATAGGTGGTGCTGCCATCGTCATTACGGCGGTAGAACGTGCCCGCCAAGACCATGCCTTGGGTCAATAGATTGGCAAACGGCTCATCGCCTGACACCAAGTTTTCATCACGCATCAGTTTGTGGAAGAAACGCGCATAGAGCAAATGCATGACCGCGTGCTCAACACCGCCGACGTATTGGTCGACAGGCAGCCATTTGTTGGCGGCAGACTTGTTGACCATGTGCTCGGTATCGTTCGGGCTGGCAAAGCGCGCATAGTACCAGCTTGACTCGACAAAGGTATCAAAGGTATCGATCTCGCGCTCGGCATCGTTGCCACATTTTGGACAGGTGGTGTTCACAAAATCAGGGCGGTTTTTTAGCGGGTTGCCGCGTCCATCAGGAACGACGTCGGTTGGCAAGACGACAGGCAAGTCTTTTTCATCGACAGGTACGGTGCCGCAGTGCTCACAGTTGACCATCGGGATGGGGCAGCCCCAGTAGCGCTGGCGCGATACGCCCCAGTCACGTAGGCGGAATTGGATTTTTTTACTGGCAAGACCTTGTGGCTCAAGCTTACCGAGCATCGCGTCAAAGGCTTGCTCAAAGTCCATGCCATCAAATTCGCCTGAATTGACCAAGGTATTGCGCTCGGTATAGGCTTTTGAGTCGCCATCTTCTGCACCGTCAAAATAACCATCAGGAATCTCAATGACTTGTTTGATAGGCAAGTTGTATTTGCTGGCGAACTCATAGTCGCGCTCATCGTGCGCAGGCACTGCCATGACCGCGCCTGAGCCGTAGCTCATCAGCACGTAGTTGGCAATCCACACCGCAACCTTTTCGCCCGTCAATGGATGGGTGACGGTCAAGCCTGTGTCCATACCGATTTTTTCGGCTTTGGCAAGGTCAGCTTCCGCGACCGAGCCTTTTTTGCACAGGGCGCAGAACTGGGCAATCACGTCATCACGCTCGGCGGCGTACTGGGCAAGCGGATGCTCAGCGGCGACCGCGACGTAAGAGACGCCCATCAAAGTATCAGGACGGGTGGTGAACACGTCTAGGGTATTGCTTTCGCCCTCAAGCTCGTATGGAAAGTGCACTTCCATACCCGCGCTGCGTCCAATCCAGTTGCGCTGCATGGTGATGACTTCTGGCGGCCAGTGACCTTCCAGCTGGTCTAAGTCGTCGAGTAACTCGTCCGCGTAGTCGGTGATGTTAAAGTAATACATCGGGATATCGCGCTTTTCGACAGGTGCGCCGCTGCGCCAGCCTTTACCATCGACGACTTGCTCGTTTGCAAGTACGGTATTGTCGACAGGGTCCCAGTTGACGGTCGAGAGCTTTTTATACACCAGACCTTTTTTGTACAGCTGCAAGAACAGCCATTGCTCCCACTGATAATACTCAGGGCTACAGGTGGCAAATTCGCGTGACCAGTCGATAGACAGACCGAGCAGTTTTAATTGCGCGCGCATGTTGTCAATATTGGCAAACGTCCATTCGGCAGGCGGCGTTTGGTTGGCAATCGCGGCGTTTTCGGCAGGCAAGCCAAACGCATCCCAGCCCATTGGCTGCATGACCTCAAAACCCTTGAGGCGATAATAACGGCTTAACACATCTGAGATGGTGTAGTTACGCACGTGCCCCATGTGCAGCTTGCCGCTGGGGTACGGGAACATTGACAGCATATAGCGGGTCGGCTTGTCTGTTGGCGTGTTGTCCACTTCAAAACGCTTATCATCAGCCCACTTGGCTTGCTGCGCCGCTTCGATGTGCTGCGGCTGGTATTGTTCGTGATTGCTGCTTGCGGAATGGGGTACTTGGGTGCTTGAATTGCTCATTGTCGGCTCAGAATAATTAACACAAAAAAAGGGTGAATTTGATAATGTCATAGGATAGCTTACTTTGCTAAAAATTGCGATGCTTTGCGGTGTATCCGCTGTGAGCCAAGCGCGGTATGTGACGGCGTTATTATCAGCGCGTTTGGGGCGCTTGATTGGTTGCATCAGCATAATTGGGTATACTCGTTGCCACTTTAATCAACATTGAACCAACCCCCAAAACCTATTTTTGATAAAAAAAGGAATACTTATGAGCATCACCATCTACGGCATCAAATCATGCAGCACCATGAAAAAAGCGTTTACCAAGCTGGATGAGCTGGGCGTCAGTTATGACTTTCATGATTATAAAAAACAAGGCATTGATAAAGCTACTGTACAGCGCTGGGTCGCGGATTTGGGTATCGATAAAGTGCTCAACAAACGCGGAACCACATGGCGCAAGTTAGAGGACGAACAAAAAGCGGCTGCTGATGCGAGCGAAGATGCCGCTATTGACTTATTGGTTGACAATACCAGCATGATTAAGCGTCCGATTTGTGAAGGCGCGTACCAAGGGCAGACAGTGCTATTGTGCGGCTATGATGAAGCGCAATATCAGGATGTGTTTGGTCAATAATTGCTGTGTGAAATAACGGTGTATTAATAGATATTTGTTTAATAGACGCCTATAATAATGCTAAAAGTATGTTTGCTTTATGATAAAGGCAAGCCATCAGCATATCAGTACAGTAGAGGTATTTATGACAACATTATCTATTAAAAGTATGGCAGCCGCTGCCTTAATCATGGCGTTTGGCAGCGTTAGCGCACACGCTGCCGAGAGCAGCACCAAAATCACCTTTCCTAAAGACAGCTACTGCGGTAGCTTTGCCGGTGATATACAAGACGGCAAAGTGTTCCGCTTGTGGCTCAGTCCACAACAAAATTTGGTGGTCAGTAATATCGGTGATGACCAAATCAGCGTAGCGTATGCCTCAGACGGCAAGCAGCGCTTGGAAGGCGACCGCTATGGGGCAGACACCAGCTTTTATACCAAACGTAAGGGCAATCATTACGTCAAGGTTTATGGCAACAGCCATCACAGCGCCGTTGATTTTTGTGTGTATTAAGCGATTTACATTAATAAAAAAAGGTCGTTACCCATCATGGATAACGACCTTTTTTATGACGACAGTATTTAGCGCAGGCGTTTTCAGGTATTTTAATAGCCCCTTAGCGCAGGATAGATAAGCCCAAGTACAAACCAGACTGTGCCAAACAGCCAAATAATCAGCACGTACAAGCGGATTTGCTCTGCACTCCAGTCGAGGGCAAACCAGTCAATCAGAAAAAAAGACTTCCAGCCCTCTATCCATCTTGCACCGCCATAGCCGATAATCCACCAAGCGTAGAGGCTATATACGGCAAACAGTACTGTCCAAAGCCAAGTTGCCATAATTTCCTCATGATGGTGAAAAAGTTGTGTGCTGGGTTTAGCTCAGCGCCGAGTCCACATCGCGGCTGATAAGCGTGCCCACACCTTCATTGGTAAAGACTTCTAGCAAGGTCGCGTGCGGCACACGACCATCAACGATGATGGCGCTTTTGACACCGCCACGCACCGCGTCCAGCGCACATTGAATCTTGGGTATCATGCCGCCTGAAATCGTACCGTCTTCAATCAGCTGATCGACTTTTTTAGGGGTCAGCCCTGTGACCACTTCGCCATCACGTCCAAGCACGCCTTTGATGTTGGTCAGCAGCATCAGTTTTTCTGCTTTTAAAAATTCTGCCACTTTACCTGCCACAAGATCGGCATTGATGTTGTAGGTATTGCCTTCGTTATCGACACCGAGCGGGGCGATGACAGGGATAAAGTTGGATGAAATCAGCATACGAATCACTTCTTCATTGACGCTGACCACATCGCCGACAAAGCCCAAATCAATCGCTTGCGTGCTGCCATCTGCGCCGATTTTTTGCATCAGCATTTTTTTGGCGCGAATAAGATTGGCGTCTTTGCCCGTCAGACCGATAGCGCGTCCGCCGTGCTTGTTAATCAGATTGACAATCGATTTGTTGACGCTGCCGCCCAGTACCATCTCGACGACATCCATGGTGCTCTTATCGGTCACGCGCATGCCATCGATGCGGTCAGATTGACGCCCCAGCTCTTTGAGCAAGCTGTCCACTTGTGGACCACCGCCATGCACCACGACAGGGTGCATACCGACCGTTTTTAGCAAAACGATATCGCGGGCAAAAGAGCTTTCAAGCTCAGGGTCGGTCATGGCATTGCCGCCGTATTTGACCACAATCAGCTTGTCTTCATAGCGCTGAATATAAGGCAGCGCCGTGGTCAATACTTCAGCGGTGATTTTGGCTTCATCTAAATTAAGCGACATGATAAAAAGCTCCTTAAACAGTCGGTCGATAATAGTAGCATAAGCGCACCCATTGGTGGGCAGGGGCGCGGCTTAGGTGGCATCAATGGTGGCAATCTGCGCGGCCAGCTCAGCATTAAACGGCTGGCACAAACGCACAAAGCGCGCCTGAATTGAGTGCAAATCCGCCGCACTGTCGCCAGCAAAGCGCACGGTCAGGCTGTGGCTGGTATTTGATTGGCGCAAAACACCAAAGCCACGGGCAAAGTCGAGGCGGATGCCATCAATACAGCAAATGCGTGTGTCTTTGGGCAATATCTCAGCCGCGCTGTCATCAAAAGCGGCCTTTGCCGAGGCAAGACAGCAGCAGGTATCGGCATGCTGCCCCGCTGAAGTCATGGTCGCGCACGCTGCATGGTCGTGCTGTAGATACTGGCATAGGCTGGTGAGGTGCTCGACGATAGAGCAGCTGTCTTGGTGCATGGTCGGCATCGGTAAATAATGGTCAGCGGTACTGACCAGTCGCGGCAAATGCTCGGTAATGTCGGTCAACTGGCGCTGCGGGTTGGTACGCGGTGCGCCCCATACGTCTAATGTCTGGCGCGGCATATTGGCAATCGGGTCGTAGGCAGGCGCGTAAGCCAGCCAAAACAGCAAGCGCAAACTGGCATAGAGGGCGTCGTCATACACCATAAAATAGCCATCATTAAAAATAAAATGCCCTGACAGCTCCCCTGCGAATACGGCGCAGTCAGGGTCAGCTTGTAGATGTTGACGCATCAAGCTGCTGCCCGTGCGACTCATCACCGACTCTGCACCCTCAGCCAGCAGTAAAGTAGATAAATGATGGGCGCATTTGACATCGAACATGACCTTGGGGACATGCTGGCTTACGGGGCGATCGGTAATGGCAATGTGCGCGAGCAAATACAATAAGTGGTCTGGCGCGACCAGCTTGCCGCTATTGTCAATCACCATCAAACGGTCGGCATCACCATCGAACGCCAGACCCATATCGGCACGGTTTAAGATGACCGTTTGCTGTAGCTCGGCAAGGCGGTTGGGCTCAGTGGGGTCAGGGTTGCCTGTCGGAAAGTCGCCATCAGGCGTCTCATTGAGCAATAATACCTGCCGACAGTAGCGCTGAAACACCGCAGCTGCCACCCGTCCGCTGGCGCCATGCATACAGTCGACCACGACCGTCATGTCAAATAAGGATACAGGGTGTGTGGTTGCGGCTTTGCTGGACAGTATAGAAGGTATGCCCGATGGTGCGCTTGGGTAGCGCGCATCGGCTAAGTCTGCCAGCACTTGATGCAGGCTTTGGGTGTAGGTGTCGATGACCTGAGCAGGTGGTAGCGTGACGATATGCGCGGTAAGTTCAGTCAGCGGCGCTACGGGCAGCTGTGGCGTGACCATCAACGCATCACGCATTGCCAAAATAGCCTCACTGCTCGGTGAATGATGCGCGTGCATCCACTTGATGCCCAAAGTGTCTTTGTGCGAGTGGCTCGCCGTCACCATAATGCCGTGCCCCTCATAACGCGCCGCCCAAAACGCCATCATCGGTGTGGTAATCAGTCCAAGGCGAATCACCTGCACCGACGATGCCAGAACGCGGGTGAGCGCATCAGCAATGTGCTGACTGCCGTGGCGGGTATCATAGCCGATGACCACACGCGCTCGAGGATTAGTAGGCTCAAGCTGATATAACGCGCAAAACGCACGCCCTAATGCATCGATAAAATCGGAGGTAAAATACTGCCGCGCACCACGAATATCATAAGCACGAAATAAAGAATGCTGAGCGGCAAAGGCTGGCATTACCCCCTCCTTAATGGTTGGCTACTGGCGACCAGAATGCCCAAAGCCGCCTGCACCGCGTGCGCTCTGTTCGCTAAATTCTGTCACCACCTCAAATTCTGGACGCACCACAGGCACAATCACGTATTGCGCCATACGCTCGGCAGGCGCCAATACAAAGTCGGTATCGCTACGGTTCCAAATACTGACCATCAGCTCACCTTGATAATCGGCGTCAATCAGACCGACCAAGTTACCAAGGACAATACCGTGCTTGTGTCCAAGTCCTGAGCGCGGCAAAATCATGCCCGCATAATCAGGATTGTCGATATACACCGCCAGACCCGTACCCACAAGGTGCGTACTGCCTGCTTTAATGGTCAAAGGTGCGTCAATACAGGCGCGCAAATCAATACCCGCCGAGCCATCGGTGGCACGTGTGGGCAAAGAAAATGCCGCATCTTCCATGATTTTTGGATTTAATACTTTTACTTGTACAGTTTTCATAATACACCTAGAAAATGGTAAAACGGATGGAAATAAACAATTGATAAACACAAAAAAGACGCCGAATGACCGCTTGTCGGACGCATAAGCAAGTAATCCGTGTGTATCGAATCAGCGTCTGCGCTCTATAGCAACAACACGCTGGCAAGTCCTAAAAAGGATAAGAAACCGACAATGTCGGTGACGGTGGTCAAGATGACCGACGCAGATAGGGCGGGGTCGATATTCATGCGTTTTAGCATCAGCGGGATACCGATACCTGAGACATTTGCCGCCGTCATATTGATGGCGATGGCGCAGGCAATAACCAGACTGATTTTGATGTCTTGGAACCACAACTGCGCAATGACGCCCATAATCACCGCCCAAATAACGCCATTGATTGCGCCGACCCACATCTCTTTATTAAACAGCCACCAGCGGTTTGAACCCCCGATTTGACCCATTGCCAAACCACGAATCACCACCGTGAGTGTCTGCGAGCCTGCAATTCCGCCCATGCTGGCGACCACGGGCATCAGTACTGCCAGCGCAACGACTTTTGCCAGCACCGCTTCAAACTGCCCAATCACCATCGCGGCGAGCAGCGCCGTCGCAAGGTTAATCCCCAGCCACACGCTACGGCTTTTGGCACTGGTCAAAATCGGCGCGAACAGCTCTTCATCTTGGCTGACACCCGCTAAGCTTTTCATGGTGCTGTCGACATCATCTTGGATAATCTCCATGATGTCCTCGGCGTTTAGCTGTCCGACCAGCTCATTGTGCATATTAATGATAGGCGCAAAGCGAATGTCCTCAGAACGAAAAATCGATGCCGCTTCTTGAATATCCATACGGTCATTAATGGCAATCGCAGGGTCAATAAAGCTTGAGACCATCTCATGTTGCTCATGTTTAATCAAATCGACCAAACTGAGCAAACCTAAAAGCTGCTGCGCATTGTCCACGACCAGCAGCTCTTGGCTTTGGTCATCGAGCAAGTCTTCATTACCGCGTAGCCAGTCTTGTACTTGACCTAAGCTGATGTTGTCATGCACCTGAATGATGTCAGGGTCCATGTAGCTGCCGACTTCCCAGTCTTCGTAGGTGTCGAGCTTATTGACCTGAATGCGCGTCTCTTCATCAAGCGTCGCCATCACCGAGCTGCGCACCGTATCGTCCACGGTATCTAGAATCTCGGAGATGTCTTGCGCGTCAAGGTCTTGGGTGAATAAGGAGATTTGCTTGGGCGTGATGTTTTCCATCAACGGCTGACGGATGTCATACTCAAGCTCAGCCAGCACTTCACCTTTGAGATGCTCAGGCACTTGCGCCCAAATCAGCTCACGGTCTTGGGCGGGGAACGACTCTAAAAGGTTGGCAATCTCATATTTGGACTGCGCCGCCAAAAACTCGGTAATGGCGGCGTATGCGTCATCTGCCACCAGCCCTTGTAGATATATCAGCTTATATTCGGCGCTATATTCTAAAGGGTTGTAATCGCCCTGTAGCGTGGTTGGGCGCTCAGGGGGTGTGGCAGTTGGCATAATCACTCCAAAATTTATCAATAAAATCAGTAATCACATCAGATAAGCAATCACGTAAACAGTTCTTAAAAAATAGAGGCACTTAAAAAATAAAAGTACCCAAAAATCACATCAACAAGCAGCGCATTTACTTTAAATCAAAACGTTTCAACAGCGCTTAGCGATTGCCGAGCATGGCGCGGATGTTTGCTAGATACTCATCCGCGACCGCCGCAGGGTCTTTTTGTGCTTTGGCTTTTTTGGCTTTGGCAGGCCAATCGATATGGTCTTCGGGCAGCTCTTCTAAAAATCTTGATTCCGAGGTCACGCGCATCTGACCACCGCCGCGACGCTGAGAGGCGAGGGTCAAGGTCAGCTCGCGCCGCGCACGGGTAATGCCCACATACATCAGGCGGCGCTCTTCTTCAATGGTTTCGCTGAGTATCGAGTTGCGGTGCGGCAGCAGCTCTTCTTCTAAGCCCATGATATAGACAAAATCAAACTCTAAGCCTTTTGCCGCGTGCAAGGTCATCAGATTCACCTTGTTGGTGTTTTCTTCTTCTTGCTGCTGCTCGAGCATATCAAGGAGTACGAGCTTACGAATAATAGTATCAATGGTGCGCTCGTCATCCTCATCCGCGTGATTGATCAGCGCTTGAATACTGCTGTACAGCATTTCGATATTATCAAGGCGGTTTTTTTCTTGTTGCGGGGTTTTGGCATCGCCGCGCACAAAGTCAATATAACCCGTCTCATCAATCATCTGCCGCACGATGGGCACAGGGTCGGGGTGCTGGTCAAGCTCGCGGGTATAATGCTCGATAAATTCGCCAAATTCTTTAAGCGTACTGTACGCCTTAATCGGCAACACATGCCCCAAGCCGCCATGCGTACAGGCGGCAAGCAAAGACACGCTGTGCTCTTGCGCGAACAGCCCGAGCTTTTCAAGGGTCGCAGGTCCCATACCGCGCTTTGGCGTATTAATGATACGCAAAAAGGCACTGTCGTCTTCGGGGTTTAGAATCAAGCGCAGATAGCCCATGATGTCTTTGATTTCACTACGCGCAAAAAACGACTGACCGCCTGAGAGCTTATACGGCACTTGCATTTGGCGCAGCTGCGCCTCTAACATACGCGCCTGAAAGTTACTGCGGTAAAGGACGGCGTATTGCTCCCATTCATTACCAAAGCGCAGTTTGTGAGTGACGATTTCTTTTGCCACGCGCTCGGCTTCGTCATCATCGTTACGGCAGTTGATGATACGGATTTTTTCGCCGTGTCCTTTGTCTGACCACAGCTTTTTTTCAAAGATGTGTTCGTTATTGACAATCACCGCGTTGGCTGCGGTCAAAATGCGGCTGGTCGAGCGGTAGTTTTGCTCAAGCTTGACCACTTTTAACTTAGGAAAATCGTCTTTAAGCAGTGCCATGTTTTCAGGCTTTGCGCCGCGCCATGCGTAAATCGACTGGTCATCGTCACCGACCACGGTAAAGCGACCTTCTGGACCGACCAAATATTTAATCATCTCGTACTGCGCGGTGTTGGTGTCTTGATACTCATCGACGAGCAGATAGCGGATACGGTTTTGCCACTTGTCGCGCAGCTCACGATTTTCACGCAAGATTTTGGTCGGTAAGACAATCAAATCATCAAAATCCACCGCGTTATACGCGCGCAAATTACGCTCGTATAAAGCATACAGCGTAGCAAAAATCATGTCCTCAGGGTCTTCTAAGGTATCGGCGGCTTTTTCTGGCTCGACCAAGTCGTTTTTCCAATCGGAGATAAACTTGATGGCTTTGCCCACCAGCTCGCGACTCTCTGCGCCACTTAAATTGTCGCGCATCATCAGCTCCATCAAGAGGCGTTTGCTGTCGTCGCTGTCCATGATTGAAAAGTTGCCTTTTAGCGGTGTGTGTATCAGCTCATAGCGCAAAAACTGCAAGCCAAATTGGTGAAAGGTTGAGACCGTCAGCCCGCGTGTTTTTTCACTGGGCAATAGCTTACCGACACGCGCCTTCATCTCGCGCGCCGCCTTATTGGTAAAGGTCACGGCGGTGATGCGCTCGGCGGGCATGTTGCAGTCTTCAATCAGATACGCAATTTTGCGGGTGATGACCGACGTTTTACCTGAGCCTGCACCTGCCAGTACAAGCAGCGGTCCTGACACATAGAGCATGGCTTCTTGTTGTTTGGGATTGAGTTGACTCATAAGTAAACCTACAGCATAAGCAAAAAAACGATGAGCGCACCGCAGCACGGGCAGCGCGTGAGCAATCAGTGGTATGGACAGTCATTAATCAAATGGGGTTGGTTCGGCGCAGCCATTATAAAGCAAAATCAAAGACTTTTGGGCGCGGATGCGGGGTTGTCGGCGGGGTTTATTGACGCGGTAGGCACAAAAAAACGGCTGGGAAATCAAGCATTGATGTCCCAGCCGTTGACGCTTTTGTTGCTTAGCGTGTGCTTACGCGTTGTTTAACTGACGCGCGGCCTCTAGGGCAAAATAGGTCAAGATGCCGTCTGCGCCTGCACGGCGAAAACCGATTAAGGACTCCAAAATCACCGCATCACTGAGCCAGCCGTTTTGAATCGCCGCCATGTGCATCGCATACTCGCCTGAGACTTGATAGGCAAAGGTCGGCACGCCAAAGGTGTTTTTGACTTCACGAATCAAATCAAGATACGGCTGACCTGGCTTGATCATCACCATGTCTGCGCCTTCGTTGATGTCCATCGCCACTTCGTGCAGCGCTTCGGCACGGTTGCCAAAGTCCATTTGGTACTGTTTTTTGTGCCCGCCTTTGAGGTTGCCAGCACTACCGACCGCATCACGGAAAGGACCATAGTAGGCAGAGGCGTATTTTGCTGAATACGCCATGATTGCAGTATTGGCAAAGCCTTCGGCTTCAAAAGCATCACGCATGGCACGGATACGCCCGTCCATCATGTCGCTCGGTGAGATGATATCTGCGCCAGCGCGGGCGTGAACGAGGGCTTGCTTGACCAGCACCTCGACGGTCGCGTCATTGACCACATAGCCGTCATCATCGAGCAAGCCATCTTGACCGTGCGAGGTGTAGGGGTCGAGCGCCACATCGGTCATCACCACCATTTCGGGCACAGCGTCTTTGAGCGCGCTAACGGCACGCGCCGCAAGCCCATTGGCATCATACGCCGCTTCGCCATTGGCGGTTTTTAGGCTGCCATCAACGACAGGGAAGATATCGATGGTGGTCACGCCTTCGGCAAGCAATTCTTTGGCATAGCTAATTAGTAAGTCAATTGATAAACGCTCGACGCCGGGCATGCTTTTGATGGCTTCGCGTTGGTTGCTGCCTTCTAAGACAAACACAGGCGCGATAAAGTGCTTGGGGTGCAGCTCGACTTCACGAATCATGGCGCGCACATTGTCGTTATAGCGCAGGCGGCGCAGGCGAGTTTGCGGAAATTGACGGTTAAAGGTATAGCTCATAAATCAATCCTTATAAAAGTTCTTATAAAAAAGACAAGCAGGCACATCATAGACCCAATTGCTGAGCAAAGGCACTGTGATAACCAAAAATGCACAAAGCCCCACCCGTGGGTGAGGCTTTTTGGGGTAGACAATCAGCCCATTTGCTTACGGCTGCGTGGTAGTTTTGGTCAATGTGCCGACCGCCGCATCAGCATTGCCATCGTTGTTGATATCGACCGCTTGTTCTGGGTCAAAGGACACTTCAGTCACAGGCGTGTCTGATTTAATAGCGATGGCTTCAGGTACGCTGACCACGCGCGCAGAGCTTGCCGCTTTGACAGCTTCGGCGGCTTTGGTTTCGCTACTGGTTGCCGCGGTGTGCAGATTTGCCAAGTTGGTGTACTGCGGCGTTGGGATAGCGGTTGGGATGTCAAGGTTGGCACCGCCGCCGAGCGCTTGGTACAGCTCGATTTGGCTGATGAGTTTTTGCAGTTCTAAATCCAAAATACCTTGCTGGGTCGCAAACAGCGAGCGCTGCGCGTCAAGCACGTCCAAGTAGTTGTCCAGACCCGCTTTAAAGCGCGCGTTGGCAATGTTAAAGGTCTGCTCGTAGTTGTCCTGCAAGCGGTACTGCGCCTTTAAGCGCTCATCGAGCGTACTGCGGGTGGCCAGCACATCAGAGACTTCTCTAAATGCCGATTGGATGGCTTTTTCATAGCTGCTGAGCGCTTGTTTTTGTTCAATCTGCGCCACTTCATAGTTGGCGTCCAAACGCCCTGCATCAAAAATCGGAATGCTCAGGTTCGGGCCAAACGACCAGCCGACCGCATTGCTGCTGACCAAATCACTCAAACTGCTGCTGCTGATACCCACACTGCTGGCAAGACTGATGGTGGGGTAGTAGGCCGCGCGCGCCGCTTCGATATTCGCGCCCGCTGCTTTTAGGCTGTATTCCGCTTGCAAGATATCAGGACGATAGCGCAGCAGCTCACTTGGCAGACCGGCATTAAAGATGCTTTCGCTGGCGATGTTGCTGACTTGCGGCGCAGGCAACAGCTCATCTGGAATCGGCGTACCTACAAGAAATTGCAAGGCGTTACGCGCGGTCAATACCGTGCTTTGGGCGCTCAGTACCGAAAGCTTGGCGTTATCAAGCGCTGCGCTGGCTTGTAGTGAAGGCAGCTTGGCATCGACGCCCGCTTTAAAGCGCTCATTGGCAATGAACAATGACTGCTCACGACTTTTGACGGTCGCTTGCGCCAGTTGCAGCTGGGCTGCGCCATAGCTGAGATTGGCGTAGCTTTGCGCGATATTACTGATAAGGCTGATTTGGGTCGCGTCTTTGGCTGCTGTGGTCGCCAAAAAGTTCTGTAGCGCTTGGTCTTTTAGACTGGCGATTCTGCCCCAAAAGTCCAGCTCATAGCTTGCCAGACCCAGATTGACATTATAGTTGCTGTTACTGCTTGAGTTTTGACCTTGACGTGTATAGCCTGCCGTACCGTTGATGGTCGGCAAGTCATTGATGTCCGTGATTTGATACTGCGCGCGCGCTTTTTGGATGGCGAGACGGGCATTTTCAAAGTCTTTGTTGTTATCAAGACCCATGGCAATCAGCGCCTTGAGACGCTCATCGCTATAAAAGCTCTGCCAGCGGGTGGCGGCAATACTCGGCTGCGCGCCTGTGCTGACGGTTTTGGCGTCATAGGCTTCATACGTCTGATTGATAGGCACGTTTGGCTGTGCCAATACAGGCGTATTATTGGCCTTTGGAATGGTGTTACAAGCACTGATACTGGCGGCAAGCGCGGTCAGTGCAAGGATGCGGCTTGGGCGTACCAAAGACGGACGTAGGCGAGCAACCGCAACGCTTGACTGAACGGCGCGCGGCTGAAAAAAGGAACGAAAACTCATCGTGTGTTGTCTCCAAAACTGGCTGGCTGATAAGCGTCGTCGTCTTTTGGCGGCTTATCATAATGATGCGGGAAGATGCCCCGCACCCAAACATAGAACATAGGAATAAAGAAAATACCCAGCAAGGTGGCACTAATCACCCCACCAAGGACACTGGTACCGATGGCGTTTTGGCTGCCTGAGCCTGCGCCGTTTGCCAAGAATAATGGCACAACCCCAATACCAAAGGCAAGCGAGGTCATGATGATGGGACGCAGGCGCTGGCGTGCGGCGGTCATCACAGCCTCTTTAAGACTGTAGCCTTCTTCTTGGTGGTCTTTGGCAAATTCGATAATCAAAATCGCGTTTTTGGCGGACAGACCAACGACCGTCAATAGACCCACCTGCAAGTAGATGTCATTGGCAAAGTCGCGCAGCCACGTAAACACCGCAGCCCCCAAGACCCCAAGCGGAACGACCAACAGTACCGAGAAGGGGATAGACCAGCTCTCGTACAGCGCGGCTAGGCATAAGAACACCACCAAAATCGAGATGGCGTACAGCATCGGCGCTTGTGCGCCTGACTTTTGCTCTTCTAATGACAGACCTGTCCACTCATAGCCGACGCCCTCAGGCAATTTGGCAATCATGTCTTCCATCGCGGTCATGGCATCGCCACTACTGAGACCAGGCGCGGCCTCACCTTGGATATTCATCGATGACAAGCTGTTATAACGGGTCAAGCGCGGTGACGCCATCTCCCACTCACTGCTTGAGAACGCATCGAACGAAATCATATTGCCAACATCGTTACGTACGTACCATTTGCCCAAGTCTTCTGGGTTGGTACGGCTGCTTGGCTCACCTTGCACGTACACGCGCTTGATGCGACCACGGTCGATAAAGTCATTGATATAGCCTGAACCCCACGCCGTTGAAATCACACTATTAATGGTCGATAAAGACAAGCCATAAGCGGCGGCTTGTTCTTGATTGACATTGACTTTGAGCTGCGGCGCGTCTTCTTGACCGTTTGGACGGACTTGGGTCACTTGGTCGCTTTGCGCCGCCATGCCTAAGAGCATGTTACGGGCTTCTAATAGACCATCGTGCCCGATATTGCCCACATCTTGGAGCATCAAATCAAAGCCGCTGGCATTACCCAGCTCCGTGATGGCGGGCGGTACTAGGGCAAAGACTTGCGCTTCATTCAGCTGCGTGACAAAGTAGCCCATCGCGCGTCCTGCAATCGCTTGCGCGGTGTTGTCATCGCCAGTACGCGCGTCCCAGTCTTTTAGACGGACGAAGGCAAGACCCATGTTTTGCCCTTGACCAGCAAAGCTAAAGCCTGCGATGGTAAAGACTGAGGCGACGTTGTCTTTTTCTTGCGTATGGTAATAAGTGTCGATTTTATCCAGCACTTCTTGCGTGTCGTTAATCGGCGCACCTGCGGGCAGCTGCACGATGGTCAGCATGATGCCTTGGTCTTCTTCGGGTAAAAATGAGCCAGGAATGCGCAAAAATATCAGCGCCATGATACCAATGATGGCGGCATAGCCAATCAGGTAAAGCCACTTAAAGCGAAAGCTCTTGCCAACAAAGCGTTCGTACGAGCTGCTCGCCTTATAAAAACTGCGGTTAAACCAGCCAAAAAAGCCTTTTTGCGTGTCGATATTGCTCTTGTCATGGCTTTTGCTGCGTTTTAGCAAAGTGGCACAAAGCGCAGGGGTAAAGACAAGCGCCACCGCGGCTGAGAGCACCATACTGGTAATCAAGGTAACGGCAAACTGACGATAAATCACACCCGTCGAGCCACCAAAGAACGCCATCGGTACGAATACCGCCGATAGAATAAGCGCGATACCGATAACGACTTTACTAATCTCACCCATCGATTGAATGGTGGCGTCTTTGACTGAGATGGTCGAATCTTCTTCCAAGATACGCTCGACGTTTTCCACCACCACGATGGCATCATCGACCAGTAGACCAATGGACAGTACCATCGCAAACATGGTCAACACGTTGATACTAAAGCCTGCGATATACAGTACCGCAAACGTACCGAGCAAGACCACAGGAACGGCAAGGGTAGGGATGATGGTCGCGCGCCAGTTTTGCAAAAATATGAACATCACGATAAAGACCAGCACAATCGCTTCAATCAGGGTTTTCACGACCTGCTCGATAGACAGCTTGACAAAGGGCGTGGTGTCATAAGGAACGACTGAGCTTAGACCTGCTGGGAAGTTTTGCTCCAGCTCCGCCATACGCGCTTCGACCGCTTCACGGGTTTCTAGCGCGTTGGCACCTGCGGCAAGGCTGATACCCATACCCGCGGCTTGTTTGCCGTTATATAGCGAGACCACGCTGTAGTTTTCACTGCCAATCTCGACATCAGCGACATCGCCCAAGCGTACCTGCGCGCCTGTACTGTCGGTTTTTAATAAAATATTTTCAAACTCTTCAGGCGTTTGCATATAGCTTTGTAGCGTTACTGTCGCACTGATGACCTGACGGTCGGTGTCGGCAGGCGCTTGCCCGAGCTGACCTGCTGAGACTTGCGCGTTTTGTGCCGATACCGCGCTGACCACGTCAGAGGGCATCAGGCTATAACCACGCAGGCGCTCAGGGTCGAGCCAGATACGCATGGCGTACGCTGAACCAAAGACCTGTACGTTACCCACGCCTTCGACACGGCTGATTTGGTCCACCACGTTGGAGTTGATGTAATCGGCGATGTCGTTACGGTCCATGCTGCCATCAGAGATGAATGCTTGTACCATCAAAAAGCTGCTGGAGGACTTATTAACATTGACCCCTTGGCGCTGTACTGATTCTGGCAATGAGGTCATTGCCGCTTGCAATTTATTTTGCACCTGTACCTGCGCGGTATCAGGATCGGTACCGTTCTCAAAAGTCAGCGTCGTTGAGGCGCTGCCGTTTGAAGCACTCGAGGAGGACATATACATCAGACCATCGAGCCCTTTCATGCGCTGCTCGATAATCTGTACCACCGAGTTTTCAACCGTTTGCGCATTGGCACCTGGATAGGCGGCGCTCACCGTGATGGTCGGCGGCGCGATGCGCGGGTACTGCTCAATCGGTAGGTTGAGTACCGATATCACCCCGATGAGCATGACCAAAATCGCCATGACCCATGCAAAAATAGGGCGATGAATAAAAAAACGTGACATGGTAAATCCCTAAGTCTTTACTGGCTTTAAATGAGGTTATTTCGCGCCTGCGGTGTCGTTATCGTCTTGTTGCATGGCCTTTTGCGCTTGCTGTGGCGTCTTGGCATTGGGCGCACCTGCACTTGCAGCACTGGCACTCGGCGCGCCTGCACTGCCGCTGTCCTCTTGATACGGCGCTACTTTTACCTCTTGCTCAGGCTTGACCTTAGCGCCACCGATGATGACCACTTGCTCACCTGCTTTTAGACCGTCGGTGACAATCCATTTGCCCTCATAAGTGCCATTGACCGTGACGGGACGTATTTGGATTTTGTTGTTGCTGTCCACCACATACACTTGGGTTTCACCTTTTGGTGAGCGGATGATGCCGCTTTGCGGTATCAAAGCGGCGTTGGTCAAGACGCTTTGGGTCAAGCGCGCGGTCACGTACATACCAGGCAGCAAGACGTTACCGTTATTGGGGAATACTGCGCGTAGGGTCACTGCGCCTGTAGACTCATCGACTCTGGCTTCAGAGAGCGCCAGCTGCCCACGAACGGGGTAGACGCTGCCGTCTTCGAGTACCAGCTCAACGCTATTCACACCTGCTTGGGCATCGCCTTTTGATATTTGCTCACGCAGCTTGAGCAAATCAGAGGACGATTGACTGATATCGACATAAATAGGGTCAAGACGAGAGATGGTCACCAACGGGTCGGCTTGGCTTGCGCTGACCAGCGTGCCTGCGGTTACATCTGAGCGACCCGTACGCCCTGTCAATGGTGCGCGCACGATGGTGCGGTTTAAATCCAGAGAGCTGGCGCTCAAGGTCGATTGGGCGCTTTCGATACCTGCTTTGGCGCTCTCGATACCCGCTTGCGCTTGACCTGCAGCGGCGCGCGCACTGGCTATTGCTGCCTGTGCGGTGCGTACTGCGGTTTTTGCCTGCTCATACTGCTGGTCACTGATGGCATCAATGGCGACCAGTTTTTCCATACGTGCTAAGTCATCTTGTGCTTGTGCCAACTGCGCTTGCTGGCTTGCGATTTCAGCCTGTGCGTTGGCTCTGTTCGCCAGCGCCGTCTGATAGTTGGCACGCGCTTGCTGTACCGCCGCCTCACCATTGGCAATAGAGGCAGTGTAGTTGTCAGGGTTGATGCGGTATAGCGGCTGGTTTTTCTTCACCACGCTGCCTTCGCGGAACAACACCTCATCAATAATGCCACTGACCTGCGGACGCACATCGGCGGTTTGATAGGCGGCGGTGCGCCCAGAAAAAGTCTGTACTTGAGGCACAGTCTCAAAACTGACAGTCTGGACGTTGACCACCGCAGGCGGCATTTGCTGCGCGGCAGCGGCGGCCTCTGCGTCGTCGTCTTTACTGCTACAGCCGACCAATACCGCGCCAGAAAGTACAGATGCTATTACAAGCGCAAGATAAGAGTGCTTCATCAATGTCCTCGGTAATCTTATAAAATAAATAGTGATGGTCTGTTCAATTTGTAGTTTGAGGTCACATCGCAGAGTGGGTGCAAAAAAATTGCTCGGCGTTGCCCAATACGGCAATCGACATAAAGCGTACGACACCCATGCCCAACAAAAATGCATCAAAGAAAAACGATTATTATAAACTATAGGGTATACCCCACAGTCAAGCCGTTATAAAAAGGACTGGACGCCACGATATTGACAAGGATATAAGGAATAGTGTAGTCATCCCTGATAACAAAGGCGTTACACGAACAAACGAATGAGAAACTTTGCAATAACTTATGCGGCAAAAGATTGTTATTTTTTGTTATAAGTGTCTGCTTGCCGCGTATTTCATAGGGGTAGGGAGCCAAAATGGCGTAAAAAAGTGCTTTGTACTCAAAATGAGACTTTTTGCAATGAAAAATTGCAAATAAATGCAAGTAGCGCGGTCACAGGTAATTTGTTCAACCTATTTACACGTTTAGATATGCTATAAGGCGCTGATGAAAGGTTTAGTTTTGTTTAAAAATGATTTAAAAATCGTTGCTTCTAAGGCAGCGGATAGGATGAAACAAACGTGAATATTTAGAGAGGCGGACAGCTAAATTTATGCGGTAACTGCGCATAGTAAATCAGAATAGTGAGTGCTTATGTACACTATAAATCATGGCGCTGCCTATAACAAAAAGCGGCATCACCTTTACCGATGACACCGCTTGTGGCGATATAAATACGCGCAGTCTGGCGACGCTTATACCAAGCGCGCGCTGGCAAGCTCGGTCAGTTGATACAAGCCTTGGCGATACTGGTTGTCAGGCAGTGTCTCTAGCGCCTGTTGTGCCAGTGCCGTCTCTTCGAGTGCCCGCGTACGGCAATATTCTAGCGCGCCTGATTCACGTACCAAGGCAATCAGCGCCGCCGCGTCATCGGTCTTGCCCGTTTGCACCGCGATACGCAGTTTATCAAAGCCTACTGTGTCATTATCTTTGAGCAGCGCTAACGCCTTAATCGTTGGCAAGGTAGGCTTGCCTTCTGCCAAATCATCGCCCAAGTTTTTGCCCATCACTTCGCTATCGCCGCTGTAGTCGAGCACGTCATCAATGATTTGAAAAGCATTGCCAAAATGCTGCCCAAAATCGGCAAGCGCATCCAAATGCTCAGTTTTGTCTTGCAAAATCGCCGCGCCTTGCGTCGCCATCATAAACAGACGCGAGGTCTTGCCATCAATAATGGCAAGATAATCCGCCTCAGTCGCGCTGGGGTTGTGCTGATGCTGGAGCTGCAATACTTCGCCCTCAGCGATGTCACACGTACCGTCTGAAAACAGCTGCAACAGCGGCAGGCTTTGAAAGCCGACCAGCAAATTAAACGCCCGTGCAATCAGATAATCCCCGACCAGTACCGCGGTGGCATTGTCCCACGTGGCATTGGCAGTTGGCTTACCGCGGCGTTGACCCGACTCATCAATCACATCATCATGCACCAAGGTCGCAGTGTGCAGCATCTCGGTGATGGCCGCCAGATGCATCGCCTCTTTGGACGGCACATCGTTTAGCATACGCGAGCAGAGCAAGGTGATTAGTGGGCGCATGCGCTTGCCGCCTGCATTAATCACATGCTGCGAGACACTCATCACCAGTTGCACTTTTGAGTTTAGGCTGCCGAACACCTGCTTGTCCATAATCTCAAAATCATCAGCAACGATGCTTTGGATATCGGCATAGCTTAAAGACGTTGGCGCGGTCGATGGGCGAGATAATGGGGTACTGGTCATAAATATATCGTCACAATCAAAAAAATGGCAAAAAGAGAAAAAGGAATACAATCGGTAGGGCGGCATACAGCCAAATAAAGGCAGCCCCAACAGGCGCTCATAATAGCATAGCCCTTATCCAAGCGCGGCGCGAATCTGGCATACGCACACAAAATACCGATAAAGCTGAGCCCAAGCGCGGTAACGGGATGTTTTTACTGTTGTTTTCGGCAAAAAGCGGGCTGCTGGCTTGATTTTATCAGCAAAAAGACGTAAAATTTTGCCTTTAATTTTTCCCTGTCGTGTTCGTTGATGAAGCGCTGGTATCATATCAGCCACGGCACACGGGTTAAGCGGAGTCATATCATGTACGCAGTAATCAAAAGTGGTGGCAAACAGCATCGCGTTGTTGTTGATGAGCTATTGAAAGTTGAACTACTAAAAGCTGAAGCCGGCGATACCGTTAAAGTTGAAGACGTATTGATGATCGTTGACGGCGATGACGTAAAAATCGGTCAGCCAGTCGTTGCAGGCGCAAGCGTTGAAGCGGAAGTAGTGAAGCATGGTCGCGGCGAAAAAGTTCGCATCATCAAGCACAACCGTCGTAAGCATTACCACAAAGAGCAAGGTCACCGCCAATGGTACACCTTGTTAAAAATCAAAGCCATCAACGCTTAATATCTGACAATATCGTATTTTAAGAAATACTGTATTCTGGTATTGGCCATTAGGCTTTAACGATATCGCACCGCGATACTCACATTAACAAGGAGATTTTCTCATGGCACATAAAAAAGCTGCCGGTTCGACTCGTAACGGTCGTGATTCAAACCCAAAAATGCTTGGTGTAAAAGTATTCGGCGATCAAGCCGTTGTTGCTGGCAACATCATCGTACGTCAGCGCGGCACTGAGTTCCACGCAGGCGAAGGCGTTGGCATGGGTCGTGACCACACTTTATTCGCGCTAAATGACGGCGTTGTTAAATTTGCAACCAAAGGCAAATTCAACCGTCGCTACGTGAGCGTAGAGAGTGCATAAGCACCACTAATAAATGCCTGCTGATTAACGGCATTTATTGATAAAACCTTCATAACTTCGGTTGTGAAGGTTTTTTTATACACCACCGTATATTAAGCAACAAAAGTCGATATGAATACCCAAGTCAGCGCCGATAGGTTGCCGTTACAAGGCTGTATCAGGCGTGTAGTAATGATTGCAATTGAAGACTAGGCGCGTAATAAAAAAGCTGGCACACTGTGCTTATCGATTGGCAGGTGCCCTGTTTATTATCGATAGCTTTATTAAAAGTCTTTTTTTATCATAAACTTATTTATGATAAACAAGATGTTAGTAAAGCAGATGACAAGACAATAGGCATCGCCAAAAAAAGCAAACCGCAGCCTAAATGCTGCCATCGACTATTGATGATTGTTGTATATTTATTTTTTTAAGATGAGAGGATTATCATGACGGTATCAACCAACAGCACAGTAAAACAAAAACTAATGAGTGGCGCGCTTGCCGGTGTATTGATGACCACTATCGGTGTCGCAGCGCCTATGGCAGCGATGACTCAGAGTGCCAATGCTGCTGCCGCTGACAATATGGTCGCAGCCAAGCGCTTGAACAGCCTATTGACCAATACTAAGAGCATGACCGCCAACTTTACCCAAACCACCAAAGGCGCAAAAAACGGCACGTTTAAGGGCACCATGAATGTCCAGCGTCCAAACCGTTTTCGCTGGGAAACCAAGTCGCCATCAGAGCAGTTGATTGTCGCCAACGGTAACGCGCTGTGGGTGTATGACAAAGATTTAGAGCAAGTCACCAAGCAAAAGGTAGACAACCAAGTGGGCAACACGCCAGCGCTATTGCTATCAGGTGACCCAAGCAAGATTGATAAAAACTTCAAAATCACGCAGCCGTACAACAGCAAAAACTATTATGTGTTGTATCCAAAATCAGGCGATGCCAGCTTTAAGAGCCTATCGGTCAGCTTTAGCGGCGGCAAACCTGTGATGATGGTGCTAAACGATTCATTGGGTCAAACCACCTCAATCAAGTTTAACAACATTAAGCTGAACCCAAGCATCAGCAGCAGCCAGTTTAAATTCACCCCACCAAAAGGTGTGGACGTGATTAACCAGTAAGACGAGCACGACGACAGATGATAAAAAGCAGGCCTTTGGGTCTGCTTTTTTTATGCGTATCGTTTGTGGCAATATGGGGCGCTTGAGTAATGCGTGCTAAGATGTAACGCGGTCAAAAAAATTATCCACCCATACAATAATTTTTTATTATCTGTTTTTTATAAGGACATCTTGATGAGCGAACAAGCCCAATCCCCAAGCTACGATAATGACAACATCATCGCTAAAATCATTCGCGGTGAGATTCCATGCCACAAAGTCTATGAAGATGATAAGACGCTAGCCTTTATGGACATCATGCCGCAAGCGACAGGGCATGTGCTTATCGTACCGAAGACAGCGGCGGTTGAGTTGAGTGATTTGCCGATTGAGGATGCCGCTGCGGTGATGACCACTGCCAAAAAAGTCATGCAGGCGCAGCGCGAGGTATTCAACCGTACCGGCATCGTGCAGCTACAGCTCAACAGCGCAGAAGCAGGGCAGTCGATATTCCATTACCACATGCACTTGATTCCGACCAATGTACACGAGCTGGGCAAACACGCCAGCACCAGTGCTGACCATGGCGCGCTTAGCGATATCGCCGCTAAGCTCTCTGCCGCCATTCAAGCATAAAGGCAGGCACGGCATAATGTACAAGCGTTAGATGACGCGCGCTGGGTGCAGGTATTTGCGCCCAGCGACCACTGATTTTGTGCGATGCATTGTTGCGGCGCACGTTACAGTCAGCACGCAAGCTACTGAAATCTGACAGATATGCTATGATGGCAAGCTGCTTTATCGGTCAGTGATGCCTTGCATGACTGTTTTTTTTCACCCAAACGTCGTCTTGACGTGCCATACAGTCAGTTGCCTTGTGAAACATTCTAATACCGCCGCGCACCCCTCGACCCCCCAAGACCAAGCCCCCAACCCTTCGTGGATTGTCAAATTGACCATCGGCATGATTGGCATGTTTGCCTTTTTGCAGGTGTATTCTATTCAGGCGATTTTGCCCGTTTTGATGGTCGATTTTTTAGCCACCGAAGTGCAGGTGGGGATGATGGTGGGTGCGACAGTGATGGCGATTGCGCTGATGTCGCCGTTTTTGGGCATGCTCTCAGATGCGATAGGGCGCAAGTCCTTTATCGTGGGTGCGCTCTTGTTCTTAGCCATTCCTACTGCGCTGATTGCCTTAAGTCCAAGTATTGGCTGGCTGGGTGTGCTGCGCTTTTTGCAGGGGCTGTCGGTTCCTGGCATTACGGTGGTGACCATCGCCTACGTGGGCGAGGAGTTTGAAGGGAAGGCGCTGACCAGCCTCATGTCCTTTTATGTCTCAGGGACGGTGTTTGGCGGCTTTATGGGGCGCTTTTTGCTTGGGCACATGCATGAGCTGATTGGCTGGCGCAATGGCTATTATGTGATGGGCGTGATGACGCTGATTGGTGCTGCGTGGGCTGCCAAGGCTTTGCCGCAGTCGCGCCGCTTTGTGCCTAATGCCAACTTTGGCTCAGCCATACAGACCCTTGGCGCGCATTTGACCAGCCGCTATGTGGTGACTGCCTGCTTGCTTGGGGCGTGTGTGCTGTTTTCCTTGGTCGGCTGTTTTACCTTTATCAATTTGCATTTGGCAGAAGCACCCTACAATCTCAGTACAGGCGCACTGGCCAATATCTTTGCGGTATATTTGATTGGGGTGATTATCACGCCGCTATCGACCCGCTTATTACAGCGCTTCGGCGCCGCGCGTACCGTCTGTGCTGCGGTCATCATGTCGATGTGTGGGGCGCTATTGACCCAAGTGACGCCGCTGTGGGGCATTGTCGTTGGCTTGACGATTATGTCCTCAGGGGTATTTATCACACAGTCTGCGACCATCAGCTACATCGCGGTCAATGTCAAAACAGGGCGCTCGCTGGCATCAGGGCTGTATTATATGGCGTATTACGCAGGCGGTACGGTAGGCGCTTGGGCGTGTGGTTTGGCGTATGCGGCGGGCAGCTGGCGTGGAACGGTCATTTTGCTGTTAATCGTGCAGACACTGGCGCTGTTGATTGCAAGCTTTGGCATGATAAAAACCAAGCGCTCGACGTAGGATACATTCATTATAAACGCGCTGGCAGTGCACAAAAAATACAGACACTGCCAGTAGCATCGCAAGCCAAGCAAATCTTCGCCTAAACAAAATGGCGAACGCCTCAGGGCACAGACGCCCCATATCTTCGCTTTACTTCACATTTGTTTTTCCCTACCATCAAGACATGACGGCTTTTTAGCAGATGACAATGATGTCGCGTTATTTTTATACTGCCCACACAAGGAAGTTGCCCCATGTCCATCATGTACGACAGTGCGCCTGACGCCTACGCTTATCCTTTATTAATCAAACAACTGCTCAACCGCGCCAAAGTCGCGTCTGCTGACCAAGAAATCGTTTATGCTGACAAACAGCGCTTTCGCTATGCTGACTTTTTTGTGCGTATCGCAAAGCTGGCAAACGTGCTGGCAGGTCTGAATCTTGAGGCGGGTGATGTGGTGGCGGTGATGGATTGGGACAGCCACCGCTATCTTGAATCCTACTTTGCGGTGCCGATGTCACAATATATTTTGCAGACTGTCAATATTCGCCTCTCGCCAGAAAAAGTCCTTTATACCATCAATCATGCCAAGCCCAAGGTGCTGATGCTCAATTCTGAATTTGCGCCGCTGGTCAAAGACTATCAGTTTGACAATTCGAGCATTGAGCACATCATTTGGCTTGATGACAATGGCGTGACGGCGGACAGCGTTTTTGATGCGTCACAAACCCGTCTGGTGGGTGAGTATGAGGCGCTGCTCGATGCCGCTAAGGACAGCTTTAAGTTTCCTGACTTTGATGAAAACACCATCGCCACCACGTTTTATACCTCAGGTACGACAGGCGACCCCAAAGGCGTGTTCTTTAGCCACCGCCAGCTGGTGCTACACACCATGGCAGAGGCCGCTTCGCTCGGTATGCTCCCCGACAAGCAAGGCGTGAGCTATGGTGATGTGTACATGCCGATGACGCCTATGTTCCATGTACACGCGTGGGGCTTTCCTTATACCGCCACGATGATTGGTCTAAAACAAGTCTACCCTGGACGCTATGTTCCTGAGCGCTTGCTTGATTTGATTGTGAGTGAGCAGGTGACGATTACCCACTGTGTGCCGACCATTTTACAAATGCTGCTTGAAGCGGCAGGCGCGCGCGATACGCAGTTTGCGGGTTTAAAAATGATTATCGGCGGCTCAAGACTGACCGAAGGCTTAGCAACCACAGCGTTGGCACAAGGTATCGAAATTTACACAGGGTATGGCATGTCAGAGACCGCACCGCTTATCAGTCTGAGCGCCTTTTCTATCGATGAGCCTAAAAAAACAGCCGATGAAGATATCAGCCGCCGCTGCATGACGGGCGCGCCTGTGCTTATGGTTGAGGCGCAGGTGTGGGGTGAGGACAGCACGCAAGCGCGCGTGGGCGAGAGCAACACTGGGGAGCTGGTACTGCGCGCACCGTGGCTTACGCAAAGCTATTTTAAAAACCCAGACAAAGGCGCTGAGCTGTGGCAAAACGGCTACATGCACACCCAAGATATTGCCTATATCACCGAAGATGGCGTGATTAAAATCACTGACCGCCTAAAAGACGTTATTAAATCGGGCGGGGAATGGATATCGTCACTTGAGATTGAGACCATCTTATCCTTGCACCCTGCGGTGGCTGATGTCTCGGTGATCGGTGTGCGCGATAAAGAATGGGGCGAGCGCCCTTTAGCACTTGTCGTGCTCAAACCAACGCACCAAGACACCACAGCAGAGGACATTATCGAAGTGGCCGAGCAAGCGGTCAGTCGCGGCATCATTCCTAAATACGGCATTCCGAGCCAATTTGAATTTGTGGATACCCTGCCCAAGACCTCCGTTGGCAAACACGACAAAAAAGTCATGCGCGAGATGTACGGCGATAGCGCGCCCAAACCGCAATAACTGCCATACAACAAGCCATGTAGTAACACCGCATAAAAAATGAGACGTATTACAGTGGTGTTGCTATGTAGAGCAGGGGACAGGGTATTTTATGCAGTTGGTAACATAGGCAAACTCTATACGAGTATGTCTTACACCGACACCTTGCCCAGTTTGCCCAATGCTAATGACGCCCATCCTTTATTACTCGTATTAAAAAAGCGCCGCAGGGTACAATTAAAGGCTGCTGCTGTGTACGTCTTTAGTAAACAACGTAACATAAGCGTATTTTGCAAAAAAAGTATGTCTAAATATTACGGCGCTGCCCGATTGGCGGTCATTTGCGCCTATTATGCGTATACCGCTTGTAACGCTTGACTGTAGGTAAGAATACAGACACATTTGCTCAAATCTTTGCCACAAAAAAGCAGACTATAAGTAAGTAACCCCATGATATTACGTGCCTTATCGGTAAGAGAATAATGAGCAGTTAACAGCAAAGAGACATTGTTTTAGATTGTGCATTAATCCTTACAATATGCCTGCAATGGTTACACAACGGCAAATAAAATCACCACTTAGATGCGTGACTTTCCACCGCAAACTTGGTTTAATCTGCTGCATAAGGTAATCGTTTAAAACTGAAGCGAAAAAGACGTTACCGTTTTTGGACATATTGTTCTATATTTGAGGAGCACTACCATGAAATTGATTAAATTGACCGCTGTATCGGCAGCTGTATTGGCATCAACTGCAGCACTGGCTGCTGAACCTGTAGTAATGGTTGATGATTCATATGACGCAGAGCCAATGGCATACACCACCACTAGCGCAAACACTGGCTATCAGTACAATGAAGATGCTGGCGTTGTTCGTAACACTACTGGCGCTGTTGTTGGTGGCACCAAGACTTTCTTTAACACAGTAACGCATCCAGCAGCCATCAGCGCTGAAGTGGGTACACTGGGTTACGGCGCTAACCTTGCTTGGGGCCTAAACGACAAAACTGAAATCCAAGCAGGTTGGGCAGGTGGCGACGTTGCTGACCTATTCGGCGGTGACTTTGATGCTAACGACGTAAACTACGAAGTAGACACTGACTTTAGCAACCCATACATGGGCGTACAGCTACGTCCAGCAGCCAACTGGTTCACTATGGGTGCTGGTATCATCGTTCCTGATAACGACATCACTGCGACTGCAAATGCTCGTGACGCAGGCGACAACGGCTACTACCCAGTAGACGGCGCACGTTACTACGTAGGTACGCCAGACGCTGACGCAGATCTTGACCCAACTCGTGGTGACTTGACCAACGTTGGCGGCGTAACTGCTGAACTAGAACACCGCAACAAGCTAGCACCTTATGCAACTATCGGCTTCCGTCCAAACATCACCAACAACTTCGGTGTATTCGGCGAGCTAGGTGCAGCATACCTAGGTAAAACTTCTGCTAAAGTAAATGCTAACGGCGCAAGCGGTGCATTGGCTGAGCAAAAAATCAAGCAAGAGCTAGAAGATGAAGATTACCTAGAGTGGATGCCAATCGTTAAACTAGGCGCGACTTACCGTTTCTAAGTAACGACAGGTAACACCTTCTGGTGATACAAAAAAGCGACCTTTTGGGTCGCTTTTTTTTTGCGCGTTATTTTTGGCGTCGGGACGTTCGCTAAACAAATGATTCAATGAGCGATCTTATAGACCACCGTAATACTTGGGGTATGTGCAAGGTGTACGGTATGGCTGTCTAGTGTAATGCTGACAGGAGTGGTTGGTTCATCACTAATAGCAATCAATGCGGCAACCAAGTTAGCATAATGTACGCCCAAGCCTTGCGCGAGTGTGTATTGATGAATTTTAATAAAGCTTTCTTTGATTTGCCACAGCCACAGGCTGACCATAGCGCGCTTATCTATCGGCAGGCGTTGCAGCTGACGCACATCATCTGCGTGATAAAAGCGCTTTGCCACCCGCCAATCAATCGCTTGTGTCTCGACATCAATGCCAATAGGGTGCATGTCTGATAACGCCACAGCGACGCAGGTCTGGGAATGGCTAAAGCACACATACTTGCCTGTCTTTACCAAGCGATACGGAAAGCGCTGCTCGTCGAGCGCATCGACAATGCCGAGCGTACCCAGCAAATGATGCAGCAAGGCACGCACCCCTAGACGCTGTCGCTGCCGTATCTGGCGCGCCCGCGTTCGTGCGTCTTGTACTGCTGGCAGGTATTGCCATGTACTGCCCAATAGCGCTTGCTTAAGGAAGTGATAAATAAAGGGTATACGCCACTGCAAAAATATGCGCGGTGTTATGGGCGCAAGCTCGGCGCTGGCATAGAGGGTCTGGTCATCTAGGCGCGTGATCGCAATAGACGATAAAGAAAGAGGCGGGGTCTGGTCAGTCATAGGTAGGCTGTAGCGTCGATGCGGCAACAAAAAGCCCAGTCATGGTAGCATGGCTGGGTCTGTTTGGGGCTTAAAACCGCGCGGTCTTATCGCCCATGCACGGGCTGATTAGTAAGACAGTTCAGCGCGGCGGTTTTGTGCGTAGGCAGCTTCGGTCATGCCAGTTGCGACAGGACGCTCTTCACCGTAGCTGATGGTGCGAATATTGGCAGTTGATACGCCTTGGCTTGCCAAGTAGTTAGCAACTGAGCTGGCACGACGCTCGCCCAATGCCATGTTGTACTCACGGCTGCCGCGCTCATCGGTGTGACCTGCAATCATGACGCCAGCGGCTGGGTTGGTACGTAGCAAGTTGGCGTGTTGGCTCAAAATAGCGACCGCTTCGGCATCAAGTGCGCTGCTGTCAAAAGCAAAATGTACCACCGCTTGTAGATTGTCCGCGGCAGTGACGATAGCGTTTGGATTGTTAACGACCACCGCACCAGTGTAGCCTACTTGACCTGCAGGTACGCCAAGCGGCGCAACCACAACTTCTGAGGTTGAGCGTTTGGTTGCACAGCCAGTGGTGATGGTGACGGCAGCAGACAAAGCCGCTAAGGCAGCAATTTTTGCAATACGTGTTGACATGGTTCTCTCCTAAATTTAAATACAGTATGCTTTATAATACGACTTATAATGAAAGCGATACAATGGCTACTCATATTAAAATTAGTGTTACGTTGTGTAAGTAGCATTACTGTAAATAATGTCAAAATTTGCTGAGTATTACAATAAGACTTTAGCAAACAAAAAAACCCAACCGTCAGTTTGCATGTACTTATTAACATAGCAAGCGGTGTATGAGATGTACCATAAGCGGTTGCTGGCTTATCAAGGTGCTGACACCAAAAGGTAGCAATAAGTTATTGATGGCATATTGTATCTGGGCAATATCAGACCCATGATAGAGCACAGACCGTTCTTTTTTGGCAGTAACAAACTGCCTTTTTTATAGTACTTCTCTTTTTTATAATCATTATAGGAATGACTATGTCCAATAACGACACACAAATTATTGATGCCGCGGTACCTGATGCGCCCGCACACCAGCCTGAACCACAAAAAATCTACCTGCGTGATTACGAAGCGCCAAAATACACGGTAGAGAGCGTCGCGCTCGATATTCGCTTGTTTGAAGAGGATGCGACGGTCGAAGGGCGTCTGCAAATCAGCCGTGATGCGGCAGGCGATGTGCTGCTTCATGCGGAAGATATGGAGATTGAGGCGCTGTACATCGATGATACGCGCGTCGATGATACCGCGTACACGCACAGTGAGGGTCGCCTGATGCTGCATGATGCGCCAGCCACATTTGCGCTGCGTACAGAGGTGCGTATATGCCCGCAGACCAATACCATGCTAGAGGGCTTATATAAAGCGGGTACGGGTGACGAGACCATGTTCGTGACCCAATGTGAGCCTGAGGGTTTTCGTAGAATCACGCCGTATCCTGACCGCCCTGACGTGCTTTCAACCTTTACCACGCGCTTAGAGGCGGACAAGCGCTATCCGACCTTGCTTGCTAATGGCAACTTGATAGAAGCGGGTGAGGTTGCGGACGCGCCCGAGCGTCACTACGCCATCTGGCATGACCCGACGCACAAGCCCAGCTACCTGTTCGCGTGCGTGGTGGCAAATCTGGACGTGCTGAGCGACCATTACACCACGAGTGATGGGCGCAAGGTATTGCTCGAAGTGTATGCCAAGGCGGCGGACATTGATAAGTGTCATGTGGGTATGCAAGCGCTCAAAGATGCGATGGCATGGGATGAAGATAACTACGGCTGCATTTACGATCTCGACCGCTATATGATTGTGGCGGTCAGCCAGTTTAATATGGGCGCGATGGAAAATAAGGGCTTAAATATCTTTAATACCGCGTGCGTGCTCTCCAGTCCCGAGACCACGACCGATGCGCGCAGCTTTAATGTCAAAGCGGTCATAGCGCACGAGTATTTTCATAACTGGACGGGCAACCGCATTACCTGCCGTGATTGGTTTCAGCTGTGTTTAAAAGAAGGTTTTACCGTTTTTCGTGACCAGTCGTTCTCCGCCGATCAGCAGTCAGCAGCCGTGCAGCGTATTGACGATGTGGCGACCTTGCGCGCTTATCAGTTTAATGAGGATGCAGGTCCGCTAGCGCACCCTGTACGCCCTGACAGCTTTGTTGAGATTAATAACTTCTATACCACGACGGTGTATGAAAAAGGCGCAGAAATCGTGCGCATGCTTGCCAATATGCTGGGCAAAGAAAAATTCCGCCAAGGTACAGATGAGTATTTTCGCCGTTACGATGGGCAAGCGGTGACTGTCGAGGACTTTTTATCAGCGCTGAGCGTTGCCGACGAGCGCGTATTGTCGTTTATCGATTGGTATCGTCAGCCAGGTACGCCTGTGGTGTCAGGGCATCAAAATTATGATGCCGAGACGCAAACGCTTGAGATTACCTTGACGCAAAAGACGCGCCATGTTGCAGGTTTTGACGCGCCAAAAGCCTTGCCGATTCCTGTAGCGACGGCTGTTTTTGATAAAGAATCAGGGCAAATCGTCGCCGAAGAGATGCTGCTGCTCGATAAAGAAACGCAGACTTATCGCTTTGACAATATCACAGGCGCGCCTGTGGTGTCGCTGCTGCGAGATTTTAGTGCGCCTGTACAGCTGAACTTCGATTATCAAGATGCCGATTTGGCGTTTTTATTGACGCATGAGACCAATGGCTTTAACCGCTGGCAGGTCACGCAGATATTGGTCAATCGTATCTTGCTACAAAACCATGAGCCTGCGATTTATTTAGAGGCATTGGCAAAAACATTGCCAAACTTGGCTAAAGACGATGCGATGTTGGCCGCGCGCCTGCTCGATATCCCTTCAGCGCAAGAGTTGGCATCGGCGATTAGCACCGATTATGACCCAGATGCGGTCAAAGCCAAGCGCGATGGCTTGTACCAGCAAGTGGCGGTGCATTTGGCGGATATGTGGCAGCCGCTCTATGAATCATTGCCTATCACAGAATATGACGACAGTGCTGAGGCGCGCGGCGTGCGTGCGCTACGCAACGTGGTGCTGGACATGGCATTGACGGCAGGCGTTGATAACGCGGCAGATTGGGCCGTGCAGCAGTACGAATCGGCGGCGTGTATGACGGAACGCTCTGGCGCGCTAAAAGCGCTAGTGAATCATCAGGTGGCAGGCTACGAGACGCAGCTCAAGAACTTTTATGAGCGCTTTAAAGCAGATGATTTGGTCATTGACTTATGGTTCAGCGCGCAGGCGGCGTCTGAGCAGGTGCGGGTTGCTGATATCGAAGCCTTGATTGCGCATACTGATTTTGATTGGAACACGCCCAACCGTGTGCGCTCGGTCATCAGTGCCTTTACCACGCAGCCTGCGGTCTTATGGACGCCTGAGGGTTTGGCGTTATATACCCAAGCGGTGGCAAAGCTGGACGACAGCAATCCTGTGATTGCCTCGCGTCTGGTGCAAGTGCTGGCACGTTGGTATACCTTAGTGCCGAGCAAGCGTGAGGTGGCGCACCGTTACCTGCAAGCGCTCAAAGAAAAAGTGCAGTCCAAGCACGTGCGTGAAAGTTTGGACAGTGTCTTGGGGGCGGCAGACGCCTAAACATCACTGTGCTAGGACAGGATGCGTCTTTGTCGTTAACAACAGGCAAGGGCGCATGCATTCAAGCATAAGATGATAAGTGATAAAAATAAAGTCAAAAAAAAGCCCATCATACGCGATGGGCTTTTTTATGCTTATTCGTCAATCATTAACGGTTTGGCAGTACGTCTTTGATGGTGTCGCGCAAGTTGTTTAGCGCAGCGACGGTGCTTTCCCAGTCAAGGCAGCCATCGGTGATTGACTTGCCGTATTCTAGCTTGCTGAGGTCAGCGGTTAAGTCTTGGCGACCGCCTTTTAGATGACTCTCAATCATCAGACCGATGATAGATTTGTTGCCATTGGCGATTTGTTCAGCGACGTTTTGGATGACCATCGGCTGCAAGTAGGGGTCTTTGCCTGAGTTGGCATGACTTGAGTCAATCATGATTTTGGTGCTGGTCTTGCCTTTTTCTAGTTCGTTTTCTGCTTGGGCAACCGCCGTTTCATCATAGTTTGGCTTGCCGTTACCGCCGCGCAGCACCACGTGCGCGTAAGGGTTGCCTTTTGATTTGATGATAGACACTTGACCGTCTGATGACAGACCTAGGAAGCTGTGACCTGCTTTGACCGCTTGCATGGCATTGACCGCAACCGTCATGCCGCCATCGGTACCGTTTTTAAAGCCAACTGGGCAAGACAAGCCTGAGCTCATTTCGCGGTGCGTTTGGCTCTCGGTGGTACGCGCGCCAATCGCTGACCAGCTGATGAGGTCTTGGATGTACTGCGGCGTATTCGGGTCAAGCGCTTCGGTAGCACACGGCAGACCTTTTTCGTTCAAGTCAATCAATAGCTTACGCGCGGTACGCAGACCTTTTTCGATATCGAAGCTGTCGTTCATGTCAGGGTCATTAATCAGACCTTTCCAGCCGACGGTGGTACGCGGTTTTTCAAAATAAACACGCATCACGACAAAGATAGAGTCTTCAATCTCTTTTGCCAAGGTGGCAAGGCGGTCGGCATATTCGTGCGCTGCCTTGAGGTCATGAATAGAGCAAGGACCGATGACCACAAAGATACGCTTGTCTTTACCGTCCAAGATGTTTTGGATGGTTTGGCGACCTTGTAGCACGGTGTTATAAGCGGCATCAGTGAGGGGCAGCTCTTTTTTAAGCTCGCTTGGGGTAATCAAAGGAATGAATTGTTCAATATTCACGTCATCAATATCTGCATTATGAGTAGCTGGTGTTGTCATGATTATGTATCGTCTAGCTAATGAATAGGAGTAATCCATTATGCGGACAAAACCTGAGGTTGACAAGGGTTGTCGTGAGTTAATTCCCTGATAACTGGAATGTGAAAAACAAAACTTTGTTATACTTGCTTGTTATTTACCCTCTATCTTGAGTGCATCAGACATTAAGAGCCAGCTATGAGCGATTCGACATCATTAACCGTTATGCCTTCATCTGCGCCTGCATCGAATAAGCCTTTGGTCATTGGTATTGTGGCAGGCGAGGTGTCAGGGGACAGTTTGGGTGCTGATTTTATGCAGCAAATGAATGCGCTGCGTGATGATATTGTGTGGGTGGGCGTTGGCGGCGAGCGTATGCGCGCTGAGGGGTTGCAGCCTATTTTTCCGTTAGAGCGTCTTGCGGTCATGGGTCTGGTTGAGGTGCTCTCTCAGCTGCCCGATTTGCTGCAAGCAAGGCGTGAGCTGTTAGAGGCATTCGCACAAGCAAAGATTGATTGGTTCGTCGGTATCGATGCGCCTGATTTTAACCTGCGCGTGGCAAAAAAGCTCAAACCCAAAGGCGTGTTCTGCGTGCAGTACGTCAGCCCGTCCATTTGGGCGTGGCGTGAGTCGCGTATCCACGGCATTATGGCGGCGACGCATCTGGTCTTGTGTCTGTTTCCCTTTGAGCTGCCTGTGTATGAGCGCTACGGTCATCCTGCGGTGTGTGTGGGGCATCCGCTACTGCACACGATAGACAAGACGCTGACCACCACGCCGATTATGCAGCTGCGTAGTGAGCTGGTGTGGCATCACGATGGCTTGCAGCAGTTTTTTACCCAGCGTTTTGATGAGGTCAGTCACTTGATTTGTGTGATGCCTGGCTCGCGGCGCAGCGAAATCACGGCAATATTGCCGCCGATGCTCGATGGTATTCAAAAGCTGTTGCTGCTCGATGATAAGCTGTGCTTTATTATCCCGACTGTCGACCAAAACCATCAGTATATCGTGCAGGATATTTTGGATAGCTACCCAGAGTCGGTACAGCGCGCCATCGCGGTGGTCTATGATGCCGCGCAGCCGACGTTCAGTCAGCAGGCGATGGCGGCGGCAGATTTGATACTATTGGCATCGGGTACAGCCACGCTTGAGGCGCTGCTTTTAGAGCGTCCGATGGTGGTGATGTATCAGCTGAACAATTTGACCTATCAAATCGCCAAGCGCTTGGTTAAAGTGCCTTATGTGGCGCTGCCCAATATTTTGGCAAAAGAAATGATTGTCCCTGAGCTGATTCAAGAGCAGGCGAGTGGGGCAAATATCAGCCGCACGGTCAAGCAGCAGCTACAGCCGCGCGCGTATAATGAGCAGTTAGAGGCACTGGTAGCCACCAAAACGATGCTCGAGCAGCAAAGCAATCATAGCCCAGCGGACAGTGTGGTCGAGGCGTGGTATATGCATAAGCAGCGCAAACAGCGTTCAGTCGCTAAGCAGTAGTCATCAGCGTACCTGTTTGGTGCCTGTGTGCGGCGCGCTTTTAAGGGTCTCATTATTTTTAATTTTTATCTTATATAGGTGTAGGGCGTTATTGTGTCAGAGTTTTTTACGATAGATATTGATGAAAAAATCACCCATACCACGCATCAAGGCGTGCCCATTGCGCTTGCTGCGCCTGTGACGCTGACAGGGCGAATGCAGCCTGAGGCAATACAAGATTTTTTTGTGCAAACGCCCAAAGCGCTGCTGCCGATGGGTATCGATGAGGCAGGGCGTGGACCATTGCTCGGCAGTGTGACCGTAGCCGCTGCGATATTGCCTGCCGCGTGGTCGGGGCTGATTGAAGAGTCGGTATTAAACGGTACGCCGCTGAGTATCTTGACCGACTCTAAAAAATTAAGCGAAAAAAAGCGCGATATGCTCTACCCACTGGTGCAGCAGCATGCGCTCGGCTATGTGGTGGCGGACGTGCCTGCGGCAGTCATTGACCAAATCAATATCTTGCAGGCGACGATGCTCGGTATGCGCTTGGTGGTTGAGACCTTGATTCAACAGATGGCGAGCAATAACGCCCTCACTAGTGCGGTGCGCCTGCCGATACTGCAAGCGCTGTTCGATGGCAACCGCTGTCCTGATTTGGACGCACAGCCGCTTACTGCCGTTGGTGTGCCAAGTGAGGCGATTGTGTCTGAAGCATGGGTCAAAGGCGATGCGCGGCACAGCAGTATCGCCGCCGCCAGTATCTTGGCAAAAGTAAGTCGTGACGCGCAGATGTATGCCTTGGCAAAACAGCATCCAGAATATGCGATTGACAAGCACAAAGGCTATCCGACCCGTGCGCATCTCGATGCCATTGATACCCATGGCGTCTTGGACGCACATCGGCGCAGCTTTGGTCCGATTAAGCGCTTATTAACGGATATTAAACCCCAATAATTTGTCAGTAACAATCAACCATAAATCCATAAAAAACAGCACTTTATCATAAATCAGGCGACAGTCTTTTTTTGTCTTTACATTAAGACATATTGTAGTAATATAGCAAAAATATAGCTACAAGATGTGTAAGCAATAAGGATTGTTGCCCGCCTCAGTCGCGGTATCTCGCTACCAGATTAAGGAAAGACTTATGATGAATCATCGCTCAGCAATGCAGTACCTCAGTATTATGATTGCCGCTGTATCATTGACCGCATGTGGTGGTGGCGGTGGCTCAGACGGTGGCAGCACCGCAAACAAAACCGCGCCGCCGCCTGCTGCGCCAACCCAACCTGCCCCTACCGACAGTATCGACTCAGACACCCTCGACCAAGCAAAAAACCTTCCAGACACCACCAGCACCCATATCGCCATCAGCAGTATTGAAAAAGACAACCATCTCAGTGCAGGTCTGGCAGGTGCTAATGTCATCAGTCTGGCACGCCAAAGCTGCGGGCTGAGTGGGCTAAGCTACGACGACGATTTGGCTGCGATTGCGGTGGGACATGCCAACTATATCAAGCACGTGTTTAGCAACAGCCAGCCGAGCAGTTTTAATGCGCACTCGCAGGCGAGTCTGCGCGAAGTGGCGGCCTATACGGGGAGCAATAACCCGTTTTTTACGGGCATTAATTTTAAAGAGCGCCTGCTGGCAGCGGCGTATCCCAACATGCGCTACGGTGCTGTCGAAAATATTGTCCAGACGACCACCAGAAACAGCGCGGGCACAGCGCTTGCACCGCAGTACGCGGCTGCCGATATGGCAACCTCATTGCTGGCAGCGCCTTATCATCTAAAATCGCTGATGGGTTTGACGCTTGGGCAAACAGGCTCAGCGATGGTGGCCTACACGCCATACAATACAGACCGCGCGACCAATATCGGCTATGTGTTCGTCAATCTCTCGGCAGGCAATGCGCAAAGCAGTCAGCAGCCTGCGCCTGATATGGTGACCTATCCTTGTGACGGCGTGACCAACACCACGACCGCCTTATATCACGAAAGCCCAAGCCCTGTGGCGGGCACAGGACGCGACCTTAGTACCGACCCCATTGGGCAGCCCGTCTATATCCGCCTGCCAGCTGCTACCAGTATCAAGGTCAGCAATGTGCGCTTGCATGATGCCAAGCGCAATATTGATGTGCCGACCACGCTACTGGACACGCTGAGCGACCCGCATCCAAACACAGGCTATGCACTAAAACCAAATGAAGCGTTTATCTTGCCCATCACAGACAACATAAACAGCTGTGAAGGCAAACGCGGCCGCGCAACCAATTGCGGATTGCATGGCAATACCACCTATACGGTGAGCTTTGATGTGCTTGTCGATAATACAGCACTCAAACAGCAACGCTTTAACTTCACCACAGGTGCAGTCAGCTACTAATCAGCGCTGCCATAACGTGCTATAAAAGTCCTCTATGCGCTCCGTCACCGAGCTGATAATGACCAAGCAGTCATAACCAGCATCGGTGATGGGGCGCTTGTTTTTGCGCGGTTTGGTCAAAGTGCTGCCACTTACGGCAGCAGGCAGAAAACAGCAGGTAAAATCAAGGGGGCAGTAACGTTCTGACACATTATTTAAATGCCCTCAAACCAAGCTGACGGGTTGCATTTAGGTATATTTGGTTTACAATATCCACCCAGATACATAAGTAAATCATGCTTTGTTATTGCCATGCAGTGATTGCGTTAATAATAGGGGTATATCAGCCCCACGCACACGTTATCAACTGCTAGCCCTGAGCCGAAAATGACCCATTGTCACTATAAGTTTCGGACTATGAGCATGGTATGTAAGGCGATGATGCTTGGTATGGGTATATGAACCGATAGATGCCAGTTGTCATGCTATGATGAACCGTTTGTGATGAATTATTAAATCAGTGACATGAGAAAGTATGATATTGATTTAATGATTTGACCTTGCGACACCACCAATCGCTCATCGACGTTGCGATATCAGACGTATTGTCATGATTTATCGCCGCGCCAATAAGCAATGATAATTGGCCAACACCAACACAGTAAGCTGTGTTTTGTCTGCGTCAAGCACATTATGTGCTCAATGATGATGGCTTATGACACTCGAATGGGTGAGGAGCGCGTATTATCATGTCTGCCTTTAATTGGTCAGCCGTTGCTTTTATTCTAGCCGCTGTCGGCTTGGTCGTCTTTATGCTTACCGTCCCACGTCTGTTGGGCGGACGTTCTAAAGGGTCACAAAAAGAAGAAATCTTTGAAGCGGGTGTTGCCGGAGCTGGTAACGCCCGTATTCGTTTGTCTGCCAAATTCTACTTGGTAGCCATCTTTTTTGTCATCTTTGATTTAGAAGCGTTATATCTCTACGCCTATTCTGTCTCAGTCCTTGAGTCAGGTTGGGCAGGCTATATTGCGGCTGCCACCTTTATCATTGATTTGCTCATCGGTCTTATTTATGCCTTAAGTCTGGGCGCGCTCAACTGGGCGCCTGCGGACAAAAGGCGCAAAAAACCCCGTCTGTCTGCTGCCCCTGCTGGATTTAATCTGGCGGACATCACCCGCTTTGATGGGGTGGACGAGCTGGTCACGGACCCAACAGGGAAAGTACCTGCCCAATCCTCAGGGCAAATCAATGTCTCAAACAACATCGAAGCCAATCGACGTCACTTAGAAAATATTGATCATATCAATACCACAGGCAACATTACGTCTGTAGATTTTGCGCAACCTGCTGGCCTATCAGGCAACAAGCTGCGCTAACGCCCAAAATAAAGCACGATGTACAACGACGATATCGACACGTGGTGATATGGTTGTGGCGTTGTGCTGAATATAAAGGTTGTATGTTATGAAATACACATTGACCAAAGCCGATCCCGATGCGGACACCTATCCTGCACAGACCCGCCAAACCGTGAATGACCCTATCGAAGATGAGGTCAATAAAAACGTGTTTATGGGGCGTCTGGAAGAGATGGTGAACGCCAGTGCCAACTGGGGACGCAAGCATTCGCTATGGCCCTTTAACTTCGGTACCTCTTGCTGCTATGTGGAATATGCCACCACCTTAACAGCGGTACATGATTTATCACGCTTTGGCGCAGAGGTTATCCGTGCTTCCCCGCGTCAGGCGGACGTGATGATTGTCGCAGGTACCTGCTTTATTAAAATGGCGCCCGTGATTCAACGTCTGTACGAGCAAATGCTGGAGCCAAAGTGGGTTATCTCCATGGGCGCGTGTGCCAATTCAGGCGGTATGTACGATATCTATTCGGTCGTGCAGGGCGTGGATAAAATCATTCCTGTCGATGTGTATGTGCCAGGCTGTCCGCCGCGTCCTGAAGCCTTGATCCAAGCGCTGATGCTGCTGCAAGACTCCATCACCAAAGAGCGCCGCCCACTGGGTATTCATGTCAATGACCAAGGCATCTATCAGCCGCAGATGACGCCTGAGCGCGACCGCAAACAAGCCGATAGAATCGCGGTCAAAAACTTGCGCAGCCCTGACAGTATCGATTAATACCGCGCTTAACCACAGTATCCCTAGGATTAATGAAGGAAGACATCATTCATGGTCACGGTCGTTGAAAATACAGATCCTAAGATCAAATCCGTACCAGCGGTCATCACGGAGCTGGAGCAAAAGTACGCAGGCAAGTTTGTGGTGCAGCAGACAGTCGATGAGATTCCTACCGTTTGGGTAGCGCGCAATGACGTGCTCGATATACTGATGTATCTGCGCACCCTGCCCAAACCTTATGTGACCTTGTTTGACCTATCCGCCATTGATGAGCGTTTGCGCCAGCACCGCCAAGGTCTACCTGACAGTGACTTTACGGTGTTTTATCACTTGATGTCGCTTGAGCGTAACAGCGATGTGCGTATCAAGGTGGCATTAAGTGAAGAGTCACTGAGCCTGCCAAGCGCGACCAAAATTTGGCCAAACGCCAACTGGTATGAGCGCGAAGTGTGGGACATGTTCGGCATTGTGTTTGACGGTCATCCGCATTTGACGCGTATTTTGCTGCCCAAGTATTGGGAAGGGCATCCGCTGCGTAAAGAATATCACGCGCGTGCAACCGAATTTACGCCGTACTTTTTGAACACTGCCAAGCAGCAATACGAGCAAGAAAACCTGCGCTTTGTGCCTGAAGAATGGGGCATGAAACGCTCAGGACGCGATGAGGACTTTATGTTCCTAAACATCGGTCCTAACCACCCTTCAGCGCACGGCGCATTTCGCTTGGTGCTGCAGTTGGACGGTGAAGAAGTGGTCGATTGTATCCCCGATATTGGCTATCACCATCGCGGCGCAGAAAAGATGGCAGAACGTCAGACGTGGCACTCATACATTCCCTATACCGACCGTATTGATTACTTAGGCGGGGTGATGAACGAGCTGCCGTATGTGATGGCGGTCGAAAAGCTGGCAGGCATTACCGTGCCTGACCGCGCCCAAACCATCCGCGTGATGATGAGTGAGTTTTTCCGTATCACCAATAACCTCTTGTACGTTGGTACGTTCATTCAGGATGCAGGCGGTATGACGCCTGTATTCTATATGTTTACCGACCGCCAAAAAGCCTATGACGTGATTGAGGCGGTGACGGGCTATCGCATGCACCCTGCATGGTTCCGCATTGGCGGCACGGCAGCGGATTTGCCACGCGGTTGGCAGCGCTTGGTGCGTGAGTTCCTCGACTGGATGCCCAAGCGTTTGGATGAGTATGTCAAAGCGGCGCTACAAAACAGTGTGCTAAAAGGACGTACCCAAAACGTGGCGCAGTACGATGCCAAGCAGGCCCTCGCGTGGGGCGTGACTGGCGCAGGTCTGCGCGCCACAGGCATTGATTTTGACTTGCGTAAAGCGCGTCCGTACATGGGCTATGAAAACTTTGATTTTGAAGTGCCGATTGGCTACAACGGCGATGCCTACGACCGCTGTATGATTAAGGTCGAAGAGATGCGCCAGTCACTGCGTATCATCCGTCAATGTCTTGACCACATGCCGCAAGGTCCGTACAAGGCTGACCATCCGCTCGCTGTACCGCCACCAAAAGACCGCACGCTAAACGACATTGAGACCTTGATTAACCACTTCTTGTCGGTATCGTGGGGTCCTGTGATGCCTGCGGGTGAGTGCTCGATGATGGTTGAGGCGACCAAAGGCATCAACAGCTATTATATAACCTCAGACCGTGCGACCATGAGCTATCGCACGCGCATTCGCACCCCGACATTCGCGCATTTGCAGCAGATGCCGTCGGTGATTAATGGCTCATTGGTGTCCGATGCGATTATGTATTTGGCATCGATTGATATCGTTATGGCAGATTGTGACCGCTGAGCCATAAATACGGCGACGCGTCGCTATTGTGGCGCGTGATTGCCTCCATTTATCATACAGTTATCGCCGATAGGCACACCAAACGCACTCAGGGCACTGATTGCGTGATGAGTGAGGATAAAAAAGAATATGAAAATAGTTTCTGACAAAGCGCCCAAAGTCGATGTCGAGAGCATCTTAACCGCGAGCGAGATTGCGGCGATTCATGAGTATATGCATCACTACCCGCACGCACGTGCCGCCTCATTAGACGCGCTAAAAATCGTACAAAAACGTAACGGCTGGGTCAATGATGCCCAAGTCAATGCCGTCGCCAACATGCTTGACGTTCCTGTGACAGACATTGAAGGCGTAGCAACGTTTTTTAACCGCATTTACCGTCAGCCCGTCGGTCGCCATGTGATTTTGATTTGTGATTCGGTCGCCTGTTACTTGACAGGCTATGAAGCCTTATCCATGCGCCTGCGTTCTGAGTTGGGCATTGAGTATGGACAGACGACCGCGGATGGTCGTTTTACCTTATTGCCCATATGCTGCCTTGGCAACTGTGACAAAGGTCCTGCGGTATTGATTGACGAGGACACGTACGGTCCTGTACAGCCTGACGATGTCGCACAACTACTGGAGCTATACGCATGAGATTAACGATTGCTGAGCAAATTGCCAAACGTGGTCAGGGTAAAGCCCCAAGCCAGCTGAACAAGCAGCGCATCCCTATCTATGGCGATAAAGAAACCGCCAACAGTAAGACCAAGCCATTAACGTGGCGCTTGGCACATCATGACGCGGTGCTTGATTTGGCAACTTATGAATCCTTACAAGGCTTTGAAGCGCTAAAAACGGCACTGTCTAAGCCGCCTGAAGAGATTTTAAAAACCATCAAAGATGCGGTGGTCAAAGGGCGCGGCGGTGCAGGCTTCCCAGCGGGTATCAAATGGTCACTGATGGCACCGCCCGATGGCGGTCCGCGTTACCTCGTTTGTAATGCTGACGAGATGGAGCCAGGCACCTTTAAAGACCGTCTGTTGATGGAACGTCTGCCGATGCAGCTTATCGAAGGCATGCTGATTTCAGCATACGTCATCGGTGCGACCGCAGGCTATATCTTTATTCGCGGTGAATACATTTTAGCCGCTGAGCGCTTGATGGCGGCGATTGATGAGCTAAAGGCGAACAATCTGGTCGGCGACAATATCTTAGGCTCAGATTTTAGCTTTGATTTACACGTCCACACAGGCGCTGGACGTTATATCTGCGGTGAAGAGACGGCATTGATTAACTGCCTAGAAGGTCGCCGCGCAAACCCACGTACCAAGCCGCCATTTCCACAAGTGGCAGGGGCATGGGGTCGCCCAACCGTGGTCAACAACGTCGAAACGCTCAACAACGTCCCTGCCATTGTATTAAACGGCAGCGAGTGGTATCAGAGCTTGCCTAAAGACAAAGGCGCGAGTGAAACCCCAGGCACCAAGCTGTTTGGTTGCTCAGGTCTGGTCAATGACCCCGGTCTTTGGGAGCTGCCTTTTGGCTATACCGCACGCGAGATTATCGAAGACTTTGCAGGCGGCATGCAAGAGGGGCGCAAGCTCAAAGCATGGCTACCTGGCGGCGCATCGACCGACTTTTTGACCGCTGAGCATTTGGATGTGGTGATGGATTTTGACCCCATTCAAAAGGCGGGCAGCCGTATGGGTACAGGTCTTATCATGGTCGTCGATGAAGCACAAGATATGGTGCCGTTGGTACGCAATTTAGAGATTTTCTTTCAGCGTGAGTCGTGCGGTTGGTGTACGCCGTGCCGTGACGGTCTGCCGTGGGGCGTCAAGATTTTGACCGCCATCAACGACGGCGAAGGGCAGGTTGGCGATGTGGAAAAGCTTGAGGGCTTGACCCGCGACTTGTGGATTGGCAAGACCTTTTGTGCGCACGCCCCAGGTGCGATGGAGCCACTCATGAGTGCGATTAAATATTTCCGCCCTGAGTTTGACCAAAAAATCGCTCAAGGGGTTGGTGAAGATGTCATAGACGCTGCCAGCCAGCAGCCAGCAGCGAAATAAGGAGAGCGGCATGGCAGTCATTCATATTGACGGAACGACCGTTGAAGTCGATGGCGCAGACAACCTCTTGCAGGCGTGTCTGTCCCTTGGCATTGATGTGCCGTATTTTTGTTATCATCCTGCACTTGGCTCGGTCGGCTCTTGCCGTCAGTGCGCGGTCAAGCAGTATCAGTCCAAAGAAGATTTAGAAGCAGGTCGCGGACGCTTGGTCATGTCGTGTATGGTCGCGCCGAGCGATGACATGTACATCTCAGTGACCGATGACGAAGCCAAAGCGTTTCGTAAGTCGATGGTTGAGCTGCTCATGACCAACCACCCGCACGATTGCCCAACTTGTGAAGAGGGCGGACATTGCCACTTGCAAGACATGACCTATATGTCAGGGCACAGCCGCCGCCGCTACCGCTTTACCAAGCGCACGCACCACAACCAAGAGCTTGGACCTTTTATCGCGCATGAGATGAACCGCTGCATCGCGTGCTATCGCTGTGTGCGTTTTTATAAAGACTATGCAGGCGGCGAAGATTTGGGCGTGTATGCGTCAAACAACCGCGTGTACTTTGGTCGTGACAAAGACGGACAGTTTGAAAGTGAGTTTTCGGGCAACTTAACCGAAGTCTGCCCAACAGGGGTATTCACCGATAAGACGCATTCTGAGCGCTACAACCGCAAATGGGACATGCAGTATGCGCCGAGCATCTGTCATGGCTGCTCGGTCGGCTGTAACATCTCGGCAGGGGAGCGCTATGGCGAGCTGCGCCGTATCGAAAACCGCTATCATGGCGACGTGAACCGCTACTTCTTATGTGACCGTGGTCGCTTTGGTTACGGCTACGTCAACCGCGCTGACCGCCCGTCACAAGCGCTTGAGCGTATCAATGACAAGCACGCCAAAATCAATGTCGACTACGCACTTGATGAAACCATCAAACGCCTCAAAGACAAAAAAGTCATCGGTATTGGCTCGCCACGTGCCAGCCTTGAGACCAACTTTGCCCTAAAAAATCTGGTCGGCTTTGATAACTACTCAACAGGTCTGAACCACCAGCAGCAAACCTTGGTCAATAAATGTATCGAAGTGCTCAGCACGGACGGCATTTACAACCCCACCTTGACCGATATCGAAAAACACGATGCGGTATTGGTCTTGGGTGAGGACATCACACAAACGGCGGCACGTGTGGCGCTGTCTATCCGCCAATCTGCCAAAAACGAAGCGGTAAAAATGGCAGCGGCGGTCAAAACCCAGCCGTGGCTCGCTGAGCCTGTGCAGCGCATCAGCCAAGGCGCAAAAAGCCCTGTGTATATCATCGATGTGGCACAAACCAAGCTCGATGACATCAGCAAGGTCAGCTGTGTGGCGACGCCTGAAGACATCGCGCAATTGGGCTTTAAGGTTGCCGAAGCGATTGACAGCTTGCCTGAAGTACGCGCCGAGCTGAACGCGCCAAATGATGACCACGACGACCCCATGCAAGCGCTTGCGCAGCAAATCGCTTATGACTTGATGATGGCAGACAAGCCGCTGGTGGTCTCAGGCAGCAGTCTGTATTCGGTCGCAGTGATTGAAGCGGCGGCGCAAATCACCCAAGCACTAAGCGCTAAGCGCACCGCACTGCAAGACCACGAGCATGAGCGTATCGAAGCGCACAATGCGCGTGTCCGTGCAGCGCAAGCAGCAGCCGATGAGCAAGCAGGGGATACGCTTGAGGACGACCAAGAGCTGGCGGCAAAACCTGACAAACCGGAAACAGGCACCAATAAAGACGCGCAAGATGATGTCGAGCGTAAGCCTGCGGACGCCCTAGAGTTGTTAGAAGAAAACACCGACTACGCACGAGTGGCAGGTATTTACCTCGCTGTCCCTGATGCCAACAGCATCGGCGTGTGTCTGCTCGGCGGCAAATCGGTAGAAGAGCTGCTGGCGAATGAGTATGACGTCGTCGTGGTCGCTGAAAACCAGCTGACCGATATCATGACCGAAGACAAGCTTGCGCAGCTGCTCAGTGAAAAAACGGTCATTGCCCTTGACCATCAGCTGCTCGATTGGCACAGCCATGCCGATATCGTATTGCCAGCGGCAAGCTTTGCCGAAGCAGACGGTACGCTCGTCTCTGCTGAAGGTCGCGCCCAGCGCTTTTTCCAAGTGTATGACAACCGCTACTATCACCCAATGAGCAGTATCAAAGAAGGCTGGCGCTGGCTACACGCGGTACACAGTAACCTTGAAGGCAAGCCTGTGGACTGGACGCAGCTCGATGATGTGATTAATGCCTTAGTCGCCACGCATCCAAAACTTGGGGGTATCAAAGGCGCTGCGCCCGATGCTGACTACCGCATCACAGGACTAAAAATCGCCCGTGAGCCGCGCCGTTATTCAGGTCGTACCGCGATGCGTGCACCGATTTCGGTACATGAGCCGATGCAGCCCAAAGATTTAGACACGGGTCTGACTTTTTCAATGGAAGGCTACAGCGGTGACAAAACCCCAAGCGCGATGATTCCGTTTGCCCAATCGGCAGGCTGGAACTCACCACAAGCGTGGAACAAGTACCAAGACAAAGTCGGCGGTCATCTCAAAAATGGCGATGCAGGCGTGCGTCTGTTCGATGAGCTGCCACGTCTTGCGCCGCGTCAGTATGTCGCGCCTGAGGAGCGCCCTACGCCAAGTACCGATATGGCGAGTAGCCAAGCCAAGCTCGTACCGTTATACAACCTATACGCGAGCTCAGCGATGGCCTCACGCAGCCCATTGGTTGCAGCGCAAATGATTGCGCCGATGTGGTATGTCGGTCAAGACGATGCGCGCGCGTGGGATATAACGGCGGGGGATTATCTGATGATTAGCGTTGACGATACGCAGGTGACGTTGCCTGTCAGCGTCGTGCCGTATTTGGCGGAAGGTTGTATTGGTTATCTGGCAGGACAAGTGCCGATTGTACACAGTCAGCTGCCTGCGTCTGTTCAAAAAGTTGCTGCCCCTGTCAAGACCACAGGGCTGATGCATGATGATGCGGATGCGCTGGCGGCTGAGTCGCGTGCTAACAGCACTGCACAGGAGATGTGATATGCAAGTCACCCGTATTGTCCCTGAGGTGCCAAACTTTTTGGCAGGTACGTTGAGCCAAGACACGTGGTCGATTTTATTTATGGTCGGTCAGTCGATTGTCATCTTTTTGGCGGTGGTGATTGTCGCCGCCTTAATGATTGTCTATGAGCGCCGTATGCTGGCGCTGTGGCAAGACCGCTACGGTCCAAACCGCGTTGGTCCATTCGGCTCGCTACAGCTGGTCGCCGATATGCTCAAAATCTTCTTTAAAGAAGACTGGACGCCCAACTTTACTGATAAGTTTATTTTTACCCTAGCGCCTGCGGTGGCGATGTTTACCGCGCTTGCGTCATTCATCATCATTCCTGTATCGCCGACCCTTGGCGTGGCAGATTGGGACATTGGTATTTTGTTCTTCTTTGCGATGGCAGGTATTGCGGTATACGCGGTGATGTTTGGCGGCTGGGCGTCGGCGAATAAGTTTTCACTGCTTGGCGGCTTACGTTCTGCGGCGCAAACCATCAGTTATGAGGTCTTTTTGGGCCTATCCTTGATGGGTGTGGTGGCACTGACAGGCTCGTTTAACCTACGCGCGATTGTCGAAGCGCAAGCGGATGGCTGGTACATCATTCCGCAGTTTTTGGGCTTTTTGACCTTTGTGGTGGCAGGCGTTGCGGTGACGCACCGTCATCCTTTCGACCAACCTGAAGCTGAGCAAGAGCTTGCCGAGGGTTACCACGTCGAATATTCAGGCATGAAGTTCGGTATGTTCTTTATCGGCGAGTATGTCAACGTGGTACTGATTTCGGCACTGATGACCTGTCTCTTCTTTGGTGGCTGGCTGGCGCCATTTAACCTTAATATTCCGTTCATTCCACCTGCGTTTTGGTTCATGATAAAGACCTTGTTCTTTATGACCATGTTTGTGCTGGCGCGTGGCTCCCTCATGCGCCCACGCTATGATCAGGTGATGAATTTTGGCTGGAAAGTGTGCTTGCCTGTGACCTTAATCAATCTGCTGGCGACAGCGGCGGTAATGTTAATGATGGCCTAGTGCACAGCGCATGAGACCTAAAAATAAAAAACGGCTCATTGGCGAGCGCGTTTGTTGTGATAAAAGCGAACTTCATTGAGTGAGCATTGCAAAATACGCAAAGGAAAGTTCCATGTTAGCACCTTTTTTTACGAGCATAAAAAAGACCATTGTTGGTATTTTTACCATTGTCCGTAGCATGTGGATGGTCAACAGTCATGCGCTCAGGCCGCGTGATACCATTTTGTATCCTGAGCAGCCTGTGCCTGTGCCGCCGCGCTTTCGTGGACGCATCGTGCTGACGCGCGACCCTGATGGGGATGAGCGCTGCGTGGCGTGTAACCTCTGCGCAGTCGCCTGTCCTGTCGGCTGCATCTCGCTGCAAAAGGCGGAGCGTGAAGACGGGCGCTGGTATCCTGAGTTTTTCCGTATCAACTTTTCGCGCTGCATCTTTTGCGGGATGTGTGAAGAGGCGTGTCCGACGACTGCCATTCAGATGACCCCTGATTTTGAGCTGGGCGAGTATGTGCGCCAAAACTTGGTCTATGAAAAAGAGCATCTGCTCATCTCAGGTCCTGGCAAGTACCCCAACTATAACTACTATCGCGTGACGGGTATGGCGGTGACAGACAAGCCAAAAGGCGCTGCGCAAAACGAAGCTGCCCCTGTGGATTTACGGAGCTTACTGCCATGATGGAGTTTTTTAACAATCCCGATTTGGTTGGGTTTTATTCACTCGCGGCGGTGGCGATTTTTGCCAGCTTGCGCGTGGTGATTCATGCCAATCCTGTACACGCTATCTTGTCGATGATTGTGTCGTTGCTTGCCGTCGCGGGTATCTTTTTTATTCTAGGTGCGCCGTTTGCGGGTGCGCTTGAGATTGTGGTGTACGCAGGCGCGATTTTGGTGCTGTTCGTCTTTGTGATTATGATGCTAAACCTTGGTATGGACAGCGATGCGCGCGAAGAGCGCTGGCTGGACGCCAAGACATGGGCGGTGCCGACAGGACTTACCCTTATCATTGCCATCGTACTGTATGCCATGATTGGGCTACAGCCGAACGAATCGGCGATGATTGGCGGTGCTACTGTACCTGCAAAAGCCGTCGGTGTAGCGCTGTTTGGTCAATATGTGATGATTGTTGAGGTGGCGGCGCTGTTGTTGCTTGCGGCACTGGTTGCAGCGTATCACTTGGGCAAAAAGTCCTTGGATGATGCCAATGATTATGATGAGCCTGCCAAAGCGCCAACGCCGTATGAGTACGAGTTGGTCGACCCCAAAGATTATGTGGGCAAGTCGCGTAAGGCACAAAAGGAGTCTGAGTGATGGTACAAGCAGTAAATGCAGTAGAGCCTTTTGCGCATGAAGTGGCAGGCTATGTGCCACCGATGGCGGATACGGCAACGGTACTGGGGTCGATTCCGATGACGCACGGTCTGATACTGGCAGGGATTTTGTTTGCTATCGGGCTGTGCGGCGTGATGGTACGCCGCAATTTTTTATTCATGCTGATGAGCCTTGAGATTATGATGAATGCGGCAGCGCTGGCATTCGTGGTCGCAGGCAGTCGCTGGGTCAATCCTGATGGACAGATTATGTTCATCTTTATTTTGACCTTAGCCGCGGCTGAGGCCTCGATTGGTCTTGCCATATTGTTGCAGTTTTATCATAAGCGCGGGCATTTAGATGTCGATAGCGCCAATGAGATGAAAGGATGATGTCATGAGTCTATTACCATTCACCTTTATATTTCCGCTCATTGGCTTTTTGATTTTAGCCTTTATGCGTGACCGCTTGTCACAGATGGCAGCGACCGTGGTCGGGGTGGGCAGTATGCTGCTCTCGGCACTCACGGCGGCGTTTGTTGGCTTTACTTTTTTAACCACTTATCCTGCAGGCGAGGTGGTACAGCTGCCGCTATGGACATGGTTTCAGGTCGGCGATTTTGCCCCTGGTTTTAGCCTCAGCTTTGATGGTCTGGCATTGACCATGACAGGCGTGATTACGGGCGTGGGCTTTTTGATTCATCTGTTCGCGTCATGGTATATGGATGGCGAGACGGGCTTTGCGCGCTTTTTTAGCTACATGAACCTGTTCGTTGCCAGTATGCTTTTGCTGGTCTTGGGCGACAACTTATTGCTGCTTTATCTTGGCTGGGAAGGCGTGGGTATTTGTTCTTATTTGCTGATTGGTTTTTATTACCATGAGCGTGCCAATGGCCGTGCGGCAATCAAAGCATTTACGGTCACGCGTGTGGGCGATGTGTTTTTAGCGTTCGGCTTGTTCTTATTGTTCCGCGAGTTTGGCACATTAAATATCCAAGACATTATTACCCGTGCGCCAGAGGTGTTTACGGTCAATAATCCAACGATGATTTTGACCACCATGATGCTGGTCGGCGGTGCGATGGGTAAATCGGCGCAGATTCCGCTACATACGTGGCTGGCAGATGCGATGGCAGGTCCAACGCCTGTATCGGCATTGATTCACGCGGCGACGATGGTCACGGCGGGTGTGTACTTGATTGCGCGTATGCATCCTCTATTCTTATTAACGCCTGGCGTGCTGCTGTATTGGGTGGGCGCTGTGGGCGCGATTACGCTGGTGGTGGCGGGTTTCTGTGCGCTCGCGCAAACCGATATCAAGCGTATCTTGGCGTACTCGACCATGAGTCAGATTGGCTATATGTTTTTAGCTTTAGGCGTTGGCGCATGGCAAGGGGCGGTGTTTCATTTGATGAGTCACGCGTTCTTTAAGGCGCTGCTGTTCTTAGCGTCAGGTGCGGTGATTCTGTCGGTTCATCATGAGCAAAACATCTTTAAGATGGGCGGCTTACGTCACAAGATTCCGCTGGTCTTTTGGTGCTTTGTCATCGGTGGCGGGGCGCTTGCGGCGATTCCTTGGGTGACGGTCGGCTTTTATTCTAAAGAAGCCATCTTGTGGGAAGTCTACGCCACAGGGCATCAGTATTTATTCTATATGGGCGTGTTCGGGGCGTTTTTAACCGCGCTATACACTTTCCGTATGATTTGGATTGTGTTCTTTGGCGAAGAAAAGACGCATGCGCACAAATTGTCAGGCGTGTCGTACTGGTTGCCACTGAGCGTGCTGCTCGTGCTATCAACGGCGGTGGGCGCGTGGATTACGCCGCCACTACAAGGCGTCTTGCCTGAAAGCGTGGGGCACATAATGGAGCTGGCAGGCGAGGCACATGGCAAGCACACGGCGGAGATTATCGCGATGTCGGCGATGGGTATCGGTCTGCTGATTGCGGTCGTGCTGTATGTGCTGGACAAAGGTCGTATGCTGACGCGCTTTAAAGCGTCACGTGTTGGCGGCGCTCTGTATCACTGGTGCTATCACGGCATGGGCTTTGATGCCTTGTACGATGTGGTTTTTGTGAAGCCCTTTTTGCTCATCGGTCGCTTGCTCAAGTCTGACCCTGTTGATAAGACGTGGAACATTTTGCCCATGCTGGTATCGGCAGGGAACAAGGCATTGTCTGCAACGCAGACAGGGTCGCTTCGAGGTTATGCGACAAGCTTTGGCTTGGGTATGGCTGTGCTGTTGGTGCTGGTAATGATGACGGTGGTATAACATGATGGAGTTTCAACAAAATTGGATGCTGCCAGCATTGATTGCAATACCTTTTATTGCCGGATTGCTGTGTTGGCTGGTCGAGCGATTCAATAAGCGCTTGCCGCGCTGGATTGCGCTGCTCGGTATGATGCTCACCTTTGCATTGTCATTGGTGTTGTGGCAACAAGGGCAGTTCGCTGGCATGAGTCAGCAGATGATTACCCCGCAAGCACCGACACCATGGATGGCGCAGTTTAGTGTGCCGTGGATACCTGATTTTGGTATCAGCTTTCACTTGGCGATGGATGGTATGTCGCTATTGATGATTGCGCTGACAGGACTGCTTGGTGTCGCTGCGGTCGCGTGTTCGTGGAATGAGATTCAGCGCCGCGTTGGCTTTTTTCACTTAAACTTGCTGTGGAGCTTGGGCGGCGTTATCGGGGTATTTCTTGCCATCGATATGTTCTTATTCTTCTTCTTTTGGGAGATGATGCTGGTTCCGATTTACTTCTTGATTGCCCTTTGGGGTCATGATGTGGTGGGTGGCAAGACCAAAGAGTACGCGGCGACTAAATTCTTTATTTATACCCAAGCCTCAGGTTTGATTATGCTCGTTGGCATCTTGATGCTGGTGCTGGTCAATTACAGCTTTAAAGGCGTGGTCAGCTTTAACTACAATGACTTGCTCGGCACGCCGCTTGGTGGCTGGGAATATCCCATCATGCTGTGTTTCTTTATCGGTTTTGCCGTCAAGCTGCCTGTGATGCCGTTTCATGGCTGGCTGCCTGACGCGCACGCGCAAGCACCAACCGCAGGCTCTGTCGATTTGGCAGGGGTGCTGATTAAGACAGCCGCTTATGGCTTGATTCGCTTTGTGTTGCCGCTGTTTCCTACCGCGTCACAAGAATTTGCACCGATTGCGATTACTTTAGGTACGATTGGTATCTTCTATGGCGCGTGGCTCGCCTTTATGCAGACCGATATGAAACGTCTGCTGGCGTATACCAGTATCTCGCACATGGGCTTTGTGGTACTCGCCATCTATGTCGGCTCATTGCTCAGCTTGCAAGGTTTGATGATTCAGATGCTGGCGCATGGCTTAAGCTCGGCGGCACTGTTCATTATGGCAGGTCAGATTTATGAGCGTTTGCATACCCGCGATTTGACGTTGATGGGCGGTATGTGGGGACAGTTCCGCTATTACGCGCCTGTGCTGATGTTCTTTTGCGCCGCGCTGCTTGGCATTCCAGGTACGGGTAACTTTATCGGCGAGTTTATGATTTTGCTTGGCTCGTTTGCCGATTACCCTGTGTTTGTGGTGCTTGCGACCATCAGCCTTGTATTGGCAGGCTTGTATTCGCTGATTTTGATTTACCGTGCGCTGTTTGGTCGCAATACGACTGAAGCGGTGGCGCTACAGACGATTGATTCGCATGGGCTGCCACATCGCCGCTTAAAAGATTTGGGTAAACGTGAGCTGTCACTGCTCTTGCTGCTCGCAGCAGGGCTTGTGTGGCTCGGTTTGTACCCACAACCGATATTGGACACATCCAGCCATGCGATGCAGTGGATCAGTAATGCCTATGTTTATAGTGATGTCAGCTCAGTCAATACATCACAACTGCTTGATGCAATGGAGGCTCGTTAGGTCATGAATGAATTTGTAATGAGTGATTTGATGGGGCTGATGCCTTATGCGCCAATCATTGCGGTGGTGCTGACGATACTGGTGGTGATGATTGCCATTACCGTGAAGCGCTCGCACATCGTGACAGCCGCGCTGACCATGATAGGTCTGAACGTCAGCCTAGTGCTGTTGTTGCTACAGATATTCGGTCTGGTCGATATGGGCAGCACGTTGCCGACGGCCGATCAGCTGTTTGTGGTGGACAACTTTGCCCGCTTTAATATGCTGATTGTGCTGGTGTGCGCGCTGGCGTGCTCCACGCTGTCTTATGCGTATCTAAGTACGCTGCGAGACAACAAAGACGAGCTGTATCTGTTGATGCTGTTGTCTACGGCAGGGGCGCTACTGATGGTGTGCGCGCAGCATATGGCATCGTTCTTTATGAGTCTTGAGCTGCTCTCCGTGCCGCTATATGGCATGCTCGCGTACACCTATTTGCGTGAGCGCTCGCTGGAGTCGGGGCTAAAGTATCTGGTGCTGTCCGCCACAGCGTCCGCCACGCTCTTGATGGGTATGGCATTTATTTATGCGGAAGTGGGCTCGCTGGCGTTTCGTCCTATCAGTGCGGTGTTGCCACAGCTCTTTGGCTCACCGATACTGATTTTAGGGGCGGCAATGATGCTGTTTGGGGTGGCGTTTAAGCTCTCAGCCGCGCCATTTCATGCGTGGACGCCAGATGTGTACGAGGGCGCACCCGCGCCTGTGGCGACTTATCTGGCGTCGGTATCTAAGGTGGCGATTGTTGCTTTGGCGATACGCTTTTTGCTCGATACGTCGCTATTGGCCTTGCCAAGCGTACAGCTGCTATTGACCGTGATGGCGTGTCTGTCTATCTTGGCGGGTAACCTGCTGGCCGTGCGCCAAAACAACGTCAAGCGCCTGCTTGGTTACTCCTCGATTGCGCATATGGGCTATGTGCTGATTATTATCGTCAGTGCTGCAGGCGCGGCAACGAGCATCGGCAGCATGTATATGGCGGTGTATGCCTTTACCTCTATCGGTGCCTTTGGCGTGGTGACCTTGATGTCTAGCCCCTATCGTCCTACAGGGGAGGCGGATGACTTGGTACATTATCAGGGACTGTTTTGGCGTCGTCCTATCTTGACCGCTGTCATGACCATCATGATGCTGTCACTGGCTGGCGTGCCCTTGACCGCAGGCTTGATTACCAAGCTGTTTGCTATCTTAACCGTGGTGCAGTTCGGTCATTGGTTCTTGGCAGCGATGATTATTTTGGGTAGCGCCATCGGTCTGTTCTATTACCTGCGCGTGATGCTGACCTTGTTTAAGCGTCCCAAGGCGTTTATTGAATTTGATGTCAATAAAGCGTGGGCAGGTCGTCTTGGCGGTATCATGATACTGACCGTGACCGCGATGATTTTGGTGTTCGGTGTTTGGCCTGCCAAGCTGATTGAATGGTCGGCGCTGGCATCTATTTGGTAACGCTGCGCTAGTAAAGCGACTGTCCATGCAGACGCGTGCGACACCCCAAGATGCGCCAGTTTATGATAAGCTTGGCGCATCTTTTTTATGGTGTTTCCTTTTTTCGATTGATAACCTAAGACGATATGCTATGAGTGAAAACAATATTCAGACCGTAAAAGTGCTGAGCAAAACCACATGGACGCCCAACTTATTCAGTTTTACCGTCAGCCGTCCTGACAGTTTTAAATTTACCGCAGGGCAGTTTGTGCGTTTGGGCGTCAATCCGACCCAGCTTCGCTATCATCAAGACAGCGGCGAGCACGTCGAGAACGAAGCGGTGTTTCGCGCCTATTCGATTGTCTCATCCCCTTTTGATGAGGTACTGGAGTTTTTCTCAATTGTTATTCCTGATGGGGCGTTTACCTCACAGCTGCAGCATTTAGAAGTTGGCGATACGCTGTTGTTAAACACCACGCCGTTTGGCTTTTTGACCCTCGCGCGCTATCAAGCGCCATTGCCCAAAGACTTGTGGCTTTTAGCGACAGGCACAGGGATTGCGCCGTTTTTGTCGATGCTCCAAGACCTAAAAACGTGGGAAGATTACGAGCATATCGTACTGGCGTACAGCGCGCGTAATGAGGCTGAGCTGGCGTATGTGGACAAAATCAAAACCCTGCAAGATGACTTTGGCAGTTTGGTGGAGAATCCTGCCAAGCTGATATTTGCGCCCATCATCACCCGCGAGGCGCACGAGGGTGTACTCAATGAGCGCCTGCCTAAGCTGTTATTGGACGGTACATTGCAAGCGCACGTGGGGCTGCCACTCGCCACTGAGCACAGTCATGTGATGCTGTGCGGCAACCCTGAGATGGTCGATGACACCAAAGAAGCCCTAAAGACATTGGGATTGGTGATGAACCGCCGCGGCGAAGGCAACATCGCAGTTGAAAACTACTGGTAAGCGCTTAATAAAACTGTTTGCGTTAATACATAAAAAAGCCCTCAAGCATCGCGGTTTGAGGGCTTTTTTTATACTGATTTTATGGTTAATACGTTTTTGTGGTCAGTGCTTTATTGCCTTGCGCTTAGGGCATTTGGCTCGGTTCGGTGGCGTCATCTATAGGATTGATCGGTCCTTTCATCAGCTCTGGCTCGTCATCATCGCCCAAGATGTCTTCACCGCGCCCGCTGCCGAGCAGGTCGCGGTAGTTGACTTGGGTTTTTAGTATCAGCTGCTCTTCTTCGACTTCGCCATAGTTGACTTGTACTTTGTGCAGCGAGCTCATGATTTTTTTGTTGTTTTTGAGCCAGCGGTGAATGTCTAAGTAAATGATGTCGTCTTTGGCGCGCGCAATATTGATATAGGTCAAAATCACACCCAAGGGGTCTTTTTTGAGCACGCTGTGATAAAACCATACCGCAAGCTTGATGCCTTGACGCTTAACAAACGACTCACAGCGCAAATTTAACACGTCGGTATAGGTCAGCTGCCCAAAGACAAAGCGCTGCACGTTGCGGTCAAGCTGAGCGTGGACAAGGCGAAAATTACTGGCAACCTCGACATAGATGCCCGCGACATTGATGGTACAAAACAGGCGAAACCACGCGTCATGCAGCTCAACGCGCAGCTCTAGAATCGAGGCGACATTGTCGGTTACGAATTTTTGTAAGGCGTCATTGACGTACTTTTGCGCGACAGGCAGGCGCATCTCGTCATCGAGTTTGTCGGTGGTTTTGCCATACAGTTTTTTTACGTTTTGAGCGACGTTCCTCCAGATATCAGCAAAAGAATCGTTCAGACGATTGCTAAAATTTTCTGAGAAGTCATCACGATTATCAAAGTCACTCAAGTGCATTATCCTTATGATCATGGTACGGGTTGTGCGGGCAATACCTGACAGCAGAAAAGAGGTCTGTCACAGCGCCATAACCGTCAACGCGCGCGTGTACTGCGCAAACCAGTATATAGCAAAATAATAGCGTAACAAACCGATGCACCGATTCGGTAGCAAATATCCTAAACAATACAAATTGCCCTACCAAACACACACGCGAATCCTTATGATGATAAGCCAACTGATGCCATCAATCGTGCCACTGGTCAAGAGCGTGGCTCTACAATTGCCAAGCATGTTATGATGTGGCGCAAGTAAAAGCCGACAAGCGGTCGCTGGTCGCAATACGACAAACGATGACATATCATGCGCTCGGCGTATGGTATCTACAATGATATAAAAGACAACAAAGAGTGGCTATGGAATTTTTAGGATACACCATTGATATTGGGTCGCTGGCGGACAATGCGTTGGTACTGCTTACCAAGGTATTGCTGGCTATCGTTATTTTTGTGGTCGGGCAGTGGCTCGCCAAACGCGTCATTGCCATCGCTGACCGTTTGATGACACGCAGTCGGCTTGATGCGACCGTTGCCAGCTTTTTAGGTCGTATTTTATACGGGTTGCTCATGGTGGTTGTGGTGCTCGCCGCGCTAAACAATGTCGGCGTACAGACCACGTCGGTCGTTGCTATCTTGGGTGGTGCTGCGGTAGCGATTGGTCTGTCATTAAAAGACCAGCTGTCGAACTTTGCCGCAGGCATTATGATTGTGACCTTCCGTCCGTTTGTGCGTGGTGATTACGTGCAGATTCAGGGCTACACGGGCACAGTGACCGAGATTACCTTGGTCAATACGCACATCACCACGACCAACAATCACGCCATCATTATTCCAAATGGTGACATCACCACCTCAGCGACCACCAACTATACGATGCTGCCCAACCGCCGTGTGGACATCACTATTGGTATCGGCTATGACGCGGATATCAAAGCAGCCAAAGCCTTGATGCTTAAATTGGCAGATGACAACCCCGTCGCTTTTAAAGACCCAGCGCCGATTGTGCGCGTGACCAACTTGGGTGACAACTCGGTCGATTTAACCTTAAACGTCTGGACGACCAATGACGACTGGTGGTCGATGCAGTGCGCGCTGTTAGAAGAGTTTAAATACGCGCTCGATAGCGAAAAAATTGAGATTCCATTCCCGCAGCGTAGCTTGCACGTTAAGGGGCTCGATACCTTGGTCAGCAGCATGAGCGCCGCAAATAAATTTCCGTCGCCAATGCCTGAGGACAGCGCGGTCAGTCAAGCGACCAGTGAGACGCCAAATCTTGCAAAAGGCAATGATGCTGCCATCAACGCCGCTTCTGCCAGTGAAGGCAAGCAAGATAAGTAAAGACGCTGGTTAAAATAAAAATATGACCCAGTGATATAAAAAAGGACGCGCTAAGTACATGAGCGCGTCCTTTTTTATGCTTCGTTATTGTGGCTTTGCTTGATACTTATTCTTCGTCAGCAAGATAGGGATTGGGCAAGCCATGTTGCGCCAAAATCGCAATCTCAAAGCTTTCCATCTCGGCTTGCTCAGACTCGCCCAGCTCGTGGTCAAAGCCGAAGAGATGCAAGAGACCATGCACAAACAAATGACTGATATGCTGATCCACAGTTTTGTGTTGCTCTTTGGCTTGCTGGACGACCACCTCATGACAGACGATAAGTTCGCCAAGCGGAATCTCAGGCATCATGGGCAAGACATCGGCGGGCAAGTCGCTTGGGTAAGATAAAATATTGGTCGCGTAGTCTTTGCCGCGCGCCTCAAGGTTAATGGCGCGTCCCTCGGTCGGGTCGGTCACATACACATCGACCGTTTTGTCCGTATCCTGCCACGTGTCCGCGTTTATCTGCGCAAAGTAGGGCAGTATCAGACCTTGCTGCATCTGCGCGCTGATATAGTTTAATGTGCTGTCAAATAACGGCTGCAAGCGCTCGGGCGCATAATGGCTGGCAAGCGCCTCGTCCATACCCTCAGCAAGGCTGGTATAGACACCTAAACCTGCGCTATCTTCTGTGTAATCTTGGGCATTGTCATTCATATCGTGTCCTTATGATTGCTGGTATTGCCATAAAAAAGACCAGATACGCTATCTGGTCTTTTTTTTGCTATCTTAATTGTGTTGCCGTTATACAGCCAATACCGATTTATTCAGCATCGCTTTTGACGCGGGCGGCTTCTTGTTCTCTTAAGCGCTCTTGCTTGCGGCGCTCTTTGAGGATTTCTTGCTCTTCATCAAACACATCATAGGCTTCGACGATTTTTTGTACCAGCTGGTGACGTACCACGTCTTTTGAGTCAAATTTGGTGATGTGAATCTCTTCAATACCACTCAAAATGTCTAAAGCTTGCGCCAAGCCTGATTTGTGCCCGCGTGGTAAATCGACCTGCGTGATGTCACCTGTGATGACCGCACGTGAGCCAAAGCCCAAACGGGTTAGGAACATTTTCATCTGTTCAGGCGTGGTGTTTTGCGCTTCATCCAAAATCACAAACGAGTTGTTCAGCGTACGTCCGCGCATATAGGCAAGCGGCGCAACTTCGATGATTTGGCGCTCAATCATTTTGCCGACCTTTTCAAAGCCGAGCATTTCATATAGCGCGTCATACAATGGGCGTAAGTACGGGTCGATTTTTTGGGTCAAATCACCGGGTAAGAAGCCCAATTTTTCGCCCGCTTCAACCGCAGGACGTACCAGCAAGATACGCTCAATCTCGTTGCGCTCCATCATATCGACCGCGCACGCCACGGCAAGGTAGGTCTTACCTGTACCCGCAGGACCAATGCCGAATGACACATCTGAGGTCAAGACGTTTTTGACATAGCGCTGCTGATTGCCGCCGCGCGGAATGATACGCCCTTTGCGCGTTCGCAAGCTAATCGGCGTAAAGTCATTGGGCGCGTCGTCATCGTGAGGGGTGTCGTCAGTCTCGTCTTCTTCGTCCTCGTCACGGGCGATGCTCGATTGGATGATAAGGTGCAGCTCTTCGGGGCTGATGTCTTTGGTTTTTTGGTTTTGGGCTTCGTCTGCCATCTTATATAAGATGCGCTCGGCGTGCTCGACAGCGGTAATGTCCCCCGTCAGCAAAAAGTCGCCTTGGCGCTGATTTATTTTAATGTCTAAACGGTCTTGTAAGTATTTGATGTGATTATTATATTCCCCAAGCACGGTCTTGAGCTGTGCTGGCGTGAGTGATTCAAACGTTACATGGCGGCTCATGGAGTCAGTCAAGCGAATATCCTTGTATTGGTTGCCCATATGCAGCGCATATCGGACGATATATAAAAAACATATCAGCAATACGTATTGTCAATACGGTAGCACGGGACGGTAGCACGCGGCTGCGATTTGCTGATGCGGGCAGCGGGTCTACGTCTTTCATTATGGTTGATAGTTTTTAAAATTCAAGCCATAAGCACGCATTCACGCGCGCGTTTTTGTATGCCGATTGCAACCGCTGTCTGTGTAGACGGTAGCGGTGTGGGTCGATGCCACTTGCGCATGACGGCGTAGATACTGCGCGGCGCAGGCATATAAAATAACAGACGATGGCACAGCTTTTTGGGCGATTTGTGATACTCTATTTGCTGCAAAAACAACACGCGGACGCTATCGCCGCTTAATAATAAAATCATTGCGTTGGTACTTAGCATGCGCGTCTATCGCCGCTTTAGAGTATCAACCATCGGCATCGTGAGGTGAGAGATGGAGAGTGTCAACAACAAAACAGCTGCCCAAAACCATGACCAGACGGCGATACCGCAAGTGCTGATTGTCGGTGGTGGGCATGTGGGGCTGTCGTTTGCACTGCTGCTCGCGCATCATGGCATGACCAGCACCTTACTGGAAAAAGGACGCTATCCTGATATCAGCCCCGATGCTGACCCCAAGCGCAGTCATTATTTGGATAGCCGCAATACCGCCTTGTCCCGCCGTACGGTGCAGATTTATCAAGAAATCGGGCTGTGGTCAGCGCTACAAAGCCACGCCTGCCGCATCGACTCAGTACAGATTAGCGAGCAAGGCAGCTTTGGCGCGGCGACTTTAAATAAAGACGAAGAGCAGGTCGAATCCTTTGGTCAAGTGATGGAAAACGCATGGCTCGGGCGTGAGTTGCTGCTCGCTGCCAAAGCCTCGCCACTCATTACCTTAATTGATGGCGCGTCAGTACAAGAGGTCAGCGAGACAGGCGACCAACAGGTCAGTGTCGGCTACACCTTGAGTGATAATGGTGCTGACGATACTGCCATGCATACCGCAAAAGCGCGACTGCTTGTGGCTTGCGATGGGCGTGACTCCAGCGTGCGTCAGCTGCTCGGTATCAGCACCGTCACTTATGATTATCAGCAAACCGCCATCGTCGGTGTGGTCGAGACGGACAAAGGGCATGAGCATGCAGCGATTGAGCGCTTTAGCCCCGCAGGACCGCTTGCGGTATTGCCACTGACCGACGCCGATGGCGATGGCAATGATGCACAGCAACAAGGACACCGCCGCTCGGTGGTGTGGATTTGCCCGAAAGGCGAAGAAGAACAGTATCTGAACGATGACGCGCACTTTCTGCAGACCTTGCAGCAAGCCTTTGGGCAGCGGGCAGGCACATTTATCGCCGCAGGTCGTCGCGGCGCGTATCCTTTGACCCGCGTGCTGGCACAGCGTCAGGTTCAAGGGCGCTGCGTGATTATGGGCAATGCCGCGCACACCTTGCACCCTGTGGCGGGACAAGGCTTTAACCTATGCATGCGTGACGCGCACGTATTGGCAAAAATGCTCAAGCATCAGGCGACACACGGCGGCGATATCGGCAATGCCAACCTATTAAAGCGCTATGAGACGGCACGCCAGCGTGACCAAAAGCGCGTGATTCGTTTTTGTGATGCGGTGGTACATGGCTTTACCCATCCCAATCCATTGGTAAAATTTGCGCGTAATGGTGCGCTCGTTGCCTTTGATAAATTGCCAAACATCAAGCCCTTAGTCGCCAATTATGCGATGGGTTTAAAGGCTTAAATGACAATAATAAAAAATAAAGGAACGTTTATGACCAACGACCATACCCTCATCATCGGCGGCGGCATTGTGGGCGCGAGCCTTGCATTGATACTGGCGCAAGAAAAGCGTGCTGTCACCTTAATTGACGCGCGTCCGCTACGTACGGATGCCGACTGGCAGCGCGCCTTGGACAAGCGCGACGCCCGCGTGTATGCGCTGAGCCTTGCCAGTATTGAGCTGTTTAAACAGATGGGCGTCTGGCAGCAGATTAGCGCATCTAAGCGCAAAGCCGACTATACGCAGATGCACGTCTGGCAGCGGGATGGTGTGGGCGAATTGTTGTTCCAAGATGATGTCGCGCCGCAACCCTTGCTCGGCAGCATGGTTGAGCCTGCGGTCATCGAGCACGCCTTATGGCAGCGCTTGCAAGATGAGGATGTGCGTGATTATGTGACCTTGCAATATGGGCAAAAGGTGCAGCAGCTTGAGCATGTGAGTAAGGAGACAGGCTACCGCGTGCAGCTCGCTGACGGTACAGAAATAGTGGGTAAATTACTCATCGGTGCAGATGGTCGCGGCTCGATGGTACGCCAGCAGGCAGGTATTGCCCTCGATACTTTAGATTATAAACAGACCGCCATTTGCTGCGCGATTCAGACCGAAAAGCCGCATCAGCAAACCGCCCGCCAAGCCATGCTGCCTACAGGCACACTCGCGCTACTGCCGCTTGCCGACATTACAGATGCGGACAAAGCCCGCCCGCAGCATTGGCAATCTATCGTTTGGACGCTGCCCAAACACCGCGCCCAAGAACTGCTAAACGAGACACCGCGTCAATTGGCAGACGCACTTGCGGCGGCGTGCGGCTATGAGCTGGGCAACATTGAGGCGATTGAGTCTATCGCCAGCTTTGACTTAAACGCTCAGCAAGCCACATCTTATGTCAAACACAACCTTGCCTTGATCGGTGATGCCGCGCACGGCGTCCATCCGCTGGCAGGACAAGGCTTAAACTTAGGTATGCTCGATGTGAAAGCTCTCAGCGAGCAATTATTGTCCGATTATGAGCGTAGCGGCTACTGCACATGGGGCGCGTACAGCAGCCTGCGTGCGTATGAGCGCCGCCGCCGTCCGCACAACAGCCTGATGATGCACACCTTTTCGGCACTCAATTGGCTGTTTGCAGGTAGCCTTGCGTCCTCAAAACCTGTGCAGCAGCTGCGCCATATCGGTATGTACCGCGTCAGTAAAATCAAACCGCTGATGCGCTTATTTGCCAAGCAGGCGAGCGGCTTGTAAATTTTACAGCCATAACTTTTCATCAGTAAAGAGCACACCCGTATGCGTATCCCAAAGTTTTGGGCAGAGCACAAACAGCGATTTCAAGCCGTGCGTGAAGGTAGTGATAACAAGCGGCAAGTCACCATCAAGCGCTATGGCTGGTCAGATAGCAGTCAGGCAGCGGCGCTGGCACATGCCAAAATGCGGGTCAGTGACGCGTACCAGCGCTGGCAGGCGGGCGCGGACATTTTGCGCCGTGAGCGTGATAAAGAGTACAACGCACAAAACGGTATCCCCATCCGTGAGCCGATACTCTTTGAGCAAACGTGGCAGCATACGACAGGCGATAGCCTTAGCAAAAGCCATGATAGCGACACACGACTGATCGTCACCCGCAACCGCTATGGCGCTCAGGTCGCGAATGTGAATAATATCGCCATTATTGATGTGGACAATGCCGATTTGTTAAGCCAGCGTTATCCCAAGGTCTACGATGCACAGCGCGCTACGGGCATTATGGAAAGCACTGGTGCAGCGGACAGCCCTTCAGCGATTAAAAAGCAAATGTGGATTATGGTCGTGGTGGCGATTGCGCTGGCGAGCATCATTGCCTTTCAGTCGCTGTCATGGCTGTGGCTGCTTGGCTATTTATTTATTGCCGTGGCGATATTGTGGCGACAAGCCAGCAAGGAAGAGGCTGAACAGCAGCAGCGCCAGCAAGCGCATCTGGACTCGCTTCAGCCCTATATGACCGAGCGGCTGCAGCAGTATGTCAAAGAGCAGACTACCGCATGCTTGCGACTGTACCAAACACCCGCAGGCTTTCGTATTATTGCTATGCACGATACCTTTTTACCGAGTGATGATGCAGTAACGGCATTGTTCCAACACCTTCACGCCGACAACAACTATGTACGTCTGTGCCAAGTGCAGCAATGCTTTCGCGCCCGCCTGACCGCCAAGCCGTGGCGCATGGCAGAAGTCACGCAAACAGGCGAGCTGGATAAAACGCTGCCAGCCAATCCCCAATGGCTTGCTCATGATGCGGACAATAACAGCGACATTGACGACAATGCGCAGGCACGCGCACAATGGCTCAGCGCGTATGACACTTTTGCGACCCGCTACCGCGCGTGTCATTATATAGATACCATCCGTGGTGAAGACGCCAAAGCCAATACGCCAGAGGCAATTACACAGTTTATCGACTGGCATGACGAGGCGTGTCGGGTGATGAAAGATTTGCCACTGGCATGATATTGACAATACATTATTATTGGAATAATGTTTGTTGATATTACTAAGCGCGGTACACCTGCATGCTCAAAACATTACCCTTATCCATCGTTATCACTGCTGCATTGACAGGCTGTCAAACGCTGACCCCATCCACACCCTTTAGCACCGAACACAATAAAAAACTGATTAAAAATCAGGTGAGCATGACTGCCAATACAGAGGTCATGGACTCAGACGGCGATGGCGTACTTGATGATGTTGACAAGTGTCCTAAAACGCCGCTGCACAGGGTCGTTGATCGTCAAGGATGCATCATCATTATCGAAGGCGGCACAGCCCTTGAGATGTCGTTTGTTGGTTTTTTTGCGTCAATGAGCAGTGAGTTGCCTAATAGTTACGCTCGTGAATTTGCACAAATAGAAAAATCACTGAATGACCATCCCAAAGCGAGCGTTTTTATTTTTGGTCATAGCGCAACCAAAGAGCACGATGCAGCGACAATGCCCCGCGCTATTGGTGACGCCTTAGCACGCGATCGAGCACGGATGCTTAAAAACAAACTGGTATTCACGCACGGTATCGCACCTGAACGCATTCGCACGTATGACTGTGCAGACAGGTACTTGGTGACAGACAATGCCTTTACAGATGCGCATTTCAAAGTATTGGGTATCAATACTATCGAGGAAAAACAGCGGCGTGTCATACTCATGGCAAGCGATGAAGTACATGACTTGCAAAACTTTAAGTATAAATCTGCTGAGCAGTTATACGGCGAGTATGCCCGCCAATGCGATGTGTTCAAATAGCACCCGCACCAGTAAAGCAAACTGAGCGTCCGTGTCCATTATCTTGTTATCGTCACTCAACCAAACGCCGCAAACACTACCATCAGCACAGGCGAGACGATATTAATAATAAAGCCAAAGCTGATGGCAAGGGGCACAACCGTCAAGCCGCCTGATTGCTGGATGACGGGCAGGGTAAAGTCCAAGCTGGTCGCGCCGCCCAGACCCACCGCCGCCGAGGGGTACTGGCGCATCACCATCGGGATAAATAGCAGCGCAAAAAACTCACGGATTAAGTCGTTAAACAGCGCTACGCTGCCCCAGACCGCGCCATACGCATCGGTCATCACAATCGCTGAGAGTGAATACCAGCCAAACCCTGAGGCGAGCGCCAGCCCCTGTGTCCACGATACCTCACGAAAGAGCATGGCAAAGCCTAGCCCGCCCACGAGTACCGCCAGCGTAAAAATCACGCTGATTTCTACGCCGCGCCGATTGAGCATCACTTCTTTTAAAGTAATGCCTGAGCCTTTGAGTCCAATACCTACGAGCAAAATCAGCAGCATTAACAGCGCGGTCATGGCATTTTCTGGTGGCAGATACGCGCTCGGCAAAAAGTGCCCAATCACAAAGCCAATCACCACGCATATTACCTGTATCAGACTGCCACGGATACTGATGCGATGCTGATTGCCTTTTTCGGCATTGTTTTTACTGCGCCATGGCTTAAAGCGGTCAAACCACAACAGTGCCACCAGTCCTGTGCCCACCGTCAAAATCGACAGCACCGCCACGTATAAGGCAATGTCGCCGAGCTGATTGCCCAGCCCATGCACCTGTGACAGCTCAATACCAATCAAGGTCAAAATGACAAACACCAAATACGACAGCGCTTTGTCCGCCGTCTGCGCCATACGCGGGGTGACAGGAATCGCAAAGCCGATAAATAAGGGCAGTAGGACAAGGAGAAGGGTAATAAAGCTTTGCATGGGTCGGCTCGTTGGTGGCGCAAACCCATGATTTTAGCACAGTAGTCGCGGCGTACTGCGATGATGCAGGCAGCATTTGTGCCCAATCAGTCACGACCACTGTGCCAAGCGTATTTTATTGTTATTAAGGCGTGCTCTAACACGCAGGACGTAGCGCATAACTTGCGGGTATGGCTGCTATTTGTGGCAGCGGTTGATAAGACAAGCTGCTGCCCACATTTGGCGCGATAGGTGCAATGACACTGACCGCTGCCGTATCGTTGCTCATTGGGAAGTCTAGGCGCGTGTGTCCGCCACGGCTTTCACAGCGTAGCCGTGCCGATTGCAGCATCAGCGCCGCTAAAGACAGCTGCCGCTGGATACGCTGGTAAGCAATCTTTTCAGATATGCTTAGATTGGAAGCGTTGTTTATACCTTGCTGGACATCATCTTGCCAAGACCGCACTTGCTGCAATGCTTCGCTTAAGCCTGCTTCTGTGCGCGTGATGCCCATGTTGCGGCTCATCAGCTGCTTAAGCGCACCTGCTACATTAGCGACCGATTCGGGAAATTGGCTGTCTGTAAAGCGAGTATGGGTGTTTTGACGGTTGGTGCTTTGCTTAGCCTTACTTTTCTTAGCAACATTATTGGGCAAGGTGATGGGCAAGATATTATCCACGCTCGGCGCTTGCCAGCGCGTTTGATGGGCGAGATATTGCGGCAAATGCGCAGCGATATTGCGACCGACGACCACGCATTCAAGCAAAGAATTACTCGCCAAACGGTTCGCGCCATGCAGCCCTGTATAGGCGACTTCGCCAGCGGCATACAGCCCTTGCACATCGGTCATGCCATCAGTGTCCGCGACCACACCGCCACAGCTATAATGCGCGGTCGGCGCGACAGGAATGGGGTCACGCGTTATGTCGATGCCGTGCGTGAGTAGCGTCTGATAAATCTGCGGGAAATGCGCGGTAATAAATTCGGCAGGCAAGTGGCTGATGTTCAAATGCACGTAGCCCAAGCCGTTGTTTTGGATTTCGGTCGCGATGGCGCGGGCGACAATATCACGCGGTGCCAACTCAGCGCGGGCATCATAGTCGGGCATAAAGCGCTTGCCTGTATTTGGGCAATATAAATGCGCGCCTTCCCCGCGTAAGGCTTCGGAGATTAAAAAACTACTATCTGCCAGCGCAAGCCCCGTGGGATGAAATTGCACAAACTCCAAGTTTGCCAAGCGGCAACCCGCCTGCCATGCCATCATTACGCCATCACCGATACACACGTCAGGGGCGCTGGCACGCGCAAACATCTGCCCCAAGCCGCCGCTGGCAAGTATCACCGCCGCGCTGTGTATGCTCATAACCGTATCATTGTGGCTGGCATAGACGTGCGCACCACAGCAGCGTGTGCCTGCTGGCGTGTCTGTGGTGAGTAAAGACAAGGCTTCGTGGTAGGGCAGTAAGGTAATGTTGTCCGCCGCTTGCGCCTTAGCAATCAAGGTTTGCATGACGTAGCGCCCAGTTGCGTCCTCAGCGTGTGCCACACGGCGGCAGCCATGCCCGCCTTCTTTGGTTAAGTGTAGCGCGTTGCTGCCTGTCACATCGGTGCTCGTAGGCTCTTGGGTAAAGGGCACGCCTTGCGCACACAGCCATTCAATTGCCGCTTGCCCCGCGCTTAGGATGCGCTGTGTGTTGTCCACATCGCACAAAGCCGCGCCCGCAATCAGCGTATCTGCCACATGCGCGTGTACGCTGTCATTTTTATCCAGACTTGCCGCGATGCCGCCTTGCGCGTAGTGACTGGAGCACACCTCCAGTGCCGATTTGCTGAGTACGGTGATGTTAAGGTGTTTGGGCAATGACAATGCCGCGCTCAGTCCCGCCAAGCCAGCACCAATAATCAGCACGTCCGTATGCTGCATTGCGTCCGCAGACATTGCAGGTACAGTAGAGGTGGCATCTATAGTGTTGGTTGGCTTGGACATGTTAGGCAGCTCCGACATGAGTGAATAGCGCGCGGTCTTGGACGATATCGCCGCTTGCCGTGACGTTTTTTTGCTTGTTTTCCGCAAAGTCCAGCATACGCTGTAATGGCTTTTTGGCGGCTTCAGCAAGCTCAGGGGTTAAGACAATCTCGCCGCTTTTATTTAACAAACAGTGCTCAATTGCTTGTAACCCATTCATTGCCATCCACGGACAAAATGCACAGCTCTTACAGCTCGCGCTTTCGCCTGCGGTCGGCGCGGCTAAGAACTGCTTGTGCGGTGAGCGTTTTTTCATCTCGTGCAAGATGCCAAGATCGGTGGCGACGATAAAGGTATCGGCGTCCATCTCATAGGTGGCTTTGAGCAGCTTGCTGGTTGAGCCGACCACATCGGCAAGCGCCACCACACTGTCGGGCGACTCAGGGTGTACCAAGACTTTGGCGTTAGGGTGCTCGGCTTTTAATTGCTCAAGTTCGGTCGCCTTAAACTCATTGTGTACCAGACACGAGCCTTGCCACAGCAGCATGTCCGCGCCCGTCTCTTTAGCGATATAGCTGCCCAAATGACGGTCAGGTCCCCAAATGATGCGTTTGCCTTGCTCATGCAGATGGGTCACGATATCCAAACCAACTGAAGAGGTGACGACCCAATCGGCGCGCGCTTTGACCGCCGCGCTGGTGTTGGCATAGACCACTACGGTGCGCTCAGGGTGCGCGTCACAAAAGGCGGCAAACTCATCGGCAGGGCAGCCCAAGTCGAGTGAACATTCTGCTTCCAAGTCAGGCATCAGCACAGTTTTTTCCATGCTTAAAATCTTTGCCGACTCACCCATAAAGCGCACGCCTGCGACGATAAGGGTTTGTGCGCTGTGCGCTTGCCCAAAGCGCGCCATCTCTAGCGAATCACCCACACAGCCGCCTGTGGCGAGCGCCAACTCTTGGATAAAGGGGTCAACGTAATAATGGGCGACCAGTACCGCATTGTGCTCTTTGAGCAAGCGTTTGATGTTCGCCTCAACGATTAAGCGCTCTGAGCGCGGCAGCTCAGCAGGGATTTTTGCCTTGGCGTATTCGATATTGAGTGCATGTACGCGCTTGTTGTTGTCGCTTAGCTTGGGCGCATCATAAGGGAAGTCAGTCATAGCAGCCTCGTTGTCTGTCGTTATGATTATAATTATGCTCATTTTGAGTATAAAAACAAGTTATTTTTTATGGTTATCAATCAATTAATACAATAAAAAAGGGTCAAAATAAGTTGCGCAAGGCAAGACAAGGGCAGCATCAGGCTTGACATTCAGGCTATACTGACGGGCATAACAACAAGTGTGCGACCAACAGGCACACATTTTTTATAACGATGAATAATCAGGTAGTATTGAACGCTTATGACATTGTCCTATTCTCATGCCCATAAAGAAGGCAGCGGCACGACCGAAGTGGTCGCCGTACTGATTGCCATTACTGACCATAGCGCGCGCGTACTGACCGTTGACCAAGGCAAGCTGTTGCCGAATGGTCCGCTGATGCCGCTGCATCGCTCCTTGCAAGCAGGCGTGCGCCAATGGGTCGAGGAACAAACCCAGCAGCCGCTTGGCTACCTTGAGCAGCTGTATACCTTTGTCGATACCAACCGCCGCAATATTGAAGGGCACGCGCTGGTGTATGTTAGCTATCTCGGTTTGGTACAAGAAAGCGAGACCGTCCACCAGCAAAGCCAAGCCTTATGGCGCGACTGGTACGACTATTTTCCGTGGGAAAATCACTTGGACGGCGCACCTGAGATGATTGGTACGCTGATTGTGCCTGCCTTGTTGGACTGGGCGAGTCAAGCGGACGATGACGCCACGATGCAGCGTAGGCAGCAACGCATTCGTTTGTGTTGGGGTGCAGGCGCGATGCCAGACGATACAGCGACCGAGCGCTATGATGATTATGGCTGGGCGGCAGAGCATACTTTGCTGCGCTATGAGATGTTGTATGAGGCAGGGCTGATACCCGAAGCGCCCGACTATCAACCGAGCAAGCTGCCAGCCAACTGGTCACAGCTTATCGGCACGCCCATGTACTACGACCATCGCCGCGTGATTGCTACCGCCATTTCGCGTTTGCGCGCGAAGATTGAATATCAGCCGCTGATTTTCGGCTTGATGCCTGAAGTGTTTACCTTATCTCAACTGCAACAAAGCATTGAGGCGCTGTCAGGCGTGCGTTTGCACAAGCAAAACTTTCGCCGTTTGTTAGACACACAAAACCTCGTCAAACCCACGGGCGAGAGCAGCAGCGCTCAGCGCGGACGTCCCGCCAAGCTATACCGTTTTTGTCATGATATCGAGCTGCAAAGTCTGCTCATGGACAGCAAATTACCCAAACGCAAATAACCTGCATACGAAACGCTTGCCTAGCGTCATATATTGCGCTATATTTATGCTCAATTTGAGTTTAAATAACGCTAAAGAGGCGTATGGGCATCATGCCGCCAACAGCGTTATCAAACGTGCTTAATGGCTTAATGACAGAAAAAAGGGGCAAGCGATGAGTCAGACCCAAGCAGCATTGGACGATGTGGTGTTAACGCCTTTTGTTGAGCAGGCGCTTATTGAAGATTTGGGGCGTCGCGGCGACATCACCTCACAGGCGACCATTCCTGCCGATATGCAGGCAAAGCTGTATATTCGTGCGCGTCAGGCAGGGGTCATATGTGGTATGGACTTGGCGCATTTGGCGTTTTTATTGGTAGATAAGACGATTGATTTTCAGGCAGTGGTGAGCGATGGCACAAGCGTGGAAGCAGGAACCGTGCTGGCAACGGTCGAGGGCAATGCGCGCCATTTACTCACTGCCGAGCGCACCGCACTGAACTTTATGACCCACCTGAGCGGTATTGCCACCGAGACGCGCCAGATTGTCGATAGTGTCGCTGAGTATCCTGCCAATATCACCTGCACGCGTAAGACCATTCCTGGGCTGCGTATCTTACAAAAGTATGCCGTACGCTGCGGCGGCGGGCGCAATCATCGTATGGGCTTGGATGATGCGATTTTAATCAAAGACAATCATATTGCCATTGCAGGTGACATCACTACTGCCATTACGCAGGCACGCGCGCATGCAGGACACCTTGTCCCACTTGAAGTAGAAGTCGATACGTTAGAGCAATTAGCCGCCGCGCTGGATGCGGGAGCGACCTTGGTACTTCTTGACAATATGTCATCTGAGACGCTGACACAGGCCGTCGCCATGTGTCAAGGTCGCGCCAATACCGAAGCATCAGGCGGTATCACGCCTGAGACAGTACAAGCCGCCGCAAAAACGGGGGTCGATTTTATTGCTATGGGTTATCTGACGCACAGCAGCACCGCGTTAGACATTGGACTGGATTTTATTGCCCAATAAATCATTAAAATAAACAGACAAATTTTGGCGCGCCACCAGTCTGCGCGCGCCGTGTATTTATTGGCAACTGTTTGAATATATATGACCGCGCTGTATGTCGATACCGCGCGTTTTTTGTCTTTTTAGGGGTAGGGGTTTTAGATACCGAAGTTATTGATTTAATGCCCAAAGCCCTTGTGCTACAATCTTTGTTTGTAAGACTGCAGGGTTAATAGCGAACTATTAACCTTATTTTTTGTTCGTCAATAAGAGAGCCGTCAGTGAATACTGAAATCATCAAAATCATCTTAGCATTTATGGTGCTGATCAATCCCTTTAGTGCGCTGACGCTGTTTGTGGATTTGACACGCGGCTACTCTATGCACAATCGGCGAAAAGTGGCACGGGTGGCCGGATTGACCATCTTTGTGACCATCAGCTTTTTTACCATCGCAGGTGAGACGCTGCTTAATCTTTTGGGCATCTCTATCGGCTCGTTCCAGCTGGCGGGCGGTATCTTGGTGTTTTTGATTGCTATCAACATGATGAATGGTGACGGCAACCCACTAAAGCCTGACCAAGACAATTTTGACGTCGACCACGTCCACGGCGCGCCGCCCAGTATTGCCTCAGCGGTGGTGCCATTGGCGATTCCGATGATGATTGGACCTGGCGGTATCTCAACGGTGATTATTTATTCCGCGCAGATATCAGGCATCGTTAGAGTCTCTGCGGTTTTGATTGCAGGGCTGTTTATCAGTGTGTTTTGTTATCTGGCATTGATGGCAGCAGGGCGCATTGGGCGTGTGCTCGGTGATGCGGGGCTTAACATTATGAGCCGTATTATGGGGATGCTGCTTGCGGCAGTGGCGGTCGAGATTATTGTTAATGGTCTGCGCACGCTGTTTCCAGACTTGGTGTAAGGGCTGTCTTTAGCTGCTGTGGTACAGATGCCACGACAAATACAGCATCAATATCCCAACCAAAGCATCCAAAATATTCCATGCCTTTGGCGCAGCAAACAGCGGTCGGAGTAAGCGCGCGCCATAGCCTAAAGCAAAAAAGAACACAAAGGACGCCGTCACCGCACCGCTGGCAAAGACCACCTTACTGCTCGCGCCTGTCGATACCATACCCATCAAGACCAACGTGTCTAAATAAACGTGCGGGTTTAGCCACGTAAAACCAAAGCACAGCAGCAGTGATTTTTTTAAGCTGGTGACCACCTGCCCCTCTACAGTGAGCGCATGAGAAGTGCGCCAGCTGGCATACAAGCTTTGCAAGCCATAGACCAATAAAAACAGCGCCCCTGCGATTCTGGCCATATCTACCAGATGCGGGTAGCGCGCCGTCACCGCGCCAAAGCCCGCCACGCCCGCCGATATCAGTATCGCGTCACTGAGCGCACAAAACAGACAGATAAAAAAGATATGTTCACGCTTAAGCCCTTGCTTGAGCACAAACGCATTTTGCGAGCCAATCGCAATGATGAGTGACAACCCCAAGAGCATGCCTGAGATATAGTCGGTCGTGTTTATCATAAATGAAATCTTTATAAAATATAGGCTGCCTTTATGCACAGTCAGTGAGCAATAACAGCCATTAAAAGGGTGTATCTAAGACACAATAGCGCGAGCCAGATACCATACACCGTGACGTTTGCTTACTGGCAGAAACGACAAAAGCTGGTAGTATATAGCATGGGCACAGCGTGTGCGATACCCACCAATAGACTAGGAACATAGACTACCATGGTCGTCAGTCTGACAAGAATGCTCAAATCTTTTTCTCAAGCGCAAGACGCTGCGCCCGCCCAAGCCGCGTGTGCCCTGCGCGCCGCCGCTGAGCAACAAGTGCCGCAAGCCGTGCCATCAGATGTCCCGTCAGCAGCTGCCTTAACAGAGCCTGCGCGCACCGAGCGTATTTGTAGCGCGCTTGAGCAAGTGCAAGACATCCACGCACCCACGCCACTGACGGACCGATATCTGCACAACCGTGCGCTTATGCGCCCAAAAAACCGCCCGCCTTTTGACCCTGACACCTTATGGTATCTTAGATATGGACGCTGCCCGATTATGACTGAACTTATTGACGTCGTGAATGAAGAAACGCTCAATGCCATGCCGATTGAAGCGGTGGCCATCTTAGACCGAATCAATAATAAGTTAAAACGTTATCGCGATTGGAGCGGCGAGCTGGACGCCCAGCCGTCGCAAAATGAAAAACAGTTCGTGATTGATAAGCTGGTCAGTGAAAGTATCCCCGAAGCACTGCACCATTACGAGCAGCTGCTGCGCTTTAGCCCGCACCGCACCAAAAATAGTACCACGCATGACAAAATGAGCGCCCGTGACATCTTGATTGATTTGTTTTTAGAAGTGGATTACGAATTGGACGAGCTGTTAGATGAGCTGCATCAAACGGTATTGAACCGCTTGGCATCCACACACCGCTACGTCAAAAGCCGAACCAAAAGCTAGGCAGTATAAGCCGTCAGCGAATAGGGCAGTAATGTGTGTAACAATAGCCAACTGGTCAGCAAGCCACAAGGTTAGGTATCATGAATCATTGATTTTGAATTGAGCAAGGATACGACTGTGACCCAAGCGACCGCAATGCTGGTAATGTTTATTCTCTATGGCGTACTGCCAGCGGCAGGCTTGTATATCGGTTATCGTACGGTCAAAAAAATGACCGCGCCCAAGATGTTAAGCTATGACGCCATACCAAGGCTGGGATACGTACCCGAAAAAAGCCTGCCCAATGATATCAAAGCCATGCTGGCAGACATCAACCAAAAGGGCGAAAAACTGCGTCTGTTGTATGGTGATACCAATAACGATGGCAAAATCGACGACAAAGACACCGTCACCGAAACCTACGTCATGATAGAAAGCCTTATGGACACCCACATCCCGCAAGCAGTGGCTGATTATCGGCGCTTGCATGACTTGGACGGTGCGCGCGCTGAGCATACCAAAATCCAAAACTCTGATATGACGGGTAAAGAGGCTTTGGTGGATGTCTTAACCACCATTAACCGTCAGTTTGATAACTTACTGGATGCTGCTTATCATCAAGATGGGCAAAAGCTATTGATTACCAACCGTTATTTGACCAAGCGCTTTGACGATGTGTCTTCATAATACCTTGTAACCCATGACCATCGCCGCAATCTATATTGCACAGAAAATATAAACCATTAAGGCGGACGACCATGAGCATGCTGATTGGCACAGGGGTGATGTTTGTAGCAGTGACGTGGTATGTGGGTAAGAAGAGCTGGCATGCGCTGCACCGTATGGTCGGCATCACGCCAGGCACTATGGTCTATCACAACCCACAAGTCCCAATAAGGCTACAAGACTTGCGCTTGCAGCAGCTGAACCTTGATAAGACCCATTTACAAAGCTTATCGGACACGCATCTTGCTGCGCTACAGCGTATTGACAGTAAAATCGGTCACTATCAGCGCTACTACAAAGATACCCAAAGTAAAAAAACAGCGTCATTACCCACAGCGAGTGAGCAAGACGTGATTGTGCACAAGCTTATCCATACCCGCTTGCCTGACATGCTGCGCAGTTATCATTTGCAGCACACGCTTGCTATTGCGCCGCCTAATGCTGAACAGACCAACAGCGCAGAGGCGCTATTGATGGACAGTCTACAAGGTATCGAAAAGCAGCTGGATGCAGGCTTACAAGCCTTGCAGCAAAAGCACATGGATGATTTGCGCATCATGAACCGTTATATCGACCAAACCACACGCTCATAAAAAAACTGCCAATAGTGCGTGCTATTGGCAGTTTATACTATTACTAAGTTAAGGTGTGTCTACCACAATTGAACTTATTGCGGCTTACGACCACGTGATTGCTGCGGCTTGCGGCTGCCAGATTTGTTGTCAGTGCTGCGCTGGTCGCTGCGACCTGTTGGATTGGTACGACGTGCTTTTAGCGGTTTGTCTTTGATACGCTCTTGTTTGCGCTTGGCCGCGCCGTGCAAGCCTGTACCGTGACGAGGACGCAGATTCACAAGGTCGGTTAGGGTATGAATCTCTTTTTTGTCCAGCTCCAAGAAGCGGCCTGTGCGCAGCTCTTTGGGTAGCGCGATTGAGCCGTAGCGCGTTCTTAATAGACGGCTGACTTTTAAGCCTTGTGATTCAAACAGACGACGCACTTCGCGGTTACGACCTTCTTTGAGTTTGACGTGATACCATTTATTGATACCTTCGCCGCCCCCTTCTTTAATGTCATCAAATTGCGCCATACCGTCTTCGAGCATCACGCCTGCGGTTAGTGTACGCGCAATCTCTGGCGTCACTTCGCCGAGCACACGTACCGCATATTCACGTACGATTTCGTTCGATGGGTGCATCAAGCGGTGCGCCATTTCGCCATCATTGGTAAATAGCAAAAGACCGGTTGAATTGATATCTAGGCGGCCGACCATGACCCAGCGGTCGTGGGTGAGTTTTGGCAGACGGTCAAATACCGTTGGGCGACCCTCAGGGTCTTGCGCTGAGCAAATTTCACCTTCAGGCTTGTAATAAGCAAGCACGCGGCGGCGCTTTTCATTTTCTGAGGTGTATTTGATTAAGCGGCCATCGACACGGATTTCATCGCCTTGGCTGACGCGATCACCAATGGTAGCAGGTGTGCCATTGATAGAAATACGTCCTGCTTTGATGACCTCTTCAATTTGACGACGTGAGCCAAGACCCATACGGGCAAGGGCTTTTTGTAATTTCTCATCTTTCATAACGATATCCTTGAATCGGTAATTGACATTTCGCAATGTATAAAACGCGCATGTTGCGCAATAGGGCATATGGATTGATATGCTGTTTTGCGGCAGGTATTATGCCATATTTTTTAAATACAAATAAGCGTCGTGATGTCATAATGTTTGGTTACGTTCCTACATATGTCTTACTTTATGTGTTCATACGCTTTTACAGATAAACGGTAATAAAATATATTTTTATGTTAATTCAAAGTGGTTATTATTTAATCATGAATGAGTTATGTTATGATGCTGCTTACTTATGTTAAGAACGTAAAAGTAGGTCAATGTTTACTTTAAATATTGACCGATTCGGATTTTTTGACAGTTGTATGTGATGATTGAGGTCAATGTTCTATGCGCCAGACAACAAAGTTGCTGAGTACAGCATGTATATTACTAAGCAGTACACTTTATGGTTGTGCGACAACAACCATTAATGCAGGTTTACAGTCTGGAGATTTGCCCCCAAGCGGTTCTTTTGTTGCCGAAAACGGCCTCAGTTTTACAGTGCAACCGGTCAGTTTGGCGAATCTACCGCCAAAGCGCGTGAATAACTATTCAGCATCGACTCGCGATTTAGCGCAGCTGCTTCGCACGTCAGGTCGTGTCGACTATAAAATATCTCAATCAGACGTATTGAACATTACTTTGGTCAGTTATCCCGATATTACCAGCGCAGGCGCTTCAGGTTATCCTGTTGACCAACAAGGTTATATTCAATTTCCCCTTATCGGGCGTATAAAAGCCAGTGGTATGAGCGTGCCGCAATTTACTGCCAATTTGCGCAGTCGTTTGCAGCGCTATTTAAAATATCCTGACCCACAGGTTAAAGTTACCGACTACCGTGGTAATCGCTTCTTCATTGACGGTGAAGTGGCAAAATCAGGTGAGTTTAATATCTCTGATGCCCCAGTTTCTTTGTATACCGCCATTTCTATGGCAGGTGGCGCTACCGAAGAGGGTGACACTGACAATATTACGCTCAATCGTAATGGCCAAAGCTATCAAGTCAGCTTCCAGGCACTGCGTCAAATGGGCGCTTCTGCCAATCAAATTTATCTAAGAGACGGCGATTCTATTCATGTCAACAGTAAAGACATCAATAGAGTGTATGTACTCGGCGAGTTCGGTAAAGTTGCACCTGTGCCTATTCTGGAGCAAGGTTTAAGTTTAGCTCAGGTCATTGGTGAGTCTGCTGGTCTAAACCCGAATACTGCAAATGCCGCTAAGATATACGTGGTACGAGATCAACCTGGTACCAATCAGGCCGACATTTACTATGTTGATATGCAGCAAATCACCAGTTTTGCCTTGGCCAATCGCTTTGAGATGCAGCCAAACGATATCATCTATGTGGATCCAACAGGTCTTGCGCGCTGGAACCGTGTGCTGAGTGCGTTGCTACCGTCTACTTCCGCCATCAGAAGCGTTTCATCATTATAAGTAGGTTTTTATGAATAACATATTGGTGGTTTGCGTAGGCAATATCTGCCGCAGTCCAATAGGCGAGGTGCTACTCAGACAGCATTATCCTAACAAGCACATTGACTCAGCAGGATTGTCTGCCGTTGTGGGCAGCGGAGCAGATGAGAAGTCTGTGCAAGTCATGGCAGATGAAGATGTGGATATGAGCGGACATGTTGCCAAGCAAATCAATGAAGATTTGGTCAAAAAAGCGGATTTGATTTTGACCATGTCAAAAAGTCAAACCAAATGGATTGAAGATCAATGGCCACATTGCCGTGGTAAGACCTTTAGAATCGGGCACTGGATTGATAAAGATGTGGCTGACCCTTATGGTCATGACGAATCAGCATTTGAGACTGCCAAACAAGACATCGTTGATAGTTTGGATCAGTGGTTTAATAAAATCAGTTAAGTAGTGAACATTTATGAATACAGATTCAAACAATTTGTCAAAAACCTCTACTCAAAAAAGCAGCGATGATATTGATTTGCTGGCACTAGCATTCTCAGTATTGCGTGGCTGGAAGATAATTGTTCTTTTTGCATTACTAGGTCTTGTGGTTGGCGTTTTATACAGCCGTTATGTCAACCCTACTTACAAATCTGACGCTTTAATCCAGATTGAAGAGCAGTCACAAGGTATTTCTTCTGCACTTGAATCTAGTGACTTGGTAACATCATCTGTAGGGCCAGCCCAAACAGAGGCACAATTGATAAAATCACGTATGGTACTTAGCCCTGTCGTGGATCGTCTACACTTGGATATTCAATTAAGAGATCCTAATGTAGGTACATTTGATAGAATCAAAAGTAATAAGACAAATACACAGTTCAGTTCGCCTGAAGGTGTGTTTTTAGATACAGATAATGGTCAAGTGCAAGTCAGTAAATTTGAAGTATCACAAGACTACCTTAATAGACGCTTTACATTATCCCAAACAAGTGAAGGTTTTGTTCTAAATGATGGTTTTGATGATTTTCGTGGCCAGCTAGGTCAACCTTACCGATTCCGCGGTACAGATGGTGCAATTGAAATTCAAGTCAATGAACTACCAACTGGTAACTATCCTATCAGTATTACCAAACAATCTTTGCAAAATACCACAGATGCCATTAATTCAGCATTAACTGTTGCAGAAGCAGGTGCGCAGACAGGAATGATTCAGCTGTCCTTAACGGGTCCGAATCAAGAACAAATCAGTCTTATCTTAAAAAACATTATTCTCTCATATATTGACCAAAACCAATCACGAAACTCTGAAGAAACGACGCGTACTATCAAGTTTATGGAATCACAGATTCCAAATATGAAACAAAAACTTGAAACTGCAGAAGCAGCATTCAATACTTTTCGTGAAAATAATGGCACGATTGATGTTAATCAAGAAGCCTCTATGCTTGTAGCAGAAAAGGGACAGATTGACGCACAAATTAATGAGTTAAAACTTAAAAAAGCAGATTTAACAACCTACTATACTGAAGAGCATCCTCAAGTCATACAAATCAATGACCAGTTGCAAGTGCTCAATGATAGAAAGCGTGAAATTGACAATAGAGTAGAGCAATTACCTGAAGTTCAAAGACAGTTTTTACAGCTATCTGAAGACATGAATATCAATCGCGAAATTTATCTGACGATGCTTAAGAACTATGAGCAGCTAAAAATCGTTAAGGCGGGTCAGATTGGTTATGCACGTATCGTTGATATGCCGATAAGTACATATAGAGTAATCGCGCCTAAGAAAAATCTGATAATAATGATAGCCCTCATATTGGGAGCATTATTTGGTGTGATTGTTGTATTGCTTAAAAATGCACTTAAAAATACCGTCAAAGATCCTGAACGTATTGAAGAGAAAACTGGCATCCCGGTTATTGCCACAATCCCACGCTCACCCTCACTGTCGCGTTTGGCGAAAAAGAAAGACACACCCAATCGATTACTCGCCTATATCGATAATAATAGCTTAAGCTATGAAGCGATTAAGAGTTTGCGTACTTATTTGATGTTTGGGATGCCAGAAACGGGGAAGCTTGGACATCGTGCCAAAATTGTGCTTATTTCAGGAGAAAGTCCTGGTGTTGGTAAGTCTTTTATTTCTGCTAACTTAGCGGAAGTGTTTGGTCAGCTCAATAAGAAAATTCTGGTGATGGACGCAGATATGCGCTTGGGTGAGATGCATCGCTTATTTAATATGGAGCCAGACAATGGCTTGGCTGAGTTGCTAAGCCATGAGCAGATAACAGATAGCAACATTGCAGGTGCTATTCACCCCACGGCGATGGATCATATCGATTTTATGCCGCGTGGGAAGCAGCCGCATAACCCCGCATCGCTATTAACAGGTGAGCGTTTTGACGAGGTTATGCAGCAGCTAAGTACGCACTATGACTACATCATTATCGACTCTCCGCCAGTATTGGCAGCCTCTGACCCCATCATTTTGTCACAATATGCTGATAAAGTACTTATGGTTGCGCGTTATGATAAGTCTATTGAAGGCCAGCTCAATTACGCTATTAGGCAAATGAGTAAAGCTAATATTCGAGTTGATGGCATTGTACTTAACGATGTACAGCAGACCAAAATGAGTAAATATAGTTATCACTATAATTATGCTTATGGCAACAATAAATAAACATAAGAATATCTGCTGAGTATTAAGTGTATGAATATTGAGCTGAACAATGATCTGAGGTCTCAAAAAAACAGAAAGCCTAAGGGTTGGACGCATTATATGGTCAGTAAGCTTTTGGGTTTACCCCGTCTTATCAAAAAAATTATCTTAAGTAGTGCTGACTTTGTCATGGCAGTATTGTGTTTGTTTTTTGCCTTGTCACTGCGTTTTGGCTATATGGATGCGCATATTTCCTTTATAGCACTATGCATGTATGCTGTGATACCTGTTGTTGGTTTACACATTATAGGATTCTATAAGGGCGTTGCTCGTGGGTTTTTTGATGCGTTAATGGGTAAAGTGCTACAATTATTTTTTGTACTGATTTTATTGTATGAGGCGATATTATATTTTGACGTCTTCCCAATTATGCCACGTTCAGTACCGATACTGTTTCTATTCCTATTTTTTATCTGGCTTTGGAACAGCCGCTTGACGATTAAGGAGCTGTTAACTCGTTGGCAGAATAACGGTATCGAGCATCAACAGGATGCGACAGAGATTGATAATGTTGTTATTTATGGTGCAGGGCATGCAGGACAAAAGCTATTAGATGGACTAAAAAATTCCCATAAATATAATGTGGTAGCCTTTGTTGATGATGATCCGCAGTTGACGGGTGCCTATATATTGGGTAAACGAATTTATGCTGCCCAAGATCTTATTGAAGTCGTTGACGAGCTTCATGTTGCCCAGGTCTTTTTAGCGGTTCCCTCTATTAGTCGCGCACGTAAACGTCAGATTATTAACAAACTGGCTGATATCTCTATTAAAATAAAAGAGTTGCCAAGTTTACAAGAGATTGCCGATGAAAAAGTAACTGTCAGCCATATGCGTAAGATTGATATTTTAGATGTGCTGGATAGGCAAACCGTAGAGCCAGATGAGTGTCTGCTGGCTAGAAACATCACAAAGAAAAACGTACTGGTTACGGGTGCTGGTGGCTCTATTGGTAGCGAGCTGTGCAGACAAATCATCAAAAATAAGCCGCAGTGTTTGGTGCTCTATGAGCTGTCAGAGTTTGCGCTTTATAGTATTCATCAAGAATTACTCGCTAAGCAGAAACGTAATCCTGACTATCAAGAAACTCAGATTATTGCTCTCATTGGTAATGTTACTAATGAAGATAAGTTGTATCGCGTGTGTCAGGAATACAGTATACAGACGGTATATCACGCGGCAGCTTATAAGCATGTACCTATCGTAGAATTTAATCCTTTTGAAGGATTGATCAATAATACCAAAGGTACCTATCACTGCGCGCGTGCCGCTATACGTGCCGAAGTTGATACCTTTGTACTTATTTCGACTGATAAAGCAGTGCGTCCAACCAACGTCATGGGTGCCACTAAGCGTTTGGCTGAGCTGACCTGTCAAGGACTGAGTAAAGTCAGCACTAGAACCTGTATCAGTATGGTGCGTTTTGGTAACGTACTTGGCTCATCTGGCTCAGTGGTACCTGTGTTTACCAAACAGATTGAGCAAGGTTTGCCTATCACCGTTACTCATCCTGATGTCACACGCTATTTCATGACGATACCAGAAGCCGCCAATCTAGTGATACAAGCAGGGGCGATGGCCAAAGGCGGTGAAGTCTTTGTCTTAGATATGGGTAACCCCGTCAAAATTGTCGATTTGGCACGGCGCATGATTCATCTTAGTGGCTGTGAAGTCAAGGATGAGCGTCATCCTAATGGTGATATTGAGATTGTCTTTACTGGTCTACGTCCTGGAGAAAAGCTGTATGAAGAGCTGATTATCGGAGACGACAATATCGAAGCCACTGAGCACCCTCTTATCATGCAAGCGATGGAACACAGCTTCCCATTACAAGATATTGAAGCAGTCTTGACGCATACACCTGATAGGGCGAAAGAGAATGATGTTGTCTGGCTAAAATCTCAACTGACAACATTTGTGGTAGGTTATCGGCAGGACGACGCACAAACAATATAACACCTTGATAAGCAATGTAGTTTTAAATAATGAGTAATAATTTTTTGAGGAATAAGCATGTTACATATTGATGATATTAAAATTGCGGTAATCGGTTTAGGTTACGTTGGCTTGCCATTGGCGGCAGAGTTTGGTAAGCATCGTCCAGTCATTGGTTTTGATATCAATGCGCAGCGTATTAACGAGTTGTCATCAGGCGTTGATCATACCCTAGAGGTTAGTGAAGAAGAGCTGGCAGAGGCGACACAGCTTAGCTACAGCTCTGATATCAATGCGCTAAAAGACTGCAATTTCTTTATTGTCACTGTGCCTACACCCATTGATGACTATAAGCAGCCAGACTTAACACCGCTTATAAAAGCATCGGAGGCAATCGGCGGCGTATTGAAGCAAGGTGATATCGTTGTTTATGAGTCTACCGTGTATCCTGGTGCGACTGAAGAAGTATGTATTCCTGTATTAGAAAAAGTGTCAGGCTTAACCTTTAATCAAGATTTTTATGCAGGCTATAGCCCAGAGCGTATCAATCCAGGCGATAAAGAGCATCGTGTCACCAATATCTTAAAAGTGACAGCAGGTTCGACGCCAGAAGTCGCTGATTTGGTAGACGACGTATATAATCTAGTCATTACTGCAGGCACGCATAAAGCCGCATCTATTAAGGTTGCTGAAGCCGCAAAGGTGATTGAAAATACCCAGCGCGATGTGAATATTGCCCTAATTAATGAGCTTGCCGTTATCTTTAATAAGATGGGCATTGATACTCAGGCAGTATTAGAGGCAGCTGGCACCAAATGGAACTTTTTACCGTTCCGTCCGGGTCTGGTCGGCGGTCACTGTATCGGTGTTGACCCATATTACCTTACCCATAAAGCACAAGCCATCGGCTATAACCCTGAAATCATCTTGGCAGGTCGTCGCCTCAATGACGGCATGGGCGAATACGTGACTACGCAGCTTATCAAAACCATGATCAAAAAGCGTATTCAAGTAGAGGGTGCAAAAGTACTGATTTTGGGTCTTAGCTTTAAAGAAAATTGCCCAGATGTACGCAATACCAAAGTTATTGATATCGTACATGAGCTGCAAGAATACAATATCGACGTTGATGTCTATGACCCATGGGTAGACGCAAGCGAAGCTGAGCATGAGTACGGCATAGCACCAATCTCTACACCAAGTAATGGTCAATACGATGGCATCATTCTAGCGGTTGCGCATAAAGAGTTTGCACAAATGGGCGTTTCTGCTATTCGAGATCTAGGTCGTGATAACCATGTCTTATATGACCTAAAGTATCTGTTTGCCAAAGATGACACTGATATTCGTCTATAAATTATCCATACATCAAGATTGGAAAGCATTATGTCAAAGTATGAACAAGTCAAACAAGAACTGTTAACTGATAAAAAAACATGGCTGATTACAGGTGTTGCTGGGTTTATTGGTTCAAATTTGCTTGAAACCTTACTAAAGCTTAACCAAACCGTTGTAGGCTTGGATAATTTTGCCACAGGTTTTCAGCACAATTTGGATGAAGTGCAGTCACAAGTGAGTGATGAGCAGTGGCAGAACTTTCGTTTTATAGAAGGTGACATCCGTAGCTTGGAAGACTGCCAGACAGCCTGTACTGGCGTAGATTACGTACTGCATCAAGCTGCGCTAGGTTCTGTGCCGCGCTCTATTAAAGACCCGATTACGACCAATAGCGCGAATATCACAGGATTTTTAAACATGTTGACAGCAGCGCGTGATGCAGAGGTATCCAGCTTTACCTATGCGGCAAGCAGCTCAACCTACGGTGATCATCCAGCACTGCCTAAGGTTGAAGATAATATTGGCAAACCGCTATCACCTTATGCGGTAACAAAGTACGTTAATGAGCTGTATGCAGAAGTGTTTGCCCGCACCTATGGGTTTAAGACCATTGGTCTACGATATTTTAATATCTTTGGTAAGCGCCAAACGCCAGACGGCGCTTATGCTGCTGTGATTCCGAAGTGGACGGCAGCAATGATCAAAGACGAAGATATTTTTATTAATGGTGATGGTGAGACCAGCCGTGATTTTAATTTTATTGAGAATGCGGTACAGGCAAATATTTTGGCAGCAACTACGACCAATCTAGATGCTAAAGATCAAGTCTATAATGTCGCTGTGGGTGACCGCACTACATTGAATACGCTGTTTGACTATATTAAAGATACCCTTAAAGATAATAATGTAAGTTATGATAAAGCGGCGGTATATCGCGACTTTAGAGAGGGTGATGTACGTCATTCGCAGGCAGATATCAGTAAGATCCATACATTGCTGGGCTATGCACCAGAGTATCGTATTAGCCAAGGTATTGAAGTAGCCATGCCATGGTATATAAAAACGTTAAGCTAGAGTCAATAGCAGACGCTTTATCGTATAGCGTCTGCTATAAATTTGCAGTCTATGGCTGAGTATATGTTGATAAAGATGTTGATATCATGGGAATAATCAAGAAAAACAGTTTCGTAAGTGGTGCAGGCGTTTATTTATTCTCTAATATTCTCAATGGTGTTATACCTTTTTTATTGCTTCCTGTACTGACAAGATACCTGAACCCTACTCAGTATGGCGAAGTAGCTATGTTTCAGACCTTATTAGGTGCTCTAAGTGCCTTTGTTGGCGTTACTTTCGTTGGTGCTGCTGGACGCAAATACTATGACGGTGATGTAAGTCACGATGATTTAGCACAATTTATTGGCTCATGCTTACAATTAATACTGGGATTTTCACTAGTAATATTTCTTTTATTTGCTCCTTTTTATGAACAAATTGCTTCATGGGTCGGCGTGCAGCCTAAATATGTTTTATGGGCTGTACCAGTAGCAACCTGTGCAGTGATAATTAGGATTCGATTAGGTCAGTGGCAAGTACAAAAGCAATCCATTAAGTATGGAATACTGCAGATATCACAGAGTTTAATGAATGTTTTGCTTTCTTTAAGCTTTGTAGTAGTACTTTTACAGGGTGCCTCAGGAAGAATAGATGCACAGATTGTTACTCACTTAGTATTTTTAGTTGTTGCTATTGTCTTATTAAAAAAAGATAAATTGTTAAGTATTCTAAGAATAAGAAAAGACTATCTCATAGAAGCACTTCGTTTCGGTGTCCCATTAATACCACATACGGCAGGTGCATTTTTATTAGTATCGGTAGATAGGTTTGTTATTAATAAAGAGTTAGGATTGGATAGTGCAGGTATATATATGGTTGCTGTCCAAATCACATCAGCTATAGGTGTAGTCTTTGACGCGATTAATAAAGCTTACGTTCCATGGCTTTTTGAAAAGCTAAAGAATGATAATATAGAAGAGAAAAAACAGATTGTAAAATTTACTTATATTTGGTTTTTCCTTATATTTTTAGGTGCAGCAATAGCTTTTATTATCGGTCCCATATTAGTGACACTTGTAGCAGGAGAAGAATACGCGCGTGCAGGTGAAGTTTTTGGTTGGTTGGCATTGGGACAGGGTTTCCAAGGTATGTATTTAATGATTACTAACTACATATTTTATTCTAAAAAAACAGGCTTACTATCAGCAGCATCTATTGGTTCTGGTGTACTGAATTTAGGCTTGCTTATTATTTTTGTTAGATTCTTTGGTTTAGAGGGTGCGGCAATCGCATTTGCTACATCAATGTGTATTCGTTTTTTATTAACTTGGTGGATAGCGAATAAACGCCATCCTATGCCTTGGTTTAATTTTATTTAAAATGTAGGTTATTTATGTTGTCAATTTTAGATTTGATTGGTCGAGAAAGAGAGCTTTTTTCACAGGATATTAAAAAGAATTCAGAAGAGCTTTCGAAAATTGTTTCTACATCTAAATTTTTGGTTTTAGGTGGTGCGGGCTCTATAGGTCAAGCGGTAGTTAAGGAAATCTTTAAGAGAAATCCTAGAAAATTGCATGTGGTAGATATTAGTGAAAATAACTTGGTAGAGTTGGTTAGAGATATTCGTAGCTCTTTTGGTTATATTGATGGGGATTTTCAAACTTTTGCGCTTGATATAGGTTCCTTAGAATATGATGCTTTTTTCAAAGCTGATGGCGATTTTGATTATGTATTGAACTTATCGGCATTAAAACATGTACGTAGTGAAAAAGATCCTTATACACTCATGCGTATGATAGATGTAAATATATTCAATACAGAAAAAACTTTAAAACAATGTATCGATGCTGGCGTAAAGAAATATTTTTGTGTATCTACAGATAAAGCAGCTAATCCTGTAAATATGATGGGTGCATCGAAAAGAATTATGGAGATGTTTCTAATGCGTAGAAGCTTGGAAATAGATATTTCCACAGCACGTTTTGCTAATGTTGCTTTTTCTGATGGTTCTTTGCTACATGGTTTTAATCAAAGATTAGAGAAAATGCAGCCTATAGTGGCACCAAATGATATAAAAAGATATTTTGTAACGCCGCAGGAATCTGGAGAGCTATGTTTAATGTCATGCATTTTTGGTAAAAACCGTGATATCTTTTTTCCTAAACTTAGCGAAGATTTGCATTTAATTTCATTTTCCGATATTGCTATAAAATATCTTAAGCAAAAAGGATTTGAACCCTTTTTATGCTCTGATGAAGATGAATCACGTGAACTGTCTAAGGTCTTACCTAAAAAGGGGCAATGGGCTTGCTTTTTCTCAGGTAGTGATACTACAGGTGAAAAAGATTTTGAAGAGTTTTTTACTATTAATGAAACACTTGATATGGAGCGTTTTGCTAAGTTAGGAGTTATAAAAAATGATCCAGAATTTAATGCTCAACTGATAGAAGAATTTGAGAAAAAAATAGATACTATGAAAAGTAGCCTAGAATGGACCAAGGAGGATATTGTGGCTTTATTTTTTAAAATGATTCCTGACTTTGGACATAAAGAAACTGGAAGATATTTAGATAGCAAAATGTAACAAAACTAAAGTGTGTATAAAGTAAGAGATGTATAAAAGGGAAGTTAATATGCGTAAAATAGCAGTCTTTACAGGCACACGAGCTGAGTACGGTCTTTTGTATTGGCTTCTCAAAGATATAAAAGAGGATGTAGATTTAGATTTACAAATTATAGCAGGAGCTATGCACTTATCTCCCGAATTTGGGCTGACATACAAGCAAATCGAAAATGATGGTTTCGTTATTAATGAAAAAATTGAAATGCTACTATCTTCGGATTCTGCAATAGGTACAGCTAAAAGCATGGGTTTAGGTATTATAGGCTTTGCAGACGCATTAGCACGTATGAAGCCTGATATATTAGTAATTTTAGGAGATCGTTTTGAAGCATTAGCTATTGCTCAGACGGCTATGATTTTACGTATTCCTATCGCACATATTCATGGTGGTGAAATAACTGAAGGAGCATATGATGATGCAATTCGACATGCTATTACTAAATTAAGTTTATTTCACTTTACATCTAGTGAGACGCATCGTAATAGAGTTATTCAGTTAGGTGAAGCACCTATACGAGTACATAATGTTGGAGCAATAGGTCTTGATCATTTAAACCGTAGTCAATTTATGTCAGTAGAAGCATTATCAGACTCACTCGGCTTTAATCTAAAAAAACCTTTTTTGTTGGTAACTTACCATCCAGTGACTTTAATGAATGAGCCAGCAAAAGATTCTTTCACTAACCTATTAGCTGCCTTAGATTATTTTCCCAATCTACAAGTTATATTAACTTATCCGAATGCAGATGATGGAGGAAGGGAAATTATTCCTATCCTAGAATCATACGCTAAAAATCAACCAGAACGTGTTTTATCAATACCATCGCTAGGTCAATTGCGTTATCTAAGCGCAGTAAAGTACGCTTCAGCAGTTATAGGGAATTCCTCAAGCGGTATTATTGAAGTTCCATCATTTAAAGTGCCCACAGTTAATATTGGGTCAAGACAAAAAGGGCGTTTATGTGCTGAAAGTGTTTTCTTGAGCTCTACAAACGTAGATGACATTGTTGATACAATTAGAATAGCACTAGAAAGTGATATAACTCACGTGACCAATCCCTACGGTCAAGGAAATGCAAGCGAGTTAATTATAAATGAATTGAAAGCAAGTAATTTAGATCAAGTAAAAACTTTTCATGACATATTAGGAGACGTTTAATAATGGTGAAAATCATAGCAGAGGCAGGCGTCAATCATAATGGTAGTAAAGAGCTTGCTATTAAGTTAATTGATGCTGCATATACGGCAGGTGCTGACATTGTAAAATTTCAAACTTTTAAAGCGGCTCATTTAGTTACCAAAGATGCTCAGCAAGCAGAATATCAAATGAAAAACACAGGCATTGACGAGTCTCAGTTTGAAATGTTAAAAAAGCTAGAACTGAGTTATGATACTTATAAAGAGCTGGCTGAATACTGCAATAGTATAGGAATTGAATTTCTATCAACAGCTTTTGATAAGGAAAGTCTAGATTTTCTAGTAAATGATTTAGGGCTAAAGACGTTAAAAATTCCTTCTGGTGAATTAACGAATGCGCCATTTGTGCTTGAGCATGCCAAAACAGGGCTTGACCTCATTGTATCGACAGGTATGGCAAGTCTATCTGAAGTAGAATCTGCACTAAGTGTTATAGCATTCGGCTTGGTTAATAAAAATGGTATAGAGCCTAGTGAAGAAGCTTTTAAAGAGGCTTATGTCAGTGAAGAAGGTCAAGATGCACTTAGCAATAAAGTTACACTCTTACATTGCACTACAGAATATCCTGCACCGATAGCTGAAATAAACCTTAACGCAATGAAAACACTATCTTCGTCTTTCAAATTGACTGTTGGCTATTCAGATCATAGCGCTGGAATAGTTATACCTATAGCCGCAACAGCACTAGGTGCTTGTATAATCGAAAAGCACTTTACTTTAGACAAGTCAATGCAGGGACCTGACCATAAGGCTTCGTTAGAACCTGAAGAACTAAATGAGATGGTAAAAGCTATTCGTAATGTTACAAAAGCTCTTGGTAATGGTGTAAAGAGTCCACAGTTATCTGAGATAAAAAATAAGATAGTTGCACGTAAGAGCTTAGTTGCTGCGCAAGATATCAAAGCAGGTGATATATTTACTGAAAGCAATTTAACAGTGAAGCGTCCTGGTAATGGCGTATCACCTTATAATTATTGGTCGTTACTTGGTGAAATCGCGAAAGAAGATTACCGTGAAGGGAATCTTATAAATGTCTAAGTATTTAGCAATGATAGGATCAGGGGGACACGCTAATGTATTGGCAGAAATTTTATTATTGCAGAAAAAAAATATCATTTGTGTCGTTTCTCCAAACGATATAGATATAGATAGTCCTTTATATGGTATAAAACATGTCAAAAGTGATGATGTGTTTTTGGATATGTATAAATCAAAGGATGTTGAGCTGGTAAATGGTATAGGTAATATGCCGAACAGTGACTTAAACTCAAGAGTTTTTGAACTATTTTCAGAAATGGGATATTGCTTTGCTTCAGTCATTTCTCCTTATGCAATAGTATCAGAATATGCTCAGCTGTCTGAAGGTGTGCAAGTAATGCATGGAGCAATTATTCAGTCAAGAGCAAAAATTGGTATGAATACGTTGATTAATACTGGTGCAGTTGTTGAGCATGATTGCTGTATAGGTTCATACAATCATATTGCTCCTGGAGCTACATTAAGTGGTAATGTGGTTACTGAAGATCATGTGCATATCGGTACTGGAGCAAGTATTATACAGAGTATTAAGGTCGGCACTGGAGCTACTATAGGTGCTGGATGTTCGATTGTTCGAGATATATTTAGAAACCAAGTGGTAGTTCCTGCTAAAATTCGTATTCTTCGTTAGGACTCATATATGGACCAATGGAAAGATGTCATCTTAAGACCAGAAACTACTATTCGTGAAGCAATGCAAACAATTAATAAAGCAGCTTTACGTATTGCACTAGTATGTGATGCAGAGGACAAACTACTCGGTACAGTTACAGATGGTGATATTCGACGTGGGCTGTTATCACAGTGGGGTATGCAAGACGCTGTAATAGAGGTAATGAACAAAACCCCAATCGTAGTAAAAGAGAGTAGTAGTATACAGCATCGTAAGAAGACGATGGAAAGCCATAGTCTATTATCCTTACCTGTCATCGACAATGAAGGTTATGTAGTTGGTCTTGAAACCTTAAGTCAGTCCGAGAAGATGACGAAAGTTGATAATCCTGTATTTATCATGGCAGGAGGATTTGGTACTCGTTTGCGTCCGTTAACAGACACATGTCCCAAGCCTATGCTTAACGTGGGTAAGAAACCTATGTTAGCACATCTAATAGATAGATTTATTGAACTTGGTTTTTATAATTTTTATATTTCTACACACTATATACCTGAAAAAATTCATGATTATTTTGGGGATGGTAGTAAATGGAATGTTAATATCACATATATTCATGAGGAATGCCCTTTGGGAACGGGTGGTGCTCTTGGACTCCTTCCTCAAGATATTCCTAAACTACCATTAATAATGATGAATGGTGATGTATTAACTAAATTAGATTTTAAGCAACTGCTAAATTATCACCAAAGTCATAATTTGGACGCAACAATGTGCGTAAGAGAGGTGGAGCATACGGTTTCATTTGGGGTTGTAGAAAGTAAAGATGGTCTTATAACAAATATGGTAGAGAAGCCCACGTATCGATACCATATTAATACGGGTATCTACGTATTAAGTCCAGAATGTGTTGGCTCTGTAGAAAGGAATGTCAAATTGGACTTACCTACTTTGCTCGAAAAAAGAATTAGGAGTAATGAAAAAGTTGGTATCTATAGAAATTATGAATATTGGCTAGATATTGGGCAAATGGCAGACTACCACAAAGCGCAGCAAGATATAGAAGGTCTTTTTTAATGAATATAGCTGTTATTCCCGCAAGAGGTGGAAGTAAGCGTCTGCCAGGTAAGAATATAAGAAAATTAGCAGGAAAGCCTTTGATAGCTTGGACTATCGAAGCCGCTATTAGTAGCCAGCAATTTCAACATGTTTACGTTAGTACAGACTGCAAAAAGATTGCAAAAATCTCTAAAGAGTATGGTGCAGAAATTCCTTTTATTAGACCTCCAGAGCTTTCTACTGATGTTGCAACAACAAATGACGTCATTATTCACTTGATAGATTGGTATGAAAATAGATATGATCAGCAAGTGAAAACGGTTACTATTCTACAGCCTACATCACCTCTGAGAACTTCTACGCATATAAAAGAAGCTAAATCGTTAATGCTCTCTAAAAATGCCAGAGCCATAATATCAGTTTGTGAACTGGAACATCCTCTTGAATTTTGTAATACACTTGATCAAGATAATTCTATGAATGGTTTTATTGACCCTATAAACTTAAAGAGAACACAAGACATTCAAAAGGTTTATAGGCTAAATGGTGCTATTTATATTATTGATAGGTCGTATGTTGAAAGGTTAAGTAATATTTACAGCGATGGATCTTATGCGTATATCATGGATAGAGCTTCATCTATTGATATTGATAATAAAGAAGACTTCGATCTTGCTAATTATTACTTCAATAAAAGGTAATTTCTAATTTTGAAAAATTTATATATTGTTGAATCTCCATTACAAGCTTTATGTGCTTTAGAGGTGTCATTAGATAAAGATAAAACTAATGAAGAAAATTTCATCATTATTAAACTTTCTAATGGTGATAGAAAGAAAAATGACAATCAGATTTTAGATATTTTGAACCAGAGGAAATGGAGCAAGAAAAAAATAATAGTAGGTCTGAAAATAAGAAATGTTGTTACTAATAATTTTTTTCAAAGAAGAGTGTTAGATAGTATAAGAAATGATTTTTATGATGATATAGATAATTTATATCTTGGGGAGTTTAGATCTATATTCATGCATTTGGCTAAAGTTGCAGTTGAAGCTGATAATGTTTTCATAATGGATGACGGCGCAGCAAGTATAAATACTATAAACAGATATATTAAAAATAATAAATATTATCCCCATGATAATTTTCTTCCCAAAAACAAAATAAAGAAAATAGTTTTTAGATTGATATACAAAAAATATATTAATAAATTTCTGCTAGATAAGCCTGCTGTTTTACTGACAGCCTTTCACTCGAAAGATGAGAAGAATATAAAGAGAATATATTTCAAAGAATCGCAGAAAAAAATAAATACTTTTAGTAAAAAAGATAAAAACTTAGTGTTTTATTTTGGATCCAAATATAGCGAAGCAAATATTATTAGCTTGGAATATGAAATAGAATTTTTAACTGAAGTAAAAAAGTTTTATGGCGATAAAAATTTAGTTTATTTTCCGCATAGAGATGAATCTGAAGAGAAATTAAAAGTTATATCTGAAGATATTGGCTTTAAATTAAGTTTCACAAACTCTATAGCAGAATTGTACATAATGCAGTGCGATAAATCACCACAGGAAGTAGCAGGTGCATACACTAGTGTATTAAATAACGTCAATGTGATTTTCCCAGAAATAACTTGTAGAGCATTTAAGCTGGATTCTAAAAGAATTGATCCTTCAAGATTGAATATTATTGAGAGTGTCTATAGTTTCTACAAGTCTACTGGTATAAATATTCAAGAACTGTAAATAATAGACAAAATATGTTGGTTTTTATATGAATATACATTATATCGCGCCTTGTCGAACTAAGTTTCCTTCGATGGCCGCAAGCAGTATTCACATGATGAAGATGTGCGAAGCATATTCTAAACTAGGTCATGATATATGCCTTATTGCTTCTTCTAATGGCTATACTACAGATGAGCTGTTAGAGGCTTATGGGATACAGTATCCTTTTAGTATCCATTTAATCGATATACCTAATAACAAGTCTGGGAATATTATTTATGCAGCAAAAGCAGCATATTACTCTAGACGTCAGAATCCTGATATTGCTATAGGACGTTCAGTAACTTCCTTGTCAACACTATGTTTATCTCAACAAAAAGTTTCTATAGATTTACATGGTCCTGTTTGGGAGTTTAATAAACTAGATTATTTTCTTTTTAAAAGTATTTTAGACAAAAAGCATCTGAATAAAATTACAGTGAATTCTCAAGCACTGAAGGACATGTATATTGAACATGGTCTCTATGGTTCCCAAGATATCGTTGTAGCTCACAATGGTAGTGATGCATCAGTGAATAAAATCAGTAAAACATCTTTTTTTGCTGAAGATAAAATTAATGTAGGTTATTTTGGGAGTTTATATAAAGGACGTGGTGTAGAGCTAATTATCAAACTTGCTGAATACTTTGCAGACTTAGATTTTCATTTATTCGGTGGTAGCCAGTCAGAAGTAAGTGAGTGGCAAAAAGAAATTGGTGATACTAAAAATATTTATTTCCATGGAAATATTCCGCATGCCAAGGTAGCTTATTATAGAAACCAGTGTGACGTACTTCTAGCACCTTATAGCGCTAACAATGTTGCGGTTGCAGGAGGTAAAGGGGATTCAAGTAGATATATGAATCCTATAAAGATAGTTGAATATATGTCTAGTGGCAAAGCAATAGTTACCTCTAATCTATCAGTACTAAAAGAGCTTCTTGGAGAAGATGGGGCAGTATTTTGTGATCCAGATGATATTGAGCAATGGGTAGCCGCAATAGATACCTTAAAAGATAAAAAGGTCAGAGATGGCTATGGTAAGGTTGTACTAGATAAGTTCAATAAAGGTCTAACTTGGGAAGCAAGAGCGCAAAAGCTGTTGTGAGGTATATGAGTATGAAAATAGTGCATATCATCATAGGCTTAAATATTGGTGGTGCTGAGCTGATGCTTAAGCGTTTAGTGCTTAGAAGTCAGAAAAAAGGTACCTTTCAGCACGAAGTCATTTCTTTAATGGATTTAGGGTCTATTGGTAAAGATTTGCAAGAGCAAGGCATAACTGTACATACACTTAATATGTCTTCTATCTTATCTAGTCCAGTAGTCTCTTTGCGCTTATATAAGCTATTAAAAAATATAAAGCCTGATGTGGTACAGACATGGATGTACCATTCAGACTTGATAGGCGGACTGGCTGCCAAAAAACTGGGTGTTAAAAATATTATTTGGGGTATACGTAACTCTGAGATAGACAGCAATAGTGGTATTGCTAAAAAAGTGATTCGCCAAGCTTGTGCTGGCGTTTCGAGCTTTATACCTTCTTCTATCGTTTGTGTTGCAAATAAAGCAAAAGAAGTACATGCTGCAATAGGGTACGATGATCAAAAAATGGTCGTCATTCCTAATGGTTTTGATTTGTCATTATTTTATCCTGATGAACAAAAAAGAGAGAGATTGCGGACACAGCTCAATATATCTCCTGAAGAGCTGGTAATTGGTCACATGGGGCGCTTTGCACCTGCTAAAAATCATATCAATTTTATTAAGGCGTGTTTACTGTTGCTTGATAAAGGATATCGTTTTAAAGTGTTTCTAGGCGGTCGTGATGTTGATCTCGATAATCCTAAAATTGCGGGATTATTTGCCAATAACTCATACAAAGATAGTTTTGTATTTTTAGGTCAAGTACAGGATACCGCTGTCTTTTACAACGCTATAGATGTATTTTGCTTAACCTCAATTACAGAGGGCTTTCCTAATGTATTAGGTGAAGCAATGGCAACGCAAAAAGTATGTCTGAGTACGGATGCAGGGGATGCAAAAATTATATTAAACGATAGTGGCTATCATATACCGTCGACTGATTATCAAGATATTGCTAAAACACTTGAGCACAATGTGTTGAATGCCGAGCCTTTACAGTTAGAGACTGTTGCTAAAAAAGCGCGATTAGCTATTGAGAAAAATTATACTTTAGATAAAGTTGTCAATGATTTTGAAGCACTGTACCGCTAGGAGGTCAATATGTCCTTAAAAGAAAAATTCATCAAAAAAACGCCTATGTTCGTACAGAGCTCTGCTATTTCTTTATTTAATACATATCAGTATAAAGTTCGTCATGGCGGTGAATATAAAAAAATTCGTGAATATTATGCTAAAGTTGAAAGCTTCACTGCTAGCCAACTGGATAAAGAAATCAAAAAGAAACAAAAATCTTTTTTCAAATACGTTAAAAGAAAATCGGCTTGGTATAACAAGTTAAATATTAAAGATTTAACAAAAAATATCCCCCTAGAGAAGCAAGATATTATTAATGACTTTGATAAAATTAAGACAATTAGAGAAAAGGATGGCATTGTAAGCCTGACGGGCGGTACGACAGGTGCATCTATGAAAGTTGTGTACACAAAAAAAGATATGCAAGAGCGTTTTGCTATTTTAGATCATTTTAGAGCGCAACATGGCTACCATTTAGGTAGAAAGACAGCTTGGTTTTCTGGAAAAAATTTAATATCTGAGCATGACATTCAAAATAATATCTGCTCGCATTATGACTTTATTAATAAGATTCGTTTCTATTCTACTTTTCATATTAATCAAGACAGTTTTCATGTGTACTGGCAGTCGCTGGTTAAGTTTCAGCCAGAGTTTATAGTAGGCTTTCCGTCTAGTGTTTATGAGCTATGCGAGATTGCAGACAGTCTGGGTTTGCAATTGCCAACACCTGTGAAAGTGTTTTTTCCTACAGCTGAGACAGTGTTGCCAAAGCATCGTGAAGTTATTGGGCGTGTGTTGGGCTGTCAATTGGTTGATCAATATGCGTCTTCTGAAGGTGCGCCATTTATATTAGAATGTACGCACGGTCGTTTACATATTCATCCATTAACAGGTATTTTTGAAGTAGTAGATGAGAATTTGCAGCCAGCTCAAAGTGGTGAATTGTTAGTAACATCATACACAACCCATGGTACGCCATTGATTCGCTATCGGATAGGTGACAATATTACTTTGGCAGACTCTAAGGAAACCTGCTCTTGTAATTCAATTTTCCCATTAGTCGAACGTATAGATGGACGAACGTCAGATTATATCTTGTCGCCAACGCATGGAAAAGTAAATCTTGGAAACATCAGTAATAGTACTAAAAATATTGAAGGTATTATTAAGTTTCAGGTTATTCAGAATCAACTTAAGGCATTACAGGTATTGGTTGTCTGCAGTGATAAGTTTAATCAACAACAAAAAGAAAGTTTTAGAGCTGCATTGGTAGAGCGATTCGGCGATAACATGACTATTGATATTATTGTAGTTGATGATATTGCTACCGAAAAAAGTGGCAAATTTAGAATTGTAAAAAACTTATTGGATAGCTAGTATGCTCAGTATTGGGTTAGATTTTTACCAAGGGATGCTGGCTTTTATATACCTTTTTGTAAGTTATACATTGGTATATGCAGTCGGTTGCCAAAAAAAGCACGATGTCGCAAAAGTAACGGCACTTTTCGTATGGCATACTTTATTTTCGGTAGTATATTGCTATTATACCTTTACAGGTGGTGGGGATGCTGTTCAATATTATTTACATTCTTTGGCCAGTCATAAAATAGAACTGTATCCCGGCAGTCCTTTTGTAAAGGCCTTCACTACTATTTCCTCTAAAGGTCTGGATGCGAATTATTTAAATGCCACATTACAGTATAATGCGGTAGGTACTATGGGGCTGGTATTACTTTATTTATCTATCAAAAAATATTTAATCGAACTACCTAACTATTGGCTGTTTATATTATTCATACCATCCATGAGCTTTTGGAGCTCGGGTCTTGGCAAAGACGCCATCTCTTTCTTTGCAGTCTGTCTATTCCTATATGCTTTGGTCGCGAGCAAGCGCGCAGTAATACTATTGCCCCTATCGTTTTTTTTGGTTTTCATGGTACGCCCGCATATTGCCGCGATGATGCTTATATCGTATGTCATATATTTCATTATTCAGGCTCGGGTGCATGTCACGTTTAAGCTCATAATATTACCAGTAATAGCAGTCGCTTTGTTTTTCTCAATCAATTTTGTTCAAAGTTATGTTGGTATAGAAGACGCGTCAATAGATAGTGTAAGTAGCTATATTGATAGACGTCAAGGGCTGAACCAAGGTGGCGGGTCTTCATTGGATATCGCTTCTATGAGCTATCCTATGCAGATGTTCACATATGTTTTTAGACCATTGCCATTTGATGTGCATAATATTGTATCCTTGGTTACCAGTTTAGAAAATACAGTATTATTGTTTTTATTCGTTTATATTTTATTAAAAATTAAATTCAAATTAAAAACCTTATTGCAAGGCAAGCATTTATGGTTATTTACCTATGCTTTTTTGACCTGTACGATATTAGCACTGACCACGCCGAACTTGGGTATTGCGACGCGGCAAAAGTGGATGTTTATGCCTATATTGATATATCTACTTATCTTCGCATTCTATCAAAATAAAATGAATAATAGAGCTAGAGCCGTCTAATGAAATTCTTAATCATCGCCAGTTACCCTGCATCCATTTTACAATTCCGTGGCGCTCTCATTGCTGCTATCAAAGATGCAGGGTTCGAAGTGCATATCGCCGCGCCTGACTTTGGCGACTATCCTGATGAGCACCAAGCGCTAAAAGGTTTGGGTTATTATGTGCATGACATTGCTATGCAGCGTACGGGTACCAATCCCAAAAAAGACTTAAAAACCATTGTTGAGCTATATCGCTTGATGACGAAAGTTAAGCCTGATTATGTGCTTGGCTATACCATCAAACCGGTGATTTATGGTTCGCTCGCGGCTAAGCTTGCCCGTGTGCCGCATATTTTTGCGCTGATCACAGGGCTTGGTTATGCCTTTAGTGGGGCAGATGAGGTAGGGTACAAAAAGTCCAATTTACAAAAAGTGATGCATCAGTTGTATGCCGCAGCATTGATGACAGCTGAGAAAGTCTTTTTCCAAAATCCTGATGACCAAGCGCTGTTTAAAAAAATGGGCATTTTAAAACCATCAACACCCAGTACGGTGGTCAATGGCTCAGGCGTCAATGTATCAGAATACAGCGTTGCGCCATTGCCGACAGAAAACGACGTGCCTGTACCGCGATTTTTACTCATTGCGCGTTTGCTTGGCGCAAAAGGGGTACGCGAGTATGCTCAAGCGGCAGCCATTATCAAGTCGCGTCATCCGCAAATACAGTTTGATTTGGTAGGCTGGGTCGATGACAATCCTGATGCGATTGAGCAGCGTGAGCTGGATGCTTGGATTAAGGATGGTCTGTTTAACTTTTTGGGCAAGCTTACAGATGTCAAGCCTGCCATTGCAGACAGCTCGGTTTATGTGCTGCCCTCTTATCGTGAGGGGACGCCGCGTACTGTGCTAGAAGCAATGGCCATGGGTCGCGCGGTTATCACTACCGATGCGCCAGGTTGCCGAGAAACGGTCATTGATGGGCATAATGGCTATCTGGTACCCGTCAAGGATGCGCACGCCTTGGCTGAAGCCATGCAAAAATTTATCGATGAGCCTGAGTTAATTGCTAAGATGGGTCGTGCTGCTCGCCAAATGGCGATGGATAAATTTGACGTCAATGCGGTTAACCAGATAATGTTAACGGAGATGGGAATACAATGATAAAACGACTGTTTGATATTGCAGCGGCGTCCAGCGCGCTCGTGGTCTTAGCGCCTGTCTATGCGGTGACCGCTTATAAAGTAAAAAAGAATTTAGGCTCGCCTGTCTTATTTCGTCAGGTTCGTCCTGGTTTGCATGGTAAGCCGTTTGAGATGCTCAAGTTTCGCTCAATGAAAGATGCGGTTGATGCTGATGGCAATGTGCTGCCTGATAGCGAGCGCTTGACCGATTTTGGTAAGCGTCTGCGTGACAGCAGCTTGGATGAGCTGCCTGAGCTTTGGAATGTGATTAAAGGCGATATGAGCTTGGTAGGGCCGCGTCCCTTATTGATGGAATATCTGCCGCTATACAATGACGAGCAAAAACGTCGCCATCACGTGCGTCCTGGTATTACAGGCTATGCGCAGGTTAATGGGCGTAATGCGATTGGCTGGGATGAAAAATTCGCGCTTGATGCATGGTATGTAGAGAACCAATCACTATGGCTGGATATCAAAATTTTGGCTAAAACGGTCAAAAAAGTCGTCATTAAAGACGGTATCTCTGCTGAGGGTGAAGCAACGATGCCAAAGTTTACTGGCAGTATGGCAGCTGAGCCAAGCCATGCGTAAGGTATGTGCGGTTTATGGCGCATCGGGTTGTGGTCGCAGCTTGATGCCTGTTGCCAAAATGACGGTGATGCGGGCAGATAGCGCAGCAGGTTTGGTATTTATTGACGACGGCTTAGAGCAGCCTGCTACGGTCAACGGCTATCCAGCGATGAACTATCAAGATTTCGTCGCACTAAGCGCTGACAAGTCAGTACTAATAGCCATTGCCAATAGCCAAGTACGCGAGCGCATTGCAGCCAAACTTGCTGCCGATGCTATTGCGCTCTGGTCAGTGCAAGCAGACAGCACCGTCATTATGGATGACGTGAGTATAGCAGCAGGTGCAGCGTTTAGCCCTTTTGTGACTATTGGTGCAAATGTGCGTATCGGCAAATGCTTTCATGCCAATTTATACAGCTATGCCGAGCATGACTGCGTCATTGGCGACTATGTGACCTTTGCTCCGCGTGTCAGCTGTAACGGCAACATTCATATCCATGACCATGCCTATATCGGTGCAGGTGCCGTGATAAAGCAAGGCACGCCCGATACACCTTTAGTCATCGGTGAGGGCGCAGTCATCGGTATGGGTGCTGTCGTCACCAAGAGCGTGCCCGCAGGCGCTGTCATGATAGGTAACCCCGCCAGACCCATGGTGCGCTAAGATGCGCTCAGTTTTTTCTTAATATATTAACTTTACTATTTCTAACGTCTTATTTATCGAGGATATTATGCTAAATTCATTTTTTTCACCGTGGCCGAGCTTTACTCAAGAAGAGGCGGACAAGGTCAGTGCTGTTTTGTTGTCTAATAAAGTCAACTACTGGACAGGACAAGAAGGGCGCGAGTTTGAAAAAGAATTTGCAGCGTGGGCAGACAGCCAATACGCAGTAGCTGTTGCTAATGGCACCCTAGCACTGGATGTGGCATTAAAAGCGCTGGATATCGGTGCGGGTGATGAAGTGATTGTCACGCCGCGCACCTTTATTGCTAGTATCTCTTGTGTGGTCAATGCAGGTGCGACGCCTGTATTTGCAGATGTCGATGCCGAGACTGGCAACATCTCGCCTGAGACCATCAAAGCCGTATTGACCGATAAGACCAAAGCCGTCATTTGCGTGCATTTGGCTGGCTGGCCGTGCGACATGGATGGCATCATGGCATTGGCGGACGCGCATGACTTATACGTCATCGAAGATTGCGCGCAGGCACATGGCGCAACCTACAAAGGACGCAGTGTCGGCAGTATCGGTCACGTAGGCGCATGGAGCTTTTGCCAAGACAAAATCATGACCACAGGCGGTGAAGGCGGTATGGTTACCACCAATGATGAAAGCCTGTGGCGCAAAATGTGGGCGTATAAAGACCATGGCAAAAGCTACGCCGCTGTCTATGAAACCGAGCACCCACCTGGCTACCGCTGGCTGCATGAAAGCTTTGGTACCAACTGGCGTATGCCTGAGATGCAATCGGCAATCGGGCGTATTCAGTTGGCGCGAATGAGCGATTGGACACAAAAACGCACGCAAAACGCGCAGGCAATTTTGGATGCATGTACACGCTGGGCAGAAAAAGGTTATATGTCTGTACCCCGCCTAGAAGAGCGCGCCGACTTTACTGATGCCAAGCATGCTTACTATAAGCTTTATGTCTATGTAAAGCCTGAAAACCTACCCAAAGGCTGGACACGAGATGCTATTATTGCAGCCATTAATGAGCAAGGCGTGCCGTGTTTTTCAGGTTCGGCGTCGGAAGTGTATTTAGAAAAAGCCTTTGATGATACAGCGCTGCGTCCCAAAGAACGTCTGCCAGTTGCCAAGGCGCTTGGTGAGACGAGCCTCATGTTCTTAGTGCATCCGACATTGACAGAGGCAGAGATTAAAAAAACCGTAGAAGCCTTGGATACGGTTTTGACGCAAATTGAGCAAGCGTAACAAACAAAGCCCTCCTTATCGGTAGTGACCGATAAGGATATCCGCTATGATAGAAACACTTTTAGATACCTTAGTGAGTAACCCGTTATGAATACACAGCGCCGCTACAAACGTTTAAGCGTTCTTGTTGGGCTTGGCATGATGTCTCTGTATGCTTCAGCACAAAATCTGCACATGAATGACATGCAGCTCAAATCTCAGCTTGACTGGCTAAATTCGCAAGGGGTGATTCATATCAGTACCAGCACTTGGCCCTTAACCACCAACGAAATCAACCGCGCTTTAGCTTCGGCAACGACCGCGACCCCGCAGCAAGCGCAGATGCTGCAAAAGGTACAAAGCGTTTTAGCAAAAGAAAAAAACGGTTTGGTTAAAGCCAATGTGAATGCTTATATTCAAAGTGATCGTCAACAGCTTCCGCAAACCTTTGCTGATGATCATCTGGCAGGGCAGCAGCTGTCTGGCGGCGTGGGTATTAGCGAAGAAGACTGGGAATTTAACATTCAAGCCAATGTGAAAAATGATAACTTGGTCGATGATGACAGCGATGTCAGTTTGGAGGGTACCTATCTTGCTGGTAAGGCTGCCAACCAGTGGCTGATTGCGGGTAAGATTCCTGCATGGTGGGGACCTGGGCACGATGGCAGCTTGATTCGTGGCGATGCCAGTCTGCCTGTAGCAGGGCTGACCATGCAGCGCGATACGCAAGAAGCGCCAAAGTCGCCTTATCTGTCTTGGGTTGGTCCTTGGCAATATCAGCTGTTCGCAGGGCAGCTTGATGACTATGAGGCGGTGCCTGATGCCAAGCTGTTTGGTATGCGCTTAACGGCCAGTCCGCAGCCATGGCTAGAGCTTGGTGCTTCGCGTACCTTCATGTGGGGCGGTGACGGTCGTCCAGAGAGTGCAAGCTCTTTTTTTGATGCCTTAACGGGTCTGCGTGACAATGGCGATACAGGTAAAGAAGACCCTGCAAACCAGATTGGCGGCTTTGATGCGCGTGTCGACCTTGCGCCTTTGGTAAATGTGCCAGCGGGCGTTTACGGACAGTATGTGGGTGAGGATGAGGCAGGTGGCCTGCCTGCGAAGAACATGTATCTTGCAGGTGCAGATTATTCAGGTATGGCTTATGGTATGCCGTATCAAGTGTATGCAGAATATACCGATACACGCTCTAGTGGTGAGGCACGCGGCGTCTCTTACGACCACGCAACCTATGAAGACGGCTACTACCAGCAAGGCTATCCACTCGGTCATGCACTCGGTGGCGATGCCGAAAGCGTTGCCGTAGGTAGCAAGGTATGGCTCAATGAGGACAACTTCGTCCGCGCAAAATTGCAATACGCCAAGGTCAATCAGTCTCCTAGAGCGGACAAGGGTATTAATAACGTCTACCCAGAAGAAGATACCCTTAAAGTGATGGACGTCGAGTGGACGCATCAACTGCAACCCAAAACAAAACTGTCTACTCGCCTGTGGGCAGTCGACTCTGATATCCAGTCAACCGATATTGGTGCGGGTGTCGGTTTGGAATGGCAGAGCTATTAATTAACATAGCCAACAATAAAAAAGCGCTGACCAATAGGTTGGCGCTTTTTTTTATGGTGGTAGATATTTACTTACGTCAGCCCTACCATATCTGGCAGCGGCGGCAACTCATCCAAACTGCTGAGTCCAAACGCATCCAAAAATTGCGGCGTGGTGTGTAGTAGCGCTGGCTGCCCAAGAGTGTCTTTATAGCCGTCCTCTTTAATCCAGCCTTTATCAAACAGCTGACGCAAAATATTGCTCGATAGCGTAACCCCGCGCACTTGCTCAATATCGCTACGGGTTACGGGCTGCTTATAAGCAATGACGCTAATCGTTTCTAATAAGGCTTGGCTTAAGCGTTCTTGACGCTGTGGAAACACATGCTGAATCAATGGGCTGTAAGTGTCGCGAATCTGCAGACGATAGCCGCTGGCAGTGACTTTTAGCTCCAATACGCCCTCGCTCAGACGTGCCTGTAATAAGACCAAAGCAGCATTGAATTGTTTTTGTGAAATATTCAAGGCTTTTTTTAGGTTGGCGGCCGTAAGCGGCGCTTCGGTTGCGTGTAATAAGACCTCAATATAACGGCTTATGGTCAATAGCTGCGGCGCGTCATCGCTACTGATAGCAGATAAGGCATGGGTATCGTCATCGGGTAGGGTGGAGGGCATGAGAGAGTGACTCGTAACAAATGGGGTGAAAATAGCTAGAGATTACGCCAGCCAAGCCAGCGTTAAGGTTTGTGCGTCGAGCGTTGCGGTATCTGTAGATGCTGCAGCACTGTCTGCTGGCACGTTGGTGGGAACAATACCGACCAGCTGCCGCTTCATCAGCTCCAGCACCGCGACAAAGCTCACCACCACGCCCATCTTACCTTGCGACTTGTCCAGCAGCGTGTAAAAGCGCTGCGTGCCTTCGGTGCTCAGTTGGCGGCTGATACTGGCGATACGGTCGGCAAGCGGTACCGCATCTTTATTAATCGTATGCATATGGTGCTGCGGGTTCATTTGCATTTTAAACAGACTTTCTATCAATAGGTTGGGCGAATAGCTGGGCAGTTCTGCCGCCATGGCCTCGGCAGAGGGCATACTTACCCACGCCAAAAACACGTCACGTTCAAGGCGCAGCAAGTTGTCCAAGCGCGCGCTGGCTTCTTTGATTTGCGCGTAGGTTTCTAAACGCGCAATCAGCTCGGCTTTGGGGTCGCGCTCATCGTGCGGCGTTTCGGGCTTTGGCAGTAGCAGTTCGGTTTTGATAGCGATTAAGGTCGATGCCATCAACAGATAATCACCTGCCAATTCAAAATGCTCAGTATCGAGACCATTGATATAAGTCAGATACTGCTCAGTAATGGGCAGAATCGGCATCTGTGTCAAGTCGACATTGTTCTTTTTGACCAAATACAGCAAAAAATCCAAAGGTCCTGCAAACTGCTCAAGCCAAATCGCAAACGCCTGCGGTGGTACGTACAAATCATCGGGCAGCTGGGTGACAGGCGTTTGATAGATGTGCACAGGCAATGCCGCAGGAGCGTATGCGGCAGGTTGGTTGTCTGTAATAGCAGGCGACAAAACAGGCTGAGACATGGTATCGAGACGGTCGATGACTGATACGTCCGTTTACTTTAGCTTTGCCAGCGGACGGATACCAATCGCGCGGCGCGTTTTATCGAGCTGCTTGCGGCTGTGACGGCGTGCTTTATCCGCGCCCATTTGCAAAATTTCTTCCAGCTCTTTTGGGTTCGCCATCAGCTCTTGATAACGGGCGCGAAAAGGTGCGATTTCGTTATTGATTTGCTGGAACAGCTTTTCTTTAGCATCGCCCCAGCCAATACCTGCGGCAAACTGTGCGCGCAACTCGCTGATTTCTTCAGACGTGGCAAAGGCTTTATAAATCTCAAAAATCGCTGACGCGTCAGGGTCTTTTGGCTCTTCAGGCAGCTGCGAGTTGGTGACGATTTTCATGATGGCTTTGCGCATCATTTTTTCAGGGTCGGCTTGGCTATTAAACTCCCCAAAGAGTGGAATCACGTTGCTATAGCTTTTGCTCATCTTACGCCCATCAAGCCCTGTCAACAGTGGCGTATTGTCATCAACGACCGCTTCAGGCTCAGTAAATAGGGGCTTATAACGGTGGTTAAAGGTGCCCGCGATATCACGCGCCATCTCGATATGTTGAATTTGGTCACGACCAACAGGCACATGGGTGGCGTTAAACATCAAAATATCTGCCGCCATCAGTACAGGATAGCCAAACAGACCCATGTTGATGCCTTGATCAGCATCAACGTCTTGTTTTTCCATATTGGCATCGACCGCCGCTTTGTAGGCATGTGCGCGGTTCATCAAACCTTTGGCACAAGAAGAGCTTAAAATCCATGACAGCTCTGGAATCTCATGCACGTCTGACTGACGATAAAAGGTCACACGCTCAGGATCAAGACCACAAGCAATCCAAGTCGCGGCAATCGCCTTCGTTGAATTATGAATCATCTCAGGGTCATGGCAGCCAATGATGCTGTGATAATCGGCAAGAAAGAAAAAGGCATCGTCATCGCTGTTTTGAATCGACTGAATGGCAGGGCGAATCGCGCCCACATAGTTGCCAAGGTGAGGAATGCCCGTTGGTTTGATACCCGTAAGAATGCGTTTGGTCGTAGAGTTAGCGCTCATGAAAAGTCCGTCGTATTTTATTTTTAAGCAAAAAAAGTAAAGAAAAAATCGGCAGTGGGCAGTATAACAAATTTCCCATGCCGCTCATACGCTTTTGAAAAGCGCTTATTTATAGATGTTGCTGCGCCCTTCGGGGGTATTTTTATAGCGGCGATGAAACCACATCCACTGTGTGGGGTCGATACGAATCAGTGATTCGAGTATTTCATTAACGCGGGTGGCATCATGCACTTCGTCATTGCTTGGATAGTCGCACATCGCCTCGGTGATGGTGATGTGGTAATGCGGACGTTTGCCTTTAGGGATATTGTCTGGCGTCTGGCGGTAGGTGTGCAGCGCCATGACCGCAGGTGGATTGGCTTTACTACCCAGCTTTGCCAAACGGCGTGAAGCGGTGATGGTCGCCGCAGGCACACCAAAAAAGGGTGCCATAACCCCTTGTTTTAGCCCATAATCTTGATCAGGCGAGTACCAAATCACATGCCCTGCCTTAATCGCGCTCACCAACGTGCGCATATCACGGCTGGATATTTGCTGCCCAAACACGTTGGTGCGGCCGTTGTACACAAACCATTCAAGCAGAGGATTGTTTTGCGGGCGATACATACAGTCGGTGGGAAAGAACTGGGTACACAGACGCCCGCCCAAATCGAGCAGCGTATAATGCGCGCCCAATAAAATCACGGCGCGCCCTTCTTTTTGCGCAGTGACCAGATGCTGTAAGCCTGAGATAGAAAACGTGCGCTTAAACACATTGGGGCGAAACCACGCGCACAAGGTTTCAAACACGCCGATACCTTGATTGACAAAGACTTGCTTTGCCATCAGCTCACGCTCTGCTGCTGGCTTCTCTGGAAAGGCGAGTCCTAGGTTAATCAGCGTATCGCGGCGACGAGATTTTGCCACGCGATAAATCAATATGCCAAGTTTGCGACCCAGCCAAAACTGTATCCGCAGCGGCAAATACATCAGCGGCAAAATCAGCGCGAACGTGAGCCAAATGCCCCAATATTTGGGCAATAAAAACTGCCACTCAAACGGTTTTTTTTGCGCATTCGCCGTTTGCTTGTGCGTCTCGGTCAGAGACGGGCTATCACTGACAGGAATAGACGTGTTTGGGTTGCTCGATGTTTTGGCTGTGCTGTCACGTTTTGGGTCGAATTGTTCTGGCGCTGTCATAATAAAAGGCTGATTCACAAAATAAACTAAGATGATGGGGCAGTTTTACGCGCTTTGCAAGTCATGCGTAGCCGCTTATGTGACTGCTGCGCTTAAAGCGCAAAATCTGATAACACAATTTTTTTGAAAAATAAGTTATTTATAAAAACTTTTAATAAAAAACTGTTTATGACGGAACACAGGCGCATAAAAAAACCCCACACACTGCACGCAGTATATGGGGTTTTTGATGCTTGGCAATAAGGACTGATAAATAGCAGTCCATACTGCGTATAGCAAATTAACGCTTTGAGAATTGAGGACGTTTACGTGCTTTACGTAGACCCAATTTCTTACGTTCAACTTGACGAGAGTCACGAGTAACAAAGCCAGCTGCTTTTAGTGCAGGCTTTAGTGTTTCGTCAGACTCGATCAATGCGCGAGTGATACCGTGACGGATAGCGCCTGCTTGACCATTGATACCACCACCAGCAACGGTGATGTATAGGTCATAAGCGGTGGCTGAGTCTAGTAGCTCTAGTGGCTGACGAACAACCATGCGTGAAGTTTCACGGCTGAAGTATTCGTCTAGTGGCTTACCGTTTACGACGATGTTACCAGTACCTTTTGACAAAAAGACACGGGCAGTAGACGTCTTGCGGCGACCAGTTCCGTAATTGCGTTCCATAAGTGACTCCTTAGATGTCTAGTTCTTTAGGTTGCTGAGCGCTGTGTGGATGCTCTGTACCGGCATACAGCTTCAGCTTCTTAATCATCGCGTAGCCAAGAGGACCTTTTGGAAGCATACCCTTAACTGCTTTGTGTAGAACATCTTCAGGCTTATGTGCAATCAGCTTGGTGAAGTTGGTTTCTTTGATACCACCTGGGTAGCCGCTGTGACGATAGTATTTCTTGTCTTGCGCTTTTTTACCCGTTACTGCAATTTTGTCAGCGTTGATGACGACGATGAAGTCACCAGTGTCAACGTGCGGGGTAAAAGATGCCTTATGCTTACCGCGTAGGCGATGAGCGATTTGGCTCGCTAGGCGACCAAGGGTTTTGCCGTTAGCATCAACGACATACCAGTCATGGGTCACTTCAGCTGGTTTTGCACTAAGTGTTTTCATGATAAAACCTTAAATTAAAATTCGTTGAGAGTTTGGGAACGGGGCTCTCAAAAAACAGACTGCACATTATAAGCAGTAGTGTATACGGTTGCAAGCGGCATCGCGCTTTATTTTCGCCCGCTGGGTATAAATACTTGGATTTGGCAGTTTTGGCTGGGAAGTCTGCAATTATGACGAGCCAAGCTGATAAAGTCCAGCCATAACTTGACCGACTTTCGTCTGTTTTAGACAAATTGGCGTTTGCATCTGCTTTTTGCTCAAGATATCGGCGTTTTTGGCGCACCATTCATCCATAATCACATCAGTGTCACGGTCAGCCTCGACATACAATAAGGTATGCGCGGCAAGGCAATCTTGCGTAAGGAGCGCGTCTAATATCGGCTGCCATAGGTTCGCGGCATAGGGCGGGTCAAGAAAAATGACATCAAAGACCGCGTCACTGCCCGCAGGCGCATGACTGGTCAAATACTGCTCGGCAGGGGCGTGGGCAATCAGATAGCTGTGGCTGTCCAGACGCAGACTTTCTGCATTTTTTTGTAGCATGGCGTATTGTGCGGCATTGGCTTCAATAAAGGTGCAATGTATAGCGCCGCGGGACAGTGCTTCAAAGCCGAGCACGCCGCTGCCTGCGCAAGCGTCCAACACACGCGCTTCATACAAGTCGCCCATCAACCAGTTAAACAGCGTCTCGCGCAGGCGGTCAGGGGTAGGACGCAGACCGTCAGCAGCGATAAAGGAGACGTTACGCCGTTTGAGCTGTCCGCCGATGATACGCACTTCACTACAGGCGCTCGTTGAGGTCGATGATGGGCGGCGAGTTTTGGTAGATTTTTTCATAAGCGCTCGGCTATGTCGGGTTATTGAGTGTCTGAGGGTGCGTATTGCTGCGCTTTTGGCGGTGTTAACGGGGCTTGTGGTCGCTGCAGCAGCCAGTAATCAAATAAGACGCGGCCAATCGGTGCCGCCACACTGCTGCCGCCACCGCCATTTTCGACCAAGACAGCAAGGGCGATTTGCGGATTGTCCACAGGCGCAAAGCCATTAAACCACGCATGGTCCCAGTAGCGCTGGTCAATCGCGGATTTATCGTAGCGTGCGCCTTGAGCGATGGATTTTACCTGCGCGGTGCCCGTTTTGCCAGCAATACGGTACAAAGGCGTATAGATGCCTCGCGCGGTGCCGTTTTTGACGGTGTCTTCCATGGCATTTTGCATTTTTTGCCAGTCGTCGTTATCGCCCGCGTAATCAATGCGCAATGCTTTTTCTACCAACGTCTTTGCCGCAGCGTCGTCGACTTTAATAACGTGCGGGGGAATGCGTTTGCCGCTATTGGCAAGAATCGCGGTGGCATTGGCGATTTGTAACGGCGTTGCCAAAAAATACCCCTGTCCGATACTGACGGAGATGGTCTCGCCTGGCAGCCAGCGCTGATTATAAGTGTTTTGTTTCCATAATGGGCTTGGCATGATGCCTGCTTTTTCATTGGGCAAATCAATGCCTGTCTTGCTGCCAAAGCCAAAACGCACCATCCAATCGTGCAGGCGCTCAATACCCATCTCGTACGACAGCTTATAATAATAGGTGTCCACTGACATCATGATGGATTTTTTTAGATTGACTGTGCCATGCCCGCCGCGCTTCCAATCGCGAAAGCGGTGTGAGTCACCAGGCAAGCTAAAATAACCTGGGTCAAAGATGGTGGTGCGCCATGTGCGCAAGCCATAGTGCAGCCCGCCCAAACCTTCAAAAGGTTTGATGGTCGAGCCAGGCGGGTACATGCCTTGCAAAGCGCGGTTGTATAGCGGCTGGTCCTCGTCATCGCGCAGCGCGCCATAATCGGCAAAAGAGATGCCTGAGATAAAAGGGTTCGGGTCGTAGCTTGGGTTACTCACAAACGCCAGCACCCCGCCATCACGGGGGTCAATCGCCACAATCGCGCCGCGTCGTCCTGCCAACTGCTGGGCGGCGACTTTTTGTAGACCGTAATCGAGGCTCACGTGCAAGTCTTTGCCTGCGGTTGCAGGGATGGTTTCAAGCTCGCGCAAGATATCGCCATGCGCGTTGGTTTCGACCTTTTGATAGCCAGGCTGTCCAAGCAGCTGGTCTTCGTATTCACGCTCGATACCAATTTTGCCAATCAAATCGGTACCCGCGTAACGCGCCTTATCAATCTGCTGGCTGTCTTTATCATTAATACGCCCCACGTAGCCGAGCACATGCGCGAAGAGATCATCGTACGGATAGGTACGCACCAAGGTGCTTTGGATACGCACACCTGAAAAAAAAGGCTGGCGTTCACTAAAGCGCGCCATCTCGTCACTGCTGATATCCACTTTGATGGTAACGGGGTCTTTAGGATTGCGCTTTAGGCTGGCGCGTATGTCGGCAATGGCGTCAGCGGACAATGAAAAAATCGGTATCAGCTGCGTGAGCGTCTGCTCTGGGTTGTCCAAGGTCTTGGGGTACAAAACGGCGGTAAAGACAGGGTGGTTGCCTGCGATGATGATGCCATTGCGGTCATAAATGTCCCCGCGCGTCGGCGGTATCGCCAGCCGCTGCGTGCGGTTGTCATCGGCTTTTTGCGCGTATGTTTCATGCGCGTAGATTTGCAAATAGCCATAGCGCAGTAATAAACCGCCAAAGCCGAGCAAGATGAGTAGGGCAAATATCCCCAGACGGCGGACAAACTGCTGCTGGGTATGCTGCTTGGACGATGACGACAAAAAAGACATGATAAAACATAAACTCAATAAAAAATAAAGCGCGGACAAATCGGGCAGTGCTGCCAGCGATTCGCGCCGCTTGGGTCAGTATAACAAAAGATACCGCACTCGTTACCGATACGTATCTTCGTGTGTGTTGGGTGTGCTAATAAGGGGCAAGTATGTTAAAATCATGCGATTTTATTTGTTGCCGTTAACGGTATGCAAATGTTATCCATGCAGCGCAGCAGGCGTGCTTTGTCGTGAGCATAAGTGACAAAGAGCACAGATTTTAGTCACGGGACAGTCGCTGAAGTGATCGATACCGCCGCGATGGCAGGTCGCGTTCAGTGAAAATGGGTTCATAGGGGCACATACAGTCATGGTCATCTCATCTATATGGCAAACGCTCGTCGCACATCCTGAGTTTGTCGCCATGCTGACCATCCCGCCTGTGACGGCACTCGTCACGTGGGCGCATGTCTGGATGGCGCTAAAAATGCTGTTTTATCCCATCAAGTTTTGGGGCATACGCGTTGCACACTTTCCTTTTTTTGGTCTGCCAGGGATTGGCTGGCAAGGCATCGTACCGCGCAAGGCGGGTAAGATATCGGGCGTCATTGTTGATCAGACGCTCTCCAAGCTCGGCTCATTGGATGAGTTTTTTCAGGCGATGGAGCCTGAGCAAATGGCGGCATTCATCACCGATACGGTGGATGAAAATCTAGAATCGCTCATCGATGAGATTATGCTTGAGCGCTCAGAGTCCTTATGGCGCAACATTCCATTTGCGTTAAAACGACGTATTTATACCCAAGCGCATGAGGCGCTGCCCAATATTATGCAATCACTGGTCATGGACTTGACGCACAATGTCGAAGATTTGGTCGATATGCGTCAGATGATTGTGAATAAAATGGAGCGTGACCGCCGTTTGATGGTCAATATGTTTCTAAAAGTGGGACAAAAAGAGATTGATTTTATCTGGCACATCAGCGCGCTGATTGGCTTGATATTCGGCATCATTCAGATGTTTATTTTCTTGGTGGTGCCGCAGCACTGGACAGTGCCATTTTTTGCTGCTGTTTGGGGCTTGTTGACCAACTGGATTGCCATTTGGATGGTGTTCAATCCTGTCGAGCCGCGTTTTATTCCTTATATTAAGTGGTTTTCACTCACAAAGCGCGCGCCGTTTATTCGTCTGCATTTGCCGCACCTTGCCAAGTACCGCTGGCAAGGCGGCTTTATGAAGCGCCAAGAAGAGGTGTCGGAGGTGTTTGCCGACATCGTGGTGCGTGAGCTGGTGACGCTTGAGAACATCATGAATGAGATGATGTATGGCGAGCGCGCGGCGCAAACGCGTGAGCTAATGAAGTCGCACTTATATGAGGTGCTGGACACGCCTGTGGTGCGTACCACCTTGCGTGTGAGTCTCGGTCGCCGTGAGTTTGGGCATTTAAAGAACACCATTATTGACAAATCCATCACCGCGACGATGGTGCCCTTGCGCGACCCTGGGTTGAATGAGAGCCGCGCCAGTAAGATATTCGGTCTGTTTCGTGACCGTATCCGCGCACTGTCGCCCGATGAGTTTCAAAACCTATTGCGTCCTGCGTTTCGAGAAGATGAGCTGACGCTGATTGTGCTTGGTGGACTCACAGGATTTTTGGCAGGCTGGCTACACTTGGTGTTGGTCTTTTTCCCTGCCATGGGCTAGTACATACGCCGCTATTGACAATAAGGGCACGCTTAATACGGCATCAATAACACGTGTCATCACTGCTTTTTTGTGCTGATGGTCGTTAGGTAAATAAGGTTTGATTGTATGTTAATCACAGAACTGGGCTACTTTGCCTTACTGTCTGCTTTTGTATTGGCGATTTTGCAGGTGGTGTTGCCCACGGTTGGCGTGTGGCGTCAGCAGATAGCGTGGCAGCGCTTGGCACCGAGTCTGGCATGGGCGCAGCTGGCAGCGATGCTGGTGTCCTTTGCTTGCTTGATGGCAGGCTTTTATTACAATGATTTTAGCTTGGTGTATGTGGCGCAGCATTCCAACACCTTATTGCCATGGTATTACAAGCTGTCGGCGACATGGGGCGGGCACGAAGGCTCGCTGCTATTGTGGATGACGATTATGGCGATTTGGTGTGCGCTGGTGTCGTACTTTAGCCGTGGTCTGCCGCTCTCTATGCGGGCGCGGGTGCTGGTGATATTGGCAGGCGTGCAGATGATGATGCTGGCGATGCTGATTTTTACCTCATCACCGTTTGACCGCACCTTGCCCAATCTGCCTGTCGATGGCGCGGACCTAAACCCTGTACTCCAAGACCCTGGTTTGATTATTCACCCACCGATGCTGTATATGGGCTATGTGGGTATGGTCGTGCCGTTCGCGTTTTGTATGGCGGCGCTGTGGGCAGGGCGTTTGGACGCGGTATGGACACGCTGGTCACGTCCGTGGACACAGGCGGCGTGGGGCTTTTTGACTCTAGGTATCGCGCTTGGGTCATGGTGGGCGTATTACGAGCTTGGCTGGGGCGGCTGGTGGTTCTGGGACCCTGTCGAAAACGCTTCACTATTGCCATGGCTGGCAGGTACAGCGCTACTACACTCGTTAGCGGTGACCGAAAAGCGCGGGGTGTTTAAGGCATGGACGATTATGCTCGCGATTTTTGCCTTTGCTTTGAGCTTGCTGGGTACTTTCTTGGTGCGCTCAGGGGTGATTACCTCGGTGCATTCGTTCGCTGCTGACCCCACACGCGGGATGGTGATTTTGGCGATTTTGGGCGTGGTTGTCGGTGGCGGCTTATTGATGTTCGCCATTCGTGGCTGGCGCTTGACGGTTGAGAGTCATTACAAGCTCATCTCACGCGAGTCATTTTTGGTGGTCAACAATGTGGTGATTTTGATTGCCACCTTGGTGGTGCTGCTCGGCACATTGTATCCGATTATCGCTGATGCCTTTAATCTTGGTCAGGTGTCTGTTGGCCCGCCGTACTTTAATGCGCTGTTTGTACCCTTAACGTGGCTGCTTCTCTTGGCGATGGGTATGGGCGCGAACATCCGCTGGAAAAAAGACAATCGACCACTGCTTGGTGTGGCGATGACCATTGCGGTCAGTGCTGTGGTACTGGGCGCGGTGATTGCTTACTTTACCCATCCCTCTGCCATGCTAAACATCGCTGTGACCGTCGCGCTTAGCGTCTGGGTACTGCTGTGGATGTGTGTCGATATCAAAGACAAGAGCAAAAATGCCAGCGGTTTGTGGGCAGGTATTCGTCAGCTGCGCCAAAGCTATTGGGGCATGCAGGTGGCACATGTAGGCATATTGGTCGCGGCATTGGGCGTGGCGGTCACCACCAGTCTTAGCATTGAGCGCGATGTGGCGCTGGGCATTGGTGACAGCATCCAAGTGCAGGGCTATGACTTTGACATCAAAGATTTTCATGAGGTTAAAGGCAGCAACTTTGACGGTATTCAATCCGAAGTCTTGGTCAGTAAAGACGGGCGCGAGGTGACCACCTTGTATCCAGAAAAACGCACCTACGTGGTCAGCATGATGCCGATGAATGAGGCGGCGATTGATGCAAGCCTACTGCGGGATGTGTACGTGGCGCTCGGCGAGCCGATTGCTGAGGGCAGCAATCAATGGGCGGTGCGTATCTACGTTAAGCCTTTGGTACGCTGGATTTGGCTCGGTGCGATTATCATGGCATTGGGTGGTGCGCTCAGTATGTTTGATAAGCGCTATCGTCTAAAAAAGGTAGCGCCCGCAGAGCGTACAGTGTCGCTTGCAGCGATGCAGGACAAGTAATATGAACTCGAGTAGCCAAGCAGTACAAGCAAAGCTATCCAAGCGTTTTGTCATAAGGTAGGCAGATAATGCGTAAAAAGCAGATGAAAATATGGTTTTTGATACCACTGGTGGTGTTTTTTGGGCTGTGCGTCATGCTCTATATGCGCCTAGGTAAACCAACAGAGATTGTCACCAATACTGCGCTCGAGCGCCCTGTACCTACCTTTGAGCTGCCGCTATTGTCTGACACCTCGCGCATGGTGACCAATGAGACCTTGCCCAAACAGCCTTTTTTGATGAACATTTGGGGCTCATGGTGTCCGACGTGTGTGGTTGAGCATCCGTTTTTGATGACCTTGGAGGAGCGCGGGGTCAATATTGTCGGCGTCAATTATAAAGACGAGATTGGTAATGCGCTCAGTTATCTTAATGAGCGCGGCGACCCGTTCTCAATGTCGATTCAAGACAAGGCAGGACAGTTTGCCCTTGATTTAGGCTTGACGGGTGCGCCTGAAACCTTTGTCGTTGATGCCCAAGGGGTGATTCGCCAGCACATTATTGGCGAGATTAATGAACAAAATTGGCAAGAGCGGGTTGCGCCTTGTTTGATGGTATTAAGCAGTGCCAGCAAAAGCGGCAACACACCTGTGGCAAGCGAGATTGCGGAGGTGTGCAAATGATAACGTGGTCTTCACTACGTGCGCTCATCGTCCGTTTGCGTCTATTGGGTGCAAGTCTTCTGGCAGCGATGGTGCTTAGCGTTGCCGCCCATGCCGCGATTGACGTGTATGAGTTTGACTCCCCGCAGCAAGAAGCCCAGTACCGTGGTCTTATCGAAGAGCTGCGCTGCCCAAAATGCCAAAACCAAAACTTGGCAGGCTCCGATGCACCGATTGCGCAGGATTTGAAACAAAAAACCTATGATTTGATTAAAGAGGGTCGCAGTGACGCGGAGATACGCAGCTATATGCAAGACCGTTATGGCGACTTTATCAGCTACCGTCCGCCCGTGCGTCCTTCCACGTGGATTTTATGGTTTTTTCCGCCACTTTTATTGGTACTGCTGTTAATCGGCTGGTGGTGGCGTACCAAGCGTCAGCAGCGTGAGGCGAGTGGTGCAGTGAGCATCACACCCGATGAGGATGCGCCAAAGCCGCTGAGCGCCAGTGAACGCGCAGAGCTGGACAAGCTCTTAGCACGCAGCAGCGCACCTTCTACAGATACGCCGAGCAAAGAGGACAAGCAATGATGATATTTCCGACCGCTGGCTTATTTATTTCGCTGAGTCTATTGATTGCGCTGCTGTTGGCAGTGATTGTACTCGTGCCATGGCTGCGCGCCTCACGTACCAATGGTATTGCCGAGGACAATCAGCTTTTGGACTTAAACGTCGCGGTATTTCGCGAGCGCTTAGCAGAGCTTGCCGCAGACAAAGACAATGGCACACTGGATGAAGCGCACTACGAAAGCCAAAAGCTGGAGCTTGAGCGTCAGCTGCTCGATGTGCAACGACAAACGGCACCGATGATACCACCGAGTATCAAAAGCCGCCTGATAGTCATGGTGTGGGTACCCGTACTCGCCTTTATGGCATACTTGCTGGTAAGCGACCGCACGCCTGTCTTTGAGCTGTGGAAAGCAGAAGACAAAGTCGGGCAAGTGGCTGATGACTTATTAACAGGCAAAATCGACCAGCCGCCTGCATGGGCGATTGAAGATGGGCAACAGCTCATCAGCGCCATGCAAACCAATGTCTATCGGCATGCAGATGACCCAAACCGCTGGATGCGTCTGTCCGAGCTGTTTTTATCGCTTGAAGCGACCGATTCTGCCATTGAGTCTTTGGCACGCGCTTACCGCTTGTCGCCAGACAATGAAGAGATTGCCACCACTTATGCGCAAGTCAGCTTTTTTGCCAACAGTGGGCAGCTCGATGCCAATAGTCGCCGCGTACTAGAAGGCGTACTCGCGACCAATCCGCAGCACGAAGGCGCGCAGATGATTATGGCCATGGGTGAAGCACGCGCGAACAACTTTGCCCAAGCGCGCGGCTGGGTTGCCCGTTTGCGTGAGAGCATCGCAGCCAAACCAGGCGACCACAGCCAAGCGCTAACCAGTCTTGATGAGCTAAAAGCCAATATCAACAGCCAAGAGCAGCAGGCATCACAAGGTATCGATGTCAGCATCACGGTCAACAGCAGCCTCTTACCGCTCGTCAAAGCGGACGACGTGCTGTTCGTCGCCATTCGTGATGTCGCAGGTGGTCCACCATATGCCGCCAAGCGCTTACCGATCAGCAGCATCAAACAAGGCAAGGCAGAAGTACGCCTAAGTGACCTTGACGCCATGATGCCAGGGCGCACCATCCATAGCGCCCGTGCGGACAAAGTACAGCTCGCCGTCGTTGCCCGTATCAGCCATAGTGGCAATGCGGTGGCTGAATCTGGCGACTTGTCAGGCAACCCTGTGGTTATCGGTGCTGATGTGAATGCAGTCAATGTTGAGATTAATCAGCAAGTCCCTTAAACCTAAAGCGCGCTTATCGTCATTTTGCGCCAATAATCGGCTACCAATACCGACAAATCACCGATAAGCGGTGATTTGTCTTTTATTTTTTAAAAGCCACCTGCAATGAGCATGAAAAAAACTTGAGCTTTATATCTGCACAAGGTAAGGTAGCCAAGACAACTCAAAAACAACCCCAACCCTGCCTAAATTATAGGAGACACGTATCATGATGCGTATTATTTTGCTTGGACCACCAGGCGCTGGCAAAGGCACACAAGCACAGTTCATCTCTCAAGAATTTGATATCCCGCAAATCTCAACAGGCGACATGCTACGCGCGGCAATCAAAGAGGGCAGCGAGCTGGGTCGCCAAGCTGAAAGCATCATGAATGCAGGTGGATTGGTTTCTGATGACTTGATCATCAACTTGGTCAAAGAGCGTATCGCTAAGCCTGATTGCGCCAATGGCTGCATCTTTGACGGCTTCCCACGCACCATCCCACAAGCGCAAGCGCTGGCAGATGCGGACGTTGCCATCAATCACGTGGTCGAAATCAGCGTGCCTGATGACGAAATCGTCAACCGCCTGTCAGGTCGCCGTCAGCACCCAGGCTCAGGTCGTGTGTACCACATCGCGCACAACCCACCAAAGGTTGAGGGTATCGATGACGTGACTGGCGAGCCACTGATTCAGCGTGACGATGACAAAGAAGACACTATCCGCGAACGTCTGTCTACGTACCATCAGCAAACCGCTGCTTTGGTTGGTTTTTATCAAGAAAAAGCGCAAGAAGGTGCAGACGCGCCAGCATACACCAAGTTCGACGGCACGCAAGGCATCGATGAGGTAAAAGCGCAAGTATTGAGCACGCTGAAAGGCGAGTAATCGCTTATGATGGGTCAATGGCTAAACTATTGACCGATTAAAATAAAACCCCAATGCCGTTTATGGTTTTGGGGTTTTTTAAACCGTCTTTTAAAATAGCCTAAGCAAATTTTAACACTGAACGATATCAAATTTTTCAAATTTACGAGACTGTCTTGTCCCTGACTCAAGCACTAAGATGAACGCCCTAATAGCTAAAATAGAAACGAATCACCATAAAAAAACCGCCTGCAAAAACAGACGGCTTTTTATTGACGCTGTATCACCCAGTCCTAGCCTCTAGCTGCACTGAATGATGGCGTGCAGTCACATTACGCATTACCTTGGGCAGCGGTTTGCTGCTGGCTTTGCGCGTAGGCTTGGTCAAAGTTGACGGGTGCAAGCAATAGCTGCGGGAAGCTGCCACGGGTCACGATATCGCTGATGACTTCGCGCGCGTATGGGAACAAGACGTTCGGGCAATACGCACCTAGAATCTGACCGATTTGCTCTTCTGGGATGCTTTTTAGCAAAAAGATGCCCGCTTGATGTACTTCTGCGATAAAGGCAGGCGCATCCGCGTTTTTAGCATTGACCGTCACGGTCAGAACCACTTGATAATGGTCGTCGTCGAGCTTTTCAGCGTTGCTTGACAGATTGATGTCCAGCTCAGGGTTCCACTCTTTGGTGAATACTTCTGCGCCTGGGACTTCTAGTGACATGTCTTTAACGTAAATGCGCTCTAGTGCCAATTGTGGTTGTGCTTGTTCTTCAGCCATGACAGCTCCTCAAATCATAAAAATGGTGTGTTATCGTTATATGAAAGTGCGCCCTTACAATGATGACAAACCACTGTTATAGACAGTTTTTTATCATTAAGGACGCTGCAAACTTACGGCTGCGGTGTCTTAACCAGCGAGCAGCTCGTCAAGCTTACCTTGTTGGTTCATTTGATTCAACTCATCAAAGCCACCAACAAAAGTATCGCCGACAAAAATCTGCGGTACGGTACGGTAATTATTGGTTTTTTTCATCAGTTCCATACGGTCTTCGCGGCTCATGTCGTGCATGCCCACTTCTTCATAATCCACGCCTTTAGACTTTAGCAGTTGCTTGGCGTTGGTGCAGTATGGGCAAATTGGGGTGGTATAAACGGTTACAGGGACGCTCATGGTCATTCCTTATTATGTATCAAAAATAGTCAATGTGCGGAAACAACAGCGGTATTGCCGTTGATGTTTATACCAATTTGGGGACGGTGATGATGAATTCAAGCAAGCAAATTTGCAAGTTTTGTAATTTAAAGCAATCCAGACCTGATGACAGATAAAGGGACAATGGATAAACGCGTGCAGCGTAAAGGGCGGGTGCGTAAGAATGGTTTTAAAAATGACAGGCAATAAAAAACACCGCCAAGAGGCAGTGCTTTTATGATGCTGGGTAATGAGCAGTTATTTGCTCATTTTAGGCTTGCCTTTGGCTTGGTCTTTATTTAGGCCAACGAGTGGCATGCCGCTGGATTTCCAGCCATTGACGCCGCCATCGAGACGATAGACATTGTCTTTACCAATCATCTGTACCGCTGCGCCTGCTTGCACGCCCATATCACAAATAATGATAACAGGCTGCTCAATGGCGCGAATCTCTGGCAAGCGGTCTTTTAGCTCAGTGAAAGGGATGTTACGGCTACCTTGGATATAGCCTGTGGTGAATTTTTTATTCGGGCGGATATCAATCAGCTGGGCATTTTGCGAGTTGACCATCATGCCGAGCGTGTTGGCTGAGATTTTCTTACCGCTGCGTTTATTCTCAATGGCAAAAAACAGCACCATCAAAACGACCAAAATACCGAATAAAAATGGGTGGTTACCCATAAACTCAAGCGCACGATCAAAGTTCAAACCAAACCTCCGAAAAATAAGCGTTCTATCACGCTTATAGGTAGCGCAATACCGATGAACAAGGCGACATTATACCGATAAGGGCATCTATAGTAAACGCATGATGCCGCCCATATGCCCAAAGGCACGTAGGGCGGATAGGTCTGCTAAAACAAAGGGGGTATTATCAATACGGTTTGGTGTCCGCTTCTTCTTGCAACGTCACCAAGTTTTCAACGCGGCGCTGTAATACTTGTCCATCCGCAACCGCTTGCCAAAGCGCGCAGCCTTTGCTGTTGTGCGTGTGTTTGCAATCACGAAAGCGGCAATCGCCAGATAATGGCGCAAGCTCGATAAAGCCTGAGATAACATCGTCGGGGGTCAAATGCCAGATGCCATACTCACGGATGCCTGGGGTGTCGACGATACCGCCTTCGGTCAGATTATGATGGTCAAAGGGCAGCAGGCGGCTGGTGGTGGTGGTGTGCTGACCAAGCTGCGAGTTTTCGGAGATGACGTTGACGCTTTGCGCAGAGTCGGGCAGCAGTGCGTTAATCAGGCTGCTTTTGCCGACGCCCGATTGTCCGGCAAAGATGACCAGCTTGTCATCAATCGCTGCCTTTAAATCGCCCAAGCCTTGTTGCTCTTGGCTGGCGGCGATGTTTTCAGGACAGTCCACTGAGGTCAATACCGTCTCGTAACCCAAGGCGCGGTAGTCATCGAGTAGGGTTTGCGTTGCGGCGTATTGGCTTTGGCTCAGCAAGTCGGCTTTGTTTAATACCAAGAGCGGCGTGACGCCCGCATGATGACAAACCACCAAATAGCGGTCAATAAGCGTCGGCGCAGCAGCAGGCAGGGGCGCAAACACAATCGCCAAAATATCCACGTTTGCCGCTACAGGCTTTAGCTTATGATAGCGGTCGGGGCGCGAGACTAGGGAGGTGCGCGGCTGCACCGACTCAATACGTCCAAGCCCTGTATTGGGGTCGGCAGTCCAGCGCACATAGTCGCCTGTCGCGAGCATCGGCAGGTTGGTGCGCGCATGGCAGCGCCAAATGTCGTCCATCTCAATCGCTTGCCAGAACGGTTCAGGGTCATCAGGGGCGACTTCGGGCTGGATGGGCAACACCGCAGGCAGGCTGGTCACTTGCACCTCGAGCTGCTTGCCATAATGTGCCATGACCACGCCATCCATCAAGCTGTCATCGAGACTGTCTTGATTGGATTTTTGCTGTTGATTGATGCGACGAATCTGCTGTTTGCTCAGTTTGCGTTGCCGAATAAGTGCCATAAGTGCCGACCTGTCAAAAAAATATCTCTAAGTGTAGCGTGAAAATTTGCTAACATACAGCCTAAAGCGTGGGCGTATCTTAGGGTTTTGTAACCCTATCGTCCATGCGTCGTCACCCGATTGAGTAATAGGAACGCGTATGAGCAGCACCGAACACCCGAATAAAATCAAAATCAAGCACCAAGGCAAAAAAGGGCTGGTTTGGATTGACCTAGAGATGACGGGGCTGAACACCTTGAGTGATGAAATTATTGAGATTGCCACCATCGTGACCGACGATGATTTAAACGTCTTAGCCGAAGGTCCTGTGTTTGCCATCAAGGTCTCTGACCGCGTGTTAAACGGTATGGACGACTGGAACACCAAGCAGCACGGTCAATCAGGGCTTATCGACCGCGTACGCCGTAGTACCGTAACTTTGGCCGAAGCCGAAGCCGAAACCATCAAGTTTTTAAGCAAATGGGTCGATAGCGGTAAGTCGCCGATGTGTGGCAATTCGATTTGCCAAGACCGCCGCTTTTTGGCGCGTCAGATGCCTGAGCTTGAGCGCTTTTTTCATTACCGTAACCTCGATGTGTCGTCTATCAAGGAGCTGTGTTTCCGCTGGCGTCCTGACGTGCTAAGTAGCTTTGAAAAAAATGGCAGTCATTTAGCACTTGATGACATCCGCGACTCAATCCGTGAGCTAAAGCACTACCGCCAGCACTTTTTTAAATTGCTTGTGTAAGCTAAAGAATAATAAAAAAGCGCTTCGGACTGAATCCAAGCGCTTTTTTATTTGTACAGACTTTTAGTTTTAATTAAATATTTAACGCACCCGATGGCAAAATTGGTATAAGTCCAGCGCCGTGCTACCTGCGTCTTCTGTGACGGCGGCAATCACCGCCTGCACTTGGGCACGTTTGCTGCCCGCGTCTATTACGCGCCAATCGCCCAGCACGTAGCGCCATTTGTGCTCACTTAGCACATGCTCAGCGCTCGTGGTTGTCTTAACCTCATGTTTGGCAGGGCGGTGCGTGTGCCCGTGTATGAGCAGTGCCGCATTTTGTAGCGCTTGCTGCACCGCATCATTGTTCACATCCATAATGGCGGCAGATTTTTGCGCGTTTTGCTGCTTACTTTTGGCGCGCATTTTGTCCGCGATGTCGTGGCGTTTGGTAATGGGTTTTTTTAGAAAATACCACTGCACTAACGGCTTACGCGTGACTTTACGAAACCATTGGTATTTGACATCGTCGGTGCACAGCGCGTCGCCATGCTCAAGACGCACTACTGTATCGCCAATATCGTTATAAAACGGCTCGGCAATCAAGCGTGCGCCAAATAAATGACAAAACGGACGCCCAAGCAAAAAGTCGCGATTGCCGTGCATCACTAAAATGTCGCAACCTGCCACGCGCAGCGCTTTTAGCCGCTTAACCATCGGCGTCAACCAATGCGCGGCTTTGGCATCATCATCCAGCTCGGTATACATGTCATCGCCGAGCCACACCTCAAACCAGTCGCCGAGGATATACAACTGCGAGAGGGCGGGCAGGGCAAGACAGTCATCGAGCAGCGCCAAAAAAGCCTGCACTAAGGCAGGCTCATCGGCAGATAAATGCAAATCGCTAATCAAAATCTGCTGGACGCTGTGTGGGCGTGTGGTCAGCAGGTGATTAAAATCAAGCATAAACAGCCTATAGCGTCACTTACTGTGACACGATGGTCGCAGAGTTGATGACGACCGCTTCTTTTGGTACATCAGCGTGCATGCCGTAACGACCTGTTGCCACGCCTTTGATTTTTTCGACCACGTCCATACCTTGGGTCACTTTACCGAATACGGTGTAGCCCCAGCCTTGCAGGCTCTTGTTTGAGTGGTTCAAAAAGTCGTTGTCTTTAACGTTGATAAAGAACTGACTGGTCGCTGAATGTGGGTCTTGGGTACGCGCCATGGCGATGGTGCCTGCGTCGTTTTTTAGACCGTTGTCCGCTTCGTTTTCGATAGGACGGCTGGTGGCTTTTTCGTTCATGTCAGCGTCCATACCGCCGCCTTGAATCATAAAGCCGTCAATCACACGGTGAAAAATCGTGCCGTCATAATGACCTGATTTAACATAGTTCAAAAAGTTTTCGACGGTCTTAGGGGCTTTTTCTTCGTTAAGTTCGATAACGATAGCACCCATGTTGGTGTCTAGTTCAACTACTGGCATATCTACCATGTGTATATCCTCGTATTGGGTAGGTGTCACGTCCTTTGTAGCGGGCAGGCGTGCTGTATACCGCCTTTTACAAAAGCTGGGGGTAGTCTAACGGCTTTTTTGCCGTCTGTCATGTATCAGGCTGTTAATGCCTTTGGGAAACCTGATAGAATACCGCGATATTGATTTTTTTAGACCGTTTACTTTTGTTATGCCTAAGGTTTTTTATCAGGCGTCAGGCATTTCCCTTTTGTGTTAGGAGCAGTATCCATGAGCGCAGACTCGAGCAATAACGAAAAGAATGATTTTATTCGTCATATCGTGCGTGATGATATCAAAGCGCAAAAATACCCAAAAATCGTTACCCGTTTTCCCCCTGAGCCAAACGGCTATCTGCATTTGGGACACGTGAAGTCGATTTGTTTAAACTTTGGCATCGCCGAAGAGTTTGGTGGCGATTGTCACTTGCGCTATGACGACACCAACCCTGTCGCCGAAAAGCAAGACTATATCGACAGCATCAAAAAAGACGTGCAGTGGCTGGGCTTTGAATGGACAGGCGATGCGCTACATGCGTCGCATTATTTTGACCAATTATACGCATGGGCGGTGCAGCTGATTGAGCAAGGCGATGCTTATGTTGATTTGCAAACCCCTGAAGAAATTAAGCTCAACCGCGGCTCATTTAATGAAGCGGGCACGCCATCACCACAGCGTGATAACAGCGTGGACATCAACTTGCAGCATTTCAATGATATGAAAGACGGCAAGTACGCAGATGGCAAAGCCGTACTGCGTGCCAAGATTGACATGGCTGATCCAAACATGAACATGCGCGACCCTGTCATCTATCGCGTGATGCATCAATCGCACCACCAAACGGGTGATAAATGGTGCATCTATCCGATGTATGATTTTGCGCATCCGTTATCAGACGCGCTAGAGGGCATTACCCATTCGCTATGTACGCTGGAGTTTGAAGACCATCGTCCATTGTACGATTGGCTGATTGAAAAAGTGGGCTTTGAGCTGCCACCGCATCAGTATGAGTTTTCACGCCTAAACGTCGACCACACCTTGACCAGTAAGCGTAAGCTCAAGCAATTGGTCGATGAAAACATCGTGGCTGGCTGGGACGACCCGCGTATGCCGACCATCGCAGGCATGCGCCGCCGAGGCTATACGCCCGAAGGCTTGCGCGATTTTTGTGACCGTGTGGGCGTGACCAAGGCAGACGGCGTGGTAGACATGCGCTTGCTCGAATTCAGCATCCGTCAGTCATTAGAAAACACCACCGCACGCGGTATGGCCGTGCTAAAACCGCTAAAAGTCACTATCACCAACTTTAAAGAGGCGGTGAGCGAGTGGGAAAGTCTAAAGGCGGACAACGTCGAAGCGCGCTGGGAAGAAGATGCGCAAACACTATGGCTGAGCCAACCAAAACACCCGAATGTCGATATGGGCGTGCGTGAGATTCCTTTCACCGAAACGCTATACATCGACCAAGGCGACTACGAAATCACGCCGCCAGCGGGCTACAAGCGCCTATCACCCGAAAAGCCAGAGATTCGCTTGCGCAATACCTATGTATTAGCAGTGACCGAGCATGTGACCGATGAGGCGGGCAATGTGGTTGAGCTAAAAGCGACCATCGACCCAAGTACTTTGGGCAACAACCCCGAAGGGCGCAAGGTCAAAGGCGTGATTCATTGGGTATCGGCAAGCCGCGGCGTACCTGCAACTGTGCGTCTGTACGAGCAACTGTTTAGCGATGCTGACCCAAGCAGCGTGAGCGATGTACACCAAGCGCTCAATCCAAACTCACTGACCGAGCTAAACGCTGTGGTTGAGCCGTCGCTGGCGGACGCGCCTGCGGGCACGCGCTTCCAGTTTGAACGTGAAGGTTACTTTATCAGTGACAGCGAGCTGCACAGCACGGACAAGCCTGTCTTTAACCAAATTGTTAGCCTACGCGACAGCTACAAGCCTGCGTAAGGGTTAATAATAAACAATAGTGGTTTATAGTTGTTGATACTGCTTTATAACCCGCCCCGTTTCTAGTACGCTAGAGGCGGGGTTTTTTGTGCCTGTTTTTTACCTATCGTGACCGCTTTTGATGCGGCGCGTCGATAGGCGTAATAAGGGTCATAGTAACGAGTTTAATGGCAACAACACATCGCTTGGCGCGCCGTAGCGATTGAGATAAAGGATATTTGTATGGCAAAGTTTTTGAACACCAGTGGCACGACGTATCATCTAGAAGAATTGATTAAAAATGCGTCCGACCGTCTTATCATCATCAGCCCGTATCTAAAATTAAGCGAGCGCATCAAAGAGTTATTAGAAGACAAAAACCGCCTAAAAATTGACATTCGTATTGTCTATGGCAAAAACGATTTGCAACCTGAAGAAATCAACTGGCTCAAAAACCTCAGCTTTATCCGCACCAGCTTTTGTAAAAACCTGCACGCCAAATGCTATCTCAATGAGCATGAGTGCATCATTACCAGCTTAAATCTGTACGAGTTTAGCCAAGTCAATAACAACGAAATGGGCGTACTGATTTATCGTAATGAAGACGCTAAGCTGTACGCTGACACTTATGACGAAGCGCATCATTCGTATTAGCGATGAGGTCAGAATGTCGCTAGAGAAAGTCACCGACAACCCTACGGCGACAACCGACACCCGCAGCGCGTCAAATGGCAGTGTGACTGGCAATGCAGCGGAAAAGGCATCGCCAAATTACAGCAAGCTAACCACCGCCAAGCTCGCCAAAGAGCTGGGACTCAAAACCCAAGACCTCAATGACAAACTCGTTGAAAAAGGCTATTTAAACGAAGAAGACGGCAACCTAGTACTGACCGATGCAGGACGTCAAGCGGGCGGCATCAGTAAAACAGGCAAGTTTGGTGAATTTTGCCTTTGGAATGCAGATATGGCGGTCTAGACAAACCGTCCGTTTTCGATTTTGTATTATTCATGGGTTTTTTAAGGACGATTAGTCATGCTGCACCTCATCACAGGACAAAAAGCCAAACTCAGCGACATTGGCGCAAGCGACAGCCTGAGTCTCAACGCCAACTTAACCGCAGGCGCGCACACGTTTGATATCGCGTGCTTTTTGCTTGACGCTAATAACAAATTGATTGGCGATGCGTACATGGTGTTTTACAACCAGCCTGCCACGCCATGCGGCGGTGTCACCATGACCCAAGACGCCAGCACGCGCTTTGATATTGCGCTCGCACGTCTGCCTGACACCGTCGCTGCGATTGTCTTAACCTTGAGTATGGAGGACGCCACCGTTCAAGCGCTGAGCGACAGCCGCATTGAGGTTGTCAGTGGTGGGCAGACGCGTGCCGATTATGCATTTTCAGGCAGTGACTTTGGACAAGAGCGCGCCCTCATGCTGATGCAGCTGTACAAAAAACAAGGCATTTGGCGTATCAATGCCATTGGTCAAGGCTTTCACGGCGGCTTGGCAGCGCTGGTCACGCATTTTGGTGCTGAGGTTGCCGATACTGCGCCCGTAGAGACCCCGCCGTCATCGGCTGCTAACAATGCTACTGACACCACTAAACAGCCGCCACCCAGCACACCCGCCAAACCCCTGAATCTAAAAAAAGTAATCCTTGATAAACCAGGCAATCAGCACCGCATCAGCCTAAACAAAAACGATCCCGCGTATCTAAAAGTCGAAGCCATCTGGCAAGACAATGGCGATAATAACAGCGACAACGATGACCTTGATTTGCGCGTCGGCATTTTGGCAGCGGGCGCTACAGACATGGATTATGTACATGCGCCCATGCGTATAGGGTCGCTGACGGCAAAGCCCTATATCCAGCATCAAGGCGATGTGCAAAGCGCCAGCCTCAAAGAACCAGGCAAAGAAACCGTCCTTGTGCATCCCGACATCGCCAAGCACTACGGCGGCAAAGTGGCGCTGGTGTTCTCCGTCTATTCGGCGGTGAGTAATGGCGTGGTGTCTATCGCCAGCCTGCAGCCCAAGATGCGTATGGCGTACCAAGACCAAGTGGTGGAATGCGTGTTTAACCCAAATGCCTCACCCAAGGCAAAAAGCCGCTTCGTCTACACCTATGTGATTGGCATCGCCATCATCGATGAGCAAGGGATATCGTTACAGCATTCAGGCATGACCAGTCGGCGCATGAGCGAAGCAACCCCGCGTCTGTCATGGGACAAGCTGGAGGTGCAGCTGCACATGGATGGCAAACCGATGTTTAAACCCAAAAACGATTAATAGGCTTTTAAGACTTTCACGTTTTTCTTCATCCAAAAACGGAATAACGGCATTACAATCGCTCACAAGACATTCATAACCAGTTTGTTAAGATAAAACGGCATTTTAAGAATAACGCGGCGAATGTTGATTTGCGTAACCTGCAAGACAAACAAGCCGCGCTTTGATAGATCAATAAAACCAACATAACAGCAGATAATAAGGAATTGATTATGGCACAGCTTCGTTTGGGTGACAGCGCACCGAATTTTGATGCAAGCACCACACAAGGTGATATCAACTTTTACGATTGGGCGGGCGACAGCTGGGTTGTGCTGTTCTCGCACCCAGCCGACTACACGCCTGTGTGCACCACTGAGCTTGGGCGCACCGCAGCCCTTGGCGGCGAGTTCCAAAAGCGCAACGTCAAGCCCATCGCGCTATCGGTAGACGGTATTGATGACCATCACAGCTGGTCAAAAGACATCGAAGAGACTCAGGGCTCAGCCGTTAATTTCCCAATCATCGCTGATGAAAACCGCACCGTCGCTGACCTATACGACATGATTCATCCAAACGCCGACAATACCGCCACCGTGCGTAGCGTGTTTATAATCGATCCGAACAAAAAAGTGCGTCTCACGCTGACCTATCCTGCCAGCTGTGGTCGTAACTTTAACGAAATCATTCGCGTGATTGACGCCTTGCAACTGTCGGATGAATACAACATTGCGACCCCAGTCGACTGGAAAGACGGTGATGACGTGATTATCCCGCCCAGTGTCAAAAACGAAGACATCGCAGCGAAGTATCCAAAAGGGCATACCGAAATCAAGCCTTACTTGCGTACCACGCCAGCGCCGAACAAATAAGCTGCCGATGACCGTATGTATGGACTGCTTGTTGTAAAGTAAAAAAAGTCGCCTAGTCATGCTGGGCGGCTTTTTTGTGCTAAAACATTCAAGCCAGACGCTGTGCGGTGCTTTTGTTATGAAATACAAGTAACGCTTGAGTCGGCCATATAAAGCGGTTATAACTAAAACGACGCACTAAAAAAACGACTAAACGTCATGATTGTAAAATTGATTATTAAATAATGCATGATTTAATCCATTGGAAAGGAGTCACCCATGAAAACCCTATACCTTACCCGCCACGCCCCGAATCCGCGCAAAGCTGTGCTATTGCTCGCCTCAAAAGGTATTGATGTTGATAATATCGATGACCTAAACGTGGTCGATATTGACCTGAGTAAAAAAGAGCATTACACCGAAGAATTCAACGCCATTAACCCCATGAACACCGTACCGACCATGACGTTGAGCGATGGCACGGTACTGAACGACTCGCAAGCCATCTGTGAATATCTTGACCGCGTCTATGGCGAGCGCTCTGTGATGGGCAACGATGTGGTACAACGTGCCAAAGTCTGCGCCATGCGCCGTATCGCTGAGTTTGAAGTACTGTATAACTTTATGCTGGCGTTCCAGCACAGCAGCCCGACCAAGGCAGAGCGCGTTGACCAAGCGCCCGAATTTGCGCCAAAGTCGATTGGACGTGCGATTAAGGCATTGCCTTACTTTGAGTCGGCGCTTGAGGGGCATGAGTATTTGGTCAATGACCAATTGAGCTTTGCCGATTTGGTGCTGTATATTGGTCTTGATTTTGGCAGCAAATTGGACTTTGACCCCACCGCACACGGTGACAATTTGGCGCGTTTTTATAAAGCGATGGATGCCAAGTTTGGTAATGATGCCTTGAAAGACACGATTAAGAAAATCAAAGCCGAAAACGACAGCGAGGACTAAAAGACCATTTGTCTAACCTACGCGATAAAAAAGGACAGCTAAATGGGGCTGTCCTTTTTTTGTGTTGACACTGCCTTGTGAGTATTAACGTAAACCGTTAATATCCTCTTCGGTCAAGCGCCAGCGCCCTTTTTTCTTTGATGCGCCGCGCCCGCGCATTGCAGTGTTGAGCAAGATTTTATTCATCGAATGGCTAGAATGCGCGTGACAGATGGCGCAGGCGAGTCCATCGGCGGCATCGGCTTGCGGGGTGACATCGAGCTTTAGGATGCGGCAGACCATCTCTTGTACTTGCTCTTTTTCCGCCGCCCCGTAGCCGCACACCGACTGCTTAATCTGACGCGCGGTGTATTCTGACACCTCCAAATCAAGTGCCACCATCGCCGCAATCGCCGCGCCGCGTGCTTGCCCGAGTTTCAGCGCCGAGTCGGGGTTTTCTGCCATAAACACTTGCTCAATCGCGGTGTGTATCGGCTCATTGGCGTATTTTAGGTGGTGCGTGGTGATGCGCGTTAAGCCATTAAAGATGCGCTTTAATCGTTCAGGCATCTCTTTGGTGTCGGTGCGAATCGTGCCCGCATCGATAAAGGTCAGCTTGTCGCCTGTTTGCTGGATGATGCCATAGCCTGTCATGCGCGAGCCAGGGTCTATCCCAATAATAATCGCCATAGTATTCCGTATTGCTTAAAAATGAGCGGTAAATTTGATAGTATAGCAAGCCGTCCCCATATACTTGCTACGTTAACCATTTTTTAACCTTTTAATTGTTACTTTGCCCAAATTTTTAATTTTCGCTTTTATTGTATAGGATGACACGTTATGGGTCAGATCGTCGGTATTGCCATTGTTTGGTTTATCATTGAGATGCTGCTTTGGTATTTACTTGCCCAGTTTATGAGTGGCTGGTTGGTGTTTATGTGGTTTATTGTGGCGGCGGTCATCGGCGTCTCTTTAATCCGTAAAGGCATGGCCACCCTAAGCCCAATGGCGCAGCAGATGAAAGCAGGCGGGATGATGAACCCTGGTGCGCGTCCGCCTGAGACCACGATGATGAAGAGCATCGCGATGGCGGTGGCGGGTCTGTTGCTGCTCATTCCTGGTGTTTTGAGTGATATCTTGGCGCTGCTGGTTATTTTGCCACCCGTACAAAAGAAACTCAAAGACATGGCAAACAACTACGTCATGAACAACCAGCAAAAAATGATGGAAATGATGGCAAAACAAATGGGCGGTCAAAGTCCATTTGGCGGTATGGGCGGCGGCGCAGGTCAAAACCCATTCGGCGGTGCAGGCGGCAATCCGTTTGGCGGCGGTCAAAATCCATTCGGTGGTCAGCAAAACAATCCGTTTAAGCAGCACACCACGGTAGACGGCACAGCAAAATCTGTCCCAAAAGACGTGAAAAAAATCAGCAAGCCTGCCAATGATGAATAATCACCCGTCACGCGCCCATTGATTGTGGGCGTGTGCCGAATGACGATACACAACGTACAGCGTGACCGCCGTTTTATAGGCAATACGCGCTAAAAAAGATACGCGCCATGTGCAGCTTGATTGCCCGCATGGCGTTTTGTTTATGTGCTGAGGGTCTATGCCGTCTTCTAAATCGCCCCGTTTGTTACCTCCTATTGCCAATGCCATCGCGCCGCCGTGGTACTACCGTGCTGCTATCGGCACATTAAAGCCGCTATACCGCCTGCAAGTACACAAGCGCTCAGCCGCGCGTGACAACTATCACGACGAGGTCGCCGAGCGTTTTGGCAGCGCCTATCGCAAGCCATCTCAGCTGCCGTCAATAGGGCAGGCGAGTACGCAGACAGGCACGCAGACAAATACATGGACAGATGCGCCACTGCTTTGGTGCCATGCGGTGTCTTTGGGCGAGACCAATACCGTCGCGCCGCTACTCGACGTGCTGCTCGGCGCAGGCTATCGCATTTGGCTGACCAACACCACGCAGACAGGGCACGCGCGCACACAAAAACGCTTTGCTGAGGCGCTGGCATCAGGGCAGATGCAGCACAGCTATGTGCCTGTCGATGCGCCTACGGTAATTAAGCAGTTCTTAGCGCACGTTCAGCCAGCGGCGGCACTGTTCGTCGAAACGGAGCTGTGGGCAAACACCTTGTATCTGTTAAATAAACAGCACATCCCCAGCATTTTGGTCAATGGGCGCTTGTCCGAAGCGTCCTTTACCCGCTATCAAAAAATCGCCAAAGTCAGTGCCAGTATGATGCACAACCTAACCTGCATTATCGCCCAAGATGAGCAGTCGGCAACCCGCTTTAAAGCATTGGGCGCACCCGCAGAAAAAGTCAAAATCGGGCGTTCGCTGAAATGGGTGATTAATGGTAATACCAAGCCTAGTCTTCCTGAGTCGATTCAGAATGCGTTTGCCACTATTGACCGTCCGATATGGGTCGCTGCCAGTACGCATGAGGGCGAGGAGCAAATCGCCCTCGATTGGCAACAGCAGCTGTTGCAGGATGCTAAGTCTGCCGATGCCTTGCTGATTCTTGTGCCGCGTCATCCTGAGCGTTTTGATGCCGCCGCGCAGATGGTACAGGCGTCAGGTTTGAGTGTGGCGCGCCGCAGTTTGAAGGAGTCTATCCAGCCCAGCACGCAAGTCTACTTAGCCGACACCATGGGCGAGCTGATGGCGTGGTATCAGCTCGCGGATGTGGCATTGGTCGGTGGCTCATTGGTTGATGTTGGCGGGCACAATCCTGTGGAGCCTGCGGGTGTGGGCACGCCTGTCTTGATGGGCAGTTACACTTATTCTTGCCAAGAAGTGGTCGATGAGCTTGCCGCCGTCGGCGCGCTACAGCAAGCCACTGCCGCGACCGATACGCGCGCCGATTATGCGACTGCTGCTGAGCACCTGTATCCGCAGTTGTTTGCGTGGTTGACTCAGCCTGAGCGCGCTATAGCGGCGGGGCAGGCGGGCGCGCAGCTGACCGAGATGCGCCAGTCTGCACTTACAGACCAGCTCGGTATCATCGACGAGGTATTGACACAGTACAGCCATATCACGCCGTTGCCCCTTAATCTTGCCGACCCTGCCGCTACGGCGGTTAAGGACGCACCATGAACTGTCTTTTGTTACCGTCCGCTGCCTTTATAGACAGTCGCGCGACGATTACCGCTGCCGCGCAGTTGATGCACATCCGTGAGGTATTAAAAGCAGGCGTCGGCGAGACGCTTAAGGTTGGGATGCTGGGTGGCAAGTTGGGCACTGGGGTGATTGAGACGATAAGTGAACGTGCTGTGCACTTATCAGACGTGACACTGACTCATGTGCCGCCGCCAAAGCTGGATATCACTGTGGTGCTGGCGCTGCCGCGTCCCAAAGTGCTGCGCCGTCTTATAATGGACATGACTGCGCTTGGCGTGCGCGATATTGTGCTGGTCAACAGCTACCGCACCGAAAAAAGCTATTGGCAAAGCCCGCAGCTGGCACGTATTGATGAGTTTGTATTAGAAGGGCTGCAACAAGGCGTAGATACCGTTTTGCCGCGTATCCATATGCACAAACGCTTTAAGCCTTTTGTCGAAGATGTGCTGCCAGACTTAATGACACGTCAAGGCATCGTCGCGCACCCTTATGCCAAGCGCAGTCTTGCGCAGTATATACAAAGCACTGCGTCTCAAGCAGACCTGCTGCCTGATGTGCTCTGTATCGGCGCAGAAGGCGGCTGGATTGATTACGAAGTGGCGCTGTTGACAGCACATGGCTGTACAGCTCTGCACATGGGCGCGCGTATTCTACGTACTGAGGCGGCGGTCAATGCGCTGCTCGGACAATGGCTGCTGCACCAAAACCCTTAATCGCGCTAAAAAATAATGACTATAAGTGCTTATTTGTCCCATATTTCTATGGACAATATCAATGGATTAAAAAGAGCATAAACAAGTGTTTTTCTTCATATTTTCTAGAGTATAAATGTATTGATAATTACTATCATTTGTATTAGTATGCTGGTTTTGATTTTTCTGTATTGTATCCGTGGATACGTTTTTTATTTTGTACTGCATCATCTTATGGAGAAGAGCATGTCATCACTCACCCTCAACACCCTTTTTGCATCACGTCCCGCCCTAAAGACAGGTCTGTCTGTGGCTGTATTCGGTGCGATGCTTGGCTTAGCAGGCTGTAACAATGCCAGCAACACCAGCGAAGAGGCGGCAACCGAGAGCGAGACGACTGAAACCGCAAGCGAAGCACAAAGCACGGACGCTGCGGCGACCGATACTGCCGCTACGAGTGGCGACCAAACTGTGACTATCTACTCATCACGTAATGAGCAGCTGATTCAGCCGTTATTGGACAAATACACGGAACAAACAGGTGTCAAGGTTGAGCTGGTGACCGACAAAGAAGGTCCGCTGATGGCGCGTCTAAAAGCAGAAGGCAAAAACACGCCTGCGGACATGCTATTGACCGTCGATGCGGGTAACCTATGGCAAGCGTCACAAGAAGGTCTGCTTCAGCCCTTTACCTCGACCGTGCTAGAGAGCAACGTCCCTGCCAAATACCGTGACCCAAAAGGTATGTGGACAGGTCTGTCACTGCGCGCGCGTACCATTTTTTATGACCCAAGCAAAGTTGAGGCAAGCGATCTATCAACGTACGCTGATTTAGCCGATCCAAAGTGGAAAGGCAAACTGTGCTTACGCACCTCGAAAAAGGTGTATAACCAGTCATTGGTTGCCAGCATGATGGAGCACTTGGGCGCTGAGAAAACCGAAGAAATCATCCGTGGTTGGGTTGCGAACCTAGCGACTGACGTGTTCAGCGATGATACCAGCATGTTAGAGGCCATCGCTTCAGGTCAGTGTGAAGTCGGTATCGCCAACAGCTACTACTACGGTCGTCTTTTGGATGAAAAACCAGATTTCCCAGTTAAAATCTTCTGGGCAAACCAAGACACCACAGGCACGCACGTCAACGTCTCTGGCGCGGGTGTGGTTGCCAATGCGGACAACGCAGATGGCGCAGTCAAACTGATGGAATGGCTGTCATCGGACGAAGCACAAGGCATCTATGCCAGCTCGGACAAAGAATACCCTGTCAAAGCGGGCGTGAATGAGTCAGAAATGCTCAAATCTTGGGGCACGTTCAAGCAAGACGACATCAATGTACAAAAATTCGGCGAGCTACAGACCCAAGCCATCCAATTGATGGACAAAGCGGGCTATAAATAAATACAATACACCGCGCGTCACCCAATAGGTGAGGCGCGGCTTGTTTTTTATACGTCTGATACGGTGGTTGAGTTATGGCTTTATGGTCCAAAGCGTCAGTAGACGAGGATAGCGTCCCTACGGGCAATACCCGCCACACGGTCAGCCGTGACCATACCTTGCGTACGCGTTTACTTTCAAAATCAGTCCTCGGGCTGATTTCGTTGTTTATGCTGATACCGATTGTGATTGTGCTGCTCTCATGGACGCAGCCTGTCGCCGACATCTGGGCGCACATGCGTGAATACGTGCTGCCGCAAGTGTTAAAAAACACCGCCATTTTACTGCTGATGGTCATGACTATTGCAGGCAGTATCGGCACAGCGCTGGCGTGGGTGACGAGTATGTATCGTTTCCCAGGTCAGCGTTTTTTTTCGTGGGCGCTGATGCTACCACTTGCCATGCCTGCGTATGTGCTTGCGTTTGTGACTGTAGGCATTGTTGATTATAGTGGTCCATTACAGACCACGCTGCGGGCGATGGGCATGACCTCGGGCATTCCGTCATTGCGCAATGTGTGGGGCGCGGGTGCGATACTGTCCTTGGCGTTTTATCCTTATGTGTATTTGCTTGCGCGCCAAGCGTTTTTGTCACAAGGACGGCGCGCCATTGAAGCAGGGCAAATGCTGGGGTTGGGACGCGGCAAAGTGTTCTTTCGCTTAGCATTGCCGCAGGCGCTGCCGTGGATATTGGGCGGGCTGCTGCTGGCGAGTATGGAGACGCTTGCGGACTTTGGCGCGGTGTCGGTATTTAATGTCGATACCTTTACCACGGCGATTTATAAGGCGTGGTTTGGCTTTTTTAGTCTGACCACAGCCGCGCAGCTTGCCGCGTTGCTTATCGGTGTGGTGTTTGTCGTGGTGATGCTGGAGCAATACTGGCAGGCGCGCCGCGGTGTGGCGACCACACAAGGGGACAATCGCCGCTTTGAGGTCAGCCTTGCTGCTAAGATTGGGCTGATGCTGTTTTGTGGCGTGGTGTTTTTGATTGCCTTCTTAGTGCCGTTTGTGCAGCTGATATATTGGACGGCTGCCAATTTCCGTGAGGATTTTGACGCGCGCTACGTTGATTTTGTGATGAACAGTATTTTAATCGCCAGCATGACCACGCTGTTTATTGCGGTATTGGCGATTGTCATTGCGTGGATTAAGCGCCAATATCCTGACAAATCGACCAAGACGTTCACGGCACTGGCAAACTTGGGTTATGTCGTTCCTGGTACGGTGCTCGCGGTTGGAGTGTTTATTCCGATTGCATGGCTGGACAATCAGCTGATTGCGCTCGGTATCAGTGAGCATCAAATCTTATCGGGCAGTGTGGCGGTGATGCTGCTTGCGCTTGCCACGCGTTTTATGACCGTCAGCTTTCAACCGATTGACCGCCAATTACAGCGCTTGACCAAAAACCAAGAATCGGCGGCGCGCTTGTTATCAAACAGTGCGTGGCAACGCTGGCGGCAAGTGGTATTGCCCGTTTTAAGCCCTGGGGTATTGACCGCACTGCTTATGGGCTTTGTTGAAGTCATGAAAGAGATGCCCATCACCCTAATGACGCGGCGTCAAGGCTGGGATACACTGGCGGTGCGCGTGTTTGAGATGACCAGCGAAGGTATGTGGGGACGCGCGGCGTTGCCCAGCTTGCTAATTGTCTTGGTGGGCTTGATTCCTGTATGGGTGCTGCTGCGTCAAAGTGATAAGGCTTAAAGGCATAAAAGCGTTGCGCCACATAAGCGTGCCGATTGCGGTAAAATAATTTTTTAGGTGAATAAGTGGGTATCGTCTATGTATACTGAGCGTTTTGATGACATCACCAAGCAAAAAAGCGTTAGCAGTCCGCCTGCCACGACGCCAAAGGCGCAGGCAGAAAAAGAGGCGCGTACCAGTATGCCCTCCGAGCGCGCAGGCTCGGCTACGGCAAGTGATGCGGCGTACTTTAGTGTACAAGATTTGGTGGTTGGTTATGATGATACCATCGTGGTGGATGGCTTGAGCCTCAGCTTGCAGCAAGGGGAAATCGGCTGCTTTTTGGGCTATAGCGGCTGCGGCAAAACCACGGCACTGCGGGCGATTGCAGGTCTTGAGCCGACGCGCCAAGGCGTGATTACGCTACGCAATAAATGCCTGACCGAGCAAAAAGGCAAGCGCAATTTTAGCCTTGCCCCCGCCAAGCGCGGCATGGGTATGGTGTTTCAGGATTATGCGCTGTTTGGGCATTTAAGCGTCGCCAAAAACATCGCCTTTGGGCTTGGACGCTGGTCGGCAGCGGACAAAAAAGCACGGGTCAAAGAAATGCTCGAGCTGGTTGAGCTGACCGAGCACGCGGACAAACGCCCCGCCGAGCTGTCAGGCGGACAGCAGCAGCGCGTGGCACTCGCGCGCGCCCTTGCCCCCAAGCCAAAGCTGTTGTTGCTCGATGAGCCGTTTTCCAATCTTGATGTGGTGCTGCGTGAGTCGCTCGCCATGAGCGTGCGCGATATTCTAAAGCGTACGGAGACCACCGCGATTTTGGTCACGCACGACCAAAACGAAGCCTTTGCCATCGCTGATAAAGTGGGCGTGATGCACGAGGGCAAGCTGGTACAGTGGGCGAGTCCCAGCACCTTGTATCATGAGCCTGTCAGTGCCTTTGTCGCTGAGTTTGTGGGCGAGGGCGCGCTGATTGATGGCGTGATTCATGAGGGACGCGTGGCGACGGCGCTCGGTGATATTTATCGGCGTATGGAAGTGCTGGATGCGGACAACCAGCCGCAATACTGCCGTTATGATTACCCAAATGGCACGCGCATCAAGGTCTTGGTGCGTCCCGACGACATCATCCACGATGACGACAGTACGCAGACGGCACTGGTGGTCGGGCGCGTGTTTCGCGGTGCAAATTACCTGTACCGCTTACAGCTCGATGATGGACAGATTGTGTTTGCGCTTGTTGCCAGTCATCACAACCACCCAATCGGCTCGCGCATCGGTATTGTTCCGATGCTTGAGCACGTGGTGGTGTTTGACGAAGCCAATATCAATGCCACGACGTGGTCAGAGCAGGACAAGTCCTCAGCCCTAGCCGCGCAAAAGCAATAGGTGCAAGTAGCGCCCCATCCATTTATACGGCTCTTGTTCTGAGTAGCGCAGCTCCATGCGGATGACTTCCTCAGGATGCTCGTTGCCGCCGCGTTTTTGGGTCACGTAGTCAGAAAACACACGCAAGCCGCTGCTTTTCTTCACCTGATAATGATGCTTGGCTATCCACGTTTGCACCTCGCTGTAGGCAACGGGATGATTGGGCGTCAGACTTTTTTTATTGTCCGCCGCGAAGTTTTTATTATCGAGCACATTAAAATTGCCCATCATCAGATTGCGATAATCAAAGCTGGCGGGATTATAAAAGCACAAGGACAGCGCGCCATCTGCTCTAAGCTGGCGGTCAAAAAAGTCCATCACCGCTTGCGGCTCGGCAAGCCACTCCAGCAGCGCGTGACACAATATCAAATCAAACGTCCCTGCCGTCGCGCCCAACTGTTCAGGCAATGCTTGATACGGGCACACGTGCCAAGTGAGGTTGTCCGCCGCATTGGGTATGGCGGCAGCATTGTTCTTCGCCTTTGCCAGCATATTGGCGGAAATGTCATTGACCACCACATGATGACCACGTGCTGCCAAATCAATAGCAATCTGCGCCAAGCCTGCGCCCACATCGAGGATGCGTAGCGGGCGACCGAGCTTGTCTTGCTGGGCATCGACATAATCAAAAATATCACGGCGCAAGACAGCCAAGCGTATAGCGCCTTTGTGCCCGCCATAGACTTTGTTTTCAAAATGGTCGGCAATGGCGTCAAAGTTGCGGTCAGCGCGTGGGGCTTTGCTGCGCGCATTGTCTGGCTGCTGCGTAGGTATAGCGCCAGGCGCGCTAGTAGCAGTGTCCGTAGAAGATAGAGACATGAGCAATCATCTTTTTACAAAAGGGTAGGCAGTGGGCGGCGCTCTTTGGGTTTATCGCGCCGCATTCAAGTGTGCTGATAAGGGGTCAGCAATAACGGCGTTAGCATAAGCCTATGCGCCATTTTCGGCAAGCTTTAGGGTAATCACGCCAAGAATAATAAAAGCAACGCCAAAAAAACGCATCACGCTCATGGTGTCATTGAAAAAGTACACACCGACCAAAAACGTGCCCGCTGCGCCGATACCTGTCCAAACCGCATACGCAGTCCCAATGGGAATGGATTTTTGTGCCAGCCACAACAGCACACCGCTGATAAGCACGCAGCTCACCACCATTACCCAGCCGACCACACGGTATTTGGGTATGGCGCTCAGCTGATAGCCGACAGGCCAGCCGATTTCAAAGAGGCCTGCGATAATCAGAATAAGCCAAGCGTTGGCGGTGGTTAATGATGTCATAAGTCCTCATTGGGCAAAATAGGGGCGCTGCGCCCTAGTGTATAGCAGATATGGCGATATACAATCGATGACATTTGCTTACACGCTATAGAGTAGCTTTTCCTTACATTATACGGTATAACCAGTAAGGTAACGGATACAAAAAAGCAAGCTGCATCTATCGACTATCGGCCGCCTTGCAAGGCATGGTGCGTGATGAGGCACCCGTGGTATTTGACCGATAGAGGATTACCCCTACAGATTGTCCATCTCTCAAATACTGCTAAGGAAGGCATTTATGAAACCGATTATCTCTACCTCTCGTTGTCTGTTGTCCGTCTCTATTGCCAGCGCACTATTGCTGACGGGCTGCGGCGGTGACGACGACAATACCAGCGTCATCCGTGATAACTTTACCAGCAATGAAGCCATTGCAACCTTTAATCAGACCAACATCAATAGCTTGGGTCTGTCCGCCATTGGTGTGCCTGCCGCCAAATGTGGTGTCGCGGTCGAAAAGATTGATTACCATACACGCGGTGCGGCTAATGAACGCACCAATGCCACCGCCGCAGTGATGTTGCCAACAGGCAGCAGCGCGGCATGTACAGGCAACCGTCCGATATTGCTCTACGCGCACGGCACTACCACTGACAAAAACTATGACATCACCCAAGTCGGCAACCAAAGCAACTCCGCTGCCGCTGAAGCCGCACTGATTGCCGCAAGTTTTGCGGCGCAAGGCTATATCGTTGTTGCGCCGAACTACGCAGGCTATGACGACTCCAAGCTCAGCTACCATCCGTATCTGGTCGCCGAACAGCAATCAAAAGACATGGTAGATGCTCTTGATAATGCGCGTGTGGTCATCGCGCGTCAAAAACTGATTAACGACATCAACTATCGCAATATCAGCGCAGGCAATAAGCTGTTTGTCAGTGGCTACTCACAAGGCGGCTATGTGGCGATGGCGACCGCGCGGCGTTTAGAGAGCAACAAGGAAACGGTCACTGCGCTTGCGCCCTCATCAGGACCGTATGCATTGGCGGCGTTTGCTGATGCCATCTTTGCGGGGAACGTCAATATTGGCGCGACCCGCTTTGCACCTTTATTGGCGTATGGTATGCAGCCCAAATACAACAATATTTATAATCAAAAAAGCGACATTTTCTTAGACAAGTATGCGTCTACGCCAATGCCGAATGTGCAGACGTTCTCGCAGCTGGTCGCTGCTGACAAATTGCCTGAAAATGCACTGTTTGAGGCAACGCCCACAGGCAATACCTTGATTGATAATTTGCCAAAAAGTACCTTACCATTTGCGCCGATTGGCTTTGACAAAACCAACTATTTGGTTAAAACCGATTACCGCGCCGCTTATATGGCAGATGCCCTACAGAACCGTGACGGCCTCTTAGCAGGTACAGGCGTCAGTCCTGCCGCTGACCCCAAGCATCCGCTAAGAATAGCGCTAAAAGACAATGATTTGCGCGGTTATTTGCCCAGTATGCCCACCATGCTGTGCGGCGGCAATCAAGATCCTACTGTCTTTTATGATTTAAACACAGGCAGCATGGCACAGATTTTAGCGAATGCCAGCATCAGCAATCCTGCGCTAAACGTTACTGTGCTCGATGTCGATACCACCAACGCGGACAAACGCACCATACCAAGCGTCAGCTTGATTGGGAAAGCCTCCACCAATCCTTGGAGTCTCAATGCTGTTGTGACTCAAGCACAAACGCAGTTTAGCACCAGCTATCAGTTTACCGTGAACAACGCGATACAAAATGGCGTATCACCACAAGCGGCGATTTTGGCCAACTATCATGGCGCATTGGTCAGCAGCGCCTGTATGAACGCCACGCGTCAGTTCTTTGACCAAAACTTTGTGAATACCCCCATGTAATATCCAAAGCATGTCCGTATTGTAAAATCAGGCGGTAATACGTAGAAAACAGACGTATTAACCGCCTGATTTGCTTTGGTTTAATAGCGCCTAAATGCCCCTAAATCTGCAAATTTGTGCTAAAATAGCCTCTTTTATTTACTATTAAAATGATTGCCATCTGCCCAGCCCAGCACCGAAGTTTTGGGGCTTTTTTTGTATATTGGCACGCCTATAAGACGGCATTTATTATTGCGGTCAGGTGTGCCTATATGCATTGCGGTATGGGCACTATGTCAGTAAAGGAGTGTATATGAGCGATTCGGTCAGTCCTATTGCCATCGTCGATGAATTAAAGCAGTCCTATTTGGATTATGCGATGAGCGTGATCGTCTCGCGCGCGCTACCTGATGTCCGTGATGGACTCAAGCCTGTGCATCGCCGCGTCATGTATGCAATGCATGTACTGTCGAACGACTATAACAAGCCTTATAAAAAATCTGCGCGTGTGGTCGGTGATGTGATTGGTAAATACCACCCGCATGGTGATACCGCCGTGTATGACGCCATCGTACGTATGGCGCAGGATTTTAGCTTGCGCTATCCGATGGTCGATGGTCAAGGTAACTTTGGCTCGATTGATGATGATCCACCTGCAGCGATGCGTTATACCGAAGTGCGTATGACCAAGCTGACCCATCAGATGCTTGCCGATATCGACAAAGATACCGTCGATTGGGAAGACAACTACGATGGCTCAGAGCGTATGCCCAGCGTCTTGCCTGCCCGTATTCCGAACTTGCTCGTCAACGGCGCGACAGGTATTGCGGTCGGTATGGCGACCAACATGGCACCGCACAACCTCACTGAGGTTATTAATGCCTGCCTTGCCTATGCTGAAAACCCGCACATCTCAGCCGAAGAGCTGATGACCTATATTTCAGGACCCGACTTCCCGACAGGCGGCATTATCCACGGTCGCTCAGGCATCGTTGATGCTTATCGTACGGGTAAAGGGCGCTTGCACGTGCGCGGGCGCTACCACATCGAGCCGATGAGCGACACAGGCGTCAACCGCGAGCGTGAGCGCATCGTCTTTACCGAAGTACCTTATCAGGCGAACAAAGCCAAGCTGATTGAGCGTATTGCTGAGCTGGTACGTGACAAAAAAATCGAAGGCATCAGTGAGATACGTGACGAGTCGGACAAAGACGGTATGCGTATCGCCATCGACTTGCGCCGTGGTGAGACTGCCGAAGTCATCGTTAATAACCTGTTTTTGCAAACGCCGCTTGAGTCGAGCTTTAGCATCAATATGGTGGCGCTGGACAATGGTCAGCCCAAGCTATTGACATTGCGTCAGCTGATTGCTGCCTTTGTGCGTCATCGTCAAGAAGTGGTGACCCGCCGTACGATTTTTGAGCTGAACAAAGCCCGCGTCCGTGGTCATCTGCTTGAAGGTTTGACCGTTGCGCTTGCCAACATTGATGAGATGATCGAAACCATCAAGACCTCTGCCAACCGCGGCATGGCGCGTGAAGCGCTGCTTGGGCAAACGTGGCGCTCAGGCGAAGTGCAAGCGATGCTCAGCGCCGCAGGCAGCCAGTCGGTACGTCCTGACTATATCGAAGGCGAAGACCCGAATGCGCCGTTTGGTTTGCTGGCGGACGCGCAGGGTCAGTACCGTCTGTCACTTGAGCAGGTCAATGCCATCCTTGAGATGCAGCTGCACCGCTTGACTGGTCTTGAACAAGACAAGCTGACCGAAGAGTATCAAGATTTGCTGCGCGAGATTGCACACCTTGAGTCTATTCTCGGTGACTTTGATAAATTGATGGGCATCATTAGCGAAGAGCTGATTGATATCCGTGACAACTTTGGTGACGAGCGCCGTACCGATATCGTCGATGCGCGTAGCGACTTTAGCCGCGAAGATTTGATTCCTGAACAGACCGTGGTGATGACCGTATCACGCACAGGCTACGCGAAAACGCAGCCGATTGATGACTACGTGGCACAAAAACGCGGCGGCAAAGGCAAGTCTGCCACCAGCATGAAAGAAGATGACGTGATTGACCATTTGGTCGTCACCTCAACGCACGCTACCGTCCTGTGCTTTACCGACAGCGGGCGCGTGTTTAGCTTGCGCGGGTTTGAAGTGCCGATTGCCAGCCGTGGCGCGCGCGGTCGTCCACTGGTGAACCTGATTGGTTTAGACCCAGATGAGCAAGTTACCACCATCTTGCCGATTCCAAAGCTGACCGAAGCGCCAACAGCGGCAGAGACTGTCGATGCCGATATAGATGAAGACAGCAGCAACGATGCCGAGCCACCATTTGTGTTCTTTGCGACTGCAAAAGGCACGGTCAAACGTGTCGAGCTTAAACAGTTTGCCAACATTCGCTCGAATGGCTTGATTGCCATCGGTCTTGAAGACGGTGACAAATTGGTCAGTGCCCGTATCACTAGCGGCAGCCAAGAAGTCATGTTGTTCGCCTCAAGTGGTAAAGCGATTCGCTTTGATGAAAATGATGCCCGTGCTATGGGTCGTACCGCAAAAGGCGTGCGCGGTATGCGTATCGAAGACAATGACGACATCAAATCATTGGTGGTCATCGAAGAAGACACCCAAGAGATTTTGATTGCCTGTGAAAACGGCTATGGCAAGCGCACCTTGATTGATGAATTCAATGTGCAAAAGCGCGGCGGCGGCGGCGTGATTGCCATCAAGACCAGCGCCCGTAATGGCGCACTGGTACGCGCCACCAAAGTCGAGGACACAGACGACATCATCTTAATCTCAGACAAAGGCACCCTCGTACGTACGCCTGTGGCGAATGTCGCAAGCGCGGGACGCAACACCCAAGGCGTGACCTTGATTCGCTTGCCAAAAGACGAAAAGCTGGTCGCCATGGCACGTGTCGAAAACGATGGCGAAGATGAATTGGTCGATGCGCTCAAAGAAGACGGCGTGTTCGATGCAGACACCTCGCTAGAGGCTGATGATATGACGGACACCACCGACGTCATGGACGCAGCAGTCAGCGATGCAGACGACGCGCTATAATGGCTCTGATGTATGCTTAAAACAAAAGGTCTCTGCCCAAGGGTGTGAGACCTTTTTTATGCTTTACATGTGCAGAATGGCGATAAAGCGCAATAAACAAGCATCACAATAGGGCAGTGATAACAGCCGATTGACGCAGCAGATACGTTTTTGACCGCTGCGCTACAATCTGGCGGTGTCCAAGCTGCGCTAATTGCGCTATCATCGAAGCCCTGTACCCAGCAGACGCGCACGCTGACTGTATGATTAAAACCGCGTTATCCAAGCGCAACCCGTTGTGCTGCTGCTGGGCAATCTCACACAAAATGGGAAGGTTTTATGCTAACGCTTCATCATTTAAACAACTCACGCTCGTTTCGTATTCTCTGGCTGCTAGAAGAGCTGGATTTGGACTACAAACTCGTCACTTATGAACGCACCAAGGCTTATTTAGCCCCAGAACAACTTAAAAAAATCCATCCGCTTGGGCACACCCCCGTACTTGAAGTCAATAATCGCGCACTGGCAGAGTCGGGCTTTATCATTGAATACTTGCTCAGACACTATGACACCAAGCAGCAGTTCAAGCCGACCGATGACAACGAAGCGGGCTGGGAGATGTACACCTTTTGGCTGCATTTTGCCGAAGCGACCGCTATGCCATTTTTGGTGATGCGCTTGGTGTTTAATAAAGTCGTGCAGCGCTCGCCTGTGTTTATTAAACCGATCAGCAAAGGCATCCGCAAGCAAGTTGAAAACGGCTTGATTAATAAAAACATTGTTAATAACCTCAACCTAATGGAGCGTCATTTACAAGACAACCATTGGTTCGCAGGCGAAGCCTTTAGCGCCGCTGATGTGCAGATGTATATCGTCGTTGCCGCCTCAAAAGCGCGCGCAGGACTCGATGATGTGCGCTATGCCAATCTGCTGAATTGGCTAAAACGCTGTGAAGCGCGTCCAGCCTTTCAGCGTGCTGGCGACAAAGGCGGTTTGCCGCAGTTTTAATGATTTGTGATTTATAGTGTCCATTGGGGTGCAGTGTTCCTATGCTGCGCCCACATTTTTGTTAAATAAGTACCTAATTTAATAAAGTACCCAAGTCAATTAAATACTTAAGTCAATCAAGTACCCACCCATTTTAACCATCCGTGATAGGTAAGCAATGAGCCAGTCTGATAAGCCCACCAGCCCGCCACCCCATGACAATCTACCTCCCATCGAAGAACCGACGCCGATTGATGTTAAGGGCTGGTCACAAAAGGCACTGGTCTTAATCTTGTGCGCCATCAGCTTTTATGCTGGCGGGCGCGCGCATGAGTCGCGTATGGTCAATAACTGCGTGGCAAATGGCGGGCAGATGGTTGAGCGCGGCGAGATGCTTATGTGTCAAAGCCGATAACAATAAGGCGGCAACAAGCTAAGCGGCAACCAACAATAAAGGATAGCGTATGCTACAACTGACCTTTTTGGGGACGTCTGCTGGCGTACCGACCAAGCAGCGCAACGTCACCGCGCTGGCTGTTGAATGCCTCAATCCGTTTTTAAACGCAGATAGAGCACAAAGCCGCAAAAACCGTCCGTGGGTATTAATCGACTGCGGCGAAGGCACGCAGCATCAGCTGCTGCACACCAAGCTGTCCTTGTCCCAACTACAGCTGATTTGCATCACGCATGTACATGGCGACCACTGCTATGGCTTACCAGGGCTGCTCGCCAGTGCGGCGATGTCAGGGCGCACGCAGCCGTTAACCCTTATTGCGCCAAAGGCGATTGGTAAGTTGCTCGATACCTTGAGCATCACCACTGAATTGTATTTTCCTTTTGCCATTAACTTTGTGGCGATTGAGGACTTACAGCAGGCTGACGGCAGCTATAAGGCGCAGACCTTGCGGTTAGGCAGCGCGCACGAGCTTGTCATTGATATCACGCCGCTATCGCACCGCGTGCCGTCTTATGGCTTTGGCATTACCCAAAATATCGGTCGGCGCGTGCTTAACACCGAACGCTTAAACAAAGATGGCATCGCCGCGGGGCAAGTGTGGGGACAGCTGCAACAAGGTAAAGACGTGTCCCTTGATACAGGGGAGATATTGCACGCCGCCGATTATACACAGCTGCACAATCAGCGCACCAAAGTGGTGATTGCTGGGGATAATGATGCGCCTGAGCGCTTGCAAGAAACGCTCAAAGACGCGGCATTGCTGGTACACGAAGCGACCTATGTGCAAGCGCAATTGGAAAAAGTACAAAGCAATAATAAGGGCTACGACCCCATGCACAGCAGCGCTGCGCAAGTGGCAAAGGCGGCAACTGAGATGAACGTTAATCAGCTGATACTGACCCACTTTAGCGCCCGTTATCAGTCGTTTGAGGATGCGAGCAGCGACACGCCGAACATGGCGCACATTCGCGCCGATGCCGAAGCGCATTATTCAGGGGCGCTGTGGCTGGCAGCGGACTTTGCCCAATATATGGTCGCGCCCGATAAAGAAACGGGCGAAGTGACGGTCAGTTATTTGGGTAACCTTAAACACAATGAATCGCGCCATAACAAAGATGCTTAATAACAAAGGCTGGCAGGCGTTGTCGCGTTTGCTATTAATTATCGCTGTTCGCTTCGTCCGCCATGAGTTGTAATTGCCCAATCCATTGACGGCTAAACTGATACGCCGAGCGTCCCGAGCGCCCACGCTGCGAGGCAAAGCGTAAGGCATGTGTCTTGGCATCATTGGGCAATTCAGTGTCGCCCGCTTGCGGTAATTGCGCGGCAATGTTTTTAGGCAACTGCGCCGCCGCTTGCTGCAAATAATGCTGCACAATCTGCAAATACGTCTGCTGATTCATCGGCTGGAACGACAGCCACAGCCCAAAGCGGTCGGACAGTGATACCGTCTCATCAATGGTTTCATACGGATTGACCTCATCGGTCTGCCCATTATAGATGTCCACATTGTCTTTCATCATTTGTGGCAGTAGATGACGGCGATTGCTGGTCGCATAGACGAGCAGTTTGTCTTGCTCTGAGTCCAGCGCGCCATCGAGCACGCTTTTTAGCGTGCGGTAGTTTTCGTCATGACCATTGAATGCCAAATCATCACAGTACACCACGTAGCGGCACGCGCAGTCTTTGGGCAAGGTGTTGATGGCAGCACGTATCTTATCGAGTACCACAAGGTCATCACGGGCAATCTCAATCACGCGCAGCCCCTCGGCATGGTACTCACGCAGTAGCGCACGGATGAGCGACGATTTGCCCGCGCCGCGTGTGCCCGTCATCAGGACATGGTTGGCAGGATAGCCCTTTAAAAACTGGCGCGTGTTTTGTACCAGTTTGGCTTTTTGGATCTCGATGCCTTGCAAATCGTCCAAGCCAATATGCAGATTGACCGTCAGCGCTTCAAGATGCCCTTGCGCGCCGCCGATCCAGCGATACGCCAGCTGCTCAGGGTCAATGCTTACAGGTGGGGTGGTGTGCTCAGTGAAGTAGCGGGTCAATAAGTCAATCAGCGGCTCGGGTAGGGCGTAGGGGCGTGGCTCAGACATACAGGCTATCCTTGATAAGACAATAAACAATACAACTAGGTAGGGTATGCCAATGCCGATAAGAGCGCAAGTCGATGCGTACCAAACTCAAATCATCTGTGCGTTGCGGGCGCGTGGCTATCAAGGCATCATGCCCATGCGTATCAGCTATCAGCCGTCTGAGAAAGCGGGTTTGTCACAAATACAAGGCATTTTGCGCGCCCGTCATTTAGAACAAGGGCGCGTCATTGTTAAATGGGAAATCAATATCAACTGTGCGTCTGCTAGTTTTGGAAATTTGGATTATGAGATTAGCGTATTACCTACCTTGCTGGCATTGCCCACGCTTTCTCAGTATGTCCCGCCCGTTATTGCGCAATACACGTTGCCCTTAGCAGATGATAAAGCTGCTACTGTCTTAATCATAAAAAATTGCGGCAGCGACCTACGTGCGCTTTTGCGCCAACATTCTGCTATAAATAAGCCCGAAATAATACAACGCATTGCCGCCGCTTTAGGTAAACTGCATCACGCAGGCTGGCTGCATAACGATATAAAGCCTAGCAATATTTTATGCAATGAGAATAGTTTTATTACGCTGTGTGATTTTGCGCTGAGCTGTCCCATGCGCAATACCGCCGTGCCAATGGGCACGCCTGCCTACCTTGCGCCCGAGCGCTGGCATGGACAGCCTGCCACCGTGCAGACCGATATTTATGCCTTTGGCGTATTGATGTATGAAATGCTGGCGGGTCAGCGCCCGTATCAAATTGACACAGTACAAGCAGAAAAAGATAAAATGCACGCATGGGCAGTACAGCATTGCCAAGCACCAATACCGAAGCTGCCTGCAGAATACGCGCATTGGCAACGAGTTATAGAAGGCTGTCTTGCAAAGCACAAAAATAACCGTTACTGCGATATATCAGAGGTGCTGGCAGCGATAATTGAAGTGCATAAATAATCAGATGCGACAAGACAGCATGGTCATGATTGCATAGAATGATATTACCAATGCTACCCTATAAAAATTTTACAAGGTGATGTGATTATGGGTTTTGCCATATTATTGATAGCAACGATATTGGGTTCGATATATTTTAAATATTACACCGAAACAGGGCGCAAACAGCTGCTCAAAGGCTTTGAAGAATACGACTATAAAAAACCGCAAAAAACAGATATAGAAACCAAAGACGACGCGCTATGATGTAAAAGGCGGTGATTCTCTCCGTCCTTACACGGGAGTGGCTCTGATGAAATATTGGTCAGTACTGTTTGTCTCGGTGTTTATGATGACACCGATTATGGAAGCAAATGCGCAAAATAAGCCGTGTTCAGGCAAAATGGGCGGCATATCGCATTGTGAAGGCACAAAGTTCGTCTGTAAAAATGGCAAAATCAGTCAGTCAAAGCGCAATTGTAGTGGCTATTAACTCGGGTTTTGACCGTCTTTAAAGCAGGTGTTATTAATGAGAAAAAACAGCTCACGACTCGCGGGCTGTTTTTTTTGTTTGAATGAAAACAATGGAATAAAAATAATAGATAGGGAGTTGCGAGCAATAAATGTCGCGAGCAATAAATAAAGAATAATGACAAAACCTACAGACACAAAAAAACCTGCTCAAAGGCAGGTTTTGTATGCGCTTAAGAAAAACTACCTTAAGCTAAATAATGGTGGGGCTGGAGAGACTCGAACTCTCACACCTCGCGGCGCCAGAACCTAAATCTGGTGCGTCTACCAATTCCGCCACAGCCCCGATTCTTTATTAGAGCATCAATCGGTGATGCTTTATAAAAAAACCTGCTAAAGAAAGCAGGCTTAGTATGCAGTATGAGACAGTTAAATCACTATCCGAAAATTGGTGGGGCTGGAGAGACTCGAACTCTCACACCTCGCGGCGCCAGAACCTAAATCTGGTGCGTCTACCAATTCCGCCACAGCCCCAATTTTTCGTTACTCTATCATCAACTTTGTTTGATTGCAAACGCGGTGATGAAGATTAACTGATTCGGTAGTGCGTCTCAGTGGTTGGCTATTATATAGAGTTTAATGGGTTTGGCAAGCCCTTTTGCTGCATTTTTTATAAATTTTTTACTGTTTTTCAGCGATTTTTTATAAATATTTGATTTTAATGGGCAATTTTTTGTACGCGTTGGCTGCTTATTTTGCCCCATCTGCCGCATTTGCCTCGAGCTGCTGCAATTTTCGGGTGAGGGTGTTGCGTCCCCAGCCGAGCAGCTTTGCCGCTTCGATTTTTTTGCCATCACTGTGTTCAAGCGCCGCATTGAGCAAGACTTTTTCAAAGGCAGGCGTGGCGGTTTGCAATATGTCGGTATCGCCCGCTTGTAAGGCGCGCTGTGCCCAAAGGCTGAGCGGCTGCTGCCAGTCGGTGCGGCTGTGCTGATGTTGCGCGGAGGCAGGGCTGGCTGTAGCGAGCGCTGTGGTTTGCGCGTTATGAGCGGGTGCGGCGTCCATTGGCTGACTGACGTCGTGCGCCCTTTGTCCGTCTTGGGTGGTTATAGGCGGCGCGGCGTTTGCTTGCAGCTCAGGTGGCAAGTCTTCTGCCAAGATGGTGTCGCCTGTTGCCATCACGGTCAGCCACAGACAGACGTTTTCGAGCTGACGCACATTACCGCGCCAGTCAAAGCGCTGCATGGTGGCAAGGGCATCGGGATGCAGGTTTTTAACTTTGGTATTCATCTGCTTGCCAGCTTGCTGCAAAAAAAAGCGGCTAAGCGCGGGGATGTCCTCAGGACGCGCACGCAGCGGCGGTAAGGGCAGGCGGATGACGTTGAGACGGTAAAACAAATCTTCGCGGAACGTGCCTTTTTTGACCAGTTGCTCTAGGTTTTGGTGCGTGGCGGCGATGATGCGCACATCGACTTTGACAGGCAATCTGCCGCCAACGCGATAAAACTCGCCATTGGCAAGCACGCGCAGCAAGCGAGTCTGGGTGCTAAACGGCATGTCGCCAATTTCATCTAAAAACAGCGTGCCGCCATTGGCTTGCTCAAAGCGCCCTTGGCGCTGGGTGGTTGCACCTGTAAATGCGCCTTTTTCGTGCCCGAACAGTTCAGACTCTATCAAATCGTGCGGAATCGCCGCCATGTTCAGGGCAATAAAGGGCGCGTCGCGGCGCGGGGAGTGCTGGTGTAGTGCGCTTGCGACCAGCTCTTTACCGGTACCCGACTCCCCTGTAATCAAGACAGTGATGGGCGAGTGCGCCAAGCGACCGATGGCTCGAAACACCGTTTGCATGGCTTGTGATTGCCCGATAATGCCAGCGGGCGGATGTGTCTCATCGGTAAAGGGCGCGTCCGCCGCATCGTCGGTATCGGTGATGAGTACAGGCGGTTTGGGCTTGGGCGGTGTGACAGGGGCAGGGCGCTCGGTGGGCTTGGCAGGCGCAGCGGCTGTGGGTGCGTCTACGTCTATGGGCTGGGTGCGCAGACGTTGGGCAATCGCCTTGTCCACCAGTGCCACCGCGTCATCCAAGTCAAAAGGCTTGGGCAAATAATCAAACGCGCCCGTCTGGTAGCTGTTAATCGCTGAGGACAAATCTGAATGCGCGGTCATGATAATGACGGGCAGCTCAGGAAAATGCTCATGCACCCAATCACTAAAAGACAGCCCATCCATCAGCGGCATACGGATATCGGTCAAAATCACATCGGGCAGTGCATCGTCCGTCGCATCGTTTGCCAAGATGTCATTGAGGCGCATCCACGCCGCCTGCGCTTGGGTAAAGCGAATGACCTCAAGCCCTGCATCCATAAAGGTATCTGCCAGTATCAGACGCAATGCGGCATCATCATCTATCAGCCATAGGCAGGCAGGTGTGTCATCGGTGACGTCTGTCGTGGCAAAGCGGTCGGTCATACAAAACCCTCTTATGAGCAAAAAACCAAAAAACAAACACGCCCATCAGCGCGTCGATGAACTGTCTGGCTGCTTACTTGGCTGAATAAAGGGCAGATATACCATAAAACAGGTGCGCCCAGCCATAGAATCCACCTCAATCATACCATGATGCCTGCTGATAATATCTTGCACAATCGACAATCCAAGTCCCGTGCCCTGCGCGCGACTGGTCACCATCGGAAAAAATATCTGCCCCACCAGCTCAGGCGGAATGCCTGCCCCATTATCAATAACACTCACCTGCAGTACCTGCCGATGCTGCTGGTTGCCGATGGTGTGCTGAAACACCACCCGCGTCTGTACATTAAGGTGCATCTGATAACGACTTTTATCATCAAGGCGCGCTTGATATTCACTCATCGCCTCGCAGGCGTTGTTAATCAAGTTTAAAAACACCTGTATCAACTGGTCTTTATCGGCAATCAGCTCAGGCAATGACAGGTCATAATCACGATGCACCGTCACGCTAGGGTATTGCCCTGTACTCAAGGTTAAAACATGCTCTAACGGCTCATGAATGTTTAAGGGTTGCCAATCAGGCAGCCTTGATGAGCCGAGCATTTGACCGATCAGCTGGGTGAGGCGGTCGGTTTCTGAAATGATGATGTCGGTGTAGCCCAGCAGCTTTTGTGGTAGCGGGCTGCTTTGGGTGTCGCCGCTTTGTGAGAACTTTTGGTACTGACGCGCCAGCAACTGCGCTGCGCCGCGAATGCCTGCCAGTGGATTTTTGACCTCGTGCGCCACAGCCCGCAGCATGTGCCGCGCCACATCGTATTGTTGCTGCTTTTGCTGCGCGCCTGCGATACGACTTTGGCGGTCTTTGCCCCACATCTCGATAATAAAGGCATCGCTGTCTTGGTGACGTACTGGCGTGACGCTATAGTCTATTGATACCACGGTGGTGCTGTTGATTTCAATCACATGGTCATGGTCAATAAACGGCTGCTGGTACTGCGAGGCTTGAGCAAAGCGCTCGGCGAGCAGCTGCGCACTGTCATTGGTCGGTACGATGAGCGCGCTTTTATCATAAGGCAGGCGCGCGGTTAATAGCGTTAAAATAGATTGCTGGAGCAGCCGCCCACGGCTGATGGCCAATAGCTGCTCGGCCTGCGTATTGATCCAAATGATTTTTAAGTGCGCATCTACCCACAACACCGCGGTAAATAAATGCTGGGCAACAAAGGCCAAATCGGGCAGCGAAACCTGATTGTGAGGGTGGGTGGCGCTCGTACTCATCATGTCGTCCTGTCTGTTTTGCGCAAAATCGTGATACCTACGACGATATTTAACCATAAATCAATACACTAGCGCGGCAAAACTGGTGATTGATGCAAAAAAAACGTACAATGCGACCAGCCCATTTATCGTAAGCAAGGTCAGCCATGACAAAGATTTCAAGTCAGTCTGTCACTCAGACAACCGCCAGCCCAACCACCCAAGCCAGTACCGATGCCGTACAGCAATACACACCAAGCAGCGCCCCAGCAAGTGCCGAGCCGTATCATCACAAAGCCAATCATAACCAAAACCGCAGCATCAGCGACAGTCATAACAGCAGCCAAGCCGCTCCTGTCAGTAGCGCAGGCGCAAAGATTGGTTTTGTCTCGCTCGGCTGCCCAAAGGCACTGGTCGATAGCGAGCGCATCATCACCGAGCTGAGCCGTGACGGCTATCAGGTCGCCAGTGACTATGACGGCGCAGACTTGGTCGTCGTCAATACCTGCGGTTTTATTGAGTCTGCCGTCCAAGAGTCGCTTGATGCCATTGGCGAAGCGATCAGCAAAAATGGCAAAGTCATTGTCACAGGCTGCCTCGGTAAAGACGCGGACAAAATCCGCCAAATGCACCCATCTGTGCTTGCCGTAACAGGCGCGCATGCGTATGACGAAGTGATTACCGCCGTCTCGCACCACGTGCCAAAGCCCGTACAAAACAGCAAAGACTACGACCCAAAGATTGACCTTATCAGTGATGCGGGCATCAAATTAACGCCCAATCATTATGCTTATCTTAAAATCTCTGAGGGCTGTAACCACCGCTGCACCTTTTGTATCATCCCAAGCTTGCGCGGCGACCTCGTCTCACGTCCGATTGATGAGGTGATGACTGAAGCGGCGGCGCTAAAAAAAGCAGGTGTTAAAGAGCTGCTCATCATCTCGCAAGACACCTCTGCCTATGGTCTGGACTTAAAATACAAGACCAGCTTTTGGAACGGCATGCCGCTCAAATCCAAGTTTTATGACATGTGTCAAGCGCTGAACCAACTTGGCATCTGGGTGCGTCTGCATTACGTCTATCCATACCCGCACGTAGACAAAGTGGTCGAGCTGATGAGTGAGCAAAAGCTGCTCCCATACTTGGACATCCCGTTCCAGCACGCGAGCAAAAGTGTGCTCAAAGCCATGAAACGCCCCGCGCACAGCGAAAACACCTTGGAGCGCATCAACGCATGGCGCGCTATTTGCCCAGACATCGCCATTCGCTCTACCTTTGTGGTTGGCTTTCCTGGTGAGACCGAAGAAGACTTTGAAATCCTGCTCAACTGGCTCAAAAAAGCGCGCCTTGACCGCGTGGGCTGCTTTACGTATTCAGAAGTCGAGGGTGCGGTGGCGAACGACTTGCCCAACCACGTGCCTGAAGACGTCAAGCAAGACCGTTACGAGCGCCTGATGGCGGTGCAGCAAGAAATCAGCGCACAAAAGCTACAAGAGAAAATCGGCAAAACCATGACCGTGCTCGTTGATGAGATTGACGCAGAAGAAAACATCGCCATCTGCCGCAGCTATGCCGATGCGCCCGAGATTGACGGTCACGTCTACGTCGATGAGATTACCCCAGCGGTCAAGGTCGGTCAATTTTTGACCGTCACCATTGACGATGCCAGCGAGTATGACCTGTTCGCCAGTTATCAGCCAGTACAGGCTGGCAAGTGAGCGGGGAAAATTGCCCAAAAGCAAATGGTTTTTGCTACAATTAGCGCAATTTAGCCCATCGACAGGTGGGCGGTGTCGCTGAACGGTTTGATGTTTCATCATAGCTTAATAACAAAAGGTGCCTTTATGTCAGATAAAAATCCCCGTTACTCTCGTATCTTGCTTAAACTCTCAGGCGAAGCCCTCGCTGGCGGCCGTGACATGGGCATTGACAGTGACGTACTTGATAAGATGAGCCTATCTATCGCGCATTTGCGCGGGCTTGGCGTACAAGTGGGTATCGTGGTTGGCGGCGGTAACTTGTACCGCGGCGCACAGCTACAAAAAGAAGGTCTGGTAGGGCGCGTCACAGGCGACCAAATGGGCATGCTCGCCACGGTCATGAATGGTCTTGCCATGCGTGATGCGCTTGAGCGCCGCAACATCAAAACCCGCCTCATGTCTGCGCTGCCCATCGGTGAAGTCACCGAAAGCTACAGCAGCCGTAACGCCATCCGCTACCTAAAAAACAACGAAGTGTGCATCTTTGTTGCGGGTACAGGCAACCCCTTTTTTACCACTGACACCGCAGCGTGTCTGCGCGGCATTGAAATCGAAGCGGGTATTATCCTAAAAGCGACCAAAGTTGACGGCGTCTATGACAAAGACCCAAGCCTACATGACGATGCCAAAAAATACGATGGCTTGACCTTTGATGAAGTGCTTGAGCAAAAGCTTGGCGTGATGGACTTGACCGCCATTGCCTTGTGCCGTGAGCACAACGTCCCGCTACAAGTATTTGACATGACCAAGCCCAATGCGCTATTAAATGTGGTGATGGGTGACAATGAAGGCACGCACGTTTATCACTAAGCATCGATACGCCTTTTCTTCATCCCAATAAGTCGCAATAATAGCCTGTGGCTTTATCAAAAAAATAAGGACAAGATTATGATTAAAGAGATTAAACAAGACGGCGAAGCCCGTATGCAAAAGACCATCGAAGCCCTTGAGAACGCATTTAGCAAAGTGCGTACGGGTCGTGCACATCCTGGTATGTTGTCTGGCGTCACTGTCAGCTACTATGGTGCAGATACCCCACTCAACCAAGTGGCGAGCGTCAATGTCGAAGATTCACGCACCCTATTGGTACAGCCGTTTGACCGCAGCATGGTGCAAGCGGTAGACAAGGCCATTCGTGAGGCAGATTTGGGTCTAAACCCAATGACCGCTGACGTGATTCGCGTACCCATGCCGGCATTGACCGAAGAGACGCGCCGCGATATGCAAAAATTGGCACGTGCTGAAGCCGAAAACAGCCGCGTATCAGTGCGTAATATCCGCCGCGATATGCTAAACGACGTGAAAGACTTGGCAAAAGAAAAAGAGATTTCAGAAGATGAAGAGCGCCGCGCAGGTGACGACATCCAAAAAATCACAGACAAGTTTATCGAAACCATTGATAAAAAACTTGAAAGCAAAGAAACCGAGCTGATGGCGGTATAAGGTTGCCCCAGTGGGCAAACCGATGCACGTTTGGGGTATATGCCGCGCATCCTATGTGAGGTTGCCGCGCCCCGAATGTGCATTTTGTATCAGCATGATTGTCTTGTCCGAGCAGATTAGCGCGCCTATGCGCTGCTCGTACCCATGTATCTTTTTTCTAAAGCAGTGTGTCCTATGTCTACGTCTATTGCCGCAAGCAGCCGCGTGTTGCCTCAACATATCGCCATCATCATGGATGGCAACAACCGCTATGGCAAAGCCCAAGGTCTTGGAAAAGGCGAGGGGCACATTGAAGGCAAGCGCGCGTTAGACCCGATTGTGGAGCATTGCTTGGCATCAGGCATCAAGGTGTTGACAGTATTTGCGTTCTCTAGCGAAAACTGGCAGCGCCCGCCGCACGAAGTGGCGCTGTTGATGCAGCTTCTATCCCTTACCATCAAAGAGCAGATGCCGCGTATGCAAAAATACCGCATTCGTCTGCGCTTTATCGGTGAGCGCAGTCAGCTCGATACCGCCTTGCAAGCACAAATGGCCGCTGCAGAAGCGGAGACGGCGGACTTTGAGGCGATGACTTTGGTGATTGCCATCAGCTATGGCGGTCAGTGGGATATTGCCCGTGCCGCACAGACGCTTGCCGCGCAGGTACAGGCAGGCACGCTGGGTGCAGCAGACATCAGCGCTGAGCGCTTGGGTCAGCATGTACAGTTGGCGGATCAGCCTGCGGTCGATATGCTGATTCGTACTGGTGGTGAATACCGTATTTCTAATTTTCTGCTGTGGCAGTCGGCGTATGCAGAGCTGTTTTTTACCGATACGTTATGGCCTGAATTTACGCCAAAAGAGTTGGACGCCATGTTTGATGATTTTTCAAAGCGTCAGCGCCGTTTTGGTAAAACCAGTGAACAAATCGACGCTCAGCAGACCCCGCCACTGGCGTAACGCTGTGTGGTTTTGCGCACGGACAGCAGCATAAACAAAAGGTTGAATCGCTATGTGGCAACGGATAAAAACAGCCATTATCCTTATTATTATCGTTGGGATTGCGCTGTTTGCCAGTCAGTCTGCAGTATTGTTTGCGCCGCTACTTTTGGTCGGCGCAACCATTGGCGCGCATGAGTGGACCAAGCTGATGCCCAAATGGCGGATGCCCATGCGTTTTGTGCTCTTAGAATTGGTGATTGCCATAGCCGCCATGTGGGCAGATATGCTGTGGGTCGGCTGGTGGGCAGCTTCGTTGGTCATTTGGCTGTTTGCCATGTCTTGGGTCAGTCGTTTCCCTGAACGTACCGAGCGCTGGTACGGCAAGCATTTGGCATCGGTTGGGGTGATTGTCTTAACTGCCGCCATCACCGCCATGTTCTATCTGTGGCAGCAGTCGCCATGGTGGCTGATGTATGTCTTTTTGTTGGTTTGGTGTGCGGACAGCGGCGCGTACTTTGTGGGTCGTAAGTTCGGTCGCCGCAAGATGGCGCCACGCGTCTCGCCCAATAAGAGTGTTGAAGGCTTGATTGGTGGCTTGGTGACGGGACTGCTGGTGGTGTGGTACATCAGTGTCGAAAAACTACAGCTCTCAGGCAGTGCGCTTGCCGCCTTTGTGGCGCTATCAGCGGTGACGATTTTGGCATCGGTGTTGGGCGATTTGTTTGAGTCGATGCTCAAGCGCCGTGCCGATATCAAAGATTCAGGCACTATTTTGCCAGGACATGGTGGCATTCTCGATAGAATCGATTCTCTACTCTCCGCGACGCCAATTTTTGCACTTGGGTTTTGGGGCTTGTTACAGATGGGCTGGCTGATTTCTTAAGCACAAGATTGTTGGCGGCTGCGCTTTTAGCATCCGTTTTTATGAATTTTTATTTTCTAGGGGAATCACACCCCTAACAGTATAGGCACACAGTTATGAGGCAACGTATTGCCGTACTAGGCGCAACAGGCTCAATAGGCGACAGCACGCTTGCTATCTTAGCGGCGGCGCAGGCGCAGTTCGAGGTGTATGCGCTGTCAGGGCACCAGCGTTTGGACAAGCTTTTTGAGCTGTGCAAGCTTTTTCGTCCGAGCCGTGTTGCTGTACCGAGCGCGTCGGTGGAGGCCTTTGCCGCGCGTTTGCAAGCGGCGGCACTGCCTACGGATGTGGTCGGCGGTGATAATGGCTTAAATGATATTGCGACTGACAGCAATGTCGATACAGTGGTTGCCGCGATTGTTGGTGCCGCAGGTTTGCCCTCAACGTTGGCAGCAGCGCGTACAGGCAAGCGGATTTTGCTTGCCAATAAAGAAGCCTTGGTCATGGCAGGGCAGCTGATGATGGATGCGGTAGCGAATAGCGGCGCAACCTTGTTGCCGATTGACTCTGAGCACAATGCTATTTTTCAATGCTTGCCAATGGACGTGCAGCAGGCGCGCACGCACGTTCATGAGCGCAAGCACGGTATCCGCAAACTGTGGCTGACCGCATCAGGCGGCCCTTTTTTGGACAAATCCTTTGCGCATATGCAGCAAGCAGGCGTTGCTGAGGCGGTCAAGCATCCCAACTGGTCGATGGGACAAAAAATCTCTGTCGATTCAGCGACCATGATGAATAAGGGGCTGGAGCTGATTGAGGCGTGCCATTTGTTTGATTTGCCAGAAGATAAGATTTCGGTGGTGATTCACCCGCAAAGCATCTTGCACTCTATGGTTGAGTACGTGGATGGCAGTATCTTGGCGCAGATGGGTACGCCTGATATGAAAACGCCGATTGCCCATGCATTAAGCTATCCTGAGCGTATGTCAAGCGGCGTACAGCCACTCGATTTGTATCAGATGAGCGCGCTGACGTTCACTGAGCCTGATTTACAAAAATTTGCCTGTCTGCGACTGGCAAGACAGGCCATGCAGGCGGGTATGCATGCTACTATAACCTTAAATGCGGCCAATGAGATTGCCGTAGCAGCATTTTTGGCAGAACAGATTCGCTTGACCGATATCGCTGATATCAACGAGCAAGCATTAACCTATGGCAGCAAGCACTTTAGCGTGCCGTCACAGGCAAGTCTTGAGGACATCTTGGCGATTGACGCCCAAGCTCGAGAGCATACCCAACACCTGATAGCACAACTGGTGTAGACCGCGCAGGACTTAGCGATGACTTTTTTACTGACGTTATTGGCAGCGATTTTGGTGCTCGGACCCTTGGTCGCGTTGCATGAGTGGGGGCATTTTATTGTCGCGCGTCTGTGCGGTGTCAAGGTACTGACGTACTCTATCGGCTTTGGTCCCAAGCTGGCTGGCTGGCGCAGTAAGAAAAGCGGCATTGACTATCGTATCTCTGCGCTGCCTTTGGGCGGTTATGTCAAGATGCTCGATGAGCGTGAAGGGGCAGTCGCCGCTGATGAGCTGCATTTGGCCTTTAACCGCCAGCATCCCCTCAAAAAAATCGCCATCGTCGCTGCTGGCCCTATCATGAACTTTGTGATTGCGATTTTTTTATTTTGGGTGCTGTTTATGACCCCATCAGAGCAGCTCTCGACCATGGTCGGTGAGGTGCTGCCTGATACCCCTGCGGCGATTGCCCAACTGCCTGTGGGCGACAAAGTCGTTGCCATTGACGGGCATGATGTGCAGACGTGGGAGGCGATTAATTATCGTCTGGCAGGACGCATGGGTGAGACGGGCAAAGTCAGCATTACCCTAAACGCTAATGATGGTAGTGCCCAGACGTATGACGCGCCGATTACCGATTTTATGCAGCATAACAGCGGTAAAGATGCACTGAGTAGCTTTGGTGTGTTGCCGTGGCAGCCGACCATTTTGCCGATTGTCGGCGGATTGAGTGAAGGCGGCGCGGCTGAGCGTCAAGGGTTGCAAGTTGGCGACCGCATTACGGCGATTAATGACACGCCGATTGACGATTGGATCAGTGCCACGCGCATCATCCGTGACAATCCTGAAACCTTGCTTGCCTTTGACGTTGTGCGCGACGGCAAGCCTGTCCGTCTTGAAATTATGCCGCAAGGCAAAAAAGACACCATGGGCAATGCTTATGGACAAATCGGCGCCATGGTTGAGTCCTCCGAGATTACCATTCCAGATGCTTATAAGACCACCGTGGTGTATGGTCCTGCCGAAGCCTTGGTGCAGTCGTTTAAAAAGACCGAGCAGCTGGCGGTAATGACGGTCGATTCGATGGGCAAGATGATTTCAGGCATGATTGGTCTGGACAATCTGTCAGGACCGATTACTATTGCCAAAGTCGCTAAGCAAAGCTTTGATATCAGCTGGCAGATGGTGCTCTCAACCGCCGCCTTGATTAGCCTGAGTCTTGCCGTACTCAATCTGCTGCCGATTCCAGTCTTAGATGGCGGTCATATTGTGTATTATTTGATTGAGCTGATACGCGGACGACCCGTGTCTGAGAACGCGCAAATGGTGGGTTTGAACATCGGCTTACTCTTGCTGGCAGGTTTCATGGTGTTAGCGATTGGTAATGATATCAGTCGCCTGTTTTAAGCCTGCGCGTTTTTTAGCTGAGATAAAGCGGCTAAAATCAATGCCTAAGCGCCCAAATACTTGCAAAAGACGTATCGTGTTGGCAAAACAGCTGCACTATACTATTGATGATTTTTAGTTTATTTTATGATGCGTTTTATATACAGTGTGTGTTATCTGTCAAAGCGACCTTGAACCGTCGTCTACCGATGACAGAAACACAACCCAGCCTTATTTTTATTTAAGTAATTTTTTATTGACGGATAGTGTTTATGCGTACGCCTTTATTTATGAGTGCAGCGGGACTGCCAGTCATGGTAGCGATGATGAGTATGCCTGCCCACGCAGCAGATTTTGTGGTGACAGACATCGGATTTAGCGGGCTACAGCGGGTCACCCCTGACAGCCTATATCCAATCCTTCCCATCAATGTTGGCGATACGGTGACCGATGCCAGCCTTGCGGCCAGTATCAAAGCACTATACGCCACCGATAACTTTGCCAACATCCAAAGCCGCGTTGAAGGCAATACCTTGCGCTTTGACGTCGTTGAGCGACCCATCATCGCTGAAGTGAATTTTGAAGGCAACAAGCTGATTCCTAAAGAAGGTCTTGAGACAGGTCTAAAAAATGCGGGCCTCTCTACAGGACAGGTGCTCAAGCAGGCGACCTTGCAAGGCGTGGCCAATGAGCTACAACAGCAATACATCAGCCAAGGCTATTACAACAGCGACATCGAGGTCGATCAGACACTGCTCGATGGCAACCGCGTCAAATTAGACGTGCGCTTTATCGAAGGCAAGCCTGCCAAAGTCGTGGACATTAATGTCATTGGCAACAAGCACTTTAGCGATGAAGAGATTAAAGACGTCTTTGCGGTCAAAGAATCGTCATGGACGCGTCTGCTGTCAAAATCAGACCGTTACGCGCAAGAAAAGCTGGCAGCCAGTTTAGAAAACCTAAAAGCGCTGTACCAAAATGATGGCTACGTGCGTTTTAACGTTGATAACGCGGTACTGAACATCAGTGAAGACAAGCGCAATGTCTTTATCGAAGTGAGCTTGACCGAAGGCGAGCAGTACAAGTTTGGTGAGACCAACTTTTTAGGTCGTCCTATTAAAGAGACCAATGACTTAAAAGAATTGGTCACTTTTGCACCGAACAACACTTATTCGCAAGCAGAGCTGGATGCCACCACCGCCGCGCTAAAAAACAGCTACGGCAACGACGGCTATTACTTGGCGCAAGTGCGTCCTGTGCCGCGCATCAATGATGACACCAAAGTGGTGGATGTCGATTATTACATTGATCCCGCGCGTCCCATCTACGTGCGCCGTATTAACTTTAGCGGCAACCTGCGTACCAAAGACGAAGTACTGCGCCGCGAAATGCGTCAGCTAGAAGGCGCATTGACCTCAAATGAAAAAATTCAGCTGTCACGCACCCGTCTGATGCGTACTGGCTTTTTCAAAAACGTCAAAGTCGATGTGACGCCTGTGCCGAATCAGCCAGACCAAGTGGATGTCAACTATACTGTTGAAGAGCAGCCCTCAGGCAGCTCAACGGTTGCGGCAGGCTACTCACAAAGTGGCGGTGTGACGTTCCAAGTGGACTTGACCCAAAACAACTTTATGGGTACAGGTAACCGCGTTAAAGCGGCGCTGTCACGCTCAGAGACGCGCGACTCATACAGTCTAGGTTATACCGACCCGTACTTCACCGAAAACGGCGTATCGCAAGGGGTGAGTGGCTACTACCGCAAAACCAAATATGACGACAGAAACGTCAGTAAGTACGTAACTGACTCGTATGGCGCAACCTTGCAATACAGCTACCCTGTTGATGAAACCAAACGCGTAAGCGCAGGTCTGAATGTCGATAATACCGAAATCCGTGGTGGTCGTCGTCTGGGTATCTCAAACGTACAACAGCTGATTGATGATGGCGGTACCGCACAAGCATTCTTAAATGATGATGATGGTAGCGATACTGGTCGTTTCGGTTTTAAAAACGACTATACCACCTATAACATGCTGCTCGGTTGGGATTACAGCACCCTTGATCGTCCAACATTCCCAACCAAGGGTATGAGCCATGAAGTGGATGCCACCATCGGTCTTGGTGACCAAAACTTCCAAAAACTGACCTATCGCGGCAACATGTACTATCCGATTTATAAAGACTGGATTGCTCGTGGTTACACCAAGCTGGGTTATGGTAATGACTTGCCATTTTATGAGAACTTCTACGCTGGCGGCTACGGCTCAGTACGTGGTTATGAAGCCTCAACCCTTGGACCAAAATCAACCAGCTACTACGATGCGGTAGGCACCAACACAGCTTTGAAAGAAGAAGTGGGCGGTAACGCGCTGGTCAGCTTTGGTACTGAGCTTATCTTACCCATGCCATTTAAAGGCGACTGGGCGGACCAAGTGCGTCCTGTCTTGTTCGCCGAAGGCGGTCAAGTCTTTGACACTACCGATAAAGAAGACCGTACCTTTATTGACCCGCTTACTAATAAAGATACAGGCGTGCCACTGCTTGAGCAAGACAACGAGTTCCGCTTTAGTGCTGGTGCTGGCGTGACCTGGTACACCCCGATTGGTCCGATTTCGCTCAGCTACGCGGTACCTATCAATGACAAAGAAGGCGATGAGACTGAAAAAGTGCAATTCCAGATTGGTAGCACGTTCTAAGAAAGGTGGTAAAATACCTGCATTGCTTTAATAACCCCGCATCGCCAAGTCAGTACGCTCACTTGGCGATTGCTGTATTCATAGCCCTGATAAAAATGTGACTTATGACCACGATAACGCAGCTGATTGCCCAAATTGAGACTCGACAACCGGTACTAAACAAAGACGCGCTGAATGAGCAGCAATGTCTGACCGACCTTGCTGGCGTTGGCAGTCTGAGTGATGCCGATGACACGCAATTGAGCTTTTTGGCGGACCCGCGCTATGTGGATAAGCTTGGTCAGACCAAGGCAGGCTGCGTATTGGTCACTGAGCGTTACCAAGCGGCGGTGCCTGCGAGCAGTATTGCTTTGGTCGTGCCCACGCCGTATCTGGCTTATGCCAGTGCCAGTCAGCTGTTTGCGCCGTCAGAGAATAGCGCCTATATTCACCCGACTGCGGTGATTGATGAGCGTGCGGTGATTGGTGAAGCGGTGAGTATTGGCGCTTATTGTGTTATCGGCAAAGATGTGGTGCTCGGTGCCCGCAGTCATTTGTCCGCGCACGTCGTGATTGAAGCAGGCGCGCAAGTGGGCGAGGATGCGGTCATTAAGTCGCATGTGGTGATTGGTCACGACTGCGTGCTTGGTCAACATGTCCGTATTCATGCTGGCGCCAGTATCGGTGCTGAGGGTTTTGGTTTTGCGCCGACTGCTGATCCGAGCACGCGCGGCTGGGAGCGTATCGCTCAGCTTGGCAAAGTGATTATCGGCGATTATGTGCGTATCGGCAGCAATACCTGTATCGATCGCGGCGCGATTAATGATACGGTACTTGGCAGTCACGTGATTGTTGATAATTTGGTACAAATCGCCCACAATGTGCGCATTGGCGATGGTACTGCCATTGCTGCCAAGACAGGTATTGCAGGCAGTACCAGTATCGGTAAGCGCTGCATTATCGGCGGGGCGGTCGGTATCAACGGTCATATCAGTATTACCGATGACGTGACCATCTCTGCCATGAGTATGGTCACCAAGTCCATCCAGCGCTCAGGCTCGTACTCTTCAGGTACGGTCGCGATGCCGTCTAACGAATGGCGCCGTGCGGCAGTCGCATTTCGCAAGCTTGGCCAAAGTACACGCACGGATTAAAAAACGCGTCTATCTCATTGAGGATAGACAAAACAGTCCCTATATAGCAAGGAAGTTCAACCATGAGCATGACCGATTTTGAGACCTTAAACGACGCAGATATCCAAAGCTTATCTGAGCAAGGTCTGACGCTACCGCTCACGTACCATACGCTCAAGCATTATTTGCCGCACCGTTATCCGTTTATGCTGGTGGATAAAGTAACTGCGTGCAAGCCTGGCGAGTGCATCACAGGCATCAAAAACGTTACCATTAACGAAGAGTTTTTTAATGGTCATTTCCCTGATGAGCCGATTATGCCTGGCGTATTGATGGTTGAGGCGATGGCACAAGTATCAGGCGTGCTCGGTTTTATCAGCGCAGGCTTGACCTCAGAAGATGGCTACCTGTATCTGTTCGCAGGCGTCGATAAAGTGCGCTTTAAGCGCCGTGTGATTCCTGGTGACCAGCTGGTTATCCGTGCTAAGACCGTCATGCAAAAGCGCGGTATTTATAAGTTCAGCTGTACGGTACATGTGGACGATGAGCTGGCGGCAAGTGCTGAGGTTATGATTGCCCGTCAAGAGCAAAAGCCAGCATAAGACAGACGCCTATTTGACCTATGGTATTATGGCAGGCTGTATGCGTTCTACGAGGCGAATGCGACACATCGCGCATCGATACGCCTTGATGTGACACACGTTATATCGCCAGTATGTCTATAGAGATGCTGGCGTGATTTATCCTTTATTTGTATTAATGACCAAAGGTTTGCATTATGAGTCAGATTCACCCTACCGCGCTCATTTCATCCACTGCAACGATTGATGATACTGCCGTTATTGGGCCGTATTGTATTGTTGGGGATGATGTGACGATTGGTGCCCACACCATTTTGCATCGGCATGTGGTGGTGGCGAAAATGACCCGCATCGGCAAGCACAATCAGATTTATCAGTTCGCAAGTATCGGCGAAGATTCGCAAGATTTAAAATACAATGATGAGCCGACATGGCTTGAAATTGGTGACTATAATGACATCCGCGAATCGTGCAGCTTGCATCGAGGCACAGCGCAAGACAAAGGCATTACTAAGATTGGCAGTCACAATCTATTGATGGTCAATACGCACGTGGCGCATGACTGCGTGATTGGTAACCATAACGTGATTGCCAACAATGTCGGCGTGGCAGGTCATGTGACCATTGGCGATCATATCATTATCGGCGGCAACTCAGGCATTCATCAGTTTTGCCGTATCGATGATTACAGTTTGGTGGGCGGGGCGAGTCTTATCTTAAAAGACGTTGCGGCATTTACCATGGTATCGGGCAATCCTGCACACGCGCATGGGTTGAATATCGAGGGCATGCGCCGTAAAGGCTGGTCAAAAGAGACCATCGACACCTTGCGTCAAGCGTACAATACGATATTTCGCTCAGGATTGACCACCAAACAAGCACTGGTCGTCTTAGAAGAAGACATGCTGCCCCAAGAGCCAAAAATTCAGTTATTAATTGATTCCTTACAAGAGAGCAAACGCGGCGTAGTTCGCTAATATAAAAACTTTTGTTCGTTTATAGGCGGTATTTTTTACAGACAAACCCAATAACCGCCGTCCAAACGATTAAGCCATAACTAAAGGTTATGGCTTTTTGCATTTATGGCTACTTGACTTTTTAAGGCGCTTAGCAGAAACTTCCTAGTTATATATCGTTAGACTCTAGCAACTTAGTTTAACCCATCGCTAATGTATATTTTCTTTAAGTATCTGCCTTCGTCGTTTGATGAGTTTGATAGCTTAAAGAAAATGATTATAAAATTTGAGGAGCGTTGCATGGCAGAGCAAAGAGAGAACTGGTCCAGTAGAACTGGATTCATCATAGCCGCTGTCGGTTCAGCCGTAGGCTTGGGCAACATCTGGCGTTTTCCCTACGTCGCGTATGACAATGGTGGCGGGGCATTCATGGTGCCTTATCTGATTGCATTATTCACCGCAGGTATTCCGCTACTGTTTTTAGATTACATCATCGGTCACAAATACCGCTCTGCGCCGCCACGTGCGTATAAAAAAGTCGTAAAATCAGGTCAGTTTATTGGCTGGTGGCAGACGCTGGTCTCCTTTGTGATTGCCATTTATTACGCCGCCGTCATTGTCTGGGCGGGCAGCTATATGCTGTTCTCGTTTGGGCAAAAGTGGGGTGAGGACACTACCAATTTCTTTGTCAGTGACTTTATCCATCACACAGGCGATTTGACCTCAGTATTCGTACCGCAAATGTTCACAGGGCTTATTATTGTCTGGGCGGTGGCGATGCTGATTATGTTCGGCGGTATCCGTAAAGGCGTTGAGCTGGCCAATAAAATCTGTATCCCGCTCCTTATTGTTTTGTTTGGCATGATGGTCTTTAAAGCCATCACATTGCCAGGGGCGAGCATTGGTTTGAATGCCTTTTTTGAACCCAACTGGGAAAAAATGGCAGACCCTAGCGTGTGGTTGGCAGCTTACGGACACGTGTTTTTCTCGCTATCTGTTGGTTTTGGTATTATGGTGACCTATGCCTCGTACCTACAAAAGAACACCAACTTGACAGGCGCAGGCTTGGTGGTCGGTTTTGCCAACTCATCGTTTGAGCTGATTGCAGGTATCGGTATCTTTGCAGCGATTGGCTTTATGGCGATGTCCACAGGTCAAGACGTCTCAGAAGTGGCAAGCGGCGGTGTTGGCTTGGCATTCTTTGTCTTCCCAAAAATCATCTCGACCATGGGCGCAAGTGGCGACTTCGTTGGCTTCTTATTCTTCGGCTCATTGGTGGTGGCGGGTATCAGCTCGCTGGTCAGTATCCTAGAAGTGCCTATCTCTGCGGTGCAAGACAAGTTTGCATGGCAACGTAAAAAGGCGGTGGCTGTGATTGGCGGTGCGTGTGCGGTTATCTCTATCGCTGCGTTCTCGACTGGCAGCTCACTGATATTGGTCGACGTTATCGATCACTTTGCCAACAACATCGGCATCGTGGCAGGTGGTTTGATGTCTATTGTTGCCATCACGTGGTTCAACCGTCAGCAAATTCCAAGTCTATTGGCGCACGTCAACCGCATCTCTAGCGTCAAGCTTGGCGGCGCGTGGGTATTTATGTTGACAGTCATCACGCCGACGGTATTGACCGTTGCGCTCGGTCTGAAACTGATTGAATTGGTAAAAGAGCCGTATGAAGGCTACTCAACACTCGTGCTTTTGGTGTTTGGTTGGGGCGTCGTGGTATTCTTTGGTTTGGGCGCATTCATATTGACGCGTTTGCAAGGTCGCTATGATACACGCGATGACGACGTGCACCACATCGACAAGAGCATCTAACCCGATTGCAAGTTGAATAGGAATTTATTATGAGTACTTCAGCGATTATTTTTATGATTATTTCAATGCTGCTGATATGGGGTGGTTTGATTGCTGCGATTTTGCATCTCAGAAAGCACCCTGATATTCCCATGAGTGAGCTGTCAGACGATCACCACTAATGCGATAAAAGTGGCTGACACGTTATAAAAAAAGCCAGTTAGTATATGCTAACTGGCTTTTTTGCGTCTTGTGATAAACGCGCGGTATGTCTAGTAACAGCGGCGCGCGGTGTTTTCACGAGTCTTAACGTAGGTTTAATTCAGGAACGGTTTGTCCACGTTTTTGATAAAACTCAGTGACAAATTCATCAAAACGGTCGGCTTCGATCGCCTCACGAATACCCGCCATCAGGCGTTGGTAGTAGCGCAAGTTATGGATGGTCGCCAGCTGCGCGCCCAGCATCTCTTTACACTTATTAAGGTGATATAAGTAGGCGCGGCTAAAGTTCTGACAGGTGTAGCAATCACACTCAGGGTCTAGTGGACGCTCATCGGTGCGGTACTGACTGTTACGGATACGCACCACGCCTTTGTTTTCGGTGTCACCTGTGACGAAGTAATGACCGTTACGCGCGTTACGAGTCGGCATCACGCAGTCAAACATATCGACCCCGCGGCGTACTGCTTCTACGATGTCTTCAGGCTTGCCCACGCCCATTAAGTAGCGCGGCTTGTCGGCGGGCATGGCTTCTGGCAGATAGTCGAGCACGTCCATCATCTCTTCTTTTGGCTCACCGACCGACAGACCGCCGATAGCGTAGCCATCAAAACCAATCTTGAGCAGCCCTTCTAGTGATTGGTGACGCAGCTCAGGGTACATACTGCCTTGAACGATGCCAAACAGGGCATTGGTGTTGCCCAGTTTGTTGTGCTCATCAACGCAGCGCTGTCCCCAACGCAAAGACAGCTCCAGCGAGGTTTGCGCTTCGCTATAGGTGGCAGGATAGGGCGTACATTCATCAAACTGCATGACGATGTCTGAATTGAGACTGTACTGAATTTGCATGGATTTTTCAGGCGACAAAAACACCTTCGCGCCATCAATTGGCGATTTAAAATGCACGCCATCTTCGGTAATCTTGCGCATCGCACCAAGGCTAAAGACCTGAAAGCCGCCCGAGTCGGTCAATATTGGCTTGTCCCAATGCATAAACTGATGTAACCCGCCGAACTGGTCGATGACCTCAGTGCCAGGACGCAGCCACAGATGAAAGGTGTTGCCCAAGATGATGTCCGCGCCGATAGCATCGATGTCACGCGGCAACATGCCTTTAACCGTACCGTATGTGCCCACAGGCATAAATGCAGGGGTCTGAACGTCGCCATGATTAAGATGAACCGTACCGCGACGCGCACGTGTGCTGCCGCTGGCGGTTTTGTGAAGCGTAAACTGCATAAGAAAACCACTGTTTTGATGATAAAAATATGCGCAATTATAACATTGCTCTTTAAGGATGCGCGGCGGATATTGTGATTTGCTGCGTTTTATTGTGCTGCAGTGGTTGCTTTTGCTGCTTATTGCACAGTTACGGCACAAAAAAAGACAGCCGAAGCTGTCTTTTTATTACTGCAATGATATCCGTCCGCGTGTTACTTTTGCTCGCGGATGATGTTGAGCATACGGCGTAATGGCTCAGCAGCGCCCCATAGGAGCTGGTCGCCCACGGTGAATGCGCCAAGATACTCGCCGCCCATGTTCAGCTTACGCAAGCGTCCCAGTGCCACCGTCAATGTGCCAGTGACCGCAACAGGTGTCAGACGCTCAACGGTCGCTTCTTTGGTGTCTTCGACCACGTCTAGCCACTGATTGCCGCTGTCTTTTAGCGCCGCTTCGATATCCGCTAGCGGGATGTCTTTTTTCAGCTTAATGGTCAAGCCTTGTGCGTGGCAGCGCATCGCGCCAACGCGGACACACATACCGTCGATAGCGATGGTGTCAGCGCCACTGTTGCCTAAGATTTTGTTGGTTTCAACACCACCTTTCCACTCTTCGCGTGACTGATGGTTCTCAAGCTGGCTGTCGATGTAAGGAATCAAGCTGCCTGCCAGTGGTACACCAAAGTACTGTGTTGGGAAGTCGCCTGAGCGCTGGGTTTCGGCGATTTTTTTGTCGATGTCCAAGATGGCGCTGGCAGGGTCGGCAAGCTCATCGGCGACCACATCACGCAAGACGCCCATACCGCTGATCAGCTCGCGCATGTTGTTTGCGCCTGAGCCGCTGGCAGCTTGATAGGTCATGGCGCTGACCCACTCAACCCAGCCGCGGTTAAACAGCTCACCGATAGCCATCAGCATCAGTGATACCGTGCAGTTACCACCGATAAAGTCTTTTTTGCCTGCCGCTAGTGCGTCGTCGATGACGTTGCGGTTGACAGGGTCTAGGATGATGATGCTGTCGTTTTCCATGCGTAGGGTACTGGCAGCGTCCACCCAGTAGCCATTCCAGCCGCTATCACGCAGGGGCTGGTGTACCTTTTTGGTGTAGTCGCCACCTTGACAGGTAATAATCACGTCACAGTCTGCCAATGCCTTAATATCATGAGCGTCTTTTAATTCGCCGGTTTTAATACCCTCAAAGCTTGGTGCAGCGCCGCCTGCATTACTGGTCGAAAAAAATACGGGCGTAATACCCGCAAAATCGTTTTCTTCAAGCATACGTTGCATCAGTACAGAGCCGACCATACCACGCCAGCCCACCAAACCTACCGTTAAATCACTCATGACACTCAGTCCTCATTACAGTTAGTTTTGCCATTTTGATACACAACAATGCCGTGAATGCGCTTAAAATGCAAGGCGTTTTGACCAATTAGCAATGAATATTGTGCAAATGTTTTTATGGATAAGATAATTTTTGGTTATGGTCGTCTACAGCATCAAAATCAAGCAGCTACAATCGGGTTGCCTTTAAGATAACGCCCATCCGTACAGCGCACGTGCAACAAATGTAGTATTTTGATGCCAAGCGTATGATAATAAATACCCGCGAGTAGGCGCATTGCCGCTGAAGTGCTAAAGTAGAGCTGGGCTCGGTTGACAATCGATAGCGTACAGATTGTCCGAACACGCAACCATCACATCACCGCTATGAGTATAAGGACTAATAAGCGTCATGGATTTATCATTATTATATTATGGAGCACTGGTTTTGGCAGGACTGGTCAGCTTTGTGACGCTTTGGGGCTGGCTGCCACTTGATAACTGGTGGGTGCGCTGCGTGGAGTTTCCGCGTATTCAGATTTTGGTGCTTGGCTTGTTGTCATGGGTCGGCATGCTGTATTTTTTTGCTGACTGGCAAGCTTGGCAGTGGGCGCTGTTTATTTTATTGACCGTCAGCATTGGTTTTCAGCTGTACATGGTGCTGCCGTATACCTTGTTATGGAAGTCTGAGGTGCAATCGGCAAAAGACTTGCCTGATGCGGTGCAAATAAAAATCATGGTGTCCAATGTCTTGACCCCAAACCCACACAAACAAAAGCTGATTGATTTGGTCAATGACAATGAACCTGATATTCTAATCACCCTAGAGAGTGATAAAGAATGGGAAGCGGCGCTCGAGGCGATTGAGCCTGATTATCCGTATACCGTAAAAGTGCCGTTGGACAATCTGTATGGCATGCACTTGTACAGTAAGATTGAGCTGATTGACCCAAGCGTGCATTACTTGATGATTGATGATATTCCCTCCATCCATACCCAGCTACAGCTGACCGACACGCGAAAAATATGGCTGTACTGTATGCACCCGATGCCGCCCAGCCCAACTGAGGCGGACAAATCGACGACACGTGATGCTGAGCTGCTGATGGTTGGACGCCATATCCAAGAGCATGAGCAGACTGCCATTTTGGCAGGCGATTTAAACGACGTGGCATGGTCGAAGACCACCCGCCGCTTTCATCGCGTCTCAGGACTGCTGGACCCGCGCATCGGTCGCCACTTTATCAATACCTTTCATGTCAAATATCCGTTTTTGCGCTGGGCGCTCGACCATATTTTTCACAGCACCTGCTTTACCTTAGTGGATATCCACCGTTTGCCGTCGATAGGCTCAGACCATTTTCCTGTGCTGACCGTTTTGCAATACGAGCCAAAAGAGGCGAGCAAGCAAAAAGAAAATGCCCCTGTGGCACAAAAAGAAGACATCGAACAAAGCGAAAGTAAAATCCAAGAGGGCAAAGAAGAGGGCAGCAAAGTCTCAAAAGAGCATGCCGAAACCCAGACGGAAGAAGACAAAGCACAAATAGAGCAAGACAATGCGCAAACCGATAAGCAGCAAGAACAAAGCGTGCAGGCATCTGCGCTCAGTCGTCAGACGCAAACCACATAGTCCTGTGTACGCTAAAGCGTACAACAAATAGCGCTTTTTGCGGCTAGCTGACTACATTAGATAAGCATACAATGAACCCATCAACACAAGGAAGCCAAGGATGCAGTGTTGAGATATCCGTAGCAAAAAGACAGTCAGCCCGCTGTATTTTTCATACTGATATGTGTGACTTAGGATAAGTCATCAGGGATGTATAATAATAACAATATTGTGATAGCACCAAAACCCGAACCAATCGCCCTAGGTTCGGGTTTTTTATTGTCTGTTAGTTTTGTTGCCTGTCTCTTTGATTATGCATTTATAAACAAATGGCTTATTGCTAAAACATGCGGCTGATGCTTGTATTGAGTATTGCCTCGGTACGTATACGGCTAGCTGGTATAAAAAAAGCACCTAACTGGATTAGGTGCTTTTTTGTTTAGAACAATCTGATGGCTTACTGCATCACTTGGATATAAGCGCCAGCACGCAATTCTTGCAGCCAGTCTTCTTTGGCCTGCGGGGCAAGGCGCTGGTATAGGGCTTGCTGCGCCATATTGCGGCGATAGGTGTCGCTCACGTCTTTTTGGCGGGTGTCTTCGACTTTAAGGATATGCCAGCCAAAGTTGCTTTGGAACGGTGCAGAGTAGTCGCCGACAGCGGTATTTTTCATAGTCGCTTCAAAGGGCGCGACCATATCGCCTTCATTGACCCATTCCAAATCGCCACCGCGACCCGCTGAACCAGGATCGTCTGAGTACGTGGCGGCAAGGTCGGCAAAGTCAGCGCCTTGACGCAGCTGGTCGTACAAGTCGTTAATTTTTTGCTGTGCCATTGCCGAGTTTTGTAGCGCGTCGACTTTTACCAAGATATGACGCACATGCCACTGCGGCACAATCATGTTGTCCGCGCCTTTTTTGTCCGCAAGCTTGATGATGTCGATGCCTTCAGGGGTAACCAATGGCTCACTGACACCGCCGATAGGCAGCTGGGTGATTTGGTCGGCAAGGGCAGTCGGTAGATTCGCCGCTTTGTGGTAGCCCATATCGCCGCCTTGGATGGGCAGTTGATAGCGGCTTTGCGCTTGGGCGACGATGGCATCTACATCCGCATTGGGCGCTTGTAGCTCGGTACGCAATGCTTTTGCCACTTCTAGAGCTTGTGCGCGCTGGCTGTCAGACAGACGATTGTAGTCATCAATGTAGGGCACGCGAACGTGAATGGTTTGATATTCACTTTGGTTCAAGCGTTTGGCTTCAGGAGAGGACAAAAAGGCATCGATGTCTTGGTCAGTGATGCGCACGCGGCGGCTGATTTGGCGCTGCTGTAGGGTTTGAATGGCTGCATCTTCCATCAGCTTTTGGCGCAGATTGGCATAGCTGCCTGGCTGGGCGCGGTCCATGCTTTGCTGTAGGGCTTGAATGCTACCAAGACCTTCTGCTTTTGCAATTTGTGCCAGACGCTGGTTAATCGCGTCTTCGTCGGGCTTGAGTCCCATACGATTGATGAGCGACAGTTGCAGCTCACGCATGATGAGGGCATCTAAGACTTCAGACTGTAGCTGGGCGCTATTAGTGATAGGTTCGCCTGCTGCTTCGACACGGGCGCGCGTCTGATTGACGGCACCGACCAGCTCACTTTTTAAAATGGTGTTGTCATTGACGATGGCAATGATGCCATCAGCACTGCTTGCTGCGCTCGGGCGGGCAGTGGTATTGGCGGCAGCATTGGCACGTACCGTACTGTCGGTAGCGGCTTGCGCCTGTGCGTTTAGCATCAAGCCACCGCTTAGACCCATTAACAGTAGTACAGCGCGGCTGCTTTGACGTAAAGAAAAAAATCTCATGATGCTCCTCATCAATATCATCGCATCGGATGGCAAGAGGTCATGGAATATCGTGTGTTGTTAAGATATGCCATGACCTGTCAATAAATGGTTTATATTATTGCTTAGCGCATGCGCGCTTATGACGGTGCGGCGTTAGTCCTTCCACGCATTTTGCACAGGCTCAAAGCCTTGAATCTTATCTGACAACAGACGGGTTAAGCGACTGCTGTTGCTGCCGATACCGTTTAGGCGAATCTCTGCCATCACCGCTTGGGTCGGTTTGTCGGTTAGGTTCAAGTCGTTGTAATAACGGCGACCATAGACAGCAAAACCAAAACAGCAATCCTCGTAATCCACACCCACCAGCGCATCGAGCATTTTGTCACTACGGAAGTCGTATTGACCCTGTGCCAAAAAGCGCCAGTTGTCATTGACTGGGAAGATGGCTGAGCTGGTCACAGCAGAGAGCGGCAGCTGATTGGTATTCTCATCACGTTTACGCTCGACATAGCCGACATTAAACAGACTGTCCGCAGAGGGCTGATAGCGCAGCGCGGTGGTCACGTAGTTTAAATCATAACTGTTATCAAGTGCGCCGCTGACATCCACCCAAAAGTTGTTATAAGGCTGGGTGCTGGCATCCCAGACCACACCTGATGATGAGCTGTTAAACACAGGCTGCTCATCTTCTAGCGTTACCCGCCCATCGTCCAGATAAAACTGTTCTGCAATGCTACCATCAAAACGTGTCACGCCCGTTGCGTCGATGTAACGATAGTTAACCCCTGGGGTAAAGGCGTGCAAATCTTGCAGGCGGTCATGACCCAAGAACCAGCTGTCTGAGTACAGCTGTGCGTAGTTAATCGAAGCAATACGCGTGTTAAAGTTCGGGATACCGTCTTGCTCTTCATAAGGCGAGTAGATGTATTTAAAGCGTGGGCTTAGGATTTGATAGCCGCCCAAGCTGTCATCGAACGCGCCAAAGGGCGAGCCTGCCTTGTAGTAGTTTAATCCAGCGTCAATACTCGCTTGCGGAACAAAGACCGAGCGGCTGCCATCGGTATCGCTCAGATTGTTGTCCTCTAGGCTGTCTTGGTCATAAGAGGTGTACAAATGCTGCAAGCTGACCTTGGGTTTGACATAGCCCCACGCCCGCTCAAAGGGATAGCTGGCACTGATTTTGTCATAAATGCGGACGCCGCTTTTTTCTGCCTCAGAGCCATCATCAATTGATTTTTTGAAATAAGCGGAATCGTGGACGCCAGTGACATCAATATTGTCAAACCATGGTAGGCGGTAGTCTAGCTGGAGCTGTGGCAAGCGCGAGTAAGGCTTGTCTTTGTCTTGCAGTACGGTATTGCTGTCGGTAAACGCTTGCAAGGTTTGGAAGGTTTCGACCTTAAGCTCGCCGTTGACGTAGTCATTGTAATAATTCAGCTGTGCGCGGCGCGGCAGGTTCAAGGTATTGTCGGATAACCCTAGCGTATCAAAATCATTTAAATAGTCGGCGTCAGACACGTAGCTGTATTTGGCATCACCGCTTAGGCGCGGGATGGTTTTTGATTCCCAGTGATGGTCATAAAACAAGCTGCTGCGGTCTTCGCCATCGTACTCTCTGTCGTTGGGCAAGTAAGAGCCGTTAATAATGCCTTCGCCATAGTTTTCGCTCAGATAACGGAACTCGCCTGAGAGCATCGGATTGCGGTTGGTGTACAGATGCGTGTTGAGCGTTGCATCATAGTTGGGCGCAAGGTTTAGATAATAAGGGACGTCAAGCTCAAAGCCGCTTTCACTACCGATGCTGGCGCTTGGCAACAAAAAGCCGCTGCTGCGTCTGTTGTCTATCGGAAAGTTAAAATACGGCAAGTAAAATACAGGCACATCGGCGATACGGAAAGTGGTATCACGTGCGATGCCGCGACCCGTGTCGGTGTCGATATCGATGCTCTTGGCATCCAGTTGCCATTTGCGGTTGGTCGGCGGGCAGGTACTGAACATCACCTCGTCAAGCTCGTATTCGGTCTCGTTCGGGCGGTTCAAACGCTTGGCATAGCCGTGCGCCTGCATGGGCACGCTAGCAAACGCCACGCCATACGCGGTGCTTTGACCCGTCTCGGTACTGTAAGCCAAACTGTCCGCCACACCGATAAGACCGCCTTCGGCTGGCGTGCGCTTATCATTCGCCGCTGCTCTTGCATCGAGCGCACTGTCGGTGAACATCACTTCACCCTGTGCGCCTGCCACGCCGCTGGTCAAATCCAGTACGATGCTGTCGGCCTTGATTTGCTGCGTGCCTTGGTTGACCACCACATTGCCTGACAGCTCAGCATAGTCGACATTGTCGTAATAGCCATAGTCAGACTCAGCGTATAGTGGCGCTTGGTTGTTTGGCATGCCTGGCTGTACAGGGCGACCTTGTTCGGCGGCGCTGCGCTGATAGTTGCTGTTGGCGGCAGGATACACCCATTGCCCTTCACAGCGCTGAGAGCTGTTGGCGGTATTGATGTCGTCATCTGTATCGTCATCACGTGAGAACGGCTGCAAATCGCGACCGACAGGCGTGATGGGCGTTGCGTCTTCAGCTTGTAGGTCGTTGCTGTCGTCATTGTCAGACGTGGCGGCTGCTGGGGTGGTGTCCGATTTTGGTTTGAGTTTATAAAACTCAGCCAAGCGCGTCAGACTCTCTTGAATGCTCTCATCGCTCACATCCAAACGGCTGTTATCAAGGGCAGGGTCGGTGGCGATGCTGCGCTCAGCGCGTGAGGCCTCAAGTGCAGGTATGGTGCGCTGCGTCGGCATGCGCTCGGCGCTGTTGGCGCGTGGCGCAGCATTCATCGTGCTATCGTCTGTCAGTGCGGTGTCAGTGGCAGGAGTGTCCTGCGCAGCCGTAGCGGTGTCGTCTGCTACTGGCGCGGTATTTGCTGCGGCGCGTTTTGGCGTACCTGTGACAAGGGCACGGGTGACGCTTGCATCATAAGCTGTCGCCCAGTCTGCTGGACGAAAGGTATTGGTCGTGGATGGCGCAACGGGCATGGCCGCGTTACTGCGTGTGATGACGGTATTTTCGTCGATACTGAGCGCATCGCCTGTCATAGTGACTGCTGCACCAGCGGTGCTCACGGTCAAACCTAAAGCACCAAATAAAATCAAACGAATGCTTTGATAAAGCGGAGAATATAACAAAAGCGCACCTATGATTGCCAAGCCTAATGGGTTGTCATATACGTGGCTCTGCCACGCGCCGTATGACACATGCGATAGATACTGTGTGTATAATGGATTTTGCCAAAACAGCAGACACTAATCGTTACTAATGTCGCATTACAGTAAAAGATGCTCAATACTATAGCATTAATGCGCAACAACTGGCACAAGATATCGTAGGTGACGTGTCATACCGCCGCCATCTTGCTGTCTGTGTTAAGCGTCTGATAAAGCCACGTTGAGCATAAAACCGATAGCCGTACCTATAAATAGTGGGCAGTGAGCACGCCGCATAACGCGCGAAGATGCCAACAGCCTGCATTGTCTTTCATCTATAGACGACTTATCATAGTCAAAAAAAAGCAAATCAGCTACACTATTCCCCAAAATTTATGGCCAGCTTGCGCTATATTCTTATCCTCTTTTTATGGCAGTGACCCACCTTATGAGTGATACCCCAGCACCGACCCCGCTATCTTCTGCTGATGCCCGTTTGCAACAGCTGACCCTATGGCTTGAGCACGTGTTTGCCAATCAGCTGTTTTCTTTGGACAGCTTGGCAGGTGATGCCAGCGCGCGCCGCTATCATCGTTTGCAGCTGCAAGCGACAGAAAACAAGGCAGGCGGCGATTACATGGTCATGGATTCAGCCGATGAGCAAGAGGCGCTTAAGCAGTTTTTGGCGGTCGCTACGCTGATGCGCCCTGTGGTCAATGTGCCTGATATTTTTGCTGAAGATGTGGACAAGGGCTTTTTGGTATTACAAGACTTTGGCGGCGTGGAGTTTGCGCATTTATTGACAGGTGCTGACGCTACGCAAGTGGACGGTCATTATACCGCCGCGATGCAAAGCTTGGCTGCGTTACAGACGCTGCCTATCAGCATCAACGATACGCTTGTATTGCCACTATACGATGCCGCGCTACTGACGCAAGAGATGCAGCTGTTCCGCGATTGGTTTGTGCCGCACATTGACGCTCTGCTCGACAATACGTTGTGGGAGAATGTATTAAACGCCTTGGTGACACAAATCACCAATCAGCCGCAAGTCATCGTCCACCGTGACTATCACAGCCGCAATCTGATGCAAGACCGCGCGGACAGTGAGCGCCTTGGCATCATTGATTTTCAAGATGCGGTGATTGGCGCGTACAGCTATGATTTTGTCTCGCTGGTACGTGATGCCTATGTGGACTGGTCAGAGGCACAAATCACCGCATGGACCGAAGCCTTTTGGCAATTGCAGCAAATGCAGGGCGTACCAAGCGCGGCTACGCTTGAGCAGTTTACCCAAGACGTGATGGTGATGGGCGTGCAGCGACACCTAAAAGTGCTGGGCATTTTTGTGCGTCTGTTTAAACGCGATGGCAAAGCGCGCTACCTAAATGACATTCCAAAGGTCATGCGCGACTTGTTGGTCGAGCTTGAGTGGTTATCCAAGCATGGCGATGCGTCTATCAAGCAGGCAGTGACGCCATTTTATCAGCATCTACAAACACACATTTATCCAGCGTATGCCGCCAAATTTTTGAGCGAATAAGTTGCCGCGATAAGCACACGCATAGACACCATAGACGGTACGTCTTGACACTTTTTTTTAGCATTAAGGAATCAGCATGGCCATCACCCAAGCGATGATTTTAGCCGCAGGTAAAGGCACACGTCTGCGACCATTGACCCTGACCACGCCCAAGCCTTTGGTCGAAGTGGGCGGGCAGCCGCTTATCGTCTGGCACATCAAGGCGCTCAAAGCGGTAGGCATTACAGACATTACGATTAATGCCTCGTGGCTTGCCGATACCTTGATGGACGCGCTTGGCGATGGCTCAGACTATGGCGTGCGTTTGCATTGGTCGGTTGAGGGCGATGAGCCATTAGAGACCGCAGGCGGGATTTTTCAGGCATTACAGACAGGAAAATTACAGGACGCGCCGTTTGTCTTGGTCAATTCCGATGTCTGGACGACGTTTGATTTTGCCGATTTGGTCAATTATGAACTGGGCGCTGACCAATGCGCGCATCTATTGTTGATGGACAATCCTGAACACAACCCGCAAGGCGATTTTGCTTTGAGTAATGGTTTGGTCAGCATCGAGCCGATAGACGGGCAGGACACCTATACCTTTGCGGGCATCAGTGTCTTGTCACCGCGCTTGGTCGCAGATGTGGTGTCGGGCGAGCCTGCACGCCTGGCGCCACTGCTAAAACAAGCGGCACTCAAGTTTCAGGTGACAGGCGCGCATTTGCAAGACATGTGGATAGATGTGGGCACGCAAGAGCGTTTGGATGCGGTCAATGACTATATTGCCAAAGAAGGCGCAGACACGCATCGCGGCAGATAAAAAAAGTGGGTGTACGCCCGTATCAATGAAGTATCTTACAAAAACAACAATGGGCGTACCTAGACGCCCATTGCAACTTTGATAATCTGAGCAATGATAAAAATGGTCAAAAAGCCTGCAAGGTACAGACCAAAAAACCACGCCCATTGCCGCTGTTTTTTACTTAACTTTTTCATAGCTATCTCCTGATTGCGCCCTTTTTACCATTGCAGTTTTCGATAAAAAGGGCAGTACAGTATCTCAGCTCAAGTCGCATTCGCCCAAGCTTACCAGCGCTTAATACATGTGCTCGTGTCCCGACTTGCCTTTAAACACATAATAGGCGTAGGCGGTATAGCTCAGAATAATCGGCAGCATGATACACGCACCAATCAGCATAAAGGACAAGGACGTATCCGCCGCCGCTGCCTCATAGACCGTCATTTGATACGGTACGATATAAGGGAACACAGCGATACACACGCCAATATAACCCATCAAGAACAACAGCACCGTCAATAAGAACGGACGGTATTCACGCTCAGTGGTCAAATCTTTACGCAGAATAAAGAACACAATCAGCGCAATAATCGGCATCGGTGCCAAGTAAGGCAGACGAGCAAGGGTAAACCAGTCTCCTAGCGCATCAATGTCTGAAAAATACATAAACACAGTCACGACCAGCATCGCAGCGACCAGCGCCATCAATAGCCAGCCTGACACTTTACGCGCCCAGACTTGCAAGCTGTGCTCGGTCTTTAAAATCAGCCACGTTGAGCCAAGCAGAGAATAACCGATAATCAGCGCAATACCACTGACCGCAGAAAAAGGCGTGAACCAATCGAGCGAGCCGCCCGTATACAGACGGTTACTCGCCTCAAGACCATGCACCAACGTACCAAGCATCACCCCTTGGAAAAAGGCAGCCATCACTGAGCCGACAAAAAAGAAGCCGTCCCAGATATAGCGGTGCGTGCTCGACTTAAAGCGAAACTCAAACGCCACACCACGTAAAATCAGACCCACCAGCATTAAAAACACAGGCAGATACAGCCCTGTCATAATAATACCGTAAGCCACAGGAAAGGCGGCAAACAGACCACCGCCACCGAGCACCAGCCACGTCTCATTGCCATCCCAAAAGGGGGCAATAGAGTTCATGATACGGCTGCGGTTTTTGTCCGAGCCTGCAAATGGGAACAATATCCCGCAGCCCAAATCAAAGCCATCAAGCAAGACATAGACAAACACCGCCAAAGCAATCAAGCCGCCCCAGATAAGAGGCAAATCCAGTACATCACCAAAGTTAAACATTAACGCAATCCTCCGTCATCGACATCGTCCGCAGGCTCATCGGCATCTGTGACATGACCCTCAGGGTCAGCATCACCACTTAAAGTACGACCTTGGCCTTCGGTTATCGAATGCTCATAGAAGTTGTCTTCACTTGGGTCGGTATAAGGTTTCGGCCCTTGTCCAATCAGACGTAGGATATAAAAACTGCCTGCACCAAACACAAAGGTGTAGACCACGATAAAACCAATCAGCGTGGTTGCGACCTGCTGCGCGGCGACGGGTGACATACTCTCGGCGGTACGAATCACGCCATATACGGTCCATGGCTGACGACCTGTCTCAGTCACAAACCAGCCTGCCAACAGCGCCACAAAACCAAGCGGCGTCATCATCATCCACGCGCGGTGGAACCAGAGACTCTCAGGATTAAAGTGCTGCTTTTTAAAGAACTTGTACACACTAAACAGACCGACCAGTATCATCAGCATACCGATAGCCACCATGATACGAAACGCCCAGAACACCACAATCACCACAGGCTGATCTTCAGGTGCCCAGTTTTTTAGCCCTTTAATCTCACCATCAAAAGAGTGGGTCAAGATTAAGCCTGTGACATAAGGGATTTTGACTTCGTATTTGTTGGACTGCGTTTCTTTATCAGGAATGGCAAACACGCGCAGACCAGCACCGCGCTCATCTTCCCAAATACCCTCCATCGCGGCCACCTTGGCAGGCTGATGCTCCAAGGTATTTAGACCATGCTCATCACCAATCAATGCCTGCGCGGGCGCGACAAAGATGGCCATCAGCATCGCCATACCCAGCATCACGCGCCCATGCTGGCGGTGGTCGGCGTGTTTTTTGGATTGCAAATAATACGCACCAATCCCGCCAACCACGAATGCGGTGGTCAAAAACGCCGCCGTCATCATGTGTGCATAGCGGTAAGGGAACGATGGGTTAAAGATAATCTCAAGCCAGTTGGTTGGGTACAATAGCCCATCGGCACCGACCATAAAGCCTTGTGGCGTCTGCATAAAGCTGTTGGCCGATAAAATCCAAAAGCCTGAAATCAAGGTACCAATGGCAACCGTCGCGGTGGCGACAAAGTGCATGCGCTTACTCACGCGACCCCAACCAAAGAGCATGATGCCCAAAAAGGAGGCCTCTAGGAAGAAGGCGGTGAGCACCTCATAGGCAAGTAGCGGACCTAAGACGTTACCTGCCTTGTCGGAGAATACCGCCCAGTTGGTACCGAACTGATAGGACATGACCACGCCTGAGACCACGCCCATACCAAAGACCACGGCAAAGATTTTTACCCAATGTTTATAAACTTCTGCAAAAACAGGATTGCCAGTCTTTAACCAGCGAAATTCAAGCACCGTCAGCCAGCTGGCAAGACCAATCGAAAAGGCGGGAAATACAATATGAAAGGAGACGACAAAAGCGAACTGGATACGTGCAAGGTGCAGCGCATCGAGCTGGCTTATCATAAACGTGGCGAACATAAATGGTTACCCTTGTTTGTTAGCTTACTTGTGCTACGTCCGTGACACGCTCAAGTAATTGCCCATAAGTAGGGGGTAAGTAATATAGACAACAGCTCATGTTAACTAGCGACCAATATCATGTTACTAAATACTGTGAAGCTAAGACCATCGCACAAGCGCCTATCATTCATATCCTTATAAACAAACCAAGCTGTTTTTGTAATAAAACAGTGGCGCTAGGACATTATGCGCCTACCAAAACATGCACGCAAGCTGTGTGTTAGCTTGCTCACAAACACAAGACAACCGTAATACTTGCGTAATATTGATTTGTATGCATATTTTGACTTTATCGTTATGATTTTGCGCAAATTGTGACTATAAAAAACAGAAATATCAAATGATGTTGACTTTATCGCACTCGTATTGTTTACACGATGTATACAATCTGTGGGTAGGGCGGCACAAGGACAAAAAGTAAGGTGTCTTGTGCCTTTGTTATCAGGTCTTTATTTTTAAAGTTTGAGTAACTGCGCCAGATTAATGCTGTAACTGACTGTGCAAAATGCGGCGCAGCGTGAGTACAGTTTGCGGGTTTTCTTGGATACTGTGCCCACCACTGATGATGGTCTCAGATGCCGCGCCGTCCAAATGCGCGCTCTTATACGGCACGATGCCATCGGAGAGGCGCTGGGTGAGCGCTTGACTTGGGCGGGTATCGACCATCACCGCCGCGATGCGCGCAGGCGGGGCGGGCATGTCTGCTGCGGTAGGGTCATTCTCGTTAGGCTCGGCGCTCGCTTTTGACAAGTCAATCTTGGCATCATTCGGCTGCATTTGTGCCAACCCTTGGGTGATGTCCTCATCGTTGCTTGCGATGATGGAGTGATAGGTCACGCTTGGATTGATTTTGATGTCTTTGGTCAGCTGGATAAACGAAGACTTGTCACTCAATTGGCTCGCGCCGTTTTGTAAATACAGTGCGCCTAAGGGGTTTTCTGCCAGCTCGCCTTGCGTGGCGATGGTGGCGAGGTTGTCAGTGACGGTTTTGACCACGTTGATGGGCAGGTAAATAATACGGCGAATGGCGCGGGTGAACCAGCGGTCGGCATAGTCAGTGCCTCTAAAGGGCGCGGATAAGAACACCGCCGTGTCCACCTGTGGTAATGGGTGCAAGTCAAACCGCTCTGCCAAATCAGGGTCAGTGAATGCTTGACGCAGCATGTCATTGACCGCACGTTCATTGCTGTTAAGCAGATTGTAGTTACCATCTAGCGCATCTAAATGCGTGGTCAGATCGTCATCTGCGAGCATCATCCGCGCAATCACCGCGCCCATACTGTGACTGACAATCACGCTGTTGCGACTCGCACGGTGGCTGCCTGTGGGGTCGGTCTGCTGATAGGTGGCGGCCAGCAGCTTTTGGATTTGATAGCGGTTTTCTAAGATGGGTAAGTTGGTGGGATAAAACACCTGCCACACCTGATAGTTTTCGCGCAGCTTGTCATCATTAAAAATATCGTTGGTGAGATTGACCCACGTGGCAGGGCTGGATGCCAGTCCATGTATCATGATGATGACCCGCTTATCAGGGTCGTAAGGCTCTAGCATAAACAGCTTGGGCAAAGCGGCTTCTTTTTGATGGGCAAGCAAGTTTAAATAACCGACGCCGCTCAGCTGGTTTTCAGCCAGCCACAGACCGTACCCTGCCGAAAAGTTGGCGGCAAGTGGGTATTGATTGCCAAGGATATTGACCGTCTCGCTGCGATAGGGGTTGTATAAGTGAATGTCCAACTGCTCGCTGGCAAGCACGTCAAGCACGCTGTTGCCTTGCGGTCGAATCAGCCCCGTCATGAGCAGATGCCCTGTCGGATAGATGCGACTGGTGGGGTCGGTCTGGTCACTGCTGCTTTGTGACAGCCTGCCTGATAACGACGACATGAGCAGCGAGCGAATGGTGGTGGTATAGCGGTCATCTAAGGACGCAACAAAACTCACCCCAAGCCCTGGACGTTTACTGATAGAGTTCAGACCCGATAGGCGCAGCTCGTAGGTGGACATCAAATCGGCAAGGGCGCTGGTCTGATTGCGCGCGTTTTGCAGATAGCTGCTTTCATTGGGCAGATAGGTGTCGAGGCGGTAGTTGTCAATCTGGGTCTGCATGACGTGTACCTGCGCGGTGGCAGGTCCTTGGCGCGGGGTTTTATTGGCGATGACTTCACTGGTGTCATCGCTTAGGGTGTCTAGCGTAGGCGACAGATAGGTGGTTTGATTGTTTTGAATCACCCCTGTGCGCTTGATGCTCTCGGTATCGTACAGCTGAGTGATGATGTCACTGCTGGCGGCATTGTAGATATCTTGGGTTTGGATATCCATATCGGTTGGGATACGGGTCATCGGCTTATCAGGTACCGCCGCCGCGCCATCATAGTCGTGCTCTAGGCGGTCAAAAAACAAATAGGCGTAGCTGTATTTGAGCGCATCGAACAGGCGGTGCTGGTAATCGAGTAAGCAGGCGCGCGTCTCCGCTTCTTGCTGGCGTGCTTGCTCAGGCGGCGGTTCAGCATTGGCATAATAGGGGTCTAGCGGTGGACGTGCGAGCGCGTCGCGGCATGTTGAGGACGTGGCAAGGCTACGCGCCTTGGCATAATGCAGCTCAGAAAAAATCGCCAGTTCTGGACGGGCAGGCTGATTGAGTAAACTGTCGGTCAGCTGCGTCAAGCAAATATCAAACTGCTGCAAACAGGCCGTATCGTTTAAGCCTGCTGAGAGCAGGGCAGAAGCAGTGTCGGTGCTGAGGGTGTTTTCTGAGACGATGTTGCCGCGCTGGGCCGCGATGGTCTTGGATGAAGACTGCGTTTTGACCGAGACGACGCTACAAGCGGACAATACACTGGTCATCAAAATACCCAAACAAACAGGACGTAAGCGCAGGCGAAACTGTCGGTAAAAGGTGGTCGGTGCAGAGCGCGGGCGTGTACGCATAGATTTTCCTTATCATGGGTCGTGATTGTCAGCGTACCAGCCGCCGTAATGTGAGTGTAGCGCACCTTGCAAAAGCTGACCATAGTCATAAAGCTGTGATTTATTTAGGTACGTGACAAATAAGGGCTGCGCAATAAGCCCATAGCCAAAAAAAGTCCGTTGATAAAAAAAGACCGCTTATCATTAAGCGGTCTTTTTTTGGTATATCGAGCAATTAGGTCGTTGGTTTGACATTGACGTTTGGCGCTGGAATGTCCCAGATATAGTATTTGCCATCTTCAACGATTTGGATTTGTTTACGGATGATGTCGTTGTTCGGGTATTGTGCCTCTAGGCGGCGCAAACGCTCAAGCGCTTCGCTACGGCGGTCGCTTAATAAGTCAGACTGCGCAAGGCTTTGCTCAGCTTCGACATAGCCGAGTGACACTGCACGGTCGAGGTATTTTTTGCCTTCTTTAAAGCCGCCGCCTTCAGCGAGCATCATACCGTATAAGAAGTTCGCCTCGCCGCTGTCAGGTTTGAGTTTAATCGCGCGGTCGATGTAGTTGCCACCGCGAACAGCGTATTCCGAACCCAAATCAAGGTTACGACCCATACCGTTTAGCTTGGCGGCGCGCAGTAGCACGTCATACGAAGCATTTGGCGCACTGGCGTACTCATCAATCCATGTGGCCATGGCTTTGATTTTTTCGCGGGTATAGTGACGCTGTGAGCGGTTTGGGAAGTTGGGCGGATAGTGGCGAGCGTTTGGCGAGACGTCATTGATAAAGTCGTCCAGCAAGCTGACATCCAGCTTGTCGGTACCTAAGCCTTGTTTTTGCGCAATCATCACGGTCGGCACAAAGCTGACATCCGCGATGCTGATTTGCGGGGTAGGTACGTTTGCCAACTGAACGCTTGGTTGCGTGCTGGTACGTGGGGTGCTACGCGTCTGCACAGGCGGCGCACTCGGTCTTGGGGCGTCCATGTAGACACGACCTGGTACAGGGTTTGGCTCAGCGACGATGCCCCAAGGCGCAGTGCCATTGCTGGCTGCGGGCAGGACGTTTGCGCCAGCATCCATCGTGGCGCTGTCGTCAGTCATCATATCGGGTGCCGCGCTGGCGGTGGCTGTCGCTTCACTGGTCGCAGCAGGGGTTTGGCTGCTGTTACTTAGGCGAATGATACGGCGGCTTGAGTCAATGGCGCTTGGGGCACTCATTTCTTGCGCGCCAGAGGCGGTGCTTTGTGTAGGTGCGGCCAAGGCTGGCGCAGACAGCAATACAGTACAGGCAGCAGCCAGTGCAGTGAGCGTGGTGCGTTTGCGCAAAGGCGCTGCGGTGTTGCGAGCGTGTGACGGGGTCATGGCATTCATAAAACAAGTTACCTTAATTATCAATTATCTATCATCAATGATATCTCAATATACAGCAGCGAAGGCTTGATAATAAAATATACGAATATCGCGTTCGACGCCATAAGCTGCGCCTAAAAACTGTACAAATTTTTTATACCCTAGCAAACAATATCCAAAGCGCACAGTAGCAGGATTGTTACCAGCGCTTATTTTAATGGCGCAAACAGGCGGTTATTCACCACAACCAGCCATATGCGCCAGTACCTGCGTCATTAGCGTATTACAAATGATAGGCGGTGTCTTTCATGCGGTTGGCCAGCCAGCGCATGGTACGGCGGACGGTCGGCGACAGTGCCGCGCCGCCACTCGCCAAAGCCAACTCGCGGTGATGCAGCTCTTCAACGTCCATTTGTGCAAGGATTTCTTTTGAGCGCGTGTCTTGCTCAGGCAAGCGGGCGATATGCTCTTGCAGATGCTCGCTGACCTGCGCTTCGGTTTCGGCGACAAAGCCCAAGCTAAATTCGTTCGAAATCGCGCCTGCCACCGCGCCCAAGCCAAACGACAGCGCGTACCACAGCGGCGTAAAAATACTCGGATGGCTGCCAAGCTCATCCAGACGCGTCTCGCACCAGACCAGATGGTCAACCTCTTCATCCGCCGAGTGCTGCATCGACTGCCTGACCGCATCGTTTTTGGCACTGAACGCCTGCCCGTGATACAGCCCTTGAGCGCACACCTCACCAGTATGGTTGATGCGCATCAGACCCGCCACGTGCCGCGCCTCAGTGATGCTAAGTTTAGGCAGCACATCGCTGGTGACGGGCAGCGGGCGCGTACTGGGGTTCGAGTGTGGCACAATCGCCCGTAGCGCCTTATCAACACCGACTAATAGCTGATCTGTTTTTGATAACCGCAGTTGCATAACCCTGCTCCCAATTGTAAATAAAAAATAAAGACCAAAAGCAGCGCCCTTAATTGCCCATGCGCTGCCAATGAGCGTCTTTTGCATTATCAGACAAACCCTATCCAGATGCAATCTAAGCCATCGGGGCAGCGTCGTCTTTGTTTTGTAAAGTAGCGTTTTTGATGTGCTTGTTCAATTTAACGTACAAAAATGCGCCAAAGACCACGTTTAAAATACCCGTCACCAAAAACAGCTGCGGCAAAGACAGACCAAGCGCATTAAGCAGTACAATCGCGAATATCGCCGAGCCGACCATAAAGATGGCATTAAAAATATTGTTCGCGCCGACGATACGCGCGCGGTGACTGGTCGGTGCGTACGCCTGCATCGCGGCATACAAAGGCACGATATACAGCCCGCCACTAAAGCCCAAAAAGAACAAATCAACAAACACGCGCCAGCTGCCCGCTATCGCCCACAGCTCACCAATACCAAAAAGCGCGCCTGTCTGATTGATGTCCATCTGTGACAGCGACCAATACAAATCAATGGCAAACAAGCTAAGCCCCGCGATACCAAACGGTAATAGGCGCAGGCTCACTTGATTTTTGGTCAATGATTTACACAATAAAGAGCCAATCGACACGCCCACCGAAAACAGCGTCAATAAGAAAATCACCACCGACTCATTGCCCTGCAAAATCACCTTGCTAAACTCAGGCGTCTGCGTCAAAAAGGTCGCGCCATAAAACCAAAACCAGCTGTTGCCCAAAATAACAAAGAACAAAAACGGTAAGGAATACAAATAGCGTATGGTGGCCATACTGGTGGTAAAAATATTCCAGTTGACCTTTAAGTCAGGCTGCATTGCAGGGGTTGTAGGAATAAAGCGCGCCGCAAAATACCCGAACACCGCCACCAGCATCACCATCGCGCTGACCCAGTACAGGGCATTGGTCAGCTGGGTTAAAATGCCTGCGACAATCATACCGAGCAAAATCGCAAGCGAGGTGCCCATCTGAAACAGCCCATTTGCGCCGACCAGCTCGTCATCACGCATCGCTTGCGGCAAATAGGCGTATTTAATCGGACCAAAAAAGGTAGAGTGCGTGCCCATCAAAAACAGCGCCACAAACAACAGCGCGTACCACTCGAACACAAAGCCGACCGCAGCCAGCGTCATGATGACAATCTCTAACACTTTAATAAGGCGTGTCAGCTTAGACTTTTCGTATTTGTCCGCCAGCTGACCTGCCAAAGCGGAAAATAAAAAATACGGCAAAATAAACAGCATCGCCGCCAGATTGTTCAGCACGCTAATCGGCGCGCCAAGCTTGGATGCGCCCATATAGGTCAGCAGTAATATCAGTGCCTGCTTAAACACATTGTCGTTAAAAGCGCCCAAAAACTGGGTAAAAAACATGGCACTAAAGCGCCGCCGCTTAAAGAGTTGAAACTGACTTGCCATGAGTGCTCCTACCCAAAAAAATCGCCCATACCGTCTGTGTCCACCACAGACAAGGCGCAAAAGTATATACCGACTGACGTGTCTTGTGCGTTGCGGGTATGATAGCAAGACGCGGGTACAAATACAGTCACCAGATACTATGATTTAACAATCAACTAAGTTATGCTTTAGCCTTGGTGGCGCAGAATGACCCCCTTGCCGCCATCTGCCCCCAAAGATAAACCACCGATATTTTTGGCCGCATCTGCTACCCATGAACCGTATGGCGCACTATAGCAGTATGGATTACGCGCCACCGCAAAAGTGATAGGAACCTGCCATCATGAGTTGTCAGCCATCTCGCATCGAAGACACATACCGCCACCACGCCGCCCGCACCGCTTTATTTACCGCGCTTGCAGGTTGCATCGCAGGCTTTGGCGTATCGAGCGCTCAGGCAGCCCCCGCCAGTGCTTATAATGACAATACGGGTGTCGATGCCCAGTTGGACGCAGCGTTGCGTGCGCTTGAGCCAAAAATCCCGACCACCAATACCGCACCAAATACCAACACCACCACGCGACCCGTCAGCCGCCAAAACTCGCGCCTGCCGCGCAATACCGATGACTATCAGATGCGCTCGCCAAGAGAGATTGAAGCGGCGCTTGCGCAGGCGCGTCTTGAGCGTACCACCAGCAGCGCCCCTGTCGCCACCTTAAATGACAATCGCACACCGATTGGTTTTGATGCCAGCCTTGATGCGGCAAACTTGCCCATGCCGACCAATCTAGAAACCTTAGGCGTCGATGAAGACAATATCGGCGATGTGCCAAACGTGCCTGAGCTGCCCAGCCGCGCTGCAACCAGCACCGACAGCCGTATCAGTACTCGTCCTATCAATGTCAGTGACAGCGTCAGCAGCCAAGGACAGCCGAGCCGCAGCGGTCAGTCTATCGATGATATCAGAGACAATTTAGACACCACCGTTCAAGATGGCGAGCGCGCCGCAGGTATCAATCCTGATGACTACCTGCCTGACTATCAAGCAGACAGCGCCGCCGATACGGTCAGCAACAGCATCGAAGACAGCGCTGAGAGTAGTGAGCGCAGCAGTGGCGGCAACATCTTTAAACGCACCTATAACCGCCTGTTTAATGGCGGCGCGATTGCTTTGCCGCATGTAGAGAGCACCGTTTATTTGCAGCAGACCAGTGCCGATGGCAGCAGCCGTTTGGTCAAAGCGGACAAAGACAGCCAGCCGATTAACAACATCAAGGCCGCGCTGGATGACACGACGGTGCAGTCGGTCGTTGACTTTACCGCCGCGTTGCCGCGCCTGCGCCAGACGGCGCTCGATGCCGCGCGTGCGGTGGGCTACTACGATGTCGCGCTGCGTTTGCGCCAGCCAAGCAATGACCGTATCGATGTGATTATTGAGTCCTTGGGCGAGCCTGTCCGCGTTGACAGTCAGCTGATTGACATTCGCGGTGAGGGCAGCGAGCAAAAAGAATACCAAGTGCTCGAAGAGAATCTGCCACCAAAAGAAGGCGATATCTTTAACCACCGCGTGTACAAAAACAGCAAAGCGGCGTTAGAGTCCTTAAGCCGCACTTATGGCTACTTTGATGAGCGCTGGCTTAACAAGTCTGTAGACATCATCTTGCCAGACAATACCGCTGACGTCTCATTAATCTATGACACGGGCGTGCGCTATGATTTTGACGACGTGGTATTTTTTACTTATGACAGCGATACGGGCACACTGACCACCGACCCAGACAAGCTGCCCGTTGAGCCAAAGCTGCTGCGTCAGCTCTTGGGCTTTAACGCAGGGGACCCGTTTTACCAGCCCGATATCACCAAGCTGAGCAATGACTTGTCCGCGACGCGCTATTTTAATTTGGTCAACGTCGAGAGCATCTTGCCGCCTGATGAGCAGACCGAAGGCAGTACGCTCGCGTTTGACAATACCGCGAACCCAAACAGCGACCCTGACAATGCAGTGATGGCAGCAGGCATCGGCGACGGCAATGTCACCACATCGAGCGCTGCAAGAGCGGGCATAGCAGACTCAAAGAGCAGCTTGCGCTTTGACAATCAGTCAAGCGACACCCTCAGCGACGCTGACCGCGTGGCGCCTGAGGACATCGCGCCCATTAACTTTGAAGTGGATGAAAAGACCACCGAAAAGCTACAAGCCATTAAACAAAAAGCCGAGCGCCTAAGCCGCCTGCCTGACGACCGCGTACTCGATGAAAAACCACTCGAAGCGCAAAATCTTTTGGGCAAAATCAGCGACACCATCAGCAACGTGGCTCAAAAGGTCTTCCCTGATGACAAAGTCATTATCGATGAAGACTTTGAGCCGCCGACATTGGCAGGGCGCAAAACGCCAGAAGAGGTCTACGCGCAGAAAAAAGTCCCGTTATACGTCTTTGTATCGGCAGAAGAGCCACGTGATGCACAAGTGGGTATCGGTTATGGTACGGACACAGGCGTGCGTGCGACCGCCAAGATTGACTACAACTTAATCAATCGTAAAGGCTATCAAGCAGGGGCAGAGGTCGCCGTCTCGCGCATCAATAAGAACGCCACCGTCTATGCCAGCCGTCCGTGGAATCACCCATTAAATGATAAAATCGACGGGCGCTTGACCTATGAAGAAGAGCTGATTGACCAAGGCGAGGGCAACTTTGACTTGTCCACCAAGACCTTACGAGCCAGATTGGCGCGTAATATTCGTAACGAAGAAGGCTGGAACCGCAGCTACTTTGTGCGTTATCGCTCCGATGAGCTCGAAACGGGCGTCGATATGGCAAATTTGCAAGATTTGCCCGTGCGCTTTACCTCATCGAACCCCACACAGCAAGCACTGTTGCTCGGTTATGGTGTTAGCAAAACCAAAGCCGACAGCACCACCAACCCCACGCGCGGCTACCGTCAGTATTACAGCATTGAGGCAGGCTCTGAGAGTGCGCTCAGCGATACCGATATGGCGATTATCAACGCGGGCGTCAGCGGGGTGTACAGCTTTGGCGAAGAGAACAAGCACCAGCTTATCGGTCAGTTAAATGGCGGCTATATCTGGGCGGATGATTTTTATGATGTGCCATACAAGCTGCGCTTTTTTGCAGGCGGTGACCAAAGTATCCGCGGTTATGATTACAACAGTCTATCCCCGATTGAAAAAGGCTATTTGACGGGCGGACAGATACTGGCGGTCGGCAGTGCAGAGTACAACTACGCCTTTAAGCCAGGTCTACGCGGCGCTATCTTTACCGATGTCGGTAACGCTTATGATAAAGACTTTGACGCTGATACCAAGGTCGGCGTGGGTGTGGGCGTGCGCTGGGCGTCACCTGTGGGTATCGTGCGCGTCGATGTGGCGGCAGGCGTGACTGAAGAGGAAATACCTGTAAGATTGCATTTCTTTATTGGCTCACCGCTATAGAGGTGTGCTATGTTAGCGAGAATGTTAACAAAGCGTTTATAGTGTTTTCTTGTATTGGTAAGGTATATTGCCTGCGCTGAATAAGTACACATTTTTTCATCATTGCAGTTGAGCGTCATGTCGAGTCAAAATTCTCCACCACCAGAGCCGATACAAGAAGACCCCGCCCAAAGCGACGCGCGGGTCATGCGTCGTTGGTATCCGCTGTCGTTTTTGCTCAAGCTGCTGATACTGATGATTGTCGTGTTGGCGCTGATGTTTGCCATCTTCTTTTATATGGCAGGCACAGAGTCGGGTACCGCCTTTATTTTAAATAAAGTGGCTATCGAGACGGGTGCCAAGTTCAAATACGGTGAAGGCAATCTGCGCGACGGCGTGATGCTGACCGATATCGACATTCAAGCCACCAAAGACATCGAAGTCATCATTGATAAAGCCTATGTAAAAATAGGCTGGCGGGCAGTCTTTGCCAAAGAAGTGCATCTGCGCGAGGCGGATATCGGGCGTATTGAGATTATCAATACCAAACCGCCAACAGGCGAGCCGTTTGACTATAAGACGCTCAAGCTGCCTGTCAATCTGCGCCTTGATGATGCCAAAGTCAATACCGTCGTCTATAAGCAAGTCACCAAAAAACCCTTTATACTCAAAGACATCGCTGGGCGCGACCTGACGTGGGTCGGTACAGAAGTGACCGTCGGCACAGGTCGCCTAGAGTATGCCGATATCGTCAAAGTCCGTAGCCTACAAGGTACGATTGATTTTCAAGGCGACTATCCGCTTGATGCCAGCGCCATCGCAGAAGTCAGCGCACTTGAAAAGGTCTACATTGACCCTTTAAACATCACCGCTACAGGCAGTCTCAAACGTACTGTGGGTACGCTTGAGAGTCGCTATAACGACAGCGACGTGACGGGCAATTTTGTCGTACAGGGTCTTGATGAAAACGCACCTTTTGATGCCAAGCTGTCATGGGACAAGGTGCGCCTGCCGTATCTGGAAGACCAAGACATTGAGCTGAGCGACGGCGTGGCAACCGCATCGGGTGTGGTGTCTGATATTCGCCTGCGTATCAATTCTGAACTGTCTGCCAAAGACATTCCCTCGGGGCGCTATAAAGGGCGTGCGCGGATTGCTGACAGTCGCCTAAATATCGAGCGTTTGGATGCACGTACTCCAGCGGGTAACCTTGCGCTTACGGGGGCAGTGGACTGGAATAATGAGGTTGATGTCAATGTCGATATCAGCAGCCGCAAGTTTGACTTACGTACTGTCTTGCCCAATGAATACCGCGATTATCAAGCCTATGTGCCGCAGACCCTAAACGGTACATTGGGCATTCGCTATTTGGGCAAAAACGCCAACGGCAGAATGCAAATCAATGCCGACTTAGACCAGCGTGATGGCGAGCGCATCAATGCTAAGATTATCCGTGGCAGCAATCCTGCAAAATCGAGTCAAAACGCGCCGCTGTATATCGATGCCACATGGCGCAATCTTGTCCGCCGTAACGTGCCCAATGTCGGCAATATCAACAGTCCTGTGGGCAGTGCCAAAGTCACTGTCCAAGGCTCGCGCGTGTCTGCTGATGTCACTGCCACCATCAATGAGCTGAACGCCGCGCCGCAAGGCGATTATGATGTGCGCCTGCAAAAAGTTGGCGAGCGTATCGACATCAACCGCTTGCGTTATGATGGCGTGGTGGGTGACTTGACAGGCACAGGGCAGATTCAGCTGGCGACGAAGCGCCGTCCGCTCACATGGCAAATCGACGCCCAAACCAAGGGTCTGCGTCCCAAGCAGTACCGCAGTGACCTACCTGTTGAGCAGCTGGTTGGCAGTATTCGCGCCTCAGGCAGAATGCTTGGCATCCAAAAAAATGGCACGCAAGGTCAGCGCCATATCTTTACGATCAACAGTGCCGACCTACGTGCGAGCTTGGATGATACTCAAGACAGTCGTCAGATTGGCATCGTCGGTCGCGGTGATGGCTCCGTCGATGTGGTAGGCGGTCAGCTGTCGGTGTTTGACGTGCGCTTTGATGGCGATGTCGATACCCAAGATGTACCCAAAGGTCGCTTTACCATTGACGCGGCGGGTACGCCTGAGCGCATCAGCTTTCGCAAACTTGCTTATGCAGGCGAGGCGGGCGCACTGGATGCGAAGGGTGCGCTTGATTTGCGTGATGATATTCGCTGGGATGTGTCAGGGCGCTTTAATGAGTTTAATGTGGGTTACTTCTTGCCCAACACGCCTGCCATCATCAGCGGTGCGCTGGACACCAGTGGTACTTGGCAAATGGCTGCCAAAGGCGCACCCGCCAGCAGTGGCGTGCTGAAGCAATTTGCCGTAGATTTTGACGGGGCTTTAGATACCGACAGCTTGCCATCAGGCAAACTGGTGCTCAAAGCGCGTGGCAATGACCAACAAATTGCCATTGAGCGTTTGCAGCATACGGGCGCGGCGGGCAGCATTGACGCCAGCGGTACGGTCAATATGCAGCAAGGCATCTCGTGGGACATTCGCGCGCAAATGCAGCGCTTTAACCTCGGCTATTTTGTCACAGACCTGCCAAGCAACATCACTGGCAGCTTGCAGAGCAATGGGCGCTGGGGCGAGGGCGAGCAGGTCATCAACCTTGAACAAATCGACTTACAAGGCACACTAAAAGGGCAGGCTATCAGTGCCTCAGGCAGCCTTGAAACCACATTGCACCTGCCAAAAGACGTGGCGGGCTACCTAAATACCCTAAAAGCCAAAGACGCTACCAGCCAGTATCAAGAGGCGAGCAGCTTAATCGAGCGTCTAAACGCCAACAACCTGACCCTCAGCTGGGGCGATAACTTTATCCGCGCCAATGGCAACGCTCAGCAGCTTGAGACCGAGATTAGTATCACCAGCTTAGATGAGCTGTCAGACAAGCTGGCGGGCAAGGTGGTGGGCGGCGCAACCTTGATTCAGCCTGCCAATCAGCCTTTACCGACCATATACATCGACGTCATCGGCGAGCGCATTGCCGTGCCTGGGCTGATACTGCGCGAAGGGCACATTACAGGTAAATTGGTCAATCTGGCACAAAGCGATAGCCAGCTGTTGATTGATGCCAAAGGGTTAACCGCCGCAGGCTACGAGTTTAAAGACATTCATGCCGACTTTATCGGTACACAAGACGCGCACAGCCTCACGGTCGAGGCCGCCAATGAGCAAATCGAAGCGCGTGCAGAGCTAAACGGTAGCTTTAATAATAAAGCCATGACGTGGGCAGGCACGCTCGGGCAAGGTCAGCTCAAGTCCAGATACGCGACCTTAAACCAAATGCAGCCTGCGCAGCTGAATGTCAGATTGCCCACGCAAAATGCTGGCGGCAACAGCGGCTATAAAGTGCAACTGGCAGCGCATTGCTGGGAAGCGGCAGAGCAAAGCGGCAAGCTGTGCCTGCGTGAAGACCTCATAGCGTCAGAAAATGGCGGGCAAGTGAATGTGGCAGTACAAAAACTGGACACCTCACTGTTTGCCATCGTCCTGCCCAACGATATCGACTGGCAAGGCACCATCAATGGTCGCGCCATTGTCGATTGGCAGCGCGGCAAAAAACCGAACATCAATGCCACCTTGTATTCTGACAATGGCAAAATCGGTCTGATGCAAGATGGCGACAGCGCCCCCGTTAGTCTCCCTTATCAGCGTGTCTCACTCATTGCCCTCTCTGTTGATGAAGGGCTAAAACTGCGCACCGACATCAACACTGGCACAGGCGCACGTGGCTATGCTGAAGTGATTGTCGATCCATATCAAAAGGATAAGCCCATCTCAGGCGCACTGGTATTGAACGAGCTAAACCTCGCTGTGTTCAAGCCGTTCTTCCCTGGTATGCGCGTGCTTGAAGGCGATGTGACTTTGGCGGGCGGTCTGGGTGGTACTTTAACGCAGCCGCAGTTTTATGGCGATGCCAAGCTGACGGATGGTCGTATCGCCATGCTTGATTTGCCAGTCAATCTGAGCAAGGTCAATGCCACTGCCAAAATCCGTGGCACCGAAGCGGTGATTGACGGTCAGTTTAATAGCGGGCCAGGCAATGGCACCATCAGTGGCAACATCAACTGGCAACAAAAGCTGCAAGCCAAGCTCAGTATTGAAGGGGAGCGTCTGGTCGTCACGCAGCCGCCGCTACTGGTCGCTGAAATCAATCCTGATGTCGACATTATCATCAGACCGACCGACCGCTATATCAATATCGAAGGCGCTATCAGCGTACCGCGTGCGACCATTCGTCCGCCAGAGGCGAGCGAAGACATCATTACCCAAACCGAAGATGCTGTGGTCATTGACCGCCGCTTGATGGGCAACATCGATGAGGTCTTGGCGGTATCCAAGCCATGGTCAATCAATGCCGACATTGGTATCGACTTGGGCGATGACATCAACTTCCGCGGCTTTGGTGCTGTCATTCCGCTGGCAGGCGCACTCAACGTCACCCAGCAAGGACAAGGCATCATGCGTGCCCGTGGTGTGGTGCAGGTTTCACGGCGTAGCGATATCAATGTCTTTGGTCAAAGCCTTGAGCTGAACTATGGACAAGTGCGCTTTAATGGTGATGTCATGAAGCCTGATTTGAGCATAGAAGCCATCAAGAGTATCAATGGCAGAACGGTGGGTCTGCGTGTGACAGGCGATACAGAAAGCCCCAATATCGTCGTCTTTAATGACGCGGGTCTGACGCAGCAGCAGGCGATGAATGCACTGGTCACAGGACGTATCAACAACACCAGCGCCACGCAAATCAGTGAGCAAGGTTTTAAATCTGAGGTCACCAACAACCTAGCGGCGGCAGGCTTGAGCTTTGGTCTGAGCGGCACGCGCAGCATCACCAACCAGATTGGTCAAGCTTTTGGTCTACAGAGCCTGACCGTGGATGCCTCAGGCACCAGCGAGGACACCAATGTCAATGTCACAGGCTACGTCACCCCTGACTTGTACATTCGTTATGGCGTGGGGGTGTTTAATGCCCAAAACAGCCTATCGATACGTTATCAGCTCACGCGGCGCATCTATATTGAGGCGGCATCAGCGGCTGAAAACACAGTCGATGTGGTGTACAGCTGGCAGTTCTAATGGCTCATAACCAAAAAAACGCCTTGTATCGACAAGGCGTTTTTTATGGATAGCTTTTTATTGATAAAAGAGACCGTATCGTATCTTTTATAAGCGGCGGCTATTTGGTCAAAATCAAACGGTTATTGCGGGTCAAACGTAAGCGATACTCTTCGCCTTCATGTTCAATGCGCACCTCTTTGGTGAGTGCAAACAAGTGCTGTGATTGCAGGGTAGGTAGACGATTTTCACGGCAGTTTAGATAACGAGAAATAACCATGCTCATAATAAGAATCCTTTTGTCTCATGGCTGGGTGCGATAGCGCCAAGCTGATGGGGTCGTGTTGTTATTAACGATAATAATTATCATTTAGATTCATTATATTTGCAAGTCTTTGTTGACTCAAATTATCCTTTGTTCTGTAATTTTGTGTAAACCGCAGTATGAGGCAAGGACAGGGTAGCGCTGATGCGCTGGCGCGCAGACACTCAGCCCACTTTGATTTTTGCCCCGCAGTTCTTTATCATCAGCGCACCTTACGCCGCTTATTATCCTTGCTGTTTTATTAAATTCTTCATTTAACTTTTTATAAAGGGTTTTGCCTTATGCCTGCATCCTCTGCCGCTCAGCCATCGACAGTACACGTTGCCGTTGCCGTGATTTGTCATCAAGCGCGCTACTTGCTTGGGTTTCGCGCCGCGCATCAGCATCAGGGCAATCGCTATGAGTTTGTTGGTGGCAAGATAGAAGCCAACGAGACGCCCATCCGTGCTTTGTGCCGCGAAGTGCATGAAGAGACAGGTATTGTTATTGACAACAGTCCAAAGCGCAAACTGGGGCGTTTACAGCATGACTATGGGGATAAGCGAGTGTGCCTGCACGTCTACGAGGTACGCTTAGATGCCGTACAATACGCCGAGCATCAACATCAAGCGCAAGGGTTAGAGGGGCAGACGCTGACATGGGTGGACAAAGAAGCGCTTATCGCGGGGCGCTACCCATTACCTGCGGCAAATGCCACCATTTTGGCGTGGCTTGAGTTGCCGAGCGTGATTACCATCAGCTATCCGCTAAGCGCGTTTGCCACTGCACGCGACCCGATGCAGGCATGGCTTGCGCACCATGAGCGGCTTGCGCCAAAGACGGCGGTCTACCTGCGTTTGCAGACCGATGTTGCTGCGGCGACCACCGCCATTGATACCCTGTTGCACCTGCGTCCTGATATCTATGCCATCGTCCCGCATACAGTACATGCCGCCACCAGAGAGATAACGCATCTGAATCAGCGCACGCTTTTGGCATGGCAAGCTGCGCCTGACTCAGTGGATATAGACAGCGAGCGTCCCTTGCTGCTCAGCTGCCATGACGAAGCGAGCATTGACGCGGCGAATCAATTGGCGCAGCAGCGCTTGAATAACGGTTTATCCCCTGTCGTGGGGTTACTGCTATCGCCTGTGTGCGCCACGCAGACGCACCCTGACGCGTCGCCACTGGGCTGGGCAGCATGGTCGGCATTGGCAGCGCGCGCTGATGTGCCCGTCATTGCCTTGGGCGGTTTGCATCCTGATATGGCAGAGCAGGCAGCAGACTATGGCGCTTATGGCGTGGCGGGCATCCGTGAGTTTCAGCCCGCGCTTATAATCTAAGCGTCGTTTTTATGCTGTGTGTGAATCGCGATACTTGATTTTAACTGTCATTACTCAGTTTATAAGGATAATGGCAGCTGCTTTTTATAGCTTACGTAAGCGTGGGTAAGTGAAGATTTATTAATTGATAAAAATACAAGTATTTGATTTAAAAGGATAAATAGAAATAATTATTTAGAATAATTTACATAGAGCGCACAATAAATTAGATAAGCTAAAACTCAGCAGCGTCATTTACAAAGCGTTGCGTTTCCCTACATTGACACACTGTTTTCATGCCAACCTTCGCCTTATCATAGCTGTAAATAAACAAAGTAAAGCACAGCACTGCATATCTGAATAACCGCCGATATTTATGGACTTGTCACGCTACTGGCTGTTTTTAAGCGCTATAAGTTTCAGATAACGATATAAATTATGGGCGAGCCACGACACGTTATCCATATACAGTTAATAAGACATAATGAGTGAAAGACACCACGTCAGCCATAAATACAGGCAGGCACGTCAATCCATTGCACAGACCCCCATTACTTTTGATGCCATATCTATTGGTATCGTAATTCGTTAAAATGAGGGCGGATAAGAACAATTAAAACCATTAGCACTGATGTTTGCTGTGATTACTTTGTTGCTGATACACACTGAACACAATTGATAATGGTACTCCTATGAAAACCAATAAGTTACCTCAGTCAGACGATACTGACTTACAGGCAGCAGGTTCTCACATACAGCGCAGTTATATTGGCGCCCAAACCTCTGTCGCTTACGAGCTTGCCAGTAATGACAATGCTTACCAACCAGACACGCATACTGATGGCGACGCCATACATACGCCGCACATGACCTCAGAGCGCCTAGGCTACAAAAAACCCAGAAACAAGACGATGTACGCCAGCAGCGCCTCAAGTATGCCGTCATCATCGGCAGCTTCTCAATCAAAAACGACGCAATCGCCCCGCGCTCAGCCGTCACTTACCAAAACCAAAGCAACGCCTGCAAAGACCAGTGCCGATATCCGTCAATCGTTGGTGGACAGCACCGTATTGCCGCAGCAGCCATCCACGACTGACAGCGCCTATATCCCAGAACGTATGTTTATGAATGGGCTAATCAAGCACACGGCGATTGCGCTGGCGATTATCATTCCGCTCGCTGCGTTTTCAGCGTATGCTGCGACACCAGAAGCGTATGCGGGCATGCACAGTGGCTTTGCGCCTGCAAATCAACACACCAGTGCCGCGACGCAAGCGGTACGTCCAGCAGCGATTATGTATAACGACAGCAGCCGTCCGATGGCTGTTGATAGTGTAGATATTGAGCAGTATGCAGGCACATGGTATGAGATTGGTCGCTTGCCCATGTACTTTCAGCGCAAATGCGCAGGCAACGTCACCGCCACTTATACGATAAACAATGACAGCAGTATCGGCGTGTTGAACAAGTGCCTTGGTGAAGATGGCAGCCTTATCAGTGCTGACGGCGTCGCGCGTGCAGTGGATGACTCGGGCAGCAAACTCAAAGTGACGTTTTTACCATCATGGCTGCGTTGGTTGCCTGTTGGTCGCGCCGATTATTGGGTGCTGGCACGGGATGCTGACTACAATACCGCACTGGTCGGTACACCTGATAATAAGTACTTATGGCTATTGGCGCGTACGCCTGACATCAGCGCGGACACTTATGCCAAATACCGCCAAATTGCCCAACAACAAGGCTATGATTTGAACTCGTTTAAGCTAACCACCCAAAGTGAACAGACGGTTGACCTGACGCCATAAGTGCAATGCAGCGCTAGAATGCCATTTTGACAATAATATTAACAGGGTATGTTAAGTCACATTACCATGCATGATTGTATCGTCTCCCGCCTTTTAAACAACGCCGCTTATCCCTAAAAGCTTGCTGACACCCAAGTCGCGCTTTTATGCCGTTTTTTTATTTCACCCTTGTCATTATCGTATCGATATTACCCCGTAAATGGGGTTATGACTGGCAAAATAGTATGTTTTAGGCTAGAATCTAAAACGATTTTGCGGCATAGGGTGAGCGATAAGGCTCGCAGATACCAAGTGCTTGCAAACCATCATTTTTGTTTACGCTTCGTTTGATTGTTTTTATCGACGCCCATTTTATTGACCATAAGGATGTTTCTCGTGAGCCAAGCTGAAACCTTACGCAAACTACATCAAGACCACCTCACTGACTATAACCGTCAAGAGCAACAAGCGATTGAATTGATTGCTTTGCTCAACAAGCTATATAACGAAAAAGATGTACAAGTAACCTTGTTTGGCGAACCTCTAGACACCACGTCAGTAGACAACGTATTGGCCCTGCATCAAAAATCAGCAGCGCGCGACGCTGACGCAAAAGCGGTAACTATCGAAGACACGCTTGCGATTGCAAAAGTATTGGCTGAGTCAGATGTGACCGCACTGCGCGTAGACGCAGGTCAACTGACCGTCAATGAAGGCGACCTAAACGCTGCGCTACAAAACGTAGCTAGCGACGCATCTGCGCAAAACGAAGCCACGGACATCGTATTGTACGGCTTTGGTCGTATCGGTCGTATCCTAACCCGTTTGCTATTGTCACAAGCATCAAGCAGCAAAGGTCTACAGCTAAAAGCCATCGTCGTACGCCCAGCAGCGGCAGGCGATTTGGCAAAGCGTGCTTCACTGCTTGAGCGTGATTCAATCCACGGCAGCTTTAGCGGCGGTATCCGTGTTGATGAAGAAAACAACGGCATCATCATCAATGGTCGTTTTGTGCAAGTGATTTATGCCAATGACCCAAGTGAAATCGACTACACCGCTTATGGCATCGATAATGCGGTTGTGATTGACAACACAGGTAAGTGGAAAGACGAAGCAGGTCTTGGCAAGCATTTGCAGTCAAAAGGCGTGCAAAAAGTATTGCTAACTGCGCCTGCTGGCGGCGAGATTAAAAACGTGGTGTACGGCGTGAATAATGACACCATCGGTGACGACACCATCGTCAGTGCGGCAAGCTGCACCACCAACGCCATCACACCAACGCTAAAAGTATTGAACGATGAGTTTGGTATTGAAAACGGTCACGTTGAGACCATCCACTCATTCACCAATGACCAAAACTTGATTGACAATTACCATAAAGCTGACCGCCGTGGTCGCAGTGCGGTATTGAACATGGTCATCACCAGCACTGGCGCAGCCAAAGCGGTTGGCAAAGCATTGCCTGAGCTTGGCGGCAAACTGACAGGCAATGCGATTCGCGTACCAACGCCAAACGTCAGCCTTGCAATTTTGAACCTAAACCTAAATACCGCGCCTGAGAGTGCAGATGCCCTAAACGCCTTCTTGCGTAAAATGGCAAACAGCAGCGCATGGCAATCACAAATCGCCTATACCGACTCAACTGAAGCGGTATCGACCGATTTTGTTGGTACCAAGCACGTGGGTATCGTCGATGCACAAGCCACCATCGTGACCGACAACCATGCGACCGTATATATCTGGTATGATAATGAAGTGGGCTACAGCACGCAAGTACTTCGCGTGGCCACACAAATGGCGGGCATCCGTTATACGCAAGTACCAGCCTAACTGGTATAATGCGCTGGTCGCAACCATATATCGTGATAAGCTAGTAATAGCATGAGTATGGCGTACAGCACCCGATAGTCTGTGTGGTTATCGGGTGCTGTTGTCGTGATAGGATTCGTAATTTAGACAGTAACCCGAGGAACGTAATATGCGATTTATTGATGAAGCCGTCGTAACGGTAAAAGCAGGTGACGGGGGTAATGGTATCGTCAGTTTTCGCCGAGAAAAATACGTCCCACGTGGTGGGCCTGATGGTGGTGACGGTGGTAGTGGCGGCGATGTGTATGTGATTGCCGATGACAACACCAATACCTTGGTCGACTACCGTTATACCCGCCGTTATGATGCCAAGCGCGGTGAAAATGGTCAGAGCAAAAACTGTTCTGGCAAAGGCGCGGCAGACATCTTGTTGCCTGTACCCATCGGTACTACCGTCATCGATACCGAAACCGATGAGGTTATCGGTGACATGACAGAGATTGGTCAAAAGCTATTGGTCGCTAAAGGCGGCGATGGCGGACTGGGCAACACCCATTTTAAAAGCTCTACCAACCAAGCGCCTAGAAAGGCGACCTCAGGTTTTGAAGGTGAGCTAAAAGTATTAAAACTTGAGCTTAAAGTCGTGGCAGATGTGGGCTTGATTGGCTTGCCAAATGCGGGCAAATCGACATTCATCCGTCAAGTATCGGCTGCCAAGCCTAAAGTTGCCGACTATCCATTCACTACCATCGTCCCCAACCTTGGCGTGGTGGATATCGGTCGTCACCGCTCGTTTGTGATGGCGGATATTCCAGGTTTGATTGAAGGCGCATCGGACGGCGCAGGTCTTGGCATTCGCTTTTTAAAGCACGTGGCGCGTACCCGCCGCCTGTTGCACGTGGTTGATGTGCAGCCGATTGATGGCAGCAATCCTGTGGATAATGCTCGCGTGATTTTGAACGAGCTGGCGCGTTTTTCACCAGAGCTTGCCAACTTGCCGCAGATTTTGGTATTGAACAAAATCGACCAGCTGCTTGATGAAGAAGTCGATGAGGTGTGTGAGCGCATTGTCGCTGAGCTTGAATGGACAGGCGAAGTGTTCCGCACTTCTACCTTAACAGGGGACGGGGTTGATGCGGTCAAGTACTATCTGATGAACGAGATTGAGCTTGAGCGTGAGCGCGAAGAAGAAGACCCTGATTTTGCCGCCGCGCAAAAAGCCCGCTTTGAGCGTTTGGAAGCTGAAGTGCGCCACAATACCGAAGCACAAAAAGAAGCCTACCGTGCTGCACGCCGCGCACAGCGTGAAGGCACTGACGACGATGATTTTGATGACGATGATGACAGTGATGTCGAAGTGGTTTACGCCCCTTACTAATCGTACATTAACGTAAGACATACAACAGTAATAATAAACCGCAGCCAACGCTTGCTATAGTGAGGTCTTCTTCTATAGCGGGTCGTTGTTTGTAATGACCCTAAATAGGGCATCAGCGCTTGTGTGCTGATATTTGTTTTATTTTTTTTCTTAGAACGTTCGACATAATATACAGGAGTTTTTATGGCAGATGATACGGAACAGTCCATTGATGAGATTCATGATGATGCACGCTTTGTAAAGCAAAAGCGCAATTTTGATATCAAACGCGTCATTGTTAAGATAGGCTCGTCATTGTTGACCAACAATGGACGCGGTCTTGACCGTACCGCAATCTATGAATGGGCAAAACAAATTGCCAAGCTGCACAACCAAGGTATGGAAGTGCTCTTGGTGTCCTCAGGCGCGGTTGCCGAAGGCGTGGTACGCATGAATCTAGAAGAGCGTCCCAAAAAATTGCAAGCGCTGCAAGCCTGTGCCTCTATCGGGCAGATGGGTTTGATTGAGACGTGGTGGTCAGCATTGATACAGCATGGTGTGCACAGCGCCCAGCTGCTACTGACGCACGATGACTTATCGAACCGCCGCCGTTATTTGAACACCACAGGTGCGTTGACCCAATTGCTTGATTGGCATGTATTGCCAGTCATCAATGAAAACGATACTATTACTATTGATGAAATTAAGTTCGGTGATAATGACACCTTGGGCGCGATGGCAGCGGCCATGGTACATGCAGATTTATATATTATTTTGACCGACCAAGAAGGGGTGTTTACCGACAACCCGCGCAACAACCCTGATGCCAAAATGATTCGTCAAGAGCGTGCGATGGCCGACTATCTGTTTGATATTGCAGGCGATGGCGGCAAGTTAGGACGCGGCGGCATGCTGACCAAAATCCGTGCAGGTCGTCTGGCGGCGATGGGCGGCTGTCCAACCGTAATTGTCAGCGGCGCTATTGATGATGTGATTACACGCGTGGTCGATGGCGAGGCGGTCGGCACACTACTGACCACCAATGACACGGACAAAATCATTGCCCGTAAACAGTGGCTTGCTGCCCATTTGCGTATGGCAGGCACTTTGATTATTGATGCAGGTGCGGCACGCGCGGTGATTGAGCACAATAAGAGCCTCCTGCCTGTGGGTGTGGTCGAAGTGCGTGGCGACTTTGACGAAGGTGATGTGGTTGAGATGGTTCATCAAGACACAGGCGAGCGTTTGGCCGTCGGTCAGGTGAACTTTTCTGCGCCCGAAGCCCGCCGCGTGGCGCGTGAGCGTACTGAGCAGTTTGATCGTATTTTAGGCGGTAGCGAAGAGCGTGTGGTGATGGTACACCGCGACAACTTAGCACTGTCTATTTAAGCCCGTTATCCTTGGTGGTGGTGTGATGATGATTGTCAGATGCCACCGCCTTTGTTTTTTCTTTATTCGGAGATTTGAGCATGAGCGTCTCAGGTACCACTCAGGCCCCGCAGCATAAGTTTGCCCCACTCAAAAATGACAGATTGCTTCGGGCACTGCGTTTTGAACCAGTGGACACCACCCCTGTGTGGATGATGCGCCAAGCAGGGCGCTATTTACCTGAATATAAGGCGACCCGCGCTGAAGCAGGCGACTTTATGAGTCTGTGCCGCGATACCGCCCGCGCGACCGAAGTGACGCTGCAGCCATTACGCCGTTATGACTTAGATGCCGCGATTTTGTTCAGCGACATCTTGACCATTCCAGATGCGATGGGTTTGGGTCTGTACTTTGAGACAGGCGAGGGGCCAAAGTTTAAGTACACGGTACGTCGCCAGTCAGACCTTGAGCAGTTGCCGACACTCGATGTGAATGATTCACTCGATTATGTTATGCGCGCTGTGACCAGCATTCGTAAAGAGCTGAATGGTCAAGTGCCGCTGTTTGGGTTTTCAGGCAGTCCTTGGACGCTGGCGACCTATATGGTCGAGGGTGGCAGCTCAAAAGATTATCGCTATACCAAAGAGATGTTGTACAACAAGCCTGAATTTTTGCATCAATTGCTTGAAAAACTGACCGTTGCAGTAACCGATTACTTGGATGCGCAGATTGTTGCAGGCGCGCAAGTGGTACAGATTTTTGACAGCTGGGGCGGGGCGCTCGGTCATCGTCAGTTTATTGAGTTTTCACATGCGTATAACCAGCGCATTGTCAGTGCGTTGAAGCTGCGTCATCCGACAGTACCTGTGGTATTATTTACCAAAGGTGGCGGTTTGTGGCTGGACGTACAGGCGGAGAGCGATGCCGATGCTTTGGGCTTAGATTGGACCATGCCGCTTGACCGCGCGCGCAAGATTCTAACCGAGCGCCAGCGTCAGCTGACCAAGCAGCACAAAAAGATTCAGCGCAGCAAGGCGATTCAGGGCAATTTGGATCCTGCAACCCTGTACGGCTCACCTGAGACCATTCGCGCTGAGGTTAAATCTATGTTAGACAGTGCTTATGCTTTGGGTGATAAGACAGGCTACGTGGCAAACCTTGGACACGGTATCACGCAGTGGGTCAACCCTGAGCATGCCAAAGTCTTTATTGATGCGGTACATGAGTACGCGCTGTAATACAGACGCGTATTGACGTTTTATATCACGATAATTTTTATAAAGGATACCTTATGATTTCAGTTGCTATTGTTGGTGGAACGGGCTACACCGGTGTTGAGCTTATTCGCCTATTGTCGTCACATCCTAAGGTATCTGTTGATTTATTGACCTCACGCAGTCACGCAGGCACCCGCGCTGACCAGATTTTTCCGAGTCTGCGCGGTATCTCAGACATCGTGTTCAGCGACCTTGGCGATGACACACTAAATGCGCTGCAAAAGTGCGATGTGGTGTTTTTTGCGACTCCGCACGGCGTGGCGATGCAGCAGGCAGAAGCCTTGACTCAAGCTGGCGTTAAAGTGATTGATTTGGCGGCGGATTTTCGTCTGCAATCGCTTGTAGAGTTTGAGCAGTGGTATCAGCAGCAGCACGCCTGTCCTGAGCTGCTAAAATCAGCCGTATATGGCATCCCTGAAGTGAGCCGTGACAAGCTGCGTAATGCCAACTTGGTCGGTAACCCTGGCTGTTATCCCACCACTGCAATTTTGGGCTTAAAGCCTATCATTGAGGCACAAAACGCAAAAAATACCCGTCTTATTGATGAGCGTATCATTGTCGATGCCAAGTCTGGCGTATCAGGTGCAGGCAGACAAGCAAAGCTGGCATTGAACTATGCTGAGACGTCAGACAACTTTGAAGCCTACGGGGTAACTGGTCACAGACACTTGCCTGAGATTGAGCAGGGCATCAATATTTTGCTTGAGAGTCAGTTTACGCAGCGTGTGCGCTTTTTGCCGCATTTGGTACCGATGATTCGTGGTATGTACAGCTCAATTCACTTAGAGCTGACCGATGCTGGTAAAGCAGTGGACTGGCAGCAAGCATTTGAAGACAGCTATGCAGACGAAGTATTCCTTGATGTCTTGCCAACAGGCATTTATCCTGATACCCGTAGCGTGCGCGCCAGCAACCGTTTGCGTATTGCGGTGTATCAAAACAACGACCGCGCTGAGTTGACGGTTTTGGTCGTACAAGACAACCTTGTCAAGGGTGCTGCAGGTCAAGCGGTACAAAATATGAACGTGATGCTCGGCTTTGATGAGACGCTGGGTCTGAACTTTGCGCCCATCGTGCCTTAGACTGTATACACCCAATACTGGCGGTGCCAAGCTTACACAAGCGTTACGGTCGGGCATGCTTGCTTACAGCGCGCCGCTAGGTATTGTCCTTGATTTCCGTTATAATGCCTCGCCTTTTTTGTTAAGAGATACTGCCTTCATGCGTGTTAAGACTGCCCCTTGCTTGCTTTTGCAGCCAGCACGATTGCCACGCCCAGCCGATACGTCTGTGCGCGCCATTCAGACCCCTCATGCCCGCCAGCGCGGTGCAAGTACAGGAGTATTGTTACTGTTCGTCATTGCGATATTGACCAGCGCCTTGGTTGCAGCCTTTATCGGACACAAGATTGGCTATCAGCGCGGCTACTACGTGCTGCAATCAGAGGCAGAACAGGCGCTAAAAAGCAGTAAGGTGGCGAGTAATGAGTTAGAGGAGTTGCGCCGCAGCAATAAAACCATGACTGAACAAACCAAAGCTGCCAAGCAAGAGCTGGAAATCAGTCTGAACAATATCCAAGCAGTACAAAAAAGCGAGCAACAGACGCGCATTGAGAGCCGCAAAGTGGCGCAGCTAAACAGCGTGTATCAAGACTTCATCATTGAGGCAGGCGGCATGCCGCTACAAGTGGTGGGCGCTAAAATCAGTCCACTGCCTGAAAATGCCTTTGAATATGGTTTTGATGTGGCGATGCTGGGCGATGATAACAAAGCCAAGCCATTATCAGTCAGTTTAAGTTTGCAAAACCGCGATGAGTTTATCGATGTGCCGCTTGAGACGTCACGCTATCTGATACAAGGTATTGAGCGCATTCGCGGGCGTTTTATGATGCCAAAAGGCTTTAAGCCATTACAAGTCAAACTGGTACTAAAATCGGGCGATGATACCGTCACGCAGCTGTACGATTGGAAGCTGGGCGGTATGGTCGATAATATGCCGCTGTCGTTGATTGATTTGCCAGAGGTGAGCGACGACCCTGTGACGCCGTAAGGCAGTAGGGCGCTGCGCTACATATGGCGTCCGTACTCAGTATAATGAGGCGCCCAAGCTTCTACGATTTTTCATTCACTTTTAATGATTGATGTTTTGTTATGACACAGCCGATACGAACCGACATAGTGCCGATCACCTGTGACTGGCATATTCCCCACATTCCCGCTGGGCATCGGGCGCAAGAGGACGATCACGATACCAAAGCCACACCGCAAACGGATGTGATGGTCGCTGAGCCTGAACTGGCAAAACCGCCGATGTATGCGGTGGTGATGTACAATGACAACTATACGCCAATGGAGTTTGTGGTGTATGTGCTACAGTCAGAGTTCCGTCATGATATGGATACCGCCGTTCAAATTATGCTGAATATTCACAATTCTGGCAAAGGCACTGCGGGTATTTATCCCAAAGACATCGCCGAGACCAAGGCCAAAAAGGTCAACAGCCTAGCGCACCGCGAAGGTTATCCGCTATTGACGCAAATCGAGCCGCATCAAGGCGAATAAATTCTTTTTTTCTACCTCATACTTTTATATTCAGATTTTTTGGCATCAGCAGATGACTGGTGCCAGCCTGCCTGTACTTCTCTTAAGCCCTTATCTTATTTTTTAATCCTCATATCACTGTAGCCCGTGCTGATTGAGCTGCTTATCCCTGTATTATCTTTTGTCATACGCGCCCTGCGTGCTTATATTTTCTCGTTATCTGTCAGTGCGCTTGGGTTGTCAGATGCGCATCAGATACATTTTGGTACGTGTTGGTAGATTGACTATCGTTATGGTTCATGTTGATATGAAGGTATCAGCAGTTTATCTATTTTGTTGGGTGATGTGATAAAGCGCGTTTTGCTCTTGAACAATGCATGGATTGCCCTGATTTAGTGAATAATGATTTAAAAAATTATCAAAAGATAAAACAGGTCTAACCGTAGGAATTTGTTATGTTAAGTCGTCATCTTGAAGTCTCCTTGCGTTTGGCAATGACACTTGCGCGTCAAAAGTCGCATGAATATTTGACTGTCGAGCATTTGCTATTGGCACTCCTTGAAAATACGCACGCCGCCAATACTTTGACGGCTTGCAACGCCAATATTTCAAGCTTGCGTACCGAACTTGAGGATTATATTACCAAGCATACCCCAACCATTGATGAAGATATGGAGCAGTCGCCACAACCGACGCAAAGCTTTGACCGTATCTTGCAGCGCGCGATTTTTCACGTACAGTCTATTGGTGGTGGGCGTTTGGTCGAAGGCTCAGACATCTTAGTGTCTATGTTTTCAGAGCATGACACCTATGCGGTGTATTTGCTTAAAAAGCAAGGCATCAGCCGTCTTGAGCTGACACAATACTTGTCACACGGTCAGGACAAAGCCGAATCGGTCGAGCCGCGTGCTTCAATGACAGGGGAGCGCCGCGCCGCTGGCTCAGAAAAGACAGGTAAAGACCCATTGGTGGAATACGCGACCAATCTTAACCAGCGCGCCGCTGAAGGGAAAACGGATCCACTTATCGGGCGCGGGTCTGAGATTGAGCGTACCGCCCAAGTCTTATGCCGTCGCCGTAAAAACAATCCGTTGCTGGTGGGCGAGCCTGGTGTGGGTAAAACCTCTATTGCCGAAGGTCTGGCATGGCTGATTATCAATGACAAAGCGCCAAAGCCACTCAGCGGCTGCGTGATTTATAGCCTTGATATCGGGGCATTGATTGCAGGCACCAAATATCGCGGCGACTTTGAAAAGCGTATGAAATCCTTGCTGGATGCGCTAAAAGACAAGCCCAATGCGATTTTATTTATTGATGAGATTCACATGATTATCGGTGCGGGCTCGTCTATGAGCAGCAGCATGGATGTGTCGAACCTAATCAAACCTGCGCTTGCAAACGGTGAGCTGCGCTGTGTTGGCTCAACGACCTTTACTGAATACCGTCAGGTGTTTGAAAAAGACCATGCGTTGTCACGTCGCTTCCAAAAAATTGACATCAAAGAACCGAGCATCGAAGACAGTATCGACATTTTGCGCGGACTTAAATCACGCTATGAAGACTTTCATAATGTGGAATACACCGATGAGGCCTTGGTCAGCGCAGTTGAACTGTCGGTCAAATATGTACACGAGCGCTTCTTGCCCGATAAGGCGATTGATGTGATTGACGAAGCAGGCGCGTACAAGCGATTGGGCGTCATACCTGATGCCGATGACATTAAGGCAGAAGACACCTTTATTGAAGAGCTGGAGACCGATTTTGAGAGCGACGATGACGCTGATCACGTGGATGAGCAAAGCATACAGACGCCAATACTCAATAAAAATGGCAAAGACGAAGGCAAAAAACAGCCTGCAGTGACCATTGGTGTCGGCGATATCGAAGCCATCGTGGCAAAGCTTGCACGCATTCCGCCAAAATCTGTATCGACTGATGATAAGAGCATCCTTGAGCATCTAGACCGTGACCTAAAACGTCTGGTCTTTGGTCAAGACGAAGCGATTGATACGCTTGCCGACGCGATTAAATTGTCACGCGCGGGTCTAAAAGCACCTGATAAACCTATTGGTTCGTTTATGTTTGCAGGACCAACGGGTGTGGGTAAAACAGAAGTCTCACGTCAACTGGCCAAACTGCTCGGCGTCGAGCTGGTGCGTTTTGATATGTCAGAGTATATGGAAGCGCACACCGCCTCACGCTTGATTGGTGCGCCTCCAGGCTATGTGGGCTTTGACCAAGGTGGCCTGTTGACCGAAAAAATCAATCAGCATCCGCATTGCGTATTGTTGCTCGATGAGATTGAAAAGGCGCATCCTGATGTGTTCAACTTGTTGCTACAAGTTATGGATCACGGTACGCTCACGGACAATAACGGACGTATTGCCAGCTTTAAGCAGGTCATTTTAATCATGACTACCAACGTGGGCGCGGAGAATATCAGCCGCTCATCGATGGGCTTTACGCAGCAAGACCACAGCCGCGACAATACCGATGCGCTCAAACGCGTCTTTACTCCTGAGTTCCGTAACCGTCTGGATGCGACCATCCACTTTAACCCGCTAGATACTACGGTGGTAGTGTCTGTGGTCGACAAGTTCTTGGTTGAGTTACAAGCGCAGCTTGATGACAAGCAGGTGACGCTAGAGATTGACGATGCGGTGCGTGATTACTTGGCAGACAAAGGCTACGACCGTCTGATGGGTGCGCGTCCGATGCAGCGCTTGATTCAAAACGAAATCAAAAAGCCGCTTGCGAACATGATTTTGTTCGGGGAGTTGGTCAATGGTGGCGTGGTTCACGTGACCTTGGCTGATGAAAATGACAATAGCGATGCTGCTAAAGAGACGAAAATAGATGATCCAAGCAAAATCATTCTGACTGTGGTTGAGACACACGAGCCGCGCTCAGATTCAGAGTCGCTTGCCAGCTAATCTTTTTTGAGCGATATGTGCTTATTGTTCAATCTGTTGTTCTAATAAATAAAACGATCACTACGGTGGTCGTTTTTTTGTGAGCAAGCATAAGTCTTTGATAGGCGCTGTGTATGGATTTGTAGAAGCAGATTTGTTGTTGCTGTGGTTTGCCAGCGATTATTGTTACAATATCAAAATAAACCGTGTGGCGTGAAATCTGTGTCGGTCTTACAGACCGACAACACATCTGCGCCCTGATACAGGACAAACGCTTGTCCCACATTTTATAATAATAAGGTAGCCAATTTATGCAGCTCTTTGACACTCAAGAGACATCACAAAAAACCGACGCACAAAAACAAGCCATTCTAGACAACGTACGCTTGCCAGACGACTGGAAGCAGGCACTCGCCGATGAGCTGACCTCGGAGAATATGGACAATCTGCGCAACTTTTTAAAGGACGCGTATAAGTCCGAACACGCTGTATTCCCACCTGCACATCTGATGTTCAACGCTTTTAACTTGACCCCATTGTCCAAGGTAAAAGTGGTCATTTTGGGTCAAGACCCGTATCACGGTGCAGGACAAGCAATGGGTTTGTCATTTTCTGTGCCTAAAGCCATCCCAAAGCCGCCATCACTCAACAACATTCTAAAGGAAATGGCGGACGATATCGGTACGCAATATCCAAAACATGGCGACTTAACCCATTGGGCGGAGCAGGGCGTACTGCTGCTTAACAGCTCGCTCACTGTACAAGAAGGCATGCCGAACAGCCACCAAAACCAAGGCTGGGAAGTGTTTACCGATGCCGTTATTGACGTGATTAATGAGCAGACGGAGCATACGGTATTTATTTTGTGGGGCAGTAAGGCGCAGAAAAAGGGCAAATATATCGACACAGACAAACATCTGATTTTAACTGCTGTGCACCCGTCACCACTTGCTGCCAATCGTGGCGGCTTCTTTGGCAGTAAGCCATTTTCAAAGACCAACGACTATTTGCAGCAGCACGGCAAAGCGCCGATTGATTGGCAACTGGTGTAACTGTCCACTATGAGATACTCGCCTTTATATGTGCCGTATTCTTTGGACAGTACTGATTGGTCTACCTTATCATTCTGGACGCTAGATGATGCTCGCTGGATGCAGCAAGCGCTAGAGCAAGCAAAACTTGGCGCAGGCAAAGAAGAAGTACCCGTAGGCGCGCTGCTGGTGCACGATGGCAAAGTGATTGGTCAGGGCTATAATGCACCAATCAGCCGCCATGACGCGACGGCGCACGCCGAAATCGTGGCAATCAGAAACGCCTGCCAGAATATACACAACTACCGCCTGCCTGAAAATACCACGCTGTATGTGACGCTTGAGCCATGTACCATGTGTATGGGTGCGCTGATTCATGCTCGGGTCAAAAGGGTGGTATACGCAACCCAAGAGCCGCGCGCAGGTATGCTGGGCAGTCAACTAAATCTTGCCAAGCAACCGTTTTATAATCATCGTATCGATGTCCAGCACGGTCTGTATCAAGCAAAAAGTGCCCATCTGTTGCAGTCGTTTTTTCGCTCTCGTCGTGCCAATAAAAAACGCATGGCAGAAGTAAGAGCGGGCAGCAACGGTGCGTAAACACAAGCATATAGCACATGATATCCTGTGGCGATACGCTTAAAGCCTATACAAAAATAGTTCTGGCAAAACTGGTGAAAGGTTGGTTTTTTTGCTATAATATTGCCCTATTTGACCGCGTCTGTGGTTGCTTTTTGTGCAAGCGATAGACGACAGTCATCAAGCTATTGATAACTATAGGATATCTCGTGTCATCAAGCGACCGTACACAGCCAAATACGCCTTACTATCCTGTCATTTGTATTGACGGGCCAAGTGGCGCAGGCAAGGGGACTGTGGCGTGGCGATTGGCACAAGATTTGGGATATCAGCTGCTTGACTCAGGTGCGCTGTATCGCATTGTTGGTCTAAAAGCAAAGCAAGCAGGCTTGCTTGATGATGTAGAAGCGCTTGACGAAGACGCTTTAGAGACTTTGACCAAGGGTTTGGACATTCGCTTTTCGCCCAGTGAATCTTTGGGACGCGTTGATATTGTTGTTAACGATACATTGATTGGTCAAGAAGTGCGCAATGAAACTGTAGGCGGTTATGCCTCACAAGTTGCTGTCTTTCCAAAGGTGCGCCAAGCGCTATTGGCACTACAGCAAGACATGGCGACCCGTTCAGGCTTGGTCGCAGATGGGCGCGATATGGGCACCGTGGTGTTCCCAGCAGCAGATGTCAAAGTGTTTTTGACAGCCAGTGCCGAGGCTCGTGCCGAGCGCCGTGTACTGCAGTTGCAATCATCAGGGCAAATAGCGGATATGGCGGAGATTTTAACCAATATCCAATCGCGTGACATCCGTGATGAAGAGCGCAGTACTGCGCCCTCAAAAGCAGCGGACGATGCGCTATTATTAGACAGCTCTGCATTGTCGGCAGATGAGGTCTATGCACAAATAAAAAGCTATTGCCAACAAAAAGGCATTTGCTTTTAGTGCATGACCTGTCAGACTAAGCTTTGGGCTTGGCTTTTTTAAGAAAGCCTATACACTCTGACGACGCAGTGAATAATTTCGTACAGACGCCTGCTATGAATGCGCTTAAGTGATAAGCTTATTGATAGCAAACGTTTTTTTTAAATGGGATGACAGATACAAAACCAGTATCACATCTGTCATCACCATGAATCTGATCCGTACTGTGCTGGACAGGATACGGCTATACAAAGGTAGACATAATGGAATCATTTGCTGAACTATTTGAAGCGAGCATTGAAGAACAGGGTTTAGATATCGAGCGTGGCTCGGTCATCACAGGTTCTGTTGTAGCCATCGATAGCGATTGGATTACAGTAGATACTGGTCTAAAATCTGAAGGCATCGTCGCTCGTGAAGAGTTTTTAAGCGACGAAGGCGAGCTTGAAGTAGAAGTTGGCGATAGTGTTGACGTTGTGGTTGAAGCGGTTGATAACGGTATGGGTCAAACCTTACTGTCACGCGAAAAAGCCAAGCGCGTTGAGACGTGGAATGTCCTTGAAAACATCTACGAAAATGATGAAATCGTTAAAGGTATCATTTCAAGCAAAGTAAAAGGCGGCTTCACTGTAGACGTGGGTTCAGTACGCGCGTTCCTACCAGGTTCATTGGTTGATGTTCGTCCTATCCGTGACACCACGCATCTAGAAGGTAAAGAGCTAGAATTCAAAGTTATCAAGCTTGACCAAAAACGTAACAACGTTGTGGTTAGCCGCCGCGCCGTTATGGAAGCTGAAAACTCAGCTGAGCGTGAAGAGCTATTGAACAAGCTTGAAGAAGGCATCGAAATCGAAGGTATCGTTAAGAACCTAACCGATTACGGCGCGTTCGTTGACCTAGGTGGCATCGATGGCTTGCTACACATCACTGATATGGCATGGCGCCGCATCAAGCACCCATCAGAAGTTGTTGAAGTGGGTCAAGACCTTAAAGTTAAAGTACTTAAGTTTGACCGTGAGCGCAACCGCGTAAGCCTAGGTCTAAAACAGCTAGGTACTGATCCTTGGGATAACGTTGGCGCAACTTACCCAGTTGGCAGCATCGTTAAAGCACGCGTAACCAATCTAACCGATTACGGCTGCTTTGCAGAAATCTCTGAAGGTATCGAAGGTCTAGTACACGTATCAGAGATGGATCACACCAACAAAAACATCCACCCATCAAAAGTTGTACAAGTGGGCGACGATGTTGACGTGATGATTCTTGATATTGACGAAGAGCGTCGTCGTATCAGCCTAGGTATCAAACAGACCCTAGCGAACCCATGGGATGAGTTTGACAAGAAGCATGAGCGCGGTGACAAAATCACTGGCACCATCAAGTCAATCACTGACTTTGGTATCTTTATCGGTCTAGACGGCGGTATTGATGGCCTAGTGCATCTATCAGACATCTCTTGGAATGAGTCTGGTGAAGACGCTATCCGCAACTACAACAAAGGCGACACCGTAGAAGCTATGGTATTGTCTGTAGATGCAGAAGCCAACCGTATCAGCCTAGGTATCAAGCAACTAAGCTCTGATCCTTTCAACGAATACCTAGTTACCAATGACCGCGGTGCGGTAGTAACTGGTAAAGTGAAAGAAGTAGACGCTAAAGGCGCTGTTATCGAACTTGCTGACGACGTAGAAGGCTACCTACGCGCTTCTGAAATCCAACGTGACCGCGTTGAAGATGCGACCAAGCATCTGTCTGTTGGTGACGACGTTGAAGCGAAAATCATCAGTGTTGATCGCAAATCACGCAACCTAAGCTTGTCTATCAAAGCAAAAGACGAAGCTGAAGAGCGTCAAGCGATTAAAGACTTGAGCAGCAACGCACCACAAGCTGCTGAAGCACAGCCAAAAACGATTGGTGATCTTATCAAAGAGCAAATGCAGTAAGTTTTGCTGAGATAAGATAAATAAAAAAAAGCGACTTCGGTCGCTTTTTTTTATTGTTTTTGATACCTGATAGCTATTCATAAGCGTAAAATGATAAGCAGGTCGTATAACACGGCTTAGTACACTTGGTTAACTTATGATTGTAAAGCAGCAGTTATGAATAGTACGACAGCTTATAGTAACCGCTTATGTGACAATAAGATGATATTCGATTAAGCGTTATATAATGCTTAAAAAAGCGTATAAACGCGAAGTTCTAAAAAATTTCATTTCTATTTATCTCAATTTGAGCTATCATTTGTCTATTGAGTAACGAAATGTAATGTTGCGCTAAGTATTTGAAGACTTATACATTTTTTATAAAATTAATGTATTTTTATTAAATAATAATGCTTATTTATTAACTTTAGATAAACATTATATTGTGGTAACCATCAATTAATAGGATCAGCGTAATAATGCAACAAGCGATTAACAAATCTGATTTTATCAGCAGTTTGAGTGCCAATTGTGAACACATCAACGATACCGTGGTTGATGATGCGGTGCGCGAAATTATCAATTTGATGATTGATACACTTGCCAGTGATGGTCGAGTCGAGGTACGCGGGTTCGGCAGTTTTTGTCTGCATCACCGCCGTGCACGTTTGGGACGCAATCCGAAAACGGGTGAAAGCGTGCCTGTACCTGCCAAAGCGATTCCCCATTTTAAACCTGGCAAAGCCTTACGTGAGGCGGTCAACGCACAAGCTGGGTTACAATCCTAAGTGGATTATATCCACGATTGGTTTATCATTTCTATAAACCATTGAGGATATAATAACTATGCGTGCCTTACTCTTTATTTTTCTATTCTTATGCTTTGCCTATGCGCTTGGCTTGGTATTGACCAACAATACAGAAGTTGGGGTGAACCTATTATTTTTGCAAGCACCTGCGATGAACTTGGGGCTGCTGTTGATTCTGTGTCTGATATTGGGCATTGTCATCGGCATACTTTTAGCATTGCTGTTGTTCCGTGTGCTTCAAAACAAATGGGAAGTCGCCCGTCTGCAAAAACTCAATACCAGTCTACAAACGCAGCTAGAGCAGGCGCATGAGACCTTAGATCGCCAAGCCCAAGCGGCGCAATTGGCGCAAGAAGGACATACCGACATCACCCCCGAACCAGTTTTGACCAAAGAAAAACGTCTGTAGATTATGCGTCAACAGAAATAAGTCAGAGCTGCACCCGTTATGAGGACATTATGAGCACCACAACTGTAACATCACCCATCATCGTCGCGCTGGACAATACCACTTATAATGACGCGCTGCGATTGGCGGACACGCTAGACCCTGCATTATGCCGCTTGAAAGTGGGTAAAGAGATGTTTACGCGCTGTGGTCCTCAAATTGTCAAAGAGCTGCACAGTCGTGGTTTTGAGGTATTTTTGGACTTAAAATTCCACGATATTCCCAACACAACCGCGCAGGCGGTATTGGCAGCAGCCGAGCTTGGGGTATGGATGGTCAACGTACATGCTACTGCTGGTGAGCAGGCAATGTCTCTTGCTAAGCAGCGTCTTGTCGATGGTGGCTATGATACGCTGCTGATTGCGGTGACGGTATTGACCTCGATGGGTGCAGACACTTTGCCCAGTATTGGTGTGCAGGGTACACTTGATGAGCATGTGCAGCGTTTGGCGTTGCTTACCAAGCAATCTGGATTAGATGGTGTGGTGTGCTCCGCCAAAGAAGCCAAGGCGCTTAAAACCTTGTGTGGTCAAGACTTTAAGCTTATCACGCCCGGTATCCGTTTGCCTGAAGACAGCAGCGATGACCAAAAGCGTATCTGTACCCCAGCCGATGCAATGCACGATGGCTCAGATTACCTAGTGATTGGTCGCTCGATTACCACGGCTGCCGACCCAGCGGCAAAACTACAGACCATTTTGGCGACATTAGATGGTCAGTAAGTGATAGCGGTGACGTAATTAAAATTCTGCTGTATTGATTAAAAGACAACCCGCGTGTTGTCTTTTTTATGGCCTGCGCTTTTGTACTGGACAATAGATGCTACACTAACGAATGACCATAACCGCCGTCAGCCAGAAGATTGAACGATGATGAAAATACAAGTATTAAGTGATTTGCATATTGACAGTTATGCCAAGCAGTCTCGTCCACTAGGACAGATTCCAAAGACCGATGCCGATGTGATATTGGTCGCAGGGGATACGGCCAATGGCGATACGGGCATGCTATGGCTACAAGAGCAGGCCGCGACACTTGGCAAGCCGATTGTTACGATTGCGGGCAATCATGAATATTTTGGCGAAGACATTCGGCAGTTTGATGCGCTACTTGGGCGCTGGGACAACTATCACGCTGATATGCAGCAAGGACTACGGGTGCTGCAATGCCAGCATGTGGATATCGGTGACGTGCGTATCCTAGGCTGCACGTTGTGGACCGACTATCAATACCAAGTCACTGAGGAGACGATGTTTCATGCCCAGCAGTTTATGCGCGATTACAAACAAATCTATGTCGGCGATACACTGTTTTCACCTGAGTATTCTGTAGCGCTGCACCAACAGCAGCGCTTGTGGCTACAAAACGCCTTGATAGAAGCAAAAGCCTTGAACAAAAAAGTGGTGGTCATGACCCATCACAGCATCAGTCCATTATCAGTATCAGAAAAATACGCTGAACTGCCGAGCAATGCTGCGTTTGTCAGTGATTTGTCTGAATGGATGTATGAGCCCTGGGCACCGAGTTTGTGGGTGCATGGGCATACGCATGAGGCGTTTGACTATCAGCTGCATCGTACGCGGGTGGTGGTCAATCCGCGCGCCTACCCAAAAGAGACCAGCAGTACCGACCTTGATTTTGCATGGCATAAAGTGGTCGAGGTATAAAAGTTAATAGCCATAATAATACCTAAGCCAAGCATCAGCAAAGCCACGAACTGTGAACCATATCGACAACAATCGACCATTCACGCCATCTATAAAATCTGTTAGGCTACTAAAACGTGGTTTTTACCCTATTTGCTGGCCTGCCTTTGAGAGAATGATGACAGAGATACCGAACACGCCTGCGCCTGCCCATTTGCCTGAGAGCATGATCGCATCGGTGAAACTGCTGCCACAAAACGAGCGTCTGATTTTATTCACCAGACACTCTTTACGTGAGCGCTCAGACGGGCAAGGGTTCGCCAGTGAGCAGTTGCCTTTGACCCCCAAAGGACGAGTACTGGCAAAGTCGTGGGGGCGCTGGCTGGCAACCCATTTGCCGTATTCGCTCGATGTGGACAGTATCTCAAGTCCCATCACGCGCTGTATCGATACCGCGCAGCTGATGCAAGAAGGGGCGGGGCTACGTCGCTCGGTCACGCATCAGTCGCTATTGGTCGAGCCTGGAAGCTTGGTCACTGAGCCGCGGGTCGCGGGTAAGATATTCAAGGAAATCGGCGTACTGAACTTTATCAATCGTTTTTTGCAAAACAATTTAGAGGGCACAAAAAACGCTTATCAAGGCGGGCTCGATATCCTGTCTTTGTTTTATCAGCATCAGCCGCAGCACGGGCATCTGATGCTGGCAGTCAGCCATGATACGTTGATATCGGCTTTTTTGGCGGTGATGTTCGAGGTCAATGAGATTGATTGGAACGATTGGCCTAAGATGATGGAAGGGGTGTTTTTGTGGTTTGATGACCAGCCTTTTGATAAGGCAGAAGCGCACTTTGTCTGGCGCGGCGCGGTCTATACCCGCCCTGTACGGACGCTGCTGGCGCACTATATGGCAGCAGGCTTTCATCCCGATGAGCTGCTGTTGCCGCCTGACGTGTCATGGGGAGAGGACAGCGCAAGTATCACGCGTCTGTTCGACTCATAAGAGCGACCATAACTGTTAATGTGCTATAGACCGCTGTTATTTTAAAAAGTAGTAGGTATAACGGGCAACAAGTATCAAGACAGATTTTAGGCATAAAAAAACCTTGCTGACTGAGCAAGGTTTTTGCGGTATGGACTGTATGCGCTACACTTAGGGTATGCAAACAGCCCATGCCTTGAGTTGTTTAAACAACAATCAATTAAGCTTGTAGGCCTTTGATTGCTTTGTTCAAACGGCTCTTGCGACGAGCGGCTTTATTTTTATGAATAATGCCTTTGTCCGCCATACGGTCAATAACAGGTACTGCTTTGTTGTAAGCTTCAGTCGCAGCAGCGTAGTCTTTTGACGCGATAGCCGCATCAACACGCTTTAGGTAAGTACGAACCATTGAGCGCTGTGATGCAGTGTGCTGGCGACGTTTGGTGTTTTGACGGGCGCGTTTACGAGCTTGTGCAGAGTTAGCCACGCGTATCTCCTTTATAAAAGACAGATAAAAATATGAATATTGATTGCAGTTATCAGACTTACAATCACCGGTGACGAGCAGCCGTCTCGTCTAGCATTATGCCGATGGAGGTCATCGTAAGTGTCAAGGTGGCTTGGAATATATGAAACCACCGCAACGTATAAAGCTGGCTATCTTAGCAAATTATTAGCACAAGGACAATATCTTTACCCACACTTCACCAAAGAAGTGCGCGATAGCTGCTGTTTTGGCGCAAAAAAGTCGCTATAACGTGGCTTTGATAAACTCTCTTACAATAAATGATAGATAATCGCATCCGTTATAGGGTAACTTAGGTCAAAGATTACGTTATGATACCCGCGCAAAGACAACACCAATAATGATAAAAGTGGATAAGGTATGCAGCAAAAAGCCATTGTGATTGGCGCAACAGGATTGGTGGGACAGCATTTGATTAAACAAATCAGTGAGCTGTATGACACCTTGATTGTGATTGCCAGACGCCCGCCTCGTTATATGAATTCGCGTATGCGTTTTTATCAGCTCCAAGATTTTGACAATTTATCAGAAATCTTTGGTAGCGTGGGTGTAGACAAGAGTACTGATGCGTTCAGCTGCCTTGGTACGACCAAAAAACAAGCGGGCAGTGATGAAGCCTTTCGCAAAGTCGACCACGAGTACAATGTGCGGTTTGCGACCTTGTGCCGTGAGCGCGGGGTACGGCATTTCTTTTTGTTGTCAGCGGTCAATGCCGACAGCGACAGCCGCTTTTTTTATAACCGCGTCAAAGCGCAAACCGAGCAGGCGATTGCCGCGCTAAAGTTTCCGCAGTTGGTTGTCTTTCGCCCCTCATTACTCCTTGGTAAGCACAAAGGTCGTCCGATTGAAAGCATCAGCCAAAAGGCGTTTCAGCTGATATCGCCGCTGTTGTCTGAGTCTTTACCGCTACACCCCATCTCTGCCAAGCGCGTGGCTATTGCGATGGCTATGAGCGCGCACGATGTCTATGAGCGCAGCAAGTACCGCGAGCCAAGCGGCTACAGCCACATTCAGTATGTGGAAAACAAACAGATGCTGGCCATGACGCGGGTCAAACCGTAATTGCAATAAACGGCGTGCTGTAAAAGGCACAATATATGCCAACAAGGATGATGCATTCGCAAGGAGCTTGCTATGTCAGATACTTTTTATCATCAAGAAGCCTTCGTCACCTGTGATTTGCTCGATGCAAACCCCAAGGCGCAGGTGTGTCTGCCGAATATTGAGGGCAAGTCTTTTCAGAGCTTTGGCGGCAAAGACCGTTTTTATGGTGAGATTGTCACGGTCAAGTGTTTTGAAGACAACAGCTGCGTCAAAGCACTCTTGAACGGTGACGGCAAAGACAAACAAGGTCGAGGTAAAGTGCTGGTCGTTGATGGTGGCGGCTCTATGCGCTGTGCCTTGCTGGGCGATATGATTGCTCAGTCGGCAATAGATAACGGCTGGGCAGGCGTGGTGATTTATGGCTGCGTGCGTGATGTCGATGACTTGGCAAAGATGGCTATTGGCGTAAAAGCGCTTGGCTGCATACCGCGCAAATCAACCCGCCGTGATGAGGGTCAGATCGATATTGAGATTTGTTTTGCTGATTTGACCTTGAATTCTGGGATGTTCTTGTATGCAGACAATAACGGCATCATCGCCAGCGATACCCCGCTGATAGATTGACATTATTTGAGATTCTCAACGATAACTACGCCAACAAGATAGACATGGTGTGCCCAGCAGTGATGCTGGGTTTTTTATGTTGACTGCATTTTTTTGCTTATTTATATCGTTCATCGCTGCTATATACTGAGTGACAAACCGTTACGGCATAAATTTTGGTCAATGCCAAAAATGTTCGTATAATGGTGCTCCGACCCATAACCTTGACTGCATTGACTATGCCTATCACTGCTTTGACTGACGCTTTTGACACCATCAATAAACAGCTGTTTCCTATTAAAGACGCTCAGCGTCGTATATTGGCGCCCACCCATGGCGCTGTAGGTAGCCTATGGCTGGCAAGTTTGGTCGAGACGACAGTCGGTGATGCCAAAGATAGGCTGACGGTGGTGGTCACGCGTGACCAAAGTCAGCTCAATCAGATTGAGACGGAGCTTGCCTTTTGCGGTGTCGATGCTTATGTGTTTCCTGATTGGGAGACTTTGACCTACGATGAGCTGTCGCCGCACCAAGACATCGTCAGCGAGCGTATTAATCTGCTGACACAGATGCCCACTACGGGCATTTTGCTGATATCCATACAGGCACTTATGCACCGCGTTGCGCCGCCCAGCTGGCTTATCGGGCAGCATTTTGATTTGAGCGTCGGTGATGTTTTTGACATTGCCAAACAGCGTGAACAGCTGGCAACGGCAGGTTACCGCGCAGTAGACAATGTCTTTGAGCCAGGCGAATTTGCAGTACGTGGCAGTATTGTCGATATCTTTGCGATGGGGCAGCCGTTTCCGCTGCGCTTAGATTTGTTCGATGACGAGATTGAGAGCATTCGCTTTTTTCATCCGCAGACCCAGCGCACTTTGAGTAATGAAGACTTGGCAGCGATGCTGTCTGGACAAGACAGCAGTATGGGGCAAGAGTCGTTATCGCTACTGCACAAGTTGCCTGACATCTCAAAGCCTATCAAGCAGTTCCAAATCCTGCCTGCCAAAGAATTTCCTTTAGAAGAAGGTCGTGAGACTTTTCGTACCAACTTTGCCGCCATGTTCCCGGATACCAGTAGCCGAAAACTGGAGCTGCACAAAGATGTGATGGCGGGAATTGCCAGTAGCGGTCTTGAGTATTATCAGCCGCTGTTTTTTGATCCTGAGGTATGGGCGAGCGAAAGCACGCTGTTTGATTATCTGCCGACCGACGCCTTGTTCGTCATTGATGAGGGCTATAGCGCGAAGCAAAGCGATTATTGGTCGCAAATTCAGCGCCGCTATGAAGAGCGCCGCCATGATATTGACAAGCCCATCGTCGCCCCTGAGCTGCTGTATTTGCCCAGCAACCGTCTGAATGAGTATTTAAAGCGCCATCCTCGCGTTTTATTAAGCGCCGACCCGCACATTGCTGCCAGCGCTGACGAGCGTGCCGAGGTGGTGCGCTTAACTTGTGATGTGCCGCCTGATTTGTTCATTAACCATCAGCAGGCAGAGCCGCTAAGCGCGCTGCTGGACTTTTTGCAGGTGCAGCAACAAAACGATACCCCTGTGCTGATTGTGGCAGAGACGGCGGGTCGCCGCGAGATATTAATCGAGTTGTTTAAAAGTAAAGTCGATACCAAGATGTATGCCGATTTTGCCGCCTTTTTGCATCGTGAAGAGTCGCTACAGTCTACAGACAAGCCTTATGTTGGGGTGACGGTCGCGCCGATTGAGCGCGGGGTTTATGTGCCTGAGCGTTTGGTGGTCATTAGTGAGACGCAGCTGTTTGGCAGACAAGTGCTGCAAACCCGCCGCCGCCGCCAAAGTGGGGTATCTGAGGAATTTTTGGTCAAGAGCGTGACCGAGATGACTGAAGGCAGTCCAGTGGTGCATTTAGAGCACGGTATCGGGCGCTATCAAGGTCTTATTACGCTGGATGTCGGTGATGGTGAGCAAGAGTTTATCCATCTAAAATACGCCGATGATGCCAGCATTTACGTGCCCGTTGCCAGTCTACAGATGATTAGCCGCTACAGTGGCGGCGACCCTGCCTTAGCGCCTTTGCACAAAATCGGCACAGGCAAGTGGGACAAAGCCAAGCAAAAAGCCTTGCAACAAATCCACGATGTCGCGGCTGAGCTGCTGAACATGCAGGCACGGCGCGAAGCGAAAGTCGGCATTCATTTTCAGATGGATATGAATCAGTACGAGCTGTTCGCCAGTCAGTTTGCCTTTGAAGAAACACCTGACCAAGCCAATGCCATCCATGCGGTGATGCATGACATGAAGCAGAACCAGCCAATGGACAGACTGATTTGTGGCGATGTGGGCTTTGGTAAAACTGAAGTCGCGATGCGTGCGGCATTTATCGCGGTCAATGCGGGTTATCAGGTGGCAGTGCTCGTGCCGACCACACTGCTGGCAGGACAGCACGAAGACAACTTTTTAGACCGTTTTGCCGATTGGCCTGTGCGTATTGAGTCGTTGTCCCGCTTTGGCGGTAAAAAACACCAAGAAACGGTGCTGGCAGACTTGGCAGCAGGAAAGGTCGATATCGTTATCGGTACGCATAAGCTGCTCCAGCCTGATGTGAAGTTTGCCAATTTGGGTCTGATGATTGTGGATGAAGAGCACCGCTTTGGGGTGCGTCATAAAGAGCGTATCAAAGCGATTCAGACCAATGTTGACAGCTTATCTATGACCGCCACGCCCATCCCGCGTACGCTGAATATGGCGCTTTCAGGCATGCGCGATATGTCGATTATTGCCACGCCGCCTGCGCGCCGCCTCGCCATTAAAACCTTTGTCATGGCAAAAACCGAAGCCTTGATGAAAGAGGCGATATTGCGCGAGCTGCTGCGTGGCGGGCAAGTGTATCTGCTGCACAATGATGTGGCGAGTATCGAGCGTATGGCAGAGACCATCCGCGAGCTGGTACCCGAAGCAAGAGTCGGCGTGGCACATGGGCAAATGCAAGAGCGTCAGCTTGAGCAAATCATGCAGCAGTTTTATCATAAAAAATTCAATGTCTTGATATGTACCACCATCATTGAGACGGGGATTGATGTGCCCAATGCCAACACCATCATCATTGAGCGCGCCGACAAGTTCGGTCTGGCGCAGCTGCATCAGCTGCGTGGACGGGTGGGGCGCAGTCACCACCAAGCGTACTGCTATCTGCTCGTGCCGTCTATCAAAGGCTTAAAAGGTGATGCCAAGCGCCGCTTGCACGCTATCGAACACGCCAATACGCTGGGCGCAGGCTTTATGCTGGCAAGTGAAGACTTGGAGATTCGCGGGGCAGGCGAGATACTGGGTAAGCAGCAAAGTGGCAACATGCAGGCGATTGGCTTTAGCCTCTATATGGACATGCTTGAACGCGCGACCAAAGCCATCAAAGCGGGCAAAGAGCCTGACTTGCACACGCCACTGTCTTTGACCAGCGATATCAATCTGCACAGCTCGGCCTTGATACCCGAAGACTATTTGCACGATGTGCATCAGCGCCTATTGTTTTATAAGCGCATCAGTAATGCTGACGACAAAGCGGCGCTGACGGACATCCGTACCGAGATGATTGATCGCTTTGGCAGTCTGCCTGAGCAAACGCAGCAGCTGTTTGCCATCCACCGTTTGCGCCTGCTCGCTGAGCCGTTGATGGTCAATAAAATTGATGCGAGTAGCAGCAGCGTGAGTATTGAGTTCGCCCCTGACACACCCGTCGACGCGCTGGCAATCATCAAACTGATTCAGTCCAATGGGCAGCACTACCGTATGAATGGCGCATCAGGTATCCGCTATACGCACCCAGACAAGCTGGCAGAGTCTGAAGCGCGGGTCGCGGTCGTGCAAGAGCTGCTGAGCTATTTTACGGAGCATACGGTCGCGCAGCCCGCGTAAAGGCTTAGGATAATGGACAGATGCCATAATCTGACTAGGTAATCTGTCCGATACCTGATAAAATACGCACATTGCTTGCACGTTTAACTTTATTGCTATTTGATAACAAGAGAAACTTTCATTATGTTCCAACTGCATCCCAAACTTGCCGCCGACAGTTTTTTGGTGGGTGATTTTCCTTTATCGACGTGTCGTTTGATCAATGATTGCCAGTTTCCTTGGTTAATTTTGGTACCGCGTGTCTCTGGTATCAAAGAGCTTTATGAGTTGTCTGAATCGGACCAAGCGCAGTTTTTGCGTGAGTCAAGCTGGCTGTCGAGTCAGCTCGCCAAGACCTTCCAAGCCGACAAAATGAACGTTGCTGCCCTTGGCAATCAAGTGCCGCAGTTGCATTTTCACCATATCGTGCGCTATCAAAATGACAGCCAATGGCCAAACCCCGTGTGGGGCACGCCAGCGGTACCTTATACCCAAGAGGTATTGACGCAAATGCAACAGCCGCTCATGATGGCGCTTCGTGGTCATCACCAAATGCCCTTTGATTGGAAAATGTAGTCGCCAGTATCCTTAGCGATTATTTATCCGTCCAAGCTTGTTATTCCTACTTAAGGCATCATTAATACAGATTAATGGTGCTTTTTTTGTTATTAGCGGCATAGGCGATGCCCAATATTGAATGTATAATTTGTGTTAATTTATTTTGATAGGTAAATCAACCGCATACACCGCGTTTTTATAGGGCCAGTAAAAGCTGATTTTCATCTAAGCAGATGGTTTATGGACCACACAGGTCTGTAGGTTGTTGTTAACTTTATCGCTAGAGTGAGCGTCCAGCATGTCTCTGATATCACAATTGAACACATTTGTGTCATCACGCAATAATGGCAGGCAAGGTTTTGATTACCCAGAACTCTTTGTGCTGCTGTTGACCGTATTTTTAATTGCTTGGAATTTTGACTTTGGTCACAGTGCGCTGGCATTGATGATTGTCATCGGCGTGCCTAGCGTGATGCTGCTCATCTACAACTATTCGCGCGATGTGAGTTTTTGGACGACGAGTATCGTGGTGGTGCTGCTGGCAGCGGTCATCGGCGCAATGCAGTTTTGTGCGGTGCTCTCTTTGAGCTTGATACTGATGATTGGCTATCGCATCATTATCAGCCATCCTGACAATCGCTTTAAATTGTCGATTGTAGCGCTGGTGAATGTGGGCATCTTTTATGCGGTCAGCTGGATTATGGTGCCAAGCCGCGTCAGCTGCGCCAATACCATCGTGCCTGACTTGGTACTGCTTGCCAGTATTGTGGTGATGCTCTGGCAGTTTGGTCGTGTTTATTATCAGTATGTGGCCTGCATAGAGTCCTCACAGCAGGCAAAAAGCCGCCTCGGGACGATGGTTTCAGTGATTAACAAGCTTACGCGCTTTATTCAGCCGCAAATCTGGCAACCGATTGTCAAAACCGACAGCCCCGTTGATGTGACCAACAAACGCGCACGCCTGACCATCATGTTCTCTGACATTGTCGGCTTTACTGAGCTGTCGGACAGCCTGAGTGCTGACAACCTTGCCGATATTTTAAACACCTATATGCATCATATGACAGGTATTGCCAACAAACATGGCGCGGTACTCGATAAGTTTATCGGCGACGGGATGGTGTGCTTTTTTGGTGAGCCAAACAGTCGCGGCGCCCGCCAAGATGCTTTAGATTGCGTGGCGATGGCGATTGATATGCGCCGCGAGATGCGCAGCTTGCGACAAAAGTGGCGGCTGATGGGCTTTGAGGGGCTGTATGTGCGTATCGGCATCACCACAGGCTATTGCCACGTTGGCAACTTCGGCAGCAAAAGCCGCCTAAGCTATACCTTGATTGGTAAAGAGGCCAATCTGGCATCGCGCCTAGAGTCTGCGGCAGGCAAGGGCGAGATTTTTATCAGTCAGACCACCTATGACTATATTTGTCATGACTATGAGTGTGAGTTCGCTGGGAATTTTAACCTAAAAGGTTTTGATGAGCCGATACAGGCGTGGCAGGTACTCGACCCTGATGTGCATAAAGGGCAATCATCAAAATGGGTGGATCATACCTTGCCTGGGTTTAATTTGCATTTAAACTTTAAAGACATGAAAAACTACGATTATCAAGAAATCAAAAGCCAATTAAGCTTCGCTTTAGAGCGTTTAGAAAAAGAAGAGCGCGTGATGATGATGGGCGAGGATGAGCCAAAATAAAGACAAGCATTAAACAGCGTGTGAACTGCCAATATATAACATAAAAAAGACCCAGCAAATATAGGTGGGTCTTTTTTTATAAAAAGGCTATTGTTTCGCCAATCAAAACGGGCGTATTAGTGGTTTTCTTTGGCATGATTGAGGGTGTACTTTGGAATCTCAATCGTCAAATCATCATCTTCGAGCATGACCTGACAAGACAGGCGAGAATCTGGCTCCAGCCCCCAAGCGCGGTCTAATAAGTCGGCTTCGATATCGTCCATTTCATCCAAGCTGTTAAAGCCCTTGCGCACCACCACATGACACGTGGTGCATGCTTTTGACATCTCGCAAGCGTGTTCGATTTTGATGCCCTTTTCTAGTAGCGCCTGACACAAGTTGCGACCTGATTCGAGCTCAACTTCAGCACCTTCAGGGCAGATTTCATGATGGGGGAGTACAGTAATTTTTGGCATAATAAGGATTCGCTTAATGGCTATGGGTGAATAAGTAAAATCGTTACGGTCAGCTGCAATCTATGACCAATCGGCGGCGCTGGTGCCTGCCATGCTTTGCTTGACGCTTTGGTTCATGATACGGGCAGCAAAGGCATCGCTGTGCGGCTTTAGGTTGGCTTGTAAGCGTTCAATGTCCGTCAGCTGCTCAGCGTCAATCGCTGCTTGTAAGGCGCTCATGTGCGTGCGTAGCGCTTGCTGCTCATCGTCATTAAGCAGTCCGCCAAAGTCATTGAGCGCAGAGCCAAGGGCTAATAGCTCGCGCTCAGCCTCAACTTTGGTCTCAATCAATGAGCGCGCGGTTTTGTCTTCTTGCGCGTACTTAAAGCCTGATACGAGCAGCTGCTCTTTTTGCTCATCAGACAGACCGTATGAGGGAATGATGTCAATCTCACTCATGGTTTTGGTGGTGGTCTCTTGCGCACTGACGGTCAGCTGACCATTGGCATCAATAGCAAAGGTCACCTCAATGCGGGCAAACCCTGCCTTCATCGGCGGGATACCGTACAGCTCAAAGCGACCGAGCGAACGGCAGTTGTCGACCGTATCACGCTCACCTTGTACCACATGGATGACCATGCCCGTTTGACCGTCTTGATAAGTGGTGAACACTTGGCGTTTTTTGACAGGAATCGGGGTGTTTCTAGGAATCAAAACTTCAACCAACCCGCCCATGGTCTCAAGTCCCAATGATAGCGGGGTAACGTCGAGCAGCAACAAGGCATTGTCGCGCTTATGTATCAGCTGGTCGGCTGTCTGCGCGGCACCCAGAGCCACCACTTCATCAGGGTTGATGCTGCATAGCGGCGTGGTGTTAAAGAACGTCTCTACCGTTTGCTGAATGGCAGGCATGCGCGTTGAGCCGCCCACCAAAACCACCTCGTCCAAATCATCAATAGATAAATCGGCATCGCGGAGTACCTGCTCGCAAACGCTAAGCGTACGGCGGGTTACAGGGGCGATGATGGACAACAGCGTATCTCGGCTAAGCGTGCCTGCAAAATGAGCGCCTTGCAATGTCACATCGACGGTGACCTGTTCTTGCTCGGTCAGGGCTTGTTTATAAGCTTTGGCGGTTTGTGCCAATACGGACTTATCGTGCAAGCTGACTTCAGCTGCCTGAAGTCCAAGCTGACCAATCAGCCAGTTGCTAAGCAAACGATCGATATCATCGCCGCCAAGAGCACTGTTGCCCCCTGTAGCGAGCACTTCAAACACGCCATCGGTAAGCTTTAAAATAGACACATCAAACGTGCCGCCGCCCAAATCATAAATCAAATAATGGCGCTCGGTTGCGTCTGCGCGCTTGTCCAAGCCATAAGCCACCGCCGCCGCAGTAGGCTCATTGAGCAAGCGCAGTACCGTAATACCAGCCGCTTCAGCTGCGTCTTTGGTCGCTTGACGCTGGGCTTCATCAAAGTAGGCAGGCACAGTAATCACTGCACCTTCAATGCTGTCGTCGGGCAGGGCTTGCTCCGCGCGGGCACTTAGGGCACTTAGAATACGTGCAGACACTGCAACAGGGGAGATGTCCCCTTGCGCGGTGACAAACGCAGGCATGGTGTCATCTGCACCGCTTAGCGTATAAGGATGAGAGAATTTAATATCCGCCTTGCTGCGACCCATAAAGCGCTTGGCAGAAATTATGGTATTTTGTGAGTCGTCGGTCTGATGACGCAGTGCTGCCTGTCCCACAACGGCTGTGCCTTCACTTGGGTAATACACGACGGAGGGCAGCAAGGTGTCTTCTGGGCCAGCGGCCTCTATCACCTGCGCCTTACCAGAGCGTACGACCGCCACCAGTGAACGGGTCGTACCAAGGTCAATGCCCAGTCCGAAACGGTGCTGATGTGGCTGGGTACTCTGATTGGGTTCGGCAATTTGCAGTAAAGACATAAGACCACTCAAATAATCAATAGATAAAATAAAAAAAAGGGCAGTACCAGAGTCTACCGTGAGGTATCTTAGTATTGCCGCTTAGCATAGCGTCATCGAAACGATACTTAGGTATCATAACACGGCAGACTTGCTTGGTATTTTAGTACAGCAGGTCGTATTGTGCTACATATACAAGTCATCGTCGCCATCATCATGCGCCGCTTGCATGACATCATCCAGCCCTGCGCGAATATCGGCATCTAACTTGACCAAGAATTTTAGCTTTTGGGTGGCATCGATAGCATCTTCCCACGCTTTTTCGTCATAAGCGGTCACAAAGCGGGCAGACTGGGTTTGTAGTCTGTCCGAAACTTTTGGGTGCAGGGTGCGAAGCGTGGTTTGGTCGTGCTGCGCGAGCGCGTCGTCCAAATCCATGCGCATCTCCATGGCATCATCCAAAAAGTCCAAATCGGCAATCGACTGCTCAAGATTGTGCGCATGCCCTGACATCTCAAGCAAATAGCTGGCGCGGGTATCAGGATGACTTAAGGTTTGATAGGCGTGATTAATGACGGCAGAGGTCTGCTCAGCTTGTCGCTGGGCGTGGGTATCGCGCGCATTGTCAGGGTGGTGCTGCTTTTGCAGTACCCGCAGCTGCGTGTCCAGCTGGCTTTGATTCACCTCAAAGCCTACGGGCTGCTCGAAGAGTGCAAAAAAATTGCTGCTCATAGAGGAAGCATCGGTCTGATTGGTCATAACAAGCGCCTTATATCATCAATCAAGTATCATCAATAAAGGGTGGAGAGTCGCGCAGAGCCATTCACGGCAGCTGCTTTACTTATACAGTAAACGACTCACCGCAGCCGCATTCGCCTTTTTGATTGGGATTGGTAAATCGAAACCCTTCGTTCAGCCCTTCTGCCACGTAATCCATCAGCAGACCGTCTAAATAGACCAAGCTTTTGGGATCGACAAAAATAGCCACATCATGGCTCTCAAAACGTGTGTCATTGTCATCTGGTGTGTCCACAAACTCTAGGACATACGCCAGACCAGAACAACCTGCTGTGCGAATACCCACACGAATGCCCTCACCCTTACCACGATTTTGTAAAAAATCACGGACGTGCTGAGCGGCGCGTTCTGTCATCTCAATCATGCCAACCCCTTTGACTTATTCGTTTGATGTACCAGTGTGTACCCGTTGGGGCACAAGGCGCTGGTAATAGATAAAACGGATGATATATCAATATAAAACAGTAACAACTGTCAGTATGTGGTCATTGCCACAAAAAATATCAGGTAGCGAATCTATCGCTACCCAATCGGCACTACGCTATGGCAGGTGCGCTTAGCATACTGCCATAAGCAATCAATGTGCGATTACTCAGCAGCGGCAGCTTCGCCGTGCTTGTTTTTGTAGTCGCTGATAGCCGCTTTAATAGCGTCTTCTGCCAATACAGAGCAGTGGACTTTTACAGGTGGCAATGCCAACTCTTGAGCGATATCGTTGTTTTTGATTTCGCTGGCTTGATCTAGGCTTTTGCCTTTTAGCCATTCGGTTACCAATGAGCTTGAGGCAATCGCTGAGCCGCAGCCATAAGTTTTAAAGCGAGCGTCTTCGATGATGCCATCATCACCCACTTGAATTTGCAAGCGCATGACGTCGCCACAAGCGGGCGCGCCTACCATGCCAGTACCAACATTCTTAGCATTTTTGTCTAAGTTGCCGACGTTGCGTGGGTTCTCATAATGGTCGATTACTTGGTCACTATAAGCCATGAGTTTTCTCCTAGTTGGGTGATGCGCGCGAGGCACGCATCGATAATTGGGGTCAAACGCTGTATGTTATTAATATCTGGTTATTGATATCGAGCGCAGTCAGACGGTATCGGTAAGGCTTAGTGCTCCGCCCATTCTACTGAGTTCAAATCGATACCTTCTTGATACATGTCCCAAAGGGGTGACAATGCGCGTAGTTTTTCTACCGCTTCATGCATTTGTTTGATGACGGTATCAACGTCTTCTTCGGTGGTGTAGCGACCAAAGCTAAAGCGGATAGAGCTGTGTGCCAACTCATCAGAGCGTCCAATAGCGCGCAGGACGTACGATGGCTCTAGCGTCGCTGAAGTACAGGCTGAACCTGATGATACCGCCAAGTCTTTTAGCGACATCATGAGCGACTCACCTTCAACAAAGTTAAAGCTGATGTTCACAATGTTCGGTACGCTGTTGTCAAGACTGCCGTTGAGATAAATCTCTTCGATGTCTTGTAAGCCGTCCCACAGCTTTTGGCGTAGGGCGCTGGCGTGCTTATGGTCTTCTTCAAAACGCTCATGTGCCAGACTAAAGGCTTCACCCATACCCACGATTTGGTGCGTCGGCAATGTGCCTGAACGCATACCGCGCTCATGACCACCGCCATGCTGCTCCGCTTTTAGGCGTACGCGTGGCTTACGACGGACGAATAGGGCACCGATGCCTTTTGGGCCATAGGCTTTGTGACCTGAAAAGCTCATCAAGTCAATTTTGGTGTTTTCAAGGTCAACACGTACTTTACCTACCGCTTGCGCGCCATCAACATGGAAAATCACGCCCGCTTCACGGGTAAGCTCACCAATCGCTGCCACATCAGTAATCGTGCCCAGCTCATTGTTCACCATCATCAGTGATACCAAGATGGTGTCATCACGTAGCGCTTCTTTAACTTGCTCTGGCAAAATAAGACCAGTGCCTGGCTGCGGCTCAAGATAAGTAATCTCAAAGCCTTCTTGCTCAAGCTCACGGCAGGTATCGAGTACCGCTTTGTGTTCGATTTTGCTGGTAATGATGTGTTTGCCGCGACCTTGATAAAAATGCGCCGCGCCTTTAATCGCTAGGTTGTCTGACTCAGTGGCACCTGAGGTGAATACAATCTCACGTGGGTCAGCATTGATCACTTCAGCGATTTGCTGACGCGCCGTTTCTACCGCCTCTTCTGCCTGCCAGCCGTAACCGTGTGAACGTGACGCTGGGTTACCAAACACGCCATCTACGGTCAGGTATTTGGTCATCTTCGCCGCTACCGATTCGGCAACTGGCGTTGTGGCGGCATAATCTAGGTATATAAGGTGGTTATGTTGGCTCATGCTGGGGATGCCTCGCTGGTCGATAGAGTAATGGTAGAGATGTCTTTTGCGACACTTAAATGCTGACGATCAGAGATCGATTGTACATTTTCCATGTCCAATAATTGTGCTAATGTAATATTTTTCAAGTACTGTTCTATATGATTTGACAGTGCGCACCACAAATCGTGGGTCAAACACATCGTGCCGCCTTGGCAATCGCCGCGTCCTTCGCACTGCATCGCGTTTACAGACTCATCAACGGCAGAGATGATACTCATGACATCGATTTCATCAAGCGGCTTTGCTAAATGATAGCCACCTGCGGCGCCGCGAATACTGGTCACCAGACCGCGCTTACGAAGTTTGGAAAACAATTGCTCTAAATAAGAGATAGAAATAGACTGCCGTTTGGCAATGTCAGACAACGATACGGCACTGTCTTGCTGGCTGGTCTGTAATGCCAAATCAAGCAGTGCAGTCACTGCATATCGACCTCGGGTGGTTAAGCGCATAATATATCTCCAAACTGATCAGTAATAAGCCAAATGCATTGCTGGCCTGATGCTTCCTTGTCATAGCCAACCAATGGGCAACATGCCTAAGTCTAGTATCATCGCTAAAAACAGCAGCCAATTAAGCCTGATGTGTGACGAGATGAGTTATTATACGTAATCCTGAGTAATTTAGTCAAGATTGAAATGTCACTCAATCGTTAATCGAATCAATCATTACGATAGGTACAATCAATACAGAGCGTGTCGCTATAAAGATGCGCCATCAAAGCGAGTCAAAACCCGCGCTGATATAAAGCAGACCTGTAGCATAAAAAAACACCTGTCAAGCCAATGGCTACAGGTGTCGCAACGTATCAAATAAGATGGCTGGAATATAACGCCAACGTGTCATGCACAACGATGGCGCGGCTTACATCGCTACCGCAGCAATAATGGCAGCAATTGCAATGACAGTCATGACCGCCGAGATAATCATAAAAGTCTTTTGCTTGCTGTGCAGCTCTTTGACGGTGGTTTCCAGCTCGCGGTTCTTGGTGGTTAAGGTATTGATTTGTGTCTGCTGCTCGCTGATGCGGCGTTTATAATTGTTTTGCTTTTCTTGCAACTCGGTTTGGCTTGGACGTACCGCATTGTCATCGTTTTTAAGCTTTCTGATAATCCCTTGAATCAGGCTGCCGATGCCCAGCTGGGTAATGAACTGCTTGACCAGCTGCACCTGTACCGACTCACCGCGAATCTGTAGCTTTTCTGTGCTTTCACTGTCGTGGGTGGCGATAGCGCTCAGCACCTGCAAACTGTAGGCGTTGATAATCACATCAGGCTCACTGCGACCGATGGGCAAGTCTGCATCGAGCAGCACGCCTTTGTAACTGAACGTGGCGTACACTTGGACATGGGGCAAATACAGACGCAAGCAAACCACCGTGCCTTGCTTAGCAAGTGGGTAGGCGGACTTACGCAGTTCGCCATCGAGGCGCAGTAGCAGCGTCAGTGCTGACTCAATGAAGACCAAAACTATATTAAGAAGAGAGTGAGACAACGTGGCACGCTTCATGTGAATAATCCGTTTTTTATGTAATAAAAAAATGCTGATGAACAAACCTATCAAAAACAACCGACAGCTGGGGCAGCGTATCCATTATCCACCCTATACGGTCATTAAAAAATATAACGTCCTATAAAAATACAAATAACCCAGACAACCTAGCGCACATCAATACATGTGCTATAGACAGAGGCTATGATAACGCCTTCATCATAAAAAGTAACGCCTGCTTGTGTCAGTTTGCAATTTGTTGTTGTATTGACCAGCAGGCAAGAGCGCACCAAAATTGAGCGCTAAAAGCGTATTTCTTGGTGTTTTACGTAACTATCTATGTCAGATAGGTAGTCTTAGACCCGAAAATATGTAAAATCACTTGCGCGACCGCTGTACCCTTGATATAAAGGCGGTTGATGACGCGGCGTCTGTGAGGACCGAAGCAAATATTGTGCGTGTTGCCTAAACTCTAGCAGAGCGATACAATGTTTAGCCTTAGCGTTTATTTTAGTCCTAAAACTTGAAGGAATTTTTATGAATAAGTCAGAATTGATTGATAGCATCGCAGAAAAAAGCGGCCTGAATAAGACCCAAGCAGGCGATGCCCTAAATGCAGTTATGGACAGCATCGGTGACGCACTAGAAGCTGGCGAGAGCATCTCTTTGGTTGGCTTTGGTACGTTCAGTGTAAAAGACCGCAAAGCACGCACTGGTCGCAATCCTAAGACTGGCGAAGAGCTAAGCATTCCAGCAAGTAAAGTACCAAGCTTTAAAGCAGGTAAAAACCTAAAAGAACGCTTGAACTAATTTGCCACGCTGATACGCCCCACTCGAGCAGTATTCAGCAAAAAGCACCTTTATGGGTGCTTTTTTTTGTATATTCGTGGCAGCGGCGCTCAACACGCCAAGCATTCACCCAGCACGCTTCGCAAAACGCTTTGTCTGAATGCTTGAGAATACGCAGGTTTATTGTGTGAATATTTTGAGTCTGGGCAAAATTTCACGTATCATAGAGCCCGCCGTTTATTAACCCTGCAAGCAGGCGTGTGTCATCGAATCACGCTGCCGTATGCGGGGTCAAGCAGATTTTTTGCCATTGCTATAGGCACTGGTTTTCATTTATTAGGTTAATAGAGCAGAAATAACTATGGATAACTTGCGCGATTTTTTAAAAAGTTGGCCAGGTCGCATTTTATTGATTGTATGCTTATCGCCGCTTGCCTTATTGGGTATTGAAAGCTATTTTCAAAGTGGCGTCGACCCCAACCAAGTCGCCAAAGTGGGTGATGACAGCGTCAGCCTGTCTGAGTATCAAAACGCAGTCAATAGCCGCCGTACTGAACTATTACAAGACCTAAAAGATGCCAGTTTGCTCAATGAAGATGTGCTGCATGAGCAGGTGTTGCGCGGTTTGGTTGACCGTGCGCTGCTCCAGCAGCAGGCAGGCAAGCTCGGTATGACGGTTTCTGATGAGACCATCAACCGTTTGCTGCGTCAAGAAGAAGGCTTTCAAGATGCCGATGGCAACTTTTCAAACGATAAGTTTGCTTTGTTCTTGCGTCAGCGCGGTATGAATAAAAATCAGCTGTTTGCTGAATTTCGTAACCAGTTGAGCCTTGAGCAGTTAAATGCCAGCATCGTAGGCACGGCTATTTATCCGATGAAGTCCATCAACCAATTGATTGATTTGCAGCTTGAAGCGCGTACGCTATGGCTACACCGCTTTAACTGGCAAGATTATGCCGATAAGGTGACGGTCAGCCAGCAGCAAGTACAAAGCTATTATGATGGCAATAAAGACGCGTTAAAAAGCGCCGCGATGCTCGATTTGGCGTATATTCAGCTGCGCCCTGAAGACATCACGGTAGAGAGCGTGAGCGAAGAGGACATCAAGCAGCAATATGCCGCTTATAAGCAGTCACTGGCGCTAGAAGATGAGCGTCAAATCAGTCAGATTTTGCTGTCAGGCGACAATGCCAAAGCGCGCGCGCAAGCGGTTAAAGCGCGTCTTGATAAAGGCGAGTCGTTTGCTACTCTTGCCAAAACAGAATCTGATGACCCATCAGGCGAGACAGGCGGCGCTATTGGCACGTTCAATGCGTCAGTATTCGGTAGTGATGCTGAAAAAGTTGCCAGCGCTCTGGATGGTCTACAAGTGGGCGAGACCACCGCACCGATTCAGACCAGCTTTGGTTATCAAATCTTTACAGTCACCGAAGACAATGGCGAGCAAGTACCAAGCATGGAGAGCATGCGCAAGCAGTTGACAGCCAAGGCGGTAGAATATAAGCGTCAAGCTGCCTATGCCGACAAAGTAACGGCCATTAATGACTTGGCCGCAGATGGCCTTAGCATCAATGACATCGCGCAGCAAGAAAATGTCGCGCTAAAAACCATCAAAGACTACCGCAAGACCAACAACACCTCAGCACTGTCACAGCCTGTGGTGGTTAAGCAAGCCTTTGATGAGTTTAGTATTCAAGACCAAGCGGTAAGCGCGGGCATTGATGTTGCTGATGCGACCGTTTGGGTGCAGTCGAGCAACTATCGTCCAACCAAAACCCTAACGTTACAAGAAGCCACACCGCGCATCACTCAGCTGCTACGCAAAAAAGCGGCCAGTGAGCTGGCATTAAAAGATGCCAAACAGGTCGCTGCGGGCATCAAAACAGTGGCCGATATCCAAAAAGCGGGCGTCAAGCTACAATCTTTGGGTGAAGTCAGCCGTCAGACCACGCTACTGACAGAAAAAGAGCGCAGTCTGGCATTTAGCAAACAAGCACCAGAAAATGGCGTGACCGCGTTTGCCACCGCAACCGATATGGGCGCGAGTGTCATGGTCGGCGACCGCATTAAGATTGAACAGCAAGCACAGCTCTCAGATGAACAAAAAGCGGAGACCGCACGTATCGTGCGTGACAATATGGGGCAAAACCATCTGCAAGATTACCTAGAGTATCTGCGTATGGTGTACGAAGTAGACGTGAATGAGGCGAATATAGCCAGCACACAAGGACGATAAGCGCTAAGGTGGACGGCGGTCATGCTGTCCACCCACTCAGCATCAGCGTTGTCTGCTCGTGCTAAACGTTACTTATCAATTCTGTATTGTCAGACAAAAAAAGCCCCGAGATAATCGGGGCTTTTTTTATCGTAAGTTTTTGTCGTGACAGAACCAACAACGATACGTATCAAGTCAGCCTTGTACGTATCATCAGCAGTTAGTGACGGAAATGGCGCATGCCAGTGAATACCATCGCGATGCCGTGCTCATTGGCGGCGGCAATGGTTTCGTCATCACGCATAGAGCCACCAGGCTGGATGATGGCTGAGATGCCTACGGCTGCCGCGTTGTCAATGCCGTCACGGAACGGGAAGAACGCGTCTGAGGCCATAACCGCACCTTCAGTTACCAAGCCTGCGTGCTCCGCCTTGATGGCTGCAATACGTGCAGAGTTCACACGGCTCATCTGACCTGCACCGATACCGATGGTACGTTGGTTGCGGCCATAGACGATGGCGTTAGATTTGACGTATTTGGCAACGTTCCAAGAGAACAGCAAGTCTGCAATCTGTGCTTCGGTAGGCTGTACGTCTGTGACGATTTTTAGGTCGCTGGCATGGATAAAGCCCAAGTCTTGCTCTTGTACCAATAGACCACCGTTTACGCGCTTGTAATCCATCTGTGCGGCGCGCGCTTCTGGTGTTGGCAAATCGCCACAAACAAGCACGCGAACGTTTTTCTTACTGCCAGTAATCTCAAGCACGCCGTCTTCTATACTTGGGGCAATAATCACTTCAACGAACTGATTGTCGATGATGGCTTTGGCCGTGACTGCGGTCAATGGACGGTTAAAAGCAATGATGCCACCAAATGAGGATTCAGGGTCGGTGCTAAAAGCCGTACGATACGCGTTGGTCTGGTCGCTGTCTACTGCCACGCCGCAAGGGTTGGCATGTTTTACGATAACGCATGCAGGCATGCTAAACGCTTTGACGCACTCAAGCGCGGCGTCGGTATCCGCAATATTATTGTATGACAAGGCTTTACCTTGTAATTGCTGCGCGGTTGCAATCGAGGCTTGGGTTTCGCTTGTGCCTTGAGGCTCAACGTAAAACGCGGCTTTTTGATGGGGGTTTTCACCATAGCGCAGGTCTTCTGCCTTGGCAAAATGCAAGTTTAGCGTACGTGCAAAGGTTTCAGGCTGTTTGGTTTCGTTGACACGGCTGCCCAAGAAATTGGCAATCATGCCATCATACTGTGCGGTATGTTCAAAGGCTTTTACCGCCAAATCGTAGCGTAAGCCTTCGCTCAAGGTCGTGCCGTTGCCCAGTGCGTCCAGAACGCGCGCATAATCGGCAGGGTCAGTGACGATACCGACGTGGGCATGGTTTTTGGCTGCTGAGCGTACCATCGTCGGACCACCGATATCGATGTTTTCAATCGCATCGTTCATGGTCACATCCGCACGGGCGATGGTTTGCGCGAATGGATAGAGGTTGACCACCACCAAGTCGATACGCTCAATCGCGTGCTCGCTCATGACCGCATCATCAATGCCGCGGCGACCCAAAATACCGCCATGGATTTTTGGGTGTAAGGTTTTGACGCGGCCGTCCATCATCTCAGGAAAACCAGTATAGTCCGAAACTTCGGTAACCGCGACGTTGTTTTCTTTGAGTAGGCGATAGGTGCCGCCTGTAGACAGTAAGCCGAATCCTGATTGAACCAAGCCTTGAGCAAACTCGACAATGCCTGATTTATCAGAGACCGAAAGCAGTGCAAGAGGTTGTGTAGCCATAAAGAAAATCCCATAAAAAAAGCCTGACATGACTGTCTGGCAAATCGCAAAGACGAATGTCTTCATCACAATACATAATGCAGCAGTGAGCCACCTGCATCATACAGTAGGCAGTATCATAAAACATCTGCGCCTGTTATACAAAAAAATGACAGCAAGCGCTAATCCATTAAGTCATACATTTTGAGCTTTTTGCGTAGGGTGCCGCGATTGAGCCCCAGCACTTTAGCGCATTTGCTCTGGTTGCCGCGTGTCTGCTCAAGCACCACTTGTAATAACGGCGCTTCAACCTCTTTTAAAATCAAGGCATACAAGTCTGTTGGCAGCTCATCGCCTAAAGCAGCAAAATAAGCCCGCACCACCTGCTCGACGTGTGTACGCAGGGGCGCTTGCGTGCCGTGCATAGGTGCCTGCGTCGCATCGTCATCATGGTGCGCTGCGGTTTGCTCGTTGATGCGGGTGAGCGTCTCTTCTAAAGCTAAGGCAGATTCTGCAGCGTCGTAGCTGCCCGCGTTGTAGCTGTGGGTACTGCTGGTATACGTGTGCTGCGCGGGGGTGTCTGTAGGGCTTGGGTAATGGGTCATTGTACAATGTCCTAAGGCGTTAGGGTGACAGCAAGTGATGAAACCAATCACAAAAAAATGTTGCGATAACAAAGTGATAGGGACAACAAGAATAGCTCAGTACGTTTGGGTGTATTCGTGTCCGTTTGCTTGCGGCGTAAGATACGGTCAAAATACCGCGCTATAGGCCGCTTATATAATTATGAATTAATATAACGGCTGAATGCTGATTTTTTGAATGTGCTGATTGGCAATAGGTACGGTAAAGAGTACAGGCAAAGTGCTGTTCGCGCCCATCTGACTGTGCGGGCTTAACACATAATCCTCAGGCTGTGCCACAAAGTCGCCAAGCAAGGTGTCACGCTCGCCGTACAGATTGACTTTTAACGTGGGCAGCAGCTGCGCATTGTCACTTTGGTTGACGATATCTGCGCCAATGTCACTAAAATAATCATCATCTTTGACGGTGCTTGGACGATAAAATATCTGATTCATGGTCAGTGCATTTAAGTCTGCAGAGGGCAGGCTACAAGCTGCGATGGCGCAGATAGATTGTAAGCGGTTGGCATGATTGGGGTTTTTGATGATGCTATCGACATTAAAAATCATATACTGCGCCAACAGCAATAAGGCGAGCACCACACAGCCTGCGCCCCACAACATACTGGCAATCGGTAGTGCAGGGCTTGTTGGTACTTGAGCGCGAGGGGACTGAGGTCGAATGCTGGGCGGCGAGTTGTCCGCTTGCATGCCCATTTGTGTCAAGAGCGCGGTCAAATCGGTCTGATTGTCGCTGTTTTCATTATTGTTATGGTGAGTGTCTTCTTGGTCTTTTTCTTTAAGCAGTCCTTCAAGCCACGCGTTTTCGTCCACCGCAGGACGACCGCTTGCGGCAGCGTTGGCATGGATGTCATTGGCAGCGCTAGAGCTTAGCGCGGGGCTAGGTTTGGTAGATTCTGCCGTGGGTTTGTGCGTAGAAATGGCAGGTTTTGCAATCGTGGTATCAAAGTCTTCATCGAGCAGACTGTCCAAATCCATCATTTGCGCGAGCGCATCGGCATCATCGTCATCGATGTCCATATCGTCATGGATCAGCCCGTCATCGAGTATCTCTTCGTCGTTGTCGCTCGCCGCTGGCATGGGCTTATTTGGTACGGGCTTTGGCGTCTCTGCCTTTGCCTTAGAGACGCTTGTTGGTGCGCTGTCATTGGAGGTCGCACCGACGATATGCTCGTTGATTAAAAAAGTGTTGTGACAGTGGCTACAGCGTCCTTTAGCCGTTTTGTCCTCAAACTGCGTACTTGGGATATCAAACGTGGTTTGGCAATGCGGGCATTGGGTTGTTACAAGCGTGACCATAAGTTCTAATCCAAAAAGATACAGCACGAATGCTGCGCTCTATCGCTTTGCAAGCAGCAGCCAGTGATGGGCGACTATCCTACCAGCGCGTGAATATACGGTGACGGGTCAATACGGTCTTTGAGCCAGCATACAACCAGCCCCAGCTCAAAGACAGCATTTGACGCGCGTCTACCTTGTGGATACGACAAACCGACTTGATGCTTACGATAAGTAAAAATCACAAACTAATGTTGCTATCCTAACAGATGTAATCAAATGTTGCTAGCCTGTAAAAGTACCAGATAAACGCTGCCAATGGTGGTCTTCTTGAGTGGTAAAGGCATGTACGTCATCCAACGTAAAGTAAGGCTGATAAGCGTCGATGACCGACTCGGTCTGTGACTCAATCAAACCCGCCAACACAATGCGCCCCTTGGGCTTTAACATGCTTGACAGATAAGGCGCAAGCTCAATTAAAGGCTTTGCCAAGATATTAGCAACCACCACATCGACAGGCACAATGTCGCTGTCTTGGCAATAAGCCTGAAAGTCCTCAGGCAAAAAGGCTTGCAGACGGTCGCCAACATGATTGCGCTCGGCGTTTTGCACCGTCGCCAACACTGCTTGTGGGTCGATATCCACTGCATACACTTGACGCGCACCCAAAAGCAGCGCTGCCACGCCCAGAATGCCAGAGCCGCAGCCGTAGTCAATGACGACTTTGTCTTTTAGGTCTTGTTCTGTCAGCCAATCCAAGCACAGACGCGTCGTCGCGTGATAGCCTGTACCAAATGCCAAGCCTGGATCCATGATGATGTTGGTCGCGTCAGCTTTTGGTGGCGTGAGCCAGTTGGGGACAATCCATAAATCATTGGCACACTCAATCGGGTGGTAATGACTCATCCATTCGCGCTCCCAGTCTTTGTCATCGACAGCGGTGAGCCACAGACGGCTGGCGTGCACTTCTGCAGCGATATTTTGGCTGAGCTGCTCAACCGCTTGACGACTCTCGGCATCGGTATCGAACAGACCTGTTAAAATCACCTCATCCCACAGTGGCGACTGCCCAGGCAGCGGCTCAAACAATGGCTGATCGCCTGCATCATCGAGCGAGATAGAAAGTGCGCCTGCCTCAAGCAATAACGCCTCTGCCAAATCGACGTGTGCTTTTTCACATTGTAAATGAAGCTGTTGCCATGCCATAACGGTCACCTTGTGTCCTAAAAATAAAACGATAAAAAATAAAGGGTGAACAAATAAAAATAAGTGATGATAGCCACAGGCGTGACTATATCACTATTAGGACGCCACACATTTGAATAGTGTGGCGTTTTTATATCAGCGTAATGCTTGCTGCGCCTCTTGTATCACCCGCGCATTGTTTTGTTGTTGCCCTGCGCGCAGTATCAGCTGCCACAGCGCACGTCGCCGTACTGCATCTTCAGAGACGCTCAGACCACGCCTTGCCATAGCTTCGGCTTTGTGTGGTTGGTTCTTTTTTAGGGCGACTTGCGATAAATAAAAATATACCGCAGAAGACTGGGGCACCAAGCGCTGTGCGCGTGTAAAGTTGCCTTCTGCTGCGGTCAGCTCGCCACGGCTCAGCTGTTCGACACCCACCTGCATTAAGTTGCGAAAGGCTGGCAAGTTGTCATTGCTGCTCGAACTGCGCGCAGCGGGTCGTGCTGAATGTTGCCTTGCTTGCTCCAGCAGCTCTTGATGCGAAGGTGGTCGGGGCGGCGGTACAATGATGGGTTCTTGAGGTATCGGAATGATAATGACCTCAGGCTCAATGATGACCGTGGGCGCTGGTCGGTTGGGCGGCTCTACCGCCTCAATATTAGGGTCAGCGTAGCGCGTGTCGTAAGGGGCGTCATCACCTTGAGCAGTGCTTGGGTTAGCGCGTGTCGCTTGATGACGAGACATGTCCGCTGTTGGGACGTCGGGCTTGGACTCAAAGCGCGACTCATCGGTTGGACTGTGATTGACCGTTATACTGTGCGCAGGGATGGTGGCGGGCTTTGGTGCCGCACTCGTCATCGCACTTTGCGGGCTTTGGCACGCGCTAAGCCATAGGCTACCGAGCACCGCGCCGAGCATCCAATGATAGCGCGGCACGGCGGTGGATATGGACAAGGGGTGAGCGGGCGTCATGGCAACTCTCTTAACAAATGGCGGGTATCCTCAGCACAAATCATAGCGCTACCTTTAGAACCATTCAAGCGCGCGTTCATACCATGTGTCCGCACGGCGCTCAGAGCCATTGTCCTCTTCAATCACTTCACTGTTTGGAATGTCTAGACCTTCTTGACGACGCTGGCGGTTGATACGGCTTTGCTCTTGCTGCCATGCCATCTGCTCACGGGCGCGCTCTTCTTGATAGATATTCAAAGCGCAGCTGCTGGCCTCTCTTGGCAAGTAATTGGACAATACAGGCAAGTAGCGTGCATTTGCGCAGCGCTCATTAGACAGCTTGCCTGAGTTGTTCTCAAGCCATAGCCACTCAATGCCTTCAGGCTCAGGTATCGATACTGGCGTGAGTTTGAGGCGGCTCATGTAGTCTTCCCACACAGGCAATGCGCCTGAACCGCCGCTTAGACCGACAGATTTGTTGTCATCACGTCCGACCCACACCACGCTGACGTAGTTGCCGCTATAGCCTGCAAACCACGCATCACGGTAGTCATTGGTCGTGCCTGTCTTACCTGCCAAGTTTAAGTTGCTGCCAAGCGACTGGATACGCTTTGCAGTACCTTCTTTGACCACCCCTTGTAGGGCATAATTGATCAAAAAGTTGGTATCAGGCGGGATGCTGCGTTTGGTATTCAGCCCCGTGCGCTGCAAAATACGCCCTTTGTCATCAATGACCGTGCGGATACTGTGAATCGGTGTGCGAAAGCCACCAGTGGCAAACACTTGATACACCCCAAGCATGTCCATAGGGCTAAGGTTGACAGAGCCGAGCAGCACGGATGGGTAGCTTGGGATTTCTTCTTTTACCCCAAGGCGGCGCAGCTGCTTGGCAAAGGTGCCGACACCAAACTCCATACCTAAGCGCACCGCACTTTGGTTGTAAGACTTGGCAAGGGCGGTGGTTAGGGGCACAAACCCATGGTCGCGGCTGTCGTAGTTCTTAGGTGTCCATGTTTTGCCATCAGGCAGCTCAACAGTGATGGGGGAGTCGTCCACCGAGCTTGCCAAATTGTAGCGTCCGCTTTCAAGTGCGGTCATATAGATGACGGGTTTTAGCAGCGAGCCGACTTGACGTTTGGCATCGACAGCGCGGTTAAAGCCTGTAAATTCACTACCACTGCCGACCACCGCGACCAGCTCGCCCGTTTCTGGATTGGCACTGACCAAAGCGGCTTGCAGCTCTTTGGTCTTGCTGCCACGACGACGCAGCTCACCGAGTTTTTTCTCAACCGCTTTATCAGCAGCGAGCTGAGTGACGGGGTTTAAGGTACTGATGATGGTTAAGCCTTCATTTTTAAGGTCATCATCATAATAGACGTTGTTTAGCTCGCGCTTAACCATGTCCAAAAAGTCAGGGAACAGGTTTTTGCCTTCAGCGGCTTTGTCCACGATACCCAGCGGCTTTTTAATTGCCGTATCATACTCTTCTTGCGTAATCTTACCCATGGTCAGCATGTTGTTTAGCACGGTATCACGGCGATTTTTTGCCGCTTCAGGATGGCGACGCGGGTTATACACGCTCGGACCTTTTGCCATACCGACCAATAAGGCTTGCTGATCGATGCGCAGCTCGTTTAACGGCTGGTTAAAATAAAACTGCGACGCCAAACCAAAGCCATTGATGGAGCGCTTGCCATTTTGACCCAAGTAAATCTCGTTCAGATACGCTTGGAGTATCTCATCTTTGCTATAATGCAGCTCAAGCAATACCGCCATTAAGGCTTCGTTGGCTTTGCGTTTGAGCGTGCGATCTGAGTTTAAATAAAAGTTTTTAATCAGCTGCTGGGTGATGGTCGAGCCGCCCTGTCTTGAGCCGCCAGTGAAGTTATTGACAATCGCGCGCCCAATACCGCGTACCGAAACGCCTTTATGCTCATAAAAGCCGCGGTCTTCGGTAGAAATCAAGGCATCAATCAATGGCTGGGGCACGTCACTTAACGACACCACCATGCGGTCTTCATTGTTATCAGGATAGATGCCGCCGATATTGACAGGCTCTAGGCGAATAATGCCTGTTTTACTCTGCTGCGTGCTTTGGATGGACTTGATTTCGCCGCCTGAGATACTCATCTTAATGACTTGTTCAGGGTCGATATCATTGGCGCTGTAAGTAAAGCCGCGGGTATGAATGTAATAGGTGCTGCCTGATTTGTGAAAGCTGCCCGTACGGTCATAGCTTTTATTGCTGCGGTAGTTGAGCAGCTCCAGCCATTTTTTGATGGTGTCATTATCCACACTCGCGCCTTGATACAGCTCAAGCGGTTGCGAGTAGACTTTGGCAGGAATATCCCAGCGCTTGCCTTCAAATTTGTGGGTAATGGTACGATCAAGCTTGACCAAATACAGTGCCAACAGCACCATACCGACGATGACAATAAGCAGTAAAATCGTACTAAATACCAGTCCGCGCTGTGCGGTTGATGACGTACTGGGGACTTTTACAAGAGTGGATTTCGACTTTTGCACTGATGCGGCACCGTTCTGCGATAAAAAACTGCCTCATGATGACGCAAAACGACAAAATTTTCAATCTATCATACGCAGCAGTCGACCATCGGTAGCGATGCTGCGCTGTAGTAGACACGCTTGAGCTGCTTTATCAGCCCCAAGGTGTCTTATTGCTTCGTATTTACCATCTAAGGAAGACTTCGCTGTTATGTCTGACACCTCAAGTTACGCCCCAACCTCACAGCAAGATGCCATCAGCCAAGGTTTGATACTGCCTTTAGCGGGTCACTGCTTTCATTGCGGTGATGCGCTGCCGAGTCCGCCGTTTATGGCGACGGTACTTGGCGCGCCGCGTGAGATGTGCTGTATGGGCTGTCAGTTGGCGGCTGAGAGTATCGTGGAGGCGGGTCTTGAGCAGTATTATCTGGATCGCTCGGAGATTAACCGTACCGCCAGTCTACCAGCAGAGATGATGCGGCTGAACGCCTATGACCACGAAGAGATTAAGTCACAGTTCGTTTATCATCAAAATGCGCTGTCTGTCGCGGAGCTGTCGGTCAATAATCTGCGCTGTGCGGCGTGTACGTGGCTGATTGAGTCGCGTCTGCTCAGCCTTGATGGGGTCGATGCCTGCCGCGTGAACTTGACCAATCAGCGTATGCAGGTGGCGTGGGATGAGGACAAGCTGCCCATCAGCCAGATTTTAGCGACCATCGGCGATATTGGCTATGAAGCAAAGCCGTATCGTCAAGACACGCATGAGGCGATGCTCGCAAAGCACAACAATAAGATGATACTGCGTCTAGGTATTGCTGCGCTCGGTGCGATGCAGGCGATGATGTATGCGGTGGCGCTATATTTTGGTGAGTACAGCGGCATGATGATATTGCAGCGCGACTTTTTGCGCTGGGTGTCGCTCTTTGTCAGTATTCCTGTGTTCTTTTATGCCGCCATTCCGTTTTTTGTTTCTGCGTATACAGCGGTGCGCGCGCGGCAAGTCAATATGGATGTGCCTGTCAGTGTGGCCTTGATTGTCACCTTTTTTGCCAGTCTTTATGCCACGTTAACGGGCAGCGGGCATACTTATTATGACTCGGTCAGTATGTTTGTGTTTTTCTTGCTGGCAGGGCGCTATATTGAGCACAATGCACGGCTGAAAGCGGCGACGATGGCCAATGATTTGGTGGTGGTTGAGCCAATTTTGGTACAAAAAGTCGGCACAGATACCGACGCTGCTGCCCAAATTCAGCAGCTGCTAGCCGCAAATGTCACGGAAAACAATGAAAGCGACCAGCAAAATAGCCTAAGCAAAATAAGCAATATCAATGCAAAAACCCGTTTAGAGATTGCACAAAAAACGCTGACAACTTGGCAGGCGCAGCAAACAAACGACTCAGACAATCTGGTGACCAGTAAAAGTCTGCGCGTCGGCGACATCATCAAAATCGAGGCAGGCTCAGAGATTATCAGTGATGGTATTTTGCTGAGCACCACCGCGACCGTATCGCAATCACTGCTCACAGGCGAGGGCGATTTAATCGTCAAGCAGCAAGGCGATCACATCATCGGCGGCGCGCAAAACGACAGCCAGCCGTTTATGATGCTGGTCACCGCCGTACCAGAAGACAGTCAGATTGGCTTGATTGACCGTCTGATGAACCGCGCTATGAGCGAAAAGCCCAAACTTGCGCAGCAGGCGGACAAGCTGGCACGCTGGTTCGTCGCGCGTATCTTGGTATTGTCGGTACTTGTGTTTATCGGCTGGTATTTCGTTGACCCAAGCCAAGCAATATGGGCGACTGTCGCCGTCTTGGTCGCGACGTGTCCGTGCGCGCTGTCCCTTGCTACGCCTATTGCCTTGACGGTCGCTACCAACCGCTTGGCCAGCTACGGCTTTTTGACCACGCGCGGGCACACCTTGCAGACCTTAGCGCACATCACGCATGTGGCGTTTGATAAGACAGGCACGCTCACGTATGGCAAGCCCAATCTGCTACAAACGGTGTTGATGGATGATGCCTTAGCAGACACCGCTGAACAAAAAAATCAGCTGCTGGCAATCGCCGCCGCGCTTGAGGTGGGCAGTCGCCATCCTATTGCACATGCGCTACTGAGCGCCGCCTATCAGCTGCATTTGCCTGCAACAGAGGACTTGACCCACTATCCAGCGGGCGGGGTACAAGCGGTGATTGACGGCGTTATTTACCGTATCGGACACCCTGCCTTTGCTTTAGACGATGACGCTGCTGCCGATAGCATCCGCGCCGAACCACAACAAGCGAGCCTTGTGGTGGTATTGTCCGACTGGCAAGCTGACACAGGCACATGGCAAGCCAAAGCAGGGTTTTATTTTAATGACAAAGTCCGTGACAGTGTGCCTGAGCTGCTCGATAGCCTGAAGCGCTATGGTCTACAACCTTTAATGCTGACAGGCGACCCGAGCGCCCAAGCCATGCAAATTGCCGCGTCACTCGGTATTGATGACGCGCACAATGCGCTATCGCCTGTCGATAAGGTCGCGCGCATCAAAGACTTGCAGCAACAAGGCGCTGTCGTATTGATGGTCGGTGATGGTATCAATGATGCACCTGTACTCGCTGCCGCAGACGTTTCGACCTCGATTGCAGGCGCGGCGGATTTGGCGCAGGTCTCCAGTGACAGCATCATCTTAAATGGCAAAATCGAAGCCATCGGTAAAGCAAAGCATATTGCCGACAAGACTGAGCGCATTATTAAGCAAAACTTCCGCTGGGCGCTGGCATACAATGGCATCGTACTGTTGCCTGCGGTGCTTGGCTACGTGCCGCCATGGCTGGCTGCTATCGGTATGTCATTAAGCTCACTGGTCGTCGTGTTAAACGCCTTGCGTCTAAAACGCGCGTAACCTTGAATCAACCCTTAACCATACCCTTGTACCTATACTATCAACCAGCACGCATAAAAAAACCGCCTTATACCAAGGCGGTTTTTTATTACATACAATAAAGCGATAGATTAGTCTTGCAAGTAGCTGAGCAGACGCAAGAATTCAATGTACATCCAGACCAAAGTCGCCACGATACCCACACTGAAAATCCACTCATAGTCTTCCGATACACCCATAGCCACACCGCGCTCGATGTTGTCAAAATCCAGCAGCAAGCTGAATGATGCAATCACGACCACAAACAAGCTAAAGCCAATCGCAATCATGCCACCATCAAACAAGAAGGGCAGGCTTGAGCCAAAAATCGCAAAGCCCCACTGTACGATGTACAGCAACATGATGGCAAACACAGCAGACATCAGGATAGAGCGGAACTTTTCAGTCACTTTAATAACGCCTGAGCGATACAGACCCAACATCACTGCGGCTGTCACAAAGGTTGCACACAACGCGGTCAATGGTACACTTGGGTACATCGCCGCAAAAATCATAGAAATGCCGCCTAGGAACAAGCCTTCGAGCAGGGCATAAGGCACGGCAAGCGTTTTGGCCAGATGTGGTTTAAACATCATCAAAAAGGCGATACCAACCCCTGCAAACATGCTGATGATGGCGGTCATGTAAATAAAGCCGCTAGACAGACCAGCGGTTAAGGCGTAGAAAAAAAAGCCCAAACCCGATAGGGCAGACAAACCAAGCAACATGCTGGTTTTTTGTACCACTCCTTTGACGGTCATCGGCTTACCACCGACCGCAAGCTCTGTGCGACTGACAATAGGATTTGCCATACATATGTCCTTAATAATATAAATAAACAGATATAGATACCTGTTACTCTAGCAAACCGAGTACTATTGTCAACTGTCTTTGCGTGAGCGTAAAGCCCGCAAATTGTCGCAACTGTACAAAGGGTATGGCTGTGTAACAGGCTATCAGACTGTCTTATTGAAAATACTTATATGGTGGCAAAGCGGGCAGATACAAGTAAGCCAAATGCGCGCCATTTGCCAGCACACAACGCCGCGCGGCGCACACAGCTAACAACGACCAACAAAATAAGCTAGTTTAGCCAACGGTTTACCGTTATTATGATGATGTTTTATTCTTAATCCGAGTCGATTTATGGAAAACTCAGCGCAGTCTGCACGCCTGCCGCACCTACACGAATCCGAGCTGTTTTGCGCCATCAAAAATCCTGCGTTTCGTCGTATTGGGTTGATGGGGCGCGCGGGTAAGCGCAGTGTGACCAAAAGCTTGGTGCAAATCGCGCAGACCATCAATGAGATGAACCTGACTTTGATTATGGATGAGCAAACCGCGCACCTGCCAACCTTAGATTTGACGGAGATTGAGCGTGTCAAAATCGTCAAGCGCGGCTTGATTGGTGAGATTTGTGACTTGGTCATCGTGGTGGGCGGTGATGGTTCTATTCTACACGCCGCCGAAGCCTTGGCGCGTTACCGTGTCCCCGTGCTGGGTATCAACCGTGGGCGGCTCGGGTTTTTGGCAGATGTGCGCCCTGCAGATGCCGCGTTTAAATTGCGTCAAGTCTTGATGGGCAACTATCAGCTTGACCATCGGTTTTTACTGACGATGGAGATTCGTGAAGGGCGTAAGATTTTGTATGAAGATATGGCGCTGAACGATGTGGTGCTGCATGCGGGCAAGTCGGTACACATGATTGATTTTCAGATGAAAATCGATGGTCATGACGTCTATCGCCAGCACAGTGACGGCTTGATTGTCGCGACCCCGACAGGCTCGACCGCTTACGCGCTCTCAGGGGGCGGTCCGATTATCCACCCGAGTATGGACGCCATCTGTCTGGTGCCCATGCACCCGCATACCTTATCGAGCCGTCCGATTGTGGTCAGTGGCAATAGCGAGATTTGTATTCGTATCCACGAAGACAACCGCACTCAGCCGATGGTCAGCGCTGATGGCAAACAAAGCATGCCACTCGAGCAAAACCACCGCCTCTATATCCGTAAGCACCCTGACAAGCTGACCTTGTTGCACCCGCCAGGCTTTGACTTTTATGAAGCGTGCCGCACCAAACTGCATTGGAATGTGCATGCCGATGAGTTCAGCCTTGAGACCGATGACGATTGAGTCGGTGGCATCTGTGCGCAGGCGTGATAAAATAGCGCATCATATACAAAGAGCATGAGGGCGATATGGACAAACAAACGGTATTGGCGAGCCTAACTCCTGAATTGGTAGACAAGTTTCGCACCGCTATTGAATTGGGCAAATGGGCAGACGGTCGTCCGCTGACACCCGAGCAGCGCGAGACCTGCATGCAGGCGGTCATGATTTGGGAGCATGAGCATTTGGCTGCCAGTGAGCGCACAGGCTATATTCATAAACCCGTCAAAAAAGACGGCAGCATAGTAGGTGAGGAATGCGATGTCGAGCACGAGCACCATTATCCCAATATGCCAAACCCCAAAGGGGACATTCAGCCTATCAAATTTCGCAATAAATCTTAACGGCCATTGACCAAGCACAAACAGCGCACAACAAAAAGCCGCATTATGCAAATGCGGCTTTTTATGGTCTAAAAAAAGGTCGCCTGCACTATTACAGCGATGCGGTATCCACACTTGGACGCGGGGTCAACGGGTTTTCTTGCATTAAAAAGCCCTGCCAGCCCCAATGTAAAAAGTTACGGATATTGGCGTGGTCCGTACCGTTAGGCGTTGCCAGCACTTTGGCGTAATGTTCGCCAAACAGCTGCAAGGTGTCTAACTGATTCAAACCGTGATGCTTGGCAAAACCAAATACTTTGGCGCTGCCTTCATTTTCACCAGCATTGTTATGCACCATGCCATTCACAAAAGGCACGGGCGTATAACGGTAAAAATCATCAATAAAGCTGATGACATCATTAAAGGTGATGGCTTTTTTTTGCAAGCCATTGAGTAAAGCAGAAACGTCTGATTGGCGAATGCTCATAGTTCATAAACCTCAAGTCAATAAAAAGCGATTTAATGAAGGTTAGCGATTAAAATAATCCTCATCATCAAACGATGGTGCAAAACTGCCTTGCTCCAAATGCTGCATCTGTGATTGTACCGACCGCTCGTGCTGGATACGCTGATAAATCTCTTCGCGGTGTACCGCAATGTCTTTTGGCGCATTCACGCCCAAGCGCACTTGATTGCCCTTGACGCCCAAGACAGTCACACTGACTTCGTCGCCAATCATTAAAGTTTCGCCCACGCGGCGTGTCAAAATTAGCATGCGTCACACTCCTTATGTCGCATTGATAGGTTATAGCTCATTAAATGGTATCTCAATTACAAAGTATTACAGCATAGCCATTGCAGCTTGCCACAATTGTTGACGAAGTGTCTAGAATAAAAACACAGTTTTCACGTATCAACGGTCGGGCAATACAATATAAAACATGATGCTGACAAAAAAATTCATTTAGCCCAAATGAGCCACCCATTATAGGCGGCATAGACAAAACTGTCACGGGTTTTCAGTAAAACCGCACGTCACGTCGTGTCGCATTTTGTGTCAGCTTTGCTCATTATCAAGGTCAGTTGCAAAATGGCGCTGCCAAAAAATAAAAAATAGGGTCACAAAGGACCCTATTTTTATATCGTCACCTGCTGGTAACAAGGACGCTTATTGTCCAGCGACCTTGCTCTCGCCGTCTTCACGGTCAAGACCAAAAGCGGTGTGCAGTGATTTGACCGCTTTTTCTAGGTGCTGCTCTTGGATTAGGACAGATACCTTGATTTCGCTGGTTGAAATCATTTGGATGTTGATGTTGTTTTCAGCCAAAGTTTGGAACATAAGGCTGGCAACACCTGCGTGCGAGCGCATGCCAACACCTACTAACGAAACCTTAACCACATCGCTGTTGCCGATGATTTCTTTGGCATTAATCTCATTTTTAACTTCGTTGTTCAGCACTTCAAGCGCTTTGTCCATGTCGTTACGATTCACGGTAAAGCTAAAGTCAGTCGTGCCATTGGTCGCGACATTTTGGACAATCATATCGATTTCGATATTGGCGTTGCCGACTGGGCTTAAAATCGCTGAGGCGATGCCTGGGTGGTCAGGTACGCCGCGCACCACAATCTTTGCTTCGTCACGGTTAAAGGCGATACCTGAGATGATAGCCTGTTCCATGTTGTCTCCTTCATCTTTTGTAATTAGGGTGCCGACGTTGTTTTTAAAGTCGTCATCAAAATTGCCATCTGTGTCTTCATCAAAGCTCGACAACACGCGTAATGGCACGCTGTATTTACCAGCAAACTCAACCGAGCGAATTTGTAAAATCTTTGAGCCTAAGCTTGCCATCTCAAGCATTTCTTCAAAAGTGATTTTTTTGAGCTTTTTGGCTTTTGAGGTCACGCGTGGGTCAGTGGTGTAGACGCCATCGACATCGGTATAAATCTGGCATTCATCGGCTTCAAGCGCTGCCGCAATCGCCACGCCCGTGGTGTCTGAGCCGCCACGACCTAGAGTCGTTGCATTGCCGTCAGCATCAATACCTTGAAAGCCTGCGACAATCACGATGTTACCTGCATCCAGCTGCTCGCGGATGTTTTGGTCATCGATGCTTTCAATACGCGCTTTATTGTGGGCGTTGTCGGTCTTAATCGCCACCTGACGCCCTGTGAATGAGCGTGCGCCAATCCCCAGCTCTTTGATTGCCATCGCAAGCAATGAGATAGAGACCTGCTCACCGGTTGAGACCATTTGGTCGTATTCACGTGGGTCAGGATGCTTGCTGATTTGGCGCGCCAAATCAATCAGACGGTTGGTTTCGCCGCTCATGGCAGAGACCACCACCACGACCTGATGACCGTTGTCGTGCCAGCGCTTGACACGCTTGGCGACGTTTTTGATGCGGTCGATACTGCCCATCGAGGTGCCGCCATACTTCTGTACTATTAACGCCATAAATATTTACCTATGATTCATCGATGACCGTCTGTGTCTGCGTGCGGTGATGGGACACCGCGTGCGCACTCAGCCATCATTCATCCTTTGGCAGCCTTTTTGCCATACAGCTGCTTAAAATAATAAAGCAGTGAGACAAGGGAACAAGGTGCGCAATCATGAATAATGCTCGGTGCGACAACTCCGTGCTATACAGACCCCTATGCGTTCTTTTTTCTAAATGATGTCCTTTATACCACAATCAACGCTGATGGTTAAGCGGTGCGCTGACGGATTGCACGCTATAACGCCGTTTTGATGGCGATTTTGTGCCAATCCGTCTGCCAAACGTGGATTTGGGCGTTATTTTGCCAACTGCTCAGCCAACCACGCTGGTAGCGCTTGGATAACGCTCGCCGTATTTTCGGCTTTAGGCGCGCCGCCTTGCGCGTAGTCTGGCTTGCCGCCGCCTTTACCGCCAAGCTCACCTGCCAAATGACGAATGATGTCGCCTGCTTTGATGCGATTGGTCAACGATTTTGCCACGCTTGCTGCCAGTGCCAATTGCTCGTCTTTATCACCGACGAGTACAATCACGCTCTCAGGCAGTTTTGATTTGATATCGTCCATCAGGGTGCGAATCGATTTGCCATCGACGCCCGCTAGGATGCTGACCAACACAGGCACGCCTTCGATGGTTTGTACGTCATCAATCAGGCTTGCGGCTTGTGCGCTGGCGATTTTTTGTGACAAGCGCTCAAGCTGCTTTTCAAGCTCGCGCTGTTTGTCCGCCATAGTGCGTACGCGCTCGGCAACTTCTGGACGTTTGACTTTGAGCTGTCCTGCTAGGGTGCTGAGCTGGTTATCATTTTGCTGGATGTGTTTGATGGCGTTCATACCCGTCAAGGCTTCGATACGGCGCACGCCAGCGGCAATGCCAGACTCGCTGGTGATTTTAAAGACGCCGATATCACCTGTACGCTCGACGTGCAAGCCGCCGCACAGCTCGATAGAGAAGGGCACGGCTTTACCGTCAACCACACGCTCGGTGCCCATTTTTAAGACGCGGACGCTGTCGCCGTACTTTTCACCAAACAGTGCCATTGCGCCTTGTTCCATTGCTTCATCAATATTCATGTGCGCGGTGGTGGCAGGGACGTTGGCTTGGATTTGTTCATTGACCAAGCGCTCAATGGTAATCAGGTCTTTGTCCGCAATTGGCTGGTCGTATGAAAAGTCAAAACGCAACACGTCGCTGGTGACTTGTGAGCCTTTTTGCGTCACGCCATCGCCCAAGATTTGGCGTAAGGCAGCGTGCAATAGATGCGTTGCCGAGTGGTTTTTGGCGCTGGCAGTACGGATGGCTGAGTGTACATTGGCTTCAGCGTTTTGCTTGGGCTGAATCTCACCCATGGTGACCACGCCATAATGGATGATGGCTTGTCCTGATTTTTTGGTGTCTTGGACTTCAAACACGCCTGAGCTGCTGCGAATCTCGCCAAGCTCGCCCGCCTGTCCGCCGCCTTCGGCATAAAATGGTGTGCTGTCTAGGACGATGACGCCTTCCATACCTTCTGAGAGTGTGCTGACTTCTTGACCGTCTTGGTACAGCGCGGTGATGTTGACCGCATTGTCAGACAAAGAATCGTAGCCTGAAAAGTGCGTTGGCGTCTCGACTTGAATCACACTGCTGTAATCGACGTCGAACTTGCCTGCATCACGCGCACGCGCACGCTGCTCTTGCATGTGCTCATCAAACTCAGACTCATTGATGACGATGCCGCGCTCACGGGTGATGTCAGCGGTTAAGTCAATCGGAAAGCCATACGTATCATAGAGTTTAAACGCGGCAGCGCCTGATAGCGTGTCGCCTTCGCTCAGACCATCAAGCTCGGTGGCGAGCAGTTTTAGACCTTGTGCTAAGGTTTTGGCAAACTGGGTTTCTTCTTTTAAGATGGCGTTTTCAATGGTGGCTTGCTGCGCGACCAATTCAGGATAGGCATCGCCCATCTCGGTGATAAGCGGGGCAACCATCTTATAAAAGAAGGTATCCTCTGCGCCCAGTTTGTTGCCATGACGTACCGCACGGCGAATTACACGGCGCAGAACATAGCCGCGACCTTCGTTACTTGGCAACACACCATCGGCAATCAAGAAAGACACGGCGCGGATGTGGTCAGCGATGACTTTTAGCGAGGCTTGCTGGGTGTTTTCAATGCCCAAGATGTCCGCCGCCGCGTCCATCAGATTGACAAAGGTATCAATCTCATAGTTGCTGTGGACGCCCTGCATGATGGCGCTGATACGCTCAAGCCCCATGCCTGTATCGACGCTGGGTGCTGGCAGCGGCAATAGCGTGCCGTCTTTTTGGCGGTTAAACTGCATAAAGACGCAGTTCCAAATCTCAATATAGCGGTCGCCGTCTTCTTCAGGTGTGCCAGGCAAGCCGCCTTCAACGTCTGCGCCATGGTCATAAAACACTTCAGTGCAAGGACCGCAAGGACCGGTGTCGCCCATCGTCCAAAAGTTGTCTGACGCGTACGGCGCGCCTTTATTGTCACCGATACGGATGATGCGCTCGGCGGGCAAGCCAATGTCTTGATGCCAAATGTCAAAGGCTTCGTCATCGGTCTCATAGATGGTGACGTACAGGCGATCTTTGTCTAAGCCAAGCTGCTCAGGTGAGGTCAAAAATTCCCAAATATAAGCGATGCCTTGCTTTTTAAAATAATCACCAAATGAGAAGTTGCCCAGCATTTCAAAGAACGTATGATGACGCGCCGTATAGCCGACGTTATCCAAGTCATTGTGCTTGCCGCCTGCGCGGACGCATTTTTGCGCACTGACGGCACGCGTATAGTCACGCGGCTCCATGCCCAAAAAGGTCTCTTTAAACTGGTTCATGCCCGCATTGGTAAACAGCAATGTCGGGTCATTGTGCGGAATCAAGCTTGATGAAGGGACGGCGGTGTGCTGCTTACTGATAAAAAAATCTATAAAAGCTTGGCGAATATCGGCTGAGCGAAATGATTGGCTCACAGCGGCTCCTTACTGATGCTGGTGATGGGGCGTATCAGGCAGCAGACCATACAATAGGTGGGTCTGTTGCTGGCGGTATCGCGTGATACCGCGCCCTATGTTATGAATGAAATAGGAAGATAAAATAATTTTGCAAGCGATTTTAGCACAATCATATACCCCGTGTTGACTATTATGTATATGCCCAGTCGTTAGCAGCGCACCGCCCGCCGTGCTTTGCGTGCGTTTATAACAGTAAAAACGCCGTGTGGTCAGTTGGTGTTGCTCAATATCGCGGCGTCGGTTTCATCAAGCTTGTCATCACCACGCGGGTCGCTCTCAATCACTTGTACAGGCAGGTAGCGCAGTTGCAATTTGACAGGCAAGTATCCTGGGAATTTCTCGTTCATATTCTTCATAATCACCTGCTCAATCTCGCGCACATCGGTTGCACTCGGAATGGTTTCACCACGAATCACCGCACGGATGACCTGATGCCCGCCAACTTTGTCAAACTGAGTATTGGTCAAGACATTGCCTTGATTGTCAAAGTGCTGGTTGATGGCGTCTTTAACTTGGTTTTCAAAGGCTTGCTGATTGGCATTGCTTTTTAGGTTTAAGGTCAGATACACCCCAAGCCCAACGAGCAGCAACAAAGTCACGGCATTACGACGTAAAAAGGTGAGATACGTGCCCGATTTGTAATCGTCTTCGACCAAGCGGCGAAAGCCCAAAAACCACAGCACCATGGCATTGGTAAATTGAATGGCGATGATGTTGGTAATGGCGAGCAGCAGTGCGCCCGCGCCGAGCTGCATCTCGCCGTTTGCAAACAAGATACCACTGGCAGCGAGCGGCGGTACCAACGCCGTCGCTACGGCAACCCCAACGACCGCAACGGACAAATGCGGCGACACCATCGCGTATGCGCCTGCTGTGCCACCCGCAAGCGCAATCATCAAGTCCATCGAGGTGGGCTGAGTACGTGACAGAATCTCATTGGTTAATGGTTGCCCTTGATGCAGCAGTCCGACCACAAAGCCCACGACAATCACCAAAGAAATACCCGCAAGCACCGTCAATAGTGACTTACGCAGCAGCGGCATACGATAGTCAATCACCGCCAGTGCCGCCCCCGTAATGGGTCCGAGCATCATTGCCACCAGCATCGCACCGATGACCACCGCCGCCGAGTTGGTCACCAGACCATAACTGGCGATAATCGCGGATAGGGTATTCATCACGAAATACATTTTGCTCGGCAGCGCGTTGGCTTCGATACTGACGCGCACTTCGGGATAGTCGATTTTTTTATCACTAAACTGCTCGGCGACGAACTGCTTATAGGATTCGAGCTTGGCTTCTTTTTCTTCTTTAATGACCTCTTCTTCGCTCAGCCCTTCTTCGTTGGGCGCGTCTTCTTTTAACGCTGCCTCCGTGGGTGTGCGCTCGATTGCTGGCGTGTCCGTTTTGTTGGTAGCGGTTGGCGCAGCGTCACTGTCTGTATCACTCTCGACATCGTTGACGCTATCGCTCTCATTGCTGTTGTCTGTGCGCTCGAGCGCTGGCGTTTGCGCTTCTACTGCGGGTGTGTCCGTATCCGCGCTATCGTGATGCGCCGTCGTCTGTGTCATAGCCGTATCTTCTGCCGTCATTTTGGCAGTATCATCGGCTGTCGGCGTTGCTGTCTCATCAGCTGCCTTAGTAGCTGTATCTGCTGGCTTGGTATCCTCACGGGTACCATCAGCCTCACTCGCTTCATCTTCTGCGCTGGGCACTTCAGGCTCTTCCAAAGTAGCGATGACCACATCAGGGCTGGGTGAAGTGATGGTCACTTTTGGCTCTGGCGGCTGCGCACACTCTTGTCCGTCGCCCTCAGGGTCGCACGGCACATTGTCTGTACTATCTATGTCGTCTGAGTCGTCTGAGTTGGTATTTTCGTCTGTTTTTTCTGTAGCGGCTTTATCATCGACATTGCTGGCGGTGGTATCCCCATTTTGCGTAGAGGCATCGGTATCGTCCGCCGTGACTTCAACGACTTTGTCTGTGTCTTTGTTCGCGTCTTTGGACGTCTCTTCTTGCACATTGTTCTTGGTCGTGTTGGCTAAAGGGGCGGGCGTGTTGTCCGAAGATGCGCTCATGCAAAGGCTACCTATAGATGGGATAAAAGATATCTATTCTAATGATAAAGAAGCCTGATGCAAAAGCAATCTGGTTTTTTATGGTTAAAGGCGTGATGACCAAGAGGCAGGAGAGACAAAAGATGCGGAGTAGTGGTAAAGGTAAATAAGAATAATTTAAAACTTTTGTCGATTTGAAAACCCACTATATTATCATGGGTTTTGAAAAGAATCAGCCTTTTTTCATGTTCGGTAGCGTTTGTAGTAAATACTTACTAAAAGTAGGGATATGGCGGTATGATGACTATAAAACCACACCAGCGATAAGGATTAACTTATGAATTGGGCATTGTTTTCTGTTATATACGCTATGGCATCGACCGTAAGCATGGGGCTATGCTTGATTGCGGCTTTAGTGTTCGATTTTAATGGCACAGCGCACATTTTGATGGCGGTCGGCGTGGGGATTTTACTCGCCATTCCAGCGGCATTGACACTGACCAAAAAAATCAGTCGCATTACGGGTAAAGAAGAGGGCTACGGGCTGTGATAAATGCTGCAGTATGGATACAAGCTAGCGTATAACGGCGAGTGTTTGCGGGCAAGGGATTGCAAAGGCGGTATGTTAAGGAAAATATTTGGCGACAGTGCTTGGATAAGATCAAGACAAGCAAAAATATCAATAATAAAAAAAGCCCCGTCACTTGGTACGGGGCTTTTTTATAATGATAAGGTTCGCTGTTATTCTAGAACAACCGTCGCGCCATTTTCGATGTTGGCATAGACTTCGAGCACGTCCCAGTTGGTCAGACGGATACAGCCATGTGAGGCTTGGCGACTGATGCCTTCAGGTTTTGGCGAGCCGTGCAAGCCGTAAGAGGGTTTTGACAGTCCCATCCATACCACGCCGACAGGGTTGTTCGGTCCTGGTGGCAGCATGTAGACTTTTTTGCCGCCCGCTTCATCGACAGTGGCTTTGTACCATGGCATTTTGACTTTGTTGACGATTTTATAGGTGCCGTGTGGCGATGGGGTGGCGTCACTACCGACGGTGGTCGGATAAGTGGCGACCAGTTTGTCCCCGTTATAAGCGTACAAGGTTTTGTCCGCTTTGTTAGCGACCACGCGGTTGATGCGCTGGTTGAGCTGTCCGCGCGTGTTGACCACGGTGACGGTTTCGCCCGCTTGGTAGTTTTTGTTTTTGTTCAGCTTGTCTAAATAGCGCACGTCCATATGGAAGCGCTCACCGAGCATCTCTTTGATGTCTTGGTAATACAAGCCTTTTACTTTTGACTTGGCTTCTGAGGTAGCAGGAGTGGTGGCAAAGTTGGTATTGATGTCTTCTTCGGTCAAGGTATACGTGACCAAGACGGGTTTGTTTTTATTCACCCCTTTAACCAAAGCGTCCCACGTCTGCTGGTTCATTTTACCTGTGGGTTGTAAGCCTTTCATGTTTTGAAAGTTAATCAAGGCCTTTTTGCTGTTCATGCCCCAGCCGCCATCAATCGGACCTGGTGATGCATGGTTCCAGTCGAGCAGCGCTTGTAATTTAATGGTCATCGCTGAGTTGACTTTCATGTTCGGCGACCATGTGGCACTGTTGACCTGCTTGGCATAGTCTGAGAGGTTCAATGTGGTGTGGCGCTTGCCATCGGCATCTTCGATGCTTTTGATGGTCGGGTCATTGCTAAAGTCTTGTAGCTGCTCGCTCTCAGGCAGCTCAAAAGACAGTGGGTCGGCTGAAGTGCTGCGCATGGCTTGGCTTGGCGCACTGACGGCTTGACCTTCGTCAATGTCATCATTGCGGTCGGCTTGCTCATCTTTACGGGTCAGCTCTTCTGCGGTCATGTTGTCTGCGGCGACAGGAGCAGCAGCAGGCGCACGGCGGGCTTGGTTGCTTTGGTTTTCAATCAGTTGACCCATACGGTCGTTTGCCGAAGCTTGCGCGCTGGTCGTGGCATTCACGCGGTTGTTACGGCTTTCTTCAAGATTGATGCCCGATAGCGAACCGACGGTAAAGGCGTCGCTGTCACTTGGCGCTGCAATGGCTGGGCTGATGATGCCAGCGCTTAGGGCAGCGATAGATATGGCGGTGATAAGTGGCTTTTTTGTCATCATATATCAGTCACAGTTGATAGTTGCAATAACGCTATTATGCGTATTATTCAGGGTAGGCGCAAATATTTGCCGTGTGTTTTTGCGGGACAAACGGTAGAAGTGCGCTTTGGTGACGTATTGACTACAAAGGCGTAATGATTGGGTGAATATTTGACGCGCTTATTGCGCAAAGTCTGATGATAGAGATGCTTAAGTAAGGTAGTGCGTGCAATGCAGCCAGCTGCGCTAAAATGGATAAATCCGCGCGTATGCCCTTTAAAAAGCCGCGTAGAGATTGGCGCGCTTGGCGGTTTATGTCTATAATGCGCACATCATCTGATTATTTATGTTTTTATCTTTATGTGTGGGTCGCTGACCGCACACAGCCGACAAAAGGTGCGATATGCCAGAACATGAGACCATGAGCGCAGAGGCGTTTCAAGACCAATATTTCGATGCCGAAGAAGGCTTTGATGAGGGTCTGCTTGACGAAGATGCTGAGTTTTCGACGCTACGCGCTGAGCTCGAAGAAGCGCGTGAGCAGCTGTTTAGCATCCGTGACTTTATCCGCTTTGCGGTCACACAGCTGCGTCAGTACGATGTGGTGGTGGCGCAGGGAACGACCGATGAGTTTGCTGAAGCCGCCGCGATTGTGCTGCACAGCTTGTCATTGGATTGGTCGGCAGATGAGCAGGTCTTGGACTGCCGCTTGACGATGTCTGAAAAACAGGCGGTATTGGGTCTGCTAGAAGAGCGTATCGCTGAGCGCAAGCCGCTAAGCTATTTGATTAATCTGGCGTATTTCTGTGATTTGCCATTTTATGTTGATGAGCGCGTTTTGATTCCACGCTCACCGATTGCAGAGCTGATTCGTCAGCAGTTTTATCCGTATTTTGATGTCAATGAGTTTGCCAAGCCTATTGGCAAGGTGGCAGGCAAGTCTGTACCGAGCTTCTTTGAGCATGGTCTGGAGCTAAAACAGCTGTCGCAGCCTGAGCGTATCTTGGATTTGTGCACAGGTTCTGGCTGTATCGCTATTGCGCTTGCGACACGTTTTGTCGATGCGATGGTCGATGCTGCTGATATCGACAAAGGCGCATTGGAAGTGGCGGCGGTCAACGTTGAGCATCATGAGCTGAGTCATCAGGTCAATGTGATTGAGTCAGACCTATTCGCCAAAATCCCAGCCGAAAATCAGTATGAATTGATTGTCACCAATCCGCCATACGTCGATGCCGCTATTATGGCAGATTTGCCGCCTGAATTTTTGTATGAGCCTGAGCACGCGCTTGCCGCAGGTCAAGATGGCTTGACGCTCGTGCATCGTATTTTGCATGATGCGCCTGATTATCTCAGTCCTGAAGGCTTGCTGGTCTGTGAAGTGGGCGACAGTGAATGGGCGCTGTCGCAAGCGTATCCTGACATTCAGTTTGACTGGCTCAAATTCGCGCACGGCGGGCACGGCATTTTTGCCATTACTTATGATGAGCTGATGGCGCACCGTGAGCTGTTTGCACACCAAGTGGCACTGCTTGAGCAAAACGGCTTATAAACCAATGAAAAACGCTGTCGCTAAAGGGCTGGCAGCGTTTTTAGCGGTCTTTTTTTAAATGCGTGATTTGTATTTATATTCCAAAAATATTTTAACCTATTGATTCAAAGGGCTAGGGACGACTATGGCAGGCAATACTATTGGGCAGCTGTTTACGGTGACCACATGTGGCGAGTCACACGGCGCAGGATTGATGGCAATCGTCGATGGCGTGCCACCAGGCATGAGCTTGTGCGCAGAAGACTTGCAAACCGACTTAGACCGCCGCAAGCCTGGCACGTCAAAGTATGCGACCCAGCGCCGCGAAGATGATGTGGTGGAGATTATCTCAGGGGTGTTTGAGGGCAAGACCACAGGCACACCGATTGGGCTGTTGATTCGTAACACCAACCAAAAATCCAAAGACTATAGCGACATCAAAGACACCTTTCGTCCAGGACATGCCGACTATACCTATAGCATGAAATACGGCTTTCGCGACTATCGCGGCGGCGGTCGCTCGTCGGCGCGTGAAACTGCCATGCGTGTGGCAGCAGGGGCAATCGCCAAAAAATACCTGCTCGAGCGTCTGGGCGTCCAAGTGCGTGGTCACGTGACCCAAATTGGCAATGCCTATAGCCAAGTCACTGACCCAAACCAAATTGATTGGGACTTTGTGAATAGCAATCCGTTCTTTTGTGCAGACAAAGACGCGATTGGCGACTTTGAAGCCTTAATTGACAACTTGCGCCGTGAAGGCACCAGCTGCGGCGCCAAGCTCGATATCATTGCCAGCAGCGTACCTGTCGGTCTTGGCGAGCCTGTATTTGACCGCTTGGATGCGGACATTGCTCACGCCATGATGAGTATCAATGCGGTAAAAGGTGTGGAGATTGGTGATGGTATGGCGGTTGCAGGTCAGTTTGGACACACCAGCCGCGATGAGCTGACGCCAGAGGGATTTACTGCCAATCACGCAGGCGGTATCTTGGGCGGGATTTCTTCGGGGCAAGACATTTGCGTCAGTATCGCGCTTAAGCCAACCTCAAGCATCACCACAGCAGGCAAGAGCATCAATACGGACGGTCAAGCCATTGATATGTTGACCAAAGGGCGTCACGACCCTTGCGTCGGCGTGCGTGCGACACCGATTGCCGAAGCCATGCTGGCGATGGTTTTACTCGACCATTACTTGCGCCACCGCGCACAAAATGCCGATGTACAAGCGCCTGTTGCCGCCATTTAATAGCCGTTTTTTACCTATTAAATAAGTGCTAAAAACCATATAAAACGCCCAAAGACGTGCTACTTTGGGCGTTTTTTTATGCAAATGTGGTATAAAAATGTGCTTATAACGCGGGGCAGTGGTCTATTGCTATACAGTGCTGATGACGAAAGACAAGTAGCGTCTGCATACTCGGTATCAAGAGCCAATGACCAAAGTCGATGCTGTCAATCAAAGCATGGGCGAGGCGCTGCTGGCAGTGCTGGCGAGTCATACCGATAAAGCGCGGCGGTGTGGATGATAAAGCGTGCATGAGAATACCCTGTGTTGTCAAAACCTAACAACAAGATAGCTGCATCATGTCGAATAAGGGTGCAAAGGCTATGGAAAAAGGATGAATCGCGCTTCTTTGCTTATTTGGTGAGTAGGTCAGGCTACCTGCTTGGCGCGGCTATCGTCGGCAGCTGAATCTGTAGCGCCACGCCAGCGGGTGTCTGCGCCGTTGGGGTTGCGATATTGCGAATACTGACCGTACCGCCATGATGCTCAATGACTTGCTTGACCAGCGTTAAGCCAAGTCCCGTGCCTTTTTTGTGCCGACTCGCACGAGTGGCGCTGGTATTGTCCTCGAGCGTTTCCATGCTTTGCCGCGACAGGCTAAAGTAGCGATTGAATACTTTATCCAGCGCATAATCTGGCAGCGGCTTACCGTCGTTTATAATCTCAAGCGACAGCTGCTCTGCATCATTACGCAGCCGAATAACCACGCGTGTGGCGGCAAAATACAGCGCATTGTCCAGCACATTTTGTAGTGCTTGCACCAGCCAAAATCTGTCGGCGCAGATATACAGCGGTGTCTGCACATCAAGCAAATCCTGCAAGTGTAACCGTGCGTCATTTAACCACAGTTCCATCGGCTGTAAGTGGCTTTGATGCAGTTTGACGCTATTGTCCGTCAGCAGTTGATGGAGCAGTGCCAGCATCTCAATCGGTTGGCGACTGAGGCGAAAGCTCGGCTGCTCGACGGCAGCGAGGAGCAGCAACCTATCAATCAGCTGCTGCATCTTGATGGACTGTTCACCGATGGTTTGGCTTAGCATTTCGCGGTCTTCGGCGTCTAAAGCATCGTCTTCTAGCAGCTCACTACTGGCACGAATGGCGGTCAAAGGGCTTTTTAACTCATGGGTCAAGGTATGCACATAATCGGTGACGTAAGCACGGTTTTCTAGGCGATGCTTCATGCTCTCAATGGTATCGGTCAAGCTGTTCAGCTCGCGCCCCAGATAAAAATAGGGCTTTTGCGTGTCTTCTGCCAAGGCGCGCGTATACTGCGTCACCAAAGTGATGCTTTGCTTAAGCCACCATGCGACAAGCCCTGCCAGTATCAAAGCAGCGCCGCTCATAAACAGCGCGGTGACCAGCATGCGCTGGCGGGTCGCGCTCAGATAGGGCAGCACGCTGGCGACAGGCTTGCCCACACTGACCACGCCAATGATGGCGCCCGCGGGGTTGTGGATGGGCTGCGCCACGTACATCACCGCATCGTCGCTCTGAGGCGCTTGTACAGTGCTCCTCGCACCATATTCACCGCGTAAAGTCAGATATACATCGTTCCAGCGGCTATAATCCTCGGTTTCGTCATTGTTCGGCTGCGGCTGTGAGTCGTACACGACTTTGCCCGCCGCATCGGTCACATAAACACGAAAGCTTGCGGCAGAATCATCACTGACGATACCGTTGATGTTCTTTTGTGTGCCATAACGACGCTGTAAGGACGCATCCAGTTGCCTCTGATAATCGTCGTCATACAAGCGCTTGGACAATAATGGCTGCTGCAAGGTCGCAGCAAGTAGGGTGCTGGTATCGGCAAGCGTATCCTCAATCACCTGATGTGCAGTGGGCTTGATATAGCCAAACAATTGACTGAACGCCGCGATGCCGCACAAAAGCAAGACCAGCGCCACCGCGAGCCAAATGCGAAAAAAAATACTCAAATTCAATGGGCGCTTGGGCGTATTGTGTACAGCGGTCGTGCCAATAGGGTGCAATTTGGCGTACCAGTTTTTGGCACCTGCCAGGGCGGGTGATTCGGTCGGTGATTCAGGCATAAGGGCGGGTCTTATTTTTTAAAAGTATTCATATCAGCATCACGCAGGACACAAGCCATAGCCCAAGCCGCGATGGGTATAGATGACCTCAGTCGCGTCATCGACCTGTGCCAGCTGCTTACGGATGGATTTGACATGACTGTCGATGGTGCGGGCAAGACGGTGGTCAGGATAATCGCTGATGGCGCAAAGCAGTTGCTCACGGCTAAAGACCTGATTGGGTGCTTGCAATAGGGTCAGCAGGATTTTACGCTCAGTATTGCTAAGATCCAGTTTTTGCTGCTGCCACAGCAGTGAATAATTGAGCGGCTGATAATGCCAAGTGCCCGAGCGACAATGAAAGGTAAGGGCTTGTTCGCTCATTTGCAGCATGGCGCCATCATGAGGTGCTGCGGCGTCTGTCGTATTGACAGCGGCATGATGCAGCTGCTCGCGTCGCCAAATTGCCTTGATGCGCGCCACCAGCTCACGTGGACTAAAGGGCTTGGCGCAGTAGTCATCGCCGCCCATCTCCAGCCCTAAGATACGATCGACCTCTTCACTGCGCGCGGTCAAAAACACAATCGGCACGTCTTGCAAGCGTCCGATATCGGCGGTATGGCGGATTTTTTGGCACAGACTCAGACCGTCACCGTCAGGCAAACCCACATCTAAGATAATCGCCGATAGGTTCGCTGCCGCAGCCGTGCGTAAAAATTCCAGCACACTGCTGGCATTGTCCAGCCATGTCATCTGCCAGCCCTCACGCTTGCACGTGATGTTTAATGAAGTAGCAATCGCGGGGTCATCTTCGACCAATAAAATATGGTTCATGCGCAGCCCTGTATGCAGGTCAGATAAAATCAGGTAAAAAGTGATATTAATCCTAGCACAAAAGCACACTGCCCAAAGTCGCCGCCGTACAGATTTTGATGAAAAACGTATGAATCCGCCTGCCGACCCTCTGCGTCATCAAACGACAAATGATGTAGTATACTGGCGAGCGACGCACCCTAAGGTGCAACACGAGCAATATCAAAACACAACAAGGACACGAGTATGAGTGAGTATTTAGACTGCATCATTCGCGAACACAACCCGCAAAACGCCCCTATCAGCGCGGCAGTGATTTGGCTGCATGGACTCGGCGCCAGTGGTCACGACTTTGAACCCATCGTCCCGCAGCTGGGCTTAGATGGCACACGCGGGGTGCGCTTTATTTTTCCGAATGCGCCCAAGCGTCCTGTGACCGTCAACGGCGGCTATATCATGCCCGCATGGTATGACATCCTTGAGATGAGTATCGAGCGTAAAATCGATACCGACCAGATCATGCACTCTGCCGAGCAGATTGGCGCGCTGATTGAACGCGAGCTGGCAAATGGCATTGCGACGGACAAGATTGTCATCGCAGGCTTTTCGCAAGGCGGCGCAGTCGCTTACCAGACAGCGCTCAGCTACCCCAAGCGCTTGGCAGGCTTAATGGTACTATCGACCTATTTTGCTACCGACGCCACCATTGACTATAGTGCTGCCAATAGTGACCTGCCCATTCTTATTCAACATGGCACCCATGACCCTGTCGTCCCCGTACAGTTGGGCGAGCGTGCGTATACGTTGTTAAAAGACAAGCAGTATGCTGCCAACTATCTGACTTATCCAATGGCGCACCAAGTATGCATGGCACAAATCGAAGACATTGGGCAGTGGCTAAACCGCGTATTGGCTTAATAGCAAATGCTTTTTCTTACAAAACGTCTGGACATCCGTCGTTTGTTATACCTATAAAAAATCCCGCGTCTGCTGCATGGCACACGCGGGATTTTTTATCAGCTTGGTAGATTATGAATGTTAAGAACAGCCTTCAATCAAATAAATGGCTTCAGGAATGCCGATATCAATACTGTCGACTTCACCGACCAGTTTGTCTTTATCTGCTGCGCTCCAGCTGTCAGCAGCGATGGTGTTCTGACTCAGTTTTTGCCCATTTTTAATATGATACTCAACCTGAATGGGTAGGGTATCGGTATCATTGGTCATCTTAATATTGTCTGTCGTCAGTACGGAGCCGTCTTTGCTGGGATTTACGACCGTAAAATTCACATTGGCAATCAAATTATAATAATCGCCATTTTGTGCATAATGGTCGACCTCATAATCAAGCTGGCCATCATGCGTGGCCATCACTGAATCGACCGAATCACCCACACGAACGCCATTATAAAAGGGCGCATTGGGACCTTGGACATGAATCAGTGCCATTTTGCCATCGATGATTTGATACAGTACAGAAGCCCGTTTGCCAAACTCGGTGCTGTTATAAGTCAGTGTGTTATCGCTGAGGTAATAACAGCTTTCATCGCCTGTGTCAGGCTCTTTTGCGCCAAATTGTTCGCGTATCTCCGCAGTAATGTCCTGCCCAAAGCGCAGCGTCTTATAACCCGCTGGGCTCACGATTTGTGCATCGTACGCTTTTGGGGTATTGCTAGCGCTGGGTGCGCTCGGCATGCTGGTAGGCGGTGTGTTTTGGTCGCTTGCGTCCGTATCGAGGGGTGCTTCGGATACGGGCGCAGAGGCGTTGGCGGCTTCTGTAGGCGTCTCTGTGTTCATGCTGCCTTCTACATTTTCCGAATCATTCGGCGAATTGCACCCTGTCAAAAGTAGCAGACCGCCAAACATACAGCCTGCAAAAGTCACTGCGCGCGCTACCGCTGGTTTAGATATAGATGTGTGTCCTAACATGCTCGTGCTCCTAACCATAATTCATCAACAATCTCAGTCTAACGCTGAACAAAAGTAACGACAGTAGGATAATCAAGTATGTTGTGCAGCATTTTGTCTGTACTGCGTTACTGCCTAGCGGTACGATACATGTATAAATAAACAAGCTTATATTGTTTAACGATGTTTATGCAGTTAAGCACTTAACGCACTTAAGCCTTCTTTAGTGTTATTAAAATCCAGAGTTGTCGTTATCGGACGACCTTGGTATTGATGGCTTTTGCCCAGCCAATGCATTTGTCCTCGCAGCGATGACATTTTTGCTTATCGGTCACCACATGCTCAACCTGTCCGCAGTACATACAGGCATAATGACACTGTGGCTCAATCTCCTCAGCCGCTTGGTAGGCTTTTGGGAATATCGGTAAGCCGTAATGCACGTCATCATCGGCAAACATCAACAGGCTAAATGTGCCATCGGTCTCCAGCAGTCCCACCCGCACTTGACCTAAGTGCTCAATACCTTGTTGGCGCATCTCAGCAAAAAATTCATCATGTGACATTTTGCCCTTATCAATTTTATCGAGTACCAGCTTGCCGTTCTCGACGATGTAGAGCGAGCGCCCCTCGAGCAAATCCTCAATCGGCTGGTACTTCATCATCAGCCACGTGCAAAAGCGATACAGCACAATCACTAGGCTCATAATAAGCACGGCCTGAATGATGGGCAAATCCTCGGTAAACATCGGGTCGCCTGCAATTGAGCCAAGCGACAGAATAATGGTCAGCTCAAAGATAGACAGCTGGCGCACGCCGCGCTTGCCCGTAAAGCGCAAAAAGAGAATGATAAGTACGAACATCACCGTCACACGAATGGCAATCTCGACCATAAATGCCCATGTGGTGTCGTATAAAAAAATGTCGACCAGACTCATAAGTGCCGTGTTCCAAGATAATTGAGTAGGCAGAATATAATCGAAGCGGGGGGGGTATGACTAGGTGCTGTGTGTATAAATACGCGATGAGCGGCTAGAAAAGGAAGATGTATGATAAATGAATGAATGGATAGGCAATAAAGGCAAAAGAGATATCAACAACATTGCCAATAAAAAAAGCCAGCCACCTAAGTGACTGACTTTTTCAAATATTTGGTGGAGATGGCGGGAGTTGAACCCGCGTCCGCCAATACTACACTCATGAATCTACATGTTTAGGGTCTGTCTTTGGCTTTAACCTGCACCGATCCGACAGTCAGGATGGATTGGGCGAGTCTCTAAGTTTGAACCCAAGCGGTTGAGACAACCACTTGTGGCGAACCTATATGCGTGCGCTTCAACTTAATTAACCAACTATAGGCAATCAGCAATTAAGTAAGCAGAGTTTAAGCTGCTAGAGCGTAAGTTTCGTCGTTTGCGACTATTACATTATATACTTGATTAACGAGAGGGCATACTCTCTCGACATGCATCATTGAGTTTCGTTACCAGCGTCGAAGCCAGAACATCCCCAATAGAACGGTGTATTATATCGACCAAGTGCCCATCTGGCAAGCCATTGCTGCGCCGCTTTACATTTAATAACAGTGGTTATCGATCAAAGATTTACCTATACCATCCTCTCATAAAACACGGCACAAAAAAAAGAACCTGCATAATGCAGGCTCTTTTTTTGCGATTAAACCATCAGAGATTATTCTTCTGAATCGTCTTCTTCGCTTTCTTCTGCAAAGCTGTTGTCGCCATCTTCAGACAAGATAGTAACAAGGATGCTAGCAGTTACGTCGTGGTGTAGTTGAATATCAACATTGTATTCGCCCACTTGACGTAGTGCGCCTTCAGGCAGCTTCACTTCAGAACGGTCAACTTCTAGACCAGAGCTGGTTAGTGCTTCAGCGATATCGCGAGTACCGATAGAGCCGAATAGCTTGCCTTCGTCGCCAGATTTCGCGCGCATGATGACGTTTACGTCAGTCAATGCGTCAGCACGAGTCTGTGCAGCGCTTAGCTCAGCGGCTTCTTCTGCTTCAAGTTCAGCACGACGTGCTTCGAACTTTTCGATGTTAGCAGCAGTAGCTGGCAATGCTTTGCCTTGTGGGATTAGAAAGTTACGTCCGTAACCTGGTTTTACATCGACAGTTTCACCGAGCTTACCAAGGTTGACGATACGCTGTAACAAAATAACTTGCATGAGTCACTCCTAGATAAACGTCAATTACTGATGGTTGTCAGTATACGGTAGTAGCGCAAGGTAACGAGCTTGTTTGATAGCTGTTGCCAACTGGCGCTGATATTTGGTAGAAGTACCAGTAATACGGCTTGGTACGATTTTGCCATTGTCACTGATGTACTGTTTTAGCAATTCAACATCTTTATAGTCGATGTGAGTGATGCCTTCAGCAGTGAAACGGCAGAATTTGCGACGGCGATAAAAACGTGCCATGAGTATTCTCCTTTAATTAGTCTTCACTGTTGTCGTCATTGTCGTTGTCAGAACGACGGTTAGCTTTGCGTGCGCGTTTTTCATCGGCATTCTTAGCTAATTGAGACTCTTCAGTGATTGCCTCATCACGGCGGATAACTAGGCTACGAATGATCGCGTCATTGTAACGGAATAGTTCTTCAAGCTCTGCAAGCGTTTCGCCATCAGTTTCGATGTTGAATAGGACGTAATGAGCTTTGTGGATCTTGTTGATTGGGTAAGCCAACTGACGACGACCCCAGTCTTCTAGACGGTGGATAGTGCCGTTGTTGTCTTGAACCAATTTGATGTAGCGTTCAACCATGCCGACCACTTGGTCGCTTTGGTCTGGGTGTACGATTAACACCACTTCATAATGTCGCATAATAGACTCCTTGCGGATTAGTCAGCTATCAACCCTATGTTGATAGCAAGGAGATTTATAAGATAAACCCAATCTAAAGTTAGATAAGCTTAGTTTATAAAGCGCCGTATTATAGCAATAATTGCCAAGAAGTACAAAGTTAAATTATGCCTCTTCGCAGTTTGCTATCAAAATAAACCACCAAAAACGATGGCAATAAAAAAAAGCAGCGCCAAAGCACTGCTTTTTGACGAACCGAGCACAGCTTGGTACTCAGTTAACGATTAAATATCAGAAGGCTTTTGTAATTGACGGCTGTCAGCCTTAACCACCATAGTGTGCGCCAAGCGGTCATGAATACCGATATTCTTGTCATCTTTGCTGGCTAAGAAGTAATGCATGGCAATCACAGCAAAACCTAAAAAGCTGGTGAACGAGAACAAGATATTGTACAGCAAAAACAGCACAATGGTACGCATGATGACGCGCTTTGCAAAAGAAGGCAGGCGATGGGTGGTTTGATCCACCACGCGGATACCGGTAATCAATTTGCCCAGTGACTGCCCGCGCAAGGTGATGAACAGCAACTGAATGCCCAGCAGACCAAATACCATGGCCTGTGACATCATCAATGTGCCTTGCGGTATGCTCTCAATTAAGCTGAGCGAATACTGATAGGCGGCATCAAGGTTTTGGACGTTTTGAAATTTGCTGTAATCTATGTCGAGCTTGGTCAACGCCATAATAAGCGGCAAGATAGACAGCAAGTACAATAAGCCGTTGAGGGCAGTGGCCAGTATCCGAGACATGATGGGCGCGAGTATCACATCGCCGACAACCGTATCTTTTTCTGTTGCGGTTGCAGGTTTTGCTTTATTGAGCGATACAGAGTTGGGCTTTGAGGTGTTCGAGCTGCTGTTTTGGCTGCTTTCAGGTTTGCCATACAGTCTGTCTACCGAGGGATTACTGGTGGTGCCAGTATTGCTGGTTGGGTGCGTCGGCTGGACGGTCGGCGGTGTGGTGGGCGCATTATGTGCAGGCTGATAAAACGCCTGATTGCCCGTAACGTCACCAACACGTTGCCACGCAGAAAACCCTTCATGCCACATCAAATCATCAAGCTTTACCTCACCTGATGCGAGCATGATATTGAGCTGATCCAGTGTGTATGGACCCGCTTGTACATTGTTTCGAGCAAGAAAAATTTGCATAAAGGCCTACATGTTCAGTCATATCTTAGGTCATTAAATGGGGTCTGTTTGTTAAGAAACAAGACAGACCCCAATACCAAAGTGGCTTACTTATATGGCTTATTTTTCGCCGTCACCAGCCAAGAAGAACCAAGTATCAAGTACAGAGTCAGGGTTTAGTGACACTGAAGTGATGCCTTGCTCCATGAGCCAGTATGCCAAATCTGGGTGATCAGAAGGACCTTGACCACAGATACCAATGTATTTGCCTTGCTTGCGGCAAGCAGCAATCGCCATTGATAGCAGTTTCTTAACCGCAGGATCACGCTCGTCAAACAGATGCGAGATGATGCCTGAGTCGCGGTCTAGACCTAGGGTCAGCTGCGTCAAATCGTTTGAGCCGATTGAGTAGCCATCGAAGTACTCTAGGAAGTCTTCTGCCAATAGGGCGTTGGTTGGTAGCTCGCACATCATGATGATGCGCAGACCGTTTTCGCCACGTTTTAGACCATTTTTCTCAAGCAGTTCGATTACTTGACGGGCTTCGTCAGTGGTACGAACGAATGGAATCATAATCTCAACGTTGGTCAGACCCATCTCGTCACGAACGCGTTTTAAAGCTTTACACTCAAGCTCAAAGCAATCGCGGAAGTTTTCTGACACATAGCGGCTCGCACCACGGAAGCCCAACATTGGGTTTTCTTCTGATGGCTCGTACAATTTGCCGCCCAATAGGTTGGCGTATTCGTTTGACTTAAAGTCAGACATACGAACGATAACTGGCTGATCCATAAAGGCAACCGCTAGAGTTGAGATGCCTTCGACCAATTTGTCAACATAGAAGTCTACTGGTGAGGCGTAGCCTGCGATACGCTCACTGATGGCTTGTGACACTTCACGGGGTAGGCTATTCATGTTGAGTAGTGCTTTTGGATGCACACCAATCATACGGTTGATGATGAACTCAAGACGCGCAAGACCAACACCTTGGTTTGGCATTTGCGTGAATGAGAAAGCGCGGTCAGGGTTACCGACGTTCATCATGATTTTGAACGCAAGATCTGGCATAGACTCGATAGAGTTGGTCTGTACTTCAAAGTCGAGCTGGCTCTCATAAATAAAGCCTGTATCGCCTTCGGCACAAGATACGGTTACGTCTTGACCGTCGCTGAGCAGTTCGGTGGCGTTACCACAGCCAACGATAGCAGGAACGCCAAGTTCACGTGCGATAATCGCTGCGTGACAAGTACGGCCACCACGGTTGGTGATGATGGCAGAAGCGCGCTTCATTACTGGTTCCCAATCTGGGTCAGTCATGTCTGATACCAGTACGTCGCCTTCTTGTACTTTGTCCATCTCGTTTAGGTTGCTCACGATACGTACTTTACCTGCGCCGATACGCTGACCGATTGAACGACCTTCGCATAGAATCTTAGCGTTGCTGGTGTCGATGACGTAGCGTTCCATGATGTTGCTGTCTTGACGGCTTTTTACAGTCTCAGGACGTGCTTGAACGATGAAAATCTCGCCAGTATCGCCGTCTTTTGCCCACTCGATGTCCATCGCGTGACCATAGTGCTTTTCGATGGTCATGGCTTGTTTGGCAAGTTCAGTCAGCTCTTCAGTCGATAGTGAGAACTGCATGCGGTCTTGCTTATCAACATCAACGGTTTTGACTGATTTGGCAGTGCTGCCTTCATCGCCATAGACCATTTTCTTATGCTTACTGCCTAGGTTACGACGGATAACCGCAGGTTTGTTGTCGCTAATCAGCTTTTTAGATAGGTAGAACTCATCAGGGTTCACCGCGCCTTGTACGACCATCTCGCCTAGACCGTAGCTTGAGGTGATAAATACCACTTGGTCAAATCCACTTTCGGTGTCTAGCGTGAACATAACGCCCGCTGCGCCAGTTTCTGAGCGAACCATACGCTGAATACCCGCTGATAGGGCAACGCCTGCGTGCTCAAAACCTTTGTGGACACGATAAGAGATAGCGCGATCGTTGTATAAAGAAGAAAAGACTTCTTTAATCGCGATCAATACGTTGTCGATACCACGGATGTTTAGGTAAGTTTCTTGCTGACCTGCAAATGAGGCGTCTGGCAAATCTTCAGCAGTCGCTGATGAACGTACCGCAACCGCGATGTCTTCGCCACCACTCATTTCTTCAAAGGCTTGACGAACTTCTTGTTCCAAATCTTTTGGCAACTCTTGGTCGATAATCCACTGACGGATTTTCTTACCTGTCGCTGTCAAGGCATTAACATCATCAACGTCTAAAGCTTTAAGCTCGCTGTTAATCTTGTCAAGCAGACCCGTTTCGGTCAAAAAGCGGTTAAACGCTTCAGCTGTGGTTGCAAAACCACCAGGAACGCTTACGCCCAAATCTGACAGATGGCTGATCATTTCACCCAGTGAGGCGTTTTTGCCGCCAACTCTGTCAATATCATTTTTTCCTAGCTTATCAAGATTGATTACAAGTGCTGTAGATTGCGCTGTCATGATAACTCCGAAAAATAAGGTTATTTAGTAAGGATTATAACGCCAGATTATACCGTTATAATCAGACAATTTCGAGTAGTGAAACAAAAAACTTTTGAAAAAAAGCCATTTTTTTCGTGTTTTTTGCATCCGCCAAAGATTTGCACACAAAAAGTGCATCCAAGCAGGCACTTGTGACAGTGACTACTAAAGCAAGAAAATCGCATATTGGCTATCTATCAAACACCAAAAAAGACTAGCATGAGTCTATGCAGCCTCTATGAACTGGATGTATGCTAAATGTATGTCCTAAGCAGGCACAGCAAGGTTGCTGCAAGCTATTTGTCAGACAAACATTGATTTCTATTCATTATCCAATATGCGTATAATGTCAAATCATGAGCACAGCATAAGCCTGATGGCAGATACCCGATGGCGCGCGCCAACAGAGGTAGTACGTAGGGTAGCCAGAGTATAGACTTGTGACCGTGCGGGGTGATGTTATGCATGATTAAAATAAGTACTAATATACATGATATAGGCATCACTGACGGGACGTGTCATGGCGCGGTTACTTTTTATGGCGCTCCCAATCACCCTTTTATCTTTTATTCTTATACCCTTTACACTTATATATAGTAGGTTTTTATGTACACCAACAGCTTATCAGGGCAAGACAAACCCACCATCCAAAATCGTCACGCCCTCAGCCTAGACAATTCACAAGCCATCAGAAGTGCGTTTTTTATCTCAGACGGCACGGCGATTACCGCAGAGACGCTTGGGCGCTCGATTTTGAGTCAGTTCGCCTCTGTGCCTTTTGAGACGCACGTCTTACCATATGTCGATACGCTAGAGCGCGCACAAGATGCGGTGGAGCAAATCAATATGGCCTATCAGCGCGACGGTCTGTTGCCCTTGGTCTTTGATACCATCGTCAGCCCTGAGATTCGCGAAAAAATCAATTCAGCGGACAGCTGTAACTTGGATATGTATGAAGGCTTGATTGGGCGTATCGCTGAAGAGACCGGTATCGAGCCTGACGGGCATTCAGGACACGCGCATGACCATGTCGATTCTGAGACGTACAAAGCCCGTATCGATGCGGTGCATTTTGCGCTCGATAATGACGATGGCGCACGCACACGTCACTATAGTATGGCGGACATTATCTTGATTGGTGTATCGCGCTCAGGCAAAACCCCAACCTCCCTGTACTTGGCATTGCAGTTCGGTATTCGCGCGGCGAACTATCCTTTGACCGAAGACGACTTGTACGACAACCAGCTACCAAAAGCGCTGCGTGAGCATAAAGACAAGTTGTTCGGTCTGATGATTGACACCGACCGCTTGGTACGTATCCGTAACGAGCGCCGTGCAGGCAGCCGTTATTCCAGCTATCAGCAGTGCCAACAAGAGCAGCGCGCGATTCAGGGCATTTATATCTCGCAAGGCATTCCGAACCTCAACGTCTCAGAAATGTCAGTGGAAGAGATTGCAACACGCATACTACAGATGACGGGATTAAAACGTCGTATCGGCTGATAAAGTAACCACAATTGCGCGGGGATGCTGCGCACACAATGAATAAATGAGCGGGCGTGCATGTTTGGATGGCAATAGTCTGTATTACATAAATAAATGCTATCTATTTATTTATAAGAATACAGGTATGTACAATGTACCCTGATGTCGAGCAGGATATCGACACAGGAACGTGCCGAGCACGCACCGACGATTGACGTACAGACAACTTTACTTGATGTACACAGAGCTAATAAGAGGACACGATGGCTAACAAACGTAAAGGCGACACCACCAACGATACGGGTATGGACACCAAAACAGAAGTATCAAACAAGGACAGCGGTAGCGCACCGAACACCGCCCCAAACGACACCCAAGACAAAAGCACGCAAGAAAAAATAGAACAAACGCATGAACAAGTCACGGATGACATCATGCACCATCCTGCCTTAGTCAGCCCGCTCGATGACAAACGCATCGAAATCAAATCCAACCTCACTCGTGACTCACAACGCCTAAAAGCGGATGACCACCCTTACGAATATGACGTTGTCGTTTTGGGCGCAGGTCCTGCGGGCGAAGCGGCGGCTATGAAACTGTCAAAATCTGGCAAAAAAGTCGCGGTCATCGACCCGCGTGAGCAAGTCGGCGGTAACTGCACGCACGTGGGTACGATTCCGAGTAAAGCGCTGCGCCAATCGGTATTTAACCTGATTAACTATCGCCGTGACCCGATGTTCACGCAAGCGATGGACTATCACCAAGTCCCCTTGAACAAAGTGCTGGCAAACGCGCGCCATGTGATTCGCCGTCAGGTCAACACCCATACGCGTTTTTATGAGCGCAATCAGGTCGAAGTTATCCACGGCTGGGCAAGTTTTGTGGACGCGCACACCTTGCGTATTGAGCTGGATGACAACGTCTTTGAAGAGCTGACCTTTAATAAAGCCATCATTACCGTCGGTAGCCGTCCATATCGCCCTGAAATTCTTGACTTTGACCACCCACGCGTGTTTGATTCCGATAAAATCTTGCAAATGGATTATGCGGTCAAAAAAATCATCATCTATGGCGCAGGCGTGATTGGCTGTGAGTACGCTTCTATCTTTACGGGTCTTGGCTACAAGGTCGATTTGATTAACAACAAAGACCAGCTGCTCAGCTACCTAGACAGTGAAATCAGTGATGCCATCGCCCATGACTTTAGACAGTTTGGGGTGTTAATCCGTAGTAATGAAGAGATTGACCATCTTGAAACCCACGATGACTACGTGATTTTGCACTTAAAAAGTGGCAAAAAAATCAAATCTGATGCCATTCTGTGGTCAAATGGTCGCTCGGGCAATACCGAAGGGTTGAACCTAGAAGCCGTTGGTCTAAAAGCCAACAGCCGTGGTCAGCTCAAAGTAGACGACACCTACCGTACGGACGTTGAGCACATTTATGCGGCAGGGGACGTGATTGGCTGGCCATCATTGGCATCTGCTGCCTATGACCAAGGACGCTGTGCAGCGGCATTCATGGTCGGCGACCGCGATGCTGAGCCTGTCTCTAGCGTACCGACAGGTATCTACACCATCCCTGAAATCTCGAGCATCGGTAAAACTGAGCAAGAGCTGACCGATGAGCAAGTGCCTTATGAAGTGGGACAAGCCTTCTTTAAACACTTGGCGCGCGCGCAAATCATCGGCGAGCGTAGTGGTGTCTTAAAGATTCTATTCCATCGTGAGACGCTAGAGATTCTTGGTATTCATTGCTATGGCAATCACGCCTCCGAGATTATTCATATCGGTCAGGTGGTCATGAAGTGCAACAATACCCTAGAGTATTTTGTAAACACCACCTTTAATTATCCGACGATGGCAGAAGCCTACCGCGTGGCAGCGCTCAATGGTCTGAACCGTATTTTTTAAACGGTCAATTATGCCACCTAAAAAAGCGGCAGATAATAAGCAGAATAACGTAAAAAAGCGCCTATGTTGATGGGCGCTTTTTTTTGTGAGACATACAATGATAGGTCGGTGATTATTAAGGCATGCGCCTAATACACGCGAACGGCTTGCGGCTTGGCTTTTTCGAGACCTTGGGAATTGAATATCGCACCAAAAGCAATGATGAACGCGGAGTAATATAGCCACAACATAATGACCACCGCTGCTGAAAGCGCTCCGAATTCAGCGCTATAGTTATTGAAGTTTTGTACGTATATCGAAAACAGCACAGACAACACAATCCAAAGCACACTCGCTAAAATCGTTCCGGGTATCAGTTTTTTGAGCGCGATGGGCTTGCGGTTGGGTGACAAGCGGTATAAGCCCAAAAAGCTTGCGAAGATGATGGCTGCCAGTACAGGCCATCGGCTCCATAGGGCGATGGTTTCGCCTATTTTTGGAAAAGGGAAAAAGCTGGCAGCGACGGGTATGATAGCGATAGAAGAAATGGCAATAATCAAGACGATGACCGCACCAAAGGTCAAGACAAGCGCACGCAGTTTGCCTGAGATAAAGCCGCGTTCTTTATTGATATGAAAGGCAAGATTAATTAGGGTCATCAAAGATTTCATGCCCTTAGAGCCAGCATAGAGTGCCAGTAGGCTCGATACAATCAGGCTAAGCGTCAATGTGGATTTGGTATTAGAAGCCAGCTCACTTAATCGTGAGTTGAGTACCTCATACACCGTTTCGGGTATAAAAGCACGCAGTAGGGCAACCTGCTCTTGCATTTCAGCAGGTGAAAACACCAGACCATAAATCAGTACAAACACTGCCATGGCTGGAAAAATAGATAAAAAACCAAAAAAGCCAACGCTTGCGCAATGGGCCCAAATGTTAGAGGTATTGGCAATACGCCACGTTTCTAGTAAAGGCTTTAATAAACGTGTCGGTTTGGAAATTATTGTTTTCATAAAACAGTTATTCATTATAGGGTTGGTAGTATTATGATGAGGGTAGTGCCACAATCTTTATCGGAAGCTAACAGCGAATCTTACAAGGCTTATATCAATTATCGTTCGCAATTTATCACATCAAATGACTGAATATTGAAGGGTTCTCGAACCAAAAGGTATTCAATTAAAATGCAAAGACCGTAGCATTGACAGTGGTGATATATTGAAGAGTGCACCCTGTAGCGCTACAATCACGACGGGTCAATGCCTAGCACTTTATTATTGTAGATTCAATGTGGACACGATGTGTTAGTAATATTGTTATTGGCATACCCTTGGCGCTTGATTGTATGGCTTAACCGCTCATGTTCAACGGGCGTGTAGTTCCAGTCTCATCATTGAGACGTTAGCTTCGATATCATCAATAACATAGAATACGTAAAAGGTGCGCACCATGTCAGGATATATTCTCGCCTTAGACCAAGGCACCACCTCGAGCCGCGCCATCTTGTACGATGCGCATATGCGACCTGTGAAAATGACGCAGCGCGCAACCCACCTGCATACCCCGCAAGCAGGCTACGTGGAGCAAGACGCCAAAGAAATCTGGCAAACACAAATCAGCTGCGCGCACGACGTCATCAACCAAGCAGGACTGCTGGCGACTGACATCTCAAGCATCGCCATCACCAACCAGCGCGAATCCATCGTGATATGGGACAAACAAACGGGCAAACCACTGGCACCTGCGATTATCTGGCAAGACCGCCGTACCGAAGCGGCATGCAAAAAGATGGCAGCGGATGACAGCATTGAGGACGTTCAGCGCATTACAGGATTGCGCCTCGACCCGTATTTTAGCGCCAGTAAAATCGCATGGCTGCTGCGCAATCATCCCAACATCAAGGCGCGCGCTGCCAAAGGTCATATCGCGGTCGGTACCATTGACAGCTGGCTTATCCATCAGCTGACGGGCGGCGCGCATGTGATGGACATCACCAATGCGTCTCGCACCTTATTGTTTGATATTAATCAATTGACTTGGTCGGACGCATTGTGTGCGCGCTTTGATATCCCGATGTCTATGCTCCCTGAAGTATTGCCCTCAGATGGTGATTTTGGTAAAACCAAAAAAGGTCTGTTTTCAAAACAAATCCCTATTCATGCAGTACTTGGTGACCAGCAGGCTGCCCTGTTGGGTCAAGGCTGCTTGGAGGCGGGTATGGCAAAAAACACCTATGGTACAGGGTGCTTTATGCTGATGAATATCGGCAATGTGCCGAAGCTGAGCGAGCATCGCCTATTAACCACCATTGCCTGGCAAAAGCAGCCAAGCACCGCAAGCGAGCGCTCTTCACTTGAGCAGCTGATGCAGACAGGCAAGCGCATGCTGCACGCCAACAAACCTAAACGCGAGGTCACCTATGCCTTAGAGGGTAGCGTGTTTATGGCAGGGGCAGTGGTGCAGTGGCTACGTGACAATCTGGGTCTGGTCAAAGAAAGCTGCGATATCGAAGCCTTGGCAAATGAAGTCGACAGCAGCGAGTCGGTTGTGCTGTTGCCTGCTTTTACAGGACTTGGCGCACCGCATTGGCGCTCGGATGTGAGTGCCAGTATCAGCGGCATGACCCGTGGCACAACCCGCGCCCACATTGCCCGTGCCGCGCTTGAGTCCATCGCTTACCAAACCTATGATGTGCTGGTCGCCATGCAAAAAGACAGCCCACACGCATTGACCGAGCTGCGCGTTGATGGCGGCGCAGCGAATAACAATCTGCTCATGCAGTTCCAAGCTGACCTATTGGGCGTGCCCGTACTGCGCCCCAAAGACATCGAAATTACCGCACGCGGCGCAGCGCTATTGGCAGGATTAAAGACGGGGCTTTATGATGAGCGTATCATGCGCGACTCGTGGCAAGTGGAGCGTACTTTTGAGCCAAATATGAGCGATGACGTGCGTGACGCCCACGTGGACAAATGGCAACGCGCCATCGACTGTGCCTTACATACCATTTAACACCGACATACCAGAGCGTAGGGTTTGTGCAGGTCTCATAAGTATGGATACACGCTGTAACGCAAGGTCATCGGGATACTGACAGAACTTACAGAACCAGTGTGGCGGTTGTAGAAATATTTACCATATACTTTAGCCGTAGTAGACAGAAGTACTAAGACAACAATAACCATTTATTATAACGATTTTAAGGACAGTATCATGAGCAAGTATGACGATATCGACCGTGACGAAGTAAAACACATGTCAAAAGAGACAAAAGAAGACCTAAACGCGGATATGATTACTGGTGAGCCAGGCTCGCATCCTGTAGGTACGGGCATCGGCGGCGTCGGCGGTGCAGCTGCAGGCGCAGCGATTGGTTCTGTAGCAGGTCCACTCGGCACGCTTATCGGCGGTGCAATTGGTGCTGTTGTTGGTGGTGGCGCAGGTCATGCCGCAGCAGAAGCCATGGACCCAACGCACGAAGAAGCCTACTGGCGCGCTGAGCATGCCAACACCAGCTACTATAAAGACGGTCACGACTTTGACCGCGATTACCACCCAGCCTATGCAGTTGGCTACGCCAATCGTCCGCATTATCCAGAAGACGCACGTTTTGAAGACCATGAAAATGATTTAGAGCGTTCGTGGCAAGAAGTGAAAGGCGAATCGCGTCTGGCGTGGGAAGATGCCCGTTTGGCCTCGCGTGACGCATGGAACCGTGTTAGCCGTTAATATCCCTTATTGTGAATACTGTAAATGATAGCAGTGTTATGAATAATGGGTAATAAAGGCAAATAGATGATAAGTTAAAGTATCCATGTGTTTTATCTGTAATAGGTAAATAGCCTCTTAAAAATGATAAAATAAATAATACAAACTATTGTCTATTAAAATAACGGAACAGCCAAATTATGCTATATTAAAGCTTCCAAAAGATGATTTTGGGAGCTTTTTTAATGCGATTTTTTTATAACGACTTGAAATGCGTATAAGCAAAACGCAAATAATTTCGTATGGTGACCATATATCCTATAAATCATAACGCCTGTCATATTGAATGTATAAACCTAAACCCAATACAAAATATAATGAACAATAATAATGAGTGTTTATGACTATGCAAAATCAACGCCATAATAAAACGCAGTTTTATATCGCAACTGCCAACCTGCTGAACTTTGCAAAACCGCAGCGCAGCTTTTATGACAACACACCTGCGTACACGCAAACAGAATATACGCAAAAGCTTGAGGGATTAAGTGCGCTACTCAAGCACGCCCATGCAGACATTTTGGCAGTGCAAGAGATATGGGACACAGAGGCTTTGACTGCGCTTGCTGTCCGATTAGGTTTTGATGCCGCTGACGTGACTGCACCATTAGCCAGCAATGACCCAAGCAGTAGCCACACTCAAGGCAAGGGCGCTCAGAACACCCCAGCGGTGGGCATCATCACCCGATTTCCTGTATTAGAAACGACGCTGCTTGAGGACATCGCTCCCGAAGCCATCGTTGATATTCCTGATGTTGGGCCACACAAAAAGTACCAGCGTCCGCCTTTGTTGCTGCGTTTGGACATCAACGGCCAGTCAGTCACTGTGGTGACCGCTCATCTAAAGAGTAAACGCGCGTATTTTTTACGCGATGCAGCGGGCGACTTGTTAGAAGACATGGATGACCCCAATATTCGTATACGTGCTAAGCTGCGCAGTCTGTGCATGCGAGCCGCTGAGGCCGCGTCGATACGTATTGCTATTATGGCGCGTCTTAACCATACCAATGAGCCTTTGATATTGCTTGGCGATATGAATGACGTGACAGGCAGCGTGACCACGCAGCTGATGGCAGAGACCGAAGAGGTCCACTATGACAAAAGTATCCGAGACGTGGCACTGTTCGATGCTGCCCGTGTCCAAAGACGCTATGGTTGGATGAAGGATGTGGCATATACCCACATTTATCAAGGTATGCCTGAGGTGATTGATCAGCTGTTTGTGTCAGAAGAGTTTTTGGCGGACAGTAAATTTGCTTTGGGTTATGTCGATAGAGTGGACTACTTTAATGACCATCTAAAGTGGGACTATGCCGATAGAGTGACCGACCATGGCATTGTGAGAGCGAAAATCGTACTGAACCATTGATGAAATAAATTATTATTTTATTATTTTAACCCATCCTACGCCCCTTGATTGATGATGTACAAGTGTTTATGATGCGTCTTTATTTTATTAGATGATGATGTGGCTTGCAGACTGGCTGTTTTTGGCAGCATTGGCATTCAATAAATACGATGTTTATAAGCAATAGGGCGCAACACTACGAGGTTTATGATGAGCGAATACAAAGACGAAAAAATCGAAGACATCTTGGTCGATTCAGAGCTGGCAAAACAGCTGGTACCCAATAAGTTTAAGTTCACCAGTCAGCAAGGGCGTGCACGTCGTCAAAAGCTGTTGATGGGCGCTAAAAAATTGAGTGAAACCAAAGCCATCAATGACATTAGCCTAGCGGATGTGTGTGAAGAAGCGGGCATTCCCCGTGCTTCTGCTTATCACTTTTTCCCCAATGTTGAAGCCATCTTTTTGGCATTGCGCTTCTTAAACGCGATTGAGATTTTAGAAGTCCTCAACACCGTTGAAACTGCAGACTGTGACCGCTGGCAGGGCTATCTGACAGCATTGATTGAACGCTGTGTGTCTATCTTCCATCTTGACCAAACCAAGGCCAAGCTGATTTATGACACCAATACTCCAGATTTTGAAGGCGACAGCTTCGGTGAAGACATCGACCATCAAATCGTAAAACTGGTCTATAAGCGTTTGGCCGAGCGTTATGAGATGCCGCGCTACGAAGACATTCAAGACACGCTATTGATTACGCTGAGCATCATCAATGGTGTATTCACGCTGTCTTATCGTCAGCACGAGCGCATCACAGACAACTATCTGCAAGAAGCGCTGACGGCATCTATCGCTTATTTGCGTTGCTACTTGCCAGAGAAGTTGCCGCGCAAAAACCGTGATCAAGCAAAATAAGCCAAGCAATTCCCAAAAAGCTGACATTGATTGTCAGCTTTTTTTATGCCTATTGCTTTGTTATTCACATATGAAGCAGACATTATGAATAATTCTCTATTTATCAAAAAATGCGATGCGTTTAAATACATGCTGATAAGTGCAATAAATACCTGATGTCAATAAGGGTTTATCGCGCTATATTTTATGGCATTAATTGTTTTTTTATGCGCGCAAAAATTTAAAATACCGTATTAATATTTGTATAGATAATTTTTTATAAAAAAATAAAAGCGGTTTATAAAGGCAGTTTGGGCAAAATTTGACCGTGGCATTGGTCGTTTTTTGCGTCTAGTGGCAGATAGGCGTGGTAATAGCGCTGTGTCAAATCCAAGAGCGCGGCGGTGTCTTCAGGATAGCGGTTGCGATAGGCGGTGTTCGCTTGCGATACATATCTGGCAGCCATGCGAAAATGCGGGGTTGATTGCCGCCAGCCACGCGTACATTGTTTGGATGCGGCCCATATCAGAGACACTTCGGCAAAGGCCATCTCGCGTGGGGCTATAGCGATAGCGCCCTTGTCTTTGAGCGCGCTGACATACGCCCAAAGGTCGGGGCGCATTAGTGCCGAGGTGGCTGGGATGTCTGCGGGCACAGATTCGCTGGACGTGCCATATGCCAAGGCGCTTATCAGACCATACGCACTTTGCCATGCTTGCGCCTTAGTGGCGGCGCGGCTGTTCATATGCTGCTCATAGTTGGCGTAGGTCAGCCAAGCTAGGGCTTGATAGGCAGTGTATAGCTTTTGGCTGTCGCTGGTCTGCTGGTACTGAGCGATGTAATTATCAAGCGTTTGTTTGCAGGCGTCATAGCGCGCCGCAGAAAACGCGGGGACGTCTGCTGTCTGTGGCGTACATTCTGCCGCAGGCATGGCATCGTAGCTGTCTGTGGCGGAGGATAATGCCGCAGCGTGGGCGCTAGATGCCAGCGCTGCCATGATGCCAAGACCCAGTGCAACAGCGGGACGCGCTAGGGCAGTAGGTAGTGTAAATCGGGTCAGCATGAGCATCACATAAGCCTTATATAAAGAGTGCAGAGACAGACGACAAATCATGACTACGGGACAAGAATGTCGTCTTGTCGTGCGTTTTTATTGGGGTCATTTTTTTTGAATAAATTTTCATCGAACTTAAAGCGCAAGCGGACATAAGCGCCTTCTTGGGTATCATCAGTATAGGCAATGTCATCATCTTTAAAGCCCATAAAGTTGTAACCCGCCGATACCCATAAGTTGGTCAAAGGGCTGTAGCCGACTTCTGCGCCCAGCATATACGCCATGTTGTCGGCTTGCTGATTCCAGTACGTGCCTGCCTGTACGCCCACGTCCCAGCGCTCGCTGATGTCGTATAGACCGCGTGCATATAGCGCGTGCGCTGTGTTGCTGTCGTTCATGTCATCAGCGGTATATTCTGTGTATTTGCCCGCGTAATGACCTGACAGTGTCCAAGGGCGCGTTGGGTGGTAGTTGCCACTCCATGACCAAACCAAGACGTCTTTTTGGTATGGGTCGTCGCCTGTGGCATTGTCATCAAAACGATACTCAAGCTTGGCCAGCATATCAAGCTGATTGCTGTCAAAGTCGCGATACGCGCCGCCCACTTGGAAGCGGTTCACTGTACGATGACCATCATCATAATCCACACGTGAGTAGATGTCTTTTGCCAATAAGGTGATGTCGTCATTGTAGCGATAGGCCACGCCTGCGCTACCAAGCAAAGTCTCACTGGTTTCGCCCCAACGTTTCTCTAAGCGTCCTGAGGCTTTGTAGTTCTCTTTTGCAAGGTATTCAACGCCGATACCTGCGGCAGTCGCGGTTTTATCGGTATCGCCTTCGAGTGATTCAACGCGCTCAAGCAAGGTATTTACGGTCAGACCTTCTTGAACATACCATTTGTTTTTTAGACCGATAGCAGCTTCAGCTTCGCGGGCGCTGATGGCGTCACGAGCGCGGTATTCGCTATAGACTTTACCATTTTTTAGGTAGTTGGCATCAAAACCAATCACGGTGCGCTGACGCTCGTCGGTATCGTCAAGACCGTAGCTGCCAGATAGGCTGTTAATCAAGTCGTGACGCGCATAGAGGCGACCGACTTTGCCTAAAGGTGCTTCACCACCGATAGAGGTAGCGTTACGACCACTGTGATTGATGTCTTGCTCATATTCTGCAAATACCAAGGCGTTGTTAAGCTTTGGCAGGCGTGCTGTGATGCGCGCGCTGGCAGTGACGCCTTCGATATCCTCAGTGCTGCTGACGCTGCCTAGCGCCGATTGATTGATGATGTCGTCATTGAAGGCGGTGTCATTTTCGATATCTACCACGTCAGTGGCGGCTTGGGTTGCCCGTGCTGCGCCGCCTGCATCTTGTTTGTAGTAGCGCATGCCAATCTCGCCTGTAACGTTTTGGCTTAGACGCTGCTCTACTGTGGCTTTGACACCTTCGGTCGTGTTGTCTGTGCTGTGCTCTTTGGTGCGTACACCTTCGACTTTTAGCGCCGTTTTTTGATTGCTCAAAATGCGGGTCAGCTCAACACCTGACTCAGTACGTCCTGCGGTCAGCGGTGATGCGCCTGTAACAAAACCAGTGTCGGCATCGTGATAATAGGCTTTGGCTTTGGTACGTTTTTTGTCGTCGTAGGTCAGCTCAACCCGTAGCGCGTCACCTTCTACTGAAGTGTCTTTTAAGGCTTCAGTGTTGATTTGGTTACTGGCGCTGTAGTTGGGGTTTTCCGCACGATTTTTGGCATACTCAGCAATCAGTTTAAGCTTGTCATTGATACGCATCACAGTATTGATGCTGGCAAGCTGCTCTTGATTGGTGGGGTCATCGCTATACACATAGCTGCCGCCGACAGAGACTTTTTTATTCAGCTGCTGCTTGGCGGCCACACCGCCGACCCAGTATTTTTCGCCATTGGTGTCCACTTCGGTGGTCACACGCAAGTAAATAGGATTGCCGTCAAAGTCTTGGCTGGCAATCGGCGCTTTTAAATACAAGCTGCGGCTGATAGGATCAATCTCGTAGTCGGCAAAACGGTTGAGGGTTTCGCGCTTGATGACCAAACCTGGATTGTTGGCATCGCGGGTGATGACTTCGACGGTTTCTGAGTTTTCGAGTACCGCATCAAAGTTGCTACCGAGTGGGTAAGGCCCTGAGATGCCCAAACCGCGCGTTTCGTTCACTTGCTGTGATGTGGCGGTTCTGGCTGCAAACGTGGTGATGCGGGTATTATCATCTTCGTACTGTGCCTTTAGACCCGTTAGCGTACGGTTGTATTGACCGAGCTCAATGCCTTCGTCGTTATTGACGTGGGTTTTTAAGTCGCCGTACATGGCGAACGAGCGACCTTTGTCCAAACGGACAAACAGCTTGCTGGTCGATTGCGCGTCAAAGCCTTTAGCGGAGGCGTCGCCATAGACTGGATAGTATTCGCCAGGCTCGATATCGCGGAACAAGCGTTCGCCTTTCTTGTCACTGTCATAAGCCAGTGTCAATAGGTAGTCGCCGCGTACTTTGCCTTTTAAGAAAAACGCAGCGCGTCCTGAGGCACGGTGATTGTCATCGCCAGAGAAGGCGTGCAGCTCTTGCTCGAATGCACCTTCACCGTCGCTGATATTGCTGCTGTCAAAGTCTCTTAGCGAGATGCTGCCTTCAACGATACCGACGGCGATTAGAGGACGTAGCTTGGCAGTAAACTGTAGCGGAATGACTTTTTTGGTGTTGCCCGTATTGATGACCAGCTCGCCTTGACCTGGAGCATTGGGCGCAGTCACTGGAATGAGCAACTCGCCACCTGAGACGATGACTTGCGTGCCCGCTTGGTCTTTGCTGCCATCAGGCAGGTTGATGCTGCCAATACTGGTATCGATGGTGACAGGCATAGAGGCAATGTAGGGGAGGTCATTGCGGTCCTTTAGGCGAATGACCACTTGGTATTCGCTCACGCCATCGGCTTCAACCAAAGTATCTTGGGTGCGGTATTCAATGTCTTGCAAGCTGTCTGGCGCGATGACTGTGAGCGACTGCTCGGACACGACCTTGCCCGTGACGTCCGTTGAGACGCCGCGCAAGGTATTTTTGCCGCGCTGCAATTCGACAGAGTAATAGTCAAAGGCAGTGACTTGTTGCTTTTCTTGTTCAGCGGTTTTACCGATATGGTCTTCTGATACAGGTTTGCCGTTCACGTACAAGGTGAATGCGGCACCAAGTGGCGCTTGCACTTGAACCAATTGCTTGTACGTGTCGAGCTGCTGATTGGAGGTTAGATTAAGAAAAGCGACATTGTTGTTAGGTACTTGCTTTAGGTACTCTTCAAGCACCACAGGCTGTGGCTGCGCAATCTTGGTGACGTCAAGGCGTGGGGCGTTGATAAGCGCGCGGTCATTGACCACGATAGCAGAGTCACAGTTGCTGCCACCATCGAGCGCGTCGTTCGCTTTGCAGCCGCTCGCCTCGACGTTGTCGCGTGTGTCGGTCTCGTAGTTCGGCTCAAGAACCAAGTCGTTTTTGATGGCTTGTTCAAGGGTGTCATTCTTTTTGGCGATGGTTTTGCGGCGCTGCTCTAACAGTTTGTTAATGGCTTCAGGCGCATCGCCAAGACCGCCGACCAAGGCAAAATCGGTACGGTGCAGCTCACCATAGCGCACGTCAGCAAAGGCGCTGCCTGCATCGCCTGCATTGCGGTTGCTTTGGGTAATCAGCTCGGTACCCGCAGGCAGGGTGGTGGTGTCGATTTTTAGGACGTGTGTTTTGGCAGACACGCCATAAAAGTTGTATTTACCTTCGGTGTCGGTGACGGCAAAATTGCCGTTCTCCATATAAATACGCACGCCTGCCACGCCAAGCTCATTGTCGTCTTTTTGCTGGATGCCGTCGCGGTTGATGTCGTGATAGATTTTACCAACGATGACGCCTTTGTCATTGATAGCGCCGCGGCTGACGTCGATTTTCCATTCTGCTTGACGTGAGGTGACGTTTTGACCGTTACCGTTTGCTGTTGTGGCAGTAGCGTGTGCGCGGTTGACGCCTGCGCCGCCCACCGCTGCTGAGCCAATCAGCACGCGATAGGTAATCTCTCGGCTGCTGCCTTGTGCCATATCGCCAAGGCTCAGCACATGGTACTTGCCTTCGGTTTTAAACTCATTGCCTTGCAGCTGGTCAATCGCCACGCCGTTTTCTAGCTGACGCACGCTGCCTTTGACGTATTCAAAACCACGAGGCAGCGCATCTTTGAGCGACACATCGTAGGCAGTCGCCGCGCCATTATTGGTGACGGTGATGCTGTAATTGACATAATCACCAAGCTCAGCGCTCTTAACATCGCCTTCTTTGGTGACTTGCAAGTTCGGGCTGTCATTGGTCATCGTAATCTGAGTGTTTACGCCACTGATATAGCTGCTAAAGTCAGATTGGGTCGGCGTTTGGTCAAGACCCACGTCAGGCGAGATACACGCGACCAAATTCGCTTGTAAGGTGTCGCCCACAAGTGTCTGGATGATTTGGTCATCAATTGCGTTGGCGTTGTTTTGCGTGGGTGCTGACAGACGGTATTTGCCTGTATTGTTGCCCGTCTCAATACCTTTTAGCGAATACACGTCGCCAGTCAAGGGTGAGGTGATGCTCACCCAGATTTGATCGGGTTTGTCAGTTTGGACATTACATGCCGCGTAGCTGGCCTCAAGATAGACGTTATTGCTGATCTGTGAGTTTTGCGCATCACCAGTGTAGTCGGCGTTGGTAAAGCGCACGCCAGGGGTGACGACGACAAGGCTGTCGGTCACAGAGGCTGTGATAGAGCTGTCTTCAACGACCGTCGCGCCCAGTTTGATGTCGATACGGCTGCCGTCAGCGGCATTCTTGTCAGTAACAGCTTGGATGATTAAATCAAGGCGCTCACTTTGTCCCAATTTGATTTGGTCAAGACCAGTAATTAAGCGGTCACCAGCGTCAACGATGCCGTTTTTATTGAGGTCTTGATACACCTCAAAGTTTGAAAGGCTGCTTGGGTATTCAAAGTTTAGATTGATGGTGACGGCATCGTAACCGGTATTGGTGATGCTGTTTTTCCAAGTGACCTTGTCGCCTGCCATGACCACTTGATTACTGCCGCCAGAAAAAGCAATGCTGTACTGATCCGCATTGGCCGTTTGTAGCTCGACAGTGTTTGACGCCACGTTCAAGGTGGTTTGCGTGTCGCTGATAGTATAGCGGGCATCTGCGGTGTTTTCGATGGTATCGACAATCACAGAAGCAGCAAGGGCAGAATGTGATTGCATAAGCAGCATAGCCACTGTCAAAGCAGATAGCTTGGGTGCTAAATGAGCAGACGGGGCAGTGCGGTTTGATGTCATTATGCGTGCCTATGCAATCAAATCAGATAAAAAATAGTGACAGTCATCGTTATGCTTATCGCTATTGGGTTGGGGGACTGTCCACAGCGGGTGCTATGGACAGTCTGACACTATATGTCGTCAAGCCTTATGGTGTGGTGCTGCCATCTGGGTTGATTTTGACAGCAAATACCATTGCTGCGTATTTTTGTGGACCTAAGGTGGTCACCGTACCGCTGACAGCTGTGCCATCATTGGTGGCGTTATATTTATTGGTTGTAGGTACTGCGGTAGCATTTGCCACGTCATCTAGCTTGATAGCGTACGCTGGGGTCGTGCCGCTGCTAAGTACCATCGCTTTGTTGTTAAAGCGGTCGGTGGTATCGTTGATCAATACGTTGTCAAAATTAAAGCGTGAATCAGCACTTGCAAACTGGTTGAACGCAGTAATCTTATACACAATACAGTCGCCTGGTTTTGCCGCTACTGGTGACTGAGTGAAAGTCAATGATGCTGTCGCTGAACATGAGGTGTTCAGTGCTTGCTCTTTGACCAAGCCCAAGCCTTTAACGGTCGTGGTGTTCTGTACTGAGCGATCACCAACTGCTGGCGCGTCTTGACCACCCACTACTAAGGTCACAGTTGTGGTTTCGGTTGAGCCAAGCGCTGCACCCGTTGACGACACTTGATACTGGATGGTCACGCTTGAATTTGGTGCCATACCTGTCCACGCTGGTGCACCATTGACAGGCGTAGCTGTAGATAAGTCATAGTCACCATTGCCATCTTTAGTCACTTTATAGGTTGCGTTTGGTGTGGCTGGATCGTTGTCCGCATCATAGACGATCAGTACGCTGCCGTCTACTTGGGTAACTTTATCGTTCGCGCCTTCGGTGATGGTGAATTTCACTTCGCCTGGCTGGTCGCCTTCAATCTCTTTTCCAGTATTCTTAATCACAGCGGTCTGGGTGATTTGTGTACCCGCAGTCGTTGTGGTTGGGATTTCTTTACTGGTTGGTGATTCGATGCTTACCGCACGCTGGTTTGCAGTCAATGGCTGGGTCGAGTCGCCACCGATAGCGTTGTTCACTGAGCCATCAATCACTTCACTGTCATCGGTTGATGGGTAGAAGTTACTGGTGTTTTGATTGGTATCTGATGGATCAGTGGTATCGTACAAGCTCTGACCGCCTGGGAAGTCAAGCGTCACAACCGCATGATTGACGGTGCTTTTCGGATTTGTCAGTGTTTCACTTTGGTCTTTTTGTACATCAAAGGTAATGGTGGCTTCTTGACCAGGCGCTAGGTTTAGCAAGGTTACACGAACACTGTCTTGTGCGCTACCTGTACCTGCACCATTGGTGCCTGCAGTGATGGTCGCATTGTTGCTGACGCTTAGGTTCGGCTGATCAGCAAGACGCAAGCCTGCTGGCAAGTTGTCAAACACGACGATGTTGTTTGCCGTAGTGGTGTATGCCGCGCGCTCATCGTTACGTACCGTGATGGTGTACGTCACTTTTGAGGTTGGGTCATTTAGATTTAGCGTGCTACTGACCTTGCTGGTAATCTTAAACACAGGCGCTTTGGTGGTGCTGTTATCAATGTTGGTCAAGGTGGCTTTGGTGGTGTCAGATTCAGCAAAGTGTTTACTAACTGCAGATAGCGTTAGGTTCTGCGTGTCGCCGCCCACGTTACCAGAAGTTACTGCAGCAACAGAGATGTCCGCATATTCATTCGGGTTTAAAATGATGGTTTGGTTTTTAAACTGAGTACCTGTAACGGTAGTGGTGCTCTTTTGTGTGCCATCAGCATTGTAGATGATGTACGTGACACTTGTTTTATCTAAGTCGTATGAGCCGCTACCTTGTGGGCTACCTGGAATGTTGCCACCTTGGGTTAGGTCAAAGGTATAGGTGTCTTTTATGTTACCTGAGTTGGTCAAGGTATGGTTAAAGGTTACAACGCCTTTTGGTGTGACAGTCAGACCTTTGTTGTAGTCGTCTGTCAAATCGCCGTCATCATTCTTAGCAACTAGGCTGAACGCCGCGCTTTGGGTTATGTTTACGGTGACTTTGTTTGACTGTACAGGGTTCTGTGCAACGCCAGCGATGCTATAAGTCGCGGTTGCAATGTTGTCAATGGTCGGGGTCGAGTCAGCAGTTGATTTGGCAGCATTGGCAGAGGTCACGCCAAGCGCGGTGACGATGCCAGCTGCCAATACTGAGTATTGAAACAAACGAGTCTTCATATGGGTCATCTCCTAGATAAGAGCAATGGGTAAAGTTAAAGATTAATCAACAACAGTATTGAGTGACACGTCGGCTGATTTATTCGCTGGCAGCCATTTAATATTCCAGCGTAAGGCTTTGTATTCTGATAATGGGACTTTAACCAACTTGCCATTTACCTTACGCATGAGCGGCATGTCTGCGTAGTTTTTGCCATCTGTACTTGCTTGAGCGCTGGTAGGATAGGCATCACCTGTGAACGTCATGTTCGCAGGAATAGGCAGGGTCACCGCCAAATCATTGATGTTTTGGTTGGTGGTATTGGTATAAGTGGCTTTATATTGAATGACTGACCCTGCAGGCGCTGTGCGTACAGGCAAGTAGCTGACTTTGCCTTCTTTGGTTTTCACCATTTTGTTGGCGGTCAATTCCATCTTTAACGCATCCGCTGCGTGCGCGCCACTGATGACCATCACACTGGTAACCGTAGCCAATAATACGCGGCATAATGATTGAGATGACTTCATGTAAAACTCCTTGCTTATCGTACTGTAAAGAGGCAAATCTAAGAGAGATATTGCGGCTTCTAAGAGAAGTTACAGCAAGAAAAATGTTCGTTATTGTCTGTGTGTCAGATTGTAAAAGCATTATTGCAAACGACTTACAGTACTGCATCAAAATTCTGACAAATGGTATATTCAATCGCCCAAAAGGCGACGCCTTAAAACCGCTTAAAGTCTTAAGGCGTAAAACGCGCTAATTAAGCCAGCAAGTTATTGAAATAGCAATCTTTTTATCATCACGGCGTTGTAGGAATTGCGCCGTATTTGCTGTTGAAATAGAGCGTGGCTTTGGTGGGTGTGGTCGATGATGTGGCGACTTTGCTGAGCGCGAATTTATCTGACAATATCGTGCCATTACTGCCCATTACCGCTGAGTTATTGGTACTGCTATAGACGGTGCTTGGGTTGCCCAAAGGTTTGGGTAAATGAAACACCGATGTCACAGGCGCAGTCTGTAGGCTGTCTTTGATTTGGATGTCAAAGATGTCGATATGACCACGGTTATAGGCATCAATCTTGTAAGCGATACAGTTACCAGGTTTGACGTTGTTGGCAGGGTTGGTACTAAAGCCTGTGGTCGGGTCGTTGGTATCTGCAATGCTGGTGTAATTCAGCGCTGTATTACAGGCATGAACGTATTGTGATTTTCTGAGTACCAGCGCCGCATTTTGTGCTCTTAGTTCACCAAAATCCATGTTGCGGGTGATGTTGCCTGATGCGTCTTTTTGCGTTTTGTACTCATACGTGCCCGCAACGAGCGTAATCTCACGGCTGTCGGCAGTGGTGTCTATCGTATACTCCCAGCTGCTTGGCTCCGTCTCTATCAAACAGACTTTGGTTTTACCGTTTAAGATGCTTGGCAATACCGAAAAGCTGTACTGACCGAGCGTACCTGCTGTGCTGGATACGGTTTGCGGGTTGGCGCTGCTGGTGGTGATAAGGTTGCCACTACAGTCGGTCAAGCTGACCTGTAGACCACTGATGGCGATGCCTTGCTCATTGCTGTCAAACGCACCGTTGGCATAGTTGGCATTGCCTGTAAATGTCGCAGACACGTCGTATTGCGTGGCGCTGCTTGCGGTAATGCCGCCATTATCATTAAACACGTAGCCCAAGAAACTGTAAGTCGCAGGCGTGTTGGTAATCGTACAGGTAATCTCATCGCCATAGCTGACGTTGGCCAGTGTGAACGAGCGTGTTTTATTGGCAGCGTTGTAGGTCATTGCCGAGGTGGGCATGACGGTGGTGCTGCCAGTTGCGCTGTTGGTACAGGCATAGGTGGCGTTATAGTTAAAAATGTCGCCATTGTTTGTACTATTAACCACTTTTTCGGTGATGGTGTAGCTGGTATTTTCTGCCAAGCTTACCGCGCCGCTTGAGCCGTTGGTGATGCTTTGCCCTGAACCTGTGGTTTCAAAGCTGCTCACCACCGTGCTGCCATTGTTCACACTAATAGCAAACTGGTCACGGTTGCTCGCGCTGTCGTTGATACGTGTGCCAGACAGCTTTTTGTTGACAATGACCTTTGGTGGCGCAAGACAGAAATAAAAGTCGGTATAACCCACCGCATGCGGAGAGTCGTATTGCGTGTAGGCGTTACTGTGTACCAAGCTAAAGGTACTGCCTTGTGTCTTATAGCCCCACGTTGCGTTAATCGGACAGGAGTTGGTCGTCTCACAGTTTCTGCCCAAGATTGAGGTGACGATATTGTTGGCACTGTTGATCGTATGGTAGGCAGACTGAAAGTTTAAAATACCTGCCGAGCCTGAGACGTCCGCACGCTCTTGGTACGGCGATTGCCCATTATTGGTAAACGAGTCTAAGTCCTGAATCACGTAGCCCAGTTTGGAAACAGAGCGGTCTACAGTCACGTTTAACACATGGTTGCTACGCACCGCAGGTGAGTTGTGTAGGATGTTAAGCGCGCCCGCTGTAGCGTTAGGAATGTCACCATAAAAAGGTGAGGGCGTCTGGTATTGGGTATACAAGTCTAAAATAGACGCAAAGCTGATAGTGAAGTTCTTGGTACCTGTGGCATCGTTAAAGCTATAAGTACGACTGGTGCTGCCATTCGACCAACCTGATAGTGGCGTTGAGCGATATGCACCACTCGGCGCATTGGCACCCACATAGTACATACGATGTCCTGCAGGACAGCTGGCAGGGGTGGCGCTCGTGCCGCCATCAAATACCGAACGCGGGCTGTTGGTGATGGTACAGCTGATGTCGTCGCCATAGTTGACGTTCGATAGGGTGAACGAGCGCGTCTTGGTCGCTGAGTTGTAGGTCATTGCCGAGGTGGGCATGACGGTGCTGCTGCCTGTGGTGTTGTTGGTACAGGTGTACGTCGCATCATAGTTGCTGATATCGCCAAGCGAGCTGCCCACCACTTTTTCAGTGATGGTATAGGTGGTGCCTTCATTGAGGCTTAGGGTATTGGTACTGCCGTTGGTAATGGTCTGACCTGAGCCTGTGGTCGTGACACTGCCGAGCACGGTGCTGCCACTGTTCACACTGATTTCGAACTGATCGCGATCGCCTGAGGTGTCATGGACACGCGCGCCACTGAGCTTTTTAGACACTGTGATTTTGGCAGGCTCTAAACAAAAGTAAAAGTCAGAGTAGCCCAAAACATGCGGACCATTATATTGGCTGAACTCGTTGCTGTGCGTGAGGCTAAAGAGACTGTTGGCAGGCTTGTACCCCCAAGTGGCTTCGATAGGACAGGCATAATTGCTGCTATCGCCATTACACGCGACACGCAAAATAGAGGTCACCATATCCAAGCTACCATTGATGGTATGGTAAGTCGGGTCATAGGTCAGCTTGCCGCCAGTAGAGGACACATTGACCGCCTCTTGGTAAGGCACGTTATTTGAGCTATCACGTGCTGAGTCGATATCTTGGATGGTATAACCAAGCTTTGCGACAGGCTTGTTGACCGTCACATCCATGGTATGGTTCACACGCGTTTGCGTCGAGTTGTGAATCATTGTGATGGCGTTCAGCGTTGCACCGCTTAAGCTGCCATAAAAAGGCGGCTGCTCACTATACGAGGTGTACTTATCCAAAAAAAGCGGGAACTCAATAGTAAAGCTTTTGTCCCCTGACGCTTCAGCAAAAGTATAGGTACGTCTGATGCTGCCCGACGTCCAGCCAGTCAGCGGCTGGCTCTTATAGGCCGTTGCAGGCGCGTTGGCACCCAGATAATACATACGTTGGTTTGCCGCACAGGTGGCCGCTGCCCAGACAGACTGACCAAAGCAGAGCAGCAAAACCATACCTAAAAACAAACGTATGCCAAGTGTGGCACTACGCGATATTAATGATGAGTATGGCAGCCAAACCATAGCAGCACTCCTAGAAGACAGGGCCAGCAAATCAGTACGTGTGTTAACTGATTATGTACAAAGTGTTTATTTTATATAATATTATGCAATTGTGAAGTCAAAAACCAATACAATATTACTAATGGTAGATTTTGCGCGACCAAATGCGCACGACAAAATTACTCAATAAAGTGCAGAGTTACGCCTCATAATCGCGCATACTGGTAGCCTATACGGAGCCGATAAGTGCTTGTCATTGGCTACGCGGTATTTTAGCGCGAGCATAGACAACATTTTTTTGCAAAATACTTGTGTTGTTACCATTTTCCTACAGCCATAAACATTTTTGGCGTAAGCGATTATAATAGACTGTCATAAATTCTGAGAGATACCGTTGCATCATAAATCATGCGCTAGGATACCCCTCGCCACCCAAGGCATATCAATGACAACATTGCCTTGTAGATATGTTTTTTATTGCTCAGACATATCCTAAAGAGCCAAGGATGGCGCACAGCGACAACCATCGCCCTGCGGCGCATCACTGTATTTTATCCTTCCACTTCCACTTTTTAACGCCTTTATCTAAGGCATTTCCGATAATAAGGACGAACACGTATGAATTATTATAAGGACGATGACAGTACTGAAACCCAAGAGTGGTTACAGGCATTTGAATCTGTCATTAAAAATGCAGACAAAGACCGTGCCCAGTTTTTGTTAAAAGCACTTTATAATATGGCAGTACAAGAAGGGCTGCCATTTAATCGTTTGGACACCGCTTATGTAAACACCATCGCGGTGGATGACGAGCCGATGTATCCAGGCGACTTGGGCATCGAGCGCAAAATCCGCGCCCTGATTCGCTACAATGCGCTTGCTATGGTAATGCGCGCCAACAAAAACGACGATGATTTGGGTGGTCACTTAGCCTCATTCGCCTCTAGTGCAACCTTATATGAGACAGGCTTTAACCATTTCTTCCGCGCTGCAAGCGACCACTTCGGTGGTGACATGATTTATTACCAAGGTCACTCAGCCCCTGGTATCTACGCCCGTTCTTATTTAGAAGGTCGTCTGACCGAAGATCAGCTCGACAACTTCCGCCGCGAAGTGGGCGGCAAGGGTCTATCAAGCTATCCGCATCCCTACCTGATGCCAGACTACTGGCAGTTCCCAACGGTCTCTATGGGTCTCGGTCCGATCATGTCGATCTACCATGCCCACGTCCACCGTTATATGGAAAACCGCAAACTGCTCGAAAAAGAAGACCGTAAAATCTGGGCATTCTTAGGCGATGGCGAAACCGATGAGCCAGAAAGCTTGGGTGCAATCTCACTGGCTGGTCGTGAAAAGCTAGACAACCTAATTTGGGTCATCAACTGTAACTTGCAGCGCCTTGACGGTCCTGTACGTGGTAACGGCAAAATCATTCAAGAGCTTGAGTCGGTATTCCGCGGTGCTGGCTGGCGCGTGATTAAAGTCATCTGGGGCGGCAACTGGGACAGTCTGCTTGCCAATGACGATACGGGCGTACTTAAGCATCGTATGGAAGAGGTCGTTGATGGTGAGTACCAGCTGTATGAAGCGCGTTCGCCTGAATTTATTCGTAAAGAGTTCTTTGGTAAATACCCAGAGCTTGAAGAAATGGCAGAGTCATTGACTGATGAAGACATCTCTCGTCTGAACCGTGGCGGTCATGACCCAAGAAAAGTCTATGCTGCCTTTAGTGAAGCGATGAAAACCAAAGGTCAGCCAACCGTAATCCTAGTCAAAACGGTTAAAGGCTATGGTCTGTCTGAGCAAGCACAATCGGTCAACAAAGCCCACCAAATCAAAAAGCTGGATCAAGAAGCCTTGATGTACTTCCGTGATCGCTTTGATTTGCCGTTTACCGATGAGCAACTAGACACCCTTCCGTTCTATCGTCCAGACGAAGATTCGGCAGAGATGAAATACCTAAAAGGTCGCCGTGAAGCCTTGGGTGGTCACATGCCAAATCGCCGCAGCGGGCACATTCCATTAAACATCCCTGAGCTGTCTATCTTTGATCGTGTATTAAAGGGCAGCAATGGTAAAGAGCAATCAACGACTATGGTGTTCGTACGCCTACTGTCAGCGATGCTAAAAAATAAAGACATCCAAGACCGCGTCGTGCCCATCGTTCCTGATGAAGCGCGTACCTTTGGTCTAGAAGGTATGTTCCGTCAGCTGGGTATTTACTCAGCAGCAGGTCAGACCTATACGCCTGAAGACAGCGAAGCCTTGATGGGTTATAAAGAAGCCATCGACGGTCACATGCTAGAAGAAGGCATCAACGAAGCAGGCGCGATGAGTACTTGGATTGCGCTAGCGACCAGCTACTCGGTCAATGCCTTACCGATGATTCCGATGTACATCTACTACTCAATGTTCGGTTTCCAGCGTATTGGTGACTTGGCGTGGGCGGCAGGTGACTGTCAGGCACAAGGCTTCTTACTTGGCGCAACCGCTGGTCGTACTACCCTAAACGGTGAAGGCTTGCAGCACCAAGATGGTCATTCGCAGATTCTGTTCAACGTTGTACCAAACTGCGTCACCTATGACCCATGCTACGGCTATGAACTAGCAGTCGTTGTGCATGATGGTTTGCGCCGTATGTATGGCGAAGGCGAGCGCGTATACTACTACCTTACCTTGATGAACGAAAACTACGATCAGCCTGCAATGCCAGAAGGCGCGGAAGAAGGCATCAAGCGTGGTATGTATCTGCTAGAAGACAATGGCTCAACCCAAGTACAGCTACTGGGTTCAGGCGTTATCTTACGCGAAGTACAAAAAGCGGCACGTATCCTAAAAGAAGAGTTTAACATCACCTCAAACGTCTGGAGTGTCACCAGCTTTAACGAGTTGACCCGTGACGGTATGGCGTGTGATGACTACAACCGCCTGCACCCCATGGAAGAAGAGCGTGTGCCTTGGGTCACCGAGCAGCTTGCGCCGCACGAAGGTATCGTGGTTGCCGCGACCGACTATATGCGCAACTACTCAGAGCAAATCCGTGCTTGGCTGCCTGACAACCGTCCATACACCACACTAGGTACTGACGGCTATGGTCGCTCGGACTCTCGTGAGCAGCTACGCAGCTTCTTTAACGTTGACGCAGCACACATCGTGGTCGCTACGCTAAAACGCTTGGCAGATGAAGGCGAAGTGGAAATGCGTTTGGTGAAAGATGCCATCTCAAGCTTTGAGATTGATGTGGATCATCCACCAGCATGGCAGCAGCAGCCTCATTATGACCACTTCCCAGATGCTCCAGCACCAGCACCTGAAAAGGTCAATCCAAATCCAGTACCTGAGTTTGTTGGCGAAGATGACGACGAAATCAGCAGTGAGGGTCGCGCCGAAGATCAAGCCGATGCTGCACTACTTAATGACGACGACATCAAAGAATAACCACAAATTAGGAGAAAATCATGGAAGTTAAAGCCCCCGATTTGGGCGTAGACAGTGCCGAAGTCAGCGAAATCATGGTCGCGGTCGGTGATGTCATCGAAAAAGACGACAACATCGTCTTGCTAGAGTCAGACAAAGCATCGGTCGAAGTACCCACTACTGCTGCTGGTAAAGTCACCAAAATCAGTGTCAGCGTTGGCGATCAAGTCAGCGAAGGCACCGTGCTGATTGAAGTAGACAGCGCGGACGCTAGCGATGACGCGGGTTCTGATGACAGCGCTGAAGACGCTGCTGAACCAGAACAAGCGGATGACAGTGCAGAAGAAGACACGGTAGAGGAAGAAGCGGCGGATGACGCAAGCGAAGGCGCATCAACCACTCATGCACTACCAGACCTTGGTGTTGACGAAGCGCAAGTGGCTGAAATCATGGTCAGCGTTGGTGATACTGTAGAAGCGGACGAATCACTATTACTGATTGAATCAGACAAAGCCTCAGTCGAAGTGCCTGCACCAGAGGCTGGCGTGATTGAAAAAATCTTGGTCAGCGCAGGTGATATGGTCGCCAATGGTCAAGACTTTATCGTGATTAAAGCGGCAGGCAGCGCGAAAGCAAAACCAAAAGCGGACACCGCGAAAAAAGAAGACAAGCCTGCACCAAAAGCAGACAGCAAGCCTGAAGCAAAAGCGCAACCAGCGCCAACGGGTGAGCCAAAGCAAGCACCAGCGCCAAGCACCAGTACTGCACCAGCAGGTAAAAAGCTAAGCGAAGCGGAAGTCAACGAAAAACTGACTGACGTATATGCAGGTCCTGCCGTACGTAAGCTGGCGCGTCAGCTTGGTGTCGACATCACGCAAGTGAGCGGCTCAGCACCGAATGAGCGTATTTTAAAAGAAGATTTGTTCGCCTACGTCAAAACCCGTCTGACCACCCAGCAAGCCGCGCCAGCGAGCGCACCTGCTGCTGCGGGCGCAAGCTTGCCAAAGCTGCCTGATATGAGCAACCAAGAGATTTGGGGTGAGACAGAAGTCCAAGACCTAAGCCGCCTACAAAAAGTCTCTATCCCGCAGCTGAACTACAATACCTTGCTACCGCAGGTAACGCAGTTCGATATGGCGGACATCACCGAGACCGAAGCGCTACGCGGCGAGCTCAAAGGTGGTATGAAAGCGCAAGGTATTGGCTTGACCATTCTTGCCTTTATCGTCAAAGCGACCGCATATGCGCTGACACAGCACCCACGCTTTAACAGTCATCTTAGCGATGACAATACGCAAATCATCGTGCGTAAGAGTGTGAATATGGGTATTGCGGTTGCGACTGATGACGGTCTGATTGTGCCTGTGATTAAAAACGCACAAGACAAAGGCATCAAGCAGCTGGCGATTGAAATCGGTGAATTGGCTGTTAAAGCACGTGATAAGAAACTGGGTGCCAAAGACTTGCAAGGCGCAAGCTTTACCATCTCAAGCCAAGGTGTCTTGGGCGGTACGGCATTCACGCCACTGGTTAACTGGCCACAAGTCGGTATCCTAGGCGCGTCAGAAGCGACCATGCAACCAAAATGGAACGCTAAAACGCAAAGCTTTGAGCCACGTTTGATGCTGCCATTGTCATTGTCGTATGACCACCGCGTGATTAATGGTGCGGATGCTGCGGTATTTACCCGTTATATCGCAACCTTACTGGCAGACCCACGCCGTATCCTGCTATAAGCCATATTGACGCTGCCTGATTGGGCAATCAAGCGCACGCAGCTTACACAACGGTCACGAAAAAGACTGCCTAAGGGCGGTCTTTTTTTATGTGGTGTTCTCGTGACAGGCATCAGATATCACGGGCAATGATAAAAAAGTGGCATAAAAAAAGTACCCATCAAATGACGGGTACCTTTATGAGCCAAAGGTTGTTGTTATTGCTGTTTTTCTTATTGTCTTAGCGTATGACCACAATCAGTGATAATACGGAATTAGAACTGCTTTACAAAGGCAACGCCGTACGCCCACGGGCTGATATCGACTTCACCGATGTCCATGCCATTTAGAGAGGCGTCTGTTTTGATGTCCATGTAGCGGGCATCGATGCGGAAAGACTCGGTTGGCGCGTATGGGAAATCAATACCCACGTGACCTGCAACGCCGACACTGTCATCAAACTCTAAATCTGCACCGTTAGAGACACGCTCTTTAAAGAAAGTGGTGTAGTTGACACCCACACCGACAAATGGCTTGACGTTCATTGGCATCATGTCGTTATCAAAGTGATACTGTAGTGACAATGTTGGTGGTAGGTGCTGCGTCTTACCAGTTAAGACGGTATTGCCAGTAGGGTCTTTGAGTTCAAAGTCATGATGAAAGGGCATAGCGGCAAGCAGCTCAACGCCGACATTGTCTGCGACGAAGTATTCACCGCTGATGGTAGGGCGAATGTCGTCATCAACATCAACAGAAAGCGTATCATTTAGCAGTTTGCCATTGTCGCTTTTTGGGTCAACCATGTGTGCGCCAGCCGCCACCGTCCACGTACCTGCAGGAACAGCAAAAGCAGAGGTCATGCCAAGGGCGGTGATGACAGCTAGAGTGATTGATTGTAATGTCATGGGGTGCTTCCTCACTATCGTAAATGATACTCGGCAAGCGCAGCGCTTTGCCCGAGCAATATACGAATCAATAAACATATGATGATTCGCTTACGAGTGATTATAATATAAATCCCATACAGTTAGTAGTGAGTTAGATAGAAATGAGCAATATTTTTATAGCAAAGAGACAACGCGCTTGGATTTTTAATATTTTTATACTGTTTTTCTTTTTATCTGCTTTTGGAGTAGAATTGACGTTCATATGATAAATGGCGATGGTTATGGCAGGTTATTGTAGCAATTCGCCAAGGCGCTGTGCGCTCGCACGCTCAATGGCTAAAATCGTACAAACAGATGGGATATGCCCAGAATGCGGCTGTGCCTTGATACCCATACCTGAGCCGATCAACAGCTCGCATATGGAGCGTCGCGTGTTGATGCTTGGGCTGAGTGTGACAGGATTGTTGCTACTGCTCTTGGCGTATATGCACTATACTTATGTGGCTTAGGGCGAGTCCGTCATCAACGCGACTCGACAATACGTGACCATCAGATTGGGGGCGACAGATTCAGTGAACACACACAAGATAGGCTCAACGCAGGATAGGCATGTTATCTGACTCCATACAACACGTGCGGCGTATGGTCTATGATGTCCTACAAAACGATGACCACGATACGGCGCTCAGCCGCTATGTGGATTACTTTCTGATTTTTTTAATCATGACCAACGTGGCGGCGGTGATTGCTGAGTCGGTAGATGAGTGGTATTACCCGCATCAGACGTATTTTACGTGGTTTGAAAACTTCTCCATCATTATCTTTTCTATTGAATACTTGTTGCGCTTTTGGAGTGTGGCTGAAGCCAAACCAAAAGACACCACGTGGCGTCAGCGCTTTGACTGGGTGCGCAGTCCTTCGGCCTTGGTCGATTTGATTGCCATTGCACCTGCCTTCTTTAACTTCTTTGTCACCATTGATTTGCGCTTTTTGCGTATTTTGCGCCTGTTTCGTATTTTAAAGCTGACCCGTTATTTTGCGTCGATGCGTATTTTGCTGGTGGTCATCAGTAAAGAGCGCGGCTCTTTTCAGGCGGTGATTTTTATTTTAATCATCATGATTGTGACGGCGTCGAGCGGTATTTATTTGGTTGAAAACCACGCGCAGCCTGAAGAGTTTGAGTCGATTCCCAAGGCGATGTGGTGGGCGGTGGTGACGCTGACCACCGTCGGTTATGGTGATGTGATACCCGTGACCATGGCGGGCAAGATATTGGGCGCGGTGATTACCATATTGGGCGTGGGTTTGGCGGCACTGCCTGCGGGTATTTTGGCAACAGGGCTTGCCAATGAGCTTAGCCAGCGACGTGAGGAGTTGGAGCAGCATTTTCGTGAGCAGCTGATTGATGGCGATTTTGACTTGGTACAAAACCAGCGCATGGTGGACAAAATCCGTCGCGAGCTGGGTCTGGATAGGGCGCAGGCGCAGGACATTGTGCTGCAAGTCCTACGCGAGCAAGAACTAGAGCGCCGCGAAAAAGAGGTCAATAAGAAAAACTTCTGCCCCCATTGCGGCGAGCCTTTAGAGTAGGGCGACTGTCTTAAACGCTCGGCAAGGTGCGTGCCAGCTCATACGCCACTTGTTCGGCGGCGGCGTCCAGCGCATGGTCACTCAGTGGTAGACTCTGCGCGGTCAGATACCAGCCGTCAATCTCACGGTGCAAACTTGCCACCCATAGCGATTGACAGTCTTTGGGCAGCTGCTTGAGGTTAATGTCTATCAAGTGGTTGCCTTCATCATCGCCTACGTGCAGCTCGCCTGCGTTGACGCCAGAAAAAGGCTGTCCATGATACGAGCTGACGAGTAAAGCAAGGTGCTTGATGTGCTTGGGCACGCTGGTCAAATATAGGCGAATCTGTTCTTGGTCAAAAGGCGCGTGGTACATTGCCTGCTCGCCACGGTCTTTGCCGTTTAGGCTGTCGCCTTGATGGCGCACCGACTCTGCCTTGTCGCGCAGCTGTTTAAACCACACCATCTCTTGGAGCTGACACTGCGCGTCGTACATGGCGCAGGCAATATCGATATCAATCATCCCTTGGTTTTGTTTAAAACGCTTTAATAATCCTTTGCTCTCTACCTTGTCGGCGTCATAATTCATGGCAAACAGTAGCAATTCTCTGTTCATACCGAGGGCGGTCAGATTGTCTGAAACCAAATTGGGGTCAGTGGCGATAGGCATAGTGGTCCTTATTATAATGGGGTCGATAAAGAGGCTGAGTCAGGCGTAGTCTTGAAGTGATGCCCGTTTAAGTGTCTGCGTCATTGAGTGACGGCGCATCGAGTACAGCGCGGTGCAATACCGTGGGTTTGACATCCAACAGTCCTTTGCCAAAGCCGCGCAGCCACCACACCAGCTGCAAAGTCATATTGACCGTCGCGCGAATGCGTAAGCTGCCGTCGTCCTCAACCGTGACTTGTTGGTCTTCGCTCAGCTTGCTTTCTGTCAAGCTCTTACCCGCCTGCGCTGTAAAATGCAGCTCGATAGGTATGTTTTTGCCATGATTGGGCAGTGATTTGCTGAGCTGTGAATGTGGAAAGCCCATCACCCCTGCGTCCAGATAACTGTCCAGCTCAAAGTCTTTGGGCGTCTTGGCCGCCGCTTCGAGCACTTCGACCGCCAAAAAACGATGCAAGGCAAAGGTGCGAATCACCTCGTCGGGGTCATCGGTACGCGTCGCCAATAAATAAATCACCACCCCGCGCTGAATGATGGCAATGGGATTTAAGACATAATCGCTGGGGTGCGGCTGATTGCTGCGCGTGTAGCTGGCGCGGATTTGCAGTTGATAAAACAGGGCGTGATAAATGTTGTCTTTGCTTTGCAAGTCAATATGCGGCGCGATTAGCGGCTGTGTGGCAGGCTCTATACGCACTCTATCGAGCCACGAGTGTGTGACCTTGCTGTTTTTGAGCTGTCTGCGCGCCAAGTCAAACCACGGGAACAGCTCATCTAAAATGGCAGGGGGCAACAGCTGCGTTAGGTTGGCCTCGACCATGTTAAAAGCGACTGCTTGTGATAAATTCATATGCGGCAAGCTCTGTAACGGCGCGTCGTCCTTCCAGCGCCAGCCTTGCGGGTTGGCATTGTTTTTTTCGATAGGAAAGCGCTTCGCCAAAGCGTTTAGGTCGCGCTGCACGGTACGCAAACTGATGTCAAATCCTGCCAATGCCAGCTGCTCATAAATGTGCGACGTGCCGACCCAGCGATTGCGCTGCAATTGTGACAAGACTTGCCATTGGCGCGCGGTGGTGGCAGCACCGTGGCGACTGGCTTTGTCGGTACTGTTGTCGGTCTTAGAGGCAAAATCAGCAGAATTGGACGCAGTCATGAAGATAACCTATAAAGATGCGGTGGACAGTGGTCAGATGACCATGGCGGGTACAAGGGCGCAAAAAGCGTTTGGTTATCATCGCAGAAAAGCGCGTGAGCGTCTAGGGAGGATTGTGGGTGCGTCGCGGCAATGCGTCGCTTGTCATGCTAAGGGTGTTCAAATATATGTCAGGGAGCATCGATGCGGGGCAAAAAGACGCAGCAATAAAAAACGAACGCCAGCCTAAGCGGTTAAGGTTTGCTTGGACTGGCGCAAGTTGGTTGTACGGTGTTCAAGGATATATGAGGGGAAGCGTATAAACACGGATACCCACATACCTTTTGAACCGTTTTTTTATTTCACCTTATAGCGTGCTTTGGTTGTTGTGGTGCTGGTTTCACCTTCTGATGGCACGGTCGCCTCTGGTACATCGCCTTTACTGGGCTTTTTCTTACGCTTCTTCTTTGCGGGTGCTTCTGTGGCAGCAGCAGGTTCAGCTTCGGCGGCGGCGGTCGGCTCTTGATTTTGCTCCCACAGCATGAGGCGGCGCAAGATTTTGCCGAACAAGGTGTTTTTGTGGTAGCGCTTTTTTTTGTTTAAAGTATCAATCGGTAAGCCTGTCATCAAGGTGAGTGCCTCGCGCAGGCTATTGACGCCATAAATGACAAAGCGCTGCTCACTGACCGCCTCGATGATGTCATCACGCAGCATCAGCTGTTTGGCATTGGCCATCGGAATGATAACGCCTTGCTCTCCTGTCAATCCTTGCTCGCGGCAGGCATCAAAAAAGCCTGCAATCTTTGAATTAATACCGCCGACTGCTTGGATTTCGCCGAGCTGGTTCATAGAGCCTGTGATGGCAAAGGACTGATTGATGGGCACATCAGCAAGGGCAGAGAGCAGGGCGCACGCCTCGCTCACGGTAGCGCTGTCGCCGTCGATATGCGCATAGCTTTGCTCAAAGGCGAGTGAGGCGCTAAAGTTTAGGGTATGGTGCTGGCTGAACAGCGCACGCAAGTAGCTGGTCATAATCAGCATGCCTTTAGCGTGGATGCTGCCGCCCAAGTCCACATCACGCTCGATGTCTAAAATCTCGCCTGCGCCGACATTGGGCTGAATCACAGCGGTCAAGCGGGCAGGCATGCCAAATTCGCTATCGGCGTAGCTGACCACGGTGAGCGCATTGACTTGCCCGACCGCCACGCCTTGAGTATTGATGAGCTGCTGCCCGTTTTTTAACTCATCCCAGTACAAATCACGCAAATAGCCTGAGCGCTCGTCCATATCGTCAATCGCTTGGGTGACGTGATTGGCGTCCACGACGGTTTTGCCCGCTAAGCGCGCATGGCGGTTGGACTCGTGGAGTAGCTTAATCAAACGGTCGCTGTGCAAGGTTAGGCGGTCTTGGTCTTCTGCTTGCAGGCTTAGATGCTCGAGCAATGTCGCTTGCGCGCTTTTATCAAATGGGTAGAGATGGGCATGATGGATGATGTCCGCCATTTTGGCGACCAGTGCCAGCTCGTGCGCGTCGGTACGTGACACGTCGTCATGAAAGTCGGCGCGTACCTTAAACACCGCGTCAAATTCAGGCTCTAATTCTAACAGCTCGTAATACAAATCGGCTTCACCGAGCAGTATCACTTTGACATCAAGGTCAATGGGTGCAGGTGCCAGTGACAAACTGCCCGTCAAGGTCAGCATCTGCTCAAGGCTGGACAGACGGATTTGCCGCGCTTGCAAGGCGCGTTTGAGCCCTTGCCAAGCATAGGGATGCTCTAGGACGTGGCTCGCCTCTAAGAGCAAAAAGCCGCCGTTGGCGCGGTGCAATGCGCCTGAGCGTATCATGCTGACGTCGGTGGTGACCGTACCGAGCTGGGTGATTTGCTCGACATGCCCAAGCAAGTTTAAATGCGTGGGCAAATCCTCGAACACCACAGGCGCACCGCTATCGGGCGTGTGACTGACCATCACATTGACCGCATAGCGGCTTGGCGTGGTCGCAAGCATCGAAGCGACAAACTCTTCATCGTCGGCATTGACGATGCGCTCAACATGACTGACCATGTCTTTGAACATAGCGTCCAAATGAGCAATGACGCTTGCCTGCGCGGCAAAATGCTGACGTAAGGGCGCAAAAACAGGGGTCAGCGTGCGCTCAGCGATGCTGCGGTGCAAGGCTTCAATCGCGTCATTTGCCTCATCTTCGAGCTGCTCTAAAGTAATGGTCAGCTGATTGAGGCGTTTTTGCATGTGATTTTTTTGTGCAAAGTTGCGGCGCTGTTGCCCATCATTGCTGCTCTCAGGCGCTTTGTTGTCTGGTGTATTGTCATCATCGCTTGGCAACTGGCTGGGATGCACAAAGACCGCTTTGTTGTCTGAGGGGCGAAAGGTCAGCGCAAGGTTGTATTCTAAGCCTTCAGCACTTAATGCGTCATAGGCGCTGCTTTCTTTTTGGTGCGCGCTGTTTTTAATCGCTTCGATTTCGCTTTGATAATGGTCGCTACGAAAACGCTGGCTGAGGCGTTTTTTGGTGGTCTGCCATAAGGCTTCAACAAAGCCTTGTAACACCAGACCTTCACCTGCTGGCAAGGATAAGGCAATCGGCGCGCGCGGGTCATCAAAATTATGCACATATACCCAATCGTTTGGGGTTGGCGCAGTTTTGGCGCTGCGTTTTAACAGGCGGCTGATGATGGTGCGCTTGCCCAGTCCATTTTCGCCTGCGGCAAACACGTGATAGCCATTGGCATTGATATCCAGCGCCGTTTTTAGCGCTTTTAATGCACGCTCTTGACCAAAGCCGATGTCCAGCTCTGGGGCAGTGCTGGTGTCTTTTGGTAAGTGGCGTGTGTGGCTGTAGCGCTTTAGCTGGTCGACCGTCAGGCGGCAGTGTGCTTGGACACGTGCCAGATTAACCTCAGGAGTGATGTCCGCTGGCGTCAACAAAGGGGTGGCCGAAGCGGGAGAATTGGGCATGGTTTTTGTCATAAGTGTGGGGTCGATATCGCTCGTTGGTGTCAGATTAGCCGCCATTATCGGGCATGGTACGCTAGCATCTCAATGGATAATGATAGGCCGATAGTACAAGATGCCCGATAATCGCGCAATCTGCAACTATTCAACATCGAGGCTGCATGATAAAATAGTCGGTTCACATGCCAAATTTGGTATTTTTTTGTCTGTCAGCATCAGCCGTAGCGTCTATTACCATGACTCATTTTGACCAAAAGCCCTTGTCCGTTCCGACCATCAGCCCAGACGGGTTTGCCAAATTAGGCAACCAGTTGCCAGCATTGACCCAGATACTCGCGCAAGCGGTGGCAGAGTTGGGGCTTGAATTGAGTGACGCGCAGCTGCGTGCCTTATTGCTGTATTTAGACCAGCTGCTATTGTGGACCAAGGCGTATAACCTAACGGCGATTACTGAGCCAAAAGAAGCACTGATTAAGCATATTATTGATTGCTTGGCGATTTTGCCGCATTTGCCCAAAGGCAGCCTTCTGGATATCGGTACAGGAGCAGGTCTGCCTGCGGTGATTATTGCCATTTGTCAGCCTGAGCGCCTGTGTACCGCGCTCGACAGTAACCAAAAAAAGATACGCTTTATTAAGCAAGTGGCAAGCCAGCTGGGTTTAAACAATTTAACGCCCATCGCCAGCCGTATTGAAGCGCACGATGGCAGCTATGAGGTGGTGACCTCGCGCGCCTTTGCCAGTCTTGATGATTTTGTGGCGGTGGCAAGCATACGTTTGGCGGCAGGCGGCTATTTGTCAGCCATGAAAGGCAAAGCGCCAACCGATGAGGAGCTGCAAAGCTTGTCTGGCGCATGGGACATCAAAACCATTCCTTTGACCGTACCAAGATTGCATGACAGTCGGCATTTGATTGAATTATCAGCGAAAAATGACTAAGCTTAGGCATCAAAGCGGTAGGGTGCATCGTCGACCCATGCGGTAAGACGTGCACGCAATACGCATATAGACTGCGCAAAATAAGCGTCAAAGTGGTACTATCAGCGACGACAACACAATACAATACGCCCCAAGCGCCTTTGGCTGCTGGCACGGTATTCGATTAATCAACTTGAGTGAGTGTATGGAAATCCTAGCAATTGCGAATCAAAAAGGTGGGGTTGGTAAAACCACAACGGCGGTCAACCTCGCCGCAAGCCTTAGCGCGAAACGCAAGCGTGTACTGCTGATTGATTTAGACCCGCAAGGCAATGCCACCACAGGCACAGGGCTGCACAAAAACGAGCTGGCATTGACTGCCGCTGACGTGCTGCTCGATGGGGTATCGATTGCCGAAGCCACGGTGATGAGTCCTGCAGGCTTTGATGTGGTCGGTGCCAATAAAGAGCTTGCGGGTATGGACATCACCTTGATGGGACAAGAAAACAGCCATACCTTGCTGGCAGATGCGCTCGATGTGTTGATGGAAGATCAGCAAAACAGCAAGAAAAAAGGCTATGACTATATCGTCATGGACTGCGCGCCGAGTCTGAACCTATTGACCATTAATGCTTTAGTCGCCACCGATGGCGTCATCATCCCCATGCAGTGCGAATACTACGCGCTAGAGGGCTTGGCGGATTTGTCACAGACCATTGAGCGCTTGACGGAACTGAATCCCAAACTGCACATCAAAGGGGTGGTGCGTACCTTGTTCGATGCGCGTAATACCCTAGCCAATGATGTGTCGCAAGAGCTTGAGGCGCATTTTGGTGATATCATGTACCGCACGCACATTCCTAGAAATGTGCGTTTGGCAGAAGCCCCTGCGCATGGCATGCCTGTACTGGCGTTTGAAAAAAACTCCAAAGGCGCACAAGCGTATTTACAGCTGGCGGCTGAGGTGATTAAGCAAAGCCGTGCTGCCAAAAAGCAAGCATAACGGCTTACTCTAGGTCGCCTTATCGGTGATCTGACACCAAGCGCGACGTACCGCGCAGTTTTTTATCATTTGGCTTTTATTTTTGCGTTAGAGGATAGGTAATCATGGCGAAAAAACGAGGATTGGCTGCCAATCGAGGTTTAGATGCCTTATTAGGGTCAATTAAGAAAGAAAAGCAAATTACCGCCTCTGCCTTACAAGACGATACCGATGCTGCTGAAACGGCAGCCGCCATTGCTGCGCCAAAAAGTGCGGCACGTACCCCGCGTAGCCCGCGCCAAGCCAGCAAAGTCAAAAATGCGGCGATAGCACAAGAGGGCAGCGAAGACCAAATCAGCTTGGTACAGATTGATGTGACCCGCTTGCAGGCGGGTAAATACCAGCCGCGCCGCGACATGAGCGAGACGGCACTCTCTGAGCTGGCATCCTCCATTCGTCAGCATGGCGTCATGCAGCCCATCGTCATCCGTCCGTTACTTGCTCGTGAAGACAAAAGCAGTGACGAAGTTACGCACGAGATTATCGCAGGTGAGCGCCGCTGGCGCGCTGCAAAACTGGCGGGCAAAACAGAAATCCCAGCGATTGAGCGCGCACTCTCTGATGAGTTGGCGATTGCGCTGGCACTGATTGAAAACATTCAGCGCGAAGACTTGTCCGTCATCGAGCAAGCCGCCGCCTTACAGCGCTTTCATACCGAGTTTGGCATGAGTCATGCGATGATTGCCGAAGTGGTGGGTAAAGCGCGTACCACGGTGTCAAACTTGCTGCGTTTAAACCAGCTACACGACACGGTCAAAGACCACTTGGCGACGGGCGAGCTGGACATGGGACACGCGCGCCCGCTGTTGTCATTATCTGCCGAGCAGCAGCCGATTATTGCCAAAAAAATCATCGACGGCGGCATGACCGTACGCGATGCTGAAAAACTGGTCAAATCCATTCTGACGCCCAATGAAGATAAGCCCAAAATTGCGCCCAATCAAAATGCAGAAGTGGCGCGCCTCACGCAGCAGCTGACCGAAGCGCTCGGCGCAGAAGTCAAGCTCAAGCACAAACGCGGCGGCAAGGGCAGTGTCGAGATATTCTTCCAAAACAACGATGAGCTGACCGCCTTAATCGCACAACTGGGCGCTTCGGTATAAGTCATCGTCTACTGAGACAGGCTGCCCTGTGCAAGATGGGTACGCCTTTAGCAGCATCGGTACTGTCTACCTTTCGCTGCTGATTTTCTATTTTTATTCAATCTGAGTCTTTTATGAGCCAAGCTGATGTATCATCGCCTCCTATGACGCCGCCAGCAAAGCATAAAACACTACTGCGCTTGCTGGGCTATCTCAAGCCCTACTGGTGGGCGCTGGTGCTTATCATTGTGGGTTTTGCCATCAATGCGGGTACTGAGATTTGGATTGCCAAGCTGCTCCAGTACATCACCGACGCCATTAACCAAGGCGACCAAAGCAAACAGAACCTGTTTCCGCTGTTGATTATTGCGCTGTTTTTTGTGCGCGGTGTGGGCAGCTTTTTGGGTAATTATTATTCCGCTCTGGTATCGCGCAACTTGGTCTATGAGCTGCGCGTGCAGGTATTTAATAAGCTGCTGCGCCTGCCGAGTGCCTTTTATTTACAAAACCCTGCAGGTACGATTTCATCCAAGCTGATCTTTGATGTCGAGCAGGTGACGGCTGCCAGTACCGAGTCGATGAAGACGCTATTGCGAGACGGCTTGACGGTACTTGGTTTGATTGGTTTTTTATTTTATAGCAACTGGCGTTTGACGCTGATTTTATTTGTGGTGTTGCCGCCGATTTTGTGGCTGATACGCATCGCGTCTAAACGTTATTTAAAATTGTCCAAGGGCATTCAAGAGACCATGGGCGATGTCAGTCACATCACCAATGAGGTGATTGGCGGCTATCAGGTGGTCAAAAACTACGGCGGACAAGCCTATGAAGCTGCCCGGTTTGATAGCGCCTCACAAAAGAACTTGCGCCAAGGTATGAAGGTGGTGGTCACCAACAGCATCAACACACCCGCCGTTCAGCTATTAATGGCAATGGCGATGTCGGTGGTAGTGTGGCTGGCACTGCGCCCCTCGGTAATCAACAACATCTCCGCAGGCGAGTTTATCTCGTATATCGCTGCGGCAGGTCTGCTCAGCAAACCCGTACGCTCGCTGACCGACGTCAATCAAAAGCTGCAAAAAGGCATCGCCGCAGGGGAGTCTATTTTTGCGCTGCTCGACGAGCCAGAAGAGCGCGACTCAGGCACTCAGCGCCCAAGCATCGCTGGGGAGATTGTGTTTGATAAGGTGGGCTTGGTCTATCCTGATGACACCACCGCGCTGCAAGAGTTTAGCCTGTCGATACGCGCAGGTGAGACCATTGCCTTGGTCGGGCGCAGTGGGGCGGGCAAGTCAACCTTGGTCAATTTGCTGACGCGCAGTTTAAATGCTTCCTCAGGGCGCATCTTAATAGATGGGCTGCCGATTGATGACATCACGCTTGACAGCTTGCGTGCGCAAATTGCGATGGTCAATCAGCAAGTGGTGCTGTTTAACACCACGGTGCGCAATAACATTGCTTATGGCAGCTTGATGGAAAAATCACAAAGAGAGGTTGAAGCGGCGGCAAAAGACGCCTTTGCCCATGATTTTATTATGGACATGCCCGCAGGCTACGACAGCCAGATTGGTGCAGAGGGGTTGCAGCTCTCAGGCGGTCAGCGTCAGCGCTTATCTATCGCGCGCGCGCTGCTCAAAGACGCGCCGATTTTAATCCTCGATGAGGCGACCAGTGCGCTGGACAATGAGTCGGAGTTTTATATCCAAAAGGCACTCGATAATGTGATGCAAGACCGTACCACGTTGGTCATTGCGCACCGCTTGACCACCATTGAGTCGGCAGACCGTATCGCAGTGATGGACAAAGGGCGCATCGTTGAGCTGGGTACGCATCAGGAATTGATGGCGCAGCAAGGTCACTACGCGCAGATGTATGCCCGCGACTTTGTATAGTAGAGCCATAGGAGCGGGTGCTTATGAGTCTTGAGACCACCATCACACGCGCATGGCAACGACAGGCCGCTTGGTTGTGGTTTTTATTGCCGCTCAGCTGGCTGTATGCCGCGATATTGCACGTGCGCCAATGGCTGTATAAAAGTGGCATCAAAAAAAGCTACCGCGCGCCCATACCAGTATTGGTGATTGGTAACATCACGGTGGGCGGCAGTGGTAAGACGCCATTGATTATCCGTTTGGTGCATCATTTGCAGCAGCAGGGTATTGAGGTTGGGGTCATCAGTCGCGGCTATGGCGGTGATACCAGCGCCATGCCCGCACTCGTCACGCCAACCAGCAGCCCTGATACAGTCGGCGACGAGCCGTGCTTGATTGTCGGTATGACAGGCGTACCGATGGCGGTCTGCCCAAATCGTCAGCAGGCGATAGAGACGTTATTGACCGCCGTGCCGACACTGCAGCTTATCATCGCGGACGATGGCTTGCAGCATTATGCCTTAGCGCGTGATATGGAATGGATTGTGGTCGATAGTGCGCGTGGCTTTGGCAATCGCCAGCTGTTGCCAACTGGTTTTTTGCGCGAGCCGTTATCGCGGTTAAAGGGCGCGGTCGTGATGCAGCATCATAAGCCTGATGCGCCGCCCAGTCCTGAGATAGGCGCAGCGCTTAGCATGTATTTGCAGCCCGATGCCTTGCAGCCACTCATCGCGCTTGGCGACAGCACCGCGACGCTTTCGCCGCCACAAGCGAGCGATACCGTACATGCGGTCAGTGGTATTGGCTATCCGCAGCGCTTTTTTGATACGTTGAGTGATTTGGGCTTTGAGACAGTGGCGCACCCTTATCCTGACCACCATCCGTTTCGTTTAGAAGAATTGCTCGCTTACGACACGTATCCGATTGTGGTCACAGCAAAGGATGCGATAAAGATTCGCCCGTTATTGCTCGCGGCATTAGAAACGGCACCTGCTAACAGTAGCGTGCATCACTTGGCACAAAGGCTTTGGGTATTGCCCGTCAATGCGGTATTAAGTGCGCAAAGCTACCAGACCTTACATCAGCAGCTATCTGCGCTTAAGGTGCTGCCAAAATAATGACAAACGGCATGATGCCGTGCGAAAAAACACCGCCATACCATTGATACGCCAATGCGCGCATGAAAAGGAGTCATCCATGTCCACGGCATATACAGAAAGCAAAACCCATATCGTCATTCCCGCACGCTATCAAAGCACCCGCTTACCGGGTAAGCCTTTATTGAACATTCATGGCAAGCCAATGATACTGTGGGTTGCAGAAAAGGCGCGCGCGGCTGATTTCGCCGATGATATGTGTATTGCTACCGATGATGCGCGTATCGCTACCGTGTGCCGTGACGCAGGGTTTGAGGTCGTCATGACTGATGCCAGTCACGCCTCAGGCACTGACCGTCTGGCAGAAGTGGCAAAAATAAAAGGCTGGGGCGCAGATGATATTGTGATTAACATGCAAGGCGATGAGCCCCTTGTACCACCAAGCTTACTCGCGCAGGTCAAAGACTTGCTGGTTAGTGATGAAGGCAGCGTGATGGCGACTTTATACGAGCCGATTGATGATTATCAAAGCTTTTTGCGCCCCTCAGTGGTCAAAGTCGTGGCACGTGATGCAGGCACCTATCAGCGCGCATTATATTTTAGCCGAGCGCCCATTCCTTGTGAGCGTGATGTAGTGCTGGCAGAGGCGCCGACCGACAATCATGTGCCAAAGCTCGCTTTTCGTCATTTGGGGCTGTATGCGTATCGAGTGTCGCTATTGCAAGCATTCGTTCAATGGCCGCAAAGCCCGCTTGAGCAGTTAGAGAGCCTCGAGCAGCTGCGCGTCCTCGAAAATGGCGAACATATTGCTATTACCCAAGCGTGTGAGCAGTTGCCTGCGGGCGTCGATACCCCTGAGGACTTGGCGCGTATGAATGCCATGAGTCTCGATGCGCTACAATCATTGCATGTATTAAAACCATAAGGCAGTACAACGCTATGCATCACCACCCAAACCAAGTAAGCAAACGATGACTGCCCCTATCAATAGCGATGCGGTTTATTTTGCGCCCTTACTGCCATGGCAAACGGCGCTGTGGGCACAGCTGACCTCGCGGGTACTGACGCCGCCTCACCAACTGCCGCATGCCTTATTGGCGGCAGGGACGTCAGGATTGGGTAAGCGCGCGTTCGTTTGGCGTTTGGTGGCATGGTTGCTGTGCCGTGAGCGTGAGACGCATCTGCGCGGGGCGTGCGGTGTCTGCGAAAGTTGCCAATGGCTAAAGTCAGGCACGCATCCCAGCCTTGCCGTCTTGCCGCAGCAGCAAATGCCGATTGCCATCGACAGCCAAGACACCGCACTAAAAACCCGCGACAAAAAAAGCAAAAGCAGTAAAGCGAGTACAGAAACGCTGCAGCGCATTAAAGTCGATGACATCCGTGAGCTGCAGCCGTTTATCTATCAAGGCGGGCAGGGGCTGCGTATTTGCGTATTAGAGCATGCCGAGACCATGACCGTCGCTGCCAGCAATGCGCTATTAAAGACGCTTGAAGAGCCGCAATCGCAAGTGCACGTTATTTTAATCAGTGACCATCCAGCGCAGATACTGCCGACCATCAAAAGCCGTGTCCAGCAGCTGCCGTTGTACCGCATCGAGACGCGCCTTGCGCTTGACTATGTGACCACAGCGCTTGGTGGGGTGGTCAACCACGAGCGGGTAAGCAGCGATGAGATTGCGCAGCTGTTGACGCTGGCAGAGGGCGCGCCTATGGCGGCTATTGGGCTTGCCCAGTCAGACTGGTATGGCAAGCGGGCGCTGTGGCTGACCACATGGCAAGCGCTGCGCGCGCACAAGCGTAGCAGCACCGCCGCCAGTGACTATTGGCAATCCCAGCTGGATATTGATGCGTTTATTGCGCTCTCAGAGCTGATGCTGACCGACATTCAGCGCTTGGTGCTGGGGCTGAACATGCGCCAGACCGACCTTGACATGAGTGCGATAAAGGACTCAATGTTGCCCGATACGCTGAGCATTGCCGACTTTGCCCAAAAGATGCAGCAGATAAAAGCCGCTCGGTTACAAAATGTGCAAGACAAATTTGCCTATGATTCGCTGATGCAGGCGCTATCTGTGCTATAACTACAGCATAAAGACGGCACAAAGCGTGTAGGGCTTTTATGGATTTGATATAAGGAGTGTATTATGGCCATGCCAGGACGTGGGGGCATCTTAACTTGTCATATCGCAGATATGGCGACGTTGTACGCCAGCTATCTGTCGTTCGTGACCAATGGCGCTTTGTTTATTCCCACAGAGCGTAAGCAAAGCTTGGGCGATGAAGTGTTCGTCGCGGTCACGTTACCAAATTCTAGCGAGCGTTTGCCTATGAATGGCAAGGTGGTATGGATTAATGAGCGCGCCCAAAGCCATCGTCCCGCAGGGTTTGCCATACAGATTGGCAACGATGTGGCAGGTCAAAAAATCAAAAATGAGATTGAGCGTCTGTTGGCAGGAAAAATCGACAGCCAGCAACCAACTTATACGATGTAGATGAGTAATAAAGTAGCTGAGCCACAAAATAGAATGGATGCGGCTTAAAGGTATACTGACATAGCTGTATAAAAAAGCGCCCAAACGTGATGGTTTTGGGCGCTTTTTTTATGATAACAGCGATTATGATAACCGTACCTAGTACAGCGCAGGCTTATAGTCATAGGCGGTTAGTAGCGCGGCGGCACGTACATATCATCAGGGATAGGCTCGCGGTAGTACTCATCGTCGCGTTTACGCTCAGGCAGCTCGACCTCGTCACGCGGCACTTCTTTGTATGGGATTTGCTCAAGCAAATGCGCAATACAGTTCAGACGCGCGCGTTTTTTGCTGTTGCCCTCGACCACCCACCATGGCGCTTCAGGAATGTGCGTGCGCTCAAACATGGTCTCTTTTGCTTTGGTGTAATCTTCCCAGCGCCGCCGCGATTGCAAATCCATGGGCGAGAGCTTCCACTGTTTTAGCGGGTCGTGAATACGGCTCAAAAAGCGCGCGTGCTGCTCATCATCGGTGATAGAAAACCAGTATTTTACCAAGCGAATGCCCGAGCGCACCAGCATACGCTCAAACGCAGGTACCGATTGAAAAAATTCCTCATATTGCGCGTCAGTACAAAAGCCCATCACGCGCTCAACGCCTGCGCGGTTGTACCAGCTTCTATCAAACAGCACAATCTCGCCAGCGGCAGGCAAGTGCGCCACGTAACGCTGAAAATACCACTGCGTCTGCTCACGCTCGGTTGGTGCAGGCAGGGCAGCCACACGGCATACGCGAGGGTTTAGACGCTGGGTGATACGCTTAATCGCGCCGCCTTTCCCGGCAGAGTCTCGACCCTCAAAAATCACCACGATGCGCTCACCATTTGCCATCACCCAATCTTGCAGCTTTATCAGCTCGCGTTGTAGGCGTACCAGCTCCTGAAAATAGGTGCGGCGGTCGAGCTTTTCTTTGGCGCTCATCTCTCGACCATCAAAGCGAAAATCACGCAGATAATCATCAATCTCGTTTTCTAGCTCTTCATCGTGCGTGTCTATTAGGTCTTGATGCATTTTGCGGCGCAGCTCGTCGTCATAGACCTCTTTGTCCATACGGATAATAAAATTGTCACGCTCCGCTTGCGTCATCTCCTCGTATTCTTTGGGCGTCAAGCAATCGGGGTTGATTATTGAAGGAATATTGGCCATGAATGTGTCCTACTGATGTTCTATTAATTTACTATTGTTTTTTCTTACTGTAGCACAGTTGCATGTGATTTCTATGACAGTAAGCGCAGGATACGTATACTTTTTGCCGATCATAGAGCGCGAACAACAAAAATGCCCCTCAATCAAATCAAGGGGCATTATTAAGTGAAGCGCTCATTTATTTGTAGGTAATAAAGGCATGACGCCCCATCATACAAGCGTTATTTTTCTAAAATACAAGTCACGCCTTGACCACCTGCCGCGCAGATAGAAATCAGGGCACGACCTGAGCCTTTTTGGTCCAACAGCTTGGCTGCCGTGGCCAAAATGCGTCCGCCAGTGGCAGCAAACGGATGCCCTGCGGCAAGCGATGAGCCATTCACGTTCAGCTTGCTGCGGTCAATCGTACCAAGCGGCGCATCAAGTCCTAAGCGCTCTTTACAAAAGGTCTCATCTTCCCATGCGGTAAGGGTCGACAGCACTTGTGAGGCAAAGGCTTCGTGAATCTCATAAAAATCAAAATCTTGCAAGCTCAGACCAGCGCGCTCTAGCATACGTGGCACGGCATAAGTCGGCGCCATCAATAGCCCTTCTTTTTCACCATTTTTACCGATAAAGTCAACTGCGGCGGTCTCTTGATGCACCAAGTAGGCAAGTGGTTTTAGCCCATGAGCGTCCGCCCAATCATCAGAGGCGAGCAGCACACAAGACGCACCATCGGTCAATGGGGTTGAGTTGGCAGCGGTCATGGTAGGGTTGGCACCTTTTTTACCAAAGGTGGGTTTTAGCGTGCCCATTTTTTCAAGCGTGGTGTCAGGGCGTAGGTTGTTATCACGGGTCAATCCCTTGTATGGCGTCATGAGGTCATCAAAAAAGCCGTCATCATAAGCGCGTGCCAAGTTTTTGTGGCTATTAAAGGCCAACTCGTCTTGCGCTTCGCGGCTGACGTTCCACTCTAAAGTGGTAATCGCCTGATGCTCACCCATTGACAGCCCTGTACGCGGCTCGCCATTTTGCGGGGCATCGATAAGGTCTTTTGGATTAAGACCCATCAAGGCTTTTAGGCGTTGTTTGTTGGTCTTGGCAGCGCCCAATTTGAGCAAGACTTTACGCAGACCATCACCGATGGCAATCGGCGCATCAGATGTGGTATCCACGCCGCCTGCGATGGCAGAATCAATCAGTCCCAAAGCGATTTTGTTCGCTGAGGCAAAGGCAGATTGTAGACCTGTGGCACAGGCTTGTGAGACGTCATAGGCAGGGGTGCGCGGGTCGAGTGCGGTGTTGAATGCCGCCTCACGCGTTAGGTTCAAATCGCGGCTCAGCTTAAGCACAGCACCTGCCACCACTTCACCGAGCAGCTCGTCTTGTAGGTTGTAGCGCTCAATCAGACCATTTAAGGCGGCGCTTAGCATATCGATGTTGCTTGCGTCCATATAAGCGCCGTTTGAGCGCGCAAAAGGAATGCGGTTACCACCGATGATGGCCACGCGTTTTAGACCGTCGGCTGTTTGTTTTTTGCTGGCGCTGTTTTTGCTGCTTGTAGGTTTCGTCACAGGCGCTTTATCCTGCGCAGCGTCTTTAGCGTCTTTAGCGTCTTTAGCGTCTTTAGCGTCTTTAGCGTCTTCGTTTTTGGCAGGTGCTTTTACGGTGTCTGCTTTGTCGCTTTTATTGTCTTTATCATCAGCCTTATCATTGGCGTCGGTTTTTGGTGCGTCTTTGATGGCTGTGCTTGCCACATCAGCAAGGCTTTTTGACTCAGTAGCATCAACGTCTGCTGGCGCAGCGGCGTCTTTATTGACGACGGTACTGTCGATAACGGGGCTGTCGGCGTGGGTATTTTTATTGCTCATGTTATTATCCTTATCATGAATATAATAGGTAGACAAACAAAGGAAAAACACTGACGCGTGGTCAGTCTATTGTCCAAGTGGGGTGTCATTATGTTATGGTATAAAGGTCATCAACAAGACGATGCCGTATGTCGCCATGGTTTTATTGATGCGTTTTTTATTTACAGGCCATGGTAATTTTCCATTATTGGCAATATAGAGCAGATGAGTACGGGGCAGCAACTGTTTTTTTATACTGTGCATTACTGTATCAGAATCGCATGGGCATAACGTGCCTGCACAGTTACTGTTTTGTTGCTTTACTTAGGTTTATTTTGTAAATAGATGTTCGCTTTTGGACTTCACTTGAGCGCCTGTGTAATAATGAATTTTAGACGCGCTGTTTGTCTTATTGATAAACGGCGATTACTAATGACGTGCCAAAGGTTTGGTCACGCATTTTTTATCTTTATGCATTTTTATAATTAATATACTTAAAGACAACAGGAGTGTTTTTATGTCGGACCGTTATGGTGATTTTGTGCAATCTTCAATCGGAAAAAAGGTTGCCAAAAATTTGGGACTACCGATGCCCGTACAACTAGACCGCTTTGAAAGTGGCGAGCGTATGGTACGCGGCAGTACTTTGGTAGGCTCTGCAAAAGGCGATGACAAGCGCGTCAGCGAATCGATTGCACGTATTGTGTCTGAGCTGCACACCGAAGTGTTCGTCAACAGCCGCGATGGTATCAAAGACGCCCTCGCAGGTGCCGATATCGCTGCCAAGTCCAATACAGGCGGCGACAAATATTTTAAAGCGGTCGTTTTTGATGCCAGCAATGTCAAAAACGCTGACGAATTAAAAGAAGTCTATGAGTTTTTCCATTTTGTGGTGCGCTGTATTGAGCGCTCAGGTCGCGTTATTATTATCGGTCGCCCACCAGAAGAATTAGAGGACGTGGATGCTGCATTGGCACAGCGCGCGCTTGAAGGCTTTGTCAAATCATTGGGCAAAGAGCTAAAACGCGGTATCAGCACGCAGCTCTTGTACGTGTCAGAAGGCGCAGAAGCCAATCTGGATTCTAGCTTGCGTTTCTTTACCTCAGCGCGTTCAGCGTATGTGTCAGGTCAAGTGGTGCGTATCGGTGCTGGCAAGTCGGTCGATGTCGATTGGGCGCAATCACTTGGTGGCAAGACCATGCTGGTGACGGGCGCAAGCCGCGGTATCGGCGAAGCCATCGCCCGTGTACTGGCTCGTGAAGGCGCACATGTGATTTGCTTAGACGTGCCGCAGCAACAAAGCGCGCTACAGCAAGTGGTCAGCGAAATCAGTGGTTCACTATTGACCATCGATATCACTGATGACAATGCTGGCGCACAGATTACCGAAGAAGTGCAAAAACGCGGTGGTCTAGACGCTATCATTCACAATGCAGGCATCACGCGCGATAAAACCTTGGCGAAGATGGATGAGCAAAAATGGGATTCTGTCATTAATGTCAATTTGAGCAGCATCGTTAAGCTAAACCGTTACTTGCTTGATAACAATGTCTTAAACGATGACGCGCGTATCGTTTGCGTCTCATCAATCTCAGGCATCGCAGGCAATATGGGTCAGACCAACTATGCCACCTCAAAAGCTGGGGTAATCGGACTGGTTGACGCCACGGCCAAAAAGCTAGAAAAAGACGGTAAAGGCATGACCATCAATGCGGTCGCGCCAGGCTTCATTGAGACGCAAATGACCGATGCCATTCCTTTTGCCATCCGCGAAGCAGGTCGCCGCATGAACTCAATGAGTCAAGCGGGTCTGCCAGTAGACGTCGCTGAAACCATCGCGTGGTTGGCATCACCTGCCTCAGGTGGTCTAAACGGCAACACCGTGCGCGTCTGTGGTCAGAGCCTACTGGGCGCATAATACCGCACGCGACGCTGACGTATTTGTCTTAGGAAGTATTGATATAACCATAAGCCAATCCGCTTATGGTTATTCTATGTGAATTGATAGACAATATATCCGCGATATGGATATATACGCCAGCAAGACCATGATAAACCGCGCTTTTCACATTTTATTACTAAAAAAGTGCGTCAATGGATAAGAAAGCTGCCCACGGGTGGCTTTTTTATGATAAAAACAAAAGATTCAACATTAAAATATGTTCGTATTGGATGACTAGATGGACATATGTTTTGCAAAATCGCCGTATAAGAGCATCCGCAAGACACAAAAGACCATTCGCTTTAACACAGTGACATACCATACAATATTAATTTAATCTTAATAGCATAAGACGCGCCACGACCAGCGTTGCTGTCTGTGCGCATGATACCTATTGCCAAGTAAACCTATTTTGCTCATTTGCCCAGCCTTATTTAGGAATGATTTATGTCAGATAAACACTACGACGCTCTGCCAAAAGCGCACACCACGTATGCCAATATTGTCAAAAGTTTATTGCCCATTGGTGACAATCCAAAAGTGGGTAAAGACGAGTTGCCAAGTGCCACATACTACGTTGACAATCTGCACATAGATCAAGGCAACTTGGACGATTATCGCAAGATTTGCGGCTTTATGGATGACGGCAAAGTGCCTGTCACCTATTTTGCCGTGCTCTCGCAAGCATTGCAGATGAATATGATGGTCAAAGAGCCTTTTCCCTTTACCATGCTGGGTCTGGTGCATGTTGACAATAGCGTCACCCAGTACCGCAGTGTCGGTGAGCGTGAGACCATCGATATGGCGGTCAAGTTCGCCAATCTGCGCGACCATGCACAAGGTCAGCAGTTTGATTTTGTGACCACGGTCAGCTCGCACGGGGAGGTCATCTGGGAAGGCACTTCAACGTATCTTGCGCGCGGCAAAAAACCTGAACGTCCAACGGGCGATAAAAGCAAGCCGCGTACGGTTCACGCCAAGCCTGCGGTGAATGAAAAAGGCACGCATCAAGTCTTTGAAGTGCCTGAAGATATCGGTCGCCGCTATGCGTTTGTGTCTGGGGATTTTAACCTCATCCACCTGCACCCCCTCTCAGCGCGTGCCTTTGGTTTTCCAAAAGCCATTGCTCATGGCATGTGGTCAAAAGCCAAATGCTTGGCGCTTATCGGTGAGCTGCCAGAAGCCTGCCGCGTGGATGTTTCGTTTAAACTGCCTATCTTCTTACCATCAGAGGTTGAGATGATTGCTGAACCCATTGCACCCGCTGATGACACACACAATGTGGCGGAGCAAGTATGCGCAAACTTTGGGCTATATAGCGCCAAAAATGACCGCCCGCATTTGATTGGGCACATTACGCGTATTTTAAAGAACGACGCGAGCAAATGAGTGCTGTGCTAAGACAAAACAAAAAAGTGTCATCGCATAATTCAGTAAGATAAGCAAAGTAAGCAAGGATAGGAGCCGTCAATATGAGTGAAGATACAGCCACGACTGATAGTGGTGTGGTACTGTCTGAGGTGCTGTCGCCTTATTATCGCCCTGCCGACAACACCATCGTCTGCGGCGCACTCGACAAAGACAAAGTACAAGCGCTCGCTGATGCGGGTGTAGAGCTGGTGATTAACCTACAGCCAGAAGATGAGCTGACCTTTGATGAAGCCGCTGCGGTGCAAGAGGCGGGCATGATTTATGCTGCGCTGCCCATTCGCGGTGAGGACGATTTAAAACAAGTGGTTATGCTAGAGTTTGATAAGCTGCTGCGTCAGTATCATGACAAAAAAATGGTACTGCACTGCAAATCAGGCAACCGCGTCGGTGCCGCCATTGCGCTACGCGCGGGCTGGCTACGCGGGCGCAAGATAGAGACGGCATTAGAGCGCGGGCAGCAGCATGGACTGACAGGCTTGCAAGAGGTGGTGCATCAGCGCTTACTGGTACCTCGGTAAGTATCTGGACGATATATATTGCATAATAGGCAGCCGCGCTTTGTCCTCACCAACATGGACAGGTCAAAGGCGGCTGTTTTGACATAAAGGGAATGTTGTCATCTAACAAGGACGGGGTGCTGGATACCTCATATAGTAAGTGTCTGTGCAGTATCTGGTCTGGTGCCAAGGCTGCCCATAGGCTTTTATATGACTCAAGTACAAGCGGCTATAGCCAATCACATATCACGCTCACCCCATGACTGAATTGTCGTAATGAGGAACGCATGTCGCAACACACATCACACATCGACCCCGATTTGCAGCAGCACTTGCAGCAAATATTGACCCGTTTGCAACTGGACGACGCCCCCGCAGGCGGCGCGCTCGTTGTGTACCAAGCAGGCGAGTGCATCGCGAGAGCCAGCGTCGGCATGGCGCGTCAAGACCGCGCATGGCAGGCAGACACCCTGTCGCTCAATTTTTCAACGGGCAAGGCTGTGGTCGCAACCTTGATTCATGTCTTGGCATCACGTGGCTTATTGGCGTATGACACGCCGATTGCGCACTACTGGCCTGCATTTGGCAGTAATGGCAAATCTGACATTACCTTGCATCACGTGCTGTCACATCAAGCCAATCTGTTCGCCATTACCTCCATTGAGACGGACAATGACGTGCTGCTCGACTGGGATACCATGCTCGATAAAGTGGCGGCTATAGCACCAAGCGCCCCCAATAAAGCGGAGCAGTACGACAGTGCTTATAGTGCGCTGGTATCGGGCTGGATACTCGGCGGGGTGATTGAGGCGGTAACTGAGATGTCTTTTGCCGATGCACTACGTCATTACTTGACTGAGCCACTTGGCATCACTGACAGCTGCTATTTTGGTGTACCCAGTGAGCGCCTCGATGAGATTGCGCGTTTGGCACAAGATTTTGGCACACCGACTGTGCCTGTCATTGATACTGACAATAAACCCAAACGCCGCCGCAAGCCTGTGCTCAAGCCCGAATCTCCAGCCAGTTTAGAGGCGTATGCGGCATTGCCCAGCTATGCTTGCTGGCAGCAACTGGCTGATAATGAGGATGCGCCGCTGACCGCCGCGACCATCAATAAGCTGTACTTTGATCACTCGCGTCTGAACCTAAAAAACTATAAAGCCGCGCTCATTCCTGAAGGGCAAGAGCCGATTGAATACCGCAAAGCCAGTACGCTACAAGCCATCATACCTGCCGCTAATGGCATCGCCTCAGCAGAAGCGCTCGCTATACTCTATGCGATGATTGCCTGTGGTGGTGTCTGGCAAGGCAAACGGTTGATTGACGACGCTATTGTGCAGCAGTTTTCACAGTCTTTGGTCACAGGCTTTGATGCCATCATGCCTGCCAAGATGGCGTGGCGCTATGGCTATCATCAAATTTTTCATCATTGTGCGCTCAGTGATGCCCAAGTGCAGGACGCGCCGCGCTTTGGACATATGGGTTACAATGGCTCAGTGGCGTGGTGTGAGCCTACGCGCCAGCTGTCGTTTGCCTTTGTACACAACTTTGATGTGACCATGCTCAACGATGTGCGCCAGTTTGCATTGACCGAAGCGGTCTTGATGGCGCTTGATACCGAGCTTGCCTGAGTCTACGCTATGACAAAAAAGCCCTGCTTTGGACATCAAAGCAGGGCTTTTTTTATGGTGGCATCAATAAAACGGGAAAAAGTCGTTAGTTTAGCGGCTTAGGTTTGGGGGTCATTTTTAGCAGCTTTGGTGCGCTTAACCCATGCATAAAGATGGACGCCAAAATCACAATCGAGCAGACCACCCACAGTTTGATGGCTTCATCTTCGGCGAAATACCCCTGATTAAGCGCGTATGATAAATAATACAAGGTCCCGATGCCGCGAATACCGAGCGCGGAGATGGCGTATTTTTCATTACGGTGCATACCAAGTCCTGATAGCGCAATCAAGCCGCCGATAGGGCGTATCAGCAATAAGAAAACAAAGCTCACGATGTACACTTTCCACGTCAGCTCAACGCCAGACTCCAGCCCTTGACCAATAAAAATACCAAAGGTCACAAGCACCAATGACATCAGCAAACCTTCAGACTGCTCGGCAAAATCATGCAGTTTTTGATGATACTCGTGCTCGCACTCCGAGCGGCGAAATGCAAAGGCGGCAACAAAGACGGCAATAAAGCCATAGCTGTCCACGTACTCCGCAAGCCCATACGCCATCAAGGTCAGTGCAATAATCACATAGCCTTGCGATAGTGTGGTGTCACAAGTGTGCTTGGAGAACACAATCTTTGCCAAAAACTTGCCCACGAGCACACCGACCAAGACACCAACGCCAATCTTCCACAGCACATCATGGCTGAACCATGACCAAAACAGCGCGCTATCAAAGCGCTCGCCTTCGCTGTGCGCTTCTGCCATTTTTATTGCCAAATAGACAAAAGGGAACGCCAAGCCATCATTCAATCCTGCCTCCGAAGTTAAGGTAAAGCGGGAGGTGTCCTCTGTGCCCGTATTGGGTGGTCCGACTTGGATAGAGGCGGCGAGTACGGGGTCGGTCGGCGCAAGCACGGCACCGAGCAAAATGGCGGCACCCATTGTCAAGCCAAAGGCGTAATAACCCAAAAATGCCATCGCAAAAATGCCGATAGGCATGGTAATCAGTAGCAAGCGCGCGGTGGTGCGCCAATTTTGCCATTTCAGCGGTGTGTCAATCTTGATACCTGCACCGACCAAAGAGACGAGCACCACAATCTCGGTCAGTTTTTCGATAATAAAACCATTATCAATAGGGTCCAAAAAAGACAGGCTCGTCCACCAATAGCCCATACAAATGCCAAAGGTCACTTGCAGCATGGGTAAAGAGACGGGCAGTCGCCTGAAAATCACAGGGAACAGCGCCCCGAACAAAAAGGCAATCCCGCAGACTAATAAAAAGACATTATAGTTTTCAATCATGAGTGGTCATCTGTGTCATCAAAAGGCGTACTGTGTACTGCACAAAGCGGCAGCATAGGCCTCTATGATGACAACAAAACAGCCATCACTTCGCAAAAAATCGTTATCACCACCGATACCGCGTTGTGTTTTGGTGAAAAAAAAGCCAGCGCGAGGCTGACTTTTTATTTATTGCACATAAGTTTTAAATATTTAGCACAATTAACGCTCGACTTGACTCACATCACGCACCGCACCTGTATCGGCACTGGTGGTCATGGCGGCATAGGCGCGTAGTGCAGGGGAGACCACGCGGGTACGCGAGACAGGTTTCCATGCTTGATTGCCACGGCTTTCCATCGCTTCACGGCGCGCTGCGAGGTCGGCATCGCTGATATCGATGTTGATGGTACGGTTCGGGATGTCGATGTGGATGGTATCGCCTTCTTCTACCAAGCCAATCGCACCGCCTTCAGCCGCTTCTGGGCTGGCATGACCGATAGACAGACCCGAGGTGCCGCCTGAGAAGCGACCATCCGTCAGTAGTGCACAGGCTTTGCCCAAACCTTTTGATTTTAGATAGGTGGTTGGGTAGAGCATCTCTTGCATACCTGGGCCGCCTTTTGGTCCTTCATAGCGGATGATGACCACATCACCTGCGACGATTTGGTCATCGAGGATAGAGGCGACGGCGGCATCTTGCGATTCAAAGATACGCGCGCGACCCGTAAAAGTCAGGATGCTCTCATCCACGCCTGCGGTTTTGACCACGCAGCCACGCTCAGCGATGTTGCCGTAAAGCACGGCCAAGCCGCCATCGGTAGAGTAGGCATTATCAGCGCTGCGGATACAACCTGACTCGCGGTTGACGTCGAGGTTCGGCCATTCTTTATCTTGCGAAAAGGCTTCTGTGGTACGTACGCCACCCGGTGCGGCGATATACAGCGCGCGCGCCTCGGTGTTGTCTGGGTTCATGATGTCCCATTTTTCAAGCGCCGCTTGCATGGTATCGCTGTGGATGGTCGGTACTGAGGTATCGAGCAGATTGGCGCGGTTCAATTCAGCGAGCAGTGCCATCACGCCGCCTGCGCGGTGCACGTCTTCCATATGGTATTTTTGCGTGGCGGGTGCGACTTTTGACAGGCAAGGCACGCGGCGGCTTAGACGGTCGATATCTGCCATTTTAAAATCAACTTCGGCTTCATTGGCAGCAGCGAGCAAATGCAAGATGGTGTTGGTCGAGCCGCCCATCGCGATATCAAGGCTCATGGCGTTTTCAAACGCCGCTTTGGTGGCGATGTTACGCGGTAGAATTGAATCGTCATCGCCTTCGTAGCGACGTTTTGCTAATGATACGATGGTGCGACCCGCTTCTAAGAACAGCTCACGGCGCAGCGCATGGGTGGCAAGTAGTGAGCCATTACCTGGTAGTGACAGACCCAAGGCTTCGGTCAAGCAGTTCATTGAGTTGGCGGTGAACATGCCTGAGCATGAGCCGCAAGTTGGGCACGCTGAGACTTCAATCGCTGCCACATCTTCATCGCTGATGCTGTCGTCTGCCGCGTCCATCATCGCATCGACCAAGTCCAGCTTACGGATGGTGCTGCCTGCGCTGTCTTCATTGTTGTGGCTTTTACCAACGGTGCTGGCGATGACTTTGCCCGCTTCCATCGGACCGCCTGAGACGAATACCGTTGGGATGTTTAGGCGCATTGCTGCCATCAGCATACCTGGGGTGATTTTGTCACAGTTTGAAATACACACCAGCGCATCGGCGCAGTGGGCGTTGACCATGTACTCGACCGAATCGGCAATCAAATCACGGCTCGGCAAGGAATACAGCATACCGCTGTGACCCATCGCAATACCATCATCGACCGCAATGGTGTTGAATTCTTTGGCGACACCGCCCGCCGCTTCAATCTCGCGTGCGACCAGTTGACCCAAGTCTTTTAGATGTACGTGACCTGGCACAAACTGGGTGAATGAGTTGGCAATGGCGATGATTGGCTTTTCAAAGTCACCATCTTTCATGCCAGTTGCGCGCCATAGCGCTCGCGCACCTGCCATATTACGACCCGCAGTAGAGGTTTTTGAGCGATAGTCCATACAAGCTTCCTTAAATAGGCGGTAGTGTGAAATTGTCGTTGCGAAACCCTAAATGATGCCATGCAACGGGCAAAATCACTATCTATGAATGATGAAAGTTAATTATGATAACAACAAATATTGTGCATACGTGCTGATATTATTGAATACGCGCTAGAATTACCGCCTCAAACCACGGCAACTGCGCTTTGTCCGCTTCGAGTGCCGCAATCAAGCTGATGGCGTGCGCGGCGGGCAGCTGCTGATAAGCGGTGGTCGGCGCAATCGTGATTGGCTCAGCAAGTTCGCTGTCATCAATACTGATGAGCGTCGCTTCTTTTTTATACAAGACATCGACACGCCCCAAAAACTGCCATTCTTTAAACGCCAGCGTCACCGCTTCTTCGGCGTCTTTGGTATAAATAGGCTGCGTCTCTTTGATGGTATTGCTAAAATTCAAGCGGCAGGCGAGCTGTAGCGCCTCGCTAAACACCACCAGCGTGCCGCTGATTTTGACATGCCACGGCGCAGCAATCAGTGCGCTATCAATACCGAGCAGGGCAGCAGCCTCAGCGGGCAGCATTGGTGTGTCAAACTTTGCCAATAGTGCAGGCGTTAACGGCAGCGTTTCTTTGAGCGCCTCATTCAAGCTATCATAGTGATACAAAAACGGCAATGGCTGCTCACGGGTCACGATATGCTGCTGGATTTTACAATTATGAATCTGCCAAGGTAGCGCGGCGTCAGTAAGCACCTCTGAGAGTATCAGTGGCGCGGCATCCATGCGTTTGGTATCGACAGCGGCAGGTGAAGGATTGGGGTCAGACGGTAGCGACAAAACAGCCTCCAAAGCGCGCAGTGAGCGTAAAAATAAGGCATCAATATACCATTGAATGCCCATCTGCCGCCAATATTTTGTCCCACGACGGGGGCGCTACCGCATCATGGTTAAAATGAAGAATTGGGCGTTGCCAAAAACGCCTTTTCCGCTTCGCTAGATTCGCGCCCCAGCACCTCATTGCGGTGCGGATAACGCCCAAACTCATCAATAATCGCCTTATGCTGCTTGGCAAAATCGAGTATCACCGCATCGCCCAAAGCTTTAAAGTAATGAAAATAATGGGCATGAATATCAGCGGACTCAGAATGCATGATGGGCATGATTAAAAACTGCTGCCACGCGGTCGGCAGCATCTCATAGCCCGCCTGCGGCAATGCTTCTTGCGTGAGTACCAGCGCCATAGAGTCATGCGCAAAGGCCGCGTCCTCATCGCGGCACAGATTGCGCGAAAACTGGTCAATCACGATAATCTCAGCCAAGCGCCCTGCTAGATTCGCCAGCGCGTTGTGCGTGCAGTGTCTGCGCCAGTGGGCGCATTCGCCTTGGCAAGCGGCGCGCCACAACTCGCCGAAATTGTCTGCAATATTTTGGTCAAAGTCGTCACTTTTGGCAAACCAGCAGTCGTGATGCGCGGCATCAAACCAAAACGATAATACCGCATGGGCATCGGGGTGCGCTTCTTGAACATCGATGTTGTCCAAAAACTGCGCATAATCGGGTAAAGTGCTCATAAGCTATTCTAATTGTCATGGGTTTGTACTACTATAGCCAAAATCTTGAGACCTGTCATAAAGGGGTGCTGCGCCATCGCAACCGCTTTGTGATAATGATGTAACCTGATGGAAGAGATTATGACGACTGACCACACCAAGACGCCGCTGTCCGTGCCTACGCCGTACTATTTGCTCGATGAAAGTGCTATCGTTGCCAATGTACAAATCATTCATCGTCTGTGTGAGCAGTCGGGCGCGAAGGCATTGCTCGCGCTAAAATGCTTTGCCACGTGGGGCGTGTTTGACGCGATGGCGCCTTATTTACACGGCACGACTTCGTCTTCATTGAACGAAGTGCGCTTGGGTCGCGAGACGTTTGGCAAGCACGACGACAAAGAAACGCACGCCTACAGCGTTGCCTACAGTCAAGATGAGATTGATGAGGTGCTGAGCTACGCGGACAAAATTATCTTTAATTCCATCTCGCAACTAAATGCTTTTAAAGACAAGGCAAAAGCGCAAAATATTCCTGTTGGTTTACGTTTGAACCCTAAGACCAGTAATTCGTCTTTTGTTATCGCCGACCCAGCGCGTCCGTTTAGCCGTTTGGGCGAGCATGACAAAGCGCGTATCGAAGCGGTGCTGCCTGACATTACGGGCGTGATGATTCATAACAACTGCGAAAACGACGATTTTGATGCCTTTAGCGCTAGCCTTGCTGACATCGAAGCGCGCTTTGGCGACATTTTAGCGCAGCTTGAGTGGGTGAGCTTGGGCGGCGGCATTCACTTTATCGCTCCTGATTATCCTGTCGATAAACTTGCCGAGCGTCTAAAAACCTTTAGCGAAACCTATGGCGTACAAGTGTATCTTGAGCCAGGCGAGGCCAGCATTCATGGCGCGGGCACGCTGGTGACGACCGTGCTGGATACCATGCATAATGACAAGCCGTTAGCCGTCGTTGACGCCTCTATCGAAGCGCACATGCTCGACTTGTTGATTTACCGCGAAGCTGCCCCCATTGAAGCTATCAATGACGAGGGTTTGCGCCTGTCACCTGTTGCAGACAGTGACAAAAGCAGCGAATCGACCATCATTTATGGGCGCTCGTGCTTGGCGGGGGATATCTTTGGCGAGTATACACTGCCAGCTGCCCTAAATATTGGCGACACCATTGCCTTTGGTAATGCCGCAGGGTATACCATGGTCAAGAAAAACTGGTTCAATGGGGTCAACATGCCCGCTATCGTCATCCGCCGTTTGGATGGCAGCATCGATGTGCAGCGCCAGTTTAATTATGACGACTACAAGGCGAGCCTGTCTTAACGACCAAACGCTTGTTTATAGCGCTTTTGCCTGCCGTTTTATGACGGTAAAAAAAGCAGTCATCAGGCGTTTAAGAATGTGCGAATTGTTGTCGAAATACCGCAAAAACTTGTTATAATCGCCACGGGCAGCGATGGGGTCATCACTGCCTGACGGGTGCGTGGGTTTTCCTCGGTCTTCCTTTTTAATTCACGCATATCATTCACTCGCTACTGTTTTGAACAGCCGTTCGCTAAGGCGCTAACAGCAGCACAAAGGAGGATTTCTCATTGAATAAAGCTCAAAGCAAAAAAGACGTATTGATTATCGGTGCAGGCGGCGTGGCACAAGTGGTCGCCCACAAGTGTGCCATGAACAATGACGTGCTGGGCAACCTACACATTGCCTCACGTACCAAAGACAAGTGCGATGCCATCGCTGATAGCGTGGCAGAAAAAGGCAGCTTTAAAGTACCTGCCAGCTTGCAGACGCATGAATTAAACGCACTCGATACCCAAGCAGTCATCGCGCTGATTGAATCTACGGGCGTCAACATCGTCATCAATGTCGGCTCAGCCTTCATCAACATGAGTGTGCTGGAAGCCTGTATCGAGACGGGCGCAGCCTATATCGACACCGCTATCCATGAAGACCCACGCAAAATCTGTGAGACGCCGCCATGGTACGGCAACTATGAATGGAAGCGTAAAGCGCGCTGCGAAAAGCACAACATCACCGCGATTTTGGGTGCAGGCTTTGACCCAGGTGTGGTCAATGCGTATGCCAAGATTGGCTATGACATGATGGACAAAGGCTCTGTGACCGATATCGACATCATTGATATCAATGCAGGCAGCCACGGCAAATACTTCGCCACCAACTTTGACCCTGAGATTAACTTTCGCGAGTTCACAGGCACGGTGTATTCTTGGCAAGACAGCCAGTGGCAGTCAAACAAGATGTTCGAAGTCAAGCGTACCGATGATTTGCCTGTCGTTGGCGTACAAAACAGCTATTTGAGTGGACACGATGAGATTCATTCACTATCAGCGAACCTTGATGTGCCAAACATCCGCTTTTGGATGGGCTTTGGTGAGCATTACATGAATGTCTTTACCGTCTTGCAAAATTTGGGTCTGCTGTCAGAGCAGCCTGTTAAGACCGCAGAAGGTCAAGAAGTTGTGCCATTAAAAGTGGTCAAAGCTGTCCTACCAGACCCAAGCTCGCTGGCGCCGAACTATACCGGCAAGACCTGTATCGGTGATAAAGTCAAAGGCAAGCAAAATGGTGAAGACGCAGAAGTATTCGTTTATAACGTCTCAGACCACAAAGAAGCGTACAACGAAGTCGGCAGCCAAGGCATCTCGTATACCGCTGGTGTACCGCCTGTTGCTGCGGCAATGCTGGTCGCGACTGGCGAATGGGACGCAGGCAAGATGGTCAACGTCGAAGAGCTTGACCCACGTCCGTTCATTAACCTATTGAACAAAATCGGTCTACCAACCCGCATCCAAGATGCCAATGGCGACCGTGAATTGTCCTTTGATATCTAAGTATTTTGTTCTGAGTCGATTGATTTAAATATCTATTCATTGACTTAGTGTTTCATAAAAAAAGCCCATCTGTTATCAGGTGGGCTTTTTTTTGGTGTTATAGCATTTTTTGTTATTTCATTTTGCATGAACATCCGACCAACGCACCAACTTGACATGATATTTAGCTAACAGCTCGCCAAATGCTGTGCTGGTCAGCCACTGATATTCGACCTCACGCGCTGCCTTAATCTCATCCTGCCAGTTGTTTTGCGCGACGGAAGGGTGACACATTATCAGCGTCATGGGCGTATGGTTATCAGTTAAGCCGCCTTTGGTCATGACAGGCGCACGCGTAAGCCACGTGTCCCACAATGTCGCCAGCTGCGCCAAGTTTGCATCAAAATCATAGACCCCGCCAAAGCGGTCATTGGTCTTAATACCTTGACGTTGACACGCCGCGTGCCATGCCCGCCCGCCGAGCAAGTAGATAATCCAAGACTTAATATCAGGCAGTAGAGGGGTGCTGGTACGTGCCGCAATGTCAATGCGCGCGCCGTCTTGATAGCGCTTTTGTAGCGCCTTAAGCAGACTGTGCCGCACGACTGGCAGCTGATGAATGTGCTGATGCCCATCAATAAACACAGGCGCGTGCCCAAAGCGCGTCTCAAAGGCATCAAGCTGCGAATGAATCAGCGTGTCTAGCTCAGCGCGTTTAAACTTACGCAAATAGCTGTTTAATAACACGGTTTTTAGCGGTGCGCGCAAGTGGGAATCGATAATGCCTGTCATGTCCAAATGCAGACCGATATCTATACGCTGGCGCTGTAATTCGGCAATATCTGTTTGCGTGATTGAGCCGCCCACCATATAGCTGGTGGCGCTGATGCGCTGCTGGCTGGCAAGTTCAACTACTGCTGCATTGACCGCCGAAGACAATCCGAGGTCATCGACATTAATCATTACAGCGCGCGTGGTGTCGTTATGTATCGTCATGATTTAAATGCCCACAGTTTGCCCAGCGTAAAGCTCATCAGTGTCACTAAGGCGGTGACGATAAACCATACTAAAAGATAATAACGCTCGCCCAGTACATGTAGCCCCAGCACGAATAAGCCTTGATTGATGGCAAAGCCTGCGACCGAGCTGGCAAACCACTTTAACAAAGACGTAAGTAGAGTGTTCTTTGATGCCGTTTGCGCGTGTTGCGGGCGAAAGGTCACATAAAAATGACCCAAAAAACTGACCACGAATGCCACCAAAAATGCCCAGACGTTCGCCCATGCAGGAGTAACAGCAAACTGACTGACCAGCAGCCACAGTATAATAAAGTGGGTGAGTGCCGCTGCGCCGCCAACGATAACGAAAAACAGCGCTTGTGATGAGGCAGAGTGGGAGGATGTCATAAAGGATAGTGCCTTAACGCTTATACAAGTTCGCGCTCAGGCGCAGGGACAGTTGTGCTCGTGGCGGGATAATCATCGCTATCGACAGTTTTATCCACCAAGTACATGGGACGCTGTTTGACCTCTTCGTATAAGCGCCCGACATATTCGCCAATCACGCCAATACACACCAGCTGAATGCCTGTCGAAAACATAATACCCGCTGCAACCGTCGCCCAGCCTGCTACATCGTTACCGAACAGTAGCGTCTCAAAGACGATATATAAGCCGTATAAGAAGGACAGCGCCGAGACCACAAAGCCAATGCGCGAAATCAAACGCAGCGGCTTTTGTGAAAACGACGTGATGCCAACGAGTGCCAGCTCAAATAAGCTGCCGTAATTAAACTTACTCTCGCCTGTACCGCGTGATGGCGCAGTAAATGGCAGATAGACGGTATTAAAGCCGACCCATGCATACAGCCCCTTCATAAAGCGTTGACGCTCAGGCAGGGCGCACAAGGCATCGACCACCTTGCGGTTCATGACTCGAAAGTCGCCCGCATTGGGACGTATCTCGTAGCGCTGACTGTCTTGAATGAATAAATAAAAGCTGCGTTTTAAGGTCTTTGCCAATTGGCTTTCACTTGGGCGATTGGCTTGGATTGCCGCCACCATATCCACATCGGTTTGCTGCACCATGGTGAGCATTTGCTCTAGTACGGTGATAGGATGCTGCCCGTCCGCATCTAGCATGGCGACCAGCTCACCGCGCGCGTGCATAAGCCCCGCACTGAGTGCAGGCTCTTTGCCAAAGTTGCGCGATAAATGAATCAAGCGAATGTGCGTATTGTCCGCGCGGGTCGGCATCAATGCCGTGACCACATCACTTAACGCATCGCGACTACCATCATCAACGATGATAATCTCACACGCTCGCTGTGCGTCCCTAAGCGTTCCTGCAAAGCTGAGCACTTCGGGCAAAAAGGCATGTATTGCCTCAGCATCATTATACGCAGGCATGATTATGGACAAATACGGACGATGTTGGGACATGAATACACCCATCAGCTTAATTTATAACAGTGAGGACAAATAATGCTGCCCATCATAGCGCATCTTGTGCCGTCTGGCAGTTTTTTGGCACATAAAGCGTCCAATCAATGATGAGCGGCGCAATCTCGGCATCGCGCCACGCAATCTGCCATTGACCTTGATGCTTGATGAAGTCGCCTTTATTGACCACTTGGTCTAATAGTGGCAGCTCAACCTCAGCATCGGCTTCTTTGACGACCAGTGTGCCGTGCGTACGCAGGCGCTCAGCCGTCATCCATGGTGAATGGCTGGCAGGTCCTGATATCATCTGCGAGGGGAAGTCATTATTCATCGCAATCAATGCGCCCAGCCAGCGGTCACCCGACACGCTATCAAGCGGACAGCTGCTATAATCTTGCCACGTTTGGGCGGCGTTGTCCGCGATGGCTTGCTCAGGCCACTGCATACGTGATGGCTTATGCCGCAGATAGTCACCTGCGCCGACATAGACCATGCTCAGCACCGTCGCGATACTTAACCAAACGATTAATCTGCGCTGCATACGTTTATTAGCGATGGCAAAATATTCAGGTTTAATAAAAGAGGCAACCAGTAGCCCAGACAATGCCCACATCGGCATGCCCCACATATCGCGCAGACCAATACCAAAGATAAGGCTTAATACTACCAGTAGCGCCAGCGGTGCGGCCCAAATGTACCACAGCAGCTTAATATTTGACTTGGCGCTAGTTAGTTGCTCACGATAAGCATTTGGTTTAAATAATGACTTACGATTGATAAAAGCAAGAATCAATAGCGGAATGTGCGCTACCAACTGCGCCACGAAGAAACCAAGCCAGCTGGTATGGCGACTGAGCGTATCCGCGCCCTCTGCCACATCGTGCGAGCGTCCACTGGCATAGCCAAATGGCAGCCAGTCGTGCGTGGCGAGCCAATACACATGCGGTACAAACAGTGCTACCATCAGTGCCAATGCCGCCCAAGGACCCACACGCTTGAGATGATGCCATTGACTGGGCAGCAATAAATACAGTGCCATCGGTATCAACAAAAACGCTACGCTGTATTTGGTGAGCATGCCCAAACCACCGAGCACCCCAAGCCACAGCCAATCGCCAATCCGTTCCCGCGTGATGCAATGATAAAACGCTAAAGACAGTCCTGCCCAAATTGGGAACTGCGCCACATTGTGATTAAACTCAAGACTCGGGTATACGTAGTAGACCACTGCGAGCGTCAGGACACTGCCGAGTATTGCGGTTGCCTGATTGAATACTGTCTTGCCCAAGCGATACACCAAGTAAAGGGTAAGCAGTACACACAGCTGACTGAGCACGTAGGGACCGATGTGTCCAAAGAGCTGATAAAAGCTGTATAATATCCAAGACGATAAAGGAGGGTGTTTATAGTAGCCCCATTGCCATTCGCTGCCCCAATTGATACCCTCACTGACGTCTAAAGCCACGCTGCTGGCCAGAAAGGCGGGTAGGATGGACCAAAGCACAAAGTAGGCTATCAGGCACAGCACGAACCAAAGATAAGGCGTGCGGGTTGGATGGTCGGGCGTATGCTTTACAGTCATAAGGGCACTCGTCAGATGGCAACTGCGCTAGAAAATAAACAATCACAATGCGCAACGCACACATCATAATCGGCAGTGCTGCACATTATAGAGACTATTGACGCACTGTCATAGTCGCAGTCGGCGCTTGTCTGGCTATAGCGCCCAGTATTTAACAAAATCAATTATTATCGGCAGGCGTGATTGTCGCCACAGTTATCTTAGGAAATCTGCCATGAGTAACGATGTAGTAAAAGTATTTGTCGGGTGTGACCCCAACAATTGCGACCTTGAACAAATGATGGTGCTTGAATACAGCATAAAAAAGCACAGCAGCCTACCTGTGGACATCACTTGGATGCAGCTTTCTCGAGACGAGCACAGCACGTGGTATGCCAACCCAAAACAAAAAGAAGGGTGGAACACCAAAAAGTGGGCGACCCCCTTTTCAGGGTTTCGCTGGGCGATTCCTGAATACTGCGATTATCAAGGTCGCGCCATCTATATGGACGCTGATGTGGTGGTATTGTCGGATATCAAAGCGCTGTGGCAGCATCCCATGAATGAAGGCACCATTGTTGCTGCCAAGACCGACGCCGATATGACTCGGCTATGTACCTGCGTTTGGGACTGTGCGGCTGCCAAAGAGTGGCTGCTGCCGATATCGCAGCTGACCACGGATCCAGATGCGCATCAGAGCATGATGGATACGATTAAAAACAATCCGCAACTCATCACCCCTTATGTAGACAGCTATAACTGCGTCGATGGTGAAGATTTGCCTATCGATGACATCAAAATCTTGCACTATTCCGACATGGGAACGCAATTTAGCCACCGCTATGCCTTACCGCGCGTTGAAAAAGAAGGCTTTTCTCATTGGTTTGACGGTCAGGTGATGCCCCATCCACGTCCAGAGTTGGACGCGCTGTTTGATCGTTATTATCAAGAAGCCCTCGCAGCAGGCTATACGCTCGATGACTACCGTATCCCTGCCTTCGGGACGTTTCCTAAAAAGACGCATAAGCGTTATAAGGGCAACAACATCACTCGTTCGAATAAGCCAAAATCATTATTTGCACGACTGTTTAATCGATAAGACCAAACATACACCGTTTTACATTTGGATTGATATTTATCATAGGGACATTATGCCAACTGCTACCGCTAAACAACCAGAGCGTATCGTATTAGTCATCAATTCTTTGCAAGGAGCAGGCGCGGAGCGTTTTGTATTGACCATTGGCAGTGCTTTTGATGCGCTGGGCTTTGATGTTCACGTGGTACGGTTTGACCCCAAAGTTGAATTTGCCTTGCCCGAGAATCTAAAATATCACTTGATTGATTATCAAGGCTACCGCTGGTTGCCAAAAGGCGCTATCCGTTATCGTATGTTTGCGCGTAGCATCGATAACTATATTTTAAAGCATATTGGCACGCCTGCCTTGGTACTTTCTAATTTAGAGCGCGCTGACAGCACCTTGCGCTACAGTCGATTGCCAAATATCATTCATGTAATACACAACACTTTGTCCTTGTACTATCACATTGCCGACCAGCCCAATCCTGCCAAACGCACTGCTGAACTACAGAACGTTTATGGTACACACCCCTGCGTTTGCGTTAGTGAAGGCGTCGAGACGGACTTTATCCAATCATTTGGAAATATCACAAAAGTCACGACAGTGCATAATCCTATTGATCAGGTCTATATCCGTCAGCTTGCAGAGGCTTTTGTTCCTGAATATAAAGACTATCTTATCCATGTGGGTAGCTTTAAAAAAGCCAAGCGACACGACATCTTGATTCAGGCTTATGCCAAGACCAGTCAGCGCGTGCCTTTGTTATTAGCAGGGCAAGGTAAGCTGGAACAAGAAATCAAGACGCTGATAACGCAATTGGGATTAGAGGACAAAGTTATCATGCTTGGATTTTGTGAAAACGTTTTTCCTTATCTAAAGCATGCCAAGTGTAAAGTGCTTACCTCGGAAAGAGAGGGGTTTGCTTTGGTATTGGCAGAGGCATTAGCGCTTGATGTGCCTGTCATCAGCACAGACTGCCAGTCGGGACCTCGTGAGATTCTTGGCGCACATCAGCTGATGCCCGTTAATGATATCGATGCGATTGCTGCCAAGCTGGAGCAAGCCATGCAGCAGCCTGAACAGTTTGCCCATCCGTTTAACACCAAATTTTTACCGCATAATATCGCTAAAGCCTATTTGCGCTTTGCCAACGTGGCAATACCTGATGTTGCCTAAGCGTCTAGGCAAATAGCTTTAGCTCAATATCTGCCAGACAAGCGCGACTGCAAGCACAATAACTGCCCCGCCAATAAGACGGTTGCGCCAGCGGATTTGTTGTCGTTTTAGCTTGGTTTGACCACGACTGGCTTGGTACTGCTCAATATAAATCTCACCATCATAATCTTTATCAAATATTTTGATATACCCTGGGCTAAGTGGCGTCACTGTGATGCTGTCGCCCATCTTTTCCATAGCCACATCGAGACTGTCTTGGTCGACTTGCGTGCGTTTGCCATCGACCTGTTCAGCAATCCACTGCTTCACCAGCGTGACCGTGGCAGGCGTGTTACGAAAAAACAACGTGCTCGCCAAGTAATCATGTGACATACCCGCCATGCCCTTGGTTTTATAAAACGCAACATCACCGTCGATATGATTAAAGTAGTCCAAAGGTTTTTTGACCAGCGCATCCGCGTCCAAATACAGCACATCTTTATCCGGAAACTGCTGAAGACAGTCTAAAATAAAATGCGGCTTGATTCGCGTATTGGCTTCCCAGTAGCCTGCATCGTCCACTTTTTTGAACACATAATTTAGCCCAAAAGCATCTAGCGAGTCTTTGAGTGACAGCGCATGGCTTAAATAACTGTCCGTATAAAAGCAGCAGACAAAAAATCGGTCATCAGCGGACATGCTTTGATAAGTGGGTGTTTGTGGGATCAAGGTCATACAATTACTCAATAATAGTGAAACTCAATAAACGAATAAGCGGACAAGGCTAGGGCGTGGTCGTCCACCATGCCGACTTATCATCTTGGTGCAAGGACTGCATGGTCACAAACGCACTGTCTGCATGATGCAGTCTGTCAAAAACGCCTAGCAGCATACGTCCTGCAAGCTCATCTCTCGCTTGAAAGCGCTGATAACGTTGGCGCATATTTTTAAGCGTGTCATCTGTACCGATACGGAACAGCGTCAATCCTTCATACAGGGGCAAATGGGTTTGGTACAATGACGCAGTGCGTTTGGGGCACAGTGGCGCGTCTGCTGGCAAGGCATAAAGATAGCGCTGGGTTTCATACACCTTCAAGGTATTGATTAAGGTAGCGACATTCATCAGTGTCGCCGCGCGCACAGGGCAGGCGCTATAATCCACAAAGCTGTCGCAAGCGGACACCAGCCAGCGTAGAGACAAAGTATCTAGCAAATAATCGCTCTGCGTTTTCCATAAGGATTCGAATGCGGCAAAGGTCTGTTCAGGCTGATAGTGGCGGCGCAGCAATACCACCAGCACCGCGTGATAAAAGCACAGCTCAGAACTACCAATAAACTGATGCCGCAAGTTGTCTATATGCGCAGGCAAGGCTTTGGTGCGTGGTCTGTCCGTTAATGCGGCGTCATCACACATGGCGTGAGTAATCGTCACCGCCTTCATATCAGCAAACGTCTTGTCCGCAAATGCCTGCAAAATCACGTCTGCATGCCGCGTTTTTTCACTGGTAAAGACGTTCATCAATCGCTGGGATAAAGACGGCTGAGACATAGGAGCGGGCGACCTCAAGCTTATGAGTGGATAAAACGGTAGGGGACGATGCGGCGTTTTAGGATACAGGCATTATGATGGCATATTATCAGTCGCACCAAACAATCCTTTTGACACTGGCGAATGATTGATGACCGTCACACCACGAGCCGCATAGCGCACGCACAGTAAGGCAAACGAGGGCACAATACGCTCCATCACGGCCTTGTCCAATTTGCACGGCGCACGATTGTCCTCATTCTCATAAAAACGCGGCTGGGCACTGTTTAACAAATCAATGCCATACAAATGAATACTCGATGCGCCAAGCGTATACGCCAGCTGGGCGGCAGCATAGGCGACCGTGCCTGCCTCCACAAAACCTTGCGTCACATCGAATGAGACGCCAATCGCTTGCGGGGCATGCTGAGTATCGATAATAAAGGCGGGGTGTTGCTGATAATCTGCCAGCTTGGGCTTTTTTTGTAGCCATTTTAGATAACGCGGCAGCGCTGACGTACTCGGTGGTCTGTCCACGGCAAAAATCAGGCGCATGGCATAATGATACTGCTCGATAATGTCAGGCATCTGCTCAGCCATGGCTTGGAACACCGCTTGCGTGGCATAAAGCGGCTGCCCATGATAATGCGTGCGAATCATCTCGGGCTGATGGGCGATAAAGCGTGCATCAGTAATCACATAACCTGCGACTTCGGCAAACGCATATTGCCCAAGTAAGCCAATGCTGCCATTCACAAAAAATGTCGGACGCGGCAGTAACGGTGCAAAGTCCACATCTTGCATAGACGGACCAGACGCCACAATGTTGACCGAACCAAGCGTTGACGCTTTGGCTTCTGCCTGCGTTAGTGGCGCAATAGTGATAGGGTTACCTGCAATGATGACGGTGATGCTGTGCTCGGATGATGTGGCTGTATGCATAATGACCCCTAACGATAACGGCGGACATTAGCGCCAATACTTTGTAAGCCACGGGCTGTGCCTGACAGGGCGATATCACTTACCGCCCATTCGATGACAACGTCTATGCCTTTCTCATCAGGTTGCTTCATGAGTGATCCCATTTTCTATGAATAGAGGTCTGTGGCAGTTACACAAGTAATTCAAATACGAACACCATCTAGGCCTGCTATGATATTTACTGATACCCGTATTAGCAAGGGTTAACTGAGTTATAAAATCAGTAATGCGCATGATTTTGCTATCGGCAAGGTGGTAAGCTAAGACTGTACGCTGGCGCGTGAAGCAAATGAGACTAGCATAAAACGTCAAAATGCTGCAAACATTAAGAACATACGTACCGTCCATCACTGTCATTCAAAAACCAAATTGAGATATCCATGCCCACAACGTTATTTATTTTAAAAGCGCTTGAAGGTCGAGGTGCTGAGCGGATGGTGACCACACTAGCCAGCGCATATGTAAAAATGGGGCATAGCGTGCATGTCTTATGTTTGGAAGCCACACAAGACATGCCACTGGATGCCAATATTCACTATCACCTCGTACCCTATGATGAAGTGTTTACTGAGCAGAACTTTGCGTCAGAATCTAAGCAGGCGCAGGCTTACAAGGCAGTCGCTCAGCGTATCGATAGCTATGTGCTGAGTCACATAGGCACGCCAGATCTGATATTGGCAAATATTTATAAAGTAAACTGGATTATGGCGTACAGCCGATTGCCCAATATCATAAATGTGCTGCATACCGCGCTGTCTAAGCAGTTCGAGCAGCAGTTATTAGATATGCCAGCCCAGACAATACATCACTTACGCATGGTGTATGGCGCGCATCCTTGTAGCTGCGTCAGCGATGGTGCGCGCAACGATTTACTGGCGCTATTAGGGAACATCACACAAACAACGACCATTTATAACCCTTGCGATGCTGCTTGGATTCAAAGCCAAGCTTTACTAACACCGCGTATCGAACCGTTTGGCTTGAGAGACAAACAATATATTGTCCACGTGGCGTCATTCGATACTATGAAAGGTCATCGAGATTTGCTGCACGCTTATGCAAAGACAGCGCGCAAGTTGCCATTGGTATTGATAGGTAAGGGCAGACTAGAAGCAGAAATAAAGGCGCTTGTACGCCAGCTAAATATCAGTCGCGATGTGATATTTTTGGGTTTTCAGAGCAATCCTTATCCCTTTATGGCGTCAGCGGCATTGTTGGTACTGACGTCCAAATTTGAAGGTTTTGGTTATGTCATCGTCGAGGCGCAAGCGCTTGGCGTTCCCGTCATCAGTACCGATTGCCCCTTTGGTCCAAGAGAGCTGTTACCAAATGAGAACCTAGTGGCGGTCGGGGATATTGATGGTTTGGCGCGGCTTATAGATAAGGCAGTGAACGCGCGCAGTCGTCATACTGTGCCACTCAATCAACAGCTATTGCCGACGGTCATCGCGCAGCAATATGCCGCGTTTGCTCTATCAGCGAAGGCATCGGGTAGCAAAGACTAAATAGTATCAAAAAGTGTTTTTGAGACAGGCGAGTGGTTGATGACATCGACGCCATGCGCCTTATACGTTTTGCCCAATAAATTAAAAGAAGGCACGATACGCTCGTTCATGACGTTATTGAGCGTCGTCGGAATACGGTTGCTGTTATTTTCATAAAACCTTGGTTGATCACTGTTCAGTAAATCAATGCCGTATAGATGAATGGTGGCGGCGCGGCGAGAGAAAGCAAGCTGCGTGGCGACGTAGGCTACCGTGCCTGCCTCTACAAACCCATGCGTAATATTAAGAGACACGCCAATCTCCGCAGCACGATGACGGCTTTCGATAATAAAATTCGGATGATTGATAAAATAAGACAGCGGCTTTTTTTTATTGAGCCGTTTTTTGTTAAATATCAGTCTATTGAATGAAAACTTATTTGCTTTCACGCCCCACGGTCGATCCACGGGATACAGCACCCGCATGGCATGATGATAGGTACGCATCACATCAGGACAAGTGGTTGCCATCGCTTCAAAAACCGCAAGCGTGGCATATAAAGGTTGACCATAATAATGCTGACGCAAAATCTTAGGTTGGTGATGGATAAAGTGCGCATCACTGATGACATAACCTGCAATATGTTCAAAATCGTGATGCTCAGTCAGGCTGATGCTGCCATTGACAAAAATAGTGGGCGTGTCTAATAGGTCTGACAATGGCAGTTGTTTTATCGAGGGACCTGAGGCGATGATATTGACGTGTTGTCCAAATAAGCTTTGCTCGGCTTCGTTGGCATTAAACGCTTTGATGACAATAATCTCATCATCAATATGGAATCCAGCAGTGGCTGGTAATCTTAAATATGACGCCATAGCCTATTCCACTCGTCAATCTCAAATAGTCAACACCTTAATACCTTACCTTTATCTATTCTAACTGCTTTCTTAATTATCTAAACACAACCAGATACTTATTGCCAGTATTCTTTAAGCCATGGGCTGGGCTTGACATGGCGATACCACTTGCCGCCGCCACCTTCGATGGCATCGGGTGGGTTGATTTCTCCATGAAAAATCACAATCTTAGCGCCTGCTGGCAGTTTTGGCGCTTGTACAAAATTCAGCGGCGTTGGTGGCAGGCATTGGTACTTAAAGCTGACGCACCACGTTTTGTCCCAGTATTCTAAGTGATGATGCTCACGCAAATAGTTCGATAGATAGGCTTGCTCATGGCGCACTTGCGTGCGAATGGTAGTAAAGTTTTCTTCAAAATTAGACAGCAAATTCGGATACGTATTCATACCGATGTTAAAGCGGTACACCGAGCTGTTACCAATCATGCGCCACGGCTTTTTCCAGTCGCGGATAATGACCACACTGTCATCATGCTCGGCTTGGTAAGTAAAAAAGCAATCGATATTATCCGTAATGACGATATCAATGTCTAAAAACAGCGCCACGCCTTTCAAATCGTACAATTCAGGCTTAAAGGTGGTCAGTTTTTTCCAGCCGCGCTCAGGACCTGCAGGTAAATCCATCTCAGGGATAGGGTAGCACTGCACATGCTCATCGATGCCGCTGCTGTCATCGGTTAGGCACACCATCTGAAAATCGAGCGTTAGATGACGGCTGACCATGTGATACAGTCTGTTGACGTATTCTGCGCCGTATTTGGTACCCCATTTCATACAGATGACGTAGCGCTGGGTGTCGCTTGGGTGGATCGATTCAGAGGTTGGGGAATGGGTTGCCATGATACTCTCGTATTGCTGTCGTAATGCCAAAAATAATGGCTAAGCTTACCACGGCTGTATCAGAATATACAGCACCCGCGCGGTTACGATGGTTGGTGTGACTTACGCTGTTTTTTAATAAATGCTTCTAGCTTGTCGGAATCAGCGCGATACGGGTTGCCAAGCTCAGGCACCTGCTTAAAACGGCGATAGCCCCACATATAATGGTTAAAATGCGGCTCGATGATTTGCTGCATGGCGGTATTTAGTGCCGCGGTAGAGACATTGGCATCGCGTGCATATAAATCAGGGTCGGTGAGCTCATAGCAATAAATATCAAAGCCTTGAGCGTCTTCACGGCGAATACAGGCCAAGCCAACCAACGCGCACTTGGTTTTGCTGGCAAGTTTGGACGCAAGGGTGCTGGTCAGTGTCTCAACCCCAAAAAACGGCACAATAACGCCACCTGAAGGGTCGGGCACATGGTCAGGCAAAATAATACTAAAGCCGCCTGCTTTTAAGGTCTTAAAAATGGCTTTGACGCCGCTGCTGTCGGTTGGGACGAGCGTTGCATTAAGCTGACTGCGCCCATGCAGCATAAATTCGTCCATCTTACCGCTTTTGGCGGGTTTATACAGAATGGTCGGTGCGCCAAATTGGTTCAGCCACGCGTTCATTATCTCCCACGTACCGAGGTGCGGGACGATGGCGAGCATGCCGTGTGGGTTGTCTAAGGCGTCTTTGAGGAGGTGCTCATTATGCACGGTATGGATTTGGGCGATGCTCCACTGTGGGGGCATTGCCCAGCTTTTGATAGATTCGACGGTACTTAAGCATTGATTTTGAACAATCTCACGTACGCGTCTATTGGACGTATCGGCATGTAGGCTATCGATGAGGCGCATGTTTAGGCGAATGCTACGCACCAAACTGACCTCAGGCAGCCAAACAATCAGTAAGGCGACCAGTCGCGCCACTGCCTGCAATACAGACAGTGGCACATATTTAAACCAATGATAGCCATTCATGCGAATCGTACTTGCGCCAATTACTGGGCAGGACGGTTGCTGTCCGCTTGTGCTTTTTCGCGCACACGGATGCCCAGCTCACGCAGCTGCTTGGTATCGACTTCGGCAGGGGCTTGGGTCAATGGGCAGTCGGCGGTTTTGGTTTTTGGGAACGCAATTACGTCACGGATAGAGCTTGCGCCAACCATCAACATAATCAGACGATCCAAACCAAATGCCAAGCCACCGTGCGGCGGCGCACCGAATTTTAGCGCGTCAAGCAAGAAGCTGAACTTGTCAGCGGCTTCTTGTTCATCAATGCCTAGCGCATCGAATACCGCTTGCTGCATGTCAATGGTGTTGATACGCAAGCTACCACCGCCAATTTCTGTACCGTTTAGTACCATATCGTAGGCGATAGATAAGGCTCCGGCTGGGTTGTTTTTCAGCTCATCGACCGAACCTTTTGGCTTGGTGAACGGATGGTGCATTGAGGTCCACTGACCGTCGTCCGTTTCTTCAAACATTGGGAAGTCAGTCACCCATAGCGGTGCCCACTCGCAGTCAACCATATCTAAGTCAAGACCGATTTTTTGGCGTAGTGCGCCCATTGCGTCGTTGACAATACGTGCTTTGTCCGCGCCAAAGAAGATGATGTCGCCATCGGTCGCTTCGGTACGCTCAACAAGGCTGACCAGTACGTCATCGCTCATGTTTTTGATGATGGGCGACTGTAGACCTGAGTCTTTGTCCACGCCATTGTTGATGTTGCTTGCGTCATTGACTTTAATGTATGCCAAGCCGCGTGCGCCATAGATGCCCACAAACTTGGTGTACTCGTCGATTTGCTTACGGCTCAAGGCGCTGCCACCTGGAATACGTAGCGCCGCAACACGACCTTTTGCATCGTTTGCAGGACCAGCAAAGACTTTAAAGTCCACATCTTTCATCAAGTCAGCGACGTCAATCAGCTTTAGCGGAATACGCAAATCAGGCTTGTCAGACGCATAGTCACGCATTGCTTCGGCATAAGTCATGCGTGGGAAGCTATCAAGCTCAACGTTCAGCATGGTCTTAAACAAATGCTTAATCAAGCCTTCGTTAATGTCCATGATTTCTTCTTCATTTAAGAAAGACGTCTCGATATCCACCTGCGTGAACTCTGGCTGACGGTCAGCGCGCAAGTCTTCGTCACGGAAGCACTTAGCGATTTGGTAATAACGGTCAAAGCCTGACACCATAAGTAGCTGCTTGAACAGCTGTGGCGACTGAGGTAGGGCAAAGAAGTTGCCTGGACGGGTACGTGATGGTACGAGATAATCACGCGCACCTTCTGGCGTCGCACGCGTCAAAATCGGCGTCTCAACGTCCAAGAAGCCGTGGTCGTCTAAGTAACGACGAATTGCCGATGTTGCCTTGGCGCGGAATACCATACGCTCTTGCATTTGCGGACGGCGCATATCGAGATAGCGGTATTTTAGGCGCAAATCTTCAGAGTAGGTCGCATTGTCATCATTGAGTGGGAACGGCGGCGTTTCTGATTTTGCCAGCACTTCGATGTCTTTACCGAGCAGTTCAACTTGACCACTGGTCATATTTGCGTTTTCAGTTCCTTCATAACGGCGACGCACGCGACCTGTGATTTTTAGTACGTATTCAGGACGTGCCGCATCGGCAGTGGCGAATGCTTCGGGCGTGTCTGGGTCAACCACCACCTGCAAGATGCCAGCGCGGTCACGCATATCTAAAAAAATCACCCCACCGTGGTCACGGCGACGGTGTACCCAGCCGACGATAGTAATGGTTTGTTCTAGCAAGCTTTCGGTTACAGCTCCGCAGTATTCGTCTCGGTATTCACTGTGCATCATAGGAGTATCCAGTTCTTGGCCCAATTCAAAGTATTAAAATGTAACAATTTGACTCAATGTCTAAATGCAGACCTGAGCGCTGTGGTTATTGGTCATTGCGCTGGTGTCCTTGACCACAGGGCAGTTGGTCACCATCGCTATATTGACATCATTGACATGCTTGCTTTACTGTGGCGTATTGCCCGAATAAATAGGCAGTACCAACAGAGGCAACCGACAAAACAATAACGCACAAAACGCGATGATGACTCAACCTCACCGCGTTCGCTGCATAAAAAATTGTGTAAAGGCACATTATGCCTAATGTGCTTTTGTTATACAACTCTCCGCGCACAATCCTAGGACAATAAGCCTGCAATTATCATGACCGAGCGCCAAGCATCGGTTTAAGTCACGATAATGACGCGATCAATGATAATAAAGGCAAAGCGCGCCGAGTCTATAACCGCCAATCGCGGCACATAGATGATAATTAAGGAACATTCATGCTTTTTCAACCCGCAAAAACGCCAACCGAGCTAAAAATCAAGCACCTAAACAAAGCGCAAGACGAGCGCCGTCACGCACTGCTTGAGGCAACCCAAGGCAAAGCCGCCATCAAACAGCTCAAAAAACGCATGGCAAAAAAAGCCAAAAAAGTGCTCAAAGACAGCAGTAAAAGTAAACATAAAGACCAGCAAGTCTTCGTCCTAGACTTTGATGGCGATATCAAAGCCAGCGGCGTCAAGCACCTGCGCGAAGAGATCAGCAGTATCATCAGTAGCGCCAACAAAGGCGATGAAGTCGTCATTCGCCTAGAGTCTCCAGGCGGCATGGTACATGGCTACGGACTTGCCGCAGCGCAGCTGGTGCGCCTAAAAGACGCAGGTCTGACCCTGACCGTCTGCGTGGACAAAGTCGCTGCCAGTGGCGGGTATATGATGGCGTGCGTGGCGGATAACATCATCGCCGCACCCTTTGCTGTCGTTGGCTCTATCGGCGTGGTGTCGCAGCTGCCCAACTTTCATAAATGGCTAAAAAAACATGACGTGGACTACGAAATGTTTACCGCAGGCGACTACAAACGCACCGTGACCATGTTCGGCGAAAATGATGACGAAGACCGCGCCAAATATCAGTCTGAGATTGAGCAGACGCACCAGCTGTTTAAGCACTTTGTCACCACCTACCGCCCGCAGCTGAACTTGGATAAAGTCGCTACAGGCGAGCATTGGTATGGTGAAGACGCGCTGAAGCTCAAACTGGTCGATACCTTGCAAACCTCGGACAGCTATATTCTATCGCGCATGGCATCTAACCAAGTCTACGCGCTCTACTCACAGAAAAAGCCCACCCTCGCTGAAAAGCTGGGACTGACACAAGCCGCAGAAGCCACGCTACAGATGGCGACGGACAAACTGCCTGACCTGTTGGCGCAGATTGAATCAAAGCGTTTGGATAAATTGTTGAAGTAAATGTAGTAGATAGTAGGTAATAAAAAAGCCTTACTGTAGAGTAGGGCTTTTTTTATGTGGTTGATATTGTTTAAGAATAAAGATTGCATTTATTGCTAGATACTAAGAAATATTAGCTAGGCTTTGTCACAGATGCTTATACTGCAAGTCTAGCTGATATTTATATTAAGGCTCAAGTAATATAGAAGTCAGTGACAGAGGTAGTGCGAACCACGCCACCACCTGAGCCGAGGGTTATTTCTTATCCTATTATTATTAATAAATGATTGTTCTAATCTAAAAAAAATAACGCTTGTTATATGCTAGAATTCGCAGATTGGGTGAAGCTTACAACACCTAACCTAAGTACTTGACTCGTAGGTCTTATTTTAGCCCAACCCTAAGAGTATAACTTGGAAATAATGGCTCCATTAGGACCTCTTCATTAAAAATCAGTACTTTAGGAGATAAAGCAGACACATCATAAATGTTCTCGATTATGAGTTCCAAATTAGACTTAAAGACTGGCATATTATGACTATCAGCTATGACATATAAGGACTTGTTATGCAAAACTGATAGATCGCTAATTAGATCTTCCATACATTCATAGTCTCTATATTCAATTTCCGACCACGTTATATAATTGTTGTTTACAGGGAAGCTATTCAAAATTGTTATAGCTTTATGCTCATCGTCTAAAATAGAAAAATCATCCTTAAGCGCTTCTCTACATTCTTCAAATAATGTCATTAGTTATTACCTATTTAAATGTTTTAGTAAACTGATATAGTCTTTTTCGGTTTCATCAAATGGAATAACAAATTTCTCATCTTTTCCAGGACCTTTACCTTTAGTGTAGTCCCAAGTATTAATATGTGTTCCTTTCTCAGGATCATAGTCCAATCGCCAACCTCTTTTGCCATCGAGTGACTCCCTACCAATAACCTTACCATATCCTGCAGTTGATGGCAGACGACCTATGGTTGGTCTAGAGTTTATCCCAAGATCACCTATCTGAGAGAGACCTATATTTCTAGCAATCTCCCAACTATTTGTTTTAGGTAAATATTTTTCAATTTTATTAGGGTTTACGATATTTGAATGCTTGACTTGCTCTATATAACTTTATACTCCAAACAATGTATAGTGATATTTTCTTCAATTGGTTCAAGTTCAATCTTATAGTAGTCACTAACTTTCTCAATAATAACACAGCCTATGAAAGAAGCGAAAAAACCTTTATCTATTTCAGATAAACTAGCATCAATATATTGTCTATAAGGATCTGAGTATTTAAATAAAATAATATCGCGGCATAGAAGACTGCCAATATGCTCTCCGTTATAGGAGCTGTTAAATTTTACTAACAGATCCTTACCGAAATTAATAAACTGAATTTCTTGGAGACCACAGTCATTAAAAGTAGTTATGTCTTTCATTTCTCTAAGTTTCCTGTTTTATAAGAATTGAGCAAGCAAGTATAGGTAAGTCGGAGTTTACGAATTCTAGAAAATCATAGCTGTTCCTATATAACCCACTTATTTCTATAGAAAAAGTTTTTATTTTCTATGATTTTAGCTCTATAGGAGTTTATACTGCCACCATTTACACTACTAATTTTGTCTAAGTCGGATGTACCGTCATCTTCCCACTGACAGTATCTACATATATCATAACCTGTACCTTGTTGAATATTATAAATTTCAAAGAGAGTATTAAAGCCACAGCATGGGCAAGTAAATAATTTCTGAGTGTCACCAACTACTTCAACTACTTCTCCAGTTAATGTTTGATAAAACTCAGACAAAAACCCATTAGTACAACCCTCTAGCTCTTGTTTTATAGTGTCAAAAAGTGCTGATGCTGTATCCTTTGTTTCACAGTCCAAGGTGTCTATCAGATCGCGCTGAGATATTAATTTCATTCGATATTGACAAATAGTAGTAATAACATCATTTCTTAAGACTTTTTTTATCATAATAGTTCAAATTATTTAAGCGGATTGATTATGACAAACATAAGTTAAAAGGAAATTACGGCTCCCAAAATCTATAATTATATTCGTATAAGCTGATAATACAGGTATATTGGATTACAGTATATAAAATCTATAAGTTCTACTAGCTGAAAAATCTAGAATTAACATAACGGGCAGAAGCCACGCTACAGATGGCGGCGGACAAACTGCCTGACCTGTTGGCACAGATTGAATCAAAGCGTTTGGATAAGTTGTTAAAGTAAAGGTAGTGGATAGCAGATAATAAAAAAGCCTTACCGTGGGGTAAGGCTTTTTCTATCTTACCGATATAAAGCTATTTACTATTTTCCGCATGTTCTTGCATAGTTTTAAGAACAGGTACCAGCTTATCATTTGTTAGGCTATGTTCTGTTACGCCCTCTAGTATGGTTTCATAACCATTATAAAAATGAACATCACCACCTTTATCGAGCATCAACTTTAACAAATCAAGTTCCTCAGGCTGTCCGTTGATGTAAGCTAAAGGAATAATGTTTTTTAAATTTGCTGCGTTTGGGTTAGCTCCAACTTCAAGCAAAGCCATAGCAGCACCTACATTTTTCTTGCGCATTGCATAATGTAGCGGAGTCATGCAATAACAGTCCTGAGCATTAACATCAACACCTTTGTCGATAAGATACTCGATACTTTCACGTGGTGGCATTTCTTTATTGAAATCCATTAAAGAAATATGTAACCAATTCCAATTCTCTACTGGAGTTACTCTACTAAAACTACATATGCCAGAATCAACAAGCTTTTCGATTTTATTGAAATCAGCTCGGTAGAGTGCATCTAAAAATTCGATTGCTTGTTCTGTTTTCTTGTCTATACTCATTTTATATTCCTTACTTGTATGTCCGCATATCATTTTTTATATATTTAAAATCATCATTTCTAGGCTTTCCCCTTTGTGGCTGAGGTTGTCAGTAAGCATAGATTAGGAGAAGTTTACGGTTCCTAAAAACTATAGTTATTTTCATATAAGACGGCAATATACGTATATTAAGTAGCAGAATGTAAAGTCTACTTGTACAGACAAGCGGCAGAAGCCACGCTACAGATGGCGGCGGACAATCTGCCTAACTTGTTGGCGCAAATTAAATCGAAGCGCTTGGATAGGTTTTTTTATTGGTAATGCTTATTTACTAAAGTAAAATAATATTTCTCTCTGGAAGTAGTGAGATTAAGATAAAGGCGACTATGATTATATATGGTGCTTTTTTTTAAGAAAATACAACAAATTTTAGCATTCTGTCGTTGGAGTCAATATTTGGGAACATTGATGTGTCCCATTTTAAGTTAGACAGCGCTTTACGGCTGCTAAATACTTTATATTGAAAGTCATAGAAAGACTCAAATACTCTTGCGCGAAATAATATCCCAAACGTACATATGATGGTAAAAATTATATACATTAAAAATATGAGAAAAAATATGTCTCTGATGCTCATTTTTTGTATACTTTAACAATTTTTGGAAGTGTATAATGTATTTATTAAAAATTATTTTTGGTCATCGAACATTCTTAACTGACAATAGCTTTCTCTAAACCAATAAACGTATATTGTTAAAGTGTTTTTGTTTTTGCTGTTTGGTGTCGATATCGCTAGTGTTTTTTCTTTGTTGCAGTATTTTTTGAATTTATCATTATCTCCTTCAGTAGATGGATCAATTTCCTGCCATTCTGGCTGTGCTTCAATGTTACGAATTACCTTATTTACTAGATTTGAATCTGCATTAGCATAGCTGTAGAATGCAGACACATAACCTGTTGTGGTAGAGACACGATCTATATCATTGGGTTTACCAATATCCTTAGTAATATCTTCCATTAAATAATCATAATTCTTTTGCATTCTCTTTACGTCTTCCTGATTAAGTTTAATTCTAGATGCAGGGTTAGTAATGTAATTATGTACATTAAATGCGATGATTAGAGTGGACATGATAATAAATAGAATTGTTGATATCTTCATGGTTTAACGTCTCGTTGTTTAACTGGTTCCTTTGTTTTATATAAAAAATATAGATAAAAAAACGATACAATGGTGTTGTGATCTAGTGTCTTGCTACGTATAAGTGACAAAAAATTCATCTGTAAATTTAAAACCATTAGAAATGTAAGTAATATAAGTGGCTATTATGGCGTGTGCTAAAGAGAAGTTAATCGTTAGTTTGTTGACAGGCAGTAAGTATTTTCTATTATTATCGCAGTAGTGAAAAAACCACTCGCTTCTCTCTAAGCTTTCAAAATTGCAAGGTAAATCTAAGTCTTCAGGTGCTAAAGAAACAATGCGTTTAAGTTGGTTTTCTGCTATCTCAAGAAGCTTATATTTTTTATCGTTCATTTAGGAAATCCTAGCATCACATTAGTTTGATATGAGCAAGTACATATCAATATTGGCTTGCGATTTTTAAACACTGAAGCTAAATAGCTCTACCGTGCTCCCTAACAAAATCAAATGCATCCACTTCATTATTGCTAGCCTCTCTATAAAAGGTAGAATCCTCGAATATCAAAATATCATTCAGATTGCCTTGTATCTTGACGGGCAGACTACCTGAAATAGCAATCTTACCATCTACGGTATATCGCGATATAAGAGCCAGTGTCTCCATCTGAAATTGAGCATAATCACCAAAATAGAGAAATAGCCTTGTGAATTTTCTGTCTCTATATACAGTTACATAGTTACTGCCACCGCCAACGCCTATTTTATTTTGTACGACAATATCAATACAGGTGTCATCGACACAATAGTGAGCTACAGACTTTGGATGAAACATAAAGTATATGACGGTGCAAAGAGCAATTAAAACGACCGAAACACTTATAGCCATATATTTCATATTGCCTCTAATGTGGAATTTTGATATTTTAGGTTTTAATGGTTTCAAAAAGTGTGATGCGCTTGTATATAAGCATACAAAGATTTAATTTTTTATAATAAGTTAAAATTAAAAACATCTCATTTAATAAAAGCTAATGTAAATATTATGGTATTCCTATAAGAATTTTTACCGATAGTATTATTTAAAAAATAACCTTGTCATCTGATAAGAGCGATATGATGACGAATGAAAAAACGAGCATATAAGGCAGTCTTTTTTGCGCTTGTATGACAAAGCGAAGCATTTTGTCGTTCGGGTCGATGATTGGGAACGATGAGGCACGCCATTTTAGGTTGAGCAGTTTTCTTCTGTCGTGTACCAGTTGATGTTTAAAATCTTGAAAGGAGTCAAAGATTTGCGCGCGTACAACGAGTTTTATGCTTAAAAAAGCAACAATCAAAACATATAAAAATACGATGGCAAAAAAGACATCTCTAAGACTAAACATAGATAAATACTCTAAATAATAAGATTAAAACTGAAGTAGCGGTCACGGATGCATGCTCGTCCATGAGCGCTATGGGGTGTGTTCGGTTTTATAGTATAGAGGCACGGGTTATAAAGCAATTGTTGTGCGTCTTTATGGGGTATTTGAGCGCAGCAAGACACTGTGGTAATGGCGTAAGGTTTTTGCTTGCTTTTCGCGCAGTGCTATTGTACCGCTCATAGATAATCGCTATTATCTTAGGCGCAGTGTGCCAAAACCTATCTGTAACGGGCGTGCTAATGTTGGGTAGGATGGCGGCTGTATGATGAGTGACAACATCAGATACCGCAGTTGCTTTGAGGCGATAGGGCAGCTTATATATTCACTAATAACAATACACCATAACAATCATTTTTCAGACCAGTGATAGGACTGCTTTATGCGTAATACGTTAGTAAATTTTGTGACCGATACAGCAAAAAAGGGTAAGGCGCATGCCTATAGTGCGCTACAGCCAGAGCGCTATTTGGTAGGACTCGAAAAGCAGCAAGCAGGCAAAGACAAGACAATACTCATCACAGGCGCAAGCTCAGGTCTTGGTGAAAATATGGCACGGCAATTTGCCAAACTGGGTTATAACTTGGCCATCTGTGCGCGCCGCGAATCGCGTTTAGAGCAGCTAAAAGGCGACTTGAACGAGCAGTATCCTGATATTCGTATCGAATATCGCACGCTGGATGTGGCGGACTATAAAGCCGTGTTTGAGGTGTTTCAGGCGTTTGCCAAAGACTTTGGGTCGATTGATAAGGTGGTAGTCAATGCAGGTGTTGGCGAGAGCCGCCGCATTGGTAAAGGTCGCTTTGAGACCAATCGCCGTACAGCGGAGATTAACTTTGTAGGGGCGCTGGCACAATGTGAAGCGGCGATGCAGATTTTTCGTGCGCAAAACAGCGGTCAACTGGTCGTCATATCGAGCATGTCAGCGATGCGCGGTTTGCCACGCCATATGACCACATACGGCGCTTGTAAAGCAGGCTTGGCATATTTAGCAGAAGGCATCCGTGCCGATATGATTTTGACCAAATTACCGATTAAAATCAGTACCATTTATCCAGGTTATATCCGTACCGAAATCAATACCAATGCCAAGCCGCTGCCGTTTGAGGTCGATGCCGATACAGGGTCACGCGCGATTGTGGCTGCGATTGAGTCTGAGGTCGAAGAGGCGTGCGTCCCCAGTGTGCCATGGTCATTGGTGGGGCAAATGATGAAGCATCTGCCGCTGCCTTTGGTCAATAAAATCAGCTAATCTGTAGGGATAATAAAAAAGTCCGACTAAGTTCGGGCTTTTTTTATGGCTATGGATTCTTGATTGTGTCTAAAAACTCTCTAAAGCGCAGCAGGTTTGTTACTGTTTTGCAAATACAGCAGGATTTTTGCGCGATAAGGGGTTTTTATTGGCATATCAAGGGGCTAGGCAGATGACCCTTATATCTAAACCCCGTATAATGGGCTGATTTTCTTGTCATCCGCCATATGGCGCGGGATTTATTTTTTTATTTACAGATGTGATATGGGCGTGCGCCAATGTAACCGTTGTCTGTGTTGATGGCTGAATAGGGCGAGCAACACAGACAACGGCAGCCGCCTATAAAAGAGCTTGGGAGTAAAGCGGTATGAGTGCAGTCAATCATCAGTGGAAAAAATGGCAGCAAATAGCAGGGATTACGGTTGTATGTGGTCTGGCAGTTGCTGGATGTAACCGCTCAGAAGACAAAGCAGAAGAGACGGCTGAAGAAGCCCCTGTCGTGGTAGAAGAGCCACAAACGCCACTTATCCAGTGTAATGACCCTATGCTAGAAGACCGCCTAAAAGGTGCGCTCGAAAATGGTCTGAATCAAGAGGCACAGCGTATCTTGGCAGACTATGCTGAGCGTGCCGATATCAGTATCGACAGTGCCGCGCTCAGCACAAAGAGCAACCGCGTGATGATCGATATCAACAATGCCAATATCTTGCCAGACGCAAGCGATGGCACTATGACCACTTGTCAAGCCAGTGTGAGCATGACGCTGTCTAGCGAAGACTTGTATCAAGCCAGCACCTTTGGCGCGGCCAACAACCAGCCCAGCTTGCCTTCGCGTCTTGCTGAGCAAAATATCCGCATCAACAACAATATGCTGATTGATGATGCCTTTACCTATGTGGTCGGTATGCAAGGCGGACAGCTACAGATGCGCATTGCGGGTCGTCCAGCGATTATCGATAGCGTGTCAGAAGTATTGGCAAGCGCTGTGGTGAAAGAGCGTATCGATGAAATCAATGCAGAACGCGCAGCAGCCGCTGCCACGCGCCGTAATGAGCAGCGTGCCAACGAAATCCAGCGTACCCCTAAACCGCCACGCGTCGAGCCAATGCAGCCCACGCAGCCAGCACCTGCCCCTGAGCCAAGTAGCAACAGTGGCAGCACCAGCAGTAGCAGCTCAAGTAGTGCAAATAGCAGCGCTGCCAGCCAGCCTACTGAGAGCAAGCCTGCCAACCAATCAGGTCTGAACCAAGTGCCGACGGACAAGCAAACCGAAATGGTCATCACTTATGACAATGAGGCGACCTACTAATAACAGCGGCTTGAAAGACGCAAGCTGAAAAAATATTGATACAAAAAGCGCCCAGTGAGCAAGACTTACTGGGCGTTTTGTCGTTTTAGTCAAATAGCTTGTAGGCGGTATAGTCCTTATTCTGCGTTATCAAAGCCTTGTAGCACTGCCGCATTCCACAGCGTCTCGGCGCTATGCTGGGTGTCGGTACAAAAGCGCGCTGCCACAAACAGCCAGTCAGACAAGCGGTTGATAAAGCCAAGTGCGCTCTGGCGGATAGCATCACTGCGCTCGATACGCAAAGCCACGGCTTGACGCTCGGCGCGGCGGCAGACACTGCGCGCAATGTGCAACTGGCTGACAAGCGCTGAGCCTGTTGGCAAAATAAAATCCTTTAGCGGTGGCAGTGTGTTGTTTAAGTGGTCAATCTGCGCCTCTAGCCACAAGATGTGCTGGTCATTCACGCCTTGATATTCTGGCATGGCAAGCTCACCGCCTAGGTTAAACAGTAGATGCTGAATGATGGTCAAGGTCTGCATCAGCTCGGCATCTGCTTTATCCCCGTGGTGTGTGGGTGCGGCTGAGAGCTGCGCGCGTACCATACCGAGCTGCGAGTTCAGCTCATCAACGTCACCCATCGTGGCAAATATGGCATCGGCTTTACTGATACGCTGTCCATCTGCCATGCCTGTGCTGCCATCGTCGCCCGTACGCGTGTATATCTTGCTTAAACGGTTGCCCATAGTTATGCCTACTTATAAAATTGAGTATTTATGCGCCATTGTAGTATTTTATGCCCATTTTCGCTAAGATAATCGGCGTCCGCGCGCACCCAGCCGTGCTGCGGCACATATATCTGATATGTATTCGACGATAGTTTTTATATTCTGACCAAAAAGGCGATACCTTTATGACCACACCTCTTGCCGATGCTGCCACGCAGCTCGCCATCTATGATTCATTGACTGGACAAAAACGTCAATTTCAGCCGCTTGTTGCAGGGCAGGTGGGCATGTACGTCTGTGGCATGACGGTGTACGACTACTGTCACATTGGTCACGCGCGGGTGATGGTCGCCTTTGATATGGCGGTGCGCTGGATGCGAGCGCTTGGCTATGACGTCAACTACGTGCGCAATATCACCGATATTGATGACAAAATCATCGCCCGCGCCGCAGAGAATAATGAAGACATCGGTAGCCTAACCGAGCGCTTTATTGCGGCGATGCACGAAGACGCGACGATGCTCGGCTGCGAGCGACCGACTGCCGAGCCACGCGCCACCGACCACATTGATGACATGCAATCGATGATTCAAAATCTGGTCACCAATGACTACGCCTATAGCGCGGATAATGGTGATGTGTACTACGCGGTAGACCACTTTGCCGACTATGGCAAGCTCTCAAAGCGCAACCTTGATGAGATGCAGGCAGGCTCGCGTGTCGATGTGGACAATGACAAGCGCAATCCGTTTGACTTTGTCTTGTGGAAAGCAGCAAAGCCCAATGAGCCACACTGGGCATCACCATGGGGCAACGGGCGTCCAGGCTGGCACATTGAATGCTCGGCGATGTCGACCAAGTGCTTGGGACACACCTTTGATATTCATGGCGGCGGGCATGACTTGCAATTTCCGCATCATGAAAACGAAATTGCCCAATCTGAAGCCAGCACGGGCTGTGAATACGCGCGCAACTGGATGCACGTGGGCTTTATCAATGTCGATGGCGAAAAGATGTCCAAGTCACTGGGTAACTTTTTTACCATTCGCGACGTAATGCAGCAGTATTTGCCTGAGACCATTCGCTTTTTCTTATTATCCAGCCATTACCGCAGTCAGGTAAACTTCTCAGACAGCGCCTTGACCGAAGCGCACAATAGCCTAAGCCGCCTGTATCACGCATTAAAAATCGCTGAGCAACAACATGACGCGCTGCCCACTGATGCCGCCACCACCGATGCGGCGTATGCCAGTGAGGCAGGTCAGCAGTTCATCACGGCGATGAATGATGACTTTAACAGCGCTGCGGCAATCAGCGTGCTGTTTGGGCTGGCACGTGATGTCAATCGTGCCGTCAAAGCAGAAGACATGACAAGCGCACGCCAAGCTGCCAGCCATCTCAAAGCACTTGCCGCTGCGCTGAACCTGTTGCGGCAGCCTGCGTCGCAGTTTTTACAAGCAGTGGTCGGTGACGACAATGCAGATGGCCTTAGTGACAGCGCCATTGATGCGCTGATTGCCGAGCGCGCCGCCGCCAAAAAAGACAAAAACTTTGCGCGTGCTGATGAGATACGCGAGCTGTTAAAAGCAGCGGGCATTGAGCTGGAAGACAGCCGCAGCGGCACGACATGGCGCCGTGCGTAACTTGGGGTTTAGGCGCTAAAAATAAGCGTATAGTCAACAACATATCAACAAAAAAAGCCTGCGATTGCAGGCTTTTTTTTGTACAGTGAGAGCATCATCTGCCCTGTTATTATGGATACCATTTTGTTACCTAACATTAAGTCTACACCTGTTGGTGCTAAGCGTTCTGCTTGGTCGTCACCGCTTTTGTCATTTTGGCGGTTTTTGTGCTGGTTTGTTCTGTCTGCGGTAGTGACCCTCAGCCATGCCGTGACGCACACTGAAGCGGACACAGCGGGTAATGCTGAGCAAACCGAGCCTGCGCCCGATGACTTTATGGGCTATGCTGAGCAAAAGCTAGAAGAGATTAAACAAGTCAGTCGCAACCCCTCTGAAGTAAAAGAGGAGATTTTAAGCCCAATCAACAACAATGCCGCCCAGCAGGCAGGGCAGTTGCAGGGTGATACAGGGCTTACTGGCGATTTTAACGAAAGCTATTATGAGCTAAAGGTACTAAATGCTGGACTGCCAGAGTTGGCAGAGCCGCCGAACTTATCGACGCCACTATCGACGCTTGAGTTTTTTCAGTCCGCCATCGTGCAGCGCAAGTTTGATTTGGCCGCTTATGCGCTGAACATGAACTTGATTGATGTTGAGCTGCAGCGCGGGCAGGCGATAGAGTTGGCACGGCGTTTGGATTTTTTATTAAACAAAAAAAAGCTTTATGCCTTTGATGAGATGCCTGACCGTTCTGATGGCTTGATTGAGCCACCGATTGGCGATACCAGCAGCGTGATGGGCGTGCCTCGCCGCTCTATTAAGCTTGGCTACATTGATTACCGTGAGCGGCGCATACCGATTTATATAGAGCGGGTGCGGGTCGAGGAGCAGACGCCGATTTGGGTGTTTTCGGCGCAGACGGTTGAGAATATCGACAACCTCTATGAGCAGTACCATCCTGCCCAGTTTGAGCGCTATTTGCCTGACTGGATGGAGATGCGTATCTTTGGCATCGCGGTTTGGGAGTTCGTCGCGCTATTTTTATTCGTCGGTTTGACCATGGGGCTTGGGTGGCTGTTTAGTAAAAGCACAGCCAAGCTGCTCAACTGGTATGTGATTGACGAGAGCAGCAGCACCCATTTGCAAGGGCGTCGCGGCGTTGCCGATTTGGTGGACAAGTTCACCGTACCCTTGACCTTTACCATCAGCTCTTCATTGGTGTTTACGCTGGTCTCTGGGGGCTTTCCGTATCTGGATGCGGTGGCGTCATCGTTACGCCCGATTGTGTGGATCGTATTGGTGTTCAGCGCCATGTGGCTTGGCGTGCGCATCATTAACTTTTTTGCCAATCGCTATCGAGATTTGCAGATTGAGACGCTCAGCTCCGAGCATTTTGACAAAGGTCGCCGCCGCCGTACTTACGTGTCGATATTTCGGCGGGTCTTTATCTTTGTCATGATATTGGGCGGGATTTGGATTGGTCTTAGCGAATTTGCCAATATCGAAGGGCTTGGCAAGACACTGTTGACTTCTGCGGGGATTGCAGGCGCGGTGATTGGTATTGCAGCGCAGCCTATTTTGGGCAACATCATCGCAGGGATGCAGGTGGCCATCACCCAGCCTGTGCGTATTGGCGACAGTGTGATTTTGGATGGCGACTTTAGTACCATTGAAGATTTGCGCTATACCTATGCGGTGCTTAAAACATGGGATGAGCGCCGCCTGATTGTGCCGATGCGTAATTTTAGTACCGATGTGATTGAAAACTGGTCACACACCGAGGCGCATCAGACGTGTCCTGTATTTTTGTATGTCGATTATGGTGCCGATATCGGTGTGATTCGCCAAAAATTCATTGAGGTGACCAAAAACAATGCGCTGTGGGATGGCGAGACGACGCCTGAAATCTTTGTGGTAGAAGTGACCGAAAACACCATTCAAATGCGCGGCGCGGTCTCAGCCATCGGACCGATTGAGGCGTGGACGCTGGCCTGTGAAGTGCGCGAGACGATGCTTGGCTACTTGCACCGTGAGCAAAACGCGTATCTGCCGACAGAGCGCTTTACCTTAACTCAAGACAACAGCAGCGCGCAGACGCCAAAAGACATCGTATTGCCAGACGCGGACAAATAATCTGACAAATATAGTATGCTAGGGCGGGGCTTATTTGTTATAATGTGGCGTTATTTTTATAGGATAACTGAGCGCGAATGACCGCGATGACGTATGACGGTGTTTTTAGTCGTTATGGTCAGTTGAGTCGGTCATCACCTAGGTATGACTTAGGCGCTTGGTATCTGCCCACCAAAATAACCACCGCTAGGGGTATGTATGTTGCGAATTGTCGATGACGCTTTTACTTTCGATGACGTTTTATTGTTGCCAGCTTATTCTGAAGTGCTGCCAAAGACGGCCGACCTCACGACACGTTTGACGAAAGATATTTCGCTAAACCTGCCACTCATTTCAGCTGCGATGGATACCGTCACTGAGTCTGAAATGGCCATCACCATGGCACAGCTCGGCGGTATGGGTATTTTGCACAAAAACATGGACATCGAGCAGCAAGCCCGTCAAGTCCGCCGCGTCAAAAAATTTGAAGCGGGCACTGTGGTTGACCCCATCACCGTCACGCCAGAGACGACCATCGGTGAGCTGATCAAGCTGACCAAAGACAACAACATCTCAGGCGTGCCTGTCGTCACCAAAGGCACGGATCACGTGGTCGGTATCGTAACCCACCGCGACTGGCGCTTTGAGACCAATTTGTCACAGCCTGTCAGCAACATCATGACGCCAAAAGAGCAGTTGGTCACCGTACAAGAAGGCGAGAGTAACGAAAATATCAAGCGCCTATTGCACGAGCACCGCATCGAAAAAGTCGTGGTCGTGAGTGATGACTTTAGCTTGCGCGGTCTGATTACGGTCAATGACTTTGCCAAAGCAGAAAACAACCCGAACGCCTGCAAAGACGAAAAAGGTCGCCTACGTGTGGGCGCTGCTGTCGGTACTGGTGCAGACACGCAAGCACGTATCGAAGCCCTTGTCGCCGCTGACGTTGACGTTATCGTTGTGGATACCGCACACGGTCACTCGCGCGGCGTGATTGAAAAAGTCTCTTGGGTCAAAAAACACTTCCCGCATATTCAAGTCATCGGTGGCAACATCGCGACAGGCGACGCGGCAAAAGCCCTACGTGACGCAGGTGCGGACGCGGTCAAGGTCGGTATCGGTCCTGGCTCTATCTGTACCACGCGTATCATCGCAGGTATCGGTGTGCCACAAATCTCAGCCATTGACAGCGTGGCAAGTGCACTACAAGACACCATTCCATTAATCGCTGATGGTGGTATTCGCTTCTCAGGCGATATGGCAAAAGCCATTGCCGCAGGCGCGTCATGCATCATGGTTGGCTCATTGATGGCTGGTACTGAAGAAGCCCCAGGTGAAGTTGAGCTGTTCCAAGGTCGCTACTACAAAGCCTATCGCGGTATGGGTAGCCTTGGCGCGATGTCTGGTCAAAACGGCTCATCTGACCGTTATTTTCAAGATGCCAAAGACGGCGTTGAAAAATTGGTACCAGAAGGTATCGAAGGTCGCGTACCGTATAAAGGTCCAGTTGCGGGCATCGTTAACCAATTGGTTGGTGGTCTGCGCTCATCAATGGGCTACACTGGCTGCGCCACCATCGAAGAGATGCGCCGCAAGCCACAGTTCATCAAAGTGACTTCAGCAGGTATGAAAGAATCACACGTACATGACGTACAAATCACTAAAGAAGCGCCAAACTATCGCGTGAACTAAGCATTAGTGACAATTTGTCTATAAAATAGCCAACAATGCAGGTTCATTGTTGGCTTTTTTTTTGTACAATACGCTATGATACAAAACCAAGAGACAGACCAATAACGATAATTGCGGACCAGCGTGTTCGGCAGCTGATATTTTTATAAACAGGAGTAAGTTCACTATGAGTTATTTTGGCACAGATGGTATTCGCGGAAAGTTCGGTCAATTGCCAATCAGTCCTGACTTTATCTTAAAACTCGGCTACGTCACAGGGCGCGTACTCATAGAGAACAACCAAAAAAGCAAGCGCAAGCCAAGCGTGGTCATCGGTAAAGATACCCGTCTGTCGGGCTACGTGATTGAAGCGGCGCTACAAGCGGGCTTTAACGCGGCAGGTGTCGATGTACACATGCTCGGTCCCTTGCCAACCCCTGCAATCGCGCATTTGACGCGCAGTTTTCACGCCGATGCAGGCGTGGTCATCTCCGCCTCACACAACCCGTATTATGACAATGGCGTCAAATTCTTTTCTGCAGAAGGCAAAAAGCTGAGCGATGAGATGCAAAACGCCATCAATGATAAGCTGAACGACATCATGAATGCTGAGCCTGACACCGTCATCATGCCCATCATTGACCCTGCTGAGCTTGGCAAAAACAACCGCATTGCCGATGCCAAAGGTCGCTATATCGAATTTTGTAAAGGCAGTTTCCCTTATCAATACGATTTGACGCACCTAAAAGTGGTGGTCGATTGTGCCAATGGTGCAGGCTATAGCGTTGCGCCGCGTGTGCTGCGTGAGCTGGGCGCACAAGTTATCGCTATCCACAACACCCCTGATGGCGTCAATATCAATGCTGATTGCGGCTCTACGCACCCAGAATCTTTGCAGCAAGCCGTCATTAATCATGATGCTGACGTGGGCATTGCCCTTGATGGTGATGGCGACCGCATCATTATGGTCGATGAAAAAGGCAATCTGGTCGATGGCGATGGCATCTTGTATATCCTAGCCACCAAAGGCGCAAGCAAAGCTGAAGGCGTGGTCGGTACCTTGATGAGCAATATGGGGCTGGAGCTGGCGCTACAAGCAGCAGGTATTGACTTTAAACGCGCCAAGGTCGGCGACCGCTATGTGATGCAGGACTTGGAGCGCGCAGGCTGGATACTGGGCGGCGAGCCATCAGGACACGTTTTGTGTTTGGACAAGAGCCGTACGGGCGATGCCATTATTGCAGGCTTGCAAGTGCTGGCAGTAATGCAAGCATCAGGCAAGGCGCTCAGTGAGTTGACCGATGGTTTTGAAGTGCTGCCACAAAAGCTGGTGAATGTGCGCCTCGCTCAGATGCAAGACCCGTATGACAATGACGAGCTAGTTGCCGCCTTTGATAAGGCAGAGGCGACGCTGGCAGGGCGCGGGCGCTTATTGATTCGTAAGTCAGGCACTGAGCCGATGATTCGTGTCATGGTCGAGTCGGACGATGAGATTGAATGCGATGTGATGGCCAATGAGTTGGCCGATAAAATCAGAGCGGTATTGGGATAATTGCTGTCGGGTCGCGGCCCGCAGTACACTATAGCGTAACAGCGTAAAGGAGCCATCATGAGTTTGGATTTTACCGAGCAGCGCCTGTCTTACGAAAAAGGCAGCCTTGAACAACAGTCGGTGCCGCAATCGCCCTTTGTTTTATTTGGACAATGGATGCAAGACGCCATTGAACAACAAGTACCTGAGCCATACGCCATGAGCCTCGCCACGTGCGGCGCGGACAATAAGCCAAGCGTGCGTATTGTACTGATGCGTGAGCTGACCGAGTCGGGTGTGGTGTTTTATACCAATTATGAAAGTGCTAAAGGTCAAGATATCGCTGACAATCCGCAAGCGGAAGTTCTGTTCTTTTGGCACGCGCTCGAGCGACAGATTCGTATCAGCGGACATATCCATAAAATCGATGCGCAAAAATCTGCCGCCTATTTTCAAAAGCGTCCGCATGACAGCCAAGTCGGCGCATGGGTCAGTCAGCCGCAAAGTGGCGAGGTTGATAACCGTGAGGTGATGGAAGCACGTTTTGAAGCACTGCAACACCAATACCCTGAAGGCAGTGCCGTACCGACGCCTGAATTTTGGGGCGGCTATGAGCTTTGTGCGGAGCGCGTTGAGTTTTGGCAAGGGCGCGCCAATCGTATGCACGACCGCATTGTCTACACCAAAGATAATGCACAAACCGACTGGCACACGGCGCGCTTGCTGCCTTAGTCGTTAAGTGATTAGCGTTCATAAAAAAACCACGGTATCAGCATTTACGCTGTACCGTGGTTTTTTTTATGTGTAAGCAATCGTGATGACTTTAGCTTTTATCACGCACGCGCTTTTATAACACGATGCGCTTACTGCGCGCGGGTATCGATACTGGCGGCGACCGACATCCCAGGACGCATCTGCGTCAGCTGCGGCTGATCGGGGTCGAGATCGATACGCACAGGAATACGCTGAGTGATTTTAATATAGTTGCCCGTTGCAGGGTTGCTCGCGGCGGCACTAAACTCACTGCCCGTTGCGGGTGAGATGTTACTGATGTGCCCAGTGAACTCCGTACCACCGAGTGCATCCACGCGAATGGTCGCTGGCATGCCGATGCGCATATCTGCCACTTGGGTTTCTTTAAAGTTGGCAATCACCCACACCCCTTTGGGCACGATGTACATGAGCTGCGTGCCCGCATTGACGAACTGACCTGCCTTGACGCTCACTTGGCTCAGCTGTCCTGGCTCAGGGGCAGTGATGACGGTATTGTCCAGATTGATTTGCGCTTGCTTGGCGGCGGCTTCGGCGTTTTTGATATTCGCGTCCAAAGAGGAGCGGCTGCCACGGGTTTTGTCTTTGGCTTCACGCGCGGCTTGTAGATTGGCTTCGGCTTGTTGCACCGCAGCGCGCGCTTTTGCCAGTTGTGCCTTGGTATGGGCGACTTCTGCCTTGGATACCGCACCGATGGCGTCCAGACCTTCGTAACGGCGTACATCTTCTTGCGCACTTTGTACGCTCACTTGTGCGCTATACAGGTCGGCTTGCCGCGCTTCAATCTGAGCGCTGCTGGACTGCGTGTCTTGGACGTTACTGGCACGGTTGGTGGTGGCCACATCGATATTGGCCTGCGCTTGCTCCAGCTGCTGGGTGAAGGTGCGGTCGTCAATTTTTACCAGCACATCACCTGCTTTGACCGTATCAAAGTCCTGCACCATCACACTATCGACGTAGCCTGAGACTTGCGGGCTGATGATGGTCGTTTTGCCTCTGATAAAGGCGTTGTCCGTCTGCTGTACATGCGAGGTGAATGGCGGCAGCTGCCATGCGTAGAGAATCAAGCCCACGCCAATCAAGATTAACGCGCCAAACAGACCCAAGCCAAGGGCAGATTTTTTCTTGGGTGACCAGCGCGCAGGCGAGGGAATCGGCTCTTTTGGCGGCATGGGGGTGTCGTCTGCTGCGGCGTTTTCATTGTCCGTTTCTTGTGCAGCATCATTGTCCGCAGTCGTTGGCTGCTCGCTATCTGCAGGGGCAACAGGGCGGTTGTCTGCACTCTCTTTGGGGTACTGCGTGGCATCATCACGGGAGTCTTGACTCATGACGCACTCCTAAATCAATTAATCAAAATAAATAAAACAGGCCATCGGGTATCTGCTCAGTAGCGCGCGACGCTGTCCGTTGTTTGCGCAATCGTGCTCAACAACAAACAAATAACGCCGCGCGCGCCCACCCATCGCTGCAATCGTGTTAGCGGTTTTCCCGCATTTTCGCCAGCGTCGCCAGCTCTTTTTCTAAGGGGTTGCGCTTGTGGTAGCGGTAGTACAAATAATTCAGCGACAATATCACCACCGTGATACTGGCAAGACTTGCCAAAATAAAGAACAAGTCATTATAAGCGGCGACAACCGCTTGACGCTGTATCTGCCCAAACACCTGCTGCGCCGCCTGCGTGCTGGCAAGTGCGGTGTCGGTCATCTGGCTGCCCACCTGCGCGCGCGCTGCTTGTAGCTGCTGCACCAATGCAGGGTCGCCAAAGTTCAAAGAACCCACCATATCGTTATAATGGGTCTGCGTGCGAATGGTTGTGAATGCCTGAATGCCCGCAGCACCTGCCAGACCACCAATGGTCTGTGAAATACTAAAAATCACCGAAAAGCTGATGATATACGCAGGACCATTGGCAATCGCTCGCAGCATGCCTTCAAAGACCATGGGTCCCATAAAATAAATGGCGGCAAAAGCAATCAAAAACTGACTGACATAAAACATATAAGGCGCAGAGTCGATAGACACGCCCGTATCTATCCAAGCACCAATAGCAATCAAAAGCGCCGCAAAAATAACAGGACGCCGCAAGTCCATCGCATTGGTACGCCAAAAGCTGACCGCCAGCGCACATAAACTGGCCACAGCAATCACCACATAGAACGTCACCAGCTGATCATTGCCATAGCCCAGCTGCGCAAGCAGACCCGCCGCGCCTACGCTTTGTTCTGATAGCAAAATCCGCATCACCGCACCGGTAATCATAAAGGCAATGATGTTGCGGCTTCGCATCCAGCGCACTTGCAGCATGGGGTTTTTACGGTGCGTCTCAATCCATAATGCAGCACTGATGCCCAGCACAGCGATGAGTAGCGGATAGCTGAGCCAAGGCGTGCTCCACCACAGCACCCGCCCTTGCACCAAAAACACCGACAGCGCCGCAAGCCCACTGGCAAACAGCGCAAAGCTGACGATATCAAGCTTTTCAAACACCTGCTGTACATTGCCTGGTGGTAGCTGGAGCAAATTAATCAGTCCAAAGCAAATCAGCGCCAGCCCAAACTCAAACAAAAACAAGCTCTCAATCTGACCGCCTGCTGCCAGATAAGGCGAGATGATGCGCGATAAAGGAATGCCAAATTGCACCACACCAAAGCCCAAAATCAAACCACTGATACGCTTGGCGGTCGGCATGCCTTGCAAGCAATAAAACACCGACAAAATGGTCATGGCACTGGCGACCATACCACTCATCGCCCGCGTCAGAATCTCCAGATAATAAGGGTCAAACAGCGTACTTATCGCACCTGTTAATATGTCGGTACTGATGAGCCACTGCATGCTGGTGGCGAGCAGCAAAAAGAACAGCGTCAGCTTACAAAAGGGCGCGATACCGAACTGCTGACGTATCTTGTAGAGCAATACCGTAATACAGGCATTGGTCATGTTATACGCCACTGATATCCAGCCGCCCTCCATCGGGGTGAGGCTAAGACTCCCTTGAATCTGGGTCAAATTGGCAACGAGCAGACCGTTTTGAAAACCTGCAGTCAGCCCAACGAACAATCCAATCAGCAAATACAACACTTTGCGCGGGACAGGATGGTCAGGATTGGCAGGGGAGCCGACCATAAACGGCTGTTCATGGGGCTTAAACTGGTATTCTTGAGTCATGAAACACGGCAACGTACAAGGGCAAGGAACACGCAACCAACCGCGTCATCGCCGTCAGCTGCATCGTAAAAACAACAAAAGCCCAAGATAGGCTTGGGCTATTTTAACATAAGTCACAGTCGCAAAGGCGCGGGTACAGCCCAGCAATTGACACTAGCGGGTCACATCGGCAGCAATTGCCTAAATGGCGCTGCTGGCATCATAATTCGCCTCAAGGCGCATCGCACGTTGATAACTGTCAAGTTTGGCGAGCTGTAGCGCGTATTGTTTGATGTGTGGATAGTCTTCGAGCGCTTGCTGTTTGGCCAGCATAATCAAGTCAAATGAGAGCATAAAATCTGCCCCGCTTAACTGATTGCCGACGATATACAGCTTGTCGGTGACAGCATCATCTAAATAGCTGAGGACTTTGCGCTTTTCTTTAGCGACATAGCCTTGTAGCGCGGTGCTGTCTTCTAGCTGCATTTTTTTGCTAAACATCTCAAGCAATAAGGGCAGCATCAGCGAGCTTTCGGCAAAGTGTATCCACGACAAATAGTCGGCATACGCTGACGTGTCAGGCTGCGGGCGCAATCGTTTGGGCGCAAAACGCTCAACCAAAACCTCTGTAATCGCGCCAGACTCAGCGATGATGTGCCCATCTATCTCAATCACAGGCGACTTGCCAAGCGGGTGTACCGCCTTTAAGTCCTCAGGAGCAAGGTGGGTGCGCGCATCGCGTTGATAGCTGACCACTTCATAAGGCTGCCCAAGTTCTTCGAGCAGCCACAAAATACGCAGTGAGCGCGATTGATTCAGATGATGTAGACGTATCACAGTTTAGTCCTTAAATCGTGCCAAAAGATGCTCAGCAGTGGCTTCTGATGAGGCTGGGTTTTGCCCTGTGATGAGCAAGCCGTCTTCGACCACGTACGACTGCCAGTCATCGCCTTTGACATAATTGGCACCATTGGCTTGCAGCGCGTCTTCTAGTAAGAACGGCACAACGTCGGTTAGACCAACGCCTTCTTCTTCGCTATTGCTAAAGCCTGTCAGTTTTTTGCCCTTAACAAAGTATTCGCCATCGCTCTTGACGTCTTTTAGCACGGCAGGCGAGTGACACACGAACGCTACAGGCTTCTCAGCTTTAATGAAGCGCTCAATCAGGGCGATAGAGTCGCTGCTGCTTGCCAAATCCCACAATGGGCCATGACCACCTGGGTAAAATACCGCGTCAAAATCCTGTGCATTGATATCACTGAGCTTTTGCGTGCTGGCAAGACGTGCTTGCGCTTCGTCATCTTGTTTAAAGCGCTTTGTGGCGTCTGTTTGCGCGTCTTCATCATCACTTTTTGGGTCGAGGGGCGGCTGTCCGCCAGCAGGTGAGGCTAAGGTCAACTGCGCGCCTGCATCCAAAAAGGTGTAATACGGGGCGGCAAATTCTTCTAGCCAAAAGCCTGTCTTTTCGCCAGTGTCACCTAAAGTATCGTGTGAAGTCAGTACCATTAAAATATTCATAATTATCCTTAATTGTTATTTGATAAGAGCGGTCAAAATAGACGCTACTGTTCGTGCTTGGTATCGATAGGAGAAGGGCTGCAATGGGCGCGTATCTAATTGAATACGACCATTGCTACCCCATTCACAGTAGCGCGTTTCTTTGGACGATATATAGGAAAAATGTTACTTATCAGTGGATATCTGCAACCTGAATCACGGTTTTGCCAAAGTTTTGACCATTGAGCATATCCACAAAGGCGCTCGGCGCGTTGTCCAAACCTTCGACCATATGTTCAAGCGTTTTGATGTCGCCCGCTTCGACCCATTCGCCCATGGTTTGTAAAAACTCAGGGAAATGCTCGCCGTATTCTTCAAAGATAATGAAGCCTTTGACAGTGAGGCGCTGCTTGAGAATCGTGCCCATCAGCATACCCAAGCGGTCTTTGCCATCAGGCGTTTCGGTGGCGTTGTACTGCGAGACCAGACCGCACACAGGGATACGCGCATGGGCATTGAGTAGGGGCAGTACCGCATCGAATACCTTGCCGCCGACGTTTTCATAATAGATGTCGATACCATCGCTGCAAGCGCGCTCAAGCTGCTCGGCAAAGTCATCGGCATAATGGTCGATACAAGCATCAAAGCCCAGCTCGTCAACGGCATAGGCGCATTTTTCCGCGCCGCCTGCCACGCCGACCACGTGCAGACCAAGACGCTTGCCCACTTGTCCGACGGTTGCGCCAACAGGACCGGTCGCTGCGGCAACAACTAAGGTTTCGCCCGCTTTTGGTTTGCCGATATCGGTCAGACCCATGTAGCCTGTAAAGCCAGGCATACCGAGCACACCCAGACCGTAAGAGGGGTGCGGCATGTTGTTATCAAGCTTGTGTACGCCCTCGCCAGTGCTTACGCTGTAGTCTTGCCAGCCAGATTGGGCGACCACAATATCACCTTCACTAAAGCCGTCGATATTGGATTCGACCACTTGCGCGACCGTGCCGCCAGTCATCACATCACCGATATTGAGTGGGTCGGCGTAGCTTTTTGCCGCGCTCATACGTCCACGCATATACGGGTCGAGTGACAGATACAGCGTGCGTAGCAGCATCTCGCCTGCTTTTGGGGTTGGGATGTCGCTGGTCGTCAGCTCAAAGTTGTCCGAGGTTGGCTCGCCGTGTGGGCGGCTGGCAAGTTTAATCTGGCGATTGGTATTGTCGGTTTGTTCTGAAGTAAAGCTCATAATTATTGTCCTTATCGTGTCTTTATTGTTGATTATTTAGGGTTAATAATGATGGATTAAGTTTATACGGCGGCGCGCTCTAGGATGCGACGCGATACGTCCAAATCATTATTGCCGTGCTCACCCAGCTTGGTCATATGATGCGCTTTTAGCTGGTCGATGATGGCATCGATATGGCTGCTGTCGAGCGAAGCGTCAGCAAAATTAACGGGCAGACCGAGGCTGACAAAGAATTCTTCGGTATAAGCAATCGCAGCTTCGATGGCCTCATCATCACTTAGCGTCTCGTCGGTGATGTTCCAGACATTACGCGCATATTGGCGCAGCTTGTCTTTTTTGCTCTCTTTTAGCTCGCGCATGACCGATGGCAAGACGATGGTGAGCGTACGTGCATGGTCAATGCCGTGTAGTGAGGTCAGCTCATGACCAATCATGTGTGTCGTCCAGTCTTGTGGCACACCAGTACCAATCAGACCGTTGAGCGCCATGGTCGCTGTCCACATGATGTTTTTGCGCGTCTCTAGATTCTCTGGGTCTTGTTTGACCACCAAGCCTTCATCAATCAAAATCTTAAGCAGGCTTTCGGCAAAGGCGTCTTGTACCTTGGCATTGACAGGGTAGGTCAAGTACTGCTCCATGACGTGAACAAACGCATCTGCCACACCATTCATGACTTGGCGCTCAGGCAAGGTCAAGGTCTTTTTGGGGTCAAGGACAGAAAACTTAGGATAGACCAAAGGGTTGCCAAAGGGCAGCTTGGCTTGGCGCTCACTGTAGTTAATCACGCCGCCTGAGTTCATCTCTGAGCCTGTCGCAGGAATGGTCAACACCGTGCCCAAGTCAATCGCCGTATCCACCGATTTGCAGTAGCTAAGCAGTGATTCCCAAGCGCGCTCACGCGATACCGTGCCGTCATCTTCGGTCATGTGCGAAACCAGCGCGACAAATTTGGTCCCGTCAATCACTGAGCCGCCGCCGACTGCCAATAAAAAATCGATGTCGTTGGCAACGACGCTGTCTGCTGCGTTTAGCAAAGTGGTAAATTCTGGATTGGCTTCGATACCGCCAAACTCAAACACCGTGCGTTCGCCACTTTGTGCCAAAGCGTTTTTGACTTCGTCTAGTGTGCCTGTACGCTGGGCTGAACCGCCACCATAAGTAATCAGTACGCGGGCATTCTTAGGTACGAGGCTGTCTAGTTGGCTGACTTGGTCATCGCCAAAAACGATGCGTACAGGATTGTAATATTGAAAGTTATTCATAAAGTATCCAATTTTTTGGTGAATAATAATGTGTTAAGCAAATTCGATAGGAAGTATTGTACATGAATTAGACCAGTCGTCTAGAGACGCTTACAAAACTGTCGTACAGCCATAACGGTTGCGTTGTTTTTTATAACATTGGAATAAGCGGCAAAGACGATGCGATTTTGCGTAGCGCCGCAAGACTGGGCGATACGCAAGGCATAAGACGATTAAAAAATAATTGCGCGGGTTTACAAAAGGCGTTACCTATCCGTAAGTATCAGTGACTTATCGCATTAACGCCCCAGCTGCGTGGTGGTCATCTGCCAGACTTCGGCAAGTGGGGTATTGGTCTGACTGATTTTGGCGACCAAGCTGGCACCCAGCCACGCAAAGTACCAGCGCTTGGCAAGACTCTCGGCTGAGATGTGGGCGTCATTCGGTATTGAGCCTTCTGCCCAGCCAGTTTTGATTTGCTGCGCAAGCCACGTGATGATGTACTGATAGCCTTCGTTCAGCGCTTGGCGCATTGGCTCTGAGATGTCCGACACTTCGGCGGAGAGCTTGACCACAAGGCACTTTTCGTCATCACAGCCGTTTTGCTGCGTGTCGTACCAGCCCTGAAAATAACGATAAATGCGCTGCTGTGCGCTGTCCTCAGCCTTGGTCAACGACGTTAGGCGCTGCTGATAGCGGGTAAAGTAGCGCGTAATCACCGCCTCACCAAAGGCTTCTTTAGAAGCAAAGTAGTGATAAAACGAGCCCTTTGGCACGCCTGCGGTGTCTAGGATTTGCTTAATACCCACCGCTGTAAAGCCTTTTTGGGCAATCAGCTGTGTTGCAATAGCCAGTAGATGCGCTCTGGTATCTGACGTGGGCACGGTGTTTTGCGTGGGCATAATGGTCAAAGACTCCTAAATAATAATGCGCCAACCAGTCGGTTAAAGGACAATAGGCTGTGGCTTTTGCAGTACGGCACCAATAAAGTCGAACAGTGTGCAAAAAGGCAGGCTATTGTATAAAACGTGCGTGGCTGCGGCAACAGATAAACGCGGTTAAGAATACTAAGTATTAAAACCACTTACCGCTATAGTAGCATTAGACCAGTCGTCTTGCAAATTGCACAGTGATACACTAGGTAGATGGGTTTAGCCGACAGGTATCGAGATTTGATTGGTGTTTATAAATTTTGATGGGCAAAAAGCCCCGCTGGGCACGCATAGACGCCAAGCAGGGCAGTATCACTTTCAGCAAATATTATCTAGCGCTCTTTAAAGCCAAGCAGCGATTCGATTTGTTCGCTGGTGATGCCGCGCACGACCGCTTGCTCTTCAACCGACAAGCGATTGTTATATTCTTTAATCATCACATACAGCTGGCGCGCCACCTCAGAGGTGCTGGCGTAATACATCTGCGGATCTTCGCTCGTCAGACGTGCCAAAAAGCGATTGACGATTTGGCGTTTGGTCACAGGGGCGTTTTGTGTGCTCATAATCTTCTCCTAATAATCAATCAGTATAGCGAGAATTGATGAGGACTTGGGCACTATCTCAGAACAAATCTAAAGCCGTTAGCCAAACCAATACAATGCGTATCAAGCACCAACTGACAAGTTGTCTTTTTTATTTACGGGTAAGTTTTATGTAATTGGCGTTAAGTTCTTGTTGTGAAGACGGCTGGTTTCTGGGGTTCGCTCAATAATTGTGTTACACATAACAGCACTTACGATAATACACCAGATGATTCATCACCAACATTGAAGCGCGTATTGCCATGGATAAGGGACTGTTTATAGAAAGTAAAAGGCAATACCAATACGATAATTGCCTATAGATTGAATGGGTTTTATCGTCATCGCTGGCGGCGCAACACTGTCAGTAAGCGTTTTTCTGTTGTTAAAATTTGGCTTTGAGGACACCACCACTTATGAGTAACGGTTCACGCTCTACGATTTTATTGCCCGTTTTTGTGCCTGCAGCGATTATTATGATTTTGCTGGTAGTCGGTACGTCGATAGACCCTGAGGCGGCAGGGGAGTTGTTTAGCGATGTGCTGAGCTTCACCACTGAGACCTTTGGCTGGTTTTATATGTTGGCGGTGGCGCTGTTTTTGCTGTTTATCACAACCTTGGCGTTTTCTTCTTATGGCAGTATCAAGTTGGGTCCTGACCATGCTGAGGCGGAGTATCAGTTTGGCGAATGGTTTGCCATGCTGTTTTCGGCAGGTTACGGTATTGCGCTGCTGTTCTTTGGTGTCGCCGAGCCTGTGCTGCATTTTGCCAGTCCGCCGATGTCCGACCCGCAAACGATTGAAGCGGCAAAAGAGGCGATGCAGATTGCTTATTTCCACTGGGGTTTTCATATTTGGGCGATTTATGGGGTGGTCGGCTTGTCGCTGGCTTATTTCTCTTTTCGCCACGGTTTGCCGTTGTCCATGCGCTCGACCTTGTACCCCCTGATTGGCGATAAGATTCATGGACCTATCGGGCACACGGTGGATGTGTTCGCCATTTTGGGCACGTTGTTTGGTATTGCCACAAGTTTGGGCTTGTCCGTCTCGCAGATTAATGCTGGTCTCAATTATTTACTACCTGACCTAATTCCAGTAAATACCAGCGTGCAGGTCATCGCGATTGTGCTGATTACGGCAGCAGCTTTGGTGTCGGTGCTGGCAGGGATGGATAAAGGGGTCAAGCGCTTATCCATCCTCAATATGGTGCTGGCGACGGCGCTGATGATTTTTGTGTTCGTCGTCGGTCCGACGATTTTTATTCTGAACGCCTTTATGGAAAATACGGGCAGTTACTTGGGTAATATCGTCGAGCGTACCTTTAGTTTGCAGGCGTACCAATTAAGCGATTGGATCAGTAACTGGACCCTGTTTATCTTTGCATGGACGATTGCATGGGCGCCGTTTGTGGGGTTGTTTATTGCCAAAATCAGCCGTGGTCGTACCATTCGTGAGTTTGTCCTTGGTGTGATGCTGGTGCCGACGTTCTTTACCTTTTTTTGGTTCGCCGTCTTTGGTGATACCGCGCTGCACATGATTATGATAGACGGTTATGAGTCCTTGATTACGGATGTGCAAAACAACCAAGCGATTGCCTTATTTAAACTACTCGAAAACCTGCCCTTTACGCAGTTTGTTTCGACATTAACTGTCCTATTAATTATTACCTTTTTTGTGACTTCTTCAGATTCTGGCTCATTGGTGATTGATTCCTTAGCGGCAGGTGGGCGTAGCGATACGCCGTGGTGGCAGCGCACGTTTTGGGTGGTGACAGAAGGCGCGGTGGCGTCTGTATTGCTGCTGGCAGGTGGTCTGACGGCGTTACAGACAGCAGCGATTGTCAGTGCCTTGCCTTTTGCGGTGATTATGTTGATTTCGATGTTTGGTATGTGGCGTGCGCTGCGTATCGAAGGACACCGTAACCAAAGCCTCGGTAACAACAATCGCTTACCGCCGCATCTGCTCAAGTCCTCTGCATGGCGCGACCGTATTGATTATATTACCAATCAGCCCACGCGTGACAAGGTGCTCGGCTATATCAAAGAGGTGGTGATGCCATCGATGGAGGAGGTGTCCAAAAAGTTCGCCGAGACAGGCTGGCTGCCAAAGGTGACCTATGATGATGTTAATAACCGCGCCGTCTTAGAGCTGGGTCGTGGTGAAGATGTGGAGTTCTGGTACGAAGTGCGCTTATCGGAGCATGATGCGCCTGATTATTACACAGAGGCGGGCGTAGACAGCTTGCCGCAAGAGCATCATTACCGCGCTGAGGTGTATTTGCGCCGCGGCGGTCAGACCTATGACTTGTATGGCTATCAGCCTGAGTCAGTGATTAATGACATTATCGATCAGTTTGAAAAATACCTGCACTTCTTAAACGTCTCGCCAGACAGCTTGCCATGGCGTATGGCGGAGCATGACGATGACCTAACGCTAGAGCAAGGCAGTACGTTTGATAAATAAGTGCGCCGCCCGCTGAATGACATCCGCCGTATTTATTGACTTAACTATGACGGCTTGGGTCAAATCCAGCGGGTCAAATGCTTGCAATATCTCAAATAAGACTTAGAATAACGGCTTGTTTTATAACGGTTTCGTCGCTTTATGTCTATCTTGTCCACTGATGCTCATCCACTGCTGCAACCCCTATCTATTGGCGGTTTGCAGATTGACAATCGCTTGATGGTTGCGCCGATGGCGGGCGTGACGGACAATCCGTTTCGCCGTCTATGCAAATCTTTTGGTGCAGGGCACGCGGTCAGCGAGATGATTATTGCCGATACCGCGCTGTATGCGCGTAAAAAGTCGCTGTACCGTGCCAACTTTGATGGCGAGATTGCGCCGATTTCCGCGCAGATTGCAGGCGCAGAGCCTGACAAATTGGCAGAGGCGGCGCGCTATCAGATTGACAATGGCGCGCAGATTATTGATATCAATATGGGCTGTCCTGCCAAAAAAGTATGCCGCAAGCTCGCGGGCTCAGCGCTGCTACAAGATGAAGACTTGGTCGCGCGTTTGCTTGATGCGGCGGTGGCAGCGGTTGACGCGCCTGTGACCTTAAAGACGCGCCTTGGCTTTGAAAACGGACGCGAAAACATTTTGCGCGTGGCAAAGCGTGCCGAGCAGGCAGGCATTACCGCGATTGCCATCCATGGGCGCACGCGTGAGGATATGTATACAGGCAATGCACGCTATGAGCTGATACGCGAGGTCAAGGACAGCATTAACATTCCTGTGATTGCCAATGGCGATATCGACAGTCCCGAAAAGGCACAAGCCGTGTATGAGATGACGGGCTGTGATGCGGTGATGATCGGGCGCGCGGCGCAAGGGCAGCCGTGGCTGTTTCGAGATATTGCCCATTACTTGCAGCATGGTGAGCTGCTTGCCGCGCCGAGCATCAGCGAGATTAAGCAGATTGTGCTTGCGCATTTGCAGGAGCTGTACGCGTTTTATGGTGAGTATTCAGGTTGCCGCATTGCGCGCAAACACATCGCGTGGTACACCACAGGCATTCCCAATTCCAACGCCTTTCGCCAAGCCATGTATAGCGAAGAGAGCACCGCAGGACAGTTTAAAGCGGTGGAGACGTTTTTAAGTGACAGCATCGCGCAGCAAGCGTAAATGGTCGTAAATGAATAATCACTTATTCTGTAGGCGTGGTTGGTAATGGCGCGGGTTTGGCGGTGTTCTCATCGTCGGGCGCGCGTTTTTTTTGCCACGGAAAGCGCCCCTCTAATTCAACCTGCAAAGACAAGCTCAAAAAAGTACGAATCAAGACAATAAAGCCCAATACCTGCACATCACGCAAGGTCGGCTCAGTGACCACCGTCGCCATGATATCGGCAGCAATCAACACCTCTAGCCCCAGCAAAATGGATTTACCGACCGTCTGTCGGATAGCGACATACACCGACTGGTCAAAGTTACCAATGGCGCGCAGCGTCTGATAAAGCGCAAATACCAGACCGAGCACCATAATCATCACACCAATAAACTCAATCACTTTGGCAATCATGTCAATATACTGGGTCAGCATGGCTATCATATGCCTTGTCCTTACTGCGCTTTTGGGCAGGGTGTTCTTATGTATTATTCTATTAGTAACGGCTGATGCGGTTGTTCTGAGCGTATGGTTTGGCTAAATTTAGCTAAATATGCGCCATAAAATCCAAAAGACACCAATCATCACAATCGCGATAATCAGCAAGCGGCGCACCCAAAACGGCATGAGTGGTTTTTTATAGCCCATATCGTTCAGCTGGCGGTCTAAGCCGTTTTTGAGCTGATGAAAGTCTTGGTCTTTGTCATTGGATTTAAGATGACTTTTGACCAGGGCATCGTCTTGCTCGGCCTCTGCGCTGCTATCAAAGCGCATGGCTTTATTATCAATGCCTTGCTTATTGGCGATGGCGGTCAGTTTTTGTTGTTGCTTAACCTTGAGCGCATTTTCGTAGGCGTCAATACGCGTCTTTGCCTCATCCATGCTGATGTTTTCTTCAGCGGCAAGGGTTTTGATGGCCATGACCAAGTTGTTTTTTTCAATCATCATGATGACGGCTTTGGGCAGCTTGGGGGTTTTGGCTTTGTCGCTTGGGTCAGGGTTAAACATGGCTGTCCTTGGTGAGCGTTTTGATAAAAAGGTAAAAATAAAGGCAATAAGTATTGTGCCAAAGTATAGCAGTCGCCCGCCGCAAATGGCATAGCGGAGACGGCGCTGGTTGCATACGCTAACCATCTTTTGGCAAAGCGCTGCAAAACAACCACAAAAAAATACCGCCATCGGTCAGACAGCGGTATTTTTTAAGCTTTCAAAAAGCGGGGTAGGCGCGGCTTATTTGTCTGCCCAACGCTTGATGGCTTCTTTAATCACTTCTTTGGCTTCAGCAGTGTCGTTCCAAGATTCAACCACAGTGGTGCCTGCTTTTTTCAGGTCTTTATAGTGGTTAAAGTGGAATTCGATTTGGTTGATAAGCTGCTTTGGCAAGTCTTCTAGGGTATTGATCGCGTTGCCGTTGTTGCGGTCATCAGCAGGAACTACGACGATTTTGTCGTCTACTTCGCCATCATCAACAAACTTCATTACGCCGATGACTTTTGCTTTTAGGAAAACGCCAGTGGTTAGTGGCTGCTCAGTGATGATTAGCGCGTCTAGCTCATCGCCGTCTTCGTCTAGTGTTTGTGGGATAAAGCCGTAGTTACATGGCTTGGCAAAGATTTGTGGGTCAACACGGTCAAGCTCAAATACCGCAAGGTCACGGTTCCACTCGATTTTGTGGCTGCTGCCAGTAGGAATTTCAACGACCACATTGATGATGCCGCCGTCTACGTCGCCTGCGTCCAAAATCTGATTAAAGTCTGCCATACAGCGCTCCTGTGTGCTTTTGTTTGTTATGGATATCCTGATGATTAAAATAGGCAACCATCGAGGTAAAAAAGTGTGCACGCCCAGACCTAAGGCTGCCTAGCGTGTGCCGCCTGCGAGTATAACAAGTTTATTATGATTTTGCTCGCACTGCTTAATTCCAAGCAGGGAAGTGATTATGCAAAATCCGAATCAATCGGTCGTAGCGTTATCTCGCCTGCGTGGCGTTTGGCGATATTGTCGATGAGCTTTTGCGTGACCAGATTGGCAGTCAGCGTACTCGCGGCAGGCAAGTCCACAAAGTCTGCCACACGTAGCATCTGCATGCCTGCATAACCGCAAGGGTTAATCGCGTTAAACGGTGCAAGGTCGCAGTCAATATTGAGCGCCAAGCCATGATAGCTAAAGCCGTGCTTAATCTTAAAGCCGAGCGAGGCGATTTTGCCGAGCATAATCTCGCGCCCTTTATCATCATAGGCATACAGATACACGCCAGGCGCGTCACGGCGAGCGCGGGCAGTGATGGTGGCGTCGTCGTCTGTGCCTTCTGGTGTGAGCAGCTCGCGCAGTACATCTTCTATTGCTTGCTCAGCATGTGAGACCAGATTGCGCACGCCCCAGCCCAGACTGTGCAAGTCAAACAGCCAATACAACACCAGCTGCCCATGTCCGTGCCACGTCACCTGTCCACCGCGGTCGGTCTTGATAATCGGCGTGTCGGTATGCGCGAGGATATGCTCTTCTTTGCCCGCCTGCCCCAAGGTATAGACGTCATTGTGATCGACAATCCACAGCTCGTCAGGGGTGCGCGTGCTGTGCTCTTTTTTTAGGGCGATACGCTCAAGCGTACGTGCCAGCATCGCATCGTGCGTCTCGTTGTAGTCGGCGTGGGTGAGCGATTTAGTGATGAGCATATCGCTCACGGTATGGGTCGGGGCGTTAGATATCATGGGCGCTGTCAAATACAATAATGGATAGAAAAAGCAAAATAACGAGTCAGACACACGGGCAGATGCAGCCATCAGAGTGCCATAACGCTGCTGCTGAGTGTAGCAGCTTTTGTGAGACATCCCCAGCGCTTATCTTGACCTTGGCGCATAGGCGTTGACGCAGTTTACCATTTATCACGCATCGCTTACCGTTCGGTAGCCGCGCACTGCCATGTAACGATTATTACACCAATTGCGCAAGGTGGGTGCTTTTCATTAATCCTGCAATGGGCTACATTAGATTGACACAATAAGGACGCATTATGATGGACGAGTACGCCACCGACCCCGCAGCCAGCCCCGCGCAAAACAGCTACAGTATCATTACGGACACAGAGACTTTGCAGGCACAGTTTGCACACCTGCAACAGCTCAGCCGCCAGCAACCGATTACCGATTGGGCGATGCGCGCCGAGCAGCTTGACAACCTTGAGGCGATGCTGCGCGATGAGCAAGCCGCGTTTGCGACTGCCATCAGTGCCGATTTTAATCACCGCAGCTATGCTGAAACGCAGTTTGCTGAGCTGTTCCCAAGCTTTACGGGCATCACGCACGCCAAAAAACACGGCAAAGGCTGGATGAAGACGCGCCGCGTGGGCATCTCCGCGCTGTATCTGCCCGCGCACAATGAGATACAGCCGCAGCCACTCGGCGTGGTCGGTATCATGGTGCCATGGAATTATCCGTTGTATTTGGCGATTGGTCCTTTGATTGATGCCTTATGCGCGGGCAATCGTGTGCTGATTAAGATGAGCGAGTCTGCGCCGCGTTTTGCTGAGTGCTTTGCCAAGGCGATTGCCCATTATTTTTCGCCCGATATGGTCGCTGTGGTGGTGGGTGAGGTGGCACTTGCCGAAGCCTTTAGCGCGCTGCCGTTTGACCATCTGTTGTATACAGGCTCAACCGAGGTGGGCAAAAAGGTCATGCGCGCGGCGGCGGCGAATCTGACGCCTGTGACCTTGGAGCTGGGCGGCAAGTCGCCTGTGATTGTGCTTGAGGACGCGGCGCTTGAAAATGCGGTCAATCGCATCATGATGGGCAAGACGCTAAACGCAGGGCAAACCTGCATTGCCCCTGATTATGTCTTGCTGCCAAAGGCGCAGCATCCGCGCTTTATCGCCTTGGCAAAAGAATGGTTTGCCAAGCACTATCCCGATATCGGTAACAATACCGATTACTCACACCTGATTAATGACGCGCATTTACAGCGGGTGCAGGGCTATCTTGCCGAGCAGCCTGTTGACATCACTCATCCGCTCAGCGAGCTGCCAACAGACGATGACACACGCTTTATGCCGCCTATCATCGTGGCCGAGCCTGATGCCGATAGCGCCTTGATGCAAAACGAGATATTCGCGCCCATTTTACCGCTTGTGCATTACGACACCTTAAATGATGCCATTGCCTTTGTGAATGCGCGTCCGCGTCCATTGGCGTTATATGTGTTCGGGCAAAAAGAAAGCGCTATTGAGCGCGTGCGTACGCAAACGGTATCGGGTGGCGTCTGTGTGAATGAAGTACTGGTACACGTGGCTCAGCACGAGCTGCCGTTTGGGGGCATCGGGCACTCAGGTATCGGCGCGTATCATGGCAAGGCAGGCTTTGAGCGTTTTAGTCATTTAAAGCCTGTGTTTGTGCAGTCCAAATTAAACGGCATGAACCTTTTATTGCCGCCTTATGGTGAGCTTTTCAAAAAAGGTATGGCATTACTGCTGAAGTAGGCGTATGCTGGTAGAGTAAGAAAAAGTTATTAAAATCAGTGAATTATAAAAATTAGTTGCTTGTAATTATTATCAACGCCCCTATATTTATAAGTCATAGGGTACGATAATAGACGCCGTAAAAGCCACACCACGCTGTCTAAGTTATCGCCATTTTATTTCAAAAGTACCGCGTGTACTTTTACAGGATAAGGTAGCTTATGCCAAAGCATTCTGCAAATCGGTCACTCACAGATTCGCAAGCGTCCGCACATGAGCCGCGCTCAAAATCTGCCAGCGCCACACGGCGATTAATGTATGTGGGCTGCTTGTGTAGCGCAGGTCTGCTCGCCGCTTGCCAACCGAACGAAGCGGGGCGACAAGTGGACAATCCTGATGCCACAAACGCAGGCATCACAAGCTCACGTGACATGCTGCCATCCGATACCTTATTGCGCCTGCAAGCGCTACCGCAGCTTACAGAAGGGCTGGGCAAAAACGGCGCGGCAGTGATTGATAAAGACAAGCCGACCTTGGTGAAGTTTTGGGCGAACTGGTGTCCGCTCTGCCTAGGCACGCTCGAGGAAACTGAGGCGTGGCGCACTGATCCGCGCTTTGATGGGCTAAATGTGGTGACGGTCGCAAGTCCAGGGCATTTGAATGAAAAAAACACCGCTGACTTTACCGCGTGGTATCAAGGCGTGCAAAAAGACTTTGCCAATTTGCCAGTCTTGATTGACGATACAGGCACGCTGATTAATCAGCTTGGCGTGCAGGTGTATCCGAGCTGGGCGATTTTGGACAAACAAGGCAACCTAGTGCAGCTCGTCAAAGGCAACCTGACTGCTGAGCAAGCCTACGCACTGGCGGACAATGCGGACAATGACTTTGCTGAATTAAAAGCGGGCAAAGCCAAGCCTGAGGGCGCGGTCACCAGTACCGCTATGAAAGATGTCAAAAAACAAGGCGATGTCTACTACAACGCGCAAGGTAAACCCATCAATACCCGCACCATTTATCTGGCGGGCGGCTGTTTTTGGGGCGTTGAAGCCTATATGGAGCGCGTAGCGGGCGTGGTCGATGCGGTATCGGGCTATGCCAATGGCGACCCAAAACTCAAAGACCCAAGCTATGAGCAGGTCATCGACGGCTCAGGTCACGCCGAGACGGTCAAAGTCACTTATGACGCCGATAGAATTGATTTAGAGACGGTGCTCGATTATTACTTTCGCGTGATTGACCCGACGAGCATGAACAAGCAAGGCAATGATCGCGGCGTGCAGTATCGCACAGGCATTTACTACACCGATGCCAAAGACAAAGACATTATCGAGCGCGTGATTGCCCAAAAGCAGCAAGACTATACGCAGGCGATTGTGGTTGAAGACAAGCCCTTGGACAATTTTTATTTTGCCGAGATGTACCATCAAGACTACTTGGCAAAAAACCCCAACGGCTACTGCCACATTGATTTGAGCTTGGCTGATGACAAGCCTGAAGGTCAGCTCTCAGGTCGTACGCTTGCACCCGTTAGTAGTGTTGCAGATACCCTAAAACCCAAGCGCTATGCCAACTATGACAAAAACGCACTCAAAGACACCCTGACCCAAGCGCAGTATGACATCACGCAAAAGGCAGGCACCGAGCGCGCGTTCAGTCATGAGTACGACCATCTGTTTGCCCCAGGCGTGTATGTCGATGTGGTCAGTGGCGAGCCGCTGTTCTTATCGACCGATAAGTATGATTCAGGCTGCGGCTGGCCAAGCTTTACCAAGCCGATTGACCCGCAAGTCATCACTGAGCATAAAGACAAGAGCTTTAATATGACGCGCATTGAGGTGCGCTCACGGGTCGCCGACTCGCATCTTGGGCACGTGTTCGATGACGGTCCCAAAGACCGTGGCGGGCTGCGCTATTGTATCAATGGCGGCGCACTACAGTTTATCCCTGTCTCGCGCATGGCGCAGTCAGGTTACGCGCCTCTAGTACCGCTTATTAAAGACAGCAAAACCGCGAGCACTTAATGACCCGCGATTGATGTAAAAAAGACAGCCTATGCGCTGTCTTTTTTTTGTGTCGGGTTTATGCAGGCGTTGTCTGGATGGCGGCAAACGTCGGGGACGGGGCGTACTTGGTGATGTTTTGTACCGCTGATGGTGAAATTCTGCAAAACTAACCAAACTTCGTTATACTAAACGCCCTGTGCTGGCTGGTCGTTTGCTTGGATGTGTGCTTGTGAGCGAAAGACGCCCATACTGTCGTATCGATTTTTATTTTTGTGTTGTTAAGGCTGTCACATGACCGTTATCCATGAACCCATTATTACCTCATTATTAGACAATGATTTGTATAAGTTTACGATGCTACAAGCGATGCTGCACCAGTTCCCGCAGACGCACAGTGTGTATCGGTTCCGCTGCCGCAACAACCATGAGACAGCCTATCCTTTAGCCAATATCAAAGAGTCGCTAGAGCATCAGCTCGACAGCCTATGTCAGCTGCGCTTTTTGCCCGATGAGCTTGAGTATTTGCGCCGTTTGCGCTTTATCGGTTCTGATTTTGTCGACTATCTAGAGCTGTTCCAGCTCAAGCGCCGCTTTATCACCGTCAGTATCGATGCCAAGTCGCGTCTGTGTATCGATATCGAAGGTCCGATGATTCAGGCGATGTTCTTTGAAGTGTTTGTGCTCGCGATTGTCAATGAGCTGTATTACAACGCGTTGACAACCCCTGATGTACTTGCCGAAGGGCAGCGCCGCCTTGATGACAAGGCCGCCCAGCTCAAGCACTACGCCCAGATACAAGGCAAAGATGTGCCACCGTTTATTGTCGCTGATTTTGGTACCCGCCGCCGCTTTAGCAAAAGCTGGCAAGCGCATGTGGTCGATACCCTGCGTGATGCCGCGCCCAGCATCTTTGGCGGTACGTCTAACGTGTATCTGGCAAAGACGCTGAATATGACGCCTATCGGCACAATGGCGCACGAGTTCATGCAGGCGTTTCAGGCACTCGATGTACGTTTGCGCAATTCACAAAAGGCGGCGCTTGAGGCGTGGGTACGTGAGTACCGTGGTGATTTGGGTATTGCGCTGACGGATGTGGTGGGTATGGACGCGTTTTTGCGCGATTTTGATTTGTACTTCGCCAAGCTCTTTGATGGCTTGCGTCACGACAGTGGCGACCCGTATGTGTGGGGTGATAAGGCAATTGCCCATTACGAAACGCTCAAAATCGACCCAAAAACCAAGATTCTCACCTTTAGTGATGGGCTGGACTTGACCAAAGCATGGCAGCTGCACCAGTATTTTAAAGAGCGTATTCGTACCAGCTTTGGCATCGGCACCAACCTGACCAATGATATGGGGCTGGTGCAGATTAATATCGTACTCAAGCTGGTCGAGTGTAACGGTCAGCCTGTGGCAAAAATCTCAGACAGCCCAGGCAAGACTATGATTAACAACGACACCTATTTGGCGTACCTGCGTCAAGTGTTTGAGTTAGATGCGCCAAAATAAGGCAAGCAAAAGATAAGATTTATATCTTATTATTGGCAGATGCCTCGGTAGCGGTCTGAGCCTCGTCTTCTTGCGCGGCAAAGGCAGCATCCAGCGCTTCTTGTACGGCATTGATACGTGCTTCGCACACACGGTAGGCGGCGATAGACTCCTCGACCGTGGTCATCAGATTGTCAATGTCAGGGGTGTCTTGCTGCTGTAGCTCAGTGGCATTGTTTTGCAGTATCTCATATGCCGCCTTAAAGTTCTTTGGGGCGGCTTTTTTGCGTCTTTTTGGGGTGCTGCTCATGGCAAATCCTTGTCGTAAATAAAGCGATAAACATAAATAAATGGGTCAAATAGGGCAGACCGTGCGGTCAGCTTGTCGTCTCGTCAGGACGGATAATGTCAGTCACGCGTGCGCGCAGCTGACCGTCTTGTAAGCGGATGGTGACGGTGTCCTCAGGCGTGACGTCATCGACACTGCTGATATAACGCGCATCGCGCTGGAGGAGGGCATAGCCTTTTTGTAATAAGTGCGTCGGCTGATGCAGTAGTACAATGTCGCGCAGGTGGCGACTGTTGGCACGGGCGCTTGCCAGTTGCTGATAGGCGTGGGTATTTACGTGCTGCTGGGTATCGCGGATATGCTGGCGTGTGCGGCGCAGCTGCTGCTGACTGCGGTCATGAATGTTTTGATAATGACTGCTTGAGGTGGTGCGCGCGCGCTTGAGCTGCTGGCGTGCGCTGTGCTCGGTGGTCTGCCACGCGTAGTAACAGTCTTTTTGTACGGCGGTCAGCGTACCTTGGCTGCTCGCTTGGATGTGCGCCAATGAACGCGCTGTCTGCTGGCGTGCGACATACAGCTGCTGCTGGGCTGCGTGCCAGATTTGCGCTTGGTATTGCAAAGTCTGGTGAATGAGCGTCGATAGATGAGTGACAATCGCGGCAATCACTTTGGAGGGCGTATCAAAGCTGTGATGCGCCACCTCATCGAGCATCACACGGTCGCGCTCGTGACCGATACCGACCCAGACGGGCATCGGCAGCTCAGCGACCAACGCGGCAAGCTCGTAGTCATTTAGGTACGCCAAATCACCCACCGCGCCGCCGCCGCGAATAATCACCAACAAATCAGGAGCGCACGCATGGCTTGCGGCAAACTGCTGCTGCGCGCTGATGATGGCTTGGCGTATCTCAGCATGCGCGTGATTGCCCTGAAAAGTGGCGTGATGGTAATGAAACTGACACGCCCCGTGGCGCATCAGCCTGTCGGCATCGGCACGAAAATCGCCCAGACCCGCCGCTTTTTCAGGGGCAATGACGAGGACATGCTCGATATCAAAGGGGGCGGGCAGCGCTTTATTACGCTCAAGCAAACCCTCACCCGATAGGCGCTCCAAAATCGCCGCGTACTGCTGCGCCAAATCGCCTAGAGTATAGCTGGGGTCAATGTCTTCGATGTTTAAAGAAAAGCCGTACTGTGGATGAAAGCGCGCCGATACCTTTAATAATACCGTCAAATCGCGCGCCAAAGTCATGCCTGCACCGCGCTCGAATTTTTGTAGTACGCGCGGGGCAAGTGAGCGCCACAGCGTCCCGCGGCAGCTGGCGACCACTTTGCCAGCATCGTCTTTTTCTGCCAGCTCAAAATAATAATGCCCGCCCTTGCTCGATAAGTTGCGAATCTCTGCCTTGACCCACACGCGGTGGTCAAAGGTCTGTTTGATGACCATATCGACCGCTGACAAATAGTCGCTCAAGCGCAGCACCGTATCCTCTAGCGCATGCTCCATGGCGGACAGCTCGCCTTGTAATGCCGAGACATCATGCATGCTGTCAGTTGCGGGGTGGTCTGTGAGCTGGTTGAGATTCGGTTTGCGCATAGTACGGTGTCTGTGTGCCATAAAAAGCATAAGATAGCATAGCCGCTCATAAACGCCAGCCATTCGCGCAAAATCTATACCAAAGTCGCCAAAAAAATACCGCAGCTTAATGGCATAAGCGGCGGTATGTCTTTTAAATCGTTAAGTGATGTCTCTGAATTACTGACAACGGAAGCTGACGGTATATTCATAATCGTCATCACGCGATAAATTTGGTGAGCCTGTCCCAAAGATTGTGCCGACCACCGCGCCGACTTGTCCAACCACGCGTCCTGTACGCTCATCGAGCAGGCCGTTATATTTGACTTCATCATCGAGTACGATGACTTGACGTGAGCCACACGTTTTTTTGGCACTCTCAAGCGCATTTTCTTGGGCGCGGACTTTGGTTGAGGCGATGCCTGTGGTCTCATAGGTTGAGTTGGCGCGCTGAATCACAGGTGATGAGGGCGTGCTCTGGCAAGCACTGAGCAGCAATGCCCCTGCCAAAATACCAACGCTAGCGATGGGCTTGTTCCATAAGCGGTTGTTTTTACTTGGTGTCATAACACTGTCCTAAACGGTCTGTAAAAAGGATAGCTTACTGTAACGTATGCCGATTTAAAGCGTCTACAGGGTTATTGTGTGCGCTGTTACGACAATGTTTCGAGTTTAAGTGTTCATCAAAAAGTGCGATTAAGCAAAAAACTCGCCATTATCAAAAGCCAAAACCTCAAACACACGACAAAACCCAGTCAATACACAGCAAATGACTTGAAATATAAACCATATCTAGGATAATTGGTTTATCCATTTTTATACAGATACGAGAGTTATGCCTTTAATTCCTGCCCCTGCTGGCGTGCTAGAAGTCGATGCGCTCTGGCAACACGACAATCCCAACGACCCAGCCACCGATACCGTTGCCTTACTTTGTCACCCAAACCCCTTATTTGCGGGTACGATGAACAATAAAGTCGTGACCACCATGTACCGTTTTGCCCGCGACAGTGGTATGCATGTGGTGCGTTTTAACTTTCGCGGCGTGGGGCAGTCGACAGGCGAGCATGACTATGCAGAAGGCGAAATTGTTGATGCCATGACCGTGCTACAATGGATTGCTACTCAAAGCAGCGCCCGAAAACTGTGGCTCGGCGGCTTTTCATTTGGCGGCTATGTGACCGCGCGGGTGGCTGAGCAGATGCTGACCGCTGCCCACATTTGGGGGTTGGATGATTTTGAGTTGCAGCGTGTCGCGCTGATTGCGCCGTCTGTTGAAAAAAACAACAGCGAGGATTTGAGCTTACCGACTGCGGACACGTTCCAGATTTATGGCGATGCCGATGAGGTGATTGCGCCTGAGAGTATGCGGGTTTTCGCGGAGCGTATGGGCATCACCACCAGCATTGTCGAGGGCGCAGGGCACTTTTTTCACGGGCGTTTGCCTGAGCTAAAGTCGCTTTTAGAAAGCCACAGCGCCTCTTGAGCGTTTTGTGTGCCGCGCTTTAATCTATCAGCGCACCTGTATGCAGTGGCGTGCTGGCGCGCGCCTTGCTGATGCCTTGATGTGAGCGCGGCGGCAGGCGCAGCACGATGTTTTTTTATTCACCCTTTGACCAACAATGAGTCAGCGTATGAAACTATCCCCTTTGCAGCGTTACGAAGCCGCCATCAGTACCGATGAGTTCACCCGTGACGAGCAGCAATACCAAGCCATGGCGTACCTTGACACGCTATACCACGAGCTAAAACAAAACGCGCAGCAAAAAAAGGGCTTTTTTGGGTTTTTAAAAGCCAAGCCGCAAGCGCCGAAAGGTCTGTACATGTGGGGCGGGGTAGGACGCGGTAAGACGTGGATGATGGACATGTTTTACAACTCGCTCGATATTGAGCGCAAGACACGTCAGCACTTTCATCATTTTATGAAGCGCGTGCATCATGAGTTGAATAAACTACAAGGACAAAGCGACCCGCTAGAAAAGGTCGCGGACATCATTCACCAAGAGTCGGTGGTGATTTGTTTTGATGAGTTTTTTGTGTCCAATGTGTCAGACGCGATGATTTTGGGCGACTTATTTACCATGCTCTTTGAGCGCGGGGTGACCTTGGTCGCCACTTCAAACATTGAGCCTGCAGGACTCTACAAAGACGGTCTGCACCGTGACCGCTTTTTGCCTGCCATCAAAGAGGTCGAAGCGCACACGCAAGTGATGAATATCGACTCAGGTATTGACTATCGTCTGCGCGTCTTGCAGCAGGCTGAGCTCTACAAATACCCACTGACCAAAGAAAACCATCACTGGCTTGCCAACCGCTTTGCCAGCCTGAGCAATAACCTAAAAATCAGCCGTGAGCCGATTACGGTTAATGGGCGCGAGATTAAAATCAATGCGCGTACCGAGACCATCTTGTTTTGTGAGTTTCGCCATCTGTGTATGGATGCCCGCTCGGCGGCGGATTTTATTGAGATTGCCCATTGCTACAGTACGGTGATGGTGGACAATGTGCCCGCGCTTGATGACGACTTTCGTGACCCGACCCGACGCTTTATTTATCTGGTCGATGAGTTTTATGACCGCAAGGTAAAACTGCTGGTACGCGCTGAGCAGTCGATTCTTGAGCTGTATCAAGGCGAAAAACTGGCGTTTGAGATTGAGCGTACCCGTTCGCGCTTATTAGAAATGCAGTCTGAGGAATACCTCAAAATGCCGCACCATCTGGATGACTGAGCGCCAAGACTTAGCATACCTGCCCACCACAGAGAATCATGAGGATATTTTTATGAGCCAAACGGACGCCCCAAACAGCACGGTCACGGACGAGCAAGTCATTAATTGGATAAAATCCAGACGCAGTATTGGCAACCTAAATATCCCTGCTCCCAACCACGCGCAAATCACCGCCGCGATTGAATGCGCTGCCACCGCCCCCGACCACAAAAAGCTGCAGCCATGGCGCTTTATCGTGACCGAAGGCAATGCCCGTCACCGCTTGGGTGATGCTTTGCTGGCGGCAGCTGAAGCCAAAGCGCACGCAGAAGGCACGAGCCTCTCGGACAAAGAGCGCAGCAAAACCAAAAACATGCCGCTACGTGCGCCCGTCATCATTACGGTCGTCACCCAAATGCAAGCGCACAAAAAAGTTCCGCCATTTGAGCAGCTACTGAGTGCAGGCGCGGCGGTGCAAAATCTGATTTTGGCGTTAAAAGCGCAAGGTTTTAGCACCGTATGGCGCACGGGACTGCTGTGTAATGAGCCTGCCGTCAAAGCGTACTTTGGCGTAAGCGAGCAAGACTACGTGACCGCGTTCGTGTATACCGGCAGCAGCCACTGTGATATGCCCGTGCGCGAAGCTATGGATGTCGAGGAATTGCTGCGTTTTGACTCTTAACAAGACCAGCAGTAGGGCGGTGGCAACGGATATGCCAAAGCCCACCTCGCACCAATAAACACAACAGACAGGCATTTTGCCCCCAGAATTGACCCTTTATAGTGAATAATACGGATATACGGATATGACAAACGCAAAAAAGACCAACAAAGACGCTGCCAAAAAAGCCGATGCGAGCGCTGAGGCCAAGTCAAAAGCCGCCGCAAAGAGCAGCGCAGACAAGCAAAATGGGCTATTGGCTGGCATCATCGGGCGCGCTGCCAAAACCGCACGCCCACGGCGCAAACTTGACCCAAGTGCGGTTGCGGTCGATGTGGTCAAAAACATGCCGCAGCTGCCAAAAGACCCCACCAAGCTGCGCCTTGCTGTATTGGGCGGCGGCAGCTTTGGTACCGCGATGGCAAACCTTGCGGCAAAAAATGGCTGTGACACCACGCTATGGGTCAGAAACAAACGCACGGTCAAATCTATGGCCAAGCTGCATATGAACAAAAAATACCTGCCAGGGCACAAGCTGGATGAACGCCTGCACTACAGCCATGATTTGGCAGCAGCGATTAAAGACAAAGACATCATCTTTTTGGCCGTGCCCAGCATGGCATTTCGCCAAACCCTCAAAAACATCAAGCCCTTTATCACAGGGCAGGCGCTGGTGTCCTTGACCAAAGGTATGGAAAAAGATACCTTTGCCTTGATGAGTGACATCATCCGCGAAGAGTTGCCTGAGGTCAATTTTGGGGTCATGTCAGGACCCAATCTAGCGGTTGAGATTATGCAAAACATGCCCTCAGCCACCGTCATCGCCAGCGACTCAGAGCCGCTGCGTCACGCGGTACAAGCCGCCTTACACAGTGCGTTTTTTCGCGTGTTTGCCAGTGATGACATTCGCGGGGTGGAGCTTGGCGGCGCGCTCAAAAACATCTATGCCATTGCCATGGGCATGGCTGCAGCCTACGATGTGGGTGAAAACACCAAAGCCATGCTCTTGACCCGCGCGCTGGCTGAAATGAGCCGCTTTGGGGTTGAGACAGGCGCCAATCCCTTGACCTTCTTGGGGCTTTCAGGCGTCGGTGACTTGTACGCCACTTGCGGTTCAGAGCTGAGCCGCAACTACCGCATTGGCAATATGCTTGGTCGCGGTATGAGCATTGATGCGGCGGTCAAAAAGCTGGGACAGACCGCAGAAGGCGTCAACACCATTCAGCAAGTCCATGAAAAAGCGAGCAAAGATGGCATTTACATGCCCATCACCCATGCATTGTACGCGGTCATCTATGAAGACAAAGCCGCGCTCGGTGTGGCGCTAAACTTGATGGAAGCGGGCTTTCGTAGCGATGTCGAGTTCGTCATGCCGCACGACCACAGCAACGCCGCTTTGCGCGCGCAAATGCAAGCCGCGCAAGCAGAGCGCACCGACTCGCCGACGAGCAGCAAAGCGTCCAAATAGCCGCATCTTAATAGATATAAGGAGTCATGATGAAAATTATCTTAATGCGTCACGGACAGGCCGCGCACGATGCGCCAACCGACAGCGAGCGCCCGCTGACCACCTTTGGTGAGGCGCAAGCGCTTGAAACGGGCGAGTATTTGGCGGCGAAATACACCCCTGAGCTACTCATCGTCAGCCCCTATCTACGCGCGCAACAAAGCGCCGCAAAAGTGAGTGCCTGCTTTGACGCGCTTCCAAGCCTCACGCAAGACAACATCACGCCTGAGGACGATGCCCGCGCCGCTTTAAACACCTTGGCACAATATGATGACAATGAATGCATGGTGGTGGTCTGTCACATGTCGATAGTCGCGCATATTGCAGGTTTGCTGACAGGTGAGTACCCAGAGTCTTTTGAGCTGGCAGAAGCGAGGGTGTTTGAGACCGATTTTGTGATGATGGGTATGGCGACCGAGTGCGACCGTTTTGTACCAACGCAGCCGTAACGCAATAATGGCTACGGCTCACAATAAGATGATGGAATAAGGACGATATCTGGTGTTACAGGTTTGGTTACGTACGCAGCACAGCCCGCTACTGGTATGGCATGTAGACGCCCAAGAGTGGCACCCTGTCGATAACTGGCAGCAGCTGCACGACATCTATGGCACGCATGGGCAAAAGGGCGTTTGCCTTTATTTTCCATCGGCGCATGCCTTGCATGTCAGTAGCGTCCTATCGCCCGCGCAGCTCAAACAGCTGGGCGTGAGCGGTCAGCAGTATTTGTTTGAGGAGCTGTCTATCAGCGCGCCGAGCACACTGGTGGTACGCCGCAGCGCTGCAGATACAGACGCGATGCAACATTTGTACGCGCTCACCGACATCGATATTGCCGCATGGGAGCAAGGGCTGGCGTTGGTCGGGCTTCATTTGCAAGCCCTGCTGCCAGATTTTTTATTGCTGCCTGCACCTGAGCTGATGGACGGCACCGAGGTGACCCTATATCAGGATATGGACACCACGGTCTTTCGGCAGTCGATGGCGGTGGGCGGGGCGCTCAGTTACGCGCCGCTATTGCTTGAGCAGCTGCCGACGTTGCAAAGCATCGCGATGCTGCCAAACAGCGAAGGCATCACGCGTGACGATACGGTGCTGACAGCATTGATGCAGCTGCCCGTACAGCTGAGCGAGCGCTATGTGTCGCCCAGTCCCATCACACTGCCTGAACGCCATGCGCTGAATTTTTTTGCGAAGACACACAGCTCAGCACTGTCTCCATATCTGCGTGTGGCTTTGATGGTGGCGCTTGCCGCCTTAGTGCTACAGATGGCAACCGATGCCGCGCAGCTCTACCGCTACCACCAAGCGACCGAGGCGACCAAAGCGGCGACCGCGGAGCAGTATCAGGCGTGGTTTCCAAACGAGCGCCTAAACCCCAAAACCAAGCTCCAAGCACAAGTACAGCCAAAACTGCGCCAAAGTGCCACCACACAGTCTGCGCACATGACCATGCTTGCGCGGGTGTCGCCTGTGCTCAAGCAATCAGCGGTAACTGCGCAAACGCTCAACGTACAGCCCGCCGCCATTCAAATGCAGCTTATCGCGCCCAATCGCCAAAGCCTTGATGATTTGGTAGCGACGCTTGGCACGCAAGGCATCAACGCGCAATTACAACAAGTGAATGCTGCCGAAGCAGGGGCGGTGAATGGTGAGGTACAAGTGCTGATAGATACTGCAAACAATGATAAGGGCGGGGCATGAGACAACTGATGCAGCGTATGACACGCCGTAATGAGGGCGCGGCAGCTGCGGCTGTACCACTACAACAGACGCGCGAGCAAATGCGCCAGCGCTGGCAAGCACTGCCAAAACGCGACCAATGGGCGCTATTGATACTGGCGCTGTTTTTATTAATGGTCGTGGGCGGTTATGGCGGCTACAGCCTGCATCAAGCGGCCAAAGACAGTAAAGCCGATTACCAAGCGGCGATTGCAGATTATTTTTGGCTGCGCGCACAAGCGAATCAAATCGATACGCAAGCGGCGCAGCAGGACACGACAGGCGCCATCGACCCTGCCAGCCAAGTGACGAGTTTGCTTGGGCAGTCAGGCATCAGTAGCCCGCAGGTATTGGCAGTCGGGGATGGCGTGCAGGTCAGCTTTACCCACAGCAGCCAAACACAAGCGAGCAGCGCTTTGGTGGCACTGCAAACCAAAGGCTGGCAAATCAATCAGCTGCTCATGCAGCAAGACCCAAACAGCAAAAGTATTCAGGTGCAAGCCACATTGGCGCAGTGAAGCTAACACAGTAATAAGAACATCGCGCCTAGAAAAAACCGCGCCGCCTTGTGATTGGTAGGGCATGTGTGTGAAGCGCTGCTCGATAGCATGATAATGTACACTTGAAAATCATCCGCACTGCGCCCATAACAGTGACAAAACCAATAAAAATTATCGAGTGCTTATCATGACTGACACCAAACATCGCGGACTGGTCACTTACAATCATATTACTTATTTTTTATACGTCATCAGCTACTTTACCGCAGGGCTTTTGTGGATTGTGCCCATCGTCATGAATTATGCCAAGCGCCGTGACGCAAAAGGGACGTGGCTGGCGACGCATTTTGACTGGCAGATAAAGACCTTTTGGTACAGCATCTTATTATTTATTGCTGGTATTTGGTGCATGGTGTCTTCGGTTGGCGGCATTGGTATCGGTATCGCCGCCGATATGGGCGATATCGTGCAAGGCTCGGGCATGCTGTTTTTCATTGGTTTGCTTATCATGGGTTTTGCCGTTATCTGGCATTTGTATCGCATTATTCGCGGCTGGATTGCTTTGGCTGACGGTCGTCCTGTGCCTTAAATGCTTTGATAATGATGCTAGCGCTGATATAAAAGGGACTGACAATACCTTTTGCCCATTTTGCGGCAGACGCGCTAATGAAACTTTGGTCTTATGGGCATGAAGCTGATATAATCGCAGCGCTTTGTCCTTCTCACGCTATTTTTATTAAGGTTGTTTACCATTATGTCCTACGCCTTACTTCGCCCATTTTTATTTCAAATGGAGCCTGAGCAGGCTCACGAGATGACGCTGTCATTGCTGGATAAGGCACATCGCGCGCGGGCGCTGGGACTCATGTACGGGCAACCGATGCAGCCAACCGATTGTATGGGTTTGCAGTTCGCGAACCCTGTGGGGCTGGCGGCGGGACTGGACAAGAACGGCGAATATATTGACGCCTTAGCAGAGCTGGGTTTTGGCTTTATCGAAGTGGGTACTGTCACGCCAAAGCCGCAGGCGGGCAATGACAAGCCGCGTCTGTTTCGCTTAAAGCAAGCGGATGCCATCATCAACCGCATGGGCTTTAACAATCATGGCGTGGACTATCTGATTGACAATGTGCAGCGCTGCAAATACAAAGGCAATATCGGCATTAATATCGGTAAAAACGCCGCCACTCCTGTTGAGCAAGCGGCGGACGATTATGTTTACTGCCTAGAGCGCGTCTATCCCCACGCCTCATACATCACGGTGAATATCTCCTCACCAAACACCAAAAACTTGCGCGATTTACAAAGTGGCGAGGCGTTAACCGCCTTGTTGTACACCATCAAAAACCGTCACAGTCAGTTGGCAAGCGAATATGGCTTTTATGTGCCGCTGGTGCTAAAAGTTGCGCCCGACCTTGAGCCTGAGCAGATTGATTATATTGCTAAGCAGCTCATTGACTTTGAGATTGACGGCTTGATTGCGACCAATACCACGCTCAAGCGCACAGGCGTTGAAGATTTGCCAGATGGCGACCAAGCAGGCGGCTTATCAGGGCGTCCTGTCAGCCATACCAGTACCCAGATTTTGCATCAATTTGCCGAACAGCTCGAGGACAAAGTGACCTTGATAGGTGTCGGCGGCATCGATAGCGGCGAGAAAGCAGTCAAAAAAATCAAAGCAGGCGCAGAGCTGGTACAGCTCTATACAGGGCTCATCTATCGCGGGCCAGGCTTAGTACAGTCTTGTGTACAGGCCATCGGCGGCTATTATGACGCGATAGAAGGTCAATAAGCTGAGCGCAGCGGACACACAATAAGGCGGTAACTATGAGTGGCTTGGATATCATGATTGCGGTGGTGGTGCTCATCGGGCTGTGGCGCGGCTTTCAGGTGGGTCTTATCAAAACTGCGGTCGGTATGGTCGGCTGGTTTATTGCCTTGATTGCAGGCACGCAGCTGGCGAGCAGTATTGCGCCCAGTATGGCAGGCTTTACTGAAAACCCAGTGCTACAGATGGCATTTGCCTTTATTGCTGTGGTCATCGTTGTGCTTGCTGCCATGCATTTGGCGGCGGCTTTATCTGCAGGTATCGTCAAAACGTTGCGCCTAGGCGTCCTTGATAAGATGGCAGGCGGCGTACTCGGTGCGGCAAAAAATACCTTGATCGTCCTTGTTATCATGAGCGTCGCTGCGCCATTAATGATGCAAATGCCGCAGTGGCAGCACTCGGTCATTGCGCCTGAATTGCTCCCTTATGCGCCTATGGCGAAGACCTTGGCCGCAGATATGTTCGGTGCGGCGTGGGAGCAAATGAACCAATCGTAATCCAAACGCCTGCCCTTGAATTTACAGCAGCTGGCATCATCTAAGGCGTCAGCGCTGGCAGGTGAGTACAAAACGTAGCAGTTACATCAGCTAGGTAAAAACACTGTCTGTGCTGCCACTACAGGTCGCGCAGAGATTGTCATTCGTTGTCATCGGCGAAGTGGTCAGATAAGGGGTGGGTCTTTTTGCCCCTCCTTATCATCGTAATACTAATATATGGTCTAAAATAGGACATAGCTATGTGTGGAGTCGTTGGGGTTGCAGCTCATGAGCCAGTCAACCAAATTCTTTATGATGCCTTAACCATGTTGCAGCACCGCGGTCAAGATGCGGCAGGCATTGTGACACTACAAGACGGTCGCTTGTATCTACGTAAAGAAAACGGCATGGTGCGTGATGTGTTTATGACTCGTCACATGCTGCGCTTGGTCGGTAAGTTTGGTATCGGTCACGTGCGTTATCCTACTGCGGGCACCTCAAGCAGTGCTGAAGCGCAGCCTTTTTATGTCAACTCACCGTATGGCATCACCTTGGCACACAATGGTAACTTGACCAACGCTGAGAGCTTGGCAAAATCTTTGTACCAAGAAGACCGCCGTCACCTAAACACCGATTCTGATTCAGAAGTTTTGCTTAACGTGCTGGCGCATGAAATGCAAAACCTGAACAAAACTGACCCAAGCGCGAGTGATATTTTCAAAGCCGTTTCCGCGGTATATCAGCGTGTCGAAGGTGCTTATGGCGTGGTCGCACTGATTACAGGTCATGGCTTGCTGGCGTTCCGTGACCCAAATGGCATCCGCCCGCTGATTTTTGGCAAGCGCATGTCCGAAAATGGTGGCACTGAATACATGGTCGCCTCAGAGTCGGTCGCCTTGACAGGTTCTGGCTTTAGCATCGTCCGTGATGTGAAGCCTGGTGAAGCCATCTTTATTGATCTTAACCACAACTTACATACCCATCAGTGTGTGGAAGGCAAAGAATACACGCCATGTATCTTTGAATATGTGTACTTTGCGCGTCCAGACTCTATCATTGATAACATCTCTGTGTACAAAGCGCGCCTGCGTATGGGTGAGACGTTGGCACAAAAGATTTTGCGCGAATGGGGCGAAGAGCACGATATCGACGTGGTCATCCCGATTCCAGACACCTCGCGTACCTCAGCGATGGAGTTGGCGCTAAAGATGAACGTTAAGTACCGTGAAGGGTTTATGAAAAACCGCTATATCGGTCGTACCTTTATCATGCCAGGTCAGCAGCAGCGCAAAAAATCGGTACGCCAAAAGCTCAGCGCTGTACCGTTGGAATTTAAAGGCAAAAACGTGCTGCTCGTCGATGACTCTATCGTGCGCGGCACCACCTGCCATGAAATCATCCAAATGGCACGCGATGCGGGCGCGAAAAAGGTATTTTTCGCCAGCGCGTCACCACCAGTAAAATATCCAAACGTCTATGGCATCGATATGCCAGCGCGTACTGAGCTGATTGCCTCAGGTCACAGCGTTGAAGAAGTGCGCGAAATCATCGGCGCAGACCGCTTGATTTTCCAAGACTTGGACGATTTGATTGATGCGGTTAAAGACACCAAGCACAGCCGCGTTGAAGGCTTTGATTGTGCGGTATTTAACGGCTGCTACATCACAGGTCAGATTAACCAAGCGTACTTGGACTATCTACAAGAGCGCCGTAGCGAAACTGCCAAAACGGGTAAAAAAGGCGTACAAGTCGTCGCCGACACCCCTGTAGATATGACGGGCGTTGACGAGTTTTAATCCGTTATCGTACTCATAATAAAAAAGCTGAATCCTAATGGGTTCAGCTTTTTTTATGAAGGTTAACCAACCTTTTATAACATATTGGCAAACAGCCAAATAAAGCCATTTATCGCCGCGATGCCTACGACCATGCTCACCAATAATTGACGACTGACATGATAAATCAGCAGTACCACAGCCAATGCGCAAACTTGCGCCAGTAATAATTGCGTGTCCGTATTGGTGGCATCGATATCCGATAAGGCAGGAACAGACAAACTGCCCAAGATGAGCAGTATCAAAACGGACAGCGGTAAGCTTTCGTTCAAGCGGTGCAGCCATGGTTTGTCCAGCCATGCCTTGGGCAATAACGCAGGCGTGGCGCGGGTCAAAAAGGTCACTGCTGCCATAGCGAGCGTGGCAATAATCAGATAGCTACTGCTCATGATGGTCTCCTTGTGCTGCCTTTGGTTGCCACATGCCGCGTAATAAAATCAGCAGCATACAGATACCAATCGCTAGCAGCAATACCCACTGCTCAGTGAGCGATGACGCAATGATAAACGCCATCGCCGCAATTATGATCGGAAAATAACGCTGAATACTCGCAAACTGCTCATACGCCAAAATCACAAACAAGCACAGCAGCGCAAAATCCAAATGCGGTATCAGCTCGCCCAATGCGCCGCCAATACTGCCACCGATGAGTGAAGCAACGATCCACCACATATGATTATAAAAACTGAGCGGCGTGATAAGCTGCTGGCGCTCGCTGTGCGGCAAGCTGGTCAATACCGAAAAGGTCTCATCAGTCAAGGCAAACAGGCAATATGTACGCGCAACACGCTGCGTCGGTAGCGCACGCATCAAAGGCATGGCATAAAAAATATGGCGCAAATTAATCGCCGCAATATTGGTCGCCATGCTGCCAATAGGCATGCCTGCTGTGAGCATCGGCAAACAGGCATACTGCGCCGCACCCGCATACAGTACCACGCTCAGCATCATGATTGCCCAAAGCGGAACGCCTGCCACTTGTGCCAGTACGCCAAAAGCAATACCTGCAGGCAAATAGCCCATCGCGACAGGCACGCTTTTTTTAAAGCCAGTCAGCCAGCGTTGCCTTGGTGAATAGGTGACAGAGGAGGCGCAAGCGGTCACGGAAATCTCCTTAGGGATAGCGTATTATTTGATAAAGGAAGAAATGAATATACAAACCACGATACAAACAAAGAGTTTATTTTATCTAGTGTGTCAGCGTCATAACTACACGCAGAAATGGCTGTAAATCAATAAACATAAAGCTGCCAACCTATCGCGCAATCATGCTGACAGCGTTTTTTATACTCACCATTGTCTTAAAATATATATTGTATATACAAATATAAAATCACACAATCTATGCGCAAAAATGGCGACGTTTTACACGGTTAGGTGATAAAGAGGATTAAACTGCTGTCGTTGATGATACATTATCTGTACGGCGTTTTAGCCATAAAAAGACAGCCAAAATAAGCAGACGCAGCAGCAATAATGCCCAAACGCTGAGCCAAATACCGACTACCGAAAATTGCTGATACAGCCAAAAGCTCAGCGGAAAAAATAATCCCGCAAGAATAATCGCCGCATAGCGAATCAAGCGTCCTGCGGTCAAACCAAAGAAAATCCCATCTAGCCAGTACGCACCAACCCCGACCAAAGGCAGCAGCACCGCATAATGCTGATACTGCCGCGCAAGGGCAAGCACATCGGTAATGTCGGTCATTGCGTTGAGATAATGGGGCATCAGCAGCCACCACAGCAGGCTAAGCGCTGCTGCGAGCACATAACTGACCAAGCCTGTCCGCGCCACCACCTGATAGAACTGCCGCCAGTTGCGCCGCCCATAGGCTTGCCCGCTTAGGGTCTCTGCAGATACCGCCACACCGTCTAAAGCAAATGCCGAGATGCTGAGCACTTGCAGCAAAATGGCATTGGCTGCCAAGACCAAATCACCACTTTGGGCAGATAGGCGAGTAATCCAAGCAAAGCTCACTGTTAGGATAAGCGTGCGGATAAAGATGTCTTTATTGAGCGAAAATAGCCTAAGCATTTTTTCACGAGTAAAATCATTGCCATTCAGTGTGAGTAGGGCACGTGCATTAATAGTTAAGTGACGCTGACTGAGCCACAACGCAAGCCCAATACCCAACCAGAACGCCAGCACCGTACCGAGCGCAACACCTACCAAACCCATATCCAGCACGTAGACAAAAAACAGCGTCGCCAAAATATTGATAACTGCAATAAAGCTTTGCTGGTACAGCATATAGCGAGTTTTGCCTTGCCCTGCAAACCAGCCCAAAAAGGCATAGTTCATCAGCTCAGCGGTCACGCTCCAAAAACGCACATCCAAATAGGTTTTTGCCGCCGCGCCACTATCAGTATTGGCAGAGAGCAGCTGGAGACCGATATCAATAATCCATGGCTTGAGTACCAGCAGTATAACGCCAATCACTATGGCCAGTACCAACGCGCGCTGTAGGATAGAGAGTAGCGGCGCAGGGTCAATGGTAGCGGTGTGCGCTTGTCTGCCCAGCGCTTGCGCGGAGAGTCCTGAAGAGGCATATTGCAAAAAATTAAAGCTCACCAAGGCTAAGGAGAACAGCTGAATCGCCAAGCCCATGCCCGCCAATTTTGCCGCTTCTGGCATATTGCCCACAATCGCAGTGTCGATGACGCTTTGCATTGGAATGGCAAGATTGGCAAATATCACAGGAACGGCAATCGCCAGAATGCGTCGATAGCTGATATCAAAGGCAGTGGAGGTGACAGCAGACATGGCGCGTGACCTTGAACAAAAAGAGGGTATCAGTGATGAACAACGATGGCAAACGGCAGCGATATATCGCCGCCATCGCGTCCGCCACCAAAAAGCAAAGCACCTAGTGATTAGGTGCTTTGCGTAATATATCATGAAAAGAGCAGACAATTATCAGTCATACATCTTTGGGTCATTAAAATTGATAATTTCTTCTTCAAACTCAGGTTTTACCTTGACCACGAAGTCATCGCGTGACAAGCCCATACGCAGTGGAATCGAGCTTGCGATATAGACCGAAGAGTAGGTACCTGCCAGCAAACCAATGAACAACGCCACTGAGAACCAGTACAAACCATCACCGCCCAAGAACAGCATGGCTAAGACCACCAGCAGTACTGTAGATACGGTCATGATGGTACGGCGCAGCGTCTCGGTCAATGACAAGTCCAAAATCTGACGCGGACTGATACCACGCACGCGGCGGAAGTTCTCACGGATACGGTCATAGACCACGATGGTGTCGTTCAATGAATAACCAATCAAGGCGAGAATAGCGGCAAGTACGGTCAAATCAAACGGAAAGCCGAACAGCGCAAACACACCCAAAGTCACAATGGTATCGTGGAACAGTGCCACGACCGCACCGAGCGCCAGTTTGAACTGAAAGCGAAACGCCACGTAACCAAGCATACAAAGTAGCGCCAAGCCCAATGACATCACAGAGCTGAAATAGACCTCATTGCCCACCTGACTGCCGATAATATTGACGTTACTGATGGTGGCATTGTTGCTGGGCAAATCGAGCGCTTGGTCTAAAGACACGCTCAAGCCATCGACGTTGTCCGACTGCGGCGGCAGACGTACGAGCAGCTCATTACGTTTGCCCAAGTACTGTACGACCGCGTCTTCAAAACCGTCATTGGCAAGGGCGTCAACCACCGTATTTTGCTCAACAGGTTGCTCATAAGTGATGTCTGCTGAAACCCCACCTGTAAAGTCCAGACCAAGGTTTAGACCATTGACCGCAATCGCGATAATACTGCCAACAATGAGTAAAAAAGACACCAACGCCATGGGCTTTTCAATTTTCATAAACGGAATGAGACGCTGCTCACCGATGGCCTTGATACCGCCTTCGGCATTTGCTGCAGCCTCATCAGCACTATCAAACGTGTCTGCGGTGTTCGTATTGGCAACGGCACTGCGCTCAGCGGCGGCTAGGTTGGCATTGGCCGCTTGGTTGCTGCCTTTACCGTTACGGCGCGGCTTTTTACGGCGGCGGCGTGGCTCAGGCGCACCCTCAGCGGTCGTGCGCGTGTTGCCTTGCTCATTGGGGTTCTTTTGTTCAATCGCCATGTTTTTCTCCTAGCCGATGCTCAAACGTTTAATAGATTTGCGCTTACCATAAGCGATTTGTACCAGCGCGCGCGTGACCAAAATTGCTGTAAACAGCGAGCTGACGATACCGATGGCAAGGGTAATGGCAAATCCTTTGATTGGGCCGCTACCGATGGCAAACAGAATAAAGGCAACCAAAAGGGTGGTGATGTTGGCATCAAAAATACTGCTAAAGGCACGGTCAAAGCCTGCAACAATCGCCGACTTGGCACGCACGCCGTTGGCAATCTCCTCCCGTATGCGCTCAAAAATCAGCACGTTGGCATCGACCGCCATACCGATGGTCAGAACGATACCTGCGATACCAGGCAAGGTCAGTGACGAACCAATAATCGACATAATCGCTATCATCATCACAAGGTTCATACCCAAAGCGATGTTGGCAATCAAACCAAAGAGGCGATAGAAGATAATCATAAACGCAAAGACCAATAGGTAACCCACTTGCGTTGAAAACAGACCTTTATCGATGTTTTCTTGACCAAGCGATGGACCAATGGTGCGCTCTTCTACAAAGTACATGGGCGCTGCCAATGCACCTGAGCGTAGCAATAGCGCAAGCTCAGCGGCTTCTGCGCTGCTGTCGAGACCTGTGATACGGAATGATGCGCCAAGTACCGCTTGAATGTTCGCGCGGTTAATGACCTTGGTTTCGGCATATGGCGTACGTACTTCAGTCATCTCGCCAGTAGCAGGGTCTGTCTCATAGGTAATTTTTTGCTTGTTTTCAATAAACAATACCGCCATCTGCTGACCGACCGCCGTACGTGTGGCGTTTTGCATCAGCTTACCGCCAGCATTGTCCAAGGTGATGTTCACCTCAGGACGACCATTTTCATCGACGCTGGTTTGTGCGTTGGTGACTTTATCACCCGTCACAATCGCCTGACGCTCTAGCAGTACGGGCGGACCATCGAGGGTTTCAAACGGAAAGGCTTCGGTGCCTGCAGGTGGAATGCCACCTGTAAAGTTTTCGCTGCCGTCTGCCACCATACGAAACTCAAGGTTTGCGGTACGACCAAGAACACGTTTGGCTTCTGCGGTATCTTGTACCCCAGGCAGCTCGACCACAATACGGTTAGCGCCTTGTGACTGTACCAAGGCTTCGGCAACCCCAAGCTCACTGATACGATTACGCAGGGTGGTCAAGTTTTGGTTGACCGCATAGCTGTTAATCTCATCAATGGTCGCATCGTTGTATTGCAAGGCAAGGGCAGGGCCTTGGGCGTCGATGGTGGGCTGTAGATTAAAGCGGGTACCTATGGCTGACTGCAAGACGTTTTGGGCGCGACCACGAGCGTCAGTATCGGTGAAGTGCAACATGATGCCTTGCTTATCGGTTTTGATACCCGTCACCGCGATACGCTCAGTGCGCAGGCTACGGCGTACTTCACGGCTGTCATTGCTCAAGCGCTGCTCAAGTGCTTTGTCCATATCCACTTCTAATACAAAGCGTACTCCGCCGCGCAAATCCAGACCCAGCTTCATGGGACGTGCGCCGATATCGCGCAGCCACTGCGGGGTGGTTTGGGCAAGGTTCAATGCCACCACATAATCTTCGCCTAAGTTTTGGCGCAGCACCTCTTGTGCTTTTAGCTGAGAGACGGCGTTGTCTAGACGTACCAGCGCGCTGTTGTCTTCAAACGTACCGTCGTGATAGCTGACGCCCGCTTCTTGTAACAGACGCTCAGACTCATCCAAGATGCCCTCAGACAGCTGCGTACCCGCGGCGGCACTGGTAATCTGTACCGCAGGCTCATCAGGGTAGAGGTTCGGGGCTGCATAAAGACCGGCAATGATAAGCACGACGGCAATGAGTAGGTATTTCCAAGTGGAGTATTGCATAATCACTTCTTAAAATTGATAAATACTGGTCACACACCCAACCAATACCCAAAAGCTACAGCACGCGCGGCGCTGCACATCACTTGCAAGGGAGGTTGAGCATCGAACCAGTCGGTCAAAACACGACAAGCAGATATGAAGGTAGCAAAAAGATTGCCAAGTCTATCATCAGCCATGACAAGGTGATGTGGTTGATGATGAGCAGATACTGCGTCGTGGACTAAGAGCAAAAAATGACCGCATACCATAAGCGGTCATTTGATGTCAGCGAGATGGTATCACGTCAGTGATTATACGCTTTCAATGGTGCCTGCTGGCAATACTGAAATGACAGAACCACGTTGTACTTTAATCTCGTTGTTACGGTTTAGGCTGATGACCGCATAGTCGCCTTCAAGCTTTTCGATGCGGCCCATCAAGCCCCCTGCAAAAATCACTTCGCTACCCACTTTTAGTGAATCGACCATCGCGCGGTGCTCTTTGGCACGCTTAGACTGTGGACGAATGACCAAAAAGTAAAAAATGGCAAAAAAGGCAACAGGCAATAAAATAGAGCTCAGCATGGAGCTGGCAGTGTTTGGCTCTGCGGCATGGGCGGCTTGAATAAAAAAGCTCATAATTTCTCTCGGTAAGTGACAGATATAAATAAAATTAGACGCATAGTAACAAAAAATACCAAGCTTGGTAACTGTTAATACGAAGCGAGACGCATTTTATATGACAAAAGTAATCTGATGGGGTACGTCATATAAAAAGGCAAAGACCAAGGTCAGATGCCAGCGGGTAGCGGTATTGGGTGCAGGTTACAAAGGCGTTATCAGGTATTGTTTGGTATGCGAGTAATTGGGTCATCTTCGATGTGAATGATACCTTGAAAAACCTGGTAAGAACCATAACTGGACATGACGCAAGCGTTATCGTTTTGTTTATTCTTAGGGTGATTGTACAATCGAAATATCAGTGCTACTATCAAACGACTATAATAGCCACCATGTTTAATTTTCTTTAATTTTCTTTTCACTTCATTCGATTAGGTTATCTCACTTGTTGACCACTTTGTTTTCTGTATCTTCTGTTCAGCGCACCAGCGCCTATTGTGAGGAGGCAGCATCAGAGCCTCCGCCGGCACCACGACGCATAGCACCTTTTGGTTATCGTCAGTTTGTGTTGTCAGCGCTTGGCGTTGTAACCGCATTATTACCTTATCCTGCCCTCGCTGTTGGTGCAGGTTCAGCCACTGCAGAGATTGCCGCTGAGCCCACCGCGGTCAATGTGCTGCTACTGCTACTGTTTGTCTTTGTTGCTATTGGCATCTCCTTTATATGTTCGTTGGCGGAGGCTGCGTTATTGACTATGACGCCCTCGTATATCGCTGATGTCGAAGAGACGAGTCCTAAAAAAGCAAACATGCTCAGACGCTTGAAAGTTGACAATATCGATCAGTCCTTGGCGGCGATTTTGACCCTAAACACCGTCGCGCATACATTAGGCTCTATTGGAGCAGGTGCGCAGGCGACGATTGTCTTTGGTAGCGCTTGGTTTGGTCTGTTCTCAGCGCTCATGACGCTGGCGATTTTGTTCTTATCAGAGATTATTCCCAAAACACTGGGCACCATATATTGGCGTCAGTTAAGTGGTGTGGTGGCGTATTTTGTTCGCGGTATTATTTTACTGCTGTATCCACTCATTTGGATATCAGAGCGCCTGACCAAACTGCTGGTACGCGGTAAAGAGCACCAGACCTTTAGCCGCCGTGAGTTTGCCGCACTTGCCAGTATTGGTGAGGAGTCAGGACAAATCGACCCGCTGGAGTCGCGCATCATCCGTAACCTATTGGCGTTTGGTGCCATGAAAGTTGAGGACATCATGACCCCGCGCTCAGTGATGCTCGCTTTTGAACAACAAAAAACGGTCGCTGAACTGCTTGTAGACCGACCCAAGCTGACCTTTTCACGTCTGCCGATTTATGATGGTGATTTGGATAACATCACAGGGTTTGTCTTAAAAACCGACATGCTGCTTGCCAAAGCCAACCATGGTATGCATAAGCCATTGACCCAATTTCAGCGTGAGATTAGCTTTGTTTTTTCGAAGATGAAGCTGTTCGATTTGCTCGATTTGATGCTCAAAAACCGCATTCATATTGCCATCACGGTCGGCGAGTATGGCGAAGTCAAAGGTTTGGTCACGCTAGAAGATGTGTTTGAGACCTTGCTTGGGCTTGAGATTGTCGATGAGATTGACCGCGTAGAGGATATGCAGGCGCTGGCAAGACAGCTGATGGACAAGCGGGTTGAGCGCTTAGGTATGCGCCTTGCAGATGATGAGTCTGCAGTCGAGCAAAAATGACACAGGGTGTTACATGGCTGTGATGATTTAATGATAGGCTAAACAATATGGCTATTGTCTATCCACACAGGCAAAACACCGCTGCCACACTAGGATTAAGGATAATTATGAAACGTATGTTCGGTAAAGGGTTGTTGGCATTGGCGCTCAAAGGCGCAGGCGTGGTCACCGTGGCTGCTGCTGTCAGTGCTATTGCGATGTCTGCTCAAGCCGCAACCATGACAGAAGGCTTGGTAGAAAACTACGCGTCGGCTATGAAAACGGCGGCAAACAGCCAAGACATCAACCGTGTGGCGAATCTGGTATCCGATGAAGCGCTGATTTCGCTGTCTCGTCGCGGCAAATCAACGAGCCTTGATAAAGACGGCTATCTTAACTTGCTACAAAGCAGCTGGAACCAGACGTCCAACTACCAATATGACATCCAAGTCGAAGATGTGGTCACCTCAGGCACGCAAGCCAAAGCCAACGTACGCACTGTAGAAAGCTGGGTAAAAGATGGCAAACAAGTCACCTTTGTCACAAGCTCGCGTGTGACGTTGACCGTCTCTACTGGCAATGCTGTGCTGCTGCGCGCCGTCTCTCAGGTCACTATCAATTAAAAGTTATTCACTGTTTATTTAAGACACCACCGTCAATTCAATCAATAACGGTGGTTTTTATTATGTAGAATAGATTATACTTTTTTTGTTTAATTTTACTTACTTATCGCTGTTAGGAAGTCGTCGTTATCATGTCTACTGTGTCATCCTCTTCTCGCTCTTTTATCGCGCTGCCTTTGACGCTTGCGGTTTCTACATTGCTTATTAGTGCGTGTAGCAACACAACAGCAGTAAAAAATACCAGCGTGAACAACCGCACCCCTGTGGTTAATAAGCGACCTGCGCAAAATACTGCCCAGCGTCCACAAAACACTACCGATGAAGGCTACTCGACCGCCTATCTTGACGAAGAAAGTCTCGATGAGCTCGCCGACTTGCTCGAAGCGACCGACATGACGATGGTAGAGGACAACAAGCTTGCCATTCAGCAATACGGCGACTTGTGGAATCGCTTGCGCGCAGGCTATCGTATGAATGGCGGCAAACACGGCTACAACCAGCGTATCGAAGCACAAAAGAACTGGTTTATTACCCGTCAAGACTACTTAAACCGTCTAACGGCGCGTGCCAGTCGTTATATTTACCATACCGTCCGTGAAGCCGAGCGCCGCAACATTCCTACCGAGCTTGCGCTACTGCCTGTGATTGAAAGCTCGTATGATCCAAGTGGTACCAGTACGGCTGCTGCCGCAGGTTTGTGGCAGTTTATCCCCAGTACAGGTCGTATCTATGGTCTGAACCAAAGCAGCAGCTATGATGGTCGCCGTGACGTGATTGAGTCGACGCGCGCCGCCTATGACTTTTTGACCGCGCTGTACAACCAGTTCGGCAGTTGGGAGCTGGCATTGGCGGCTTATAACGCAGGTCCAGGTCGCGTGCAAAAAGCCATTGATGCCAACCGAGCAAATGGTCTGCCAACCGATTATTGGTCACTAAGACTGCCAACTGAAACCATGAACTATGTACCGCGTTTCTTAGCGGTGGCAGATATCGTCAGTAAACCTGATCAATATGGCGTGTATTTCCCAGCGATTGCCAACCGTCAGCATTTTCGCAGTGTGCCCGTCAATTATGGCGTCAGTCTCGCTGAAGTCTCACAAATCACAGGCGTGAGCTACGATGAGCTGCAAAAGCTAAATACCGCGCTGATATCAGGGCGTGTCGATTCTGCAGGTCCGCAGCGCGTTATCGTACCGAACGATGTCAGTCTAAACGCCGATGCCAAGCTCAGTATGCTGCGCGGTAATGGCACGAGCAATGTCCTAGCGGCTGCCGCAAACACGCCAGCACCAACCACACCAAGCAGTAGCAGTAGCCCAAGTTATAACAACAAGCCTTACACAGGCGGGTCATTGCCAACGACAGGTGCAGGTCTTGCCGATTATGCGGCGAGCGCGAGCGTACCGCAGCAGACCACCAGTTATATCTCGCCCTCTGCCAACCCAAGCAGCAGCTCAGTGTATAGCAACAACGCCCCGCGTTATAGCGAGCCACCAATTAGCAGCAAAGAAACCAGTCGTATCAATGCGGAGCTAAAAGACAGCAACAGCTTGCCAACGACCTCAGCGCAAATCACGCAAAACAACACCATCGTGCAAGAGCCTGCGCTCAGTAAAGCCGAGCGTGACTTTATCGCGCGGCAAATCCAAGCGCAAACGCGTGAAGACGATGTGGTCAGCTCAGTGGATGGTAACATCAAGCTCTCAGCAATTCAGACGCAGCAATCTATCCTAGAAGCCAGCGGCAAAGAGAAAAAACTCAGCTTTGCGACCAGCAACAATACTGCCAAGCCAAAACCACAAGGCACGCGCAGCACTTATACCGTCATGCGCGGTGATACCTTGTCCAACATTGCCAGCCGTGCTGGAGTCAGCTGGCGCGACATCGCTGAATGGAACCAGATTGACCCTTCGGCAAGTCTGTTTGCAGGCGCGACCTTGTATCTGTACAACGCCAAGCCGATTGAGCCGCTTACGAGCAGTACAAGCAGCAGCACATCGAGTAACAGTAGCCAATCCAGTAGCAATCAATCCAGCAGCCGTAAGCCTGAAAGCTATACCGTACAATCGGGCGATACGCTTATCGGTACAGCAAGCCGTTTTGGACTGTCGGTATCGCAGCTTGCGAGCTACAACAACCTAAGTACCCAAGCCTCACTGCTGCGTGGACAGAAGCTGTGGCTGATACCTGGCAAAGTGGCAACGCCTGCGCGTAGCAGCACGTCTACAAATACCAGTAGCAGCTCAAGCAGCAGCGCCGCACGTACGCAAAACTATAAGGTTCAAGCAGGTGACGGTCTGATTGCACTCGCGCGTCAGTTTAATATGTCATCAGCCGCGCTTGCGGACATGAACGGCATCAGCGCCACAGACAATCTGTATGTTGGGCAAACGCTAAAAATCCCAGCCAGTGTTGATGTCAATGCCGCGAGCAAGTCGAGCAGCAGCTCAAGTAGTGCAAGCAGCACACGTAGCACTTCAAGCACCAGTTCATCAAGCAGCTCACGCACACCGACCAGTACCTATACAGTAAAATCAGGCGATACGCTCATCGGTATTGCCAATGAGCTGGGCGTCAGTGCAGCAGACATCGCAGCGGTGAACAGCAGCTTTGATGCCAACGCGCGTCTGCAACGTGGACAGCGTATCAATGTTCCTGTAGCACAAGCGAAAGTGGACTTGAAACTGAACGACAAGCCTGTCAGCTACAAGGTACAATCGGGCGACAGCTTGACCAGTGTCGCGCGCCGTTACAACATCGGCATTAGTGACTTGGCGGCAGCAAATGGTCTGAGCACCACATCGAACCTTATCTTAGGACGCAGCATCACCATTCCTGCTGGCGGCAGCGCACCTGCGGCAAGTAGCAGTGCATCCAGCAGCAGCTCAAGTGCTAAAGCTTCAACCAGCAGCGCACCAGCAGCAAGCAGCAGCAGTGGTAAAAAACTGGGCAATACGGAGCGCTACAAAGTCCAGTCGGGCGATGGTCTGATTGTTCTTGCCCGCCGCGCAGGGGTATCGGTTGAGGACTTGGCAGCGACCAACAACCTCGCCACCAACGCACAGCTACAAGTCGGACAAGTGATTCAGATTCCAAAGGCGACGGTCACTTACACCGTCGGCTCTGGTGATAGCTTGATTGGTCTGGCGCGCAAATACGGTATCTCGACCCAAGCGCTGGCGGATATGAACAACATCCCAGCCGATACCATGCTCCAGCGCGGTCAGCGTCTGACCGTACCAAACCGCTAATCGCAATAATATAAATTAAGCACAAAAAAACGGCATCTAAGTATGCCGTTTTTTTATAGTTATTTTTTGATTGAGGTTTTCGACAACTTAGCCTTTAAAGGTCAACCAATAGCGCCCTGTCATTATGCCACCTTATGCGATTTGCGTTTTGATGGCTTCAAGATAGCTGCGAATATTGCTCACATAATGCATGCACTGGGTATAGCGACTGTTCAGCGCTTGGTTTTTATCGAGATACGCATAGACATTGTGCCAGCTGTTGCTGTCGATGCCCGCAGCGGTCAGCTTGTCTTGGATGCCTTTGACGGCATTGGGACCCATGTTGTAGGCGGCAAGGGCAAACCACAGACGATCGCCCGTCGGTACATCAGCAAATTCTGCTTTCATTTTTTCTAAATATTTTGCGCCGCCTGTGATGCTCTGAACCGGGTCAATACGGTTGGCAATGCCCATGGCTTTAGCAGTGGCATTGGTCAGCATCATCAGCCCGCGCACGCCCGTTGGCGATACGGCATTGGCATTGAGGTGCGATTCTTGATAGCCCATCGCGACCAAGACTTCCCAGTCATGATTGTACTCGCGCGCTTCTTTTTGAAAAAACGCCTGATAATCGGGCAGTTTTTCGCTCAACGTGTCCTTAAAGTGCTGCTGGCTATAAGCGTCTTTTAACAGCTTGCGGTTATAAAAGGTCGCCAGCTGCTGAGTATTGTCCAGCTTGATGTTATCACACAAAAAGTAGCTCGCCTTTTTTGACAATGGGTCGCTTGACTGGCGAAAGCTCCAGCTGACTTTTGGGTGCAGCCCGTTGTCGGTTAGACTGGTATCGTAGCCACAGCTTAGATTGACCGATGCCAGCTCCAGCTGGTTGTTCAGCTGAGTACTGGCGGTGGTCAGCGCCATGTCCGCTTGTCCTGATTTAAGCGCGCGCAGGGCGGCCTCATCGGTGGCATAGCCTTTTAGGTGCACAGCAACACCCAGCTCATCGGCATACTGGCGCACCAAATCATAGCCAAAGCCGTGCTGAAAGCCATCGGTTGCAAAAAACGTGCTGTCACCAGGAACAGCGGCGATGGTCAAGGTTTTTTTGCTCATCACTTGCTGATAGCTGGGTGCTTCGGTATTGAGCGCGGGCGCACTTTGCGCGGGCAAGGATAATAGTGCAATTCCCGACGCCTGAAGCCAGCGTTTGGTCATCTGATACATGGTCTGCTGCATGATGAATCTCCTAACTGTGGTCACTAAGCCTACCGTGCATGGCAGTGAGCGTTGCTACTGCATGCATATATAATGCCAAGTCAAGCAAGGCGGCACTGTGTGCTGTGGCGGTAGGGTCATGAAAACGCAATTGGACAAAATGCCAGCACATACGTTTATGGGTCATGGGGTGTGATTGTCCGCGCCGAGGACTTGGTCAAAATGTGGCGCGCTCAGGCAGTGATGCCGTAATCGTTACACGGGGCATAGGGGTTGGGTAGCATGTCCCTTTGTCCCTATGGCAGTCGTGGTTTCCCATATTTTTCATGACAAATAAATTTCATAACAAAATAATGTGGTAGCCATAAGATAGGGGCGCATGAGCTTTATTCAAGTTATTGTCATACTCTGGTAAGATGCGGTAACATTTAGATGTTAAGTATTTGAAATTGCGATATTTTTTCGATGAGCCAAGTATCTTTTGCTGGGCGCGATGATAGCACAGCCATATCACGCCCATGTCTCTATATTCTTTATAAGTACATGTATCGTGTGAGTTAGGTATATCCCTCAGCAATCTAAGCAGGATTGTCAATATCAATAAAGGTCACAGGCAAGTTAAATTCTGCCTTTAGATGTTCGCCTAATGCTTCGATACCGCCGCGCTCGGTCGCGTGGTGTCCTGCAGCAAAATAATGAATGCCCAGCTCGCGCGCGCTATGTGTGGTGCGCTCGGAGATTTCTCCTGAAATATAAGCGTCGCAGCCCATCTCTGCCGCTTGCTCAATCATATCTTGCGCGCCGCCCGTACACAGCCCCACGCGGCGAATCAAACCGTCATCATTAGGCAATTCGGCCGCGATGTGTAGCGGTGTACGTCCGAGCGCAGTCGCAATCTTGGTTGCCAGTGCCTCTGCCGTTTGCGGCGCGCAGGTCGCAATATTGCCGACAGGGTGCAACTCGTGAGGATAGAGTCCGCCTGTTATTTCTAAATCCAGCAGCTCGGCTAAAATGGCATTGTTGCCTATCTTTGGGTGCGCATCGAGTGGCAAGTGATAGGTGATGAGCGAGATACCATGTGTCAATAATTTACGGATGCGCGTGCCTTTCATGCCTGTCAGCGGGGCAGGCTCGCCTTTCCAAAAATAACCGTGATGCACCAAAATGGCATCGGCATTATCGGCAATCGCCGCATCAATCAGGGCCTCGCACGCGGTCACGCCTGTGACGATACGGCGAATCGGCTGCCCGCCATCGACTTGTAAGCCATTTGGGCAATAGTCCTTGAAGTCATGCGCTGATAGGTAGTCATCGCAATAAGCGGTCAACTGCTGGGCGCTGATGCCATCATTGGGCGTACTTGAGGTATCGCTTTGGGTACTCATAAAAATTCCTTATATCAGTATCGTTAACGCGGTCTTAACGTGCGCGCGGTTATGCTTATATTTTGGTGATTGTATGCTCGTTAAAGGGGTGTACTGCGCCAATCACAGCACAAATAAAAAATGGCATCAGCCCTTATCATTTGGGCGCTGCGTAAAGGTCTTATCTTACCATAAGCAGCAAAAAGCCCGATAACTTCACTAACTGAATAAATACACGATACGTTACTATTTATAAGGTGTGACCGTTATAATTTGAAAACCAAAAGCGCTTTACTTGCTTAATTTTGTGCCGTCTATTTCATTTATGTGTCGAGGTTTTTTTGTATGTCCACCCCCAATAACAATCGTAATACCCCGTTTTTCCGTTGGCTGCCTTGGGCGCTACTTGCCGCTGCGGTTGTGGTCGCGATTTGGTTATTTATCAGTACAAAAGGTGCCTCAGAGACAACGTGGCAACCGCCAAGGACACCTGAATCCGAAAAACTCACGCCGCCGCCTGTGAGCAGCACCGCGCCTGCGGTCAGCTCGTATCACGATGCGGTGGCACGTGCGGCGCAATCGGTGGTCAATATCTACACCACCCAAAGCATGGCTGAAAACCCATACATGAATGACCCTGTGCTGCGCCGATTCTTTGAATATCACAATGGCGTGCCCAGCGACCAAGGCGAAACCAACTTAGGCTCAGGCGTCATCGTGTCCGATGATGGCTATATCGTCACCAACGCGCACGTGGTCGAAAAGGCGGATGAAATCATCGTCGGTTTTAATGATGGGCGTAAAAGCCGCGCAACGGTGGTCGGTGTTGACCCTGACAGTGACCTTGCGGTAATCAAAGTCGATATGAAAGGACTGACGCCGCTTGCATTCCGCGAGTCGCCGATTCAGGTCGGTGATGTGGCGCTAGCGATTGGTAACCCCTTTGGGGTTGGACAGACCGTGACCCAAGGCATCATCTCAGCGACAGGGCGCACGGGTCTTGGCGTCAATAAGTTTGAAGACTTCATCCAGACCGATGCGGCGATTAACCCTGGTAACTCAGGCGGCGCGCTCGTCGATGCCAGTGGCGAGCTGGTCGGCATCAATACCGTGATTTTCTCTAAGTCGGGCGGCTCTATGGGCATTGGCTTTGCCATTCCGACAGCGCTCGTTGAGCAGGTGATGACCGCACTGATTAAAGACGGTCGCGTCAGTCGTGGTTGGCTCGGCATCGAGATTCAATCCCAGCTGCGTGACCCAACGCAATTAGAGACCTCAACGGGCGTCGAAGTGCTCAATGTCGTGCCCAATGGTCCAGCGGCGAAAAGTGGTCTAAAAGTAGGCGATATTATCCTAAGTATCGACGGCGTTGAGATGACCGATGCCAATACCTTGGTACAATATGTGGCACGAAAACCACTCAATACCAAGCTCAATGCCCAAGTATTGCGCGGCGGCAAAACGGTACAGGTAGAAATCACCCTGACCGCACGTCCACAACAAGAAGAAATCCCCGCGCAGCCTGCGGCATTTGAGGGTGACTTTAACAATGAAATGGGCGCGCAAGATGAAATCCGAGAAGCGCCCACCATGTCAGATGAAGAGCGTCTGCGCCTGCGCGAGGAGCTGCTCCAGCTGTTTGAACAAAATGGCATGGCGCAGCCACAACAACAGCCCACACAGTAAAGGCGGCGTATGGGTTACACTCGAGGCATAAGACCCGACTGAATCTATAAACAATCCATAAAAAAGCGCCCGTTAATGACAGCGGGCGCTTTTTTAGGTCGTTATTTTTTAATCACTATCCATTGATTCGCTAACACGCTTACTCAATAATCAATTCTTCATTGATATGAATCACGCCTTGGACGCGGCAGCAGCAGGGCAGTATCTCGTCTTCATCAATCATCGCCAGCGGGTGAATAAAATACTCAATCGGCTGCGAATGCGCCAGCTTTTGCACGCGGCAGCTGCCACAGTAGCCCTCACGGCATTGGTAGTTGATGTCGTGCCCAGTACGCAGCAAGCCGTCTAGCAAGGTCTCGCTATCGTGCAGATAAAAGCGCTGTTTGCTGGTCACTACCCATGTCATGACGACATACCTCCTGATGTTAATGGTGCTTTAGATAAATAGTAGCGCGCGTGGATGACAAAAGGATGTCATCTACGCGCGTGGTTTGGGTTACAGCTCAAAGTCGTCAAAGTCACTGTTGGACAAGTCAGAATCAATCTGTCCGACCAAGTACGAGCTGATTTCGGTCTCTTGCGGCGCAACCTGCACATTGTCAGACGACAGCCATGTATTAATCCACGGAATCGGGTTGGATTTTGAATGCGGGAACGCCGCTGGCAAGCCCACCGCTTCCATACGCAAGTTGGTGATGTACTCCACATACTGACACAAGATGTCTTTGTTCAGACCAATCATTGAGCCGTCTTTAAACAAGTAGCCCGCCCAGTCTTTTTCTTGCTCGGCGGCCTTGCGGAAAATCTCGATGCTCTCTTCACGGCACGCCTCGGCAATCTCTGCCATCTCAGGATCGTCCTTGCCATGACGCATGAGGTTAATCATGTGCTGCGAGCCTGTCAGATGCAGCGCCTCATCACGGGCAATCAGCTTGATAATCTTGGCATTGCCTTCCATCAGCTTGCGCTCGGCAAAGGCAAACGAGCAGGCGAACGACACATAAAAACGAATCGCCTCTAGCACATTGACCGCCATGATGCACAGATACAGCTGCTTTTTGAGACTGCGCAAGTCAACGGTGATTTGCTCGCCATTGACCGTATGCGTGCCCGCGCCATATAGGCTGTATAGCTGACTGTTGCGGTACAGCTCATCGTAGTAGTGGGCGATGTCCGAGGCGCGCTCTAGGATATTGTCATTCGCCATAATGTCGTCAAACACCACGCTTGGGTCATTGACAATATTGCGGATGATGTGCGTATAGCTGCGCGAATGGATGGTCTCAGAAAACGACCATGTCTCAATCCACGTCTCTAGCTCAGGGATAGACACCAGCGGCAACAGCACCACGTTTGGGCTGCGACCTTGAATCGAGTCGAGCAAGGTCTGGTACTTAAGGTTGCTCAAAAAGATGTGCTGCTCGTGCGAAGACAAGTTACCAAAGTCAATACGGTCGCGCGACACATCGACCTCTTCGGGACGCCAAAAAAAGCTGAGCTGCTTTTCAATCAGCTGCTCAAAGATGGGGTGCTTTTGCTGGTCGTAGCGCGCCACATTGACGGGCTGACCGAAGAACATCGGCTCGCTCAAAGCATTGTTTGGGGTTTGACAAAAGATTGAGTAAGTCATGGCATTGCCTTTTTGGGTTTTCGGTGTTGGTCTGTGTGTAAGGGTTTTTTAGCTTCAACTAGTCTTGTAAGCAAAAGACTTTTTCAAATGAGATTGTGTTATCAGAAATAATCTCAAGTACAGCTTTTATTAAACATGCGCTAGAAAATTGCTTAATGATTATTGTATAAGGTGCCCAAAAGTAGTTATTAAATACGTCTATGCTGGTATCTGCATTCAAAGCGATAACACTGTCTAGTGAAAATGCCGTACAAGCGTAATGATTACCTTGGTACGCCACAAAAAAATCTAAATTTTCATCTTGTTTAGATTTCACTTCAAACGAATGATGTGTATAAATATGGACGTCATTATCATGATACAAAGTATTAAACATAGGGATGTTCTCTATCTGCGCTGACATTCAAAATATGGCAAGTTTAAAGCAGACTACATAGGACTACAAATTATCTAACGCTATCTGCGCCGAGCCTTGACCATCATTGATATACGCCTTGAGCATTTCGCTCAGCTCGCTGTCGTCCAGTGCGTCCAGCTCACTGATGGCTCTATCACGCAGGGTGTCTGCGTCTGCCACCTCCGCCATCGGCGGGACTGCGGGCGCTTTTCTGGCGGTTTTTTTTACTGGCTTTTTGGCGGCTTTTACGCTGTCCTTTGGTGCGGCATCACTACCTAACTGCTGACGAACACTTGCCATATCAACGGTCACTTGAACGACATGGGTGCGGTCGTCGTCTAGGTCTGAAAATACATTGGGAATAAACAAGCCACCATCTTTGATGATTGCGGTATATTGCACACGACCTCCGTTGTTTTAGTTCTGTCTACTGCTGTGAGTATAATAGTGTGAATTTTACTTTATGCAGTATTTTTTCAATTCATCATTTGAGTTTAAGAGGATATATTATCTCTGCTCATTTATCTTCGTTATCGACTTGAACTTGAGATTTATGATTTTTACACTTATTTATAGGCACTTCTAAGCCCAGCTTTTCATTTAGTCTTTTATACATTTGAAAATTATCGCTATCTTTTGATGAGAGATGTTGAGTAACTTGAGCAACAAGAGTTTCTTGATGCTCTTCTGAAAAGTTAATAGGAATATCTAAAAGCCAATTTATTTTCTGTATATGATTGCTATCTATCCATATTATAAGTCTTCTTTCTAAATTTCTCTGATCTACATTCTTAATATAGGGTTCAATAGATGGTGCTATTAACATGAAACCTATATCATCTAAAGGATCTTTGTCGTTAGGTTGAAAATAAGTTTTTGTTAAATCTTCAATATGTAATTCTATATCCAAAACTTTACTTTTCAAGTCCCAAAATAATTTTAAATTATCATGATGTGGTGAACTAGAAACATTAGAGAAGATCTGTTTGAAGTAACTTGACCACGCCAAACTAAAAGCAGGAACGCTTTCTGGAACACATAATAATAGCTCATTTTCTTTTTCAAAAGCTTCTAACCATTGATCTTTAGTAAGATTTTTTAAAAGCGATATAGCAAAATTCTTAGCATCATGAGTACCATATCGAGTTAGTAGGTTAATAGATCTATGATACAAATGAATATTTTCTTTCATATCTTCATGTATATTTTCTAATGCCCCGCTCTCACATACTTTAATAATTACTGCCTTCAATACTGATTCATTGCTCCAATTTATTTCATCGAAATACCTTGCATCACATGAAAATAAATCTGAGTCATTACTAGTTTCTAGAATATGTATAGCAAATTTATTTTCTTTATATCTAGCTAATTCCCAAATGGTATGTAAGCTATCAGCTTGTCTAAATAAATTTAAAATCCAATCAAGTTTATCTTCTTCAAACTCTTGTAATAAATAGTCTTTAATAAATTCAGGTACTTGGGTGTTATTTCTATAATCTTCATCTAGAATAGTTACTAAAAAAGGTAATGTTGGGTTTTTTTCTATACTTGAATGCCTAGATCTTTGCCAAAATTCAGGTGATTTTATACACTCTTCCAGTTTTTCTCTACTATTTCCTTTTAACATAGAAATTATGTTTATAATGAAACTATAGAATGGTTCTATATCAGATTCCCTGGAAGGTAAGTTAAGCCAGTTTATAACTGAAGGTACTAAGGTTTTCCAGTTGGATATATCGCTATCTATTTTTAGAGAGTTAATTAATACTTTAAAGTTTTCTGTTTTTAGTTGATTAGAACTAAAACCACAATTAGCAACAATTTGTTCGTAAATATTAGTTCTAGGTAAAACCGTATTGATTATAACGTTTTCATCTGAACACTCTGTTATCCATATTTTCCAGTCTTCATAGGTAAAAGAATAACGAAATTTTTTTATAGTGCTATCATTCGTAAACAGGATAGCCTCAATTTCTGATAAACCTAATAACTCTGGACGGCTAAATTTTTCAGTACCAACTGATTTTACTAAACTATTCATTCTAATTTTAAATTTAGAGTTTAAAGACTCAATAAAACATTTCTCATTCTTAATAACTTTAATTAATTTTTGCACAGTTTCGACATAACTGTATTTTTCAAAATTTAAATCCTTGAAGGAATGTATAAAAATAGTTTCTATTCTATTTGTATATTCATATATATATTCTACTTCATCTAAAAAAGCATCGTGTAAGCTAGCAATAGCATTTATAAGATAACCATCGCTATTACTGTTTTGAACTATCCATTCGTTTTCACTAGCTCTAAGTGCAAGCCAAAAAGCATCTTGGTGATTTTCTCTAAGTTCTTTAAGTTTCTTACCGTCACCCTTAAAAATAGATGATCTTATTTCTGGAGAGAGAAGTAGTTGTGTGCCTTTATCTGCGCTAACACCGAATAAAAGACCCGCAAGCTCAGGTTTTATCTGTGATTCCTCGAGGCTAATTGGAAATGATCCAGGAATACCTTCTTTCAATAAAGTATTTCTAAACTCATTCTCAGTCATTGATTGTCGAGCAAGACTATAGATACATAATGATTCAGCACTAAATTCGTTTTTCCAGTGCAAAGCTAGAATTCCAACTCTATTAATTGTACTATGTATATATCTAGGCGATGGTGACTTATCTAGTTTGCTCATACATTTTATATAACTCTCTATGTATTCATCTTTAAATTCTTCAGGCCAACCATGACATGACTTATCAACACATTTTTTAAAATAATCAATCCAAGCAGACATGACAGGAGGTGGTACCTCAATTGTAATTTGAAAGCTTTTCTCCATAAATGAAGTTGCTACTATACTTTTTGATGCTGCTCCAATTTTCCCATTATCAGCCTTTAAATCGTTATCGTTATGCTGAACTTGAAAACTGTCACTTTGCCATATTTTCTGTATAGCCTCCCTATCAAATGGAATTAGAAACCAAAGTTTATCCTTCCAATCGAGCGATTTTGGGTTGAGTGAAGAGCTTCTATGCTGAAAAAAAGTTTGTAATGTTGACCAAATTGTTTGGGCGTAGTCAGGATCAACTCTATCAAGATTATCAATAACAATGACAGCCTGTTCGTAAGTAGTTGTGGATTCTGATGAGAACAAATGTGACATAATCTCATCAAAGAATTTCTCAAACTCGATAGAGGTTCTTTCTCCATCTTCAGTAATATCTTGAGTATAGTTTTCAGTAGACTCTGATTCAAAAAAGTCCCATTTAGTCTTACCTTTAGAGTTTTTTTCACCCCACAGCCACCAATAAACAATCATTAATAAAGGACCGAATGCAAACAGAAGACCAAAGATCAGTCTAAAGCTAGGAGAAGTGGCTGATTCATTAAAAGGCCATACTAAACTATCATAGGGAGTTTGGTTTAATAGTGCCGCTCCTGCAGGTACAAGAATAGCAACGGTTGATAAGTATTTTCCAAGTTTTGAAGCAGACTTTTCAGAGTTGACAGTTACAGTTTTCTTTCTAGCACTTACTTTGTTTTTTAGCTCAATTAATTTCTCATCTTCACTGCTTGATTCTATAGAATCAATTAAGCTTTCTAAAAAAATTTTTCTTAAAGGATCTCCATCATGTGCCCATGCATCAAAAGCGAAAAAAAATACCTTTTTGTTTTCTTCTTGTAGTTTTTGTCTAAGAATATTAATGATTGTGGATTTTCCAGAACCCCAGCTGCCTTCTAAACCAATAGTCAGACCGTATTTTTCTTGATTCATTAATGTGTTTAAGGTCGTTGCTACCTTTTCATGAGTTTTATCTTCGAACAGGTCAGTTTTTGCGACTTGTTCGTGAAGTACATGAAATGAGTAATCATGATTGAGTTCTTTATCATTCATTGGAGTTACGGCCCTTTTATTTTTGAGCAAAAGGTATAATTCTTTGTAAACATAAAATACATGCTTAGTACGACACTTGATTATGAAATAAGTTTGATGTTCAAACTTATTTCATATGACAGATAACTTATGACTTATATAGAAAAGTATTAATAAGTTTTTATAGTCAAATCTAAATAAAAGAGATGCAGAATAATAAATTCATTTAATTCAACGCTATTTTTCTTGCTTGCTGTGACTACGTCTCCAGAGGCTGCAAAAAATAACGTTGAATCTCTTTGTATCGACTTTATCGTGAACTGACTATATCTTATAAATAAAGATCTCAATTTTTCTAAATTATTTAAACCTTACAACTTACACGCGCCGCCAGCACAGCCGTCATCTTCCATATCCGCTTGGGCATCGTTCGCACCGTCACGGGTGTTGTGGTAGTACAGCGTTTTTACGCCCAGCTTATACGCGGTCAATAGGTCTTTTAACAAGACTTTCATCGGTACGCGCTGACCCTCAAAGCGAGTGGGGTCGTAGTTGGTGTTCGCCGAGATGCTTTGGTCGATGAACTTTTGCATGATGGCGACCAATTTTAGGTAGCCGTCATTGCTTGGCATTTGCCACAGCAGCTCGTACTGATTTTTTAGCGTATTAATCTCAGGCACGACTTGCTTTAGGATGCCGTCTTTTGATGCCTTGATAGAGACCAGACCGCGTGGCGGCTCGATGCCATTGGTCGCATTGGCAATCTGACTTGAGGTTTCAGAGGGCATCAGCGCCGATAGGGTCGAGTTGCGCAGACCGTGTTCGGTGATGCTGCTGCGTAGCGCTTCCCAATCGAGGTGTAGCGGCTCTTGGCAGATGCCGTCCAAGTCCTTTTTATAGGTGTCAATCGGCAAGATGCCTTGCGAGTAGGTGGTCTCGTTAAAGGCAGGGCACGCGCCTTTTTCTTGCGCCAGCTTGTTTGAGGCTTTTAGCAAGTAGTATTGCAGCGCTTCAAAGGTCTGGTGCGTGAGTCCAAGCGCACTGTCGTCCGAGTAGCGTGCGCCATTTTTGGCAAGGTAATAGGCGTAGTTGATAACGCCCACACCGAGCGTGCGGCGGCGCATACTGCCATTTTCGGCAGCGGCGACAGGGTAGTCTTGATAGTCGAGCAGGGCATCAAGGGCGCGGACGATAAGCTCAGCGGGCTCTTCGATGTCGCTCACGTTATCGACTTTGCCAAGGTTGACGGCAGACAGTGTACAGAGCGCAATCTCGCCCATCTCGTCATTGATGTTGTCCAGCGGGCTGGTCGGTAGCGCGATTTCCATACACAGGTTTGACTGACGAATCGGCGCAACTTTGGCATCAAAGGGGCTGTGCGTATTGCAGTGGTCGACGTTTTGGATATAGATACGACCTGTGCTCGCGCGCTCTTGCATCATCAGGCTGAATAGGTCAGCGGCTGGGATTTGGCGCTTGCGGATGCTCTCGTCTTGCTCGTACTTGGTGTATAGCGCTTCGAATTTGTCTTGGTCTTCAAAGAACGCATCATACAGACCGGGTACATCTGAAGGTGAGAACAGGCTGATGGCTTGTCCTTTGATCAGGCGCGTGTATAGCGTTTTGTTAATCTGTACGCCGTAGTCCATGTGGCGCACGCGGTTGTCATCAACGCCGCGGTTGTTTTTGAGCACCAGTAATGACTCAACTTCTAAGTGCCATAGCGGATAGAATAGGGTCGCAGCACCGCCACGGACGCCGCCTTGTGAGCAGCATTTGACCGCGGTTTGGAACAGTTTATAAAACGGGATACAGCCTGTGTGCTGCGCTTCGCCGCCACGGATAGGGCTGCCTAGGGCGCGGATGCGACCTGCGTTGATGCCGATGCCTGCGCGCTGAGACACATAGCGGACGATGGCGCTGGTGGTGGCGTTGATAGAGTCAAGACTGTCGCCGCACTCAATCAACACGCACGAGCTGAACTGGCGCGATGGCGTACGCACGCCTGACATGATGGGCGTGGGCAGTGATATTTTAAACTGAGACGCGGCGTCATAAAAACGCTTGACGAAGTCTAAGCGCGTGTCTTTGTCGTAGCTTGAGAACAGGCACATACCGACCAGCATGTATAGGAACTGCGGGCTTTCATAGACTTTTTTGCTCACGCGGTCTTGTACAAGGTACTTGCCCGCCATTTGCTCAACGGCAGCATAGGCAAGGTTCATATCGCGCCAATGGTCGATATAGTCGTTTAGCTCGTCAAATTCGGCTTTGTCGTAGTCGGCGAGGATGTGCTCGTCGTACTTACCCGCTTCGGTCAATGTTTGCACATGGTCAAACAGGTGCGGCGGGGTAAAGGTGTTATACGCAATCTTACGCAGATGAAAAATCGCCAAACGTGCTGCCAGATATTGATAGTCTGGCGTGGTTTCAGAGATGAGGTCGGCGGCAGACTTGATGATGGTCTCATGGATATCGCGGGTCTTGATGCCTTCATAAAACTGAATGTGCGACTTTAGCTCCACTTGCGACACTGACACATTGTCTAAATCATGCGCGGCCCACGTGATTACCTTATGGATTTTGTCCAGATTAATCGGCTCTAGACGTCCGTCACGTTTGGTCACTTGAATCTTGTCAATATGTGTCATGGTGTCCTCATGGGGTTGTGGTGCAGTACGGCAAAAACCGCGCAAAATATCAAGCTATCTATAGGGCGATGCGGGATGGTGACTGCCAAAAATTAGGCAATACAAAGCCGTTATCTACTGCTCGTTTTTTGAACAATAGATACTATATATAGCGTTCTTTGTTGTTGGTAGGCACAATATAGCGGTATTTTTTTTAAAATACTAGATTGATTTTAGCCAGATAATATGTTGGACGTGCTCAAAATGGTGCTGAAATTGGGGTTGATTTTTCGCAACAAAAGAGCGCATAAGGGCTAAGCGGAATTTGTAAAAAATTAAATTTTTTTGTGCCTGTTTTTACCCCGCCCAGATACGTCACAAAAAGGCGTGCGCGGCGGCAAAGGGCGCTGATTGTAGCGCAAAATGCAGCAAATCGCCAGCCATTCGCATGACGATTGTGCCTATATAAAAAATAGCATAAAACGGGGGAAAAAAAGGCGGCAGCGGACGCGTGATTTATAGGTGCGCTGCCAAGCGATTACAGCACCATACGCACCGTTTTGGCGTTATCGAGTGCCGCGTACAATGCATTGACCTGCTCGGCTGAGGTCAAGTACAGGTTGACACGTACCGAGTGGAAGCGGTTGGTCTTTGAGGGTTTGACTTCCATTGAAGCAAAATCAAAATCAGGGAACATGCCGCCCAAGATAAGCTTTAGCTCATTAAGGAGCGTGTCGTGCTCGCCTTCGTGTCCGATGATGCTCATCGGGTAGTTCATGGGAAAGTCCCACAGCTCAGGATTTTGGATGTCGGTTTTTTTACCACGGATGCCTTTTGCCGCGCCAATCGCGTTGATGTTTAGTGCCTTGTTGGTTTTGTTGTCGTTGTTTTGACTCATAATAAATGCCTTGTGTTGACGGTATCAATAAAATGGGTGGTGAGTGCCCTTGTTTATAATGGCGCACGGCGCGTTATTCAAGCGCACGTGTTTATCGCTGTATTTGTGCTTGGCACAAAGCGGTCAGGGCAGATAGCCATTCACAGGTGCGATATCAGGCGGAATGTCGCCGTCGTCCAGTGCCTCTAACAGATTGACCTCAATCGTGCGTGACAGCGCCATCAAGGGCAGCTGATTGGCTGCCATGCCAAAGGGGTCTTCAAGCTCTTCGCTCAGCGCGTCTAACCCAAAGAAGGTATAGGCAATCACCGCGCAGACAAAGGGCGTCGTCCAGCCCATCGATGCCACCAGCCCAAAGGGCAACATAATACAATAAATATAAGTGGTGCGGTGTACGAGCAGCATATACGCAAAGGGCAGCGGTGTGTTTAAAATACGCTCGCAGGCGGCAAGCACGACGGTCATGGAGTTTAAGCGCTCGTCCATGTTTTGGATGATTTGCTCCGATACCATCTGCTGACGGCGAATGTCACCGAGCGCTTTACCCATCAGACGCATGATGGCGTCTGGCACATTGCGCACGTGTCGCAGCTGCTCGATATGTTCGGGGGTAACATAAGGCGCAATATCCGTCCACGGCGCGGTGCCACGCAAACGGTGACGCACAGCATGGGTAAAGGCAATGGTCAAATGAATCATGGTGCGCTGCGCCTCGCGTCCTGCGGGCGTGTCACTGTCGATATAAGAGGTGATTTGACGGGCAAAGCTGCGCGCATCGTAGACCAGCTGACCCCACAGCGTGCGCGCCTCCCACCAGCGCTGATAACTGGCATTGTTACGAAAGCCCAAAAATAGTGACAAGGCAATGCCCAATAAGGTGAACATCGCGGTGCTGTAATAGGGAAAGGACTTGGGCAACTCATGCTGAATGATGGTCACGATTAAACTGAGCAGCGTAACCAATACTATCTGCGGATAGATTTTTGGGATGATTGAGCCGCGCAAGGTAAAGAAAATCTTTAACGGGTGGGGCTGCTGGCGGACAATCATGGTATTTCCTAGCGGTGGGGGCGGTATCATTCTAATACAGAAATAAAATCTGTAAAGCCAAAGTCAAAACTGATTGGCGTCCGACAAACTGAGCGTTACAGCGCGTATCCAGCGACGGATAAGCGGATAACATCAACGAGCGCTCAAGTCGCTGTGACCGATGTTAATAAACGCCGTGCGCGGGACGATTATGCTTTAAGCCCAGATAAAATGAGCTTAAACGCCGTCAAAGCATTGGGCAGCGCCTCTTGTGGATTGGGACTTGCGGCAATCCAAAGTGAGGCGTTCATACCAGCACCATTGATGAGTATGGCAGCGGCTTCTGGATCGACTGCCTTCATTGTGCCTTCTGCGATTAACTGCGTTACAGTGTGCTGGGTAGAGAGCAAGCAGCGGTTTTGACTCGGCCAAAGAGAGGGATCTCCCAGCACTGCAGGACCATCCAACAAGATAATTCTTTGGATTTCTGGATCCAGGGCGCTTTCTATATACGTCTCTCCCTCAATGAGCAACCCTTCCCAAAGACTGGCACAGCTTTTTGCTCTGGTTTTTGCTTTTTCTACCATCTCTAAATCAATCTCTTCAACGACAGCGGCAAACAGTCCTTTTTTGTCCCCAAAGTTGTGATACAGCGCCCCTCGGGTCAGGTTCACCTCTGCCGTCAGCTTGTCCATCGACGTGTCTGAATAGCCGTATTCAGCAAATGACTTTCTGGCGGCAGCGAGTATGTTTTTTTTGGTTTCGGCCATTTTTAGTGCGCGTTTTGACATAAGTGTGCCTTCAAATAAACAATATAAAATGACATACGCTGCGTATATTAACTTGACATACGCCGAGTATGTGATAAATTCATATACGTAACGTATGTTACCTCATAGGACATACCATGAAAAGGGCTGCATGTGTTGCAAGCCAAGCGGCAGTCAGTATTAATCAAAACATATCGGAGACACCCATGACGCAAAAAACAGCCATATTTCCAGAAGGCAGACACGCGCTGTATGAAAAGCACGGTTATTCTGCCGCCATTCAATCCAAAGACTTGCTCTTTGTTTCAGGTCAGGTAGGCAGCCTGCAAGATGGTAGCGCAGAGATTGATTTTAAGCAGCAAGTCGCTCTTGCTTTTGAGAATCTACGTCAGACTCTAGCGGCCGCAGGCTGCACTTTTGATGACGTCATTGATGTAACGACCTTTCATACAGACCCTGAAAACCAGCTAGCGTCGGTATTGAGCGTAAAAGATGATATTTTTAAAGCGCCACCGTATCCCGCTTGGACGGCAGTGGGCGTGACGTGGCTTGCGGGCTTTGATTTTGAAATAAAGGTGATTGCTCGATTGCCGAATGCCGTGAGTGAGAGCCAAGACTAGATACTAAGGACAGCTCAGACCATGATACGGGCTCAGCAGGTGACAGGCTGGCGTCATAAAACGAACACCATTGCGCCTTAAGCAGCCATTTTTAGCAGCCGCTATATAAATAAAAGGGGCACCAATTGCCCCTTTATCGCATCACGATACGCTTGAATGACTGCTCATGTGTCCTCAAGCCATTTCTTCTTCCCGCAATGTCAACACTTCATAGCCGTCCGCCGTCACCGCGATGGTGTGTTCCCACTGGGCAGAGAGTTTTTTGTCCGCCGTGACCACCGTCCAGCCGTCTTTTTTCATTTTGATTTTGGCTTTGCCTTGGTTAATCATCGGCTCGATGGTAAAGGTCATGCCTGCTTCTAACACCAAGCCTTTGCCCGCGCGTCCATAGTGCAGCACTTCGGGCTGTTCGTGCATCTCGCGCCCGATGCCGTGCCCGCAATACTCGCGGACGACCGAATAGCCGTGTTTTTCAGCATGGCTTTGGATGGCGTGTCCGACATCGCCGAGCGTCACGCCTGCTTTCACCACGCGGATACCTGCCCACATCGCGGCGTAAGTCTCATCCACGAGGCGTTTGGCTAGCGGCATAACCTCGCCAATCATATACATTTTGCTGGAGTCGGCGATAAAGCCATTTTTTTCCAACGTAATATCGACATTAATGATATCGCCTGATTTGAGCGTTTGCGTGTCCGAGGGTACGCCGTGACACACCACTTGATTGACCGAGGTGTTGAGCACGTATTGATAGTCGTACTGACCTTTGCTGGCAGGTCGTGACTGTAATTCATCAACGATATAGCGCTCCGCCGAGTCATTAATCGCCATCGTGGTGATGCCTGCGCTGATGTGCTGGTCTAAATAAGCAAAAACTGACGCCAGCAAGCGTCCAGACTCACGCATCAGGTCAAGCTCTTCTGGGTTCTTTAAAGTAATATCAGCCATCAATCAGATTCCTTACGTTCACATCGGCGTGTTTTAGTTGCTCGTGGATGATGTCGGTGTAGGACAGGTGCGGGTTCGCTTCAGCAAGCATGCCTATTTTTATCCAATATTCTGCTTGTGCGTTAATCGAGCGCACCATGACGCTGCTGGCTTTACGAATCTCTTCGTGCAGCGTGTCATCAATTTTTACAATACCCATAGGATTTCTACTATATGAAATGTATACGTATCATATATGTTTTATAGTACCATTTCAAATGAAAGGCTGAACGCTTTGGTTCATTGCCTTACTGCGTTTATTAAAAGAACCATAAAAAAAGCCGAGACTCAGCTCGACTTTTTATTGATTATTTATTCAAAGCAGGTCTTAGTCATTTTCTAAGAACGAACGCAGATGCTCAGAGCGCGATGGGTGACGCAGTTTACGCAAGGCTTTTGCCTCAATCTGACGGATACGCTCACGTGTCACGTCAAACTGTTTACCGACTTCTTCTAGCGTGTGGTCGGTCGGCATATCGATACCAAAGCGCATTTTTAGCACGCGCGCTTCACGCTCGGTGAGGTTGCCCAATACGTCGCGGGTCGCTTCACGCAGACCTGCTGAGGTGGCATCATCGACAGGACTTGAGATGGTCGAGTCCTCGATAAAGTCACCTAGGTGCGAGTCTTCATCATCACCGATAGGGGTTTCCATTGAAATCGGCTCTTTGGCGATTTTGAGCACTTTACGGACTTTGACTTCGTCCATTTCTAAACGCTCGCCCAATTCCTCAGGCGTTGGCTCGCGTCCCATTTCTTGTAGCAGCTGACGTGAGACACGGTTGATTTTGTTGATGGTCTCAATCATGTGTACAGGGATACGGATGGTGCGCGCTTGGTCAGCGATAGAGCGGGTAATCGCCTGACGAATCCACCATGTGGCGTAGGTTGAGAACTTATAACCACGGCGGTATTCAAACTTGTCTACCGCTTTCATCAGACCGATGTTACCTTCTTGAATCAAGTCCAAGAACTGTAGACCACGGTTGGTGTATTTTTTGGCGATAGAGATGACCAGACGCAAGTTTGCCTCGACCATTTCTTTTTTGGCGCGGCGGGCTTTGGCTTCACCGATGGCCATACGGCGGGCGACGTCTTTCATGTCGTGGATTTCCATGTCGAGCTTTTGCTCGTAGTCACGGATTTTGCGCTGCAAGATGATGACGTCATCGATGACTTTTTCTAGCGTTTCGGCAAAGGCAGGCTTGCCTTTTAGACGCTCAGTCAACCAATCGACGTTGGCTTCGTTGCTTGGGAACGTCTTACGGAACTCGGCACGCGGCATGCGACCACGGCGGATGACCAGACGCATGATTTGGCGTTCTTGTTTACGCACATCGTCATACACGTCATGCATGATGGCCATGACTTGGTCAGAGAGGCGGTTGTTGAGCTTGAGCATCATAAAACGATTGGCGAGCAGCTCATACGCCGCTTCAGCCTGCGGGCTGCCGCGACCATAGTCCAGCAAGGCTTGCTTGGCATCTGTAAACAGTGCCTCAATCTCTTCTAGACGTGCGCGCACTTCTTCTGGGTCAAGACCGCTGCTTTCTTCTTCTGCATCGTCATCGCTGTCCTCGATGTCGTCATCTTCGATATCGTCGTCGTCATCATCAAGGTCGGCTTTACCGCTGCTTTTGGTTTTGATAACGGGGATTTTGTCGTCATCATCGCCCGCGGCGTCGTCGCCTGTTTCTGGGTCCAAAAAGCCTGTAATCACATCAGAGAGCTTTTTTTCACCCTCGAGTACGCGCTGATATTCATCAAGGACGAACTGCACGGTACCTGGCCAATATGCCATGGCGTGCTGTACGTCGCGGATGCCTTCTTCGATGCGCTTAGCGATGGCAATCTCGCCTTCACGAGTTAATAGGTCAACCGTGCCCATCTCGCGCATGTACATACGCACAGGGTCGGTGGTGCGACCTGGCTCCGTCTCAACCGATGCCAGTACCGCCGCCGCTTCATCGGCTGCCATATCGTCATCGCTTGAGTCGTCATTCATTAAGATGTCGTCATCATCAGGCGCTGATTCAAAGATTTTGATGCCCACATCGGTCAGCATCTGGACGATATCTTCAATCTGATCGCTTTCGGTGATGGATTCGGGCAGCTGGTCATTCACCTCAGCATAGGTAAGGTATCCTTGCTCTTTACCCATCTGAATTAAGGTGGCCAGCTGAGAGGTAGGATGAGAAACTGACTTATCGTTCATAAATACTCGCTTTGCTTGCATCAGGCATGATTATGGTAGTGCTGCTACGCTTATTAATCCTGTTGGTGCTTATTAATGTTCAGGCTTGTCTGACCAAACCGTGGTGCGCATCAGTCATCATAAAAATGAGTTGATAAAATATAAAGGCTTAAAAACTTACAATACGATGGCACTGTCTTGCCATCTCAAAAACATCAAAAATACGACATGCAGTACTGACATCAGTAGGGTCGTGATAACAGACCAAGGGCTGAGCGCGCGTCATGACAGCGCATTTTAGCACAGACCCTAGCTGTCGGGCACGATGTTCCGACCGCGTGCGTTCTCCTTTATAGTGGGGATGTTGCTGTTTTATTTAAAGGGCTGGCTTTGGTTGTCTGTTGGCATGGGCAGATGTCTTAGGCAAACCCAGTCAATAAATAACATAAGTTAGCCCATCTGCGCCGACTGTTCGGCCTGTTTGGCGCGCAGCCAATCGTTTAGGCACTGGCTTTGTTTGCGCACGATGGCGAGGGTCACAGGATTGGGATTGCTGATTAAGGCTTGGGTCTTTTTTTGCAAATGGCGGTTCAGCACTTGTGTGACCAAGTTGTCAATCAAGTCATCAAAGTTTGACACCTCGTGCTTGGCTAGGGTGCGATAAAACTCCGCCCAGCTGCGGCTCAGTACCGCTTGGGTATCCGCGCTTAGATTGGCTAAGATAAAATGCGCCGCCGCGTTGATGTCTGCTGGCAGGTGTGGCAGACAGCGCTGAATGGTGCTAACCACCTCAAAGAGCATGGCGTCTTGTAAGTCCGCCCACGCAATGGGACGCAAGGCATCGGCAGGGGCTTTTTGTTTGATATGCTGGGGCAGTGCTTGAGCAATGCCTGCCTGTTGCCAAATGCGCAGCAATACATCGGTATCAAGCGCGCGCGGGCAGTATAAAAAGCAAAGCTGCAACTGCTGGCTGACGGTCATCCCGCCATCAAAATCGAGCAGTGCGTCTTTGGCACTGATGCTTGCTTTGCGCTTGCCGCCCAGTTTTTGATAAATGTCGTTGTTTAATAAATAACGAAAACTGCTGCCTTTGGGCAAGGCGGTGCTGAGCGCCTTGACCTGCGCCATCAGTTTGGCTTTGCCCTCGACCAGACTTAAATCATAGCGCTCACTCAGATAAGCATAAATATATTGCGACAAAGGCACCGCATGACGGATTTGCTCGCGCATCGCCTCAGCGCTGTTTGCCTTAATGTAAGTATCGGGGTCGTGCGCATCAGGCAGGGTCAAAAAACGCAGCTCTTTGTCATCGCTCAAAATCGGCAAGCTGACCTCAAGCGTGCGCCAAGCCGCCTTTTGTCCTGCGCTGTCGCCATCAAAGCACAAGGTCAAAGTCGGGTTGAGCGTGAGTAAGCGCGAGATTTGGCTCTCGTTAATCGCTGTCCCCATCGACGCCACCGCACCATAGATGCCCGCTTGGTACAGCGCAATCACATCCATATAGCCTTCGACCACAAGCCATGAGTCCGCGCGCTGCTGGCGCGACTCATAATAGCCATAGAGGACGTGTTGCTTATGAAACACAGGCGAGTCAGAGGAGTTGATGTATTTTGGCTTCACCTCATCATCGAGCGCCCGCCCAGCAAAACCAATCACCCGCCCTTGATTGTCGCGAATAGGAAAAATCACGCGGTCGCGCAGTAGGTCATAGTCGCGCCCCGAGTCAGAACGGCGCACGAGCCCCAGAGCGCGTAGCCCTTCGATGTCTTGCGGAAAGGCGTGCTCTAAATGCTGCCAGCCAAAGGGTGCATAACCGAGCATAAAGGTGTCGAGACTGGCGTCCGTAATGCCGCGACTGTTAAAGTAATGCTGCGCGTGCGGGTGGCTGCTCAGACTCTGCCGATAAAAGGCTGCGATGCGCTCTAACAGCTCATACAAGTTGCCGTCGGCGCCGTGCTCTTGCTCATCGGGCATCGGGGCGGGCAGGTAATCATCATAGCCCATGCCGCTCATGTCATCATAACTGTCGTCAGAATAGTCGCTATCGGCATAATCGGCGTAGCCTGCATCCATCATCGGTGGATAGGGCGGCGCGTCCATTGGGATGCCTGCACCATCAGGCATCGGAGCAGCATCACTGGGGTAGGCTTGAGCATCACGGTCAGGCACTGCAGACGCAGGCGCTTGCTCGCTATAGTCGGGCGGTACGCTTGGGATACTGGGTGCTTTTGATGCCGCTTTGATGGGCGTGCGCTGGTAGCTGACGTTTTTTTGCTCGTCTTTGGGCACCTCGATGCCTGTCTGCCGCGACAGCTCATCGACCGCTTCCATAAAGCTAAGATTTTCGTAATCGCGCAAAAAGCCAATGGCATTGCCGCCGACACCGCAGCCAAAGCAGTGATAGATGTTTTTTTGCGGATTGACATAAAAGGAAGGAGATTTTTCGCCATGAAACGGGCAGCAGCCTTTGAACTCATTGCCCGCGCGTTTAAGCGTGGTGTGTCGCCCAATAATACTGACCAAATCAGCTTGGCTGTTTAATTGTTCTAAAATATGATTGGGAATACTCATACCGACGCCAGCTTACCACCAAAAAACCACCACCAAAGCCTGTTTTGTACGCGCCTGCCTGCCGCCCATATTTAAGACAAACATAAGCTGTCAGCAAAATACGCCTTGATAGCAAAGCGTCGTAAAGGCGTAGAGAGTCGCACAAAAAAGACCGATAAAAAAAGGTCAACCGTAGAAAGGTTGACCTTGCAGTATAGCATGGATAGCGATTTGCGAGGGGGCTTAATCGTTATCCATCATATCATCACTCGGCGCAAAACGGATGCGGCTGTTGCTCGCGTCTGTTGTGGTGCGGCGTGTGGGGTTGGTGAACTGCGGGTCGACGCTTGCGTCATTTGCCGCTTCGCTCGCGCTGGCTTGGCTGGTGATTTGCTCAGTTGCGCTCTCAGGCAGACCAAGACCGACATTCACGCCATTGCCGCCTTGTAAGCTGGTGCTGCTTTGCGCGGCAGCGCTATTGCTTGGCAATCTGAGCTGCGCTGCGTTACGAATCATCTGCGTACGGGTTGCGCCTGTGTATTCGCCGCGCATATTTGAATCGGTGTTCACACCTGAGCGACCCAATTTACCAAAGGTCACCTTGTTCAGCCACGAGCGCGCGCGCTTGGTTGAGATTTTAACCTCGCCATCGCTGGTGAGCCATTCAGGGTAGTTAATTCGCAACAAGGTGCGGTAGTCATTGGCAAGGTCGGTTAAGCCCAACTGCTCATGACTGTACGCCAAAATCGCGATGGCTTCAGGCACAGAGTCGCTTTGTGGGTAGTATTGGAATACCCATTTGGCACGGTTGGCGGCCGCTACGTAGGCTTCGCGCTCGATATACCATTTTGCCGCGCTGATTTCGCTTTCGGCAAATTGGTTATAAATAAAGGTCATGCGCTGGGCAGCATCAGGGGTGTAAGGGCTGTTCGGGTACTTGCTCACCAGCTCTTGGAAGTTGGCAAAGGCAATACGCAAATACGCGGTATCACGCTCGGCTTGGTTGAGCTTAAACAGTTGTAGACCGTCTGAGCTGCCTTCCATATTGGCCACACCGCGCACATAGTAAGCGTAGCTCACTTGCGGGTTGGCAGGGTAGAGACGAATAAACTGGTCAGCACTGGCGGCCGCGTCTTCAAATTTGTCACTTTCATATTGCGCGTACATGGTATCAAGCAGCGCTTGCTCAGCGTATTGACCTGTGGGGTAAAAGGTACGCAAGTTGGTCAAGTTCTCGATAGCCGCGTTATAATGGTTTTTGTCAAGGCTCGTGACGGCATCGCGGTAGTAGCTTTGCTCTGACTTTTCTGCCGTTGCAATCGCATCTTCGTTTTTGCCAGTTAGGTTTTTAAACGTTTGACAGCCTACCAAGTTGACGCTGAGAGCAAGCAAGGTTATTGATGATAATTTGATAAACGTGTTGCCAGCAGGGCGCATATTCCTCTCCAGTACCAAACGCATCATAGCAGCGCTATATGCCATATACAGATTAATAGTAATAAAAAATAAGACCGATAGACAGTCAGGGTAATACATCCAGACGTTGTGCCGAGTGTGTCGTCTACTGCCAAGCAGGGCAGCGCAATAAGCAAAGCGCGCTATTGGTTATAGTAAGTCAGCTTAGCAAACGTTTGGCAATATCTGCCAATATTCGACACAGACCGAGGCACAGTTTAGCACGAGTCGCCAAAGACGCGAGTAGAAATCGTCATCCATGCCATGAAGATACAGTAAATTACTTGGACGTGACATTATAGTGAGTTTTTGTGGCGCGGATTGCTGCACTTAACTATAGGGCATCATCGGCAGGCGTGTTACACTATGCGGTTACTAACGCCAAAGGTTGCCAGCCATATATGCTGGGCTTTTGCTTGAAATATTGCCTGCGATGACGGTCTGTTATGATACCAGACCTTTACTAACCAATTGAATTGATGACGCTATGACCACACCGACCCCACAGCCTTTAACCACCGCCGCACCTCACGATACGGACATCGATACCCTCGATGAGCGCTTGCTTGATGACAGCGATGCGTTCGATGATGACGAGCCTGAGGCAGCAGCGGCGTCTGATGTGGTTGATGTCCGTCATGAAGTGACCGAAGATGAGGTAGGACTGCGTATTGATAAGGTTGCCTCTCTTGCCTTTGGTGACTTTTCGCGCGCGCAGTTACAAGGGTGGCTAAGCGATGGCAGCCTTGTGTGTAATGGCGAGACGCAAAAGCCCAAATACCGCGTAAAGGCGGGCGATGTGTTGCAGCTATCAACCACGCTTGAGCAGCATGGCGCAGATTTGCCCGAAGACATCGATTTGGATGTGGTCTACGAAGACGATGCGGTACTGGTGATTAACAAACCTGTCGGCATGGTGGTACACCCAGGCGCGGGCAATCCGACGGGCACGCTGGTCAATGCGCTGCTGTATCATTATCCTGCCCAGCATCATTTGCCGCGCGCAGGCTTGGTACACCGTATTGATAAAGACACCTCAGGGCTATTGCTGATTGGCAAAACCAAGCCTGCACAGATGGCATTGATGGCACAGCTTAAAGACAAGTCGGTCTACCGTCATTATCAGTGCGTGGCGGCAGGCGATGCGGCGAGCTTTATGCGCCATCGGGTGATTGACGCGCCTATCGGTCGTCACCGTACCCAGCGCACCAAGATGACGGTGATGACGGCAGGGCGTGATGCGGTTACCCATTTATTAGAGATTACTCCGCTTAATGAAAACTACTGCCTGCTTGATATCGGTCTTGAGACAGGGCGCACGCATCAGATTCGTGTGCATTTAAGCCACATCGGGCACCCTTTGGTCGGTGACCGTATGTATGGCGGGCGTCGTCAGCTGCGGGCAGGCTTGAGAGAAGGGCAGCGTCAGATGATTCAGCGCTTTCCGCGTCAGGCATTGCACGCCTATGCGCTCGGCTTTGTGCATCCCGTGACTGGCGAGGATATCGAAGTCACCGCGCCCTTGCCAGAAGACATCGTGGCGCTGATTGATGCGCTCGATGACGGCTTAACCCAAAGATAACGGGCAAAGGGTACTTATGAGCGAGCCACTACAAATACTGGCGCACCGTGACCGCCTTTTGGTGTTACAAACCACCACGGGGCTTGCCGCGGCGGCAAGCGACATGCTGCAACCCCAAACCGCAAGCTATGGCGCGTTCAATCTGGGGCTGCATGTGCGCGATGACAGCGCGTCGGTACTTGCAAACCGTATGGCGCTGCTGGATGCGGTAAATCAATACACAACCGCGCAGCCCATTACCAAAATACAATGGCTAAACCAAGTGCATGGGGATACGGTATATCTGGCAGACAAAGCGCCAAGCCTGCAAGCACCTGATGCCGATGCGCTTATCAGTCAGCGCGCGGGGCAAGCATTGGCCATTATGACGGCAGACTGCGTGCCTGTGGTATTGCACCAGCCAGCCACAGGGCAGATTGCGGCCATCCATGCAGGCTGGCAAGGACTGGCAAACGGTATTATTGCTAAGACTGCCGCGCAGTTTGCCACAGACATGCCCATTCATGCATGGATAGGGGCGTGTATCAGCCAAGACAACTATGAAGTCGATATGACGGTGGCGCAGAAGCTGTACGCAGGCTGCCAGCAGGCGCGCAGCGTGTCTGATATGACGGCAGCCGCGTTTGTCGCCCGCTACAGTGACGCGCCATCATTAAGCGCCGCCAAATGTCATATTGACTTACCGAAGTTGGCTTTTGACCAGCTGCGCTATGCTGGCGCCGAAGTGCAGCACCCACTGCCCATCGATTGCAGCTACGCGCAGACGCGCTATTATTCCTATCGCCGTCAGACGCACCGCGCGCAGACTGCTACAGGGCGTATGGCCATGGTGATTGTTCGTTTGTCTTGATAGTGCCTTGATAGCACGTGAATAAAGCCGCGATGGCGTATTTTTTTAATAGTATTTATTGATGATTTGATAGTAGAGCGTGTATGACGACCTCAGTGACTCCCAAAACCGCCACTCAAGACTTGTCTATGGCGGTGATTTATCACAGCAACTACGGGCACACCCGCCGCGTAGCCGAAGCCATTGCCGAGGGCGCGCGCCAAGTGCTGCCTGCCGAGCAAATCAAGGCGATAGACATTCACGATGTGGATTGGGACTTTATTGATGCTGCGGATGTGCTGGTGTTTGGCTCTGCGGTGTATATGGGCAGCATCACGGCAGAATTTAAGACCTTTATGGATGAGACCTCACAGCGCTGGTATCACCGCAAATGGGAAGGTAAGTGGGCAGCAGGCTTTGCCAACTCAGGTGGACTGAGTGGGGACAAGCTCGCCGTTTTGCAACAAATCTGCCTATATGCCATGCAGCACGGGATGCATTGGCTGGGTTTGCCCTTGATGCCGACAGGACACAGTGAAACTGACTTAAACCGTCTGTCCAGCTTTTTGGGCTTGATGACCCAATCTATCGATGCGCCGCCAGAAGAGACGCCATGTAAAGGCGATATCGATACCGCCATCTGGTTTGGTGCATATTTGGCAAAGACCATCATCAAGCACGCACCCAATAGCGTTTAAGCCGCTACATCATACCGAAAAAGCAGCGCATGAGTCATGGGCTGCTTTTTTTTGTGTTCCGTTAATGCTAAGGCGCAGTGGTTTTGTGACCTTGCGGCTGTAAGGTGGTCACAGGAATCGGGCTATCAACGAACTGTATGCTCTGACAGCCTGAGAGTGACAGCGTGATGAGTACAGCTGCCCATGTCGAAAAAATCTTAGTCATCATAACGATGTACATCTCGTTAATGGTACAGGGTACGGCGCATGGGGCAGCGCCCGTACAGCGCGGCGCATCCAGTCAACCGTAGGGTAATAAAAAAGTGCCTTATCTAAACTATAAGGCACTGATGATACAACATACAAGCGTTATTATACTGCCAACATAAGGGCGATGCTATGCGTGCAGCAAGTGGCAGATTATTGCGCCGCCACCGACCATACAGGTGAGCGGATGATGCCATCGCCTGTCTTGGTCAAGGTCGTACCATCGCTCAGTGACTTGATGGTCAGTGCGCCTTTGCTGCCTTGTTTGGTCGCGATGACCACACGCTTGCCACTCGGTGAGAAGCTCGGCGCTTCATCAAGCCCTGTGCCGCCAAAGCTGGCAACGTTGCCGCCGCCGCTGGTCATCACCGCCGCCGACCGACCACTTAGATAGGCAATCTGACTGCCATCAGCATTGAACTGCGGCGTGGTTGCATAGCCGCCTCTAGAGATTTGCTGAATGCTACCTGAGCCAAAGTTATAGCGGTAGATGCGCGGTTGGTTGTTCTTTTCATTGTCATACACAAACGCAAACGATTGACCATCAGGGGCGTAGCTTGGCTGCCAGCCTTTGGTCAGTCTGCGCGGTGTGCCGCCGCTGGCGCTGATTTCATAGATATTGGTACCGCCTTCGTGCGTACCTGAAAACAAAATGCGTCCGCCATCAGGAGAGAATGAGGGGCTTAGGCTTGAGCCGTTGACTCTGGTGATGGCATTGGCACCGCCGCCATTGACGTTTTGGACATAGATGACCGCATAGGACTTGTCACGCTGCACCGCATAGGCGATACGCTTGCCATCGGGTGACCATGCTGGCGAGAACATCGAGCCTTGTACTTCGCTGATGGTGGTTTCGTTTTCGCCAGTCGCGTCCATGACCTTGATGCGCGAGACTTTTTTCGCGCCGATGCCTGACTCTTCAATATAAGCAATGCGTCCAGCAAAGTCGCTTGGCTCACCTGTGATGAGGTGATGCACATTGTCCGCGATGACGTTCGCGGCATAGCGCATGCTATTGGCGTCACGTTTTGACTTGAGCGTTTGCTTGCCTTCTATTGCGCGCCCTGTTTGCGTATTCACCACTTCATAGTCGATGACCACTTCGCTGCCTACGGTGCGCGTATTGCCCACGACCACATAAGGAATGGCGATACTTTGCCACAGTTGCAGTTTACTTGCCACCTCACGGCTGGTGTGCGGCTGCTCTGGTAGGTTTTGACTGGTGGTCTTTAAGTCAGTGTTGAGCACTTTGGTGGCAATTGGGGAGATGACCGTGTCACCCGCAAAAGGTACAAAGGCAACCTGATTGCTTTGTACAGGAATGGTGTAATCCAAATCTAAATTTACAGGCGCAGCAGCGGCATAAGGCGCAGCACTTGCCATCATTACCGCGCTAACAAGGGGTAACAGATAGGGTTTGCCAAACGTGCTTTTTTTACGGGCTGGTTTATGAGTAATGACTGACAAAATATAAACTCCTAAAATCAAGTATTTATTGTTGTAGGCGATATCGTGCAGCGCCTGATGTCCATAAAGTAATGCAATATCAAAGGGGATACAAGTGGCACGCTGTAAACGACAAACCTCTACACTATCTTATGCCCATTTAATTTTGACCGCGAAAGAGTATTTTAAATGTGGGATATTTGGGGTCGCTGCTGTCAATCGGAAAGCGCCCAACGGCGCGTATGGCAGCAATTGCCGCCTGAGCATGCGCGTCATTGCTTGAGGCGTGTACAGCAGTCACATACCCTTGGCTATTTACTGTAATGGTGAGGGCCGTCACCACGGTTTTAGAACAGCTGCATGTCGGCGCGACGAACTTACTGCGAATTAATTGCAAAATTTGGGCATTGTTGTTGGCTTGAGCGTCACTGTCTGTACGGACAGGGATATCCATTGGCATCGAATCTGCATACAGTGGCGGCGCAGCACATATGAGGGCTATGGCAATAACCAAACGACAGGGGGTATGTATCCTTATCGACAAAACAAAAACTCCAGCAATCCTCAAAAAGGAATAGACTGAACAAATATAAGCTTTATGTCAATAAATAAATGTCATTTGAGCAGATAAGTCCAATGTTTAGGACTATAAGACAAAATATAGTCTGTCTTTGTTGGCTGATTAATTGCTACCACGGAAGGTAACGGTGAAGGTAGGGTATTTAGGGTCATCACTGTCAATCGGGAAGCGACCCACAGCGCGTACCGCCGCAACCGCCGCTTGCGCGTGTGCGTCATTACTAGACGCGGCAACGCCTGTGACATTGCCGCCACTGTCCACGGTAATCGTCAATCTTGTACTGCTAGTAGCGCCCTTTGCGCCTGGAGGCGGCGTGAATCTGCTGCGAATCAGACTGACAATCTCTGAATTGCTCGCGCCACTACTGCCACCTGCATTGTTGCTGTTGCCAGTACGCGGGCTGGTGGCTTGGCTATTTGAACCAGTAGAGGTTGATATGCCATCGCTCAAATCAAACACTCGACCCGTATTGCCTGAGCCTGAGTCGTTACTGTTATTTCGCGGCGGTGCTTCGGGTTGTTCGACACGCCCAGAAGTTGCACGGCGTGCTTGATAGTCGTCTAGTCTGCGTTGCAGTGCTTCTTGGTCGCGGCGGCGTTGTTCATTCACATCCTCGAGGCGCTCATTAGCGGCAGATTCTTGCTCGCGCACCCACGCTTCACTTTCACGCTCGTACTGCTGCATCTCTTCGAGAATTTGTTGCTGTTGCTCCTCGCTCATGAGTAATGGGCGGTTGTCACTGGTATAGACAGGTTCATTGGACTCGGTGAATATCGGCTGGCGCTGCGGGCTGGGATTGACATTATCACTGCCATCACTGGGCGCTGTCATGGCACTGCTGTCAGTTGCGCTATCGCTTTGGCTGCTGGCGGCGGCTTGGGCGGCAGCACGATTGGCGAGCACTTGCCCTTGGATGGCAGCGAGCTGCTCGGGTGAGACCATGGTCGTCTCAAGGCTGCCAGTGGGCGTCAAATCATCGGCTTGATAGTTATAAATCAGCAGTCCCAAGATGATGCCATGCGCGAGCAGACTCAACAAGGTGGGCGCGGACAGACCGTCACCTTTTGGCGGAACAGGAACAAAGACGCTCGGAGCTGTATTCATGGCACGTATCATCGCATAGATCTATAAAGTAGCCGTTACTGAGGCATGGGCAGTGGCTTGCCTGTCAACAGACCAACCTTTTGCACCCCTGCTTGTTGTAATTTTGCCATAAGTGACATAATCGCACCGTATTGATTGTTTTGATCGGCGTTAATCATCACTTGAACGGGGGCTTCGCCTGCATTTTGGTTTTGGGTTTGCAGGTTAGAGAGGATATTAATCAGCTCCGCTTCCGTAATCGGCATATCGACATTGTTTTCGTAGCTGATATACAGCTCGTTGCTGTCGGTTAGGGAGACAATCACAGGCAGCTGCTGCTGGCTTAGCGTATTGGTTTGCTCTTTGGGCAAGTCCACATCCACGCCTGTGGTTAGCATTGGCGTCGTTACCATAAAAATAACCAGCAACACGAGCATGACGTCAATATAAGGCACGACGTTCATTTGCGCATTGAGCGCCGTTTTGCGGCGGGCAAAGGGGCTCGGTCTCATAGCCGTTGTCCTTGCATCGGCGCTGCTGCTGGCATTGGCACCGTATCCGTTTGCGTCTCGCGCTGGAGCATGCCTGTCATCTCATCACAAAATAGGGCGCGCGCATCATAGAGTAGGGCGGACTTGGCGGTAAAGTGGTTGTACGCAAGTACCGCAGGAATGGCAGCGAATAAGCCCATCGCGGTGGCAATCAAGGCTTCGGCAATACCAGGGGCAACGGCGGCAAGTGAGGCTTGCTCCGTTTGTGACAAGCCTAAAAAGGCATTCATAATGCCCCATACCGTACCGAACAGACCGACATACGGCGCAACCGAGCCAATGCTGGCAAGGACGGCAATGCCAGACTCTAACAGCTGCTGCTGACGACCCAAGCCCACGCGCAGTTTGCGCTCTACGCCATCGATGATGTCGTCTTTTGGCTGTCCTTTTTTGTGCATGCGCAAGTATTCAGAAAAGCCAACATAAAAAATCTGCTCTAGCCCCTGACGGTCAGGTGAGCCTTGAATGCCTTGATACAGCTTTGCCAAGTCTTCGCCCGACCAAAACCACGTCTCAAACTGCGCGTCATAGCGCTTGGCAGTACCCAAACGACTGCTGAGCTGAAAAATCAGCACCCAGCTCAATAGCGAGGCGAATAACAGCAGCCCCATAACAATCTGCACCAGCAAGCTGGCTTGCATAATAAGGTCAATGATATTTAACGATTCAGGCATGTCACAGACTCACGGATAATGGGGTCAATACAGATACGCGCACGTATCGCTCGCAAAATAGCGCGTCACTATACTATATATATTGGCGCACGGTAATGGGTATAAAAAATTATAACGACGCATAAAAGGACAATAAAAACACCTTTGTACGTATCGTGCATTGCTTAGGTTTAATATGAGCAGCAGTAACGGCGCATACGCCTATAATATAGCCAATAGCGCGCGATAATAGCAAAAAGCATCGTAAGAATATATCTATAAAGTGCGGGGTCATATAGAGCATATAAAACGATTTATACGCATCAGGCATCGATAGCGATTGAATTCATAAGGCTGCTTCTCTAAAATGTTACGTTTTGTTAAAGCTGCCTGTTTGCGGGGCGTGTTGTGGGTGCGCGTCATCTACACTATAGCGCCTCAAAAGGCATAAACCAATTTATCTTTAAGATAAACAAGCTAGGCGCGACATTTATGAACGCAATTGAACGTTATTTTGGCATCAATGGTGACAATACCACGGTAAAGACCGAGATTATTGCGGGTATTACCACTTTTTTAACGATGGCTTACATCATCTTTGTAAACCCGAACGTACTCTCAGAAGCGGGTATGGATAAGGGTGCGGTGTTTGTAGCCACCTGTCTTGCCGCAGCGGTTGGCTGCTTTATTATGGGTCTGTACGCCAGATTGCCTGTGGCGCTGGCACCAGGTATGGGTCTCAATGCCTTTTTTACCTATGGCGTGGTACTTGGGATGGGTTACACTTGGCAAACCGCGCTCGGTGCGGTGTTCTTGTCAGGCTGTTTGTTCATTCTACTGAGCTTATTTAAAGTGCGTGAGTGGGTGATTAATGCCATTCCCCTGTGCCTAAAGCAAGGCATCGTGGCGGGTATCGGCGCGTTTTTGGGTTTTATTGCTCTGCAAAGCTCAGGCATCATCGTCGGACAAGAAGCCACCCTCGTCAAACTGGGCGATATGAGCAGCTTTGCCCCCATGATGGCGGCGCTGGGCTTTTTTATTATTATCGGTCTGGTGTATAAGCAAGTTTCAGGCGCGGTGACGATTGGTATTTTGGTCATCACCATCATCAGCTTGCTGGTGGGACAGACGCAGTACAGCGGCATCATCAGTGCGCCGCCATCGATTGCCCCAACGCTCATGCAGCTGGACATCCGCGGCGCCTTTGACGTGGGCATGATTAGCGTGATTTTTGCGTTCTTATTCGTTGATTTGTTCGATACCACAGGCAGTCTGGTGGGTATTGCCAGTAAAGCGGGCTTGCTTGACAAAGACGGCAATATTCCGAATATGGACAAAGCGCTACTTGCGGATTCGACCGCGACTGTGACAGGCGCGATGCTCGGTACGTCATCGACCACCAGTTATATCGAAAGTGCCTCAGGGGTGGCTTCAGGTGGTCGTACGGGTCTGATGGCGGTGACCGTCGGCGTGATGTTCTTACTCAGTATCTTTTTTGCACCGCTGGCAGGTATGATTCCTGCGTATGCCACTGCAGGGGCGATATTTTATGTGTCGGTGTTGATGCTGTTTACGCTAAAAGACATCAACTGGGAAGATTTGACCGAAGCGGCACCTGTTGCGGTGGTCTTGATGCTCACTCCGCTGACGTACTCTATTGCTGATGGTATTGCGCTTGGCTTTATTACCTTTACGGCAGTGAAGTTTATGACGGGCAAATTCTCTGAAATCACCATACCTGTATGGATATTGACCGCAATTTTGTTGATAAAAATCGTTTTGTTATAGATTTTCTTGTTTTTTTATAAAAAAAGTTGTCTAAAAGGTAGCATTTGCAGTTATTTTTGTGTATTTTACTGCCCTGAACACGGCGGCTGTTATGCCCAATCGGCAGCGCTGTGGAACAGGACAAGCATGGCGGTAGGGTTCGTTTTTTTTGACCGTTTTTTTGACTAAGGTCACACAGTAAAAGCGCACGCCGCCGCCTTGCAGTCGGGTTTTATAAGAAAGAAGGAGAGTTTTACCTAAGCCTATAATTTAGTTAGGTTTTAAAAAAAGTCTGTGCTAGTATAGCTAAGTTAAGCGCATCACCTCAATCAACGCCGTAGAGGTTTTTCTTATAGTGAATCAGTTTCAACCAGAAGGACAATAAAGCCCTGATACGCATCAGACCGCTGTCTCTTCACCTCCTTTCACTACGAACGAGAAGAAGGCACTAATGCCGCTTAACTGTTCATTGTTGCCTTCGTATTGTTAGCGTAGTACGTCTAACGTTCGACGACATACTAAACTGTTTTCAGTGTACGCTGGATTTACTCGTTTTGTGATGGCGTTGTTAGACCTTATATCGTTATTGATACAATCGTTTGTTGTCTGAGTTTAGGTTAGTCCAGTTTGACGCTTCATTGTTACTGATGATTCGGTCACCTATCTTCTATTCTCTAAATTTAGTCAGCGCTATTGCATCAACTTAAGGTCGTCTCGTCTCATCTATTATGTTTTATAAACGATAGTTGTGGAGTTGGTATGAACCCAATAGACAAATTTACCCCAAAAGAGCCCATTTTGTTTTCACCGACAGAGTTGCTAAACCCAAAGCATCTCGAGCAGTCGTCGGCGGCGTTGTATTCTTATATTTCCCCATTGTATTGTGCGCCAGAAGAACGCTGGCTCGGTGAGCTATTGCCTTTGGCAAAGCCAACCGATGACGAGCGTCAAAATGCAGCAGACCAGACGCGTGCGCTGGTTGAGCATGTGCGTAACAACAATAAAGCCGTCAAAATGGTTGACTCATTACTGCTTGAGTACAGCCTAGATACCCAAGAAGGTATCTTGCTCATGAGCTTGGCAGAAGCCTTGATTCGTGTGCCTGACAACTACACCGCTGACGCGCTTATCCGCGACAAGATGAGTGTGGCTGACTGGAAAAAACACTTAAAAGACGACAACGGTCTGATTGTCAATGCCTCAACATGGGGTTTGATGATGACGGGTCGTGTGGTCAGTATTGATCACAACACCACCGCGGCAGGCTTTTTGGATCGCATGACCAAAAAAATGGGCGAGCCAATGATTCGTAGTGCCATGCAAAAGGCGATGCGTATCATGGGTCACCAGTTCGTTCTTGGTGAGACCATTGAAAGCGCCAACCGTAACAGCCAGCCATACCGTAACAAAGGCTACACCTATTCATTCGATATGCTGGGTGAAGCGGCGATTACGCACAAAGATGCTGAAAAATACTTCAACTCGTACTTGCACGCGATTAAAGCGACGGCAAACGTGAAAGTAGAAGAAGGCATGCCAAAGCCGTCAGTCTCTATCAAGCTGTCAGCACTGCACCCACGCTATGAAGCGACCCAAGAAGCGCAAGTGCTTGGCTTGTTGCGTCAGCGCTGCTTGCTGCTGATCGAAGCGGCTCGTGAAGTGAATGTCGATATCAGTATCGATGCTGAAGAAGCAGACCGTTTAGAGATTTCACTAAAACTGTTCGAATCACTGTACCGTGACCCATTAACCAAAGGTTGGGATGGTCTGGGTCTGGTTGTTCAAGGCTACTCAAAACGTGCGATTGCTGTATTTGCATGGCTTGCGCGTTTGGCAAAAGAAGAAGGCGACCGTATCCCTGTACGTCTGGTAAAAGGCGCATACTGGGATTATGAAATCAAGCTTGCACAGCAAAAAGGCTTGGTCGGTTATCCAGTATGGACACGTAAAGAAGGCACAGATACCGCCTATCTTGCGTGCGCACGCTTCTTGTTGTCTGACCACTTGCGCGGCTTGATTTGGCCACAGTTTGCCACGCACAACGCGCACACCTTGGCATCTGTGATGACCATGAGCACGCACAAAGAGTTTGAGTTCCAGCGTCTACACGGCATGGGCGATGCGCTATACGACCACATTTTGCAGGCGTATAACATCCCTGTACGTATCTACGCTCCAGTGGGCGCGCACAAAGACTTGCTACCATACTTGGTACGCCGTCTGCTAGAAAACGGTGCCAACAGCTCGTTTGTTCACCAGTTACTAGACAAGTCGTACCCAATCGACAAGCTGACGGTGCATCCATACGACAAGCTGACAGCAAACGCCACCTTGCGTAACCAAAGCATCGTGATGCCACTCGACATCTATGGCGATCGCCGTGCAGGATTTGGTCCGAACATCTTTGTTGAGTCACAATGGCATCCGTTTAAAGATGCGATTGACAGCCACATCACCAAGCAGTGGCACGCCATGCCTATCATCAATGGCAACAGTCTGGACAAAACGGCCAATGCAGCACTAGAGGACCATCCAGTACACGCGCCTTGGGATCATGCTGTACAGGCAGGCACAGTCACGTATGCCAATGCTGATGTCGCCAAGCAAGCGGTACAAGCGGCGATTGACGGTCAAGCAGAATGGCAAGCGTTCCCAGCCGCAAAGCGTGCTGATATCTTGCGCAAAATTGCGGACTTAATAGAAGACCATTACGCTGAGTTCATGGCGTTGTGTCACGTCGAAGCGGGTAAGACCACCCAAGACAGCATCGATGAAGTACGTGAAGCGGTAGATTTCTGTCGTTTTTACGCCAACGAAGCTGAGCGTCTAGACGAGAAGTCTTACAGCTTTACCGACCTTGATGGCAATGAGATGCATCAGGTGTACCGCGCACGTGGTACGTTCGTCTGTATCAGCCCATGGAACTTCCCATTGGCAATTTACACGGGTCAGATTGTTGCTGCACTTGCGGCAGGTAACACCGTGGTTGCAAAACCTGCTGAACAAACCAGCTTGATTGCGCATTTTGCAGCGCAGCTCATGTACCAAGCAGGTGTACCTGCAGGCGCACTACAGTTCATCACTGGTGCAGGCGAAGTCGGTGCGGCATTGACCACAGCGGACAACCTAGCAGGCGTTATCTTTACAGGTTCAACGCAAACGGCGCAGCGCATCAACCAAAGCCTAAACAGCAAAGACTATGCAGGTCGCGAATTGCCAATCTTGATCGCAGAAACGGGCGGTCAGAACGCCATGATTGCTGATTCAACGGCATTGCCTGAGCAGGTGGTACGTGATGCGGTGATGTCAGCGTTTGGTTCAGCAGGTCAGCGCTGTTCAGCGTGTCGTATCCTGTGCGTACAAGAAGAAGTCGCAGATGAGATGATTGAGCTGCTAAAAGGTCACATGTCAGAGCTTATCGTTGGTAATCCACTAGAGATTTCAACGGATGTGGGTCCTGTCATTGACGCTGATGCGAAGCATGGATTGGACGCACACATCGAGCGTATGCGCGATGAGTCAACCACGAGCATCATCAGCCAGACGCCAGTCAACAACAGCTCAGCTGTCGGCACAGAGCATACCTTTGTCTTGCCAACGGCGATTGAAGTACAAAACATCGATGTCATCGGTGGTGAGCACTTCGGTCCTATCCTGCACGTATTGCGTTATCAAGCGCGTGACTTGGATCTGTTGATTGACAGCATCAATGCCACAGGGTTTGGTTTGACGCTAGGTATTCACAGCCGTATCGAGCATTTGGCTGAGCGTATCGAAAGCCGCGTACGCGTGGGTAACACCTACGTTAACCGTAACCAGATTGGTGCGATTGTAAACGTACAGCCATTTGGTGGTTGTGGGTTGTCTGGTACCGGTCCAAAAGCAGGTGGTCCACACTACTTGGCGCGTCTGATGACGCTGACCAATGAGTCTCGTGATACTGCCACTTCAACTAGCGTCGCATAAGGAGTAACGACATGGCGAAAGAATTTAAAAAAAATCATGCGCAGGTTTGTGAAGCATGGCGCTTGTTGACTGCAGCTGAGCGTGCCCGTTATATCGAAGCTGCCATTCCAAAATTGGCACTGATGACTGGCAACGCGACCAAAGCACGCCGCTTGTTTAACCACTTGCTTAGCCACACCGCTGAGCTTGATGAGGTCACACGTTTGATTGGCGCAACAGGCGAATCAAATGACTTGTACCTCACTGCGCGTGGTAAAACCATGGTGATGGGTGGCGAGTCTACCAAGACCATGGCGGTACTTGGTCAGCTTATCGCGGCGCTCTTGACTGGTAATGAAGTCATTTTGCATTGCCCAAGCCAAGCAGAGATGTGTGAAGAAGCGGCTCGCGCCTTGTACGATGCGGGTATCAATGAAGATGTCTTGAGCGTCGCGAACGACTCACAGACCATCACTTTGTTGCACATCGACCGTTTGGCACAGGTTGCGGTTTCTGGTAGCCCAAGCGAAGTGCAAAACGTGAGCCAAGAGCTTGCCAAAACCGATGGTATTCTAACCCAAACGATTGGTGTTACGGATATGACAGGTCTGTCTGAAATGTTGACACCTGACTACATCCACCGTTTTGTGACCGAGCGTGTTAAGACCATCAATACCACCGCTATCGGTGGTAACGCAAGCCTGCTAGAGCTTGGCGCGTCTTAATCGTTACGTCTGGTGACTGCCCGATAGCGTTGCTATCGGGCAGTCACAAACGGCAATATCGAAAGCGATCAGTACCTGTTGATGATGATTCTATGCAGAATTTTTTATCAATCGGTGCTGGTCGTTTTTTTTATGGCTTGAGTTTTGCGGTGGCTGCGATATCCTTGAATCACACGCGAATGCCCCCATAACTTGAGCACCCATAAAAATAAATAGCCTAAGCAAAATTAACCCATTCTGTCATAATAATTGGCTTTATGACCATTTTTAGTCATTTTTTAAACGATACGACAGACAGTGAGTAATCAATGACCCAAGTACCTAATGATACGAATACTGATCTGCCAGTACTCGCCAAAGACCGCCATTACCTATACCGCCTTGAGCAAGACGTCCGCCGCCTATCAAAAGGCAAAATAGACGCGCGCAAACAAAGCGAGCTGGATAAAAAAACCGAACAACTGGATAAAATAAAAGCCCGCTCACAAGAGGCGGTACAAGCGCGCATTGATAGTGTGCCTGCGGACTTGGCAGCGCGCCTTAATATGGACCTGCCTGTCAGTCAGCGCGCCGACGACTTGATCGCGGCGATTCGTGGGCATCAAGTCATTATCGTGGCGGGGGAGACGGGCTCAGGTAAGACCACCCAGCTGCCCAAGCTTGCCATGCTCGCAGGGCGCGGTATCACAGGGCAAATCGGTCATACCCAGCCGCGCCGACTTGCCGCGCGCAGTGTTGCCAACCGCGTTGCCGAAGAATTGGGCGAGCCACTCGGGCAAACCATCAGCTTTAAGATTCGCTTTAATGAGCAAGGCTCGGCGCAGTCGATGGTCAAGCTGATGACCGATGGTATTTTGCTCGCAGAGCTCGGTCACGATAAGTTTTTAAGCAAATACGACACCATCATCATTGATGAGGCGCACGAGCGCAGCTTAAATATTGACTTTATTATGGGTTATTTAAAAAACCTATTGCCTAAGCGCCCTGATTTAAAAGTCATCATTACCTCGGCAACCCTCGATACCAAACGCTTTAGCGAATATTTTAGCCATTACGACAAGGCGAGCAAACGCCGCGTGCCTGCACCGATTTTCAATGTCGAAGGGCGCAGCTATCCTGTCGAGGTGCGCTATCGTCCGCTGACCGACGAGCCTGTGACCAGCTCGGACGATGACAGCTATGATGACTTTGAAGACAATCTACCACGTGCGGTGGTGGCGGCGGTCGAAGAATGCTTTGATGACGCCAAGAGCAAAGGACACCCTGACCAAGCGGACATTTTGATTTTTGCGGCGACAGAGGCAGAGATTCGCGAACTGCAGGAAGTGCTTGAGCGGCATGGTCCGCGCCATACTGAGGTGCTGCCTCTGTTCGCGCGCCAGACCTACGCTGAGCAGCAGCGTATCTTCCAGCCGTCTGGACGCGGGCGGCGTATCGTCATCGCGACCAACGTCGCTGAGACTGCCTTGACCGTACCCGGTATCCGCTATGTGGTGGACTTGGGCTTTGCGCGTATCTCGCGTTATTCTTACCGCTCGCGTGTGCAGCGTCTACCGATTGAAGCCATTTCGCAAGCGGCGGCAAACCAGCGTAAAGGGCGCTGTGGTCGTGTTGCACCAGGCGTGTGTATTCGCTTATATAGCGAAGAGGACTTTACCAGTCGTCCCGAATTTACGGAGCCTGAGATTCTGCGTACCAACTTGGCATCGGTCATCTTGCAGATGGCGAGCCTGCGTTTGGGCAGTGTCGAGGACTTTGATTTTATCGAGCCGCCTGACAGCCGTTTGGTGACCGATGGGCGCAAACTGTTGGATGAGCTGGGTGCGATTAACATTGCCGAGAATGCTGCAAAAGCCGCTGAGCATAAAGGCAAGCCGCGCGGTAAAGCCAATGGTCTACAGCTGACCCGCGTTGGGCAGCAGATGGCGCGGATGCCGATTGACCCGCGTTTGGCGCGAATGCTGGTGGCGGGCAGTGAGTTTGACTGTATCAAAGAGATGCTGATTGTGGTGGCGGCGCTCGCGGTGCAAGACCCGCGTGAGCGTCCTGCCAACAAGCGCACGCAAGCGGATCAAAAGCACGCGCTGTTTCGCCAAGACGATTCGGACTTTTTATTTTATATCAGTCTGTGGCAAGCGCTGTTTGAGACTGATAATGATGGACAAAAGCTGTCCAGCAACCAGCGTAAGCAGTTTGCCAAAAAGCATTACTTAAGCTTTCCGCGTATCCGTGAATGGCACAAGACCCAGCGTCAGCTTGAGCAGATGGTCGGGGATTTAAACCTCATCGATGCGCAAACGCAAAAGGACAACAGTACGCCGATAGGCGATGACACGCAGCAAAAGGCGGTCAAATACGCCAACTTGCACCGCGCCTTATTGACAGGCTTGCTGTCCATCATCGCGCATAAGACCGAAAATCGCGGCGAATACCTTGCTGCGCGTCAGCAAAAGACCAAGATTTTCCCTGCAAGTACAGTGTTTAAACAAACACCGCCATGGGTCATGGCGTTTGAGATGGTAGAGACCTCACAGGTCTTTATGCGTACGGTTGCCAAGATTGAGCCTGAGTGGATTATCTCAGCGGCAGGCAACTTGCTAAAGTACCATTACTTTGAGCCGCATTGGTCGAAAAAAACAGGGCGCGTCAAAGCTTACGCGCAAATTAGCCTGTTCGGTCTGATTATTATCGGTAAGCAGCTCGCTAACTATGAGCAGGTCAATCTGACCGAGGCGCGCGAAATCTTTATCCGTGATGGTCTGGTGACGGGCAATTTTGGTCGCCAAGCGCCATTTTTGCAGCACAATATGGACAAGATTGCCCATGTTGAGCGCATTGAGGACAAGCTGCGCCGCCGTGATTTGCTGGTTGATGAAGAGGCGCTGTATCAGTTTTATGACCGCAAGATTCCTGAGCATATCGCCAGTCGCAAAGCCTTTGAAGACTGGCGCGCTGAGGTGGAAAAAAGCGACAGCCGTTATTTGTTCTTCTCAGATGATGACGTGTTAACCAGTCAAGCACCGACCACGGGCGATTTTCCTGAGCAATGGCAATTGGGCGATTTAAAATTGCCACTGCGCTATGTGTTCGACCCTGCAAGCGAAGATGATGGCGTGAGCATTCGCGTGCCTTTAGCCGCCTTGCCGCAGCTGGACGCGCTGGAGCTGATGTGGGGCGTGCCAGGGTGGCGCTTTGAGCTGGTACTTCAGCTCTTAAAATCGTTACCCAAAGATGTGCGCCGTCAAATCGTTCCGATTCCTGATACAGCGGATGCGCTGTTTGATGAGCTTGCGCCTGAGCATTCACAAGGGCTGCTCAAGCAGCTGTGTCAGGCATTAGCGCGGCGCGGTATGACCAAAGTCACGCCTGAGATGTTCAATCCTGAGAGTATTGATAAGTATCTGCAGCCGCAAATCTGCGTGGTTGATGACAAAAACCGTTTGATTGAAAAAGGGCGTGACCTTGCGACCTTGCAGCTGCGTCATGCCAGCGAAACCAGTCAAGCACTGACCACGCAGCAGGGCGCGCACACCAGCTTCCCTGAGCATTTTGGTTTTAGCAAAAACCATCACAGCGCAGGCGTGGTGATGAAGCAATTTTCGGCATTGGTCGCGGATGAGGCGGGCGAGGCGGTCTCGATTCATGAGTATACCGATGTCACAGCCGCGTTGCAGGCGCATCGCATCGGCGTATTGACCTTGATAAAAGGCAGTTTGGGCGCGAAGAAAAAACAGCTGACCAGCCAAATTGACAAGATATTTAAGCTTGCCTTTGCGCCACTCGGTGACCTTGAAGCGCTTAAAACCATTGTCATTGATGCGACGCTGGATGCGACGTTAGAAGAGCATTATGTATTATTCGACCATCATCAGCATTTGCCTGAAAACGTGCCTGAAGTCGCGGTTGAGCTGGCAGAAATGCTGCCGCTGACGCAAGCGGAATACAAGCAGACCGCCGATGTGGTGTTGCAGCAGTTTTTGTTGACAGGGCAAAAGGTTATTAAGACGCTCAAAGACGTCTATACCCGCTGGCAGCGCGTGCGCCAAGGGCTATTGATGCTCGATAGAGAAATCTTTGGCGAGTCGATTGACGATATGGAAGACCAGCTTGAGGATTTGCATCTGGCGGACTTTGTATATCGGATGGATTACAGTCATTGGCAGCAGTACCCGCGCTACCTTGAGGCGCTAGAGATTCGTCTTGACCGCCTTGAGCACAATCTCGATGCCGACCTTGATGGCGTATATGCGCTTGATGTACACATGGAGCGTTTGGCGGGGCGTGCGGACAGTGATGCCATCAGCGCCTATCGCTGGCTGGTGGAAGAGTACCGCATTCAGCTGTTTGCGCAGCCGATGAAAACGCGCCAGCCCGTATCGCCCAAGCGCTTAAGCAAACTGTGGGACAAGGTCAGTTAAGCGGCGAGATCGCTTAGTTTTAGGACAATATACAAGCATCACGGCACGAGTCGTGGTGCTTTTTTTATGCGTTAATTTTTATTTTCTAATTATTGTTTCTCATTATTTTGTACGTCAATCATTGGTAAGACGTTTTCGTTTTTCTGAGTTATAGAACCAATTTTGACTCTTATCATCATTTTGTCATATTTGTTGCCTATCCTTGAGCGCAATATCAACGGCAACTGTTACTTATTGTTATTAATTAGTAAACAAAAGTATATTAAATAAGCAATGGCTAGCGTAAGGCGGCACGTCCTGCGACGAACAGTATGCCACGGACAAAGGCAATGGGTTATGGGTCGAGTGGGTAAGTTTGGCAGTATTACCACAAGAATGCTGGTGATTTTGGCAGTGGCGTTTTTATTGATGGTGATGATGGTGTATTGGGTGATTGATACCCAAGCCAAACCGCGCATTTCTGAGATGACGTCCGAGACGGTGGTCGAGACGGGCAACGAAGTCATCAACAGCATCATGGTCAGCATCAACCATGTAGACGGGATGGCAAAGGCGACCAGTGCGGTGGCAGGTGGGTTACCCAAAACCGCTGAGAGCTATCAAAATACAGTGGGCAACCTGATGCAGCAGACAGATCAGCGTATTGTCGGTGGCGGCGTGTGGTTCGATCCTAACATGTATCAAGACGGCGTTGAGCGTCAGTCCTTTGTTTGGTCGCGTGATGCCAATGGTAAGATGCAGCCCACCGAGCGCTATAATAGCAACACAGCGACGCCCAATGCCTACTACCGCGACTGGTGGTATATCCCTGCGATGTACGCGAGCCATGACCACTGCGTCTGGAGCCGCGCCTATATCGACCCTGTCAGCAATAATCCCATGATGACCTGTGCCAAGGCGCTATACAACAGCCAAAACCAAGCCTTTGATGGCGTGGTGTCGTTTAATTTGTTGCTCGATAATCTCGATGACGCCATGCAAAAGTGGCAAGACAAAGTGGGCGGCTATATGTTTTTGGTCGATTTGGACAACCGCTTTTTGACGTTTCCTGACAAGTCGACGGTGACCACGGTAACCGAGAACAACCCGCAAGGCGAGATGATGACCGCAAGCCAACTTGCCGAAAAACAAGTGAGCTTTGCCCCGATTGCTGCCAGTTTGGAGGGCGTTAACAGTCAGCTGATTGACGCCGCAAAACAAAAGGACGAAGGGCGCTATAACCTTGCCGCGCGCAGTATCTTATCAACCACCAACATGAACCGCATCAGCGAAAACGAATCCAACCTGCTGTCCGCGCTGCTGCTGTTAAACGTCGACCAAGCCTTTAACCTAGTGAACAGCCATTTGGTCGATACCATCGATATCGGTAACGACTTTATCCTAAATGAGCCTGCGACGGCATTTGTATTTAAGATGCCATTTACCTATTGGAAGATGGTCGTGGTCAAGCCAAACAGTGACCTGATGGGCGTAGCGAATACCTTGTCTGATCAGTTGGTACGCGCGATGTTGTTTGGTTTCTTACCCATTTTGCTACTGACTGCGTGGGCGTTTCGCCGCTACTTTACCGACCCGCTAAAAAATATGGCAGGCTCGGTATCGCGCATGGGCAAGCTGATTGAGCAAAAGCAATATCAAAAACTTGGCGAGCACAAATTACCAAATTCAAGCGTCAGTGAAATCCAATTAATTAGTGACAAGACCAACCGCCTCATTGACCGCGTGGTCGAAAACGAAGGCGCACTTGCCGAGATTAACGTACATCTGGAGCAGCAGGTCGCCAACCGTACCAAAGATTTAGAGCACGCTTTGCATGAGCTAAAAACCTCACAAGTGCAGCTGGTGCGCTCAGAAAAAATGGCGACCCTTGGTCAGATGGTCGCGGGTGTGGCGCACGAGGTGAACACACCGCTCGGCTATGTACGCAGTAATATGGAATTGATTGGCGGCAATTTAACCCGCTTTGATGAGCTGATGACGCATACCGAAGCGCTCCTCATCGCATTAAACGCCCCAAGCACCAGCCAAGACGACAAAAATAAGCTCATTGCCGAGACGCTAAACTGCTGTGATGAGATTAAAGAAGATGAAGTCAGTGACGACTTGGCGCATCTGATTAGCGACAGTCTATACGGCGTTGACCAAATTGCTGAGCTGGTGGTGAGCTTACGCGACTTCTCGCGCATTGATGAATCTAAGATTAAAAACGTCGATATTAACGACTGTATTGCCAGCTCATTGACCATGGCACGTAATAATCTAAAAACGCTGAATGTCACGACAGACCTTGCCGAGCTACCAGCGGTACAGTGTAACCCCTCGCAGATTAACCAAGTCTTGTTAAACCTGTTTAATAATGCCGCACAAGCGATGCGTCAAGACACCAAAGGCGAGCTAAAAGTGGTCACGTGCCTTGATAATGAGGCGGGCGACAACGTATTGATTAGCGTCACCGACAACGGCAGCGGTATTGAGGATGCGGTGCTGGCGCGTATCTTTGAGCCGTTTTTCACCACCAAAAAGGCAGGCGAGGGCACGGGGCTTGGGCTGGCGATTTGCTCACAAATCATTGAGCAGCACGGCGGCGACATCAGCGTGCACTCGGTCATCGGACGCGGCACGACTTTTACCATTCGCTTACCGATTGAGGTCTACGTCGCACCCACGCACAAGAAAAAAACCTCAAAAGCGCTGTTTGCTTAGCCGCGTGCACAGCCGTCACGCTGTATATGGACGAATACGTATTTTATTGATTGAGAACCCAAACCATGAGTATGCCAAAACCCAAAATCGCCTTTATTGATGACGAGCAGCGCATCTTACGCAGTCTAAAGATGCACTTTCGCCAGTCGCATGATGTGTTTACCACCACCGACCCTGAGCAGCTGATTGAATACGTCAGTCAACATGATGTGCAAGTGGTCATCAGCGACCAGCGTATGCCTGACAAGCAAGGCACAGAGGTGTTGCGTGAGGTCAAAGAAGCCTCGCCCAATACCATCCGCATTCTATTGACAGGCTATGCAGACTTAAATGCGGTCATCGATTCGGTCAACGAAGGTGAAATCTATCGCTACATTACCAAGCCTTGGCAGAACGATGAACTCAAAAAAGTCGTCGATAAAGCTACCGAAATCGCCCAGCAAACGCGTGATGTCGCTGCGCCTATAACAGAAAGCACCTCGTCGCGCCGCAATCGTCATGTGCTGGTACTCGATGACGACGAGGACGTGTATCTACAAATCAAGCAGCACTTTGACAGCGCCTATCAAGTGAGCTGGGCGAGCAACCTAGACGACGCATCAACACTGCTACAAAAGCAAAAGTTCGGCGTGGCAATCGCTGATGTGACGCTCAATGGCGACAATATTGCTCCTGTGGTGTATGCGCTCAAAAACCTACAGCCTGATCTTATGATGCTGATGCTGACCGAATTTAAAGACGCGCACATGATTATTGACTTGATTAACAAAGGACAAATCTACCGCTGTCTGCCGCGTCCGACCAACCTGACCATCATGGGTATCAGTCTCGACCGCGCTTACCAGCACCATGAAGCGCTGGTACAACAGCCGATACTCGCTGCCCGCCACCATGTCGAGGATGTGCCTGAGTCTGAAACCTTTGACCTCTCAAGCAAGCTCAAAGGCTTCTTTAATAAGTTTAAGGGCTGGCGCTGGGGACGCGCGTAACGCATTTATGTTCAATATTTATACATGCGGTTTGGTATTTAGGTCGATAATAGAGGATATATTACACTTATCAGACCGTTGCCAACGCCTATGAACACAAATAATGACGCCTTGTTTAACGACTTTACCCACGCGCAAAATAATGTGTATCCTTCAGTAGTAACCGAGCTGACCCAAGGTCGCAAGCGCACGCATTGGATGTGGTTTATTTTTCCGCAGATAGCAGGTCTGGGTCACAGCAGGATGGCGCAGCGCTTTGCGCTGGCAAGTGTGGCGCAGGCAACGGCTTACTTACAACACACAGTGCTTGGCGCACGATTGATAGAATGCGCCGAGCTGCTGCAATTGCACCCGAACAGAAGCTCTTTAGAGATTTTTGGCACACCCGACAATCTAAAGCTGCATTCCTCATTGACCTTGTTTGCGCTCGCGGCGGGCAAGGACAGTATTTTTGCCGCGCTTTTGCAGCAGTTCTTTGCTGGCGACTATGATGCCAATACACTGCGCATCATTCAGCAAGGTCAACAAAGTCAGCAATGAAAGCAAGCCCTCAAAGTAATGTTATAATGCGCCAATCATTGATACTTTAAAATTAATACTTTAAAAAGGGTTTAGCTATGGCTCGTACCGCAAGCGCACTGCATATTTTGGTCAAAGATAAAGCACTGGCTGAAAGTTTGATTGCTCAGCTTAACAACGGCGCGCATTTTGACGTGCTCGCTAAAAAGCACTCAACCTGTCCATCAGGCAAAAAGGGCGGCAACTTGGGCGAGTTTACCAAAGGGCAGATGGTACCTGCATTTGATAAGGTGTGTTTTACAGGTGAGCTGTTCACCCCGCATTTGGTCAAAACCAAATTTGGCTGGCATGTGGTCAAAGTGCTGTATAGAACTTAAATTTAAAATATAAGCGATAATAAAAAGCCAGATAGCATTAGCGGTCTGGCTTTTTTGTGGTATTAGGGCGTGTCTTCAATTCAAACGTCTATGACTAAATGGGCTAAAAATGGCTAAATCTTCGGCAAACGGTGTCAAATAGCTGGTTAATATCTCAATATTATCTGCACTATTTTCCTTGTTTGCCTTTAATTTATCTCATTTTTATCACCATTTTTAAAATGAAGACATGCCCTAAAAACGTATCGTAATAATAATGGTGACATGAATGATCAGAGAGCTAAAAACCTTTGTCGCGGTCTGCGAATTAGACAGCTTTGCCGCCGCTGCTCGGCACATCAACCTGACGCAATCAGCAGTCAGCGCGCAGATTAAAACGCTAGAAGACAATCTGGGCGTGCCATTGTTTACGCGCTCTGCTAGAGCGATTACGCTAAATCCGCAAGGCACGCGTATTTTGCCGATTGCCAAAGAAATCCTAGCGCTGTATGCCACCATGCAGCTGCCGTCAGACACCGATATTGCCAGCTACTATGGACAGCTGAGGATTGGCGCGATTAACTCCGTACAAGTGGGCATCTTGCCCGAAGCGCTCAAGGCAATTACGCTCCTTGCACCCTTGATGCAGACAGAGATTGTCCCTGGACGCGCGGTCGAGCTGTTCGAAAAGCTGGAAGTCGGCGAGATAGATGCGGCGATTACCATACAGCCGTCTTTTGCCTTGCCCAAAGACATTGTCACCCAGTCGGTTATGACCGAGCCGTATGTACTGATCAGCCCCAAAAAATGGCCATTTCATAGTGTCAAACAAACGCTTGAGCAGCACCCATTTATTCATTACAGCTTACAGTCCTCAGCAGGGGCAAAGCTCAGCAAGTTCTTTAAGCAGCAAGACATCAAGGTCAATACCATCATGGAGATTAACGATTTGGACGCCATCGTTAGGATGGTCGAGTCGGGTCTTGGCGTGGCGTTGATACCCTATGCGGGGCTGTGGATTCGTAGCGCCGCGCCTGTGCAAGTGCATTACTTGGGCGATAACAGCTTGGTGCGCGAAGTCGTACTGGCGTATCGCTATGCCGATCGTCAGCAGCCGCAAATCACAGCGTTAAAGCAAGTGCTGGGATTGTAAGCGTTTTGCAAGATAACTGTCCAAAAATATGTCGTCCTAATAGCACAACCATATCTATAATAAAACGTATTGAGCGCAAATATTTTTGTCTCTGAGAGACGAATATTTGCGTTTTTCTCATGCTTGCTTCTCGGTTACGATGGCTTTGTTTTTCAGTCATACCAAGATTGATGTCGTTAATGACGTAAATGTTAAACCCATCAATTTTGCGCACGGACTGATACCACTGACCTTATTTGTAAAAGACTGAGAATTATGACAAACATCGACACCCTCATCAGCGACAACACCCAAACGCGTATCGAAAAAGATTTGCTCGGCGAACAAGCCGTGCCTGCATCGGCATTGTATGGTATCCAGACCCAGCGCGCCTATCAAAACTTTGACATCACAGGCACGCCAATCAGTGAGTTTCCTGACTTGATTAAAGCGCTTGCGATGGTAAAAGCCGCCGCTGCCAAAGCCAACTATCAGCATGGCTTACTGACTGATGACAAGCTCAGCGCCATCACCGAAGCGTGCGCGGATTTGATTAACGGCGAGCATCATGAGCAGTTTATTGTTGACCTTATCCAAGGCGGGGCGGGCACGTCGACCAATATGAATGCCAATGAAGTCATCGCCAATATGGGTCTAAAAAAGATGGGCTTTGAGTACGGTCAATACAGCCACTTGCACCCCAATAACGATGTCAACCGCTCGCAATCGACCAATGATGTGTATCCAAGCGCGGCGCGTCTGGCGATTGTGTTTGCGGCAGCGCCATTAAAAACAGCCATTAATAATCTGCAACACAGCCTAGCGGCAAAAGGTGAAGAATTTAGCGGTATCTTAAAGATGGGTCGTACCCAATTACAAGATGCGGTACCCATGACGCTCGGTCAAGAGTTTCACGCATTTGCCAATGACCTCAGCAGCGAGACGGCAAGTATCGAACAGGCGTGCTTGCAACTGTGCGAATTAAATTTAGGCGGCACGGCAATCGGTACAGGCATCAACGCGCCAAAAGGCTATGCGAGCATGGCGATTGAAGAATTGGCGGCTATCAGCGGTTTGCCCGTGACGCTCGCTGATGATTTGATTGCCGCAAGCGCAGACATGGGTGCGTTTGTGACTTTCTCAGGTGCGCTCAAGCGTCTGTCTATTAAGCTGTCGAAAATCAGCAATGACTTGCGTTTGCTCTCAAGTGGACCACGTACAGGCTTGGGTGAGATTAACTTGCCTGCAAGACAGCCTGGTTCGTCTATCATGCCGGGTAAAGTCAACCCTGTGATTCCTGAAGCCATGAGCCAAACGGCGTATCAAGTGATGGGGACAGATACCACCATCACTATGGCAGCAGAAGCCGCACAGCTCCAGCTCAACGCAATGGAGCCATTGATTGTTTACAACTTATTAAACAATGCGCGCCTACTAGAAAAATCAATCCGTATGCTCGATGAATTATGTATTAAAGGCATCACCGCTAATGAAGCGCGCTGCGAGCAGCATGTCCAAAACAGCATCGGTATCGTAACCGCCCTTGTGCCGCATATCGGCTACGAAAATGCCAGCCGTATTGCAGGTAATGCCTTACTAAGTGGTTCAGGCGTGGCGGAACTGGTCAAACAAGAAAAGCTACTCAGTGATGAAGAGCTGGCAGCAATCTTATCACCTGATACGATGGTCAGCAGCATCTAGATGTGCTGCGTGTTAAAACGCAACGTCGTTTAAAGTAGCGTATCTGTTTCGTTACTCAATCAGAGCCAAAACATATCAGTACCTAAAGTTACTGGTGTGTCTTGGCTTTTTTGTTTATACATATCTAAGCTTTGTCGTTTAAAAGAAGTAAAAAGTATCAAAATAGGGATACAAAGCATCTGTCAACTTATGTTATAACTTATTTTTATGATGCGCATTCCAAAAATATTGCTATAGAGCGATAAAAGAGCAATTGCCATTCATAAATAGATGACTAAGCGCATCATAATCCACAATAACAGACAAGGAACGACAAAATGACGCAGCAATACACGATTGCAGATTATTTGTTTGAGCGTATTCACGAGGCAGGAGCGACCGATATCTTTGGTGTGCCTGGGGATTTTAATCTGCCGTTTTTGGACAATATCATTGCCGCCAAAGATTTGCGCTGGGTGGGTAACACCAATGAGCTAAACGCAGGCTACGCCGCCGATGGCTATGCGCGTGAGCGTGGGTTTGCCGCGATGGTCACGACCTTTGGGGTGGGGGAGCTGTCCGCTATCAATGCTACGGCAGGGTCATTCGCCGAATACGCGCCCGTACTGCATGTGGTGGGCGCGCCGTCCATGGCGCAGCAAAATGCTAAGCGGCGTATTCACCATACGCTCGGCGATGGGGTGTTTAACCATTTTATTAAAATGGTCGAGCCTGTCACCGTGGCGCGCGCACAAATCACGCCTGAAAATGCGGCATCCGAGATTGACCGCGTGATTCGCATGGTACTCAAAAAACACCGCCCAGGCTACCTGATGCTATCGCCCGATGTGGCGCGCCAGCCTATCTATCCGCCGACTACCAAGCTGATAGACAGCGAAGAGGACATCACCAGTCAGGCGGCACTCAAAGACTTTAGGCAAGCGCTGATAGCGTTTTTACCCAACAAAACCACCACATTGATGGCGGATTTGATGGTGCATCGTTTGGGATTACAAAACGAACTAAAAGCCTTGATTGCGGATACAAACATTCCTTATACCACATTGTCATGGGGCAAGACCTTGCTCGATGAGCACAGCGAGCGCTGGGCGGGCACGTATGCGGGCGTGGCATCGCGTCCTGTAGTCAAAGATGCGGTCGAAAACTGCGAATGTTTGATTAAAATTGGGGTTAATTATACCGATACCACCACGGCAGGTTTTAGCCAAGATATTGATGATGATGTGGTTGTCGATTTGCATTACGAGCGCGCCTCGGTAAGCGGCAAAACCTTTGCACCGATTGCGCTAAAAGACGCTTTGCAAACCTTGCACGAGGTCATGACCTCAGGCATCACCATCACGCCAAAGCCATTTTGTGAGCCGATGCAAACGCACCAGCAGCAAGGCGCGGATGATGAGGCTATCAGGCAAGACGACTTATGGCATATCGTCGCTGATCAGTTGGCGGATAATAACTTAGTCTTTGCTGATCAAGGGACGGCATACTTTGGCATCAGTGACGTGCGCTTGCCAGAAGGCGTTACCTGTTATGGGCAGCCCATGTGGGGGTCTATCGGTTATACCTTGCCTGCCAGTCTCGGTGCGGCAATAGCATCCCCGCACAAGCGCAGCGTGGTACTGATTGGCGATGGCTCGGCGCTACTGACCATACAAGAGATGGCGACCATTATCAATCAGCGCATCAACCCTGTCATCGTACTGGTCAATAATGATGGCTACACGGTAGAGCGTGCGATTCATGGCGAAAATCAGCCCTACAATGACATTCCAGCATGTCAGTGGTCACTGATGCCGCAAGCCTTTGGCGGTACTGATGATACGGTACTGGTGCTCAAGGCAAGCACGGCGGGCGAGCTAAAATCTGCCTTTGAGCAGGCGGCTAAGGCGACGGATAAGCTCGTAATGCTGGAGGTCATGACGGACAAATACGACATCCCGCCGCTGCTGGCTGACATTACTGAAGCGTTAAAGCCGAAGTCGGATTCGTAAAAAAGTACATTGCAATTCATTGAAAACACCTCATGACTTAATCACAAGTTGCGAGGTGTTTTTGGTGTTTGGGGTAGAGCAAGAGGTTAGCTTTAAAGGCTTGGCAGAGTATATTGAAATTGATGTTGCCATTATTTACTGACAAGCTAGAGCTTATGCATTCGTATAGGTCAATATCAGCACTAAAGCCCATGTTATTTTGTTTGCTATTATAAGTGACGTGTCTTGTAATGATTCGATATTGACGTCACCACCGATAGTTCCTTGGGCGCGATTGGTGTTGATAATGCCGCCTTTTAGGTTTAGATCGTTGCCGACGTATAGGGTAGTCATGCCACCACGTTTATTTGGTTGTTGGAGTAGAAAAATGAAAGAGCTACGAATCTTGAAGAATCGTAGCTTTTAGTTTGAATAAAAACGTCGGTTTTATTAAAAAAATAAGCTTTTATTTAATGATTACTCAACCAAGTGATAAAAATCATTCTTTAGAGTTTCTTTAAAATCCCAACATGGAGATGATGTACTATATCTTATTATTATAGAAATATAAATTTCATCTTCTGTAGCTTTCAACTCGTACTTATCTTTACAGAAAAAGTATAATCTCTCCTTTTGAGATTCTTTTCTATATTGTATCCAACCATTCTCCACAATTTTATTTATATCATCATCGGTTATACCATTATTATTTTTAAATGTCATTCCGTAACGTAGCGAGCTACTACTTCTGCTTGTTCGACCTTCGGATATCAGTTCGCCTACAAATATTTTCTTTAAAGGTGGTGCAAGCTGTTCTTTAGCAAAAACCTCGCTTTTCTTAACGTCTTCCGAATAATCTTCTGGCTTTTCTAATTCCTCTTTAATCATCATAGCCATGATAAAAACAAATAATCCAAAGAAAAATATATTAAATGTTCGCTGACTAAAAAAACCTTTAGAATCTTCACTCATATTTACCACCTACTGACGGTAATGACTTATCATTAAAACCGCGACAGACCCAAAAAACAAACAAAAAAAAGCCTCACTATGAAGTGAGGCTTTTTTAGAATTTGGAGCGGGATAAGAGATTCGAACTCTCGACCCCAACCTTGGCAAGGTTGTGCTCTACCACTGAGCTAATCCCGCTTGATGTACCAGCCAATCTTTGTTTCTGTTGTCAGCTGATGAGGGCGTATTATACGCGGTTTGATTTTACTGTCAACCCTGCAATGCAAAAAACTTTAAAAAATTTGCACTGCGTCAGTTTTCCCTCTTTTTAGCGGTAGGGACAGCTGTTTTAACGGTTGGTTTCATTCATTGGCATATTTGCTTTAGCGTTTTTATCATGATGGCGCATAGCGTGCATGCCTTTTTTAGGACGTTCTTTACGCATTTCGGCAAGCTTATCGCGCTGCTCTTTGGTCAATACTTGAGCGATGGCGTGCTCGGTCTGTACGCGTTTGACAAAACGTGCTTTGGCTTGTGCGGCTTCTGCATCTGCCAGCTGGTTGAGCTGAGCGGTGTTTAAGGTTTTGTTATTGACGAGCGCTTGTACTTGTTCGCGTTTTTGTTGCCACTCGTTCATACGTGCGCCGCGCTCACCTTTATCGCCGCGATTTTGCTGGTAGATGGCTTTGATTTGCGCTTTTTGTGCGTCGGTGAGATTCAGTTTTGCCATATCGCCGCGCATACCCATAGCATCTTTATGGGCAGCCATAGGCGTGGCGGGCGCTGTGGTATCGGTAGCTGCGCCGACATTGGTACAGGCGGTGATGGTAAGGGCGCTCGATAGGGCGAGGGCTGAGGCGGTGAGTAGTTTTTTCATAGTAATTCCTTTGTCATGATAAGGGTGCGGTGACGCGTGGGTATGCAGGCACGATTATTGATTCTGCGTTATGAGTGCTATCATAGAGCAGTGAGCGGTTGCGAACATTTATAAAAGATTAAGAAAGGTAACGTTTGTGGCGGCTTGCATCATATTGAATGTAAAACGTAGGGGATAGCGTATCGGCAGATGGATGAGGCTTATGTATTGATAGGCAACTCTATATCCGTGGGCTGTCAGTCGACGTGCGAGCAGGGCGATGCTTTCGCGGCGAGAGGTAATAAACCGTCTTGATAAGTACGTATAAATAAGCACTGATATTCGCGGTGCTTATTTTTTTTATTACTGCGCTATCTGATTTGTGGGTGCTGGCTTTAAGCGTTGGGCTCATGTTGACCGTGCCGACTAGGGCACTTTTTTTGTTGGTTGTTATGACAGATGATATTAAGACGGGTACTGATACCCGCAATGTACAGTATTTTCGCGTGTTTCTGATGGGCATCAGCGCGTTTGTGGTCAATACCACAGAGTTTGTGCCTGTGGCGCTGCTCAGTGATATTGCGCGCGACTTTTCGATTACGACGGCGCAGACGGGCGGGATGCTGACGCTGTATGCGTGGATTGTGGCGGCGATGTCCTTGCCACTCATGCTATTGACAGGCAAGCTTGAGCGCAAGCGTTTGCTGCTGGGCTTGTTTGTGGTGTTTATTGCCAGTCATGTGCTCTCCGTATTTGCTTGGAGCTTTGAGGTGTTGCTGGTGAGCCGTGTGGGTATTGCCTTGGCGCACGCGATATTTTGGTCGATTACGGCGGCGATTGCACTGCGGGTCGCCCCTGATGGCAAAAAGGCCTTGGCGCTGAGCGTCCTTGCGACGGGCACTTCATTGGCGATGGTCTTAGGTGTGCCGTTAGGGCGGCTGGTTGGGCAATGGTTTGGCTGGCGCGCGACCTTTGGTGGTATCGGCGGCATTGCCTTTTTGGTGTTTATCTTGCAATTTAAGCTATTGCCGACCATGCCGAGTATGTTTGATGGCTCGGTCAAAAAAGTCCCTGAGCTGCTCAAAAATCCACTGCTCGTTTGCCTCTATCTGTTTTGTTTTGTGGTCTTTACCGCGCATTATGCCGCGTACTCGTATATCGAGCCGTTTATGCGCGAGATAGGGCAGATTAGTGAAAACTTTGCGACCTTTGTGCTATTGCTGTTCGGCGGCGCGGGTATTATTGGTAGTGTGCTCTTTAGCCGCTTTGGTGAGCGTTCCAACACGCGCCTGATGCTTGGCTCTATCGTACTGATGCTGGTGTCGATGCTGCTACTATTGCCTGTGATATCTTCGACATGGGGGCTGTCAGCGGTGACGCTCGTTTGGGGCACAGCGCTGATGTTATTGATGCTTTGTATTCAGGCCAAAGTCATTATGATTGATGTCGGCGCTCAAGACGTGGTGATGTCGATGTTTTCAGGCATTATCAATCTCGGTATCGGTACAGGCGCGCTGCTCGGCGGCTATGCGGTGACCCATATTGCGCTATCGAGCGTGGGCTTTGTCGGCGCGTCGGTCGCGGCAGTGGCGTTACTGCTTATGATATTTATGCTCAGTCGTTTTCGCTCACTGCGTTACAGCTGATAATGTTGTTGATAATAAAAAACCAGCCTTGAAATGGGGCTGGTTTTTGTAATATGGCTGAGTCACATTTTTGTTTAACCAAACCATTTTTTATAAAGACGTATATTTTTATTCAAGTTATCCTTGCTATAACAGCAAGTTCTGCTTTCGTCTAAAATAATTTTGTTATCTATTGTTAAGTTTCCGTCGATGCTATGTATAATGCTGCAGTAGCACAGTTTTCACTCACATGTCCTTGATAAGAAGATTCTATTATGTCAAACAAGCGTCCCTTATATATTACCGTTGCTGGCCCCGCCCTTTTAGAAACCCCATTATTGAATAAAGGCAGCGCTTTTTCAGCAGAAGAACGTAATAGCTTTAACTTAACGGGTCTGTTGCCGTACAACATCGAGACGATTGAAGAGCAGTCTTTGCGCGCTTATCACCAGCTGCGCTCATTTACCAATGATATGGACAAGCATATCTACTTGCGCAATATCCAAGACACCAACGAAACCTTGTTTTATCATTTGGTTGAGCAACATATCGAAGAAATCATGCCGCTGATTTATACCCCAACCGTGGGTCAGGCGTGTGAAAAATTCTCGCAAATTTACCGCCGTAAACGCGGTCTGTTTATCTCATACCCTGAGCGTCACCAAATCGACGACATCTTGCACAACGCCACCAAACAGAACGTCAAAGTTATCGTAGTGACCGACGGCGAGCGTATCCTAGGCTTGGGCGACCAAGGCATTGGTGGTATGGGCATTCCAATCGGTAAGCTGTCGTTATACACCGCTTGCGGCGGTATTAGCCCAGCGTATTGCTTGCCTATTTTGCTTGACGTGGGCACCAACAATCAACAGCTGCTCGACGACCCAATGTACATGGGCTGGCGCAACCCACGTATCTCTGGCGAGGAATACGATGAGTTTGTTGATTTGTTTATTCAAGCCGTCAAGCGCCGCTGGCCAGAAGCCTTGCTACAGTTCGAAGATTTTGCGCAAGGTAACGCCACGCCATTATTGGACAAATACCGCGACCAGTTGTGCTGCTTTAACGATGACATTCAAGGTACTGCTGCGGTATCGGTGGGTACATTGATTGCAGCGTGCCAAAACAAAGGTCAAAAACTAAGCGAGCAAAAAATTGCCTTCCTAGGCGCAGGCTCGGCAGGCTGTGGTATTGCTGAACACATCGTTCGTCAAATGCAGCGCGAAGGGCTGACAGAGGCGCAAGCTCGCAGCCAAGTATTCATGGTGGACCGCTATGGTCTGTTGACCGACAGCATGACAGAACTACAAAAGTTCCAAGTGCCGTTGGTACAAAAAGAATCAGACATTGCGCATTGGGACAAGAGTAATAAGCTCGGTCTGGCTCAAGTCGTTAAGCAAGGCGGCGTCACGGTATTGTTCGGTGTCAGTGGACAAAAAGGTCTGTTCACACAAGAAGTCATTGAAAGCTTATGCGCAAATACAGAGCACCCAATTGTATTGCCACTCTCAAACCCAACCTCACGCGTAGAAGCGACACCGCAAGAAGTGATGAACTGGAGCCGCGGCAAAGCGATTATTGCGACAGGCAGCCCGTTCCCAAATACGATTTGTAACGGTCAATCGTATGAAGTGTCTCAGTGTAACAACAGCTACATCTTCCCAGGCATTGGTCTTGGGGCGTTGGCAGCGGGCGCGACAGGCATCAGCGACAATATGCTGATGGCGGCAAGTCAGGCACTTGCAGATATTTCTATGGAATACGAAAAAGCACCAGGTGCGATATTGCCACCCATCAATGTGATTCGAGAGATTAGTGAAAAGATTGCTTTTGCTGTCGCTGTGCAAGCGGTTGAAGACAAGCTGGCACTGCATGATACTGAAGAGAACTTACTGCGCCGCATTGAGGCAAACTTTTGGTTGCCTGAATACCGCAACTATCGCCGTACTTCTTTTTAATCCATAACCGCGATATAGAAAAAGCCCAACACTGCGATAAAAGTGGTGTTGGGCTTTTTTTGGGGTAAGGGGATGATAAGTAGTGCGGTGATGGGAGAGGGGCTGGAATTTATAAGTGCCCACGACAGTATATTATAAGCTCCGACTGTGAGAAAGGTTAGAAAAACGCTAAATGCTTTTTTGGGAAAATTTACAAGTCGCATCTACGCATATTGCGCTGTGCAACGATATGCCATGTCATTTTGCATCTGACTGATACCGAGCGTGCAGACAGATTTTTGACCAGCCGTATTCGTATTGAGCTGGACGCGGCGGTTAACGTGCGAGAGCTGTCCGAGCTTGCGCCCACGCTATCGCGGCTTGTGCCATGGCAAGTCGTCCCTGAAATAGCAGTCAGCCTACCGCAGACGGAGGGCTTAGGTATCAAGGCGGCTGTGGCTGGCGAGGTCATCGCTGTGTCCAATTTTTCGCCTTTTTGATTGTAGTTCAAAATAGTATTTTATTTGACAATAAATATCAAAATAATGATATATAGAACTAAAGTTCACTTTAAAGTTGTGAAATTTTGTTGGTGTATATATTATATACATAATTCAACAAACATTAAGAATATAGCATTATGAAGACTACATATTTTTTCATTATTTGCATTGGTGTTAGTATTGTATCATTCAATCAAAATGCTTTTGCCTATAATGATTGTACTAAGGATGGGAAAAATTATAGTTGTTTTCCAATAAAAAGATGGGATTACAAGCGATGGTATATATTAGATGCTCGTTATGCATACAAGCTGTATAGTAAGGATGGATACGAAACTGCAGAACAAGCAAAATCAGTTGTTGGTGAAGTGGAAATTCCTTGGTTTCCGATTAACATTGATGAAAATAATTATGTTTATGGCTGGATGAGCGGTATTGATTACAATAATCCATATATGCAGGGTTGGAGGGGAAAACATATTCAACAAGAGAGAAACTGGAATACATGTCCATCTAATACTGTCGAATCTTTTAAATCTGATAAAGCTATCTATTGTAAAATACCCAAGCCATTAGCTCTTGGTTGCTCTCCATCTGTTGGTAACCCTTGCTCAGTAACTACTGGGAATAAATTTTTATCTGAAATTGACTGGGTATCCTCTACTTCTCTATTAAAGGTTCATCGTTTTTATAACAGCTTACCTAGTGGTGATTTACAACAAGAAGGTGATGAAAATTATGCTGCTGGATGGACACATAATTATGCTATGAGTTTATCTATTGGGGAGGTAAAAGATGACAAACTTAATCTTAGAGCTCAGTCTTTAGAAGATTTTACTAGCGCTATCGTACTTGAGCGTGCTGATGGTAAGAAGGTGCTTGCTGTACGGGATTATACTGATACTACTATCGCAGGGAACTCAGGATGGTTTATTGATAGAGATGAAAGTCTCAAACTTAAACAAGTACAGAATGACAATAAGTGGCAGGTAACACATGTAGATACAGGTCAAGTAGAAACATATGAGCCTCTCATAACAGGTCAGTCAGAACCTTCTAAGTTTGTATTGACACGCATCGATTATCTCAATGGTCAATATATTGCTTTGACTTATGACCAAGGGCGATTATATCAAGTTCGTGACCACTTTGGAAATACGTTAACCTATGAGTATGCAAACAGTTTAGATAATGCTATTAGTGCAGTTACTCTACCTTCAGGAAAGCAAATTTCATATGTCAAACAAGACAATGAGTTAAAAGTCACTCGACCAGGATATGGTACAAAGACCTATCTTTACGATGAACCTGAATATGCACCAAATCCAAATGGACTTATTACAGGTATTATTGATGAAAAAGGTGACCGCTATGCTACCTATGCCTATGACGATAAAAATCGAGGTGTCAGTACAGAACACGCTCATGGTAGTGAAAAATATACACTAGATTATAATAATTTGACTTCTTTGGTAGTTACGCCAAATGGAGGAAATTATAGCTATGATTTACAAACAATTTCAGGTAGAAATAAAGTCATTCGTATCAATAAACCAGAAGGTACTGTCAGTAATACATATGATGGAGCAGGAAATATCGTTAGTCGTACTGATATTGATATTACAAATAGATATACCTATGACACCTCTAGAAATTTACAAAATAGCGAAGTTAAAGCTTATGGCAGACGAGAAAGTACTATTACATTAACGGAGTGGGCTGATGATTTACCTGTCAAAACTAAGGTTGTCGAAGGTAAAGCTACTAATTATGGTACTCTAGAATATATTTTGCGTACCACAACATATACCCATGATGATAAAGGCAATATACTGTCTAAAACAATAACTGATCCCCTTACCAATAAATCTCGTACCTGGACATACACGTATGACCAGTATAGCCAACGAACCAGTGAAACTGATCCACAAGGCTTAACTCAAACTTGGGTATACGATACTAATAATGGCAACTTACTAAAGTACACAGATGGGCAAGAGTTAGTAACTACATATGGCGATCATACGAGCGATGGCAAGCCACAAACGATCACTGAAGCATCTGGTCAACTCAAAACCCTCACTTATGATGACGCTGGACGTATTTTGTCTCAAACAATAACTATTGCACAACCTGAGCTGCCCGATCTGTCAGAATCTCAAAGTAGCTGGACGACGCTAACAAACAGTGTCAAAGAATTCTTTAATGCATCAGTAGTACCCGAGCCTGTTAAATATGATATTACTCAGCAGCCAAGCCAAACGGCTACTACCACCTATGAGTATGATAATGTCGGTCAATTAATTAGTGTCGTACTTCCAGATGGTGAGACGATTACCTATCAGTATGATGATGCTCATCGTATGACTGGTATGACAGATAGCTTAGGAAATCGTATCAGCTACACCTTAAATGGCGCAGGCGATATTATCGAAACCAAACGCTATGATCCACAAGGTATCCTGTCTCAGTCTGGTCAACAAAGCTTTGACGTCTTAGGCAGACTCAATAAAGAGTTGGGTAATAATGGTCAGCAAACTACTTTCAGTTATGACAAACAGGATAATTTGATTCAAACTCAAGATGCTTTAAGTCGTATTGATCGCCAAAGCTATGATCGCTTGGGGCGCGTTATACAAGATATTGATGCCGAATCTAATGAGGTCAAGTATGAGTATAATGGCTTAAGTCAACTCATTGCAGTGACCGACAGTCGCGGTAATACCACACGCTATACAGTCAATGCCTTTGGTGAGACTACCCAAATTCAAAGCCCTGATACTGGCATCACTACATTTGAGTTTAATGATGTTGGTCAGCTAATGCGACAAGTTGATGCTGCGGGCCGCGTTAAAGCTTACCAGTATGATGTAAAAGGTAGAGTTAGTAATATCACAGATAGTCAGGGCAAAGTCATTGCGACCTATAACTATGATGATGTAGGTCATTTGATTGCTGTTGCTGATCCTAACAATAGCACATCTTATACCTATGATAGTGCAGGACGTATCATTGAAAAAATTCAACATATTAAAGCACAGCCTGAGCAGCAGAATCAAACGGTACGCTACCATTATACGGCAGGTGGTAAAGTAGATGAGATGCGCTTACCCAGTGGGAAGCTGGTTATATACGACCATGATAAAGGCGTATTAAAAGGGATTCGGATTAAGCATGATGACCACACGACTCAGCTGGTTGACGATATATCTTATAGCCTTGAAGGAATTAACGGATTTAACTGGTCACAAACGAACCAGACCGTTAGTCATGTCTATGATCTCGATGGTAGGCTGACACAAATCAAAGACCCTGCAATAACACGTGGTTATCAATATGATGTGGGAAATCGTATTACCTCCATCTTAGATAATAAGGCTAATATTGATTATCGTTATACGCATGACAAGATAGATCGACTGCTACAGCAAAATCTGATACAAGCCAGTCAGCAAACTGACTTAGCCTATGTTTATGACCGTAATAGTAACCGTATTCAAAATAAGGTAAGCAAGGATACTGTTATCGATATTAATAATATAAGTTATGCACCTAATAACAACCATATCGTGGGCATGACATATGATGCTAGCGGTCGTATCGTAAATGACGGTATGAGAACCTATACTTATGATACTGCTGGGCGTATAGAGCGTATCCAAAATGGTAGTATTGGTATTTACAATGCTTATAATCCTCTCGGACAACGTATCCAAAAAAACAGTGGAAATATTAAGACGTATTTTAGTTATAACGAACAAGGACAGTTGATTGGTGAGTATGACGAGAACAATAATGCCATTCGTGAGTATATATATCTGGGCGGTCAGCCTATAGCAATGCTGTCAAATCAACAGGACGGCGAGATATTACAGATTCATACTGATCATTTAGGAACGCCAAGAGCCGTAACAAATAAAGACAATACAATACTTTGGCGCTGGGAGGGTGATGCCTTTGGTACGAGTGCGCCGAGCGTCATTACGGTCAAGATGCCACTACGTATGGCGGGTCAGTATGCAGATAATGAAACGGGATTGTTTTATAATTACTATCGTTTTTACAATCCTAAGACTGGACGCTATGTGACGAGTGATCCGATTGGTTTAGGTGACGGTATGAATACTTATGGGTATGTTGGAGCAAGTCCGCTTCATTTTACAGATTTTAAGGGCTTGGCTAGATGGAAAGGAGGCTATGTAGAAGGTTCAGTTGATATTATGCCCATTCCATTCATACCAGTAGTTGATGCAGGTGCTAGAGGTTTTAATTTTACATTACAATCAATCTGTGAAGGAGTGACAAATAAAAAATATACAATTCAAGTTTGGGCTTTATCTGGTGGAGTAAATATCGATAAAAGTATTCTAAAAAAAGTTTCTTTTGGTGCGGGGACTGCTGAATTCGATGATAACAATGGATCTCAACCTAATCCTAATGCCTTTACTGGATTTTTCGGAGCGGCTAATCTCTCTATTTTAGCTACTTGGACACCTTGGAGTTATGCAAAAATGGGTCAAGCAACAGGAAATATTAGCGGGCTAGGAGTCTCTACTGATTTGTATGCAGCCGAAGCATACGGAGGATACTCGAAGGTATGGAGCATAAAAGAAGAGAGCTGTGATTGTGAATAAGAAGTTTTTATTGATAATATCTACAATTATAGTGAATGTTTCAATATTCGTTTTCGTCGTCGTTTTCGTCGATACTACATATTGTAAACCAGCATGGTGGTTAATTATCTTGGGTTTTTCAGTACAAGGTGTTTGTGCGTTCTTATTACTAGAAGGGGGGCTTTTGCCTAAAAAAGAAACCTCTCATTTACAGCTTTCTAGAGAGGGTGCGGTCCTAATATTACTAGGAAGCTTCTTTCTAGTTTATGGCGGTAGTTTGGGAATTGACGAAACAGGTAGAATAAACGACTGCCCTAATAATTGGATTCGATATATGTATGAATGAGCTAATAAGCTAAACAAATATATATTTACTAAAAAATATTAGTATTAGAGTTATATTGCATTAGGGTCAGAATATCCTTATAAAATATCAAGTGTAACATGTCATTATATATAATAATTTTAGTTCGGATAATTGTAACTGTATAAAAAATCCCTGCACCTGCAGGGATTTTTTATATCTATCCAAACCACGGAACACGCCCCAAGTCTCCAATTTATCTTTGTCACAATAGCCTTACCAATCAATGAATAAGGCTACCATCATGAAACCAAAACTTAGTGCCTCCTCAGCGGGCATGAAAAAAGACTACCTCACTGCCAAAGAACTGGGCGCGGCAATGCTCGCCTGTAATGCAGTGCTCATCCCACAAGGCTTTGAAAATATCCGCCTACTTCTTCAAAACTTCCAGCGCCCTATCGAAATTCGCCTTGATGCCGCCGAAGTGGACTACGCAAACGGGCTACAAGCATCGGTACCAGGTACGGTAAAAACCAAGTTTGAAGGACAGTGGACGCTCATTGAAACAGAAGCGGGGGCAATCTTGGACTTTGCCGCCGCGATTAACTCTCCAGAATATAACGGCGTGATTCCTTTTGCCAAAATTTATGAAGGGCACAAGGGCAGTGACTCCGTTGGTCGCGTGCATGAAATCATGGATGCTAATCTTGCCTTTGAAAGCGGCGGTGATATTGACGCTTCATCACGCAATCAGATTTTGCAAGTACAAGCGACCTGCACCTATATGTACTTTGGTGAGTCAGGTAAGTTGGGCAGTACCGACAACACGCTGGCAAGCGCTATTGCAACGGGACTTAATTCGCTTGCTGCGCTTGCAGCGTAAAGACGATAGGCAGGCAAGTTATGGACAAAGTTATCTATGGCAGCATTCAAGAGGCGGTCACAGAAACATACGATACGCTTTTAACGACTGGTTCGTCGGTACTCGATACGGAAGTTTTGAAAGCGGTCATTAATGCTGCGAAAAAATATCACACTTGGTCGGGGCAGCTCGCTGCGACCAACGGTGACAATAAGCTCGTGATTGATGCTGATACGATGCTTGCTGTAGATGACTGGGAAATTATCGAGCCTGTGGTACTGGCACATTGCAGCTTTATTCAAGCGCGCCGCTTAGAGGCAATGCAGGAGCTGGGCGCGGGTATGAGCGCAAGTGAATGTACGCAGCTCTATAGAGAAGCGGTTGAGCTTATGAAGCGTGAGGCATTCCAGTTTCCGCCGATGAGTATTGATTTGGACAGTGATTTATCTACCCTTGATTAAAGGCGCTTATGAATATCCAACTAGAAGATGGCAGCTTTATTGGTGGGGAACGCCTAATCAGCGCACTGTATCGTACAGACCTTGTACCCGTGCCTGTCACTCTTGAGTTGGTTGTGCGCGCCGACGATGCGCTGTATACGCTACTGAGCGTCGATAAAAGCGTTGTCATGCCCAACGGTGTGCATTTGGTGGTCGTTAAATCTCAGGTCATCAATCAGCAAGGCATCAAGGCAGGGCATCGCATTGCTGCACTGCATGTGGTAGCCGTGCTGGCAGGCTGCCAAGCGCTAATCGGCGTAACCAAGCGGGCGGTGAGTTTAGAGAGCACCAGTTTTAATCAGATATATCGTGCGCTCGGTGCAAAAATCCGTATCAAAAAAGACATCAAAGTCAGCCGCTTTGTATGCTTAAAAGGACAGATTCCGACAACTTCTATCGCAGAAGCATTACAGCGTGAAGCGGCGGTTGTTTGCCATACAGATGATGGCGTGAACGTCATCGGCTTAAATGACCTATTCGTGGGCGAGGCCACACTATTTGATAAAAGCGCGGTACAGTGGATCGACAATCCTAATGCCGTGCGCCGTGGCAACATCAATTACTTATCGATTGATGACAATGGCAGCGACATCATCGGTCAAGCACAGAGTGAGCGCGGGCTTGGCTACTATCCACGCGCCAATACCCGCGAGCTACAAAACTTACGCCGTATTCTTATTACCAAAGCCACCATTATCCGCCAACTTGATGAGCGTTTAAACGCGGGCAAACTGATACAAATCAATGACCAGAAACTGGTTGCGCTTACCGCCGCCCATCGCTATGACACAGGCGCGGCAGGCGGTAACAGCGTTATGGCTACTCGTGCATGGCTTGCCCAAGTGGAGAAGCATCTGTGACCTATAACTCCCCATTTTTTCATCCTGCACGCCTTATCAGTTATGACCAAGACGCCCGTACCGCACAAGTGGCGATTGACGGATTGACGGACGGGTTAAGCGACGGTATTACCGCCATGCTGGCGTACCCTATTGGGGACGATGACCTTGATACCGAACGCGAACTTATCAGCGGGGCAGATGTATGGGTGTTTTTTGAGCAAGGCAAAATCGATATGCCCGTGGTTGCCTTTTACCGCCGCCATGGACAGGGACGGGCAGTCATAGACGTGCGCCGCATACGCCAAAAAAACATTGAGCTGCTGGCGCGCGCAAATATGACGCTTAGCGCCGAAGATTTTATGCATATCAAAGCCAAAACGATAAATATTGACGCCGATACGCTGAATATCACCGCAGAAACCAACGTCAAAGGCGATATCAACCAAGTGGGCAATTACTTTATAACAGGCGACCATACGGTCAACGGCAGCCAAACTGTAAATGGCAATAGTACCTCATACGGCAACCAAATGACCTATGGACAGATAACGGTATCTGTAGACGTCATCGCGGGCGGTATATCTCAAGTGGGGCATACACACGGCGGTACTGAACCAGGCAGCGGCTCTACCAGCACTCCAAATAAATACAGGTGATATATGTTTAACGTTGAAAGATACTTAGCAGGGATGCTGATTGATAACCGCCAAGCGCGTCAGGCGCAAAACCAAGCAGCATCAGGCATCCAAAACATCGACCAAAGCTATGAAGCCATCAATCAGATGGAATTGGGCTCGCCCACGTCCAGCAAAAACCCTGAACGAACACGCCAGCAAATCTATGGCATGTGGGAGCTTATGCAAAAAGACCCGCAAGTATCAGAGGCGCTAAGTCTGCACGTTACCGCGGCACTTGGCGGGCATGAGAGCACTGGTGATATGATTTTTATCTCACCACATGACCGCATCAAAAAAGGCGGTCGACGGGCAAAAAAGCTGCGCGCTCAAGTAGAAAAAGAAGCGAAAGTCATCGCGCCCATCTTAAACCGTGTAGCCGTGCAATTGGCAACCCAAGCGGTCGGCTACGGGGACAGTTATGCGCGTATCCATTTTGATAATAAAGGCGTTAATAATCTGATGAGCAACCAGTTTACGATGCCATGGGCAATTATGCCTTTTGAAAAAGCGAGCAAGACTATTGGTTACCATGTGTTAGAAGCTGAAAAACAACAGCGTGGTATTACTAAGCTCAATGCACAGCAAATGTTACGGTTTAAAATGCCCCGCATTGACCATGTGCGCCAGCCGTTTTTGCCGATCTGGCAAGACACCAAGATGATGCAGTACGACAATCCTAGAGATATGCCTATCTTACCTGCTGAGGTGGGCGGCTCATTTTTATACAAGGTAGAAGAGGCTTGGCAGGACGTAACGATTGCGCGGGCGGCGCTTAATAATCAGCAAATTTCCGATAGCGTAAAGCAAGCGTTTGTCACGGTGAATATGGAAGGCATGCCGCGCTCACAACAAGAAAAGTATTTTGCGCGTATTGTTAAACTCCTCAACAACTACCGCCAGAATGTGCGTGACGCATTCGATGGCAAAGAGTCGCTGTGGGGTACAAAGTTTCACATGCTGCCGCAATATGGAGAAAAGCAAATATTGCAGTCAGTCGGTGATATCTCGCAGCGTATGACGCCGCTGACGGATACCCCCCTCATGCTGTCATTACGCCGCTTGGCGGGTGGCTTGGGCATGGACTTGTCGCTTATTGGCTGGGCAGACATGCTGGCGGGTGGCTTGGGCGATGGCGCGGCATTTCATACATCCGCACAGATGATGCGCCGTTCGCATCTTATCCGTAGTGCCTTGGTAGATGGCTACAACCATGTGATGAGTGTGCATTGGGGACTACGTTACGGGGAATACTTTGAAGATGGCAATTACCCTTGGCAGATCAATTTTTATAGCGACCAGTCGGCGGCAGCTACGCAAGCACTCACCAACCGTCAAAATCGCGCCAATACCACGCTATTACAAACCCAAGTGTTTGTGGCTATCAGAGAGCTTGGGCTGGACCTCCACGGCGCACAAATGATGCTTGAGGATGAATTGGGCTATGACAGCGAAAAGGCGGAGAGAATCGCCATGTATCTTTGCGTGCAGCCACAGCAGGCTGGCGGGCAGATGATGGGCGAGGGTGAGGGTCTGCCCGAAGACATGGATTTTGATTATGAATAGAATGATGCAGTTAAAAAAACTGTACGGTGAGGCTAAGGCGTATGGCGTACTGATGCAGTGCAGTTATGAGGTGCGCTTAGAGGATGTTTTCGGTATAGGCTCAGATATACCTTGGTTTAAGGACAAGGCGCTGCGCTACTTGGTAACGGATACTGATCTGTCATACGGTAGTCTTGAGAATGAGACGTTTCAGGCTGGCGCGTATCAAGCATCGTATATCACTGGCGCAAGCGAAGATACGATTGATTTGACGTTCATTGAAACGGTTAAGGGTGCTATTTTTAATTCATACCGCCGCTGTTATGAGCGCGCGGTACCAGGAGACGGTACGGTCAATGAGCCAAAAAAATACACGTTTAAGCTGACGGTCAATCTGCTAAACCATAATGATATTGATGCTAAACCCGTATTTGGGCGGTCGTGGCTGGTATCGGTCAAGGAGGGTAAGACAGACTTGAGTAGCGCGGGACGCAGTGAGATTGTCAAAGTACCGATCACTTTTCAGAAGATAAGACCATTGATGTTTGAGAGGTAATAAGATAGTGGTATAGTGAAGTTCTGTTTACTCTTAATAGCTACCTCAGGAATTTTTATGAACTATGTATGTTCAGAGTGTGTGAATATAGAATCTATAAAAAATGAAAATCTTTTTACATTATATGAGAAACGATGTTGTTATTGTAAAGAGATAAAAAATAGTGTGGCTGATAAGGGTGAAATTATTTCTTTGCTATCTCTTAGATTTAAAGATTCTATCATTCCTTTTTCTGAATGTAGTGAGCATGAGCAAGGGATGTTTTTCTACGCTCATGATGATAAGTTAGATCCAAAAGAATTTTTTGAACTATTAGATTTCGTAGAGTTCGGATCGGAAGATTTTAAAGGTGATTTATCAGACAAAGTTCAAGATATTTTAGGTGAGCAGAGTGAAGAGCTATTTGTCTATAATGATGGGAACCTAGATCATAATAATGACTATGAGGATAGATGGTCTGATTTTATAAAATCTATACATTATAATCATAGATTTTTTAATAAAAACGTAAAAGAATTCTTAGATTCTTTATTCTCTTTAATTCATGAAAATAGAGTAGTAAGGGAGGATGTCATTTATGAGCTGAATCCAAATATTTCTATATTTCGTGCAAGGATTGCAAATACAGTAAAAGAAAGAACCGATATATATAGTGATCCTGCGAACCAACTTGGTCCAGTTCCAGCGATCTTAGCTGGTGAGCAGCGAATGACGCCTACAGGAATTTCCGCATTCTACGCCTCAGAAAATCGAGAAACATGCTTTAGTGAAGTACGTGCGACTACAGGAGATGTGGTCATGTCTGCTGAATTTAGAGCCAAAAAGATACTAAGACTTTTAGATTTGAGTAAGTTAAAAGAGATAAGCAAAATGGCGATATGCCCTTTTGATAAAGACTTTGTCGATAAGTCCCATAAATCCTGCTTCATTGCAAGGTTAGTATTTTTACTTTCCAAACCCGCTTCCCAAAGAAAGAATTCTGTATATCTTGAGACCCAAGTTATATTTGAATATTTTCGTACATACTTTAGCGAAAATATACATGGAATTGCATTCAAATCTATACAGAGCGGTATGAAAGGTATGAACTTTGCTTTGTTTCCAGAGTATTCTAAGGTGAGTGCTTTCTTATACAATGATAACAATACTGTTAGTTGCGAAGAATCTATAAATAAAGAGTATAGATTTTATTTTTATAATGTGAAGACGAAAAATTTGGAAGATGTTTTGGTGAAAAAAGAAGAGGCTCTAGAGTTTGTTGATAGATCTATAGTCTTGCATCATGTGATTGCAGTCACAACTAAAACTCAAGAGTTTGAAATAGAAAGAAGTATAGATGAGTAAAATAAGATTAGGCATACTTCTATATAATGTAAATAAAATTTCTATTAGCTTAATTTATTAAGTAAAACCCACTTTAATCAGTGGGTCTTTTAATTTCTAAGCAGGATAACTATACCAAATACGAATCCCAAAAAGTATCTCTTGATCTTTTTTTCCTATGCGTTGAACTTGAGATTTAAATTCAAATTTAATTAACTCGTAGCTTGGTCGCTCATTAAAAAAATTGCTCATATACTCTGAGCAAGACATCCTAACCTTGTTGTTATGACTAATAAAATCACTGCTATCTTCTAGTTCGTGCAGAGGATGCCATTCGGTAAAAATGATTTTACGCTTTATATCCTTTTTAGTAGAAACCAAGCCTTCATCTGTTAGATACATCAACGCAGAATTTAAAGATAAGATGTTCTCTTCAGCGTATCTCATGACGGCGTCATAAAGGGAAGGTGTCAAGCGTATCTGACTACGCTTCCATGTATCTTGAGACTGAAGTAACTCTTCTTTCAATATAAACGACATAGTTCTTCCAAGTAAAATATTATAGTTGACACTAATTATAGTTATGAACTAACATAGTGTCAACGACATTAATTATAGTGTCGTTATCCTCATAAAAAAGCCCCATACATCCCCGTCGAAAGTTTTGTATGAGGCTACTAACTAAACCTAAGATAAGGAGCTAGTATGTCTAGTTTAACAATTTATACGCCACAAATCACTATCCTTGACTACGATATCAATATGATTGATGGTCTTTACTCACTCAACGATGTGCATAAAGAAAGTGGTGGTGAATCCAAACACCAACCTTCTTTCTTTGTCCGTAACCAAGAAGTTGTTGATTTAACAGAAGAAATTAAGCACTCTGCAAATTTGCAGAGTGCCCAAGTATTATTGAAAGTCAATGGTGGGCGTAAGCGTGGTACTTATGCTTGCAAAGAGTTGGTTTATCGCTACGCCATGTGGATTAGCCCTAAATTTGCCTTAATCGTTATACGAACTTTTGACGCATTGGTGACACGTACTGATGCCAAACAAAGAGAAGCCCTTGTGACTGCCTGTGACAAACTCGCAATTGGCAATACCTTGCGTAGTGACGTGTATAAAACAGTCGCTCAACATTTTGGTTATGAAAAGGTGACAGAGATTCCAGTACCACTACTGCCTGAAGCGGTCGCTTTTGTTTATGAAGCAATATTAGCGCGTCAAAAGCCAGTAGCAACCATGGATGATGAGACAATCGCTAATAACCGTATGTGGAAAGACATTGGTTTTGCTAAGACCGAGCAGGTATGCTGGATGACCAGTGATCTGACCAATTTACTGGCGCAGGTTAGCCAAAAGGTTAACGATATCAAAAGAGCGCACAGTACTATTTTTGACAGTTTTAATGAGCAAAGATGGTACGGCTTAACGCAGGAACAAATTGAGCAAGTGAAGAAAAACAGTCGACGCTTCCTATAGACCATCTAGTTAGCTCATTTTGAAGAACCTACTTCAATGGTGGGTTTTTTGTCTTTGCCGTTGTGAAGTCGAAATCTCGCACTTGGTTAGAGGGACGCAACCATCTGCCAAATAACTATAGTATAGCAGATTGTTCGACACTGGGAAAATTGCTATAGTTATAGGAAGTGATTTTTTAATAACATGAGGGTGTGATACGAGTTTTAGAGTCTTTTCTAAAGGTCTGTAACTACTATTTTCTTCATATCAATACTCACGCAGATTTTAGGAATAGCTATTCTATTCGTAAGTATTCAATCTATTAAAAACCATATTTATTTTATTATCGTAGTTAGTTTTTAATCATTTATTTCTAATATAAGAGTTTTAGTATGCAAGCAAGACCATTTGATAGAAGTGAGCATGTATATCATAGTGAGGAATTTGTAGAATTAGTTAAGGACGCTGTGCGGTTCTTTAATGGTACTCCTGTTCATAAAATACCTCTAACAGAAAAGTTTACTGGTACAGGGGTTTATGCGATTTATTATACAGGAAAAAATGAAATATATGCTCCTTATGCTCAAGCTAATAGACTAGAGTATAAGCATCCGATCTACGTGGGAAAAGCTGTTCCAAAAGGTTGGAGGCAGTCTCGAACATCATATGATACTAAAAAGCTCTCTACCGAGTTATATTCAAGAATACGCGAGCACTCCAGAAATATAGACAAGGTTGATAGTTTGGATATTCGTGACTTTTCATGTCGGTTTGTTATTTTTGAGGCTGAAGGGTCAGATATGATCGGGACTATAGAGGCTGCTTTGATTAAATTAAATCAACCATTATGGAACTCTGTATTAGATGGTTTTGGGAACCATACGCCTGGTAATGGAAGGTTTAATCAGGCTAAGTCAGATTGGGATGTTATCCACCCCGGTAGAGAGTGGGCTGATAAATGCTTGGGGACACCACGCAATGAAGACGATATTCTGAAAAGAGTTATAGAGCACCTGTCTGTTTTGGGGAAATAATGAAGTCTTTAGAAATATTTTCTGGTGCCGGAGGTTTGGCAAAGGGTTTAGAGGAGTCAGGATTTGAAAACTTGGCTCTAGTTGAATTTAATAAAGATGCTTGTAAGACACTTAGAGCCAATTTCAACCCAAGAACGGTACATGAAGTAGATATAAGAAGCTTTGATTTCAAGCCTTTCAAAGGAGTGGATCTAATAGCTGGTGGGCCACCGTGTCAGCCATTTTCTTTAGGTGGAAGTCATAAAGCCTTTGATGATGAAAGAGATATGTTTCCATATGCTATTAAAGCAATTGACGAACTTAGACCAAAGGCTTTTGTTTTCGAGAATGTGAAAGGCATACTTAGGCCAAGCTTCTCGGAGTATTTCAATTATATTCTTTTAAGGTTGAAATATCCTTCTGCTAAATCTCATGTTGATTCAGACTGGGGAAAACATCTTGAGGAATTAAGAGGTTTTCAAAAGAAAAATCCCATACCAGAGTATGAAGTAAGTTTTAAGCTAATAAATACTGCTAATTATGGTATACCTCAGACACGTGAGAGGGTAATAATAGTTGGCATTCGAGCTGATATTGAATGTGTTTGGGAATTTCCGAAAGAAGAGTTTAATCTCGATAGATTACTTTGGGAGCAGTTCGTATCAACGGAATACTGGAAGCGTCATAATATCGACTCACCTTTAGAGTACTCACATAGTCCTACTTTTTTGAAAAAAATAGTAAAGATACGTAGCAAATACAGTCTAATACCACCTAGTGGCAAGCCTTGGCAAACAATGAGAGATGTTTTGGGACGCTTACCTGACCCACAGGCTAAACACGATATTCAAGATCATATTTTTCGTGATGGCGCTAGAAGCTATCCCGGACATACAGGGAGTATGTTTGATCTCCCATCAAAAACTATAAAAGCAGGCGCGCACGGTGTACCGGGCGGAGAAAATATGATTCGATATGCAGATGATAGCATTAGGTATTTAACTGTGCACGAGGCAAAAATCATACAGGAATTTCCTAAAGACTTCATTTTTTCAGGTGCGTGGGGGGAAGCTATGCGCCAAATTGGAAATGCAGTTCCAGTGACTCTAGGTAGGAAAATAGGTGAGCAGCTATTTAAGACTTTAAGTTGAAAAGAAGACAGGTTGGATTAACTATCCACTACACAGTTTAGTAAGTATCCAATTAGATATTGCCTTGTATATCCTACTGGAACTGCTCAAACAGTCTGTTATAGAATAGACTTCTATAACAGACTGTTCTAAGAGGTCATTTTTTATTGTTATCTTGATCAATTAAAATTAGCGAAGAAGAAAATCCAGCGTTTCCTATAAATTATTTAAGTAGCCCGTTTTGAAGAACCCACTGCAATCGGTGGGTTTTTCGTCTTTAGTGTTATACGTGTGTGGTAAGAAAAATATAGCTTAGTAACATAAACACATCACTTATTCCATTCCCAGTAATCATCATAGTTATCTGACATATCAGTGTCTGAACTAAAAGTTGGAGAGCTTAAGTCTTGAGCTATATTTGAGGCTTTAATAGTTCCCTCAAGTAGAGATTTATTTTCCCAATATTTAATAAAAACAATATCAGTTGTTTCACACCAAATACAGAACATATATTTTTCAAATTTCTCATATAAAAAATCGTGTATCTCTTTTCTAACTTCAATAGGATTCACACAAAACCATTCAGAAGGTTTGCCACTCTTGCAGTGATCAATACGCTCGTAACTTTGATCTAGAAAACTTATAATAGCAGCTTCGATCTTATGAATTTTCTTTGCCTCAACACCTTCTTTAATTTTAAAGCCACATAGTAAAGTATAGTAAGGGTTTTGACTACTACTAGCCCGACTCGCTAACGCTTTAGTAGTAAGTCCAATTTTAGCCATATTGTCATACCTTATATCAACTCCTATGTATATCCATGACTCATTAGATTCCATCTGCCTTAAAGTTTCGCGATACTGCAATTCAAACTCATGATTATCTTCCCACCATTCTGAATTCATAATGTAAATACACCTAAATAATATAATATAGACATTAGTAGCTTAAAGAGGTTAGCTCAGAGTTTCAAACTCCACAATAGACCTTTTGTATAAACAATTGACAATTCTTATATATTCATTATAAAGCGGAGCTTTGACAGGAGAAGTAAGCAGTTTATGTTGAAGAACCCACCTTAATCAGCGGGGTTTTTTACGCCCTTAAACCACGGAACACGCCCCAGCCGCACCTAAAAGCTTTGTCACAATACCCTTATACCAACCAATTAAGGGTACTTGCCAAGATGAGCTACACCACACAACAAAGCGCGCACAGCACGCACACACTGACTGCTACAGATGGCAGTAGAAGCACGGCATACAAACGCTATGAACAAGGCATTATCAGTGGTCGCTACCGCGACGTGCTGGTTGTCCTTGCCGATAACACAGGCTTCGATGGAAATGGTTTTGATGCGTCTGCTGGCAGCCTTGATGATGACTGGTATGTGCTAAACGCCTTTGATGACCGCGATAAATACATTGATACCGTAGCTGTTGGTGGCGCGATGGATGAAGACCATGCCGTTCAGGTAGCGACCAGTTATTTTACCAATATTGGTGCCAGTTACTTTGCTGTGATTAGTAGCGCCGATACCAGCGACCAGCCTGCCACATGGTCCATTGACGCTATCACTAAACTGCTGAGTAATCCCTCTCAGGATGCCCATTATTTGCGCGTAATCACTGCTAAAGAATTGCGCGATGAAATACAGCGTGTCACCTATGACAGCGTTAAATGGCAAGGAGATTTTACACTGGCAAGCCACGGCGGCAGTATTAGTGACTTGTGCCACGATATTTTAAAAACAGACACGCACCAAGATATTTTGACGTCTTTCAATATCAACGAGGCGTTTGCGGATCTCAATATCAAACCAGTCGGCGATACCCAGTTTGATTCACTCATGGAAGTTAAAAGCCGTCTGCCTATACTTAAAGACCGCTTGTTTAAAGCCATGGCGAATGTAGCCGTTGAAGGTGTGGCAGTGTCTACGGTCAAAGAAACAAAGCCTTTTAAGCGCGCTGGCACGGTAAATATGGCATTCGTCTTTAAACTCTCGGACGGTCAGTCGTTATCGATTTGGTTCCATAGCCCCAAAGAGACGCCTTCAAATGTGCTGCCCACTGACATCATGGTCAGTTGGAAATGGATGCTAAACAAGCGTGACGTAACCGCTGTATTATCGCCGCCAAACGGTGACAACGTGCAGCTGCCTACGCTGGCAGGTCGAATCATGCGTTTGGCTGCTAAAAACAGTAAGCGCTTTAAGGCGGCGCAGGTACGCGCGCAGAAGCTCGATAAGGAACTTGAAGAGGCTCAAGCGGAAGTTGATGAAAAGCGTGAAGCACTTACCAATCTGGATAGTGAAATTGCCGAGCTACAAGACAAAATTAATGCAGCCATTAAAACACCAGTACCAGTAGATGATAAGCCAACACAGGTGCCGCAAACGGCTGCTGAAGTAGGTGCTGACGACGTTGAGGCTACCATAAATGAGCTGAGTACTGACTTGGATACTGATGACAATATCGTAACTATCACTGGCACAGAAATAGACGTCAGTGACGCTGTTGATTTTAAGACAGCCAAAAACAATGCCATGGCTTATTTTGATGACAATCTCAAAGATAAGGTCATCTTTTGTCCCGCTGTTAAAAATGATGTTATTTTGCGCAGACGCGGCGGCAAGCATATTGCAAAAGCGAACCATACGTTCCGTAGCAAGTTGCAATTGGTGGCTGCTATTCCTGAAATGATTAAAAAAGGAAAGTATGAAAGCTATACAAAAGCGGTCAAAGGAAAAGCGCCAAATATATATGGCTACTATGTTTTACATGTAACAGTGGTCATCGACGATATTGCAAAGAATGCGAGAGTGGTACTTGAAAAGAATAATGAAGGAGAAGTGTTATATGACATTGGTATAAACAAAAAAGAAGCCTTGGCAGCTCTAGGGGATGCTGTCGCAGATGAATCATCTACTCGGCGCTCCGTATCTAGCCAGTACCAAGGCTTAGATAAATCTTATCAAGATGAAAGCGATGGTGTCAAGCAATTTGACAAACTATCGTTTGTTGATACTGGCGAATATGTACTTAATTTGTTTTTTGACGAAGATATTTTAGAAAACTTAAAAGATGAAGATGCGTCTAATCAAGAATCTGTAGCGTCTCCCATCCAACCAATCACCACAGGCAAAACTAACAACGCCAAAACGGTAGGCGGTAATAAAATCGCCAGCACGTTTGCCTTGGTCGAAGCCAATAGCCTCATTGCCTCTCATAATGCCAGCGGCGCTGAAAACCCCAACTACCCGCAAGAGTTGCAGCCGCGCGACCGCAGCCGCAGCGAGTCCATCGCGTGGGTACAAAAAATGGCGAAGTCCTTAGACCCTGAATCACTTGGTCGTACACGCCGTGTAGACGCTGGCGCACCTATTGTCAGTGACGATTTGGTGGTGGAGTCGGGTAACGGTCGTACTATCGCCATAAAACTTGCTTACCAAAATGGCGACGCCGAAGAGTACCGCGAGTACCTATCTGACAACGCTGCCATGTTTGGCTTTTCTGCCGAACAAGTTGCCAAGTACAAACACCCAGTATTGGTGCGTATCCGCAAAACAGCGATTGATAGAGTAGCGTTCACCATTGAAGCCAACCAAGACGATAAGCTGAGCTTTACCGCGTCTGAGCGTGCGAAAAGCGATGCTAAGCGCATCAGTGACGACATGCTGGCGTTATTGAGCCCCAGCGAAAGCGGCGACCTATTGGCGGCAAGCAATCGTGAATTTATCAAAAAGTTTTTAGCCAGCCTCGGCGCAGAAGAAGCTGCCCAATATACCGATAATAACGGCGCGCCGACCCGTGCATTAGAAGCGCGCGTCAAAGCAGCCATTTTTAATAAAGCCTACGACGATGACCGCCTGCTAGAAATGATGGCAGACCAAGCCAGCCCTGAGCTGCAAAATACCCTCAACGCGCTTACCCAAGCCGCACCCAAGTTTGTCGAAGCGCGTGCAACAAACCTGTCGCAAGCTCAAGATGCTGCCGAAAGCCTGATTGACGGTATCGAGCAAACACTGGATGACCAAGTGCAAGCGGCAATTTCTGATGCCGCCAATATGATTATGAATGCCAAGAAAAATGACCAAGGCATAACGGAGTATGTGCGCCAGCTTGGTCTTTTTGAAGACGTTGAAGACGGCGTAGCAGAATTGGCCGTGTTTTTAGCACAAAACGCGCGTAGTGCTAAGAAAATGACGGCGCTATTTACAGCGATGGCCGACTATATCAAAAACGACAACACTGCCCGCCAAAACCTCGATATGTTCGGAGCACCTGCACCGCTGTCTATCAATGACGTGGTACGTCATGCGCTGAATGCTGTACAGCCGACCAAAACCGAAAACTTAGAAGATACGCCTATGACCACTGCACTGAACGACGACGCACCAAACGCTGCTACCCCTGTAACAGACATATCAGCCGAAGACGGTGAGCGCGGACAACTAAAAGCAAGCATTGATGCTCTTGAGCGCTTGGTAAACAGTGCCGACTACGATGTAACGGCAGGCAGTACCGATGAGCTTTTAGAGCTCAATAAACGGGCGACTGCGCTTGATGATGGCGACCTACTGAACCAGCTGGCGCGTATTAGTCAGAAAACCGTGGAGCTTACCACAGCTGCAATCATGCGACAGATGCAGCAAGGGGCGTCTTAATGAGCCAGCTATGGCAGGAAAAAGGCTTAAATGCCAATTTGATTGCCAAAATCCAGCCCGTCATCGAAGAAAACATTGAAGGCGGGCAGGGCAATCAGGTGTATACCGTCGATAGTGGCCAAGCACCAGTAACAGCGCTACTGGCAGATGGTGATTTTGTTACAGAATCGCAGTACAGCACGCCTTTTGAGGCGTCTAACCCCGAAGCGCGCCTGCCTAACCTTATGGGGGCGCTGCAATCAGGGCAGGCGAACGCCGCTTTTTATAGCTTCTTTGCGTTAAACGGTGACCCGACAGGTGCAGGACAGATTGCAGCAAACATACTGTCTGGAGTTTCAGAGGCGACGGGGCTGAGTGACACAGTGACTAAGGTACGCATGGGGCTGCAAGAGCAGATGATGGCATTAAAAGACCGTTCAAACTTCACCAAGGTCAACAGCCAACAGATATACACGTCCAGCAGCTCGGTACGAATAAGTGCGACGTTGGTTTTTCAGGCATGGAGTGACGCTAGGAAAGAAGTTGAAGACCAGGTTGAAAACCTGCAAGCGTGGGCATCTGCCACGGAGCTGTCCGCACAATCATTGATTGTTAGCGGCTTGCAAGATGGGTTTTCGCAAGCCATGTTCCCATCAGTTATCCCGCCACTGGTACAGCTGCAATATGGCGGTAAAACTTATAAGCCGATGGTGATAGAAAGCGTATCTACACCCATTGTCGCGCCGATGAATAATAACGGCGACCGTATCGCCTTATTGGTCCCCGTTGTTTTGCTATCACGCACAGCATGGGATGCCAAAAATATTAGAGAGTTGAGACAGTAATTATGAATGAATCCATGAAGACAGTGACGTTACTAAAACACACTTTGCCGCTTAATGACCTATCCATTGGACAAGCGATTGATATTGCTAAGTCCTATCCTGAATCTTATAACGAGGCGCGTATCAGTGCGCTGATTGGTCATGTTGTTCAAGACAGCAGCATTGCGCGCTCGCTTACTGCCAGTGAGCGTTATTGCTTCTTGCTGCATCATCAACATGCCACGCAAGGGCTAGACAGCGCCAATTACTTCAATATTGACGATTACCTGCTACCGACAGTACAAGCTGATGTGCCCAGTCGTATAGGTGTTACGGACAGCGCTTATGTCCAGCATCTGTACGGTGCGCACGTAGAGGTATTGGAGCAAAAATGCGAAAACGCGGCAGATTGGTTCAATGGACAAATGATTTGCCAGTTGTACGGCAATATTTCATCCATTTTTGGCGGTGATGAGCAGATGGAATGGAAACAAATTCCACCAACCGCTAGTAAAGAAGAGATTAACCAGGCGATTGAGGCCCGCCTACCAACGCTTGATGCACTATCTGCCAACGGTGCGTACAACGACCTTACTGCGGTGTTTGCTAATGCCAATACTCGCCTTGACCACTTCATCAGTCTAGGCAGTGGTCCTGACGGTTTGCTCGTTCATGAACTGACGGACGGAAACGAACAGGAGGATGTCAGCCTCACGGCGCGCCGATTTCTATGTCTTTCAGCCATCGACGGCATCGCGGGGCAACTCATCGAGACATTTCGTAAATGAGCTGATGAACGATGCTGCTGCAATCATGGAACATGGAAAAACCAGCCTGCCAGAAGCGCTTAATATGGGTATAGGTCTTCTGAGTATCTATAAAAACTCAGATGCCTTTAAAAATACCCAGCGTGCTGTAGACCGAGAAGAAAATTATCGGGTCGCCGTGCTCAATTACTTAGGTGCGCTTATCAAGGTTGCAGCAGGCAGACGCTAAACTTAATTAGTTTTATGTGCCACTTGGGAAACAAGTAAGCAGATAAGAACGGCGCAAAAGCGCTAAGGAGTAACACGGCATGAGCCACAAAGTCGCTACCGCAAAAATTGCGCTGGCAAACATTGTAGGTAACGGTGCGAATGTGGCTGCTGTCGGCGCGGGCGGAGAAGTCTTTGCCCGCGAACTTGGTCAGACACACTTGTTCTTGTACCTCAACCTGCCCATTTGGGTGTTTTTTGCATTGACTGTGGTGCTGGCGGCTGTTGGTTCGGTTGCCTCGCTGTACGTCGACGTGATGAAAGAAGCACAGCTTTCCTATAGTCAAAAATTCATGAATTTAACCATGGGTTTTTTGGCGGGCTTGGTTGGCGCTTTTGTTGTTCTGCCCGCTTTTGTGCCAAACCCAACAATGGCAGTGCTAATGCTAACAGGCTTATGCGCCAGCTTTGCAGGCGTGCTTCTGATATTCAATATTGGTGAGTTTTTACGCAGTGCGGAACTGTGGTCAGGTCTAAAAAAGGTTTTGACGGTCTTTACTTTGCAAGGCGCTAAAACCCTAGTAATGGGTCGACTCAGATTGCTTGCCGCGTGGATTTTAAAGGGGGATGACAAGTGAGCCTTTTATATACCCTGCTTGACTGGCGAACGATAAACACTATCGCCCCATTTGTCGGCATAGCCCTATGTGTGTACTTATTACTGAGTAAACACGCCTGCACTGTACAAAAATCCGTATCGACCATCTTGGCACTTGGGGTGCTGTCTTGGCTCATGCTTGTCTGGGCAGATTTTGGCAGTACCGTTTTTGAGCCGTCTTATCAAAGTACGATTGCGCGGGTCGGCATGGTCTTCATGATGTTCTTTGCGGCATTTGTTCTTCGTCGTGCAACCAAGCAAGGCCGCGCGCTAAAAATTAAAAACACCATCTTATCCGCCGAAAACAAGCAATTAAGAACACAGCTTGACATTATGCGCGGCGTTAAACCTACACAGGAGTAATATTTTATGACTGCCACAGCAGTAGTAACAGATACCGATATCTTTAGTGCCTTGCGCGGGCACGTTGAGGGCACGACAGTGCTTACTCAGTTGATTGTCGATATGACAAACAAAGCAATGGCCGCAGGAATGCGGGATGAACTTATTGAGCGCTTGGGCGTAACGCCTGTCGTATCGACAGAGACGCGACCGTATAATCTTACATTGGCTAATTTGCGTAAGGTCTATCCTAACGTCAATGCAGATGCGATTCCCATTATTCTAAAATTAGCACCTCAGTACGACATCTTAACCAAGAAACAAATGGCCGCGTTTATTGCGACTTGCATCGTTGAATCCAACGGATTTAATAGCAAGCGTGAAAGTTTTGCTTATACGGCTGCACGATTACGTCAAGTGTTTAGCTCGCGCGTGCGCTCTTTGTCAGAAGCAAAAAATCTGGTTGCTAAAGGACAGGTAGCCGTAGCAAACTTCTTGTACGGTGGTCGCTATGGCAATCGCTCTGGTACCAACGACGGTTGGGATTATCGCGGTGGCGGTATTATCCAAAATACCTTTCGCAGCAACTATTACATTCTACAAAATACGACAGGTATTGCCTTTGGCGATAACCCCAAGCTAATTGAAGACCTAGAAAACGCAGTTAAAGCAGCTATGGCCTTTTGGCAGTTAAACGGCTGTAACGCCAAGGCGGAAAAGATCAATACTTACGATGACGGATACACTTTGAATACTTTAACTTCAAAGGGTATCGAGACTAAAAACTACAAAATGAATTATGGTGCCCGTATCGTTCGTGAGACAGTCAACGGCGGTTTGAATGGCTACGACGATTTCTGCCGAACTTTAGAAAAGTGTCTGCGCTATTTATAATTTAGATTATTGAAATAACGAAAACCCGCCAATATAGGCGGGTTTTTTTATGCCCCAACCCACGGAACACAAGCCAAGCACGCGGTTTATGTCAGTAATAATAAGGCACTGACACTCAATTAATACGGATACCGCAGATGACAGATGCCACACAAACCAACAATGCCAAAATAAGCGCCCAAAATGCAGCAAACGCTCTGCAAACTCAAAAAAACCTACAGATACTGATTGCGCTTGCCAATGCAAGCACGGTGGAAGAGCAGCAATCTGCTATTAAAGCCGCCCTTGAAGTATTGCATATCACGGGAAAGTCTTTATCAAAAACAATTTTGCAGCAAGAGAATACCGATGCTAATACCGTAGGGCACAATGAACTGCACACGTCGATTGATTCACGAAGTGATAATCCGAGCGATGAGAACTATCGCTATGCTGATACAGGATATATTGCAGGATCACATAAAGAACGTGCCAGTAACCGTATTAAGGAGTTGGCCAAAGATGGTGTTACGGTAAAAGCTACTGATATTGAATGGGATGAAATAGAATCAAATCCCTTAATTGCTGAAGATGTCATTAAAAAATCCAATATCATGGGTAGTGTAGACTACCAAGCATTGAAGAATCAGGATATGGAAGCTGGTACCGCTTATCTTATTCAAAAAGTCTTAGCTTCTGTGGGACCAGAACCATACTGGGATGTGATGAGTTTCTTAAAAAATAGTGTATCGGGAAGGCGTATCATTAATGGCCGTACTGAAAACGAACTCAGGCTTACTAAGCATTTCAATGCTATTCCGATTGCTGATCAAAAAGCGCTGGCACGTAGAGCGTATGTGAACGGGATTAATGCTATAAAATCGCGCCTTGTACAAAATAAAAGTATTCTTAGCACCAAGGACTTAATTGCTGAGCTGAAAGCTATTGCTAGTGAAATGTATGGTCATAACATCAGTGCTTCAGATGAGAGTCGCTATAACCAAGCTGTTGCCAAAGTAACAGAGCAAAAAGAATTGATTGAAAACAAATCTCTTAGATTCGAGAGTGAGTATAAGGCAGCAGAAAGTTTAGCTGTAGAAGGATTGGATGTATCTAAAAACTCTGCAAGCAAGCAAGGCTTTGTGGAATATAGAAAGGGCAGCTTTATTGCTGTGCGTCGACAAAGTAACTACTATGCTCGACAAACATCAATGAAAAATTGGCTTGCAGATAAGTATCCTGATATTAAATTTAACAAAAGATTTGCAAGAGAGATAGCACCAATTGTCATTGATGATGATATCGATGAATACAAAGCACGTGTAGACGATGTTGAAAGAATAGTTTTGGCTAATAAACTAGAAACATTGCTTGATCCATTATCAAACTTAGCTTGGATATCACTAGGAGAAAGATTTTGGAATATTGTAGAGCTGCAGTCAGATGCTTTTATCAAACATGCCAATATGGCTATTAGAGGAAAATACAATGACTGGGGTTTAACTATCAAGCCAGAAGTAGGTGAGTCAGACGAAAGTAACAAGCAGAAGGGTAAGAAAAAGAAAACTTTTGAACTAATCGTTGCTGATAATATTGAGCGTACAGGTGGTAAGCCAGTTACTATTAACTCCACCAAAGAGCTAAAAGAAGCATTCGGTTTTCGAGACATACAGTCAGGAAACTGGGTTCTCAAGGATAAAACCAGTGCTAAGTTCCATGTTGAGAATTCTGCAGCGGCAATGATGGATCTATCAGACATTGTAGGTATTGACCCTAAATCTTTAGCTTTCGGGGGGAGGTTGGCATTGTCTTTAGGTGCACGAGGTACAAAAGGGGCTCTAGCACACTATGAGCCGGTACAGCGTGTCATTAATATTACTAAGATGAAAGGTGGTGGGTCATTAGGTCATGAATGGTTTCATGCTATTGATAACATATTAGGTGAGGTTCTAGCTGTAGACGGTGCGACTGGAATTGGTAAGTATCTAAGTGTTAATCCTAAGATGGTAGTGGAAAAATCAGCCAGTTTGTCAGAAGCCTTTGCTAAACTGCAAGAGACTATGACCATTGGTGATTCTAGAGCACCTGAAGCATTTAAAGTTACTCATAAAGATGTAGAGCTTGCTTTGCTTAATATTCAAGAAAATAGCACTGGCTTAGCTAAGCTAATATTTGACGCTAAAGGAGCTACAGAAGCAGTAGATATTATTGACTCAAAGTTCTATTCGCCTTATAGGTCTAAGCGTAGAAAAAATCATAATCAATGGCGCAAGGTGGCTGTTGCTTTCTTTAATCAAGATAAAGTAGGCGAGACTGTTGTCTTGAACACTGGTGAACCGGTATCAGAGTTTTATGCCAATGCTAAAAAGCTTGATGCGGGACGCTCAAAACCATATTGGTCCACAACTCATGAAATGGCCGCCCGAGCCTTCCAGGCTTACTTAGAGGATAGTCTTGAAGAGCAAGGTAGACGCAACGATTATTTAAGTTATGGTGCAGATAACGCTTTATATGGAGGCTCTCATAAGGCTTACCCTGATGGTAATGAGCGTAAGAAAATTAATATGGCTTTCAAAAATTTATTTGAGATTATCAAAAGCGAGAAAGTCTTCGAGAATGCCACTGCTGACCAGATATTGATGGACTCTATTTTTGGCACTTCTAGTGTATTCTCAGATGATGAGGATTTAGAGCTTGATACACTACTTTCTAATCTCATTCAGTAAATACGTCTTTAGAGTGAGAGAGAATTGGTTGGTGCATTATTAACTGTATACATACTAATAATGTAGGAGAACCCGCGTGAGGCGGGTTTTTTATGAGCGCGACTCTTATCTTTGGATACAGGCTTGCGGGTCGCTTAACAACGATGCTATCACAATGAGTAGTCTTTACAGGTATACAGCTTCTGAATAACGTCGTCTTGGCTCATGCCAGCTTCGTTGAAAATAAACTCTTCAATCTCGTTCATGGCAACTCGCAATCTTTTTTGACTGACTTGTATGTATTGCAAGGTTACATCATCAGAAGATGTCGAGTTACGATGATTCATTAAGCGCTTAATCACAGACATATTAGTATTCAATATATCACCGACTGTAGAGAAAGTTCGGCGTAAGTCATGTGGTGTGATATGTATGCCTGACATATCACTGATATGACCATATTGCTTGGAGATATCAGTTAAGCCCGTTTCGCATGATTTTATTCTTGACGGGAAAACCCAAGGTTGAGTGGCGCCGTAAAGGTAGCGGTGCCTCAACATAGAATGTACAACCTTACCTAAAGGCAGATGCAATGGATCACTATTTTTGGTTTCGGTAATAGTCATTGTGCCATGTTTAAGGTCAATATTATCCCATTTTAAATTATATCCTTCGCTGGCACGTATGCCAGTACATAGAAACAGCAGCATGATATCCCGTGCATTATTGCTGTGGGGCTGCATGGTATGAAAATCTTCACTACGAAAATTTATTAGTATTTTGACGTAGTTACCCATAGTATCTTCGTTTAAATGCCGCGTTCTAGGTTTAACATTATTCCATAGTCTTTTTGCCGTCAAAATATCAATAGGGCTTGGTTTTATAATTGCGGATTCGGACTGGTCTAAATAGCTTAAACGTGCAAAATTCCATACCGCGTTAAGCGCCCGCATAGTTGCATTGGCTTGTGAGGGGCTGGCGCGGGTAATTTCTAAATGCTTCTCCGTAATATGGCTTTGCATAATATCGTTCAAAGGTGTATCTAACCAATCAGACAATTTGCCTTTAATTTGACGATCGTAGGTAGCTATGGTTTTAGGTTTAAGGCTAGGTTTATGCGATACATAGTATTGGTAAGCTTCTGCAAGGGTAGGCACAGCGACAGGCTCAATACTTTCAAATGGGTTTTCGCCTTGCATCAAACTTGCGATAGCTGAAATAGCAGCCTCGCGAGCATCTTGTAAGGTAATGATGGTACAGTCGCCAATAACGCGACGATGTAGCTTTCCATTTATGCGTTTATTGATAATGTAGTTCTTGCTTGCGCTCTTGGTGCAAACCGCAAATCCTGAAACCAGCGTATCCTGATGAATAACAACTTTATCTGTGTAATCTAAGCTATCAACAATTTTTTTTGTAAGCTTTACCTTTGCCATTTGAAAGTCCGCAATCTATGTTTGTTATAGCTATGATAAAAGAGATAAGAGAAAATTAGAAGTATACCAATAGTATACTGATAGCTGATTAGTATAAGAATTAAGGGCTCTGAACAAAACCATCAGGCAATAAAAAACCCTTTAAAATCATAGATTTTAAAGGGTTTGAATATGGTGGGCCCAGTAGGACTTGAACCTACGACCAAAGGATTATGAGTCCTCTGCTCTAACCAACTGAGCTATAGGCCCTATCAATAGATGCACTATAATACCCGAATTCTTCGTATTTTCAAGTAAAAAATCGAGTTTTTCTTGCTTAGACCGACATATGACCGCCCGCCAGTGTTAGGCTGCGCCCGCCATCGACCGCAATGACTTCCCCTGTGATATAGCTTGCTCGCGCCAGATACAACACACAGTCGGCGATATCATCAGGCGTGCCAATACGCTGCATGGGGATGGAGTTTACGATAGCTGCTTGCTGGGCGTTTGATATGGCTTGGTCGCTGTGCGGGTCGGGCAGGACATTGACACCAGGCGCGATACCATTGACGCGCACGGTGGGTGCAAGCTCCAGCGCCAGAGACTGTACCATCGTTCTGTGTGCCGACTTTGCCATATTGTAGACGCTATAGCCAACAAAAGGTCTGTCGTCTGCATGGATGTCCAAGACGCTGATGATGCAGCCGTGTACTGCCTGCAAATAAGGGAGTAAGGCTTGGCTTAATAACAGTGGCGCTTTGGCATTGGTCAGCATCAGCTCGTTCCATGCGCTGTGGGTGATGGTGCCCATGGCAGTGGGATAAAAGCGCGAGGCATTGTGTACCAGCACGTCAATCTGACCAAAAGGGCTGAGCGCGTCCTGTACAAAGCCTTGTAGCGCATCACTATCCTCTATCACTGCCAAGTCCGCAATCAATACGGCAGCGCTGTCGGGGCGTGTCTGGTTCAGCGTATCAGCCAGACGGTAGGCCTCGCTTTGGCTGCTCAGTGCATGGATGATGACGCGATAGCCTGCATGATGCGCGGCGCGTACGATAGCAGCCCCAATACGCTTGGCGCTGCCTGTCACCAGCATGACAGGTCGTCTATCACAGCGCGTGCTCGTAGCTGATATGGAAGGTGTCGGTGTCATAGCTGCACTATAAGTCACAAGGAGTGTTGGGTCAAATGCGCAATGCGCGCCGCTGTCAATGCGTCGCCAATGGCAGGTCCTTTTAAGCTTTGGTCAATATCCGCCATGCCAATCGCGTGATAGCTGTCCAGCGCACGCTGCATGTGTATCGTATCGAGCGCCATTTGTAATGCGTGCTGAGTGACAATCAACTGCTCTAAGCGCTCAGGCTGTTTGTGCGCTTGGCTCGCGTGTATCAGTGCCATTTGCTCAGCGGGAGTTAAGTGTGTAATCTTGCTTAAGCTGTCAATATGCTGCACAAACAATGCGGCAAACTGCGTATGTATTTTTGGCACTTTTGCGCGGTTACCTATCGCGCGGATGGTATCGGCGGCTTGTTTGTCACTATCCGTCGTCGATGCTGCTACCTTTAATGGGGGTTGCGTTTGGCTTTGCCAAGCAGGGCAGAGGCTCATCATCAACAGTGCCCAGCGCTGCGATAAATCAAGGGAAAAGTGAGCTGCGTACTGTAGCGCCGTCATGATGGTATGGCGTAGGGCAGCATTGTCCCAAGCGGCTACCAAAGGGGAAAAGTGCGTGTGTAGCGCACCAATGTCATACAAGCTCTGCCAATACGCTTGCGGCGCGCGCTGCATCATTGCGCGGCTGGACTCTTGCCAAATGCGATCGGCGCTTAAATGCGCAAGCTCTCCTGACGCGCTGAGCGATTGCATCAAGGCGGCAGTCTCTGTGGCAATTGTAAAGCCCATGTCAAAATAACGGCTGTAAAAACGCGCCACACGCAGCACGCGTAACGGATCTTCGATAAAGGCATCGGACACATGGCGCAGCACTTTTTGCTCAATATCATTCAGCCCGCCATAATAATCGACCACATCGCCTGTCAGCGGGGTGTCATCATAGAGGCTGGTGACTTCGATTGCCATCGCATTGATTGTCAAGTCGCGGCGCATTAGGTCTTCTTTTAGGGTCACATCAGGGCTGGCGTGGACGCTAAAGCCTTGATAGCCGTATCCTTGTTTGCGCTCGGTACGGGCAAGGGCGTATTCTTGCTGCGTTTTTGGGTGCAAAAATACAGGAAAGTCCGCACCGACCTGTAAAAATCCAGCGCCAAGCATCTCATCGACACTGCTACCGACCACCACGAAGTCTTTGTCTTTGACAGGGTGCTTTAATAAAGTGTCACGCACCGCGCCACCAACCAGATATACCTGCATGTGTGCCCCTTAATCATAAAAAAAGCCAGCCAACATCCGAGGATATTGGCTGGCTCGATTATAGCAAACTTAAGCAGAATAAGAGTTTCCCTATCGCTTAAGCTCATTCATCTTTATTTACTGCGCCAAGTCTTGTGCTTCAGCAACCGCAAGAGCAGTCATGTTGACGATGCGGCGAGGGGTCGCAGCGGGCGTCAAGATGTGTACAGGCTTGCTTGCGCCCAATAGGATTGGACCGATAGAGGCGCTTTGCGTCGCTGCTTTTAGCAAGTTGAATGAGATGTTCGCTGCATCAAGCGTTGGCATGACCAATAGGTTGGCTGCACCTTTTAGCGTGCTTGATGGCATATCTTCCATACGTACGTGCTCGTCAAGCGCGGCATCACCATGCATCTCGCCGTCAAACTCAAAGTCAACACCGCGCTCAGTCAGTAGCTGATGCACTTTACGCATCTTCACCGCACTCGCGCTGTCTGAGGTGCCAAAGTTAGAGTTCGAGGTGAGGGCGACGCGTGGCGTAATACCAAAGCGGCGCAGTTGCTCAGCGGCTAATACTGTCATTTCAGTCAACTGCTCAGCAGTTGGGTCTTCATGAATGTAGGTGTTGGCAAAGAAAACGTTACGGTCTTGCATCAGTACGCCACTCATGGCATAAAAATCGCTCGCGCCTTCTTGCTTACCGATGACGTTTTGCACGTATTTTAGGTGCATGTTGTAATGACCAAAGGTGCCACAAATCATGCCATCAGCATCGCCTTTTTCGACCAGTAGTGAGCCGATAAGCGAAGTCTCACGGTATACGTCACGACGGGCAAGCTCAATGCTGACACCGCGGCGTTTGTTTTGCTCGTAGTACGTTTCCCAGTAGTCTCTGTAGCGTGGGTCGTCATCTTGGTTGACGATAGTGATGTTTTCACCATCTTTTAGACGCAGACCCAGTTTTTTGATGTGCGAGTTGATAACCGCTGGGCGACCGACCAAGATAGGTTTGGCAAGTTGCTCATCCACCACGACTTGTACAGCAAGCAATACGTTTTTGTCTTCGCCTTCACAGTAGACGATACGCTTTGGCTCAGATTTTGCTTGCGCAAAGACAGGCTTCATGACGAACGCTGAGTTATACACAAATTCAGACAGACGCTGACGGTACGCGTCGAAGTCTTCGATAGGCAAGGTCGCAACGCCAGAATCCATCGCCGCTTTGGCGACCGCTGGGGCAATCTCAAGGATTAGATTTGGCTCTAGAGGTCCAGGGATTAGGTAGTCGCGACCAAAACTCTTCATGCTGTCGATGTCTTTAGAGTTGTTGGTTGGGGTGGCCTCAACGTGTGCCATTGCCGCGATTGCGCGTACACACGCGATTTTCATCTCTTCATTGACAGCAGTTGCGCCAACGTCTAGCGCGCCGCGGAAGATGTAAGGGAAGCAAAGCGCGTTGTTCACTTGGTTTGGATAGTCAGAACGACCCGTCGCCATGATGACATCAGGACGTACTGAATGCGCCAATTCTGGCATAATCTCAGGCGTTGGGTTAGCAAGTGCAAAGATGATGGGGTCTTTTGCCATACGGCGAACCATGTCTGCAGTCAGCATGCCAGGCATAGACAGACCTAGGAACATGTCCACATCGTCAATCAGCTCATCGATAGTGGTCGCGTCGGTGTCACGCGCGTAGCGCTGTTTGGTTTCGTCTAGGTTTTCACGCTTGGTGGTAATGATACCGCGAGAGTCGGCCACATAAACGTTGTTTTTATTGATACCTAGCGCACAGATGATGTCTAGGCAAGAGATTGCTGCTGCGCCCGCACCTGAACAAATCACCTTTAGGTCTTCGATTTTTTTGCCAGTCAGCTCAAGCGCGTTAAGCATTGCGGCAGCGACGATGATAGACGTGCCGTGCTGGTCATCGTGGAAGACAGGAATGTTCATACGGTCACGCAATTCGCGCTCGATTTTGAAACATTCTGGGGCTTTGATGTCTTCTAGGTTGATACCACCGAATGTCGGCTCAAGGGCTGCAACCGCTTCGATGAATTTGTCAGGGTCATTTTGTGCCACTTCGATGTCAAAAACATCAATGCCTGCAAACTTTTTGAACAACACGCCTTTGCCTTCCATGACAGGCTTTGAGGCGAGTGGACCGATGTTACCTAGGCCCAATACGGCAGTACCATTGGTGACCACACCAACCAGATTGTTGCGCGCTGTATATTTCGCTGCCAGAGTTGGGTCTTTTTCAATCTCAAGACAAGGAACAGCGACGCCTGGTGAATAAGCCAAAGCAAGGTCGCGCTGGTTAGCGAGCTGCTTGGTCGGAGTTACTGAAATTTTACCAGGTTTCGGATAAGCATGATAATGCAGTGCAGCTTGTTCAAACTGTTCTTTGTCTGCACTCACTTTATCTGCATTCAGATTGGTATCATCATTCATAGTAATTGCCATTGTTGGAATAAATTAAAATAAGATAAACAGTAATAAAAATTAATGTCTGATAGGTATTGATAGCAGCGTGCTTGTCCATAGCGACGAGCGCACGCAAGCAGCAACCCTATACGCCATCCATGCAAAAATGCAGATTGGCAAGTGGGGTATTCTAGCATTATTGCTATTTCACTGCCTAGTCGGTGCAAATCAATAGGCAGATTATATAATAAATTTATAGTGATTATATAATGGATTGATGATAAAAACGTTATTACAAACCATCATATGTCATCAGTACTTAGGATGAGCAGCTGATAGGTGGTTGCCAAGCATCAGGGGCGGGCGGCGTGGTGTCGAGCGCTGTTGCAATCTCTTGCACCTCATAAGGGGTGGTTAGCAAGGTAAACAGCCGCGCCACCTCTTCAAACTGACCTTGTTCAGCTGCCGTAATTGCCCGCTGCGCCATCGCATTACGCAAGACATAGACAGGATTGTTCGCACGCATTGTGTTAATCACTTCGCTTGTATCTTCAGGCAACAGTGCGATATAGCGCGCGCGCCAGTCTTGCCATGTGCTCAGACCTTCAGGGGTCAGCTCATTGATAAAGGCGGTCAATAGCGTCTGCTCGTACGGATGCTGCGCTGTGTCCACCACCGCGAGTAGTGCGCGAAAGCTGTTGGTATAGTCCAAGCGCTGCGACTCAACCAAGGTCAAAAAGTCAAAGGCGATATTGAGCGAGGCTTGGTCGTGCATCAGTCCAAGCTTATGACACATACCTATCTGATAATGCTGCATGAATACAGGTTCGTAGATGCTCAAGCACTCATCAATGGTCGCGCGACTGATATTGGGCAGGCGCAAAAAGTGCGGTAGCCACTGCTGCAAGTTCCAATAGCCGATGGCGGGCTGGTTCTGATAGCTGTAGCGCCCTGTGTGGTCAGAGTGGTTATTAATCCAGCCAGGATTAAAGCGTTCCATAAAACCAAAAGGACCAAAGTCCAAAGTACTGCCTGTAATCGACAGATTGTCGGTATTCATCACCCCATGCGCAAAGCCCGTCAGCTGCCAGTCGGCAATCAGCCTTGCGGTGCGCTCGACCACCTGCTGTAAAAACGCCGCCACAGGCACAGGCGCATCACGGCACTCAGGATAATAGGTGTCCAGCATATAATCGGTAAAGCCTGCCAGCAAGTCGGGGGCAAAGCTCGCTATCCACTCGATATGACCCAAGCGAATGTGACTGTCTGCCACGCGCATGAGCGCCGCGCCCGCTTCCATACGCTCGCGGCGCACAGGCGTGTCTGATACCACAAAACCCAGTGCGGTCGATGACGGTACACCGAGCTGCGTTAATGCGTGCCCGCACAGATACTCCCGAATGGTACTGCGCAGCACCGCACGCCCATCTCCCATACGCGAGTAGGGCGTCAGACCGCTGCCTTTTAAATGCAAATCTTGACAGTCGCCATTGGTATCACGCACTTGCGCCATCAATAAGCCGCGCCCATCGCCGAGCTGTCCTGCCCAGTGCCCGAACTGATGCCCCGCGTATACCATGGCAAGCGGTGTCCACTGGGCAGGCACGTATTGACCGCCCAAAATCTCCACCCAGTGCGACATCAAGTCCTCATCTTTGTCCCAGCCCAGTCTTTTCGCCACATAAGGGTTAAAGTGTCCCGCGCGTGGATTGTCCAGTGGCACAGGGGGCTGCTTGTTGTACAAGCGGGTATCCAAATTGGCATAAGTGTGGCAATAATCCATGATGATAACCTTTAATAATATTTTGTAATAACGAAACAGGTAATAACTCAAAAAACAGCGCGCACAGCGCAAGACAGCGATAATGATAACAGCCAAAGCACCGCCGATGTAGCGCTTTGCTGTGTGCTTTACTTTGCCACTTTGCCAAAGACGGATAGCAATACACAGCCGTATTAAAAACGACAGACAAAAAAATCCCGCCATCTTTGTGAGGGCGGGATTTGTGATTCATGATGCAGTTTGTGCGATTTATGCGGCGTGTTGTTTGTGACCGATTGAGCGGAACGCAACTTTTAGGTTGTTGTTGTGCTCAATGATTTTTTCTTCAATCTTCGCGTATTCGTGCTTTAGCTTGTCATCGACTTCATGCAAGCGATCAGCGAATTCGGTCTTTTTCATCTCAACCGCTTTGGCTTTTAGCGCTTGCCACTCTTCAACCGTTTGCGTAAAGGCTTCGTACTCGTGCTTAATACGCTCTTGGAAGTTTTGTAGAGCATGCGGGATGTCGATACCACCTGCTGTAACAGTGTCTAGATGCTTGTGCGCGTTCTTAAACTGCATTTGTACTTCAGCATGCTTGATGGTTGCGTCATCAACGGTACGTAGGTCACTTGCCAGACCCAATTTTGCTAAGCCCGCAATCAACCATTTGGTTGGGTCATATTGCCACCATTTAACACCATTACGATAGTCGTACTGGAAGAAGTGGTGGAAGTTGTGATAACCCTCGCCCCAAGTAAAGAGCGCCAAGAAGAAGTTGTCACGTGCAGTGTTGGTGTCGGTATATGGACGCGTACCGAACATATGACACAATGAGTTAATAAAGAAGGTAAAGTGATGCGTCAATACCAAACGCAGCAAACCTGCCAATACTAGAGTGCCCCAAACATCACCAAGCAACCAGCCGACAGCCGCAACCACGCCAACGTTGGCCGCGATTACCCACAGACCATAGTATTTATGCTGAATCTGTAGCACTTTGTCTTTGGTCAAGTCGGGGATGTTTTTGTAGTCAAAATTGCCGCTTGGGTAGTTGCGCAGCATCCAGCCGATATGACTAAACCAAAACCCACGCTTGGCTGAATACGGGTCGTCCATGACGTCATCAACATGACGATGATGGGTACGGTGACCTGAGCACCAGTCAAAGGCTGAGCCTTGGACGGCAAGCGTTGAGCCAAGCAATAAAAAGTTCTTTACCACAGGATGCGCTTTGTACGCGCGATGCGATAGCAAACGGTGGTAGCCAGCAGTAATACTGATGCCTGTCCACGTCATAAAGAAGCCAAACGCGCCCCAAACAGGCAAGCTGACTTTATGCGTCATCAAGTACCAAGGTGTGATGACAGCAGCAGCGATAGGCGTGGCAATGAGGACTGCCGCGGGTATCAAGTTAATGGGTGCTTTTTTGAACTCAAGCTCACGGATATCTACCGTCTCGCTCATTGAGACATCGCGCTCACCTGCGTGTGCGTCATTTAAGTAACCACGCACAGCGGTTGGCTGCGCCTGAGTATTGTCCATTTGTTGGTCTAGCAGACGCTTAAGACGAGTCACCTGTGTGCTTGCAGTCTGTAAAAGCGTGTCACCAGACTTGATAGCCAAACGTAAGCCTTTAAGCGGTAAACCTATTGCTTTTTTTGCAATCATATTATTTCCCTAGCGGTGTACATTTCAGACTCTATCTTACCTGAAAACAAAAGGAAAGTGAACGGGCATGCACTATAAAAATATTGCTAAATAACAATAACTTGTATGGATTATTGATTATTTTTTGGTGAATACCCCACTAGCTATCAGGAATTAGGTAGAAATGTAAGCAGTATTTGTGTCTTGTGAAGCCTATATGCAGCGCTATCGTCGATATTACAAGACCTGCGCGGGAATATCGGTGATAATCACATCCACCTGCCACGCCACCATCTGTCTTATCACGGACAAGTCGTTGACCGTCCATGCACTGACAGGCAATCCGTAGCGGTGACACTGGCGAATCACCTCGGCGGTCAATAGCGGATAATGGATACCAAGCTGCACGCAGCCAAGCTGAAGCGCGGTGTTGGGCGCGCCAGCAAGCGCTTTAGGATGCCGCACCAATAAGCCGCGAGGAATATGGCGCAGTATGGGGTGCCGCTGAAGCTGTAGTAATAGCTCAGTGTCAAAGCAGGTCAAGGTAATGGGTAGGCTCGCGAGCGCTGTGGTGCGAAAATCGTGCTCTAAAGCATGAATGATGCGCCGATGGTTGGTGCGGCTGTGTGTCTTTATCTCAAGCTCAATATGGCTAAAGCGCGGCACAAAACGCGGCGACAGTGGGGCAGGCGCGCTCAGCAGTTCGGCAAGCTGCGCCAAGGTGATAATCGGGTGTCCTGATTGCAAATGCCGCTGCACCTCAAGCCATGTCAGCTGGTCGATACGCGCCTGCAAACCGCATAGGCGCACCAAAGTATCGTCATGAAAGACCACCAAATGCCCGTCGGCTGTCAGCTGAACATCAAACTCAATGCCCGCAAGCCCGCGTGCTTGTAGGGTATTGGCGTACTCAAAGCCAAAGCGCGTGTTTTCTAGCGCCTCAAAGCGCGCGCCGCGATGGCCGAGCAGGCGTGTGTGTTGTAAGTCAATCATCAGGCGTACCGCCTTTATCTTACCCGTGTCTTTATTCTATTATATGCCTTGTTGCTGCGACAAAGCAGCACAGATGCTATCATAGAGCACTTTGGGCACGCGGATAGGACGCATGGCAGGTGTTGCCGCATTGCTATCTTTTGATTTGACATTGTTTTGCACGCATGCGATGACCACTTTGCCTGAGCTTAATTGCGTATCGCCGTCAGGGTGGGTGCGCCAGATGCTCTGATAAAAGATGATGCTGGCAGGTTTTAGCTCAACCGTATCGACACGCACGCTGATAATTTCATCGAGCAAAATCGCGTGGCGGTAGTCCAGCTCAACCTTGGACACCACAAAATGCTGTACTTCGCCTGCGTCAGTCTTTAAAAAATAACCGTCCAAACCAAGCTGGGTAAACCAGTCGCGGCGACAGTTTTCAAAGAACACCAGATGATTGGCATGATAGACGATGCCGCCAGCGTCAGTGTGGTTGATATACACACGGTAATCGGCGGTGAATAAAGGCGGCTGCGGGGCTTTGGTGGACATAACACACTCAGTATATTTTTATGAATAGAACCGTGGATGAATAAAACAGCGAGGCGCGCTGTGTGGTAATCATTAGCAGCGGCTGGTGCAACGACGCACCATCGTACTAAGAACCATGCGAGTAATGAGGCTAAAAAAAACAGCGCCCGCGAATTATCATAGCAGCCCTTATCAGAACAAGATAGCCGTGCTATTGCCAATGCCCATGACTTGCGCGTTATCGTATCAAGCGCGCGGCTGAATAATTTTTGCAATATAAAACATTTACAATGACTTATAGGAATGGTGTATGACCCGTTTTGTCAGCTTTAATATTAATGGTATCCGTGCGCGCCAGCACCAACTGGAGGCAGTACGCGATATTATCGACCCTGATGTGATGGGGCTACAAGAAACCAAGGTACACGATGAGCAGTTTCCACTGCCCGATGTCGAAGGTCTTGGGTATCACGTGGAATACTTTGGGCAAAAAGCGCATTATGGCGTGGCGTTATTGTCCAAAACCGCGCCCATTTTTGTGCAAAAAGGCTTTCCGAACGATGAGGAAGACGCGCAAAAACGCTTTATCCACGCGCGTTACGTGTTGGGCGGACGTGAGGTTGATGTGTTAAATGGCTATTTTCCGCAAGGCGAGAGCGCCGACCATCCGACCAAGTTTCCGATGAAGCGTGCGTACTATGCTGACTTGATGGCGTATATCGACACGCTCAAGTCAGAAGGGCGCTCGCTCATCATCATGGGCGATATGAACATCTCGCCGCAAGACATTGATATCGGTATCGGTGAGGCGAATGCCAAACGCTGGCTTAAGAACAATAAATGCTCGTTCTTACCTGAGGAGCGTGCGTGGTACGATGCGCTGATGTCGCGTGAGCTGACCGACACGTACCGCCTGCATTATCCGACCAGCACCGAGCTGTTCAGCTGGTTTGATTACCGCAGTCGTGGCTTTAATGATGAGCCAAAACGCGGCTTGCGTATCGACCATATTTTATGCAGTCAAGATTTGGTCGATAATTGCGTCGATGCGGGCATCAGCTATCCACTGCGCGCGATGGAAAAGCCCTCAGACCACGCACCGATTTGGTCAGCATTTAAGCTGGACTAAGCGTTTTTATGCACTGCGATATGGCGCGTTTTGATGAAACGCGCTACAGTAGCGCACGCTAAAGACAGCTATTTTTTACGACATATTCAAACAAACCAGACAACAATAAGAGGTCATTATGGCAGTTGGTGATATTTCTGTACCCAGTACCATCCATGCGATTGAGGGCATTCGCCTAAGTGCAACAGCAGCAGGCGTGCGTTACAAGGACCGTGACGATTTGGTCGTTATCGAACTTGCTGAGGGCACGTCAGCGGCAGTCGTCACCACCACCAATGCATTTTGCGCTGCGCCTGTACGTATTTTGCGCGAGCATTTTGATGCCGCTGCGCCGCGCTATTTGGTGATTAATACGGGCAACGCCAACGCAGGCACGGGTGCAGATGGTCGAGGGCGCGCAGAGGCGGTATGTCAGGCACTGGCAGACAAGACCAAAACAGCGGTAGAAGCCGTACTGCCATTCTCGACAGGCGTTATTGGGCAGCCGCTGAACAGCGATGCCATCATCACAGGTTTGGATAAGGCGCTCGATACCTTGTCGGCAGACAGTTGGCTTGCGGCGGCAAACGGTATCCGTACCACCGACACCATTCCCAAGCTTGCCAGTGAACAAGTCGATGTGGACGGCACGCGTTATCACGTCACAGGCATCTCAAAAGGCTCAGGCATGATTCGCCCCAACATGGCGACCATGCTCGGTTATGTGGCGACCGATGCCAACATTCCAGCCGATGTCTTGCAACAAATGCTAAGCGCTGTTAACGAGCAGTCGTTTAACCGCATCACCGTCGATGGCGACACCTCGACCAATGACTGTTGCGTGCTGATGGCGACAGGCAAAGCGAGTGATGACATTATCGACAGTCCTGAGCATCCGCATTATCAAGCGCTGTTTGATGCGTTGTCACGCGTGTTTGTACGTTTGGCGCAGTTGATCGTCCGTGATGGCGAGGGCGCAACCAAGTTCATTACCGTCAAAGTCACTGGCGGCAAAACCACCGAAGAGTGCTGCGATGTGGCGTACGCGGTAGCGCACTCTCCCTTGGTGAAGACCGCATTTTTCGCGAGCGATGCCAACTGGGGACGCCTGCTTGCTGCGGTCGGTTACGCAGGCGTACCTGAGCTGGACACCGAGCAAGTCAATGTCTCACTCGATGACGTACTGATTTGCCAAAAAGGCGGTCTTGCGCCTGAATACGTTGAAGAGCAGGGCGCAGCGGTCATGAGCCGTCCTGAAATCACCGTGCATATCGACCTTGGGCGCGGCGATGCCAGCGACACCGTCTATACCTGTGACTTGTCGTACGATTATGTCAAAATCAATGCCGACTACCGCAGCTAATTGATAAAAACGCTGTACGTAGAACAGCTACGAATATAAAAAAGGCGGGGTAATACCTGTCTTTCTTTAGACATAAAAAAAGGCGGCGTAATACCTGCCTTTTTTTATGTCTAAAGAAAAGTTTTTACTGTGATTTTTATTCTCTTGTCTGTACAGCAGCGTACTGCTGATTAACATGGGTTGCAAATACTGACGTGAAGTTACAAAGCAGTCATAGAGCAATAGGTTTTAAGCCACCTATACTATATTTAGCCGCATTGGGTACAGAGACGCCTATATATGCAGCCGTTTTTTGCACCACATCACGCACAACGATAAGCAGCCGATATTAAGTATCAAGCGCTGCAACAACAATGCCCGTCAAAGAGACACCACAATGCCAGATAAGGCGGGCAATTTCTATTACGGACTGAGGACAGAATAATGAAAAAATTAGCAGTAGCCGCTTTGATGACCACGTTTGCTTTGGCAGGGTGCTCTACCATGGACATGAACAACGAGCGTACCATGGTCGTTGACGGACAGCCAATGAGCGTAAAAGTTGTTAATATTCCAAGCTTTGAAGTCGAGATTGCCCCGCGTAAAGCCGTATGTGAATACACTACAGCAATGGGCGTGAAAACTGAATCAGAATGCTTGCAGTATCGCCAAACCTATCAGAAAAACTACAACACACTAAACGGCAATATCCAAGGCTTTACTTATGAGCCAAACTACCGCTATGTGTTAGATGTTCGTCAAGAAGCGGTTATGGATGAGATGACAGGTATGGTAAAACCTGTATGGATTCTAAACGATGTGGTTTCAAAAACCGCTGAATAAGCGTTTGAACCAAACAGTGTTGATACAAAGTTTTTATGAGGAAAGCATCACTTGATTTATTTGAAGCGCATTTTATTGTACATACATAGCCTAAGCGTTTTATAACCAGTATGGTTTAATCATTAACAGTAATCGCTCATAACAACAAACTGTCAAAATGACGAAAACCGCAATAAAATCTCAGACACACTGAGTTTTATTGCGGTTTTTTTATGTTTACTGATTAAGATTGTCTGTATCACTGCCAGTGATACAGACAACGACATAGCGACAGCGATTAACACTGACTGTAGTTCACACTGACACCATGCTGTACAGTAGGAATGTGGGTATTGGCGTAGACTGCCAAGCCGCCACGGGCAGTTTCCTTGTACTTATCCGACATATCCGCGCCTGTCTGCTTCATGGTTTCAATCACTTTATCAAGTGACACAAAGTGCTGGCCATCACCGCGATAGGCGAGGCGTGCGGCGTTGATGGCCTTGATGGCTGCCATGGCGTTACGCTCGATGCAGGGCACTTGTACCAAGCCTGCCACAGGGTCACAGGTCAAGCCAAGATTGTGCTCAATGCCGATTTCTGCAGCATTCAAGCACTGTGCTGGCGTGCCGCCCATAATCTCAGCGAGCGCCGCTGCTGCCATCGCACAGGCGGAGCCAACCTCGCCCTGACAGCCGACTTCTGCGCCTGAGATGGAGGCATTTTGTTTAATCAAGCTGCCAATCGCGGCAGCCGTCAATAAAAATTTGCGCACGCCGTGGATATCATACTGCGGCAAAAAATCGCGGTAATAATGCATAACAGCAGGGATGATGCCTGCGGCGCCATTGGTCGGCGCGGTGACGATTTTGCCGCCATTGGCGTTTTCTTCATTGACCGCGAGCGCGTAGAGATCGACCCAGTCCATCGCCGCAAGCTTGTCCGTGCCTGCCTCATCCTTGGGGGGTAGGCTTGCTTCGTAGCGCAGCTGCTCGTGCAAGGCTTTGGCGCGGCGCTTAACCGACAGACCACCAGGCAAAATGCCATCTTGCATGCAGCCTGCTGAGACGCAGTCTTGCATCACCGTCCAGATACGGTCGAGGTAGGCGAACACTTCTTCTTCTGAGCGGTAGTGCAGCTCGTTTGCCAATACCACATCGCTGATGCTCAGCTGCTCAGACTCGCACATGGTCAATAAGTCTGCAGCATGGTTGAATGGGTAGGGCGGGTTGTTCACCGTTGGGCTGGCAGGGTCGCTGTCAGGGTTGGTGGCATCGTTTTGATTAATAACAAAACCGCCGCCGATAGAATAATAGGTCTGCGTGTAGACCTCGCCATTGCCGAGCGTGGCAGTGATGCTCAGCGCATTGGGGTGGTAGGGCAGTACCGTATCGGGATGCCAGTGAATGTGTGTCTTGGTATCAAAGTCAATAACATGCTCGCCTGCGAGCGCCAGACGCTGCTCATCCATAATCGGGCGCAGATAATCGGCACATTGACGCGTGTCAATATGCTCAGGCGTGTGTCCGAGCAGACCGAGCAGTATGGCGGTGTCGGTGGCATGACCTTCACCAGTCGCCGCCAGCGAGCCATACAAGTCGATATCGACCGCTGCGATATCAGCAAGCGCGTGCAAGCTGCTGTAGGTTTGTAAAAACTGCTGCGCGGCGACCATGGGGCCGACGGTGTGCGAGCTTGAGGGGCCGATGCCAATTTTGAATAAATCGAAGATGCTAATCATAATAATCCTATCAATCCGTATGATACCAACAGGTGGCTGAGCGTCTATGCTCGTGTGCTGTCGTCTTGCGTGCAGGATAAAAGATAATGTATGCGCTGTCTATAGTGTTGTCTATACATGGGCGTAAACGATAGGCGTGAATTAAGCGCTTTTTTTTGCAGGTAAATTCGGCTATGATGCACGCCAGCTTACTTTGTGTAACTTTATGTAATTTCAATCAGATGTTTGCTTTTTGCTCTGATGTGTAGCATAGATGATTACAGCCTCTCACCTTTGAATTTAGGCATGTTTGCGCTTGGCGTGCAGTCAGCTTTTCGCGTAGGACGTGTCTGAAACCACCATAGGATACGTGCGTATGACCCATCATTCTCCCAAGCCGCCAGTCACTGAGCCCATCGCGCCCAATCCTGACTTTGATAATGGGCGCTGGTTTCCGACATGGCGTCCATTCACAGGCGATATCAATCAGCATCCTGTGGGTATCAATGAATATTTGCCTGCGGGTAAAAGTGTACTGCTTGGCGTGCAGCATACCTTTGCGATGTTCGGCGCGACGGTACTTGCGCCCTTACTGATGGGTTTTGACCCGAACTTGGCGATTTTGATGTCAGGTATTTGTACGCTGCTGTTTTTTGTGATTACTGGCGGACGTATGCCAAGCTATCTGGGCTCAAGTTTTGCCTTTATCGCGCCTGTTATCGCAGTGACGGCGTATGCGGGTACGGGCGCGAATGCCAACTTGAACATTGCGCTTGGCGGTATCATGGCGTGCGGCATACTCTATGCGCTCGTGGGACTCTTGGTGATGAAGACGGGCACAGGCTGGATTGAGCGCTTGATGCCGCCAGTCGTGACAGGCGCTATCGTGATGATTATTGGTCTGAACCTTGCGCCTGTGACCATCCAAGGGGTGATGGGCAATCAGTTCGATGCGTGGATTGCGACCATGACGACCTTGCTGATTAGCTTGGTGGCGGTATTCACACGCGGTATGCTACGCCGTTTGCTGCTGCTCGTTGGTCTGGTATTGGCATATGTCATGTATTTTATCTTGACCAACCTCATGGGCTTGGGCGCGCCGATTGATTTTAGTGGCATCTCTGCGGCGTCGTGGCTGGGTTTGCCAAGCATTCATACCCCAGCGTTTGATAAACATGCCATCATTATGATTGCGCCGATTGCCTTTATTTTGGTTGCTGAGAATTTAGGACATTTTAAGGCGGTAGAGGGCATGACCCGCGCGCGCGTAACACCGTATATGGGGCGCGCGTTTTTGGCGGATGGCTTGGCGACGACATTTTCGGCAGGTTTTGGCGGTACGGGCGTCACCACCTACGCGGAGAATATCGGCGTGATGGCCGTGACCAAAGTGTACAGCACGACCATTTTTGTGATGGCAGGCATCGTGGCGATATTGCTGGGCTTATCGCCCAAATTCGGCGCGCTGATTCAGACCATTCCCAACCCGCTACTGGGCGGTGCATCTATCGTGGTGTTTGGTCTGATTGCCATCGCGGGGGTCAAAATTTGGCTTGAGAGTCATATCGACTTTAGCAAAAACAGCAATCTGATTATTGCGGCAGTGCCTGTGATTATGGGTACGGGCAATCTAAGCCTACACATCGGTGGGTTTGATTTGGGCGGTATCGGTACGGCAACGCTCGCTGCCATCGTATTAAATGCGCTGTTTTCACTACAAAAAGACGATTAAGCCGCCTTAATCTGCCTGCTCCGATGAGCGCTTGTAAAAACGCGCAAAAAATCGGTAGCGGCGCAGGGCGCGTTGTTTGGGCTTCATGGTGCCAAGATAAATGGCGGTCATGGTCATCACCGCGCCCAGCCACTGCATGCCCGTGATGGGCTTATCCAGCCATGTGTAATCAATAATCAAGGCGGCGACAGGCTCACTGAGCAGCAGCAGCCCTGTCACCGCAAGCGATAAGCGGGGGATAAAATAGGCAATGAGTCCCCACGCGATGCACTGCATGACCGCACCATAAATCAATATCCACATCACCTCCGACCACGTACTCGGCAGGATATGCCCGCCATCAATCAGCAGCATCGGCACAATCATCGCCAGCACCCCGCCAACGCTGACCAAGCCCATCAAAGCAAAAATAGGCGTCGGCTCGGCGTCGTGGGTCTTTTTAATAAACGTCATGGACGCCGCCAACATCGCGCCTGAGACAATCCCCGTCACAAAGCCCCATGCGGCATGTATGTTGTGTCCAAACTCAGGACTGCCGATAAGCACCACGCCAAGCAGCGCCAAGCACAAACCCACCAACTGTAAGACAGTCTGCCGCTCGGAAAACCAAACAAAGCCAATCAGCGCCAAAAAGAAAATCTGCAAGCTGTTTAACAAGGTTGAGATACCAGGACCGACGGCGTAGATGCTTTCATGCCACAGTGCCAAATCCAAACCCAAGAATACGCCTGCCAAGATGCCATAGCCAATCGCTGCCCGCGAACGTGGTAGCCGCTGCTTGGTGATAACCGCCAAAATAGCAAACAGCACGCCTGCCACCGCAAGCCGCCAAAAAGACATCGCCCAGCCGCCAAGATTGACATGAGCAACAATCAAACTGCCCAGCCCAAAAATAATACAGCCAAGTAACAGTCCTGAAGCATTGAGCTTAGAAGGCGTAGTGCTCATTGCATATCCTTTTGATTATAATAGACATTTATAAAAGTAAAAAAGCACAGTCGGCATCACAGCGCTATCTATGCCGATGACGCCCCTGCTGTTGGTATTGCCCGTGCATTTTGATAGCATACCACCCACATCATAGGCGTTATACGCTGGTGATGCGGCGCGGTTTGTTTGTTTTTTAATTATTGCTGTGACGTGCAGGTTTGTACGGCGCGTTTTGAGTGTTTTTCGTTTTTATTACTGATTTTGATTATTGATATAGGTATTGCCATGTTCCGTCTTGTTCGCTCTTTTACCACGTCCACTTGGGGTACTTCTGCCGCCATTTTTAGCGTGTGTGTGGCAGGGATGCTCGCTGGCACATCCGCGCAGGCAGCCAGTTGTAAACTGCCCAAAAGTTATTATAAAAACGTCTCGTGTATCCCAAACAGCGCTCTCTTTTTAGCCATCAAAGACTATGGCGAGCCAGTCGCATTGATTAACAAAAGCGGCAAGCCAGTGGTTAATTTGAGCGCTTATCAGACAGTCGCTGTCGACAAAGTTGCCTCAGGCGTGATGCCTGTCCTTAAAAATGGTCGCGTGGGTTATATCAATCTGCAAGGACGTGAGGTGATAGCGCCCATGTATGACCAGTTGGGCGGCAATCAGTGGGCGCGTGCCGCTGCCGACGGGCGCATCATTGTCAAAAAGGGTGGTCAATACGGCGTGATTGATACCAATAACCGCACTATTGTACCCTTTTCTAGCAGCATTACCAATATCAGTGACTATCGCGGCGGGGTAGCACGTATCGAGAGCCGTCAAGGCAATCGTCAAGTCGATGTCAATGGTAAAGAAATCGCGCCGCCCAGCACCAAGGCAAAGCCTGCGCCCAAAAACCCTGCCAGTGAACGTGCAGCGGCGGTCGCAGAACCTATGGAAGCGAAAGCCGCACCGCCTCGGCACGCGCCATTCACCACTTTAAACCCGCATCAACAAGATGGGCTCTGGGGTTTTGTGGATGATGATGGGATGATTATGATTACCTATTCTTTTGATGAAGTGCGCCCGTTTTCTGAAGGTCTGGCGGCGGTACGTATTGAGAATACGTGGGGCTTTTTGAACTTAGGTGGCGATGTGGTCATACCATTTGACTATGAAAACGACATGCGCTTGAGTCAGGCACAGACGGACGCGCCGCCTGCGTGGGTGTTCAAAAATGGTGTCGCGTGGGTCGGTATGTCGCAGCAAGGCGAGCGTATGTGCATCAATAAAGCCAATGTGTCGCTGCCGTGCCCGTCTTAACGTTGTAAGTATAAAAAATAAGCACAAAAAAAGAGACGTCAGCGCGTCTCTTTTTTTATTGCCGTCAGCCATAGTCTAACGGAGAGCTTCCGTTTTATACAGCAGCTGGTCTTGTATCATTCAGCTGCCTGACAGATGGTTTTTAATCAAAGTGACCAAATACGGCTGGTAGTAAGTCGGAATGTCATGCGCCATACCCTCGATAAGGTGAAAGCTGGCATTCGGAATGGTCTTAGCCACCACACGCCCTTGCGAGGCGGGCAGTAGACCATCTGCGCTACCATGGATAACGATGGTCGGCGCTTTGACTTGCTTGCTAAAGCGGGCAATAGAGCCTGACGACAAAATCGCGTTGAGCTGCTGCACGGTGCCCAGCGGATGGAAGTTACGCTGATAACGCAGTTTTGCAATTTCGCGCACCGTACGGACATTGACATGCCCAGGCGTGCCAACCGTTTTCATAAACCATACGCTGTGGCGGACAATGTCGCGCTCAGAGTGGCTCTCAGGACGGTTAATCAGCGTATACAGCTGACGTGGACGCGGCGGGCTTAAAAACGCGCGATTGGTGGTGGTGAATAACAGCGCCATACGCTGCACCAAACTTGGGTAACGCGCCGCGACTATTTGGGCAATCATACCGCCCATTGACGCGCCCATCAGATGCGTGCTGCCAAGGTTCAATGCCTTAATCAGGCGTACGGTATCTTCTGCCATGTCGGTCAGATTATAAGCGACAGGCTCAGACTTGTTGGACAAGCCTGTTTGTAAGCGCAGCATCATTTTGAGCTGACTGACACGTGGTAAGCCATCGATTTGTACCTTTGAGGACAGACCGATATCGCGGTTGTCAAAACGAATGACAAAAAAGCCTGCGTCAATCAAGCGCTTGATAAAGCCGTCTGGCCAAAAGACCATCTGCGAGCCAAGTCCCATCACCAATAATAGCGGTGGGTTGTTGGGGTTGCCCCCTGCTTCGACACACAGCTCGATATGATCGCCAATATCAATCATCGTCTGATACAAATGGTCGCTCAAATCCGACGCCCACCAGTTGTGTGCGCCGAATTTTTGCCACTCAGGCGTAGGGTAGTTGGTGACGCGCTCACAGCTGCCATCAGCATGGTCAGCGGTATCAGTGACCGCCGACGCGTCAGCGTCTGAGCGCGGCTCGGTAGGTTCGGTATGAGAATGTGAGTGCATCATAAGCGCTCCTGCTTAAAGTTCTACCATCTCAAAATCGAGTTTGCCCACGCCGCATTCAGGGCAGGTCCAGTCATCAGGGATATCGTCCCATTTTGTACCTGGTGCAATGCCTTCTTCAGGGCAGCCTAGGGCTTCATCATAAATCCAGCCACAGACGATACATTCATAACGTTTCATATTCAGTCCTATTGTCAGTACCTCTTTGTCAGCCTATGCAGGCCGCAAAAACGCACGTAGTGTAGCATATATCTTGATGCCACGTGTTTAAGTTTACACTTGTATATTGAGATGCTTTTACGCTTATCAAGAGTAGGGGGGAGAATAAACGCGCACAATTATGCTATGATAACGCCCGCCACGCGCCAGTCAGACCCATCTGTGACCAAGCTTTAGCGGGCTTGTTGGTCATCGCTGGTCTTTGATACGGGCGCAATCATTGTTGATTTGTAAGAGTAAGGGTTATTATGAGCGCACCTGCGACGCCATCTGTAAACACCAGTAAAGACCATCCACTTTGGCAACTGATTCGTACGGTGCCTGACTTTCCAAAGCCAGGTATCGACTTTTATGACATCACGCCCTTGCTGCGCAGCCATGTAGACGAGCTGATTGATGCTTTATTGGACGCGTTGCCTGAAGGCTTGATGGATGAGGTGGATTGTCTGGGTGCGGTCGAGGCGCGCGGTTTTGTGTTTGCAAGCCTGCTGGCAGGTCGCTTGGGTAAAGGTATGATTTTACTGCGTAAGCCAGGCAAACTGCCGCCTCCTGTAGCCAATAAGAGCTACGCGCTAGAGTATGGCAAAGACACCCTTGAGATGCAAAACAACCTGCCGCCTGAGCGCGTCTTACTTGTTGATGATATCCTCGCTACTGGTGGTACGCTCAATACAGCGCACACCCTATGCCATTCTGCCGAACATACCGTGGTCGGCGTGCTTGTGCTGCTTGATTTAATCGACCTACACGAGCCGCTGCCTGTACCTGTGTATAGCGTATTGCAAGCATAACGACTGCTGTGTGTTGTTGATAACGTATTGTGCATGACTTATCAATCGTAAAAACCGTTCGCTAAAAAAGCGCCCTTACCGACAGATAATGGCGCTTTTTTATGTTTAATCATAAAGGGTTTATGATGAATCAGCGGCGCATACTTGCCAGCTTTTGCGCCAGCTCTTCACGCGCACTGATAAAGCCATCGATACCTTTTGGCAATAAATCTTGGGTCATTTTGTCTTGCTGATAGGCGTTGTTAAAATCCTCATGACTCAAATGAATCTTGGTCATCGGCGGCATGGCTTTTGCCATACTTGGCGACAGCTGACGCGTTACAGGCGTATCAAGGGCGACGAGCGCATCGAGCAAATCAGGCGCGATGGTCAATAAGTCGCAGCCCGCTAATGCCAATACTTGCTCGGTTGAGCGAAAGCTTGCGCCCATCACTTGGGTCTTATAATCGTGCTGTTTGTAGTATTGATAAATCAGCTTGACCGACTCTACGCCCATGTCTTCATCAATCGGGATGTCTTGACGGTTTTGTTGGCGCTTTTGCCAATCCAAAATACGCCCAACGAACGGTGAAATCAGTGTCACGCCCGCATCCGCACAGGCAGCGGCTTGATGCTGACCAAACAGCAAGGTTAGGTTGCAATGAATGCCTTGGGTCTCAAGATAGCGCGCCGCTTCGATGCCCTGCCATGTCGCTGCAATCTTAATCAACACACGCTCGGTATCCACGCCCGCTTTTTTGTACGCTTCAATGAAGCTGAGCGCCTTTGCTATCGTAGCTTCGGTGTCATAAGACAAGCGGGCATCGACCTCGGTAGACACACGCCCATCAATCAAATCTAAAATATCACAGCCGAGCTGTACGGTCAGCGCATCAATCACCGCATCAATATCGCCATCATGGCGGCTCATGGTCTCCGCCAGCATCGACTGATTGTCTGGGTGCATCAGTGCTTTGGTAATCAGGCTTGGGTTGGTGGTCGCGTCCACAGGCGTTAAACGAGCAATGGCACGCAAGTCGCCTGTATCGGCAACGATAGTGGTCATGGTGCAAAGCTCTTGTAGTGCGCTCATTGAATGTCCTTATTATTTATTGTCAAAAATACGAAAAGCGAAAGCCGTCGGGCTTATTTGGCGCTCGCCAGCAAACCGACGCTGTTAAAACTGTATCATAGATTGTGCGATACGGGGCGTTTTTTGCCGACAGACGGGACATCCTCGCAGCGCTGGGATTTTGTGCGCTTTTGATGATTTGTCATGGGCAGTGTATCGAGATTTTGCTATAGTAGGGCGATATGCGGCGCACAGCAAGCCGTTTGGCAGTCTGATAGGGCGGCGCTACGGCTATTTCGCAGTTGCGGCTATAATTTATGTAAAAAATGTATTAGTATCCAATCTTATCATCGTGATGACGCATCACAACCCACAGCGATAACAACAGTTCTAAAAGGATAGGCGGTAATGAGCGAGCAATCAGCAAACCCACAAACGACCACGCAAAACCCAGAAGAAACCAATGCCGCCGCGACCGAGCAATCGCCTTTGACGGCGTTGCGTGAGCAGATTGACGCGCTCGATATCCAGATTCATAACATGATTAACGACCGCGCCAAATTGGCGCAAGATGTCGCGATTTATAAAAAACAAACCGTCAGTGATGCAGACGCCAAGAGCCACAAAAACCCCATCTTTTATCGCCCTGAGCGTGAAGCCCAAGTGTTAAAAGCCGTTATGGAGCGCAACACAGGACCTATCGCTGATGACAAGATGGCGCGGCTGTTCCGTGAAATTATGTCAGTGTGCCTCGATTTAGAAGCCCCGCAGCGCATCGCCTTTTTGGGACCGATTGGCACCTTTACGCACGCCGCTACGCTAAAGCACTTTGGCAAAGCCGCCGATACCATGCCGCTTGCTACCATTACCGATGTGTTCCGCGAAGTTGAAGCAGGCACGGCCGCGTATGGCGTTGTCCCTGTTGAGAACTCGTCAGAGGGCGTGGTCAACCATACCTTGGATGGTTTTTTATCATCAACGCTAAAAATCATTGGCGAAGTTGAGCTGCCGATTCACCAAAATTTCTTGGTGGCAGAGCATACCAAAGTAGACAGCCTGAGCCGCATTTATTCGCATCAGCAGTCGCTCGCGCAGTGTCGTCATTGGCTCGATGTGAACTTTCCAAACATTGAGCGCGTTGCCGTCTCTAGCAATGGCGAAGCCGCACGCCGCCTAAAAAATGAATGGCACTCAGCCGCCATCGCAGGCGATGTCGCCGCTGTAGAGTACGATTTGCACAAATTGTATGAAAACATCGAAGACAACCCCAGCAACACCACGCGCTTTTTAATCATCGGTCACGAAGCGGTCGCGCCATCAGGTCAAGACAAGACCTCTATCGTGGTCTCAGCACATGACAAAGCAGGCGCGCTGATTGAGATTCTAAAGCCTTTATCCGAGCATGGGGTGTCGATGACCAGTATCGAAACCCGCCCTGAGCGTCCAAACAAGTGGGCGTACGTGTTCTTTATTGATATGGACGGGCACATTGATGATGCCAACGTCACCGCTGCGATTGAGGCGATTCGCCCTATGGTTAAAGACGTGCGCATCTTAGGCTCATACCCGAAGGCGGTACTATAAACGGTGGCGTAACGGGTCAGTGTGGTGATAGCCGTAAAAAATAGCGACAAAATAACGATAACAACGGTATAACGACAACAGGCGATACAGATGATGCGCTGCTACAAACCGTTGCAGCCTCATCGATAATAAGGACACCCTATGCAGCCGACTTCAGCACCGAACACCAACATGGTCTCTCCAGCCTTTGACAGCATACTCGATGTCGCCCCGTATCAGACGGGAAAACCCATCGAAGAGCTGACGCGAGAGTATGAAGTTCAGGATGTGGTAAAGCTTGCGAGCAATGAAAGCCCAATGGGCTGCTCGCCTTATGTGACCTTAGCCATCACCGAACAGCTTGGGCAGTTGTCGCGCTATCCTGATAACGACGGCTATGAGCTAAAACAGGTCTTGGCTGACTTTACGCAAATGCCCATTACTGCCATCACGCTTGGTAATGGCTCTAACGATTTGCTGTCGATGTTGGCGCGCGGCTTTGTGAGTGCGCAAGATGCGGTGGTCTACAGCCAGTATGCCTTTGTCATGTATGGCATGGTCGCCAAGTTACAAGGCGCAGCAGCCATAGAAGTGCCCGCGCAGCGCTTTGGTCACGACTTGCCAGCGATGCTCGCGGCTGTCAAAGCCAATGCCAATACCAAAATGGTGTTTATTGCCAATCCCAACAACCCGACGGGCACGCTGCTCACGCACCAAGCGCTCTTTGATTTTGTCAGTGCGCTGCCAAGCTCGGTGCTGGTGGTGCTCGATGAAGCCTATATCGAGTACAGCCCTGAGAGCAATAACAGCTCGCTGCTCGATGACTTTGATAATGTGGTCATCGTGCGCACGTTTTCAAAGGCGTACGGGCTGGCAGGACTGCGCGTGGGCTATGCGCTCAGCAGTGACGCGGTCGCAACGGTATTGAACCGTGTGCGCCAGCCGTTTAATGTCAATCGTTTGGCGCTTGCTGCTGCTCGTGCCGCCTTGCTTGACCAAGACTTTATCAAACGCGCTTATCAAAACAACAAAGAGCAGATGCGCTGGCTTGAAAAGCAGTTTGACGCCTTAGGTTTGGCGTTCGTACGCTCATCGAGCAACTTTATTATGGTAGAGATTACCGATGCGCTGGCGATTTATCACGCTCTGCTTGAGCAAGGGGTGATTGTACGTCCATTGGTCAGCTATGGGTTAGCGGGCTGGCTGCGTGTTACTGTCGGTTTGCCTGAAGACAACCTGCGCTTGATTGATACTCTAAGCTATATTTTAAACAACGACTCGGTATAACGAGTCTGCCGCCCATCACCCAACCCAAGCGCGCTGCGCTAAGAGAAAAAAGTTCCGCGTTATGTACAACCCCAAGCGAAAACCAAACAAGTCCCCACTGAGCCAACAAGTCTGCGTCATTGGGCTGGGACTCATTGGTGCCAGTGTCGCACAGGCGATTAAAGACCATGGATTAAGCCCGCGTATCGTCGCGGTTGACCGCCATGCGTTGAGCCTCGCCGAAGCCATGGATGATGGACTGCTACAAGCAGGCAGCGCCGTGCTGAGCGATGTGGTCGCAGGCAGTGATATGATTGTGATTGCCGTGCCTGTGCAGACTGTGCCTGCGGTGATGAACGACATTGCAGCGGCCATGAGGGCAGGCTTGATTGCGTCTGATTGTATTATTACCGATGTGTGTAGCACCAAAGTCAATGTGATTGAGGCGGCGCAGGCGGCCTTTGGTGCATTGCCGACAGGACTGGTGCCTGCGCATCCGATTGCAGGGGCGGAGCATTCAGGCTATCACGCGCGCCGTGCGACCTTGTTTGTCAATCATAGCGTGATTGTTTGCACGCTTGAGAGCAGCGCTGCCAAAGCCATCACCACCGTTTGCCGCATTTGGGAAGCCATCGGCGCGCAGGTGATGACCATGTCCGCGACCCGTCACGATCAGATACTGGCGCACACCAGCCATCTGCCGCATCTGCTTGCTTTTAATTTGGTTGAGCAGCTCGCGGGGCATGATGACAATTTGGATATGTTTCGCTATGCTGCAGGCGGGTTTCGTGACTTTTCGCGCATTGCTGCAAGCGACCCTAAAATGTGGCATGATATTTTCTTTGCCAATGACGATGCCATTATTAAGGCATTAGACACTTATAACGATTATTTACAGCACCTGCGTACGCTCATTGTGCAAAAAGACTCAACCGCCCTGATGGGGTTACTGGGTCGGGCACAAGCGGCGCGGCGACACTTTGGTCATATGCTATCCAGCACCCCTTATACGGATACCTCTACTATGTCAGCTTCTTATACCATCACTCCCAGTACCACGGTTTCAGGCACGATTGCCATTCCTGGTGACAAATCGGTCTCACACCGCAGCATCATGCTTGGCAGTCTTGCCGAAGGCGTGACGCGGGTGACAGGATTTTTGGAAGGGGAAGATGCGCTTGCGACCTTGCAGGCGTTTCGTGATATGGGCGTGACCATTGAAGGTCCGCACGATGGCGAGCTTGTGATTCATGGTGTGGGCATGAATGGCTTAAAGCCGAGCAAAACGCCGATTTATATGGGCAACTCGGGCACCAGTATGCGCCTATTGTCTGGGATTTTAGCGGCGCAGTCGTTTGACAGCGTATTGACAGGCGATGCCAGCTTGACCAAACGCCCGATGGAGCGTGTCGCCGCGCCCCTGCGTCAAATGGGCGCGATTATCCAAAGCACAGGCGAGAAGGGCACAGCGCCTCTTAGCATCACTGGTCGCGCTACCGCAGGCGAGACGCTAAAGGGCATTGACTATGATATGCCTGTGGCATCGGCGCAGATTAAGTCGTGCTTGCTCTTAGCAGGTCTGTGGGCCGAGGGCACAACCAGCGTGACCCAGCCTGAAGTCAGCCGTGACCATACCGAGCGTATGCTACAAGCCTTTGGCTATCCTGTGACCGTCGATGGCAACCGCATCAGCGTGACAGGTGGCGGCACATTGACGGCATGCGATATCGCCGTACCTGCGGACATCTCGTCAGCGGCATTTTTTATGGTCGCAGCGGCGATTAGCCAAAACAGCGAGCTGACCTTAAAGCAAGTGGGCATCAACCCCACGCGCACGGGCATCATTGACATCTTAAAGCTGATGCAAGCGGACATTACCCTAAGCAATCAAACGCACGTCGGTGGCGAGCCAGTGGCGGACATTACCATTCGTGCCTCACAGCTCGTGGGTATTGAGATTCCTGAGCATTTGGTGCCGCTGGCGATTGATGAGTTCCCTGTACTGTTTATCGCGGCGAGCTGCGCGGTCGGACGTACCGTATTGACAGGCGCAAAAGAGCTGCGCGTCAAAGAGTCTGACCGCATCGCGGTGATGGCGACAGGTCTACAGACCTTGGGCATTGACTGCGAAGTGACCGAAGATGGCATGATTATCAACGGTAAAGGCGTGACCGATGGCAGCTATCCTGCGGTATTTGGCGGCGGACATATCGTCTCGCACCATGATCACCGCATCGCGATGAGCTTTACGGTGGCGAGCTTGCGAGCTTCAGACACCATCACGATTGAGGGGACTGAAACGGTCAATACCAGCTTCCCTGACTTTGCTGGTCTTGCCAATCAAGTGGGTATGGCCATTACGGTCACAGAATCAGAGTCGACCGAGGCATAAAGTACGGCAGCGCGTGCATGTGAATAAAGTGTCCGCGCTTGGTAAGGGATCGGTTTTAGGTGTTCGGACATATCTGTTTTAGGGCGTCTGATATCAATTGGGTCTAAGCTGCGGCGCTAGACCCATATTTTTTTTAAGTTGTATTCATGGCTACTACACACGACACGGCGAACATGCCCAAAATCGTCAAAAAAAACACGGTCGTCACTACCAGACGTGGCGTGCTGACCGCGCTGACCGCCTTTTTTATTTGGGGCGCGTTTCCTTTATATTTTAAACAGCTGGCGATGTACGATGCGGTCGAGATTATCGGGCACCGTATCGTATGGACGTTCGTGTGTTTGCTCGTGGTGTTGACCATTACCAAGCGCTGGCGCTGGATTGGCATCTTAAAGCAGCAGCCAAGATGGCTGTTGATTAGCCTGATATCGAGCTTGATTATTACCAGCAATTGGCTGACCTATGTATGGGCCGTCACCCACGATATGATTTTGGAGGCGAGTCTCGGTTACTTTATTGGTCCTTTGGTGGGGGTCGCTCTGTCGATGATATTGTTCAAAGAGCGCTTGCGTACCCTGCAATGGGTGGCGATTGGCTTTGCGCTCTTGTCGGTATTGATTCAGGTGTTGGCGCTCGGCAAGCTGCCGTGGGTGTCGCTGATTTTGGCGTTCACCTTTAGCACTTATGGCACCATTCAGCGCCAGACGCCCCTTGCAGCGCTGGATGCGATGTTCGTTGAGACAGCGATGCTGGTGCCCGTGTGTGTTTGGTGGTTTTGGCAGGCGGGGGTGGCAAGCAGTCATTTGGACTTTTGGTTCAGCCCCTCGATTTGGCTGTTGATGTTGGCAGGACCTGTGACCCTGATTCCGCTGCTTTTATTTAACAAATCAACCAAGCAAGTGGCGTACAGTATTTTGAGCTTTATGAATTACTTAACGCCGACCTTTATTTTCTTACTGGCGGTATTTTATTATCATGAGCCATTTGATACCAAGCGCTTGGCGGTGTTTGGCTTGATTTGGTTCGGTCTGCTTTTATTTAGTATCGACTTGTGGCGACACCGCCCCAAAAAGCAGGCGAAAGCCGCTGTGCTGAATACGCATAACACAGACACGTTGTAAACAAGGGATAAGACTATGTTGCACACCCAATCGGATGTGGTTTTTGTAAAAGGGCTTGAGGTCAAGGCGGTCATCGGTGTCTATGAGTGGGAGCGCGCCATCACCCAGCCATTGCGTATTGATATTGCGCTGGAGACGGATATCCGTAAGGCGGCGGCGTCTGATGATGTGGTCGATGCACTAAACTACAAAGCGGTGTGCGATGATGTGACCGACTGGTGTCAGTCGATGCAGGCGCAGCTCATCGAATACCTTGCCGAAGCCATCGCCGAAAAGCTGCTGGCAGGCTATCCGTGTACCAAGGTGACGCTGAGTATCGCCAAACCCACTGCGATAGGGGCGGCTGAGGCGGTAGGCGTACAAATCACGCGCCATGCGGTAAATCATGATGACACGTGAGGCGCAAACGCTCGATACGCTAATAACGACCACGTCTGAAGAAGTCCGTACGCTTGCGCTTGGTGAGGTGGTACTGGCACTCGGCAGCAACCATGACGCCGCAAAGCATCTGGCGCGCGTGCATGAAGCGCTGGCAACGCTCGGCGCGGCGCACTACTCTGAGGCGTACCAAAACCCTGACTTTACGGCGAGCGCTGAGCGCCCAAAACCTGACTACGTCAATCAGTGTGTGTATCTGCGCCTCGACACCCCGCAGACACTCACCGCGTTGCAGCGCAAATTTGCAGGACTGGAGTCGGCGTGCGAGCGCTGCCGCATACCAGATACAGCGCGTCATGCCGATAAGATACGTCTGGTGACGATGGACATTGATATCTTATTGATTCACGCATCAACGCCTGATGCCCGCTGGCAGCTTTTGAGTAACCGCGTGCCCCTAAAAGCGCATGAGCGTATTGGCATCGATGCCTTATTGTCTTATATGAATTTACAACGTATATAAAATATCAAAACCAAAAAAGCGTCCAGATAGGGCGCTTTTTTTATGACCTTTTTAACATCGGTCTACTAATAAGCGCGGCTTGCACAGTATCAAAAATTGCCCCCAGCGTTTAGCAAAAATATTGCGGCCAAGCTGATGCCACTGCTTGACTAATACAGGCTTTAGTCAAAGCCGCCACGGCGCACAAAACTACCGCCTATCTTATCAATAAACTACAAAAACACGTTATGAAATAACCAAGCGCTGCAAATGAGCATGGTTAAATCAGTAGTTAGACAAAAAGATGCACACAGTATTTTTAGAGTTTTTAAACCGACCGACTTTATTTTAAATAAATGTATCAATAGCGAACGCAACCATAACAAGCATCGTCATTTCTTTTATTTTTTTAACTTCATTTGCCAGCGAGAAAGCCAGCATGTCTACTTTGACCTTGACTATAAATAAGCAGCGCTACGAGCTGCCAGACCTCGACCCTCGAACGACGCTACTCGATGTGTGTCGCCATCACCTAAACCTAACGGGCGCCAAAAAAGGCTGTGACCACGGACAGTGCGGTGCGTGTACCATGCTGGTGAACGGTCGCCGCATCAATGGCTGTTTGACCCTTGCGGTCATGCATGACGGTGACGAGATTACCACCATTGAGGGCGTGGGTATGCCCGATGACCTATCGGCATTGCAAGAAGCCTTTAAAAAGCACGATGCCTTTCAGTGCGGCTATTGCACGCCAGGGCAGATTTGCTCGGCAACGGCACTGATTGATGAGGTTAAAGCCCAGTGGCCAAGCCATGTCAGTAGCGACTTGCAAGTGCCCGATGTGTTACAAATCCAAGAAATCGCTGAGCGTATGAGTGGCAATATTTGTCGCTGCTCGGCGTACCCCAACATCATCAAAGCCATCAAAGAAGTGCTGGACGCAAAGGTGGGCGTAGCAGACAGCGCGGACATGGGTACTGATGCGGCGACCAAGACGGGCGTCGTCAGTGGCATCTGGTCACCACCTGCCAGCGACGCACAGCTGCACAGCAAGCCAAAAGCAACCAGCGATAGCCTAGCCGAAACCAAAGCGCAAGTACAAGGAGCGGACGCATGAGACAGTTTGAATACCAACGCGTCAGCACGACCAGTGATGCCAGTCAAGCCGCCGCCCATCATGGCAGCGCATTTATTGCAGGCGGTACCAATCTGCTCGATTTAATGAAGCTTGAGATTGAGACGCCCATTAAGCTTGTGGACATCACGCGCCTTGAGCTACAACAAATTGAGACGCTAGAGGATGGCGGACTGCGTATCGGTACGCTGGTCACCAACAGTGACCTTGCCGCGCATCCTGCAGTGATTGCCAACTATCCTGTATTGTCGCGTGCGCTTTTGGCGGGCGCGTCAGGACAGCTGCGCAACAAGGCGACCACAGGCGGTAACCTGCTTCAGCGTACCCGCTGCTATTATTTTTATCAAACCGACAGCGCGTGCAACAAGCGCGAGCCAGATTCTGGCTGCCCTGCGATAGAGGGTGAAAACCGTGCACTTGCCATCTTAGGCACGAGCGACTCATGCATCGCGCAGCATCCCTCCGATATGGCAGTTGCCATGCGCCTGCTGGATGCGACCATCGAGACGCAAAAGGCGAATGGTGACACGCGCAGTATCACTATCAAAGACTTTTACCGACTGCCTGAAGACAGCCCGCACAAAGAAAACGTGCTGGAGCCAGGCGAGCTGATCACGCATGTGACACTGCCTGCACCACTCAAAGGCATGCACACCTATGACAAAGTGCGTGACCGTGCGTCTTATGCCTTTGCCTTGGTGTCGTGCGCGGCTGTGATTGATAAAGATGAGACAGGCAAGCTGACAACAGTACGTCTGGCGTTTGGCGGTATCGGCACCGAGCCGTGGCGCGATGAAGCGGCAGAGGCGTGCTTGGTTGGCACCATGGGCGATAAAGACGCCATCAACAAAGCCGCAGACACCTTATTAAAAGACGCCAAAGGCTCTGGACAAAATGATTTTAAAATCGTTTTGACCCGCCGCGTATTAAAACAAATCATTGAGCGTGCGTGCAGCACACAGGGAGCATAACCATGGCGCTATTTACATCAGAACCTACCAAACAAATGACCATGGACTCGGCTGTCGACTCACTGCTGGCCAACACCAAAAGCAAACTGGTCGGCAGCGATGTCAGCCGCGTAGAGGGTGCGCTCAAAGTCAGTGGTCAAGCCAGATACAGCGCTGAAGTACAGCTCGACAATCAAGCCTATGGCGTGCTGGTCGGCGCAACGATTGCCAAAGGCACGGTCACTGAGATTGACAGCAGTGCGCTGGACGATATGGACGGTATCATTAAAGTGGTGACCGATGGCGAGCGCTTTTTGCGCAATTCGCAGCAGGGCACCAAGGAAGTCGCCCCGACACAAGGGGCAAAAGAGGTCTTTTATCACGGTCAGCCGATTGCGGTCGTGATTGCCGAGAGCTTTGAAGCGGCGCGTGCTGGGGCGCATGCCTTGGTCGTTGAGTATAAAGACGACAGCGACAATGCGGTATTGGACTTTAACAATGCGCTGAACGACGCACACGACGTCAATGAAAAAGAAGGCTCGGACAAAAATAACGAACAAGGCGACCCTGATAAAGCGCTAGAAAATGCCGCCATCACCATTGACCATATTTACCAAACACCCAGCCAAAATGCGGCAGCGATGGAGCCACACGCGACCGTTGCCGTCTGGGAAGGCGAGCATCTAACTTTATATACTGCCAATCAGATGATTGCGTCGTGTAAAAAACAAGTCGCCGATGCACTGGGTATGGATACCAAAAACGTCCAGCTTATCGCCCGTTATGTGGGTGGCGGCTTTGGTAGCAAATTGGGCATCGCGCCTGAGCTTGTGGCAGCCGCTATTGCTGCTAAAGAGATTGAGCGTCCTGTCAGCATCGTCATGACGCGTCCGCAGGTGATGTCCGCAACAGTGCGCCGCTCTAACACGCGCCAGCGCGTGGCAATCGGTGCCAACCAAGCGGGCATTATTGACAGCATCATTCACGAAAGCACTTCAAGCAATTTGCCTGATGAGGCGTTTTTTGAGCCATCGGCGCTGTCTACCCATTATCTATACCGTGGTGACAACCGCCGCGTAAAATACCAAATGGTCGATACCAACCAAACCTTATCAGGGTCAATGCGCGCTCCTGGCGAAGCGGTTGGACAAATCGCGCTTGAATGTGCGCTGGATGAGCTTGCCGAAAAAGTGGGCATTGACCCCATCGAGCTGCGCCGTCAAAACGAGCCTGATGAAGACCCCAGCCAGCAAGTGCCATTTTCAACGCGCAAATTGGTTGAATGTATGGACACTGCCGCCAAGCAATTCGGTTGGTCGGAGCGCCCGAAAAAACCTGCCAGCCGCCTTGAAGGTGATTGGTGGATTGGTATGGGCATGGCAGCTGCCTCGCGTGGCAATAGTTTGCAGCCCTCAGAAGCTCGCGTGACGCTAAAGAAAGACGCGGATGCCAAATATGGCGTTAAGGCTGTGGTCGAAACCGATATGACCGATATCGGCACAGGTTCTTACACCGTATTTTCACAGGTTACTGCCGACATGCTGGGCTTACCGCTCGAAGATGTCGAGATGGTCTTGGGTGACAGTGACTTGCCGCCTGCGTCAGGCAGTGGCGGCAGCTTTGGCGCGGCGAGTGCGGGCAGCAGTATCTGTCTTGCGTGTGAAAAACTGCGCGAGCAGCTGGCGAGTACCGTCGGACTATACAGCGACACCATGCAGCTGCATGAAGGGCGCGTACAAGAAGCGGGCGTCCATGCCCCAAGCGTAAGCGATGCGCTAAAAGAAGCGGGCAGTAAAGCGGCGGCGCATATCAAAGCACGTATTAATGAAAAAACGGGCAAAGCGGCAGAGGCAACCCAAGCGCAATATGACTTTGACAACGACAACAGTTATACATTGGCGGATATTTTAAGCCATTACGAGGAACAAAAGCTGGTCGCAAAAGGCAAAATCAAACCCGGTAAAAATGGTGATAACTATCGCCAAGCCTCATTCGGTGCAAACTTTGCCGAAGTGGCGGTACACCGTGTCACAGGTGAAGTGCGCGTGCGCCGTATGACAGGTGCTTTTGCTGCTGGACGTATCCTCAACCAAAAAACCGCCACCTCTCAGTGCTATGGCGGCATGGTGTTCGGTATTGGCTCGGCACTGATGGAAAAGCTAATCTTTGATAAGCGCGATGGCCGCTTGTGCAATCGTGATTTGGCAGAATATCATGTGCCCGTGAATGCCGATGTACCGCAATTGGAAGTCATCTTAGTAGAAGAAGATGACTCGTATACCAACCCCATGCATATCAAGGGTATTGGTGAGACCGCCATTTCAGGCGCAGCGGCGGCGATTGCCAATGCGGTATACAACGCGGTGGGTATACGGGTGTACGACTTCCCGATTACGCTAGACAAGCTGCTCGATCAGCTGCCTGATGAGCCAGCGAGCGCTTAATGTCTGAGCTGAGCGATTTATTACACCTTGCCCAGACGGCTGAGCGTGATGGTGTGGACGCGGTGCTGGCCACCGTGGTACATACCGAAGGCTCGGCTTATAGACGGGCAGGGGCGATGATGCTCATCTGTGAAGATGGGCGTTCGGTGGGCATGATAAGCGGCGGCTGTCTTGAGCCGCATATCATCAAGCGCGCCTTTTGGTTAACGCGTACTGGCAGTATCGTACAAGTCTACCAAACTGGCGATGGCGATACGGATGACGACGATTATGACGACGCCTTAAACTTTGGGCTGGGCTGTAATGGTCGTGTGCATGTGCTCTTTGAGCGCCTATCGACAGCAGCGCCGCTATTATCACGCATTCGTCAGGTGAGAGATACGCAGCAGCCAGCGCTTGTGGCGACTTTGGTACAGCCAAACTGCTCAAAGATAAACCCTGATGTCACAGCACTTCCTGTGGGCGCAAGATTGTGGCTTGATAATACGGAAAAGACGTCTGCACCAGACGCTAATGAACACGCAAATTTGTTACACGTGGCGGCAGAGCTACAAGATAAAGGCACATTGACTGGCGACAGCCGCTATGTGCTGACCGCGCAAGGCAATACGTGGCTGGTACAGCGCTTATGTCCGCAGCTGCGTCTCTTGATTTGCGGGGCAGGTACGGACGTGCCGCCGCTGGTAGTTATGGCAAAAATGCAGGACTGGCACGTCACCGTGATAGACAGCCGCGCACACTATGCCACGCGCGCACGCTTTATGGCGGCAGACAGCGTTCAGTGCGTGTCACTCGGCGACACCGACACGCTGTTAACGCTTAGCCGCGGTGCGGCGATAGCCTTGATGTCACACAGCCTGAGCCAAGACCGCGCCCGCTTGCAAGCACTGTTGCCATATCCTGAGCATTACCATTATTTGGGGCAGCTCGGTCCTGTTTATCGTACCGAGCGACTGCTTGAAGAAATACGTGAGCAAGACCCAGCGGCATCATTCGCAGGCTTGGACAAGCTGCACTATCCTATCGGCTATAAGCTGGGCGGCGATGGGGCGGCAGCCTTAGCGCTTGGTATCATGGCGCAGATGCAAGAGGTACTGCACAGCACCCACAGCAATAGCGCTGCGCCAAGCCCATCTAAAACGCTCGACCGTGTCTAAATAAGAGTATGGATAGCCATGACACACAGCGATAACAAAACAACACAGACGAATGCGCATGCGGTGATACTCTTGGCGGCGGGTTTGAGTCAGCGCTTGGGCACGCCCAAACAGCTGCTACAGCAACAGGGTCTACCGCTTATCACGCAGATGGTACAGACGGCATGGGCAAGCGCGCCGCAGCATGTGATTGTGGTCGTACCTAAGGCATTGCCTGATGTCGCGCGGGCAGCCAAGTGTGCTGACATTCCTTCTGAATGCCTGCATATCGTAACCAATGACAGCAGCCATTTGGGCATGGCGCACAGTTTGCAGCTGGGTATCGAAAGTGTGCGTACTCATGCTGCGACGTGCCAGCGCGTATTAATTATGGGCGTTGATCAGATACACATCGACAGCGCCCATTTATGTGCCCTACTCGGGAGTGCGTCTGAGCTTGCGGTGAGTCGCTACTGGGCAGATGAATATCAGACGACGCGTGTGCTTGGGCTGCCTGTCGTGGTATCTGGCGCATTGTTGTCCGTATGGTCATCGCAGCTCGCTGGGGATCAGGGGCTGCGCCACCTGATACGCGCAGACAATCAAGACAAAGCGGTCATCGATAATGATGACTTGATGTTGGATATCGATACGCCTGAACAGTTGGCGAAAGCCAGTACTGCAGGCTGGATAGATGTCAGATAAGGCAGAATAACGACTGTGCCGCACACAGCGAACAAACAATAAATAATAAAAATGACAGCACCTGAGTACCTGATATCTAAACACTTAAATATCTAAGTACCCATCGAGTGCCTGTAGTGAGGAAAAAATATGATAAGTATTGAGCAGATGCAAACCGCCATCATGCAGCGTATCCACACCTATCATCAACAAGTAGCGCTCGCTACGCAGTCTGTTCATCTTGATAACAGCCTTAACCATATTTTAGCGGCAGCAGTCAGCGCCCCATTTGCCGTACCCAGACAGAACGTCTCGGCAATGGACGGTTACGCGATTGCTGCAGGCAGTAGCACGGATGCAGGGCAGACGCTTAACATCATCGGCGAATCCAAAGCAGGCAGTCCCTATCAAGGGCGCGTGCAGGCAGGACAAGGCGTGCGTATCTTTACAGGTGCGGTCGTACCCAGTGAGTGTGATACCATTGTCATTCAAGAAGAAGCAACGCGCGTCAGTACGTCAGAGAATATTGACGCCCCAGCGGATACACACCAGCACAGCTATGAGATTCGTTTAGATGAGGCGGCAGAGGCGGGCAAGTATATTCGCTTTGCAGGCGATGAGATTGCCCAAGACGAGGCTGTACTGACGGCAGGGCAGCGCATCACGCCAACAGACATCAGCTTGCTTGCCACGCTCGGTATCGCTGAGGTCACCGTCTATTGTCCACTCACGGTCGGTATCCTAGCGACGGGGGATGAGCTGGTCGCTGTCGGGCAGCCGCTAACGCATGAAGCACAGATTTATGATGCCAATACACCCACCTTAAAACAGCTGTTTGCAGACTTGCCCATAGTGGTAAAAGACTACGGCATCATCGCTGATGATTTGGCACAAACCAAAGCGACCGTCCAGCAAGCGGTAGAGTCCTGTGACATACTGGTATCAACGGCTGGGGTCTCAGTCGGAGACTATGACTATCTGACCAGCGTCATCGAAGCGCTTGGTCAAATCAATCACTATAAAGTGGCGATGAAACCAGGCAAGCCTTTTGTCTTTGGGGAGTTAAATAAAAACAGCGCCGTGCCTGTCTTATACTTTGGGCTGCCAGGCAACCCGCTGTCCGCTGTGGTCGGTGCGATGCAATTTGTGATACCCGCGCTGTGGCGCTTGGCGGGCGTGACTCAAGCGGGCATGCTGACGCCATTGACGCTGCAGGCGCGCCTCAGTGCAGACACCAAAAAAGCCAAAGGACGTACCGATTTTCAGCGCGCGCAGCTGGTACGGCAGGCGGATGGCAGCTTTGAAGTCACCTGCTTTTCAGGTCAGCAGTCACACCGTATTAAGCAGCTGAGCCAAGCCAACTGTCTGGCTATTTTGGATAAAGACAGCAGCGTGTTGCCTGCAGGCACGTCGGTATGGGTACAGCCTTTTCCGTGGTGTTTTATTTAAATCCATCGAGCATTTTAGGCATCTTTCGCGACTTTGAGGCGCAGCAATGCTATGCTGAGGGTGTAAATACTGCCATAGCGTGTTTTGTATACAGCGCACACAGTGGATACGTGCTAAGCGTATCTGCAGCGACCGACACAATGATAACGACATTATTATAAGGATACTTCTTGCCAGCTTCTGTCTACGTACCCACCTTAGAACAACCCAAAACAACGCCCGCGTTGATAGACAGCTTTGCGCGGCAGTTGACCTATTTGCGTCTGTCTATCACCGATTTTTGTAATTTTCGCTGTGAGTATTGTCTGCCTGATGGCTATCAAGGCAAGCGCTCCACCGATGAGCTGAGCGTGGCGGAGATTGAGGTGCTGGTGCAGGCGTTTGCACGATTGGGTACCAAAAAAGTGCGCATCACAGGAGGCGAGCCCTCCATACGCCGCGATGTGTGCGAGATTGTTGAGCGGGTGGCGGGTACGAGGGGTATCGAGACGGTCGCGATGACCAGTAATGGCTATAAGCTTGGCAAGCATGTGCGCGGTTGGCAGGCAGCGGGGCTCAATCAGTTGAACATCAGTATGGACAGCTTTGATGCCAAGGTGTTTGCGTCGATGACGGGTATGGACACACTGCCGCAGCTGCTGCGCGATATGGACATGTTGCTAGACAGTACGGACATCAAGCTCAAAATCAACAGCGTGCTGATGAGTGAGACGGTCGAGCAAAACCTCATGGACGCGCTAGATTACGTCAAAACGCGCCCTGTCAGCTACCGCTTTATCGAGTTTATGCAGACCAGTGACAACAGCGAGTTGTTTTTTGCGCAGCACGCTCAGTCGACGCAGGTTACCGCGTATTTGCAGCAGTTGGGCTGGCAAGCCTTGCCGCGCGCGACCGCCTCAGGGCCTGCGGTAGAGTATACGCATCCTGATTATCTGGGTCGTATTGGTGTGATAGCACCCTATGCTGCGCATTTTTGTGACAACTGCAACCGTCTGCGTGTCAGCTGTCATGGCAAAGTGCATCTGTGCTTGTTTGACCAAGGCAGCTTTGATATCCGCGACTACCTGCACAATCAAGACGTCTCAGGGCTGATTGCAGAGCTACAGCGCTTGATGCCGATTAAACCTGCACATCACCATTTGCATGAGCACAACAGCGGCATTATGGACAATCTGTCTTTAATCGGCGGTTAAGCTGCTATCCAAATAGCATTTTTATATATCATCAAAAACACCACTCACAATAACCATAATAAGGAAAGGAGCAGCCATGAGCCAAGCCGAATTTATCCCTTTAAACATCGCGGTATTGACCGTATCTGACAGCCGCAGCTTGGACGAAGACAAGTCAGGTCGCTATCTGGCAGAGCAGCTGACGGACGCGGGACATCAGTTGGCCGCGCGCGAGCTATGTACCGATGATATTTATCAGACGCGCGCGATTTTAAGCCGCTGGATTGCTGATGACAGCATTCATGCCATTATTACCACGGGCGGTACGGGTTTTTATGAGCGAGACAGCATGCCTGAGGCAGCGCAGGTGTTGTTTGACAAGACCGTTGACGGCTTTGGTGAAATGTTCCGCTGGCTATCGCTACAAGACATTGGCATGTCTACAGTACAGTCGCGCGCGCTCGGCGGTATGGCAAACGGTACAGGGATTTTTTGTTTGCCTGGCTCGACAGGGGCGTGCAAGACAGGCTGGGAAGGCATCTTAAAAGCTCAGCTCGACAACCGTACACGCCCATGTAACTTTGTCGCGCACTTTTTGCGTACCAACCCCACTCATTAATCTTGCTGTGTGCCCAATTGCTATGTATAACCAACCAAATACGCCAGACAATAACAACCATTCAAACGATAACAACGACAATACTGCAAAGACGCTCTCGCACCTTGATGCTTCAGGCAACATTCATATGGTCGATGTCGGTGGCAAAAGCGCCACGCGCCGAGAAGCCCATGCCCAAGGCTATGTGCGTTTTCCGCAAGACATTTATGCGGCGATAAAGGCCGCCGATGGGATGACCAAAAAAGGCAGCATCGCACAGACGGCGCATATCGCAGGTATTATGGCAGCCAAACGTACGCATGAGCTGATACCGCTGTGCCATGCGCTCCCACTGGACAGCGTGCATTTGACGATTGTGTTTGATGATGCGCTGCATGCCTTTTCAGTACGCGCGTCGGTCAAAGTAACCCACAAGACAGGGGTTGAGATGGAAGCATTGACAGCGGTCAGCGTGGCGTGTCTGACCATCTATGACATGACCAAGGCGCTGTCGCACGACATCATGATTGATGGGGTACATCTGGTACAAAAAACTGGCGGCAAGTCGGATTATGCTTATCAAGAGGGGACGCTATGAGTACGCAGCACACCGAACGTGCGCCTATTACGGTGCATCTGTTGTATTTTGCGTCTGTGGCTGAGGCGACAGGACGTCATGAAGACGTGGTGCATATCGCGCCCGACAGCTCATTGACCGAGCTGTATGCGCAGATTCAGGCGCGCTACGGCATCACGCGCCCCTACCGTGAGCTGCGCGTGGCGGTGAATGACGACTTTGCGCCGTGGACGACGGTGCTACAAGACGGCGATTGGGTGGCATTTATTCCACCTGTGGCGGGGGGCTAAGATGACAAAAGCACCTTCAACCTTAGCAACCGACGCTCACACGCCCGCCTTACGCATCAAAGGGGATACCGACAGCGCTTATCACCTCGCGTATCAAGACGGCTTTGCCTTATTAGACATACCGATTGACGCGCAGCGCCTCAAAGATATGCTCGATGATGAGCGCTGCGGTGCGTTTGCCTGTTTTGAAGGCTGGGTACGCAACCATAACAACGCCGCAGCGGTCGAGCGTCTGACCTACTATGGCTATGAAGCATTGGCGCTCAATCAAGGGCGCGCGATTATGAGCGAGGCCAAAGCGCGCTTTGACATCACGCACGCGGTGGCGGTACATCGTATCGGCGAACTGGCTATCGGCGATATGGCAGTCTGGATAGGCGTGGTCTCCGCGCATCGTTATCCTGCATTTGATGCCTGCCGCTGGATACTGGACACCATCAAAGCCGATATCCCTGTGTGGAAGCAAGAATACTACGCAGACGACAGCAGTCAATGGCTGAGCAATAATGGATAAGACAAGCCATCAGGCACATAAAAAGCGCGGCAGACCCTATACGCGCGCGTTGCCTATGGGCATATTGTTGGCAAGTCTTGCGGGGGTAACGCTGGCAGGCTGTGACTCGCAAGCCTCAGATACCGAGGATACTAAGGATGTCGCTCACATTCGCATTGCTGCGGCAGCCAATATGTCAGACGTGCTGCCGCCCATTATCGAGGCGTATCAGCAGCGCCAAGCGCAAGCGGACATCGCGGTCACCGACATCGATGTGACGTACGCCTCTTCAGGCAAGCTGTATGCTCAGATTGAGGCGGGCGCGCCGTATGATGTGTTCTTGTCTGCCAATCAAGACTTTCCTGCCAAGCTTGCAGCGACGCACGTGGGTACAGCGCCTTTTAGCTATACGCGTGGGCAGCTTGCGCTTTATAGCATCACGCAGCCTTTGGGCGCGCCGACCGCGAACACCGTACCTGCCTTATACCGTACGACCACGCCGCTCAAAATAACCTTAGCCAATGGCAAACTTGCCCCTTATGGCGCGGCGGCAGCACACTATTTGCAGCAGGCAAGTCAAGGCGCATCATTACCCAAAAATGTACAGACCATACAAGCGGAGAATATCGGACAAGCGTTTCAGTACACGCACAGCGGTAGCGTGGACTATGGTTTTGTCGCACTGTCACAGCTTGTGGCAACAAAGACGCCAAAGTCAGCGTATACAGTGCTGCCCGTCGCTGGTTATCCTGCACTGTTACAAGATGGAATTGTGCTGTCAGACAAGCCCGCTGCACAAGGGTTTGCGCGACACTTGCAGTCGGCTGAGGCACAGGATATTCTCACACGCTCAGGCTATTTGCCTGTGTCAGATGCGCAATAAATAGGCGGTATATTGGGTGCTGATATGATGACAGCGGCGCTGCCAGAGATACTTTTGCCATTATGGGTCAGTATTAAGCTGGCTGCGGTGACGACGGCGTGCTTGCTGCTGCTTGGCACGCCGCTTGCGTATTGGCTGGCACGTCCCAGCCGTCTGAGTGCCGTAAGACGACTAAAGATTGTGCTGATGGGGGTGATTGCGCTGCCCTTGATACTGCCGCCGACGGTGCTTGGCTTTTATTTATTGCTGTTTATGAGTCCCAATTTTGGAGTGGGGCGCTGGCTGAGTGCCCATGGCATCCCAAGCTTGGCGTTTAGCTTTCAAGGCTTGGTGATTGGCTCTATTTTGTATTCCTTTCCCTTTTATGTGCAGCCTGTCTATGCGCAGTTTGCTCGTATTCCTAGCAGTGTTCTTGAAGTGGCGACTTTGCTTGAGTCACGTTGGTATCGGCGTTTTTGGGTGGCGCTGTTGCCACAAGCACGGGTCGGTATGTTACTTGGGGCGCTGGTCAGCTTTGCCCATACCATTGGCGAATTTGGTGTGGTGTTGATGATTGGCGGCAGTATTGCTGGCGAGACCAAGGTGGTGTCTATTGCGATATATGAGCAGGTCGAGGCGCTGAACTATGGTACGGCGCATCTGTTGTCCATGCTGCTGATTGTTATGGCGATGTTGATGATTGCGCTGATTGCTACGGTCAGTCGTCATATGCCGCGCGCGTCATCATAGCTTGGCTGTATATTTTTTAAACAGCTGACTTTTCTTACTTTTTTTATCTCACTTTTCTTTTCTTGTTATTTGTCTTTCTCTCTATAGCTGTCTTTTTAATGCCTATTTGTCTGAATTTTACGGTGCCGTGTCAATGACCGATGCATCGGCATTCGGCTGCGTGTTTGTAGGCACATCTACTGCGGTATTGCTTTGGCTGATGCGCTGCTGATTGCGCTCTTTTACCATCGCGATGGCTGCGCGCAGTTCTTGATTCACGGCTTCGGCTTCGGCTTTCGCTTTATTGTGTGTCTCGGCGGTGACGATTTTTTGAGCCGTCGTAGGTGCTTGCGCGGTGTCTGCTGCTAGCAGCCCCGCTTCTGCTTGTAGTGTGGCGATAGAGGGGGCGGTGTCCGCGCCTGACTCAGCGATAGTTTGCCGTGGCAGTGCTTCTTTTCCCATTGCCGTGGTGCTGGCGGTCTGCGCTGTACTGCGTGGTTCAGACTCACGATTAGCGGAGGCCGTTGATGTGCTGGTACTTGATGTGTTGCCTGTTACGGGTTTGGTGCTACGCTGCATAGCCGTATCGTCCGCACTGTCTTCTTTAGCCTGTCTTTTTTTATCCGTAGTTTCTTTATTGACGTCCTCTCTAACCATACCCTCTTTATTCATGCTTTTTTTAGATTGATTTTGACTGTCGGCAGCCGTGATGGTTTGGCGCTCGCTGAGGGTATCCAGTACCACAGGCGCAGTACTGGTGTCATAGGTGTGACGAATCAGGGTGGTTGACTGCGTCAGCGGGTCAGTATGGCTTTGGCGCAGATTGACATGGGTGTAAATGACAATAAAAAAAATGCCATGAACCAAAAAGGTCAGGAGCAGCGCCGACGACCATTTATTGCTTATTTTAAACATGAAATATCACCCAGACAGGTTGTCTTCTATCGTGTAAAGAAAGGCTTGCTTGTTATTCATATAAATGTGTCAAAACGTTCTCAAAATCATATCAATGTAGCGCTAAAAAATTTAACAATGTTTACTAGTGTATTAGTACGGAGCGTCTGTAGGTCTGACGCATGCATTGCGTACAGAAGGGTTGGGTGTGACTGCTTGTAATTTAACATATGTATTACATAAAAGTGATAATAATAATGATATATAAAAATTAATATAAAAACAAATGTTCTTAAAAATATTTTGACAATG
>NZ_CAJGYT010000002.1 GCF_904846035.1 Psychrobacter aestuarii
ATCATACTGATAATATCTTATTAAGATATCTTGAAATATTATCTGTGTTTTCGTCAATGTAGTTCAGTTCAACGAAAGTATCGATCGAGGTGCTGGTGATACTTAGCAATGTCCTGCTCAATCTGCGGATTTTTTTCGACATCGTTGGCAATGAAGGTAGGGAGAGCTTCCAACCCAAGGAACTGATTGGCCTTATGGAAGTGTAGGTAAACACCCTCGACCCCTACGCCATGAAAGAATTGCTTCGGGTCATCGAAAGCTTCCTGCGGCGCGTTCCAAGTTAGCGACAGCATGTACTTTTTACCCCGCAACAAACCACCACTGCCGTATTTTTTCGAGTCGTCGATACGTGAGCGACCATCGTTGGCATACAGGACGCCATGGCCAGCAGTGAAGACTTCATCAATGTAGCGCTTGACTGTCCAAGGCTCGCCCATCCACCAACCTGGCATCTGATAGATGATGATATCGCTGTTGGCGATTTTCTGAACTTCCTCGTCAACTGAGTAGGGAGCATCGACAACTGTAGTTGAGACTTGGTGACCGAGTGCAGTAAGATGATCGGCAGCCAGTGTGGCAAACATATTATTAAGCTCGCCCTTTGATATAAGAAATGATTTGGCGCCGTTGATTATTAGTATGTTGCTCATAGATTTTACTCAATAGTTAATATGGAAGTCTTAATATGGCAGCTCTGTGGTGGTATACACATATCTGCCATGGTTTCTAATTAGTGAGCTGTGCTTCTAAGCGATGGATCAGGTTCAAGATGGGCATTGCGCCCAGCCATCATCCCACTGTATGCACCGGCAACAGAGATGGCGGCGGTTATTAATAGTGGTACAGTCCAACCCCCAATCCAATCATGCAGTTGACCTAGCAGCAAAGGACCTGCCGCTGCCATCAGATAGCCGACACACTGTGCCATGCCTGATAAAGCAGCAGCGTCATCGGCATTGGTTGTGCGTAAACCTACAAACGTCAGACCGAGCATCATGCTAGCACCAGAGCCGAAGCCTAAAAAAGCAGCCCACAACACGGAAAGGTTCGGAAAATAAACAAATCCGATTAGTGATAGTGCAACTAACAAACTCACGGTTACCGCTGCTAACTTTTGATCTTTTAAACGACGAAGTGTGGCTGCCAGTATTAGCCCGGGAATAGCTGTGGCGAGTTGCAACGTCCCGTGCACAGATCCTGCTTGTCCAGCTGATAATCCATTGTCTATTAAGATAGTGGGTAGCCACCCGACAGCGACGTAAAAAGGCATTGCGTTGAGCCCCATAAACAGGGTGACTTGCCACGCTAACGGCGATTTCCAAACGTTCACGCTTGCCGATTTTTCTCTATTCGATAATTTTACCGCATCATTTTTTTTCAGCTGTGGTATCCAGAACATAAGGGCAAGTAGTGGGACTATGATTAACAAGCCTAAAGCAATAGGCCAGCTCCAACTCTGCGCTATAGGAACAATTATTACAGACCCTATCGCACCTACTGCACCCATAGTAATGGAGTAAGCCCCCGTCATAGATGCCATATTTGCTGGAAATTCACGTTTAATCAGACCAGGTAACAGCACGTTGCCAAAAGCAACTCCCACCCCTATTAGCATAGTGCCGATGTATAAAGTCCATACACTACCCGCAGAGCGCAGTAGAATACCTGATAGAATAATGATCATCGCCACAAAAAGTGTGCGTTCTAATCCGAATTGACGAGCGAACGAAGCACTTATTGGCGAAAATGCTGCAAATGCAAGCAAAGGCAATGAAGTGAGTAGACCTACTGATGAGGAGCTTAGACCAAAGTCGTTTTGCACGAGCGGCAGAACGGGTGCGATTGCTGTGAAGGTAACACGTAGATTAGCAGCAATAAAAAGTATTCCTACGATAAGCACAATAGCGTGCCACTTGTTTTTAGCGGTATTGAGCATGCTCTCTAGCTTTCTTTAAAAAAAGAAGCACTTTAAAGTATTTGATATCTCTATAATATAGATAATATGACAATTAATACCTATATTATGCCAATTTTTAAAAAAACAGTGTCATCACCAGTAGATTTTGATTCTAATAGATTCGCACAGGCCGCGGTTGCTCTTCAGCTTGCACCAGTATCAAATGACTCTGAAATCGAACCCCATGATCATCGTAAAGGTCAGTTGATTATGTCTTTGCATGGTGCAGTCAGTTGTAAGGTTCCAAATGCACTCTGGCTTGTGCCTCCTCAGCACGCCCTTTGGATTCCTGGCGGTACGACTCATAGTTGCCATGTTACTCAAAATGCTCGTACTTGCTTTTTATTCGTTGAGCCTGACGCGTCGGAGATGCCTAGAAATTGTTGTACCGTTGCGATCACGCCATTAGTAAGAGAGTTGATACTTTATCTTTCTGAGCAGGAACCTTCATACGCTGCTGAAAGCAAAACTGCACGTTTGGTTGCTGTCCTACTCGAGCAGCTTTCCGATGCAGCAGTGAAAGAGCTTTATTTACCAATATCAGACGATCCGAGGATCAGATACATTGCGGATACGCTCTTTGCAGACCCAAGTAACCGCACCACGCTGCGTCAATGGGCAGAGCAGTTGGCAACGAGTGAGCGATCACTGGCTAGACTGGTGAAAAGCGATACGGGACTAAGTTTTGGGCGCTGGCGTCAGCAGTTACATCTGATGATTGCATTGAATAAACTGGCAGAGGGACAATCTGTGCAGAGCGTGGCGGGTACTTTAGGATATGACTCTGTTAATGCATTCATAACTATGTTTAAAAAATCTTTAGGTAAATCGCCTACTCAATATTTTTCATCATTACGTTGATGTATATATCAAGTTGCTAGTGATAACTCCAAAAAATAAACCCCCCTACTACTTGACGTATTAGGGGGGTTTATCGTTTAATGTTCATTAACGGTTACAGACGTTTGGCGACGCCTGTAACGACCAAATAAGCATCCAAAGTGCGTTATTTGACCAGCAGTAAAGCCCATTAGTGGTTATTTTAGCAAACTATGTTGGCATTGCAATCAAATTTCATAATTTACTACAGTAATTCCTTCTACTTACTCAGTAAAACCGTCTATTTGCTCGTTACTTTCGCCCTATCAGCACTTTGTAACTGTTCCCTAGCAATGGGTGGCAGGCCTCAGTGACGACTGCATTGTGTGGGTGACAAGCAAGCTTGAGACAGGGGTTACTAGACATATTAAGCAACGCAATGAGAGGTTATATAAGCGTATTCGTAGCGGTATATTGGGTTAATGAACCCTTGCTAGCATAGAAATGGCTATATAGCGGTTATGAGCGTGTCTAGGCGGTGCTATCAGCCGTAATCATGACAGAGTCAGCGTGATACCGTGATGACTTCCCGAGACGATGCCGAGCGACCGACAGGCAGTTGTCAGGGCAATACTCTAAAGGGTTTGCAAGTTTTTACTTGTGAGCGCTTTAGGGTGAGTGTTGCCCAAAACTTCATCCTCACTCTCTCCAAGCAGTTGTCCACAGAGTTGTCCATCAGGGTTGTCCACATAGATAGGGCAACAGCGCGGAGCCCTTTAGGTTTAGCTCAAGCGCTGTTGCCCTATCTGCTTATGTGGACATACGCTGTGGGCATACTCTAGTGGGCATACTGATTAGAGAGAGTGAGGTGGGAAATTGAAAAAAATTATTTTGAATTTTTCTTTTGAATAGCGTGTTTTTGCTTCTGATAGGCATTAGCAAAGGGTAAAAGGCTATTAGGGATTGTCATGTATATCTTATAAGGTTTTATCTCTTCGTTAGTCATACCTAGCTCTTTTTTGATCTTGAAACGTAGGTTTATAATGGCTTTTCGATGTCTATGGAAAATAAACGCCTCTAGAAGTAATCTGTAGTTGTCCAAGTCTGCTTTGATAATATCAAGTACATTTTGAGATGATATATTGCTAAACGGATCTTTATGATCTTTTAGGAAGCTTAGTTTTTTATTATCAACGCTTGTCCCTAGTAATTCTAGTATTTGAGAAGCTCTATACATGTTTATCTGACTGTGAAGCTTTTCGATACTTGGTGTATGCTCTACTATTCTTTTGAATATGTAGTAATCCTCTGGATAATTTTTAGCATTTTTGCTATTAAAATTTAGAGTCATTGCACCGCTTATGAAAGCAATAAATAACTGTTTGGCTATAGCCCCCTCCTTTCTCATAGCGTTCACACGCATCATGTTTACTTTACGCTTAGAGTACGGTACTTCACTCATTATTTCGCCCCAATGTTCTTATAAAGTATCAATCATACCCTATTTATTATATATATAGACATTTGTTTCTCTACGTTAAGAGGTATATATAGACATACAATTTCTATTGTATACAGACATTTATGATACTATTTTAAGCTAGCAGTCCTAAGAGGGGGCTATTTTCGCTTTGCTACAATCCCCCCTTCTTAGGTGCTGGCAAAGGGGCTATCGCCCCCTTGACCCCCAACCCGAGAAAGGAGTCGATGTGATGCCACAAATTAGTGGTAAAAAAAGGACCAAAGAAATTGCGATTCGCGTAACTGAAGATGAACTGGCTAAGCTGAAACAGCGGCAGCAAGGAACGACAATGGCAGGATGGATGCGTGATTTGGGTTTAGGGGTAACGCCAATGAAGCCAGCTGATCCTGAGCTGGTTCGCGCACTTGGTCGTATTGGCTCAAACCTTAATCAGATTGCCAAGCACGTCAATACTGATAAGAAAATAGACGAGAATGTGTTTGAGCAGATGCAAGCTATCAGAACTGCAATAGATACGCTACTTAATGAGCATTTGCGAGGTAAGGGATGATTGTCAAATTCTTTAACCGAGGCAAAGGATCAGGCGCAGGACCTATTAACTACCTACTGGGTAGTGATAATAGCCTTAGGGAAGGTGCGAAGGTACTTTATGGCAATCCTAAGCTCACTGAGCAGCTAATCAATACCACACCCTATAAACAAAAATATAAGGCAGGGGTTCTTTCTTTTACTGAGGATGCTACTCAATTTACAGATAAGCAGAAAAAAGACATCATGCAGCGCTTTGAAAATACGTTGTTTGTAGGACTTGACCCCGATCAATATGACATTTTATGGGTAGAGCATAGCGATAAGAACGGACGGCTTGAACTGAACTTTGTCATTCCTTGCCAAGAGCTTAGAAGTGGTAAAAGATTACAGCCCTTTTATGCAGGTGCTGACCTGGTACGGGTAAATGCTTTTAAAAATATTATCAATCAAGAATACGGTTTGACTGACCCCAATGATCCTAAGCGAAAGCGTTTGATAAATCCTTATGTAAATAATGCTTCGCGTCCTGCACTGTATGATAAACAGGTCAATTATCAAGATAAAGAAGACGATGAAATTATTGCTAACCCTAAGAGCGATTCCGCTTTAAAAGGAGCTATTGATCGAAAAATGCGCGATAGCCTAGAAGAACGTATGTTCCTTAACCGCGGTAGCGTGTTTCATACCCTGAGAAGAATGGGATTGAAAATTGAGAGAGTAACGCGAAGCAGTGTCAGTGTGTCTCATCCTGACCTAAAGCGAAATATTAGGCTCAAAGGTACTATCTATGAAGAGGGGTTTTATGGCTTGGCACAGAGAGCACATGTCGTAGAAGAGCGTCAAAAGGATTATGAGAGCGTCAATAGGTCACGCGGTAATTGGGATCTGAAAACGTGGACTACAGGTATGGAGATTAAGAAAACATATCATCAAAAGTTGTATGGTGATATTAAAGCACCTGAGCCTTTAGAGCTAAAGATCAAAAGCGTTGTTCAGGATAAACCAAATAGGCCGACGCCGCGACGCTCTTACAGTATGCCAAGACCGTAATAAACAATTAAAACCCAAACCATCTTTTCTTTTTCGGAGCTGTAGCTGCAGCCTTTATTTCAGGTGACAGATCTGTCTGCGGTTGCTGATGACCTTTTTCATGTTCAGAACCTTTAAACTCCAGTAGTCTGATCTGTGTTAAGTCATGAATACTGGCATTTGCTTTTTCTAGTGTTATATTGAGCTGTTTGATTTGATCTTGATAATTTTCTATTAGCTGCTTTTGAGCGTGGACTTGCTGTTCTAAGTGCTTATTTTTCAGCTTTTCGAGTGCTAATTGATGTTCAAGTACTGTACAGTCCTGTACGTTTTGACTGTTCGAAGACGTACCGTTATTAGTATTCATTGTTTGTTCAGTACGTTTTTTGGCAGCTGGCTCTCCAAAAACTCGAATCATCTCTGAAGTATCAATTTGCTTGTCAGCCGTTCTGGAAAGCTCGCCCTCATTGATTTTCTGGTAAATGGTGGTTCTCGATACCCCCCACTGTTTTGCTGCTTTAGTTACTGAAATTTTCATGTTTGACCTAGTGTTCAAGTACGTTTTTAAGATCTGTACAGTGCAACTGTTCAGAACGTTTTCTAGATAACTATCGCATGAATCTCACTGTTTAGCCACATCAGCAATCAATTGACGAGAACATCTGGTCATACTTTGTATCTCAGAATAACTGTGGCCAGCTGTCAGCAGACTGGCGATGATTGTGCGTTTGCCAGTATCTTTTCTACGCCCCTTATATTTACCTTCAGCTTTGGCGCGAGCGATACCTTGCATCTGGCGATGGCGACGATCTTCATAATCTTTACGAGCAATTGCGGCAAGCATATCAAGCATCATGTCGTTGATAGCACGCAGCACGCTATCCATAAATTCGGAGTTCTTTTTTTGCTGTAGAGCCATATAAGACGTTGGCAGCTCTTTTGATACTACAGAGAGGTGTTTGGCTGACAGCTTTTGCTTGAGAATATTCCAGTCGGATGGAGTCAGCCGCGCTAAGCGATCTATCTGCTCGACTAAAATTACATCGCCATCATGAGCGTCCTCGATAAGTTGCATCAGTTGTGGGCGCTCTAGCGTTGTTCCAGATTCATTCTCAGTATAGAAAGCAGCTATTTTATGGTGATGATCATTTGCAAAGGCGATGAGTTCGCTCTTAGCACGTTTGGCATCTTGTTCTTTGGTCGAAGCGCGAAGATAAGCTCTAATAAACATAAGCACCTAGAATAGTCTGTTATAAGTGGTTCTATTATAGCAGTCTGTTATAGGTAGTCTATTTATAACTTCTGGGGTCTATTTGGGGTGGTTCCAGTAGGGTATACCCATGAAAACAATATTAAAATCACTTAGCTCTGGTGTGTAATCAGTAGCTCGCAAAGGCTAAGTAGTAAAAATTTTTAGCACTGCACCATAATTAAATAGACATTAATTATAAATTCATCTATAAGTATCTGACAAATCCATTGTTTTTTGGTCTAAAACAATGAGTCAGTGAAGTGCTCTTCCCGTGTTAATCACCTTCAAAGTTGAGAGCGGAGTAATCTATTTCAAACTCCTCCCATGCCCTCCTTCATAAAACTTTAGAAGATATAAATCTATATTCATAGTGATGCACTTGTAGTTCGGGAAGAGATTTATCAAGCCTAGATCTTTAGTATAGATAGACAAAAATTTCCTCGTTGCCTATTAGCGATAGAGGGTGCATATACTATCGCTCTGAAAAAGTCAAAAATAGGTGGTGAATGATGAAGGATGTTGTAATAAAAGCAGCACGGATGCGAGGCAGTACCAGTAAGTATTGGCTTCCTGAATATGAAGATTCACAACGTTGCGAAATGGGTAAAGATATATCTGGTACTTGTAGAACCATTGCCAAAGCAACTATTAATATTCTCTTAAACCTTTTGCCAAAGGAAGTGGCAATATCATGATGACTATGAAAAATAATAAGACAAAAAAGTATGGTGCACGTCGTCTAATTAGCATTGCTATGTTACCGATTTTTCTATTTACAACTGCTTGTGCACCAGAACAAGCTAGCTATAAGCCAACAGGACCTGGTGTTGTGGATGTGATGGTACCGTATGGTTCAGGTGGTGGTACAGATACATGGGCACGTTTTATTACTCAGTCCTTTGCCGAAGAAAGTCCAGAAATCGATCGCTATCAGGTAATCAATGTGCCAGGTGGTGAAACTATTACGGGTACTAACGCCTTTGTTAAAAGTGGTGTTAATAATGGTCAGTACTTGATGATCACCTCTGCAACTACCTATTTCCAAGATATGCTAGATCACAAGACCGCTCACTTTGACTTTTCTAAACTTGAACCATTAGTCATTAATGGGACAGGTGCGGTTTTGTGGACTAACGGTGAGACTGGCATTAAAAATGTCAACGACCTACGAAATGCGCCTGAAGAACTTTTATATGGTGGGATGAGTGCGTCTGGTTTGGACTTGATTGCAATCTTAGCACTTGAAGCTTTAGGTGTACCTGTTAGGGGCGTTTTTGGTTTTGAGGGTCGTGGTCCTACCAGACTGGCAGTACAACGTGGAGAAACTAATTTAGATTTTCAGACGACCGCAACTTACTTATCTCAGCTTGCTGAGGGGGAAAAGACTGGCGAAGTCGTGCCATTGTTTAGTATGGGTATTCCTGTGAATGGTAAGGTCGAGCGTGACCCGAACTTACCAAATGTTCCAACCTTTGAAGAGATGTACCAAAAATATGGTGGTAAAACTGAGCACCAACGAATGGCGTATGAAGCGTTCCAAGCGTTCGTAGTGTCTGGTCTTTATTATCAAAAAGGTATGTGGGGAAATGAAGGCACTAGTCAAGAAGTCATTGATCAATATGATGCCATGGTGAAGAAGCTTAATAATGACAAGGAGTTTATGCAAAAAGCTAAGGATGCTTTAGGAGGGTATCAGTTAATTTCAGGCAAGGAAGCGAAAGAAGATTTTCGTAAAGCATTAAAGGTAAGCCCTGAAACTATGGACTTTATATCCAAGTTATTACTTGAAAAATATGGAACAGCTATTCACTAAGGAAAGGTCATGATAGACGTGATATTCTCAGCATTAGGACAGCTCGCTGATACCCAAATGCTTATGTTTTTGTTAATTGGAGTCATTGTCGGTGTTCTTATTGGCGTGACACCAGGTATAGGTGGTACAGGTGCGGTAGCTGTACTTATGCCTTTTGTTTTTACACTTGAGCCAAATCAGGCTATCGCCATGATTATCGGTGCGGTGGCCGTCGTACATACATCTGATGTCATTACTTCAGTTGTCTTAGGAATACCTGGCTCTGCATCCGCTTCAGTATTTCTACTGGATGGTTATAAGATGGCACAAAAAGGCGAAGGAGGTAGAGCGTTAAGTGCCAGTTTTATTGCATCCACACTAGGTGGTCTATTTGGTATTGTTGCTTTGACCTTTGTTGTGCCTATTGCAAAGCCAATTGTCACCGCTTTTGGCTCACCAGAAATCTTTTCTTTGATTGTAGCAGGGGTTTTCTTAACTGCCATGTTGTCAAAAGGCAATATGACCAAAGGTTTGATGATTTCAGTATTCGGATTGGCACTTGGCTTTGTCGGAGTATCACCGATTAGTGCAGAATACCGATTTACCTTTGATATAGAATTCCTAAGCGATGGCATCAACTTGGTAGCTGTGGCATTGGGCGTATTTGGTCTAGCAGAAATTATTGGCTTGATTGCTCAAAAAACTGCAGTTTCTAGCCAAAGAATTAATGTTGGTGGTGGGCAGAAAGAAGGTTTCAAAGATATTTTGCGCTATCCCTTTGCTGTACTTCAAGGAGCAGCTATTGGTACTGCCATTGGTTTCTTACCTGGCGTTGGTTCTACTGCAGGTTCATGGATTTCATACGGACAGGCACAAGCTTTTGCTGCACGTAAAGGTGATTCCAAATTTGGTGAGGGTGACCCAAGGGGTGTTATTGCCCCTTCCGCCGCAAGTAATGGTATTGAATCAGGTGCTTTGATTCCAACATTGATTTTTGGTGTACCAGGTGCAGCACCTTTTGCCTTGCTACTAGGCGTACTACTGGTTTTCGGTATTCAACCAGGTCCTGCAATGATGACAAAGCATCTTGATCTGGTTTATTTTATCGTATGGGCTTTTGCCCTTGCGAGTATTGCAGGTGCCGTTTTTTCATTTTTGTTAGCTCAACCTTTAGCTCGCCTATCATTCATACCTTTCCCGATTCTAGCTGCTGCACTAATTCCAATTATATTTATGAGTGGCTTTCAAGGTCCCATCGATCTCAACATCTTTTACATGATGTTGTTATTAGGTCTGATTGGATGGCTATGTAAGGAATGTGATATTCCTCGTGCACCTTTTCTTATTTCTTTTGTTCTTGCAGAACCATTAGAAAGATATTTTTTCTTGACGGTAAAAGTGTATGAACCAACTGAATGGTTGACACGTCCTTTTGTCATGGTTGTTCTACTGATTCTTGTAGGTGCATTGGTCATACCCTTTGTCCGTAGACAACTGGCTAAGAAAAAGGCTATCGATAATGGTGAGAGTGTTAAAGCAGCTGCAATTGTTGAAGCCGATGGCGGCCACGCAACCAACAAGGTTCGCTTGGTTACAACAATAGTTTTCCTACTTTTCTTTATTATGCAATTTACACTCGCATTGCAGTATTCTGGTGATGGTGGTTTATTTCCAAAGGTAACTGGCATCGTAGGTATTGGATTATCTTTCGTCGCACTAGTTGTTGATATTTTTAGGATGCGTCGCTCTCCTGATAGCCAAGCTACAATTCAGTTATGGAGAGGTACTGTCATTACTGTTCTTATTTCTACAGGTTGGGTTCTCGCCTTTATTTGGCTTGTATTCACGGTAGGCATGCTAATAGGTAGTATTATTTTTGCTGTACTATTCTTGCTAGTAGTGGCACGTATGAATGCTGTAAAAACTGTCATTTATACTATCGGTATTGCTGGATTTCTATTGGTAATGGAACATTTTGCCTATATGGTAATGCCTCTGGGCTATTTACAACTATGGATGCAAGGATAACTATTGTTTTCTAAAACAATGTAACGACTAAAAACCATCATTGAAGCAACTTATGGAAAGTATATTTTTCATGAGCTGCTTCAATGATAACTTTGTCTTCAAGCTTCGGCGCACTCTCATTTTTTTCAACATAGGTACTTATTTTCATTATTTACCTGTTCTTCGCTAGAGCTTATATGCAATATACGAGAAGATTCATTGCAACTTATATGAATTGCCTACAGCATGAGTTGGAAAAACATCATTTTGGTACTTATATGTTATTAATATTCTAAGAAGACTGAAAGCCTATCTTTTCAAGATAAGGCATATAAAAATCATGCTTACTCTCATCCAATAACTCAAGCTCAATTCGTTCAGCAAATGCTTTATAATCCTCACCCTGCTTAGCATAATTAGCCAACTCGCTCATTCTCGACAGCCTGGCTGCAAACATTCCCCTCTGTTTGTCTGTCATTTTTAGGGAAGCTAGCATGTTCGGCATATCACTACTTCTACTTTTTTCCAACAACTTTTTAGCTTGAGCTTTTAGTCTGAACTTGAAGGTAAAACCTATAATAACCCTACCTTGTTTATGTTGTTCATATTGAACTGTGATATCAGTATGTTCGTTAATCTGTTTTATTGCTAAATCTAGAACCCTTCTTTTAAAAGCCTCTATTCTCTTGTATTCATCTACCAATCCCAGTTTTTTTCGTAACTCTGAAAGCGATATTGGGTTTGTTTTCCTCACTGATCGCCATTGTATGATCAACTCATAGAGCCTAATAGCATATTCACTTTGTAACCCTACAACCTGTTTCAACTCATACTCTGTATATCTAGCTTCGAGTCTAGTAATTAACGGTATCACATCGCTTGCAAAAACAAGTTCAACGCATCCTAAATCGTCGATATAACCAATTTTATCGACCCATCGACTTCTATAGTGACCTATTTTTCCTGATCGTTCGTCAAGTTTACTGTAAGCAAAACCTGCTTCATACAACCCGTTTACAGCTCTTTTCATAGCTTCATAAGATGTATGTTTCTCTACATCAAATTGTTTGGCATAGCTCTGAGCATAAATTCTTAGTAGTCCACCAGCCTCTATTAAAGTTTTTTGCTCTCTAGCTTCAATGATAGCTAAAAAGATCAGCCGTTGCTCAACTACACCTAAGCTGTAGCTTGCCCCTATCAAAGAATTATCTTTAGTAACTAACTGCTTTTGCATTGCGACCCCTTATGTACTCTAAGCAACTCTAATACGCACGTGCTGATAAAGCAACAAATTAAAATTTAAGTTGCTTTATGGGTCGTAAGACGTTGCTTTATGGGTCGTAAGACGTTGCTTTATGGGTCGTAAGACGTTGCTTTATGGGTCGTAAGACGTTGCTTTATGGGTCGTAAGACGTTGCTTTATGGGTCTTGAAAGCCTTTATTACCAAGAGGTACAGCGGATTTAAAAACATTAAAAACTTTTAAAAACATTAAAAACCTTTTTTTAATTTCTTCTGTAGTGAGAAACCTTGGTTTTATGGATTACATGAATTTATTTCCAATCCTCTATCAATCTCTAAAAATAATTACTATACTATCCAGTATAGTAATTATTTTTAGAGATTGATATGCAGGAAATTATTATCACCTTGTTAGGTAGCTCTATCATTTTAGTGATTGCGAAAGTTATTCTAACCCTCGTATTTTGGATGGCAGGTCTGTTTGGTATATTCAACTTCAAAATTATTGTACAAGAAATGATTGATGCGAACCTTCCTGTACCTAAGCTTTTCGCAGTTGCAACTATAGGAACTCAGCTCTTAGGGTCCTTGCTCATAATTACTAATTTTGCTGGTTTTGGATGGCTAGGTGCTGGTTGGTTAGCAATATTTCTTTTATTAACAATTCCAATAGGACATCCATTTTGGAAGTTTGATGAACCAAAGCGAACACATGAATTTCATATTGTACTTGAACATATAACTGTAGTTGGTGGACTCATGTTAGCTGGTATTTTATCTGTTTTATCAGCTGTATAAAAAATCAAAAATCGTTCAATGTAATGTGAGTTAGTAAACCCATTGAATATCAATACTATTATTAATAGGATTGATATCCTATTTGCCATAGTTATAAATATTTCTTTCTATTGAAAGATAAGCTTAAAGGAGGTTTACACTATGCAAGAAAAAAGACGACCAGGTAGACCAACAGACAATCTGAAAAAGACCACCATACTTAATTGTGCTCGCAACTTGTTTCTCCAGAAAGGTCCAGAAGTTACACTCGACGAAATAGCGGCATTCTCAGGTGTTGCAAAAGCAACTTTGTACGCTAAATTCAAGGATAAACAAGCACTGATAGAAGCTGTTATACGTCGTGAATCCGCTTTGACAATAACAGAAGAAGAATTTATTAGACTCAAAGAAATACCAATTTCAGAGGCTTTATATGACTTTGGTGTGCAATATCTGAGATTTATAAACAATCGGGATTTACTAAATTGGGATCGATTGATAGCTAGTTTAGAGTCTGATAATACAGATTTGCCCAAACATTTTTTTGCTTTAGGGCCAGGACGTGGGCAAAAGCTACTTACGAGGCTGATCGAAAATGCGATAGTTAATAAAGAATTGCCAGTGTGTGAATCTACTCAGGCAGCAGATATACTAACAGGTATGTGGTTAGGTTTTGTAAACCTTGAAATTAAATTAGGTGCTCGAGAACCATTAACCCATAGCGAAATCGACGAACGTGTAGAGCAAGGAATACGTAATTTTTATAAAATATATCGAATTAGTGATTAAGTGAATGTAGTTTGTCCATACTGCCATAATAGATACTATGGCAGTATGGCTGGCTCACTATATATAGGTATTGAAGTAATAATTGTAAATAATGGCTTAACGATTATAAATTCC
>NZ_CAJGYT010000003.1 GCF_904846035.1 Psychrobacter aestuarii
TGCAGATTATTGGTGCGCCCGGCGGGAATCGAACCCACGACCCTCGGCTTCGGAAAGCGAGGGCGTGCAAAACCTGTTTACATTTATTTACAAACTATTCACCCTATCAAAGATAAAGAGTCAACATACTGTCGATAATCTAAATGGGCATAGCGCATTGTCGATTCAATGTCGCCATGCCCTAAAAGCTCTTTGATGGTATAAATACCAACACCCGCCTGTATAAGCCATGAAGCGTAGCTGTGCCGTAAATCATACATAGTGCATTTAACACCCGCACGCTTTTTGCATAATTGAAAACCCTTGCTATAACTCTTTATATGCTCACCTGTATTCATATTGGTAAAAACATAATCTCCCTTAGCTTGCTGCTGTCTCTCCAATAGCACATTAAACGCGGTATCGTTTAGATATTTGTACATTGTGCGCTTTGACTTACTGTAATAGTTGCGGACAACAAACTGACGTTTGTCTATGTGGACGTTTGACCATTCGAGCGTTAGCAGTTCGATAGGGCGGCAGCCTGTCATTGTGAGAAGAACTATAAAATCGTGCAAATCTTGGTTGTGTGTTTCCAATGCGGCAGCAAGCAGCCTTTGGTATTCGGTGCGTGTTAGATAGTGCGCGATGTAATCGGCTTCGACAAATTTTACACCCGCAAATGGGTTATTTAGCCTAAGCTCATAATCATCATTAACGCAGTTGATCGCTGCGCGAGCAAAAGAGCATTCACGATTTATTGTGGCGTTGGACACCTTGGCACGGCGTAATAGCGCGTACTCTTTCACGTCTTTTTTGCGTAGGTCACGTAAATTGTAGGCATCAAAAAAGCGCAGGTTATGCGCTCGATATTCGTATTTGTGTTTTGTTAGATGATACTGTTGATAGTATTCGATAATCTCAGATAGCTTATTAAACATTGTTATAACTCCAGTAGTTAAGAGCAAAAACGCTCAAAACTAACTTGCAGTTACAAAGTCTTTTTGATTGTCAAAATATTCGATATTTGTTGTATTGTTTTCTTGTCCGCTGCCAAGCGTGCCCGATGCTGGGGCGGTAGTAGAAGCCTGCTTAATTTCTCTTGATTTAGGTATCATTGCGGGTGATTCGTTCATCATGTAGCAAAGGCTGTCTGTGATTAGCAAAGGCTCACCATATGTATTGTATGCGACGCATGATGTATCTGATGCGATTATCATTGCGGGGCGCACGTCTTCATGTTCTGCGAGCATGGCGATGTGCTTTGGTAGATATTTTGCTTTTAGTTCTTCGAGCTCAAATCTCATGTTATTGATTTCTTCTAACTGTGCTTGTGATTGTGCTTTAACGTCATCAAGTTCTTGCTGTACTTGCTCATCTTTTGCAGCTTCAGGGGCAAACATTGAATCCTTGCCAACGTACCAAAGGGCAAACAATATGCAGGGAATAGCGATGATGAAAGGTATTAGCTTAGCGGGTATTTTGAATTTGAATTTGCTGTGTGCTGATGCTGACTTATAGGCGTTTTGGTACTTCTTTTTGAAAAAGAACTTCTCTGTTTCATAAGCGTCTGTAATGGCTGCTTTGGTGCGCGGGGATAGCTGGAAATCGTCCCATTTGTAGACCCATGCAAACGATGCGCCGTGGACGCGCTTTACATGATAGTGCGTCTGGACAAGTCCGCGTATGTGGGTGTGTACATAGTTGGGGAACTGGGTAAGTAACTTTATGTCATGACCAATGTGACCATGCTCATTTAATGAGATAGTAGACGGGTTTTTTGATAGCGTGCCGCTGGTCTCTTTGACCCATTCGAGCTTGTGCGCTTCATCGAAGTAAAAGATGCTATTAGGCGGCGGACACCAGTAGCCATCGGGGACTTCTTCAGGGGCGGTTTTATAATCACCAAACCAAATTGGCTTATCTGTGGGCGGCTTTTGGACTTCAGGCAATTTTGTAACTGTATCAGGGTCATTGATGCCAACGATATCGGAAAAAATAGGGCGGCGCGGCTTGCCCTCTTTTTCTAGCCTGTTGTTTTCCTTTATATCGTCAAATATCATTTTAACAGCGCGCTGTGATTTCCCATTACGCGGTTGCCCTGTAATCACGTCAATAGCCATAGTATCTCCTTGGGCGGGCGGTCAGTCGCTCCTTTAGTCGCTCCTTCCCTTGCGCCCCTTTATAATTTTGCTAGCATGGTGCGTGCAGCAGTGATAAACGCTCGGACAGACATAGCACCCAGTACGATGCTGATTGCATGGTCTATGTGGGCAATGCCAACTAAGCCCATTAAATCGGAGGGCATACCGCCAAGCTGTGCCAAACCCGCATTTACATACTTATCAAAGAACGTCTGTATGATTGCGTAGCTACCAACAGCAACCCCGACAATCGCAATTACTTTTAAGATTAAGTAACGCGTGAACCAAGTTAATATGAGTACGATAACGGCGGGCATTTAATCACCTGACCTTAGTATTATCATTGCGCCTTGGAAGTAGGCGAGCATTAAAAAGACTGGGGCGAGATAACCCAAAAAGCTGCACATAGGCTGCATGGGTATCGCAAATTCAGCGCCCCAAACTGTAAATGTTTTATCTGCTGGGCACTGTTTGCTTGCGTTGATGCGGTTGCGACTAATATCAAAACCTGTAAGCGCGCCCCACGGGTCAACCGTTGATTGCTCAACGTCTGGCATATCAAAAGATGAATCACCCGCTTCATTGGTTGGCATCAAAAGACGTTTTATGTCTTCGAGTAGCGATGTTTGTTCGTCTTGTCTGTCTGTTATTTCTGACAAGTCTTTGTTTATAAGTTCGTCAATCTTTGCCTTTAATTCTGTATCGTCGTATTTATTGGCTTTTATAGATTCGTTTAATTCGTCCAGCTTGGTGATTAATGGGGTAAAGTCCATTTCTATATTTGTGCCATCTACCGTTGTTTCTTTGTCTATTAATTCTTGTAACTTTGCTTCAATGCCTGAGGTGTCAAAATCAGGTTTGTTTTCTTCTATTGTTGTAATGACGTTCTGAATGCTTTCATTGATATTTGTTAAGTTGTTATTTACGTTGCTGATATTGTTATTGATGTTTTGAGTATTCGTGATGATTGTATTTTGATTGCTGGTCATGTTTTCGGTTAAAGATATGATTCGGTTATCGTTATTTATCATTGTCCGATTGTCGCTAACAAGCTGTTTTAAGTTTGTGCAGCAGTCGCAAACAGGCTTGCCATCTTCATCGCATTGCTGAATAGCAGGGTCGCAGTCTTCAGGCATATCATCTGGTACACAGTTGCCGCCGAGCATCTTGTAACCAGCTGGGCACTGCCAAATGCACTTGTTATCTTGTTTGATGTAACCCGCTGGGCACTTAAGAGGAGGAGTGCAAACACCATTGATAAGTTCTTCACCCGCTGGGCAAATAGGTTCATCAAGACAGTTGGATACTGTAATTTTTACACTACCAGAACCATTAATAACTCCAGTTGTCGGATGTTTAGTCTCATAAGAACAAGTAAGACCAGACAAGGAAGTAGACGCAATAACAGAATCAGAAGCAACACGCACACCAACATAAGCAGAACAAGCAGCAGCAGGACTAGAAGATAGTGTTTGAGACTTAGAACTAGATATATACGACTGACACTGGTCACCCCAGTCACCGCCAGAACCTGAGCCACCAAAACCACCGCCGTTACCAGTAAAACCGCTATCATCGCCCCAGCTGCCGCTACCGTCTGCGAACGCGGGAAGGGTGACAGCAGTAAAAAACATTGCTGATATAAAACAGAAAAGCGTATAAGTTAATCTATTCATACTTTTGACAACATGATGCGTATTGCTGTAACGAGCGTCCAGACAATGAGCCAGTTTAAGATACTAGGAGCGTCCATTTTTTCTAGCCTCTAGCAAAAATTGCAGATTATCCAAAAGAACCTTGATTGTGTGGAAAAGTACGAAGCAAGACATAATGAATGTAAATGCAAAAACAGGTGAAAGAACATTAATTGCTTGAATAAGCTCTGCTTTTGTGACGTATTCCATGTGATGCCCCCTTATTTGCTTTTTGAAACTGACTGACCTAAGCCAATCAGCTTTAAAAACAAACAACGCTTAGCGCACTACTCGACGCAGCAAGCTAATACCCGCAATCACAACAAGCACGCCGAGGATTGCAAGACCGATGGTTTCGACATTGCTAACTTGAGCGCTGATTTGAGATACGATTTGGGTTACGTCTAAACCTGAAGAACCTTCCATTTTTAATACTCCTGAGTTACCCGAACGGATTGTTCGAGTTTTTAATTAAGCGCCCCAATTCTCCTAAGACCCAGCCTGTAACTAGGACTAAAATTATTGCGGTGCTGATTTTTCCCGCTTGGACGGGGGTTATCGCCAATGAATCCAATATGCTTGTGTGAACAGCCCACGACTGACAAACACCATTGACAAGTTCAACGCACACATAAGATTCATTAGCCATATTCTTTAAGCCTTGGGCTGTGTTTGAATGTCAATCGAGCGCAAAACGAGCTTCGATTTTTTACCACCTGTAATCAGTTCGACTTTGCAATTCGCCTGTACTGGGAACTTGACACCATCGAAAAGGGAAATGGCTTTAGAGTCTTTGAAGTTAAAAGCCTCAGATGCTTGACCAACGCCGCCCGATTCTTCATCGAGTGGCAGTAGGGCGTAAACTTTGGTAGTATCTTCTTCGTAGTCTTCGACTTTGAACTTTGATGGCTTAGCGCCAATAATGGTAATTTGCATTTGAGTAATCATGCTGCATATCCTAATGTTGCTGCCATGTGGCATAGGTGAAGCCGCTTTGGAACGGCTGTATCATCATCGCTCTTTATCAGTTCCAGTATTTCGGCATCAGATAAGAACGTACGGAAAAAAGACATATATTTGCCAGTTTGGTTTTTTATCCAATTAAAGGCATGGTTTAGGTTTACTTGTGCTGTTTTGCGATTGGTTTTAATGCGTTCTGATGTTTCAAATAAGAACAGACCTTCAAAGCATGGGTATGCGCCCATTGCGTATTGGGAAGGGTTGAGGAGGACATCAAAGGGTATAACGCGGTCATTCGCTTTGTATTCAACTTCACAGCGAACCCAAGGCGATTCCTTGTCTCCCTCTTTTTTGCCCTTTTCATAGAAGCGACAGTATTTACCACTAGAGCGATTGCCAATGGTTAGGGTACGACCTTTGTTGTATGGGTCATTGTTTTTCCAGTTGCCCAGATGCTGAACGGTTGGTTCTGCACCGCCACAGTGAAAACCTTTATTGGTCTCTAGTTCGTCCATTGCGTCAACGCTGAGATAGTCACCGTTCAGATCATCATGGGCAAGGTCTACGCGGGTGATTTTGCCCTTAACGGCTACTTTGGTAATCCATTGGTGTACGTAGGTTTGCCAACCTTGCGGGGCTAGGGCGCAGCCTGTGCCATTGAGCATGATTAGGAAGCTATCACGCTGCCCACCAATGCAGACAAGACCGTAATTTTCACCAATAACAAAACTGTATTTGTAAAAATTGCGCCCTGTCTGATTTTGGGCTGTGATGGCATAACGCTTACCAAGCATACGGACAAGATGGGTAGATATTTCGGCGGCTGCCGACTGGCAAAGCGATAGGTATTGGTCATCGTCTTCATGAGTGCGACGGTACTTTTCTCCGACTGTCGATATATCGGCGGTCATGTTGAGCCAATCAATGAAAAATTCTTGACCGTTACAAGGTACAGCAATAGATTTATATACTGGTTTGTTGTTTTTACCTGTTAGTACGATTGTTTCGGTTTTAGATATGGCATTCTTTTTAGCGTCCATGAGTTCGAGCGCGTAGGCAGCGCGTTTGTGGGGCATGGTTGCGTGAGTTACCCTCATGTTATTAATGAGGGTATCAACTCGATTAGCTGAATCAGCAGCGAATTCACTGGGCGAGACTGTGGGGTATTCATTTTTCATCATTTGTCCCAACCTTCCATATCATCGTTTTTTGAGTTTTCATCGTTCAAAATTGTGTAATACGTGTTTATGACTGTATTGCTAAGTGAATGAAAAAGAGCTGTGTTCGATAGCGTTAGTAATGCTTTAACTTCTGTGTGTACTGGATTGCCGTCTGATAATTGACTAGATGCCTTGTCAAATATTAGGCGTGCTGATGAATCAAGTGATGCTTGATAAAATTCTTTGTCTGTGTGATATAAGTAAGACATTTTAAGAGCCTCTTTTTAAAGCACTTCATTGATTAAATAATTGATTTTTTAAGTAAAGATAGTATTTTTCAAATCTCCAACTTGACTTAAAAAATAAACTATTTCTCCAATTCAGCTAAAAGATAAAAAGCATGGGGGCTACACCCCCAAACCCCCGTTGGTCATTTCTTAGCAGCAATAAACAAAAAGACGTTTATCACTGCTAAGAAATCGACCTTAATTGTCTGTTTTCTTGCAATATTTACTATCGACTTGCAGCATCTCAGGACAATTCTTTGCTTCAAATTCTGCGTTGTCTTTTTCTTCACTGAACGAGAGAAAAGCAACAAGTAAAAGAGCAACAATCAAAGCGAAAGGAGCGACTAATAAAGGCATATCAACCCCCTAGAACGGCATATCTGATTCATGTCCGCAGTGCTTGCAGACATACTCACCAAGTACCCAAAGCTCACCACACTCACAACGAGCACGGCAGTCAGCTGAAAAGATGCCCCCATCCACTTCTGTATCAGAAGTTTCTGGAGGACAGGGGCAAAGGGTTAAAACCTCAGGGGAACTAGAGATATAAGGGACAGTTTCGGAAAGACTTTTGTATACTTGACGCATAATTAACACTCCAGAATAGTGAGAAATTTATGTTTAGCGTTATAACGGCAGGGGATATATTCGGCGCTCTTAGCTTTCGTGATTATTTTTTTCTCTTTGTAATTGCAATAGTTGCTTTAGTTTTGAACGAATATCGATAAGTACAAAGGTGGAAACAGTTGCACCAGCTAAGGCGAAATTTGCTAAAAAACCTAAGAGTTGGGCTTCTAATACAGAATTTGACATTGTAGAAAGTCCGTCCAGTGATATAATTTTGATATACCCGAATTATAATTTACTATTTGTTAATTAACAAGGGGAGAGAAACTCATGTTGAGTGTTAGAAGACTAATTGATTTGGCAAGACTAGAGACTGGAAGCTATAAAGAAGTAGCTAATAGATTAAATACAAGCAATGTGAGGATTACGCATTGGAGGAATGGAAGAAACGCACCAAGCGCTTTTGAAATATACCGAATGGCAGAAATAGCAAGGCTTGAGCCTGAAAAGACGTTTTATGATGTGATGTCAGAAATAGACAAAGAACA